>JACJYN010000030.1 GCA_020636095.1 Lewinellaceae bacterium
GCGGAGCAGGAAAGCTATGCCTGCAGTCAGTAGCATAGCGCCGCCACCGGGATATTGTTCCTTTGAAATAAAAAAGGCGCCAAGGCCGGCGCAGATCGCGGCGGCCACCGGCAGTACACTCCACAACATACGGGATAGTGGCGTATGCAACTGGCGGTCCCTTACCGTACGCTGGATCTGGCTTTGGGCCGAGCTCATCGTCGTGTGGAACTTGTCTTTCAATTCATTTATACTAACGGTGTCTCCGTCGCGAAACAAGCGGTTAAAAACGGTGTATTCATAGCCCGGGCGGCCGCTCGGCAGGCTTTCCACTTTATTGAATTCAAAGTCCTTTGAAGAAAAGAGGCCGAATAACTGTTCTTTTTCTGTCTCCCGGATCGTCAGATACCCCTGCCCGCCCCAGTAAGGCAGGAGGGAAACGATATCCCGGTTGTCGGTCTTATCGTCAATGAAAGCCCCGGCTTCGGCAGGAGGCAAGCCCTCGGGCGGGTAGTATTGCACCATTTTCACGAATGGCTCATCGCGCCCGAAGCGAACGAAAAGCCAGCCCAGTAGGGCCAGCAAAGCTGCCGGAATGCCGAGCAGCCCGTAATCGTGCATAAAGGATTCGAATGCGGAAGGGCGTTTGATCGAAGCCACCGGCAGGCGGATGGCCACCGTCACCCCTTCTCCCGGTGCAAAGGCCCGGGTAGTGCTACCGGAAAGAACGCCATCGCTCCAGTTTATCTGCGCATCGCTCTCTTGTTGCCCGGTATAACCGGTGAACACCTGGTAATCATCCGGGGTGAGGCTCAGTCCTTCCGGGAGCTCGATGCGAAAATCCAGTTTCTCAATTGGAGCCTCCCACTCGTTACCGGTGAGGTTCCAGTAAAACTCTGTGTACTGCTCTTCGAAGAGCCAGGCCCGCTTCACCTTGTAGGAAATCACGTAGCGTTGCCGTCCGCCCACGTACTGATCGGGGTCGCCGATGCGAATGCGCAGGTTGCCGTTTGCCCATTCTCGCTTGAATTTCCAGCCCTCTACGTCAATGTTGGAAAGGCCGATCTCATATTTCTTTCCCTCTATCTGGTATCGGTAGGGAATAACCCGGTAAATGCCGTGTCGAGGTTCGGAAAAGGTGACGCCGATCGTCTCCGTCACTTCAAAGAAGCCGCTTTCATCGATCCGGATGCGGATGTCAAACTGGTCAATGACGAAGTACTCCGCCAGGGCGGCGGCTTGGGAAAGAAACAGCAGCGGAAAGATGAGTATGTATTTTAGCATGGGCAACCGGGCTTTCTTAAAATTCCACCTTGACATTCTTGCGTTCGTCCTCATCGATCTCAAAGAAGGAGAAAGTAGAAAAGCCCCCCATCTGAGCAATGACCATAGAGGGGAAAGTCTCTACGTAGTTGTTATTGTCACGTACGATGGCGTTGTAGTAGCGCCGGGCATTTTGAATGTGGTCTTCGATGTCGGACAGGGAGCGCTGCAGTTCGCGGAAGTTCTCATTGGCCTTGAGCTCGGGATAGTTCTCCGCCAGAGCGAAAATGCTGCGGATGCCGGCGCTGAGGGCCTGTTCGGCCTGTGCCTGGCCTTCGTGGTCCCTTTCGGGAACGCCCTGGGCCTGATTGCGCAGGTTGATGACCTTTTCCAGGGTTTCCTGTTCGTGTGTGGCGTAGCCCTTGACGGTGTTGACGAGGTTGGGAATGAGGTCGTAGCGGCGTTTGAGTTGGACGGAGATGCCGCTCCAGGATTCTTCCACCTGGTTGCGGAGTTTGACGCCTTTGTTGTAAGTCATAACGGCCCAGATACCCAGGATGACGGCGACTGCGAGAAGGATGTACATAGTTTTTGGTTTTGGTGACCCCGAAAGGTAGTTTTTTTCGGTAGCACCAACCTACAAATTTTCCGGGAAAATAGGGCGCTCTCCCTCATTTTACAATCTGCGCCAGTGCCTCGATCAATTGCCCGCATCCCCCATTTTTTACGAACTCAGTATGCTCCTCTACTGTCTCAAAGCGCCGCCCACATATTTTAGGGCACCGCATTTCATTTCCGGTTGCCTCATTAAAGGCATTCAGTATTTTTTCCGCATTTGGATTTTTAAAACTCCATTTTTCGGGGTTTTCTTTGCCCCAGGCCAACGAACTCATCCAGATGGCGGCGCTCAACGCCCCACAACCATGGCCGCTCAGGCCGAGCCCCCCGGCAAATCCGGCGACCATCGCCGTTTCTTCCTCGCTGGCGCCCATTTTCTTCACTGTTTCAGATGCGCAGCTCAAGGTTTCCTGCGGCAGATCCGCTTCTTCCTGAGCCAGTCCCTCCTCCGCTGCCTGGATCGCCTTTGGCGCCCATTTTTCCGCCAGGCTAAAACAACGCCCGGTCCGGAAGATCATGTATCTCATCATCTGGAACCGGCTGGAAAAATCGGTGCCTGTGATGTCCCGGCAGTTGGCGGTATGGGTTGTTTCTGAAAAGGAAGCAAGGAGGTGTTGGGTAGCTGTAATGGCTAAAGCCGTGGCCCGGCTGCAATGATGAGCCCTGCGAAAGGATTCCGCCCCTACGGCCAGGGCAGCCCCCCAGAGCATGCCGCATTGATGGCCCGCTTGCATGATTCCACCCGCTAACGAATCTGCGGCGCGTTCCTCTTCTTCGGTTGGGTGGCCGAATTCACGGTTCAATAAATAGAAGAAGGTGCGGGAGCAGGTGCCTAATTCCTTGAATACTTTTTTGGTGTCGTTGGGAATGGTTTCCATAATATTGGGTTTATATCCGGCGGATATTCTGATGGGACATTTGTTCTTCCTGCCGTTCGATCCTCCGTGCGCATGGAGGGATGGCCTTTTCCTTTAAGAGCCCGAGGGACGGCGCGGGCACTGCACCCTACCAACTGTAGTTGAGCATAGGATAACCTGCTTCGGTTGGAGAATATTTATGTGGTGCTCAGGAGGAAGAAATACGGTGTAATCAGCGCTTTTGCAATGATTTTTGTCATGGTTGGGCGCCTTTCTGCTTTGTTGCCCCTCACCCCCTCCGATGCTCCCCAAACAACGGCAATCCCTTATCCCTCTCCGAAAGCACCGCCTCTTTCCTATCGATCTCCCAATCGATATTCAGTGTCGGGTCATCGAAACGAATGCCTCCTTCGTGCTCTTTGGAATAGTAATTGTCGCATTTGTAGAAAAACTCCGCCGTTTCGCTGAGCACCACGTATCCGTGGGCAAAGCCGCGGGGGATGAACAGCTGCCGTCTGTTCTCGGCGCTCAATACCAGGGTGTAGGACTGGCCGTAGGTGGGAGAACCGTCCCGGATGTCAACGGCGACATCCAGTACTTCGCCCTGCAGTACGCGCACCAGTTTGGCCTGGGCATAGGGCTCCATCTGATAGTGCAGCCCGCGCAGGACGCCAAAGGAGGAGCGAGCCTGATTGTCCTGAACGAAAGTGGCAATGACGCCGCCCTGTTCGAAGAGGTTCTGGTTAAAGGATTCGAAGAAGTAGCCCCGCTCGTCTTCCCAAACTTTGGGGATGAACACTTTTAAGCCGTCAAGGGGTGTGTCTATAAATGGCATGGAGTCGTGTTACTTTTGCCTGAAAAACACAGAAATGGGGACTCCGGTGAAGTTGAAGTTCTTCCGCAGCTGGTTCTCCAGGTAGTTCTTATAGTTGTCCTTCACATGCTTGGGGTTATTGCAGAAAAAGGCAAAGGCCGGATAGTAGGTCGGCAATTGAGTGACAAACTTAATCTTCACATAGCGGCCGCGGTGTGAAGGGGGCGGATAATGCTCGATGGCCTTCAGCATGACCTCGTTCAGTTCCGATGTCTTGATCTTGCGCTGGCGGTTGTCGTAGACTTCCAAAGCCACTTCGATGGCCTTGAAGATGCGTTGCTTCTCGATGGCGGAAATAAAGACGACCGGCACATCGTTGAAGGGAGCGATGCGGCGCTTGACCTCCGCCTCGTAATCGCGGGCAGTATTGGTTTCCTTTTCCAGCAGGTCCCATTTGTTGATGAGCAGTACAATGCCCTTGTTGCGGCGCTGGGCAAGGCGGAAGATGCTCATATCCTGGGACTCCAGGCCCAGCACCGCGTCAATCATGAGGATACAGACGTCGGCCTCTTCGATAGCCTTGATGGCGCGCATCACCGAATAGAACTCCAGGTCCTCGTGGACACTCGCTTTCTTACGGATGCCGGCGGTATCGATGAGGAGGAATTCCTTTTCAAACTTGGAATACCTGGTGTGAATGCTGTCGCGGGTAGTGCCGGCAATTTCGGTGACGATGTTGCGCTCTTCACCCAGTAAAGCGTTGGTCAAGGAGGATTTGCCCACATTGGGCTGCCCCACGATGGCAAACTTGGGAATGTCGCTTTCCTCATCCTGGTCCTCATCGATGTGCTCCACCACAGCATCCAGTAATTCGCCGGTGCCGCTACCGGTGATGGAGGAAAGGAAGTGGGTTTCTTCAAAGCCCAGGCTCCAGAACTCATTGGCGTCTATCATCCGCTGGTTGTTGTCCACCTTATTGACCGCCAGGAAGACCGGCTTATCGGAGCGCCTCAGCAAGTCGGCCACTTCCTCATCCAGGTCGGTGATACCGGTGGTGACATCCACCATAAAGATGATCACCCGGGCTTCCTGCACGGCGATTTGTACCTGCGAGCGGATGGCCGATTCGAAAACGTCCTCCGAATGCTTGACAAAGCCGCCCGTATCCACGACGGTAAAGGTCTTGCCGTTCCAGAAACTACTGCCGTACTGCCGGTCGCGGGTCACCCCGCTGGTGTCGTCAATGATGGCCTGCCGTTCTCCGATCAGCCGGTTGTAAAGGGTCGATTTCCCTACATTGGGCCGGCCTACGATCGCTACTATATTGTTACTCATGATCTTGTTCTTGCTTGGTGAGTGCGGGCTGGTTGTGTATAAGTGTATTCGTGAACAAGTGTATTAGGTGATGAATAAGGGCAAACTGACGAATCACAGGTTATACAGTCAACTAAATCGTTAAAGGGCGCAAAGATACGGTTTTTTGGGATTGGATACTATGTATGCTATGGATATTATGGATGCCTATAGGTGTTTACCTGTAATGAAGGATCTGAAGATGGGCGATGGGGCCATCTATAGCAATAAATGTACCTTCAGAAGCATCAGCTGGGTACAGATCAGAACTTGAAGCCGAGCCGGGCAAAGTAAAATGCCCCGGAGAAGCCCATCTGCACAGCATCCCAATAGCCGCCGGTTTCAGTTTCTCCATCCGTTTGAATGGAAGGATAGGCATTCAGCAGGTTATTGGCGCCGTTGTTGGTTCCTTTTTCCAGGAACTTACACTGAACCACTGAACCACTGAACTCCCCCTATCCCCCGTACCCGAAGTGCTTCAGCATGCGGTCGTCATCCCTCCAGTTGTCTTTGACCTTGACGTGAAGTTCCAGAAAGACTTTCTTTTCCAGAAACTTTTCAATGTCCTTGCGAGCCTCAGTGCCCAGTTTTTTGATAGCGCTGCCGCCTTTACCGATGATGATGGCCTTTTGGGTATTGCGAGCCACGTAAATGTCAGCTCCGATGCGCACCAGGGCTTCGCCTTTGTTGGTCTCATCCTCCTTGAAGGAGGTGACGATTACCTCGCTGGAGTAGGGGACCTCCTGGTGGTAGAGAAGCAGTATCTTTTCCCGGATGATCTCGCTGATAAAGAAGCGTTCCGGCCGGTCGGTGAGCTGGTCTTTTGGATAATAAGCAGGGCCTTCCGGAAGGTACTTCAAGATCACTTCGAGCAATCGGCCCGTATTGTTATGGTGCAGGGCAGAAATGGGAATGATTTCGGTAAAGGTGACACGCTCGCTCCACTCCTTGATAAGTTGCAGCAGGCGGCCATCCGATACCAGGTCGACTTTGTTGAGTACCAGAAAAAGGGGCACTTCCATATTGCGCAGCTTTTCCAGCACCGGATCATCATCGGCATAGCGTTCTTCTACATCGGTAACGAACATCATGATGTCCGCATCTTCGAAGGTGGTGTTCACAAAGCGGTTCATCACTTCCTGCATGCGGTAAGCAGGGTCTTCAATGATGCCTGGCGTATCGGAAAAGACCACCTGATGATCTTCTCCGTTCATGATGCCGATGATTCGGTGCCGCGTCGTCTGGGGCTTGTTGGTAATGATCGACATGCGTTCACCGACCATGGCGTTCATCAGGGTGGATTTCCCAACGTTAGGCCTGCCAATGATGTTTACAAATCCGGATTTATGCATGTTTTGTGGTTGCGTGGAGTCGAAGGATTGTTGAATTGCTTGATTGTTAAATTGTTGGATGTCATTGAGGCGGTCAACAACAAGACTGCCATTTTAGCTTTGGACACGTTGACCGTTGCTAGCTGTTTGTCGTCCCGGGATCACAGTCCTTTGCATCTCAATGGCTGCGGTGCTGTCCAGCGTTAAAACGGTACCCAACAACAACAATTCAGCAATATAGCCATTTTTAACTGGCTCAAAGAGATTTATCCGAAGTCGCGCCGATGTTCGAACGCTGCTTAGACAGACAACCAACCCTACAGCAATATAGCCCTATAATTCACCCCCTCAGATACCTCCTCATTTCCCCATACACCAATTTTTCCATGGCTTTAAAAAGCCCTTTGGGTTTAAAAGGCCGCCAGTTGATATTATTGAACTCCTCGCCGAAATTGACAAAGTGCTGCAATTGGGTGGCTCTCATTTCCTCCCAGACGTGGCTCAGGGTATTGATAAAACAGATCCACCCTCCCTCTTCGGATATTTCTTCATACCATTCCTCGTAGTAGCAATCATCGGACCCGTGGAAATTAAGTACATTTTCGCAG
>JACJYN010000031.1 GCA_020636095.1 Lewinellaceae bacterium
CCATCTCGGCAATAGTGTTTTCTTTGGGGGCAATGGCGGGTGGATCCTACAGGATAGTGTGGTAGTAGATAGCCTCATTCGGATCAGCGATGGCAACCTAAATACCAACAGCCATAACCTGGAAGCTGATTATTTGAACATCGACATTCAAAACAGCGGCAGCTTGACATTGGGGAATTCTAAAATCACCCTCCATGGGCAGAACCTTTATTATCAGGTAGGGAATGACTTGTTTGCCGATTTCGCTTTGGAAATAATGGCCATGAATGTTCCATTTGCTATCGACCCTGGTAGTTCGCTATTGGAATTCACATCCAATGACGCTGTGCTGGATGTACAGTCTACCACGCCATTGCAACTCAACGATATTTACTTCTCTAATGACACTGGCTCCGGCACCCTAACCCAAGTTAATGAACCGGTAAATTACGGAGAGGTGCGCTTCAATAACAATGGGCATTTCGATTTCGACATGAGCGCCGCACACCTGATCCTGGCGCCCGGAAAAACCTATCGCTTTCTTTCCGGATTTACGTATGCGCTTGAGCAGATCACCGCCAATGGCAATTGCCTGGGAACCATCACGATTCAGGGCACGGAAGGGGATAACCAAACGGCTACCTTTCTATCCGATGGACAGAATATCGTAATCGATTACGTCAACCTGAAAAATATCAGCGCTACCGGTACTTCTACCTACACGGCCAACAATAGTGCTGGCCTGGGCAATAATACCGGCTGGACGATCACTCCACGCTCTGTACAAAATCTCTATTGGGTAGGCGGAACCGGCAATTGGAATGATCCTAATCACTGGTCGCTCACCAGCGGCGGGCCAGGGGGAGCATGCATCCCTTCCGGCACCGATAATGTTTTTTTTGACGCCAACTCCTTCGATGGGCCCGGCCAAATGGTTACCATCGGCATTGAAAATGCGTATTGCCACAGCATGGACTGGACGGGCGCCGATTTCCTCCCGGCGCTAGTGGGAGGCTACGACCCCACTCTACATATCTTCGGCGCTCTTACCCTGATCCAGGATATGAACTACTGGTTTGGCGGCTTGCTATGGTTTGAAAGCCAGGGGCTTGGCAATACCATTACTACCGGTAATCATTATGTGAATAAGATCGATTTCAACGGCAGCGGCGGGGAATGGACACTACAGGATAGCCTCAAAGCAGAAACCCACATCTCCCTGTCTGCGGGCACACTCCTCACAAACGGCCAATATGTAGAATCGACCGAATTTACATCGGGAAATTCAGGCGCTCTGCGACGGCTGGAGTTGGGCAACACCACCTGGGTGATCAAACATTTTCCAAATGAGCAGAAAGACCGCTGGAATGTGGACCTGGGTGGCGCCTTTGAATTGAATGCCGGCACTTCTACCATTGATTTCCAAGGCATTGGCGGCAACTTTGAGCACTTTACTTCCGTCCCTGCGGATATTGAATATAACCGCGTCATCTTTAACTACAATGTAGGCTTCTTAGATAATTTCAGCCCTGGCATCAATTGCACCATCGATTCCCTGATCTTTAATCACGGCGGCTATTTCTATGATGATTTCACCGTGAATACGCTGATCCTCACCCCAGGCTATACGTACCTTTTGCAGGTATTTACCACACAAACCATTGGCACAATAATAGCCCCGGCAAATTGCAACCAACTGATCGCCATTCGCTCGGATGCAGAGGGCTTTCCCTCCAATTTCAATGTATTGAACGACCATCCTGATCTGCAGTATCTGTCCCTGCGAGACCTCCACAGTGTAGGCCCCGGAATGCTCACCGCCCAAAACAGCATCGACCAGGGCAACAATGCCGGCTGGATGATCAACGAACTGGGTAACCGCACCCTTTACTGGGTCGGCGGAACCGGCAACTGGGGCGATCAGGCTCACTGGTCGCTGAGCAGCGGCGGCCCGGGTGGTGAATGCGTGCCTACCCTCCGGGATGACGTCATTTTCGACGTCAACTCCTTCACCGGCCCCGGGCAGGTAGTACAGGGGGGTGAATTTAATGGATATTATTGTCGGGACATCACCTGGCAAGACAACCTGCCCGATCCTCTTTTTAACCTCAACACCAATATCGACCCTGGCACTTCTACCATTGAACTGACGAACCCCAATGCCGGGATACTCCTGAGTGGAGGTATCCATTTCAACAACATCATATTCAGCGGGGCCGATGGCATGCTCTACGTCTGCCATACGGAGAACAGCAGCAGCCTCAACAATCCGGCTTATCTAAATTTACTTGAGTTGGGAGGTGACGCCGTTGTCAAAGGCTTCAACACCATCGACACCCTGCTGCTGGCCCCGGGCAAGTCCTACCGCCTGGAATCAAATGTCACGCAAACCGTCAACGAATACCTCCTGGGCCTCGGCAATAATTGCAATCCCGTCGAATTGTTCTCCACACTCCCCGGTGCCAATGCTACGATCTTCAGCTCCGGCGCAGCCATTGCCTGCGACTTCATACAAATGCGCGACCAAACGGCTACCGGTGGAGCGAACTTTTTTGCCGGGAGCCACAGCACCGACATCGACAACTCTAACCAGGGTTGGGTATTTGACAACGCCCCCGGCTATGTGGATGTGGGCTTCTTCGGGCCGGATCAATCCATCTGCCAGGGTGAAACACTGGAACTGAGCGCTTACAATTACAGTCCTGGCGAGACTTATGAATGGTCTACCGGAAGCACCCAGTCTAGTATTTCCGTCACACAGCCCGGCGCCTACTGGGCACTCGTCACCTTTGGCAATATGTGTGAGGTGATAGATACCGTAGAGATCTCCGTCATCGAACCCGCCCCTGTCGACCTCGGGCCAGACATCAGCCTATGCGAGGGAGAAACCCTTGTGCTTGACGCCACTTCCGCCAGCCCTGATGTTTCTTATACCTGGCAGGACGGCAGTACCAGCCCTACTTTTGAAGTTACCCAAAATGGGGACTATGCTGTAGAACTGAATAAAGAGGGCTGCCTCACTACAGATACCATTTCAATTGAAGTAATAGAGTCCCCTCCAGTCAACCTCGGTGGCGGCCAAACCCTCTGCGAAGGCCAACCCACCACCCTCAACGCTGACATCGGACAACCCGCCACCTACCTGTGGCAGGACGGCTCCACGCAGCCCACGCTGTCCGTCAGCCAGTCCGGAACCTACGCCGTCACCGTCACTGCCAACGGCTGTGAAGGAAAGGATTCGGCAAATGTCGCCTTCAACCCCTTGCCAACCTTTAGCCTCGGTCCGGATACGAGCCTCTGTTCCGGGCAAGTCCTGGCGTTCGACTTCTCCGGCCTGGCTGACGATTACCTCTGGCAAGATGGTTCTGCTTCCGCCAGTTACACAATGAGCCAGGGCGGGCAGTTCTGGATGGAAGCCTCAGCCGACGGTTGCAATTTTTCAGATACTGTGAATATTTCATTCCAAATGTCTCCAGAAGTCAACCTCGGGGCGGATAGGACGCTGTGCGAAGGCGAGGAGGCCCTGATCGAAGCCACCATCGGTGAAAATGACGGTTTTTTCTGGCAAGACGGCAGCACTGTCCCTGCTATAACAGTAGGCCAGTCCGGCATCTTCTGGGTAGAAGTAGTACTGGATGGCTGCCGGAGCCGGGACAGTATATCGATCGAGTTTCAGCCTCCGGCTGACCTGGCACTTCCGGACAGCCTCACCCTTTGTAGTGGGGAGCGGTTGGTACTGCGCCCGGCGTTGCCGCAAGCAGGTACCATACGATGGCAGGACGGTTCAGATAGCCCGGAGTATGTCGTGGAGGAAGAAGGGGCTTATTTTCTGACTCTGAGCGGCGATGCCTGCCCGTCTGCAGATACCGTAATAGTTCTGGCTTCTTCCTGCGGCAAGATCAGCGTTTATGTGCCCAATGCATTTTCCCCCAATGATGATGGCAGAAATGACTTGTTCCTGCCCTATTTCGATCCCAATTATTCCATTTTGGATTTTGAGTTGAAAGTATTTGACCGTTGGGGGGGGCTGGTGTTTGCTTCAGAAGATCCCAAGGAAGGTTGGAATGGCAAGATCAAAGGCCAGAAGGCCGATACGGCCCTTTTCGTTTACCTGCTTCAGTTTACTTATAAGGACCAGAGCGAATACTTTGAGCAGATGGATTATGGGGAGGTCAACCTGATCAGATGAGCTAAGGAAGAAATGAACCGTAACTATTTAGGCGGCCGGGATAAGATTACCAGCCTATTGAGGGCTTGTTAAAAAAAGGCGCTTCCACACCCTGGCCGCTCTTACTGCGTTCTGAGATCAGACGGTCAAAAACTCGCGCTCTTATGAAAAAACGCTGCACCATTCTGTTCTTTTGCCTGGCTATGGCCAACCTGGCGGCCGCCCAACCTACTTTTTTCAGGCAATACCGATCGGACAGCCTGCTTGTCTGGGCCGGGCTGGCCCCTGGCAACGACGGAGAGGCTATGGTAGCCCTCGCCACCAATTTCACTGCGGCCATTGTCTGCAAACTGGACTCCGGCGGCAACGTTATATGGGGAAGGTCCTTTCGGGACCTGGCTCCGGACAACCTGTTTTTCATTATTGGCGATATCATCACAACCCCGGATGGGAGCATTGTCGCCGTTGTTTCCCAGACTTATTCCGGCCCGGGTTTGAGGAGCAGTGTGGTTTTAAAGTTAAGCTCTGGGGGGAACCTCCTATGGGCCTACCGCATCCCGGATGTCGTTAGTGGGACAGATTACGAGCTGGACGTTGAGGGCAACGATATACTGGTCAGTACTTCATTCAACAGAAGTGGGTTCTACCTGGCCCGGCTGGATGGAGAAGGGCAGCCTCTGTGGACAAAGCAATACCGGATGCAGGGTTATGAAGATTACTATGGCTGCGGGGCTGTGTTTGCGCCGAATGGCGAGATCCTACTGCGAGGCGGTATCCAGCCAGACAGGAACTCTGATTTCGGGAACTCGGTAAGGATAAAAGTGGATGCCCTTTCCGGAGCAGTCATTCAGGTATCGCTTTTGGAAAACCATTATATCAATTCAATCGATTTTGATGAAATGGGCAACCGGTATGAGTCTTTTCGCTTTTATACCAATGAGGTTTTTGGCCCGCCCCAATATGCAAAATACGATCCAGAAGGGCAGTCGGTATGGTGTAAGCAATTAACCGGCCTGTCAGATAATAGGCTTCTGGCCGGTTATTTTGAACTTGGTAACGGCTACCTGGACTTCCTCTTCAGCTACATAACGGAGAGCGAATCCTATGCTTTCCGGCTGGCGCAAACAGACGGTAGTCTTATTTGGAGTAAGGTTTATCTGGGAGCTCATTACGCTTCGCTTGGGAGCAATGCAAGCTTCATCACTCGTCCGGATGGCAGGCTGGCCTGGCTGGGCACTACCGGCAACCCGGCGGCCATGGCTATCGCCCAGGTGGATGGCCAGGGCGAGGTGGAGGGATGCGTCACTCATTCTCCCTGCAACCTGACGATTGAAGATGCCCCATTTCCGAATGTGATGCCCATCAACTGGACAGAAGAAGATTACCCGGCCTATGAACCGATAGCCTTACTGGAAGGAAACTTTTTGGTAAGAGACAGCCAATACTGCGCCGAGCCCTGGTTCTCCGCCGAGTTCTCCGCTACCTCCCCGCTATGCTCGGGCGACACCATTCAGGTGCAACAGCAGGAAACGAGCCTGGAAGTGGCTTCCGAATGGATTTTCGAAGGCGGCGCCCCCACCAGTTCCAGCCAGCCTGCCGATACCGTTCGTTTTGAAGCGCCCGGCAGGTATACCATCCGCCACATCGCCGGCGCCTTCGGCTGCCAGGATACCGCTTTTGCCGAAGTGGTGGTACAGGAAGGCCCCGTGTTTTCCCTCGGCCCCGACACGGCCATCTGCCCGGGCGGCGCACTGATCATCAACAGCGGGCTGGCCGCCGGGCAGTACCAGCTGGAATGGCAGGATGGCAGCACCAGCCCGGCCCTGGAAGCAGAGGAGCCCGGCGCCTATGTCCTCACCGCCGCCAGCAATACCGGCTGCGCCCGCTCGGATACGCTTATGCTGAGCCTGTATCCGCTGCCAGAAGTGGCACTCGGGCCCGACACCACCCTCTGCGGGGGCGCCTCCCTGGAGATCATATCCCAAACCGATGCCGCCCA
>JACJYN010000032.1 GCA_020636095.1 Lewinellaceae bacterium
TTCAATTTTTACTTTCTAACCAACAGCATTGGCATACAGCCCAATACGGCCGATGGGTTTGCCGCCCAGACGGCGCCGGCCCCTTTGGTGACTTTTGAGGAGAACCTTCTCATCCTGGCCGAAGCCGGCTTCCGTACTCAGGGCTTTAACACCGGCCTGGGGCATCTGAACGACTTCCGGGCCTTCATGGCGGGCGGAGGCTACCTGGCCAATGCCGATCCGGCCCAGGTCTTATACGACCCTTACACTCCTGAGGATTTCGCCGGTGGCGGAATGGAAAACCCGGATGGGCTGAGTGCCGACGATGCGTTGTTGAGAGAAATCCTGGAAGAGCGGTACGTTACCTTTTTCGGGCAAATCGAAGGTTTCAACGATACCCGAAGAACACAGAAGGATACGGGCGTCCGGGTCCGGGTTCAGCCGAATACCGGCTCCGAACTACCCCAGCGTTTCCTGTACCCGCAGACCGAGATCGACCGGAATGACAATGTGCCTGCGCCCATTCCCGGACTATTTCAGCCGACGCAGGTGAATGGTTAACCGGTTCCTTAAATTTATTTGGATGGTGACTACTCAAATTAAACGATTGATATGGCCGTAACAATAACACAGCGGATTCAACGCATTCCCCTTTTTTTGGCCTTGCTGCTTTTGCCGGTAATGGGGATGGCTCAGCCCGATGATACACTCAGCGTGCTCTTTGTCGGCAACAGCTTTACTTTTTTCTGGAACCTCCCACAGGTTGTCAGTGCGATGGGCGAAAGCCAGGGCGTTCCCATTCGAACGAGCCGGTCGACGGTTGGCGGCGCCAGCCTGGAGCAACACTGGAAAGGGGAAAAAGGAACGAATACCAGGCCGGCCATAGAGGCAGGCGGATGGGATTATGTCGTTCTTCAGAATCACAGTACCAGCGCGATGGAAACGCCGGAAAGCTTTATGGAGTACGGGCGGAAATTTGCTGGGTTGGCCCGGTCGGCGGGCGCCGAGCCCCTTTACTTTACGACCTGGGCTTATAAATCCAACCCGCTGATGCAACCGGCCATTACGGCCGCCTATGCCCAACTGGCGAAGGAAGTAGATGCCGGGCTGACGCCGGTAGGGCCCCTTTGGGAATCTGTTCGCCGGAGCCGGCCGGATCTGGAGCTGTTTTTTGATGATAAACACCCTACTCCGGTGGGCACGTATTTGATTGGATTGGCCTTTTATAAACAACTGACGGGCCAACCGGTAAAGGAAATACCGAATCGCCTGGCCACTACGGATCGATACGGCGAGCCACTCAATTTGCTGTTTGTCCTGCCGGAAGACGGCGCTTTCCTGCGCCAGGCCGTTGATGAATTTGACTTTAAGGAATACACGGACAAAGACTGACGGGCCTCGCCTGTTTGTAAACACAAAAGAACCTCCAACTTATTTTTAAAATACAACAACATGGATCCTCTACAACGAATCATACAATTTACCAGGTTCACTTTTATTTTACTGTTCGCCCTCGTTCTTTCCTGCAGTAAAGAGGATGAACCCATCGTTGACGACACCCTGTACGTATTGTCGAAAACCATCAATGGGGTTAAGGCAGAGAACGGGGCGGCCGATATTGATACTGAGGTGGAAATCGAACTGATCTTCTCTCATACGCTGAATACCGGCAGCTTCGAACCGGCGCTTTCCTTCACCGGCCCTTCCGGAGCGGTAGATGCCAGCCTTGCCTATTCCAATACCAATTCTACGGTGACGATCGTCAACACCACCCCTCTGGAGAACGAAACCGTTTATACGGTCTCGGTAAGCCCGGGCGCCTGGGGCGCCGGTGGGGAAGGACTGAAAACGGCCTTCTCCCTGAGTTTCACCACCAAGCCTTTCGTTCCGGCCAATGTGACGTTGAGTGCCGACGCCACCAGCCTTGATGAAGGCAATGGTATGGTTTCCGTAACGGCTGCCCTCAGCGAAATGCTGGATAAGGACGTGACGGTCAACCTGGCCTTCGGGGGAACCGCTACAGGGGGAGGTTTGGACTATACGGCCAGCGCAACTTCGGTAGTCATTCCTGCCGGGGAAAGTAGTGCCGCTATTACCATCAGTGGTGTTCAGGATGGCGAGATTGAAGGCGTTGAAACCATTGAGATCCGAATCTCAAGCCTTGAAAACGCCGTTGAAATTACGCCGCAGGAGCTTTCCCTCACCATCAATGACGACGATATCGACAGCAACGGAGATGGGGTTCCCGACCAGGGCTTTCTCATCAACGAGGTGTTGTTTGACCCGCCCTCCGGCGATGCAGGCGACGCCAACGGCGACGGTACGCGCAGCGCCTCCGAAGATGAGTTTATCGAGTTTGTAAATGACTCCAACCAGGAAGTAGACCTGAGCGGCTATACCTTATTCGATGAGGATAACCTGATCACCAATGAACCCCGGCATATCTTCTCTGCCAATACGGTCATCCCCCCCGGTGGTGTTTATGTGCTGTTTGGGGGCGGTTCACCCTCCGGCGATTTCGGCGGCGCGATCATTGGCGTTTCCACGACCGGCAATATGAACCTGTCCAACGCCGGCGATGTCATCACGATAAAGGACGATCAGGGCAACGTATTCCTGACTTTTGATACGGCTACCGATGGAGATGGTATCGATTTTGGCTCTGACCAGTCGGTGACGAGGTCGCCCGACATCAACGGTGGGTTCACCCTGCATACCACTGCCAATAGCGCTTTGCTCTTTTCGCCGGGAACCAAAGCCGACGGTTCCAGCTTTGGCGGTGGCGTCGTCGGCCCGGGGCTGGGGTTTCTCATCAACGAGGTGTTGTTCGACCCGCCCTCCGGTGATCCGGGCGACGCCAACGGCGACGGTACGCGCAGCGCCTCCGAAGATGAGTTCATTGAATTTGTCAACGACTCCAACCAGGAAGTAGACCTGAGCGGCTATACCTTATTCGATGAGGATAACCTGATCACGAACGAGCCGCGGCACACCTTCCCCGCCAATACCGTCATCCCTCCCGGGGGCGTGTATGTGCTGTTTGGCGGCGGTACGCCCTCCGGCAGCTTTGGTGGCGCGATCATTGGCGTATCCACTTCCGGTAATATGAACCTGTCGAATGCCGGTGATGTCATCACGATCAAAGACGATCAGGGTAATGTTTTTCTTACCTTCGATACCGCTACCGATGGGGCCGGCCTCGATTTTGGGGCAGACCAATCGGTGACGAGGTCACCGGATATTGAGGGTGGTTTCATCTTACACACTACCGCCAACAGCGCCTTGCTCTTTTCGCCGGGAACGCGGACGGACGGATCAGAATTCTGAGGTGACAAAGTAATTTTATGATAGTAACAATCCAAACCATCTTAGATCATTTTCGAGCCGCTCTCCAACTACTGGCCCTGGCTGTATTGCTGTCTGCGTGCAGCAAAGAGGAAGTTGGAGAGCGTCCCCTTTCTCTGCTGGCCATTACCGCCAACGGCATCAATCTGGTGGATGGCGCCATCAACGTGCCGGGCACCCCCACGTTCGAACTGACTTTTTCAGCTGCGCTGGACCCCGGAAAATTCGAATCGGCTTTTTCCTTGTCCACTGCTACCGGGGCCATCCAGCCAGGTTTTAGTTATGCGAACGCCACCTCAAAAGCGATTGTGACGGCCAACGGGCTGGCATTCAATACCGCTTATACGTTGAAGGTGGCCAGAGGCGCCCTGGGCCAAAACGGCGAAGTGCTGGACAAGGAAGTGTCTCTGAACTTTACGACTGTTGACGGAGGCCTCATCACGGAAATGGAACCCTGTGTTGCCGCCACTGGCGCTTGTTTAGAAACTGCCGCCATCACCAACGGAGCAGGAGCGGCCGGCAATTTTGATTTTTACAGCAGTTATCCTGCCTATCAGGACAATGCGCGCTGGGAAAAGCTGAAATACGCCGTTATCGTGGCCCATGGGCAAAACCGGGATGCGGATAACTATTTTACCTACCTGATGGCCACGTTGCGCAATGAAAGCCTGGAGGACAATACGGTTCTGATGGCGCCCTTTTTCAAAAGCGCTTCCGACGCCGGAAGCGGCGCCCTTTACTGGAACACTTCCGGCTGGCGGGAAGGGCAGAACTCGGATGACGCAACCGGCGTCAGTTCCTTTGAAGTGGCCGACCAGCTCCTTGCCCGGCTGGCGGATAAGGAGCATTTCCCGGTGCTGGAAAAAGTGATTATCACCGGGCATTCGTCGGGCGCTTTGTTTACACAGGCCTATGCTGCGGCTAATCAAGCCGAAGGCCTTTATCCGGATATTGAATTCCATTACGTCGTTGCAAACAGCCAGTATTTCTACTATCCGGACGATGTGCGTTTTGATGAAAGCACCGGCCAGTTTGTAGAGCCGGCCGGCTGCCCTGCCTTCAACCGCTGGCCCCTGGGCTTTGTCGGCCCGCCGGATTACCTCAGCGGCGTCGAAGAAAGCACCGTAGACCGGCAGATCATCGAACGCCAGGTGGTCTATCTGCTGGGGAGTTCAGACACCAGTACCTCCGGAACCCTCAATACGGCTGATTGTGAAGCTGTGCTCCTTGGGCCCAACCGCTTCAAACGGGGAGAGTATCTCTATTTATTGATGCAAGCCAATCACAGTGGGGCTCATAATAGCCGCAAGATAATCGTCAATGGGGTAGGGCACGATGCTCAGGGCATGTACCAGTCTATGGCTTTCCGAACCTTGCTGAGGGAACTATTAAATTGAATTTCCGTCCAAACTCTTAATAAGGAGGGCCAACCACTCATTTGAACTGGCATATTATCGGGATTACCTGCATCTTGCCGGTATTCCGAACATCAAATGAAAACAACATGCTGGCCCGATACCTGCAATACCTGCACGCGGACATTCGGCAGGCCATGCGGAGTCCGGAAGAGTTATCCTTAGAGGCTCCCGGGCCCGAATCCTGGCTTGCCGAAGCCCGCCAACTCGTCATCGATGACCCAAAAATCACTTTTGGCGGCCGCTGCGGCCTGACGCCGGAGGTTTTCCCTCCTGCCGGGCGCCTTACCCCCCATCAGTTGGAGCGCCTCTGCGCCGACCTGCAAGCTCTTTACCGCTCCTGGCGCCTGGACCTCTTTCTACCGGAATGCGTGCCGGCAGAGGCCGCTTACCCTGTGCTGGTGAGTGTGCTGGGCAAGAAACTGGCCATCGCCACCTGCGGCTGGGTAGTGGTCGATTTTTGTGAAGAAGGCGCGGCCTGCCCGTTTGGAAAACACTGCTTTTGCCTGGATGGAGAGAGTCTTTGCCCGAAAGCCGATTTCGACCCGGATAGGGAGGAGTGGTATTAGAAGAGGAGCTGGGAGAAATTCGTAATTTTGGAGCACAAAATCTATCCATCGCATGATTGAAGCCTTTCCTGTCCTGAAAACCGAAAGACTGCTGCTCCGGCAGTTTCGGCAGGATGATATAGATAAGGTCTTTTACGGCCTTTCTCACCCGGAAGTGATCGAATACTACGGTGTGCATTACGACACGCTGGAGGCAACGCAGGCCCAAATGGATTGGTTCGATAAATTAGAAACTAGTCGAACTGGAATCTGGTGGGCGGTATGTTCCACTGAAGATGGCGCCTTCCTGGGCGCCGGCGGTTTCAACAACTGGAGCCACGAGCATCAAAAGGCAGAGATCGGCTTCTGGCTCTTGCCCGAACAGTGGGGCAGAGGCATCATGACGGAAGCCATGCCCCTGATCTGCAATTACGGGTTCGGCAAAATGGGCCTGCACCGGATCGAAGGTTTCGTGGAAAGTGATAACTGGAATTGCAAGAAAGCCCTGAAAAAGCTGGATTTCCGGCTGGAAGGCACCATGGAAGACTGCGAGGTGAAGAACGGGCGGTTCATCAGCCTGGATATTTACGCCAAATTCATGCCTGTTATTCTCTCAAATACCAAATAAATTTTGCAACTATTCAGCATCATGGTGATTTAACCCCTGGC
>JACJYN010000033.1 GCA_020636095.1 Lewinellaceae bacterium
CTTTAGAATGCTTAAGCACAGGTCATTGAAACAACTTAACAATACCCCTGCATCTGTTTTTAGGTTTAAAATCCTCAAATTGAGGTCATTGGCTTTGATGATCAGCGCCTTGTGTTGTTGCTCGGCCGCCAGGTCTGGTTGGGTGCAGGCTGCCGTTAATATTACGGTGCCTAATGAAGTCAAAAGGGCCGTGTTTCTCATAATACCGAAGTTTTGGTATGAATAATGAAAGGCTCGAATTAATATTAAAGGCCTCTCCTCCACATCAGCCTCACCCCCCCCGATGCCGGGTCATCTCCTCCTTACTCAGCCTCAGAAAGCGGGCTGCATTGTTGTAAAAGATATCCCGTTTCTGCTCTTCTGTCAGGAAATCCGCCGCCCGTATCCGTTCTATCCCGATACCAATGGCTTCCGGCCATTCCATCTGGTCGGAGCCGTACATCAGGCGTTTGCCGAGGCCATTATCCACAAGCCCTTTGAGGTAGGTGTAAAAAGCTTGTTCAGGGATAATCCAGGTGATGGTGGACAGGTCGGCGTACACATTGGGAAAGCGGTACAGGAGGGCTGTTATTTCTTCCAGAAAAGGCCAGCCGGCGTTTTCGACATACAGGCGAAGGTTGGGATGGTGGTACAATACCTCCTGTAATAATAAAGGATGGCCTGCCTCCAGGTTGAAATTATGACCCCCTCCTCCGATCCCTTCGCAATGGATCAGCACCGGAACGTCAAACTCTTCCGCCATGGCAAAGTAGGGTTCCAGAATCGGCGCATTGGGCGCTACACCGGCATACTGTGCCCCGACCTCCCCCATTACCTGGAGCTTGCCGGCCTCAAAGGCCCGGCGAAGCTCCAGCGTGTCCGTTTCATAAGGATTAAAAGTCCCTCCGCCCGCCAAAAATTTTTCGGGGGCACTGGCCTGCCAGCGCCATACCTCTTCCATGTTTTCATCGCTGACGACGGCTTTTACGATGTTGTGTTTTTCCATCATTTCCAATGTGATCCGCAGGATGTCTTCCCCTTCTTTAGCCATAGCCGGTAAGCTTTCGCAGGGCTTAGGAAAACACAGCCGGGGCCAGGGTTCGCCGTTGTCCTGTAGCCAGACTTTAAAGCGGGCGTGCTGATGCATGTCGATGATGGGCCGGGCCGGGCCCTGG
This sequence comes from Lewinellaceae bacterium, assembly GCA_020636095.1. Classification (GTDB taxonomy): domain Bacteria; phylum Bacteroidota; class Bacteroidia; order Chitinophagales; family Saprospiraceae; genus JACJXW01. The sequence goes on from JACJYN010000033.1 coordinate 1,155, forward strand.
GCGGCGAGGGACAGGCTGGAAAATAAAAGACATCCTAAAAGAAGGATCAGGATGCAGTACAGGGTTTTGGTGTTCATGCGTGTATTTTTTCAAAGCCCACTATTAATTTTCACTTCAGCCGTACGGCTTTCCCTCCCGTTTCATATCGCTTCCCTTCTTCATCGAGTATCCAGTAATTTAGAATATTATCCTCAAACTCATTTTCACTGAAGAATGTCCCTTCTTCGGCGCGCCTGTCTTTGGCATTCGTAGCGCCCCTCATCGTCGCAGAAATAGGCGCCGGCAGCGGCGATGATGTTGTCAAAAGCCCGGGCCTTGTCTTCTTCCGTATCCAGTCCCGGGTTGGATTTCCAGAATTCCTTATTAATGATTATCCAGGCAAAGTAGTCGTCGGAGGTTACAAAAACACCCTCCTGGTCCGGCAGATCATAATTCCAGAAACCGGTGATGCGGCTGCAGCCCTCCTCTCCGGGAGTTGGAATGTCTCCGATCTTGTGGCTACGCCCTTAGGCCCCCCGGCTGCCATCCTTCTGCATGGCCCAATACCGGGCTTTTCCATCCTCGATCTCGAATTCAACCTGGACAGTGCTTCCGGTCCAGGCCGGAATCTCGGCATAAATGCTCTTAATGGCGCCTCGTTTTTCATCACAGGAGAGTTCTCCGTAGGCAATGTCAATTGAGCCAAAGGCGGCGGGAAGACATTCCGGAGGGTATTCCTCACCACGGCTTGATCTTGGCAAACACTCCGAAAGTGATGGCCAATGGTGGCTCCTGCATTGCCAACCCTGACGGCAGCTGGCTGCTGGAGCCGGTGGTGAATGAGGAGTGCCTGAAAGTAGTTGAACTCCACCACGCCCGCGTTCGGGAGGAGCGGCAGAATTTTGACCCGTCGGGGCCCTATTCCCGGCCGGATGTGACGCAGCTAACCGTTCGGAGGGAACGGCAAGGGGCAGTGAAATGGGAAGGTTAATATTATTGCAAAGCTTATTCGGGATGGTTCAATATTCTGTGTATTTTAAAAACCGCTCCTTGATTTTCGGTGATTTGCGAATTCCGAACACTCCCGCTTATGCTTCCTCCTCTCTCCTTTTAACCATGGTCAGGATCGTCCCAATAGCCACCGTCTCCCCAGTCTCATCATACACATCCACCAGCCATTTGACGATGCCTTTGCGCACATCCTGCTCGTCGCGCTTTTCCTGGGCGATCTTTTCCTTACAGGAGAAACGTACCCCGATCGTCATGCCGGCGTATACCGGCTTGGTAAAGCGAAAATCCTCGATACCGTAATTGAGTAACACCGGCCCTTTCCTTCCGTCGACAAACAGGCCGGCGGCTTTAGAGAGGATGTAGTAGCCATGAGCCACCCGCTGCTCGAAGATAGTGCCTTCCAGAGAGGTGGCGTCCACATGCGCGTAGAAGTGGTCGCCGCTGACATTGGCGAAGTTGATGATGTCGGCTTCGGTAACGGTATGCCTGGCGGTGATGAGGGTCTCGCCAATCTCCAGGTCTTCAAAGTGCTGGCGGAAGGGGTGAATATCCTTTTCCTTGTAGCGGGCGCCCGCCTGATAAACATCCGTAACCGCCGTGATAAAGGTGGGGTGGCCCTGAATAGCAGTGCGTTGCAGGTAGTGCTTGACGCCGCGCAGGCCGCCCATCTCCTCTCCGCCGCCGGCCCGGCCCGGCCCGCCGTGCGTCAGCATGGGCATAGGCGAGCCATGGCCGGTGCTCTCCTTCGCGCTCTGCTGGTTGAGGATGAGAATACGGCCGTGGTAGGGGGCCGCGCCCATCACGTAGTTGCGGGCAATGCGTTCGTTAGCCGTAGCGATGGTGCTCACCAGAGAGCCCTTGCCCATGTTGGCCAGTTCGATGGCCTCGCCGATCTTTTTGTAGGGCAAAATGGTGCTCACCGGCCCAAATGCTTCGATATGGTGGGTATTTTGTTTGTTGAAGGGGTCGTCATTGACCATCAGGATGGGTGAAAAGAAAGCGCCCTTATCTTTTTCCGCACCGGTGACCTCAAAATTGTCCAGGTCGCCGTAGACGATCCGGCTCTCGCCAGCCAGTTCCAGTACCCGGCGGCGTACTTCTTCCACCTGGCTGCGGCTCACCAATGACCCCATCCGGACGCCCTCCACGCTGGGGTCGCCGATAGTGGTGCGCTGTAGTTCCTGGCTCAGGGCCAGCTGAACGTCCTCCACCATTTCTTCCGGAACGATGATGCGCCGAATGGCCGTACATTTCTGCCCGCACTTGACGGTCATCTCCCGGCGCACCTCCTTGATGAACAGGTCGAACGTGGGCTTACCCGGTTCGGCGTCTTCACCCAGGATGGCGGCGTTGAGGCTGTCTGCCTCCATGTTGAAGGGCACCGCGTTCTCGATGATCTGGGGGAGGGCCTTGAGCATGCGGCCGGTGGAAGCAGATCCGGTGAAAGTAACTACATCCTGAGATGTAACTGAGTTCAGGATGCCATGTCCATTGCCACAAACCAATTGCAAAGCTCCTTCGGGTAGAATGCCGGAATCGACGATATCCCGAACCATCACCTCGGTGAGAAAAGAGGTCAGTTCCGAGGGTTTAACGATAGCCGGCACTCCTGCCAGCAGGTTGACCGACAGTTTCTCCAGCATGCCCCAAATGGGGAAATTGAACGCATTGATGTGGATAGCCACCCCATGCTTCGGCACCATAATGTGATGGCCGATGAACGTACCTTCTTTTGACAGGTTGACGGGGCTGCCGTCGACGTAAAACGGTTTATCCGGAAATTCCTTGCGCAGGCTGGCGTAGGCGAACAAGGTGCCAATGCCGCCGTCAATATCGATCCAGCTATCACCTTTGGTGGCGCCGGTCCGGTAACTGGCCGGATAATATTTTTTGCGCCTATCGTACAAGTGAAGGGCCAGTTTCTTGAGCATCAGGCCCCGCTCCCGGAAAGTCATCTGCCGTAGGTTGGGGCCGCCTGTCCGGCGGGCGTAGTGCATCATGTCGGCGTAGTCGAGGCCTTCGCTGCCACAGGTGGCGATCAATTCTCCCGTAATGGCGTCGTATTGGGGGATGCCTTCGCCGTCATGGGGGGCCCACTGGCCAAGGATAAAGTTGTGAAGTTTATCGGACATACTTGGGTTGCGGTTTATTACACAATTCGCCCCAAAAGTACGGATAAAGGGCCGCTTTAACAAGGTGGGGAAATTGGGTATTTCCGCTTTCTGTTAATTTGAAAAAAGTTGTAATTTGTATGCCCTCTCAAATCACTTAAATTTGAAAAAAAACTTATCAAAACCTGTTTATGTCGTTTTCCGATGAAATGCGCGCTCTGATCAGTAAAGGTAAAACTGAGGATGCCCTGGAGCAAACCGCCCAATGGTTCCAGGGAAAAGACAAGGACCTGTCCAACACCTTGCTGCTCCTGCAAAGCCAGTGGAACCAGAACAAGCGGAACGAGCGAATGGGCATCGTTTCCAGCCAGGAACTTAGCATTTCCCGCAACCGCATTATCCACGGCCTGCTGTCTATTCTGAGTGATGTGGAAGGGATGGAACGGGATAACCCCGAACCTGATGCCGGCAATTCGGCCCCGGGTGGTGCACCCATCCCCAAAGATCACCGCATACGAGTATTCATAAGCTACGCGCATGAGGACCGGGAATTTGTAAATAAACTCAACAAACACCTGGCGCCCCTTCGCCGAAAAGAGGTGGATAATTGGGAAGACTCCGAAATTCTGCCCGGCGCCGCCTGGAATGAGGAGATCGAACGCAAGCTCAAGGAGGCGAAAATCATCCTGCTGATGATCAGCCCGGATTTTATGAATTCCGATTTCATTTATACCAAAGAATTGCCCATCGCCCTGCAACGGCATAAGGATGGGGACGCTATTGTCATTCCGGTTATCCTCCGGCCCAGCCTTTGGGATACGGAAGAGTTTGCGGGCATCCAGGCGCTGCCCAGAGGCGCCCGCCCTATCGTTCAATGGCCGGATGAAGATGAGGCTTTTGTAGATGTGGCCAGCGGGCTACGGAGGGTGATAAAGTCTATTCGGGACAACCGCACAAGAAGTTAGGCTTGTTATGGCATATCAGGAAAATAAACTCAGCATTATTTATCCGGCCAGGGACGAAAATCTGGGAGTGTTCGCAATTCGGTGTTCGCAATTCGCAAATCACTGAAAATCAAGAGGCGTTTTTTTAAAAG
>JACJYN010000034.1 GCA_020636095.1 Lewinellaceae bacterium
TATATTTTTTCTATGCAACAACGCCGTCGAAAAGTGGAAAATATCGGGCACAAAATGCTCCATCAGTTCGGGCTACCATCCATTCAAAAATAGGATCTACCCAATTGATAGGAGACGGCCTATCCTCTCGCCGCTTCCCCCGGTTTCTCCTCCCAATCCGGTTTCAGACGGTCGTAAGCCTCCAGTAGCCTGGAATCACCAACCAAGCTACGGATATACCGTTCCGTCGTTTGCGGGCTGGAGTGCCCCAACTGCTGCTGAATATCGTAGATCGTAAGGTCCGGGTTGGTAGCCAGGCCGGAGGCATGGCTATGCCGAGCCCAACGGCTGCTGATCTCATCCGGCAGGCCAATCCGGCAGGCCACTCGTTTCAGCGCCCGGTTGATCGTCCGGATAGCGGTGCTGATCTTTTTAGCCTGTTGTTCCTCGCCCCATCCTGATTTCAGGATAGGGAAGATATAATCATCAGGAGCTCTGGAAATGCTATACCGCTGCATCACCGCCTCGCACACATCATTGAAGATGATCACCACCGGCGCGCCCGCCCGTTTCGTAGATTTTGTTTTAGTCCGGTCGATGATAGCCTTATGCCGCCCTAGGAAATCGTCGAATCTCCGGTCTCTCCATTTCAACCGGAAGTAGTCGCCAAAGTCCTGCCCATTTGCGAAATAAGCAAACAAAAACATATCAACCGCCCATTTCTCAGTGGGGTTCTCCGGATGGCAAGCCATTAGTTTGGCGATCTGCTGCTTGGTCAGCGCTTTAGGCTTTTTCCTGCCAACCGGAGGGCTGTACCGGCGTTTCCCGCTATCCGTAGAAAAAGGATACTGCTTCAAGCTAACCACACCCTCATCCCTCGCATCATTGAAAACTGTCCGGAGGTTTCGCATATAAATACCGATCGTATTAGGAGAGCGGCCGGCTTTTTCCAGTTCCGCCTCCAGGCTTTTCAGCCAGGCGATGGTAACCAAATGAAAAGCCAGCCTTTCAGTAGGCTGGATCAACCTGGTTTCCCGTATCGTTTGGAAGGGAAGTGGGCTGGAGCCGGTGGCCTTCCTATACACCCAGCGGAAGCTATCATAATATCCCCTGGCCGTTTTCAGCGGCAACTCTTTGATCCTGCGGTAATACCACCAAAACACATTTCCGGTATCCCGGTCCGGTTCTTTCCAGGCCTGCTTAAACGCCGGCCAGTGAAAAACTTCCATTTCATCTACGATCCGGTTGGCGCGAACCTCCAGTTCCCTCAGCTTTGCCCTGTTCTCTTCCGCCCGAATTTTTCGTTCTTTCGTACGGGGCCTCCCATGCATGTCCGCCCACTCTTCCGGAAGGAGGGCCCAGCCAGTAGCCATTGGAGTTTCCTGTACAGCGTTATGGTACCAGCAAAGGTCTACGCTTTTAGAGCCGTTCTTGCGTGTTCTGATAGCCAGGTTAAAGGAAATGGTAGGTTTCATAGGCCGGGTATTTTGGTTTAATACAGCGGTGAAAATCACACCTGAAATTTCAGGTGTGATTTCAGGTGTAAATCAATTGTAAAGTACGAAAACTTGAAAAGATTTGCAATAGTTTAAATCATAAATCATTGATAATTAAGTGAATTGAAATAATTTGGAAAGGTTGAAAAAAGGTGGCCTCCTGCTTTGGGAGCAGGAGGCCGCAGGTTCGAATCCTGCTACCCCGACTTGAAAAAATTCAAAAAACACCCGGTGACGTGGGTGAGCGGCTGAAACCACCAGTTTGCTAAACTGGGATACTCTTAACGGGGCATCTCGAGTTCGAGCACGAAGTACACGACCGCACGGGAGTAATCCCGCGTCATCGCTGCATTACAGCTTGTTTGGGGAATAAGCCCTATCGTGTTTTTTACTTCCAATCCCATCGTATTTCCTCCCATTTAGCGCGTTCAAACCTTGCGCCGGAAAGGCTCCAGGTTCAAATATGTTTGTACTTCTGTTTTTGTCATTTGCAAACAATTGTACAAACAATTCAGCTCTACGTTCTTTCTTCCAAACATTTCAGAGTTTCCACCACCTCCTGTAACACTTTCTTACACCTCTCCACCACCCCCAGGCTCATCTGTTGGTAGGCGAGGGCAGGCTCCTCGCTGCTGCGGCTGTTTTGGAGCAGGCGACATCTTCCGGGCGATTTCCTTGGCGCGCTCCTCCAACCCTTTCTCATCCCTCATGGCCTTTTCGAGCTCGCGAAGCTGGAACAAGTTCCTGCCGCCCTGGCGGCCCTGCTCGAAGGCAGCCTCCGCTTCCTTGCGGGCGCACTGCAGGTCCTCCTCGTAGATCCGCTGGGCTTCGCCGGGCTCAAACCGGATCAGCCCGCGGCGGAGGGCGGTGCCGTAGAGGTGGGCGCCTACGCCTTGCCAGCCGGTGGCTTTGCTTTTCAGTTGCTCGATGATCTGCTCAAAGTTGTTCTCGTAAAACTCCTTCCAGGCTCGGGCATGGCCGGCTTTCTTTTGTTCCCACTCCTCGCGCTGCCGCTCGCGCAGGTAGGCGCCGATGAGTTAACAACATGGCGCAAAGGTACCTGGCGGAGGCCCGCTCGCCGATTGCGCTCCAGGACGTTAAGTTGTCGCAGTTGTATTTCAAAATTGAAGTCCTGGGTTATCAGGCTGCTTCGGATTGGGAGAGAGTGGCCGATTCCTGTGAAGCGGCGGTGAGCCACCTGAAGCTATTGCCTGGCAAAAAGCCCTATGCCGTGTTTTTCACCTTTGAGATAGGGGCGGTCTCTGCCTTTTTGCAGATGCGCCGGTACCTCGACGCCGATGAGGCTATTTCGAGGTCGGTTGTAAAGGTGCCTAAAGGCCACCTGAACTGGTCGCTCCTGATGCTGTACTTGTTCATTTCCAAGCTGAACCAGCTGCAGTTGGAAGAAGTTAAAAAGGTGTATGCGGTAGTCACTCCTTTCCTGGATAAAATGCAGGCCGCCATGGCGGAAAACTGGCGCATCGCCTGGGCCTATTACGCTTTTATGGCGGCGGCCCCGGTGCAGGTCGGCAAGTTTATGAATGAAGTGCCGATCTATTCGAAGGATAAGGAGGGCAGCAATTGTGCGATCCTCATTGCACAGTTGATCCATTACCTGAAGGAGGGAAAAAGGGGGTTCGTCATTGACAGGATGGATGGCCTGAACCGCTACAAGAGAAGGTACCTGGCCGGAGACCTCCGCACGGCGGCTTTTGTAGGGCTGCTGTCCTGCCTGGTGAAAGGCAGCTTTAACCGGGAAAAGGTAGATAGGTTATCGGGGCCTTACCTGGAACGGCTGCACGCCGAACAATCTATTTCTGATATCGAACTGGTGCGGTATGAGTTGTTGTGGGAGAAGGTGCTGGAGATGTTGAAATGAGGAAAGCCTTGTCGGCCATGTAGCCACGGGGCAACCGAAATAAACAGGCGGCCCAGCATAGAAACCCGTTGAGGGTTTAGGAAAGCGATACACTTTTCGGGGAATTAGCAAAAAGGAGAGAGCGTCACCTCAAGGCAGCCCTTTGCTCCACGCTATGTGCTACCATGCGCGCACCGAGTTCCCACATAGCTTCGATGCCGTAGAGGGATTGAATGACATTCATGAGAACAGTGGCAAAGGCCACCTGGCGGGATTCTTCTTCCAGCGGAAATATCTTCTCCTTCCAATAATCAAAGTAGGTATCAGTTGCCGTCCGGTTTTTCGGAGCGGTCACCTCGATGTTCTCCTTCATCTTTTATTATTTGGCCATGAAGATCAAAAATCATTTCTATCAGCGTCATGAGTTCTTCAGCCGCTTGTTCCAATTCTGCGGAGTACCCTCCATCTTTTGTAGAGCGGTACATCTGGGCAAGGATGGCTAATTCAGCTTCGTTCAACCCAATGCCGTTCCTAACTTTATCCAGCAACTGCATGACCACATCTTTCCATAGTGGATTGAATTCAACTACCTGCTTATCTAAGGTAGGCATTGGGTTATAAGGTATTGGGGTAGACAGAATCGCCTTGTGAAGCATGAAAAATAAAATGCCGCACAAAAAAAATAAGGATTACCGGTATTCTTAATGAAGTTGTCATGACCCTATAAAAGTACATATTTCCCCAAATTTATCGAAGATTTGTCCTGCCAAATTTGAATCAACACTGTCCAGTTACCTCGATTTATTTTTGGATTTTTTGCCAATGTTTCTGTCTTCTGATGCCAACAAAGAAAAGGTTCACCAATTTTTTCCGCCATAAAGACATTCCTATAGATTAGGAACTAATCCCATCCCAAATCCTGTTCTCACCCCAAAAGCCAAAGTGAATATCCAGTATTGCTCCGACCTGCACCGCGAATTCCCAGACAACCGCCGGTGGCTGGCGGCCAACCCGCTGATCCCCTCGGCGGAGATATTGGTGATTGCTGGGGACTGTTTTTATCTGGGCGATGACTACGGATCGTATGATTTCATAAGGTGGGCGGCGGATTCCTTTAAGGCGGTGTATATTCTGCCGGGCAATCATGAGTACTACGGCGGATACGACGTTGCTACAGCCTTTTTCAGCTATTGCCGGAATGGTATGCTCAATA
>JACJYN010000035.1 GCA_020636095.1 Lewinellaceae bacterium
AGGAATGCAGCTCCCGCCGAAAACCGGGCCGTCGGCTGTACTCAGGAATATGTGGTGTTGAGCCTCGATGGAGCCTACGCAACCGCAGAATGGAGTACAGGAATTGCGGGCGGTTCGATAGAAGTGTATGAACCGGGCCTTTATTCTGTCTCCGTTACGGATGCTAATGGCTGTGAGGGGGAAGCTCAGGCAGAAGTGGCCATGTGTACGGCTATTCCATTGTCACTCACGGCCAGCGGCCCTCAGCTTTGTGAGGATACGGTTGCCATAAGCGCCCCCGAAGGGTTCGCCGGATATCAGTGGAGCACCGGCGCTGCGGCGCCCGGCATACAGGCTACGGCTACAGGCGTTTATGCCGTAACGGTTGAAGACAGCGGCGGCTGCCTGGCTGTTGACAGCGTGGCCATAGAGGAATGTAACCCATTGGTGGACATCCGGATATTCGACGGTTTTTACGATTGGGCCGCCGGCGCTTCATGGTCGGGCGGGCAGATGGTGCCGGACGCTATCGAGGCCAGCAAAGGGGCCGTGACGGTGGCCAACCTGAACGATACGGATGGAGACACCATCCCGGATTATCAGGACATGTCGGTGACAGCCTCCCTCGTGGGAAGGAACGAGATAGACCTGATGAAGCTGCTCGTCTTCAAGCCGCAGCCCTATTCCGGCGGCAGCCTGAAACTGCGGGTGCTGGAAGGTGGCCAAAGGGTAAAGTTCTGGAAGGCGCCTACGAAGGAAGATTCGCTTGCTTCTGCATCCCCCAACGAGTACAGCATCTCTTTCGCGAATGCCCCCGACAGCCTAACCTATTACCTGGAGGCCACCGATCATAGCGATACCCTGAGAGATATTGTGATTGAGGCTTCGTATGGAGGTAAAAGGGATACGGTGGCGGCAACGGCTTTTTGGGTGGATTCGAATAATGTTTGGTTTAACCGGAGCATACCTCCTCAGCCTACATTTTCTGGAGCAAGTTGTGATTGTCCCTATGCTGCTACCCCAGCCCAAAACCCGTTGGTTCAACTTTCAGAATGTAGGATATTTACCCGGATAAATTGTGGCTGGATAGCCAGTGATATGACAAGATATGGGTTTGGATTGTGTCGAAGGGAGCCTGTCCCTTCAGATCCACCTGTTGGTTTTCCAGGAGATAATTCATCCAACGATAAGTGGATGGCCGGCAGGATATTTTGGGAATTCAGAATAGTACCTACTTTGACCGCTCAGCAATATGATGATTTAAACTTAACGTTTGATGTGACTCGGCAACGACAGGTCAATACAAGGGATATTATTTCGGGAACCGGAACCTTTTCCGGACAGCCAGAACAGTTTCCGTGGCTGAATCAACAGGACAATGAAAAGGCAAACGATGATATGGGGCAGGGGGCTCTCGGACAAAATGACAATACGCCTTATATGGGTTTGATCTATTCTTTCGACCCTCCTGGTTCAGATATATTTGATAAAAAAAATGAAAATTTGGCATTCAAGGTTTTTAGAGCAACCTTTAAAGAATTTGTTAGGATGAAAATAGGGGATTTTGATACAAACCAGCAGGATGGACCTCAATATACATTAGAAGGTTCCAGAAGTTCGACTAAAATGGATTGGTACAATACATTTCACCTCAGGCGTTTTTCCAATGGGTTGTACAAGATGGAATTAGACACAGCCAATGTTTCGGTTAGTTTTCCGGTAAAAGGGTCGAACTCCGGAAGTAATGGCACCATTACTTTGAAAGTAGAGGATTCAACTGCCGTTACTACCAATGGATACAGAATGGACTTTGACTATTTTGGAGGGAAATGGAGTATTCATAGGATGGTAAACGGCAGCCCTGCTACAACAATAACCATATCTGAAGGGCCAAGTGGGGTTTGGACACAGGTTTTTGATGGAATTTCCATTAAAATCACTAGAGGTAGCATTCCTTTTGCACCTAATGACCGTTTTAGCTATAGTACTTTTGCTTCTCAAAACCCTCAGGGCAAAGTCAATCAATTGAATATCAGCAATCAACCTTTCAATGTTTTTGCACCTTTTTAACCAAAAAACCGCTACTAATGAAAAAGCACAAATCTTCTTTTTTGATTCTATACTACTTTTTATTTGTCGGGGCCGGGATGTGTATCCCGCAGGAGATTACAGCCCAATCAAGGGTGGACTCTATTATCTTGGAAGTTGACGCCTTAAATAAACAATATAATCAAAAGCTAAGGGATTTATACCATAAAATGTATGATACTCAGCATGATAGCACGTTAAAGGTATCAGAACGGATCAGGGCAAGGTTGCAATACTACTTATTTCCTATTGAAGAAAATATGAACCGGTTGTTAGACAGCATTGATGTAGAGGGGGTGAGTTTTAACGACGACTTCAACGAAGAATACCCCTATCGGGCAAACTTTGGAAAAATGATATACCGAAACGAATCTGTACATCCGGCCCTTATGAGAAAGGTGATGGCTCGCTTGGATAAACCTCAAACTGATAAACGGCTATACTTCTTCAGCATGTATTTTTCAAGCTTTTTTCACTGGATTTGGGGTGGTTCAATGGACAAAAAAGAAAAAGCCGCCTGCCTCCGCATCATAGCCAATTCCATCCGTGGCGTTTCCAATCGAAAACAGAACCTACTCAAAATCGCAGACATCCTGGAAAAACGATGACCAGTAAGTAGAAACAATCTGGCTATTCACCTTCATCTTCTATCACAATCAACCGCTCCATCATGAAACACCTCCTCACCCTCGCGCTCCTCCTCCCCCTGCTCTCCGCCCAAGCCACCATAGAGCTTACCCCACTGGCCGACTGCCTTTGCGAAAGCGGCAGCTCCCCCCAGCAAGCCTTTGAGTTGACTGCCGAAGGCACCGCAGGCCCCTTCACCTTTAGATGGGCCGGCCCCGGTGGCTATTCCTCCCCGGAGCAAAACCCAACGGACATCACAGCGGCAGGCGATTATACCGTAGACGTCACCAATTCCTTCGGGTGCACCTTCCAGTACGACATCACCATCCCCGCCTGCCCTGCTCCCTCCTTTTCCGGAGACAAAACCGAAACCTGCCCGGGCCAGGCCACCGGCAGCATTACGGTGACAGCGGCGGGCGGCACGCCCCCTTACACCTACTCCTGGAGCAACGGGGCCGACACGCCTGACATTTACGATTTAGCCGAAGGCATTTACTATCTGACCGTCGAAGACAGGCGGGGCTGCACCCAAACCGGCTTCTTCAAAATACTTTCCAGTAGCCTGGGCTTCACCGTCAACGCCGCCACTACGCCCCCCACCTGCCCTTCCTCCGCCGACGGCGCCATCCAACTGTCCATACAGCCGGCCGGCGCCTACACCGTGGCCTGGAGCAACGGCATGACAGGGACGAGCCTCAGCGGCCTGGCGGCGGGCAGTTATACGGCTACCATTACAGACACCAACGGATGCTCGGTGGAGAAAACCGTGGCGTTGCCGGCGCCGCCCTCTATGGAGACCTACCTTGTGGCGGTTACGCCGACTACCTGCCCGGAAGCGGCGGACGGGGGAGCGGAATTGTCGGTGGAAGGAAACGCTCCGCCGTACATCATCAACTGGAGCGATGGTTCCAGCGGGGCCGCCGTTTCCGGGTTGCCCGCCGGCGCCTATCAGGTAACCATTACCGACGGCAATGGCTGCGTAGAAGAGGTAGCAGGCTTTATTCCCTCCGGCCCGGGAATGGCGGTTGACGCCGCCGTCACCCCCATGGCTTGCGCCGATGGACCTGACGGGGCCATCAGCCTTAGCGTCAGCGGCGCAAGCGGCCCTCAGGCTCTGGCGTATTTCTGGTCGGGCCCCAGTGGAGAGATCAGTGAAAATGGGCCGCATCTTACCGGCCTGCCCGCCGGGCAGTACTGCGCCACGGTGACGGATGGGGTGGGCTGTAGTGGGAGTGGGTGCTGGGTGATGGAGGCGCCGGAAGTGGAATGGCCCTACCTGGAAGAGGTTACAATAAGAGCGTCCAATAGCACCTCAAATACCGGTTCCATCATTTATTCCGGAAGGTGGGTGGAGACGGTAAGCGGTTGCCTTTTTTTCGAGGGGGGTAATACGGCCAACTTTACCTACCAAATACTACAGGAGATGAGCCAGGGATTGATCGAGCTGGATGTATTGGCCAGGCCTAACAGGGAACTAAGCAGTTTTTCGCTTTCGGTTGAAGGGTACGGTTTTTTTCCTTCACCGCCGGCCAATGCAGTTACAACGTTTACTATCGATGCCCTTACTGTACAGGCAATGATCGTTAATAACACCATTGATCAGGCGTTAAACTTTCAGGGAACAGATATGGACGGCCGCCCGTTATTGGACCTTTTATCGAATAACCCCAACCGCTCCAATTGCGTATATCCGCCCCGCTTACAGCCCGATTGCTCTTGGTCGCCAACGCCTGCTGTAACTTACGCGCCTAACGGGACAGATGGGATGGACCGGGTTCACCTTTTAAAAAAAGAATGCATTTCTTTTGAATACAGCCTGAGCCCGGAAATT
>JACJYN010000036.1 GCA_020636095.1 Lewinellaceae bacterium
TAGGCTAATGGCTGGCTGGGTGCCTGCGCCCATATCCAAATAATTGACGATTTGCCAGACTCTACTAATCCTGCATGAAGATAAGGTGATTGTGTGGAAGCTGGGAGCTATAAGGCTATTCCAGAAAAACGTTGAGTTTTTTGGAATCTGCCCAGAGGTCCAGGAAACTAGGCAACAACGTTTTTCTGAACCCAATAAGAGGCTTTACAAGCGAGCGGAGGATATCCTTTACTTCAACCCAATCGAGTTCTTCCAGGGCTAATCTTTGCGCCGGAATATGAGACAACTCTGCAAAGACACCGGTGGGAATGACGATCTTCTGGAAAAGTTCTTTTAACAAATTCAGCCTTTCTATCTGCAATAGGTTAGTAATCGGCCCTGTATCGCTGATGACGATCATAGGTTGCATAACGTTTCAAGGTCGTCTTCCAAATCTTTCATCGAGAAATGGATATATACGTCCCGCTTAGCCCGTTCTTTTTGGAAAGCAAGTTGATCCAGCCCAGCCAACCTTTTTGCTTGCCTTATGGAAAGTTTTTCTTTATCGTATCAAGGGCCTGGAACTAAGCCAAAGGAAGAAATGTTGAAATAAAGTTCGTATTTTTATGAAAAACTAGATCAATGACAGTAGTACTCAAGCGAGCAAGTGATAAAGCAAGCATAGATAAGCTTTTAGATGCGTTGCCAAAGAAAAGTAAGTTTAATGCACATAGGTACTGTGGAGTACTGAATCTGCATTTGTTACCTTTGGCCATCCAAAAAGCGATGAGAGATGAGTGGGAATAGCTTACTAATTGATACCAATATAGCATTGTATCTATTGAACGGCGACACTACTATTGCTGAGCTTTTGAATGGACGAGATGTTCATGTATCGTTCATTACAGAATTGGAATTACTTGGTTTTCAGGATATAAAAGAAGAGGATCGTTCGATCATAGAAGAACTTTTGAATAACTGCATTATAGTTGACCTCAATCAGGCAATTAAGAGAATTACCATCAACTTGAAACAAAAGTATAAACTGAAGCTCCCGGATGCCATCATAGCTGCCACTTCGATATACATGAACCTTCCCTTGATCTCAGCGGATAAAGATTTTGACCGAATTTCTGACCTACAGTTTATTCGCTATGAAATTTAAAATAAGAAAAACTGGATAAACAAACAGCTACCTCGCCCAGCCTCCTGCCGTCGGGTAGCCCAACGGCATTGGTCCTCCTGAAGCTAGCTCCGGGTAAGTTCTTCCAGATAAACGTTCGATTTTTTGGACTTGCCCTCCAAAGTACAAAAAAAATGAACCGGGAGTTTTTTGTACTGTCCCCGGCCTCTAACTTTTCTGAAGCAGGAACAGATTAAGCTTCCATTTTAACATTGCTCCACTTGTAAGCGGCCAATATAAACCGTACCTTCCGTTCGTTCTACGCTGATTCAGCCTTTAAACGCGTCGCTGCCGGCAACCTTTGCCGGTTATTTCACCCATTTCCTTAATTCCAAAAACTTACACGCCATGAAGAAAAAGGACTGTACGCGCTGTACCCCCCCCCTATTAAATATTTATTTTCATAATGTATTGATGAAGGTATTCCTTCTTTTTGTAGCCAGCCCGGCAGTTGGGCAGGTTGTATTTCAAACAGATATCCTGGAAACCGGGAATCCTGCCCGGGAATTTACCATATCGCAAGCCATTGGAGAGATCGAAGATTACTGGATTGTTGATATTGATGTGGCTGCATTGGATTCCCTGATTCAATCACAAGGAAGCAATATCGCCTTCCAATTTGAGGTAGGTACTCAATTTCGATGGATTTTGGAACTCTCCGAAAGCTATGCTTCTGCTGTTGGCCAGGATACCTTATGGACAAAGTATTTGGGAGAAGCCGATAGCAGCCCTGCCAAGCCGGTTGATTTTGTCATTTCGGAGGCTTATTTTAATGGAGAGGTGATAGAAGCTGGTTATAGCCATCAATTTTTTTCTATGTTTGAGTTCTTTCCATTAGAATCGCCAAGCTCCAATAGTTATATTTTGGTAAAGAAAAAGAAAACGGAACCTGATGCTTCCTGTAATATTTCAAGCCCTGAAGCTATTGTTGAAATTGCCATAGTGATAGATCGTGGAATCTATGATTTTTTTAATGGTAATGAGGTGATGATCCGAAATAAAGCAGCAAACATTATAGCTGAAGCTTTTGCATTCTACAATAATACCAATAACATACCTGTTGGCTATGTTATCAGAGATATCCTCTTTAAAAATGGTGATCCCTTGGGGTGTGGTTCGGCCAGCGATTTATCATTGGGACAGAGTGGGTTTTGGCATCGTTCAAGGCCCTGCCTTCCTTTAGATGCCTTTATTGTATTTTCAGATCAGGGTTGTTTTCCTGAAGGACAGGCAACAACTTTCGGAATATGCCCCGAACAAACCGGCAACCCACAGTTACCCTTAAGCTACCCACTTGCAGTTATCAAGGATAGAAATAGGAGTTTATCAAGGTTTGAATACCTTTCCTTCAGGACGGCTCATGAAATTGGGCACCTTTTAACGGGCAGAGATCATTTAGATACGGATTCAAGTTACCCAACGAGTTGCCCAAATATTTACAATAACCTTCTGGTGCAGTGCTCTTCAGGCAACTCTCAAGGGTTAGGCCCTATTATGTGTAGTGGCGGAAGTAATTTAGGAGGAACCTTGGATGATGTCTATATTGATGATTGTAGTTGTGATTTCATTGCCCAAACGCTGTCGAACAATACGGGCATAGAGGGCTGCCTGTACCCTCCATCCTCCATCCCGGAGTTGCCCTGTGACACCTGTACTGTTTTTCTGGATATTCAGATAGACAACCAAACGCCGGTTATTGGCTGCGAAGGCCAGGACGAGGTAAACTATACCATTACCCTTTGCAACTATTGCCAACCTGACACCTTCAACCTGGAGGTGGTTCAATTTTACCCTGATGATGAAATATTATTGACCCAGGGGCTGGACGTGACGGAGGGCAACGACCGTTTCATCCGGGTGGATGGCATCGAACTGGGCTTCGATGAATGTTATGAGCTGAATTTCACCACCAGGATTGTGGATGTGCCTTTAAGTATCCTTGATTCACAAGTTAGAGTAGATAGCATAGAAAACGGAGTTGCCGTTGAAGATATTGCCGTGAGCGGAGTTGTGCTTAACCCGGAAGAATTAATCCCGCCCGGCTTTAAAAACGTGTCCGGTTTGCTGACTGCCCAACAGCCTCCACTGCCCCTTCCCAGCACGAATTGCGCATTCGCCTTATACCTGGACAATATCCGGGTTTTCAACACTTTTGAAGCGAATATAGGAGCGGGAAAGTGTTTTACCTTCAGAAAGTCACTCATTGAATTGGAGCCGGGGGCCAAAATAGTTGTGTCCAGCGGAAAATTGGTTTTAGACGGCTGCCGCATTTTCGGCTGCAGCAGCCTTTGGGAAAGCATCATCGTCGAAAACGGCGCGAGCCTGGAGATGCGCGGCTGCACAGTCTCCGACGCGGAAAATGCTGTTACTTTATTAGATGGTTCGCATGCAAATATCCATAACAACACCTTCCGCAACAACTACACCGGCATCCTGATGGACTTGCAGCCGGGCCAAACGGCTTCCTTGTACAACTGTTACGGCAACACCTTCCTGGCCGCGGGCAACCTCAAAGCGCCGCGCAACGGCACGAAAGGCTTTGCCGGCATCTGGCTGAATTACGCCAACACCTCCGTTGGCGTGGCGGGGCAGGCGCCGAATATTTTTGACGGGCTGTACAACGGCATCCTGGCCCAAAGCTCCAACCTGCGCGTCACCAATACCACTTTCCGCAACCTGGCGGCGGATCCCGGACAAACAACCCGCCTGGGCACCGGCCAGGGCATTCACGCCTTTGGGAGCTCTTGGGGTTATCCTTTGCTGTATGTCTCCGGCGACGAAGGCCGGCCGGTGTTCTTCGAAAACTGTACGGTAGGCTTAAGAGCAAGCGGGACGAACGCCTACATCTTCAACACCAACATGGAAGGGGTGAATACCGGCCTGCGCCTGCAAAACTGCCAGGACAAAGCCCTGCGGCTGTGGGGCAACGATATACAGGCGCGGAACATCGGCATCGCCCTGCTCCAGAACAGCCCCCGTTTTTGCAGTGTATTCGACAATACCCTTTGGGTGGAGCACAGCGGCAACTTTCAGGATCCGGCGGGCATAGTGGTGGAAGACAACGCTTTCGGCGCCACGGATTACA
>JACJYN010000037.1 GCA_020636095.1 Lewinellaceae bacterium
GGCCGATTACTTCATGCCCGGCGCACTAGTTCCTCCGCTGAGTAGCTTCGGCGCTCGCGGAAAGGATGGCCAGGCATTTTCAGCCTTTCGGCCGGATCGGATAAATCAACAGGAGCAGAAGTGTTAATTTCCTGCAGGAGTGACCAAAGTCAGTGTTTTTTTCATCTTAATCATCGTAATTCGCCGATAAACTATAAAATATGAAAACCATAAAGATCCTGGGCACCGGTTGCCCCAACTGCAAACGTACCACGGAGGTGGTTCAACAAGCGGTTGAAGAACTTTCCCTGCCCGATGTATCCATTGAAAAGGTGGAAGACATCATGAAGATCATGGAGTACGACATAATGAGTACACCGGCGGTCGTCATTGATGAACGGGTCGTCATTAAAGGGCGCGTACCTTCAAAAGGGGAGATCATGGAATTATTAAAGGTTTGAGTGGCCGATGTTTGATTGGATACAGCAATTTGCAGACTGGCTGATTTACCGGCAAATCGGTTTAGAGCGGGGAAGGCGCCTGGCGGAAGCATTGAATTTTTTTGTCTACGACAGCATAAAAATACTATTGCTCCTCTTTGTCGTCATCTTCTTTATGGGAATAGTCAACAGTTATTTCCCGATAGAGAAAGTGCGCAATTTTCTTTCTCGCAACAAACTCTACGGACTGGAGTATTTTATGGCTTCTGCATTCGGGGTGGTCACGCCGTTTTGCTCTTGCTCATCCGTTCCCTTGTTCATAGGCTTTGTTCGAGGGGGTATACCACTCGGTGTGACTTTTGCCTTTTTGATCACTTCTCCTTTGGTCAATGAGGTGGCCATCGGCCTTTTCCTGGGCCTCTTTGGTTTAAAGGCCACGGCTATTTATGTCATTAGCGGCGTGGTGCTTGGCATGACGGCAGGCATCATTCTTTCCAGGTTTCGCCTGGAGCGATACCTAACCCCCTGGGTCAAAGAGGTACTGGCTAACGCCCAAAGAGAAGAGGAAAAATTCACAGCGGAAAACACGCCTTTTTTTCAGCGCCTTCCGGTTATCTGGAGGGAGGCCGCCAAGATCCTGAAAGGCGTAGTTCCCTATGTTATCGTTGGTATTGCGATAGGAGGGCTCATGCACGGATACATTCCGGAAGGATTCTTTGAAAAGTACATGAGCAAAGAAAACCTGCTTGCTGTTCCCATGGCTACTGTTTTGGCAGTCCCGATGTATTCCAATGCTTCGGGCATTTTACCGGTCGTCCAGGTTTTAGTAAGCAAAGGCATTCCCCTGGGTACGGCCATTGCGTTCATGATGGCCGTTGTCGGCCTTTCCTTTCCGGAAGCTATGCTTTTAAAAAAGGTGATGAGCCTAAAGCTGATCGGGATTTTCTTTGGGGTCGTAACGCTCTGCATTATCGTATCGGGCTATTTGTTTAACCTTATTTTTTGAAAAAAAAATTTCGTGATATGAAAACAATACGTCAGTGCTTACTTCTAGTTCTTGCATTTTTTCTGGCCAGTTGCTCGGGCAATGCCCAAACAAACGAGCCTCCACCGGAAGTTACGGCTAGCCGGATCGAGGTCCTGGATTTCCACACCGACCACCGTTGCAAAACCTGCCTGGCCATTGAAAACCTAACCAAAACGGTTTTGGCCGACAGCTATGCCAAAGAAGTGGAGGAAGGTAAGGTCACCTTTCAACTCATCAATGTAGACGAGGAAGAAAATTTAGCTGTTACAGCGGGGCCCTGTATTTCGGGATGCTGATCCCAATGACCCTTCGCTCCGCCGAACCCTTGTCTATGCCATTACTGTTTGCGCTTGGCACCGGCCTGCCTGTACTGTTATTCACCTGTTTACTGGCCTTCAGTATGGAGAAAATGAGTGCGTGGTTTAATGCTGTTCAGAAGGCGGAGAAAGTGGTTCGGTATGCTGCCGGAGGGATTTTTGTCCTGGTTGGGGTCTATTACATTTTCATTTTTGGTTGTTGATTATACGCTCGCCAAAAGCGCTCCTAGGAAATCTGACAGTTATTGATCGCTCGTCGCTAAACGCCAATGGGCTGGTAGTATCTCTAAGGAAACCGCTTCCGAACTTCTTGAATCTGTAGCGCAAAGCCGGGAAGAATGGGAACGCAATATCTGATAGATAGTTAATGCTGTCATTGAATTTTTAGGCGGTATGTTGCCATCCAGCGTGAAGCGTGGTACAGGAATTTTTGCCATCCGGCTGGCCAGCAATTCGCTAACCTCCAAACAGGCTTTCAGGAGTCCTCGTTTCCTCCCTCCCCACGCGCCTGGCGGGCGTTTTCCTTCAGATGTTCCAGATAAAATTCGACCGGGCGGCAGTGTGACTCGATCAGAATCTCTTCGAACTCGAGCAGGGGCATTTTTTGGCGGGGCACTATGATATCTTTGTCCAACGGCACAAATGTCTCATCGAGCTGGGGAATTTGCACGGGCTCTCCGTGCTGATCCCACCATTCCTTGATTTCCAGGAAGTACTGGTAATGGTCATCGGAACGTTTGACCACATCCACTACCCAGGGATCCAGGCTGGCCGGATAATAGCCCGTGGCTTCCAGGCATTTCAGCACCAATGTCTGGAGGAGCCAGAGAATGCGGCCGCCGAGCGGATGGTCCTCAAACTGAGCCCGGCGGCTATACTCCTGGTTGAGGATCAGCAATACGGCCCGTCGATCGAACGACAGGGCCTCCATAACCTCCTCCAGGCGAGCGAAGTATTTCGCCTCGGAAGCCAATCTCTTGTCCCCGGACCCTCCGGGCAACTTGGTATTGACCTCCCCTTTTTTGTATTTGTCCAGGTGCTGAACGGACAGCAGGAACAATTTCCCGTTCTCCACAAAGGGGAACAGGGCGCCCACGAAGAAGGAATCCGGAAAGAAATCGATGTGTTGTAGCTTCATAATATAGAGGCCAAAAGTATGCAGCTTTTCGCAATTTTACGAATTTAGCAACGGACATTCTTGGTTTCAGCAAAAAACTTTAGACAGCTTCGCGGTTAAAAAACCACTTTTTGTTTGTAGCTACGATTAATCCTTACCTTAGCAGTATGAAGCGCAACATCGAACAAATACGGATTCAGGAAGCTTACCAGCGGCAGATTCCCTGGCTGCGCTGGGGGCCTTACCTCAGCGAACGCCAGTGGGGTACCGTCCGGGAAGACTACAGCGACAACCAGGCCGCCTGGAAGTACTTCACTCACGAACAGGCCCGCTCGCGCGCCTACCGCTGGGGGGAGGACGGGCTGGCGGGTATCTGCGACAATCAGCAGCGCCTGTGCCTGGCCTTATCCCTCTGGAACGGGCAAGACCCTTTCCTCAAGGAACGCCTTTTTGGATTGACCAATCCCGAAGGCAACCACGGTGAAGACGTCAAGGAGTATTATTTCTACCTCGACAATACGCCGACGCACTCCTACATGAAGTATTTGTACAAATATCCGC
>JACJYN010000038.1 GCA_020636095.1 Lewinellaceae bacterium
AAGAAACATTTAAAAAATAAGTTCGACGTCCGTGAAATGTAGAGAAAGCCTTCGCCCAGATAAGCCCCTGGCTTTCTCTACAATTCACGGACTCAAATGTCGAACTTATGCCGTGAGGCATCCCTTCGGGATTTTTTAATCACTACTAAGGTACAAAGTTTTTAGGAATTGGGCTACGTACTCTAGTCCGTAAATGAAAATCGCTGTTCCCGATAGTAGGGCCCAAAGCCATTTTATGGGGATAACTCCCGCGAAAGCTGGCACATGGGCATAAAATCAAACGGTTGAAAATGTGGATAGGGGGGAGATAACGTATAGGTAGGGGAAGAGGCAGGAATGATAGCAGGTGGGAGCTCAGTCGCCTCCGTTCAGCGCATGATAGCGGTGCGCCCGATGGATAGCGTGGTTGTAGCTGGCCGGGAGGCCCAGGGCGCTCAGCTCTTTTATGGTGAACAGGCCCAGGCCGAAATTTTCCTGGCTGATCTTCAGGTCGTGGACGGAGGCGAGGGTAGAACAACGGTAGATGAGGACCAGCACGTCTATGGAGCCCATGATATTGATCTGGGTAGCGGTGAGCAGTTGCCCGGCCGTCACTTTGATGTTCAGCTCTTCTTCGATCTCCCGGGTGAGACAGTAGGCAATGTCCTCCTTCCTTTTGAGCTTGCCCCCGGGCAGGTCCCATTCCCGGCGTTCGTTTTGCAGCAACACCACTTTGTCGCCGATGAAACAAACGCCCTTGACCGACACGGGAAAACGCTGGGCGAAGTGGTCGGACGGAACGACCCGCCCCAGCGTTCTGAGAAATAGCTTTTTGAATCCTAGGCGCATGGATGGATGTAGTTTTTGGTATTGTTCATCATGATGTCTACTTACCCTTTCTCCTTGCCAGGAGCGGATGCGGGTTCATTGCGGGCGTCGTCCAACTCAGCAAAGTCGGAATTCTGGCTCATAAATTCGGGTACGATCTCTTTCATCAGCTTAACCAGCAAGTGGCTGTCCTGGTACGTGTAGGCCATTTCGACGAGGTTGTGAATTTGGCTGCGAACTTCGTAGTGGTCGTAGTGCCGGACGTTCGCCTTGCGTATCTTGGAGTGGTGGGTGGCGATGACGCCCTCCTGCTCGTCCAGCAATTCTTCGTTGAGCTTCTCGCCCGGGCGCAGGCCGGTGAATTTGATCTGGATATCTTTACCCAGGGCCAGGCCCGCCATCTGTATCATTTTTTCCGCCAGTTCGACAATGCGGACCGGTTTGCCCATGTCGAAGATGAAAATCTCGCCGCCCTTGCCCATGGCGCCGGCTTCCAGCACCAGCTGGCAGGCCTCCGGGATGGTCATAAAAAAGCGGGTCACGTCCGGATGGGTGACGGTTACCGGCTGCCGGTTCTCGATCTGCTGTTTGAAAATAGGAATGACCGAGCCGTTGGAACCCAGCACGTTGCCAAACCGGGTGGTGATAAACTGCGTGTTGTTGCCGCGGGCGGAGTTGAGCGATTGCACGTAAATCTCGGCGATGCGCTTGGACGCGCCCATGACATTGCCCGGGTTGACCACCTTGTCGGTGGAGATCATCACAAACTTGCGGGCGCCGAAACGGGAGGCCAGGTTGGCGATGTTTTGCGTACCCTGCACATTGGCCTTGACGGCTTCCGCCGGGAAGCGCTCCATAATGGGGACATGCTTGTAAGCAGCGGCGTGGAAGACATATTCCGGCTTGTACATTTCAAACAGGGACTGCATTTTGTCGTAGTCCTTCACATCGCCGATAATGGGATGAAACAGGCCGCTTTCCACCTCCTTTTGCAGCGCTATGCTGATCTCGGCCAGCGGCGTCTCCGCCTGGTCGAGGCCGATGATGCACTGGGGCCGGAAACGGAGCAACTGGCGGACGATCTCGCTGCCGATGGAGCCGGCGCAGCCGGTGACCAGCACCACCTTGTCCGTGACGCTCTTTTGGATGCTGTCCTCATTCAGCAGTATGGGGGGGCGGTTGAGCAGGTCCTCGAAGCGGATATCCCTGAGCTGCCCGATGTTGAGGCTGTCGTTCAGCCAGTTCTCGGTAGGCGGCACCTTCAGCACCTTGACGTGGTTGGCCAGGCAGTTGTTGATAAACTGTATGCGCCGTTCTTCCGGCAGTTGGTTAATGCCGATGACGGCCACCTTGATGTCGTGTTTGCGTACCACTTTGGCAAAGGCTTTTTCGGGGTTGAACACTTTGACTCCGTTGAGCGATTTCTTGTGCACTTTGGGGTTGTCGTCAAAAAAGGCCACTACCCGGTAGTTGTGCGAGCCATTGTGGCGCAGCACCCGCAGTAGCATGGCGCCCAGTTCGCCGGCGCCAAAGATGACCGTATTCAGCCGGGAGCCCCGCTGCAGTTGCACCTGGTCGAAAATGAGGCGCAACAAGATGCGAAAGCCGCCGGCTAGCAGCAACAGGATCGTACCGTCGACCAATACGATCGGCAGGACGTCTTCGGCGGGGAGCAGGCCCGGGAAAAGCTCCAACAACACCCAAAAGCATATCGAGGATAGCGTTACTGCGAAGAATACGTTCTTGTAATCCCGCTCCCCCACATAACGGATGATGATGAGGTAGGTTTTAAAGACCACAAAGGCCGCCGCGCGCAGGAAAAGGACCAGGGCTGTGGCCCAGCCGAACATTTCCAACGCCTCGCTCAGGTCGAACTTGCAGGTGATGAGCAGAGCGGCGAAAAAAGCAAAAAGGGCAAAGGTGAAATCTACTGCCAGGATGAGTAATTTAGTAACGTATCCGGCAATGCCTTCCTGTTTTCCATTGAATAGTCCAAATGAAATATTCATAATTTGTTCGGTTTACTGGAGCAAGAGTAGTTGGTGTGTGTTTCGTCAGGCCGTCATACGGGAAGCATGGGTTGGGCTGCTCAAAGATAAGGTAAAAATGGCAGAGTGCCTGCCCATTCATGAAGCAGCCTGTCCGTCATCTCTATTTTGTGGATAGAAGGCTTAAAAGGAAAGGGGCGGCGGACAGGATCAGGTTTAATCATGTGGTTGGTAGGGGCAGGGAGCGGACTCAGGCCGGCCTGCCGAAACCAGAACATAGCCCGGGGCATGTGCAGGGCGTCGGTAACCAGGAGTAAGGGCTACCCTTTTAAGAGCATGTTTGGAGGCCACCCTTTGGGCTAAAAAAGGCCACTTTTTTAGTGACACTTCGTTGCTTTCCTTGGCCGTACCTTTGGGTACGCCCTTCGAAAAGCGTCTCGTTTCACCAAAAAATTGACGCTTTTTATCTCCAAAAGCGGCCTCCAAACATGCTCTGA
>JACJYN010000039.1 GCA_020636095.1 Lewinellaceae bacterium
GGCTGCTAATCCGCGCAAACTCGCCTGCTCTGCGTCATCCGTGTTCCCTCATCAAAATTTCCAACCATGAACCTCGAAGAAGAATATGAAAAGGCCCTCCGCGTTTGGCTGAGCGAAGCCGAAGCCGAAGCCAAGATCAGCCTGATCCGTTCCGGAGACATCCCCTGCGATCATCCCATCCGCCAGGGCGACAACTACGGCGAGTCCTGCCAGGTGTGCGGGGAACGCCTCGCCGGCTATGGCTACTGGGGCGCGCACCGCGACTGCTTGCACCAATATGCCAGCATGGGCGACGACAGCGAATACGAGTTCTGTATGTACTGCGAGGATGTGAGGAAGAACTCGGGCCGAGCGTAGCCGAGGCCGAAGCCCAGGGACACAGGACGAGATATCGCCACCCTGCCTACCTAGCAAATGCAGTTTGGCAGGCAGGGATTTCTCTAATCGAAAACGCATAAAACTATGAATGCCAAAACAACCAACGCCAAAACCCTGATCATTCGCAGCCTGTCGCCAGAAGTCAACCGGGCGCTGCACTGGGGCAAACGCTGCTTTGGGCAGGCTACCAACTCCAAAGCGGCGGAGCGCATGCTGCTGCGCTGCCGGGTACAGGAGGAATGTATCAAGGGGCTGGAGGTAGAGAAGAGGGAGCTGGAGCGCCGCTACCGGGAGTTGCTGCGGGCGGCACGGCGGCTGGCTGAGCTGCAGGGGGAACTGGAAGAAGCGAAGGGGGATTTGAGGGCTTTGTTGTCAGAACTTCCCGGTGATCAACCCGGCGCTGGCGAATCCGGCCCTCTTCGACACTGATTATGGGTACGTTTTTGGGGTGGTGTCAGCTGGGCGGTGGGCTGTTTTGGGTACATTTCTGGGCATGTTTAAAAATGTGGTTGACACTTTTACAAAAAACAGAAATCCCAGAAAGTATAATTCCGACAGATAATTTTTCATTAACCTACTTCGTCGAATGGATATTCCGATATTATCTAATATTCCAAATGATTCCTCTTGTTCTCGGAAAACACAAAATTGAAAAAGTGTCAACTACTTTTGGCTGATTATAAAACATGCCCATTTCTGCGCCTTGCAGCGAGAAACCCTTCACCTGGCAGCTGGCTTTTGCGCACAGGCTGCCTCGCGGCGGACGGGAGCCGCCAGCTTTGGCCGCCGCCGCCTTGCCTGTGGAACGCCTGGCGGGGGTAGACCGGTTCCAAAGCCAAGGCCGCTGCGGCCAATGGGCCCGGCCGCGCCGTCGCCCTGGGGAATGGCTAAGGAGGAGCAAACGTTCCCCAGGGCGACGGCGTCGCCTTAAACGCCGGGAGTTTAACTGCTCCTATAAAAATTGGCTTTTTCGGATAATTTCTATCTTGTGGTTGCTATGGCAAAGAAAAAAATTAACGTAGAAGGGTTCGAAATCACGATCCTGGTTGGAGATAAAGCAGACTATATCTCTTTGACCGACATCGCGAAACAATCGGCAGACGAACCCCGCTTTACCATCCGGAGCTGGATGCGAAATAACAGTACCCTGGCCTATCTTGATGAATGGGAGAGCGTCCATAACCCTGATTTTAAACGTGGCGAAGCTGCCACGTTTAGGCTTAACGCGACGAACAACTCTTTTTCCGCTTCAGTGACTGCCTGGATTGAAGCTACCGGCGCTATCGGCTTACAGTCCAGGGCCGGCCGTTATGGCGGCACATATGCTCACCGGGAGATCGCCTTAAATTTTTGTTACTGGCTTTCTCCAACGTTTCAGGTATACTTAATTAAGGAATTTGACCGCCTGAAAGCCGCAGAAGCCAAAGAGCTCGATACGGAATGGAACGTGAAGCGCATTATGGCAAAGGCGAATTACCGTATCCATACCGAAGCCGTCCGGACATACCTTATCCCGCCTAAGCTACAGTATACAAAGAAAGAAGGGGTGTTTTTTGCCAGCGAAGCCGACCTTATCAATATGGCTCTATTCGGAAAAACGGCAAAGCAATGGCGGCAGGAAAACCCTGAACTGAAAGGCAATATGCGTGACCATGCTACCACTGAGCAACTGCTTGTCCTTTCGAACCTGCAATCTCTCAATGCCAACTTGCTGGAATGGGATTGCGATCAAATGCAACGCCTGGAACTGCTCAATAAGACGGCCATTGACCAAATGTCTGTTTTGGTCGGTTCGAAGTCTCTGGATCCTTTGAAGCCCGAAAAGAAACTTAAAAAGGGAAAGTAGTTGGTTTATCGGCAAGCAGGGACAACCTAGTGCCTTCGGCACTAAATAACGCATAGTTTTGTATTTTGTAGTTTTTTGACAAAATTGAGATTACCATGAGTAGAGGCAAGCCAGCCCCACGGATTACTATGACAGAACGCCAATATAGTTTACTGTCCCACCACTGGTCCAAACATTCCTTAGCGCATCATATTAAAACCAGAATAAGGATTCTTCTTTTGGCGAACGAAGGCTATAGCCATGCATCAATAAAACGCGAATTAAGGATTGATATTAATACGGTGAAAAGATGGCGCCGTCGTTGGGAAACGGAATTTGATTCCATAAAGGCTTTTGAATTAGGGGAATCCGGGCAAGGAGTGAGTGATAAAGCCCTTCTTAAAAGGATGCTACTGGTTGTAAAGGATAATCT
>JACJYN010000004.1 GCA_020636095.1 Lewinellaceae bacterium
CAAAGTGCGATAGATTCGGCCCTGATGCACTCTGGCGACCCTCACCTCACCGCCGAAGTATTCCGCTTGTGGCAGGAAAACGAACTGCTCAATGATACGCTTTTCGTAAAAGGGGTGGATAAGCTCATTAAACTGTTTATCTCCGATATCGGCCTCGTGGAAGCAGAAGGCAATTACATCATTATTCACACAAGGCACAACAGGTTCGCCGTAAAAATGTCGCTCAGGCAGATTAAACAGCGCTTGTCTATACGGCGTTTTATCCAGGTACACCGAAAGTATCTGGCACAGCTTACGCATATTGAAAGCATTAACCTGTCAAACAATGAAGTGGAAGTCGGCGGGCATAAAATCCCCATAGGCGCAAGTTATAAAAGCCAGCTTTTGGAGCGGCTTAACAAGTTATAGCCGAAGCGATTCTGAAGAAGGCCGACTACCATTCTGAGGGCTTCGGCGTGAACTCAGTCGAACGCTGGAGAGCCAATAGGGGCTTCGCACACCCCCGAATCGAGTTCGGGGCGTACACAGCCCGAGTAATAGACGGATAGCCAGAAGGCCCCTAGCCGGGTTTGTCACCTTTTTCCCCCTTCTTCACCGGTAATTCGCTTCACTTGACCCCCACCTCCTTTTAATCCTACCAAATTTGTATATATTGGCAGGCATTAGCCAGTAAACTCCTGAAAATAACTCTCGGGCATCTGTTCTTGCCAGGTGCCTACAACCTCCCGTTTATCAAGGCGGCATCACCAAGCGTATATCCCAAAAGCAAAACTGAAGCCAGGCTGGCATGCAGCCTGTCATAAGAAGAAATTTACTAACAGGCCGGGTTGGAATGAGGATTCGATTCAAAACGATAAAGCAAACACTGCTGAACAAGTAACAAAGTGCTCCTGGGCGCAGGTTTTCCCACAAACCTGGATTCCCCTTCTATCCCCTTCCGGCTGAAAGCCTGGCTTGGGAGCACAAAACAATTGACGGCAGATGCACAATCTTAAAGAACTGGCTATGATCATCACGGATTTTCACGTAGAAATGCGCCCCCTAATTTCAGGTGTAAGAAGCACCATCAAAAACGAGGCGTTTTTGAAATAGCCAAGGGTACTCAAATTTATAATCGTTCAGTGCCATCAATAACTGCGGCAGGTCCCTTTTCTTTTTCAACGAGACCCTGATATCGTTCATTGAAATAGTAATAGCCCCGGCATTGTAGATGAAGCGGTCAAAGACCGATTGGTCGGCCAGGTGCTGATACCGGCCCAATTCGAGAGCCAGGAGCCGATATAAGTTGTGAGCCAGAATGGTCATCACCAGGTCGAAATCGACTTTAATGACCATGGAGGACGAAAGCCGGTTGAGGTGGAAGAAATCAATTTGCTCAGCGATGGATTTTTCGACCAGCCAGCGCCGACAGTACTTTCTGACTATCTGCTCAAGCGAGATGTCAAAATCGTTGGAGATGATCAATGCCGGTTTTGCCTTGCCGTGCCCGGTGATGACAACCTGCCGGATATCCTTGCCATAGCCTTTGAGGAAAATGGTTTGATCAGCTACTTTGAGGGTGCGCTTCCGGTTTCCAGCGGCCTCTACACGCAAGGTTTTCCAGGCTGAAGCTGGCATCTGCTCAATTTCGCGGATCATGTTTTTGCCGCGCCTGCGGATGGTGATGAACTTGACGTTGCGCTCATCCAAGTGCGCCAGGTTTTCATAGTTGGTGAAGCGGCTGTCAAAAACCAGATACTTGAGAGCTTTCCCGTTTGGATCGCCGGCACGGTAGAAATCCAGGTACTCCAGGACGGTTTGGGATTCAGATTCGTGCTGCACGTCGGCGTTGCCGTAATCGATGATGCCCGTGTCGGGGTCATGCGCCAGGACAGCCAGCATGCTAGCCAGGGCTTTGGAGCGTTTTCCTGACCAGTTGTTTTCCAGATGGCTGTCCTCGCCGCCCCAATACGGAATGGTGGTGAAATCCAGGTTGGCTGTATCGCCGAGCAGGCCGTGTTCGAGCCAGCGCCGGTGCAGGCTGCGCAGGAAACCCAGGTTCATCTGCGGGGTGACGCGGTGGGAGTAGGAGCTGAACCAGGCTGCCTTGGGCAGCACATTGAGCCCGGCAAACAGGCCGCTTCCCCGGTCCATGCACCACAAGTCGTCGGCTGAATAACGCCGCACGCTGGACAGCTTCAGAGCCAGGAAGGACAAGATAGCGGACTGTCGGCTGATCTCCCGCGTCTGGGGATAAGCCGAAGAACGGATCAACTCGTCGATGCCGTACTTGCGTATAATCGGCAAAAAGCACAGCAGCCCGGCATGTTGGGTGTCAAAATGCTCTTCGGCAGGCTGCCAGGCCTGCGCCTTGGGCGCTTCCAAGCGCACGACGTTTAATTCCTGGCGGCTGGCCCGGGTTCTGCGAGGCAGCCGGGCAAAGCCTTCGCGGATAAGCAGCTCGTAGACATAGTTGTAGTTGATTTTGTACCCTTTGGCCTGCAGCATAGATGTGATCTCGGGAGCCGAATAATATTGTTTGCGCAGAGCGATAATGTCCTGCTCTAGTTGGACAGGGCGCTTCTGAGCGGGGCGGCCGTTGGGCCGGGCGGCAAAGAAGTAATCGGTTTGGGGGTTGGACTTCAAATGCCGCCGAAAATCTCGCGCCAAGCCATACACCGCCGAAACCGTATAGCCGAACCGTTCGGCTACTTCCAAGGCGGTTTGTTGTTCATAAAAGAAGGCGCGCATGGCTTCGTATTGTTTATGGGCCACCGTAGGGCGGGCGATAAAATATTCATTAGGGTTCATTTAAAACAAATTAAGGGCGGTAGTTAATGTCATAGGGTTTTTAAAGATATCTTAAATTTGTAGTTTTACCCATAAAAATCATAAAAACCCCTAAATTTAGGCTTCTCAAACCTGTTTTTACGTGGAAACCAGGCTAAACCGGGCAACCAAGGCTGAGAAACGCCCCCTAATCAAACCCTAATTTGTTTTAAAAGCATTAAACACAAATCATTGACAATCAATTAACTACAAATTAACACCCTAAGTTTTTTTAGGGTTTGTAGTTCGCGTGAAAATCCGTGATTATGGAAAAGTACAAGATGAATCCGAAATCAAAGCTGCCATGGAGCAGGTTAAAATCGTTGACCTTAACCGGTGGTCCGAAGAAAATTTACCGCTTTCTACAAAAGCACAAAGGCGCAGGCTGTTCAAAAACACCGGGTAGTTTTTTTCTAAATACCCACATATTTTGAACAGCCTACCTCAAAGGTTTCAATTCCACTAAGAAATAAAAGTAACCTTCCCCGCCTTTTTCCGTATACTTTACAGAAAAAGAAGCAGTTAGCGGGCGGGTGATTGTTGGATTGTTGAATGGCTGAATGGCTGAATGGCTATGTCCTTAGACTGTCCTTAAGCATCTATAGCTACAAACGGCCCGAAGGGCCTCAGCATCCTTTTGGGCCCGAAGGGCTCAAAAAAGCATCAATAGCATCTGAAAACAGGAAAATTAATCTCTACCCCATGAGGCGCCTAATTTCCATATTATTGTTAATCCTCACCTACCTTTCTCTCCCTGCCCAGCGCAACCCCCAGCCCCACTTCCGAAACTACTCCACCCAGCACGGCCTGCCCAGCCCCGAGGTGTACTGCGCCTTCCAGGACAGCCGCGGCTATCTATGGTTCGGCACCGACAACGGCGCAGCCCGCTTCGACGGCTATGCCTTCCGCACCTACGATGCACGGGACGGCCTTACCAGCAATGTGGTGTTCAACATTCACGAGGATGTCAAGGGGCGCATCTGGTTCGGGACGATGACGGGGGAGGCTTTTATCCTGGAGAGGGATACCATTGTGCCGTATCGATATAATCACTTGGTGCAGAGGCATCAAAAGCAATTCAATACGGCTAAACTGAAATATCTGGACCAAGATGAAACGGCTTATTTCGAACTGGTAAGTTTGGGAATATTGCAGATAGATGCCCGGGGAAGAGATAGCCTTATTACCAGCACACGGCCTCTCTCCAGATTGGCTGTAGATATAAATGGGACCACCAGGTTCCTGCGAACCTATATAGGGAGGTTTAATGAAAAGGATTTTGGAGGTTGGCTGGATTATGAAAATAAACACCGCCTTGTACAAGTAGAATTCGCTTTCCAGAAAGGAAGGGTTCAGATAGAGCTACCTCATAATATTGGATTCTGTGAATACGCCTGGGATGTTCAGAAGTTCTCAAGCGGGCATTACCTGGTGGTTTCGTGTGGCCAATTGTTTTGTCTGAAAGAGGGGGAACTATTGTGGGCTGTACCCTTTTCCGGACAAACGGCTGAAATTATTGAAGACGCATCCCAGGCAATATGGTTTTGCCTGCTCTTTGGGAAAGGGCTGAGGCGATATCGTGATCTGGATGCTTTACGAAATGGAGAATATGACCTTTTCCTGGATGGCCTATCTATCAGCAATATTTATCAAGGCCTAAAAGGCCTGGACTTTGGACGTAAGTCGGAAGTGCGAAGTCGGAAATCGGAATACGGCACTAAATAGGCGTTTGACGCTAATTTTCCGCCTTCCGATTTCCGATTTCCGCCTTCACCGTTGGACCGTCCAAAGTCTAGTAAAAGGCAGCCTGTGGGTAACCACGTTGGAGGAAGGTGTTTTTTATTGCCATGATTTCGAGTTTTTGACCTATGACTCCCGCTTCGGGTTTTCAGAAGACCTCGTAAATGCCGTAGCATTCAAAAACAATGAAGAGTTATTTGCAGGTTGCGGAAATGGTGATATTTTTCAGGTCAGCCTGGAAAAAGGACAGATTACAAACTTAATGGTCAATCCGAATGAATATAACAATCGCGAACTGCTTTACCATCCCGAAGCCAATGCTTTATGGAGCAACGCGGTTTACTGGAAGAATGGGAGGTGGCGTTTCGTTGAAGGCAGGAACGCCATAGGTGAAATAGTAAAGTTCTATTCATCCAAACTTGAAAAATTGCACATCAATTCTTTTGGAGAATTGCTTGGTTGCAACTACTCTGGTTTTTGGGTAATAGATATTCAAGCTGATTCTGTAAAATTTAACCCGAAAGGCCACAACCTCCACGAACGCACCTTCGCCCTCCACACCGACCGCCAACAACGCCTATGGGTAGGCAACGCCCGCGGCCTCTTCGAGTTTAAAGACAGTACCCTGGTATCTCCCGGCATCGCCCACCCCGCTTTCCACAACCGCGTAGAAGACATCGACGAACTCCCCGATGGAGCACTCGTCTTCGGCACCAAAGGCTGGGGCGTCATACGCTGGAAAGGCGAAGACATCCTGCAGGCCACCACCGACGACGGCCTCACCGCCAATATGATCGAAGACGTGCACGTGGATGAAAACGGCATCCTCTGGGTAGGCACGCTGAATGGGCTGAATAAGGTCACTTTTGATTCTGTCGGCCGTCCCACCGTCCGCCGTTTTACGGTAGCCAACGGCTTGCCT
Organism: Lewinellaceae bacterium; assembly: GCA_020636095.1. Taxonomy (GTDB): domain Bacteria; phylum Bacteroidota; class Bacteroidia; order Chitinophagales; family Saprospiraceae; genus JACJXW01. Next base: position 5,471 of record JACJYN010000004.1, read on the forward strand.
TCCAACGAGATTTACAAGGTCAAATCCTACGCCGGTCAGGTATGGCTGTGCACCGCTGGCGGGCTGGTCCGATTTCATGAGTCGGAGGTGGATACGGAAGCCCCGGCGCCTCGCATCCAATATCTGAAAGTCAACGGGGAAAATATACTGCTTGCCGCCGGGCAGGAACTTAACCACCAACAAAACAGCCTGGAATTCCACTTCCTGGCCATCAACTACCGGCAGAATGGGCGCATTCCCTACCGCTACCGGCTAAATGAAGCGGCAGACTGGCAGTACACCGAAAACCTCACCGTCAACTACCCCCAGCTACCGCCGGGCGATTACCACTTCGAGGTGCAGGCGCAAAACCAGGACGGATACTGGAGCCCCAGCACCACTCACGCCTTCACCATCCTGCCGCCCTGGTGGCAGACGTGGTGGGCGCGCAGCCTGGCGGGCGGGTTGCTGCTGTCCGGCCTGTTCTACTACCAGCGGCAGTCGGTGGCCAGGGTGAAAAGGGAGGCGGCCATCCAGCAGCAGGTCACCGAGCTGGAGCGCGCGGCCCTGCAGGCGCAGATGAACCCGCACTTCATCTTCAACTGCCTGAATTCCATCCAGAACTTCATTCTGCAGAACGACCGCAAGCGGGCGGTGGAGTACCTGTCGCGCTTCGCCCAGCTGGTGCGCCACAACCTGAATGCCTCGGTGCAGGGCAAGGTCTCCCTGGCCGAAGAGCTGCGGCTGCTCGACAACTACCTCGCCCTGGAGCAGGAGCGGTTTGAGCATCGCTTTGAATATAGCCTGGAGGTGGAGGAGGGGCTGGATCAGGAAGCAATCGCCTTTCCGCCCATGCTGATCCAGCCGTATGTGGAGAATGCAGTCATCCACGGCCTGGCGAAGAAGGAGGGCAAGGGAAAAGTAACCGTCCATTTCCAGCAGGCGGACGGCGGCCTGGCGGTGACAATCCGGGACAACGGCGTGGGGTATCGCCCAGGCGCCGACGGGGAGCACAGCCCCCGCCACCGCTCGGTGGGCATGACGGTGACGCAGAAGCGGCTGGAGTTGCTGGGGAGCAAGGGGGAGGAGGTGGTGCGGATTTCGGCATTGGAAGGAGAGGAATCGGGGACGGAAGTTAGGATTTTGATTGGAATAAATACTGGAAGGACATAGTGCCTTTCTGATGATATTATCCACCCCCCGGCCCCCGCCAGCGGGGGAGAACCTACTTTCTATCGGAGATAATGTCCCCCGCTGGCGGGGGTTAGGGGGTGGATCAAATTCGCCCTAATGCTGAGGTGACGCTTTCCCGCCAGGCACTGTTCTGGAAAAAAGTGTCGCCTCCCGATCGAAGGCGACACCTTTTGCATTACGATACCTTTTGGGGAAGGCGTCACCTTAAAACAAAAAAACATGACTCAACTGTCCGCCATCATCATCGACGACGAACAACACGCCCGCCAGGGCCTCGCCACTCTCCTGGAGCTCTACTGCCCCCAGGTGCAGGCCGCCGGCGACGCCAATACCATCGATAAGGGCATTGCCCTGATCCGCCAATGGGCGCCCGATGTAGTCTTCCTGGATATACAGATCGGCGAGCAGAACGGCTTCCAGTTGCTCGACCAGCTGAAGCAAACCGATTTTCAGCTCATCTTCACCACCGCCTACAGCGAATTTGCCATCAAAGCCTTTCGTTACCACGCCGTTGATTATCTGCTGAAGCCCATCCAGCCTCAGCAATTGATCGCTGCGGTGGAAAAAGCCGGCAAGTCCAGCCGCACCGGGAAGCTGGAGCGGCAGTTGGGGGAATTGTTGCATACCTTGAAATCCGGGAAGCAGGAGAAGGTCGTCGTGCCCACCATGGAGGGGTTACATTACCTTTCGGTAGACAACATCGTGCATGTGGCGGGCAGCGCCAACTACTCCACCTTCCACCTCGACAGTGGCGAAAAGGTCATGGCCTCCAAGAACTTGAAATACTACGAGGAACTATTGCCGGAGGATGTGTTTTTCCGGGCCCACCAGTCCCACCTGGTCAATATCCGGTACATCAAACAGATCAGAACGGTGGAGGGGAATACGATAGAGATGGAGGACGGCGCAGGCATCCCGCTGGCGAAGGCACGGAAGGGGGCGTTGATGGAGCGGTTGAAGGGGAGGCGGTGACAAATGTGCCCGATCACTTTTTCTTCAAATTCTTTCTTAATATCTTCAGGTAACTCTCCGGTGTATGAATGGCCAAGCTGCTTTTCGAATAGTCTTTAATATTTCTGGTGACTATAACTTTCGCTCCTCCTGACAGTGCACAATAATTTTGAAGCGCATCTTCAAAGTCTTGAATCTCCGATATCAAGGCTTGTCTCACTATCTTGCCGTCGACGGGCAGAATAGTTGTTATTTTCTCCAATTGCTCCAACAAGCCTATTGTTTTTTTTCTCCCTTCCAGCTTCCTTACGATATAGAAAACATTACTGAAGCTTAATGAAGACACATATCCCTTTATCTTGCCTAGTTCTGAATAGCTGAATATTTCTGCAGCTTTCTCTGAGTAGGGTTTCCGGTCTATTAAAAAATCGATGATCACATCTGTATCTATAAATACTTGCTCCATCCCACTAATCTTTAAGATATTTTTTTATCAGTTCTTGTTCCAGTACCTCTTTGTAATCAAAATCCTCTTCCTCAACCTTTACTGACCCCTTCAAGGATTTGACTATTGGAGAATACTCAAATTCATCATTCGCCAGAGATGGAGGCTCGATCAACAATTTCAGGTAATCTTCTATCAGGTTGGATAGGCTCCTGCCCTGTTTCTTGGCATATTTCTTCGCCTCTTCAATTACCTGTTTATCTACAGTTAATGTTAATTTGGTCGACATGGATACACGTGTTTAATGATAAAACAATATACGTGTATTATTGGTCTAAGTCAATACTTCCTCCATTTTTGAGGAATCACATCCTAGGCATCCTGTAAAACCTGTTCCGTCTATCTCAATTGTCATCCACTGCCGGCACTACTGGCGCTTGCCCCTCCGCATCCGTCCCCGGCGCCGGCAAAGCAGGCAACTGCGGCTGCACCTCCGCCGTCGGCTGGGGCGACTCCTCCTTGGGCTTGATGGCCGGGAACTTCAGGATGCTCTTCACCGGCCGCACCGAGGTGATAGAAGAACGCCGGTTCTCCAGATGCACATCCAGCGACAGGTTGTAAGACAACATATTCGAATTGTCGATACGCTCGAGGGGGAAAGATTCCTGCGTTTCCAGGGTGAGGTAGAAGCGCTTTCGGGCGACATCCGGCTCGACATTGACGATGCGCACGGCAAGTTCTTTATCGCTGCGCCGCACCAGTAAGTTGCCGATGTAGGGTTGGACGTCGAAGTTGACGGGGTTATAGCGATCTTCGATATCGATGGCGAACCTCCACTGAAAGGCGAAATTCCAGCCGTCTTTTTTGCTGAGGTCAAAAGAACCTTCGCTGATATTGGCGATAGGGTGGGAGCTGGTCTGTATTTCTTCGTCTATATCAAAACTGAGATATACCCCATTGACCGGTTCTTTACTTCGGATTTTGTACCGGGCGTTGAGTTTACTGGGGCGATTTTCCACCGCTCCCCGGAAGTTGCTGGCCAGCGGCCGCCCGCTGATGGTGAACCGGCAACCCGAAGCCCTGGATTCGCTATCGTAGAAAGACTGAGCCGAAAGCGATGGCGTGCCATCGTAGACGCCGGGTTGTACGTTTTCTATGGCCCAGAAATTATCGGTCATATTGTCCGGGATGCCTTCTACGATCAGGAAGTGTTTGTGTTCTACCCCTTCGATCATCAGGGGAAGGTCCTGGGCCTTTTGAAAGACCAGGCTGATGCCCTGAAGGTAGCGGCTCACTTCCCTGGGCGTCGGTAGGGCGGAAAAGAGCCGACTCTTCTGGTAAGGCCCCTCAAAATCGGTATAAATAATGGTTTCCCAATCATTGCCGAAGAAGGAGCCGCTGCCCCCTTTGCCCATTCCAAAGCTGGACTTCAGCCGGGCGGCGAGCGGAGCGTTGATGTTGAGCCCGCCCTCCGTTTCGATGTGGTAGTTCTCTTCGGCGGAAGTGATGTGCTTGATCATTACGCCCTCGAACTCGCGCAGGTAGTAGGCGTTGTTAATGAATTCCGGGTTCTCCTGGTAATAGCGCCACAACTTCATCATGAATTCGGTCGTGCGGTAGTCATTGGCCTCCAGAATGAAGTGCAGTGGAGAAACAAAAGAACCGGAAAGAGCGAGAACGGAGGATTCCCGCCGGCTATCGGTATCGAGCGCAGCCTGGAAAGAGGCGTAAGGCGGTTCGATACCCGCATCGAGGGCGGCCTTGAGGTAGCCGCTGCAGGTCTTGTGCAAGATATAGGAATCGAAGTTTTCATCCGGGTTGACTACAAATTGGTTTTCGATGCTGTTGAGCCGCATTACCCGGCTGGGCGAATAGGCCAGGTTATCGAAAGACTGTTGGATATCATCTGCGGTAAAAATGTAATACAGCAGGCCGCCGCCCCGGATATCCGCCGATTCCACTTTGGTACGCAGGTCGCGCCGCCCCAGAAATTTACTGATATCCTGTGGGATGTAATCGCGCCGCCCATCAGGTATGACAAACCCGCAATACTCACAATGGCGCTGGAAGGTTTTTTGTAAAGTATATCCAAGCGACATTCTCGCATAGGAACGTTCCGGCGGCCATTCGGTTCGCCGGTATTCTTCCACTTTCCGTTGGTAACGGCCGATCTTCTGCGCGTGTGACGTATCGGGCAAAACGGCCATCAAAAAGGTTAGCAATAAAAAAGGCCATAAAGTCCTTTGCATATTAGAGCTTTGTTTAGGAAAAAAGAGTTTTGGGGTGAAATTACCCCAAACAACGCAGTGAGGGGGTTAAAGCTTGTGCGCATATATAATAATTTTTCATAAACCTGACAAGTTTTCAATACCGGCCGGGCCTGCTGGAGCACTTTTTGCGAAGGGGGGCAATCATTCTATGCAATTACTCGAAAATTGGCGCTTACTCTGCCTGTAGCTTTCTATCTTTGGCCAAAAAATTGGAACGCATCGTTCTTCTTTCTCCGGCGCATCCCCTTCGGGGCGGGATCGCTTCCTCTACTGAACGCCTGGCAAAGGAGCTTCAGGAGCAGGGGTATGCCGTCCGGGTTTATTCTTTTTGTTTACAGTATCCTTCCCTGTTGTTTCCGGGCAAGACGCAGTACGCCGACGGCCCGCCGCCGGAAGGGTTGGAAATCTTACCGGTTGTGAATTCGGTCAACCCATTCAACTGGTGGAAAATCGGCCGCCGCCTGCGCCGGGAATCGCCGGATTTGATCATCGCCCGTTTCTGGCTTCCGTTCATGGGGCCGTCGATGGGTACGATTCTCCGGCTGGCTAAAGGCAACGGGCATACCAAAACTATGGCGATCACCGATAACGTCATCCCGCATGAACAGCGGCCGGGAGACCGGCTGCTAACCCGATATTTCATCAATGCCGTAGACGCTTTTATTGTAATGTCTCGTTCGGTAGGAGAGGATATTCGTAGTTTTGCTCCCGAAAAACCGTTGAGCTATATTCCGCACCCTCTTTTTGATAACTACGGGGCCAAATGTACAAGAGAGGTATCTTTGCAGCAGCTCGGCCTGTCAGGCGCTTATTCCTACCTTTTGTTTTTTGGGTTTATCCGGGATTACAAAGGGCTGGATCTCCTGTTGCGGGCGATGGGCGATGAGCGTATCAAAGCGCTTGGTTTGCGGCTCATCATCGCCGGAGAGTTTTACGGCAGTGATGAAGCGTACCTACAGATTATTCGGGAAGAAGGTATTGAGGATCGGGTGATCTTTCACTCTGATTATATTGCCAATGAAGAAGTACGGTATTATTTTGGCGCTGCCAGCCTGGTCGTTCAGCCGTACAAATCGGCCACTCAGAGCGGTATCTCTCAGCTGGCTTACCATTTCGAGAAGCCTATGCTGGTGACGAATGTAGGCGGGCTTCCGGAAATCGTTGAACACGAGCGGGAAGGCTATGTTGTTGAAGTCAGCGTAGAGGCGATTGCCGACGCTCTTGCTGATTATTTCACCCAAAACCGGGAAGCAGAAATGGAGGAAGGGGTCAGGCGAGGAAAGCAGCGCTTTTCCTGGAGCAATATGGTGAAAGGCATAGAATCATTATATCTCAAAATATGAGCAAAGGAATATTAGATCATGCAACCGACGAAGCCCAGGTTTCGATGAGCACCGTGGGGCGGGTGGTTATTATTGCCGGCATTTTGCTGGCGGCCATCAATTTCGGGATAGAGTACGGGCTGGATGCCTTGAATATGTCTGGTCGCTGGGCGCAGCAACTCAAGCTGGGGTTGTTTCTTTTTTTTATGTGGCTGGCGGTTAGCAGTGGCCTTCGGACCATCGATAAGCTTTTGCCCGGCATTGCAGTAGGCTGGTTACTCATTGCCGGTATGGGCATAGGGCTTTGGAGCCAGGCGGTTTTCTCCCTGGCGAAATGGGCGGTACCCCGGTTTACCGGAGAAGAACATTTACCGTTGCTTTTATTCCTCTGGCCCGGATTGTTGTCCAGCCTGGCCGTCAGCCTGTTGGTAGCCGTACTGACCACGATCACCCTGAGGGTGGAGAGCAAATTGTGGTCCACCTTGCTGAGAATCCTGATCTTTGGCTTGCTGGCCCTGTTGATTTATTTGTGGATGTGAGGGGATATTTAGAGGTTGGCTATTGGCTATTGGCTATTGGCGGTCAGCTATGGGCTGGAAATCAAGCGTATGGAGTAAGGAAGATGAAAAACAAGACTGTTTGATGAATACCAGGATTAAGGAAGTGGTGCGCGAAAGCATTTCGGCCAAACAGGCCTTGCTGGCGGATGAGCAGCTCTTACAGGTTTTGGAGCAGGTCGTTCACGCCTGTGTCGAGGCTTTCGGCGCCGGCAAGAAGGTGCTATTCTGCGGTAACGGCGGCAGTGCCGCCGATGCCCAGCATCTGGCCGGGGAACTCTCGGGCCGCTTTTACATCGACCGGGAGCCGCTGTTTGCGGAAGCGATGCATGTCAATACCTCTTTCCTCACGGCGGTAGCCAATGATTATTCTTTTGAAGAGGCTTATGCCCGAATGGTGCGAGCTGCCGGCCGGCAAGGCGATATCCTTTTTGCATTATCGACCTCCGGCAATTCCCTGAACATTCTGAGCGCCATCGATTCTGCTCACCGCATGGGCATGAAAGTAGTGGGCATGACCGGCCGAAAGGGGGGGAAGCTACCGGAGCTGTGTGATTTTATCCTGCGGGCGCCATCCGACAATACCCCTCGCATTCAGGAGTGCCATATACTCATGGGGCATATTATCTGCGAACTGGTGGAGGCGGCTATTTTTGGTGAAAATAAACCAGGCTAACCAGATGCTTGCCCTGGATAAATCCTGGACTCTGTTTCTCGACCGCGATGGGGTGATCAATCGCCGGCTTCCCGGCGGTTATGTATGCAAGTGGGAAGAATTTCATTGGCTGCCTGGTGTGCTGGAGGCAATAGCGGGCCTCACGCAAAATGCAGGCCGGGCTTTCGTCGTTACCAATCAGCAGGGGATCGGCAAAGGGCTGATGACGGAAAAAAACCTGGAACAGATTCATGCCCGGATGAGGAAGGAGATAACTGCGGCCGGCGGCCGGATAGATGCCGTATATTACTGCCCGGACCTGTCTTCGGCGGTTCCCAATTGCCGTAAACCGCAGCCGGCGATGGCCCTCCGGGCCCGGGACGAGTTTCCCGAAGTGGATTTTCAGCGGTCGGTAATGGTTGGAGATTCGCTTTCTGATATGCAGTTTGGGCAGGCCCTGGGCATGTTCAATGTACTGATCGCCACCAAGGCGGAAGAGATGGAATTCATCCGGAAAGCCCAGGATCGGGGCCTGAAGATAGACGCTCAGTTTGACAGTTTATACAATTTCTATGCCAGCGTGCTGTTGTAAACCGAATAATGTCCTATATTTATTGTATATACGTTTCTAAATTCCAAAACCAATGAAAGAGTACACGCTCATTTTTGCTTGCTTTCTGTTGCTATCCATTACCGGCCGGGCACAATCCGGTGGAACGAACAACTGGTTGTCATTCGTCATCCAGGCGGAAGGCCGTCCCGGAGGTAACACTACTTCGTGGGAGAGGGTACAGCGACTGGAGGTAAGTAAACTTGTAGGCCTGGCTGCCGGACAGGGTAATACCGCGGGGCTCATACGTTTCAACCCCCAGGATAAAGAGGTGCGGTTCACCTTTTCCAATTTCACCATCAATGGCGCCTGGTTCTCGCCCAGTGAGATTTCCATAGAATACCAGGAGGACGGCAGGAATATAGGCCCTGTAAAAGCCCTGCCGGGCGCAGGCAACAGTGATTATTTCCAGATGACCCTGCGATTCAGAGAAAAGACCGACCGCTCTCTGCTTTCCGTACGGCTGGTCGGCCGCGTTTCCGGGCAGTTTGTAAAGGATACGATTAATACCCTGCTCATGTGGGGAAGCGGCGAAACCGCACCTTCTAATATTCAGGTCTCTTATCTGGATAATAATAATAATGCCCTGGCGGCTAAGTCTCCTTATGCAGGCGCAGCGCCGGCATCTTATGGCGCCACTCAAGGCAGAATTGAAACAACAGCCCGGGCCTATGCCATTCAACTGGGGGCCTATACCATCCTTCCCGACAGCCGGCAATTCTCGGCGGCGGCGCCTTTCGGACAGGTCTATTCCCGAAGGATCGGCAGCCTGGACTACGTAAGGGTCGGCCCCTACAACGATGCTGCGCAGGCGCAACAATACCTTCAGCTTATCCGGAGTTCTTTCCCGGAAGCTTACATCGTGATGGAAGAGCCTGCGGCGCCACCATCAGCCGCCCCGGCGGTGTCACCGTATGGACAACCTTCGCAGTACGGCGCGGTGGACAGCCCCCGTCTGCCGGCCACAAGTAACCTGGCTGTTAAAGGAGCGGCGGCGGCTTCTTCTTCTTATATTCTGCCGGCCAGCATTACAGGATATGCGCTTCAGCTGGCCTCCTACAGTAAAGAAGAGAATGCGGTTGAAGTTGTGGGCCGCCTCAAGCAAAAAGGGCTCTCCGGCCTTTACGTCTGGAAAAAAGATGGAAACAACAGGGTCGTCATTGCTCCCTTTCCCAACAAACGAGACGCTTCCAACTATCTGGCAACGCTCAAAAGCCAGTATGCTCAGGAAGGAATTGTCGTTTATATTGATAGCCAATAAATAAGCTCTAAGCCGGGGAACTGCACTTCTCCCGGACCGCCTTTGCGGATGGATTTTTGCCGGTGTTAACCCATAACCTACCTCACCGGTAGGGCTGCCTTCATCATATCTCCATACTCCTGAAGGAATGCCACGATTTTGGGCATTTGAAAAATACAAAGAACGAGAATGCCGATCATTAGGGCATAGGCAGCTAACGTTTGTACCTGAAGTACATTTTCTTCAGCGGTTTTCTTTTTCATACTGTCCAGATTTATCAGCTTTAATTTACTTAAAATTCTGATAAAATAAAATTATTCCTTATTTAATGTTGAAATGTTGGCGAAGTGGGGTTTTTTGTAATTTATTTCCGTTCAGTTTGAAATCATATATTGTTCGAACAAACCCGGTGGCTATCCTTGTTTAATTAAAGGATTTTAGTACTAAGTACACTGTAAACTAAGTAGCGTCCGGTTTTGGCACTGCCTTTTCACGGAATACTGCGTTGCTCGATCGATCAGGTAGCTACGGCTACCCTCACTCCTCGTGCCCCTGCCTGCTCGCCAGCTCGCTGGCAGGCAGGTTGCCTTCCGCCAAAATGCCCATCCCAAAACACGAAAGAACTTAATTTACAGTGTACTAAGTGTCATTTTTATTATCTTTTTGCCCTACAAAATTCTATCCTCAATCAACTATGTCGAGACTAGTTATTATCTCAAACCGGCTTCCGGTAACCATTAAGAAGAAAAAAGGAGACCTTATTTATCATCCCAGCGCCGGCGGTTTAGCCACCGGTTTAAATTCTCTGGATGAATCCTGGGAGAAGATATGGATCGGTTGGCCCGGCCAGGAGATAAAGGAAGCCTGGGAAAGGGAGTCGGTTCGACGGGACCTGGCAAAAGACGGCCTTTTTCCTGTTTTTCTAACCCAGGAGGATATTTCTTTATACTATGAGGGCTTCAGCAATAAGGCGATCTGGCCCCATTTTCATTATTTCACTCAGTATACCACCTATCGGGATAAATACTGGGCTGCCTACAAAGCGGTCAACCGCACGTTTGCAGAGGCGGTGATCCCCCTCATCCGGGAAGATGACCTGGTATGGGTTCACGATTACCAGCTGATGTTGCTGCCGGCGATGATCCGGGAGGCCTTCCCGAACCTCTCCATTGGTTTCTTCCTGCATATTCCCTTTCCATCCTACGAAGTATTCCGTATCCTTCCGTGGCGAAAAGAGATTTTGGATGGCGTGCTTGGCGCCGACCAGATCGGCTTTCATACCTTCGGATACATGCGTCATTTTTTGAGCGCAGTGTACCGAATCTGCGGTTATGAACACCATTTCGGTAAACTGACGGTGGGTAACCGCCTGGTCAATGCGGATGTCTTTCCCATGGGCATCGATTACGATAAATATGCCCATCCTGAAGTGGAACCCCAAGAAGGTAACGGCCCCCTGAAGATCAGGGAGCTGGCCAAAAAACAGAAACTGATAATCTCGATCGACCGCCTGGATTACAGCAAGGGTATCCCTCAGCGGATTAAGGCTTTTGCCCGTTTCCTGAGTGAAAACCCTCAGTATCAGGGCAAAGTCACTTTGGTCATGATCGTCGTGCCTTCGCGGGCCAATGTAGCTCAGTACAAAAGCCTCAAAGAAGAGATTGATACGCTGGTCGGTAAGATCAACGGCAGTTATTCTTCTTTTGATTGGGCGCCCATCCATTATTTCTACCGAAGCCTTGATTTTTCCGAGCTCACCACCCTTTATCAGGAAGCGGATATTGCACTGATCACTCCGCTGCGCGATGGTATGAACCTGGTGGCAAAGGAATATGTGGCCAGTAAAGAAAAAAGCAAGAAGGGCGTACTGATCCTAAGTGAAATGGCCGGTGCTTCCAATGAATTAATGGAAGCGCTCATCGTTAACCCCCAAGACCGGAAAGACATTACCGACGCCCTTTTGCGGGCGCTGGAAATGCCAGAGGAGGACCAGCAAAGGCGCCTTATGCAGATGCAGGAAAGGATCAAAAAGAACGACGTCCGGCACTGGGCGGCTACTTTTATCAACGAACAAAAAAAACTCATGGAATCACAAAAGGCGAAAATTGCCCAACGACTAAGCAACGAAGACAAAAAGGGCCTGATCGATGCCTATCACGCAGCGAAGAGCCGCCTGCTCATTCTCGATTACGATGGAACATTGATGGCTTTCGATAAGGATCCGCAGGCGGTTGTCCCGGATGAGCAATTGATGGGTATTTTAAAGAAATTGCGGGATCAGGAAGGGAATAAACTGGTTGTCAGTAGTGGCAGAGACCGCGGCACCCTCCAGAAATGGCTGGGGCCTCTGAAGGTCGATATGGCGGCAGAACATGGCGTTTGGATCAAACGCAACGGAGAATGGGTAAATAACACCGGCCTGTCCGTAAGTTGGAAAGAGAAGATACGTCAAGTCCTGGAAAATATGGTGGAACGCACTCCGGGTTCTTTCATAGAAGAGAAAGACTTTTCCATCGCCTGGCATTACCGTGCTATTGATAAAGACCTGGGGGAAAAACGCGTCCGCGAATTTCGGGATGTACTCCTTTACCTTACTGCTAATGACGACCTGCAGGTGCTCGAAGGCAATAAGGTGGTTGAAATAAAAAATGCAGGCGTCAATAAGGGCAAAGCCGCTCTGAACTGGGTTGGAGAACAAAAATGGGATTTTATCATGGCTATTGGCGATGACCATACCGACGAAGATACCTTTAAAGCTCTGCCTGAAACAGCACATACCATAAAGGTAGGGCTCGATACATCAGCCGCTCGCTATAACATGCTTTCCGTTCAGGAGGTACGCGCTTTTCTAAGCAACTTATAAGCTGCTCGCTATCCAGCTGTTCTCCAGTACAATTTGTGATTCGGATACTCTTTGTGGAACTGGTATTTCAAAATATCGTGGGTAGTGATGATGCCAACGAGGTTGTAGTTCTCATCGACGATGGGCAGGCCGTGGAAAAGGTTTTCCAAAAAAACCTGAGCTGCTGCACCGATCTTATCGTTTGGGCCCATAGTCGCGATTCTCGTGGTCATGACTTCCTCTACCTTGATGCCCGAATATTCATCTGATGGTTTACCTAATTTTACCAGATCGAAAGAAGTGATAATGCCTACCAGTTTTTTATCCTTAAGAACCGGAAGGTGGTGAAGGTGCTTTTTAAAAAGAATATCTTTCACAACAGCCATGTTGTCTTCCGGGCGAACCGTAACGACATCTTTGGTCATGATCGTAGAAATGGGCTCATTCATCATAGTTACACTGAGTTTAAGCTGGATTGTTTTGTAATGAGCTTTTAAATTAAGACAAAATTCGAATCGGAAAAATTAAAGTAGGATATTATTTCGGTAATTTTTCCGGACAAGAACGAGGAAGCTTTGTGAAAAAGAAAATTAGTTCCCGGTTGGCTGTAAAGATCAACCGGGAACTATTTAGCTGAGACGACAGCTTCTTCAGGCTTCTGCCCTCTACCGGGCTACCACGAACCTTCGGCTCACGCGTTCACCTCCTGCCTTCAGGTGAATGAAATAAACCCCGCTAGCCAGGCTGCCAACGTCTATTTTCATTTCCTGCCAGCCGGCAGTGCAAGCGGCTTGTCGCTCCAAAAGCCTCCTGCCCGTGATATCCGTAACAACCGTCTCCACTCCGGCCTCTTCCGGTAAATAGAAGGAAACCGTGAGTTGTTCTTCTACCGGGTTGGGGAAGAGCGCCACCTCCGTGATGGACATGCCTCCGTTTTGCGTCCCACCTGCTGAGGCCCTGGCGGAAGGTGTACATACCTGAATCGACACATCGTCGAGGAACAGAAAATCAAAATCGTCGGACGCATCACAACGGAAACGCAAACGGGTATTGGCGCTGAAGGGCCCGGGGATAACCAAGGATTCAAACTTCCGCACCTCGTTCTGGAATTCGTCTCCATAATTCCACTCTTCAACCAGCGAGTAAGTACTGCCACCGTCAGTGCTTAGCTGTAACCAGAAATCATCATTCGAATTGCTGAAAAAAGCCGTAATGTAGGTGAAGTCTATCCTGATTTCCTCCGCTCCGGACAGATCGAGATTTGAAGTTGTTAAAACGGAAGAGGACGTGTTGTCCCTCAGCAGAACGTTGTATATGCCACTGTTTGAGAATGAGTAGTACCGGTTGGGCCACAGGCAATCTGTCCCCCCATCTATCCAGATACCCAGGCTGTTTTCGAAATTATTGCTATTTAATAATGTGTAGCTGCAGGTCTCGGGGCTACAAGGTAAGCAGTCGGCCCCGCCACAATCCACGCCGGTCTCGTTCCCGTTCTGGATGCCATCGTTACAGCTAATGCAGGGGGCGCAGTCAGGGCCGCCGCAATCCACGCCGGTTTCGTTCCCGTTCTGGATGCCGTCGTTGCAGCTAATGCAGGGGGCGCAGTCAGGGCCGCCGCAATCCACGCCGGTTTCGTTCCCGTTCTGGATGCCGTCGTTGCAGCTAATGCAGGGGGCGCAGTCGGGCCCGCCGCAATCCACGCCGGTCTCGTTTCCGTTCTGGATGCCGTCGTTACAACTAATGCAGGGGGCGCAGTCACCGCCGCAATCCACGCCGGTTTCGTTTCCGTTCTGGATGCCGTCGTTACAGCTAATGCAGGGGGCGCAGTCAGGTACGCCGCAATCCACGCCGGTTTCGTTCCCGTTCTGGATGCCGTCGTTGCAGCTAATGCAGGGGCGCAGTCAGGCCGCCGCAATCCACGCCGGTCTCGTTTCCGTTCTGGATGCCGTCGTTGCAGCTAATGCAGGGAGCACAGTCAGGTACCCGCCGCAGTCTACGCCGGTCTCGTTTCCGTTCTGGATGCCGTCGTTGCAGCTAATGCAGGGGGCGCAGTCGGGCCCGCCGCAATCCACGCCGGTCTCGTTTCCGTTCTGGATGCCGTCGTTGCAGCTAATGCAGGGGGCGCAGTCAGGTACGCCGCAATCCACGCCGGTTTCGTTTCCGTTCTGGATGCCGTCGTTGCAGCTAATGCAGGGAGCGCAGTCAGGTACGCCGCAATCCACGCCGGTTTCGTTTCCGTTCTGGATGCCGTCGTTGCAGCTAATGCAGGGGGCGCAGTCGGGCCCGCCGCAATCCACGCCGGTTTCGTTTCCGTTCTGGATGCCGTCGTTGCAGCTAATGCAGGGGGCGCAGTCGGGCCCGCCGCAATCCGCGCCGGTCTCGTTTCCGTTCTGGATGCCGTCGTTGCAGCTAATGGGGGCGCAGTCACCCGCCGCAATCCACGCCGGTCTCGTTTCCGTTCTGGATGCCGTCGTTGCAGCTAATGCAGGGGGCGCAGTCGGGCCCGCCGCAATCCACGCCGGTCTCGTTTCCGTTTTGGATACCGTCGTTGCAGCTAATGCAGGGGGCGCAGTCGGGCCCGCCGCAATCCACGCCGGTCTCGTTTCCGTTCTGGATGCCGTCGTTGCAGCTAATGCAGGGGGCGCAGTCGGGCCCGCCGCAATCCACGCCGGTCTCGTTTCCGTTTTGGATACCGTCGTTGCAGGATGCGGTATTATTGGTAAGGCAGAAGTTGGCGCTTAGAGAGCTACCAAAACGAGAACCGCTGGCCAGCGAATTGCCATTGTCGTCAGTCAGGGAAAAAGAGCCGAAGCCAAAGAAGCAGCACAACCCATTGTTACCGGAATCAAAAATAGTGAAGTCATAGCAACCATCGGGCAGACAAGTTTCTTCGGTTACGGAAGATCCGGGGCTATAGTTGCTGTACGGCCCACCGGCGGCAAGCATTCCGCCTCCGTTGTCGAGTATCTGCCAGGTGGTCTGTCCCGGGTTATTGTCGAAATTGATATGTAGTGTGACGATATTTTCTCCTGAGCAAGGGCAAGGTTGGCAGTCCGTTCCACCACAATCTACGCCGGTTTCGTTCCCGTTCTGAATGCCGTCATTACAGGAAGGCTGTGGGTTGGTATTACCGCAGGCAGTGGAATTGAGCAGGCTTTCGCGAAAACCGCCCGGCCCAAAAAGCGCCTGCATTCTCGATTTTTGTCCCTGGGTGAATAGGTTCATACAGGCGTCGTCGGTATAGTCCATATAATTCTGGACCATATCGACGGAGCCACAGGAAACGTGGTTGGCCGGGCAACCGAAATTAGAAGCATCGGATAGAGGCGTATCCGCTACAAAGTCATCAACACCACAGGGGCCATCGCCCCAGATATGACGCAGGTTGAGCCAGTGGCCAACCTCATGGGTGGCGGTGCGGCCCAGATGAAAGGGTGGGGTGGCTGTACCGATATTCCCAAAATAAGCGTAATCGACGACGATGCCGTCGGTAGCGGCGTTACCGCCAGGAAACTGGGCGTAGCCCAGCAGTCCTCCGGCAAGGTCACAAACCCAGATATTGAGATAATCGCTGGCGGGCCATGCGTTGTGCCCGCCCGAAGAAGCAAACTTAACCGGATTGCCGGAACTGCCAAAGCTATTAACCGAAGTAGGCGTCCGGGTGATGCCGGTGGTGGGATTACCATTGGGGTCCACCGTAGCCAGGCAAAATTCGACCTCCGAATCGGCGGCCTGAGGCCAGGTGTTATCGGCATCGGCATTCATCCTCCGGAAATCCTCATTGAGTATGTTGATCTGGCTCAATACTTGAGCGTCGCTTATGTTTTCGGTGCTGTTGTTGAATACCACGTGGACGGCCACCGGTATAGTGGCCACCCCGGTGACTGCACGGTTGGGAGCCGCCAGCGCCCGTTCGGTAAACCGCTCAATGGCGTTCATTCTATCCAGGAGGCCCGGATCCTGGCTCTCCAGGTATTCCAGGTGTTCCATCGTTCCACAATTGCGCTGTTGGGCAAAGGCGCTGGTGTTAATGAGGAGGAGTAAACTGAATACAATCTTTGTGAATCGCATTGTAGGGCTGATTTGTTATGTGTGACTATACAGGTGCTGTATTTATCAGGAATAGATAATAGAAAACGATACCATCTTGTTAGTGAGGGGTAATATAGTTGTCAGGCATAAGTCAACTTAAGAAATTCGGTTATTTGTTGAATGGAGCTTTGTCGATGAGTTCCTGGATATTGATCGATATGTTTTCGATAATAAGTATATCTGTATTCCATTCAAGGGTGGCAGGCCTTTCAGTAGGTGTAAGAACCTTTATTTTTTTGCTATCGGTAAGAATCCAAATTACTTTTTTCACTCCGAATTCAAACAACTGGTTAGTTTTTTCATCGTAGTAATTGATGGCGTCTCCAAAGGAATCCAGGTCCGCCTTAGTATCGATCTCTACAACGATTTCGGGTGCTTTCTGGGAATAAGTATTGACGAATTCGAAGTTTTCGGGCTTGAATATGGCAATATCCGCCGCGCGCCAGGATTTTTTGCGGAATTGCAGGCCGTGTTCTCCACTGGTTACTACCCATTGACTAGCTAGTTGGTAGGTTAAGAGAGCCGCGATTTGTGTTTTCAACCAGGCTTGAATATTTCCATCGCTCATAATTTCCTCCAGTGTTTTCTCTCCGGCAAGAACTTCCTGGTAGCCCAGGTAGTAAATAGGTGAGCCATCCACCATCTCATAGATGAGGGTATCGGGAATAGTTTGCCGTTCCAGGGTTGAAGCGCTCATAAAAAAAATTGAGATACAATTTACGAAAAAAGCGGTGGAAAAACTAGTAGTCTGTCCAATCTGAAATGGACAGCCTGCTAATCTACGAACTTATAACCCACCCCACGAACCGAGAGGAAATACTCCGGGTTTTTCGGGTCCTCCTCAAAGTATTTGCGGAAGGAGAGGATGAAATTATCGATGGTGCGGGTAGAAGGATAGACATCATATCCCCATACCGACTGCAGAATCTGTTGTCGGGATACCACCTCGCCCCGGCGGTCGACCAGCAGCTTGAGCAGCATGGCTTCTTTTTTGGTGAGGGTAAATGCGCCCGGGTTGCCCTCGGCCTCATAGGTGGCGAAGTTGACTTTGTTGCCACCGAACTCGTACACCTCGGGGGTATTGGTGGGGCTTTTGCTGGTCCGCTTGATGAGGATTTGAACCCGCAGCAGTAATTCCTCCAGGTTGAAAGGCTTGGTCAGGTAATCATCCGCCCCCTTTTTCAAACCGGTGATCCGGTCCTGGGCAGTATCTTTGGCGGTCAGAAAAATGATGGGCACATCCATATTGGTCAGGCGGATTTGCTCGCAAATCTGGAAGCCATCCACCTCCGGTAGCATGACGTCGAGGATCAGCAGGTCAAAATGCTGCTCCTTGACATATTTCAGCGCATCTTTCCCACTACCGGTGGCCACCACCTCGAAATCTTCCATTTCGAGGTTGAGCTTTACTACGTCACGGATATTTTCTTCGTCTTCGACAAGCAGAATACGCATCATAGAAGTGCAGGTATTTATTTACTTTTGTTTTACCTCTTTGGCTACCGGGATATCGATCCGGAATACGGTGCCTTTGGGTTGGTTGTCCAGAACCTCAATTTTACCCCGATGGGCCTTGACGATCTGATTTACAATGTATAAACCCAATCCGGTCCCTTTTGTTTTGCGGGTATCTTCATTCCCGATCCGGTAGAATTTTTCAAAGATTCTGTTTTTTTCCTCTTCGGCAATTCCTATGCCCTGGTCGGCGATCTCCAAACGGATCGTATGGCCATGCTGGCTGATGCGAGCTTCAATATCGGCATCCTCGCCTGAGTATTTGGCTGCATTTTCCATCAGGTTGATGATCACAGATGCCAATCCGGCCACATCCCCCATGGTATCTTCAACAGCCGTTTGTTTATTGAACGTGAAGGTGGCCCGGGGGTATTTGGCTTCCATTTGTTCAAAGATATCCTCCACCAGTTGGGCCAGGTTGACGGGTTCCTGATGCAGTTGATAAGCCGACTCGAGCTTGGCGGAAAGCAGCAGGTCATTAACCAGTTTGTTGAGCCGTTCGGTTTCCAGCAGGGCATTTTTGGTCAGGTGCTCAGCCTTATCCTTGGGCAGTTCCCGGCGCTGAAAGGTCTCCAGCACCAGCCGGATGGAAGCAATGGGAGACTTGAGCTCATGAGTGATCGACAACAGGAAGTTGCGCTGCTGCTGGGCGGCCATCACTTCCTTGTGGTAGCCCCGGTTGATCAGCCACACGCCAATGGCTAAGCTCAGTACAAAAACGCCGGCCTCCCCCAGGATCATATATTCCTGCCGGTCATATTGCTTCTTTAGCGCCCGAAAAGCGGGGGAATGGTAGAACGCTTCATCAGTTGGAGGGATCTCCTCCCTTGCGATCATCACCAGGCGCATATTGTCCCGCTTAGCCTGGTAGGCATCCCGATTTTTAATGAACAGCAAAACCGACCACCAGGCGAAGGCCAGCATCATATAGGCAATCACTCCGTAGGATAAGAGTCGAAGTTGTATGTTGCGTGGTTTTTCCATTGCTTGGTAGTGATCCTTACTTGAAAACGATGTCCAGAGCTTCCTTCATTTTACCGGCGGCTTCTTCCAGGTCGCCTTCAGTATGGGCGGCGGAAACAAACCCTACCTCATAACCCGAAGGCCCCAGGTAAACGCCACGTTGCAGCAATTCATGGTGAAGCACCTTAAATTTATCCATACTTTTGGCGTCAATTTGATCAGAACGGACGATCTTATCCCGGCTGAAGGCAATCCAGAAAATGGAGGCTATTTGCTGGACGCTCAGTTCGTAGCCTTTCTCGTCGGCGTATTGCCGGATGTTATTTGCAAAGCGCTCAGTTTTACCTTCCAGCTCAGCGTAAAAGCCGGGCTCCAGCAGTTGCTGCAGCGCCGCATAACCGGCCGCCATCGCCACCGGATTGGCGGATAGGGTGCCCGCCTGATAGACCGGCCCGTCCGGCGCGATGTGGCTCATCACTTCGTGGCTGCCACCGTAAGCGCCCACCGGCATGCCGCCGCCGATGATCTTGCCGTAAGTGATGATGTCGGGTTGTATGTTGTAACGGCCTGCGGCCCCTTCAAAGCCAACCCGGAAGCCGGAGATTACCTCGTCGAAGATCAGCAGGACGCCGTATTTGTAGCACTTCAGGCGCAGGCATTCCAGAAAAGAGCGGCTCTGCAGGAGCAGGCCGTTATTGGCGGGGACGGGCTCGACGATGATGCAGGCAATGTCATTGCTGTGTTCCTGCAAGGTTTGGTCCAGCAATTGCCGGTCATCCAGCGGAAGCACGATGGTCTCCTTGGCAAAGGATTCCGGAATGCCGGCGGAGGTACTGACCCCGAAAGTGGCCAGGCCGGAGCCGGCTTTCACCAGCAGAGAGTCGACATGGCCGTGGTAGCAGCCATCGAATTTAATGACTTTGCTTTTGCCGGTAATGCCCCGCGCCAGCCGGATGGCGGACATAACGGCCTCCGTACCCGAGCTCACGAAGCGGATTTTATCAATATAGCGGTTGTTTTCGATGATCAGCTTGCCCAGTTGGTTGCCTAGCTTGTTGGGCGTGCCGAAAGAGGTGCCTTTGGCGACCGTTTCCAAAACCAATTCCCGAATCCGGCCATTGTTGTGCCCCAGGATGAGCGGCCCCCAGGAGCAGCAGAAATCAATATAGGTGTTGTCGTCTTCGTCAGTGATGCGGCAACCCTGGCCTTCCTTGATGAACAGCGGAGGCCCGGAAACAGACTTAAAGGCCCGGACGGGAGAGTTGACGCCTCCGGGGAAATATTTTTTTGCTTCTTCAAAGAGTTGAGCAGAGCGGGTGCGGTTGAGCGTATCGACAAATTCCATATTGATGCGGAGTTAAATTTTGGTAAAGTTAACGAATAGCTGGCAGGGCGGTTGTCAATGATCGGTAAAACTTGTTTATCCCTCCGTGGGAGCAACATTAGCGGCTCCTAATTGTTATTTTTGCGTTTTTCCGATTGTTGAGAGGTTGTGCAAAAGGGGATAGGACACTGATCCATTAGGATAGATTAAGATTTTTTAGGATTATAAATCGCAGTTGAAATGATCTTAACGAATCCTAATAAATCTTCATAAATCAGTGTACTATCACCCCGAGGAGCTTTTGCACAACCTCAAACCAAGATTGCATTATAAAAATCAACCCGCAAATGCTCACAGCCATTTCCCCGATCGATGGGCGATACGCCAGTAAAACCAAGGAACTTGCCGATTACTTCTCTGAATTTGCCCTCATCAAGTACCGGGTGTTCATCGAGGTGCAGTATTTCATAGCGCTCTGCGAACACCCGTTGCCGCAGCTGCGCAACTTCCCGGAAGAAAAGGCCGACGAGCTCATTCGCCTCAGCAACCGCTTCAGCCTGGAAGATGCGCAACGAATCAAGGATATCGAGGCGGTTACCAACCACGATGTGAAAGCGGTCGAATACTTTCTGAAAGAGCAGTTTGACGCCCTCGGTATCGGTTCGTACAAGGAGTTTATCCACTTTGGCCTGACCTCCCAGGATATCAACAATACGGCGACGCCGCTGATGTTGAAGCACGCTACTGAGAATGTGTATATGGTGGTTTACCACAAACTGCGACAAGAACTGGAAGGCCTGGCGGATAGCTGGAGCGATGTGCCCATGCTGGCGCGTACCCACGGGCAGCCGGCCTCTCCAACTATTTTGGGCAAGGAGTTTCGCGTTTTCGTCGCCCGCCTGGATGAACAGTTGCGGCAGATGGAAAACATTCCATACAAGGCCAAATTTGGCGGCGCTACGGGCAACTTCAACGCTCATTATGTGGCTTATCCCGAAATCGACTGGAAGCAGTTTGGAGATAAATTTGTGGAAGAGGCCCTGGGCCTAAGCCGCGCTTACCCCACCACCCAGATCGAACACTACGACAACCTGGCCGCCCTCTTCATGGCCATGAAGCGCATCAACACCATCCTGATCGATCTCTGCCGGGATATGTGGACCTATATTTCTATGGATTACTTCCGCCAGAAAACGGTAAAGGGAGAGATTGGCTCTTCGGCTATGCCCCATAAGGTGAACCCCATCGATTTCGAGAACGCCGAAGGCAACCTGGGCCTGGCCAACGCCCTTTTTGCCCACCTGGCAGACAAGCTGCCCATTTCCCGCCTGCAGCGCGACCTGACCGATAGCACCGTATTGCGCAACATCGGTGTGCCTCTGGCCCATACCGTCATCGCTTTCAAATCCATCCTCAAGGGAATGAGCAAGCTGCTGCTCAACGAAGAAAAACTTCAAAGCGACCTCGAAAACAACTGGATGGTTGTAGCCGAGGCCATTCAGAATGTTCTGCGCCGGGAGGGGTATGAGCAGCCCTACGAGGCACTCAAAGAGCTCACCCGGGGCAAAGCCAGGGTCACTAAAGATGATATGCACGGCTTTATCGATGGGCTGAAGGTGAAGGCGGCGGTAAAGGCGGAATTGAAGCGGATCACGCCGCATAATTATGTGGGGCGGTAGGAGGGGTTAAATTATTAAGGTAGTTGCCTTTTCAAAGGATTTTAGTAACTATTCAGCATCGTGGTGATTTGACCCCTCAAGCAAAATTTTGTAAGCCGCCCTTCCCCTTCCAAGGGGAATGAGAAGGGGTTCCAGCGGGAAAAAGTCTACAAAATTTTGCGTCAGGCGTATTTCAGACCCCATGCTGAATAGTAACGGATTTTATTTAATTTACGTGTGAGGTTAGTTCACGTGCCCCTTTTCCTGATTTCTTTTACCACAACACCTTAAAAATATGATCTGTCTGTCTGTCTGTCTGTCTGTCTGTCTGCGTTCAACCGGAAGGGCTACATTTTTGATCCTGTCTTTGCTTACAACAACTTTCTTGTCCTCAAACGGTCAGGAAGCTAAAAATTGTGAAGACATCCCCACTTTTATTGGAATCCCTGAAGAAACATTGTGTGAACAGTATGGAGGTGGGGTATATGATCTTACGCTGAATTCGCCGACTTTAAACTCAGCTTCAAAACTGTTGGCATTCCTGTCAGGCAATACTGCTTCCGGGAAAATCTATATAGCTGATGATTTTTATGTTGATATTGATTTCCATTTTGACAATTGTACCCTTGAAATAGCGCCCGGGAAGCAAATTTTTGTTACTGGTGGCCCTGCGCCATTGATGTCGGGACAGTATTATGGGGATGGGGCTAAACTGTACATCAAGAATTCCAAAGTATTTGCGTGTGGAGAACTTTGGAAAGGTATCCGCTTAGTAAAAACGGGGAGCCAGGCAAATATCACGAATTCAGAAGTTGAAGACGCGGAAATAGGAATTGATGCTCCTGTTTCTTCTGCTATTGGGTTGAAAAATGCAATATTTAACAGAAACCGGATAGGAGTAAGCCTTGGGCGGGAAGCAGGGAGTATCACGTTGGACAATGCGCCTGCCTTTAGCACTTTTTCCGGTAACCTTTTTAGTTGCACAGCGCCATTAAACGGAACAACAGACGAAATTTCCCAGGCAGGTATTAGGATTTTGCGCTGCCCGGCGGCGATCCATTCCGAGGCAGTTAGCAAATTTACTGATTCCCGATTTGGCATACAGGTACCAGGGTATAATGACTACATAACTACCCTATCAATTTCAAATTGCGATTTTGAAGAAGTCGGCCAGTATGGTGTAAATGTCGTGCGAGGAGCGCTAACAGTTAAATTTTGTTTGTTCAAAAACTGGGGCGATAGGGGGATTTACGCACAATGCATTTACTATATGATTATTTATTCTGAAGCTGGGGTTATCGCTTCTGAAAAACTGGTTATTCACAGATAAAAAGTTCGATAAAACCTTTTTAGCTGGTTAAGCGAATTTTTACTAAAATTCGCTTAACCAGCTTCATCATACTATTCCGTTATGAAAAAAATTCAGTTGCTTCTCCTTCTTTTTTTCTTATCCAGTATTTTTTCTAATACTCAGGCACAAGAAAAAAGGGGTAATATTTGGGTTATTGGATATGATGTTGACCTAACTCCTGAGGGTGCAGGAACAAAATTGGATTTTAATCATATACCGCTTGAAGTGAGTTTTGTTGAAAAACCCATGTGGTTCGCAAGTTCTAGTGTAAGTATGTGCGACAAAGAAGGCAATTTGTTATTTTATAGCAATGGGTGTTATGTTGCAGATTCCACTCACCAATTAATGCCTGGTAGTGAGAGTTTAAGCCCAGGAATAGTTGAAGATGACTATTGCCCCTATGGAGGTCTTCAGGTACAAGGATTAATAGCTCTCCCCCATTTTGACAACCTATATTATTTGGTAGGTTATCAGTCGGAAATTCTTTTTGAATTCTCTAGCATTAAAGGAACTTCAATCACCTATTCCATTATTGACATGAATGCTAATAATGGCCTAGGGGAAATGGTCGAAAAAAACAACATTATTTTAGAGGATACCTTTCCCCGCGGCTATCTCCAAGCCATCCAGCACGCCAACGGGCGTGACTGGTGGATTATAGCGCCCAAAGCGGTGAGCAATTGTTATCACAAGCTGCTGCTGGACAGCACTGGCCTTCACTATGTAGAAAAACAATGCATCGGCAATGTATGGAATGAGCAGGATTGGACCGGGCAAGCCACTTTTTCACCAAACGGCTCAAAGTATATCCGGTTTAATGCTTATAACGGTCTGAATATCTTTGACTTTGACCGGTGTAATGGGGAGTTGTCCAACCACATTCAGGTTCAAATTCCAGGAGAGTACAGTTCTGGGGGAGTAGGCGTATCACCTAACTCCAGGTATCTGTACGCTTCGGCAAACGACAGTTTATTTCAGCTTGACCTTCAGGCGCCAGACATACAGGAAAGCCTGATATTCATAGAAGCTTATGACGGGCAGCCTTTTCCTTATTATGGAAGGTTCTATCTTCAGCAACTGGCGCCAGACGGCAAAATCTATATCGGAGGTACGGGCAGCCACAAGCATCTCCACATCATTCACCAACCGGATAGCGCCGGCCTGGCATGCAATTTTGAACAACACGGCCTGCCGCTACCTTCTTTTAATTACGTCAGTATGCCCAACCTACCTCATTTTAACATGGGGCCTACTGAAGAGCTTTGTGATTGGGTACTCAATGATACGAGAGAAGCAGAAACTACACCATCCCCCTTTACTGTATCGGTTTTCCCTAATCCGGCTGCTACCCATTTTACGGTGTCTTTCAGCGGCCCCTTTCCGGAAGACGGCCTACTGTTATTGTACAACGCTTTGGGTGGGGAGTATGGACGGTTAGCCATCTCCTCAGGGGAAAGGGAAGCTTCTCTTGACATTAGCGGCTGGCCGGCCGGAGTGTACTATTATGAAGCCTGTACCGCAACCCAGCGGGTTGGGGCGGGAAAGCTGCTGATCTTGGATCAATAGGGCCACCTGAAAGTGGCCCCTTCTGATTAGGATTACCCCTGCCGTTCCGCCTCCACCTCTTGTATCGTCTTCGGAATAGGCTGCCCCAGTATCTGGTGGCCGGACTCCGTGATCAGCACATTGTCCTCGATGCGGATGCCGCTGAAGTTCCGGTACTGTTGTACTTTTTCATAATTGATGAACTCCCAGTGTTTGCGTTCCTCCTGCCACTGGCCGATCAACTCGGGAATGAAGTAGATGCCTGGCTCGACGGTTAGCACAAAGCCCGGCATCAGGGTGCGGGCCAGGCGCAGCGATTTCAGCCCGAACTGGCTGCTGCGTTCCATTTCATCGCCGTAGCCGACATGGTCTTCCCCCAATCCTTCCATATCGTGTACATCCATGCCGATCATGTGGCCCAGGCCGTGCGGGAAGAAGAGGGCGTGGGCGCCTGCCTGGACGGCTTCCTCGGTATCTCCTTTCATGATGCCCAGCGCTTTCAGCCCTTCGGTGATCATTCGGGCAGCGTACAGATGGACATCCCGGTAGGGAATCCCCGGCTTCAGCGCCTCGATGCAGGCCACTTCCGTATCCAGCACGATCTTGTAGATTTCTTTCTGCCGGGTGTTGAAAGATTTGCTCACCGGGAAGGTGCGGGTGATGTCGCCGGCGTAATGGGTGGGCGTCTCGGCGCCAAAGTCGCCCAGCACCAGCTGCCCTTCCTTCAGGGTATTTCCGTGGTAGTGGTTGTGCAGCGTCTGCCCGTTGACGGTGAGGATGGCCGGGTAGGACAGTTGCCCGTCGGCGGCTAGGGCGATGCCCTCCACAATACCCGCCAGCTCCGCCTCCAGGATGCCGGGGCGGGCGCGGCGCATGGCCGCCAGGTGCATAGCGCGGGTGATGTTGACCGCCTTTTCCATTTCCGCGACCTCCTCCGGGCTCTTGATGGAAACCAGGGAAATGACCGCTTTGATCAGGGCTTCGGACGCTCTGCTTTTTACAATATTGATCGGAATATCCATCCACTGGCTGAGCAAAATCTGGTTGTCGGCGCGGTAGGGGGGAAGGAAGTGAACCGGCCTTCCTTTATTCAGGGCATCTTTCAGGTGGCCTTCCAGGCTGCCGTAGGGGGTTGTTTCATTGACGCCCACCCGGCGGGCCCGCTCCGCCAGGGTAGGTTGAGGGCCCATCCAGACGACGTCGTCGATGGTCAGCTCGTTGCCGTAGATGGCGGTTTTTTGTTCGTCGATATCGATCAGCCCGGCCAGCCCGGGGCTGTCCAGGCCGAAGAAATACAGGAAATGGCTGTCCTGCCGGAAGCGGTAGGTATTATCGGCGTAGTTCATGGGGCTCTCCTGGTTGCCCATCAGGAGGATGATGCCGGTGTCGAGCTGTCCCTGCAACCGGTGCCGGCGCTCTATGTAGGTATTTTTATCAAACATGTATTGGTTATTGTGTTAGGTATAGTCTTAGCGCAGGAAATATAATGATTTGTAACGAATTTTCCGGATGTACCCGTGTATAGAACGCTCCAAAACCCAATATTACTTCTTTTGTCGGGGTACAAAACTTACATTTGCAGGGTAAATGCGGTTAAATGAATCATCTGGAACAATTTCGTGAAATAGAGACCTTCATCTTTGACGTTGACGGGGTGCTGACCGATAGCCTGGTCCTGGTCCTCGAGGATGGAAGCCTGCTGCGGCAGATGAGCATCAGAGACGGTTACGCTATCAAGCAGGCCGTCATCGAAGGATACAACGTTTGCATCATCACCGGAGGGAAGTCGGAAGGGGTCAGAAAACGCCTGGAAGGGCTGGGCGTGGAGCCTATTTATACAGGCGTGGAAGACAAGTTGAAGGTTTACGATAAGTATATAAAAGACAATAACCTGAACGAGGAGGCCATCCTTTACATGGGAGACGATGTGCCCGATTATGCGGTCATGCGCCGCGTGGGCCTTCCCACCTGCCCCCGGGACGCCGCTCCTGAAATGTTTGAACTGGCCAAGTACGTCTCGCCTTACGATGGAGGGAAGGGCTGCGTGCGGGACGTTATCGAGAAGGTGCTGCGGCTGAATGATCAGTGGATGTAGTGTGAAATTACTTACAGAATTCTTATGCTAAAGGCTTTGCTGAGGCTGGTGCGCTTTCCCAACCTGGTGATCGTCGCACTTACGCAATATTTACTCTATTACGGACTATTGCTGCCCGCCTTCCGGCAGTACAGCCTGGAGCCTGCCCTCGATGGGGAACACTTCAGCCTGCTGGTTGCCGTCACCCTGCTGATCAGCGCGGGGGGATACGTTATCAACGACATCGTAGACTTCCGCATCGATCTCATCAACCGGCCGGATAAGGTGGTGATCAACCGGCAGGTCCGGGTGCAATCGGCTTACTGGTTGTATTTTTGTTTTAACCTGCTGGGGTTTTTAATATCTCTTTATTTATCCTTTTACATTGAATGCATCCCGCTGGCGAATCTGTTTCCGCTCGCAGTGATCCTGCTGTTCGTGTACTCCATCTACCTAAAAAGCCAGGCGGTCCTGGGCAATTTGCTCATCGCGCTCTTTTGTGCCGGAGTGGCCGGCATTGTATGGTTTGCAGAACGCGGGCCTTTTCAGCAACTCCTGGAAGAGGCGCCGGTTATCGCGGGCCGTTTGGGAAGCATCATCAGCTGGTACATGGCCTTTGCCTTTATGTCTACCATGTTCCGCGAGGTCGTCAAAGATATGGAAGATGTACAAGGAGACGTTGGCGCCAATTGCCGGACCATTCCGGTGCGTTGGGGTATGAACGTGGCGAAAGGAGTAGCTCTTTCCTTTGGCCTCGGCCTGGCTGTTTTCCTTATCTACCTGCCCCTGGGGTCACCGGAGCTTTTTACGAAAAGCAGCCTTTTTTTTCTTGCTTTGGGCATTCTGCTGCCTTTGTTCCTGGCGCTGATCTGGGTGTTGCGCGCCCGTGAGAAAGCGCAGTTCCACCGTTTGAGCCAACTCGCCAAGCTGATCATGCTGAGCGGCCTGGGCCTCTTGTTATTACTAGCTATACAATAAAAGATGATAATGGACATCCTGAATAAAAAGATCATCCTCGCTTCTCAGTCTCCCCGCCGCCGGCAGCTGCTGGAACAGGCGGGCTTCACTTTCGAGATAAAAACCAAGCCGATCGACGAGTCCTTTCCGGCGGATATGCCGGTGGACGAAGTGGCGCCCTTTCTGGCGCGCCAGAAGGCCCGCGCCGCCCGCGAGTTCATCACCGGTGATGAGGTATTGCTCACCGCCGATAGCGTGGTCATCCTGGGCGACACCATCTACAACAAGCCCGAAGATGCCGAAGACGCCCGCCGCATCCTGCGCGCGCTCTCCGGCCAGGTGCATCGGGTGATCACCGGCGTCTGCCTGCTTTCCAAAGAAAAGGAGCGGGTGTTCTCCGGGGAGTCCCGCGTCCACTTCGCCGAACTATCCGACGACGAGATCGACTACTACATCCGCACCTGCCAGCCGTTCGACAAAGCGGGCGCCTATGCCATTCAGGAGTGGATCGGCCTGTGCAAGATCGACCGCATCGAGGGGACGTACGCCAATATCATGGGGCTGCCGGTGGATTTGGTGTATCGGGAGATGGGGAACTTTGTGTAAGTGTGTGGAGGAGTTATTTTATAACTCGCACGCCAATAGGAAATTGGCGCCCGAGACAGCGTTGTCGGGGTGCAATTTCCCATTGCACTCCGACTTGAGCTCCGGTTAAAAACAATCTAAATATGCTTGACTACTTAAGAGCATGTTTGGAGGTAGTCCCCGATATGCATCGGGGCAGGCATTCGGGGCAAATGCCTGCTTTTGGAACCTCATTTCGGCTATTTTCATGCCCGTAGCGCTGCTATGGGCATGAAAATGAGCCTCCTGAGAACCCAAAATCAGCCATTTTCGCTTCCAAAGCACCACCTCCAAACATGCTCTAAGTGTGTAAAAGTGGAAATGTGTAAAAGTACTGTGGCGGCCAGACGGTACGAATCAGCCAATTAACGAAATCAACCCATTTTACCCTGAGTTTGTCGAAGGGCAACTACTCCCGCCGCCCAAACGGCATCTCCCGCTCCCGGGCCTGGCGTTGCTTGCGCTTTTGCAGGGCTTGTATGGTTTTCTCCACCCCGCGGGCGATCTCCGTCCAGACAGTGTCTTCTTTTTTCCGGGTAGCGGCGCTTGGGCTTTGGCGCCTGGTAGCTCTGCACATTCTGCTCTGCCTTGGGGTTTTCAGGTCTTTCCTGAACTCGGAGAAATCCCTTTGGGCTGGAAGGAAACTTTCAATTTCTCCTATTGCCGTATCTATATCAATGAACCAACTCTTTATCTCCTCTGTCATAGATCAGCGCTTTGGTCCTGTTCAACACCTTCTTAAATATTGGATGCTCGATCGATTGGTTATACCAAATGAAGAAATGGCTATTTTTTGATCTACTCCCCAATAATCGGGAATATTAGTAGTGTTTTCAAGTGACGGTCTACGATTCGGTGAACTTGTGGTGATTCCCTGGACACGTTTAGGTGAGCAATATAACCATTTCACCCTGAGCTTGTCGAATTCACCCTGAGCTTGTCGAAGGAACAGCCATATAGCCATCATCTAATGGGCGAAGTACTTCCTACTCTGCTTACGAAGCAAAATGGGTACAGCATTTACACACTTACACAAACGGTTCACTTCCTCAAATCCCACACCCAGTGCCCGTCCATGTCGAAGTACCCGATCATATCCCCCTGCTCTACGCGGAAGAGGCCGTCGCCGGCGTAGCTGATGTACTCGTAGTCGGGTTGAACGATCAGCTCGCCGTTGAGGCTGGCCAGGCCGTTGAAGCCCTGGATGCGGACTTTGGCGTAGCCTTCCTCAAAGTTCTCGATCTTGTCGTATTTGGGAGGGATCAGCTCGATGCCCTTCTGGTTGATAATGCCCCATTTGCCATCCACCTGTACGACGGCGACGCCGTGTTTAAATTCGGTGGCTTCTTCATAATAGCCATCGTAGAGGTGGGCCTGTTCGGTGATGTAGTAAAATCGGTACTTATCGTCTCTGACCAGGCCGCGGCCCTCCTGGAAGGCCAGCATGCGGTCGACGCTGGGCTCGATCAGCAGCTTGCCGTGGCGGTCGATCAGGCCGGCCTTGCGGATACCTTTATAGACGACGGCTTTGCCGTCGTTGAAGTCCAGGCATTTGGAATATTTGAAAGGGATCACGGTTTCTCCTCTGGTGTTGATATAGCCACAGGCGCCGTCCTGTTGTACGGCGGCCAGCCCTTCTGAGAAAGAAGAAACTTTGGAATAGATATCCGGGATCAGCAGGCGGCCGGTGGTGTCGATAAAGCCGTAGCCGTCTTTGTACTTAACGGCCGCCAGGCCATCGCTGAAAGGCTGGATTTCCCGAAGGTGGAGGCTGGTGATGAGCTCTCCATCCCGGCCCACCAGGCCATACCGGACGTTATTGTTGCCGTAGCGGACGACCGCCAGGCCGTGCTCGTTGAACTCCTGAATCTCGGAGTAGCGGGGCCGCTGAGCAAAGTGGCCGAGCGTGTCGATCAGCCCATACTCGTTATTGACCACCACGCGGGCGATGCCCCGGCTAAAATCAAAGCCTTTGTCGAATTTCGGAGGGACGATGAAGGCGCCTTTGGGATTGATGTAGCCGACCCCCTCTTCGCTGTACACCCAAGCCAGCCCGTTCTGGAAGTTACCCGCCCGGCGGTAGAGAAAATCTACTGATACATCGCCCTGCTTATCGATAAAGCCCCAGCTGTTGGCCAGCTTGGCGGCGGCCAGGCCGTCGCTGAAGTTCTGCACTTCCCGGAAGCGGCAGGGAATTACCTCCAGCCCATCGCGGTTGACAAACCCCCACAGGCCGTTTCGCTTGACGGCCAGGCGCCCTTCCCGGAAAGAGCCGATCTCATCGTAGACGGCGCTGACGGTGAGCTGCCCCAGGGTATCGATCAGGCCGTACTTGGGCTCCCGGATATAGACCCGGACGATCTTGTTGCCGGTGTTTTCCAAAAACTGTACCCCGTCGTAGCGGCAGGGGATCAGTATGTCGGCATCGCGGTTGACCATGCCCCACTTGCCATGGCATTCTACAATACCCACATCGTTGACGAAATCTTTGGCGAAGGTATACTGTGGAGGGACGATCACCTGAGCGGCGGTGTCGATATACCCCCATTCACAGCCCTCGCAGGTCAGGGAAGCGTCATGGCGGAAGAGCTGGTCGTATTGCGTATAGTCCAGCATGATGCTGGGGGTTGTCAGCCCGTCGAGATAGGTGCGTAGCTTGCCCAGGTTGTGATCCGGTTTCATGTTGCCTGAAAGGCGCCCGGCGAAGCTGAAACGGGCCACGCCATCGACAAACTCGCCCAGGTAGGCCATGTCCCGGCGTACGATGCGCCCGATGCGGTCGACCAGGCCCTGGCGGCCGTTGGAAAAGACACAGCGCGCCAGGGGATAACCCCGCCGGAAATCGTCAAAGCGGACATCCCAAAAGTCCATCTCGGTGACCAGCCTGCCCAACTCATTGCTGACCAGGCCATAAGCCATATCAAAGCGGAAAGACGTGCGTTCAAATTCGTATCGTTCTGATTTTTCGATACCCACCAGCGTGAAACCCAGGCTGCGCTCAACCTGTACGGTGTGAAATTTGGGTTCGATCTGCGCCTCGCCATCCTGCAGGCGGCGCAGGCCCCAGCGATCCTCCTGAGGAGAGTAGAACCATTCAAACTGGTCGAGCAGGTAATCGTTGCCGCTGTTTTCCGATGCCAGTTCGTTTTTCGCGCTATTGGTTCGGATTTTGACCTGGAAATGGTTCTGGAAGTTGCTGGTATCCCGGAGTTTGCCCTCTTCGTCCAGGCTTAGCAAGGTCAATGCTTCTCCTTTCCCATCGGGCTGCTTGCGATAAGCCCTGGCTTGGTTGCCCTCCAGCTCTATGCGGTGGTAAACCGCCGGAACTACGGGCTCTCCCTGAAAATTGACAATGCCAAAGCGGCCCTCTTTCTTCACGATGCATGCCTTGCCGCGCAGCGGAGCAATATAATCGTATTCAAAGGGGATGACAGAGACACCTCCGGCCTGGACAACCCCCCACTGCCCCTGGTAATTGACGCGAAAGAGCTTTTTATCATAAGCCTGTATTTCATTATAGGCCGGTGGCAGCATCTCGTTGCCACACCAGTCTAACAGGCCCAGCTGTCTTTTCTTCTTGGTGATGACATATCGCTTGGAGAACGAATAGTAATCGTCGAAGCTGCCGTCAGAAATGATCCGGGAACAAGGAATGGAGTAGACATACTGGCCCTCATTCCGGGAGAGCTTGATGAAATTGTCGGAGATGCGGCTAAACGCCTTGTATTCGGCTGGAATCACCCGTATTCCATAGAAGTCGATCGCTCCCCAGAGGCTGCCGGTGCGGTAGAAAAAGAGGCTGTCGCTGAAAAACCGGATTTCGTTGGCCTCATTGGGCAGTATTTCTCTGCCGATGCCCGACAGCAGGCCCAGGCGGTTGGCCCGGGTGGTGATGAAAAACCGGCCTTCTTCCGACTGAATGTCATCGTAAACCGGTTCGGCCAGCTTATTGCCAAACTTGTCAGTCAGGCCCCATTTGCCATTCTGCATGTAGGCAAGGTAGAAGCTGTTCCACACTTCCACCCGCTGGTACCCTTTCTCCAGGATGATGTCGCCAAAGAGGTTAATCACCATCCACTGGCCCTGATCCATTACGGCGACCAGTGTGGAATCCAACACTTTAATGTCGTCGTATTTTGGCGGCACCAACTCACGGCCACCGTCAGCCAGCAAGCCGACGTACCCGTCCCGCTGCATGACGGCGTAACCAAAGCGTTTGAACTCTCCAATTGCATCGTAAACCGGGGGCAGAACGACCTGTCCATCAGCATTGATCAGGCCCCATTTTTTATCGACCTTAATTGGGAAGTACCGCTGTGCAGATAGGCTAGAGCAGAAAAGCACCGTTATTATGAGTATCCAATACCTGTACCTGCGCATGGGTTAAATTGCATATTACGGGAAGAAGAGTTTTATTCCACACACTCTTAACGTGCATCGAAACCGATAAATTATTTTTCTTCCTGGACAAAATTCAGGGCCGGTGTAAAGCCGGAACAGATGAAAGGGGTAGGGCATCCATCGTCCGGTAAACCGGCACAAATTTACAAAAAAATGCCTGCCGTTAAATTTATTAAGATAAAATTTATATGAAATAAATGTTAAAGTGTGTGCACTGACTACTTCTCAAATCGTTGATATTCAACTTGAATAATTGTTTATAATAAGAAAAATGAGAAAACAGCACAGGACAGTAGTACGGCAAACTGTCCTGGGGTTATCCGGAATTAAGGTATATATTTGTGCATTCAAACAGATAAATCAGCAGAATACCTGTAAAAACCCGTAAAACGCACCCGGCAGTGAACAAATTTTAATTTATTTACATTTGCATCATTTGGGGGCGGAATGCTTCCATTTGAATCAAAGCGCCCATTTTTTCGTTATATCGTTCTTGATCATGTTTAAGAAGCCGAATGATTTTGAATAAACCAATCTAGCATATGCCAAAGAACCTACTCATTGTAGAGTCGCCTGCCAAGGCGAAAACAATTGAAAAGCTTTTAGGAAAAGATTTTACAGTTAAGTCCAGTTTCGGCCACGTTCGCGACCTGGAAAAGAGCGAAAGCGCCGTTGATGTAGAAAACAACTTCAAACCCAAATATGTCGTCTCTCCGGAAAAGAAGAAAGTTGTAAAGGAGTTGAAAGACCTGGTGAAGAAGGTCGATGAAGTTTGGCTCGCAACGGATGAAGACCGGGAGGGAGAAGCCATTTCCTGGCACCTTTGCCAGGTGCTGGGCCTGGATGAAACCCAAACCAAAAGGATCGTCTTCCGCGAGATCACCAAGCCGGCTATTCAGAATGCGGTTCAGAACCCCCGCAAGCTGGATGTCAACCTGGTCAATGCCCAGCAGGCTCGCCGGGTGCTCGACCGCTTGGTGGGATATGAACTGTCGGGAATCCTGTGGCGCAAGATCAAGGGCAAACTCTCCGCTGGCCGGGTGCAGTCCGTATCGGTTAAACTGATCGTTGAACGCGAGCGGGAGATCATCAACTTCGAGTCGAGCCCGTTCTTTCGGATCAACGCCATTTTCGATGTAAAGAACGAACAGGGAAAAACCGTAAAACTCAAGGCGGAAAGCCCCGCGCGCTACGATACCGAAAAGGATGCGCAGTCGTTTCTGGAAAGTTGTCGTGCGGCAACGTTCCGGATCGATGATATCGATGTAAAACCGCTGAAGCGCAGCCCCACTGCGCCGTTTACGACTTCGACCCTGCAGCAGGAAGCCAGCCGCAAGCTGAACTTTTCGGTGAAGCGCACCATGTCGGTTGCCCAGCGCCTTTACGAAGCGGGGCACATTACGTATATGCGTACGGACTCCACCTCGCTCAGTGAGACGGCCCTGGCCAGTATTGCCCAGGAGATCGAGACGAGCTTTGGGAAAAATTATGTTAAAACCCGCCGGTATAAAAGCAAATCCGCCGGCGCTCAGGAAGCGCACGAGGCCATCCGCCCCACTTATATCAACCGCCAGACGGTAACCACCAACCGCGACGAGCAGCGGCTCTACGAGTTGATCTGGAAGCGAGCCATTGCCTCCCAGATGGCGGATGCCGTTCTTGAAAAAACTATTGTTAAAATTGGCATATCATCCCTGCCCGAAGCCTACCTCAAGGCGGAAGGCGAAGTATTGAAATTCGATGGCTTCCTCAGAGTTTACCTGGAGTCCACTGATGATGATGAGGAGGAAGAAGCCAAGGGCATGCTGCCGCCGCTGAAGGTGGGCCAGGGGCTCAATCTGGACAATATGGCCGCTACTGAACGCTTTACCCGCCCGCCCGCTCGCTATTCTGAAGCCGGGCTGGTTAAAAAGCTCGAAGAACTGGGTATTGGCAGGCCTTCTACCTACGCTCCCACCATCAGCAAAATTATGGAGGAAGACAGGGGGTATATCGTCAAGGAAAACCGGGATGGCGAAGAACGTGAATACCTGGTGCTGACCCTCCATAAAAAAGGAGACATCAGTAAAGAGAAAAAGACAGAAATGACCGGCGCGGTCAAAAACCGGCTCTTTCCGACCGATATGGGCATTACGGTTAGCGACTTCCTGAGTGAGCATTTCAAGGAGGTCATGGATTACGGTTTCACCGCCGACATCGAAAAAGAATTCGACAAGATTGCCGATGGGGGGCGGGAATGGACTTCCATGCTCAATTCCTTCTACCGGCCTTTCCACGATATTGTAGAAAAAACCCTGGCCAACGCCGAGCGGCCCACCCGGGAGCGCATTCTGGGTAAAGACCCGGAAACGGGCCGAACCCTGCTTACCCGTATGACCCGCCTGGGAGCGGTCGTACAAATCGGCGCGCCGGATGAGCTGGAGGAAGATGAAAAGCCCCGGTACGCCAACCTGCAGCCGGGCCAATCGATGGAAACCATCACCTATGACGATGCGATCAAGTTGTTTTCCTTACCCAAGGACCTGGGGCAGTTCCAGGGTGAAGATGTAAGTGTGGGCGTAGGGCGTTATGGCCCCTATGTGCGCCACGGAGAAAAGTACGTTTCTATACCTCGTGGAGAGGACCCGCTTGCCGTGTCCCTCGAACGGGCTACTGAACTGATCCGAATGAAGCAGAAGGAAGACGCCCCGGTGGGTACCTACAAAGGCCATCCAATCACCAAAGGGAAAGGGCGCTTTGGGCCTTTCCTCAAGTGGAATGATCTGTACGTCAACGTCCCTCGTAAGTACAACTTCGAGGAGATTTCTCTGGAGGATATGCACGAACTGATCGAGAAAAAGGTGGAGAAGGAAGCCAACCGCTATATCCATAAGTGGGATGATGAACATATCTCCGTGGAGAACGGCCGATGGGGGCCCTATATCCGCTTCAAGAAGAAAAATGTCAAATTCCCCAAGGTGGATGACAAAAAAGTGGATGCCGAAATGGCTAAAGAGATGACCCTGGAGCAGATCAAGAAATTCATCGAACTGGAAGTGCCTAATGCCTTTAGCACAGCGAAGAAAAAGGCGAAGAAAAAAGCTTAACTCAACCTCAACCTCAACCTCAACCTGCCGGGTTTTCACCATAATCAGCCTGGTGTTAACCCGGTAGGTCGAGCCCATCAGAATAACCTTCGCTCCCGGCAAGCCCCTTCCTGGTTTTGCAAACACCGGAAGGCTACCAGAAAGGATCACCCCTCCATCCTCAAAGAGAACAGGTGAGGCGCCCCGGGCAATTTTTTTGACCTGAACCTGTCCGGTGCAATCTCTTCCATCTCCGGCCAGCAGTTGTAGGGCGAAAAGTCGTATTCCCGGAATTCCTTCAAGGCCAGGCCAGCGTCTAAAAGAGCCATGGTAATGTCGCTGAGGTTATGCTGCCAGGTATATTCTTTGTGAGAAGCGCCGGCCTCATATTCTCCGGCGTAAGAATGGCCGTTTATTTCTGTTTCCAGAGGGGCTTCCTCGTAGAAATAGGAGTAGGCGGGGTGGCCACTCTCCAGGTCGAACATCATAAAAGCCGGATGGAATTCCACCAGGAGGAAGACGCCGCCCGGCTTCAGGTAGTGGCGGATGACTTCCGCCCAGGGTTGAAGGCCCGGAAGCCAGGTGAGCACGCCGTAAGAAGTAAAGACAATATCGTATTGCCCTTCCAGCTTGCCCTTGAGGCTCTGGATATCGGATTGGATGAATAGCGCGTCCAATCCAAGTTGCCGGTTGAGCTGCCGGGCGGTTTCGATGGCGGTGGCAGAGAAATCGACGCCGGTTGTTTTGGCGCCGAGGCGTGACCAGGAAAGGGTGTCCTGCCCGAAATGGCACTGCAGGTGTAGCAAGCGTTTCCCCTTTACGTCCCCCAGCGCTCCCATTTCAATTTCCTTTAGGGTGGTTTGGCCGTTGAGAAAGCTCTCCATGTTATAGAACTTCGAATCCGGGTGAAACGAAGCCCACTCGTCCCAAAGTTTCTGATTTTCTTCCAGGTATTTTTTCATGGTTTGTATAGGTTGTTATTAATTGCGATATTACCGGTTCTAATTCATCAAATATCCTGAACATGTCAGATACAAAGAAAGGACAAAACCAGTTAAATATTGAATTGCCGGAGGAAGTGGCGGAAGGAACGTATTCCAACCTGGCCATCATCTCCCACTCCAATTCCGAATTTGTAGTGGATTTCATCCGCCTGGTGCCGAATGTGCCCAAGGCCAAAGTGAAGTCGCGTATCATTCTAACGCCACAACACGCCAAGCGGCTGCTCCGCGCCCTGGCTGACAACGTCAAGAAATTCGAAGCCCAGCATGGGATTATCGATGAACCTGAACAACCGCCTTTCCCGCCGATGAGTTTCAACACCCCCAAGGCCCAGGCGTGAGTTTCCCGGTATTTTCGGTTCAGAGCATGTTTGGATGTATCTCAGGCAGCACAGAAGGGCCATTGGGCCTGAACCGAAAATACCGATTTCACTTTTTCCTTTCCAAAATCACTATTTCGGGTTTCAACCTGCCTTTGGTATAGTAATGCCCCTGTTCGTCGATTATTTATCTCCTCCCTGACAAATGCCCATACATTTGTTCCCATCATCCGATTGATTAACTACAAACCCGACGCAATGAAATCAATAGCTATCAGCTATTTGTGGGCGCTGATGTGCCTGCTGCCTACCTTTTCCTTTTCTCAATATAATCCAAGTGCAAAAATTAGTGGCAAGGTCGAAGGGCCGGATGGCGCCCCCCTTGAGTTTGCCAATGTAGTGCTGAACGCCGCCGCCGATTCCAGTTTGTTTAAAGTGGAAGTTACCGGGCTGGACGGCCTTTTTACTATGGACGGGGTGCCCGAAGGGCAGTACTGGGTCAGTGTGAGTTATGTAGGCTTGCCTCCGTTTCGCACCGAACGCTTCCAGTTGGATGCCGGCCAGCAGTACGAACTGCCGGTGATACAGATGCAGGAAGCCAATGTTGAACTGTCCGAAGTGGTCGTCACGGCCGAGAAGCCGTTGGTGGAAGTCC
The DNA here is from genome assembly GCA_020636095.1 of Lewinellaceae bacterium. Lineage (GTDB taxonomy): Bacteria > Bacteroidota > Bacteroidia > Chitinophagales > Saprospiraceae > JACJXW01. Next base: position 43,081 of record JACJYN010000004.1, read on the forward strand.
GGGCGGATATGATGGTGTTCAACGTAGAAAATACCATCAACGCATCCGGAAGTACCGCTTTCGAGCTGCTGCGCAAGGCGCCGGGAGTAGTGGTGGACAACAACGACAACATCAGCCTGCTGGGCAGGGCCGGCGTACAGGTGTATATCGACGGTAAACCTTCTCCGCTCAGCGCCGCCGACCTGTCGGCGTTCCTGAAGACGATGCAAAGCGATGAAATAGAGGCCATAGAGGTGATCACCAACCCTTCTTCCCGCTACGATGCCGAGGGCAATGCGGGCATCATCAATATCAGGATGAAAAAGGACAAGCGGCTGGGGGCCAACGCCAATGTCAACCTGGGCTATTCAGTGGGTAAAGTGCCACAGTACAACGGTTCCGTCAGTGGCAACTACCGCAACCGGATGCTCAACGTATTCGGCAGTTACAGCCACTCCGAAGGAGAAAACCGCAACTTCATGGAGCTGTACCGCCAGCAACTGGGCATGTTCTACGATCAGAACAGCCAGCAGGGGCATGAGTGGTCAAGCCATAACTTCAAGGCCGGAACGGACCTCTTCCTGGGCGATAAGCATACGGTAGGTTTTCTGGCGACCGGCTTCCTCAGCAATAACAGTGGATGGAGCACCAGCCGCACTCCTTTCGGCCTGGTTGAATTCAACCGGCCCGATACGGTCCTGTTGGCCCGAAACAATAACCAGAACACACGCGACAACTTAAATTTCAACCTCAACTACCGCTTTGATGACAAAAAGGGGGTAATCTGGAATATTGACGCAGACTACGGCTTGTTCCGCAATGACGGATCGGCTTTTCAGCCCAATTACTACCTGGACCCTACCGAGACGATCACGTTTCGGGAAAAAATTAATACCAACGAAACGCCGACCGATATTGACATCTACACCTTCAAGGTGGACCACGAGCGGCCCCTGCTCGGCGGGCAGGTGGGCGCTGGCCTGAAGCTGGCCCGCGTCACCACCGACAACACCTTCCGGTTCTTCGATGAATACGATGGCTCGCCGGTATTGAATACCGGCCGGAGTAACCGCTTCGCCTACGAGGAAAATATCAACGCCGGTTATGTGAACTATCAGAGGCAACTGGGTAAAGTGGGCGTACAGGCAGGCCTGCGGGTTGAACAAACTCATGCCTTAGGCGACCTGGCCAGCTTCAGAGAAGGAGAGGACGGAGAGGCCTTCGACCGGGAATACGTCGACTTTTTCCCTTCGGGCGGCCTGACCTACGCTCCAAACGAAAAGCACAGCCTGCAGCTGACTTACAGCCGCCGCATCAACCGCCCCTCTTACCAGGATCTCAACCCCTTCCTGAACAAACTCGATGAGTTGACCTACGAGCAGGGCAACCCCTTCCTAAAACCTGAATACGCCAACAACATCCAGTTGACGCACAGTTTCAACTACCGTTTTAATACTACCTTCAGCTTTAGCCATACCAAAGACCTGATTACCCGCATCACCGACACAGCCGAGGTGAACGCCAGCTACATCACCTGGCTCAACCTGGCTGACCAGTACAACTACAGCCTGAGCATCAGCGCGCCCATCCCCATCACCAAGTGGTGGAGTTCCTTTACCAATATGACCGGCAGCTATACCCAGAATAAGGCGGATTACGGCGACGGCAAGCTGGTCAACCTCGACGCTACCGTCTTTAACATCTACAGCCAGCATACCTTCCGTCTGCCGCATGACTTCTCTTTAGAGGTCTCCGGCTGGTACAACTCGCCTTCCTTATGGGGCGGCACCTTCGAGATGGACGCTATGTGGAGCATGGATGCCGGCGTTCAAAAGAAGATTCTGGATGGCCGCGGTAATATCAGGCTGGCGGTTAGCGATATTTTTCGGACGAACGAATGGCACGGCGTCAGCCGCTTTGGAGCGCTCGACCTGGATGTCAGAGGCGGATGGGACAGCCGCCGCTTCCGCGTGAGTTTCTCCTACCTGCTGGGCAATGACCAGGTGAAGGGCGCCCGTCGCCGCAATACCGGACTGGAAGAGGAGCAGAACCGCGTGAAGTCGGGGGAATGAAAGGATTGAAGGAATGAAGGAATGAATGAAGGAGTGAATCGTTTTTACCTAATTCATTCCTTCACTCCTTCAATCATTTCAAAAGAGGCATCTTCTGCCCCTTCGCTTTAAAATTGTGGTCTCTTACGATGATCTCCACCATGTGTTTGCCGGCATCGCTGTTGAATTGGCTGAGCGATACTTCCAGGGGGCGGGTATCCGGGACGGTTTTCCGGATTTGTGCGCCGGTGGCCAGGTAGGTAATGGTGACATCGAAGGGGGGCTTGCCTTTTCCGAAGTTGATGGTGAGTTGGTTGTCTGTTTTGAGGGCGGTAGTGAAATAGAGTTCGTAGCGGTACAGAGCCGCTATTCTCCGCTTCGCATCTTCGGCGTACGTCCCATTGGGGTAGTTTTTCAGGTAGCTGCGGTATGCTTCTTCGACAGCGGAGCGTTCTGCCTTTTCCCAATCCAGTTCTTCCCGGCATTTCTGGAGGTAAGCCCGGGCTTCCCTGCCATTGGGGTTAATTTTCAGGGCTTCTTCCAGCACCTGTCCGGCGGCGGAGAACTTTCCTTCCTGAAAAAGAGACTTTCCCCTGGTGAGCAGGGTGGTATAATCATCGGCCGGAGGGAGCTTGGGGCCGGGTGGTTGCTCCTGTGTTTGATCCGTTTTCTCCGCTTGGGCCTCCGTGAGCATTTTGCGACATTCCCGGAGGCCTCTTTCTGCGCGTTCGCTATCTAACCCATTGCTTTCCGCCCATTGGAGTGCCTGGTCGAGCAAGTTGCATGCCTCTTGATATTGTTCCTGAGTCAGCGCCAGCTTTGCCAGTTCAATACCTGTCGTTAGCAGGCTATCGTAACGCAACTGTGGTGAAAGCGGCAATTGCCTGTTGCTTGCCTGTTCCATCTTTGCCACCTGCGCTCTGGCCTCCTGCCGGTTGGCGAACCACACCATCATTGCGGTTACAACTAAGGCGGCGATTGCGGCCAGGATATACTTTTTGTAGTTGGGCCGGGGTGAGGGCGGCGGCGCGGAGGTGTTTTCAGCAGGAGCTGAAACAGCGGCCTTTTGATTGGGCACGGCCCCTTTGCGGTAGAAGTAGAACTGCCCTCCGCGGTGGCCCACATCCTGCAGGGGTTCGCCCCTGGGCGTTTGCCGAGCGTTGTGGATAACGGCATTAACGACCTTGTCGATCAGGGATGCCACCGAAAGGCTGGGCTCCGGGTTGTTTTCCAGAAAATAGATCACATTGTCGGCAAAGGGGCTGTGGCTACCCGGTTTGCCGTCGCTGACCAACTCATTGCGGCCGGCGGTGAGCAGCCAGCGGGAAGGAATCTGGTCCAGGCGGCTGGTGTCGGCGTGTTGCCCCAAAGAGCGGGTGGAAAATAAGGAACCGGAGAAGCAGCTGTCGACAATCAAAAAGGTGTGGTGCGAATGGATGGCCTTGATGTACTTGACGATACGGCTGTTGGCGATGTACTCGTTGGTGTACCCCAAAGGTGCATCTACAGGTATCCAGTAGCCTTCGTCGATAGCTTCTTCATATTCCCCGTGGCCGGAAAAGAGGATGAGCAGGTTGTCCTGTGGCTGTATGAGCCCGACCATTTTTTTGAAACTGTCTATGATGGCGTGCTCGGTGGCTTGTTCGTTGAAGAGGGTGAAAATGTGTTGCTTTTCAAACTGGTATTGCGTAGACAATACATCGATCAAACGGCGGGCGTCCTGCACGCAGTTGTAGAGTAGGGGGCAGTGTTGGTATTCGTCGATGGCGATGGCCAGCAGGTAGTTTACGCCATTGGGCCCTTCTGCCCGCTCCCGTTCCACTTCACCGATATCGATGCCCTTGTTGGCCATATCACTTCAGGCTTACCGTTAACAAATAGGCGCCGGAACTCAACCCTTCTGCTCCCGCTATCCCGATGACCACCTGGAGGGGGTTGATTCCGGAGCGCAGGCTTACCTTCCGCTCCGGCCCGGTTGGCTGCCCCAGATCCGGCTGAAAACTGGCCTCGCAGGATATACAAGAGGGCAGGCCCGGGACGAACCGCAGGTTGCCGGCGCCCAGCGAATAGGCGTAGAGGCTCATATTGGCGGCGCCGTCTTCCGGCCGGAGGCCGATCTCGATCTCCGAATGAGGGGGAAGATTCGTAAGATACAACAGGTGGTTGCCGGTGAACTTGCTCTGCCGTATACTTACAAAACAAGCGTTTTGGCTACTCCACGCCCAGCTGAGGTCGTGGATGGGAACCCCATCTTCCAGCCTTCCCTGGTAGGTGAGCGTTTCCCCCTTCCGGCTGTCAATGCTGAATTTCGGGACTTCCGCCTGCTCCGAAGGTGGTGCGGTTTCCCCTCCTTCCAGTAGAATCTCCAGCGTATACGAGCCACTGCCCAGGCCGTCGGCGCCGGCCACGCCAATCGTCACAACGTAAGGATTGCCCACTGCCCGCAGGCTTACCGACCGGGTATGGTCCTGGGTTTTGCCGCGGTACTTATAGTCCCACTTATAATCCGCTTCGCAACTCACGCAGCGCGGCAGGTTGGGTACAATGTGTTCCCCGTTGCTTGAGTACGCGTAGAGGCTGAAGTTGGCCTTCGGGTCGTCGGGAATTACCCGGACCGTCATCTCCGCCCGGGCGGGCAGTTGGGTTTGGTACAGTACATGGCGCCCACTGAATTTGTGCTGCTGGGTGGAGACAAAACAGGCGTTCTGGCTGCTCCATGCCCAGCTGAGGTCAGGCAGGGCATCCCCTTCGGAGAGGTTGCCGTTGACGGTTACTTTGCCGTTGGGAACGGATTCTATCCATTCCACGGAAGGCTGGGCTTTTAGCCCCGCAGTAAAAAACAGAATAATCAAAGCCAGCAACTCTATCGGTATTTTCATACTTCTTGTTTAATAAATTCACCCTCTCACCCTCTCACCACATCACCCTCTCACCACATCACCCTCTCACCACATCACCCTCTCACCACATCACCCTCTTACCACATCACCCTCTTACCACATCACCCTCTCACCACATCACCCTCTTACCACATCACCCTCTCACCACATCACCCTCTTACCACATCACCCTCTTCCTCCACCTCTCACTGAAAATCCACCAATTCCGTCTCAAAAATGAGCACCGAATTAGCGGGGATGCCTACCCGTGGCTGTGGCCCATAGGCCAGCCCGGAAGGGATCAGGAACATACCTTTTCCTCCTTTTTTCAGCAGGGGGATGCCAATTTGCCAACCCCGGATTACCTGGTAGAGGAAAAAGGTGGTGCTTTCGCTGCCGGGGGTCTGGTCAAATATGGTTCCATCCAGCAGGTAGCCTTTATACTTGACCAGCACCTCGCTGTTGACATTGGGGTTGCCGCCGGTTCCGGGCTCTTCAATGATGTAGTACAACCCGGAAGAATGCCGTTCAGCAGTGAGCTGGTTCTCATCCAGGTAGTTTTCGATCAATTCCTCATCTACTACCCGCTGGTCGGGGCCGTCATTTTTGTTGCAGCCCAGGGCCAGCAGAAGGGTAGGGGCGAGTATCCACAATAATTGTTTCATAGTTTTGGTTATTTTGATAGCAAATATACCCGGCTAAAACGGTTTGCAAAAATTCAAAACCATTTTTGCCGGAAAAGTGATGCCCCGGAAGTGGCGATGCGTACGCTACCTGGCCCGCCAAATTTATTTGGCGTCGGAGACGTAAACTAAATCAATGACCTTCCAGTTTTTAACTTTCTAAGAGTGTGTTCAAATTTCGATGATGAGCCGAAAGCGAGAAAATTTTATTTCAGGCAAGGCAAATTTTGCAGCCGGATGCGGGCAATCCGGCGAAAAATTTAACGCCGTCTGGAACAAAATTTGCCGCTTGTAGGCCATTAATTGAATTTTGAACATACTCTAAGCCACGTGAACTTTAAAAGCCCGGGCAGGAAATTTTTTTGCCCGGTATTTATTAGTATTTTTCATTCCTCAAGGAATGGCACCTTTTGATCAACTTTACCGTACAAAAAGATATCTGCCTCACTACAAATTTCATCAAAGAAGGTAAAATAAAAAATAGCAAACTCCATGACAGAAAATTTCTGCGTATTTCTCGATGCAGGCCACGGCAGCCTGGATAAAGATGGAAAATATACCACGGCGCCCAGCAAGATGTACCAACATAGCCGGGGTAATTTTCACGATGGCCGCTTTTTTTACGAAGGGGTATTTAACCGGACTTTGACCAACCGGGTGGCGGCTAAGTTGAATAATCTGGGCATCAGCAATATCATTGTGAGCCATGAATACCTGGATATTTCTCTGGACTACCGCGTAGACCTGGCCAACTGGTATTACCGCAATTTCCGCAAAGGCATTTATATTTCCAATCACGCCAATGCCTCCGGATCGGGGGCGGCCCGGGGGTTTGAAGTCTATACTTCTCCCGGCGTCACTGCTTCCGACAAGATCGCTCAATTCCACTGGAACAACGTGAAGGATTTACTGGGCAGCCGCATCAGCATGCGCTCTGATACTTCTGATGGAGACCACGACAAGGAAGCTCGCTTTTTTGTCCTCACCCGTACGGTCATGCCGGCTATCCTGGTGGAGCACCTCTTCTTCGACAATTTTGACGACGCCACCCTGCTCATGGACGATGAGATCGTGGAGCGCTTCGCCGAAGCTCAGGTTAGGACGGTGATCAATGCAATGAACAGCTGATAAAAAAAGGTAGCCTGGCGAGCCAGGCTACCTTACACAAAGTGTAATACAAAAGATTACGCGATTGTTAGCCATTTATACGAGCTTTACAGTCAAAAGGTTACACTTGCATGCCGCCTTACTGAAAAAGAAAAGGACTAACGCGCCACGACCATTTTCCCGGATAGGGTTCTCCTGATGGGGATATCGTTATCATTCAGGCATTTCAGTTCCGCCTTCCAGAAGTAGGCGCCGGATACAGAAGGCAACTCTGCATTCCGGGCCTGCTGCCCGTTGGTGGTAAGCACCAATCGGCCGAGGGCGTCGTAGATCCATAACCGGTAGGATTGTACGTTGAGGGAGGCGGTGACGGCCAGCCTCTCCGAAGGGCTGTACAGGGTGGGGAGCGTAATGCTGCAGTCGCAATCACCGGCTTTAACGGAAAACTCCTGGCGGATGGCCACACAGTAATCATAATAATTGTACAATACGTAATTACCTGCCTTTTCCACCATAATTTCCTGCATCGTGCCCACGCCTTCCCAGAGGTGCCCTCCGGCGCCCTCCATTCCACTCAGCACCAGGGGTGCGCCCTCACAGATAACGGTATCCAGGACAGTCCCCTGTTCTATTCTTTGCGTATCGCAGGGTTCGACAACTACATCATCGATATAGTAATAGGCCCAGGGCATGTCGTTGTTTTCAACGTTTACAATGACATTTACATCCCGAGGGGCGGCAAAGTTGCCGAGAAGAGCATATTGCTCTCCTCCCCGGGCGAGGTAGTATCCGCTTACTTCCGTCCAGTCCACCGTGTCAGTGAGAAAGCGGCCTTCCGGGTTTTTAATGTGAAAGATGGAATCTCTTACGGATTGCTCTTCGGGGATATCGTAGAAGAATGCCATGCCGATGTCATCGGTGGCATAGGTGGCCAGGTTAGACAGGTTGGCCTGAAAACCGGCCTGGTACATCTGTCCTTTTTCCAGGGGTGCTGACAGCCGGGCCACCAGAAACTCTCCTGTCAGGGCCGGATAGGTTCTGATGCCGGCGTATCCGCTGCCACTGGCGGTTTCCTGGTAACCGCGAAAGTTCAGCGGGATGCCATGAAGGGCAGAGCCATATGCCCGGTGGAAAAAATCAGTAGTGTTATCCAGCTTTTCCCAGGCGATGGATTCGTTGACCCCGGAGCCGGTAACATTGGGATTGGCAACATATTGCTCGAAGCCGGGATTGGGTATGAGGTTCTGAGCGTGGCTGTGGCGCGATATGAGGATAGTGACGGCAAGCAGGGAAAGCGTGTGGATGGAGATAAAGCGCATAAGTGTTGATTTTGAGTGCCGGGAACTGTGGGTGTTTGTAAAAATAGGTTTTTTCCCGCATCCCCGCAAATGGGGCGTCCTGTCTGCGCTGTTTAGGAAATTGTACCCAGTATTCCTCAAAATTGCTTAAATTCCCCACCAAAAACCTATGCGATTATTCAATCTCTTTGTTCTCGCTCTGGCTGTATTTTTTACCGCTTCCTGCGGTAGTGAGGCCGGGCAGGAGCCTTCCGGAGAGCCCTGGATGGCCGACTCTCTCATCGTTGATATCGATCAACGCCTGGGTAAATACGTGCCGGTTAAGCTAACCACCGATTTGAGCCTGCTTTCAGACAAACAAAAACAGATGATTCCCGTCCTCATCGAGGCAGGTAAGGTCATGAATGAGTTGTTCTGGTACGAGGCCTACGGTAAAAAGGATAGCCTGATGGAGGCCCTCACCAATGAAAAGCTGGAGCGTTACGTTACGATCAACTACGGCCCATGGGACCGCCTGGCAGGCAATGAGCCCTTCATCTACGGCGTAGGCCCCAAGCCGGCCGGCGCTAATTTCTACCCTGTGGATATGACCAAGGAAGAATTTGAAGCAGCTCAGCTCGAAGGCAAGGCCGGCCTGTACACCTTCCTGAGGCGCGATGAGGCGGGCAAGCTGAAAACAGTGCCCTATCGGGAGCAGTTTGCCGGACAGGTGCAGAAAGCAGCCGGGCTACTCCGGCAGGCGGCGGCCCTGGCGGAAAACGAAGCGCTGAAGAAATACCTCAATAGGAGGGCGGACGCCCTGCTATCCGATGACTATCAGGCCAGCGACATGGCCTGGCTGGACATGAAGGACAACCAGATCGATGTGGTCATCGGCCCGATCGAAACTTATGAAGACCAGCTCTTTGGCTACAAAGCGGCACACGAATGTTACGTGCTGGTAAAAGACATGGACTGGAGCCAGCGCCTGGAGAAGTACGCTGCTTTTCTCCCGGAACTGCAGAAAGGCCTGCCGGTTTCGGCAGCCTATAAAACCGAAAAGCCGGGCAGCGATGCCCAACTCAACGCCTACGATGTGGTGTACTATGCGGGCGATTGTAATGCGGGCAGTAAGACCATTGCCATCAACCTGCCGAATGACGAAGAGGTGCAGCTTCAGAAAGGCACCCGCCGCCTCCAGTTGAAGAACGCTATGCGCGCCAAATTCGACAAAATCCTCGTGCCTATTGCCGATATTTTGATCGCTGAAGACCAGCGCCAGCACATTACTTTTGACGCCTTTTTCGCTAACACCATGTTTCACGAGGTGGCGCACGGCCTGGGCATCAAAAATACAATTAACGGGAAAGGTACGGTGCGCGAAGCGCTCAAAGAGCACGCTTCCGCCCTGGAAGAGGGCAAGGCGGACATCCTGGGCCTGTATATGATCAAACAGCTGCACAATAAAGGGGAACTGGACGGCGACCTCAAGGATTACTACACGACCTTCATGGCCGGCATTTTCCGCTCGGTCCGCTTCGGAGCGTCCAGCGCTCACGGAAAGGCGAACATGATCCGCTTCAATTACTTTGCCGAGCAGGGCGCTTTCGAGCGCGATCCTGAAACCGGAGTGTATCGCGTCAATTATGACAAACTGGAGCAAGCCGCCGCCTCCCTGTCAGAACTTATCCTTACCCTTCAGGGCGATGGCGACTATGATGGGGTTGGCGAGCTGGTGGCTACCAAAGGCAAGATCGGCGAGCAATTACAGGCCAGCCTGGACCGGCTGTCAGATGCATCCATACCGGTGGATGTCGTCTTTGAACAGGGGGCGGATGTTTTGGGGTTGGAGGATTTGTAGCAAGTTCCAGTGTTCGAGGTTTAAGGCTCCAGGTGCGTTGAGCTTTGAACCTCGAACCATTGAGCCTTAAACCCTGAACTTTTCTCCTGTCCGGTAGGAAAATTGCCATGAAATTCTTTAACTTTGCCTTTTGCAGCATCAAGAGATGCCTGTATTAATCCTGCTCTTTCAACCTACCTGTTTCAACATACGGATATTGAGTTCCAGTGTGTGATGTTTCCCTATACACCCGGCCCTTTTATTCCAGGCAAATAATGATCCGATGAGAAGTTTTCGACAATTCACTCTGTTTTTTGTATTTGTCATTGCATTTGGCAGCCTTGGGGCGCAGCCAAGTTCTGGAGGAACTCCACTGAGTTTTTCGGAAGGCTTCAAGCAAGCTCATGGCGAGAAGGCCTTAACGGTGGAGCAAGCTCCGAAGCTGAACCTGAAGCGAATCATTAAAGAGGACGAAGCATTTATTGGCGCGCCGCGCTTTGCCGCGCCTTTGGCAGTCGATTATAGCCTGGAAAACTCCGGTGAATGGACAGAACTGGAGGATGGCGGCCTGCTCTGGCGCCTGAAGATACAGTCGGAGGGGGCCCTGGCGCTGGCGGCTTTCTATAAGGATTTATATCTCCCGCCGGGCTCTCAGCTATTCATGTACAGCGAAGACGGCAAGCAGGTGCTGGGCGCCTATACCTTTCGCAACAACCGTCCTTCCGGCCAGTTTATGACCGGCTTCATCAAAGGGGAAACAGCGATCATAGAATACTACGAACCGGCGCCGGTAAGAGGGCAGGGGCGCCTTCAGCTGTTCCGCATCGATCACGCCTATCACAAGGAGAACTATCGCGCTGCCGAGCAGCAACTGGAGGAGGCTGCTCGGCTGGGCTTCGGGTTTGGTACTTCTTTGGCCTGCCATAAAAATGCCAATTGCCCCGAAGGCGATCCCTGGGGCGCGCAAAAACGCAGCGTTTGCCGTATCGTTATGGTTCTGGCGGAAGGTACGGGGTACTGTAGCGGTACGCTGGTCAATAATACCGATGAAGATGGGACGCCGTATATTCTGAGCGCCTACCATTGCCAGGACGGTTATACGCCGATGTATGACCTCTGGCGTTTCGACTTTTCTTATCAGTCAGCTGGATGTGCCAATCCAAATGTTGAACCTGTACCCAATTCGGTACTGGGATGCACCCGGCGGGCCGGAAGGCAGGAGAACGATTTTCTGCTGCTCGAAGCCACTACGGTTATCCCTCCCGCTTACCAGGTTTTTTTCAGTGGCTGGAGCCGGCTGCCGAACCCGCCCCAAAATGGTGTTATTTTACATCATCCCAGCGGTGATATCAAGAAGGTGGCGTTGTACAATCAGGCTTCCATATACAATGGTGAGTTGATCTGGAACTCCACGGTTACCACCCCCGCCAATCACCATTTTCGGGTGCCTTTTAGCGTGGGCACTTTCGAGCCCGGCTCTTCCGGTAGTGGATTGTTCGATCAGAATGGCAGGATTACCGGCCAGTTGAACGGAGGGCTAAATGACGAATGTGGGCCCGCGACCGGTTTCTTCGGCCGCTTCCGGTTATCCTGGGAGGGAGGGGGTAGCTCCGATAGCCGCCTGAGAGACTGGCTGGACCCCACGGGCACAGACGTAGATACGCTGGATGGAATGGAACAGCCTCTTCTTGGGTCGGGGGTTGTTTCAGGAATGGTGACTAATGAGGCCGGGGCGTCTATTCCCGGGGTGGAGGTTTTTCTCAGCGGCCTAATGGAAAGTTCAACCACCACTGGTGCGGATGGTGTTTATCGGTTCGAAAACGTCCCGTTGGGGGGAGCAGTAGGGCTGGCGTTGCAAAAGACAGACAATTTTCAGAACGGCCTTTCCAATCTCGACCTGATCTTCATTTCCAAACATATCCTGGGCCTGGACCCGCTGGATACGCCCATCAAAATGATGGCTTCCGATGTGAACGGCTCCAATAGCCTGACTACACTGGATCAGATCGGCATTCGCAAGGTCATTCTGGGTATTGACCTCGAGTTCAGCGGGCGCCCCGCGTGGCAGTTCTTTCCTGTTGACTTTACTTTTTCCAATCCTGCCAATCCTTATCAGGATTCTGTACCGGGTATTTTTATGATCAGCAGTTTCACCGAAGATATTCTCGACATGGATTTCATCGGCGTCAAGTCAGGCGATATTGACGATAGTGCGGATACGGGGGGGTGAGTTTGGGTTCGTTTATTCGGTAATCGGGAGTCTAGTGTTGGATAGTTGTCTGTTGTTCGTTGCCGGGTGCTCATTGCGCCGTACCCAAGTTCGTTGGCGGCCAACAGGCCAGCACAACTCACAACGATTAACTGACAACGAAGAACGGCCAGTTTGTCCAACCATATACGGATACCCTATTCTGAAAAAGGCCCCTTGATTTTCAGGAATTTGCGAGCAGCGAATTGCGAATAGTCCCAACTGTTTAGGGGTGAACCAGCCGTCAATCAACGAATCACGAATCCCCTCTCAACTCATCGATTTGCTTCTGTACCTCCTCTGCCTCCGCTACTTTAGCGGCGTAAGCCTTGATGTCTCCACCGCGCTGTATGCGCATGGCCTCTTCCATCAGTTGGAGGTATTGCTTTTCCAGTTTCTTGACGGGGTCTTTTTTGAATAATCCAAACATAGTTGTAATGATTTAGTTACGGAGGCGTAACAAAGGGAAAGGAGGAAAGTTTAGAAAGGGAAAGGGAGCGTGTTCAACGTTTAACTGGCTCGTGAGACTGATGAACAGTAGTATGCCAAAAAGCAACTCTTGCCCCTTTTACTTGTCTCTTTCTAAATAAATTAGCCTAAACCTCACACCTGACAGTATGATTAAGAACTACCTCCGCATCGCCCTGCGCAGCTTACTCAAGCATAAATTTTACAGCTTCATCCACATTGTCGGGTTGGCCATCGGCATGTCGGTTTTTTGCTGATAGCCCAGTACGTCCGTTTTGAACGGAGCTATGAGCATTTCATTCCCGGTGCGGAGAATATCTACCGTGTGACACTAGAGCAATACCTCAATGGAGAGCTGCAGATTGCCAGTGCGGAGAATTACCCGGGGGTAGGGCCGGCCCTGCTGCAGGAGTTGCCGGAGGTTACCGGTTTTGCCCGTTTGTACAATCTGGGGTACAAAAATAACGTCATCATCACCAATGAAAATGCCCAGCCGGAGCCGGTGGCCTTCAAGCATAGGAAGTTCTTGTACGCAGATTCCTCCTTTCTGCCGATGATGGGGTATGCGCTGGTGGCCGGCGATCCGGTAACGGCATTGGCGGAGCCACTGAAGGCCGTCATCTCCGAGAAGTACGCGAAATTATACTTTGGAGCAGAGAACCCCATAGGGCAATCGTTGCGCCTGCAGGATGATGATTACAACGACGAGCTGGTTACTGTGACGGGCGTTTTCAAAGACCTGCCACTCAATACGCATCTGAAATTTGAGGTTCTGTTTTCTTACAAAACCCTTTACGGGCGATTTGAGCAAGCGCCGGAACGATATGGGCAAAGCTGGCGGCGCAAGGATATGTACACCTTCATCAGGGTGGAGCCAGGAACCGATCCGGAGATGCTCGAAGCCAAGTTCCCTGCCATTGTAGATCAGTATAAGCCTGATCTGAAAGAGCAGAACCGAAAGGATCTGCTGGGGTTGCAACCCCTGAGGGCCATCCACCTGACGTCCGACCTTGCCGAAGAGGTGGAGCCCAACGGCGACGGGCGGATTGTCTTGTTTATGAGCCTGATCGGGTTGTTCGTTATACTTATTGCCTGGATCAACTACATCAACCTCTCCACCGCCCGGGCTATCGAAAGAGCTAAAGAAGTCGGTATTCGGAAAGTGTCAGGCGCTTTGAAAGGGCAGTTGGTCCGGCAGTTTTTGGTAGAGGCAACTTTAGTAAATTTGATAGCTCTTGTACTAACCTCTGGGCATGAGTATCGATCAGGTTTTAGTAGTGGAACGGCCTGGTATTTCGGAGCGGGACAGGCAAGCCTACATACAACGGCGAGTTTTATTCCATGCGAATACAAACCAAACGCCTTCCTCAAACGCTGGCGCATGTTGAAAAATCCTGGGACACAGCTTTTCCCGGCAACCCTTTCGAGCACTTCTTCCTCGATGACTTTTTCAACCGACAATATGAGAACGAACGTAAATTCGGCAACAAGTTCTGGGTGCCTCCATAACAGGGATCATAGGTTTGCTCTCACGGGATATTCTGAAACTTGTACTGCTGGCTATTGGAATGGCATTTCCTCTGGCATGGTGGGTGATGAACCGGTGGCTGCAAGGGTTCGCCTACCGTATTGACATTGGATGGCAGGTGTTTGCCCTTGCTTTTGGTTAGCCAATTTGACACAACCCGGCTGGATTTTAATCAAAACAAGAAAAATCAGGTCTTTGCACAAGGTTCCCAAATACTTTATCAACGCCTGGAACGCAGGCTTAGTAAGTTTCTAGAAACTTACCAAGCCTACGCAAGCTTTTTCTTTTAGCCTAATGCCTTCTTCACCAGTTCCGCTGCATCCTTCAGAATAATAGCCGATTGCACCGCCAACCCGGAGTTGTCGATGATCTCCTTGGCCAGGTCGGCGTTGGTGCCTTGCAGGCGGACGATGATCGGCACCTTTATATTGCCTATATTCTGGTAAGCGTCCACTACGCCCTGGGCCACCCGGTCACAGCGGACGATGCCGCCGAAGATGTTGATCAGGATGGCCTTGACCTTGGGGTCTTTCAGGATGATGTGGAAGGCCTGTTCTACGCGCTTAGCGTCGGCGGTGCCACCCACATCGAGGAAGTTGGCCGGTTCGCCGCCGGACAGCTTGATCATGTCCATTGTGGCCATGGCCAGGCCCGCGCCGTTGACCATACAACCGACGTTGCCGTCGAGGTTGATGAAGTTGAGCCCCAGTTCGGTAGCTTCCACCTCAATGGGGTCTTCTTCGGCTGTATCGCGCATTTCCGCCAGATTGGGGTGGCGGTAGAGGGCATTATCGTCGAGGGTTACTTTGCAATCTACTGCGATGATGCGGTCTTCCCCGCTTTTCATGCAGGGGTTGATCTCAAAAAGAGAAGCGTCGGAACCGACGAAGGCTTTGTACAGCGCGGTCACAAAGCGGACCATTTCCTTGAAAGCTTTGCCGCTCAGGCCCAGGTTGAAAGCAATCTTACGCGCCTGAAAAGGTTGCAGGCCCAGGGTCGGGTCCACATATTCCTTGTGCACCAGATGCGGGGTTTCTTCCGCTACCGTCTCGATATCCATCCCTCCTTCAGTGGAGTATATGATGACGTTGCACTTCTTTTCCCGATCCATGAGGACGGACATATAGTATTCCTCACAAGCATCCGGGTTGGGGACGTAGGCGTCTTCGGCGATCAGAATCTTGCTGACCAGTTTGCCAGGGCCGTTGAGCCCGCCGGGCGTTTGCGGGGTCTTGAGCATCATCCCCAGGATGTTGCCGGCGTGTTCCTTGAGGCTATCCAGCCCTTTGGCGAGTTTGACGCCGCCGCCCTTACCACGGCCGCCGGCGTGGATTTGCGCTTTGACTACCGCAAATTTAGAACCGGTCTGTTCCGAGATTTTGTTGTAGGCCTCTACGGCTTCCTCCAGGCTGTGGGCGATAATGCCTTCCTGAATGGTGACGCCGTAGCTTTTCAACAGTTCTTTGCCCTGGTATTCGTGAAGATTCATCGTTTTGTGTAAGGTTGGTGAAGAAACGCCCCAAAAGTAATGGATTTTTACTAGCGCTCTAAATTTTTGCCCTGGTAAATAAGAAGGTTTTGGGGCTTGACTTAAGCCGGGGCGTTAATTTTGCGAAATTTCGCTAATTTGATTATTTTGTGCTGAATTAACCCTCCTTATATGGCAAATATCATTCACTACGCAATTCCCGGTTTCATCATTCTGCTTCTGGTGGAAGTAGGGATTGCCGCGAAAGAAAACAAAGGCTGGTTTGAGGCGAAGGATACCTTCAGCAGCCTGTCTATGGGCATTGGCAACGTCCTGATCGGCTTGTTTTCCAAGGGTATTGTCCTCGGGGCTTTTGCGTTTCTCTACCAGTACCGGATTTTTGAACTCGGCTTTCAGTGGTGGGTGTGGGCGTTGCTTTTCTTTGCCGAGGACTTCAGCTATTACTGGTTTCACCGGGTTAGCCACAGCAGCCGTTATTTCTGGGCTTCCCATGTAGTGCATCATTCGTCTCAGCACTACAACCTGGGCACCGCTCTGCGGCAGACCTGGACGGGCGACCTGTCCGGCGGGTTTGTTTTCTGGTTGTGGCTGCCGCTGATCGGCTTTCATCCGGCGATGATCTTTACCATGCAGGCCATCAGCCTGTTGTACCAGTTCTGGATACATACCGAGGCGATCGGGAAACTGCCTTATGCTTTCGAACTGGTTTTCAATACACCTTCTCACCACCGGGTCCACCACTCTTCGGATATTAAATATCTGGACAAGAACCACGCAGGTATTCTTGTTATCTGGGACCGCTTCTTCGGCACCTTCCAGGAAGAAGAAGAGCATCCCACTTACGGGTTGACCAAAAATATCCATACCTATAATCCTTTCCGCATCGCCTTTAATGAATGGGGGCAACTATTGAAAGACGTGAGCAGAGCGCCTTCGCTTCGGGTAGCCGCCGGTTACCTTTTCGGCCCGCCCGGCTGGAGCCACGATGGGTCGCGGCAGACGACGGCTCAACTGAGAGAACAATTCAAGCAAAAGCAGGCTAAGCAACCCAACCAAGTTGCCCGGCCCACAAAAGAACAAGTCTAATGACGTCCAAAAGCACTGCTGTTCCCCGTTTTGACGCGAAAGCGCCCGGGCTCCTTTCCTTTATCCGGAACCTGAGCACACCCTGGAAAATGCGCATGTTTTTTTTGCAAAAGTTGCCTTCCTGCTGGTTTTGGGGCGTTCGGATTCGCGAGGTAACCCCGAACCGTTGCCAGGTCACCATTCCCTACAGTTGGTGGACGCAGAATCCCTTCCGGTCTACTTACTTCGCAGCTCTGGCCGGCGCGGCGGAGTTGTCAACCGGGGCTCTGGCGATGATCGCCCTGCACGGCCGTGGCCGCATCTCGATGCTGGTCACCGGGCTGGAGGGCCAGTTTGTGAAGAAGGCCGATTCGCTGACCACTTTCACCTGTGAGCAGGGGGAGGCTATTCAGGAGGCCGTTCAGCTGGCTATTGATTCCGGAGAGGGCCAAACGGCTCGAATCCTGACCATTGGTAGAAATGGGGCAGGGGAGGAGGCCTGCCGGTTTTGGCTGACCTGGTCGTTTAAGGCAAAGAGGTAGGATAGGATAGGAGTGTGTCAATGTGGAAACGTGTAAGCGCCTCACCCAACCCCCTATCCCTCAGCCGATTACCTGCCAAAATGTCACGATTTGTTAAAGAAGTTTTAAAGCCCTCCCTGGTTGCCACCCTGGCATTTTCTTTGATTGTTTTAGAGTAGTCAGGAATGATTAACCCAAGTTCGGCCGGGAGCCCCCAACTTCGGCGGGCGAGGCCGGCGGTACCCGGCGGTTCGACGCCTCCCTGCGTGAGGAAGTTCTCCGCGTGCGCGAACACCGGTTAACTCCCCTGGCCAACCCTTTTTACAAAAACAAAAACTCATTACAGCTATGAAAAGGACGCTTTTATATTCCGCGCTGGTGGCGTTCCTGGTGACAGCGACAACGCTCGGCGTTTTCTCCTGGTTCCAACAAAATAACCGAACCGTAAAGATCGAACACATTGACGGAACTGCCGCGAAAGGCGTTGCCTGGACGGTAGATGAAGACGGATCCGTCGTGCCGCTCGATTTCACCAAAACTGCCGAAGAGGTGGTCAAGGCAGTCGTACACATTAAATCTACCCAATCTGTTTCCGGCAGAGAGGGCGGCCCTCAGGATTTCCGGCAGCTGCCCGACCCCTTCCGGGAGTTCTTCGGCGACCCGGAAGGGAACCCCTTCTATCGCAGCCCGCGCGGCAACGGCCCGCAGATGCGTGTCGGAACTGGTTCCGGGGTAATGATCAATGAAGACGGTTATATCGTAACCAACAACCACGTCGTGGCTGATGCCGACGACCTGGAAGTGACCCTGTATGACAACCGCAACTTCAAGGCAACCGTGATCGGCACAGACCCCAGCACCGACCTGGCGCTGATCCGGATCAAGGCCCAGGGCCTGCCGACGCTGCCATTGGTTAATTCCGATAATGTCAAAGTAGGGGAGTGGGTGCTGGCCGTCGGCAACCCCATGGGGCTGAACTCCACCGTAACCGCCGGTATTGTCAGCGCTAAAGCGCGCAACATCAATATCCTGCGGGAACAATTTGCTGTGGAGAGCTTCATACAAACGGACGCTGCGATCAACCCGGGTAACAGCGGGGGCGCCCTGGTCAACCTGCAGGGAGGGTTGGTCGGTATCAATACCGCCATTGCCAGCCCGACCGGCGCCTACACCGGCTACGGTTTTGCCGTGCCCGCCAACATCGTCAGCAAAGTGGTGGAAGACCTGTTGCAGTACGGCGTCGTCCAGCGCGGTGTACTGGGCGTAATGATCCGCTCGGTAGATGGCAGCCTGGCTAAAGAAAAAGGCCTGGATGTAACCAGAGGCGCTTATGTAGACAGCCTGCTGGAGAATAGCGCCGCCGCCGCCGCCGGTATCCGGGCAGGAGATGTCGTGGTGGAAGTAGCCGGCAGAACCATTCAGTCTTCTTCTGAACTACAGGAGATGATCGCCCGCTACCGCCCCGGCGATAAGGTGGCTGTTAAAGTGGACCGCGAAGGTAAAACGAAGTCTTTTGAGGTGGTGCTGAACAACCGGCAGGGCAGCACGGCGCTGGTGGAGAAACCCAAGCAGCAGGATGCCCTGAGCATGCTGGGCGCAGAGTTCGAAACCCTCAGCAGCGATGCGGCCCGCAAACTGGATATCGTGGGGGGCGTAAAGGTTACCAAACTGTATGCCGGCAAGTTGCGCCATTATACCGATATGCGCGAGGGCTTCATCATCACCCAGGCCGATGGCCGCAAGGTGACAAGCGTTGAAGAACTGGCCGAGGCGCTGGAAGGCAAGTCCGGCGGCGTCATGCTGGAAGGTATATACGAGGACGTTCCGGGGGTCCGGTACTATGCCTTTGGCATGCAGTAAAGGATGGCGCCATCCCCAAGCCTTTTTGTTGAAAAAATGGCCGGGTGCTTGCAGAGCCCCGGCCATTTTTTTAAGCGCCGGTAGTGGATTTGGATCATGGAGCATGGCGTCATTGTAGATGAAATGAGGGTGTGTCGACCGATTGTTGAATTTTGGACAAACGCTAAGTCCTCAAATAAGAAGCTCCATTGATATCCAAAATACAACCCGTGGTAAAAGCGGACTGCCCGGAAGCCAGAAAAAGAATGCAGTAGGCGACCTCCTCGGGCTTGGCTACCCGGCCGGTTGGGCTTTGCCGGCGAATGGCATCTCCCGCTTCGCTGGCCAGCAGTTCAAGGGCCATATCCGTTTCTACAAAACCAGGCGCCACCGTACCCACAAAAATGTGGTGCGGCGCCAGCGCCTGCGCCAGAGATTGCCCCATAGCGTTCATGCCTGCCTTGGAAGCTCCGTAGGCCGGCTGTTCCGGCTCTCCCCGAAAAGCGCCGCGGGAGGAGACGTTGACAATGCGCCCGCCACCCTGCCGGATCATGTGTTGAGCCGCGCAGTAACAGGCATTGGCGGCGCCCAGGAGGTTGGCGTCCAGGGTGCGCCTCCAGCTTTCCTGCCATTCTTCATAACTACATTGATCAATTGGGTGCGCTTCGAATATGCCGGCATTATTGACCAATATATCTAACCTGCCGAATTCCCGAATGACGGTATCTATCATCTGTTGTACGACCATCGGGCGGCTGATGTCCGCCTGGATGGGCAAATGGCCTTCCCCTTCGAGCAGCTCCATCGCCTCCAGCGCCGCTTGCTTATCGCTGCGGAAGTTGATGGCGACCCTGGCGCCTCTTTGAGCGAAGGCTACCGCCGCCGCGCGCCCGATTCCACGAGAGCCCCCAGTAATCAGTACTGTTTTTCCTGTAAAATCCATACCATTCCTATTTAAGTACTTATTTACTGTCAACTGCCCATCTCCAACAGCTTATCCATTGTATTCCGGCTCACGGCGTGGTAATTCGGCCGGGCCTTTTCGTAGATCTCCTTGGCTGTTTCCAACTGCCCGTTCTCTTTGTAAGCGCGATAGAGTGGCGTGAGAAACTTTCTTCTTCCTACCCGCACCAGAAAAGCTTCGATCTGTGGGCGGATTTGTGAAGCATAACCGTTGCCGATGGCCAGCTCAAACCAGGCCGCCAGGATTTCTGAATTGCCAGACCGGCTGAAGTTAAACGCCTGGTCTATCCCTTTCATTTTTTCGGGATTCATATCTGTAGGCAGGTGGCGGATAAAATGCAGCCATTCGTGGGTTGTCCATTCCCCGGTTTCCAGCGCTTGAGGGGCGCTGCCTGCCAGTAACGCCGTTACCTGAGCATCCACCTGGCTAAAGCGGCCGGATTTGGGGAGAGGAATATTGTCGGGTATGCCCGGCCCATAGATCCATTCGTCGATATTGACGTCGAGCTGGTATTTATCGATCAGGTTTTCGTTCAGGTATTCTACAAATTCCCCGGTGGTGAGGGTTTGGAACTGATGCGCTTTAAAGTACTGTTTGAGGAAGCGGTCGAAGTTTTCCCGCCCGGCTTTTTCTTCCAGCAAAGTCAGGAAGAATGCACCCTTTTCGTAGGCGATATCGGTCATGCCATCGTCGGGGTCGCGCCCTTTGAGGTGGAGCTTGAGGTGGGTATCTGCACTTTCCGGGCCCAGGTCGGCGACATCGGCTTCGAGGTCCTGGTAGCCGAGTTGGGCCAGCATGTCGGCGTAGCTCTTGCCGTAGACCGCTTCCATAATGCGCCGCTCGAAGTAGACGGTGAAGCCTTCATTGAGCCAGAAGTCATCCCAGGTGGCGTTGGTCACCAGGTTGCCCGACCAGGAGTGCGCCAGTTCGTGGGCGATGAGGGCGGTCAGGGACCGGTCGCCGGCGATGATGGTGGGCGTGGCAAAGGTCAACCGGGGGTTTTCCATGCCGCCAAAGGGAAAGCTGGGAGGCAGGACGATGACGTCATAACGATCCCACAGATATGGGCCATAGAGGGCCTCGGCCGCCACTAGCATCTTTTCCATATCGGCAAACTCATAAGCCGCTTTACCGACAACGCTGGGCTCGGCGTAGACCCCCGTCCTGTCCCCGATGGGCTTAAACTCCAACCGGCCGACGGCCAGGGCGATCAGGTAGGGTGGAATGGCCTGTTTCATCTCGAAGTGGTAGAGGCCACTTTCGTCGTTTTTCTGTGGATTGGCCGCGCTCATGACGGCCATCAGCTCACTGGGCGCCTCGATGGTGGCGTCGTAGGTGATGCGGATGCCAGGGCTGTCCTGGCAGGGTATCCACGTCCGGGTGAGGATGGCCTGCCCCTGGGTGAAGAGGAAAGGGTATTGTTTATCGGCAGTCTGTTGGGGTTCCAGCCAGTCGACGGCGTCGGCGCCACCCGGGCTGGTTGAGTAGTAAACAGTTATGATAGCCGTTTCTGGCGCCAGTGGAATGTGCAGGCCGGAACCCAGGAGCGGATTTGGTTCAGAAAGGCGGTATTCAACTTCGGTTTCTTCCTCTCCCACACCGGTTGTGACCCGCTCGATTTGCAGGTTCCGGGCGTCCAGTACGATCTCCTCCGCGCCCTGGTGGTCGATGTCAAAGCGGGCGTAACCGCTAAGCACCTGTTTTTCAAAATCCACTTTGAGGTTGAGGCTGAGGTGGTTGGTGACGGCCAAGGTGGGCTGGGCGTGGCTGTGGTAGTCGGTGCGGTTGGTTGAAGTTTCGGCCGGGGCCGGTTCCGGTTGCCGGTTGTCCGTTTTGCAGGCTGGAAGGAGGAACAGAGCAAGGATTAGGAGAGTATTGGAGATAGCTTTCATAGGTTCGTTTCATGTATTGAGGGCAAAGAAAACAAAGTTGAAGGATTTTAAACGAAAATGTGGAGGTAAAAATTCTGCATGACGGCGCCTAAGCTAACCTGATATTGTTGGAAAATGACGTCACAAAACGCCCCGGTATTCCTTTCTTATAAAACCTTAAGCATATATCTTTTATACATTTCTATGGGCATCAGTCCAAGTTCTCTTCTTCGCGCATTCAGATTTTCCACATCTGCAGTTTCAGCTAATTCCACAATCTTATTAATGGGGTCTACCTTAGCAAATTGGGTCCCGTATAGCTGTTGCTCTCCGCTGTTAACTTTGATCCTGTCGTAGAGGTAAGCATAGCTCTGTCCGTCCAGGTCTCCATTCTTCACAGCTTCCTCGATGTGTGTAAGCTGGGATCTTTGCCATTCCTTATCGCCGTCAGCGTGCTGGATCATCAGAAATATGCCATACATCGCATCCTTGCCCACTAACTTTCGGGTGGGGAAGCCATATGCTGCAAATATTTCCTTTAACCGGTTTCTATTTCTTTCATCGATGCCAACGGCCCCATTCTTAGTGATCTGTGTGGTATCTATGTTGTACTTCGAAACGATATCCTCCATGATATTTCCCCGGGCAGCCTGGTCGTCGACGTACATGCGGATCAACTCCATTTGGAGCGCTTTATTTTCTACCTTTTCCTCTGTGAAACCATGACAAGGCTTCATCTTTCCTAAAAGTTGCCGCAGGCAAACCTCCCGCAACATCTCCTCATCCTGGGCATTCAGTATTTCAATTACCTCTTCTTTCTTACCAAGCTTAGCCTTCGTTTCCAAACCGGTAATGAGAAATTTCCTGTCGATTTCATCAGTGAGGTTCAAAAGGGAATCGAATTGCAATTCGGCCAATTCAAAATTTTCATCCATTGAGCTTGCGATCATGCGCCAGCCAAGCCTCCAGACTTCAGCATCGGCTAACTGAGGATTTGTGTCTTGCTGGCAGGATGCAATTACACTTGAACCAACTATTGAAAGCATCATCAGGTGATTTTTCATAATATTTTTTGCCTTTACTTGGGCCGTGTACGACGATACGTCGTAACGAACTGTACAAATAAGTATGCTTTTTCCAGGTCAACCACACCATTTAAGTTGAAGTCGGAGAACACCAGCCGAGTGTTACCAAGATGGTCCTGATAAAAGTACTCGGCCCGGTACCTGGTGATCGTACCCCCCGGTATACTCCGCCACCATGCGCCCATCCGGCGCATAAATCGCCTCCAGTTTGCCATTGTGGTACTCAATGCCGGAATCGTAGCTGGCCGTGCCAAATTCTCCGTATTTGAGCTTGCTTGGAGGTAGTGCTTTTGAAGCGAAAATGACTGGTTTGGGCTTCTCGCGAGGCTCATTTGCCCGAGTTGTTTTGGCAAATTAAGGAAATTATATTGCAGGTTCCAGCCTGGCTTATCCTCCTGCTTGCAACCTCCTCACCAATTCCTCCCGGAACGACCGCCCAACCGGAATTTTCTCATCCCTGGCCACTACAAAATTGCCTTCCAAATACTGTATCCGAGGCAGCGCAACGAGGTAAGACCGGTGAATGCGCATAAAGGTGTGGTTTGGGAGTTTCTCCTCCAATTGGTTCAGGGTGGTTTTGGGTACGTAGAGCTTTTTTTCCGTATGCACTTTCACATAATCTCCGTATGCCTCCAGGTAAATAATCTCCTTCATTGGCACCCGATAGAGTTTCCGGTCCGCCTGTAGGAGGAGGAAAGAAGGCGCCTCTTCCGGTGCTTCCTGAGCAACGATGAAGCGCTGTGCCTTGTTGACAGCTTTCAGAAACCGCTCGAACGAAATGGGCTTGAGCAGATAGTCCACAGCCTCCAGCTCAAAGCCTTCCAGCGCGTATTCGGGATAGGCGGTTGTGAAGACCACCGCCGGCGGATGAGGCAGCGCTCTCAACAGGCTGATGCCTGAAAGTTTGGGCATATTGATATCCAGAAAGAGCAATTGGGGGGATTTATCCTGAATGGCTTGCATACCCTGAATGGAATCAGTGGCGCTGCCGAGCAATTCCAACTGGGGCGTTTGGCGAATGTAATGCTCCAGCACTTTAATGGCGGGGGGCTCGTCGTCGATGATATAACAACTCAAAGTCATTTTTATACATTATTGATCCTTAACGTCACTGAAAATACTTTACCGTCCTCATTAATAATCAACTCGTGATGGTTTGGAAAAAGTAGCATCAGCCGCTTCTTAACATTTTCCAGCCCGATGCCTCCATCTTTCCTGGCAAGATATTCATCCGGCGGGGCTATATCATTCTCGATATTAAAAAAGATGCTGCGCTCGCCAATTCGAAAAAGGATCCGGACAAATGCGGCCTGGTTATCTCCCTTCATGCCGTGTTTAAAGGCGTTTTCCACAAAGGGGATAAACAAAAGCGGAGGCGCCTCGATACCCTCATAAGATCCTTCAATGGTGAGCTCAATCTGCGGCGCTTCTCCCAGCCGTAAGCGCTGCAGATCGATGTAATTCTGTATGTACTCCAACTCTTTTTCCAGTGGTACCTGCCGGCTACTGCAATCGTACAGCATATAACGCATACAGCCGGACAGCCGGAGAATAGCCTCCGGCACTTTGGGCGAACCCTCCAGGGCGAAGCTATAAAGGTTATTCAGGCTGTTGAACAAAAAATGGGGGTCGACCTGGGCCTTCAGCGCTTTCAATTCCGCTTCGGCCTTTTCTTTTTCCAGCCGGCTAATGCGCTTTTGTTGTTGCTGGGCTTCAAACCAGCCCTTGGACAGCTTGAGCAGGGTACTGACGGCCAGGTAAACGATATGGTATTGAGCTATCTCAGACACTTCAAAGTAGGAAATAAAGTAATAACCGGGAAACAGCCAGTCGGCCAGATGATCGAACGTCAGGATATTGAAATAGGCGCCCGCTGCCAGTAAGGCGGTGACAGCCAGCGCATAGAAGACAAACCGCCGCGCCTGTAATAACCTGGGGATCAGGATGAACAAGTTGGCGTAAACAGTGAACCAGAGGCTAAGATGGAAAAGGAAAGTATACACCAGGTCAACCAGCTGTATTTCCTGCTCATAGGCAAAATGCCGTGCCAGAATGTAAAACGACAAGCCCCAGAAAGCCAGGTGCTGCACGAGGCGCAGTTGGAAGAAACCAGTACCGGGGCTTGTCGTTGTATTCATGTCTGAGGTGTTATGGGGGGCGTCCGGGGAAAATGGCTATATGGTTATATGTTTGAGGCTGCTGCCTCACCTGGTCAGATGCTCCGGAGACAGGAAAGCCTTTTCGTCTTCGGCATATTTGCGGACAAACTCCTGCAACTCGGCAGTGGGCGCGGTCAGCACGATGATGTCTTCTTCCATGACCTCATGTTTGATGCGGATTTTCCGCTGTTCAAATAGTTTTTCCAGCCACTCGACGTCGAAAAAGTAAATCTTCATGTCTTTTTTGTCGAATACTACTTTGGCAAAGGAGTGAGTCGCCAGCAATGGGGCGATGGACAGCCCATCATCGTCACTACAGCGGTTTTTGATATTGTAAAAATCGAAAAAATAATGTTCTCCCAGGCGTACGAGGTGTACATTAAACTCCGCCTGTTCATCTTCATCCGAAAAAACCAGCTTGTAGTAGGCTCCATCTCCTTTACTGAAGGCCCAGGTTTCCTTGTCGTTTTGCCATTCCCCCAGGATTTCTTCCCGAAAAACCAGTTTGTCTTCCGAATACAGAGGGTGCAGGGAGGGAATGCAGGAGGGCAGCAAGGCCGCTAAAACCAGCATTGAAACAACGATTAACTTTTTCATGGTTAACTTTTTAAGGAATGAAATGGTGATTGCTCTATTCCTTCCAAAACTAGCCCCATGATGGGCCACTACCAAAACTAATCGTTGAACGACAGCCTAAGGTAGGTGAGCGGCAAAAAGTCACCGGAGAAAAGCAAACAGGAATTGTACATAAACGATCTTGGTGATCAGCGAAACCGGCAGCATCAGGGTAAAACCAATATTCGGCAACTTATTCTGGGATTTTTCCAGAGCAAAATCCAGAATGGCCGGTTGGTTGGCTACCATACCGATGAGGAAGCTGAAGGGGATTTTCAGCAGCTTATAACCGATGAAAAGCGTAGCCACCGCTGTGAGAAAACTGATGATGGCGCCGGCCAGAAAGATGATGCCGCCGCCGCCCTGTGCGATGGTGGCCATGAAAGTGTGCCCCGAATTGACGCCGACTCCCGCCAGCAAGAGGATGAGGCCGATCTGCCTCAGGGTCAGGTTGGCGCTATAGGGTAAGGCCCATACAATGGGGCCGGTGCGGCGCAAGGTACCCAGAAGCAGCGCGACGATGAGCGGGCCGCCGGCAAAACCCAGCTTGAAAGAGACTCCGCCTGGCAACTGAAAGGTGACCATGCCGAGCAACAGCCCCATGGCCATGCCCAGGCCGAAGGAGAGCAGGTCGATCCGGCTGAGGTCGTCATACGAATCACCGAAGATATCGGACAGCTTGGGAATGTCGGTTCTGCGGGCGACGAAGCGGACCCGGTCGCCCAACTCCAGAACGGTATTGGAATTGGCCAGAATATCAATATCGCCCCGGCGTACCCGCGTGATGATGGCTGCGTACTTTTCATTGAGGTTGAGCGTGGCCAGCCGTTCGCCGGCAATCTTGGGGTTGGAGACGAAAATGCGGCGGGTGTCGTATTCGGTGCGGTCATAGGGCAACC
Organism: Lewinellaceae bacterium; assembly: GCA_020636095.1. Lineage (GTDB taxonomy): Bacteria > Bacteroidota > Bacteroidia > Chitinophagales > Saprospiraceae > JACJXW01. The sequence goes on from JACJYN010000004.1 coordinate 69,648, forward strand.
GGTAAGGCAACACCTTGCCCATGATTCCGGCAATGCGGGCTATCTCTTCTTCATCTCCTACCACGGCTACCTGGTCGCCCAATTGGAAGGTAGTATCCATATTGGCCAGTTGCGTTTGCTCACCGCGCTGCAGGCGCCCGAAAACGGCGGCCATCTCGTATTTTTTCTTGAGGTCCCGAATGGCGATGTCCGTTGCTTCGCCTTGTGTCACCTCCAGGGCCTGGCTGGTAATGGATTGCTTGACCGGGTATTCCTGTTTAAGGTCTTGCTCTTCTTTCCGGTAATCGATCTTCAGGACTTTTTGCATCAGCACGATCGCCACCATGACCCCTAAAACGCCCATGGGGTAGGAGAGGGAATAGCCGATCACCGCCTGCTGGCTCATATCTTTAATACTGCCGGTTGCGCTTTTGGTATTACTGATGGCGTCGAGCAGGCCGGCCAGGGCCGGCGTGTTGGTCGTGCTGCCGGCAAACAAACCGGAGGTCGTGCTGGCTTCGAATTGAAAAAGGAAATGCAGCCCCACGGCTATGCTGGCGGAAAAGGTGAGCATGATGATGACAAAAATGATGTCCCGGGAGCCACGTTGACGGAAAGTGGCAAAGAAGCTGGGGCCGGAACTCAATCCAATGGTATATACAAAAATGGCCAGCCCCATAAAGATAATGGTCTCAGGAATCTGCAGCTCCGGGCTGAGCCCTCCGATGCCCAAACCGACAAAGAGGACGGCGGCAACGCCGAGTTGGCTACCCCGGATGCGAATACTGCCCACTCCGTAACCGAGGCCGGCAACGACAAAAAGTAAGAGCACCGGGTTTTCAATAAATGCTTCAACCATAAGGTATTTGTGCTGATTAGGGATTCAACTACACGCTGTACAACCCAAAAGTAACACACAGCAGGCAAAAGCGTTGACTTTTTCAATATCGGCGGCAGTGAAGGCAACCCATTCTAGTCAAAGTAAATTTTACAGAGACTTGTACTTTCCTAATTTCATGTCGTTTTTCTTGGCTATATTTGGATTTAGTTTTTATTTTGAGGCGTTATTGTACTGTTTACACTTACTTTTTTATCGAAAAACCGACGGAGAAAATATTCAGGAAAGTTCTTGGCGGCTTATATCCGGACAGGCCAGGAAATAGAAAAGGCTTTCCAAATATGCTCCAAAAACAAGTACCAACATGTTTGCAACGCTTAGTGCCATTGACCTCGTTATTATTGCCGCTTATTTTATTGTCGTTTTTTTACTGGCCGGATGGGTGACCATTCAGGAACGCCGCGCCAAAGCCCAGAACTATGGGTCACAGGATTATTTCCTGGGCGGCAAGAACCTGGGATGGTTCGTGATCGGAGCCTCTCTTTTTGCTTCCAACATCGGCTCGGAGCACCTGGTAGGCCTGGCGGGCTCCGGCGCGAGAGGCGATATGCCGGCCGCCCAGTTTGAATTGCTGGCTTCTCTCATCCTCATGCTTTTAGGTTGGGTCTTTGTGCCCTTTTACATCAAAAGCGGCGTATTCACCATGCCGGAGTTTCTGGAGCGCAGATATTCTTCGGGCGCGCGCACCTACCTGTCGGTTATTTCAATCGTTGCCTATGTGATGACCAAGATTTCCATTACGATCTTCGCCGGCGCGCTGGTTTTTGAAGTGATGGGAGTGCCCTTCTGGACGGGCGCAATGATCGTCGTTATCGCAACGGGTATCTACACCATCTTCGGGGGGCTTCGCGCCGTGGTCTACACCGATATGATGCAGATGTTCGTTCTGGTGGGCGGGTCGGTAGCCGCCACCTTTTACGGGTTGGAAGCCCTGGGCGGATGGGAAGGCATGATGACGGTGTTTCACGATGCCGACCAGAGCCTGGGGTACGTTTCCGAATCCCGCTTCTTCAATCTTTGGCGGCCCATGTCCGACCCGGATTTTCCCTGGACGGGCATTCTGTTTGGCGCGCCCATCCTGGGGGTCTGGTATTGGTGTACGGACCAGTTTATCGTGCAACGGGTACTCTCGGCAAAAGACATCAGCAACGCCAGGAAAGGCACCTTGTTCGGCGGTTTCCTCAAAATACTGCCGCTTTTCATCTTTGTTATTCCCGGTGTCATCGCTTTTGCTCTTTCCCAGAAAGGGCTGCTTTCTTTGGACGGCGACCCCGACAAGGCGTTGCCTGCCATGATCACCGATTTTCTTCCTCCCGGCCTCAAAGGGCTCATCCTGGCGGGCCTGCTGGCGGCTTTGATGAGTTCTCTCTCCTCAGTGTTCAACTCTTGCTCCACCTTGTTTACAATTGATTTTTATAAAAAGTGGAGGGCTAATTCTTCTGAAAAAGAACTGGTCTTTGTTGGCCAGGCCGCTACCGTTGTCCTGGTTGGCATCAGCCTGGCCTGGATTCCCTTTATGCGGGTCATGATGGAGGGCAGTAGTTTCTACCAATACCTGCAAAGCATACAGGCTTACATCTCTCCTCCGATCGCCGCCGCCTTCCTCCTGGGGTTGTTTATCAAGCGCATCAATGCCAAAGGAGCTATCTGGTCCCTGTGGACGGGCTTCTTCCTGGGCATCGCCCGGCTCATTCTGGAGTTCCAGAAAAATCTCGGTAATGTCGCGGAGGGTTCTTTGTTGTATTACTATGCCGATATCAATTTCCTGCACTTCGCCATCTTGCTTTTTGTGATCTGCTCTATGGTCCTGATACTAATGAGCCTGCTGGCGCCACAGGATTCGCCGGAAAAACTGAAAGATGTTACTTACGAAAAACCGGTGGACCGGGCAACCGGATTCTCACCTGCGAATATGGATTTCTGGCTTACCCTATTGCTGATCGCCGCCATCCTCACGTTGTGGATCGTGTTTAGCCCGTTGGTGTTGGGGAGGTAGGGGAGTGTTAGGGTGTTACGGTGTGTCAGTGTATCAGTGAGGGGGTTCCGTCATAACCGGAATATTGTCGGCGAAGACGGAGCCTCCTCACAGATAGGCGCATGCACAAATCCGCTTTTTCAAAGCTCCTCCACCCGGCCCTTGTACTCAGCGGCTTGTTGAAGAATCTTCTCTCGTTCCTCGCCGTCCATGCGATTCCACACCCGGTACATCATACCGATTCTGGGGTTATTGCCCAGTTTGTCGGAATGGCGGTCGTAAAAATCCCAGTACAGGCTGTTGAAGGGGCAGGCGTTTTTTCCGTATTTGGCCTTTTTATCGTATTGGCAATTGGAGCAATAGTCGCCCATCTTATGCATGTAGTTGGCGCTGGAAACGTAGGGCTTGGTCCCGACGATGCCACCGTCGGCGAATTGGCTCATCCCCCGGGTATTGGTGATTTCCACCCATTCGATGGCGTCCATATAGATACCCAGATACCACTGGTCCAACTCATCGGGATGCACGCCCAACAGAAGGGCGAAATTACCGGTAACCATCAGGCGCTGAATATGGTGGGCGTAGGCCATTTCCAGCGACTGGCCGATCGCGTGGCTCAGGCAGTTCATTTGGGTGTCTCCGGTCCAGAACCATTTTGGGAGCTTAGCCTGGTGGTTGAAGTAGTTCATTTCGGCGAAGGCCGGCATCTTGGCCCAATAGATGCCTCGCATATACTCTCTCCACCCGATGACCTGCCTGACGAAACCCTCGATCTGGGAAATATCAATGCTGTCCTGATGATCCTTCCAGTATTGAACGCAAGCGTCCACCACCTCAAGCGGGTGTAGCAATTTGACATTCATGGCAAAGGATAGTTTGGAATGGAACAGCAGATAGCCTTTTTCGGACATTGCGTCCTGGTAGGCGCCAAAGAGGTGCAATTGGTTGCGTACAAAGTATTCCAGTAATTCCAGGCATTCCCGGCGGGTTACCGGCCAGGTAAAATGCTTTTCATCGACCGAACCGATGGTCTCCACCTGCTGTGCCTTCAGCATCGCAACCAGGGCGCTGACATCCCGCTGGAAGTGGAGCGGCTGGGGTATATCCTGCCCTTTAGGCATTTTTTTGCGGTTCTCCTGGTCGTAATTCCAGCGGCCGGTAAGTGGGGTGTCTCCATCTTCTTCCATCAGTATGTTGTACTGTTTCCGGATATGACGGTAGAAGTACTCCAGTAAATAGGTTTTCTTTCCCTCAAAAAATGCTTCCACTCCCTGCCGTTGGGTGAGAAAATGTTCGGTATCAAATGATTGGCTTTCGAGCTTTAATTCCCGGCAGAGTTTTTTTAGTTCCGCATCCAGGCGGTACTCATCGGGAAGCAGGTATTCGAACTCCTGGATGTCATATTGTTCGATCAGGGCCCGGATGTTGCCGCTGATGGATTGCCGGTTGCCGGGCTCGTCCAACCGGATATAGTGAACCCGGCGCCCCTGCGCTTGCAGGGCCTCGGCAAAAGCCCGCATAGCCAGAAAAAAGCCGATCACTTTTTGAATGTGGTGGCGAACGTAACCGGTTTCCGAGCGCGTTTCCATGAGGACGTACAATGTCCCTTCGTTTTTCTCTTCGAACCAGGAATGGCTGGCGTTGAGCTGGTCGCCCAGCAGGAGTCTCAGTTTGTGGTATTTTTGTGCCATGATAACAGCACAACAACCGCTTTTGCCCAATGTTCATCCACGTTTTCCCTGCATTGATCAATAAAGCTTTTTCCATGAGGTGATATTCCTATCTTGAGGCACTATCGAAAAAATAAGACTGAAATGAGCGTATTAACGATTCGGGGGTTGACCAAGCGCTACGGTAAGATAACCGCGGTCGACAACCTCAGCCTGGAAGTTGAAAAGGGTATGGCCTTTGGCATTCTGGGCCCCAATGGGAGTGGAAAGACGACGACCTTGGGCATCGTCCTGGGCATTATACATCAGAATGCGGGCGACTTCGATTGGTTTGATGGTAAGTACGGGGCCTGGCACCGCCATCACATCGGGGCCTTGCTGGAAACCCCCAATTTTTACCCTTACCTCAACGCTGTGGATAACCTCCAACTCATTGCCCATATAAAAAGAGTAAAAACACCACGGATCGATTCTTTGCTCGAACTGGTTAACCTCTATCACCGGCGCAACTCCAAATTCAGGACCTTCTCCCTCGGCATGAAGCAGCGGCTGGCCATTGCCGCCGCCATGATCGGCGACCCCGAGGTACTGATTTTTGATGAACCGACCAATGGACTGGATCCTCAAGGTATTGCAGAGGTGAGGCAAACCCTACAAGAGATTGCGGCTATGGGCAAGACCATCATTATGGCCAGCCACATTCTCGATGAAGTAGAAAAGGTCTGTTCTCATGTGGCCATCATTAAAAATGGAAAGATGCTGGCCAGTGGCACCGTGGGCGCCATCATCAGCGACGACATGCTGGTGGAAATGGCCGCTGCCGACCTGCCACTTTTGAAATCAGCAATGGGGCAACACCCTGCCGTGCGCCGCATCGATGAGGAGGGCGATAAGTTGACTCTCTACCTGAGCGAAGAAGTGCCTCCCGCAGAACTCAATAAGATGGCCTTCGAGCAAGGCCTGTCCCTTTCCCATCTGAGGGTAGTGAAGAAAAGCCTGGAATCAGAATTTCTGGAGATCACTGGCAGGGCGGATAAGAACTGAACCCTTTTCCGCTCCGGCATACATCCCCAACCTTTATTCACCAACTCTTCTTTCCAACATGCTATACTTGTTAAAACTGGAATGGATCAAGCTCAATAAGTTGCTTTCCTTTCGCATCTTCACCCTTTTTTATTTTGTATTGCTGCCGGCTATCCTGCTGACGGGTAAGCGCCTCGGAGAATTGCCCCCCCCGTTGATGACCAATGAGGTTTTTTTTATCTTTCCGACAGTCTGGGAATATCTGGGGTATGTGGGCAACTGGCTTTGCTTCTTTTTTTTCGGCTTCCTGTCTATCCTGATCGTTACTACCGAATACAGCTACCGCACCATGCGGCAAAATATTATCACCGGGCTCAGCCGGCGGCAGTATTTCGTGGGTAAAGTGTACTTTATTGTGGCCATGAGCCTGTTGGCGACGGTATATTACGCGTTGTGCGCCCTGCTAATCGGGTACTTCAGTACGTCTTCGGTTTATTGGCATAAGGTCTGGCAACACGCGGATTATATACCCAGGTATTTTCTGATGTGCTTTGGGTATATGAGTTTTGGCCTGATGCTGGGCTTTCTGGTGAAGCGGACCGGTATTGCCCTGTTTCTCTATCTTGCCTACATCATGTTTATCGAGTTGATCCTGCGCTGGGGAGTCCATCTTCAAATAATCAAACACCGAAGCATGCATTTTTATCCCATGAACGCAGTGGAAGACCTGATACCTCTGCCTTTTACCCAAATGGCCGACCAATTTCTATCCCAGTATGGCTTCCGGTTATTCCTCAGCCCCCTGGAAGCATCCGTCACGGTTTTGGTGTATTCCTGTATTTTCATCGGCCTGGCTTACCAGGCAGTAAAAAGAGCAGATCTGTGACCCATTTATTTATGCTGATAGAAACCTTTGGGAAAACTTTCCCGTATAAAGAACAATCATTCGCCGTATTTTGTATTTATATTTGTAAGCAGCGCCTATAACAAAGGCAGTGATTCAGGAAGGGTGCAAAACGAAGGCTTGTCAAAAAAAAATTAAGATTATTTTAACATTTGTTTTCAATTTTGCATCTTTGTCACTAGTTTTGTAACACAATAAAATTGCAATCAATCTACTTTTGATAAAATTTTATGGTTAAACAGTTAAGATATAAATGGTAGTATATTCTGGGGGATTTTTCTAAATCCTTCATAATAACAGTCGGGTGATTTCTTACAAGAGCGAAGCATTTATTTGTCTTCGCTCTCTTTTTTTCCAAATAGAATAGTTTTTTCTCTTCGGTTTATCGGCATTCCTTCTGTTTTTTTGTAAAATTCCAAATGTAATTGCATGGTATTATATTAAATGCCCTATTTTTAGGCCATTACGTAATGTGTGAAACTTACAAAACCAACTTTACATTATGGAGCAATTTCAGCTAAGTGGCCTCGACATAGGGATCATGGTGTCATATGCCATCCTGATCATCGGTTATGGCCTTTATCACGCCAAGCGAAAAAATTCAGAAGACTACTTTCTGGCCGGGCGAGGGATGGCCTGGCCGATTGTCGGCATCGCCCTCTTTTCGGCTAATATTTCCAGCTCTACGCTTATCGGTTTGGCCGGCGACGCCTACAAAACCAATATACATGTTTACAACTACGAGTGGTTTGCCGTAGTCGTTCTCATTTTCTTCTCCATATTCTTTCTGCCGTTTTACCTGAGGTCGGGAGTGTATACTATGCCTGAATTTCTCGAGCGGCGATATGACCGGCGTTCCCGCTACTACTTTTCCTTTATCACCATCGTAGGCAATGTAATGGTGGATACTGCGGCCGGTTTATACGTAGGGAGCATTGTACTGAAGCTGTTGTTCCCGGCGCTACCTTCCTGGCAGATCATTCTCCTGCTTGCCATTGCAGCTGCGGCTTATACGATCCCAGGTGGATTAAACTCGGTTATTCAAACCGAAGTAGTACAGGCCATTCTACTCGTAATCGGCTCTATTCTTTTGACGTATTATGCTTTCCAGGAGTTTGGGGGAGGTTGGAGCGACATGATGGCCGCACTGACCGAAAAGATACAGGCTGGCGGGGTGGCCTCGGTCGAGGAAGCCAAAGCCCTGGGGCATTATGCCCCTAGTAATGCCCGGGAAGCCTTTAGCCTGGTGCGCCCTTCCAACGATGAGTTTATGCCCTGGTACGGCCTGGTGACCGGCGTGCCCTTGCTGGGTTTTTACTTCTGGGCCAACAACCAGTTTATGGTGCAGCGCGTATTGGGGGCCCGCGATCTGAACCACGGCCGCTGGGGAGCCCTTTTTGCAGGCCTCCTCAAGTTGCCGGTGATCTTCATTATGGTGGTTCCGGGCACCTTGGCCCTGCTGATTTTTTCCGACCTTGATATTTCCGGCCTCAACTACATTACCGGCGACGGAACTCCTTGCCAGGATTTGTCGCAATGCGCCAATTTGACTTATCCGGTGCTGTTGATGCAATTGCTGCCCTCCGGTGTGTTGGGTTTGGTAGTAGCCGGCCTGCTGGCGGCGATGATGTCATCGGTCTCCGCAACTTTCAACTCTGCTTCCACCCTTATCACAATGGACTTTGTGCGCAATATCCGCCCAACCCTGACCAGCCAGCAACTGGTGCGCGCCGGGCAAATTGCTACCGTCGTCCTGGTCGTCCTGGCGGCAGCCTGGGTGCCGTTTATCGAAAAAGTGTCCGACTCGCTGTGGCAATACCTCCAACTGGTTATCAGTTATACGGCGCCACCGGCGGTAGCTACCTTCATTCTGGGCCTGTTTTGGAAACGCGCCAGCGCTACCGGTTCGATCGTGAGCCTGTTGTTCGGGTTCTTTTTCGCCATCTTTATGCTTATCCTGAAAGTGTACGTCAATGGCCTGCCCGAAGGGGCGGAGCCCGCCGGCTGGATCAGCGCACTCACGAATATCCACTTCCTTTTGATGGCTTTCATCATGTGGATTCTTTGCCTGGCGGTGCACGTTATCGTCAGCCTGCAGACGCCGCCTCCTTCTGAAGAACAGGTGAATGATTATACCTGGGAGAGCAAAATATTCAGGGATGAGACCCAGGAGTTGAAAGGCCTCCCCTGGTACCAAAATTACCGGGTGCTTGCGGTTCTGCTGTTAATTGTTACCGCTATTATCGTAGGATATTTTTGGTAGAAAAACCAGAACTTTAAAAACAGGACAGGGCAGGGCTTCCCTGTCCTGTTTTTTTGTTTTACTTTCGGCCTAAAAGGAATTAAGTGATTCAGGCACATAATATTCAAAAATCCTACGGCCAATTACACGTGCTAAAAGGAGTCAACCTGGAGATTGCCAGGGGGGAGGTGGTTTCTATTGTGGGAAAGTCAGGCGCCGGAAAGAGCACCTTGCTCCACATTCTGGGCACCCTGGACAACGCGGATGAGGGAACCCTCGTTATCAACGGGGAAAACATTTCCAAATTGAATGCGAAAAAGCTGGCGGCTTTCCGAAACAGCAATATTGGGTTTGTCTTTCAGTTTCACCATTTACTGCCGGAGTTCACCGCGCTGGAAAATGTATACATCCCCGCTCTGATCGGTAAACAACCGGAAAGCAAAGCCCAGCAGCGGGCTAAAGAGTTGCTGGATTACCTGGGGTTGTCGGGCCGGCTTACCCACAAACCCTCTCAACTTTCGGGAGGAGAACAACAGCGGGTCGCGGTCGCCCGGTCGCTCATCAATCACCCCGCTATTGTATTTGCCGATGAACCTTCCGGCAACCTGGATTCTGCCTCTTCTCAGGAGTTACACCAACTGCTCTTTGACCTTCGCCGCGATTTTAAGCAAACTTTTATCATCGTGACGCACAATAAAGAACTGGCGGCTATGAGCGACCGCTGCCTCGAAATGCAGGACGGCCGCCTGGCCTGAACTCAACTATAAACATGGAATGATGCGAGCACTGATCCTAATAGATATCCAGAATGACTTTTGCCAGGGGGGAGCCCTGGAGGTCCGGAATGGGGACGAGGTGGTTCCTGTTGCAAATGAAACGATGAAAAAGTTTTCTCTGGTGGTGGCCTCCCAGGATTGGCACCCCGCCAACCACGGCAGTTTTGCGGCCAACCACCCCTGGCGCCGGCCGGGAAACGTGATCGAGCTCAACGGGCTGGAACAGATTCTTTGGCCGATCCACTGTGTGCAGGGGAGCTTCGGCGCAGAGTTTGTCCGGGAACTGGACACCTCCTCTTTCCAAAAGGTTTTCGTGAAAGGAACTGACCCCGGGATCGATAGCTACAGCTGCTTTTTTGACAATGGTTATTTGAAGCCTACCGGACTGGGTGACTACCTCAAAGAAAAAGGAGTAGACGAAGTGTACATTCTGGGGCTGGCCCTTGACTATTGTGTCAAGTATTCCGTACTGGATGCGCTGGATTTAGGCTTCAAAACGCATCTGGTTATCGATGGCTGCCGGGGGGTCAATCTCGAAGAGGGCGATTCTGAGGAAGCAGTCTCGGAAATGAGCGAAAAAGGTGCTATTATTGTAAAGTCCGCAGAGATCAAGGGGGAGTGAAACACCTGCATCCTTAGGGATCAGGAGCCATTGTCCAAGAATCAAAAATACATTTCAGGAACTAGAAAAAACTTCCAGCCATGATGCAAGAAACCATGCTGTCGTCTCAGGAACTTATCCAGTTGGAAAACCGCTACGGGGCTCATAATTACCACCCACTGCCGGTCGTCTTAGCCAGGGGCCAGGGGGTACACGTATGGGATGTGGAAGGTAATAAGTACTACGACTTCCTTTCTGCCTACTCTGCGGTTAACCAGGGGCACTGCCACCCCCGAATTGTTCATGCCCTTTCTGAGCAGGCAAAAAGGCTGACCCTGACCTCCCGCGCCTTCTTTAACGATGTGCTGGGGCCATTCGAAAAATACGTCACCAGCTATTTTGGATACGACCGCCTGCTGCCGATGAACACCGGCGTGGAGGCGTGTGAGACGGCCGTGAAACTATGCCGGAAATGGGGTTATGAAGTCAAAGGAATACCCACCAACCAGGCCAAGATCATCTTCGTTTCCGGGAACTTCTGGGGGCGTTCTCTGGCGGCCATTTCCTCCTCGGTGGACTCCAATACGACCCGCAATTTCGGCCCGTTCCTGCCGGGCTACGTTATCATCCCTTACAATGACCTGGAAGCGCTGGAGGAAGCCCTTCAGGATCCCCATGTCGCCGGGTTCATGACGGAACCCATCCAGGGTGAGGCCGGCGTGGTCGTTCCTGACGAGGGTTACCTGAACAAAGCCTACGCGCTTTGCCAGCAGCATCGCGTCCTGTTCATTGCCGATGAAGTACAAACCGGCATCGCCCGGACCGGTAAACTGATTGCCTGTGAATACGAAGCGGTGAAACCGGATATTCTCATTCTGGGCAAGGCGCTTTCCGGAGGCGTATTTCCCGTATCGGCGGTCTTGTCGAACCACGAAGTGATGCTGACCCTGAAGCCCGGCCAGCATGGCTCCACCTTTGGCGGCAACCCGCTGGGTTGCGCTGTAGCAATGGAAGCGCTGGAGGTCGTTAAAGATGAAAAACTGGCTGAAAACGCCAACCGGCTGGGGCAGATATTCCGCCGCCGGATGAAAGAAGAGCTGGTGGACAAATCGGAACTGGTTCAACTGGTGCGGGGCAAAGGCCTGCTCAACGGCGTCGTTATCAACGATACTCCGGATAGCCAAACCGGCTGGAACATATGCTTGAAATTAGCCAATAATGGCCTGCTGGCCAAGCCTACGCACGGCAACATCATCCGTTTTGCTCCTCCTCTGGTGATGACGGAAGAACAACTGGAAGAGTGTTGTGATATCATCATAGAAACGGTCCTGGAGTTTGAGCGGTAGCCCTGCAATGGCCGATAGCTGCATTTTTTTTTAATTTCGTTTACGCTTAGACAAGCTCAGGGCCTTCCTCGTCGTTCGATAGAGTGATTGATGGCCCGAATTACAAAAAACAACACAATGCTTAAGAGAATTGCCCTGCTGTTAGTGGCGTGTACTGCCTTGCTACCGCTGATAGCGCAACAAACCACCGTATATACGGAAGCCAACGAAGCCTATAAAAACGGCGTTACCCTCTTTGAAGAGGGGGTCTACGGCAAAGCTCAGCAGGAGTTCGGAAGGGCGATGCAGTTGCTCCTGCCGGTGAACGAACCGGAAGCGGAGCTGCTGCGGTCCAAAGCCGAGCTGGATTATGCCCGCTGCGCGGTGCGCCTGCAACAACCGGACGGTGAGAAGCTCATTCTCGATTTTATCCGCACCGAATCGCCCAACCCTATGGCCAGCCAGGCGTTGGTGGAAGTAGCTGATTATTACTACAACGCCAAAGAATGGGACAAGGCCATCGACTACCTCTCCGATGTGCCGACCCGGGGTATGACCCCAGAACAGGAGTCGGCGGTGAAGTTCAAATTGGGCTACGCCCTATTTGTTAAAAAACGCTTCAAGGAAGCCCTCGCTAACTTCCGGGATATCAAAGGCTTTGATACGGATTATTTCTATCCGGCCAATTATTACCTGGGCCTTTGCTATTTCTTCGAGGGTAGTTACGATGCCGCCCTCACCCAGTTTAAAGTAGTTGAGCGTTCCCCCCGGTACCGCCCGCACATTCCGTACTATCAGGCGCAGATTTATTTTGCCGAACGGCGTTACGATGAGCTGATCGCCTATGCGCGGGTGAAAGCCGATGACCCATCTGTCCGCAAACAATTGGAAATCAAACAGTTGTTAGGGCAGGCCTATTTTGAAAAAGGAATGTACGCTCAGGCTTTACCCTATATGCAGGCTTATGCTGAAAGTACCGGAAAACTGCGGGAAGAGGAGCTTTATCAGATCGGATATACCTACTATCAGGTGGGTGACCCGGCCAAGGCGATCCAGTATCTGAAGGATTTATCCACCGTTGATTCTAAGATCGGGCAACATGCGATGTACATCCTGGGGGATTCCTACCTTCGGCTCAATCAACGTGCGAATGCCCGCGCAGCCTTTGGCAACGCCAAACGAATGGCCTACGACCCGGGCATACAGGAAGAAGCGCTTTGGAATTATGCCAAGCTCTCTTATGAGTTGAACGATCCCCGGGAGGCCATCAATGGCCTGCGGGAACTGCGGCCTTCCTCCAAGTACTTTATTCAGTCTCAGGAACTGATGAGTGAGATTTTTCTCAATTATCGCGATTACCAGCAGGCGATAGAGATTCTGAGCGCCATTGAAAACAAAACTCCGAAATTGCAGGAGACCTTTCAGAAGGTGACCTATTACCGGGGCCTGCAGTTGCTTCAGAATGGAGATAAAGCAGGCGCCAAGAAGTACTTCGAACAATCGATGGATATCTCTATCGATACCCGCACCCGGGCGCTGGCTATCTACTGGCTGGGAGATATTGCTCACCGGGATGAGGCCTACGAAGCCAGCAACCGCCTGATGAGCCAGTTTCTCACCCTGGCGAAAACCGTTAGTAACCTCCCGGATGAATCTTCTATCCACACTGCCAATTATACTCAGGGATACAATTACCTCAAACAGGACAACTACGCCGCCGCCCTCGGCTTTTTCGAAGATGCCGTGAAGGGTATTGAACGGAACAGCCCATTTATTCGCAATGAGAAGGTGAAAAACCAGGTCCTGGGCGACGCCGTTCTGCGGGCAGGCGATTGCCTGTTCAAACGCAATCAATATTCACGGGCGGTGGAATACTACGACCAGGCTGTCAATAAACGCTATACGGGGTTTGTTTATGCCCTCTATCAAAAAGCAGTGATTGAAGGCCTGTTGGGCCGGACAACCAATAAGGTCCTCGCCCTTGAGCAATTGGCTAAAGGCCATCCGGATTCTGAATACGCCGATGACGCACTCCTCCAGTTGGGCGCCACCTATCAGGAGATCGGACAGCTCAGCAAAGCGGCGGAACCCCTCAAGGAGTTGCTCCGGCTCTACCGGGGCAAATCGGAACTCGTTCCCAAAGCGCTCATTCGCCTCGGCCTGATCAGTTACAACCAGGGCAATCTCGATGCCGCCATCAGCTACTATAAGCAGGTATTTGCCAACAATCCGGATGAGGGCGATTCCAACCTGGCGCTGGCCGCCCTGGAAGAGATTTACGTTGACGACCTGGGCCAGGCTGATAACTATTTCGCTTTCCTGGAGTCGGTTCGGGGAACCGTAGGAGGGGAAGTTCGGGATTCGATCAATTTCCGGGCTGCGGAATCACAGTTTGAAAATTCTAACTACGATAGAGCAGTGGCGGCTTACACCGATTACCTGCGCAAGTTTCCCCGGGGAACCTACACCCTGCCTGCCCTGTACCACCGGGCAGAATCCTACAGCGTGCTGCAACAATACACCCAGGCTCTGGCCGATTACGAAGCCGTGGCGGAGCGGGGGGCCAGTCCCTATTATGTGAAAGCGCTGGAAAAGGGCGCCATCATTGCCTACAACCACTCTCAGGATTTTACTAAGGCGTTTGATTTATATACCCAGCTCGAAGCGGCAGCGACCAATCCGGATATGCGTTTCGAGGCTCAGTTGGGCGCTCTGCGCAGCGCCTACCGGTCGGGCAACACCCAGGCAGTGCCACAACTGGCGCGAAAGGTGGCGGATAACCCCAATGCGTCTCAGCTACAAGTCGCCACCGCCCAATTCTATCTTGGTAAGATGGCCTTTGACCGGGCAGACTATAATAACGCGCTCGTCGCCTTTGAAGAGGTGATCCGCCTCAGCGACAACGAACAGACCGCAGAAGCCCGCTACCTCAAAGCTTATATTTACTACCTGCGGCGCGACCTGGAAACGGCGCAGCAAATCTGTCTGAACGCCAATAAAGAAAGCTCAGGTTATCCTTACTGGGTAGCCAAAAGCGTCATTTTATTTTCCGACATCCTACAGGAAAAAGGCGACCTCTACAACGCCAGAGCCGCCCTCGAGGCCCTGCTGGAAAATTATACGGGCGACCAGGAATTGGTCAGTGAGGCACAGCGCAAGCTTGCAGACATCAACCAGCGGATCAACCAGTCGAGCCGCCTGAGGACCGGCGGCGACCCGAACACGCTGGAGATGGATGATGGCAACTGATCGGAAGCCGCCTGTTTTTTTATTTCTATGATCAATACAGACTCAACAAATCAACGGATAAAATGAAAGTCTCAAAAAATATAGCCCTGCTGTTGTTTTTTGCCTGCCTGGCTGCCGCCGCTTCTGCTCAGAACCCGGAACTGCCTGCAGAGGAGGTCGATATCATCAAAAGTTTCGATGCCCGGCTGGAAGCCACCGACCGATTTGGGGTGGATCCGGAACTGCCGCCGCTCGATACCTCTACCCGGCGGCTGGATTATCAGGTGGCCACTAAAGCCCTGGAGGTGGAATACCTGCCGCCCAAAATTCGCCCGTTGGCTATGAGTGGCGAGGATGTGCCCGATAACTACAACGGGTATCTAAAATTCGGCGGCGGTTTCCCTGCTTCTCTTTATGGGAATGGCTACTATAATTTTTCCAATAAGGAAAACTTCAACCTCGGCCTTTCGGCGCTCCACCATTCCGCCAATAACAATAAGAGCGTGGAGAATCAACGGTTTTCTTATACCAAGGTCGGCGCCGATGGCACTTATCAGCACGACCTGGGTTTCGCCGTCAACGCCGGCCTGGGATTCACTTCCGATGTAGTTCATTTCTATGGCTACAACGAGGTGGCCAAAGCCCTGGAGGAAGATTATTCTTTCGAAAAGGACGCTGTCCGCCAGCGCTTTTCCATATTCGACGCCAAAGCCAGCATCTACAATGGGGTGCGCACCGAAGCGGATTTCAACTACCAGGCCGGCGTCAAGCTTTACTTCATGGATGATAACTATGCCGCCCGGGAGAATGGCTTCGACCTGCTCATAAAAGGCACCAAGTGGTTCGATGGTTCCCACCCGTTAACCATCGAATTGGAGACGGACTTCACTTCGTATAAGGACACCGCGAAGCAAAGCCTGAACAACTTTTTCCTGCGGCCGAGTTATACCTATCACGCTGAGTCGTTTAAAGCCAAAGTGGGCGTAAACATCGCTTCCCACGATGACGAATTTTTCTTCTTCCCGGATTTAGAGCTATCCGCGATTATTCTGAAAGGCCTGCTGGGCGCCTACGTCGGCGCCTCCGGTACATTGCAGAAGAATACCTTCCGCTCTTTAACCGACTACAATCCATTCATCAGCTCCCGTATAGAAGTGAAAAACAGCAGTTACTACAATTTCTACGGCGGGGTAAGAGGCACCATTCAGCGGATAGATTATGACGGACAGGTAGGCTATAAAACGGTCAACAACCTGGCGCTGTTTTTGCTGCCGGATGTGAATGACACGATTCCCCGGTTTGATGTCCTCTACGACACTGCCAGCATCTTCTTCATCAAGGGGTCTGTTACTGCTCCGCTCTTCCATGGATTTGAGCTGACCGGCGCTGTAAGCCAGAATTTCTTTTCGCTGGACCGGGAGGAAAAGGCCTGGCACCTGCCCTCTTTTACACTCAATGTGGGCGCTCGTTACACCACCGTACTGGATGAAAAAGCAGGCTCCACCCTTGTCCTTAAAGGGGACTTCTTCCTGGAGAATGGCGTTCCCTTTCTGAACGATGACGACGTGGCGGAAAACCTCAACGGCCTGTTCGACATCAGCCTGGGGGCTGATTTCTTCTTCACCAAAAATATCGGCGGTTTTGTTCAGGTTAACAACCTGGCGAACAACAAGCGGGAACGCTGGCACCGGTATCCGACGTTTGGGATCAATGCGCTGGTAGGGTTGGTGGCGAGGTTTTAAGAGCTTGTTTTAACCCAATCTCACTCCCCACTCAACAACTTCCTCTTCTGCTGAGCAAACTCCTCCTGGGTGAGAATGCCCTTATCTCTGAGTTTGCCCAACTCTACGATCTGGTTCAGAATATCGTTGGCGGCGGAAGCCTGGCCCGATTCGGGCTGCTCGTCCAACAGGTTGGGCTGAGGGGCGGGCAGGCTGGCGGGGGGGCGGCGATAACCATTGGCGACAAAGGCGTCGAAGGAAGGCAGAGACCGGAGGAAAGCCAGCGCGTCGTGCTGGTGAATTTTATCCAGTTTGTTGAAACCCCGCTCAACGGCTTGCGCCAGATGCTGGAAGCCTCTATCGGCGTCTTCCAGCATGGAATAAGTGCAGGCCAGGTTGAAATGCAGCGTGGGGTCATGAGGGGTGAGATCCAGGGCCATTTCAAAATCTTCGGCTGCCTCTTCAAAGTAGTAGGCCCGGAAATTTTTGATACCGCTGCTTTTGTAAACGGAGGCACTGGGTGCTGGGGAACTATAACTATCTTCGGGGTACCGTTGCCAGTCGCGCCGGTGGTTGCGCTGTCTGCGTTTGACGTTATACCGGTCATCAAAATCTTCCCGCGGCATAGCGAAAAGCAGAATGGAGTCGATGAATCCGAGAATGGCCGGGCCTATTATGAAGGGCACTCCTTCCTCTACGGCAAGAATAATGCCGAACATGGCAAAGGCAAAGTAAAGCATACCGAGGAAACGCTGGCCCAGGTAAAAGCGATGGACGCCAAATAATCCGAAGAACAGGGCGAGGATGCCGGCAACGTGTTTATTTTTCATCAGTCAGGTAATACTAAATCGTTATGGAAATAACCTTCCGGTTAAGCTGCGCAAATGGAAAAGTCATTTTCTAAAGAAATTGATGTGGTTTTTATTGCCTCCCAAATGTATTATCTATCCCATCAGGATACGAATTCTTTAGCCGGAAGGGTTCATTTTTTGGATGAATAGTATTCCCGGTTTTATGGCTTCAACAATTCATGATTCCGTTCAAACATATTTTATTCCTATTCATTCCTTCGGGAGGGTTTCCGGCCTCCGTCCGTCATAGCCGGACTACTGCCGGCGGAGACGGATCGCCCTCACTGATACACTGGCACATCCTCCTATTCTTCCTCCTCCTTCCCCGGCACTTTCACCTTCCCTTCCAGGCTGGCGCTCACTTCCTCCAGCCTTTTCGTGATGCTTTCATGCATTTGGCCCAGCCGGGCGATCTGCTCCTCTTCCTTTTCAAGCAACAGGTCGAACCGCTCAAAGTTGCCTTCTATCCGTACCTTTAGGTTACTGATATAGGTTTTCAGGTTGGTGCTGACTTCTTCTTCCATTCGGGTGCGGCCTTTACCGACTTCGGTAGTAAAACCTTCCAGAATCTTTTTGCGCTTCACGCGGGAAGAGATGCCGGCAAACAGCAGCCCGATGGCGGTCAGAATCCCCCCGGTAATGTCAAACACCATACCCTGGGCCACAGCTGCCAGGATCATGCCTACTACCGCCAGGCCACTACCCGTGGCGGCGGTGGTGGAGATGATGCTTTTGTCTGGAAAAAGGCTCTCGTCGGTGAAATTCTCGGTGCGGCTGACAAAGCGGGTAAACTGTTCCTGTAAGTCTTTGAGAATATTGTTCCGCTTTTCGGCAATATCGCTGAATAGCTCGTGGTCATCCCTTAAGATCGTCTTGCTGCTGCGGATTTTAAGGTCGATGATCTTGGCCATTTGCTGTATACTGTCGGCCAGATCGATGACGCCGCTGTTCAGCTTGCCTTTGAGTTCTTCGTTGAGGCCCGCCTCCATATCTTTGGCCAGGCCTTCCAGCCAGTCTTTGGCGCTGGCATTCTTGCTGAAGATAGAGGAAAAAGTGCGCTTGAGTAGTGAAAAGAAAGACAACCCTGAGTTGAGTTCGTCTTGCTTTTGGCGAGTGATCCGGTCGTAACCGGCCAGCAGGTTTTCCACCAGCACATCCACCTGTTTCAGGCTTTTGACTTCTTGTTTTTCCAGGGTCTCGTGAATGTCCTGGCGGAATTCCACATCGGCTTTGTACTGGGCTTTGCGAAGATCGAGCCCTTTATCTATCCGTTCGTGGATGTTGAGAGAGGTCTCAATGTTATTTCTGAGTTTGAGGATCGGAGCCTTCCCGCCGGTGATGTTCTCGTTGATATACGCCCGTACCGGGCCGAAACCGCTTTCCTCCTTTTGCCCTTCTTGCTCCTGTTTGGCCGAAACGGCAAATAGTTTGGGTTGATTGATCCCCTTTTTTTCGGCATATTCCCGCACCCCTCGCATATTCACTTCCAGATCTTCAGCCGGCATCAGGTCCTTTTGCTGAAGGACGAAAATGACCTTTTTGCGCCAGTCGGCGTGAATGAAATCGAAAAATTCCCAGGCCGACTGCCGGTAGGGGTTCTTGGCTTCAAAGACGAAAACGATCAGGTCGGACGCCGGGATAAAGCTTTCGGTGATCTGCTGGTGGTTTTCGACAATGGTATTGGTTCCGGGGGTGTCGACAATGGCTATTTCTTTCAATATCTCTACGGGCAGAAGAATCTTTTTCAGAAAAGGGTTGACCTGTATGGACTCTTCTGTTTCTCCGTAGAGGATTTGCTGTATGGTGTCGGTCATGGGTTGGGGGGCCACCCTGGCCACCTCCTTGCCGGTATCGAGCAAGGCGTTGATAAAGCTGCTCTTGCCGGCCTTCACTTCTCCCACAATGACGAACATGAACGGTTCGTGGATGCGGTTGCGCAGGTCGCTCACCGTTTGAGCCAGCTCTTCGTTGCCGATCCTGATAGTCAGCTCATGCAGGTCTTTGATGATCTCATCGACCTGCGCCCGGTAGGCTTGTAAGTTTTGGTTGATCAGTTTGGTCACAAAAAGTTTTTTTGAAAATTATATTTAGGGCTTTACGTTATCAGGCAACAAAAGTTTGTTCCAGTATCAGCCCTGCCTGAGGGCCGGTGCAAAATAATAAATCTAAAATACTCAAATTGGGTAAAAACCCATGCTTTTCCAGAAAAACCTGAGGGTAGGGGAGCGGCTGGAAGTGAGCGTCGGGCTGTAGGCGGTGTTTTTTGGGATGGATGGTGTCTCGAAGGTCAATCAAGCCTTCCGGCGTTTCTTTTTTATACTCATCAGTCCGGTGCAATTCGCAGTCCAGTTGCAGCAGGCCAAGCAGGGTTTGCAGCAAGCCCAGGGAAAAGTCGAATAAATAAACAGGTTGCTGTTCAAAATGAGGCTGCAGATAGCCGGCGTAGAATTCGAAGAACGGAGCGTTCCCATAGGCTGACCGGATGCTGGCCCAATGGTGGGCCCGCCAGGCTTCCTTATAGGCGATCGCTACCTCCCGGATTCCTTGCCGTTCATTCTTTCCCTGCCGCAAAGGGACGGACAGGCGCAGCAATCCATTGGCCCCGGCAATATGGCAACGGTTGCGGTAGCCCCCTTTCTGATAGTTCTCCTGTTGTTCCAAATACACCACCGGATAATGCGCCAGCTTGGAAAAGTATTGGACGCAGGGAAGGTAGTGGAGTTCGAGTAATACGGCTGTATCCAATTTTGAGCTTCGTTTTTTAAGGTAGAACCATTCGGGGAGCCCGAAGGGCGAGGGTTGCAAATTTACAAAAAACACCTTGGATTGGGCAGGGGTTACGTATATTCGCCGCTGTGAAAGTAAATAAGATATGACACTGCGCTACCGTTTTTTCGTAGCAATAGCCGGGTTTACGCTGCTGGCCAACCTACTGGTGATGAATGATTTCACCACGCTCTGGGCAGGCCCGGAATCTCTAATGGCCTGGCGTAGCCTGAATGGAGAGGCGGGCTTCACGCCTCATGAGCTGCTGCAAGCCCTGATCGTCGGGGCGGGGCGTATCCCTCATTTTGGGATGAGGTTGCCGGGCGCGCTGGTTTTTGTGCTGGCCCTGGCGGCTTATTGGGGAATTAGCCGCAAGCTTTTCGGTAGGGAAGTGCTCCTGAGTACACTGCTGGTATTGGGCGCTTCTTTGCTCGTTCCGAACCTGGCTAAGGTAGCAACGGGCGATATTTGGGCCATGGCTACCCAATGGCTGGCTTTTGCCGTTCTGATTCGCTTTCTCAAGCAGCCCGCGCTGTTATGGCGCGGCATTTTTTACGTCTTGTTATTGCTGGCAGTTTGGGTGCAGCCAGCCAATGCGCTGGTTTTTCTGATGGGAAGCAGCGCTTTTCTGTATTTCTTTCATCCGGAAGGCAAACGGCTGTGGAGCCTCAACCCGTGGCTGGCCGGCTTGCTGGCTTCTCTGTTTCTGTACCTTGCTCACCTGTTGACGTTCAACCAGGATAGCTTCCTGTCCGGGTTTCGAACCGGCCGCTTTTTGCTGTGGAACCTGATCGGCATATTGCCTTTTCTGGGATTTGTCCTGGCCGGCCTCTGGGAAACAGCCCAACGCCTGGCCCGCCGGGAGGAAATGGCTATTTTGAGTGCCGCCGGCCTGCTCTTTGCCCTGCTGGGGCATTCCCTGGCCCTTCAGGGGATACTGGCTCTTTTGGCGGCGCGACAACTCAAGAATTATTTCGACCCCAACTATCCTCATGGGCCGGTAGTTAAAGCCGGCGCGCTGCTACACCTGATCGCCGCTTTTTTTGTGCTCACCCCTTTGATGGTCGGCAGCTTCTTACAATTCCGGGGCGCGGGCTTCCGGGCCATGCTGGCTGCCGGGGGCATCTACTGGATGTTGAGTTTCACCGCGGTGATCGGCCTTTTCGGCCCCAACCGCCGCTACTTATACGGGGGGATTGTGCTGGGAGGCCTGCTTTTAACCAGCATGTTCTGGCTACAGGTGAATCCGCTGCTACAGCAAAAGCTGAGCTGGCCCAGGGCACTGGTACAGCAAAGTAAGCTGCAAACTGAGGCGCCTGAATACAACCATTCATTTATGGTTCACCGGCGGGAAGATTCTTTTCCTGCGCTGGCGCCCTACAGCCGGGCTGCCTATCCGAATGTCTCGATCCTCGACGGTGCAGCCAATCTGCAACAGGTTTGGGATACCACCGGCACGGCCGTATTTTTACTCGAGCTTTCGGATGCCGAACAGCTGAAAACGGCTATCCCAAGAGATAGCCTGGAAGGATGGGATAGCCGTTTAAAGAGAGTTGAATACGTTCTGTTGGTTAAAAGGTCAGGAATTCAGATAGACCAGGAAAAGTAACACCAGCAAGATGATGGTGGAAATAACGACAACCCTCATAAACTTTTTGGCGTCACGCTGATCCCGGAGCTCCAGTCTTCTTTGTTTTTTTGACTTTGTCATAAAGGGTATTTTTTTTCAGAATTAATTTGCAAATTATCCATTTGTCAATATAAAGCTTTTTTTAAAAAAAGGCCATAATATAAATACCATGTTGAATCCCCGCCTGACACTCAACTGCCGGGGGAGGCTCCTCAGCCTGGAGCAGCCCATTGTAATGGGCATTCTCAATGTCACACCCGATTCATTTTACGATGGAGGCAAATACACCCGGGAAGATGCGCTGCTTCATCGGGCAGAATCGATGCTGGAAGAAGGGGCCTCCATTATAGACGTAGGGGGCATGTCTTCCCGCCCGGGGGCGGAAATCATAACCGTTGAAGAAGAACTCAAACGGGTAATCCCGGCCGTAGAAAGCTTGTTGCTCCGTTTTCCGGACAGCCTGCTTTCTGTCGATACCGTTCGAAGCCAGGTAGCGCGCGAAGCCGTCGCGGCCGGCGCCGCCATCATCAACGATATCTCTGCCGGGCGCTTTGATAAACGGATGTATGAAGAAGTGGGACAAATGGGGGTTCCTTATATCCTGATGCACATGCAGGGAACGCCCGAGAACATGCAACAGCAGCCGGAATACGAGGATGTTGTCAGAGAAGTGCTCGATTTTTTCATAAGGGAGGTGGGCAAGCTGCGCCAGGCGGGCGTAAAGGATATCGTTCTGGACCCCGGCTTTGGTTTTGGCAAGACGGTAGCCCACAATTATCGCTTGCTCAGGGATATGCACGTCTTCCAAATTCTGGATTACCCCATTTTGGCGGGGCTGTCCCGAAAATCAATGATCAATAAGGTATTGGGAGTCGCTCCCGCCAGGGCGCTCAATGGCACCACCGCCCTCAATATGGTGGCCCTGCAACAAGGCGCCAGAATTCTAAGGGTCCATGATGTGCTTCCAGCTGTAGAAACCATTAAATTGTGGGCACAATTGGAAAACCTATAAATAAAATACGTGGCCTCACTTGACGAACGCGAAATAACCCAGATCACCCTGCGCTTTCTGAAGAGCCACTACCGGCAGCGGCAGCGGGAAGGCGCTACTATGCTCAGCTCTGATATGAGAGGGGCCGGAGGGATTATTGCGGATGGCTTTTTGTCTTTCCGCCAGATGGAAGGGGGCGATTTTCGGGCGACGGTGGAGGCGACCTCCCGCTCCTCCCAGCATGAGGTCCGTTTTAAACTGAGGCGTAGCTTGCTAAAGTGGGATAGCGTGGCGGCGGCAGCTGCTTTGTTAGCCATCGTCTTTTCGGTGCTTTACGTTCAGCACCTGCTACCTCTGGAGCAGTATCCTCCTATAGTTTGGGTGGCTTTGCTCCTTGTGGCCTTCATCCTGGTTTCTCCAGTTTTTTACGTAGTATTGAGCCCTTTGCGCCGATACCGGTATATTTTTGCTGTTGAGCAGTTTAAACAGTATTATGCAGATGAGCAATGGGTAGCTATTGGTGAAGATGTATTCCCGAATTATCACGACGACCGTTATTATCTGGAACTGAAAGGCCAGTGTATTTACAACGGCTTTGGCCTGGTCGTCGTCCGGGAGAATAAGCCTCCCATCATGCAGGTGACGCCCTCGCGGCAGGACCTGTTCAAGAACCGGCGCAAGCTCATCCCCTTATTTTCTCAGGTAGAACTCAATAAGGTGATGCAGGAGGAAAATTATCCGGAATGGCTCCGCCAGTTCAAGCCTCGCAGGTTAATTGCATTTCATCAAAAGTTTAAATATCAGATGGCCGTCTGCCTGATCTCCCTGGTGGCCATTGGCGGGGTTTTTTATCAGGAATGGCTGGACCGCCCCCTCAAAGTGCTCAGTTATGAAGACTACTTAGTCGAAATGGCTAAAGCCTGGCGGGATAACCGGTACAATAGTATGCCGGATTCCATATTTTCCAGTGAATACAGGATCGATACGCCTTTCGTTTGGCCGCCGCCTTTCCGAAAAGATGAGAGTCCCTACCGCGGGTTGGGGCTCACTGCCGATCCTCCTCCCGGGCCGGCGGCGCTGCTGGAGCCAAAAAATCCGGAAGCAGGCTTCCTCACTGCCTTTCCCGATGTGGACGGCCTCATTACCTACGACTGCTCCCGCCTCCGGATCGATGGCGCCGCTTACCTGATTCAGGAGGGTATTTATCCTTCCTACGGCCGGGCGGCAAACCGGATATCAGAACTGAATAGCTATGGCCTGGAAACGAGTGGCCTCTGGCTGGGGTGTTTTACCGATCTCGGCCGGGGATATGTCGTGTTTTTCGGCCCGGTTTTCCGGGGCTCGGCGGAAGCAGAACGGGCATTAAAGTTTTACGAAACTCAGTTGGGTGATAACGTGTTGAAAATTAAGTTGGAAATCAGCTCTCTTTCCATGCAATCAAAGTAGCTCCTCGATTATGCCTCTGATCAGAAAATCGGACTATCGCGCCCGCGGCCCGTTCCGCTATGGGCATATCAATACAATTTTCCCGGCGCTCTTCCGCAGGGTAGAGGGTGTTTCTTTTGACCGGCAACGGGTGGATACACCCGATGGTGATTTTCTGGATCTTGACTGGTCAGCTACCGGCCGCCGCAGGTTGGCGCTACTGTTGCACGGGCTGGAAGGTAGCGCCGGCCGGCATTACATCCGGGGAATGGCGCGGTACTTTAATCAAAACGGCTGGGACGCAGTGGGCTTCAACTTCCGGGGTTGTAGCGGAGAGCCCAACCGGAAATTGCGCTCTTATCACGTTGGAGAGACCGGCGACCTGAAGTGGGCCATATCGATGATCCTGAACCAGTGCGATTATGAATCCATTGTTCTGGTTGGTTTCAGCCTGGGCGGGAATGTGGTGCTCAAATACCTGGGCGAAAACGGTGAGGAGGCGCCCACGGAAGTTCGTTGCGGGGTCGCCTTCTCTGTTCCCTGCGACGTGATGAGTGCAAATCGGGAGATAGATAGATGGCAGAACTACCTCTATCGGCATCGTTTCATTAAAAGCCTGAATGCCAAAGTCAGGGAAAAGGCGCTCCAGTTCCCGGAGGTTCTGAGGTTACCCGAGCAGATGCCTCGGAATTTCCGGCAGTTTGACGGCCGCTTTACCGCGCCCATTCACGGCTTTGAGGATGCTGAAGATTACTGGACAAGCAACAGCAGCCTGCGTTTTCTGCCAGGCATTCGCCGGCCGGCCCTGCTGGTCAGCGCCGGCGATGATTCCTTTCTGAGCCCCGCCTGTTACCCCTATCGGATAGCGGAGCAGCATCCCCATCTGTTCCTGGAGGTTCCCCGTTGGGGCGGGCATGTCGGCTTCGTATCCTCTGGCCCGGGCGGCGCCTACTGGTCAGAACAACGGGCTTATCAATTCGTTAAAGAGGTAGTGGAATAAGTATAGGCCTTAAATCTTCGTTAAATGCCGCCCACATTAGATATATTCGCAGGAATTTACGGTTAATAAAGGACATGGAGGAAAGGGAAGACAACCTGCAACCGGAGCGCGCGCAGCAACCACGATGGAAAGCTGTCGCCCTGGCTACCTGGCGTTGGGTAAAGCGGCTTGTAGTAGCCGTCCTTTTTCTCTTATTGTCGATTGTGCTGCTGCTACAGGTGCCTGCCGTTCAGAACTGGGCAGCTAAAAAAGTAACCCTCGCGCTGAGTAAAACGCTGGAGACCACTGTTTCGGTCAAACGCCTCAACCTTGCTTTCCTCGACCGCCTGGTGCTGGAGGAATTTTATGTAGAAGGCCTCAACCCCGGCGATACGACTATCTTCAGTAAACGGCTCTACGCCAATATCAGCCTCAACCCCTTTATTTTTCTCGTGAGGGGGTTGGTCATTGAAGAGGTCACTTTGGATAGTGCGATCATCAATATCAGGACGCCGGAAGGGGCGGCGCAAAACAACATTCAGATTTTGCTTGGCCGCCTGTTTCCCCCGGATACAACGGCGCTGAGAAAGGATAAACGCCCCTTTAAGCTCGATGTGAAAAAGCTTTCCCTGGCGAATGTGCATCTTCTTCAGGATGACAAGGTCAAGGGGAAACGCCTGTCGGTATTTCTCCAAAAAGGAGAACTGGAGATCGAGGAGCTCAACCTGCCTGAAAATTATATTCACGCCCGGTCCGTATCGCTCCAGGGGCCTTATGTGCGGATTGACGACTATCCGGAAAACCCCCTCCCGGGCGCTGACACGGCTGTTAGTGTGCCGCCAATAGATGCAGCAGAGGAGGATAGCCGGCCCTTTTACGCCACGATCGGGCAGTTCCGCCTGGAGGAGGGAAAGTTTTCACTGCACAACTGGCTCAAGGCGCCGGTGAAAACTTCCCCCATTGACGAGTTGGATTTCAAACACCTCGATGTATACGACATCAATATTGGAATCGACTATTTTTCCTTCTGCTCCGATAGCCTGGATTTTGAAGGGCAGGTCCGCCAATTGTCCCTTCGCGACCTGAGTGGATTCGTCCTGGAAAACCTCTCCGTCGAGCAAGGTAGAGTGTGGTGTAAAGGGGTAGAACTCAATGGCCTCAAACTCAAAACGCCGTACAGCGAAATCGGTGATACCCTCATCTTTAAATACAATGCCTATGAGGACTTCACCGATTTCCCCAACCGGGTGAGGATGTACGGCTATCTGGATCACGCCCAGGTGCGCCTGCGTGACATCATGACCTTTGCCACCGGCCTCAAGCAAAATACCTTCTTCCGCCTGAATAAAGACCGCCTATTATTCATCAACGGCCTGGTGAAAGGCAGGGTCAGCAACCTCGACGGACAGGGCCTTTCCATTGCTTTGGAAGACAATAGTTTCGTCATGGAAGGCGAGTTTCGATCGCGCGACCTCAACCAGCGGCAGAGCGAAACGCTCAACCTCAACCTGTCGAAACTGAAAACAAGCATGAGCACCCTGCGGCAGCTCATCCCCAATTTTGCGCCCCCTCCCAACTTCGACCGGCTCGGGCGGCTCAACTTCCAGGGGCGCTTCGACGGCTATTTTTCCGACTTTGTCGCTTACGGCGAATTGGCCTCCTCTTTGGGACAAGCCCGAATGGACATGCGGATGAACCTCAAACAAGGACGCGCCAAGGCCAACTATTCCGGAAAACTCACCCTGACCAACTTCGATCTGGGAACCTGGTCGCAAAATCCGGACTTTGGGCTGGTGAATTTCACCTCCGCCGTGAACGATGGTTTTGGGCTGACTGCCGAAACGGCGCGGGCCAATCTCTCCGCCGAAGTACAGAGCTTCGTATTTAAAGGCTATAATTACCAGAAGGCCAGCCTGACCGGTGAGCTGAAAAAGAACCTGTTCAGCGGGCAGTTTGCTATTCAGGACGATAATATTGATTTTTCCTTCCTCGGCAAAGTCGATTTTACCGATACCATCCCCGCCTTCAACTTCAATGCTTTTGTCAATAAGCTGGATCTCAAAAAACTCAACCTTGCCGAACAGGATATGGCTATTTCGGGAGCTATCTCCCTGGATTTGAAAGACAGCCGCTTTTCCAATATGCAAGGAACGGGCCAGGTGAAGAACTTCTTACTTCAACATGGCCGCCTGGGGAATATCTCTGTCGATTCCGTTTATTTCAGCTCTCAGTTTATCGAGGGTGGTAAAAAACGTTTCCTGGTAAAATCCGACATTGCCGACGCCAGCCTGGAGGGCGTTTTTGATATAGAACAGGTGTCTGCCGCATTCATGCAGTACCTCTCCCGCAACTTCCCGGAATTCTTTCAGCGGCTGGGGCTTAAAGCTCCGGAAAAGGAAGTCCGTGCCCAGAGTTTTGCTTTTAAAGCGAATATTTTCGACACCAAAAGCCTGCTGGCGGTATTTGACGATCGCCTGGGCCCCATTCAGGGCGGTACCATTGAGGGATACTTCGACAATGTGCTGGATTCTATGTGGGCCTATGTTTATTTACCGCAATTCAGTTTTGATAAAACAGAACTGAACGAAACAGGTATACTGCTGAAACTGGAGCAATCTTCCGGCAACATCGATCTGGCAGTGGCCGAACCGGTGCTCAACCACAAAACGTATCTTTCTCCCATCAAGGTATTGGGCTTTTTGGAACGCGATACTTTTGAGGTTGCTCTGGCTTATGAGTCGGAGGGGATGACTTTACTGGACAGGCTTCACCTCAACGCCCGGCTCTTCATGCCCGATAGCCTCAACTACCGGGTGGAGTTCAGCCAATCCAACCTCGTCCTGATGGAGACACCGTGGCTGATCAATGACCGAAACTACATAACCTTTAGAAAGGGGCATATCGATACCAAGAACTTTCTGCTGACCAATGGCGAACGGCAGATCAAACTGGAGGGGGTGCGCAATAAAGGCCTCAAACTAGGGCTCTACAATTTTGATTTCAGCTTTATCGATGAGATTTGGGATTACGAAGCCCTGGATTTTGCCGGCCGGTTCAATATCGTCGCCGAGGTGGAAAATATTTTCCAGCTCTCCAATATTAAGGCCACCGTGCTGGCTGACACCTTACTGGTCAATGGCGATGACTGGGGCGCTCTGCGGCTCGACGCCGAGACAACCGGCCTTAAAAGCCCCTTCCATGCTTTTCTTTCGATCACCAATGACACCTCCCAACTGCTGGCGGAGGGCTTTTACAATCCTGCCGATACTGGCGAAGCCGGCGATGAAGAGGAATCCGGGCAGGCCAATTACTTCGATTTCAACCTGGATATCGTAGGCTTTCCGGTAGCGATCGCCGAGTACTGGATTGGGTCCAGTGTATCCAATACGGTGGGTAGTTTCAACGCCAACCTCCGCATTCACGGGCTTCCCAAAGCCCCTCGTCCCAGCGGCTTTATCACCGTCCGGGATGGGGCTGTAACCGTAGATTACCTGCAAACCCGCTATACTTTCAGCGAATCCCTGGTCAGCGTCAACGACTATCTGTTTGATGCCAGCGGAACCATCGTTCGCGATGAACTCAATAATACGGCAACAGTGAAGGGCGGAGTCACCCACGACCACCTCAAAAACCTGGGTATTGCCGCCCGGCTGGAAACGGGCCGGTTCCTGGCGCTCAATACCAAAAAAGGAGACAATGAACTTTTCTACGGGCGGGCCATCGGCCAGGGGGAAGTCCTCTTCAACGGGCCTTTCGATAAAGTGGATATTTATGTCAACGCCACCGTGGGGGAAGGAACCCGCCTGGTGATCCCGGTGAGCTATGGAGGAGAAGCTTCTGAACTTAGTTTTATCCGGTTTCGCCAGCGGCAGGAAGAAGGGGACAAGGACCGCCTGCAGCGGGAACTGACCGGCGTCAATCTGGAGATGGACCTGACGGTCACCGAGGAGGCCCAGGGTGAAATCGTCTTTGACGAGCAGGCCGGAGACATCATCAAAGGCAACGGCCGGGGCAATATTCGCATCCTGGTGCCTCGCAACGGGGATTTCCAGATGTTCGGAGATTACGTCATCGAAAAAGGGGATTATCTCTTCACGCTGTATAATGTAGTCAATAAAGAATTCAGCATCAAAAAGGGCGGTGTCATCAGCTGGTCAGGAGAACCCTTTGGCGCACAAATCCGGTTGGAAGCGGAGTACGAAGATCTCTCTACCTCGGTGGCGAACTTCATCCAGGAGTACCTGACCGAAGCGCCGCCCGAAGTGAGAAATGACGCCAGCAAGGCCACCGATGTCAACCTGACCATGGACTTGCGGGGAGACCTTCTCCAACCCGTGATCAATTTTGACATCAGTTTCCCTCAACTGACGGGCGCAGTGCAAACCCTGACCGACAGCAAGCTCCGGGTGATTAAGCAAGACCCCAACGAGCTCAACCGGCAGGTCTTCGGCCTGATCGTGGTAGGCCAATTCCTGCCTTCCGACCTCGCTATTCAGGGCAGTGAGATTTTTTACAATACCGTCAGCGAATTTGTCTCTAACCAGTTGTCGCTCTTATTGACGGAGCTCTTTTCAGAATTCTTCTCCGATGGCAGCCTCCTTTCCGGCATCGATTTCGATATTGCCTACAACCAGTACCAGGCGGACCTTGGCTCTAACGAAGAGCTGCGGCGGGGTGATGAGTTCCAGGTGCGCCTCCGCCAGGAATTCTTCAACGACCGCCTCACCATTCAGGTCGGCGGCAATGTCGATATCGGCAATAGCGCTTACACCACCCCCGGCGCTAGCGGCACCTTTGTAGGCAACGACCTGGTGATCGAATACGTGCTCAACCGAGACCGCACGCTCAAACTCAGGGTCTACCAGCGCCTGGAGCCCGACATCGGTGGGGGCAGCCGCCTGGAGGTAGGCACCGGCCTGAGCTACCGCAAAGAGTTCGACAACTTCGGGGAGTTCATCCGAAGCTTCCGAAAGGATGGGAAGCGCGTGAAGGATTAAGCGTATGTTTGCAGCTCAAAGTTTGGCCTCCAAACATGAACTCTAGTGGGTTTACCGTTCAATCTCTGGAAACTATTACCTTCCTGGCCTTGGATGTTCCGTCTTTGAAATCTATCTTCAGGTAGTAAATTCCATTGGGCACATCAACTCTATTATCTTCCTGAAGATATTGAATAAATTGGCCCGTCACATCATATAAAGATAGGTTTGTTATCTCTGTATTTCCCTTATTCATTACATTGATCCGGCCGGTTGTGGCTGGATTGGGAAATACAAGAACCTCCTCTTTTCCCCCAACCTCTTCGGTTGTGGAAGTGACTTTATTGTTGATGGCGTCGATTTCCATCTGGTTCAATACTCTATTATAAATCCTGATATTATCAATGGAGCCGTGGAACGCTCTTCTGAAAGGGTTGTTTTTGACTCTTAACCCGATCAGTAAATTTCGGGGATTATTCACATTACAAAATGTGTTATCCACTACATTCCCTTCAATTTCGGCGTCTAAGTACAACTGCAGTAATCCTTCGGCGGTTCTTTGGAATATCACATTGTGCCATTTGTCATCATCGACCCTCGAAGTGCTGATTATTGAAGGGAAATTGCCACAACCCAAAGCATTTCCTTCATATCTTCCTGCCCAGATTCTTCCCGGGAAGCCATGGGTTTGATTGAACAATCGGATCGAATACGGGTAAGGCTCGCTTTCGCTATTCGTCCATTTTGTCAGAATATCATTGACGGCCCCGGCCAGGTCAATTTGATTTTTCGGAGCTTTCAGCCATATGGATATCGAAAAGGCACTGGAATTTTCGAAATTGATAAACGGGTTGTCCGGAAATTCAATGTAATCATTGACCCCATCAAAGAAATAGGCGCTTTCGGGAACGTCGTTACAATCTCCTGTGAGAGCCGGGCTATTAATATCGAGGGAATGGTTGTTGTTGAGACTTTCATCCAACGCGTTACCGTTAAATGGATAAAAGGCGACTAATCCATCTTCCAGATCGATCTGGGCTGAAAGGCCAACAATGGAAAATAGCAGGGAAATACAAAGGAAGGATTTTTTCATTTTCTTCAAATATTGTTACTATTCAGCATGGGGTCTGAAATACGCCTGACGCAAAATTTTGTAGACTTTTTCCCGCTGGAACCCCTTCTCATTCCCCTTGGAAGGGGAAGGGCGGCTTACAAAATTTTGCTTGAGGGGTCAAATCACCACGATGCTGAATAGTTACCAAATATTTTAATTATAAAACAGTCTCCGAGTTTCTCAAACGGTTTATATCCTATAACCACATAACAATTTACCCCAAGGCCCAAGCCTCAGCACCACATAATACCCTTGAAGCCCAAATGAAGCTATATCTCCCTCGGCGCCGTTACCTCCACCCACCTTCCCGGAACACGGGCATTGATACTATTATCGTACATCGCTTCACACGATACCGCGGGCAGATAGAACCGGCCCTGGTAGGCGGCGTTCAGTTGCACCCGGTAGGTTTCCGATTGCCGCTCGGCCAGGCCGAAGAAGGTGTTCACCCGGTCATCTCGGATGTCCTGATAATCCGGTGGATTCGATTGTTTGAAGGCCTCGATATTATCCATCCGGGTGTTGATGATTTCCCAACCCGAAGGGAAAATCTGGTTGAGCGCCAACTCCTGATAACGGAAGGGGCGGCTGCCAGGATGAGTGATGCGCACCTCAGCAATGAAATCGGTACCCTGCGGGAGGGCCGCCGGGTCGATGCCCGCCCCTTGCATATTCTTGTAGGCCACTTCGATCTTCAGGTCATTGGCGGCGGCGGTTTCAGCGCCGGCTACCGGCTGCCCGCTGCGAATAACCCGGGCAAACAAAGTGCCCTGGCCGGTATTTTTGACCATTACTTCCCGGCGGCCCGAGCCGTCAACAGGAATCTGTATCTGCATGACCGGTTGGTTGGAGCCGGCATTGACGGTTTTGCCATTTTGCAGCTGGTAGGTGAAAGCCAGCGTGTTCTGGGCGCCGCCTTTGCCCACGTACTTACCTATGGCCAGCAGTGAGAAAGATATTTCCTGGGTGCTGCACCAGCGGCGGCTGCTCAGCTCATCGGAAATGTATTTCACCAGGGTAGCGGCTTTTTCCCGCTCGCCCATCAGCACCAGTGTTTCCAGGATCATAGCCCGGTCGCGCAGGGCGGAGCCATAGGTATAAGACAGCTCCTGATAGGCGGGCACCTGGGTTTCCAGCTTGCCGGTAATGGCTTTGGCAGCCTCCGGTTTTCCGGCTGTTGCGTAGGCGGCCGCCAGCGTCCAGGCAGCCTGTAGGGTGAGCCCTTTGTATTCGCGCAGGCGGTTCATGGCTGCCATGTCCGGTTCTTTGGCCAGGGCCAGGGTGTAGAGCCGATAGGCCTGCATCAGCTCGTAGTTGTTGCGGGAATAAAAGCCATATTCCTCCATTTTAGGATCCCACATACGGGCTGTCTTTTTTTGGAATTGCGTCCATTTTTCCAACATACTGGGTGGAATCGAATACCCCAGGGCCTTGGCTTCCAGCAGGAAGTGCCCTGCGTAGGAGGTTGCCCAGTGGTCGGGTGTATTGCCGCCCGGCCAATAGGCGAAGCCGCCCTGGCCTACCTGAAATTGCTTCAACCGGCCGATTGTTGCATTGATATTGCGGGGAATCCTTTCCTGTTGGGCTTTATCCAATTCCATCAGCTGGTTGACGTAGAGTTGCGGGAAGCCGCCGGAGAGGGTTTGCTCCAGGCAGCCGTAGGGGTAGCGCAGCAAGTATTCCAGCCGCTCTCCCAGGTTGATGGGCGGGATGCTGGAAACCTCCAGCACCGCCTCGTTGGTGCCCTTCATGCCTACCGGAGTAAAGACAAAGGTATGGGACAAGCCGCCATCCAGCACTTTGCTGTCTACATCAGTGACAAAGGGGTTGGGGTTGCGCACTTGTATCTCTATTTCCTGTTTGGAACTTTCTCCATTGCCACTGGCCGTAATGGTGAAGCGGGCAACGCCAACACCCTGGCTTACCTCGATGGGGAAGCTCACCAGTTGGTCGCCCGGCCTGGAAAACTGTACGCTCCGGGAAGCTTCGCCGATTTTTACCAGGCCGCTTGCCTCTTGCACGCTGATGGTAGCGTTGCGGACCTTATTGTCCATTGCGAATACGTTGACCGGCAGGGCCAGTTGCTCGCCGGGGCTCAACACGCGGGGTAGGGTAGCCAGCACCATCAGCGGCTGCTTAACCGGTACGGTCTTTTCAGCACTGCCGTAGGCGCCATTGTCCGCCACTACCACCATCGCCCGCACCGCCCCCACGTAGTTGGGCATGCGAATCTCGTGTTTGGCGGTTTTTCCCTTTTTCAGCTGGAAAGGGCCGAGGTGGATGGCCACCGGTTCAAAGCGGTTGGCGCGGTCGTCCTGAGCGCTCCGGCGAATCTCGCCGTCGCCGCCGATGCTTAGCAGCCGTTCCAGTTCAGCGCCGTAGGCGCCCAGCACCTGGTCGTACACATCCCAGGTGCGTACGCCGAGCGCCTCTTTGGCGTAGAAAGCATCCCAGGGGTTGGGCGTCTGGAACCGGGTCAGCCCCAGCAGGCCCTCATCGACAATGGCCAGCGTGTAGGCCATAGGCTGCCCTTTGGTTTCGGAGACCTCCACCGTGAAGGTTTGCTCTGGTTTCAGTTCTTCCGGCATTTTTAACTTTGGCGCCAGGCGGGTCGCCGGATTTTCAATCGCAATGGGGATCACTCCGTACATCCGGATCGGCAGGTCGTTCTTTACCTGGGCATGAGGTTGTATCATGGCAACGTGGGCGTAGGCGGTGGGCGCCATCTCCGGCTTGGCCTGGAAGGTGAAGGTGTTTTCCCCTTTTTTCGATTCCGCCCAGAAGGATTCCAGCACTTTAGAGCCGGTCTCGATAGTGATCAGCACCCTGCCGGCTTCTCCTTCGGGAAGGGTCAGCTTGACCTTTTCGCCGACATTGTATTTGGGTTTGTCAGAAGTGAAGGACAGCATGGCGGCAGCTTCCCGGTAGGCGTCATTATCTTCGCCGTACCAGGGGTAGCCGGCGTAAAAGAAGTCGCCGGTGCAATGCCCCGTTTCAGTATCACAGACCCGCACCAGGTAGCGGCCCCATTCCTCCGGCGTGACCGCCCATTCGGCTTCTCCTTTGTTGTTGGTGGAAATTTCCTGCCGAATCTGAGCGTCATAATGGGAGCTGCTGTTGAAGCGGGAAATGTCGTCGTAACCTCGGTCCCACCACCAACGCCATTCTACCCGGTAGAGGCCGACGCTCAGCTTGCGGTTGGCGGCGGGCTTGCCGTCTTTATTCATAGTGACAAAACTGAGGCTACCCCGTTGATTGATTTCCAGGCGCTTCTCGCCGGATTTGTTTTCCGGAATGCGAATACCGGCGTATACGTCATAAGGGTTATAAGGAATGGTGAGGTTGTCGGTGCTGAAATCGCCGCCTCGTTCGAAGACACGGGTCTTGAAACTGGCGGACAGCTTGCCCGGCATGGGCTGTTTACCGGCGAGCCGGAATTGTAGTTGGGCTTTACCCTCGGCATTGAGGGCGCCATCGAAGACGGTGGTTGGCTGAGATTCAATTGATCGGGCGGGGTCGTCGAAAACGTAGTTGGCGTAGCCTTCGAAGGTAGTCTTACCGGAGCGGAGTTGAGCTTCCACCTTGGCCTGCAGGTTGGCGGCAGGGGCGCCGTGCAGCCAATTGGCGGTAAGGGTGGCATTGAGTGGCTCTTCTGCCCCGTTCAATTCCCTGGCGCCAAAATCGAGCGCGATCTTGATCCGGTTGGGCTTTACGGTTTCAATGCGGATGGTTTTCTCAAAGGTGGCGCCGCCGGCCTTAACCGTGGCCATCCAGGAACCGGTGGGGTCATCCATCCGGGTGGCAAAATGTAAAGGATAGACATAGTTGACATGCCGGGCCACCGAGCGGCGTTCTTGCAATTGCCCCCGGGGATCCCGCAATTCAAAAGTAACGGGATAGTTGGGGGGGAGTTTTCCTTCCAGGTCCTCCAGAATAAAATCGAGGTAGACGGAATCTCCCGGGCGCCAAACGCCCCGCTCCCCATAGAGGAATCCTTTTAATCCTTTCTGGGCTACTGCGCCGGAAACGTCGAAACGGCTAAGTGAAAGAGAATTGCCGTCTTCCAGGCGGAGGTACCCGCGCTGTCCGCCCTGCTCGGCGATGACCACAAAGGGCTTGCGGGGCAGCTCAGCGGTAGCGATGCCCTGTCCGTCGGTCGAGGCCTCGGCAAGCAATTGTTGCTGGAAATCGTAGAATTGCAGTTTCGCGCCACTGAGCGGAGCCGAAGTACGCAGGTCAGATACGGCCACCAAATAGGAATTGTCGGTTCCGCCTTTGGCGATCAGCCCCAGGTTGGAGGCGATCACGTTGCGCTGAACGAAGCGGTCGGCGTTGTAGTAAGCCGGTGAACAAGGGTCTTCCCGGTGTTCCCAGGAGTAACCCGGGTAATAGCCGGCGAAGCCGTACCAGTTGTCCATGATGCTCTCCGGCTCCTCTTCCTCTTTCCCGGCCACCGTGAGGGCGATGTTTCCATTTTCGGTATTTCCTTTTTCACTGCTACAGAAGTAGGTGGAATACTCGGGCCGGAAGCCCAGGCGGATTTGGTAAATGGCCTGCCCATCTTCCCGGATGAGGTCTTTGAGGTCGAGGGCATAGCGCGTCCATTCAGAGGCGCTGGCGCCAGGGTTGAGTTTGAGCAGGGGTACTTTCTTTTGCATGATAATGCGGCCCACCCGGTACAGCTCGTTATTGCCATCCAGTTCATTGACTTGTAAAAACTGGAGGATGTTGTCATGGTGTATTTTGAAGACTTCCACTTCCACGGCGTTGAGCCCTACTGCTTCGAATGGAAAGATCAGCCCATCGGAATTGGGCATGATCACTCCCGTGCCGGCCAGCCGGACCTGCGGTTTCACGTCCTGGATGCTGATGGCCCATTCGCTGGGGTTGCGCATCCGTTTGTCATTGACGTTGCGAACGCCCGCCGCTACTTGTAGGGTTTGTTCCCCTACCAGGCGGGAAGCCGGATAGGCCCGGAGCGTATTGCCGTCGATAATGAAACGGAAGTTGCTCCCATAGCCGATTATGGTGACCAGGCCTTCCAGGGACTGAGATTCCAGCAGCGGGTCGGAGAAGTGCACCTGAATGTATTGATCCTGCCCCTGAATGGCCCGGGCGCTGGTGACTTTGAAATCGTCGATGGCGGGAATTTCTACCTCCCGGCTGTCGCGGATGTCTACGCCCAGCGGTTGGCCGTTCCAACTGAGGTTGACCTTTGAGGCCTGCTCCCCGCGCTTGATGTCTTCTACGTAGAAGTAATGCTCGATCCCTTCAGCAGAGTGCGACCAGCGGACGGGCAAGTCCTTTCCGTTCTGCTGAGCCGAGAGGACGGACTCTACCGCTTCGGCTTCCGCCATATCAGACGTAAACAGATAACCGTGTAGTTCCTGTTTACTTAGTTCTCTGGGATTGGCCGCGCTGATTCCATCTATGGATACTTCGAAATATGGATCGCGCGTACGGAAATCGAATTCAAAAGAGGCTGCTTCATCCGGTACGTCGGGCAGTATTTTTTTCAGGGAAACGGTAGCGATGTAGGCCGTCCCGGAAGCCAGCGGGCCGGCGGGGTCAAATCGCAGAGTCTGAGCGTCTTCCCAGGTAGCTGTACCTTCAATAGCCGGGGAAAACGATAGGAGCCGGCTGTCCGCTTCCTGTCCGATAGCGTCTTCGCCGGCAGCCAGGGTGGCGAAACGGACCCGGATAGGAGCAGAGCGGGAGACGATTCCTGAGGTGTAGCCGTAGATGTAGGAGCTGACGCTTTCCGGCATCTTTTGGGCGCGTTGTTCTTTGTTGCAGGAAGGCAGCGTAATAAAGGCGATTAGAAAAAGGAACAGTGTCAGAAGAGGAAGCCGTTTTTTGGTGGTCATAGTTTTTGGATTTTAGTTCCTGGCAAGGTGAATTTGAAATAGAACGGGAATTCCGCAACTCCTATTCTATTCTTCTTGTTACGAATTTGAGTGCAATGTAAGTGCTTCCAGCCTACCATTCAAGTGCTAAGAGGCGGTTTCACTTATGTCCTTCGTTTTTATTATGGCTAGCCTATAATAAATTTCAAAAATATAAATGAAACAGACTCTAAATAGGCCAGGCTGACAATTAATTTACAAAAAATCCTGACTTTTTCATGGATAATCTGCTGCCACTTTTTCCATTACAATTGGTCGTCTTCCCCGGAGAAGATTTAAACCTTCACATTTTTGAACCCCGCTATCGGCAACTCATCCAAGAAAGTGATGCGGAAGGGTTCACTTTCGGTATTCCTGCTTACATCGGCGGCAAATTGATGACAGTAGGAACAGAGGTCAAACTGCTGAGTATCGAGAAGCTCTACCCTAATGGAGAGATGGATGTCAAAACCAGAGGGGTAGGTTTGTTTTCCATCAAAGAGTTCTTCCGCACAGCGCCCAATAAACTCTACGCTGCAGCCGACATCGGCCGCTTGCCCCACGATACCGCCGGCGACGTGGTGGCCAACACCCATATCCTGGAACTGGTGGAAGAATTATTTAGCCTGATGAAGATTGACAAGAACCTTCCCTCCGGCCCTAATGACTTTGTAACTTACGATTTGGCCCATCACGTTGGCTTTTCTTTGGAGCAGGAATACCAATTCCTGTGTGTTACCGACGAGCGCAGCCGCCAGGAGTTCATGAGGGTGCATCTGGAAAAGCTGATCCCGGTCGTAAAGGAGATGGAGAATCTGCGGAAGAGAGCGGAGATGAACGGGCATTTTAAGAATGTTATTCCGCCTTCAGTCTAAAACTCCGGAATTCACACCGGGCGGAGCAACCCTGTTTTTTCCTACCCTTCCGCCGCCATAGCCTGCGCCTGGTTGAGGTACTGGATAATATC
Source organism: Lewinellaceae bacterium (assembly GCA_020636095.1). Lineage (GTDB taxonomy): Bacteria > Bacteroidota > Bacteroidia > Chitinophagales > Saprospiraceae > JACJXW01. The sequence continues at coordinate 107,574 of JACJYN010000004.1, forward strand.
TTCGAGCGCGCGGTTGGCATTTTGTTCCGAGCCCAGCAAATCCAGAATCGTTACCTGGCCAAGCACGTGATCAACAGCGTATTGGATGATCTTCCAAAGGGAGCGCACCGAGCAATCGACGGAATTGGTGCAGATGCGGAAGGCGCCGGAGTGGCTGTTGCAGAAATCTTCATCGAAAAGAGCGCCGCCCAGCGCCTGGAGTACTTCGCTGATCCGGATTTCCCCGGGCGGGCGGGAAAGCACATAACCGCCCTTTTGGCCCGGGGTGCTTTGGATAAAGCCGGCCAGCCGCAACGTGCGGGTCAGTTTGGCGACGTAGGAAGCCGACATGCCCTCGGCTTCGCTGAGTTGGGGGATGCTCAGGCCCTCTTCACTCTCCGATCGGGCGATCCTGAGCAATATTCTGAGTCCGTATTCGTCCTGGGCTGATATCTTCATTTTCGTTCGGCTTAAAACATGTCTAGGGCAAATCTGGCTTCTTCACTCATCATTTCCTTGTTCCAGGGAGGGTCATAGACCACATTGAGGCTCACTTCGGATACGCCCTCAACTTCCCATACCTTTTGTTGCACCTCCATTGGGAGTGACTCTGCTACCGGGCACATGGGGGAGGTCAAAGTCATTTTTATATCTACCTTGCCGCCTTCCTGTATGTCGATCTCATAGATCAGCCCCAGTTCGTAAATGTCTACCGGGATTTCCGGGTCGTAAACAGTTTTGAGGGCTTCAACGATCCGTTCTTCGAGTGCTTCTTTAGATTCGGCCATGGGTTAAGATTTTGCATGTAGTGCCAATCCGTACATCTTCATTTGCCTGACCATACTGACCAGGCCGTTGGACCGGGTGGGGGAGAGGTGTTCTTTCAACCCGATCTTGTCGATGAAGTACAACTCAGACTGAGCCACCGCTTCCGCCGGCTGGTTAGACAATACCCGGATCAGCAGTGCGATGATGCCTTTGGTGATCACCGCATCGCTGTCGGCGGTGAAGGCCACCTTATTTCCTTCCAGGGCGGCATGGAGCCATACCTGGCTCTGGCAACCTTTGATAAGATGATCCTCGTCTTTATATTGTTTATCGATCAGGGGCAGCTGTTTACCCAGGTCAATGATGTATTCGTATTTCTCCATCCAGTCGCTGAACAGGGAAAATTCATCGATGATTTCGTCTTGTATTTCGTTGATAGTCATCGTTGTTGGTTGGCTGGCCGTTGCTTGTTGACCGTTGTTGGTTGTTAGTTGACCCTCAACTGACAACTTTACCGCCAAGTATCACTTCAGCATGGCCACTGCCCGCCGGACCCCTTCCACCAGGCGGTCGATGTCGTTTTTATTATTGTAGAAAGCCAGGCTTGCCCGGACGGTTCCCGGAATGCAGAACCGCTCCATCAGGGGTTGGGTGCAGTGATGCCCGGTGCGCACCGCGATACCCAGTTTATCGAGTATCGTTCCCAGGTCGTAAGGGTGGATGCCTTCCACCAGGAAGGAAATCACACTGGCTTTTTCCCTAGCTGTCCCAATGAAGCGAATGCCTTCAATCTGCTGCAACTGATGGGCGCCGTAAGCCAGGAGTTCCGCTTCGTGGCGGTGAATGGCTTCGTATCCGATTGACTGTATGTATTCGATGGCCGCTTCCAGCCCTACTGCGCCGGCAATATCCGGGGTGCCGGCTTCGAATTTGTGGGGCAACTCGTTGTAGGTTGTCTTTTCGAACGTAACCGTCTCGATCATTTCGCCTCCACCCTGATAAGGCGGCATTTCATTAAGCCACTTTTCCTTTCCATACAGCACGCCGATACCGGTGGGGCCGAACATCTTATGGCCGGAGAAAGTGTAGAAATCGGCGTCCAGTTCTTGCACATCCACCTTCATGTGCGGAATAGCCTGAGCGCCGTCGACCAGCACAGGAATCCCCTTTTCATGGGCTTTGGCTATGATCTCCGCTACCGGGTTGATGGTGCCGAGGGTATTGGACACATGGGTAACGGCAACGATTTTTACTTTATCGGTCAGGAGGCGCTCGAATTCTTCCATTATCAGTTCTCCCCGGTCATTGACGGGGATAACCCTCAGCCTGGCGCCGCGGTCTTCGCAGGCCATCTGCCAGGGCACGATATTGCTGTGGTGCTCCATGCCGGAGACCAGCACCTCGTTGCCTTCCTTCAGGAACCGCTTGCCGAAAGTGGAGGCCACCAGATTGATGCCCTCGGTGCAGCCGCGTACAAAAATCACCTCTTTGGAAGCAGGAGCATTGATAAAGCTCCTGGCCCGTTCGCGGGCATTTTCGAAGGCCGTAGTGGCTTCCTGGCTAAGCTGATAAACCCCCCGGTGCACATTGGCGTTCTTTTCCCGGTAATAAGTGGTTATGGCGTCGATCACCTGATGGGGCTTCTGGCTGGATGCCGCACTGTCCAGGAAGGCGATGGGTTTGCCGTTCATAGAGGTCTGCAGCAGGGGGAATTCCTTACGCACTTTTTCTACGTCGAAAGCTATTTGAGCGGTTACAGGCATGTCTGTTATTGTGATTTTTCTTCAAATTTTTTCAGGATCAGTTGTTCGGCAAAATCCCTTACCGGCTCCATTTTCATAAATTCGATAACCTCTTCCAGGAAAGCTTGCTGCAGCATGGCCCTGGCCTGATCATCGGATAAGCCCCGGGAGCGCAGGTAAAAAACGGCGCTTTCGTCGAGCTGGCCAATGGTAGCGCCGTGGCTGCAGCGCACATCGTCGGCAAAAATCTCCAACTGGGGTTTGCTATCCATCTGAGCTTTGTCAGAGAGGACGAGGGTGCTGTTCTGCTGGAAGGCGTTGGTCTTTTGTGCATCGCGGCGAACCATAACCTTGCCGTTGAAGACCCCCCGGGCTTTATCGGTCAGGATGCCTTTATACAATTCATTGCTCACGCAGTGAGGCATGGCGTGGTCGATAAAGGTATGGTTGTCAATGTGCTGTTCGCCATTGGCGAAATAGGCGCCGTAGAAATTGGTGCCGGTGCCCGAGTTGTTCAGGGTAGTGGCCAGGTTGTTGCGCACCAGCCGCCCGCCGAGGTCAATCGCATAGGAAGAGAACGTACTGTCTCCATCCTGCTCGATGTCTGCGTTGCTGATGAGGAAGCCCTCGCGGCCTTCCTGCTGCAGGCGGTAGTGATGGATATGGGAGTTGGGCTTTAGCCGGAAGCGGTTTACCAGGTTGTTGAAATAGGCGCCTTCAGCGCCGGGCAGTTCGTACAAGCCTTCGATAAAGACAGCCTCGCTGCTCTGTTCGGCGATCGCGATATTCAGGTAACTACTGAAAGTCGGCGTATCGCCGGGCGCGGCCAGGTGGATGAGGTAAATCGGCTTTTCGACTACTGCATTCTTAGCCACATGGATGAACAGCCCGTGTCGGGCAAAGGCGGCATTGAGCACCATAAAGGCATTCTCCTGGCCGTCCATCAGGCTGTCGAGCTGGCGTTGCACCATTTCCTGGTAGCGGCTGTCGGCCAGGGCGCTGGCCAGGTCCATGACCGTCAATCCTTCCGGCAGCTTACCGATATCGGAAAACTCCTCCCGAAAGGCGCCGTTGATGAAGACCAGGCGGATAGCATCCAGGCCCTCGATCAGGAACGGCTGCAATTGTGCCTCGGTAACCTCTACTGCCGGCTCCAGTTGATATGCCGGCTGCAGCAGGCGGTTGACACTGGTGTACTTCCACTCCTCGTCGCGGCGGGTGGGAAAGTCCAGTCCTTCGAGCCGCTTCATAGCCTCCTGGCGAAACTGGTGATAAGGATGGCTGGCGTGCCCGTTGAGCTGAATTTGTTGCGCTTCAAATAACTGTTGGAAGCGCGCTTTGACATCGGTATATCTATCTTGAACTACTGTTGGCATTTTCCAGGATTCTTTACGAAAATTTTGAGGATAAAGTCAAAAGAACTGGGCTATCTAGGCAGGAACGGAATCCGCTTCCTCCTTGATCCAGTCGTACCCTTTTTCTTCGAGTTCCAGTGCCAGGCTCTTATCTCCTGACTTTACGATACGGCCGTTATACAGCACGTGTACATGGTCGGGAACGATGTAATCGAGCAGGCGCTGGTAGTGGGTGACGATGATGAAAGAACGGTTTTCGTTTCTCAATTGGTTGACGGCCTCGGCGACAATCCGAAGAGCGTCAATATCCAGGCCGCTATCCGTTTCATCGAGGATGGCCAGCTTGGGTTCCAGTAACGCCATCTGCAGCATCTCGCTTCTTTTCTTTTCTCCCCCCGAGAATCCTTCGTTGAGGGAGCGCTTCAGCAGGTTTTCGTTCATACCCACCATCTGAATCTTCTCGCGGATCAACTTTAGCATTTGCAGGGCGTTGAGTTCTTCTTTGCCCTGCGCTTTGCGGACGGCGTTAACGGTGCTCTTCAGGAAGTTGGAGGTGCTCACTCCCGGAATCTCTATAGGATATTGGAAAGCCATAAAGATGCCGGCCTGCGCCCGCTCATCGACTTCCATTTCCAACAGGTCTTCTCCCAAATACTGGATGGAGCCGCTGGTGACTTCATATTCTTCCCGGCCCGCCAGCACATTGGCCAACGTACTCTTGCCGGATCCGTTCGGCCCCATAATGGCATGGACTTCACCCGGCTTCACTTCCAGGTTGATGCCTTTCAGGATTTCCTTATCTTCGATGGAGACTTTGATGTCTTTGATCGTTAGCATTATTTTTGAATTTGTTGTGTGTTAGTGATCAGTAATCAGTAATCAGTGATTAGTGTATCAGGGTTTCTATCGAAGCAATCTGCTGATACACCCATACACTGCTCACCGATACCCATTCTATCCCACGCTGCCCTCCAGGCTGATGGCCAGCAGTTTCTGTGCTTCCACAGCGAACTCCATCGGCAGCTCGTTGAAAACCTCCTTGCAATAGCCGTTGACGATCATGTTGATGGCGTCTTCCTCGCTCAGGCCGCGCTGCATGAGGTAGAAAAGCTGGTCTTCTCCGATCTTGGAGGTGGTGGCTTCGTGCTCAACTTTTGCCGAGTTGTTTTCCACTTCCAGATAGGGGAAGGTATGCGCCCCACACTTATCGCCCATCAGCAGAGAATCGCACTGGGAGAAGTTGTGAGCGTTTTCAGCTTTTTTGCCGATCTTAACCAGGCCCCGGTAAGAATTATCGGAGAAGCCGGCGGAGATCCCTTTGGATATAATGGTGCTGCGGGTGTTCTTGCCCAGGTGGATCATCTTGGTGCCGGTATCCGCCTGCTGGTAGTTATTGGTCACGGCTACCGAGTAGAACTCGCCGACCGAGTTATCGCCCATCAGAACGCAACTGGGGTACTTCCAGGTAATAGCCGAGCCGGTTTCCACCTGAGTCCAGGTGATCTTGGATTTGTAGCCTTTGCACAGGCCCCGTTTGGTGACGAAGTTATAGATGCCGCCTTTGCCATCCTTATCGCCGGGGTACCAGTTCTGCACGGTGGAATACTTGATCGTGGCGTTGTCGAGCGTTACCAGTTCCACTACAGCAGCGTGAAGCTGATTCTCGTCCCGCATCGGAGCGGTGCAGCCTTCCAGGTAGCTAACATGGCCGCCTTCTTCGGCGACGATCAGCGTGCGTTCGAACTGCCCGGTATTGCGCTCGTTGATGCGGAAGTAAGTGGACAACTCCATCGGGCAGCGCACGCCCTTGGGAATGAACACAAAGGAGCCATCGCTAAAGACCGCCGAGTTAAGAGCGGCAAAATAGTTGTCGTTAGCAGGCACGACCGAGCCTAGGTATTTCCTAACCAGTTCCGGGTGCTCTTTCACCGCTTCACTGAAGGAGGAAAAGATGATGCCCAGTTCCGCCAGTTTTTCCTTGTAGGTTGTTTTCACTGATACGCTATCGATGACGGCGTCGACGGCTACTCCGGCCAGCAGCTTCTGTTCTTCCAGAGGGATGCCCAGCTTGTTGAAAGTCTCCAACAATTCCGGGTCCACTTCATCCAGGCTGTTCAGCAGCTTCTTCGGCTTGGGCGCCGAATAATAGATCATATCCTGATAATCGATCGGCGGATACTTGACGTTGGGCCATTTCGGTTCCTTCATGGTTAGCCAGTGGCGGTAAGCCTTGAGGCGCCATTCGGTGAGCCATTCCGGCTCGTTCTTCTTCAGAGAGATGGCGCGCACGACGTCCTCGCTGAGGCCCTTGGGGAAGGTGTCCGATTCAAAGTTACTGGTAAATCCGTATTTGTAGTCGCTTCTGGTATGGTCTTCAAGCGTCTGCATGGAATCGCTCATATCGCTGTCGGTTTTTTAGCAGGAATGATAAAAGGATAAGTAATAAATCCTGACTTGCTCTTTTGCCCGTACTCTTCGTTATTTGAAAGGTCACATACCTTTGGGTATGCTCCCTTTCAAATGCCTCGATTACGAACAAAATAGCTGCGTCATTTCTTTACAAGTCATCCTTTTATCATTCCTTCATTCGCTTATTTAGACTAATTTCAATTAGAAGTCCGGAATTTATACAAAAAAGTATAAATAAGGTTTAGAGGGCGGGAGTTTTTTTTGATTTTTTTTTCTCCTCGTGTCGCGATCGTCCTGACCGCAAGGCGTATTCCTTAGAGTACTGAGTGTGCTAAAACAGCAAAACACTGCATCGGCAGGGTAAAGTATGCGAAACCTTTTTCTGGCTTTTACGTATCACAATGCTTATAATCCCAACCTACGAGGCGCCTCCGCCGAATATCCTTCTCCATTGGCAAGAAATCTGAACCGGGCCGACATACTGATGTCCCATGCTGCAGCCAAATTGAAAGCCGGAAGCCGGAGATTTATCCGGCTGAGGGACGAGGACGGGTGGGGAAACCATATAGTGTGCTTCCCGGCCAGACGGCCGCACTTCGTCAAAACCCACAAATAAACATGGCATGAAAAACATAACCTTATCTCTAATTCTCACCCTTCTTTTTACCACCGGCCTTACCGCCCAGGTGGTCGATATCCCCAACCCCTATTTCAAAGCCGCCCTGCTGGCCAACCCCGTCATCAACACCAACGGGGATGGGGAGATACAGGTGGCAGAGGCAGAAGCCTATAACGGGCCGATCTATGTTCCGTCAATGGAAATAGCAGATCTTACCGGGATAGAAGCGTTTACCGGGCTCGATTCCCTGGATTGCGGGGACAATCAGCTGACGGCGCTGGATATCAGCTCGAATAGCGCACTGGTTTACCTGGATTGCCGGTCGAATGAACTTACTGCGTTGGACCTCAGCGGAAACCCTGCCCTGAATTGGTTACTCTGCCACAACAACCAGCTGACGAGCCTGGATCTGAGCAACAACCCGGCAATGATCTATTTGCAATGCCGTTCCAACGATTTGACCAGCCTGAATGTGAGCTCTAATCCGGCATTGGCCTTATTGCGGTGCAATGCCAACCAATTGGCGGCACTGGACCTGAGCGGCAACCCCTTTTTAACCAGGTTGTATTGTTATGACAATCAGCTCACCCGGCTGGATGTGAGCCAGAACCCGCTTTTAGAGAAGCTGGAATGCGACAAGAACCGGCTGAATTACCTGGATGTTGGGAGTAATTCCCTTCTGGAGGACCTGATATGCCATGACAACCAGTTGATCCTGGTGGATGTAAGTTCCAATCCGGTGCTGACAGTTCTGGAATGCGGAGGCAACCGGTTGGAATACCTGAATGTACAGAATGCCAACAACCTCAATATCACCAATTTTGATGCCCTCAACAACCCCGGCCTCTCCTGCATTCAGGTGGATGACCCGGCCTGGGCCATGGACAACTGGGCCTCTTTTGTTGACCCGACGGTTAGTTTCAGTACATTCTGTGTTGCCCCGGTCGTCAATATTCCGGATGCCACCTTCAAAGCGGCTCTGGTTGACAATGCCTCCATCAACACCGATGGCGATGATGAAATCCAGGTATCCGAAGCACAGGCTTTTGATGGGGTCATCAATGTGTCGGGGTTGAATATCGGGAATATGACGGGGATAGAGGCTTTCCCGGCCATTGAGTTTCTGGATTGCTCGGGCAACGAGCTCGACAGCCTGGATATCGGTGAGAACCGGAGCCTCAGGATACTGCGCTGCGGAGATAACCAGCTGGTGAGCCTGGATGTCAGTGCAAACCTGTCTCTGATCCATCTGGATTGCGCCAATAACCATCTGGAAGTCCTGGATATGCGCTTCAATCCAGGGCTGGAGTATTTAAATTGCCGGAACAACCAACTGGAAAACCTGGACCTTCGTATGAACCCAGCGCTGGCCCATCTGAACTGTTCCGGGAACGATATTACTATTCTGGGCCTCAGCTCCAACCCGGCTCTGAACTACCTGAATTGCTCAGATAATCAGTTGTTGTACCTGAACGTCCAGAACGGCAACAATACCAATTTTATCTCTTTTAATGCCCTGGGTAACCCCGGGCTAACCTGCGTCCAGGTGGATGACCCCGCCTGGGCAACAACCCAATGGAGCGTCTTCGTTGGCCAGATGGCCTTTTTCAATGCCTTTTGTGATGCGCCTACCGTGGCTATCCCGGACGCCAGCTTTAAGGCGGCCTTGTTGAACAACGCTTCCATCAACACCAATGGCGACGGCGAAATCCAGGTAGCCGAAGCGCAGGTGTATGAAGGAGCCATCGACGTCAGCGGCCGGAACATTGCCAGCCTCACAGGAATAGAGGCATTTAAAGGCGTTGATACTTTGATTTGCGCTGACAATCAGCTCACCAGCCTCGATCTCAGCCTGAATCCGGAACTGGTTTACCTGGATTGTTCTTACAACCGCCTCACCAGCCTGGATATGGCCGCCAACCCGGCCCTGGTTTATCTGGATTGCTTTTACAACCGGCTGGATGAGCTGAATGTGAGTTCGAACCCGGCATTGATCTCCCTGGATTGCTCCTACAACGGCATCCCCGGCTTTGGAACCCTCAGCGTCCTGGATGTGAGTTCGAACCCCGCATTACAGCGGCTCATTTGCCATGACAACCAATTGACGAGCCTGGATGTGCGGATGAATCCAGCTTTGGCGGAGCTGCGCTGCCAAGCCAACCAGTTGGCCAGCCTGGAGGTAGGGCCCAAACCGGTTTTGGAAAGGCTCTATTGCTCCGACAACCAGTTGGCCGGCCTGGACGTCACTTTGTGCCCGGCTTTGGCTTTTTTGGAATGCCGCACCAATAGCCTGACGGGCCTGGATGTCAGCGCCAACCCGGCATTGATTCATCTGCGGTGCAATGCTAACCTGCTGGCGGGCCTCCATGTGAGTGCTAACCCGGTACTGGAAAGGCTCTATTGCTACGACAACCAACTCGCCAGCCTGGATGTGAGCGCCAATCCTGCCCTCGAAAGGCTGGAATGCCACAAAAACCTGCTCGGCAGCCTGGATGTGAGTGCCAACCCCGCGCTGAAAGAGTTGGCATGCTATGATAATCAATTGACGAGCCTGGATGTCAGTTCCAGCCTGGCTTTGGAAATTTTGGAATGCTATGAAAACGAATTGACGAGCCTGATGGTGCGTTCGAACCCTGCCCTGGAATATTTGGATTGCCATTCCAACAACCTGCCCGGACTGGATGTCACTTCCTGCCTGGCTTTGGCTGAGTTATTTTGCTCGTTTAACCAATTGGAGAGCCTGGAGGTAAGTGCTAACCCGGCTTTGCTGACACTATCTTGTTCTATCAACCAACTGGCGGGCCTGGATGTGAGTGCGAACCTGGCTTTGGCGGACTTATCCTGTTCCCGCAATCAGCTGGCGAGCCTCGATGTCAGCGGAAATACGAATTTGCGGCGTTTAATCTGCTCCTACAACCAACTCACCCACCTGAATATCCAAAATGGCAACAACACCAGTTTTTCGGATTTCTTTGCCCTGGGTAATCCCGGGCTGGTCTGTGTGCAGGTAGATGACGCCATCTGGGCTTCCGCTAATTGGGGCGCTGATGTTGAACCCAACACCATTTTCAGCACCGATTGCACGACCGGTACTTCCGAAGGAAGAGAAAAGGTGAGCCTATCGGTTTCCCCTAACCCCACCACCGGCTGGCTGACGCTGAGCCTCGGAGCTACTTACAGCCAGGTAACAGTGGAAGTCAGAGATGTGATTGGAAAAACAATCTTGCGTAAAACGTACCCTTCTGCGAGTCAACTGGACTTGGAAATTGGAGGCAGTAGTGGGCTTTACTTCATACAAGTGAGCATTGAGGATAGGGAGGCAGCCATCGTGAGGGTGGCAAAGCACTAAAGCCTGATAGCCTTAGCTATCAAGGCGAGGACGGGACGAAGAGTAGGGCGAAAAGGCACGGTCAGAAGCATAAGATATTTATTTAACAGAGTACTGAGGCCTGCTCTTATCCAATTGGTTAAATCGGTATCCCCATTGTTTTTCCCGGCCTCGCTATACTCGGTGCGGGGCCTCACTGCGTTCGCTTTCTTCCAGCCGCCGAAGCTTCAGCGTAGGAGGCCCCCCCTTCCAATGCTTTTTTATTTTTGATGTAGTCATGATGTAGTCAAAAGCAATGCCGAAGTAACCAAGATGTAACGATATTAGCAAACAGAATTTTAATTTTGTACATTGGGCATATTTCAAAACAGGAATCTGAAACTATGGAATATACCTTCCGGAAATGAATGATTCTGTTGCCTGTTATTCATTTTATTTTTCACCCAATGCGAAAGTCCTTCCCCGGCAAATAATATTATGCCTGATTATGTGCCGCCTATCTCATTGATCAAGTACAAACAATAAAAATGCAAAAAAGGGTACACTTCCATATTTTTTTGAAAGCCATATTTTTTCTTAGTTTAATAGCTTTGCCCCAGTTGACTTTTGGCCAGTATACCGTCACTTCATGCCAAACTGTAGGCTTACTTGCGACAGACAGAAACGATTTTGCGCATGCCACTCAGCCAATTCCCAATGAAGGTTATTTGCATAACTTCAATCCTCCTGTGCTTCCTTGTGGCATCAACAATCCATCGCTTACTTCGCTAATCGTTGAAATTGACCTGACAAATATTACAGCTTCCGGTGGCTGTAATGGTATTCCAATATTTGGCAATGTCTTACTGAATTGCCCGTTGACCACTACGGCTGTCTGTCCCATCATTGGTGATGTACTTTCCGGCTGTGGCAATTTCGGTATTGGAGCGACTACTATAGGAGTATATGCTTATGACTTAATAGCATGTGGAAGTGGCATTAGCGCAACTGATGTTATTGGTGTTGATATCATACCGGCAACCGATTTTTCTCCGGGCTGTCCTTCCGATGGAGCAGCAATAAGTAATGGTACTGTTTCCGTCTCTTATGAAATTTGCCTTACCTATACCTACAACCAGGATATACCGGCAGATTGCGCCAACACTATCGCCTCGCCCTGCAATGATGGCGACCCCTGCACCATCAATGATATGCAAACCGTAGATGCATGTGATAATAGCATCGTTTGTATGCCTTGCGCAGGTACGCCGGTAGCATCGTGTGCCAACACTATTAATCTACCCTGCGACGATGGCGACCCTTGCACCATCAATGACATGCAAACTGTAGATGACTGTGATAATTCCTTTGTTTGCGTACCCTGTGCCGGAACTCCCATCCCGGTTTGCTCCAATACGGTCAACTTACCCTGCAATGATGGCGACCCTTGCACCATCAATGATATGCAAACCGTAGATGACTGTGATAATAGCATCGTCTGTGTTCCTTGTGCGGGTACGCCGGCGCCAAGTTGCACCAGTACGGTCAGCCTGCCCTGCAATGATGGCGACCCCTGCACCATCAATGATATGCAAACCGTAGAAGCCTGTGATAATTCTATCGTCTGTGTCCCTTGTGCAGGCACTCCGGTTCCATCGTGTACCAATACAATCAGCCTGCCCTGTGATGACGGAGATATTTGTACGGCCAATGATATGCAAATCGTAGAAGCCTGTGATAATTCTATCGTCTGTGTGCCCTGTACCGGTACGCCGGTCGCAACTTGCGCCAACACGATCGACCTGCCCTGCGACGATGGAGACCCCTGCACCACGAACGATATGGAAACGGTAGTGGCTTGTGACAATTCCCTCATCTGTGTACCTTGTGCGGGCACACCGGCCGCAACCTGCACCAATACGATCAGCCTGCCCTGCGATGATGGGGATCCCTGTACCGTGAATGATATGGAAACAGTGGAAACTTGCAATACTGCTTTCGTTTGTATTCCCTGCACCGGTACGCCGGTCTCAAATTGCGCCAACACAATCGACCTGCCCTGCGACGATGGGGACCCCTGTACCACGAACGATATGGAAACGGTAGTGGCTTGTGATAATTCTCTCATTTGCGTTCCCTGTGCGGGTACGCCTGCTCCAAGTTGCACCAGTACGGTTATGCTGCCCTGCGATGACGGGGACCCCTGCACTGCGAATGATATGGAAACGGTGGAAGCCTGTGACAACTCCATCGTGTGTGTACCCTGCGCGGGCACTGTTGCCCCCAGCTGCACCAGTACGGTTATGTTGCCCTGCGATGACGGCGACCCCTGCACGGCGAACGATATGCAAACGGTGGAAGCGTGTGACAACTCCATCGTGTGTGTACCCTGCGCGGGCACTGTTGCCCCCAGCTGCACCAGTACGGTTATGTTGCCCTGTGATGACGGCGACCCCTGCACGGCGAACGACATGCAAACGGTAGAAGCCTGTGATAACTCCATCGTGTGTGTACCCTGTGCGGGCACTGCGGTACCCAGCTGCACCAGTACGGTTATGCTGCCCTGCGATGACGGCGACCCCTGCACGGCGAACGACATGCAAACGGTAGAAGCCTGTGACAACTCCATCGTGTGCGTACCCTGCGCGGGCACTGCGGTGCCCAGCTGCACCAGTACGGTTATGCTGCCCTGCGATGACGGGGACCCCTGCACGGCGAATGATATGCAAACGGTAGAAGCGTGTGATAACTCCATCGTGTGTGTACCCTGCGCGGGCACTGCGGTACCCAGTTGCACCGACACGGTCCTGCTGCCCTGCGATGACGGCGACCCCTGCACGGCGAACGATATGCAAACGGTGGAAGCGTGTGACAACTCCATCGTGTGCGTACCCTGTGCAGGTACTGTTGCCCCCAGCTGCACCAGTACGGTCCTGCTGCCCTGCGATGACGGCGACCCCTGCACGGTGAACGACATGCAAACGGTGGAAGCGTGTGACAACTCCATCGTGTGTGTACCCTGTGCGGGTACTGCGGTACCCGGTACGGTTATGCTGCCCCACGGGGACCCCTGCACGGCGAACCAGCAAACGGTAGAAGCCTGTGCAACCCATCGATGACGGCGACCCTGCACGGCAGAACGACATGCTGCGATGACGGTCCCTGTACGGCAAACTATATGCAAACGGTCGAAGCGTGTGACAACTCCATCGTGTGCGTACCCTGTGCAGGTACTGTTGCCCCCAGTTGCACCGACACGGTCCTGCTGCCCTGCGATGACGGGGACCCCTGCACGGCGAACGATATGGAAACGGTAGAAGCGTGTGACAACTCCATCGTATGCGTACCCTGCGCGGGTACTGTTGCCCCCAGCTGCACCAGTACGGTCCTGCTGCCCTGCGATGACGGGGACCCCTGCACGGCGAACGACATGCAAACGGTAGAAGCGTGTGACAACTCCATCGTGTGTGTACCCTGCGCGGGTACTGTTGCCCCCAGCTGCACCAGTACGATTGACCTTCCCTGCGATGACGGCGACCCCTGCACTACGAACGACATACAAACAGTGGAAGCGTGTGATAACTCCATCGTGTGTATTCCGTGCGCCGGGACTGCGGTACCCAGTTGCACCGACACGGTCAACCTGCCCTGCGACGATGGCGATGCCTGTACTACCAATGACATGCAAACAGTAGAAGCCTGTGATAATTCCATCGTCTGTGTTCCCTGTGCCGGTGTTCCTATTGATTGTAATAATGGCCCCACCTCGATTGTAACCTGTGACGATGGCAATGCCTGCACCATTAATGATATGCAGACAATTCTCGACTGCGACGGTAGTATCTGCGTTCCATGTTCAGGTACCGTCATAGATTGCAGTAATGGCCCGGCGACTACTATGCCCTGTGATGATGGCGATCCCAATACCATCAATGATATGGTTACGACTTTGGATTGTGATGGTAGTATCTGCGTCCCTTGCATGGGTGTGCCGGGCGATTGCGCTACCGGAGCTACCACGGTGCAGGCCTGTGACGATGGCGATGCCTGTACGGAAAATGACCAGGAGACCGTCCTGCTTTCCAATGGAGCGGTATGTGTGCCCTGTGCCGGCACCGCGATAGATTGCAGTAATGGCCCTACCTCGGTGATCAGCTGTGATGACGGCAATGCCTGTACCATTAATGATGTACAAACCATTTTAGATTGTGACGGCAGCGTATGTATACCCTGTCAGGGAACAACTATAGATTGCAGCTCCGGCCCGACTACGGTTCAGGCTTGCGATGACGGTAATCCGAATACCATTAATGATGTGGAGACCATTCTCGACTGCGATGGCAGTATATGTGTGCCCTGTATGGGGGTAACCGGGGATTGCAACACCGCGCCGACCACCGTACAGGCCTGCGACGATGGCGATCCGTGCACCATCAATGATATGGAAACCATCCTTAACAGCGATGGAAGCATCTGTGTTCCTTGTATGGGTGATCCCGCACCGTGCAGTACGGATGCCTCCTGCGAAATGCAAATGCCCTGTGACGATGGCGATCCGTGCACCGAAAATGACATGGAAACCATTTTGCTGGCTGACGGTAGTATCTGTGTGCCTTGCGCCGGCACGGCCATCGATTGCAGCAATGGGCCAACCACTACGCAAGCTTGCGATGATGGCAATCCCAATACCATCAACGATATGGAAACGATACTGGATTGTGACGGCAGCATTTGCGTTCCCTGTCAAGGTGTCCCGGTAGATTGCGCAACCGGGCCGACCACCGTGCAGGCTTGTGACGATGGGGACCCCTGCACGATCAATGATATGGAAACCATTCTCAATAGCGATGGCAGTATCTGTGTGCCCTGTGCCGGTGATCCCGCCCCCTGTAGTACGGATGCCTCCTGCGAAATGCAAATGCCTTGTGACGATGGCGATCCGTGTACCGGAAATGATATGGAAACCATTTTGCTTTCAGATGGGAGTATCTGTATGCCTTGCGCCGGAACGATTATCGACTGTGCGAGCGGCCCCACTACTACCCAAGCCTGTGATGACGGCGACCCCAATACCTTTGATGACCAGCAAACCATATTGGATTGTGATGGAACGATTTGTATTCCTTGCTCAGGAACGCCGTGTAATGTGGTTGCCATAATCCAGGAGCCTCTTATATCTCCGGCTTGCCAGGGCCTCAATGGTGGGGTTGTGCTGGAAGGAACCGGGTCATCTATGGGCGCCAACATTAGTTATACATGGACAATCAATAATGCGGTAATCGGTACCGGATTAACCCAGGAGGTCTTTGAAGACGGAACCTACACGCTTCTGGTAACGGACAACGCCACTGGTTGTGTCAGTTCCGACGATGTAGGAATTATCATCCCGGTAGTTGACCTCAGTTCAGTGGTTGAAGTAAATGGCGAAAGTTGCCCGGGCGAGGGCGACGGAAGCATCCTGGTCGATTCTGTTTCTGGCGGTGCAGCGCCCTATTTGTATGCCTTGAATGGCGGCAGTTTTGGCCCGGCCGCTCAATTTGGGAACCTCTCTCCGGGAGCGTATGTCGTAACCGTTCAGGATGCCGACGGCTGTGAACTGGTAGTGGACGTGGCCATTCCGGCGTCCGCTCCCTTATGGCTAGACCTGGGGCCCGACCAACAGATCAACTTGGGCGACAGCATCCAGCTCTCGGTTGAAACCAACGCTATGGTTGATACCATTATATGGGAGTTTGACGAAAGTTTGAGTTGTACGGATTGCCTGGAGCCGTTTGTTCATCCGGCTAACCAGACGGCCTATACCGTAACCGTGGTGGACGTCAACGGCTGCGTTGTGAGCGATCAGATTGTTGTGTTTGTGGATAAAAGAGAAAAAATATATATCCCCAACGCCTTCTCTCCCAATGAAGATGGCGTCAATGATTCCTTTATGATTTATGCCGGTTCGGGCGTAAAGGCCGTACACCGCTTTCAAGTGTTTGACCGTTGGGGAGGAGCCGTGTTCTCTGATGAAAATTTTGCGGCAAACGACCCTAAACATGCCTGGGATGGCAGCTATCGGGGCGAAAAAGTGAACCCTGGCGTCTATATTTACTTTGCGGAGATTGAATTGGCGGATGGGCGTATTGAAACGAAAAGCGGAGAAGTGATGGTTTTGAAGTAATTTAGAAGACGGAAGCCGGAAGGCCTGGCATCGGATGCCCCTTCCGACTTTCAAACTCCGCCGTTCGCCGGTTCGCAATTCGCTGTTCGCAGGGTGGCCGAATACCGGAGTTCGCCGTTCGCCGGTTCTCCGAACTCCGAATACCGAACTCCGCCGTTCGCCGGTTCGCAATTCGCTGTTCGCAGGGTGGCCGAATACCGGAGTTCGCCGTTCGCCGGTTCTCCGAACTTCGAATACCGAACTCCGCCGTTCGCCGGTTCGCAATTCGCTGTTCGCAGGGTGGCCGAATACCGGAGTTCGCCGTTCGCCGGTTCTCCGAACTCCGAATACCGAACTCCGAACCTCCGCCTTCCGCCTTCCCCCCATCCCCACGATACCCCCTAAAATGTCCCTTGGAGCGAGTCTTTCTGCCAAAAAGTTTGTAATTCACGCTGAAAAAACTATTTTTGATGGATATTTAAAATCTCAGGAAGGACGGACGGCCTAAAAACGACATTTAACTTCTTTTCTCTTTCACGTCTTGGTTCTTCACCACATATTTTTCCCAAAAACAAGCGCTTTAATGCACTAAGGGCTCAGATGGCTTTTATGCTTTAAGGCTTTAGTGTTTAAAATCCTTTCAACCTGATCAATCAAAGGCGGCATAAACGACGCTGCCTTCTTTTGACTTTGCGGGCGAAATTCCTTCATGCGTTTTTATACTTATTGAGCATCATCGAAAACAGCGGCAGAAAATGCGCTTTTCAATTGATGCTTAAACTTTTTTTTGACGACCCAATCAAACGCCGCCGCCAGTTATCGGCGAGCCAATAGCAACTGAACCTAATTCTTTTTACATAACCTTTGTGTTAATAAACAAATCGTGATCTTATGGAAAAAACGAATTTTACATTTATTTCACCCCCTCGTTGGCTCAAGGCGGTAGCGATGCTACTCGCCTTTAGTTTAATGGGGATACAGCAGTCGTTCGCTCAACCGGCTAACAACGACTGCGCCAATGCCATTGCAGTAACGCTGGGTACCGCTTATACCGGCAATACGTCTACTGCTACCAACAGTAATGCACCTGCCTGTGGCGATGCTAACCAGGGCATTGGTGTTTGGTACAGCGTGATGGGAACCGGTGCAGCTATGACGGCTTCCCTATGTGGCTCGAGCTATGACACCAAGATTGCCGTGTATACAGGTGGCTGCGGCGCTTTGGCATGCGTTGCTGGCAATGATGATGATTGCGGCACACAGTCGGAAATAACCTGGGCCTCCGGTGCGGGCACTCCCTATCTCATTTATGTAAATGGATACCTCAGTGCCGTAGGAGCCTATACCCTCACGGTCAGTACTCCGCCTCCACCTCCGGCCAATGATGACTGTACCGGTGCCACGGCAGTAGCCCTGAACACCTCTGTCAATGGCGATACAGGCTCTGCAACCGACAGCAACCCAACCAGTTGTGGCGGCGCCGGTGATGGCAGTAGTGGCGGTTTGTGGTATACCGTAGATGGTACCGGCCTGGACATTACGGCCTCTCTTTGTGGTTCCAGCTTTGATACGCAGATTGCAATATACTCTGGCACATGTGGTGCGCTGAGTTGTGAAACAGGCAATGATGAATTTTGTGGGAGCCAATCAGAAGTTACATGGACTTCTACCGCTGGGGTTACCTATTATATTTATGTTGATGGATGGAGCACTAACTCTGGAACCTTTACCCTCGCTGTGAGTGGTGTTGCTCCGCCTACGACCACCGACATTACCTTATGCGTAGACCTTTCCTGCCTGCCCTCTGCAACCGCTCCTGCGGTACAGGGTACCTTCAATGGTTTCAGCGCTGCTCCTAATCTTTCCGACCCCGATATGGACGGCACCTGGTGTGGAATCTTTACAGTACCCAATGGTGTTCAACAAGAGTATGTGTTTTTCATCCAGGAAGAAGGCTCTGAAAGCCTGACTCCGGGATCCTCTTGTACTATTTCCAGCGGCCCCTTCACCAACCGGTTCTTTACGGCTAACGGTACGCCAATGACGATAACGAATGGTTGGGAAACCTGCGATCCAGATTGTGGTACGCCCCCAGCTATGACCGATGTTACCTTATGCGTGGACCTTTCCTGCCTCACCTCTGCAACCGCTCCTGCGGTACAGGGTACCTTCAATGGTTTCAGCGCTGCTCCTAACCTGCTCGACCCAGATGGAGACGGGACCTGGTGTGGAACCTTTCCATTACCTAATGGTATTCAACAAGAGTATGTATTTTTCATCCAGGAAGAAGGCTCTGAAAGCCTGACTCCGGGATCCTCTTGTACTATTACCACCGGCCCCTTCACCAACCGGTTCTTTACGCCTAACGGTACGCCAATGACGATAACGAATGGCTGGGAAACCTGCGATCCGGATTGTGGCGCGCCTCCAGCTATGACCGATGTTACCTTATGCGTGGACCTTTCTTGCCTGCCCTCTGCAACCGCTCCTGCGGTACAGGGTACATTCAATGGTTTCAGCGCTGCTCCTAACCTGTCCGACCCCGATGGAGACGGGACCTGGTGTGGAATCTTTACATTACCCATTGGTGTTCAACAAGAGTATGTGTTTTTCACACAGGAAGAAGGCTCTGAAAGCCTGACTCCAGGATCCTCTTGTACTTTAACCACCGGCCCATTCACCAACCGGGTCTTTACGACCGGCAGTACGCCAATGACGATAACGAATGGCTGGGAATCTTGTGGTGCGGATTGTATTCCACCGGCAGGCGCCGACATCACTTTCTGTGTGAATACGGGTTGCCTCAGCGGTATCAATAACGTCAACCTATTCGGCCAGTTTAATGGCTTCAATCCTGTCGCCAACCCAATGGATGATACGGATGGAGATGGTATTTACTGCACCACGCTATTCATAAGAGAAGGCCCTCAGGAATACCGGTTTTTGATTAATGGTGGCGATCCTCCCAATGAGGTTGCCGAACCGCTCACACCAGGGAGCATGTGTACGATTACCACTCCTGATGGCATGTTTACTAACCGGTTAATTAATGTGGTCGATGGAGTAGATCAATCCGTAACCTTCTTATTCGGCAGTTGCCAATCTGCTCTTACTGACCCTGATATTACATTCCCTGACCAGACTCTTTCCTGCTTATCAGATGGAGTTATTACGGTTAACGGAGGGGCTACTCCTGCCGGTGGTGTGTATAGTGGGCCTGCCGGGGTAACGGATAATGGTGACGGATTAACCTATGATGTTGACCTGTCAGTCCTTGCTGAAGGTGACTACACCATTACCTATACAATTGATGTAGAATTGGGATGCGTTGCGACAGAAACCGCAACGTTGACGATCGATAAAGATACCTGGGCGCCGATTATCGTATATCCCTCTCAGGATATCAACGTGTCGCTTGACCCTTGCGACCCGGGCCCCGCCATCGTATTTTTTGAAATTACGGTAACGGATGACTGTGACGGCGACCTCGCTCCCGGCCCGGCACTGGTGCCTGGCTCTGAGTTTACGGTGACGGTTGCCCCGCCTTTCAGTGGCGGCGTTATCATTCCGTCTCCGGGCGGCGCGACCTTCGCCGGCGTTTTTGAGCCAGGCTCTTACCAAATCCTGATCGAAGCAACGGATGCGGCGGGCAACACGCGCCAGGAAGATTTCTTCGTAACCGTTACTCAGGACGCCCCGGTTCCGACCAACCTCTCCTGTATATCTGACGTCAACGTAACGCTGAACGCCGATTGCCAGCGCCTGGTAACACCAAGCATGGTACTGAGGGGTGAATTTGGCTGTGCGTCCCCGTCTGATTTCCAGGTGAACATCGTCAACGACGACGACCCGACCAACGGCCCGGTCCTGGATGGTTGTGGTGAATTCATTTACGAAATCACCTACGTAGGCCCTGGCCCGTCTAATACCGGCGGCCCTCAGGGAGGTAACCCGCAGACGGTTACCAACACCGGTTTCACCGGCGATTTTGCCGCTGCCAACTGGGCCATTGACGAGAACCCGGCTACGGGTGGTGTGTCTGATGTTGCCTTCACCACTTCGGTGATGACCATCACGACTTTTGACGCCGGCCCGGCCAGCGCAGCAATCGCTATGCCGCGCGACGGTAACCTTCAGTTCGACTGGGAGTACTCCCTGGCGGATTTCTTTGGTACGACGGTCTACGATGAACTCTACATTGATGTCATGGTGGTATCAGACGGTTCGGTCCGCCCGTTGGTTGAGATTTCCACCGGCTCTGTTGCCAGTGGCGCGACTCCTCCTGCGGTTTTCTCCGGCTCGATCGATGAAGACCTCCTGGCGGGCGATGTGGTAATTTTTATCGTGAATGACGATAACTTCGCCCCGATCGGCAATACGCTGAATAATGTCTTAACTGTTGACAACTTCACCTTCTCTTACCTTGTTGACGACCCGAACGCACCGACGTTCCCGTTCTTCAACTGGGAAGACTGCTGGGGTTACGTGAATGGGGAAGACAAGGCGGCTCCTGCATTGGACTGCCCGGATAATACGAGCACAGGTACGGTTAGCCAGACGGCGCACGTACTGAGCGGCTCGCTGGGTACCGATGATGAGCAGCTGGTGTTGACCAACTACTCCTGCTTCCTCGATGGTTCGGGCACAGCGGCTGGCAACCACTACTATGAACTGACCGAGTTCCAGGTAAGCGAAGAGGATTTCTACACGTTCTACCTGCAGCACGAATTTGCTACGGACGGATTTGTAGCGATCTACCAGGGTAGCTTCAACCCGGATAACCCCTGCGAGAACATCATTGCCCAGGTTGACGACAACTTCCTGAGCGTGAATGGCGTAGGTTTCTTTTTCATCAACAACGGCGGTGGCATATCGACGACTCCTTTCGACCCTGTGGTGCGCACGACCCTGCCGCTGCGGCCGTATGAGACGTACTACCTGCTGACTTCCACGTTTGGCGCCAACGATACGGGCGACTACGACTGGATCGTGTTCAGCGATGGAGACGGCTGGCTGGGCGAATGGGACATCACCACGACGGTGAACCCACAGACCTGGGAAGAGACGGTTACCGAAGACTTCAACGGTTTCCCGACACAGCAGATCGAGATTACCCTTCCGTTGTACTGCGAAGACTTCGATGCGATTTTCAACAACCCAGCGAGCCTGAGCATTACGGGCAGCCCGGTTGTATCGGATAACTGCGATTCTAACGTAGATGTAAGCTTCGTAGATACGTACTCTACGGGAGGCGACTGTGCGCCGATCATCATCACGCGCCGGTTTACGGCGGTAGACGATAAAGGGAACAGCTCGACGTGCACGCAAACGATCACGCTGAACCGGCCGAACTTCTTCAACGACATCCAGCTGCCGCCGTTCACTGTGCCGATCGAGTGTGACGAGTACGATGGCGCCGGAATCCCTCAGCCAGAGATAACGGGCTACCCGTTTGTATTGACGATCAATGGTATTTTCAACCTGTCTGATACCTACTGCAACCTGGGAGCGTCGTTCTCGGACGGCCCGGTAATTGATATCTGCAGCGGCGCCTACAAGGTGGTCCGTACGTGGGATATCCTGGACTGGTGTAACCCGAACCAATTCATCCACTGGGACCAGATCATCAAGGTCGGAGACTTTACGCCTCCGTCTGTAACCTGCCCGGGCGAAGACTACGACTGGGACGGCACGTTGGACCCGCTGGTGATCTCCACCAGCCCGTTCAGCTGTACAGCTAGCTTCTCCGTACCGCTGCCGTCAGTAACGGATAACTGCTCAGATTACGAAGTACACACGGAGATCGTAACGGAAGTAGAAGTAGAAGTAACGAACCAATACGGCCAGGTGACGGGCACGCGCACCGACACGGTAGTCGTGCGGGTAATTGCCTGGAACGCACCGACGCGCCTGGTGAGCGGTATCCCAGCCGGGAACCACTACTTCCGCTACACGGTGGAAGACGACTGTGGGAATAAGTCAGTAGTATACTGCCCATTCTCAGTAAAAGACCAGATCGAGCCGACTGCCATTTGTGACGACAACCTGACGATCTCCATTGGCGGCAATGACCTTGCACGCGTATACGCAACGGACATCGACGAAGGTTCTAACGATAACTGTGAGGTAGACCGCATCGAGGTACGCCGGAACAAGTTTGACATCATCAACTACACCTGCGGCAACGGCTTCTCTAACTGGGGCCCGTATGTAGACTTCTTCTGCTGCGACGTAGGCGTAACGGTGACGATCGAACTGCGCGTGATTGACAAAGCCGGCAACATCAACACTTGCTGGCTGGAAGTAACGCCGGAAGAGAAGGCGCGCCCGTACTGCTATGCACCGCACCCGGTGATGATAGACTGCGATGCGCTTCCGTACAGCTTTGACCCGCTGGATACGCTGCAGCTGCAGCAGTTGTTCGGGGATGCAACCTCGGAAGACAACTGTGGCTCTTACGAGCGTGAACTGCCTCCGGTACCGGACCTGGAATGTGGTTTTGGTACGATCATCCGCCGCTTCCGTGCAACGGATGTGAATGGCAACGAAAGTGTAAACTTCTGCCAGCAGGTGGTCACGATCAAGGAGAAGCACAACTACGAGATCAAGTTCCCGGCAGATGCTGAAGCCGTATGCGGCGCAGCCGACCCGGATAGCGTTATTTACGAAGAGATCGGCTGCGACCTGTTGGCCGTGAACCATACCGATGAATTCTTCTCTGCTTCCGGCGACGAGTGCTACAAGATCTTCCGTAAGTGGAAGGTGGTTAACTGGTGCCAGTACGACGGGGAATCTGACCCGTTTGTAGTGGGCCGTGACGAAGATTGTGACAACCAGCCAGGCGACGAGGCCGTATGGGTACTGCACCGCCCAGGTGGGTACACGTACATCGACCGGGATGACGACGAGACGGAACCGAACAACGTACCGCTGGCCTTCCAGAACATCTGCAACGGCATCGATGACTTCTGGCGCAAGGTGGATTACGACGGCGGTTTCTTCCAGTACACACAGATCATCAAGGTATACGACGACATCGACCCGGAGATCAGCTCTACGCCGGAGGACTTCTGTTCCTACGACAACGTAACCTGCACCGGGCTGGTGAACCTGGACTTCACGATTTTCGAGAACTGCACGCCGGATGACCTGACAATCAAGGTATTCCTGGATGCAGGCGCCGACGGCACGATAGACTTCAACCTGCAGGACCTGACAGACGGAGCGTTTGACGACTTCACGCTGACGGGCACGTACCCTGACTACACGCTGAACGGCCGCTTCCCGATCGGTTGCCACGCCTTCGAAGTACACGTAGAAGATGGTTGCGGCAACGTCAACAGCGAGCTGCTGGATTTCTGTGTAGTAGACTGCAAGGCGCCGTCGCCGGTATGTATCAACGGCCTGGCCATCGAGCTGATGCCGGTGGACCTGAATGGCGACGATGTACCGGATGAAGGCCGCATGGCGATCTGGGCGAACGACTTTATCGTATCTCCGTCTCCGGACTGCACCGGCCCGATCAAGTACTCGATCAACCGGGTAGGCGACGCGCCGAATGTAGATTCTACGGGTATCGTACTGACCTGTGCAGACACCGGTACGCTGGTGGTAGAGATTTGGGCTTATGACGGAGCTGGCAACAGCGACTTCTGTGAGACCTACATCCTGGTACAGGACAACATGAACCTGTGCGGCCCTGGCCCGCTGGCAGTAGGCGTATCGGGTGCAATTGCCACCGAAGATGCCCTGGCAGTAGAGAATGTAGAAGTAAGCCTGTCCGGCCAGCCGAGCATGGCAATGATGACGGCAGCCGACGGCGAATACGCCTTTACCGGGCTTCAGGATGGGTATGACTACACGGTCACTCCGCAACTGAATGCCAACTACCTCAACGGGGTATCGACCTTCGACCTGGTATTGATCAGCAAGCACATCCTGGGCGTGCAGCCTTTGGGCAGCCCGTACAAGATGATTGCCGCTGATGTGAACAACAGCAAGTCGATCACGACGCTCGACCTGATCCAGCTGCGCAAGCTGATCCTGTCGATCGATACGGAATTTGAGAACAATACAAGCTGGCGCTTCGTAGAGGCCGCCTACAGCTTCCCGAATGCATCGAACCCCTGGTTCGAAGAGTTCCCGGAAGTGGTGAACATCAACAACTTGCCGGCTACGGGCATCACAGGCGCTGACTTTGTAGCGGTGAAGATAGGGGATGTGAACAACGATGCCCAGGCTAACGCCCTGGCAGGAGTAGAAGGCCGCACAATGGCCGGCACGCTTGCCTTCAACGTAGCGGAAGCAGAAGTGAAGGCTGGCAATGAGTACACGGTAGCGTTTACGGCAGCGGACATCGCTTCAGTAGAAGGCTACCAGGCAACGTTGTCGTTCGACAACAGCGCGCTGGAACTGGTGGACATCATCGCTGGAGTAGCTACGGCAGAGAACTTCGGCCTGGCGTACGCCAACGAAGGGCTCATCACCACGAGCTGGAACGGCAAAGCAAGCGCTGATGCAGTCCTGTTCAGCCTGGTATTCCGCGCAACGGCGGATGCACAGCTGAGCGAACTGCTGAGCATAAGCTCACGGGTCACGAAGGCAGAAGCTTACCGCACCAACGGCGACTACCTGGACGTAGCGGTTACCTTCTCGGGCAAAGCAGCGGTAGCTGCCGGTTTCGAACTGTATCAGAACACGCCGAACCCGTTCAAGGGCGAGACGCTGATCGGTTTCAACCTGCCTGCCGACGATACGGTGACGCTGACGATCAGCGACGTAACGGGTAAAGTACTGAAACTGGCTCGCCTGGATGGCGTCAAGGGGTACAACAACGTAGTTGTGAACTCCAACGACCTGCCGGCAGCTGGTGTACTGACCTACACCGTCGAAACGTCTGACTACACTGCTACCAAGAAGATGATTATTATCGAATAATCGCCCTCTAATAGCAGGCTAGCATAAAGGCTGGGTAGCCCCTCGGGGCTGCCCAGCCTTTTTTATTACCGGTTGCTAACCGTCTAAGGTTGGACACGGTTAGAAGCAGGTAAGCCCAGGCAGCCTGCCGCGGTTGCGAACAGCGAATACCGAACCGCGAACTCGTCCAACCCTGGAGTGGTAGCCTTACCGGTTGTAAATTAAGAGCTTGTCCAAAATTCAACATAATCGCTCGTCGCTTAACCGATGCCTTGCTCAGGATATCCGGATCCGGCCGCTGTTCAGGTGGTGATAGCTCTGATCGGCGAAATGTTCGATCGAGGCCCAAAGGTTTTCAGGGATCAGGCAGTGAATAATAAATTTTATTTTTGCCAATCGCATTCATTATCCAATATTTATGAATGGGGTTTGTTGATTTTAGTTACATTGACACTTTGTAGTAATAGTAACACTATCGTAAATACATCAAAATGTTTCATACATGAACAATTCCTTCTTTTATCTCCTTAAGATTATTCTGATTTCTTTTTTCATTACTCCCTTCTGCGCAGATTCATTTGGGCAAATCGTCAATGTAGGAAGTGGCAGCTATACAACTGCATTTCCGGGAGTGGATGAGGCCGGCAGAAACACCTTTCCATCGGGAACGCCCTTCACTATTGGATTGGCTGCGGCCAAACCAGCCCCTACCAATGACTGGTGGTCGGCCAAAATAAAAAACAACCATGCAGATAATTTATTCAATTATCCATATACGCTTAAGACGGTAAACAATGGCCTGGTGGTAACTTACATACCATGGGGGGTGATTGACGACATATCGCCGGTCACTGTGGGCGTAATGGGGCTAAATGCACCGGCTGCAAACGTCTCTGATTTTTCAGACTGGACGGTGACGATGGATTGGAGCAACGCCGGCCATAATTTTCAGGCAACCACCGGGATTGGAATGCCTTTCTTGTATTTCACAAAAGAGGCGACGGATGTAGCACAAGTTACCGTAACGTCCGGATCCGTTACCATTTCCAACGAATTGTTGATCATAGCCGATGCCAGAAACGGCGCTGACTTTGCGGTTTACGCCCCCGCTGGCAGCATTTGGACGCAAAGTGGCAACACCTATACCTCTACTTTAAATGGTGAGAATTATTGGTCTATGGCATTTATTCCTTTAGATGCATCGGACCTTACATTGGTTGCCAACGAGTATAAAAAATATGCCTATGTATTTCCTGTCAACACCACCACCACCTGGGATTATGATAAAACCACGTCGGTGGTGCGTACAGATTTTGTGGTTGAAACAGATGTAAAGGAAGGCGCCGGGACAAACATGCTACTAGGATTGCTGCCACACCAATGGGGCAACCTGGCGCCGGATTCACCCACCCCCGGCGAATATTCCTACGCCACGGTTCGGGGTGAACTAAAAACATTAAATGGAAATAGTTTTAGCGTTGAAAACACATTTTATGGCATTTTACCAACCCTGCCCTATCTCGATAATTACAGTGACGGGTTCAGTCCCCAAAAATTGAATGATAAAATCCAGTTGTTAGAAAATGATGGGCTAGCCACGTGGACCGATTCATACAATGAAGGACAAATGATGAATCGCTTGATCCAAACTGCCCGCATCGCAGATCTGACTGGCAATACAATAGCGAGAGACAAGATGTTAAACACCATAAAAGCCCGTTTGGAAAATTGGCTGAGTGCTAATTCCGGCGAAGTGGCATTTTTGTTTTATTACAACTCAACCTGGTCGGCTATGCTGGGATATCCTGCCGGCCATGGGCAGGATGGAAATATAAATGACCACCATTTTCATTGGGGCTATTTCATTCATGCAGCAGCTTTTGTCGAGCAATTTGAACCAGGCTGGGCCAACCAATGGGGAGGAATGATAAATCTATTGATTCGGGATGCAGCCAGCGACAGCCGAACGGATGATCAGTTTCCCTACTTGCGCAATTTCAGTCCTTACGCAGGGCATTGTTGGGCAAATGGTTTTGCCACTTTCCCACAGGGCAACGACCAGGAATCGACATCTGAAAGCATGCAGTTCAATTCATCGCTCATCCACTGGGGGGCCATTACCGGAAACGATGCTGTCCGGGATTTGGGCATTTATTTATACACCACTGAACAATCAGCCATTGAGGAGTACTGGTTCGATATGAATAATCGGGTGTTTGGCCCCTCACAGCAATACAGCCTGGTTTCGCGTGTTTGGGGAAATAGTTATGATAATGGTACTTTTTGGACCAGTGATATCGCCGCTTCTTATGGTATCGAAATGTACCCCATACATGGCGGCTCCCTGTACCTGGGGCACAATACCGATTATGTGGATCAGCTATGGAGTGAAATAGAGGCCAATACCGGCATCTTAATGAATGAGGCGAACGATAACCTGTGGCATGATGTGATGTGGGAATATCTGGCGTTTATCAATCCGGAACAAGCCATTGAATTATATGATTCTTATCCTGATCGAAACTTGAAATTTGGGATCTCAGATGCGCAGACCTATCATTGGCTGCACGCCATGAATGTGCTGGGAACGGTGGAAACCTCCGTAACGGCGGATGCTCCGATTGCTGCTGCTTTCAGCAAGGACGGCGAGCTGATTTACACCGCTCACAACTATGGAAATGATCCTCTTGATGTAACCTTTTCTGATGGCTACGTGCTTACCGTTCCCCCTCATAGTATGGCAACGAGTAAAGACCTCTTACTGGCCGGAACGTTATCTACAAGTTTTCCGGAAGCCTATCCTGGCGGAAGTGTGGAACTGAGTGTCCTGGTAAATGTAGGCGCCGCCACTGCCGTAGAGTTTTTCGATGATGGCAATTTACTCGGAGCAGCCCCTCAGGATCCCTACGTTTTTGACGCCGCCAACCTGGACGTAGGAGTCCATAATTTTTATGCTAAAATATATGATGGAAGTGAATTTGTTGTTACTAATTCGGTACAGGTCCTGGTTGGAAAACAATTGCCTTATCCAGGAAATCCAATAGAAATCCCAGGCTCTTTTCAGGCAGCCCATTACGATAAATTTGAGGGCGGATTGGGCCAGCGCATCTCCTACAGTGATGATTCACCGGAAAATTATGGTGATTTCAGATTGGATGAATACGTGGATGCAACCACCGATTTTGCTGAAGGAGCTATTGTCGGTTGGATAGCAACCGGAGAATGGTTGGAATATACAGTTGACGTGCAGGATGCAGGTTATTACACAATGGACTTTAGATATGCTTGTGGCAACGGAAATGGGGGAGGCCCTTTTCAATTGGAATCAAATGGGGAGATACTCCGTTCCGGCATCTCCGTCAATAATTCCGGCGGCTGGGATAGCTGGGCAACTCAATCGGCCGGCAGCATTCCACTCAATAGGGGAGAGCAGGTTTTGAGGTTGTATTTTGAACAGGGAGAATTTAATTTGGGAGCCCTGACATTTACCTATGAATCTCCGCTTTCCTACGACCAACCGGTGGCAGACGCCGGAGAAAACATTCTGGTCGTCCTGCCGGATAACATGACGACGTTGGATGGAAGCAATAGCGTTGATCCTGGCGGCGCTGATTTATCCTATTCCTGGACACAAATATACGGGCCCTCCAACTTGCTGTTTTCCGACACACAAGTACCCCAACCGACGGTATCGCCATTAGAGGAAGGGGTTTATCTGGTAAAACTAACCGTTGACAATGGCAGTTACGCTGACGACGATGAAGTGTACATTATTTCGAGCACTGACGCCAATGTTGCTCCAACGGTATCAATACTCACGCCGGTTGAAAATGCAGCGTACACGGAAGGGGAGGCCATCCTGATCACCGCAGTGGCTTCTGATATCATCGGTACGGTCGAACAGGTTGAGTTTTTTGCCGATAATGAACGGATCGGAACAGTGTTCGAGGCGCCGTATACTATTGACTGGGCCCCAGCCGCTATAGGTGAATACAGCCTGACTGCGATTGCAACCGACAACGATGGCAGCTCTACTACATCGCAAGCAGTGAATATTACAATTACCCCGGCGCCACCCTGTACCGGCACATCCTATAATGGTGATTTCGATTATGAGTTTTCCCCTGCTGACAATAATCCAACGATCACTTTTATTCCATCATCGACAGGTATTGGCACGCCAACCTGTATATTGTATTATGGGACAAATGCCAATTCGCTTCCGGGATATAATGTGACTCCGAATGTTCCTTACACCTTAACTGCCAGTGAGGGCACCCTCATCTATTTTTATTACACCTACTCTTATCCCGGAGAAGGAGAACGCAATAATTCCGGCCATAAGAATACTTATGAAATAGGAAGTTGCCAACTCTCTTCTGTTCACAGTTACGGAGAGGAAATGGATGTGAAATATTATCCTAATCCTGTAACCCATATCTTGAATATAGAATTGCCGGGAGGCGAAAACGAGATGGCTGTGTATCATCTGTCTGGAAGCCTGATTACCAGATTTACGGTTGTTGGAGAATATGCTAGTTATGATATGAGCCAATTTGAATCAGGCGTGTATTTATTCAAAGTGCTGAATGGGGATAGATTGACCGTATTCAAAGTAGTTAAATAAGTAAATAAAAAAGCCGGTAATCGAATTTTCGATTACCGGCTTTTTTAAAATAGGTGCCGGAAGGGGGAGTCGAACCCCCACGCCCGTAAGGACACACGCCTCTGAAACGTGCGCGTCTACCAGTTCCGCCATTCCGGCTTAAAATGTGCATTTTCAACCGCGCTTCCGCGATTTTTCGAGTGGGCAAAGATAGCAGTAAAATTGATTCTTACAACTTCTCTTTACCCTTTTTTAAGTCAAAAGTACCGACGGGGGGAATCGAACCCCCACTCACTTGCGTGAACTGGATTTTGAATCCAGCGCGTCTACCAGTTCCGCCACGTCGGCATAAAGAATTTGGATTACCGGGCACTTTTGCCAGTCATTTATCTGTGGGATGCAAATTTAGGTAAAATTCCGCTTATGATCCCAAATATTGTATAGCCTAAATACCTCTTCCTTAAAAAAAGTTCCAAAATGAACTCGGCTGACACACCGACACACCGACACACCCCTTCCCCTACTTAAACCAACTGCCGAAGCTCCGGAATATATCCAGGCCATTGGCGACCAATACCAGCCCGAGCACCAGGATAAAGCCGATCATGGTGGCGTATTCCAGGAACTTATCGCTGGGTTTGCGGCCGGTGACGGCTTCGTAAAGCAGGAACATGACATGGCCTCCGTCGAGTGCAGGGATAGGCAGCAGGTTCATGAAGGCCAGGATAAGGGAAAGGATGGCCGTCATGCGCCAGAAGCGTTCCCATTGCCATTCGTTGCCAAACATGGCGCCGATGGTGCCGAAGCCGCCGAGGCTGTCTTTAGCCTTGATGCGCCCCCGGAAGATTTGCCCGAAGGCCTTAGCCTGATCGCGCAGAAAAGATACCCCCATGACCACGCCCGCAGGCAGCGCTTCGCCCAGGGTGTATTCCTGCCGTTCGGTATCAAAGAAATAGGTGGCGCCGAAGGGGTAGATACCGATCGTCCCGTTTTCGGTGGTGGTCATACTTAGCGTCATCGTGTCTTTTTTCTCGCGAACGACGGTGACGTCCACCGGCTCCTCTTTCAAGTCCCGGGCTTTCTTATAAAAATCGTTGAAGAAAGGAGTCGGGGCTCCGTTTAGGGCGATAATCTGATCCTTTTCTTCAATGCCGGCTGTTTCCGCAGGAGAACCCTTTACCAGTTTGGCGGCGATAAAAGGCACGCGTGCCGAGAATAGCGGCTTGTCCTTGTTTTCATGGCTGGCTAAAATGGAAACGAATTTGGGATCGATCTTCACCTCCAGTTGCTGGCCGTTGCGTTCCACCTGAAGGGAACTGGCGTTGTTGATGATGATTTCCCGGACGACCTGCCGGTCGTTGAATTTGTCGAAAGGTTGGCCGCCGACGGACAGAATGTGATCCCCATCACGCAGCCCCATGTCCTGTCCGAGAGAGTCGACGAATATCCCGTATTTGACATTTTCATTGGGTAGATACTCCTCTCCCCAATACCACAATACCATGCCGTATATAAAAAATCCGAGCAGGAAATTGACGGTTACGCCGCCCAGCATGATGATCAGCCGTTGCCAGGCCGGCTTCGAACGAAATTCCCAGGGCTGAGGCTCCTGTTCCATCTGTTCGGTATCGAAGCTTTCATCGATCATACCTGAGATTTTGACATAGCCGCCCAGCGGTAGCCAGCCGATCCCGTATTCGGTTTCCCCCTTTTTATACTTGAACAGAGAGAACCAGGGGTCGAAGAAGAGGTAAAACTTCTCTACGCGGGTGCCGAAGAACCGGGCGGGGAAAAAGTGCCCCATCTCATGCAGGACGATCAGTATCGAAAGGCTCAGCATCAACTGCCCCACCATAATCACATAATCCATATATAGATATAGTCTAAAAATTGAAATAAAACGCCATAACCCTGGCCATAAACCAACTTGTTCGAGATAAAAAACAGGATTATTTTTACTAATGTTGCGTAAGCGTCCGCAAAGGTACGGGGAATTGAATAAATATTATACGCTACCCCGGTCAAAACCGATGAAGAGCTGTTATTTTACTATGAACTTATTTTATACCACTACCATAAACGACAAGTTGGCCAGCCTCCCGGAAGATGAAGCCCGCCACTGCCTACAGGCCCTCCGCCACAAAGTAGGAGACACCATATATATAACGGATGGTAAAGGAAATCTTTTCGAAGCCCGGATCGTGGAAGCCGGCAAGAAAAAATGTTCGGCTTTCCTGGAAAAGACAATGCCTGCCGCTATTCCGCGCAACCACTACCTTCACCTGGCCATTGCTCCTACCAAGAACATAACCCGCCTGGAATGGTTTTTAGAAAAAGCCACTGAGATCGGGATAGACGAGATAACCCTGCTCGTCAGCGAGCATTCGGAGCGCCGGAAATTGCGGCTGGACCGTCTGGAAAAAATATTGGTTTCCGCTATGAAGCAATCGCTGAAAGCCAACTTGCCCAGGCTGAATGACAGGGTTGGTTTTCAGGAGTTTATCCGGCAACCGCTGGAACCCGGCATGGAGAAATATATGGCCTACCTGGGGCCTGGTGTTAAGGGGCCGCTCAAAGACAACTACCAGGCAGGCCGTAGCGTTTGCATACTGGTGGGCCCAGAAGGCGGGTTTAGCCCGGCAGAAGCTCAGGCCGCCTTATCCGCCGGTTTCATCCCGGTAAGCCTGGGCCCCAGCCGCCTCAGGACGGAAACAGCAGGCATCGTCGCCTGCCATACTATTAATTTATTAAACCAATGATATTTATGAAGCGAGTAATCTTCGCAGCAGCTATCCTGATTGCTTTTTCTTTTAAAGGAGTGGACGCTCCGCCGGCCCTGCGTATGGCCCTGCTCAAATACAGTGGTGGCGGCGACTGGTACGCCAACCCCACGTCTCTGCCCAACCTGGCCCGCTTTTGCAACCAATATCTGGGAACTGACTTCGATACCGACTACGCTGAAGTGGAGGTCGGTAGCGCTGAGCTATATAATTATGCGTTTGTACACATGACCGGCCACGGTAATGTGGTGTTCTCTGATGCGGAAGCTGAAAATCTCAGGAATTACCTCATCGGAGGCGGTTTCCTGCATATCGACGACAACTATGGAATGGATAAGTATATACGGTTGGCGATGAAGAAAGTGTTTCCGGAACTTGAATTCATTGAATTGCCCTTTGAGCACGAGGTCTATAGACAGGAATTTGATTTCAAAAATGGATTACCCAAAATCCACAAGCACGACGATAAGGCGCCTCAGGGATTTGGCTTGTTTTGGGAAGGCCGCCTGATTTGCTTTTATACCTATGAATGCGACCTGGGGGACGGCTGGGAAGACCAGGATGTTCACAACGATC
This sequence comes from Lewinellaceae bacterium, assembly GCA_020636095.1. Classification (GTDB taxonomy): domain Bacteria; phylum Bacteroidota; class Bacteroidia; order Chitinophagales; family Saprospiraceae; genus JACJXW01. Next base: position 140,773 of record JACJYN010000004.1, read on the forward strand.
CGGAGGACGTCCGTCTACAGGCCCTTAAAATGGGCGCGAATATTGTCCGGTTCGCTTTTGAGCAGTAGGCTCACTCCCAAATAAGGGAGCGTTTGTTTTTAATGTAGCTTTTCAGGTTGAGCCAAAAGGCTACAAAGAGATAAAAGATCACTGGCGACCCCAGGGCGACGAAAGAAATATAGATGAAATAGAGGCGAACCCGGGCCGAGGCCAGGCCCATTTTCTCGCCGAGATAGCTGCAAACGCCGAAAGCTGAGCGCTCCAGCAGGCTTTTAAATGTATGCATAGCAGATAGATTGAGCATTAGAGTAACAATTTTCGCAGAAAATTGATCTAACTAATTACAAAAAAATAGATTTTATTCCAAAATAGTTTTCAGCCTCGCAAAATTATTTGGAATAAGGCTGATATACGCCCTGCTGCGAGAGCTGGGCCATTTCCCCCGGCGTTTCCAGTGAATGGCTTGGGTCAGAAGCCGTGTGGCCTTGCCCGGAGAAAAGATAGAATGCACCAAATGCACCTACCAAAAAGATGATTAACACGATGATACCTTCTGCTTTGGATGATTTATGATTGCGTGACATTTTCTGCTGTTGTGGTTGGGTTGAAGAAATAGTTTGCCTGGCCCTGCCGCTGGCGACAGGGTAAAAGGGAAGGCATACGATGGACAGGCTTTTGCTTTTGCAAAAGAAAAGGAGATGCAAAGCCTTCTTTTGAGGCGTAGAAGTGGCTATCCGGGGCAGTGCGCACCGGCTAAGTCGCTAATACCTGGCGAGGGAGCATAAAAGTGGCTATCCGGCCTAAGTCCGGCTCAGGGCGGCAATAGTGCATAGCTAGGCTAGGGCGAACCCTATAGCGGGGGAGGGTAATGTGCTGGAAACCAAATGTTAATGGCATCCGGAACTGCCCGTAAATCGACTTCGTCGAAACTTCGGGTTCACGCTAACTGCACTAGTAAAGCCCTGGCCAAAGTGGTAGAGAAAGACACAATATGCCCACTCTCCTCGTTGGAGCTTTAATCGTATACCAGCCTTGAGGTTGAATTAATCCGTTGGGGGGTGTTGAATCCGGAATAATAATGGAATGAAGGATGCGCTAGGGCGCAGAGGAGGGCCGAAAGCGGCCTGGAGAAGGTGTAAAATCTTGAACATGATGTAACTAGTTTAGTGAATTGGAAAAAAAATGTGTAACTGAATTGGGAAAAAAACTTTTAACGAATTGGGAATAAAAGCGTCCACTTAATTTGGGCCGCTGGTGGGGGGATAAGCACGTATGTACGGGAGGCAGAGACAAATATACTGATTATATATTATTATAAAATGTGATTCGTTCATTTTTTTACTGTTTTTCAAAGTTTTTTACATTAATATATTCTTTACTATCAATAGCAAAACATGTGCCAAATTTTAATATATCTTAAATTTTCTAGACATTTAATATATCTCCGACTTACCCCTTCTTTCAGCCGCCGAAGCTTCAGCGTAGGAGGCCGACTTCCCTACTCCCCCGAAATGAAGTGGGCCTGCGGCCGCTTGGGTAAGAGGAGCCACAACCTGCCGTAGAAATTGATGCGGCCCGCCACTTTGGCGGCTTCGCTGCCCACGCCGGTATACAGGTCGATATGGCCAGGCCCTTTGATGGCGCCGCCTACATCCTGCGCTACTAGAAAGCGGTATTCATGGCGGACTACCCGGTTTTTTTTTCGGTCGTAAACGGGAAAGGCGGCCAGCAGGCAGCTGCCCAGTGGTATGTACCTCCGGTCAACAGCAATGGAGTAGCCGCTGGTGAGAGGTACACTACCAGCGCCTTTAGGCAATGAAGACCGTTTGCGGGTAAAGAAGGTATAAGAAGGATTTTGAAACAGGATGGTGTCCCGAAGAGCAGCGTACTGTTTGAGATAATTGCGGATGCCACTGATGGAGAGGTTGTTTGGCGTAATATCATCCCGGTCGGCGATGTACTTTTCAATACTCCGGTATGGGTACCGGTTGTTGCCGTTGTAGGCGAGTAGGTCGAGTTGGCCATTGGGGTATTCTACAAAACCAGACCCTTGGACCTGCATATAATAAATGTCGACCTTATCGGCGGCATAGGCCAGTTCCAGCCCCATGCCCTTCAGTGCATTTCCACCCTCGATCTCCTCGCGGGTAGGCAGGGCGCCTTGCCATTCCAGCGGGCGGTCATACAGGGGGTGCTGATAAGGCCCTTTCGGCTCTTTCCTCACCTTGATCACCGGCGTAAAGTAACCGGTGAAGCGCACATTGCTCCTCTGGTCTGCTCCCCATATCTGATGAGCTTCGAGCTGTTCATTCAGTCCGAATGGTTTGGTATGTTGCCAGGCAATAAGCGTTCGGATTGTTTCTTCCAGCTCTTCGTAAGTGATCCGGAGGTTGCCAACCTGCTGGTTTTTTTTTCGCGTTTGCAGGCGAAGCAGGTCAAGGTTATTTTGGAGCGCTTCGACAAATTTGCCGTTGATAATGGGCAGGTCAAAGCTATCGAGGGCTACTGGCTGGTAAATCTCCGCCATTTTGGGGAGGTGGGGCAGGCGGCCGTCACGCCTCACCGAATGGAGGGCGCTCCCTTCGTCAACCATGAGGGTATCCCGTTCGCCGTGGGGGGGGAAGTGCCTGGTTCCTGTTGCGGGCTGTTCGCAGCCGAGTAGGAAGCCTAAAATTGCGATAACCAAGGTTTTACGTTTATCCATTGCCACCGGGAGCTTGGGCTGTTTAGAGTGTATTCAAATTTCATACTTCGGTATGCCCTGAAGGGGGGCCCATGGCAAAAACGAAATTTGAACACACGCTTAACAATAATACCATTTATGTGGGTAATTCCAAAATCGCAATTTTGAGGAACGAGAAGACTGGCGGGTTTTCTTAATGATGGTGGGATAAAAAAGAAGCCGCTATTCACAATGGAAAGCGGCCTCGGTCAAGCAAAATAGTATTCTCAAATTTTATTACGTCCTTTTTTCGGCTTTGTTTCCAAAAGGGCAGGGAAAACCAAAAATAAATTCTTCTCTAATGTGGCAATTTGCTGCGCAACAGGCCATAGGTGAAGGTGCCGAACATGGCCGCCGCCAGAAATACGGCCAATACCGTGTAGCCGCTTCCCATCAGGATAAACATAGGGCCGGGGCATACGCCCGCCAGCGCCCAGCCCAGCCCGAAGATAATGCCGCCGATCAGATAGCGGGGGATACTGCGGTCCTTGGGATGGAAGGTGATTTCCTGCCCTTCGGTGGATTTCATGTGCGTCCGCTTGATGAGCTGGACGATACCGATGCCGGCAATGATGGCTGAAAAGATAATGCCATACATGTGAAAGGACTGGAAGTGGAACATTTCATAAATGCGGAACCAGGAAACCGCTTCGGATTTGTAAAGCGTGACGCCCAGCAGAATGCCGACGAATATATATCTGGAAATTTTCATGGTTATTCGTTTGAAACTTTAAAAAAGAACGGGAAATATCAAGTGGGTCATAATGAGCCCTCCGATGAAGAAGCCGACCACGGCGATCAGAGACGGCAACTGCAGAGCCGACAAGCCACTGATGGCATGCCCCGAAGTGCAGCCCCCGGCATAGCGAGCACCAAAGCCGACCAGGAAGCCGCCGCCCACGATGATAACCAGCCCGCGCAGGGTGAACAGGCTTTCCCAACTGTAGAACTCAGGGACCAGCGGCACAGCTCCCGGCTCGTAATTGAGCCCCAGGCCCTTCAGGCTTTCGACGGTGGCTGCCGACACATGCGCTATATCGCCACTACTGCTCAGGAAGTAATGGGAAGCGATGTAGCCTCCGAACATAGCGCCCAGCGCAACCATTAGGTTCCAGCCCTGGGACTGCCAGTCGAATTTGAAAAAATCGGAAAATTCCCCGGCGCCATCGGCCGCGCACATGATCCGCAGGTTGGCGGAAATGCCAAACTCTTTGCCGAAGTACAACAGGATAAACATGATCAGCGCGATCATCGGGCCGCCAACCCACCAGGGCCAGGGCTGGCTGATGAAATCTTTGATCTGGATGATGAAATCAGGTACCATGATGTTGGTTTTACCTTTTAATGATTCAGGAACTATGGTTTACAACTCCTGTTTGATACCACCAAATGTAGTCTATACAAAGCTTTTGGCAATGTGATACGCATCACAAAAGTGGGTGATTTATATCAGCCGGAAGAGTGATTTTCCTCTTACTGGACTTTGGACGTAAGTCGGAAGTGCGAAGTCGGAAGTCGGAATACGGCACTAAATAGGCGTTTGACGCTAATTTTCCGCCTTCCGATTTCCGAATTACTCCGTCAGCCGCTTCGCTCGTGTCCGCCTTCACCGTTGGACCGTCCAAAGTCTAGTTATAGTGTTAAACCAAGTTTAATCTTTCTCTCAACAGCTTCCGGAGAGCCGGCCGGGTGCTGGGATTCAACAGGTTGAGCGCCCGTACCCCACACAGCTTTTCCACAAGCTCTACTGCTGCAATCGTATTGGTAGCCGGCCCACTGGCCAGGTCGGGCTGTAGGCCGAAACTCTTCATCACCCCAAAAACTGCGTAAGGGTCGGAAGCGCACAACATGGTGCAGCAGATATTTTCCCGAATGTAATTAATGGCCACATCGCCGTTGTAAGGTTCCAGCGGAGAGGCCCCGATCTCTACAACGGCCACATCGGCCTCTTCATTTGCCATCAGGGAGAGCATGTGTTTAAGGGCGGGCAAATACTCCTCTTTGGGGCACACCGTAGAAGGCAACCCGGCGTCCACAAAATCGAAAACGGCAACAGCCCCGGCATCTCTTACGGCCAGGATGTCCCGGTATCGCCCCGCCCCGGTCACTTTGGCGCCGATCACCCTGAGCCCCATCGATTTGAGCTCACGGGTGACGATCCGGGCGGTGGTGGTCTTGCCAGCCGACATAGAGGTGCCCACCATCAATACCACCGGTTGGGTAAAGGAACGCTGCACTACCGGCGCTACCGAATTGCGCATCGTGCATTTGCCTCCATTTCTGATGATATGCCCCAGGTAATCCAACTGGATGGGAATAGGTGAAAAGGTGGACATAGACGTTACCTTACCGATCAGCCCGGCGGCGGTCATCAGGTGGAAGCGTTCATTAGGGTGAATCTCTTTCCAGGTGCCGGTGATTTCCAGCGTGGCATGGCGGATGCCCAGCGCGCCGATCAGGCGCTCCCCCTTAAGCGGGTCCATCATCCGGCCATTGTGCAACTCAATCCGGGCGGTTTCCGAACCGGGCTTCATTAGCTCCACCGCGATGAAGTCGCCCGTTGCCCATTGGCTGAAAGGGATGGGGCGGGTTTCAAAAGGCGCCCCCATCAGCCCGGAATTGCGGGCCAGAGACGTGAAGGTGAATTGGTATTGCATTGGCCAGAGATTTAAAGGTTTAGGGCAAGTGCCTTTGTGAACAACGAAAAGCAAATGCCGAAGATACCCGCCTTCAGACAGACGGCAGCAATAGCAATAGCGCCAACAGGGCCGTTCTCTCCAGAAGTTTGTCCAGGAAGATAAATTCATGCAGGGCGTGGGCGCCGTCGCCGGCCGTACCCAGGCCATCCAGGGTAGCAGTATAGAGGCTGGTGGTGTTGCCATCGGAGCCACCGCCGGCGGCCGCCTGTTCCAATTCCAGCCCTAATTGCCTGCCGGCTTGCTGCGCCTGCTGCCACAGGCGCCGGTTGCGGGGCGTGCGTTCCATGGGGGGGCGGCCGAAGCCGCCCTCTATGTCCAGGCTGACCCCTGCGGTTGCCGGCTGGAGGCTAAGGATGGCCTGGCTGACGCGGTTGGCATCTTCCTGAGTGGGTACCCGTACATCGATTACCGCTTTGCTGATCGGCGCTATCACATTGGGGGAAACCCCACCTTCCACCATTCCCACGTTCACGCTTATGCCTTTTTCAGGTTCGTTGAGGGCAAACAGGCGCTGGATCTGATAAGAGAGCTCCAGAATGGCGCTGGCGCCCTTGCCAGGGTCGAGGCCGGCATGGGCGGCTTTGCCCCTGGCCATTAAGGTAAACCTCCCCAGGCCTTTTCGGGCGGTTTTGAGCTTGCCGCCCCGCCCTAAAGGGGGTTCCAGAATGAAGGCTCGTTCGGCGATGCGCGCCAGGCGGCGAATGGCGGGCCCACTTTCCCGACTGCCGATCTCCTCGTCGGAATTTATCAGGCAGACGGGCGTTACTTCCATCTCCAGCCCCAGTGCCTGTAGGGACTGTAGAGCGAAGACCATTTGCGTCAGGCCGGCTTTCATATCGAAAATACCGGGCCCCCTAAGCCGGCCATCCGTTTCTTCAACCGGCATCTTTTTCAGCGTTCCCTTTTCCCAAACCGTATCGCAATGCCCGATCAGCAGTTGAAGGGGCTGGCAACGCTGCCGTTGGGCCGGGCGGGCCAGGAGGTAGCCCCCGGTTTGCCGCCCCGGCATCCGCAGGCATCTGAAGTCGAGGGCCGTCAATTCTTTAATCAGCATGTCAAAGAGCGCATCCTGAGATTGGGAGTCATGAGAGGGCGTTTCTGTTGCTGCCAGGCGCCGCAGGAAAGCCTCCATCATGGGGCGATGTTCCTGGAGATACTGCTGGATATTTTGAACGTCCGCTGACATGAGTTCAGTTTTTAAAGTCCCGGGGAAAAGGGAAAACCAGGCTTTCCCGAATTTCGGCAAAGCGCCCGCAGGCCAGATAGGCCAGCAAAGGCGAACGGTAAATCTGTTCCTGTTCGTCCTGCTCGTAAGTGCGCAGGTATTCCTCGTCTACAAAGGCGCCGGTGATGCGGCCGCAGATGAGGCTGTGCCGCCCGAAGCCGTCTACTGTTTTCAGATGCTCACATTCAAAGAATAGATAACTACCCTCCAGAAAGGGGGCGTCAACCGAAGGGGCCATACGTAGCGGGAGGCCCTGAAGGATCATTTTTTCGCTCTGCTCACCCTCACAACGCGGAGAAGCCGAAAGGCCAGCCAGTGTTATCTGGCTAGGTTTGGGAAAGCTCACCGTGAAAAAACCTTCGCGGGCCACATTGTGGTAGGTTGAATGGCCAGGAGTGCACACGAAACCGAAAAAATTGTCCTGCCCCAGTGGCGTGGCCATGTGTTTAGGCGCCAGGTCATAACCTTTCTCCTCCTTGGTCCCGATCACCACCAGCGGCGCCACCGTGAAGAACTGCTCCCAGATGGGGCGGTGGGTATCGAGCGCGATGATGTTGTTCTTGAGTAATGACATAACCTCCTTTATTAGTCTAAAAATATCGTAACTTATCAGTTCAGGATCACTGACATTTGCTACCTGCCGGAGTGAGAACGGTCATCGGAAAGGTGTATGGAAATGGCCAACTTAATTTCTTGTTCCGTGGCCGTTTGAGGGTTAGAGTATGTTCAAAATTCAATTAATAGCCTAAAGGCGGAAGAAATAGAACAAAAGTTATGGATATCCTGGAAATGATTGGATTGGACAAGGAAGTGCTCCACGTGTTCAAGGAGATTTTTATCGCTCTGGGCATTGGTTATGCTGCCTTTCGTTTGCTGTGGTAAGCCCTTTTGGGCAGTCAAAAAAAAATTAGGTATTTATGCTAAATGCCCTTATCTTTGCCACAGCATTAGGAACTCCGAAAAGCTGAACAATTATTCGGTTGACTCGCAGATTTTATTTCTTCGTTAGCAGATTTAGAATTTTCCCGCTCACCTCAATATTTGTCCACAATCAAGTTTTGGCACTGTCGCGTTCACGGGGAACGCTCAGGCGAATACGCAGCCTGGCTGGATACGGGGTTCTGATTTATTACTTATTAACTTTATTTTGAAATGAACATTTTTGTTGCAAAACTCAACTTTGACACTCAAAGTGAGGATCTCAGAGAAGCTTTCGAAGCTTTCGGCGAAGTTAGCTCCGCCAAAGTGATTGATGACAAGTACACTGGCAAGTCCCGTGGCTTTGGTTTCGTGGAGATGGACAATGACGAGGAGGCCATGGAAGCCATTAAAGAATTGAACGATTCCGTACTGGATGGCAACACCATTGTTGTCAAGAAAGCGGAACCGCGCGGAGATAGCCGTGGCGGTGGAAACCGTGGCGGCGGCGGCGGTGGTTACAACCGCGGCGGCGGCGGTGGCGGTGGCTACAACCGCGGCGGCGGTGGTGGCGGTGGCTACAACCGCGGTGGCGGTGGCGGCGGCGACCGCTGGTAATCAACGATAACCGTTGAAAGAAATGTCGAAAGGCGGAGAGGAAACTCTCCGCCTTTTGTATTGGGCGCCACTTAGAACGCCTTGTAATCAAGTAGGCTACAGGCTAATTGCAGTTCAACGCTTAAAAGAACCGCCCAATCCGCCAAACGTACACTGGGTGGTGGGAGAGGACGATTTAAAAAAAAATTACTGAAAAAATTTAACCCCCAACTACTGGATTGCGTATCTTTAAAAGTTACCTTCTTTGACAAATTCCATGGGCAGGCTTAAAGCTGGTGGACAGCGGGGAGGTATAAGCACGGCGGGAGCCCTGGTTTCCATTTTTCAGGGGCCCTCAATTCCTCGAAATTTGTCGAGAACCAAAAGTTAAATGAAAAAAGGATCAGACGGAATGGCCGAAGAATACCTCCACCCGGAATATAAAAAATTCAAGTTCCGAGAACTGAAGGTCTACGCATCTACAGAATGGCTGGCGGACAACAAGAAGAAGTACCGCCAGGTATTCGATCGTTATGAAACGACCTATGTCTACGCCGAACTCTCCTTTTACAACAAGCTTTTTGATGTAGAAGACTGGGAAGTGGAGGTGGAGCTGAAGTGTTATATATTGAAGAAATCTCAGAAGTTGCTCTGCTCGCTGCCCTTTCGGCGCAAAGTGAGCAAGTACGACCCCATCATGTACATCCGCGAGGGTTGGGGCAACAAAAATGAGGGCGCTTTCTGGAAAAAGGGAACTTATTACTGGGAAGCCTGGGTGGAAGGAGAAAAGGTGGCCACCAAGTATTTCTACGTAGAAGATGCCGGCCAGGAGATGCTGCCGGGAGAAAACCCCTATTTGGAAGTGCAGGCATTGAAACTGTACGAAGGCCCTTATGATGATGTTATTGAAGACGAACGCATCTACTACAAAGCATTCAGCAGTGAAGAAACCCGATATATTTACGTAGAGCTCTCCATGCGCAACCAGCATACAGACAAGTCCTGGCATTGCGAGCTGTTTACCAAATTCTACAACGATGCGCGGGAACTAAAGGGCCAGGTCGTCCGGCTGCAACGCATCGATAAAAGAGATGAGGCCATTCGGGTTACGGCCGGCTGGGGCTCCAATGTGAAAGGTTCCTGGCGCAAAGACCGGTATACGGCAGAGGTCGTTTTTATGGACAAGCTGCTGGCAGTAGTGCCTTTTGAAGTGACGGAGGAATTTGAACAAGGCGTAGCCGGCGTTTTACTGCCCAGCCGGCATTCGCCGGTAATCCTTTCTCCTGATGAGAGTTTCAACCAGACCTTCGATGAGGTGATGGTTCGCCTCGATGCCCTGATCGGGCTGGACGCCATCAAAACTCAGGTGCTCGACCATGCCAAGTACATACAATTCCTTCAGCTCCGGAAGGATAGAGGCTTCCGCGAAAAGGAGGAGATCAACGTCCACTCCGTTTTTATCGGCAATCCGGGAACGGGCAAGACGACCGTGGCCAAAATGATGGGCCTCTTATATAAAAAGATGGGGCTGCTCACCAAAGGCCATGTACACGAGGTGGACCGCGTAGACCTGGTGGGCGAGTACATCGGCCAAACGGCGCCTAAGGTTAAAGAGGCCATCGAAAAGGCCAGAGGCGGGGTGTTGTTTATAGATGAGGCCTACGCCCTGGCGCGTTCCAATGACGACAGTAAAGATTTTGGACGGGAGGTGATCGAGATATTGGTCAAGGAAATGTCGAATGGGCCGGGCGACCTGGCGGTGATCGTCGCCGGCTACCCTAAGGAAATGAAGCATTTCCTGGATTCCAACCCGGGGCTGAAGTCCCGCTTCAAATTGTATTTTGAATTTTCTGATTACCTGCCGCAGGAATTGTCGCAGATCGCCGGCTATGCCTGCCGGGAAAAGGGCGTGGTGCTGACCGAAAAGGCCAAGGAAAAGATAGACGAGATCATCATTACTGCTTTCCGCAAGCGCGACCGGTCCTTTGGCAACGCCCGTTTTGTCTATGATCTCATTGAGAAGTCAAAGGTCAACCTGGGGCTGCGCATTATGTCTGAAGAAGACCCCAAAGGGGTGGACAAGGAAAAGCTCTCTCTGGTCCGCCTGGGAGATGTGGAAAAGATCGACGTCGAAGCCAAGCCGGAACTGCCCAATATTCCGGTGGACGAACCGTTGCTGAAGGAATCCCTCGACCAGTTGTACCGCCTCATAGGCATGGAAAATATCAAAGCGCAGATCAGCGAGCTGGTCCGGCTGGTGCGCTTTTACCGGGAGACCAACCGCGATGTGTTGAACAGCTTTTTCCTGCATACGGTCTTTATCGGTAACCCCGGCACCGGAAAAACCACGGTGGCCCGCATCCTCACTCAAATCTATAAATCACTGGGGGTTCTGGAGCGAGGGCACATGGTGGAGACCGACCGTCAAGGGCTGGTCGCCGGCCATGTCGGCCAAACTGCGATCAAAACTGCCGAGCGCATCGATGAATCGATGGGCGGCGTCTTGTTTATAGATGAGGCGTACTCCCTGACGATGCGTTCCAGCGCCGGCGGGGATTTTGGGGACGAGTCCATTCAGACCCTGCTCAAACGAATGGAAGACCACCGCGGTAAGTTCTTCGTCTTTGTCGCCGGCTATCCCGACAATATGGAAGCCTTTCTCAAAGCCAACCCTGGTTTGAATTCCCGCTTCGATAAGATGCTCAAGTTTGAGGATTATTCCCCCAAAGAACTCAACCGCATTGCCCTGCAGATGCTGTCCAAAGAGGGAGTCGTGCCGACACCCGAGGCCGAAGAACACATCGTGGAGTATCTGGCCTTCCTCTATGAGTACCGCGATAAATATTTTGGTAACGCCCGCACAGTGCGCAACATCGTCAATGAGGCGATCAAGAACCACAACCTGCGCCTGGCGGCCCTCTCTCCGGAAGAACGGGCCAAGACACCGGCCAACGTGCTAACCCTGGAAGACGTGCAGTCCTTTAAGACGGATAAAAGCACCTTTGTCTTTAGCAAAAAGTCCATTGGTTTTCGCCGCCGGGCTACGGAGTAACCTAACCAGCCTTTTGCGAACACCGAATTCTGAAGCCTCCCTTCAGAAATCACCGGAAAAACCCCATCCGCCAAGGCTTCTTCGATGCCTTAATAACTGTAAAATGCTCCTTTTCCCGCTGTTCCTCCCGGAAGAACAACAAGCCGAGGTGAAAGAGGTCTACTGAGAGGCCCACACGGGGATGGCGGCGCATTTCCCGCCAGGCATCCTCCATCTCTCCGGACCAGTGGATGTCGGCGATCACAAAAACGCTGCCGGCGTGGGCGTAAGGCAGGCATTGTTCAAAATATTCCAGGCTGGCGCCGTGGCGGTGGTCACCATCGAGGTAGAGATAATCCAGTTTTTTCAAGGCTCGCAGCGCTTCGGGCAGCTTCTCCCGGAAGGCGCCGGTGAGCAGGTGCACGTTGAGCAGGTTTTGCTGTTGAAAATGTTGCCGGGCCAGGGCCGCCGTTTCCGGGCAGCCTTCAATGGTGATCATAGTAGATCGAAGAGCCGCCGCCGCCTGATAGGCGGTGGAAATGCCGAGTGAAGTACCCAATTCCAGTAGGGTAGAGGGCTTCAGGAAATGCACCAGCCGGAACAATAGCCGGCCGGTGGCCGGGCTGACAGCCGAATGGCGGGCCAGGCTGCTCACCTTGCGCTGGGAAGCATCCTCCACTTTTGACCCGGCGCCGTAATCAGTGATATTGACCAGCGTGTCATCCCGAAGCAATAACCTCCGCAGGCTTTCAATGATGGGAAAGGCGTAGAAAACCCGGCTGTCCTCCACCGTTTTTTCCACCAGTTCATACACAAAGGGAGAGTGAAGGCCATAGCGGGTTTTTGCCCGCCCATAGTACTGCAGGTACTTCCAAACCAACCTCAGGTGTATAAAAATCCAATTCATAATGGCGCCTTCCGTTCGGATTTCGCTATTCGCAGCGAATTTCGGGCAGGAAAATAGAAATATTTGTGGAAATAAGGTAGCTATCGGATGTTTCGCTGTTCGGATTTCGCAGGTGACGGCGAGTGGCGAACTGCAGATGGCTCAATAGTTGCAACAGAAGAAAAAAAACGGCGAGTATATGCAACTATGCGAAAGGGCCTTACGTTAAATTAGTCGCCTATGACCCTCCTGTTATTTCTCTTTTCAAAAATATTGGCAATTTTATGCCCCTTGATAGGGGGCTAATGAGGTATTATTGCATCTAAATTAAAAATTATCTTTAAGCAAAATTTGCAATTGATGAATCTGAAAAAAATATTGTTGGCTTGCAGCCTGCTGTTTGCCTTTACCCTGGGTTATTCCCAAACCAGCGCCCCGAACAATTGGTTCAACCTGGATTTGGGACAGGATAATGTTCCAGGAGTTAGCACCGAACGAGCCTACGAACAACTGCTGAAAGGCAGGAAAAGCACCACCGTGGTTGTTGCGGTGCTGGATTCCGGCGTAGACTACGAACACGAAGACCTCCGGGATGTCATGTGGGTCAACGAAGGCGAAATACCTGGCAATGGCATTGATGATGACAACAACGGTTATGTTGATGATATTCACGGATGGAATTTTCTCGGCAATAAATCCGGCGAAAACATCCAGTATGATAACCTGGAAGTGACGCGCCTCTACCGGGAATACAGTAAAATGTTTGAGGGTAAAGACCCGGAAAAGCTTTCCAAGAAAGATAAAGAGCTGTATAAAAAGTACAAAGAGTACGGAAAGGTGATCGAAGATAAGCGCTCCGAACTGGAGGAAGAGGCAGGCACTTTCGTTGCCATCGCCACCGCCATCAATTCCCTGGCGGAGGAGATCGGCAAGGACGAGATTACTACGGAAGACCTGGCGCAGTACAAATCCGACAACCCCTTGTTGATGTACGCTGCCCAGATTACCCAGAATATGATGGCGCAAGGGCAATCTTTCGAGCGCCTCCAGAAGGATTTCAATGATTATGCCGAGCACCTGGCCGCTGAATACGAATACCACTACAACCTGGAATTCGACCCGCGCTCAGAGGTCGGGGATGACTTTTCGGACCCCTATGACCGCAATTACGGCAACAACGATGTAAGAGGCCCCGATGCCATGCACGGCACGCACGTTTCGGGCATCATTGCCGCCGAGCGCAACAACGGGCTGGGGATGAACGGCGTTGCGAATAACGTTCGGATCATGTCCGTACGCACAGTGCCCGACGGGGATGAACGCGACAAGGACGTTGCCGCTGCGATTGTTTATGCCGTAGACAATGGCGCTTCCGTTATCAATATGAGCTTTGGTAAGGGCGCATCTCCGCGTAAAGACATCGTAGATGAAGCCGTAAAGTACGCTTCGGACCACGATGTTCTCATTATCCATGCCGCCGGTAATGACAATAAGCAAGTTACCAGTGACAATAACTTCCCGACCGATAAGTTTGAGAAACGATCCGGCTTTCTGGGCTTATTTGGCCCCAAATACGCTGAAAACTGGGTTGAGGTAGGCGCTATCAACTGGCAGAACGACGAAAGCCTGGTGGCTCCTTTTTCCAATTACAGCCCCGATTATGTGGACGTTTTTGCCCCGGGCATGGAAATCTACTCCACCACTCCTTTCAACGAATATGAGAATCAGCAGGGAACGAGCATGGCGGCGCCGGTCGTGACCGGCGTGGCGGCCGTGATCCGTTCATACTTCCCCAACCTCACCGCTGAACAGGTTAAGCAGGTGATCATGGAATCGGCAGTCCGGCAAAATAAAAAGGTCAAAGAACCGGGGTCGGAAGTCCTGGTGCCTTTCAGCCAGCTGAGCGTCACCGGTGGCATCGTCAACGCCTATGATGCCATCCAACTGGCAAGCCAGGTTAAGGGCAAGAAAAAAGGCGGCTCTCAGGGAACGGCGGCAAGCGGTGGCGCAGCCGGTGATGAAAAGAAAGATAAGAAATCGGTAGTGGTGCCATAAGGCGCTTTATGGTTGTTCGTTGTTTGTTGGAGGGCTTCTCCGGCCAACAAACAACGAACAACAACCTACCGTATGATCACCTCCTCGATGTATTCCTCTCCCAGTTCTTCATTCAGCATCTTCTTGATCTTCTCTCTACCGTAAGAAAGCTCCTGCCGGAGCGACGCGGAATCAATGGTAATAAACAGCTTATTTTTGTAAAGGCGAATATCCTTGGTATAGCCGCTGATGGAAGGCCCCATCAATTGCACCCACAGGGATTTGATGCGGTTCTGATTGAGCTTGCCCTTGAGCCGGTAGTGGTCGATCATGGCCTTGAGGGCTTCTTTGAGGGTTGTTTCGTTGTTGGGCTTATCCGTCATTCCCGTTGATTTTACTTGCCGTCCCGTTTTCGATACGATATTTCAGGTATTGCTGGCCGAATTTTTGGATGATGGCTTCCAGGCGCCGTTCATCTGTGTCGGTGATGAAAGCCTGTCCAAAATCTCCCCGGATGAGCAGCTCCAGCAGCTGATTGACCCGGTCGTTGTCCAATTTATCAAAAATATCATCCAATAGCAGGATGGGCGGCACTCTTTTTTTTTCCATCAGCTGCCGGTATTGCGCCAGCTTCAGGGATAGAATGAACGATTTCAGCTGCCCCTGAGAGGCAAACCGCTTGAGGGGATAGCCGCGGATGGTGAAATCGAGGTCATCTTTGTGGGGCCCTACCGTCGTTCGTTGTAAAACCCGGTCCTTTTCGGCGGCCTCCTGTAGCAGCACCTCGAGCGGGGCGTGCTCCATCTTGGAAACATATAAGCAATCCACTTCTTCGGCCTCTCCGGAAATGCTTTGGTATAGTTCGCGCAGGGACTGCCGGAAAGGCGCCATAAATTGCTGCCGGCTCTGGTGGATGGCCACGGCCGGCCCGGCCATTTGCCGGTTGTAGGTTTCGATCAGCGTGGTATTGTATCCGCCATATTCTCCAAACTGTTTGAGCAGCGCATTGCGTTGCTGCAACAGCTTATTATAGGTGAGCAACTGCTGCAGGTACTGGTTGTCCAGTTGAGACAGGGTATTATCCAGAAAGCTCCGCCGCGTTTCACTTCCTTCGGTTACCAGATGGGTGTCATCCGGGGCGATCAGCACTACGGGCAATAGGCCGACGTGCTCGGACAGCCGCCGGTAGGGAGTTCCGTTGCGCTCCAGCTCTTTTTTTTTGCGGGGAATGACTTTGGCCACCACCAGCTCTTTGCTGCCGTCTTTGATAAAATGCCCTTCCAGGCGGAAGAAATCGGCCTCGTGGTTGGCGATAAGGCTGTCGGGCAGGTTGAAGTAGCTCTTACCCATGCACAAGTAGTAAATGGCATCCAGGAGGTTGGTCTTGCCCATACCGTTCTTACCGATAAAGCAGGTAAGGCCGGGAGAACAGTCAATCCTTTGGAAAGCATAGTTCTTGAAATTGGTCAGTATGAAGGTTTCGAGCTGCAAAATGAACGGCTGTGGTTTCCTGCAAAAGTATGGAAATGTTAGTTAGCAATGATCAATAGAAAAGCGCTTAAACATCATGCTGTGCATTTTTCATAATATTTTCCAGCGTCCATTCCACCTTTGCTTCCGTTGGAGCTTTCCGTTCGGCACAGTTTTTCATCTGGCAGATTCGGCAGTTGCGGGGCGGCTCACAGGGGTCTACGTGGATGAAGCACTCCATGGGGGCGGAGCTGTGGGCTTTGAGGAGGTCCTCAAAGTTTTTGACCTCACTGTGGGAATGGCGGGTGTCGAAATACCACGGTACGGTCATGTGGCAATCGATATGGAGCGTAGGGCCGTATTTGATTACCCGGAAGTTGTGGACATCGATCCAGCTATCCCGCCGGTTGCGGTGCAGCGTTTCCACCATGTCGTCGATCAGTTGGTAATCTGCTTCATCCATAATGCCGGCGACGGAACGCCGCACCAACTGAAAGCCGGTAAACATGATAACCCCTCCGAACAGTATCGCCAGCAGGTTGTCCAGCAGCGGGATGCCGGTCGCCAATACCAGGCCCAGCCCTATCAGCAGGCCCGCTGATGAGTAGGCGTCGGATTTCAGGTGCTTGCCACTTGCCTCCATGATCAGGGAGTTGGAATGGACGCCGCGCTTTTCCAGATAATGGCCGATCCCGTAATTCACCGCTCCGGCAAAACCGGTAATGGCCAGGCCTATGTCCAGATTGTAAAGAGGCTGCGGGTAGATGATATTGTAACCGGCCTTTATCCAGATGGCGATGCCCGCCAGGAAAATAAGAGCGCCTTCGAAGCCGGCGGAAAGGAATTCCACCTTTCCGTGCCCGTAGGGGTGGTTGCTATCCCTGGGCTTGGCCGCCAGAATCAGGCTGTACAAACCAAAGGTGGCCGCCACAACATTGATGATGCTCTCCAGTGCGTCGGTGAGTATGGCGTTGGAGTTGGTCAGCCACCAGGCGAGGAATTTACCCCCCATGAGTACCATGCCCACGGCCAGCGCCAGGGATTGCAGGCGGACATTCTCTCGTACAGTGTAATTTTTCAAGGCGATTGTTTTGAGGCGGCAAAATAAGCGGTGGATGGTTGCCCTCCAAAAAAAAAGGGTGCTTCTTCCTGTTCAGCGAACAGAATATCCCGTTCAGCTTCCTTTTTTTTTGATTTTGACAGAACAGGAACATATTTGAAGGGTAAACGGAATATTTTTTTATTTTAAATCACCTGGATAAGCAACTGGGATGTTTACGGCGGCCTGGCTCTATCGCAGAACATTTCACGAATTTCGAGTCTGAATTCTGAAAAGAACCTACTCAGTCTCAACCTTGGAATTCAGGAGTCGACGTCCCAATTTTCCTACACTGCCTATCTGGGTGGCAGATACGCCATTGATAAGAAGATGAGCATCTTTGCGGAAGCAGGGTTCCTTACGTCTATTCTTACTGTCGGCTTTGGCTATCGTTTGCTTTAAATTCTTCGTTCAGGAACAATTTTCTCCCTTTCGGCAAGTTTTTTTTCCTGATCGTGATGTTTTAATTGAACTTCACCCTAAAATTGGGATATGATGGATTATCGAGGAATCAGTCGTAGTATGCTCGTTTTGCTGGCCTTTTTTGCACTGCAACACAATAGTTGGGCACAGGATTATTACCGGATGGAGGAAGGGGTGATCCATTTTAAGTCCGACGCGCCCCTGGAGCTGATCGAAGCCTCTTCCAATAACCTGAGGGGGCTGATTAACCCCAAGGACAATACCTTCGCATTTGCCATTAAGATCAATACTTTCCAGGGGTTCAACAGCCCCTTGCAGCGAGAGCATTTCAATGAAAATTATATGGAAAGCCGAAAATATCCGGAAGCCACCTTTTCCGGCAGGATCATTGAAAGTATCGATCTGTCCCAACCCGGGAAATACACCATCCGCGCCAAGGGAAAACTGAATATCCACGGTGTGGAGCAGGAGCGAATCATCAAGAGCGAGGTAGTCTCAAGTGACGGCCATCTCGAGCTAACATCAAGGTTCACGGTCCTGCTGGAAGAGCACAACATCAGCATTCCGAAGATCGTCTACCAAAAGATTGCCGAGGAGATTCAAGTTGAGATCCGGGCTACCTTGTTGAAATAATCATTCATTCAATCAATCATTCATTCATTCAACATTGAGAGCCCTTTTCTTCATACTATCCTTCGGTTTCCTGATGCCGGCCTCCCGCGGGCAATCGCCCTTTTT
Source organism: Lewinellaceae bacterium (assembly GCA_020636095.1). Taxonomy (GTDB): domain Bacteria; phylum Bacteroidota; class Bacteroidia; order Chitinophagales; family Saprospiraceae; genus JACJXW01. The sequence continues at coordinate 158,615 of JACJYN010000004.1, forward strand.
TGTGGAGCATCCGTTGGGGGAAATATACCGGGATGTAAAAGTATCTCTGGTTTACGAAGCGTCGGACGGCTTCCTTTGGTTTGGCTCCAGCCATGGCCTTTTTCGTTATGACGGACAACAATACCACCAGTACCTGGCTCCGGACTCATTAACCAATAATAAGGTGGCCGCCATTTTTGAGGATAAGGGCCACCGGTTTTGGGCCGGGTATGAAGATGGGCGCATTTTTTACATGGAAACACCCGGTCACTTACAGCTTTGGCAGCCGGAAGAAGGGCTTCCCACTGCGCGTATTTCCGGATTTGGACAGCGTGATGATGGACTGATGTGGTTGGCTACCTATGGGGAAGGGGTCTATTATTTCGATGGCCGGAGAATGTACAATATCAATACAGAAGATGGCCTATTGGGCAACGATGTCTACGTAATGGTTATGGATGATAGCGGACAGGCATGGGTAGGTACGGATGGGGGCATCAGCATTTGCTCGGTGCGCGACGGGAAAAAAAACGTTCGGAATATTACCAGAGCAGATGGGCTGCCGGATGAGATCGTCCGGGCCATTCTACCCGATGAAAAAGGTAATTTCTGGATTGGAACCTATGACAAGGGCATCTGCTATTACGATACGAAAGAGCAAGTTTTCAGCCAAACCCAGCAAGACTGGGCGTATGGGCCGGTGAGTTCTCTGGAATTATTCCAGGGGCTGGAATTGTGGGTGGGCACTGAGGGGCAGGGCGTCTTTCGCTATACATTACCTACCCGGCAGCTGGCGCCCATCGAGTTTGATGGCCTTGCCGGGGCTAAGGTCTTCAGCCTGCACGCCGATTGCGAAGGCAACATTTGGGTAGTCAACAACAATAAGCCTGTTTATGCCGCCAACCGGCAGTTTGAATTTATAGAAGGAGGCATTAATAATATTCAGGCAGTGCTGGCCAGCCAAAACGGGCAGTTGTGGGTAGGTTGCCAGGATGGGCTCTATGTTTATGATGAGCAAAAGCGCTCCTTTAGCTTATACAAAAAGGAGAATGTGATCAGCCTTTATGAGAGCTCATACGGCGTCATCTGGGCGGGCACCTTTGGCAATGGTTTGTTTTGTATTGACCCTTCAACCGGAAAAGAGCGCCACCTCACGGAGGCCGACGGTTTGTCCAACGGCAGTATTCTGGATATTGACGGCAAAGGCCCTTTTATTTGGCTGGCCACCCTGGGGGGGGTTACCGAGTTTATCTGCGAGAAAAACATCTTTGAGGTGGGCAATGCTCAGGTAAGGCGTTTTGATGAAAATAGCGGGCTGGGCACCAACTTTATTTACACGGTATTCCTGGACAGCCAGGGCAGAACCTGGTTCGGAACCGACGGCGAGGGCTTGAGTTATATCGATAACGGCCGGATAGAAAGCTTTGCGGAGGCGGACAGTATCCCGCTCAGAGCCATTTATTCCATCACAGAAGACAAAAAAGGGCATATTTGGTTTAGCTCGGGAAGGCAGGGGGTTTTTGAATGGGATGGCGAGCATTTTCAACACCTGTCTGTGAAGGAAGGAATTCGGGATATGGCCATAACCAGCCTGGCTTCAGACAGTAAGGGGAACATCCTGATCGTTCATCCTTCCGGGATCGATATCCTGAATCCGGTAACCAAACACATCATTTATTACGACGACGAGATCGGCTTACAGAATGTCGAACCTAACCTCAACGCCATTTGCCATGGAAAAGATGGCGTGATCTGGATCGGCGCACAAAACCGGTTGATAAAGTATACGGCCCTCAACGAGCAGCTTTGTATTCACCCCCGAACCAGCATCAATAGTGTGGCTGTTTTCCTGGAGCCTATAGATTTCCGACAACAGAAGGCTTTTTCCTACAGCGAGAACAACCTCGTCTTTGAATACGTCGGCCTGTGGTATACGGCTCCTTCCAAAGTGCGGTACCGATACATGCTGGAAGGTTTTGACCTGGACTGGATTTACTCCCGCGACCGGCAGGCCATTTATTCCAACCTGCCTCCGGGTTCCTATACCTTTAAGCTGGCCGCTACCGAAAACGAAGCATTTGATGATGAGCCGCTGCAAACGTATGGTTTTACGGTCAAGGCGCCCTACTGGCGACAGTGGTGGTTCCTACTGCTGTGTGTGGCCCTGGGCGTTGCTGGGAGCGCCTGGCTTATACGCCAACGGGATAAAAGGCTGGAGCGGGAAGCTACCCTCAAGCGCGAAAAAATAGAAAGCCAGTTTGAGGCCCTGAAAAGCCAGATCAACCCCCACTTTCTGTTCAACAGCTTCAATACGCTGATCACTATTATTGAAGAGAACCCGGAGATGGCGGTGGAATTCGTTGAGAAACTGTCGGACTTTTACCGCAGCATCTTACAATACCGGGAGACAGAGGTGATCAGCCTTCAGGAAGAGATCGAGCTGGTGCAAAATTATGCTTTCCTGCTTAAGAAGCGGTTTGGCGACAACCTTTCGCTTACAATCGCCAATGGTGACGAACAGGCTTTCCTGCCCCCGTTAACCCTGCAGATACTGGTTGAAAATGCCGTTAAGCACAATATCATTTCAAAGGCCCGGCCTTTGAATATCGAAATTCGCGCCGGTGATGGCTACATCACGGTGCGCAATAACCTCCAGAAAAAAATCGCCATGGAGTTGTCGACCGGCTTTGGTTTGCAAAGCATCGTCAACCGTTATGCTTTGCTGGCCGACCGGCCCATTCGAATAGAGGAAGGGGAGGCGTACTTTAGTGTAAGTATCCCAATCATAAAAAACGGAAAAGAATGAGAGTACTAATCATCGAAGACGAAGATGCTGCTGCCCGACGTTTGCAGAAACTGGTGAAGGAGATCGTTCCGGAAGCAGAGATGGAGGCGCCGCTCGATAGTGTGGAGGCCGTCCTGAACTGGATGCAGGATCACGAACTGCCAGAACTTATTTTTATGGATATTCACCTGGCGGATGGCTCCAGTTTCGAAATTTTCAACCATGTGCAGATAGAGAAACCGGTCATTTTTACGACTGCTTATGACCAATACGCCATACAGGCATTTAAAGTCAATACGATCGATTATCTGCTCAAGCCCATCAAGCGGCAGGAGTTGGAGCAGGCCATTGAGAAATACCGGAAATGGAAAGGAGGGGCGCAGGTGGATTATGCTCAGTTGGCCCGGGCCTTGCAGGGCGAACAATACAACAAGCGCTTCCTCATTCGAATCGGGCAGAGCATCCGGGTGGTGGAGATGAAAGAAGCCGCCTATTTTTACACCGAAAGCAAGATCACCTTTGTCGTTACCCGGGAAGGGAAGCGCTATCCCCTGGATTATTCCCTGGAAAACCTGGAAGAGATGGCGGATCCCCAGTCTTTCTTTCGGATCAACCGTCAGTTTATTGTCAATATTGAAGCGATCAAGGAGATGTACGCCTATTCAAAATCCCGCGTCAAGGTGGAACTGAAACCGAACTGTGAACTGGAAACCATTGTGAGTACGGAGCGGTCCCCCCATTTTAAAAAGTGGCTGGTGGGCGAGGGAGAGTAGGCTATTGGGGTATCTTGTCCAATGTTGGATACACTTGATAGCCAGGAAGTGGCGGAATACCCGGCACCATACCGACTTACTCCTCCAGTCGCTTCGCTCGTGTCCGACTTCCGACTTCCGACTTTTGTCCAACGCTAGACTGGTAGCCGGCCATTGATTACATGCTCTACGCCCGCATCTTACTCCGCTTCACCAGGAAGGACTGCAGGATGTTGCGGAAACCTTCATTGATATCGGCTTCGACAAAGTCGATGCGGTATTGCAGGCACTTGAATTTGAGCTCCTCCTTAAATTTGCCCATCTGTTCGATGTAGTAATCCCGAACCTGGTTGGATTGCAGGCGCACTTTCTCGCCGGATTCCATATCGATAAACAAATAAGGCCTGTTTTCAAACTCAAAGTTGATCTCCTTGGATTTGTCGACCACGTGGAAGAGCACCACCTCGTGCTTATTGTGCTTGAGGTGTTGCATAGCGGCAAATAACTGCTCGGTATTTTCAGACTGCTCAAACATGTCGCTGAAGATGATCACCATTGAGCGTTTGTGGATGGAGTCGGCGATCTGGTGCAGCGCCTTGGCGGCGGAGGTCGCCCGGTTGCGTTCCGGTTCATTGATGGCCTGGTCCAGGTAGGTCAGCAACAAACGATAGTGAGAAGTACTGCTTTTACAATGGGTGTGGACACGCACGTCTTCATCGAAGATACTCAGCCCGAACGCGTCGCGCTGCCGCTGCAGGAGGTTCATCAGAGCGGCGGCCGAAAGGGCGGAAAAACGCAGTTTGTTGATGTAATCCTTACTGGTTTTGGTCACCTCCGGGAAGTACATCGAGGAAGAGGCGTCAATGACGATCTGGCAACGGAGGTTGGTCTCTTCCTCAAACCGCTTGGTGAAGAGCCGGTCCGTTCGGGCAAACACTTTCCAGTCAATATTTCGGGTATCTTCACCCGGGTTGTACAGCCGGTGCTCGGCAAATTCAACCGAAAAACCATGAAAGGGGCTTTTGTGCAAGCCAATAATAAACCCTTCCACTACCTGCCGGGCTAACAACTCGAGGTTGCCCAGGTCGCGTACATCGTAATTATCTGATAACTTCATGAATGGGACTTAAGAGCCTGTGTAAATATGGAGAAAGCCCTTATTCTTCCAAATGGGAAGAATAAGGGCCGTACACCTGGTATTGTTGACCACCATTAAAGGTGGAACTCGATCTTGTCTACCAACACCTTTTTGGTAGTTACGCCTACCTGCTTATCGACAACCTCCCCATTTTTCAGGATGAGCACAGTAGGAATACTGCGGATGCCAAACTTCATGGATACTTCCGGATTATGGTCTACATTGACCTTTCCAACGACGACTTTGCCTTCGTATTCCTTTGACAGCTCTTCGATGATGGGGCCAATCATGCGGCAGGGGCCACACCACTCCGCCCAGAAGTCCACCACAGCAATGCTGTCTTTATGCATTGCGGTTTCCTGGAAATTTGAATCAGTGAACTCAAATGCCATATCATTGCTATTTTGCAGGTTAGTAAATTATTTATACTGAATTTAAATTAACAGCTGTTTGTGCAAAGAGTTGCAAATATACTTAAACTCCCACATTCATTTGTCTCTGTTAGGACAATAGCACAGCCATTTTTTTGACACAAGGAGAACAATCCAAAGGAGCCGAAAGTTTTTCCTTTGGGTAGCAGAATTATTTGGGCTACCATTCCAGGGTTGGGACGAGTTCGCGGTTCGGTATTCGCTGTTCGCAACCGCGGCAGGCTGCTTGGGCTTACCTGCTTCTAACCGTGTCTAACGTTAGACGGATAGCCATTATTTGTTTATGAATCGTTTCGTCGGTACAGACGAAGTAACGCTTACATTCCGTTTGAGAAGATATGTCAAATACGAAAACGAAACTGGCCTGGATCGGGCTGGGCCTGGGGGCGCTTGCATTGCGCGCCGCATTGGCCGGCCATCCCGAAATTATTGAAAGGTATTACAGCCGAATGTTGTTTCCGGTGGTCCGTTCAGGGATTGATTACCTGCTGGCCTGGTTCCCCCTGCCCTTGATCTACTTTTTCCTCATTGCGGTGATCTTTTTTTCGGTGCGGGCGATTGCCCGTTGGTGGCGGCGGGCCTACACTTACGGCTGGCAAAAAGCACTGGATGGGCTTTTGGGGGTAGGGGCTTTTCTGGGTGGCGGCGTTTTCTTTTTTCTGATACTGTGGGGCTTCAATTACGGCCGGCTTTCTCTGGAAGGCCAATTGGGGTTGGAGCTAAAACCACTTTCCTTTTCAGACCTGAAGGAGGAATTTGCTCATGAAACGGAAGCTATTAAGCGTTTGAGAAACACCATACCCGGTATAACCCGGGAACCGGTATCTGAAGCCATGCTTCCTGACAACCTGGAAAAGAAACTTCGCGGGGAATTGGAGAGCTGGCTGGCTCAGCATGGGTTTTCAACCGCCGGGAGGGTGCGCGGCCTTTATGTTTGGCCCAAAGGAATCTTTCTCCGCTTTAGCTCTTCCGGCCTGTATTTCCCATTTACCGGTGAAGGGCATATCGATGCTGGCTTACACCCTCTGCAAAAACCTTACGTAATGGCCCATGAACTCGCCCACGGGTACGGGTTTGGAGATGAGGGGACCTGCAATTTCCTGGGCTATCTGGCCTGCATTCAGTCGGATGACCCTCTAATTGCCTACATCGGCCACCTCAACTACTGGCGCACCCTGGCGGCCGATTACCTGCAGTATGAGCCGGAGAGGTACCGGGAGTTCAGAGAAAGCCTGCCCCTCGGCATTCAGTCTGACCTGGATGCGATTAACGAAGTGTTGAGGCGTTATCCGGATATCCTGCCGCGCTTTCGCTACTATGCTTACGATGCTTATCTCAAATCGCAGGGTATCCACGAGGGAATGCAGAATTACGACCGCGTAACCATGCTGGCCCGGGCCTGGCGGTTGAGCCAAAGGATTTGAAGGGGGTGTTCGGAATTCGCTGTTCGCTATTGGCTCTGTGAACCTGCGAATTGCGAACCTGCGAACAGCGGTGTCCAGTGTTAGACGGGGAGCCTTTTAAGACACAGAAACTTGAACTATCCCGATATGTGGGCTTCACCCCCTCACTAATCCTACCCTCCTGCCGCCTTTGTATTGGAGTATCCTTTCTCTTTTAACAGCTCAACCACCCGGTCCCGCTGGTTGCCCTGGATGAGGATTTCTCCATCTTTTACGGAGCCACCGACTCCGCATTGGGATTTGAGGTGCTTGCCCAGGCCCTTTAAGCTATCCTCCGGGCCCACAAAGCCGGTGACCAGGGTCACTTCCTTTCCTCTTCTCTTCTTGCGGTCGATCATGACCCGAAGCTGTTGCTGCTGGGGCGGTAGTTCTTGCGTTTCCCCGTCATCCTGGCCTGGATAGTCGAAGTCGGGATTGGTTGAATAAACTACTCTGGCTTTGTTGTTTTTGTTCTTCTTGCCCATATTCGGGTGTTTTTTAATTCTTTTTATTCAACGAAAACCGCCAGCCATTGTTTTTGCCCACTGTTCAGAAATTGCGGGAATAGCCGATTCCGGGGCTATTCACTATAGTGGTGCTGAAGGTAGTGAAAAAGAAATAACCCAGGTCCAGCCGGCTGTTGCCACGAGCGTAGCTAAGGCCAATACCCGGATACAGCTTCCTGTTTCTCGCATCGGGAAGATAAAGGTTGTCGATCAACACCGACCAGGGGCCTGAGAGGCGGAAGGCGCCTCCCCCCGTGATGATAAACTGAGAATTGCTATTGGATTTCAACCCTACTGCGTAACCGGCGTTGAGATTGAAATATTTATCTCTTCGGCCCAGCGTTGTCGCCACGTAAAAATGAGCGGTGCGGGGGAAATCCGGCTCCGGAGAGATAGAAAACAAAAAGTTAATGCCTCCCCCGATATTGAAGGGCCCCTCGGTGCTGCTGGCCAGCCGGGTTCGGACCACCAGGAAGAAGGGCAGCACATACCCCATGCCGATGCTGTAATGGCCGGTAGCGGCAAAGTCAACATGGTTCCAGGCCAGCTGCGTATTGCGAAATTGCCGGCTTCCTTTGGGCGCGCTAAAGGCCGTATTGCTGATAAAGAGGTCCTGATAGAGGCCTTCTCCTCCCACCTGAACAGGTTTCGCGGCCAGACGGGTATTGTCTTCGGAAGCAAGGCGTACGCTTTTTACTGCGCTTAGGTCAAAGAACAGCGTGTCGCCGGCGCGTAGCCTGAACCCCAATTCGGGCGGTTGCAGGTAGAACATGTTTCCAATAAAGCGGTCTCCCCGCTGGGTGGCCAGGAGGTGCCACTGGCTGGTGTCGCCCAGGCGTACTTCCGGTGCGATGATCTCCTGGCAGTAGAGTACGCCATTGATGCAAACCAATATTATGAGCAGAGGCAGGCGCATGGCTGGTTTTTTCAGTTGAACGGCAACAAATATACTGATGAACGGCTGCATTATAAAATGAAGCTGCCGTGTTGCCAAATCCCCTGGTTAACCTTACCTTCGCATCATATTATTGCTAACCAAACCTTTCCAAATTGAAACCTACCCTACAAACTACCAGCCATATACTAATGGTCCGCCCCGCTCATTTCGGGTACAACGAAGAAACCGCTTTAAACAATGCTTTCCAAACCATGGATGAGTCCCTCAGCCCGAAGGAGATTCACCTGCAAGCCGTCCGGGAGTTCGATGTATTCGTGGAGAAATTGCGTTCTGTAGGCGTCGATGTAATCGTGGTGGAAGATACCCACACACCGGTAAAACCAGATGCCATCTTCCCCAATAACTGGGTCACTTTCCATGAGGATGGGCGAGTGGTGACCTATTCAATGAACGCGCCGACTCGTCGCCTGGAACGAAGGGAGGACGTCCTTGAACTGCTTAGTACCCATTTTCAACAGGGCGCCCATCTTCGGTTCGAGCACTACGAAGAAATGGGGATGTACCTGGAAGGCACCGGCAGCCTGATCCTGGACCGCCCCAACCAGATTGCTTACGCCTGCCTCAGCCCCCGCACCAATGAGCACCTGCTCGATGATTTCTGCAATAAGCTGAACTACGAAAAATTGGCCTTTATCGCCGTCGATGGCAACGGGCAGGAAATTTACCACACCAATGTGATGATGGCTCTGGGGGAAACATTTGTTGTGATCTGCCTGGATTCGGTAAGGGCCAGGGGGGAGCGGGAGGCGTTGCTGAGTAAATTTGCCGCCACCCACAAGGAAGTGATTGAAATTTCCCTGGGCCAGATGAGGGCCTTCGCCGGCAATATGCTACAGGTGCGCAGCCAGGATGGGACGCCCTATCTGGTTATGTCGGAACAGGCCTATCAATCGCTACGCCCGGAGCAGGTACGGCAGATTGAAAAACATTCTAAGGTTTTGTACAGTCCTCTTTATACGATTGAGAAGTACGCCGGAGGAAGCGCGCGCTGTATGATGGCGGAGGTGTTTCTGCCGGAGAAGTAAAAAGGCGTTTTCGGAATAGGAAGCAAAAAAAGAAAGAGGCTTGCCGGCAATAGCGGCAAGCCTCTTTTATTATCGGTATTTCTTCAGAAGGAAGAAGTTACGAATTCATTAGTTGAAGATATACCGAACACCAAGGCGCATGCGCCAGCGAGATGCCCGGTCGAGGATATCGAAGGCCTCTTTGCCAATATCACTATCGCGATAGGTGAACTTTGGCGTAGTGCCATCTGCTTCGTAACCTTCAAACTGGTACCAGTCGTAGTTCTGGAAGTCACCGGGAATGCTGTAGAGCACACCCCAGTCGGAATTCAGCAGGTTGGCGAAGTTGAAAATGTCGAGGGACAATTGCAACTTGTGGATGTTACCACCTGTCCTGACGCCGAAATCCTGACGGATGGCGAAGTCGAAGATGCTGGTAAACGGAGCGCGGGCGCCGTTTTTCTCAGCATAATCGCCTCTCTTGTCCTTGAGGTACGAATCGTCCGAAATAAAGGCATCCAGGTTGGCCCACTGCTCAGCGGCGGTAACGACTGTACCGTTGCTGAGGGTATAATCCACCAGGTTGATCTGGTCAGGTGAGGCGGGCACGAATGCCAGGCTCCGGTTGCGGCTGGTACTGCCTGTCTCGTTGTTCAGGTTTCGCGCGTTGCTGCCGGAAATGACGTAGGAGTAAGCCTGTCCGGACTGGCCGTTGTAGAATAGGGAGAACGTAGTAGCAACATTCTCCTCAGCGTTCCACTTCAGTTTATAACTCAAAGAAGAAACGACACGGTGGCCCAGAGAGAAGTCAGAGCGGCCGTATAACGGGAAGTTCCGGCCATTTATATTGTTCTGGCCCCTCCACTGAGAAGAGTTCTGAGAAGAAGTACCCTCAGTAACAGCTTCGGCATCACCGTAAGTATAAGCCAGGAATGCGCCTAATCCAAACGGGAAATTCTTCTCCAGGCTAGCCGTGAAAGTATAAGTATATCCCTCGCTGGTGTTGGAACCTACATAAACGCCGGCGCCATAAGTATCATCCAGGTTGTCCCGGCCGTAGACCGGGCGGGTGTCCGGAGAGCCAGTCCAGTTAAACTCTACAGTGGGGTCGGAGTTGATGTTGGTGTAGACCACATTGTTGAGCGTCTTGGTGTAAAGGCCTTCCACAGTAGCCAGAATGCCACCGGGCAGTTCGTGGTCAATTGCCAGGTTGGTACGGAATACCTGCGGATATTTAAAATCCGTGGTAAACAGGTCGACCTGGCCGGAAGGAATCGAGAAATCCGGGTTGGTGTACTGCTTCTGGATATCCGAAATGAAGTTTACCTGAGCGATGTTGCGCTCGTCAACCCGGCCAAGCGTAAGTCCGTTGTTGGTGAACATAGCGCCCGGCCATACAAACGGAATGCGGCTGGTGAAGACGCCCAGCCCGCCGCGCAGGACGGTGCTGCGGTTACCGGTTACATCGTAGTCGAAACCGAGACGGGGAGAGAACATCAGCTGTCCGTCCGGCGCTTTACCGGCTTTCACATTATTGGCCACTTCATAGGCGGCTTGCATCTTGGGAAGCGCAACGTTGTTGAAATTGGTATCCTCTACCGGATCGGAAGTGATGACCGGCAGGTCTAGACGCAGGCCAGCGGTAAGCGTAAACTGCTTGCTGACTGCCCATTCATCCTGGGCATACAGGCCCAACTGCATGGCGTTGAAGTCGGCCGCAGCGGCGGAACCGTCGCCGGTAAGGTCGTCGACCAGAGAGTAAGACCGGTCGTACTCGATCGCCGGAGCGCCGCTGATGAAGTCATCTATACTGGCGAAACGGTAAGTGCCGTAGTTCTGGCCGATGAACAGGTTGTAAATGCTGTAAAACTCATTGTGCGTACCAATGGTAATGGTATGATTACCATTGTAGATTTTGAAGTTATCCGTAATGGTAAAAATATCCTGGCTCAGGTCATTGGCGGTTGAGAACTGCTCCGAGCCCATGAATATCTGGCCATTGTTCTGATCGTTGATGATGACATAAGGGAAGTCAGCCGACAGTGGGTCGCGGTCATCCCGTACGGCGGTAAAACCAATGATCAGGTTGTTAGACAACTTGTCACTAAAGCGGGAGTTCAGTTCCAGCGCTGAAGAATTGGTGATACTGGGGAAAAATACGCCGTTATTCGAATAGTTGATAGAGTTGCTGCTGCCGGCATTGCGGTCGAATTGCTCCGCTTTGGTGTACTGGTGGCGCAGCGTCAGGCGGTGGTTTTCGTTCAGATTGATGTCGATCTTTCCGAAGAGCTTCAGGCCCTGGAGTTCATCAACCGTAGAACCAAAGCTGCCTGGGTCGTATCCGTAGGTATTTCTGGTGAAGTTACGCAGGTTTTCCAGGTCGGCAACGGATGCGCGGTTGTCCTGGCCCGTATAGTTTTCCAACTGGAAAGGCACCGGGGTCTGGTCATCCTGGATTTCGGCATTGACAAAGAAAAAGACTTTGTCTTTGACAATCGGCCCTCCGATGGAAGCGCCGTAGGTCGCCTGGGTAAATTCTGCGATCTTTTCCTGTTCGGTGCCGAGGCGGTTAGTCAGAGTGGTGTTGGTTTTGCCAACCAGGCTCTCGTTTTGGAAGAAGTAGTAGGCCGTACCGGCAAACCGGTTGGTTCCGGATTTGGTTACGGCGTTAACGCCGCCACCGGCAAAACCACCCAGCGTAACATCGTAGGGAGACAGCACCACCTGGAGCTGGTCGATGATGTCAATACTGAACGGCGAGATGCCCGTCTGGCCGCCGTTCGTTCCAGAACCAGCCAGGCCGAATACATCGTTGTTGACTGCACCGTCGATGTAGATGGCGTTGTAACGGTTGTTGATACCGGCGAAAGAGATACCGTCGCCGAAACGGGAGGCTTGCGGAGTCAGGCGCAGGTAATCATTCACATCCCTGTTCAGCGTAGGCATGAGGTCGATATCAGCTGTAGTGATCTGCGTACTGGCGCCGGAGTTGGACCCGGTCAGGCCGGCCGATGCAGTAATCTGGATGGTTTCCAGCTCGATAGCCGATTCATCCAGGGCGATGTCCAGTCTTTGCGTTTCACCTAACCGGAGGAATATACCTTCGAATACTTTTTCAGAGTAACCGGTGTAAGTCACCGTGATCTTGTAAGGCCCGCCAACCCGCATGCCGGGGATGCGGTAATTACCTTCAATGTCAGTAGCTGTGCCGTATACCGTCCCGGAGGGTTGGTGTACGGCGAGGACGTTGGCTCCGATCAGGGTTTCTCCGTTGCTATCTTCTATCGTGCCTTGCATAGAAGAAGTAGTAACACCCTGGGAAAGGACCATCCCATGAAAGGCAACGAGAAGTACAAAGGTACCCAGTGCTCTCATTAGCATAGATAATCTCATAAACGAGTGAGTTTTAATGAACAAATAATTGTTTGGCTTTGGCTCCCCTTGTGGGCAGCCGCTTAGTTTTCTGCTTGAATATTTGACGTTAACTTGGGGCAAAAATAAGGCAAAATACCCGAACCCAATAGCTCAATTTCACTTTAGAGAAATTGATTCGGCGGCAAATGTAAACAGTAGATGTTAAGCGTATATTAATTCTTGATTAGGAGTATCATTTCAACATAAATGAGTGGTTTAACATAAAATTTATCGAAAGCCTGGACGCTTTTCTTATCAATCCGCTATTTTTGCTTAAAATGCTCCTTCCATTCATTCTTAAACCAAAATATCCAACATGAGGCTATTTACCTGTCTAACTTTGATCGCACTCTTTACTTCCGCCCTTCGGCTTACTGCCCAGCAAACTCACGAAGTAACGGTGCAAAGCAACTCTTTCAGCCCCCAGGAACTGACTATTGCGGTTGGGGATAGGGTCACCTGGAATAATATCGGGGGCACTCACAATGTAAATGGAACTACGGCTACTAATCCGGAGAACCCCGAGGGCTTTGGTAGCGGAGTGGCGGCGGCGGCGCCCTGGTCCTATTCGTTCACCTTCACACAGGCCGGTACCTATGCGTACCAATGCGATCCCCATGTAAGTTTCGGTATGGCCGGATCCATAATCGTGGAAGAGAGTGTGGCTACCGACCTCCTGCTGACCGGCGTCTTTGACGGGCCGCTCACCGGAGGAACCCCCAAAGGAGTGGAGCTTTACGTCCTGAATGATATTGCCGACTTAAGTGAGTATGGTATTGGTTCGGCCAATAATGGGGGAGGGTCCGCCGGTGTGGAATACACCTTCCCGGCGGTGTCCGCAACGGCTGGTTCCTACCTGTACCTCACCAGTACCGGCGTGGAGTTCGCCGCCTTTTTCGGCTTTGACGCTGACTTTGTGGATGACGCCAGCAATTCTTCTGTTTCCATCAACGGAGATGATGCTATTGAGCTATTCCGAAATGCTACTGTCGTCGATGTATTTGGCGAGATCGACGTCGACGGCACCGGCCAGCCCTGGGAATACCTCGATGGCTGGGCCTACCGCGTCGACGGCACCGGGCCCGATGGCAATACCTTTGTGCCGGCCAACTGGATTTACGGTGGAGTCAATGCCCTGGAGAATGGAATGACGAATAGTACAGTAGATACCCCTTTCCCAGCGGGTACCTATGATCCATCGGGATCGGGCGTTCTTACCGCCAACAATGATGTGGCCACGACCGAGGCCAATACAGCTGTCACCATTGATGTGCTTGGGAATGATTTCCTGCCGGCGCCGCTGGAAAGCCTTGTGATTACAATGAACCCGGGTGACGGTACAGCTGAGGTCACTATGGACAATTCCATTACCTATACACCGGATCAGGATTTCTGCGGCATGGATGCTTTGACCTATGAAGTATGCGTGGGCGGGGCGTGTCAGTCCGCTACGGTGAACATCACCATTAATTGCCCGGTTTTTTACCCCGAATACTCCATCGGGACGGTAACGACAACGAATGCTGACGGGGCAGCCGATTCTCTGGAGGTTACTTGCCAGTTGCGGGGTGTCGTATACGGAGTCAACCTGCGCCCTGAAGGGCTTCAGTTCACCATTATTGATGGCAATAATGACGGCATCGGCGTTTTCAACAATATCGGGAATCTAGGCTACACTGTGCAGGAAGGCGATGAAATAGTTGTTCAGGGAGAGGTCGACCAGTTCAACGGCCTGATACAGTTACTGGCGGCCAGAGTGGATTTGGCCAGCAGTGGTAATGCCCTGGTTAACCCCGATGTGACAAATGCCCTGGGAGAAGCTACAGAATCGCAGCTCGTTCGCCTGGAAAACGTATCTTTGGTAGACCCGGCGATGTGGAGCCCCGGAGGGTCCGGCTTCACAGTGCAGGTAACTGATGGTGCGAATACTTTCGATGTCCGGATCGATAATGACGTGGATTTATTCAATTTACCGGCTCCCACCGGCACCTTTAGTGTCACCGGAATTGGGGGCCAGTTTGACAGCAGCTCGCCCTACGACGAAGGCTATCAGCTGCTGCCGCGTTATATGGAAGATATCGACCCCTACAGTGATGTGCTCGACCCTTCTCTGGGTAAAGACATCGCCTTTTTCCCCAACCCGGTACAGGCGCGGCTACAGGTACTCAGCTCCGATCCGCTGGATGCCGTTCGGATTCATTCATTAAACGGACAGTTGGTAGCGGAATGGAAACAGCCGGGGGTTGTGGCCAGCCTGGATGTTGCTAAACTCGAGGCCGGTGCTTACGTTATCACCTTTGTCCAGGGGAACAGAATCTGGGCCCAGGAACTGGTGAAGCAGTAGTGTACTGCATGGGCTCATTGTCTCACTGTTTCATCGTTATCGATTGAAACAGTGAGACAATGAAATAATGGATCATTATGGCAGCAAAGAAGCGCATTGGCCTGGCCCTTTCCGGCGGCGGCGCCAGAGGGATAGCTCATATAGGCGTGCTACAGGCGTTGGAAGATCAGGGTATTTTTCCGGAAGTGATCTCCGGGGCAAGTGCGGGAGCTATCGTCGGGGCGCTTTATGCGGCCGGCAAAAGGCCGGGGGAGATCATGGAGTTCGTTCGCAAGGCCAGTTTCTTTAAGATGTTTAAGGTCGCCATTCCCTTCTCCGGCCTGACCAAGCTGACTTATCTGCGGGACAAACTGGCGGAAATCATCCCGGAGGATCGGTTCGAATCGCTGGAGAAGCAGCTCTTTGTGGCTATTGCCAACCTCAATACCGGCGAATGTGAGATGCGCAGTTCCGGCCCCTTGTTCGATGTAGTGACGGCCTCTTCTTCCATTCCCCTTCTTTTTCAGCCGGTGGAGATCGACGGGCAGCTTTATGTCGATGGAGGATTGCTGGACAATATGCCGGTGGGGCCGCTCAAGGAGATTTGCGATGTTACTATAGCGGTGAATGTAATGCCCCACGTTGAGGTGTCCGGCAAGGCTGTGCAGAACGTTTTGGGTATTGCCCAACGTTGTTTCGACCTGTCGGTACTGGCCAACAGCCGGCCCAGTATGGAACTGTGCGACCTGCTCATCGAGCCCAAGGAAGTCCACCGCTTTAATATTTTTCAACTCAACCGGTATGAACCCTTGTTCGATATCGGTTATAAGGCTGCGATGGAACGGATGGGAGCGTTGAGGGAGTTGGTTGAGGGATTGAATGAATGAATGAATGAGTGAGGGCGCTTACCAATCAACTAATTCAAGAACACCGCCTGTTCTTCCACATTGAGAATCTGTACGTCAATATTATCCATCAAGGTAGTGGCCAAAGACAATCCGAAATAGTCGACTCTTACCGGGAAGGACTTGTGGGTGCGGTCTACCAGTACTGCAACCTCTATTTTTTTAGGCAGGACGTTGAGCAGGGGTTTCATAGCGTAGAAGATCGTCCGGCCGGTATTGGCTACGTCATCGATGATAATAATGGATTTGCCTTCCAGTTTTTCGGGGGGTAAATCGATTTGTATTTCCTGGCTCAACGGAGCGGCAGGGTTGAGCCGGATGCGGGTGATGGTAATCGGGATATCCGTAATCTGAAGCAGTTCATCGAGCAACAACTGGGCAAAGCCTAATCCCGTATTATTGATACCGCTCAGGATCAGCTCCTGCTCCTCGAAATTGTTCTCGAGGATTTCGATGGCCAGCCGTTTGATCTTTTGCTTTATTTGTTCCTGGTTGAGTATCTTCATAGCTAAGTAGTGGTTCGTTGTTTGCCCAGGAGCCTGTCGGAGAAGTGTTGGTGAGGCGAGAACGAGCAAATATTATTCTGAACGAGGCGCGATGAAGGAGCATAGTGGTGCTACGCGGCTGAAAAGCAACGAAGTGCAGAACAATATTTGCCGTTTGCAGTCCATCAAGTACTTCTCCGACAGGCTCCTAGGGCAAAATTAGGGATTTGGCCGACAAATTCTGCTACTATTGTGAGAAATGATCCTATTTTAGCATCAAATAAATAATCGTCGCCTCCATGATTCAACAGATCGCTTTTATTGTAGTCACTTTACTGGCTTTTGGCCTGGCCGGGCGCGCCTTTTCCCGGGTGCGCCGCAATATCCTACTGGGGCAGGATGAGGACATCAGCGGAGATACCGCCCAACGATGGCGTAACGTGCTCCTGGTCTCTTTTGGCCAGCAAAAGATGTTTACGCGCTGGATACCGGCCATATTTCACCTGTTCATTTACGTCGCTTTTTTACTCACTCAGGTAGAACTGATCGAGATTTTCATCGACGGAGTGTCCGGGCAACACCGGTTTTTTGCAGATAAGCTGGGGGGCTTTTACACCTTCGTTATCAGTTTTATCGAGGTGCTTTCCATTTTGGCCTTCGTGGCGACGATCATTTTCCTGGCCCGCCGCAACCTGTTGAAGACGCCGCGCTTCTGGAAACCGGAAATGAAGGGCTGGCCGCGCCTGGATGGCAACCTCATCCTCATTTTTGAGATCATCTTGCTGATTGGCATTTTCAGTATGAACGGAGCGGATACCCTCCTTCAGGATATTGACCCGCAGCACTACCCGGAAACCGGCCAGTTGGCGGTCAGCACCTGGCTGGGGCCCGCTCTTTTTGGAGGGCTGAGCGAAGGGGCGCTTCACGTAGTGGAACGCTTCGGCTGGTGGCTCCATCTGGGAATGGTCTTTGTATTCCTCAATTACCTGCCGTATTCCAAGCACCTGCATATCTTTCTGGCTTTCCCCAACACCTACTTCGCCCGCCTGAAGCCGCGCGGCGAGATGGACAATATGCCGGAAGTGATGAACGAGGTGAGGAGCATGATGGGCCTCACCGAAGGCGGGGATGGCGATGGCATGGATATGGACGCCGAGTTACCCGAATTCGGCTCCAACGATGTATTCAACCTGAGTTGGAAAAATATAATGGATGCCTACAGCTGTACCGAATGCGGCCGTTGCACCTCCGTCTGCCCGGCTAATCTTACCGGCAAAAAGCTGTCGCCCCGGAAAATTCTGATGGATATTCGCGACCGGGCCGAAGAAGTGGGCCGCAACATCGAAAGCGGCGATGAGCAATTTGCCAAAGATAAATCCCAGCCGCTGAGCAAAGACAACTACGACGACGGCAAGTCGCTCCTGGATTACACCACGCCGGAAGAACTGCACGCCTGCACTACCTGCAACGCCTGTGTAGAAGCCTGCCCGGTGCTGATCAATCCGCTGGAACCGATCCTCAAGATGCGCCGCTACGAAATACTCACCCTATCTCAGGGGCCGCAGGAATGGGTGCCGATGTTCACCAGTATGGAAAACAGCGGCTCTGCCTGGGCGATACCGGATGATAGGGATCAGTGGGCGCAGGAGGCGATGAAGGGGTAGGGGCTTTGTTGTAGCTCAGCTGGTTGAGTTGTTGCCCTTTGTTGGAGTTAGCATGATCGACAAAGAAGACCCTGACGAAGCCCTGAAATACCTCCACCAAGCCGAACGCATCTACGAACAACTCGGCGCCAACCTGGAATTAGCCAAAATACGATCTACAATCGCCGAACTACAAAAATAAAACTGAAAGCAAAGATAAATGACTAATCTCAACATCCCCAATATGGCCGCACTGGCCGCCGAAGGCAAAGAGCCCGAAATCCTCTTCTGGGTCGGCTGTGCGGGTAGCTATGACAACCGCGCACAGAAGGTGACGGTCGCCTTTTGCAAAATACTCAACGCCGTGGGTGTGGACTTTGCCATCCTGGGCAACGAGGAGCAGTGCACCGGCGACCCCGCCCGCCGCGCGGGCAACGAATTTGTCTTCCAGATGCTGGCCCTGCAGAACATCGAGACGCTGAAAATGTACAACGTCAAAAAGATCGTCACGGCCTGCCCGCATTGCTTCAATACCTTGAAGAACGAATATCCTGCTCTGGGCGGCCACTACGAAGTCGTCCATCATACCCAACTACTGCAACATCTGATTGACGAAGGGCGCATCAAGATGAAAGAAGGGGGCGCCTTTAAAGGCAAGCGCATCACCTACCACGACTCCTGCTATATGGGGCGGATCAACGGCGTGTACGAAGCCCCCCGTAAAGTGTTGGAGGCCCTGGACGGCGACCTTGTGGAAATGAAGCGATGCCGCACCCAAGGGCTTTGCTGTGGCGCCGGCGGCGCTCAGATGTGGAAAGAAGACGAGCCCGGCAATAAACGCGTAAATGTGGAGCGAGCCGAAGAGGCGCTGGCTACCGGGGCGAGTATTATCGCCGCCAATTGCCCGTTCTGCCTCACCATGATGGGCGATGGCGTTAAGGCTAAAGACAAACAGGACGATGTGATGGTGTACGACCTGGCCGAGCTCATTGTCAATAATATGGAAGTGGAGGAGGGGAAATAATTGCCGGTTGTTACAGAGGGCTGAACCAACAATCAATAACAAACAATAACCAGGGGCCAACCCCAAAACTACCCTTGCCCTCAGGTGTTAATCATTTCAAAGAAGAAGTATTGCCAAACAGACAATCAACAACCATGACAGCTTACGATGTCCTTCCGGACAGCACCCGCGTTTGGATTTATCAGGCCAATCAACCGTTTAAGGAAGAGGATATACCGGTGATTCGCCGCGAGGCGCAGGCCTTTGCCCAGAGCTGGATCAGCCACAACCGGCAGCTGCGCGCTCATGCCGACGTATTACACAACCGCTTCATCGTCCTGATGGTCGACGAAAGCCAGGCAGATGCCAGCGGCTGCTCCATCGATAAATCCGTTTACTTCCTCAAGCAATTGCAGGCCGAATACGGAGTCGACCTGTTTGACCGCATGGCTTTCTCCTTTAAAGACGGAGAAGAGGTGTTTACCGTGCCCCGTGAGGAATTCGCCCGCCTTTACCAGGAGGGCAGGATCAATGACCATACGCTGGTGTTCGATACGCTGGTGAGCACCAAGGAGGAGTTGGACCAGAAATGGCTGAAGCCCCTGAGCCAAAGCTGGCATAAGCGAATGGTGTAAAAGCAGAAAGGCCAAAGGTTCGTCTACGAAAAGCGGGGCTTCATCAAATTGCCGGTAAGAGAATTCAAAAAACACCTATATTCCTCCATCAAAAAAACGCATTATGTTAGGGAAAGTGAAGAAATGGCTGGGTATCGAAGGGGTAAAGCTGGAGCTGGTGATTCCGGAAGAAATTAATGCCACTTCGCGGGAGGTCGACGGCAGCATCCGATTTCAATCATTGAACCCCCAAACTGTTACCGCCATCAAGATCGCACTGATTGAGAAATATACCCGCGGCCGCGGTAAAGAAAAACTCATCGATGAGTACGAATTGGGTGTAACCGAGCTCAACCAAACCATCGCAGTTCCTGCCGAAGAATTCATCGAAGTGCCCTTCCGCCTTACTTTCAGCCTCGTCCGTTCCAATATGGACGAGTTTGGCAAAAAGAATTTCCTCTTCGGAGGGCTGGCTAAAGCCGCCAAAGCTATACAGGCTGTTAAGTCAGAATACAGGATAGAAGCAGAAGCCCAGGTATCCGGCGTCGCGCTCAATCCGTTCGACCGAAAGGCCATCCAGATCAAAATGTGATTTTTGGGCAGTAGGGGCTGTTCGAAATTCGCTGTTTTTACTGAACCGGCAAATCAGCAATATGCCCCTATACCCCCCCTCCCTCACTGCACCTCCTCCGCTTCCTCATTCTTCTCCGTGAAAGAACGAATAATCTCTTCATCATCTTTACCCAGGTTCTCCAGTAGGATTTGAGCATCGTCGATGAAATCGTCGTCCGGATAGTCCTTGATGAATTGCTCGTAAAGTGCCTTGGCCTGATCGAACTGCTTAAGGTCCGAATCCAGCGTAAATGCCCGCATGAACAGAGCCTGCGGCGCCCGGCTACTTTCGGGGTATTGCTCCGTGATCTGAGCGTACAACTCCAGGGCCTTATCAAAAGAGCGAATGGTCCTGGCAATTTCAGCTCCTTTGTACAGCATGTCGGGCGTATCCTCTGACTTCGGCAGGAGCAATGCATATAATTCAGTGGAATGAATGAAGTTGTTGGCGGTCCGGTATTCAATGCGGCCGGTAGAATCATCGAACATCTGAGCGCCCATATTCTCGATGCGGGCTTCAAGAGACACCAACCCATCTGGTAGTTTCCCATGAGTAGCCTTTGCTTCTTCGGAGTCCGGGAAAGCCCGGATTAGCGCCTGATATACGCTGGTGGCGGTTTCTTCATTGCCGAGCTTCTCCTGGTAGATATCTCCCAGGAAAACGGCCGCTTTGGGTGTGTTGGAAGAATTGTAGTAGTCCTTTATGGCTTGAGTCAGGAAGGCCGTGGCGGCGGAAAACCGGTTCATCCGGTATTGCAGAGCGGCTGCCCGGTACAAATAGCGGGGCGTGGCTTCGGCATCCTCCGGAAACCGGGCTATGTAATCCTGATAGGCCTCCAACACCTCCTGAGCCTTTTCCGTCCGGGGGGCGTTTTCGAGCTGCTTCTCCAACTCCGTGACCTGAGCCTGGGCTTTTTCCTGTTCGGACTGGCAGCCCATCAGGCTGAAAATGACAAAGCACAACAGTAAGTATGGGTATTTCATGGTTTGTGTTTTTAAATTTGCCCCAATTTAAAAGACTTTATTTTGAAATGGTTTTTTATAGTGGAAAAAGATTGGGGAATGGAATGGGAATCATGAAGCAGGAGGGCTGTTGTCCTGTCCTAAACAATAACATCCTTCCTCTGTTTCCCTAGCGAAACAATGAGATATCTATGTCCAAAGTTAGCTTTTTCTGGTTTAGAAGGGACCTTCGCCTGGAGGACAACGCGGGCCTGTACCATGCGCTGAAAGGAGGGCTTCCGGTTGTTCCACTTTTTATTTTTGACCGGGAAATCCTCGATGAACTCGAGGATAAAAAGGATGCTCGTGTGGAGTTTATCCACGATACGATCCGGGAAATGCAGGAAGAGCTGAAAGGGCTGGGAAGCAGCATGGTGGTACGTTATGGTTCTCCGCTGGAGGTTTGGACAGCCCTCCTGGAGGAGTATGAGGTGGAAGCTGTTTACACCAACCGCGATTATGAACCCTACGCTTTGCGGCGGGACGGTGAGGTGAAGGCATTACTGGAGGGCAAAGCTATTGCCTTTCATACCTATAAAGACCATGTCATCTTTGAAAAAGGGGAAGTGTTGAAAGCGGATGGAACACCATACACTGTTTTTACCCCCTATAGCCGCAAATGGAAAGCGAAATTGAACAGTAAGATGGCTCAGGTGGATGGTGATTCGGGCGAAAAAGAAACCATTTCCTATTATCTGAAGCCATACCCCACAGAAGATTACTTTGGCAATTTTCAACCGATGGAGCAGCAGCCGGTTCCTACTCTGGATGAAATGGGATTTGAGCCAACGGATATCGAAATCCCCTCCAAAACGGTCAGCCGCGGCCTGATCCGCAACTACGATAAAACCCGGAACTTTCCGGGGCAGGAGGGTACCTCCCGCCTGGGCATTCATTTTCGCTTTGGTACCATCAGCATCCGGGAAAAGGCCTGGCGCGCGCAACAGCTTAATGACACTTTCCTCAACGAGCTCATCTGGCGCGATTTCTACGCCATGATCCTGGCGCATTTTCCGCATGTAGCCCACCGATCTTTCCGCGAAAAATACGACTACATCGAGTGGCGCAACGATGAAACCGAGTTCAAAAAATGGTGCGAAGGCCAAACCGGCTATCCCATCGTCGACGCCGGGATGCGGCAGCTCAACCAAACCGGCTATATGCACAACCGCGTACGCATGATCACCGCTAGTTTCCTCACTAAACACCTGCTCATCGACTGGCGCTGGGGCGAGGCCTACTTCGCCCAAAAACTGCTGGATTACGACCTGGCGAGCAACAACGGCGGCTGGCAGTGGGCGGCCGGCAGCGGCACTGACGCAGCGCCTTACTTCCGCATCTTCAATCCGTACTCCCAGCAGGAAAAATTTGACAAAAACTTCAAGTACATCAAAGAATGGGCGCCGGAATATGATACGCCAGACTACCCTGAGCCTATTGTCGATCATAAAACCGCGCGCGAGCGTTGTCTGGAAAGGTATAAGGCGGGGTTGGAGAGGGCAGACGGGGCGTAGAGCGTGTATCAGTTACTTGCTTGGAACTGTTCGGAATTCGGTGTTCGCTATTCGCAAATCACTGAAAATGAAGGAGCGTTTTTTTAAGATACAGAAAATTGAACTATCCCACTTGCTTCTTTACACTCAACACATTTCTGCCCCACCTCAAGCCCGGCGATAGCACCGACACACCGATACACTGATGAGGCTGCTCCGAAAAGTCGAGTTCAGGATTTTAGCACCTCAAAATGGAAAATTTTATTTGGATTCCACCCTCCACTTTGCGGCGGAACAGTTCGGACAGCCCGCCGGCATGGCCGGTTTCGTTGCCGGAAAAATCTTTATTGAGTTGCAGCCCTTTTCCGCCGGCGTGCCCGGCAAAGTGAAAGATGGAGATGCGCCCCTGGTAGCGGTTGAATAAGCGAAAGATCTCGTCGATGCTCACCGAAGCGATATCTTTGGGCCGTGCCTTCCGGGTAACAAAACTCCCATTAGAAATCTACGCTACTTCCTTTCCTGGCGCGTTGAACATCGGAGTAACCAGTAGTCGCCTGAAGAACTAAAGGCAAAGCAATGCCAACCGCAGCTTGAAGCAGCAGGCACTATTTAACCTACTATTTTGCGCTGCCGGATTTGGTTTTCATCAATCACCGTAAACAGGCCAGCGAATTGAATCTGGCCTGCTTCAAAAATTTCATGCAGGTAATCAGCGGGAAAATCAGGGGTGAACTCTTTCCATCTCAAATAGACTACACCTTGGGGCTTAGAGCGTGTTGGGGATTTACCCTTTGGCCTGCAAATGTGCATCTTTTGAACCTCATTTCGCCA
This sequence comes from Lewinellaceae bacterium, assembly GCA_020636095.1. Lineage (GTDB taxonomy): Bacteria > Bacteroidota > Bacteroidia > Chitinophagales > Saprospiraceae > JACJXW01. The sequence goes on from JACJYN010000004.1 coordinate 181,935, forward strand.
TTTTTTCGCCACGTAGCGATGCTATGCGGCTCAAAAATGGCTTCCTGAGAACCAAAATCTGCTCATTTTCGACATCAAAAGTAAATCCCCAACACGCTCTTATATCCGTACTTATAAACTAATTCCCCGTAATCGCTGTCAAAAGTTATGATGACACGGCCTTCTTCAATTGCCATTGTCATGACCTCCTCGTCAGTAATACTTGGCAACTCAAGGCCTATATGTTTGATGTCGTAACCTTTATCTTTGAGGATTTTAAAGCTTTTCAAAGGGAAATTCTCATTGGCCAATAGCTTCATGGGTTCAGGCTCTGTTCAGTCTGGAGGTATACAGCATTCCATCTTTCATGCATTCGTAGGTATAGGCAAACACAGCATGCAAAGCTTCCTTTGTTAACCTTGGATAGTTTTCCAGGATATCTTGCTCTGTCCAGCCATTGGCCAACCTTTCCAGGATGAATTCTACCGATATCCTGGTATTCTTGATCACAGGTTTACCGAGCAAAATCTCGTCATCCGAATGAATATGTTCTCTCCAGTCCACCATTTCAGTAAGCTTTTTCTGATGCAATGCTAAAATAATATTTTTAGTTCTTTACTCCTCCTTTATCTTAATAATTTCAAAAACGGGCAGTTTCTAGTGCCTCGCGCACTAAATAGCGGGGGAATATCGCGGGCTCTTTCCCCACCATACCTGCTCGGCCGTGGCCTCACGGGCAGGCAGGCTGCGTTGCTCCTCAGTCACGTAGCCCCGCTATGTTTCTTCCTCGCGCCTTGTCTGGCGGGAAAATAACCTCGCGCACTAGTATAGAAATCTTTCAGGTGGTATATTGGGTGGTAAATGAATGGATAAAAACGGGGGAAGTGGAAAGGTGGTTGTATGTGTAAAGGCTTGAAAAACAAAGGCTTGATGGAAAAATTTCCACCAAGCCTATCCGTAAAAAGTACCCGGGACGGGAATCGAACCCGTACGGGCATCACTGCCCACTGGATTTTAAGTCCAGCGCGTCTACCAATTCCGCCACCCGGGCTATTGTTTGGAAAGGATCGATCCTCCCTGAAAAGGGCGGCAGCCATTCCAAAACGGCAAGCGCTTCCGCCTGCGTTCCAAAGATACCAAGTTTTCCAAAAAAATAGCTAAAAATACAAAAAGCCCTCTGTTACCAGAAGGCTTTTTGTTCAGGAATTGAGCGGATGACGAGACTCGAACCCGCGACCTCAACCTTGGCAAGGTTGCGCTCTACCAACTGAGCTACATCCGCTTATGAATTTTCAGGAACTTCATCCTGAACTCCATTTTTCAGAAGCGATTGCAAATATAAGAGCGCTGTTATTGAAATACAAGTTTTTGAGCGAAAAAAACATCAAAAACCGCCCTGGCTTTTATAAGCAATTGATAAACAATAGGCTAGAGGGTATCAGATCTCTGATGTTTCGCCCGCTTTCTCCGGCGTCTCTTCTTTTTGGCCTGCCTTTTTCATCATATCGATGAGAGCCTTCAGGCTATTGGCAGATTTGTCCTTCATCTTAAGAGTCAGTTCCGTGCCTTTGCGCTGGGCGGTGGCTTCGATGCTTTCGATCGCCCTATTGCCTTCATTTGGTTCCTTGCCCATCGCTTCCAGTGCGGCGATGTCGCCCAGTGCGGTGAAGATGTTTTTACCGGATAGCTCTTTTGCCTGAGCGGCAATAGGGCCGGTGAGCCCGGTTTGGCCATTTTCCACCTTATCCAGGAGGGGGGGCTGGCTGGCCATGTACAGCAAGCCATCGTGGAGCAGGAGTTGCCCTTCTATGTGCACTTTTGTCTCGGCATAAGCCGAATCCCCTTTCATCTCTTTTTTCCACTCCAGAAATTGGTAGCGGTTCTCGCTGAGTTGTTCGATCTTATTTTCTTTGACAGCCAGGCTGATGAGGGATTGCAGCGCCTCCTGGTCGCCGATCCGGGCGGCAAAGACGAGGCCTGGTTTCCCGGATTCCTGTTCCGGAGCATAGGCGGTGAGCATGATGTCGCCCTTCAGTGCTTTGATGAGGGTGTTGGTGGAAATACCGTATTCCTGCAGTCCACCTTCCGCCAGGCCTTTGCTGTATTTTTCGACCAGCAGTTGGTTGATGCCGTCCATGTCAAAAGCGGTTGTCATAAAGAACAGGGGTTCTCCCGCCGGAGCGAGTTTCACGAAATCCGTCTTCACCTTATCGCGGAAAAGCATGCTGATATCATTCGCAATCTGGCTTTTGAAATAGAGGCCGGCTTCACTTTTGACCAGCCCTTTGTCAAAGGTGAGGAAGTGCTGGATGTAGTTGCCGCGCAAGTCTTCCTCCCGGTAGTTCATCAGTGCCGTGGAGCCTTTCGCCAACTCGGAATCCAAAAGGAAATCGGAAGAGAACCAATTGGCCACGTCAAATTCTTTATTAAGGGCCTGGCGCAGGTTCTTGTTCTGGGCGATGGATTGCTCCGGCGCTGTTTCCAGGTAGCGTTTAATTGCTGCTTCAACATCGGTGTCCTCTTCGCTTATGCCGATGATAGCGATTTCTTCGTTCCAGGCCAGCGTGCTGTTGCGAGACGGGCTGATGAACTGGTAACCCTGGTCGGAAGCGGGCTGGGCCTCTATATCAACGCTTTTGAGTAAGGCTTCAAACGCCTGGGCATCAGCAATTGAGAAGGAGATGGTCATGAAGGGTTTTTTGCCTTCCTGGATTTCAGTGGAAAGGTAGATGTTTTTCCCGAGGTCTACTCCTGAGCTTTCGGGTTGTTCCAGTACTTTGGCCAGGACCGGGTTGGTGTTCCGGGCCTCTTCGATCATCTCCTGATAACCTTCTGATTGCTGGATGGTTTTGAAATCTGCTTTATCCATCAGTTGCCGGACGCGCATGGCGGTAACCATGGCGGTGCTGGCGGGAAGATATTGCAGGCTGTCGTCAGGTACGGGAGCTTCCCTTTGACAGGCGGTAAATAAAAGGGAAAAAAGAATGGCGGATAGCCAGGTGAATTTCAGTATTCTCATCATTGTGGGTTTTTATATGATGAGCAAAATTAGGCCTTCGAAACCGCGCCTTCCACTATGATGGATGAATATCCGGAAAAAATCGATGGAGCGGATATAAAGAGGAGGGGAGAGGCGCCTATCTCTACCATCCGCCGCCCAATCACGCCTCCGCCACCGGCTCCTCTTCTTCCTGGCTCTCCTGCTCAGATTGCCGCTTGATATAATAATAGGTTTCCATCTGGGCCCGGATGGCCAGGTCCGATCCATCCGTGCGGTACATATTTCTGGATTCTTTTTCGATGATCCTTGCTTTTACGTTGTCACTTAGCTGGATGGTGATAAAGTCCTTGATCTGGTTGCGAATGGGTTCAGAATAGATAGGAAAAGCCGTTTCCACCCGATAACTGAGGTTGCGAACCATCCAATCGGCGGACGAAAGGTAGATCAGTTCTTTGCCTCCGTGGTAAAAAATGAAAACCCGGGCGTGTTCCAGGTAGCGGTCCACGATACTTATGACAGAAATGTTTTCACTGACTCCTTTCTGGCCGGGGACCAGCGAGCAGATGCCTCGTATGATCAGCTGTATTTTTACTCCCGCCTGGCTGGCCTTGTAGAGTTTTTCGATCATCGACTGATCCTGCAGGCTGTTCATTTTAAGGATGATCTCAGCCCGTTCACCGGCCTGGGCTTGTTCGATTTCGTAGTCGATCAGCTTTTCCAGTTCGGTGCGCAGGTTGAACTGGCCGACCAGCAAGTGTTGGAAGCCCTGCTGGGGTACTTTGACCGTTTCCAGGAAGGAAAACACCCGCGCTGCTTCATTGACCATGCGTTCATCTGCAGTGAATAGCCCGAAATCGCTGTAGACCTTGGCGGTGTCTTCGTGAAAATTGCCGGTGGACAGATAGGTATACATGCAGGCTTTGCGCCCTTCAATACGGCGGACGAGGGCCAGTTTGGAGTGTACTTTTACCCCGGGAAAGCTGTAGTGTACATTAACTCCGGCCTGTTCCAGCTTTTCGCCCCATTCCAGGTTGGCTTCTTCGTCAAACCGGGCTTTGACTTCAATGAATACGGATACCTGTTTTCCGGCCTTCACCGCGTCCTGCAGGGCCTGCATGATGCGCGATTTGCGGGCTACCCGGTATTGAATGATTTTAATATGCGTGACCTTTGGATCCCGGGCAGCTTCTTCAAAAAAGCGGACTACTGAATCGTAGGAGTGATAAGGTACGTGGATGAAATGCTCCTTCTCGCGGATGGATTGCCAAAAATCGGGGCTATCTTCCAACGGATGGTAGGGTAGGGACGGCATGGGCGAATTGGTCAGGTGGGCCATCCCGAAATCGGGAAATTTGAAAAAGTCGAAATTGTTATGATAGCGCCCTTCTTTCAGAATATCGTATTTTTCCAGGTCGAAAGTCTCTTTCAGGAAGTCCAGCAGTTCGTCCGGCATTTCGCGGTCATAGACAAACCGGGAAGCGGGCCCCACCTGCCGTTTACCCAGGCTTTCTTTGATCTTTTGTATAAGGTCTCCGGAAAATTCATCGTCGATATACAGTTCGGCATCCCGGGTAAGTTTGATGGAAAAAGTATCCAGGATGTGGTATCCGGGAAACATCCAGGAAACGCTGTGGCGCACGATATCGTCCAGCATGATGATATCCTGGCGGTTGGCCGGTGAGGGCAGCTGAATGAAACGCGGCAGGTGGTCAGACGGTATTTTTACGGTAGCGTACTGATGGTTTTTTTTAGGGTCCTCTTTATCCTGGAGGAGGACTGTGAGATAGAGGGCGGCATTGTTGAGAAAGGGGCGAATCTTGTTTTTAACCAGCAATACCGGTTGTACAAAGGGCAACATGTGATCCTTGAAGTAAGCTTCCACAAATTCCTTTTGTTCTTCATTCAGGTCGAGGCGCCGAAGGAGGTGGATTTTGTGGTGTTTCAGCTCAGGGATGATCTCTTTCTCAAAGATGCGGCTGAATTCTTCCTGTTGCTTGTTGACGATCCGCTGAATATCCTTCACAATCTGTTTGGAATCAATGTGCAGCTCCTTTTTGGTCTTCTTGCCTACTCGCAGCAGGTTGCGGTGGTTGGCCATGCGGACCCGGAAGAATTCGTCCAGGTTGGAAGAATAAATAGCCAGAAACTTAATGCGTTCAAACAGCGGTACGGTCGGGTCTTTGGCTTCCTGCAAGACCCGGTAATTGAACGATAACCAGCTGATGTCACGCTGAATATAAGGATAGCCGTTTTCCGTTTGAAGCACCAGGTTGCCGGTGCTGAAATTGGAACTTGCCTTTTCATTGCGGCGGATTTCTGTCTTTTCGGCCATGTTGGATTTAATTCGTTGTGTTTTAAAATGGCAAGTTGCATGCCAACCTGCAAAATGCAAAAAAGTTAGGCTATTTAAAACAAGGTCATTTGCTGTCCTCCACCTTCTTCTATGAACTTGGGGCCCCGGCATTCAACATCGGGTATTCCTTTTTTAGCTTTTTTCAGCACGTAGGCGGCCAGTTCCGGCGCGAGGAGGTTGTCCGGTTCGTGTGGAAAGAAGAAAGCTTCCCGGAGGCCGGTTTCAAACCAGGCCGCCAGCCTTTCCACCCATTGATCGATGCGGCTGTAGTCAGTTGGGTGCAGGTTGTTGCCAACGAACCGGATCATGGCCGTCCCACTGGTAGGCCGCATGTGAAGCACATCTCTCCGGCCGGCTACGTCCGTAATAACCGTAGCGGCCCCGTAGCCTTGGAGCATAGAAAATACTGCTTCTCCATTTTGAGGGTTGTTGAACCAGCTCTCGTGGCGAAGCTCGACGGCCAGAGATATCTCCCGGGGAAAGGCCTTTACGAACTTTTCCAGTTGGGATAAACGCCGGATATCGAAATGGGGAGGCAATTGCAGGAAGCAGCAGCCCAGCTTTTCCTTCAAACCCAGGATGGCCTCACAAAAAGAGGGAATGAGCCCGGCGCCCAGGCCCAGGTTGTGGCTATGGCTGATGGATTGAGGTATTTTGGGGCAAAAGCGAAAATCGGGTGAAGATTCCCGGTACCACTTTTCGATCATTTCAGAACTCGGTATCCGATAATGGGTGGTATTGAGCTCTATGGTGTTGAACTGCCGGCTGTAGGCGCCCAGGTAATCCCTGGCTTTTGTACCTTTGGGATAAACCTTGCCTACCCACTCCTTCATGCTCCAACCGGTGCAGCCAATGAAAAGTAAGGGGGGGCCTTCCCGTTGTGTAAGGCCGGCCAGTAGCGAGCTGGCCAGCGGAGCATCCGGAGGCAAAGTAAAGTTAACACCGGAAATATCAGGCAGTTTTCCAAATTTCATTTTCTCAGAGGCCGTATTTTTAGGCGGAAGGTACAAAAAAACCGCCACAGGATGCGCCTCCGGGCACTTCCCTGGCAATTCCCGGTTAAGTATAGGTGCTCAGCATAAATTTCTTTACATTAGGGCCGTGAAAAATTTAATTTATAAATGAATCATGCATGATCGTTCGCATTCTGGTTATCCTGGCTTGTGTGGTTGTCTTTATCAATGGCTGTAATAGCCTTATTTCTCAACACTTCGGCACCCACAAACTAAGGCCCTACACGATGGAAGCAGTGCAGCAAACAGGAATTGGAGATGCCGATTTCATTGAAGTAAGCCATGCGCTGCTCCCCGGCGATTTTGTCTTTAAAGCAGCTAAAAGCCCCACCAACCCAGGGGTGATTATTTATCCGGTACTGTCCCGGGAACAGCTGGAGGCTCATGAGCGGGGGGAGGCCGTAAGCCCCGATATCATCGCCTGGACGATGGACTTCCCCTCCCAGTGTGTCGATGCCGGCAACTGTATCCAGGCTGGCCCGGTGGCCCTGAAAGGTGTCGTGAGGAACCTGCCTAATGACCGGCAGGGGCAAGGGCAACTGCGGGATAAAGGCTACCAGGTCACCGATAAAGCTATTTACCTGGAACATGGGCAGGAACCTACAAGCTGGTACTGGAACTTGCTCATGATGCTGGGAGCAGCGGCTGTCGCTTTCAGCATTGAAGCCTATAGCCACCGCCAACAACGGAAAAGGACAGCAGAAAATCGATAGTACGGATTATCTTGATAACAAAACAATCATTCAATATGGAACGGAAACTTATTGCCGCCGGCAACTGGAAAATGAACTCGGATTACAACGAAGGCCGCGAGTTGGCCAAAGCGGTCGTTTCGGGTTTGCAATCCTCAGATGCACTGGTGGTGCTCGGAACGCCTTACACCCACCTGAAAAACATCAGCGTGATCATTAAAGATATCTCCACTATCAAACTGGCTGCCCAGAACTGCCACCAGGAAGAAAGCGGGGCTTACACCGGTGAAATATCGGCGGCCATGCTCAAATCCTGTGGCGTGGATTTTGTGATCCTGGGCCATTCTGAGCGCCGGGAGTACTTCGGGGAGGCCGATGAACTGATCGCCAAAAAGATCGATATCGTCCTGAAACATGGTATGGAGCCTATCTATTGCTGTGGAGAAAAACTGGAAGTGCGCGAAGCCGGCAAGCATGAAGCGCTGGTCGGGGAGCAGGTTAAAACAGCCCTCTACCACCTCACTAAAGAGCAAATGCGTAAAGTGGTGATCGCCTACGAACCCGTCTGGGCAATCGGGACCGGAAAAACGGCCTCGCCGCAGCAAGCCCAGGACATGCATAAGTACATCCGCAGCCTGATCGAGAAAAAATTTGGCAAAGAGGTAGCCCAGGCGACTTCCATCCTATACGGAGGGAGTGTGAAGCCCGATAATGCCAGGGAACTTTTCGCTCAACCGGATGTGGATGGAGGCCTGGTGGGAGGAGCCGCCCTCAAGGCAAAAGACTTTTTGGCTATCGCCGGCAGCTTTTAATGGCAAGAGTATCACTTTTTTGGATAAATTTTTGAAGATGCGTACTCTTTTGCTCAACAAATTTTCTAAATTTGTTGAGTTCACCTTTTAAAGATTTTCCTTACATGAGTAGCATCGTAACCCAACGTTTTATCAAGTGTCACCATAAGCTACGGGAAGAGAACCGGGTTCGATCGAGCCGCCAGTTTGCTCTTTCCCTGGATTATTTGCCGCAAAGTTTAAGCGAAATCCTGAAAGGGCGCCGCGATGTCACCATTGAGTTGCTGCGGAAAGCGGTTGAAAAGTACAAGGTCAATCCGGTTTACATTTATACCGGCGAAGGGCCCATGTTTATGACGGAGGAAGACCACAAAAGCTTCCGCGTTTTGACCATTGTGACCAATGCCCAGGAAGATGAACGCATCGTACACGTCCCCGTGCCGGCACAGGCCGGCTATGCCGCCGAGATGAGCGACCCGACTTTCATTCAGGACCTTCCGACCTTTACGCTACCTGATTATAAATATAAGGTGGGCACCCACCGGTCATTTGACGTTTCCGGGGATAGCATGGAGCCGACCCTCTTCGAAGGGGACAAGGTGGTCTGCTCTTTCCTGGAACCTACTCTTTGGGAAACTTCCATTAAGGACAGTTATGTCTATGTAATCGTTACCCGGGGGGATATTGTGGTCAAAAGGGTGAACAATAAACTGAAGGACCTGAAACAGCTGCACCTGTCCTCCGACAATAGCTTTTACGAACCCTACACCGTCAATTTGGGCGATATCCGGGAGATTTGGTACGTGCGCGCTAAGGTGAGCCCTTTTCTGCCTTCTCCTCAGAATATTCAGAACTATCTCTACGATGATTTTCGGGAGCTCAAACAGACGATCAATAAACAAAGCCAGCTGATCGATAGCCTGAATAAGACCATTGAACGCCTGCTCGACCATCGTGGTTTTGCTGTACCTTTAAAAGGACAAACCAATGAAGAAGCTTAAAATTACAGGAAAGGCACGTTACCAAAATCTGGGCGCCGGCTTTTGGGGCATCATCGGCAAGGACGGCCAGGAATGGCGGCCGGTTAATATGCCGGAACAACTCAAATACGAAGGCAAAGAGGTGAAAATAGTGGCCGTCGAAGCGGATGAGGATGTCTCCATTTTCATGTGGGGCACTCCGGTCAAGGTGATCTCTTTTGAGACGGTGGCGCCGTAAGGGCCGTCTAAGGTTGGACAGTACAAGCAAACCGTTAAGGTGCCAAGGCCTCTGATCCACTACTCTCAGGCCAACTCCCTCTCTTAGAGCATGTTTGGAGGTAGTCCCCGATATGCATCGGGGCAGGCTATTTTGGCTGCCCCCAGGCCCCCTTCGGGGCAAAACCCATCTCTTGGAACCTCACTTTGCCATTTTTTCGCCCCGTTGCGCTGCTATGGGGTGAAAAAATGCCTTCGTGAGAACCCAAAATCTGGCTTTTTCGCTTCAAAAGCACCACCTCCAAGCATGCTCTTACCTCTTCCCATTCCCCCAGCCCGACGCACTCACGTCTGGTGTTTTCAGCAATCTTTTATTGTTTTCAAAGAGCCTGGCCGCCAATTGGGCGGCGATTTCGGCGCCGATGCGGTTGTCTTTTTCCAGCGCTTCGGGCGTAAAGTACTTCTTGACGAAATGCGTATCGAACTGCCCGGAGGTAAACGCTTTGTGGTGGAAGACAAAATTGCCAAAGGAAAGGGTAGTGGCCACGCCCTCAATCTCATACAATTCAATAGCCTGCAGCATCGTGTGGATAGCGGCGGGCCTCGTTTCCCCGTAGGTGATGAGTTTGGCAATCATGGGATCGTAGTAGATGGGGATGGCCATCCCTTCCTCGTACCCATCATCCAGCCGGATGTTCTTTTTCTGCGGGCGGCGGTAAACCGATATTTTGCCTACGCTGGGGTGGAAATTGTCGGTGGGGTCTTCTGCATAAACCCTCAGTTCCAGCGCGTGCCCTTTGATCTGAAGGTCTTCCTGAGCAAAGCTCAGCGCTTCGCCCCGGGCAATGCGAATCTGTTGCTCTACAAGGTCAACGCCGGTGATCAATTCGGTGACCGGATGCTCCACCTGTAGCCGCGTATTCATTTCCAGGAAGTAGTAGTTGAGGTGCTCGTCCACCAGAAACTCTACCGTCCCGGCGCCCCGGTAGTTGCAGGCTCGGGCTACGTTAACGGCATCCCTGCCCATCTGTTCTCTGACTTCCGGCGTTAAAATGGTGGAAGGCGCCTCCTCAATGATTTTTTGGTGGCGGCGTTGAATACTGCACTCCCTTTCAAAAAGATGCACCACATTGCCATGGGTGTCGGCCAGCACCTGCATCTCGATATGACGGGGAGAGCCAATGTATTTTTCCAGGAAAACCGAGCCGTCCCCAAAGGCGGATTCCGCTTCACTGACGGCTCTTTTCATCTGAGCTTCAAAATCCGCCTCCTCCTCAACGATGCGCATACCTTTTCCGCCGCCGCCGGCCGAAGCCTTGATCAGGATGGGAAAACCGACCTGCCGGGCGACTTCCTTCGCCTTGCCGATATCGGTGATGGCCTCGTCCAGTCCCGGCACCATCGGGATATCGTATTCTTTCACAGCCGCCTTTGCCGCCAGTTTGCTGCCCATGATTTCGATGGAAAAGGGGCTCGGCCCAATAAAAGTGATGCCCGCCGCTTCCACTGCCCGGGCAAAGCTCGCATTTTCACTCAGAAAGCCGTAGCCGGGGTGTATGCCATCTACGCCCAGTTCTTTGGCGGCCTCGATGATCTTGTCTCCCCGGAGGTACGACTGGCTGGAAGGCGGCGGGCCAATGCACACCGCTTCATCTGCGTACCGGACGTGGGGGGAAAGCCGGTCGGCCTCCGAGTAAACAGCGACAGTAAGGATGCCCATCCTCCGGGCGGTGCGCATGACCCTGAGAGCGATCTCCCCGCGATTGGCAACAAGTATTTTTTGCATCGTTTTATTTTAATTACTTGATTCTGCTGGCTGGCAAAAAATCAGACAATTCGCCATCGGCACTAAAGTAGGGAAAATTTTTAATTCAGTCGCGCAACGCTATCTTTGTTTCACTAACCAAAAAAAAGAACGATGAGCGATGCACCTCCCATACTTTGGCAACCCACCGAAGCATTTATATACAACTCCCGCCTGAAGCACTACCTGGATTGGTTGAAGGAAAAGAAGGGGCTTCAATTCGCAGGTTATCCCCAGGCCTGGGCCTGGTCCGTTGAGCAGCCCGCAGATTTCTGGGAGTCGATATGGCAATATTTTAATGTGGTGAGCCACAGCCCTTACCACGCGGTTTTATCAGAGGATCCGATGCCGGATACGCGTTGGTTTGAGGGCAGTACCCTCAATTATGCCGAACACATTTTCCGGTCGAAGAACGAAGAGCACCCCGCCATCGTTTTTCAATCGGAGCGGCATGAACGGATGGAAGTCAGCTGGGAGGAACTGGAAGGGGCGGTAGCCCGCCTGGCCGCCTATTTGCGCAGTATCGGCGTGAAAAAAGGAGACCGCGTGGTGGCTTTCCTGCCCAATATACCGGAGGCGTCAGTAGCCTTTCTGGCCACCTGTTCCATCGGCGCCATCTGGTCGAGTTGCTCCCCCGATTTTGGCGTTCACAGCGTCATAGATCGTTTTCAGCAGATAGAACCCAAGGTTTTCTTTGCCGTTGACGGTTATCAGTATAATGGAAAACCCTACGACAAGATGGGCGCTGTGGGTGAACTCTGCGTCCAATTGCCCACTCTGGAAAAGACGATCCTGCTGCCTTACCTCGATGAGCAAACCGGCGCCACCCGGATTCCAAACGGCATACTGTGGGCGGAAGCCATGCAAACGGAGCCTACCCGCTTGTCTTTTGAAGCGGTCCCTTTTGAACATCCGATATGGGTCCTGTATTCCTCCGGCACCACTGGCATCCCCAAGGCCATCACCCATTCCCACGGTGGTGTTTTGCTGGAGCATTTCAAATATCTGGCTTTTCACAACGACGTTCATCCCGGAGAGCGCTTTTTCTGGTTTTCCACCACCGGATGGATGATGTGGAACTTTGTACAGGCCTCCCTGTTGGTAGGCGGTACTGTGGTATTGTACGACGGCAGCCCGGGTTATCCGAATCTTAATATACTCTGGGACTTTACTGAAAAAGCAGGTATTCACCACTTTGGAACCAGTGCGCCCTACCTGGTGGCCTGTATGAAGCAGGGGTTGCAACCAGGTAAAGATTACGATCTTTCCCGGTTGCGGTCTATCGGTTCCACCGGCGCCCCGCTGCCGCCGGAGGCTTTCGACTACGTTTACCGTCATATCAAAGAAGACGTCTGGCTTTGTTCCATGAGCGGCGGCACCGATGTGTGTACGGCCTTTGTAGGGGGCTGCCCTACAGAGCCTGTTTATTTGGGAGAGATACAATGCCGTTGCCTGGGATGCGCGCTGTATGCCTTTGACGATGAGGCCAAGCCGGTTGTGGATGAAGTCGGAGAGATGGTAATCACCCAGCCCATGCCTTCTATGCCCATCTTTTTCTGGAACGATGAAGACAAACAACGCTATCTGAGCAGCTACTTCGACATGTATCCTGGCATCTGGCGACATGGAGATTGGGTGAAAATAACGCCGCGGCATAGCCTGGTGATCCTGGGCCGTTCGGACGCCACCCTCAACCGGCAGGGCATCCGGATCGGCACCGCCGAAATTTACCGTGCGGTCAATAAAGTGTCAGCGGTTAAGGACAGCCTGATCGTCAATCTGGAACTCAGTGGAGGCCGCCATTACATGCCCCTCTTTGTGCTGATGAACGAAGGAGAGGTGCTGAATGAAGACATAAAAAACGAGCTGAAACAGATTCTGCGCAGTGAATACACTCCCCGACATGTGCCGGATGAGATCATCGAGGTGCAGGACATCCCCTACACCATCAGTGGTAAAAAGCTCGAGGCGCCGGTCAAAAAGATTCTGATGGGAAGGCCGGTGGAAAAGGCGGCCAACCGGGACTCTATGCGCAATCCGGAGTCATTGGACTTCTTCGTGGCCCTTGCCAGGCGTATCGTTTAGCCTCTTGGGTAAAAAAACAGACGTACTATTCCAGAAAAACTTACTTTTGGGGCATAACCGAGCCGGTTGGCGTTCACGTTCCTAACCGGTTCAAAAAAACTTCGACATGCACGACTTTTTTTCCATCAACCGCAATGCGCTGATTTTGCGCCCCACGCGCGATTTGATCGATTGGGCCAATACCGTTTTTCCGGAAGATCCGATTGATTATGATGACATGGATCAGCACGATGAACAGGATGTCTTCCTGCTGCCTGATTTCAGTAGCACGGAAGAAACCCTGGAATGGCTGAAAGAGAACTGTGAAGATTTCCTGGCCCACATATTGGAGGATTGGTGCATGGATAAGAACGCCTGGCCTTCGCCGCTGGACTGGCCTCTCTTCGAACGCTTTTTCCAGTATTCCATCGAGACCTCTGTTGTCGATACGATGGATGAAGGGTACGATGATTCGGATGATGACCTCGAAGATTTCGAAGATGGAGAAGGTTTTTCCGATTTTGATTTCGAGGATAATTGATCCTGGTTTTTTGTTGCAAGAAGGGATAACGGGGTAAATTTACTATTTTGCTCCCCATTTCGAAACCACCCTGCCCTCCATGAAGGTACTGATTGCATTACCCATCTTCCTCTTCCTTTGTAGTGGTATTTGCTATGCGCAGGATACTGCCGCTGAGGAGAATGCCTATAAATTGCCCGTTTGGGAAGCCTCCACCAAAATGCTTCTGGACGGAGTGTTGGACGAGCCGGCCTGGCAGGAGGCGAAAGTGGCCAGCGGCTTTTTTCAGAACTTCCCTATGGATTCTGCCTATGCTACTTTGCCGACAGAGGTGCGTATGGCTTTCGATGAAGCCTTTCTTTATATCGGCGCTACTGTATATCAGAACCGTGCGGATTACATCATCACTTCTCTCAAGCGGGATTTCGAGGATGGCGGCAGCGATGAGTTCGCCGTCAATATCGACCCTTTCAAGGATAAGGTCAACGGATTTCACTTTGCCGTGACCCCTTTCAATGTGCGCCGGGAGGGGATCATTGATAATGGGACCAACGTTAACCGGGATTGGGATAATAAATGGTATTCGGAAGTCAAAAATCATGAGGACTATTGGGTGGTGGAGATGGCCATTCCCTTCAAGACCCTTCGCTATTCCCGGGTAGAAGGGCCCAATACCTGGCGGATCAACTTTACCCGATTGGCCATCAAGCAGAATGAGCGCTCGAGCTGGGCCCCGGTGCCGCGCCAGTTTACCATCAACCACCTGGCCTACACTGGGTTGCTGGAATGGGAAAACCCGCCGCCCAAGCCCGGCTTCAATATCTCGGTGATCCCTTATCTGACTGCCAGCACCGGTAAGGATTTCGAAAATGAGGGTGCTGCGGAAAGCAATTTTGACGCCGGTGGAGACATTAAAATCGCCATCACGCCCTCTCTCAACCTGGACCTCACCTTCAATCCCGATTTTTCCCAGGTGGAGGTCGACCGGCAGATCACCAACCTGAGCCGCTTCGAGCTTTTCTTTCCCGAGCGGCGTCAGTTCTTTCTCGAAAATGAGGACCTTTTCAGCCGTTTTGGCTTTCCCAACAGCCGCCCTTTTTTCAGCCGGCGGATCGGGCTTTCCGGCCAGGGACAGGTACCCATCATTGCCGGCGCGCGCCTGAGCGGCAAACTAGACGACAACTGGCGCATCGGGCTGCTCAATATGCAGACGGCAAAGGTGGAGGACGCCGGGGTCAACCCGGCCAATTACGCTATCGGGGTACTCCAGCGTAAGGTCTTCGACCGCTCTTATGTGGGCGCTGTATTTGTCAACAAAGAAAACTTTGAACCCGACGGGCAAGGCGGCTACGAATTGGATGGCAACGGCTATAACCGGGTGGCGGGCCTGGAGTACAACCTGTACTCCAAAGACGGAAAGTGGGAAGCGGAACTTTTTTACCACCGTTCCTTTTCGGCGGAGAAGAACAACGACGCACAATCAGCCGCCTTATTCATCGGGCGGTTTACCCGCCATTGGCGGCTCTTTTTCCCTTCTCAATACATCGGGGAAAACTTCCGGGCGGATGCCGGCTTTGTGCCCCGGCCGGGCTTTTGGTCTTTTAGTCCGGGCATCACGCACTATTTTTTTCCCAAGAGCGCCGGGCTCGCCAAAAAGATCATTCAGCTGGGCCTGGGAATCAATACCAACTTCACCTACAATCAACCCGATTACCGCCTGGCCGACCGCAGCGTTAACCCGGAGTTTTTTATTGAATTTCCCGGGCAGAGCACCCTGTCTTTTGGTTATTCCAGCGATTTTACCTATCTGTACTTTCCCTTCGACCCCACCAATAAAGAAAGTGGAGAGAAACTTCCGGTCGGGGAATACCACTACAATTCCGCCGGGGTGTCCTTCAATTCTGATGTGCGGAAAAAGGTTTACTTCGATTTGGGAGCGTCCCGGGGAGACTTCTTTAACGGCAATATCAGCCAGGTAGAAGGAGGGCTCAACTTCCGCTGGCAGCCGGTTGGTATCATTGCAGCTACCTTCGCTTACAACGATATTCAACTGCCGAATCCTTACAACAGCGCCAGCTTCTGGCTCATCGGGCCGCGCGCTGAGCTGTCTTTTTCCCGAAGCCTTTTCTTCAGCACTTTCCTGCAGTACAACACCCAGGCCAACAACGTCAACATCAACAGCCGCCTGCAGTGGCGTTTCCGCCCGGTGTCGGATCTGTTTCTGGTATATACCGACAACTATTATTCCAATCAGTTTTTTGACGGCCCGCAGGTAAAGAACCGGGCGTTGGTGCTAAAGGTGACTTACTGGTTGAATCTGTAAAATACTTACCAATCCGTAAACGCCGCATTAAAAATATCCTCCATCATCTGGTCGGAAATGGTTTTTATGGCTTCGTCTTCCACGCTGGACAGGTCCGTTGAGCTGGGGAAATCGTAAAAGAAAGAGAAATTTTTCTTCCAACCCTTCTCCTCATTGACGTTGTTGATGTATTCAATAGCAGTGGTGATGGTCAGGCGGTTGAGGGCGGTCGTTTCCCCTGGTTGCGGCGCTTCGGAAGTTACATCGTAACGGACGATGATCCCCTTGAATTCAATATTGGGGTCAGTATCATTAAACACCAGGCGGGATTCGGTCCGTATCTTTTCCTTGAGGTCTTCCGCCAGCCGCTGGGCAAGGGCAGGCTGCGCGTTCAGCGCGTTGTTGGTGAACTGCTCCACGTAGTAGGTACTTACCGTCGGGTCAATACTAACCCCGCGGAAGGAGTAACAACCACTCCAAAGTAAGATGCCGGCTATAAAAAATAGGCTTAAACGATGCATGTTGTTTTTCCCCAAAGATAGGACAGGATGGACAGGATTTACAAGATTTGCCGGAAAAGGGTAGGGGATTAACGTTTGGTTCACAAGGGGGCTCTGGAAAGAACCTTAAAGGAACGAATGAATGGAGGAATGAATGATTGAATGAAATTATTGTGCATTTAATAATGATATTCAACGACAAATATATCTGCGTTTATATTCATTCCTTCAGTCCCTCAATCCTTCACTCATTTGGGAGGGTTTCCGTAGTGAACTCATCGACACACTGCCCCCCTACAACTCATACTGCTTAATCTTTCGATACAGGGTTCGTTCCGAGATGCCCAGGTCCTGGGCGGCTTCTTTACGGCGGCCCTTGTGTTTGATGAGCGCTTTGTGGATGAGGTCTTTTTCATTTTCCTCGAGGGAGAGGCTTTCCTCTACTTCCTCGGAAGGGGAGTAAGACTGGGTCCCTTCCCGATTGATGATGATGGGCCTGGCCTGGTTGTCCTTGGGTTCGTCTCTGTCCTCATGGTCATGGTAATCAGAAAGGAAATCGCTTACGTCCTGGAGGGGAGCGGGAACGTTACTGCGATGCTGGTAGCTTTCCACTGGTTGCAGGCTGCGGATATCCTGGGCGTCGGGCACGCGCAGGTCGTTATTGCGGATGAGTTCGAAAACGAGGTTCTTCAGGTCATTCAGGTCTTTTTTCATATCGACCATCAGTTTGTAAAAAATCTCCCGCTCTTGCATAGAAGCGCCGTCTTCGTTGTTGTGCCGCCCGGTTTCCGGAATCATAGGCAGGTTGCGCTTGAGAATCTGGGGGACATAACGCGTCAGCCGCTCAGCGGATACCATCTTGTCTTCTGCCAGCACGGAAACCTGTTCGGCGATGTTCTTTAGTTCCCGAATATTGCCGGGCCAACTGTAGCTTTCCAATACCATTTGGGCGCGGTCGTCGAGTTGGACGGGTGTGGTGCGGTATTTCTCGGCGAAGTCGACGGCAAATTTGCGAAAGAGCAGATAAATATCCTCGGGCCGGTTGCGCAGGGCAGGCACCTGAATGGGCACGGTATTGAGGCGATAGTAAAGGTCTTCCCGAAACTTCCTTTTTTTGACCTGCTCGAACAGGTCGGCATTGGTGGCGGCAATGATGCGCACATCTGTTTTTTGCACCTTCGATGCCCCCACCCGGATGAACTCTCCGCTTTCCAGTACCCGCAACAAAAAAGACTGTGTGTCCAGCGGCATCTCGCCGATCTCGTCCAGGAAGATGGTGCCGCCGTCGAAACTTTCGAAATACCCCTTTCGCTCGCTGGTGGCGCCGGTAAAGGCGCCTTTTTCGTGCCCGAACAACTCTGAATTGATGGTGCCCTCCGGGATCGCCCCACAGTTGATGGCGATAAACTTGTTGTGCTTTCGGGCGCTCATCCCGTGAATGATCTTGGAAAAAACCTCCTTGCCGACCCCGCTCTCGCCGGTAATGAGGACCGACAGGTCGGTATTGGAGACCCGTACAGCTGTCCCCAGGGCGCGGTCCAGTAGAGGAGACCTGCCGATGATTCCAAATCGCTGTTTGATTGCCTGGAGGTTGCTGTTCATGGTTGTGTTTAATTGTGATCCCGCACGATCTCTCCCTTCAACGTAGCACTGCTCGCTTCATTTATAGTAACCTGGCAATAGTCGCCAGGTTGAAAACCTTCCACTTTCGGGAAGACAATCATTTTATTCTGTGAGTTGCGGCCCTTGAAATCCTCGCTGGAACGCTTGGAGTCGCCTTCGATCAGCACCTTAAATGTCTTGCCGATATCTTGTTGGTTATGCCGTTGCGAAACCTGGGCCTGCAGGTTGATGACCTCCTGAAGGCGCCGCTTTTTTACTTTCAGTGGAATATCATCTTCGAATTTCCGGGCGGCAAGGGTACCCGGGCGTTCCGAGTAAAAGAACATATAGGACATGCTGTAGCGGGCAAATTCGATCATGCTCAGGGTATCCTGGTGTTCCTCCTCCGTCTCACTGCAAAAACCAGTGATGATATCCGACGAAATGGCGCAATCCGGGATGACCTCATAGATGCGGCGCACCTTATTCATATACCACTCGCGGTCGTAGGTACGGTTCATCAATTCCAGGACACGGCTGTTGCCTGATTGTACCGGAAGGTGGATGTAATTGCAGATGTTTTCGTACTTCGCAATGGTAAACAGCACCTCATCGGTGATATCTTTGGGGTGGGAAGTAGAAAAGCGGACGCGAAGCGCCGGGTTCACCTGAGCCACCATCTCCAGTAGCTGAGCGAAAGTGGTGCGCTCCCCGGTCTCCGGGTTTTCCCATTTGTAGGAGTCCACATTTTGCCCAAGCAGGGTTACTTCCCGGTAGCCTTTGTGGAAAAGGTCAGTAGCTTCCGCCACGATGCTGAAGGCGTTGCGGCTGCGCTCCCGCCCCCGGGTGAAGGGCACCACGCAAAAGGAGCACATGTTGTCGCAGCCCCGCATAATGGAGATGAAGCCCGCCACACCGTTGGAATCCAGCCGTAGCGGGCTGATATCTGCGTAGGTTTCTTCACGGGACAGGAAGACGTTGATGCCTTTATCACCGTCTTCAGCCGTACCGATCAGGTTGGGCAGGTCCCGGTAGGCGTCCGGGCCGACCACCAGATCCACGAGTTTTTCTTCTTCCAGGAACTGGGCTTTCAGCCGCTCGGCCATGCAGCCCAGCACCCCTACCAGCGTGCCCGGCCGCTGCTCCTTCATTTTGTCGAAGATGCGGAGGCGCTTGCGGACCGTTTCTTCCGCCTTTTCCCGGATAGAGCAGGTATTGATCAAAATCAGGTCGGCCTCTTCCAGGAAACGGGTGGGCTGGTAACCGGCATCCGCCAGTATGGAAGCGACGATCTCGCTATCACTGAAATTCATCTGGCAGCCGTAGCTTTCAATGTAGAAATGCTTGCCGCCTGCCTCGGCGCCCTGGGCCAACTCCTGGTAGAAAGCTTCGCCTTGCCGGCCTTCATCGACCTTCTTCTGAATACCTGCAAGGGTAGGGTTGTTATCGTACATCTTTCCTGTTTTTGGTTCTTTGACTACTGTCTTGGAATTGAGCTGCCCAATGCCGGCAACAGGGTTGTTCCCCAACTGATTAGTGGCCCGCTGTTGTTCCGGCTTTCTGCCGGCTCACTACATTCGTCAAAGAAGAATATTTTTTCGGCCTCGTTTTGTGTAATGAAGGGATGAACTGCATCCTGACTAAGACAAACTCTAAAAAGCGGATTCAATGATAAAAGGTTCAATTATCCGGGCAGCAAAGATAAGGATTTTAATAGCCCCGGTGACATTTTGGCAGTTGCTTTTTCTAATTAATGATAACTTCAACAAAAATAACGATACCTTATGAAAACGAAGTTCTGGATCATTCTATCACTCCTCGCTGCTCTGAGCATCGCTTGCCAGGGCGGAGGCCAAGACGCTGAAAGCCGGATGGAAAGCTCAGGCGCAGACTTTGGCAATAACACCCAAATGGCCAAAGAAGATTATGCAGAAGCGTACGATCAGGAGCAAAGCCAGCCTGAACAACTCACGCCCGAAAAAAAAATTATCCGCACCGCCAATATGCGGATGGAAGTGAAGGACTATAAAGCGGCTATGGCTTCCGTTAAAACGCTGGTGGAAGGGTATCGGGGAGAACTCACCGGCGAAAATGAACAACAGTACGGAGGGCGCCTGGAAAACACCCTGGTGATCCGGGTATTTCCTCAGCATTTCGACTCCCTGCTGCTGGAATTTGAACAACTGGCATCGCATGTGGACTTCAAGTCTATCAACTCGGAAGATGTAACCCGCCAGTACATCGACCTGGAAACCCGCCTGGCTTCCAAACGGGCAGTAGTAACCCGCTACCGGGAGTTACTGAAGCAGGCGAAAAATGTTCAAGAGGTCCTGGCGGTGGAGGAGAACCTGCGCAAGGTCGTCGAAGAAATTGAATCCATTGAAGGGCAGTTGAAATATCTGAGCCGGCAGGTAGATTTTAGCACCATCAACCTCACCATTTACGAGGAAGGCAGGCAGCTGAGCACCAGCCGTAGCTTCTGGAGCCGCATCGGAGAAGGCTTTCAGGACGGATGGAAATTGCTGAAAAGCCTGGCCGTCGGACTCGTTACCATCTGGCCTATCCTCCTGATACTGGCCCTGCTCACCGCATGGTGGGTGCGCCGGCGGAGGAAGAAAGCGTGATAGTTCTTGTTTGACGGCATCCGTCCGCAACCAACAACACACAACAAGCAACAACGGGCCAACAATCCTTAACCCTCAGCCCATCTTATTCTTTCCGGCAAAACCCATGATCAGCGGAACGAAGAACAGGACGATGGCAAAGAAGATCATCAGTGAGGCGGATTCGGGAGTCATAGCATCAGTTTTTGTTTTGATGCAGACAAGTTAAAAAACGAGGACATTCGGCAAAGTGATGGAAATCAGGGGATAGAGTGATTTTTATTAGTGGTTGTCTATTTCCTGGACATTTTGCCTTCACGGTGGGAATGTGTGTAAATGGGTAAACGTGTAAATGTTTGAGGCCACTTTCTTTTACACGTTTACACATCTACACGTTTACACCCTTAATCAGAATTTAAAATCCAGCCTTGCCGTCAGGTTGCGGGGCGCTTCCATAAGGGCGGGCCGGGTGGTATATTCAATATTGGCCGTATTGTTGAGCAGAAGGGTGAAACGGAGGGTTTCGGTAAAGTTGTAGCCGGTGCGCAGGTTGAGCAGGGTATACCCGTTGCTGTGCGCCTCCCTGAATCTCCTGACGCCGTTGAGCAGCACCTCAAAAAGGTTGTCGATGGCGACGATCTGGCTGTTGTAGAAGATTTCCGTACCCAGGAAGAACCCTTTGTAAGAACCCTCTATATCAAATTTAAAGAGATGCTGAGACCGGTATTTCAGGATATTCTGGTTGGGTTCTGACGAGCTTTGTGAGTTGAAAAGCGCCTGGGAGTCTTTTTCCCCATTGGGGTCGAACGACTCAAAACGCGGGTCGATATAGGTATAGCCGGTGAGCAGGCTGACAGGCACGCCCAGTATATTGCCCCGGCCGGCGATGGTTGTCTCGAAGCCTCTAATATCCGTGCCTCCGATATTAACCGACCGAAAGCCATCGCCAACGAAGTTGAACTCGATCATATCCTGGTATCTGGAAATGAAGCCCGCCAGGTCGATAAAGCCTTCAAACCCGCTGATGCGGAAACCCTGTTTGATGGCCAGCTCGGCGCTCCAGCCCGTCTCTGATCCGAGGTTTGGATTGGGCAGCACCTTGATGAAACCGGCATTGGTGACAATGAATTTTTCCGCAACGGTAGGGAAGCGGTAGCCTTGCCCCCAGGACGCCCGAAGGAAGGAGGCTTTGCCAACGCGATAATTGGCGCCGATGCGGAACACCGGTTTGGACTCCCGCTCTTCGGAGGGGGCAATGGTGTCCTTGGGGTTGGCGATAGTGAAGCCCGGGTTGGACAGCAGGTTGTCCTCATAGCGGAATCCGCCGCTGAGGTTGAGCCGGTCCAGCAATTTCTTTTCCAACTGCACATATCCGGCAATATTGCGGGAAGTGAAGGTGGTGTCCCCGTACAGTTCGGCTGATATGTTGGTGCCGGAAATGACGGCGCCGGCGGTGATTACCAGCTCGGCCTCTGCGATCTGGCGCTGGAACTGGTATTCGCCGTAGTACATATCCGATGAGTTCGACTGGTTGAGGTTATTATCGTTGTCGACGTTGTAAAAGCGGCCCTGCAGGCGGTGTCGGTTGCCGCCCTTGTCGTAGTAATTAATAAAGGGGTCGATGTTATAACGGATTCGCTTGCGGTCGGAAAGGGTGTTGGGCGCGCCGATATAGGCCATGGTGTCGGAGGCCCAATAGAGGAAAGCCGCAGATTCTCCAACGTTGAAGTTCCCGTTCAGTCCAATGGTCAGGCGGTCGCTTACCCGGTAGCGGGTACTGATATTGGCTCGGCCAAAGCGCCGGTAGGTGTCCATGTTATAATCTTCTTCCCGGAGCAAATACCCACCCAGCACCAGGTCGAGTTTGCCGATCTTACGGCGATGAGCCAGGCTGGCCCCATAGGTGTAAGGCGCGCTATCCCACCACTTCAGGCGTTCGTCCTTGGGCGCCATATACGCGGTATACCAGGCGGCTACTTCCGTTTCCGGTTTGGCTTTGGGGTAGGAGGTGCGAACGTTGATGATGCCATTCAGAGCGGAAGAGCCATAGAGGGCGGAGGCCGCCCCTTTAACCACCTCTACCTGAGCGATATTTTCGACCGGCACATCATCCCAGTTGGGAAAACCGGCGTCGGCGGTCAGGATAGGCATATCGTCGACCATGAGCAATACCCGGCTGCCGGCGCCCTGAGAATAACCCGAGCCGCCCCTAATATTGGCCTGGCCATCGATAATGGTCACACCCGGAATCTTTTCCAACGCCTCGTCAATGGTCACCTTGCCGGTACTCTTGATTAGGTCGGGCCGCAGGACTTCCAGGGAGACGGTCACCTCGCTCAACGGCTTTTCAAACTTTCCGCTGGTGACGGTTGCGGTCTGCAGAATAGCCGCCTCCACATCCAGATAGGCGTTTAATTCAAGGGCCTGGCCAGCTTCCAGCTTGACGGTTGTTTTGAATGGCTGATACCCTACGTATTGAATCACCAGCCCCTGCTCGCCGGCATCCAGTTCCAGGAGATAAGTCCCGTCAAAGTCGGTAATAACTCCATCGGCGCCAGCCCGGACGGTGGCGGCGATCAATGCCTCTCCGGTGGTGGCGTCCACCACTTTACCCCGGATGGTGGCTTTTTGCGCGATCGAAGTTTGAAAACAAAGGGCCAAAAAACAAAGAAAAGTAAGTGATTTACTCATGTGTAGCGTTTTGCGGTTTGAGTTGGTATGTTACTTCACAACGGGCCCATAGAGCAATTTGAAGGGGCGAAAATAGGACAAAATGTGGGTTATTGGATAAAATTAACAGAAATTGTAATATACACGATGATTATGTAATCACATTTTTTTACTTTTGCCTTTGCCCTTAAGTATTTGAATCTCCACTATCTTAGCACCCTACCCGTTAAGGCGGACTAATACCTGTTTTGCATACTTCTTTTGTAGAAGAATGAATTGCAAATGTTATATATTGCCAAGCTTTTTTATGATATAACCATAAAACTTTTTACTATGAAGAAAGTCATACTCCTCTTCTTGGGATTGACAACCTGGAGTTTCATCTTTGCACAGGAAACAAGCTGTGATCCCGACCAGACCGTTGCGGATACGGTAGTGGTGTCCCCTTTGCCCCAATCTGCAGAACGCCCGGATGGAGGAATAAAAGACACGGCCTGCGCCAATGAATATTACCGATTTGTCTTTACCTTCAATATTCCGACTACTTATGACACGCCGTTCGGCCCGGCGCCGATCGATAATGTCAGGGTTGCCCCCGATGGAGCAATAGAAAACCTGCCTGCTTCCTTCGACTATGTTTGTAACCCTCCGAATTGCATATTTAACGCCGAGACCAAGGGCTGTGTGGTACTCTTCGGTACTGCTACTCCCGGAGAAGTTGCGGCTCATGATCTCAAAGTAGTGGCGGATGTGTCCATCACCGGGGTTCCCTTGCCTTTCACCCTGACCCTGCCCGACGACCTGGAGGCGGCCAGCCATTACTACCTGGTGGTTAAACCCGCCGGTTCGGCTAATTGCCTCATGGTGGATACGTACGAGCAGTTCGCTTCCCGGTTTAGCATCAGCAACCAGCCCAACCCCACGAGTGGCTGGACGCAAATACAGGTCGATGCTCAGTCCGGCGGCGCCTTCGATTTTATTGTGAGTGATATGTTGGGCCAACAGCTGCACCGGCAACGGGTAGCAATCCTGCCGGGGGAAAATACCATCGATTTCAATGGCAGCCACCTGCCCAATGGCGTCTACCTGTACAGCCTTAGCAACGGCCGGGAAATGGTAACCCGCAAGTTGGTGGTCAACCACCATTAGCAGCTATTTTAGTGACGAATTACCTGAATGCATGGGTGCGGCGCAGGGAGGGGTAAAACGCTCCTCGGAGGATAGTACACTGATTTATTAAGATCATTTATTCAGCGGCCTACGACTCTGAAAATCTTAATTTATCCTAAAGAATCAGTGTACTATCCCTTTTTGCACAACCCCGCATATCTTACAAGCACTACAACTCCAAGTTTTAAACCCTTCTGATTTTCGGAGCGAGGCCGTTGCGCCACCCTGCAACATAGGGCTTCGCTCCAACACCCTGATGAGAAACGCCTTATTTTGGAGCATTGCTCTTGTACCGTGCCGGTGCAGGCTTGTCAACGGGTATCGGTTATTTGTCAGAAAACAGGCTGTCACGCGCCTCCACCGGCTCTCTAAAAAGCTATTCCTATGTTGAAGCATTACCTTTTCTTCTTCTTGTTAGTGATCCTTTCTCTTGGGCTGCGCGCCCAGTCAGGATGTCCCGGCTGTGTGGTGGAATTGCCGGCTGGCCTGCCGGCAGATACCATCTTTCTCGGCAGTGCCGCCGACGGGCAGGTTGGTGTCTACTACGATTCAAACCTTAGCTTTCGCATGCCGAAAACCACTACGCCAGTCAATGCCAATGACCCGGATACCCCTCCGGGGCTGGGCATCAACCGGATCACCGTTACCTCCGTTTCCAATCTTCCTCCGGGGTTGAGCTGGGAGGCCAACCAAACCGTTTTCAATGTTTCGGAAGAGACAGACGGTTGCGTTAAATTTTGTGGTACGCCCATCATTCCCGGCTTTTACAATGTGGAAGTCGTCGTGATTGCGGAAGTTTTGTTCTTATCCCAGGTTTCCTCTTTTTCCTTTCCCATTCTGATCTTGCCGGGTACGAGCGTTACAGAAGGCTTTACCCTGGCCAATAACAGTGGCTGTGGAAGCGTAGAAGCGAGTTTTACCAATAATGTGCCTTCCGCAGGCAATGAAGGATATTCCTATCTCTGGGATTTTGGCAACGGCAATATGTCCCTCAGCGAAAATCCCGGCGCTCAGTTGTATGATGAGGCGGGTATTTATGAAGTCAATTACCAGGCAGTTATCGATACTTTCGGCTATTTACTCACCGAGGTGGTCGTGGAAAGTGTGACGTGCAACGACCTGTTTAATAATGCGCCTGACCTGCGCATTGAGATATGGAATCCCGAAGGCGAACGGATTCTGGAAACCCTGCATGTGGACAATGCTCAGACCCCGCTCGCCTTTACCGTCAACCTCTTCATCGGCGAGGGCAATTATTTACTGCGGGTAATGGATGAAGACAGCGGTGTGCAGGGCGGCGATGACGAGTGCGGCTCCATTAACTTCAACCGCCTTTCCAATGGCATTTTCACCAATGGCGGCTTGCAGGCCAGCCTGAATATTTTCCACCCGGTAGATACCATCCGCTCGGTGGATACAATTTGGGTTTATGAACAGCCGGACACACCGCAGCTGGATGGCGAAGGGCCGGCCACCCTTTGTGAAGGGGATGCTTATCTGCTTAGCGTGGCGAATGGGTACGATTCTGGCCTGCTGTGGTACCAGGACAGCCTGCCGCTGATCGAAGTGGAAGGGCCGGTACTCCAGGTGGCCTTCGGCGCCGATTACTGGGTGGCCTACACCAATGAGGACGGCTGTAGCGCCACCTCCGAAGTGGTTAGCCTTACATTCAACCCCGCGCCCGATCCACCCATTTTTCAGAATTTCGACAACCTGCTTACGCTGTATGATCCGGGTGCACTTCCGGCAGACTGCAGCCTGCAATGGTATCTGGACGGCGTTCTGATCGAAGGCGCCAACGGCCAGGAATACTGCATGGAAAAAAGTGGCACGTACCGGCTCGATGTGATCGATGAGGTGACGGGCTGCCAAAGCAGTTATGAACTGCAGGCTACTTACAATCCAGCCTATCCGGGATGCGTAGCTTCGGGCGTGAAAGAACAGGAATTGTCGGGGCTAATCATTTACCCGAATCCCACCGGCGGCCTGCTTCATTTGGAGGGGCGGATTGAAAGTGCGGCGGTAAGTGTCGTTCTTTACAACGGACAGGGCCAGGTAATGCAGCGGCTGGAGAGCCTGCCGGTAGGGGGAATGCTACAGGAATCCCTGGAGCTACAGCATTATCCCCCCGGGATTTACATTCTGGAAGCCCGAAGTGGCCACCGGCTGGCGCATTTGAAAGTTGTCAAGTATTAAATCCTGTAAACCAGTTTAAAAAACATTTATAAAATATTATATTGAGGCCGGTTTTTTGGTGTCCGGGCCATGGTTTCAGGCCCTGTTATTCATTTGGCACGAAAGTAGATAGTGTTATTTCTAAAATATGACTTATTTTTGAGCCTGTATATCAAGCGTGTGTTCATTTCGGGATAAGAATCCCCAGCTTGTTGCCATAATCCCATCTGAACTGCAGAAAGCGATTGCTTTTGCTTTTTTCAGAAAGACCACGAACTGATTTATAGTCTGCCAAGTCAGCATTTATCAATCCTGGGTTGTTAGACTATGGGCCAGTTCCACAGAAGTAATTACGAACGAAAAGAATTATGACTGCTCATCATATTGAGAAAAGGGAAATTGGCAACCTCGTTCTGGAGAATATCCCGGAGATTCCGAAGTACCTGAATGAAAGGCTCACCCATTATCACAATACCCGGGATGCTCATCTGGTCGACTGGCTAAACAAGGGGAAGGGCTTGCTGATCAGTACGCGTTTCGGTGAATCGGCACAACTTCATATTGTAGAAAGCCCGGGAGCAACCCGCCAGCAAGCCACCTTTTTTTCCGAACCAATATTCAGCGCCAGTGTCTGTCCGGCGCCAGGTTCCAATGGGTTTCTCCTGGCCAAGGACGTTGGGGGTAACGAAAATTACCAGCTGTACTATTTTAACCTGGATTCTGGGCATTATCAAATGCTGACCGACGGTGTTTCCAAACACGGCAGCGGCCTTTGGAACCGGCAGGGAACGGCTATTGCCTACAACAGCACTAAAGGCAACCAGAAAGACCACGGCCTGTATCTCTATTCGTTTGAAGAGCTGCCTGGGGAGCGGCTTCTTTTCGAAGGCGAAGGTTACTGGTACCCCCTGGACTGGTCACCCTGCGGCAGGCAGCTTACCGTGATCAATTACCGGTCGATCAATGAGAGTTTCCTGTACCGCCTGGATATCCGGGAAGGGACGCTGACACCCGTACTGGCCAAACCTAATGTCGCCTGCCGCGGTGGCTATTGGAATGCAGATGGCACTGAAATATTCTACTCTTCTGATGAATTTTCGGAATGCAGGCAGTTGGCTCGTTACCGCCTGGCGGATGGCCGCGAGGAGTTCCTGGCCCAGGGCCTGCCCTGGGAAGTTGAGGCTATGCGCTTCTCACCTGACGGCGCGTATTTGGCCTTTACGCTCAATGACGATGGTATTTCCCGCCTTTACTTCATGGATGTGGCAAAGAATGAGTATAAACCTTTTCCCGGTTTGCCGGACGGCGTCGTCAGTTCATTGCGTTGGCGCCCCGACGGGAAACAACTGGCCATCACGGTCGATACCCCTCAGGCGCCGGCTGATGTCTACGTAATTAACCTTCAGGATTCTACTGCTTGCCGTTGGACGTACAGCGAGGTGGGAGGGCTGGACCCCGGCCTTTTCATTAAACCTCAATTGATCCATTTTCCTTCCTTCGACCTGGTAGCCGGCCAGCCGAGGCCAATTCCCGCGTTCTATTTCAAGCCTGCCCGGGGTAAGGGCCCGTTTCCCGTAGTGGTCTATATTCATGGCGGCCCTGAAAGCCAGTACCGGCCAGGTTTCTCGCCTATTTTTCAGTATTATTTGAATGAATTGGGCATTGCCGTTATTGCCCCCAATGTGAGAGGTTCCACCGGCTACGGGAAACATTTTCTGAAACTGGACAATGGGTTCAAGCGGGAAGATTCTGTTAAGGATATTGGGAAATTGCTCGATTGGGTGGAGGCGCAGCCGGAACTCGACCATTCGCGTGTGGCCGTCATGGGAGGCTCGTATGGCGGGTACATGGTGCTATCTTCCATGTCTCACTTTAACGACCGCCTGCGCTGCGGCATCGATATTGTGGGTATCAGCAATTTTGTCACCTTCCTGGAAAACACCAAATCGTATCGCCGAAACCTGCGCCGGGTAGAATACGGGGATGAGCGAGATCCGCGCATGCGCCGCCACCTGCAGCGCATTTCGCCGACAGCCAACGCCCATAAGATCACCAATCCCATGATGATCGTACAGGGCCTGAACGATCCCCGTGTGCCGGCCAGTGAAGCCGAGCAGATGCTGCACGCCATCCGCAAGAATGGGGGAGAAGCGTGGTACCTGCTGGCCAAAGATGAGGGCCATGGCTTCCGGAAAAAGGCGAACCGGGATTATTACAACAAGGCGGTTATTCTGTTCCTGCAGCGTTATTTGCTGTAGGTTGATGGCTGGATTGTTATATTCCTTTTGGCAAATTCAGGTCTAAATGATTTATTCCTTGATGAATCTCTGGATTGAAAAAGACTTTTCTGCCCATATTGTCAAAAACGGTAACGCTAACATTTTCATCTGAGTACTCTGTAAATTAAGTTCTTGCTTGTTTTGGGATGGGAATTTTGATGGAAGACAAGGCGTGAGGAAGGAAGATAGCCATAGCTATCTGACTGATCGAGTAACGCAGTATGCCATCAAAAGGCACTGCTAAAACTGGAAGCTACTTAATTTACAGAGTACTGAGTCTAATCGAATAAAAAAGTTCCCGTTGTTGGGGTTAGGAAAAACATTGAAAGACAAATCTTCACTGGGCGAAGTTTCGTTTACAGATGTAACACCGTCACACACTAAGTCATAAAGGAAATCCCGAACAAACCATATCGTGGTATCCATGTAAACCTCTGCGACAGAGGCGGGATTTAGTACAAAAGGAGTATGGTTGGCACCTTGCCATGTGCTGCAGAGTAGCCATAGGATGAGAAGAAATCCTGGCGATTAGTATCTTGGAGTATCTCAACCCTCCAAAGATGCTAACATTACCACCAGGATTTCAACGCACAATATCGGATTTTTCGGCCGCATTCTACCCATCTTTTCATAATAGCAGGTGGAGAAGGCGATCAGGTTGCCTGTAAAGGTCAAAGGTTCCTTTTTTCTCCCTACCGGGTATACAAATATTCCACTTCAAATCCCTCGATCTGTTCCAGATCATCCACCTCCTCCAGGTATACACCCGCCACGGCAGCCTTCAGCCGGCGGAGCTTGTCCTCTACTTCACTTTGGCGGATAGCCACTTCAACGATGCCGATGTCGCCAAAATCCTGGCGGGCCATTTCCAGTTCCAGGTTTTTGATGCTGCTCATCACGTTGCCCATCAGAGCATAGTCGAATGTGATGCGGTAGATGTCCTCTACGGTTCGTTCGATGAGCTCGGCTTGGTTCAGGGCATTGGCGGTACTTTCTTTGTAAGCGTTGATCAGGCCGGAGGTTCCTAATAGAGTGCCTCCGAAATAGCGCACCACAATGACGATGACGTTGGCCAACCCGAAGCTGTCGATCTGTCCCAGGATGGGGCGGCCTGCTGTCCCGCTGGGTTCCCCGTCGTCATTGGCGCGAAAGTTATTGCCGTCCAGCCCCAGGCGGTAACCGTAGCAGTGATGGCGTGCCTTGGGGTGCTCCCGGCGCACCTCTTCCAGCCGGGCCTGCCATTCTTCTTCGGTGTACACCGGAAAAGCATACGCCAGAAATTTGCTGCCCCGATCCCGAAATTCCCCATGCGCAGGGCCCGCAAGTGTTGTATAGCTGTCTTTTACGTCTGACATAGAAGCGAAAATAAGCATTTATGGGGATTTGTATTTCGTTAACAAAGCTTTGCAGGCGGTTAACACCGTTTTGGCTCCGCTTTTATATATTTGGGCGTTGCTAACGGTTTGCGGTTCGCAACCCCGAATCCCGAACTCCGAAAACCGAACCCCGAAAACCGGCCACCGAACCCCCAAATTATTATCTTTGCGAAAAAATACCCTTACGTGGAGCGCACCTTTAAGCAATTTGACGATATTCTCCGCAAATGCCGGGATTTGTTTGAGAAGAAAACCCGGGATTACGGCACCGCCTGGCGCATCCTTCGGCCGTCCTCCCTGACCGACCAACTCTTCATCAAAGCAAAACGCATTCGCAGTATCGAAGAAAAGGGGCTGCAAAAGGTAGGCGACAGCATCGAATCCGATTATACCGGCCTGATCAACTACAGCCTGATGGCGATTGCGCAGTTGGGCCTGCCGGAAGAGGCCCCACTGGATTTGCCGCTGGAAGACGCTCTTCGCCTTTTTGACGAAAAAACAGCCGACGTCCGGGCCCTGCTGGAAGCTAAAAACCACGACTACGGTGAGGCATGGCGCGATATGCGCGTTAGCTCCATGACCGACCTCATCCTGATGAAGTTGTTGCGCATCAAGCAGATCGAAGAGAACGAAGGGAAGACCATCGCTTCGGAAGGGCTTGAAGCCAATTACCAGGATATCGTCAACTATGCTATTTTTGCATTGATCAAACTACAGGAACAAAAACAAAACGTATGACCCTTGGAACACTAGTCATTTCTATCGCTATTACAGCACTGTTGCTAACACTGGTGGTGGGCATTATCTCCCGGCGCATCAACAACTGGCTGGTGAGCTATTTTCAAAATTTTTGCGGCGCCCTCTTTATCTTTTCCGGATGGGTAAAGGCGATTGACCCACTGGGGACGGCCTATAAGCTGGAACAGTATTTTGCTGAATTTGAGTCGACCTTCAACGGGACCTGGTTTTCCTTTTTGTCCCCTCTGTTTCCCTGGCTTGCCGAATACGCCATCGCTTTTTCTGTCTTTATGATCGTCCTGGAGATCGTTCTGGGCATCATGCTGTTGATCGGTTCTGCCCGTAAGTTTACCGCCTGGGCATTCCTGATTATTGTGGTCTTTTTTACCTTCCTGACCGGCTTTACTTTCCTGACCGGCTATGTACCCGAAGGGGTCAATTTCTTCCAGTTTGGCCAATGGGGGCCTTATGTGGAAACGAATATGAAAGTAACGGATTGCGGCTGTTTCGGCGATTTTCTGAAACTGAAACCCAAAATCTCTTTCTTTAAAGATATTTTCCTGCTCATTCCCTCCATCCTTTTTGTTTTTACGCATAAAAAAATGCACCAGCTTTATGGTGCAGGGGGGCGCACTGCCATCGTGCTGATCAGTACGGCGGCGCTTACCTTTTACTGCTTTACCAACTTCATGTGGGGCCTTCCCCATACGGATTTCCGCCCATTCAAAAATGGCCGGAATATACGGCTGGAAAAAGCGATGGAGAACCTGGCCGAGAACAATGTCGAGGTCGAAGCCTATCGCATGGTCAATAAGGCAACCGGAAAGTCCGTTCAGCTTCCTTTAAAGCAATACCTGGCCCAGTATCTGGATTACCCCAAGGAAGAATGGGATTTGGAACAGGTACAAAGCGAGCCCAGGGTGGTCCTGGTGCGTTCCGCAGATGCTCCGGAAGGTTACACCATTCCCAGTGCGGAAGGAGAACCTTATGAACAGGAACTGGTGGCCTACCTCAAGGAGCGCTGGGGGAGGCTGGAAGGAGATACGGTCAGCAGGCTGGTCGAGCATTCTAAGGCGAGCGATTTTGAAGCGGTGGGGCCCGGTGGTTCAGATATCAGTGAAGAACTACTTTCCAACCCAGACTATAGCTTTATGATCATTGCCTACAAGCTCAAAGCCGCCGGAGAAGAAACCGTTACCGAATTGGTTACGGATACGATCTACGCCATCGATACGGTCGCAGTTGAAGACACCATCAAGGTGGTCCGCAGGATCGACAAAGTGGACAAAAAACAGTTTGAAAAAAAGCTGTATACCTGGAACCAGGACTATACTACCCCCTGGGTGACAAAAGTGAAACCCCTGGCTGAAGCGGCTAAAGAAGCCGGATATGATTTCTTTGCCATTACGGCTTTTGCCGGCGAGGATAAGCTGGAGAGCTTTAAAGCTGCTACCGGAAGTGATTATCCGTTCTATACCGCGGATGATATTCTGTTGAAAACCATTGTGCGGTCAAATCCCGGCGTCGTCTTGCTGAAGAATGGCAAGGTCATTCATAAATGGCACCACAAACAATTGCCCACTTTTGAAGAGATTAAAGAAAAATATATAAAATGAAAAACGCCCATTTGAGGGCTTTCCCCCCGGTTTCAGGCAGCATTGGGCTTCGTTTGAGCCCGGCTGCCGCCGCCTTTTTATCAGGCTTTGGCCATTGCAGTTTGCAAACCATTCTGAAAGGGCTATATTTGCAAACTCTATAAACAGGGAATCTTGAAAACATGCTGAGTAGAAGGAACGTCCGCATTAAAGTAATGCAGATGCTTTATTCCATGAGCAGGGATAGCAAGCTCGGGGTAAACGATATGGTTAATCGTTACCGGACAAGCATACATAAATCCTTTGAATTGTACCTCTTTTGTTTGCTGAGCCTGATGCGTATCGCCGGATACGCCAAGCAGGATGAGGCAAAAAAGTCGGCCAAATTACTGCCCACGGAAGAAGATAAGCAATTTACCGCCAAACTAGGGGATAACCTCCTTATGAAGTCGCTGGCTGCCCATGAAGGCCTGCAGCGCCTGTTCAGGAATTACAAACTTACCAACCGGATCGATACCGATAATATTCGCCTTTTTTACACGGATTTCGCTAAGTCGGATGAATACCGGGGCTATATCATGCAGAATGATGATAGCCCTGAAAGCCATCGCGAAATACTCTTGTTGCTCTACAAACACCTGCTCAGCAACGAAGCTTACGACGAATTTATCGAAGACAATTACTCCAATTGGATCGATGACAAATCGCTGGTTGCCGGCGCGATTAAAAAGACGATCAAAGGCCTGCCCGCTACCGGCGATTTCTACGAAGAATTTCGCCCCAATGCGGAAACCACGGAAGAATTCGGTGAAAAGCTGCTGCGGAAAGCCTGTGAAGAGGATAAGGAGCTATTGAATATCATTGAGCCAACGCTTCGCAATTGGGACGCCGACCGCGTCGCCGTCATCGATATGATCCTGATCAAAATGGCGCTCTGTGAGCTGATGAGCTTCCCCACCATTCCCACTAAAGTAACCCTCAATGAATTTGTAGAAATCTCCAAACTCTACAGTACCGACAAAAGCAAAGACTTCATCAATGGCATCCTGGACCGCCTCATGAAGCAGCTCAACAAAGACGGGAAAATTAATAAGAAGGGTAGAGGCTTGCAGGAATGATTGTATTCGTGAGGGGGCTCCGTCTCTGCCGGCAGCAGTCCGGCTACTCCAGGAAAGGAATGAAGGACTGAATTAGCGAATGATTGAATATTTTACATGTGTAATTGATTCTGGCCTTAAGGTTTAAATATATTTTATTCCTATTCATTCCTTCAATCCCTGCCGTTCCTTCATTCCTTCCTTCCGGAGGGTTTTCGGATCGCCCTAAGCAAAAAAATTGACTGGCTTTATCTCCAAAAACGAAATTTGAACACACGCTAAAAGGATACCCAAACAAAACCATCTGGGGTTCAGTATCATAGTACTGCATCTTTTTTTTTGTTATTTTTGGATGAAACTTACTTTATCCAAAACGATCAACCAAATACCCCGGACTATGAAAAACCTATTTTTTCTTCTTTCACTCCTCTTTGCCCTGTCTCTGACACCGGCTCATGCCCAGTATACTGGAGCAAAGGACGGGCTGGCTTTGCGGTATACCGCTTCTAACTATTTGTTTCCGGTTACTGAAAAGTGGGATTTTGACAATCTGGGCGGCGGCCTGGAGATCGAGTATATCCGGCATCTCAGCCCGGCGCTCAACCTGGGCGTCCCCTTTAAGATTTACAGAGCTTATCTGCCTACCGATGAACTGGGCGGCTTCCAACAGGACGCCCTGATGAGCCTCGACCTTTTGCTTCAACTGAAACTCTTCCGGGAACCGGCCTTTATTTACCCGTATGTGTTTGCCGGCTTCGGCGGCAACCTGGAAGGGTTGAGTGATGTCAACTATTCCGTTCCACTGGGACTGGGGTTGAACTTCCGGCTTCAACAACATACGTACCTTTCCCTGAAGGGGGAATACCGGCTGGGGCTGGATGACCTCCGGGATAACCTGCAACTGGGCGCCGGCCTGCTCCTACTGTTGGGCGAAGCTGACGCCAAGCCTCCCAAACCAACTGATTCCGATGGTGACGGAGTTCCCGATGAGAATGACCTTTGCCCCACAACGGCTGGCTTGCCGGCCTTATACGGCTGCCCGGATGCGGATGGTGACGGTATACCGGATGGTGAAGACGAGTGCCCGCAGGAAGCGGGCCTGGCTACCCTGAAGGGTTGCCCGGACCGGGATAAAGATGGCATTGCCGACAAAAATGACGAGTGCCCCGACCAGGCGGGGCCGGCTGAGCGCAACGGCTGCCCAATCAATGACGCCGATGGCGATGGCGTTCCGGATGAAGCCGATGAATGCCCGAACCAACCTGGGCCTCAGGCTTTAGCGGGTTGCCCCGACCGCGATGGCGACGGCGTGGCCGATAAGAACGACCGTTGCCCGGATGTAGCCGGCTCACTGGTAATGGCAGGCTGCCCCGATACGGATGGCGACGGGCTGTCCGATCCGGATGACCGTTGCCCGGAAACCGCCGGGCCCATCGCTAACCGAGGTTGCCCGGAAATAAAAAAGGAAGACCGGCAGGTGCTGGACTTTGCTATGAAAAACGTGCAGTTCGAAACCGGCAAAGCTACTTTGCGGGCCTCTTCCTATCCGATCCTCGAACAGGTGCTCGAGATACTTAACCGCTACCCCGATTACAAGCTGCGGATCAGTGGGCATACCGACAGCACCGGGAATGCAGAATCCAATCAGATTTTGTCGCAAAACAGAGCCAAGTCCTGTTATGAATATTTGGTGCAGAAGGGAGTCACTCCATCCCGGATGAGCTATACCGGCTACGGCGAATCGAGGCCGATCGCCAACAACAAGTATGCTTCAGGGCGTGAGCAGAACCGCCGGGTAGAGTTTGATATCTATTTGGATTAAGTTTTGTTTGCTTCAAAAAGCGAATACCGCCGCCCGGACAGGCGGCGGTATTCACTTTCTGTTAGCCAATCTGCTCTTTTTAGGTATATTTGCGGCATGAGCGAGAAAATTCTAATCCTGGATTTTGGCTCCCAGTACACCCAGCTCATTGCGCGCAGGATACGGGAGCTCAACGTTTACAGCGAGATCGTACCCTACAACAAGATCCCTGAAATAGACGATAGTATCAAGGCGATCATCCTCTCCGGCAGCCCTTTTTCGGTTACGGATGAAATGGCTTTACATACCGAACTGGGCCAGCTCATCGGTAAACGGCCAGTGTTGGGCATTTGTTATGGCGCCCAGTACATTGCCCAGCAGTACGGTGGGAAAGTGGAACGCTCCCTAAAGCGGGAATATGGAAAGGCCCGCCTGAGCCACATTCATCAACCGGATCGGTTCCTGCACGAAGTACCCCTGGAGTCGCAGGTCTGGATGTCACACGGCGACACCATCATGGCCATACCGGAACAATTTGAATTGCTGGCGGGAACAGAAAGCATCGATGTAGCCGCCTTTCGATCCAAAGAAGGCGCCTTCGCCCAGCCGGTGTACTGCATTCAGTTCCATCCGGAGGTTTCTCATAGCCTGGATGGCATGACATTGCTCAGAAATTTCGTTAAGGATATAGCCGGGTGCCTTGGCGAATGGACGCCAGCCTCTTTTGTGGAGCAGGCCATCGAGGCGTTGCGGCAGCAGATCGGCGATGAGCACGTGCTGATGGGGCTTTCCGGCGGAGTGGACTCCTCCGTGGCGGCTACTCTGTTGCACCGAGCCATTGGCGGCCATCTGGTTTGTATATTTGTAGACAATGGCCTGCTGCGGAAGGACGAGTTTGAAGAGGTCCTGGAATCTTATCAGGGCCTGGGGTTGAATGTGATCGGGGTCGACGCCCGACAAAAATTCTACGATGAACTCCGGGGAGTCAGTGACCCGGAAAAGAAGCGCAAGGCGATCGGCAAAGCTTTTATCGATGTATTCGAGGCAAAGGCCCTGGAATTGGAAGAGCAGGA
The DNA here is from genome assembly GCA_020636095.1 of Lewinellaceae bacterium. Taxonomy (GTDB): domain Bacteria; phylum Bacteroidota; class Bacteroidia; order Chitinophagales; family Saprospiraceae; genus JACJXW01. Next base: position 218,329 of record JACJYN010000004.1, read on the forward strand.
TAAGGACATCAAATGGCTGGGCCAGGGCACGATCTATCCGGACGTGATCGAATCGGTTTCTGTTCATGGGCCTTCGGTGACGATAAAGTCCCACCACAATGTGGGAGGGCTTCCGGATGTTTTGAAGCTGAAGATCGTAGAGCCCCTGCGCATGTTATTCAAGGATGAAGTCCGGAAAGTGGGCCGGGAGTTGAACATCCCGCAGGAAATCCTCGGGCGGCATCCGTTTCCCGGGCCGGGCCTGGGCATTCGCATACTGGGAGAGGTCAGCCCGGAAAAGGTGCTGCTACTCCAGGAAGCAGACGCCATCTACATCAATAACCTCAAGAAATTCGGCCTGTATGATGAAGTTTGGCAGGCAGGTACTATCTTGTTACCGGTTCAGTCAGTCGGCGTGATGGGAGATGAACGGACCTACGAGCAGGCTGTCGCCCTGAGGGCCGTAGATTCGAGAGACGGTATGACGGCGGAATGGAGCCGGCTGCCGCACGATTTTCTGGCTACGGTATCCAGTGAGATCATCAATAATGTTAAAGGAATAAACCGCGTCGTATATGATATTAGCACAAAGCCTCCTGCTACGATTGAATGGGAATAGATGGCTGACCCTGTCTATCCTGGCCTTGTTGCTTTCTTCCTGTGCCCTTTTTCGCCCGGCTGATGCCGGGGATAAAAAAGAGCAAACCAGGAAGGAGGACAAGAAGAAAGAGAATAAGGTGACCAAAGAGGAAGAGCTACTGCTCGACCCTGTACCGGGAAAAAAGGTCTATGACCCGGAGACGGGCACCCTGGTGGTAGTAGACCAGACACCGGTGGAAAGCATGGATACCATACGATGGAAAGAGGTTCCTTATGATTCTATACCCCCGATCCGCTCTTCCCAATCTTTGGTGGACGAGCAGGCCATTAACGGCAACCGGCCTGAACTGGTTCGCAGAGGCGAGTTTGGCACCGAGTTTTATTCCAGCTATAACGTGGCTCTGATCCTGCCCTTTTTAACCAACAGTTTCGATCCTAAAACCGGAAGAATCCCTGAAAATGCGGACTGGGCGCTCCATTTTTACGGCGGGGCGCGGATGGCTTTCGAGAAGCTGGAGGATGAAGGCGTGAAACTCAATGTGACGGTTATGGACAGCAAGGCCGACCAACGGGAGGTCGGCAAATTATTGACCGGCCGGTCCGCTCTGTTGAATGCGCACCTCATCATTGGGCCCTACCGCAAGGAGACTGTGGAAATGGTGGCCGATTTCGCCCGGCGAAATGGCAAGACTTTCGTTTCTCCCCACAGCGCCGCCTCGGGTATCTCAAACAATAATCCGGACTATGTGCAGGTGAGCCCCACCCTGGAGACACACTGCCAGGCCATCACCCGCCATGTGAGGAAGCGCTTCCGCCCGGATCAGGTCATCCTGGTGGCACGGGATAAGGCGGCCGAGACCGCTCGTTTTGCCTATTTCCAGGAGGAAAATTTCCGTATCGAAAAAGTGCGCAGTGATTCGGTCATGTTCCGGCAGTATACGGTGAAAGAAGAGAGCGCCAGTTTTCAAAATATCAACCTCATACCCTTTTTACCGCCTGGAGACACCGCCGTGTTTATTCTGCCTTCCTGGTCGAACGAGACTTTTATCTATTCTTTCCTCAGCCGCCTCAAGCTGGCCCGTCAGCCGGATAATTACGTCGAAGTGTATGGGATGCCGCAGTGGATCAGCTATGAACGCATCGATTACGACCTCTTAGAAGACCTCAACGTTCATGTCAGCAGTGATTTTTTTGTCGACCCCTATTTGCAGGAAATAGGGTTCTTCCGCAGCCGGTTTTTCGACCGCTATGGGACGCCGCCGCGTGATGAAGCTTTCCTGGGGTACGATGTTATGCTGTACTTCGGGCGAATGATCAACAAGTATGGCACCAAATTTCAATATGCTTTTGAACAGGACCCTCAGCAAATGCTGCATACTCGTTTTGAATTCGAACGGGTCGTCCAACCCGGCAGGAAAACCGGGCGGGAGAACGCCCCCATCGAGCGATTTGAGAACAAGTTTGTCAATATTCTGAAGTTCGAAGATTATCAATTTCAACCGGATTACTAATGACGCCGGAGCGAATGCAAAGGCTGAAAGAGGTGGCTTCCCGGCGCCAGGCCGGCTTGACCGTTATCCTGGAGAATGTGCATGACCCGCATAATATTGGAGCGGTCATCCGTTCCTGCGATTCGGTGGGCATTCCCGAAATATTCGTCCTCTACACAGAGCCTCACCTGACAGAAGACCATATTCTCATCGGTCGGAAATCGGCCAGCGGCGCCCGGAAATGGGTAGATGTACACTACTATACCAGCCTGGAAGCTTGCTTCCGGCACGTCAAAGAAAAATACCGGCGCGTACTGGCCACTCACCTGGGAGAATCCGCCGTTTCCCTGCACAGCTTAGACCTTACCCAGCCCACCGCCCTCTTGTTTGGCAATGAACGCGACGGGGTTTCCGAAGCAGCCCTGGCCTACGCCGAAGGCAACTTCATCATCCCGCAGATGGGTATGGCCAAAAGCCTCAATATTTCGGTAGCCTGCGCTGTAACCCTCTACGAAGCGCTCCGCCAACGCCAGCATGCCGGCATGTACGAAGATGAAAACCCGATGCCGGCAACAGAACAGCAAGCTTTGTACGAGGAATACCTGGAACGCTCGGATCAGAAACACAAGAACCGGCGGGCGCGGAGGATTGATACTGGGGAGTGAAAGGGAAGTGGGAATTCGGAAGCCGGAAAGCGGAAGGGGGGGATTCGGAAAGCTGAAGTGGGAAGCGGCCGTAGGAAGTCCCGCACCGACGAAGGAGGCCGGGATCGGAATTCGGAAAAGACGCTCTTCTGCCTTCAATCCGGCAATTCCCGCTTTAGAATGCCACGAAAGCACAAAGACACAAAATTCCACGAATCAGTAATGATGAAAAAAATCTTGCCTATCACACTCATGCTGGCGGGGGCATCGCTTCTTGCGCTGGTGTTTTTTCACTACCATTCCGGCCTTCCACTGCAAGAGCTGAAAGCTCGGTATACCTATCCTGATTCCCACTTTGTGGAAGTGCAGGGCATGAACGTGCACTACCGAAAGAGCGGCGCCGGAGTCCCCTTATTACTGATTCACGGCACGGGTTCCTCATTACATACCTGGGAGGGTTGGGCCACTGAGCTGAAAGATAGCTTTGAGGCCGTCAGCCTGGACCTGCCCGCTTTCGGCCTTACCGGGCCGCACCCCCAACGAGACTATTCCATTCAAGCCTATGTATCTTTCCTCCACGAATTCGTGGAAACGATTGGGCTGGACACGTTTTACCTCGCCGGCAACTCTCTGGGCGGCTTTATCGCCTGGGAGTACGCCCTGGCTCATCCGGACGAGGCCCGCAAGCTCATTCTGATCTGCTCGGCGGGATGGCCGAGGCAACAACCGCTTCCCTTCTCCCTTCGCCTGGCCCGAACACCGATAGTGAAGGATGTTATGAAGCGGGTGACTCCCAGGCCGATGTTCAGGAAAACCCTGCGGGAAGTGTACTATGACGACAGTAAGGTCACGGACGAACTCGTGGATCGCTACTTCGAGCTGTTCCTCCGGCCTGGCAACCGGCAGGCCTATATCGACCGGATCGCCCAGCCTCAGGAGGCCGAGCCCCGGCGCCTGGAACAGTTAAATATCCCTGTACTCATCCAATGGGGCGTTCACGATGGTTGGATTCCCCTGGCGGATGCCTACCGTTTTGAGGAGGTACTGCCCAATGCCCGCCTGATTACCTACGAACATGCCGGGCATGTGCCGATGGAAGAGATACCGGGGCAAACCGCGGCCGATGCGCGGGCGTTTTTGCTGGAGTAAGGCCTATTGGTTCAAACCGATGGCGTAGCTTCTCCCGGAAACCTTGCGGTAGGAAGTCAGCTGACAACAGAAAGTTGTCAGCTGACAGCGTTTAGGGGCCGGAGAAAAATAAGTTCCCCGTTTCAGGCCAGAGATTTTGTCGCTGGACAACCTGCCGCCGCAAGGCAGGCAGGGATCGGCATCAAATGGGGAAGTTATTCTTCGCCGGGCCCTTAGGACATCTGCACCATTCATTATAACCAGGATTTTTTTTTGAAACAGGTTTTTTACACTTTTAGATTGAAAAGAGGTGGTAGGTGTTTGGTTATTAGATTTTTATAAAATCATTGATGTGGTTTAAGACACAGTAATCTGCCGAATTGTACTTCATTAGCCTCCGATTAATGTAGACATTTGTATTGTCAACGATGAAGAACGACAGTTGGCGGGTTCCTCTTGAAGAAGAGGGCGGAAAAACGACTTACTACTAACAGCGATGTAATCCCACGAATGCAATTATAATCCTATGAAAGATTTTCGGGGGTATCAAAGGATATCCTCATTTTTGGTATGTAGATAGCCTCTCAAAGCTCTTTTGGAAACCGGCCCGTTGTGGCCGGTTTTTTTTTGGATAAAAATGCCGATCCGGCCGGCCCGCGCTGCTTTAAAATTCCTATTTTTGCAGGCTATGAGATTGAAGCAGCTGGAAATAAAGGGGTTTAAAAGTTTCGCCAACGAGACGGTGATCAACTTCAACGAAGACGTCATAGGCATCGTAGGGCCGAACGGCTCCGGCAAGTCCAATATCGTCGACGCCATCCGTTGGGTGCTGGGCGAACAAAAGAGCCGGGAGCTGCGCCTGGACCAGATGTCCAGTGTCATTTTCAACGGCACCAAGCGCCGCAAGGCCGGTGGGGTAGCGCAGGTCTGCCTCACTTTTGAGAACACCAAAAACCTGCTGCCTACCGAATACAATACAGTGGCGATCACCCGCATGCTCTATCGCAGCGGGGAGAGCGAATACCGCCTCAATGGCGTTCCCTGCCGCCTCAAAGACATTACTTCTCTTTTCCTGGATACCGGCATCGGCTCCAATTCGTACGCCATCATCGCCCTGGGCATGGTCGACGATATCCTTTCCGATAAGGACAATTCCCGGCGCCGCATGTTCGAACAAGCTGCCGGCGTTTCCAAGTACAAAGTGCGCAAGCGGGAAACCCTCAATAAACTCAAAAATACTTCCGATGACCTGGAACGGGTCGAAGATCTGCTCTTCGAGATCAACAACAACCTCAAATCGCTGGAAAAGCAGGCGAAGCGCACTCAGCGTTACTTCGAGCTGAAGGCGAAGTACAAGGACTACAGCACCAACCTGGCCATTCTGAAAATTTCCAGCCTGAAAGAGCGCCAGAACGAGCTGCGCAAAAAACTGGAAACGGAAGAGGGCCACTACCGGCAGTACGAGGTGGAGATCAGCAAGCTGGAATCGGCCCTGGAGCGGGAGCGCAAGGACAACCTGGATAAAGAGAAAGCCCTCTCCGACCGGCAACGGGAACTCAATAACCTGGTGGGCAACATCCGCGGTATGGAGAACGACAAACGGATGTATCAGCAGAAGCAGCAGTTCCTGGAAGAGAACCAGTCTAAGCTTACAGAAGACATTCGCAATACCAAGGCCAGGATTCAGCAACTGGAGCAGGATATTGAATACTACCGCTCGGAGCTCAACCAGGAGAAGCGGCTGGAAACGACGCTGGAAGAAGGGCTGACTGCCGCGGAAGAGAAGCTGGCTGCCATCCGCAAAAGCCACGGCGCGCTGAAAGAAGGGCTGGATGAAGTGGTAGCCCGGCAACAAGCCCTGGAGCGGCAGGCTTTTGAGCTGGAAAAACAAAAGGCCATCAATACCAATCAGGCGGAGAGCAACCAAAACAACCTGGAACGATATACGCAGGAAATTGAGCAGCGGAGCAAAGAAGTCGGCGGGCTGCGTGAAAAGATGAATGTCCTGGAAGCTGAGGAGCGCCAGAAGTCAGAAGCGCTGGCTAATCTGGCGCGCGCCGAGGAGGAACGGCAGGAGCGCCTGCAGCAAGCCGAAGCGGAGTTGGAAGAACTGACCAAAAAAATGACCCGGGTCAACCGGGAAATGGATGCCAAGCGCAATGAGTATAAGCTGACTAAGAGCATGGTGGAAAACCTGGAAGGTTTCCCGGAGTCCATCCGCTTCCTGAGCACCACCAAATCTTCGGAATGGGATAAGGATACGCCCCTGCTGTCCGACCTGATCTATGTGAAGGAAGAATACCGGGTGGCCATCGAAAACTATTTGGAACCTTACCTCAACTACTACGTCGTTCCCAATATGGAAGCCGCCTACCGGGCGATTCAGTTGCTGAGTAAGACACAAAAGGGAAAAGCCAACTTTTTCCTGCTCGATGCTTTCCATGACTATGTAGCGCCTATGGCCCTGCTGCCGGATACCACCCGAGCCATCGACCTGGTGGAGACGGACCCCGCCTACCGCAACCTGTGCAGTTACCTGCTCGAAAAGGTGTTGTTGACGGTGAAAGAGGAAATCCAGCATCAGCTGCCGGAAGGCGATTTTGTCCTGCTTTCTCAAAGTGGCCGCTACATCCAGCGCCGCTATAGCGTATCCGGTGGTTCGATCGGCCTGTTCGAAGGCAAGAAAATCGGGCGGAAGAAAAACCTGGAGGTGCTGGATTCGGCGATCAAAAAACTGGAGCGGGAAGAAAACCGGCTGTCGACCGAGTTTTACAGCCTGAAATCTAAGATCGAAGGGCTCAAAGCTCAGCGAACTCCTTCTCAGATTCAACAGGAACAAGCGGTGCTCAACCGGCTGATGCAGGAAAAGGCAGCCCTGGGTAGCCGCCTGGAAAATTTCGAGTCTTTCATCAGGGAGGCGGATGATAAACGAGCAGCCATTGAACGGGCGGTCCAAAAATTGGAAGAGTCCAATTTGGGTATCGAAGCAGCCCTGAAGGAGAAGAACAAAGAAGTCGCCGCCGTCAAAGATCAAATTGCCAATACGGATGTCAACTTCCGTCAGGTGGCAGAAGAGATGAGCGAGGCTTCTTCCGTATTCAATAATAAGAACATCGAGTTCGTACGGCAACAGAACAAAGTGTCTTCTTTCCAGCGGGAACTGAGTTTTCGGGAGAAACAGCTGGAAGAGGCCAGAAGTACCGTGGCGTCCAACCAAACGAACCTGGAACGCTCCGCCGAGGAGGTCAAGGCCATCCAGGATTCAACCGATACCCTGGAAAAACAACTGCAGGAAGCCTACGCCCAGCGAAAAGAGAAGGAATCCCTGCTGACCGAGGCCGAACAAAACTACTTCCAGGCCCGGGGGGGCATCAATGAACAGGAAGACAAGCTACGCAAGTTGAATAAGCAGCGGCAGGACGCCCAGGTGCTGGTCAATAACCTCAAAGACAAAACCAACGACCTCAAATTTGAGATCAGTTCCGTGGCCCAGCGGCTGCGCATAGAATTTAACATCGATATCAATACAATCATCAACGAAGAAGCTTCGGTGGAGATTCCGCAGGAAGAGCTGGAAATGAAGGTAGAGCGCCTGCGCGGGCGCCTGGAAAATTACGGAGAGATCAATCCGATGGCAGTTGAGGCGTACGATGAAATGAAGGAGCGCTACGAAAGCATTACCCTTCAGCGCGATGATATCCTGAAAGCCAAGCAAAGCCTGGAAGACACCATCAAAGAGATCGAAGAGACGGCCACCGCCCAGTTCCTGGAAGCCTTCGAAAAGGCGCGCCTGTTCTTCATCGACGTTTTCCGCAGCCTTTTTACCGAGGACGACAACTGCGACCTCATCCTGGTGGACCCCAGCGACCCGCTGGAGTCCAAGATCGAAATCGTTGCCAAGCCCAAAGGCAAACGCCCACAGACCATCAATCAGCTATCGGGAGGAGAAAAGACCTTGACGGCAACGGCGTTGCTGTTCGCCCTCTACCTGCTTAAACCGGCGCCCTTTTGTATCTTCGACGAGGTGGATGCCCCGCTCGACGACGCCAACATCGAGAAGTTCAATAAGATCATCAAGAAATTCTCGAAGGACTCCCAGTTCATTATCGTGACTCACAACAAACTCACCATGGCCGCTGTGGATACCATCTATGGTGTGTATATGGCCGAGCAGGGCGTCTCCGGCGTCAGCCCGGTGGATTTCAGGGATTTTGAGCATACTACCAGTTTTGAGGTAGTGGGGAATTGATCAATTTCCCCCATCCTTCTTCTTCTTCCCAAACGGGTTCCACTTATCCAGATTGTCTTTGATCTTGTCTGCCTCTCCCTTGGTGGCGTCTTTGAGCAGGTCTTCCGCCTTCTTTTGCGCGGTGGAGTCCACTACTGTGCCCAGTGCTTTTTCCGCTTCTTTTTTGGCCTGCTCCTCCAGCCGTTTTTTAGCTTCTTCCGCCTTTTGGGCGGCGACGGTTTTGAGCGAGTCGACCGCCTTGCCCGCCGTTTCCTTCACCACCTGCTTGCCTTCGTCTATGGCTTTTTGAGCCTCCGCTTTCACCTGGTCTTTGGCAGCATCGGTGGCGCTGCTCTTCCCATCCGTGCCCAGCAGTTTGAGGCCCACCTGTGGTTTTTGAATGTCGCCGGTCAGGTTGATAAGTACATTGACAAATTCGCCCTGCTGGATGTTGAGGCCCAGTTTGGAGGCTTCTTTCTGCAGGAGGTTGAATCCACTGCTGGCGGCGGCGCCGATGGCGTTTTGTTCCAGCAGTTTTCGGGGGATATTGGCCTTAATATTGAGGTTCATTTTATTGGTGATGTTGTAGGTGCCGCCGATCTTCATGGCGATATCTTTCACCTTGGCGTCGTATTCCTGAAGTGACAGTGTGCCGTTTTCAATGGTGAACCAATTGCGGGAGTTGGCAATATTGATGTTGTTTTTCAGGTAGTCGATGTTCAGTTTCTCACCGATGGCCTGAGCCGGTGCAAAGCCGACGATCAGCCCGTTGATTGTTTCCAGGAAGCCCTGGGCATTGATGCTCTCCAGTTTGGGCATCAGGTCGTTGCCTAGTTTGCCGTCCATGATCATGGTGCTGGAAAAGCTGCCGGTAATGTACTTGCCGATCGGGGCCAGTTGTTGAAAGGTATTCAACGTATTGAAAGCCTGCCGGAAGTCGAGCTGCTTCAGGTCGTACTTGAAGCGGAAGTTGGGGTTTTCAACATCTTTGGTGTCGTAACTGCCACTCATCGCCATGGCGCCGCCCAGCCCCTTGGCGGTGACATTGTCGAGCAAGATAGCCTGTTCTGCCACTACGAGTTGGCCACTGATATTTTCCAGTTCCATATTGGTGTACACCACCTTGCCGATATTGGCGTCGATCGTCATATCGATATTGGGGGGAACGGGGATCACGGAATAGGCTTCGGTTTCCGTTCCGCCTGGCGAAGTGCCGGCTGCGCCCGAATCCTCCATAAACTGGTTGAGGTTCATCAGGCGGCTGTTCATTTTGATGTTGCCGCCCAGTACGCCATCTTTAAAGAGGTAATCGAAAGCGTTCAGGATGAGGCCGGAAGCGTTGAAGTCGCTGTCGCCGATCTGGCCTGACAGTTGGGTGACCGTGAGCCGGTTGGGAGTCATATTGCCGCGGGCAACGCCGTTGCGTATGGTGTAAACGTCGTACACCAGTTCCTGAATCGAAGCGTCCATGGTGAAGTCGAAGCGGTCGAATATTTCCGTTTCTTCTGGTGTAGCGGCAGGGGCGGGCGCCGTGCTGCTCGTCGTTTCTTCCTCCGGCAGCCATTCGTCGGCGAGGAAGTAATTGGACGTCACCCTGAGGTTGCCCTTCATCGTCTTTTCCGGTGAGAAGTAGGCCAGGATATTGTCGATCGTACCCTGGGCGGTGATATCGCTCTTGCCGAGCTGAGCCTGGAAGTTGTTCAGGGCTACATGCTGCGGGGTGAAGGCCATTTGCATATCCTTGATCTGAACCGGGGGCAATCCCTCGCTTTGGTAGTTGATCTGGTTGACCTGCAGGCGGCCGTCCATGTTTACGCGCTCGTATTGCTCTTGTTCGATGTAGGACAGGCGGGTATCGACCTTCAGGTCCGCCTTAATGATGCCGCTGAGTTCCTTTAACCCTTCCATAGGAAACGCCTGGGCCAACTCCGCGAGGTTGATGATGCCGTCGGCGGTGGTTTTTACGTCCGGGTCGGAAATAGGCGTACGTAAGGCAAAGGCGCCCTGGAAGGCATTCTGGCCGACTGTGAAGGCAAAACGGGGGACATCCACCGTGAGGTCGTCGAAATTGCTGCTGGGGCTGTTGACCTTCACCTGGGTATTGATGTTGCGGATGCTCATGGGCAGCCCCGGATATTGAACGTTGCCGTCCGATATGGCACTCTCGATCCGGAAGCCGGGGTATTCTTCCCGGCCGCCGTTATAGGTTCCCTTCACTACGCCGGACAGGGTGAATTTTCCGTCGGCTTTCACATCTTCGTATCCTTCAATATAAGCGTTGGGGATCATAGAGAGAAAGCTCTTGAAGTCATTCTGCGGGCTGCTGAAGGCCAGCTCCATGTTGATATCGTCTTCCACCAGTTGCACGAAACCATCGGCGGTCAATTGCAGCTCATTGATCTTTAGCTGGTTGTCCTTGAGGTTGTACTTGCTGACCGCCTGTTCGATATTGAAGATGGCATCCAGGGTGGCTTGTGCATTTTTGAGGTAAGTAATACCGGTTTGCTGTACGGTCAGGGCGCCCACCTCGGTGTGGGTATCCAGGTCGTACACATCGATGGTAAAGTCGCCGGCGCCCTGATGGTTGATGTTTTGTGCGTCTACGTACACATCAAGGCTGCGGTCGTCGTAGATCAGCCGCCCGTTGTTGATGCTATACTCCTGCAACTGGATCAGTACGTTGCTGTAGTCTGCTTCAGTGGCCGTTGTATCGGCCGCGGCATCAGCGGGCAATGTTATGTCATAATTGGCGCGGCCGTCCGGGAGGACCAGAATGTGAAAAACGGGTTCTTCCAGGCGGACCGATAATATTTCTACCGGGCGGGTCGAACTGATCACCGACATCAGGTCGAGGGTAAACGTCAGGCTCTTGCCAGCCGCCAGTTGGATGCCTTCAAATTCGTTGATGCCGGCCACGGAGTAATCCTGCAGTTCCAGGGTGAAGTTGGGAAAGCTGCGCAGCAGGGACAGGTCCACTCCCTGAAAATCAATCGTTGCCTGTACATTTCGGTTGGCTTCCTCTTTGGCCAGTGCCGTCAGTTTGTCTTTGAAGAGGAAGGGAAGGGCAATAGCGCTACCTACCAACAGGATAATCAGAATGAACAATGCGAGAAAAAGCCTTTTTACAATTTTCATATTTATTTCGGTTTCCGGATACCAGAATGATCTGTTTTTTGAAGGAGGAAAATTACTACAACGCCGCTTGCCAAACAACGGGGATTAAAAAATAATAATATATCCTTCCTTTAGAGCATGTTTAGAGGCCGGGTTTGAAAGCGAAAAGAGTAGCCTCCTAACATGCTCTTAGCGTTTATTCACCTCTTAAGACGAATAGAACGCCCTTAGTAGTTGAACACATCCTATTATTTAACAATTTTTTTGGGTAAACTGCTCTATACTTAGTCCTGTCGCTTCAAAAAATTAGGATTTTTTTTTATTTTAGATGCTTATATCGTTCCAATTGCAACGATTTCGACATTCTTTTCCCGGTCTTTCTTCACCTACTGCCTGAAGAAAGACTTTTTTATTGGTTGGGCTTTCGCACTAGTGCGCCGGGCATGAAGTAATCGGCCAATAATGGGAGGCTATTTTGGTGCTAGACGAGGCGCCCATGACGAGCATAGCCGGAGCTACGTGAGGAATGGGCAACGACGTATAGCGCCAAAAGAGGCCGCATAATGGGTCGATAATTTCGTTCCCGGCGCACTAGCGCGGGAAAAGGATAGCCGGACGCTTGTCGTACCGACACGGCCCATCTCGCCCTTTAAGAGCTTGTTGGGGATTTGTTCTTTGAGGCGAAAACAGTCAATTTTTTGTTTAGGCGAGGCTCATTTTGAGGTGCATACCTGCCTCCGCAGGCCGTAGCCGGCCAGCTATGGCAGGCAGAGGCCTGGAAGGTACGTGCCGAAAAATAGCCGAAGTATAAACGAAAAAGTGGCGTTTGCAGTCCAATTAATAATTCCCCAACAAGCTCTAAAAAAGATTCTCAAAAACATGATAAGAAAAGCGGGTATCGCTTCGTTGTTTGCAGGAGGGTTAGGAATACGGCCCCAAAACTCAAAAAACTACCGTCTACATGAAACCACTTTGCTTGTTTTTTTTCGCGCTTTTTTTTGCGATCCCGTTTATGGCTTCTGCCCAGGATGACAAAATGCAACTCAAAGCCCAGGAGTCCTCCTTCGGCACTTCTGACCTGGCATTGATCGACCGCCTGATGTATACGGTGCCCGGCATTGGCCACGACCCCCGGGACATTCTGGAAAGGCAGAGCATCAAACCCTACATGATGCCCGTCCGGAAAATCGGCCCCCGGGGCTCGGAACTGAGTTATATACTGGCCAGCAGCCTGGAGTATTATGTCAACCTGAACCAAAATTACAAGGATAACCTCAGCCCGGATTACCTCTCCCTCAACCTGGAGGGTATGGGCAAGCGGGCCACGCCTCAGGAGGCCTTTCAGTTTCTGGCGGAGAAAGGAACCGTCAGCGCTTCCATCATGCCTTTTGGTTCGGCCGTCATTCCCAACGCCGTTTACGCCACCGCCAAATATCAGATCAACAATTATTTGCACATCGTCCGGGATGTGATGAAGGGCCGCCAGAAGGTCTATGAAGTGCGCAAAGCCCTGATGCGCGGCAACCCCGTCATTATTGAGCTGCAGGCCGACGCCGGCATACGGGGCCTCATCCGGCAGGACACCTGGGAGCCGCCCAGCAAACCTACAGAACTATTTCCCCTCATCGTCGTTGGCTACGACGAAACCCGCGAAGCTTTCGAAGTGATGGGCTGCTGGGGCAGCGCCTGGGGCAACAGCGGCTACCTCTGGATTCGCTACGACGATTTTGAGGCGTATGTGCCGAATGGCTATGTGATGGTGCCTCAGGCGGTGTATTAGTGCAAATTCGGTGGTTCGCAGTTCGGTATTCGACCCTGGTGCAGACCCCCGAAATCCCGAATCCCGAACCACTTATGAAACGAATCGGCCTCCTCTCCGACACCCACTCTCATCTGGACGAAAGCATTTTTCAGTACTTTGAAGAATGCGACGAGATTTGGCACGCCGGCGATATCGGCAGCCAGGAAGTGGTGGATAAGCTGCAGGCCTTCCGCCCGCTGCGCGCCGTCTATGGCAACATCGACGATCAGCCTATGCGGCAGCAATTTCCGGAGGACCTGCGATTCGACTGTGAAGGCGTTGATGTGTTTATGACGCACATTGGCGGGTATCCCGGTCGTTACAACCAACGCGTTAGGGCGATCATCCAACAAAATCCCCCCAGGCTGTTCATCTGTGGCCACTCCCATATCCTTAAAGTGATGCCCGATAAAAAATACGGACTGCTGCATATCAATCCCGGCGCAGCGGGCCAACAGGGCTTTCACCAGGTGAAGACCATCGTGCGCTTTACCCTGGAAGAGGGAAATATTAAGGACTTGCAGGTGGTGGAGCTGGGGGCCCGGTGACGGGTCAGCGAACCACCACCCGTTCCACCGCACGCCCTTCCTCGCTTTCTATCCACACAAAGTACAAGCCCGGGGTTAGTTCATAATGGGCAATGGGAAAACGGTTGTTTCCGGCTTGTACGGCAAGCGTTTGGGCCTGCAGCAACTGCCCGGTGGCTGCCACCAGCCTTAAAGTGGCGGAGAAGGGCCGGGCCGCTTCGAATTCCAATACAAAAGATTGCCCCACGGTTGTCGGATTAGGACTCACCCGTAGGTTGGTTGCAGCAGCTATGCTGTTAACCGCTGTAATTTCAGCCGTGCGAAACCGCGAGGTTCCCGTTGCCGGATTGCAGAACGAATGGCTGTTGTACCCCCTTACCCGCCAGTAGTAGTTGCGGTCGAGCGTGAGCGCTTCCGGCAGGGTGATGGAGTGGGTGGAAATGATGTAATTGCTGGCCAGCGCGCCGGTAAAGCTGGGCACCGGGCTGACCTGAACCAGATAAAGGGTGGCGTTCTCCAGCGGCTCCCATTCCAGGTAGGCGGCGTCATACTGAACGAGTTCGTCTTGAAGGGGAGTTGAAATGGCAATGGGAGTTGTACTGACCGAAGGCAGCGGCGTTTGATTGTACAGATAATCCGCTTTTTCCTCGTACAGGTTGGCGCGCATGGCGGCAATCTGTTCGGGGGTGAAGCGGGCCTGGCAGGCGTCATTGGAATAGCCCATGATCAGGCTGCCGTCGGAGCGGAATTTGGCGCCGGTGGGGTCGGTCTGTTCCTGAGGGCTTTGGCCGTTGCTATTGCAGTTCCAGCGGCCGGCAATATAATCGGGGCTGGTGTCGCAAAAGCCATCGGCGGCAAGGGTACAGTTGCTGCCATCCACCAGTTCCACCAGTGCGGTGTCGATGATGAGGGTATCGACGATGAGGGTATCTTTGAAATAGGTATAATCATACGTTACGGTAAGGGGAGCGGGGTCGCTGAAATCATGGGCGATGCTGCCATCGTAGCTGACGCCGCCTTCCCAACCCAGGAAAGGGTGTTGAACCGAAAGATTGTGGCCCACTTCGTGAGCCCAGGTATGGTCGGAAGGGCCTCCGCAGCCCTTGGCTATGGCAATGCCGGCATAGGGTAGGTTGTAGCCACAGTTGCCGGCGGGGTCGGAGACAAAATACGTGTTGATGGTATGTTCCACGTTGTTGAGGAACATCATTTCCGCGCCTTCCAGAACGTCAGCGTGGTTATTCCATGCGCTGTTGGGCAGGTAATGGATATCGCCTTCTATGAAGAACTGAATGTTGGCTTCTTCATAATCGGAATTCAGCCTGCATAAAGCATCGAGCAGTTGATTTTGGCTGAAATACCCACTTCCGTTGTCCTGCCCCACCAAATGAATGGTTAGGGGCACATACAGAATGGTGTCTATACCCCGAAAGTGTACCTGTGGATTTTGCTGGTATTGCATTAGCCACGCCGACTTGCCGGGAGGCGCACCACAGGGGTGAAGATCCGATTTTGCCGGCTGAGCCATGAGTAGTGGAGTGAATCCCAGTATTACAGCGATAAACAGTACAACTCTTCTCATAATGTCGATTATAATGACAAAAAGGGTAAGATGAATGGTTTTTTTCACCTTACCCCTTTACCTTTTCTAAATCTTTGAGGTGTTTTCAAAATCTCAAAGGTTTCTATTGGATAACGATCTTCTGAAACTGTCTGCCCTGGGCATGTTCCAAACCGATGATATACAGGCCGGGTTCGAGGTTGTCGGTGGGTACCACCAGCTTATTCAGCCCATAGTGGGCATTGAGTTGAACTCCGTGGATGCGTTGCCCGGCCATGGAATAGAGGCTGAGCTGAAGATCCAGCGCCACCGGCAGGTCAAATTCTACGGACAGGGGGGCTCCGGCGTCCTGAGGGTTGGGCCGTATGTGAAAATCCGTGGGGGAAACCTCCTCCCGGGTGGAGTTGATGAAATTGCCGGTTTCAAAAGAGAAAGCATTCGAGTATTCGACGCAGCCGTCATAGCGGTTGTAGGGCCGTACGCGCCACAGCCAGTCCCGGTCTGAGATCAGGTTGGTTACTTCCACCTGGTTGTCAGTGGACTGGAAAGTGCGGTAGACAATTTCTATACCCAGGTTGGAAAGCAGGCTAAGCTGAACGAAATATCCTTCCGCATTGTCCACCGGTTCCCATTCCAGGGTTATAGCGCTGACATCAGTGATCATCGCCCCTTCCATCGGGGTTGTTGGTACCGGGGTGATATTTTCCAGGTAAACAGCCGGTGATTGGTCGTACAATAGGTTGGCGCGTTGGTTGAGCAGATTGGCCCGCATTGCGTCGGATTGGCCTTCGGAAAAACGGCTGGCGCATTCGTCATTGGAGTAACTCATAATGAGGGTGCCATCCGACCGGAAGGTGACGCCGGCAGGGTCGGTTTGCTCCGAGTTGCTCAATTTGTCTTCCCGGCAAGGCCAGCGGTTGCTGATATAATCCGCCGGTGTGTCACAGAATCCGTCGCCGGCATTCTGGCAATTCGCACCATCCACCCGTTCCACCGGGCGGCCATTGATAAAAGCAGGTGTTGGATTGAAATCCTGATGGTTGGTGCCTTCCCAACCGGAAAAGGTGTGGGGCAGAGAGAGATAGTGGCCGATCTCGTGCGCCCAGGTATGGTCGTCTGCGGAGGTGCACCCTTTATTCAGAGCGATCCCCAGAGAATAGAAAGCATAACCACAATTGCCCGCCGGGCTGGCAACAATGTAGCAGTTGATGGTATTGGGAACATTATACTGTTCCATCATCTCGATCCCCTGGCCATAGTCATGTTCGAAATAGTCCGAATTGTCGATGTAGTTGAGGCTGCCTTCAATGAAGAATTGTATGTTGGAAGCTTCAAAATCTTTATTCAAGGTGCAAAAGGCATCCAAAACCCGTTGTACCGGAAAGTAACCGTTGCCGTCGTCATTGCCTACAATATGAATCGTGAGGGGCACGTACAGTAATTCCTGGGAGCGCAGGAATGCCGTCGGGTTTTCCTGAAAGTCTTTCAGCCAATCGACAATACCGGGGGGCGTACCACAGTATTGCTCAACTTCCTGAGCCTGCGCCGTGAAGAGAAAAAAAGAACTTACAAACGAGAAAAGTAGCAGTTTTTTCATAAGGATATTGCTTCGAAAATAAACGCCCAATAAAGATAAAGCAATTGGGCGTTTATTTTAATTTCTGATGAGAGAAAATAGCGTGGGAGCGCAGGAGGGGGCGGATGTGTTTGGGTGTAAATGTGTAAAAGGGGAGGGGCAATGATTGCCAACTCACGGAAGAGGCGCTCCTTTACCCATTCACACACTTACACAATCCCACCTTATTGCACCACCAACTTCCGGTAATTCGCTCCGCCATTGGCGTCGATACGCACCAGATACAACCCTTTGGGCAAACCGGCGGTGCTGATACTCATGCGGTTGGCGCCGATGGTAATATCTGAACGCTGGCTGCGCAGGGCCTGGCCGGTAAGGCTAAGCAGGCTAAGGGTAGCGGTGCTGGCCTGTTCGGAGGCAAATTCCAGTACCACTTCCTGGTTCTTCTGAGCCGGGTTGGGGTATATGCGCAGGCCCTCAACGGTTTCCCGGGCAGAAGTGGAAGACACCAGGTCGGTCAGTTCAAAGGAAAACACGTCGGAATAGCCGGTACAGGCATCGTAGCGGTTGAAGGGGCGAATGCGCCAGTAGTAGGTTTTGTCGGCGGCCAGTTCATCGGCGCCGACCGAAACCGAGTTAGTCGTCACTACATAATTGGCAATCGTGAAACTAAAGGTTGATAAGCGCGAAATATCGACAAAGTATATCTCGGCTCCGGGGATAGCTTCCCATTGGAGGTCGAAAGCTTCGTAATTTTGTACGCCTGCGCCTGCTTCCGGGAAGATCGGAGTCAGTTCGGTGGAAGCTATCGGGGTTGGAGGCGTTTGATTGGCAATGTGGCCGGGGCGTTCCTGTTCGAGGTTGGCGCGCATCGCGCCGATCTGGCCATCGGTGAAAATGGACGTGCAGCCGTCATTACTATAGGCCATGATTAAAGTGCCGTCCGACCGGAATTCTACACCGTTCGGATCTTTCTGAATCTGGCCGCTTTCGCTGTCACCATTGCAATTCCAGCGGAAGTTGAGGTAGTCCGGCGAAGTATCACAGAACCCGTCCCCGGCGTAGCTGCAGTTGGTGCCATTGACCCGTTCTACCGCCCGGGTAATATTAGACCAGGTCACGGTATTGGGCGTGGGGCTGTCATAATTGTAGTCGGTAGTTTCCCAACCGTAGAAAGTATGGGGCAAGGACAGGAAGTGGCCCGCCTCATGCGCCCAGGTAAAGTCGTTGGGCCCCAGGCAGCTTTTTCCCAGGGCGACGGCGTCTCTGGAGGGTTGATAGTAGCCGCAGGCGCCATTGGGGTCGCCTACGATGTAACAGTTAAAGGTGTTGGGTACGTTGTACGTCTCCATCATTTGGCGGCCACTGGTGTTATCGTGGTCGAAGTAATTACTATTGGAGATGTAGCGAATATCGTCTTTGATATAAAACTGTATGGCCGCCTGTTCAAAAACACTATTGAGCTGGCAGAAGGCATCCATCAGGCGGTTCATAGACATCGCCCCCGAGCCGTTATCCTGTGAAACTACGTGAAGGGTCATCGGCACGTAGATCGTATCCATCATCGTACGGTTGATCACCTGTGGGTTTTGCTGATACCGCTCCAGCCACTCTGACTTGTAGGCCGGGGTGCCGCAAAAACTCAACTGGGCATCTTGTGCCTGAGCGCCAAGGCCCATCACAAGGGCAAAGGCAAAAAAACTGACAATTCTTTTCATACTAATTTTGATTCGTTTGAATGACGAATGCCCAATGCCTCGATCAATTGATCAGGCCAGGGCATCAGGCGTTAAATTTTATGAATGTAAATAAATAAATTAATCCTTCCATTGTATACGATAAGAGTAGGTTCAAATTTCGATGTTGAACCCAATCTTAGGCTTGTTTTACTCTGTTACGACAACTTTCTGTACGAGCTTGCCCTTTTCAGTCTCTAAATTGACCAGGTAAAGGCCGGCCTGGAGGCCGGTGAGGCTCAATTCAATCGTAGTTTCACCGATGGCGAAATCGCGGCGTCCGTAAGCCCGTAATTGCTGCCCCATGAGGTTGGTAACCGACAGGCTGCCGGTAAACCGGCTATTGGCATTCAACCTTACCGTTAAAGTTTGGTTGCTGCCGAGGGGGTTGGGCATCACATTAAACTGTTCGGCCAGCTCATTGGACGTGGTGTTGACCGCCAGGCCGGTTTGGAATTTGAATACGGAAGAGCTGGGCGCGCAGGTTCTGTATGCGGACATCGGGGTGACGCGCCAGTAGTAAGTTTTGTTGGCTTGCAGGCCTACCACCACCTTACTGCTGCCATAGATGAAATTTTCGTACACCACCAACTGTTCCTGGAAACTGTTAACACTCGCAACCTCTAACAGGTAAAAGTCAGCTCCGGGGGTATCTTCCCAATCAAAGCTTACAGCATTGTAAAAGCCAAGCTGCTCATCATCCGCAGGCGCCAGCAGCGCCGGCGCTTCGTTGTATTCAGTGAGGTTGGGGATATGGCCGCTGCGGATATAGGCCCGGCTGCTGCTGTTGTAATCCTGGATCATCATGGCTTTCTGGTCCTCGGAAAAGAAGTACTCGTCCCGGTCGCAATTCAGAAAGTAACCCATATATAGGCCTTCCGCCACGTCAATCACTTCTCCGTTGGGGTCCATGGTTCCGGCGTTGTAGTTGCAGTTGGGCCAGCCCAGCCCGAAGTTGTAATCCGGGGGAGTATCACAGAGGAAGTCGCCGGACACATTGCAGTTGGTGCGGTCGACAAATTCCACCGGGATGAAATTATTGGGAGGCGCCAGGGATGGGCTTGGCGCCGTTGTCAACGTCACCGGATTGCCGTGTTCGGCCTCATCGTAAGGCTCGCTATCCCAGCCGTTGAAAGGGTGTAGCAGGCTAAACCAGTGCCCCATCTCGTGGGATAAGGTAGAACCGCCTTTTCTGATCTCCGATTTGGACATGACCAGCCAGTCCCGGCTGGGAGTGGGGTCATTATAGCCGAGCACTACTGACGGCCCCGGGGCATTGCCCTGGTTGGCGCTCTCCGGGATGAAGATGTTGACGGAACCGTTATCCCGGTTCAATGCCATGATGGAATTGAGGGTGTTCTGGTGATTGGAATAGACGGCTGTATTAAAAATATAATTCAGCTCATCCTTGATGTAGAACTGAATACCTACCTCTGCAAAGTCTTCGTTCAGGGTACAAAACTGGTCCATGACCCGGCGCTTGGAGATCACGCCGGAGCCATCGGTACGCCCCACCAAATGGAAAGTGACCGGCACGTAGACGGTATTGCGAAACTGAACCGGGCTTTGCCGGTAGGCTTCTTTGTTGGCCAGCAGCCGCTCAGTGATGAGGCTGAGCGCTTCTCCTGAGGTGCCGCACCAGCCCTGAGCCTGGGCCGAGGCCCCGGCAAGTATGCCCATGAAGGCTAAAAGGGTGAGCAAAAGAGATCTAAGCATTATTGAATAATTTTGATCGTTATATTTTATAAGGCACAGGAGCGTCGCAAAAATAGCAAAAATGCACCCGGTGATCGGGTGGTATCTTTCCTGATATTTGGTCAGCTGGGAGATAAAGCATGCTATTAAGGCTATGGTGAACAGCCGCCCACGGCTTTTTCCAGGTTTAAAACCAATAGTTTTTTTCCCGGATGCCGGCAGGTGAGTGTTCTGATCATTTTAGATTAATCCTAAATTTAGCTAACTTTACGCCGGTTTTCCGGGCGCTTGTCTTGGAGAGAGGTTAGATGAAAATGAGTGTTCCAAAGGATAGACAGCACAAGCCTTCATAAGGTTGAGCAAATATCGGAAAAATTCTGTTTGCTCCCCTGCAGAAGGGAATTATTACCATAAAAATAAAATCAAACGAAAATATCATGAGTAAAGTAACTGTTGTTGGCGCTGGTAATGTAGGCGCCACCTGTGCCAATGTCCTGGCACACAAAGACCTGGTTAAAGAAGTTGTACTCCTGGACATTCAGGGCGACCTGGCTCGCGGAAAAGCGTTGGATAGCTGGCAACAAGCGCCCATCGATTATTATAGTACCCGCCTGACGGGAACTGAAGATTACAAAAAAACGGCCGGCTCCGACATAGTCGTCATCACTGCCGGCGTGCCGCGTAAGCCCGGGATGAGCCGCGACGACCTGATCTCCACCAACGCCAAAATCGTCAATATGGTGACAAAATCCATCATGGAGCATTCCAAGAACCCGATCATCATAGTGGTGTCCAACCCGCTGGATGTGATGACCTATGCCGCCTATAAGGCTTCCGGGCTGGATTCTTCGCGGGTGTTTGGCATGGCGGGCATTCTGGATACGGCCCGCTACCGGGCCTTTCTGGCCGAAGCCCTGCACGTTTCGCCCAAGGATATTCAGGCCGTGCTGATGGGCGGACACGGTGACACCATGGTGCCCCTGCCCCGCTATACGACGGTGGCCGGTATTCCGGTTACTGAAATGATCGGAGAGGCTGCACTCAACGCTATTGTAGAGCGCACCAAAATGGGAGGGGGCGAACTGGTGAAGCTGATGGGCACCTCGGCCTGGTATGCTCCCGGCGCCGCCGCTGCTCAAATGGTGGAGGCGATCGTCCGTGATGAAAACCGCATTTTCCCCTGCTGCGTGCGGCTAAATGGGGAGTACGGCATGAAGGATATATTCCTGGGCGTACCGGTGAAACTCGGATCCAAAGGTATTGAGCAAATGCTGGAACTGAAGTTGAACAAGGACGAAATGAACCTGCTGAAAGATTCCGCCCAACACGTCCGGGCCGTGATGGAAGTGTATGACAAGATGGCCGTGTAAAGGCGCCGGCCGCCGGTTGAAGGCTTGACAAGTTTTCCTGCTTACTTCTTAACTGGAAACTTGTCAAGCCTCACCAGATGGTGAAACTATTTTCCATGCAACCTTTCCTGCTTTACCGTTGTTTGACAGTTTGTGTTGAAGCAATTGTCAGAGAACCAAAATTCGCAACCACATGGTCGAAGCCAAACAACTGAATGAAGAGTTGTTGAACCAAATGGTATTGAATACCGGTGAAACGCTTTTTGATTATTCCCTTCGGCAACCGGTACTTTTGGTCTTCTTGCGCCACTTCGGATGTACCTTCTGCCGGGAAGCACTGGCCGATATCGCCAAACAACGCGCCAGCATCGAAGAACAAGGTTCCAGGATCATCTTCGTGCATATGACCTCCGATGATATTGCGGAGCGCTATTTCAACCGGTATGGCTTGGAGGGCGCCATTCACATCAGCGACCCGGACTGCAAATTCTACGCCGCCTTCGGGTTGGTGAAGGGCAATTTCACCCAGCTCTTTGGCCTCTCTTCCTGGATACGCGGCTTCTCCGCCGGCGTAGTGGCCGGCCATGGCGTCGGCCCTCAGTTGGGAGATGGCTTTCAAATGCCCGGCGTATTTGCTATACAGGACGGAGAAGTAAAGAATAGTTTCATCCACCGGCTGGCCTCCGACCGCCCGGATTACTTCGACCTGATGAAGTGCTGCGCTATCGAAGAATAACTTTTTGTCATTTCCTGGTAATTATATAGGCATACTCATGGGGCCGCCCTGAACTTTTCTCGGGGCGATCTTATTTTTAGTAAGGAAAATGTTTTTCCTAAATCAAAACAGAGCGCACAGGCATGATCGGTTGGAAATTTTCAGAATTCGTTCCCGGAAAAGGTGAAGGGTCCATTTTTGACCAGCTGCTGAAGATTTTTCAGGAGTTGCTCGTTTATACTTCTGGTGACGTCGGCGAAGCGCTTTCCTGGCTTACTGAGTTGGACAAAGAATACAATCTGACCAATGAGGAGTATGGAATGGCTGATTTTATTCAGGATCTTATTGATAAGGGATATATTCAGCAGCAGGATTCGGACAACCCTAACTTCGTGCCTTCTTCCAAAATGGAGA
The DNA here is from genome assembly GCA_020636095.1 of Lewinellaceae bacterium. Lineage (GTDB taxonomy): Bacteria > Bacteroidota > Bacteroidia > Chitinophagales > Saprospiraceae > JACJXW01. The sequence goes on from JACJYN010000004.1 coordinate 240,886, forward strand.
TCGCCATCCGGCAAAAAGCGCTGGAGGATGTCTTCGGACAATTGAAAAAATCCCGCCGTGGCAACCACAACACCCGCTTCGGTGGGGGAGGAGATGAACCTACTTCCGACCAAAGGCCTTACCAGTTTGGGGACCGCCTCGACCAGCTCGCCATCTCCGATTCCCTGCGCAATGCTCAGATCAACCACGGCATCGATGAATTCCGGCTCACACAGGAAGACCTGGAAGTGCAGGAAACTTTCTACCAGGCCCAGATGAGCACCGTGCTGATGATCGATATTTCTCACTCCATGATCCTGTACGGGGAAGACCGCATCACGCCGGCTAAAAAAGTGGCCATGGCCCTGGCGGAGTTGATCACTACCCGTTATCCAAAAGATACGCTCGATATCATCGTTTTTGGCAATGACGCCTGGCAGATCGAGATCAAAGACCTGCCCTATCTACAGGTCGGCCCTTATCACACCAACACCATCGCCGGACTGGAGTTGTCCATGGACTTGCTGCGCCGCCGGCGCAATCCCAACAAGCAAATCTTTATGATTACGGACGGCAAGCCTACCTGCATGAAAAAAGGCAAGCGCTACTACAAAAACAGCTTTGGGCTGGACCGCAAGATTGTCACCCGTACCCTTACCCTGGCTCAGCGTTGCCGAAAGCTCGATATTCCTGTCACGACCTTCATGATCGCCCGGGACCCTTACCTGATGCGATTCGTAGACCAGTTCACTAAAGCGAATAACGGTAAGGCTTTCTACAGCAGCCTGCAAGGGCTGGGGGAATACATCTTTATGGATTATAAGAACAATAAAGGGAAACGGCATCGGAAGTAGGGTGGTAAATTTTAACGCCCTTTATAGACTATACTCCTTCCTCTTCCCGTTCCTAGAGGATCTGACGCTCACGTTATAAACCGCAGTCCTTTAATGAAAAAAGTATTGTTCTTTCTGTCCTTGTCCATTTTAGGCTTCTCTCAGCTATCCGCCCAGGATGGCGCAGCTGTATTCTCTGAAGAAAGCCAGGTATTCCTTAAGGAAATGGAAGATACCCTGGCCTTACTGTCCTACGCAGTGATCAACGATTCGCTGCCGGAGCACCGCTTCGGCGCCTGCCGGGAGATGATCCCCAAACTGGTCAAGGCATTAAAGGTGGAGAACTCCTTCCAATATCCCTTTGAACGCCTGCAATCGGTTTCCATTCAATATCCACAAGACAGCAGTTTCCGGATCTTTTCCTGGCAACTATACGTCGATAAGGACGATTACCGTTACTTCGGCGCCATACAGATGAATAGTCCGGAGTTGAAGCTTATCCCCCTTGTCGACCGTTCATTTAAGATCGAGGACGCAGAAAACGCAACCCTCTCTCCGGAAGAATGGTACGGCAGCGTATACTATAAACTGCTGGATGTGCAGGGGCCCCAAAGTAAGTATTATCTGCTATTCGGCTTCGATGGGTACAGTTTTTTCCGCAAGCGCAAGGTGATCGACGTCCTTTCTTTTCAGGATGGACAACCAGTTTTTGGGGCGCCCGTCTTCGTAGAGGAGGGCAATCAGCGAAAGCACCGCGTAGTTCGGGAGTATTCGGCGGAAGTGAGCATCCGCTGTAACTACGACGAACTACTCGACCTCATTATTTTTGACCACTTCATAGAACAGAACGGCACCTACGGAGAAGGCCCCGTCAATTACCCCGATGGCAGTTACGAAGCCTATCGGCTCCAAGGCGGCCTTTGGTGGCATGTAGATAAGGTGTTCGATCAGATTTCGGATGAAGCCCCGCGCCCCGCGCCCATTCTGGATAACCGAACCAAGGATATATTTGGGAAGCAGTAGTCGTGCCGCGATCATCCTGATCAATCGCGCGGATTCAAATCAGCGGGGGCATGGCGGCGGTATCCCCCGGTTTACCTGCCTCGGTACCAGGTTTGGTCAAAAGTGGCGACAATATTGTTGCTCCTCAGTCACGTAGCCCCGCTATGTTTCTTCCTCGCGCCTTGTCTGGCGGGAAAATAACCTCGCGCTATTCTCCCCTTATTTAATGCCTGAGGCACTCGGCCGCCCTACCGAAACACCATAAAACTAAAGGATTAACTGGCTACCCGTCTCTATGGCACGACCCTCCAGAACCGGCAGCAGTTCTTCGGCGCTATCCGTATCATTGACAGCTTAGGATAACCAAAGGCGTTTTGGGCCCCGGCGGGCTTTAGTCCCATATAGCGAGCAGGCTGAAAGAGCATCAGGCATTAATACACTGTAAATTAAGTTCTGTACCCTTTTCGAAGGCCTTGCTCGTGGTTCGATCATCTTGATCGAACGCGCCGGAGAGGCGCAAAACCCAATGAGCGGATAACGTGCGATCAAGATGATCGCCGCACGAATCCCTGCCGGAATAACGACAAAATTTAATTTAAACTGTAATTAGCTTCAGAGCCTGTCCCGGATTCTTTTTCGCCGGGCGTCGTATTTCATCATTCACGTAGCTGGCTGCTCCTGGCGCCGACGTAGCGCAGGGCTGATACCCGTTAGCTATTGGCATCAGCCTGTTTTCAGCACCGAATTGCAAGTGTCCGGACTACTACTGCTATTTGCAAGCCTGAGATGGTAATAGCCTTGCCTGAAGGGGGAGAAAGCGCAGATGCGAGGCAGCCTTTTTGGCTAAGATTTCATAAATTGCTCTAATAACGGAGCAGCAATGAAAATACTGACAGGATTTCCCAGTATCGTTAAGAAGTATGCAGCGTTCTATGAGCCATGTTTTAGCCCCTCTTTTGAGCACGATAAAAAGCCTTGTCGCCGGTTTTATTGTTAGTGTAAAACAAAACCTGGAAGCCATTAACCGCTTGTTCGTCACCAAGCCACGGATGCCTTTTACTTTAACCGTTTTTTCAACCCGCAAAAGTTTGATATAAAGCAATGTCAATGAGCGGCGCCCTGTCGATGTTGCAGCAAAACGAACATACGCGTGGTAAAGCTCCCAGCTTACTCCGAGCCGGGTGATCCCGGTCAGGTATACTTCCTCATCGAACAGGTGCTGCAATGCGTGTTTAATCCAGTTTTTACAATTTGTGTTTTCTACCGTTATTTTTTAGTAATTAATGATAGTACAAAGGTACTACAATGACGAGCAAACGGATTATCCGGTTTATTATCAACTTTTAACTTCCGGATAGACTAAGCAGTGGCATCTTCTTGATGGAAAAAGGATCAGACCGTCAATAAAACAAATGGGACAATAATGAACAAAAGATTGTTCTTTCTGTCCTTGTCTATTTTAGGAACTATCCGCTAGGAAGCGCAGCTGTATTCTCTAAAAGAAAGCCAGGTATTCCTTTGAGAAATTTATAAAACCAAAATCCACATCGCCGACGCAGTGATCAACGAAATTTTGCCGGAGCATTACTTCGGCGCCTGTGGACTATCCGGTGGTCAAGGCATTAAAGGTGGAGAACTCCGCATACTTTGAACGTAAGGCAATCGCCCAGGATTCAATAGCGAGAAGACAGCAGTTTGAGAAGCGATCAAAACATCATCTATACGTCGGGAATCAAATTATGTCGTCGGGACAGTTCGCAGATCAAGTCAAAGTTGAGCATTTTAACCCTTGTCAAAGCCGTTCATTTAAGATCGAGGACGCAGAAAACGCTACCCTTATCCGGAAAAAGAAGCATTATTATGCCTACTTTGCCAATCACTGCATCCAAAATTTTGAAAACAAACAAAGGCTGGTTATTGCTTTTCCCAAAAAGGAACTTCCGGCAAGCGCATTTTGTGATCACCAATCGCTTGAATTGGTATCCAGGATGGCACAACCGGTTTTTGGGGCGCCAGAGGTCTTCGTCGAGACGGCAATCATCAAGAGGGCAAAGCCGAGGGCTTCGGACAAGTATGAGGTTCGAAACTTTGACGAACTACAATCCTATATAGCCTTTGTTGTCGTAACCTATAGAACAGAACGGCACAACGGAAGCTACGACGATTACCCTTTTGTCCAGTATTCGACATCGGCTCCAAACGGAGACGGACGGCACGATAAGGTGTTCGATCAGAAGGCTGATGAAGCCGAAGGATTAGTGGCATTCTGGATAACCGAACCAAGGATTTGCAAATGCAAAGTCGTGCCGCTTCATCCTGAACAAACCCTTGAGCCCTTAATAAAATGGGGAATATAGGCGCGAGGCTTACCTGCCTTTGTCCACGGGCAGGCAGGCTGGCGTTGTTCGTAGCTCAAACCTTACAGATGGGCAGATCGCGCCTTGTCTGGCGGGATTACCCACAGCAATAGCGCTAGTAAAGCGGATTTGGTTATCCTAAATTGTCAAAGAACTTGAGGGGCCACGCGCCCCAGCGATTGATTTTGTGCCGAAACCTGGAGCGCCTGGCCCAGAAAATGAAATTTCCTGCCGGTGCAAAAGTCGTACTAAGGAAGGAATGAAGGAATGAAGGAACGAGGAATCTATTAACAATTGTTACGCACCCATGCACACCAACCACACCATCACCGTCCCCCGCACGGCCCATTACAGCACCATAGGCGAAGCCGGCCCCCACACCCGGTATTTCTGGATAGCCTGTCACGGATACGGCCAGCTGGCTCAAAATTTCATCCGCCCCTTCCATTCGATTGCCGCCGCCGACACCTTCATCCTGGCGCCAGAGGGCCTGTCACGCTTCTACTGGGGCGGTTTTACCGGGGAGCCGGTGGCCTCCTGGATGACCCGTGCGGGCCGCCTCCACGAGATAGCCGATTACTCGAACTACCTGACGACTCTCTACGATACGTTTCTAGCCCGCATGCCGGCCGATGTGCGCATCATTCTACTTGGTTTTTCCCAGGGCTGCGCCACTCAGATGCGCTGGGCCATGCGTGCCTTCCCTGCCTTTCACCAGCTCATTTTCTGGGCGGGTAGTATTCCGGAAGACCTTGATTACCGCCCCCGCCTCGATTATTTTTCAGGTAAGGATCTTCACTATGTCTATGGGTTGGAAGACCCTTTTATAACCTCTGAAAGAGTTGCCCAACAGCGTAGCTTGATCCAAAGTTATGGATTACAGGTTCTGGAGCATACCTTTCAGGGTAAACACGTAGTGGAGGAGAAAACCTTAAAACGGTTGGCGGATTTGATTAGGCAATCATCGCCTGGCGCACGAGTGACATAAAGCTACGGAGGCATGTACGTTGCACGAGCCAATGGCAGCTCTTGGGCGTGTACGATGTACGAGGCTGTCCAACCTTACGCCCGATGGGGTTGGGGGTTCCCACGTACAGCCAGGAAACCAACCACCATCTGGCGTTACAGCAATCTGACAAAACCAACATTTCCGGCATCTTATCCCAATTCCCCTTACCTTTGAAGGAATAAAGGCTACCACCCAATGATATCCGTATCCAATTTGGTTTACACTTATCCAAAAAGCGCCGCGCCCGCGGTTGATAATATCAGTTTTGAGGTCCCCCAGGGAGAGATTTTTGGATTTCTGGGCCCCAGTGGGGCAGGTAAGAGTACCACCCAAAAGATACTTATTCGGCTTCTGAGCGGTTATCGGGGAGATATCCGGCTGATGGGTAAACTCCTGCAGGAATGGGATAAATCCTTCTACAACCACATTGGCGTAGGCTTTGAGTTGCCCAACCATTTCGGCAAGCTCACTGCGCTGGAAAACCTCCGGTTTTTTGGCGCTTTCTACGACCGTGCGTTGCGCGAACCGATGGAGTTACTGAGCCAGGTGGGCCTGGAACAAGATGCGCACAAACGGGTCAGCGAATTTTCCAAGGGGATGAAGATGCGGCTCAACTTCGTCCGGGCCATCATGCACAACCCGGAACTACTCTTTTTCGATGAACCTACCTCCGGCCTGGACCCGGTCAATGCCCGGCGAATCAAAGACCTGATCATCGAACAGCGCACTGCAGGCAAGACGATTTTTCTGACCACTCATGTGATGCACGACGCTGATGAGCTCTGCAACCGGATTGCCTTTATCGTAAATGGGAAAATAGCTTTAATCGATTCGCCCAAAATGCTGAAGCTGCAACATGGACGCCGACAGGTCAGGGTAGAATACCTCAACGGCGCCGTGCGCGAAGAGGAGTTTCCACTCGACGGGATCGGGAATAACGCAGGGTTCCTGCGCATTCTTCAGGAAGAAGACGTTCAGACGATTCATACCGAAGAAGCCACTCTCGATGATATTTTTATTAAGGTAACCGGAACCAGCCTGCATTAACCTCCTGATCATGCAAAAAATCGCTATCGCCATACAATGGGATTTTCTCCGGCAATTTCGCTATAATATCCTTTACGCCGCCCTACTGGTCACCTTGATCTATATCCTGATCCTGCTCAACCTGCCGGAAAACCCCTTTCGGGAGAAATTACTCATCTTTCTCATTTTCAATGACCCGGCGGCACTGGGTATGCTTTTTGTCGGCTCTCTGATCCTCTACGAGCGCAGTGAAAATACACTCGAGGCCTTGTGGGTAACCCCTTTACAACATTGGCAGTACGTGCTTTCCAAAACCCTGACCCTCACCTTTTTGGCTATATTTTCCAGCCTGGCTATGGCGCTGATCGGTTATGGATGGAGGTTTCAGTATGTTTATTTTCTCGCAGGTATTTGTCTGACTGCGTCCCTTTTCACTTTGCTGGGTATGGCGGCAGTTGGTTCCTGTAAAAATTTCAACCAGTATCTGTTGAGAGTTGCCGGCATACTGGTGCCTACCGCTCTGCCTTTCCTCAATTTTTTTGAGATCACCGATACGCTGTGGTGGTATCTCCTGCCTTCCCAGGCGGGCTTATTGTTGCTGGAGGCTGCTTTTCTGCCGGTAGAGGGGTGGCAGATTGCCTATGCTCTTTTGTATCTGGTAGTGTGGAACGCCGGGGCCTTTTGGCTCGCGGTCAAAGTTCTCGGCAGGATGAAGGGATAGATAGCTTTGATGGTTGATCAGGTTGATGGAATAAAATCAGAATGACATCATGCAAAAATTATTGCGGTTAGCCAGGCTGGACCTCAGGATGATCCTCAGAGAGCAGATGCTCTGGTTTATGCTGTTTGTGGCGCCGGGCCTACAGTTCAGCATGGCCTTACTGCTGTTGCCCTGGCTGGAGCAACGCTTTCCGATAATGACGGATTACCATTCGCTGATCGTGATGCTTATGACGTTGCAGGTGGACACCAGTATTGGTTTTGTACTCGCCTCCATGTTACTCGATGAACGGGACGAAGAGGTGCTTACGGCTCTGCGGGCTATGCCGGTCGGAGTGAATACTTTTCTGATTTATCGGCTGGGTATCGGCACCATCATGGCGGTGTTGTTTGCGTATGCCATGCTGTCTACCCCCGGGCTGGAAGGCTTAGGACTGGCGTCCCGGTTCACGGCGGCCCTCCTTTTCGCCAGCACCGCGCCCATCACCACGTTGGCTCTGGCCACCTTTTCCAGCAACAAAGTAGAAGGACTGGCTGTATACAAGGGCCTCAGCCTCATTCTCATCCTCCCGGCCTGCAGCTTTTTTATGGGCTCCTGGGTACAGTATACGTTGGGCTTTGTTCCGGTGTACTGGTCGCTGCATTTCGTAGCTAAGGTGCTGGTGGGCGAGCCAGGTGGTTTGGAATTATTCATGGCATTATTGACGCATGGCCTGGTATTGTGGATACTTTTCAGGTTATTCAAGCGGCGGGTTTTTTCATGATTTCTATTTTTATGGATTATTTTTAACTAAAAACAGTTTACCATGCGCTTGCTCTCTCTGTTTGGCGCCTTGTGCCTGTTTTCATATCCTATTTTATTTTTGAATGACGATTTTTTGAAAAGCAACCCTGATGCCGTCATTTACCCTGAGGATATAGGCGCCGGGAGGAAAGGCGCTCACGTCCAGGTTTAGTTCCTCCTGCATGCGCAGGCACTGGAGTGGCTGGCCGGCCAGGCTGTAAAGCGTTACCTCCAGAGGCGGGCCCGAATGCTTCGCCCGGAGCTCAATCACCTCCCGGGCGGGGTTGGGGAAGGCGTGGAGTATCCACCTCTTTTCACGTTGCTGCTGCCCGGTGATGGTGCAACCCCAGAATTCCGTTGCCCCTTGCACGATTTGCTGTACCTCTTCGGCAGTCACCTCGTGGCAGGAATAGCTGCAGGGAAAGTTGGGAGGGGTACAGTTTACTATCTGGAATTCATGAGCCGGGGCATTGGCCAGCGTATCCAGGTATGCCTGCAGGCTGCAACTGCCGAAGGCTTCCGGCCAGGTATTGGGCATGGCGGTGCAGGCGGCGTTGTTCAAACAGCGGCTCACCAGGCTGCGGAAGGGCTGGCCATTCTGGCAGGGAACGACCAGGTCGTTGTCTTTATGGTAGGAATACAACAGTGGCTCGCCCGCGTCGATCCAGGAAGGGGCGAATAAGGCGCCAAAAATATTCAGCACTCCCTTTACCGAAGCATCGGCCTGTCCGGTATGAAGGCTACCTTGAGGCGGCCCCAAATCCGGGCGTTCGGTATGGCAACCGGCTGGGTGACAAGCGCCGTAGATTAGTGGAATGGCGGACACCGGGTTTTGGGCGAGGGCCACCTCCGGAGATTCATCGTCGTCCATGTAAGCGGCCGACATAGCGGTAAAACCGCCCGCGCTGCCGCCACCAACGAATACATTGTTTGCATCAACTGAGTCAAGCCGGGTTTTTACAAAACGGATGGCGCCCCGGGCGTCCTGCACGGACCGGTAGAGCGCCCGGCCGATCTCTCCGGGGGAAGCATAGAGGCACTGTGCATTCTGGGCGCCGGACAGCCCTCCGATCAGGGCGCAGCCCTGAGCATCCGGAGTATAGTATACCGATTTGTGAAAACCAAGCCGGTAGTTGATGCTTACCGCCAGGTAGCCCCGGGCAGCAAAGGCACGGGCGGCCTCGACCATGTCATAACTTCCCTTATCCCCACTCAGGAAGGCGCCACCGTGGATCAGTACAATGGCCGGCCGTTTAGCATTGTCATCCCCAACCGGCCGGTAGAGGTCCATCCGGAGCGGTTCTTCAAATCCGCAATAGTTGATGGCCAGGCCGTACTCGACATCCTCTTCTACCCTTACTTCATAGATGGGGTCCGTGTAACAACCCTGTGCGCCGGCAGGAAGAGAGTATACGTACAATATGCCAGGTAGAATGGGGAGCAGCGTACGGAACAAAGGTTTCATGCTTTATGGTTTTGTCCAGTTATAGATAGTAAAACTAATGCTTTGTATTCGCCGGCAGGTAAAAAGTTTGCATCAGTTCAGTATGCGGGAGGCGGTTATTTTGAAATTCCTGATAAAAAAACGAATCTTTATCCGAAGAAGCCTTATTATGACGAATAGCTTACCATGACACTGACGAGAGCACAGGCAAAGCTATACCGGATTCTGCGCAAGGATATTATCCAGCACCTGATGTTCGGGGCCACGGTCCTGATTGTCGTGTTTTGCTATCTCGCGATCCATGCCTGGTATCAGGGCAAGGCAGAGCTGCTGGAGACTTTTGGCTATAAACGCGAAGCCTTCTTTAAGGTATTCCGGGAAGCCTTGGGATACACCTTGCTGCTGGGCCTGCCGGTATATTTCAATCTCTTTTTCGTCTACCAGGAGCGGCTACAGACATTACTGGGCAGGAGTTTGTTTCCCAAGGCTCGCCTGAAGGACTGGTCTTTTTACCTTTTTCTTTTCCTGAGTTCTATTACTGCCCTGGTATTCTCGCTGCTCTATGCGCCCTTCATCCGCGCCGCCTTCGACATAGTCAACCAGGAATGGTACGAGCTGACGATCGTGATCCTCTTTTTCATTCTGTGTACAACGGGGGTTTCCTATACCAAGCAGGCCATTGAGCGCGGCCGGGAATTGGAGCGCAAAGCCCGGTTGGAAGCCTACCGCCGCCGCCGGGAGGCGGAGCGGGAACTGCACTTCATCAAAAAGCAAATCCGCCCCCATTTCCTTTTCAACACGCTGGCCAACCTGCAGGTACTGGCTCACCGCAAATCGGAATACTTACCTGGCCTGATCGGCGAACTGTCCCGTTTGTTGCGCTACCTGGTTTATCAGACCAATGAGAAACTGGTGCCGCTGGAAGACGAGCTGCGGTTTATCAAAAGCTATATGGAACTGCAACGGCTGCAACTTTCGAAACATACTAAGTTCGAATACGAACTGAAGGGAGAAGTGCTGCACAAGCACCGGATTCCTCCCATGGTCTTACTTCTGTTTGTTGAGAATTGTTTTAAACACTATGGAGGCAACCCGGTCAAAAGTAAGTTTATCCGCGTCCGGTTTGAAGTTGAACACAACCACTTCTGCGCCCGGATCAGCAACAGTTATAAAGCCAATTTCCGCAATGAAGATACCATGGCGATCAAGCCTGGCAAGGGAGTAGGCCTGCGTACGGCAGTCGAAAACCTGGACCTGATCTACAAGAAAAATTACACTTTGGATATCACGGCTGAAGAGGGGGTCTATTCCGTTTTACTGCAAGTACCGCTCGGATGAAACATAAGTACACCTATATCGTCATCGAAGATGTTGAATTGCAACGTGAGAACCTGATCGAACTATTGAATACCCGGCTGGGGCTGGCGTTGATCGATAGTTTTGAAAATGCCGAGGATGCCTACAACTTCCTGGCCAATGAGGACAATCCCCGCCCTGACCTTATTTTTCTGGATATCGAAATGCCGGGCGCCAGTGGTTTTAACCTCCTGGATGCGGCCCGCCGCTTCTGCCTTTCCGCCAAAGTGATCATTACTACGGCTTTCGCCGAATATGCGATCAAAGGTTATGAGTACAACATCTCCGGATACTTGCTGAAGCCCATTGAACACGAAAAGCTCAATCTCGCTATTGACAAAGCAATTGGTAGCCTCCAACATTCAGAAATCGAAGGCCCTGCCCCGGTGAAAGGCCATATTCTGATTAAGGAGAAGGGCAAGTGGGTAAAGGTAAATTACGACGAGATTCTCTACTGCGAGGGCGCCAATGTGGACGTTAAAGTCGTTACCGTTAATTCTTCTTATCTAACACGCGACCGCGTGAAAAACATGGTAGAACTGCTACCCACCGAAGCCTTCATGCGCATTCATGACAGCTTTATCATCAACCTGGATTATGTGAAGAGCTTCGCCGGCAATTACACATTCGTAGAGCTAACCCATCAGGCAGGGGCGGAGCTGCATAGGCTTCGTATCGGCCCCAAATACCGGGATGCCTTTCGCGAACGGATGAAGGAGCGCTGGGAAGAGTGAGCAATCGTGTGCAGCAGCATTGTGGTTTTCAGGGTATCGGCATCTAAGGCCTAAGAAGCGGGGGTGTCCGCAATTCGCTGTTCGCAGGTTCCGGAAAATCAAGGAGTGTTTTTCAGCAGGCACTACCATTCTAACGTTGGACAGCCTCGTACAACGTACACAAAAGGGACGCTCCTAATGCATCCTATCCCCCCGCAGTTCGAGTTCTTCCATGATCTCCGCTTCCCGTTCCAGGTATTCTTTCCAGCGGTGGCGGACTGTTTGCTCGTCGTTGTAGGATTTTGCCAGGTCGAGGAACAGGCGGTAGTGCCCGGCTTCAGCAACCATGAATTTGTGGTACCAGCCGCGGAGGCTTTCATCATTGATATGAAGGGAAAGCAGGCGAAAGCGCTCGCAGGAGCGGGCTTCGATGAGCGCGCAGGTGAGCAACTTTTCCAAAAGGCGGCTTTCCCGGCTGCCCCCCTTCTTCTGAAACTGAAGTAATTTGTTGACGTATTCATCCTTGCGCTGCTGGCCCAGTTGCAGGCCGCGTTTTTCCATTTCGTGCAAGACCATACGAAAGTGCCCCCATTCTTCGGTCACAATAGGAGCGAGTTCTTTAACCATCTCTGTTTTTTCCGGGTAGGCCTGGATCAGGGAGATGCAGGAGGTAGCGGCTTTTTGCTCACAGTAGGCGTGGTCGGTCAGTATTTCTTCCAGGCCCTTTTCCGCCAGGTTGACCCAGCGGGGGTCCGTTGGCAGTTTGAGTCCCAGCATTTGCACTTCGCGAAGTTCCTGTTCTTTACTCTTCATAATGGGTCGTTTATTCGCCTGTATCGAATCTACACAAAAACTACTCCAAACAGCGGATTTGATTGATAAAAAAACCGAGTTGAAACACTTCATATTCCTCATAGCCGCTGCTCCAGGATACGATCACCGAATCGGCTTCGCTGTTTTTGAGGATGTTGATCTGGCCTTGGTCAATAGGGTAGTGGACGAGATAGGACAGCAGCCCGGTGTCCGTATTATAGGTCCCTTTATCCATTTTTCCGGAGAAGAGCGTTACGAACTGGTTGTTCAGCAATTTGATCATCAGGTAGCTGCCTTTTTCTATAAAGCCGTAGGCTTCCCGCGCATTGGGGTAGGCAAAGGTAAATTCCAGGGTGAGGTAACGGAAACCACCCAGCTGGGTGAAATACCCTTCACAGGTAAGGTATTCCTGGCCTTTGAGAACAGAGCGAAGGCGGTCATCGGTATGGGTAAAGAGCAACTGTTTTTGTAAGTCCCGGCGGTACCGCCCCCGGTCGTCTTTACCCTCGTAGGCAGCCTGGCAGGAGGGCGGCGGTGGATTCAGGATCACATTATCGGTGGAAGTGAACGGGCTGTAGTTGTCATCCAGGAGCAGGTTCCCATAGGAAGCGCTGGCGGTTAGTTTGAGGTTTTCGTATTGCTTGGCCTGCTGTTTTTTGAGCTCCTGCTGTTTGATATAATCTTCGATATAACTGCCTCGCCGGGTGATGGATTCGGCGCGGCTCGCTTCCGAAAGAGCAATCTGGGCTTCGCGGCTGGCTTCGGCTTCGGCCTGTTGTGCAGATTCCAGCCTTGCCGCCAACTGTTCAAGAGCCTCCCTGCTGGCGTTGCGGCGCAGGGCCTGGCGGTAGGCTTCTTCGAGCCGGGTGTACTGCCGGCTGGCTTCGTCCGCCCGGTCCTGGGCGATGTGAGCCGCATCTTTGGCAATTTGTGATTTGCGCTCCGCTATCCGGCGAAGGTCTTCTTCCGTAATGGGGATACTGCCTTCCAGCGGGGCAATCCGGATATCGGCAACCGGGTATTTGTCGCCGGCTGCCGCCTTTTCCTGGCTCTCGGCAGTGCCTGAGAATTCTGAAAACAGTTGGGTGGAACCATCTGGAAAAACGATGATGGCCTCTCCCTTTTCATTGGTGCGCATGACGGGCTGTGCAGATAAGGGAAGCGTTGTTCCTATAACAATTGCAACCAGAAGCCCGAAAAAAAACCTAACTTGCATGATTCGTAGCGGTTTTGGGAAATTACCTTATTTTAGAGCATGATTGGAGATGGCCATTTAAGCGTCACCTCCTAACATGAACTTAGACTTGAATAAGCCATAAACTTATACGTTAAGGTAGGGTATTTAGTTGCAAACATCAAAAGCTCTCGATATTAAAAACCAAGCGAATAATGAGAAAAACCATTTGGATCCTGTTGTTGTTTGGCCTTTTTTCGTGCAAGACGGACCCACAGGAAGGGACTCAGGGCATCCTGCCCGAGTTTAAAGATTTTAAACTCCAGTATCCTGAAACGTATCGCGACACCAGCGTGGCCGATGACTATTTCGGGGTAAAAGTGATGGATCCTTATCGCTGGCTGGAGGATGAAAACGCGCCTGCTACCCGCGGATGGATTGATCAAGAGCAATCGCTCACCAATAATTACATGAAATATATTCCTTACCGGGATGCGATACAAAGACGGCTCACCCAATTGTGGAATTATGAGCGCTATTCTACTCCGGTTAAGAAAGGGGATTATTACTACCTGTTTAAGAACGACGGGCTTCAAAACCAGGACGTCCTCTTTCGCATGGCTAAACTGGATAGCCCGCTGGAAGTGGTGCTCGACCCCAACCGCTTCTCCGGGGACGGAACCGTTTCTCTGGGGTCTTACGCCTTCTCACAGGATGGCTCCCTGCTGGCCTATGAAGCCTCCCAGGCGGGCTCCGACTGGCGAACTGTGATGATCCGCGACCTCGCCGCCGGGCGCAACCTAAAGGATACGGTGCGTTGGGTGAAATTCTCTGAAATCGCCTGGTTCCGCGATGGCTTCTTTTATTCCCGCTATCCGGAACCCAAGCAGGAAGAGGCCCTGACCGGCTCCAACCAATTTCACCAGGTTTATTATCACAAAGTGGGCACGCCGCAATCGGAAGATATCCTGGCCTTTGCCGACCGCCGCAACCCGAAGCGCAATGTGTATGCCCAAACAACTGACGATGAGCGCTTCCTGATCCTGAAAGTGATTGAGTCCACCAGTGGCAATGCCCTTTACTTCCGGGATTTGAGCACGGATGACCCTTCCTTTATTCCTATCGTCGAAAACTTTGACAACGATTTCGAAGTGATCGGCAGTGATGAAAACAGCTTTTATGTATTGACCAACTACAAAGCGTCAAATAGGCGCTTGCTGCGCATCAGCACCCGCCAGCCCGGGGCCCGGTACTGGCAGGAGGTCATTCCTGCTTCCGGTGATGTGTTGCGGGACGCCTATTTTTTCGGAGGCAAATTGATCGCTCACTACCTTCACGATGCCAGCAGCCAGTTGAAGGTATTCTCTTCGGAAGGCCAGGAGGAAAAAACAATTGAACTACCAGGCATTGGCACAGTCCTGGGGGTTAGTGGCCGGGCCGATAGCCCCGAGGCTTTTTATGAGTTCTCTTCGCTTATTCAGCCGGGCGCCATCTACCGGTTAGGCCTGGACGACTTTAACCAATCGGTGTACAAACAACCTAAATCGGATTTCGACACCGATGCCTATGAGATTAAGCAGGTGCGGTATCAAAGTTACGACGGAACCGAGATTCCGATGTTTATTGTGCATCGCAAAGGGATGAAACTTGAGGGCGCCCATCCTACTTTGCTCTATGGTTACGGCGGGTTTAATATTCCGGTTCTTCCCAGCTTCAACCGAACCCGGTATATGCTTTTTCCGGTAGTGCTGGAGAACGGTGGGGTCTGTGCAGTGGCCAATATTCGCGGTGGCGGAGAATTCGGGACGGCCTGGCACGAGGCGGGAACCAAACACCGCAAACAGAACGTTTTTGATGATTTTCAGGGCGCCGCAGAATACCTGATCGCCAATCAGTACACGAACCCTTCCAAATTGGCGATCCACGGCGCATCCAACGGAGGGCTGTTGGTGGGCGCCTGCCTGGTACAGCGGCCGGACCTCTACGCAGTGGCCCTGCCGGCAGTGGGCGTTCTGGATATGCTGCGCTATCAAAATTTCACGATTGGATGGGCCTGGGCCGACGACTACGGCCTGAGTGATAACAAAGAGGATTTCGATTACCTGTTTGCCTACTCGCCGTTGCACAATATTACCAGGCAGAAATATCCTGCTACCATGATCACTACTGCCGACCACGACGACCGGGTGGTGCCTGCTCATTCTTTCAAGTTTGCAGCCAGCCTGCAGGCTCATCAGGAAGGTAAGGAGCCCATATTGATCAGGATCGAGCCCAGTGCAGGGCACGGCGCTGGCAGCCCGACTTCCAAACGCATCGAAGCCGGGGCGGACATGCTTGCCTTCATGTTGTACAATATGAAGGAAGGGGTGGTTTATTCTGCTACCGCTCAGGAAGACAATTAAAACTGCCCGCTGCCGGCAGGTTAAACTATGGACCAGAACGTACATGTTATATCTTTTTGACATTGGCTTTCTTCCCGTTCGGATTTGGGATGTTCTGGATATCCTGATCGTAGGTTATCTGATATATCAGATTTACAAACTGCTCAAAGGGAATATCGCCTTCAATATTTTTGTGGGAGTTCTTACGCTCTACGTCGTTTGGTGGCTGGTCAATCAATTGGATATGGACCTCCTGGCAGCGGTGTTAGACCAGTTCGTCAGTGTAGGGGTGATCATCATTATCATCATTTTCCAGCCGGAAGTCCGGAGGTTTTTACTCTTTCTGGGTAACACGACTTTGCGGCAACGCTCCAACTTTGTCGGGCGAATTATCGACCGAAACCTGGAAAATACAGAAGAAAAGGCGCGTCAGATAAGGGCCATGCGGTCCGCTTTACTTCGCATGAGCAAGAAAAAGACGGGCGCCCTCATCGTTCTGGCCGGTAACCTGAGCCTCGACGGCCTGGTCAGTTCCGGCGTAGCGCTCGAGGCGGAGATTAGTGAGCCTTTGATAGAGAGTATTTTCAATAAAGAAAGCCCCCTGCACGATGGAGCGGTGCTGATTGCCAATGGCAAGATGAAATCCGCCAGCTGTGTCCTGCCCGTTTCCGAAAACCCCAACCTGCCCAAATCGGCGGGCCTGCGGCACCGGGCAGCCGTAGGTATTTCGGAGCGGGCCAATGTGGCCGCCTTTGTGGTTTCCGAAGAAACGGGCTACATTTCCTACGCAGTGGATGGAGAGTTGCGGCGAAAAATTTCAGAGGATGCCCTGCAGGAGTTGTTAAATCAATATTTTTAGAGCTATACTATCCCAAAGAACGCACCTATGAAACTTCAGCGCCTCCCGGAATACGAAATAGACGAGGCTACCGAATCCGACATTGCCGGCCTGTTGAGCCGTTGTTTTCCGGAATACCCGGAAGGCCGTATCTATTATAAACAATTGCCCGATTTCCGCTTCTTATGTTGGGAAAATGAAGCCCTTATTGCCCACATGGCGATAGAACACCGCATCGTCAACAACGATGGGCAAACGTTTCGCATTTTTGGTATTGCCGACCTCTGTGTTGCCGAACCTTTTCAGCATCGCCGCCTGGCCAGCCGCATGCTTTCAGAACTGTCCATCCTTGGCTTGCGGCATCGCATCGATTTTCTTCTCCTGATGGCTAAAGACCACAGCTTGTACCGGGCAAACGGGTTCCAGTTAGTTCCTAATACCTGCAAGTGGCTGATGATCAGTGAGCACTCTACCCTCGGTATTGCCCACCGCCGGGTACCCTCCAGCCTGATGGTCAAAGCGTTGGGAAAAAAGGAGTGGCGGCCCGGGTTGGTCGACTTTCTGGGGCATGTGTTTTAACCGGGTAACTTTCCGAAACTTGAGTTGACAGTTCAACTAAATCCTTCAAATTTCGTACTTTAGCCATCCGCAAAAAATTAGAATGATCAAATAAATACCAATACGAATCATGCAACAAGTACAGGACTACATCCAGCAAAACAAAGAGCGCTACCTGGAAGAGCTCTTCGGCCTGCTGCGCATCCCCTCCATCAGCGCTGACTCCGATTATAAGGAAGACGTTTTTAAAGCCGCCGAATTTGTGGCGGAGAGCCTGCGCCAGGCCGGCGCCGACAAAGTGGAAATTTGCCCTACCCCCGGTAATCCGATCGTTTACGGTGAAAAAATGATCGACCCGGCAAAACCGACGGTACTGGTCTACGGCCATTATGACGTTCAGCCGCCCGATCCGCTGGAGCTATGGGAATCCGGGCCTTTCGAGCCGGTCATCAAAAAGACCAAAGAGCATCCCGATGGGGCCATCTACGCTCGCGGATCCTGCGACGATAAGGGCCAGTTCTTCATGCATATCAAGGCCTTCGAAGCCATGAACGCCAAAGGCGCGTTGACCTGCAATCTGAAGTTTATGATCGAAGGGGAAGAAGAAGTAGGCTCCAGCCATCTGGGCGCCTTTTGCCGGGAGAATGCCGCCAAACTTTCTTGTGACACCGTTCTGATTTCCGATACGTCCATCATTGCCAATGATGTGCCGTCTATTACCGTGGGGCTGCGCGGCCTGAGTTATGTAGAAGTGGAAGTGACCGGCCCCAACCGCGACCTCCACTCCGGAGTGTACGGTGGCGCCGTAGCCAACCCCATCAATGTGCTTTGTGATATGATCGCTTCCCTGCAGGATGACGATCACCGCATTACCATTCCCGGTTTCTATGATGATGTGCTGGAACTGAGCGCTGCCGAGCGGGCCAAGATGAACGAAGCCCCCTTTAACCTGGAGCACTATAAAAAAGACCTGGACATCGGAGCTGTTCAGGGAGAAACCGGGTTTACCAGCCTGGAGCGCACCTCCATCCGCCCGACCCTCGACGTCAACGGCATCTGGGGCGGCTACATCGGCAAAGGCGCAAAAACGGTGCTGCCTTCCAAAGCTTCCGCCAAGATCAGTATGCGCCTCGTGCCGAAACAGGATCCCGATAAGATTACGGAGCTCTTTACCCGGCATTTCGAAAGCATCGCGCCCCCCTCTGTAAAAGTAAAGGTGACGCCTCACCACGGCGGCCAGCCGGCCGTGACGCCCACGGATACCCCCGAGTACCAGGCGGCCTCCAGGGCTATGGAAAAGGCCTTTGGCAAAACTCCCATCCCCGCGCGTGAAGGAGGGAGCATTCCCATCGTGGCTTTATTCGAAGAAGTGCTGGACGCCAAAAGTATCCTCATGGGGTTTGGCCTGGACTCCGATGCCATCCATTCGCCGAATGAGCACTACGGCCTGTTTAATTTCTACAAAGGCATCGAAACCATTCCCTACTTTTACGAATTTTACGCGGAGATGAAGTGATGTAGCTTGATCGGTAATGAAATAAAAAAAACCGGCCACACGGGCCGGTTTCCAAAAGAGCTTTGAGAGGCTATCTACATACCAAAAATGAGGATATCCTTTGATACCCCCGAAAATCTTTCATAGGATTATAATTGCATTCGTGGGATTACATCGCTGTTAGTAGTAAGTCGTTTTTTGTACTCCTCTTTCGGAGCACACTGTCGTTCTTTTTTGTTGACAATACAAATGTCAGAAAAAAAAGAAGGGTTGCGAAGTACAATTCGGTAAATTACTGGAATGGAATAGGTGGGCTGGCGATTGTAATCACCAGGTAATGAGGCGAATAGGGTTGGGGTGGTGTTGTTTTTCTGTGATAATAGATTCCTGTGGGGTTAATTATCAGAACTAATTACCGTCAATTTTAACTAAAATTTCATAAGAATAGGCTTGATAAGTTTTGAAACTTATCAAGCCTATCTGTTGCAGGGTTACTGTTTTAGTATTTTTACCACCTTAATCACCTCTCCATTGCTGATGGCAACCGTGTAAAGGCCAGATGGTACATTCTGAAACTCCAAAATTATTTCTTCTCCATCAATGTAGTGGCGGAACGGAACCGGCTGGCCCAGGAGGCTGTAAACTTCAATTTGCAGGTTATCGGCCGCCTGTACAGGGCGGATGTGGGCCTGGTTCCCAAATGGGTTGGGGAAAACCTCCCAAAGGGCAGAAGAAAAAGCAGCGGTTGTCCCGGTAAACAGAAAATCATAACAGGCTTCGGAAGAACAGCCGTCGGTGTCCGTAACGGTGACGCAATACTGGCCGGTACTTTCCGGAATGACAGCCGGCGAAGTTGCCCCGGTATTCCATAGGAAATCATACTGCGTAATATCATTCAGCCCCGCTACTTTCAGTTCGCTTTCATTTTGAATGATTTCAAAACTGGGAAGCGGCAATACCTCCACCGTTACTTCTGTGGTTGCTGCGCAGCCGAAAGCAGCCCAGGCGGTGAGGCTGTAAGTGGTAGTTTCAGACGGCTGTACGTTGATCTGTGCACTAGTTCCCCCGGTGCTCCACTGGTAGCTGGCAGCTGGGCTGGCGCTGAGCATTACAGACTGCCCGGCACAGATATTATTGGCGCTGCTGCTGGCCTGAAGGTTCAGGGGAGGGCGTTCGGAGGCTTCCAAAGAGGCAGAAGCGGTGCAACCGTTGGCATCGGTGACGGTCAGGGACCAGGTGCCGGGAGTTTGAATAAAAACAGTAGGAGTTGCCTGTCCATTGGACCACCTATACTCGGCAAACCCTCCCGGCGAACTTACTTTCACCCCTTGTCCTGCACAGAAGAACACCGTGTCTACTTCAAAGGAAACCTGGGGTGGAGGAAGGACATTAACCGTTACTTCATCTGTTGCCAGGCAGCCATTTTCATCCCAGGCGGTGAGGCTGTAAGTGGTGGTTTCGGCGGGTTGTACGCTGATCTGCGCACCCGTTTCCCCGGTATTCCACAAATAGCTGGCGGCGGGCCCTGCGCTGAGCGTGACCGCCTGCCCTGCGCAAATATTGTCGGCGCTGCTGCTGGCTTGCAAGTTGGATGGCTGGCAGAAGGCATATTTTACACACAATTGAGGAGCAGCGTAAGCCAGGCCGTCATAAGATTTAGCCGTGCGCCGTCCCTGGCCTTCGATTATAAAAGCAATAGCGCTGGAGGATGAAAAACCATCGCGGCCGACGATCTCCTGAAGAATAGGAGCCAGGTTGGGCGTTTGTTGATCCTGCCCAGCTACATCGACATCAGGCCAGCGGGGCGGGGCCCAGTTTACAGAAGCCTGAGTTAAAGGGCGGCTGCTGATGTCAAAATCGGAACCTGAGAAGGGGGAAGCATTGTCGCTGTCCTGTCCATGAATGGATAGCGAACAAGGGTCGACATCGTTGTTGTCATCAACGGTGAACTGTATTCGGGCATCAATGATCACCGCATCACTGGGAATATGGAGCCCGGTAAATCGCATACCCACCATCTGGACGCCATTACTGGGGTCATCCGCCAGTTCCAGGTCCGAACTGGATAAACTGACATTGCCGTCGGCATATTCTTCTGCATCATCTTCCCGGCTGCTGATCTGGCTGCAGGACTCAATATAACCCACGTTAATGACCACATGAGTTGAAGTAACGAGATTACCATCATTGTCTTTGGCTCTGGCCTGGATGAGATAGTGCCCTTCCGCTGGTGGAGTCCAGTTACGGGAGAAAGGAGCGGTATGGTCCACCGCGACAGAATCGCCATTTACGAAAAAAGTAACGGCTTCAACCTGCCCATCACTATCGCTTGCCTGTGCTCGTAAGGTGATCGTCTGAGGAGCGGGATAGAAAGCGCTATCAGCCGGTGCGCTGACGGACACAACCGGCGGCGTGCCAACCGGGATGAACTTCAGTAGGGTGAAATAATCCTGGACATCTCCGGCAACATCGATAAATTTGAGATCCAGTTTCTTATCCGTTACCTCCAGCGACAGGGAACCGAGGGAGAGCGCGTTGTAATACATCACCGGGTGGTTGAGGGGGGCATCCGATACTTTGCCGGAAGACCCGGCGACGACGTACACGGCGCCTTTGCCAGCGGCCGGCCCGAATCCATCTTTCTCGTATACGCCATCATCGTCCGATCTGCCGTTGCCGTTATCCAGGATCATGGAAGGTGACAAGCTGTTGGAAAAGCCATAGTGGCCGTTGAGCAAATAAGACCGCTCGTAAGAATGGCTGTGGCCCGACAGAACGAGGTCGACCCCCGCCGCTTCCAGGATGGGCAGCACATTCTCCCTCATATCAGTCAGCTGGGAATTATTATCCGAATCATGGGAGCCTTTAGAATAAGGCGGGTGGTGAAATATGGCTATGATCCAATCCTGCTGAGTGGACTGGAGGTCGTTTTCTAACCATACCAGCATCGGGTCGCCTGGGTCTCTGCCCGAATCGTGTGAGTCGAGGGTGACGAAATGGATGTTGGCATAGTCAAAGGAATAATAAGCCTCGGTGCCTGATGCCAGGCCACCGGCTTCCCCGTTTTTAGGAAAGGTGAAAATATCGTAATACGGCCCGGTCTGGCTCGAAGCGCTGGCGGAGCCGTAATCGTGGTTGCCGGGAGTTGACCAGAGAACAGAATGGATGAGTTGATCCTCGTACATATTCTCAAATAAGGCAGTCTGATATTCCGAATCCTTGCCGCTATCGTAGGCATTATCACCCAATAACATGATAAGGTCAGTCATGTTATCTCCTGCGTAGGTATAGTAACCGTCCCGTACTGCCCGGGCGTGATTATCGCCGGTGCCGCAATCGCCCAGCACCCAGGCGCGAACCGGCTGAACGGCGCCGGTGGGAGGGGAGGTTTGAAAGAAATGGTTGGGGGTCCCACCGGCCAGTATACCACTGTTATCGCCGATGGCGTAGTAATAACGCGTATTGGGCGCCAGGCCGGTTAGCTTGATCTCATGATTCGTTCGGGCGCCGCTTTCCTGCATCGTTTGGGTTAGGCTGGCCGGGTTGGGCCCGTACCAGACTTTACTATTCGTTGCGGTGCTGGTCCGCCATTTGATGATCATGCTGGTGGGGGTACCCGATTGCAGATAAGGCCCTCTGATAACATTTATGAGCATTAATGTAGAGGACACGGGGGAATCGCCGGAAACAGACAGCACAGCGGCCGGCACTGAAAAGGAGGCATTGGGGCCATGGCCGTTTTCTTTTCCTATCAGAATTGGATTGACAACGGGCCTCTGTTCCATCAGTTTCAGCACCTCGGCTTTTTTTGCTATCCATCTGTCCTTGCGGGCCAGGGGTTTCATGGCCTGTTCTATGTGGTTCAATGCCGAAGAATACCGTTGCCCGGCAATTTCCAGGTCGATCAGGCGGCTCTGAATGGAAATGATATCGCCCAACCGCTGGAGCCCTTCCTCCAGTGCTTCAATAGCCGGAGCGTACTGGCCGGGGTGGGCCATCAGGATGCCGTCAGCCAACTGAAAATAATCTTCCGGGCGGATGGCATTGTCATTTTTCAGGGTGATCATTTGGCGCAGGTCGGCAACCATTTGAAGGGGGGCGCCCATCATCCGGTAAACAGAGGCTCGCGTTTCATATCCAAAGGGGTTGCCGGGTTCCTGCTTAATGAAATAATTGATATGCATGATGGCTTGTTCCAAAGCACCGGTATCCCGGTAAAGCTGAGCGAGCGGCAGGTGGCACACGTCATAAGCCGGCTCCAGCTCCAGCACTTTTTGAAAATCACCCAGCGCCAGGCCTATATCTCCGTGCTCCTGGTATAGTATGCCGCGCTCGAAAAGCAGCATGGCGTCTTGAGGGTTCTCTTTTATCTGCTGGCTTTTTCTTTGAATAGCCTCGTGCAGGCTGCCGTGAGCCAGGGTATTGGCCAGGGGTAAAGTAGCTATCAGAAGCAGGAGCCATGCCTTGATACCCTTCTGAAAAAGCTTCGCCCAAAATTCTGTAAGAAACCGTCCATTCATGTCCATAGAAGCTATCTTTAAATTTAAGAGGGAATGATTATTAATACGTAGGTTTTTTCTCTCCTGTTGCCTGGGTTATTTAATAGAGAAAAAAAATAAGCAATAGGAGGGGGGCTTTAACCTGGTTTTAACATACCTCGATTGCTTTAAGAGGCAAGTTTGTTTTTTGCTTCGTATCTTGGAACCAATCAAGCCTTGAAAACATGCAATTGCCAGCAGTAATAGAATCGGAAAGACTGTTGATCCGCCCTTTCCAATCCAGGGATTTACCCTTTTTCCTGGAGTTTATGCTCGATGAGATGGCAACGGAGTATCTCGCTTTTACAGAAGAACAAAAAACGGAAGCGGGCGCCAGGGCCCTGTTTTGGGAAGTTCTGGACAGCAAACAGGCCAATAACCCCATTATTGCTTTGGCCATCGTTGATAAAGAAAATGGCGTGTTTATGGGTTCCTGCGGAATTTCGCCCCTGGGCGAGAAGGGCGTTTATGAATGTTATTACAGCCTGTTGCCAAAATACTGGGGTATGGGCTTTGCCACCGAGGCAGCCAAGGCCCTGGTCGGGCATTTCCTAAGCCTGGAAGAGGTGGAAGTAGTAAAAGCCTTTGTCAGCCCGGGTAACCCCCGAAGTATCCATGTGGCGGAACGTATAGGTATGGCGCCTATGGGGGAGGCAAAGCATCCTGTTTCAGGCATGGAGGGGCTGGTGTATGAAATGAGAGGCTAAGAGCTTCATTCATTTTATAATAAAGAGTAGAGCCAGGCGCTTATAACAGCGCCTGGCTCTATTTGCTAGTCAGCCTGGATAATGAATTTAGCCGACTGCATGGTGTTGTTCATGAAGAGCTGAAGAAAGTAAATGCCAACAGGCAGAGACAAGCCTTCCAGGCTGATGGCCTGATCTCCTTGCTCTACCTCACGGGTAGCTTGTAGCACCACTTTGCCGTTCAAGTCTCTGGCCTGTATTTGTACGGTTCCTTTAATCTTACTGCTGAAGGATATATTCAGCTTGTTTGTAGCCGGGTTGGGATGAACCCGGATGGGGCTGGCCGGCCCGCCAGCGGATAGGCCTTCGCCTTTCGGATTTATATTAAGAGAAGCGGCATTTTGTTCTTCTCTTGTGCCTTCAGCAATAGTTGTAGTTGTGACGGTTGATGGCGCCATCCTGTTCCCCGGCATGGCGTGGAGGAATTCCACGCAGAGCTCTGGCGCGTTGTGGATGGATCCATTGAAGGATTCTGCTGTCCTGGTTCCTGTACCATCTATGAAAATCACAATAGAACTATTAGCGGTGTAGCCACTGCGGCTGACAATTTCCTGGATAATATCGGACAAATCCGGAGTTTGCTGTTCAGGCCCGGCAGCACCTACAGACAACCAGTCCTGAGGTTGCCAGTTCACAGCCGCATTGGTGCGTGGGCGGTTACTAATATCAAAACTGGAGGAGGTAAAGGTAGCGGCGTTATCGGCGGCCTCGCCAAGGATGTTGAGGATGCAGGGGTTTTCATTAACCGTTTCGTCGACAGTAAACTGTAGGTGCGCACTGATGATAGTGGCGCCCTGAGGAATATTGAGGCTGTTGAACCTCATGCCTACAAACTGGCTATTGTTGCGGTCGACGCCTAATTCAAGGTCACTGTTATAGATATCCATCCTGCCGGTGGATTTCCATTGCTCGGCATCATCACTAGTGCTGTTGATCATGGAGCAGGCGAAGGAGGGAACTAAGGTTCCTCCGCCACAGCTGCAGTCATCCTGGATGGTTTCTCCCGTGGTGTTGGGGTTTCCATCGTCGCAGGCATCTCCTGTCTGGGAAACGATATTGGGGTCATTGTCGTCGCAGTCCACATCGTCGCAGATGCCGTCGCCGTCGTTGTCGCCGATGCCGGGGCAGGTATTAAGGGCGCCGGCGCAATTGCAGTTGGCGCCCACTACATCGTTAATGGTGGCCGGGTTGCCGTCATCGCAAGCGTCCCCGGGTTGAGTGGTGACATTGGGGTCGTTATCGTCGCAGTCCACATCGTCGCAGACGCCATCTCCATCGGCATCGCCAATGCCGGTGCAGGCCGTTGGCGTACCCAGGCAGTTGCAATTGTTGTCCACGGTATCGTTGATGGTGGTATTGTCGCCATCATCACAGGTGTCGCCGAAGTTAGCGAATAAGGCGTCGCAGTCGTAATCAGGCGGCGTGGCAAAGAAGTCGATGCACAGTTGGGGAGCTCCCGCTGGACTATTGAAGGACTCGGCCACTCTTCTGCCCGTACCTTCTATCATGATGACAATAGAACTGGCGGCGGTATATCCGTTTCGGTTGACAATTTCCTGAATGACAGGGGAGATATCTACGGTCTGTTGTTCCGGGCCGGCATTGCCGATATTGAGCCACTGCGGCGGAGCCCAGGCTACCGAGTTGGTGGTGCGTGCCCGGCTGCTGATGTCAAAGTCAGTAGATGAAAAAGTAGCCGCATTATCAGCGGCCTGTCCGTAGATGGTTAGGTTGCAGGGGTCGTCGTTTCTGTTTTCATCTACTGTAAACTGTATGTAGGCGCTGTTGATGTTTGCGCCCTGGGGGATGTTGAGGTCGTTGAAACGCATGCCCACCCATTGGCTGACGCCGTCGGTACACAATTCCAGGTCGCTGCTAGTGAGGTCCACTCTGCCGCTGGCAGCCTCTTGCTCGGCATCATCACTACTGCTGCTAATGGTGGCGCAGGCGGTAGTAGGTGTTGTTAAACCGCCGCCGCAGCTACAGTCGTTCTGTATGGTTTCGCCAAAGGTATCGGGGTTGCCGTCATCGCAGGTATCGCCCACCTGGTAGGTGATATTGGGGTCGTTGTCATCACAATCCACATCGGCGCAGATGCCGTCGCCATCGTTGTCGCCGATGCCGGGGCAGCTATTGAGCGTGCCGGCGCAACCGCAGTTGGCGTCCACCATATCATTGATAGTGGCCGGGTTGCCGTCATCGCAGGCATCGCCGGGCTGGGTGGTGGCGTTGGGGTCGTTGTCGTCGCAATCCACATCCGAGCAGACGCCGTCGCCGTCGGCATCGCCGATGCCGGTGCAGGCAGTGGGCGTGCCGGCGCAGCCGCAGTCTGCGTCGACTAGATCATTGATGGTGGTGTTGTCGCCATCGTCACAGGCGTCGCCGATGAAAGCCGAAAGGTTCGGGCAGTCGTAATCGGGCGGCGTGGCGAAGTAGTCGATGCACAGCTGGGGCCCTCCGGCGGGCCCGTCGAAGGACTCGGCTACCCGCCGGCCCGTGCCTTCAATCAGGAAGGCGATGGAACTGGCGGACGTATAACCGCTGCGGTTGACGATTTCCTGGATGAGTGGTGCGATATCTACCGTTTGTTGTGCCGGGCCGGCATCGCTGATAGACAGCCACTGAGCCGGGGCCCAGGCTGCGGAGTTGGCCGTCCGGGGCCGGCTGCTGATGTCGAAGTCTGCAGCGCCAAAAGTGGAGGCATTGTCGGCGGCTTGCCCGTAGATGGTGAGGTTACAGGGGTCGTCGTTGCCGTTTTCATCCGTTTCAAACTGGATGTAAGCGTTGACGATGTTGGCGCCCTGTGGGATATTGAGGTTGTTGAAGCGCAGGCCCACCCACTGGACGGTTCCACGGTCGGTGCACAATTCGAGGTCGCTGCTGTTGAGGTCCATCGAACCAGTGGCGGTTTCCTGCTCGGCATCGTCGGTGCTGCTGCTGATGGTGGCGCAAACCGTTTCAGGGTCGAGCGACCCGCCGCCGCAGCTGCAGTCGGCCTGGATGGTTTCGCCGTGCGTTGCGGGGTTGCCGTCGTCACAGGCGTCGCCCACCTGTGAGGTGATATTCGGGTCGTTGTCATCACAATCCACATCGGCGCAGATGCCGTCGCCATCGTTGTCGCCGATGCCGGGGCAGCTATTGAGCGTGCCGGCACAACCGCAGTTGGCGCCTATCACATCATCAACCGTGGCCGGGTTGCCGTCATCGCAGGCATCGCCGGGCTGGGTTGCTATGTTGGCGTTGTTGGGCTGGCAATCCACGTCGTCGCAGACACCGTCGCCGTCGGCATCGCCGATGCCGGTGCAGGCGGTGGGGGTGCCGATGCAGTTGCAATCGCCATCCACCCTATCGTTGATAGTAGTATTGTCGCCGTCGTCACAGGCATCGCCAAAGTAGGCGGACAGCCCCGGGCAATCGTAAGCCGGCGGCGTATCGAAAAAATCGACGCACAGCTGGGGCCCACCGGCGGGCCCGTCGAAAGACTCTGCCACCCGGCGGCCCGTGCCTTCAATCAGGAGGGCGATGGAACTGCCGGAGGTATAGCCGCTGCGGTTGACGATTTCCTGGATGAGCGCCGCCAAATCCGGCGTTTGCTGAGCCGGGCCGGCATCGCTGATGGACAGCCACTGAGCCGGGGCCCAGGCTACGGAGCTGCCCGTCCGGGGGCGGCTGCTGATGTCGAAGTCGGCAGCGCCAAAAGTGGAGGCATTGTCGGCGGCCTGTCCGTAGATCGTGAGGTTACAGGGGTCGTCGTTGCGGTTTTCATCCGTTTCAAACTGGATGTAGGCGCTGGTAATGTGCGCCCCCTGTGGGATATTGAGGTTGTTGAAGCGCAGGCCCACCCACTGGCTGAGGCCGTCGGTACACAATTCCAGGTCGCTGCTGTTGAGGTCCATCCGGCCGTTGGAAGATGTTTGCTCGGCATCATCACTGCTGCTGTTGATGATGGAGCAGGTGGAGGTAGGCGTAGTGGTTCCTCCGCCGCAGCTACAATCGGATTGAATGGTTTCGCCGAAGGTGCTGGGGTCGCCGTCGTCGCAGGCGTCGCCGGGCTGGTAGGCGGTGTTGGCGTCGTTGTCGTCGCAATCCACATCGGAACAGACGCCGTCGCCGTCGGCATCGATAGTGGTGATATTCGGGTTGTTGTCGTCACAATCCAGATCGGCACAGACGCCGTCCCCATCGGCATCGCCAATACCGGTGCAGGCAGTAGGCGTACCGGCACAGTTGCAGTTGGCGCCTACGGTGTCGTTGAGGGTGGTATTGTCCCCATCATCGCAGGCACTGCCGGGCTGGGTTGCTATATTGGGGTTGTTGGGCTGACAATCCACATCGTCACAGACACCGTCGCCGTCGGCATCGCCGATACCGGTGCAGGCGGTGGGCGTACCGGCACAGTTGCAGTTGGCGCCTACGGTGTCATTGAGGGTTGTATTATCCCCGTCATCGCAGGCATCGCCGGGCTGGGTTGCTATATTGGGGTTGTTGGGCTGACAATCCACATCGTCGCAGACACCGTCGCCGTCGGCATCGCCGATACCGGTGCAGGCGGTGGGTGTACCGGCACAATTACAATTGGCGTCAAGCGTATCATCGATGGTGGTATTATCCCCATCGTCGCAGGCCTGGCCGGTGTAGGAAGTGATGTTGGGGTCGTTGTCGTCACAATCTACATCCGCGCAGACGCCGTCGCCGTCGATATCGCCAATACCGGTACAGTCGGTAGGCGTACCGGCACAATTACAGTTGGCGCCATAGGCGTCATCGATAGTAGTGGGGTCGCCATCGTCGCAGGCGTCTCCGGGCTGGTGAGTAATATTGGGGTCGTTGTCGTCACAATCCACGTCGGCGCAGACACCATCGCCGTCGGCATCGCCGATACCGGTGCAGGCGGTGGGGGTGCCGGCGCAGTTGCAGTTGGCGTCGACTGTATCGTTGAGGGTGGTATTATCGCCATCGTCGCAGGCCTGGCCTACCTGGGAAGTGATATTGGGGTCGTTGTCGTCACAGTCTACATCGGCGCAGACGCCGTCGCCGTCGGCATCGCCGATGCCGGTACAGGCGGTGGGGGTGCCGGCGCAGTTGCAGTTGGCGTCGACTGTATCGTTGAGGGTGGTATTATCGCCATCGTCACAGGCTTGTCCGGCCTGGTAGGTGATGTTGGGGTTATTGTCATCGCAGTCTACATCCGTGCAGACACCATCGCCGTCGGCATCGCCGATGCCGGTGCAGGCGGAGGAGGTGCCGGCACAATTACAGTTGGCGCCATAGGCGTCATCGATAGTAGTGGGGTCGCCATCGTCGCAGGCATCTCCCGGTTGATGAGTAATATTGGGGTTGTTGTCGTCACAATCTACATCGGCGCAGACACCGTCGCCGTCGGCATCGCCGATACCGGTGCAGGCGGTGGGGGTGCCGGCACAGTTGCAATTGGCGTCGAACATATCGTTGAGGGTGGTATTGTCTCTATCATCGCAGGCAATACCGGGCTGGGAGGTGACGGTGGGATCGTTATCATCGCAATCAGAATGTGCGCATACGCCATCACCATCGCTGTCAGCGATACCATCGCAGGGCGCCAGGACGCCATTGCAACTACAGCTGCCGCTGAAATTGACTCTAAGGCTATTCGGGTCACTTGAAGTATAATGTACAGATAGCAACGCATTGTTCAGCGTAACAGTTGAGCCTTCGAGGGGGGTATCGAATTTGCCGTTTATCACACCTGCGCTGGTGATGATGGTAAATACATCGCTGGGAATAGGACTGTAGCTGCCATCGAGGCTTAGCGTTGCACCGTCGAGATTTACGGTTCCATTCACCTTTATCTGATCGTAGTCTATGCCAGCGTTGCTACCGCCATCGATTTCGATGTCAAGTGTAACCCCTGACAAATCTAAATCACCATTAAAGATAATTTTGCCGGGAGAAGTTCCTGGCGCTATGGTTGATCCTGCCCCATGGATTAAGTTGGCTGTCTCTATTGTTCCGGACCCGCCCAGGGTTCCATTATTAATAAAATCACCCCCATTGATAATCAGATCAGATTCAGAAAGAGCGGAGATCGTAATCGTACCATTGTTGACCAAAGATATCACGGAGTTTAATTCGATTGCCTTATTCAGTCCGGACATCGTAATGGAACCATTATTGGTAATCAGGCTATTGTTAACCCCACCGCTGGCAGCTATTCCTCCACTCACAGGAGAAGTAATGACAATAGACCCGAAATTGGTCAGGTCATCACTTATTTCTATGGCGTATTCTCCTGCATTGAGGATAGAAAGGACGGCCATCGGCCCAACGGTGACCGAGGAATATCTATTGATATCCAATCCATCTCTGGGAGCATTGGTGGTGCTGGTATTGATGTTAAGCGTCCCGTTTACAGTCAGGGTGCTTTCATTGCCGCTCTCTCCATCAAGGCGGAAACCACTACTGCCGGGAGCGCCGCCCTTTCTCGTCGTCAGGGTGGCGCCAGGGGCTATGATCAAGTTCGCTCCACCTCTCAGCACTACGGATTCCACAGCATAATTGGTAGGAGCGGAAACGGTCACCGTTACATTTCCATCAATAAGGACGTCGCCATCAATGGCGGGAAGGATGCCGTCCTGGTTCGCATCGACCGCATGCCAGTTGGCAGCGACTGTCCATTCACCGGTACTTCCGCCGATCCAGACAAAAGTATCAGAAGCAATCGCGCTGGTGCAAAAAAGCGAGTTGGTGACAACCAGGATGGTTATCAGAGCGTGTATAGGTCTTTTATTCATCATGAGCTTATAATAAAAAGTGCAATATATGAAACCCTCACAATTAGTAGTGTGTTTCCGGCTTTGTTTAGCTAAATTTAGTTGACAAAGGAGTACCTACTTCACTAACAGAACATCGCCGGATGCTTTATATACCTCGTCATTTTCAAAAACCACCTTCAGGGAATAAGTGAAAACGCCTGGGGATAAAGGTTGTCCATTTTTTCTGCCATCCCAGGCGTTCGCAGGGTCTGAGAATGGGCGGTTTTCGCTTTTAAAAACAGCTCCGCCCCAGCGGTCGAAAATGAGGAAGCTGCTTATTTGAGCGTTCAGGCCAGGCGTAGATTGAGGGCGGAACGTATCGTTAACGCCATCATTATTGGGAGAAAAGGCATTCGGCAGGTAAATAGGGCAGTTGATTCGGGGCACCGTCACCGTGAGTGTATCGGCACAGCCCAGAGAATCGGCCAGGCGAAGGGTGTAAATACCGTGGAAAAGGTTTTGCAAGGGCTCATTCAGGAGTTGTGCCTTGCCGTTGACGGCCAGAGACAAAAGCCCCACCCCCCCTTGAAAAGTGAAGTTAACCGCGCCGTTTGCCTGGTTACAATCCGCCGCATTCACTGTATAGCCTACAAATTGTGGAGCTTCGGAACCAGGTAGAGCTACCCGAATGGCTGCCGTGCAGCCCAATGCGTCCATTACCCTTGCGTCGTAATCGCCGGAAGGCAGGCCGCGGAAGGCATTATTTGCCACAAAATTGTTGCCGTTAAGCGCATACATCAGGGGCGGCTGCCCGGCGGAGGCCCGGATCGTCAGGGTTCCATTGGCCGCGCCGCAGGAAGCATTCTGGAGCGCTACACTATCTACGGTCACCGCTTCACTGGAGGCAATAGCGGCTATCTCCGTAAGGGTACAACCATTTACATCGCTAATCGTAAGGGTATACGGCCCTGCCGGGAGGCCGGAAAAGGCGCCGGTGGGTTGAGGCGGCCCGCCATTTATAGAATAAGTTAAAGGAGGAGCGCCGCCCTGAGCGCTTAAGGTGATACTTCCGTTGTTCTGTCCACAGGTAGTGGGCTCAACATCCAGCGCTAAAATATCCGGAGCGTCCACCTCATCAATTTGGGCCTGCACCCTCACCTGGCAACCTTGGGCATCCATTATTTCCAGTTGGTAAGTACCGGCAGCCAGGCCGGATAAATTCAGGTTGGAAACCGGGGCGTTTCCGTTGGCCGATAAGGTATAAGGCGGGGTACCACCTTCCACGGTGAGGGCAAAGCTGCCATTGTCTTCGCCGCAGCTGGCAGGAGAGGCCGCCAGGGCGCTGATGGCGGGTGCATCGTCGGTGAGGCCCACCGGCTCACTAACCAGGCAGCCCGCTTCATCCTGTACATAAACCCGGTAGGTATCCACTGCCAGGTTGGAGAAAGCGGGATTGGCCTGGAAGGTTTCGCCATCCAATGAATAGGTAAGGGCGCCTATTCCCCCGGATGCGTTGACCGTGATGGCGCCCGTATTGCCGGAGCAACTAAAATTCAGGGCCTCCACTTCCTCAATATCTACCGGGTTGGAACCCAGAAACTCAAAAGTGCTGGCGCCACCGCTCACGGAAAGGGGGATGGAACAATAAAGGCTGAGCGTGGCGTTATCAAAATCGATTAGGTACACGTTGGCTGCATTATCGGTAAGCGCATAGGTGGAAATGCTATCGCAGGCGGCGGCATAGGATACAATCCCAAAAATGCGCCCCGGGACGTTGCCGTTCACGGCAATACTACTGTTGGCGGGGTTCTCCAGGTCAATCCGGACGATATTATCGCCTTCGGCGGCCATGTAGAGTTGGCCATTGTAAAATGTGAGGTCGCCCTCCGCTGCATAGCCTACATTGCCGAGAAAGGTTCCGGTGTTGGCCGACAGGTCGTAGGACCATAGCAGCCCCTGCAGGCCGCAAACATAAAAAACGCCGTTCGCATCTATGGTCAATGAGGTATACAACTGGCTGGGGGCCGATTCGAAGACGTGCAGCAGCGTACCGGCGCCGGTTGCCGGATTGACCTGGAAGAGCCGTCCCGAAGAGTTGACGGAATACAAATTGCCATTGGGGTGGAAACTGATATCGGTTGAACTACCGGGCATGATACCGACTTGTTCATAAGAGCAATCCTCCAGGTCGAGCCGGTAGAGCCGGCTATCGAGGGTGCTCAGAAAGATTTCCTGGCTAAAGGTGTAAAAGGAAAGGCTTAAGCAGATAAAGAGCAGCGTATATTTGTGGCTTAACATGAGTACTCGGCTTCTGTTATTTGAGAAGCAAATGTACACTTTTACAGCTTATTGTTTGGGCGGATGTAACTTTCAAGCCTGCTCTTTTTCTTCCTTCAACCTGGCCTTGCTGGCCTTTTTCTGCTCATTATTGCTCTCGTAGATACAGTAGTTCTCGTACTTCACCGGATCGCGCTCCACCCAGATATCCTTCCCAATGTTGCAAAGGGTGATCAACTCTTCGTACAGTTTGTTGCCCTGCTCAATGCGGCGCTCCACCGAGATGTCCCGGTCGGCTACCTTATCCTGCTGTATATTGACCGCCTTTTCGAAATCGCGGGTAGCATCCGTTACTCGTTTGATCACATTTTCATTCACACCCACCTCCGCCAGGAAATCGATCTGCTGGCGCGCCACACGCACGACCCGGCGCCCACAGAAAATGAGCTGGGCGTCGGTCATATCACCCATTTTGGCGGCGCCGAATTTGCGGTAGCGGCCGCTCCGGTTGCTGTACTTCATCGCCACCCGCGTCATCATACTGCGAATAGCCGTTTTGAGGCTTTCCGATGCCTTGTACTTTTTTTCGGTAGTGATCATCTGGTCGCCCAGTAGTTCATCGTCATCCGGAAGGGCGCGGAACTTGTCACACATCGCATGGAAGCCTTTCAGGCGTTCGATGTCATAGCCGTACTGCGTGAATAACCCGATGTCCCGATGGGCGTACTTGATGCGCTCCATACATTGCAGATAAAGATCTGCATCGGGAAAGTTGTACTGGCGGTGGGCGCTTTGCTTTTTCATCTTATCTCTTTTTGATGATAAAGCAAAGTTATGTCATGCTTTTGATAAAAACAAGTTTTTGCAAGGCGAAAACTTAATGGGTTTTTTCGGATTTAAATTTTACTCAGTCTAAATTTTCTTAATAGTGCTTTATTACTCAAAAAACGTCTTCCACCAGTTCTTGGCGAATGGCTATAACCTATTCGATGAATGAATGGTTTTTAATATAAAGTGAATGAGAGGCTTCTGATTCATTCCCTTTCTTCTAACTAAACGAATAAACCATGAAACCCCTGACAACTTACCTGCTCTACGGGTTCTTTCTGGCGGCTATGCCGCCCGCATTTGCCCAGAATCCTACCCAGTCTATCAAAGGAACCATAACAGACAAAGACACCCGGCAGCCTCTGATCGGCGCTACGGTTGTGGTGTCTACTGCTGAAGGGCAGCCGGGAACAGTCACCGACTATGATGGCAAGTTCGAACTCGCCGATGTGCCGGTAGGGCGGCACCGGCTGGAATTTCAGTACCTCGGCTATGAGCCCTACATCATTGATGACGCCATCCTCAATTCCGCCAAGGAGTTGGTGTTGAACATTGAGCTGGTCGAACAAGCGGTCGTTACCGAAGAGGTGGTTATTACCGCCCGCGCTCACGGCAATGAGCCCCTCAATGAGCTGGCGATGGTCAGCACCCGTTCTTTTTCAGTGGAGGAAACCCAGCGCTACGCCGCCAGCGCCAACGACCCCAGCCGCATGGCGGTTGGCTTTCCCGGGGTGCAGGCCAACCGCGATGCCCGTAGCGATATCATCATTCGCGGTAATTCGGGCATTGGCCTGCTGTGGCGCCTCGAAGGTATTGACATTCCCAACCCCAACCACTTTGCCCGTAAAGGTTCTTCCGGAGGTGGCATCACTATTTTCAGTGTGAGTATGCTCAGCAACTCGGACTTCTCCACCGGCGCCTTCCCGGCGGAATACGGCAATGCTTTTTCCGGTGTATTTGATATCAAATTCCGGAACGGCAATATGGAGAAGCGGGAGTACACCTTCCGCGCCGGCATGCTGGGGCTGGATTTTTCGACCGAGGGCCCCATCAAAAAGGGCAAGAGTTCTTATCTGGTTAATTACCGCTATTCAACCCTCGGCCTCCTCGACGCCATGAACATCCGCCTGGTTGATGAACGCGAGAGCAACCGCTTTCAGGATCTTTCCTTCAAGCTCAACTTTTACAGTGAAAACGGTAAGCACATCACCTCCGTTTGGGGCATCGGCGGCCTGAGCGATGAGTACTTTGAGGCGGTGAAGGGAGTTGAAAACTGGGAAACCTATACCGATTACCAGACCCGGGATTTCGATACGGACATGGGAGTGGTGGGGGTTAACCACAATTACCTGATCGATGATAAGTCCTACCTGCGCACCAGCCTGGCGGTGATGGGGCAAAAGGTGCTCTTCCGCAACGATACCCTGACTACGGAACTCGTCCCCACCAACGTAAGTGACGAACTCTACTTCAACAACCGCCTGGTTCTGTCCTCTTATTACAACCGCAAGCTTTCGTCCAAGGCTGCTTTTAAGGGAGGGTTCATCGCCAGCCGGTTGTCTTATGATCTTTCCTACCGTTATTTGCTGGACGAAGCCTACCGGACTTACCTCGATGAAGCGGGCAGTACATTCCTCCTGCAACCCTACGCCAACCTTCGCCTGCGGCCCCACGTGCGCTGGACGGTTAACCTGGGCCTGCACGCCATGTATTTCACACTCAACCAAACTTCAAGCCTGGAGCCGCGCCTGGGCGTGCGGTACCAGGCGACTGAAAAGACGTCCTTTAGTTTTGCCTACGGGTTGCACAGCCGCATCCTGCCCATCGGCGCCTATTTCACATTAGTGCCTGCGATGGAAGGCGAACGGTTCCAGCCTAACCAGGAATTGGACTTGATCAAGGCGCACCACTTTGTTCTGAGTTACGACCAACTGCTGGGAAAAAGCCAGCGCCTCCGGCTGGAAGCTTACTATCAGCGCCTATTTCATGTACCGGTAAGCATCGATCCCGAGAGTACTTTTTCGCTGATCAACCAGATCGAAGGGTACGCCACCCGGGCACTGGTGAGTGAAGGCACGGGCGCCAATATTGGAGTGGACATTACCTATGAGCAATTCTTCAGCGGCGGAACCTTCTTTATTGCAGCTGCCTCTATCTACAATTCAACTTATGAGCCGCTCAATGGACAAACCTATGACACCCGCTACAACAGTCAGCTGCTGGGCTCTTTTATGGGAGGGAAGGAATGGCCGGCGGGAGAACGGGCCGTGTTACAGACGGGCTTGCGCATCCTCTACAGCGGCGGGCAGCGCATTACCCCCATTCTATCTCCCATACGGGATCCTTTTGACCCGACAAGCCCGCTTCTGGATGAACGCATGCCTTTCTCCATACAGGTAGGAGATTATTTTCGCCCGGATCTGCGCATCGCTTACCGGCGTGACAACCCGGCGAATGCCTGGTACATAGCGATTGATATTCAGAATTTTATCAACCGGGATAATGATGACGCTTTGGATTATAATTTCGACCCGGATCTGAAAGACTGGGTATTTGGTTTTCAGTCGGGTATTGTCCCCGTCCTGAGTTTTCAGATCGATTTTTAGTACAAAGGCGTTGAAATATTGTCCGTTCCCTAAAGCAGGCTGCCCTTTAGAAGAGAAAATGGCCCCGTTGGGTAGATTGGCGCTTTTGACAACTAAAAAATATAGTTCTTTGAGGAGCGATCACATACAATCCAAATTATTTATGTTCCTGATGAAAGACTAAAATTTTTTAGTTTTTCCCTTCAGGAACATAAAATAATCCCTTGAACATTTTTTAGGTTGCCAAATATGTGTATCTTCGGGCTGAACATATTTTTATTATAATCCCGTAAAGTTTAGTTCCATGAACATCAAACCCACACTTGGCAGCCCAATGGGGCCGGAATCCACATTTTTGACTCTCAATTCCGAGCCACCCTAACTTCTGCCACTCATAATTCCCAAAAGGCAGGATGTACTGTATCCTCCGAAGAATGGCCCTGACGATTCGTCAGGGCCATTCTTATTTTTGGTTCCTTCTTATTTGGCCCCGACGGCGCTACTCCTTGATCGCCTTAATTCCCGGCAGTTCTTTTCCTTCCAGAAATTCCAGCATAGCGCCGCCGCCGGTAGAGACGTGGCTGATCTTCTCAGCCAGCCCCATCTGGTTGACCGCGGCTACCGAATCTCCGCCGCCAACGAGAGAGAAGGCGCCTTTTTGCGTCGCCTGAGCTACCACCTCGGCAATCGCTTTGGTGCCGTTAGCAAATTTATCCATTTCAAAAACGCCCATCGGCCCGTTCCAGAGCAGGGTTTTTGAGTTGCGGATCACCTCTGCATATTTTTTCCTTGCCTTCTCACCAATATCCAGGCCCATCCATCCGTCGGGGATAGCCAGGCTGTTGGCGGAAGTGGACTGAGCAGCATTATCAAATTTATCGGCAATGATCGAGTCTTCGGGCAACAACAGTTGCACCCCTTTCTGCTTAGCCTTTTCCAGCAATTGAAGGGCCAGTTCTTGTTTGTCTTCTTCGACCAGCGAATTGCCAACTTTTCCGCCCTGGGCTTTGAGGAAGGTATAGGCCATGCCTCCGCCGATCAGCAAGTTGTCGACGAAGTCGATCAGGCGTTCCAGGAGCAGGATTTTATCAGACACCTTGGCGCCGCCAATAATGGCAGTGAGCGGGCGCTGTGGGTCGTGGAGTACCTTACTGGCGTTTTCGACCTCTGCTTCCATGAGAAAACCGAAGCCTTTGGCGCCCTTGTCAAAATATTGAGCAACCGTAGTGGTGGAGGCATGGGCCCGATGGGCAGTGCCGAAAGCATCATTGACGTAGACATCCGCCAATTGGGCCAGCTGCTGAGCCAGGCCTTCGTCTCCTTTCGTTTCTCCGGGCTCAAAACGCGTGTTTTCGAGGACCAGCACCTGGCCGGGCTGCAACGCCGCCGCCATTTTTGTCGCCTTTTCACCCACTAGTTCATCGCAGAATTGTACCTCTACCCCCAGTAAATCGGAGAGGTGTCCAACGATATGATGGAGGGTGAATTTTTCCTTGTCAATACTGCCGTCCGGCAGCAATTTTTTGGTGGGCCGCCCCAGGTGAGACATCAGTATGGCCGCGCCGCCCTGATCGAGTATATACTTGAGGGTCGGTAGCGCGCCCCTGATGCGGGTATCATCCGTAATGTTATTGTTGCCGTCGAGTGGAACGTTGAAATCCACCCGAACCAATGCTTTTTTACCTTTGAAGTTAAGTTGCATGGGAGTAGGTTGAGGGAGTTAAAGAAGGAATGAAGGAATGAAGGAACGAAGGAATGAAGGATTGATTAGCTGATACAATGATCAGCCTATCAACCCTTCAGTCATTTATACCTGCCTTCCACTCAAAGCGCGAAAGCAGGCCGTTCATTTATCTATTTCGCCAGAATTTTCATAGACAGGTCGGCAAGGCGGGCGGAGTAGCCGGCTTCGTTGTCATACCAACCTACTACCTTGACCATATTACCTATGACCATGGTCAACTCGCTATCAAAAATGCAAGAGTAAGCACTGCCTACGATATCGGCGGATACGATCGGGTCTTCGTTGTATTCGAGAATGCCCTTCAGTGAACTTTCCGACGCTTTTTTGAATGCGGCATTGATCGACGCAACGTCTAAAGGTTTCTTAACCACAACGGTAAAGTCAGTCACTGAACCCGTCGGTACGGGTACCCGCAACGCGTTGCCATTCAGTTTGCCTTTGAGGTGGGGGAGGACTTCGCCTACGGCCTTGGCGGCGCCGGTAGAAGTGGGAACAACAGAAATGGCGGCGGCGCGGGCGCGGCGCAGGTCTCTGTGCGGGGCGTCCAGTATGTTTTGGTCACCGGTATAAGCGTGGATGGTCGTCATGAAACCCTGTTCGATGCCACAGAGGTCATCCAGAACTTTAACCATCGGCGCCAGGCAGTTGGTCGTGCAGGAAGCATTGGAGAAGATATTGGAATCCGCGTTGATCTTCTCATTGTTGACGCCCAATACGATCGTGGGGATATTCCCCCCTTTGGCCGGAGCAGAAATAACGACTTTTTTAGCGCCCGCTTCCAGGTGCCAGCCCGCTTTTTCAGCATCCGTGAACAATCCGGTACATTCCAGCACCAGGTCGACGCCCATTTCTTTCCAGGGCAATTTCTTAGGGTCTCTTTCCGCCATGGCAGCAATGGTTTTGCCATTGACATAGAGGTTGTCATCATCAGAGGTTACCGTGCCGTTGAATTTCCCCTGCACGGAGTCATACTTTAACAGGTGCGCCAGTGTGTGGTTGTCGGTCAGGTCATTAACGGCTACTACTTCTACCCCTTCCATTTTGAGCAGGTTGCGAAAAGTAAGCCTTCCGATACGGCCAAAGCCATTGATAGCAATTTTTTTGGACATGGTTTTATGTGATTTTGTTTTCTGAAAATGTTCCAGGCAGTGTGTGCTACCTTATGATGGTTGAATCGTTTACTTTTCTTTTGATTTGGCTCGGCTCACCCTTTCTGCACCCTTAGTGTAAAAATAACAATAATTGACCATTAATCGTTGGCCTGAAATAGTTTTATTTTTTTATTTTTTGAACCATTTTCGGGCGGCAACGGTTAGAATACCTGTGTTTTTGCCTTACGGACCACAAAGGTAAAAAAAACTTCTTCGATTATATTTTGCTTTTTTTAGAAAGAACATATATTTGCAGCGCTTTAGGAAGAAAGATTCCGTAGCTTTGAAAAAATGGCCCGTTCGTCTAGGGGTTAGGACGCCAGATTTTCATTCTGGTAACACGGGTTCGATTCCCGTACGGGCTACCAGACATTTTTTCGAAAACGCCCTGTTTCTTTGAGACAGGGCGTTTTTTATTGGGCTCCAGCCTCCCTTCACCATAAGAGGCCGGTTTATGGTTCAATGATATGATGGATACCCGCCCACCGGTTATCAAAAGCCAGCAAGTCACTACGCATACTGCCCGGCGCAGCGGCGCGGCCAACCTGCACCTGCAAGGCGCCAGCCTGAAAACCATCGCCGGCCTGGGGGGCTGGAAGGATGTGCATTCTCTTCAGCTGTATCTACGGGCGAGTGGGTTGGATAGTGCGAGGCTGGCTAGGAATCTGGACTTTTTTAAGTAAAATTCCTGGAAAAGCCGATAAAATTGGCGAATTTTCGGATTATCATTTTGAGAAAAACCCAAACACCAGGTGGCTACTCAAAAAAAAGGCACTGGATTCGATGCCGAATCAAAAAGCGCTCCCCGTGGTAAAAACTACCTGCTGGTGATTGCTATAGATGAGTACGTCCACTGCCCGAAGCTTAACAATTGTGTAAAAGATGCCAGGGAATTTATTGAAGTGCTGACCGGCAAATATCAGTTCGAGCCAGGGCACGTTACCACCCTGTATAATGATCAAGCCACCCGCGCCAATATACTGAGCAGGCTCAACGAGTTAAAACGGAAAGTCGGCTCTGAAGACAATCTCATTATCTACTTTTCCGGCCATGGAGAAACTGAGGACGACGTAGGCTATTGGGTGCCGGTAGCCGCTAGCCCCGAGCATAACTGGGAGTTTATTTCCACGTATGATATAAAATCCCGGCTGGATCCCATTCCCAGTTTTCACACCTTTGTCATTGTCGACGCCTGTTTTTCCGGGTCTCTTTTTACTTCGTATAAGACGGTTAAAGCCGGCTACGACACCAAGCGCTCTCGCCTGGGCCTGGCCGCCAGCCACAGCCGCGAGCGGGCACTGGACGGCACGGCCGGGGATAACAGCCCCTTTGCGGCCAAGCTACTGAAAAGGTTGCGGGAGAGCCCGGAGGACCTTGGCGTACAACGGCTGGCTACCGATGTGATCGAGGAAGTACAGGCTGCCACCCGCGGGCGGCAGACACCGGTGTTCAAGACGTTGGATGTCAAAGGGGACGACTCGGGGCAGTATGTGTTTCACCTGAAAGCCAACGAGGCAGCCGATTGGAAAGCCTGCCAGGACGCTGGCACGCTGACCGCTTATCAGGCTTTTCTGGCGAAGTATCCGGAAGGGATATATACCCAGGCCGCACGAGCTATGCTGGTGGAGCTGGAAGAAGAGGCTGGCTGGGAGGCAGCCAAAGCAACGAACACCATTCTTTCCTATTACCGGTATAACCAAAATTACCTCTCCGGCAAATACCGCGCTGAAGCATTGACGGCGATCAAACGCCTGGAAGAGGAGCAAGCCTGGCGGCAGGCAAAGCGAGCCGGTTCGCTTTCTGCTTTTTTAGAGTACAAGGAGCGCTACCCGCAGGGGCGCTTTACCGCGGAGGCGGAAGAACAAATACAGGCCATCCTGGCCCGCCAGCAGGAGCCGGCGGCCTGGCAGGCGGCTAAAGGGAAAGATACCTCGGTCGCCTATGAGGCTTACCTGCAGGAGTACCCGCAGGGGGCGCATGCGCTGGAAGCCCAGGCAGCGATACAGCAACTAAAGAAGAAGGCGAAGGAAGCCGAACGGAGGAAAGAGGATAAAATAATCCCGAAACAGCAAATAAAGCAGAAGTCTGATGCGGTGGGAACTCAGCCTCGGTCAACACAGGCCCGGCCCATGCACCAAGTGTTTAGCCAGCCAAAATCAGCTTTTGATTGGAAAAAATGGGGCCCGGTGGGTGCAGGAGTGCTGGTTGTGCTACTGGTGGTTTGGGGTACCTCCCAATGGGCTGGAGGGGGAAGTATACCTTCAGGTACTCCAAGTGAAAATACAGCAATCACTCAAAAAAATACGCAGCAAGGCGAAGAGACGGGTGGTGAGTCCCCATCCACACAAACAAGCACTGTTTCTTTTGGAGGACAAACCTATAAAACCATTCGCCTCAACGGCAAAACCTGGATAGCCCAAAACCTAAACATTGATGTACCGGAGTCGTGGTGCTATGAGGGCAAATCGGCGAATTGTCAAAAATATGGCCGGCTATACACCTGGCAAACGGCACAGGATGCCTGTAAAAAATTGGGCGGCCGATGGCGGCTGCCAACGGATGCGGAATGGAGTGCATTAAGGGCTAAGTATGGAGGGGAAAAAGGCGCTTATAAAGCCTTGATTGAGAGAGGAAGTACTGACTTTGCTGCGCTCCTAGGCGGTTACCGGGGCCTCGATGGGAGTTTCAGCTACCTTGGGCTGAGCGGAGGCTACTGGAGCGGTACGGAGAAGGGCCCTCAGTACGCGTGGGACTACAGCTTCGGCAGCGTCAACGGCGAGCTGTACCGCCTCAGCAGCCGTAAGTCCTTGGGCCTTAGTTGCCGCTGTATGAAGGACTGATTTTTTCCCAAAGGAAAAAATCTTGTCTACCCGCCTGCCAAAGTACCTAAGTACGGCGGGCAGGGTTGACAATTTGACCCTGTGGAATAATGCCGCAGGCATTCCGGCCCGGCCGGATTCCAGAGGGTTGACTATTTCCGCGCTCGTTTAGAATGTTGTGATTTGGATTTCCCGCGTCCGCCTTCGCTCCCCGCCCGCTGTAGTTTCTAACGAAAGTGGGTAGCTACGGCGGATGAGAAAGTGGGTCGATTTTTTTAGTACTCCCCAGTTTTCTGACCTTCCCCGGTTAAAAAATTCCGAATAAAATTAAGCATGCAGGTAAAAGAAATATTGGCGCAGGAAAGCGCCAACCGGGATCGTATTTTGTGAGCTTGTTGGCGGTTTATCCTTTGCGCCGAAATTGCCCCTTTTTCGCTTATGCTGCGTTGCAGAACCGGGCTTCGTAGCCCTGCTACGATCCCGAATCCCGAATCAAGTTCGGAACAGGCTCTGCGCCTTGCCTAAGCAAAAAATTGACTAATTTCAGCATCAAAAACAAAACACCTACAAGCTCTGATCAAAGAGGGGATATTCTGGCGAGCTTATCAGGGGGCGGCATATCTGTTCTGGCATAATATTCGGGAACTGAAGGTGACGCACAAGTACATCAAAACGGTAAAGTCGGATGTTTTTTACGTCGGGTTTCCCGCAAAGATCCTTGAGCAGGTACTCGGCAAGGCCAAGGTAAAGGGCTGGAAGATTGAACGGGAAGAACGGAAAGTTCAGATCATTACTGGCCAGGAAGTGACAGAAAAGCAATTTGAAGAATGGGCCAGGCCTTTTGCAGCACCTATAGCGCCAATGGAGCCGGAAGAGGTGAAAGCTTCAGGGCAAGCTCAGATCATAGAACAGATCCGGCGCTTCCCCATCATGGAGAAGACACCGCTGGAGACTCAGCAGTTTTGATCCACCCCCTGAATCCCCCGCCAGCGGGGGACATTGT
Source organism: Lewinellaceae bacterium (assembly GCA_020636095.1). Lineage (GTDB taxonomy): Bacteria > Bacteroidota > Bacteroidia > Chitinophagales > Saprospiraceae > JACJXW01. The sequence goes on from JACJYN010000004.1 coordinate 283,790, forward strand.
CTACCCTTGGCGGTAGTGGGGTTCTTTTGAGGCATCCACTTTGCCCATTAGTAGGGGAGTAGCCCCACCAGCTAGGAAGTCAACTTTTGTCGAAGCTACTTTCTCCCCCGCTGGACGCTTGCGCCATAGCTGGCTACAGCGCCGGTGCACGGGGGCCGGGGGGGGGACAGATCGCATTTTCATCAATCCAATTCCCGATCATTATAGATACATCATCTATCTTGTTCAGCACTTCCCAATCTGAAAAACGAAGGACGGTGAACCCTACACTTTCCAAATCCTTATCTTTCTTCTGATCCCGCTCATACCCTTCGGGAGAATCATGCGTGATGCCATCTACTTCGATGACCAGCAGCAATTCTTTGCACATGAAATCAGCAATGTAGTTAAGTACGGGGCGTTGCCTTCTGAACTGGTAGCCCTTCATCTGGCGGGCGCCAAGGACGTATTTCCACAGGCAGGCTTCAGCCTTGGTCATGTTTTTTCTGAGGCTGCTGGCAAAAGGTTGCAGCCTTTTTTGTTGTAGTGGTAGTTGTTTTGTGGGGATGCTTGTTCCATGGGTTTTGGGTTTGGTCCACCCCCTAACCCCCGCCAGCGGGGGAAATCCGTTACTCTTGGCAGCAAGGAGTTTCATTGAAGGCAGGATTTCCGCTCTCAGTGAAAGAGGTCGCAGCCGGGAGGCATCGGGCAAGGGCTTCTTGGCGCCCTATCTCCCCCGCTGGCGGGGGCCGGTGGGTGGACAATAAGCCATACCTTCCAATTTAAATACTTCGCCCAAAAAGCACAAGCCGCAAGCTTTTAAAGAAGAATGCCCTGGGCTGCATCCAACAAAATACCTGCTGTAGATCCGTTTACACCCAGGTTTCAAAAAAAAGTTTTATCATGCACTCCAATCAATTCCTTTTCCATGTTTAAGATCTTACTTTTTCCTTACTTCGTACTAGCTGCGCTAATGGTACAAGCTCAAATTGCACCTTCTATTGACCTCTTCGAGCCGGTCGGTGATATACAGTACACCCTTGCTTTTGATGTAGATAATGATGCGGATTTCGACGTTATTTGCGCGACCAATGAGCGGCTGTTCTGGTTGGAACAACTAGCGGATGGCAGCTTTTCGCGCCAACACCTAATTGCCACTGCCGGGATCAGCTATCGCAGCTTGGCTTATGCCGACGTCGACGCAGACGGGGATGAAGACCTGATTTATGCTGCGAACGATGCAGGCCTGGGTATACATTTAAACCTGGGTAATGGCGAGATGGGGCCGGCCATCGAGTTGTATAACCCTGGTACGGTCATCGATTGCTACCTGGCAGATTTTAATGCGGATGGCCGTCTGGATATTGTGGCTTCTACTTCTTCGGAAGTACGCTGGCTACCCGGTAATGGCAACGGTAGCTTTGCTCCGCCCCGGCTCGTTTCTGATCAGCACGAAACCACCACTTCTGTCCACGCCGAAGACCTGGACGGGGATGGCGACCAGGATATTCTGGTGGCTGCGCAATTTAGTGACCGCCTGGCTTGGCACGAAAATTCAGGTGATGGAATTTTCTCCGATTATCGGTTGGTAGAGGGCCTTTACGACGGCCCATCCAGTGTTATTACCGCAGATCTGGACGGCGACGGCTTGCCGGATATTATCTGTGCTAACCGCCAGGAAGAGGCCGATACGGGCGCCGGATTGGTCTGGTACCGCAACCTGGGCGGTGGCAACTTCGAAATGGTAGACACCCTTATGAGCCGGGGCTGGCATGCTTTTGTGCACGCAGTTGATATGGATGTAGACGGCGACATGGACCTTGTTTCCTGTCATGGACTGGACGAAATGGACTGGCTGGCTAATGATGGCAGCGGCAACTTTAGCGAACCCATTGAATTGGAACGCTACGCTGCTTACCTCCGGTTTGTAGACACCCCAGACCTGAATAACGATGGTTTTCCCGATATCCTCTACGGCGTCAACAGTAATAGCCCTCAGAAGCAGACGGTGCTTTGGCGGGCATCCACTGGAGGAGGAGCACTGGCTCCTCCTGAGTTGATAACGATGGGGGCTTACAACCTGAGTAATCCGGAGGTAGTTGATATGGATCAGGATGGATTGCTGGATGTAGTGATAGGATCCGATGGCACAGATGCGCTGGTTTGGCTGAAAAATGAAGGGCAGCAGTTTTCGCAGCCGCGGCTCATCGCTCGCCGTCACAACTACACTCCAAAGAGTATTGCAGTTGTCGATATCAACAATGATGGCTGGCCCGATGTGCTGGCCGGCAGTATTCAGGACAACGGTACCAACCGCTCTGATTTTTGCTTCTATATCCAGAATGGTGACGGCGCCTTTACGGCCACCCCTTACTTTCCGACTTATTATTATCCCCACCGCGACCTGCAAATGGTGGATATGGACAACGACGGTGACCTGGATATGCTTTGGGCCAGTCCAGGTACAAATACCATCAACCTCGATGCTTCTGTTGGCTGGGTACGTAACGATGCGGGCGTTTTTTCAGTACAAACCTTGCTGATCTCCGGAGTGGCGGAGATTTTAGATGTACTCGTCACCGATTTGGATGACGATGGCCAAATCGAGTTGGTAATTTGTAAGCGGGAAAATCCCAGTTTAGGATGGATGGAACATACGGGCAACGGCAATTATACGGCTCTGCAGGAGATACCCAACAATTTTACCGGAGGGTTGTATGCGCAAGCCGCAGACATAAACGGAGACGGCCTGCTCGATCTGGTCGCCTCTAATGAGCCGGCCGTGAATGGGGTCGACCGAATCGCCTGGTGGCCTAACCTGGGCAACGGACAGCTGGGCGCCCAACAAGACATTTATGTTGGCCAGCCTCCGCTGGAAAAATTTGTTATTGAGGATTTTGACCTCGATGGCCGAAAAGATATTGTTGCCTCTACCTACCAGGATTATCCCATGCAGTTGTTGCGACAACTGGAAGATGGAACGTTTTCTGATCCTGGCCCGATTGCCGGCACGGCTAACAAGGTCAGAAACTTCGTGCTCATCGATATGGAGGGGGACGGAGACTGGGATATTGTTGGGAATGGGGACCAGCCTTTATACCCCAGTACCAATCGATTGTTCATCTCCTATAACCTCGCCAATGACGAAAGCATCTCAGGTACGGTATTCTATGATCTGGATGGCAATGGGCAGCAGGGTGTTGATGAAACAGGCATAGGGCGCATTCCTATTACAGTAGAGCCCGCCGCGATCGCAGTTTTTGCCGACGAGAACGGACAGTTTACCGTTTACGGAGCTTCCGGCGCCTACACGCTCAGCCCGCAGCTCGACGATTGCTGGGCCTTAACGACCACTCCCGAATCCTACGAAGTAACTTTTGATGGGACCGCCAGTATAGATAGCCTGCGCTTTGGTGTAACACCTAATACGGAGGCCCCCGAAGCTGCCGTAACGCTGGCCTCAGCGCCTACGCGTTGTGGATTCACGGTCCCCTTCTGGCTCAACTACCGAAATGATGGTTGTTGGGCCTTCGATGGAGAAGTCTACCTGGTACTCAGTGATCTGGCGGCCCTTGTGTCGGCTACACCCGAGCCGGGCCGTATGGAAGGAGATACCCTTTTCTGGAACTTTAGCGCGCTGGCGCCCGGAGCCAGCCGATCCGTAGAGTTGATGATGACCATTGCGGGCGTAGCGTTCATTGGCTCAACACTGGAGATCGCTACCGGCGTGATTCCATACGACGGGGCAGGGCAAGCACTTTCGGCGGAGGCCTTCCATTTTTACTCCGTTATCAATTGTGCTTACGATCCCAACGACAAGCAGGTGTATCCTAATCGCTCTGAGCAGCCGCCTTTTATGGACAATTATACCTTGTTGGACGAAACGCTGATGTATACCCTCCGTTTTCAGAACACCGGCAATGATACAGCATTCAATATTGTACTTCGGGATCAGCTCTCCGATCAACTCGATTGGACGACTTTCCGGCCGGGGAGCAGCAGCCACCCCTACGAAGCCACCCTCCACGATGGCGGACTATTGGAGTTTCACTTCCGGAATATCCTTCTGCCCGACAGCACGGTGAATGAGCCTGGCAGCCACGGCTTTGTACAGTTTGAAATAGCAAGCCTGCCCAACCTGGAGGAGGGCGCCGCCATCGACAATGCCGCCGGTATCTATTTTGACTTTAACCCGCCGATTGTCACCAACACCGTTAATAGTATTATGGTAGAGATGTTGCCCAATTTTACGCCAGCAGCTGCCTTTAACTACACCGGTATCGGGCTTGAGGCTAGTTTTTTTGATGCCTCGACTAACGATCCGGAAAGCTGGCTCTGGGAATTTGGCGATGGCAACAGTAGCCCTGCGCAAGATCCGGTGCATACCTACGAGGAAGCAGGGGCCTACACTGTTTGCCTGACTGCCGCTAATGCCTGGGGCAGTACTCAGTACTGCGAAGAAATTACTATTAGCCTGACATCAGCCACCGGCGTAGCGGATGCTGCGAGCATTCAACTGCACCCCAATCCTGCTAATACTACAGTTTGGGTGGATTGCAGTAACTTGCCTTTGCCGCAGCAGTTGGTACTCTACAGTGCTGCGGGTAAACCACTACAGTCCATTACACTTCAGAAACGGCAGGCCGCCTGGGATATTAGTGCGCTAGCTGCGGGGAGTTACTGGGTGCGTACAGAAGATGGGGTGGTTTTGCCTTTGGTGGTGGTGAAATGAGGCCAAGCGACGTGCGATCAATAAGTGTTGGGTTTCAATAGGCTAGTGCGCCGGGAACGAAATTCTTAACCAATTCTTTGGGCTCTTTTACGGCCATGCTGCGTTGCTCCTTCCTTCCGTAGCTTAGGCTATGGTCGGTCGTCGCGCCTTGCCTGGCCGCAAAACAGCCTCAAATTATTGACCAATAACTTCGTTCCCGGCGCACTAGTGATTTTGGCTTTAACCGAGGCGAAGAGCCTGTCCCGCAGAATTGCAGGATTCCCGATCTTAGCAGCGCTAAGGGAGGCGGTTCTTTAACGAAGGGTAAAGCCAAAAGCACTCCTAGGAAATCTGACAGTTATTGATCGCACGTCGCTAAGCCCCGGCGGCACCTTTTCTACTCCAAATACCGGATCACATACTCCAGACTCTGCCGGTGAAACTTCACACTAAATCCATCAAACTGCAGGCGCACCTCCGGATTGACCCTTTTACCTAAGGCTTTCGTATCAAAATCAAGCTCGGGATGCTGCCCGATAAAATCCGGAAAGCACTGATGGATGACAAACTCGGCGTGTTCGTAGCCTTCCGGATAAGGGCTGCCCGGCTTCGGAGCGGGCACCTCCAGGCACCAGATTCTGCGCCCCTGGTACAGGATGGGCTCGTTCAGTTTAAAGGTAGCGATGGGCCGGCCGCCGATCTCCTTTTCCGAGAGCAGCTTTCCCAGCGTGGAAAGGCCTGCCTTTACCTCCTCATACCGTTCCCGGCTCTCTACCCGGTAGCAGAGGTGGTCCAACTCGTAGTTTGATACATCGGCCTCTGCTTTTTCCAGAGCGGCAAATAGCCGATCCAGAAAAGGAGAAGGGCTTTCGAGTAAATTATCTATAGGATGCATGTTAATGGAATGAATATGCCATAACAATATAACAATCAACCTCCCCCCCCTCCCAGCAAATACCCCACTCGCATCAGCGACACCATCGAAAGAGCATCTGTAATCTCCCCCCGAAAAACCATCTCCAGGGCTTCCCGGAAGGGTAGCTTTTTCACCTGTAGCTCTTCCGTTTCTTCCGGTTGGGCCGCTCCGAAGCTCAACTCCTGCGCCAGAAAGGCCATGCCTGCTTCGTCGGTTACCGAGTTGGACGTATGCAGATCCAGGACTTTTGTCCATTTTTGAGCGCGGATGCCGGTTTCTTCCACCAACTCTCTTTTAGCGCTTTCCAAAGGGCTTTCGGCGCCGATCAGGCAGCCTCCTTCCGGGATTTCCCAGCTGTATTTTTCCAGGGTATAGCGGTATTGGCCCACCAGCCAGGTATTCTCTTCTTCATCCAGGGGCACGATACCGATGGCCAGGTTCTTGAAATGCACCAGGCCGTAGATGCCATCTGTTCCGGAAGGGGTAGTCACCTCCCGGTGGGTGACCTGTATCCAGGCATTGTCGTACACTTGTTGAATGGAGCGAGTCGCCCAGGGATTTTTCATAGATTTTTTTTGTGTCATTACAAAGAAAAGCATTATCCATAAAAAGGAGAATTTCCTATCTTGGCGAATGCCTGTTTAGACAACTTTAAGTAGGTGGACCCATGTAGCATAGCAATTTAACCATACAGCAATTTAACCATAACTCAATGACACCCTCCCTTGACCGCCGCCTGAAAAAGATGGACCAACGCCTGGAAAGCCTGCTCAATCAACTTTCGGCTTATGATCATACCCAGCTCAACCGGAAACCTGCCGATGGCGGCTGGTCGGCACTACAGGTGATGAACCACCTGATCCTTGCGGAAGAAGGTTCTGTAAAATACGTCAAGAAAAAACTGAGCTTTGACCCGCAATTGGAGAAAGCCGGTTTTTTCAGCGCCTGGCGTATCTTTTTACTGGATTTTTACTTCAAGTTGCCGTTCAAATACAAGGCGCCTCCGGGAGTAGGGGATGATGCGCTTCCGGCTGAGTCTGATTTTAAAGAGGTTTCCGATCGTTGGGTGTCCAGCCGAAAAGCCCTGCGTGACTATTTGGAGGGCTTGCCGCCGGATTTGTTCCAAATGTCGGTTTATAAACACCCCTTTGCCGGAAGGATGAGCCTGGAAAGTATGGTGCAGTTTTTTGACGGCCACTTCGAACGCCATAGAAAACAGATTGAGCGGGTGGTCGGGGAAAAAGGGGATTAGGGAGTGGTGTGTCAGGGATCAGTGTATCAGAGAGCGGTGTATCAGAGAGGGTACTCTCCTGAGGCTATTGATGACGAAGTATATTTGGGATAGGTGACTATTCAGCAATTGGCGATTAGCTGTTGGCTATTGGCGCCCAATGCCCATAAAAATGGGATGTAAGCTTAAGCTACCGGTTTTTTGCTTAACATACCAACCTTAAGGGCAGGCAATTTGCTAATGGCTAACCGCCAAAAGCTAACTGCTGAATAAGTTACTGGGATAGTTCAAATTTCTGTGTCTTCTGAAAAAAGCCCCAAGATTTTCAGGATTCGGCGTGAGCTCAGTCGAACGCTCAGCCGAACGGAATTTGCGAACTCCGAACAGCGAACCCCGAACTCCGAACAGCGAACTCCGAACCCCGAACAGCGAACTCCGAACAGCGAACCCCGAACAGCGAACAGCGAACCCCGAACAGCGAACAGCAAACCCCGAACAGCGAACAGCAAACCCCGAACAGCAAACCCCGAACAGCGAACAGCAAACCCCGAACAGCGAACAGCAAACCCCGAACCCCGAACACCCCGTTACAGCCCCAACCCCCTCCAAACAAGCACTAAAACAACACCCCCGCGATCGCCGCCGTCAAAAAACAAGCAATGGTGCCGCCGATCAGGGCTTTGATGCCGAACTCGGTCAGGGTCTTCCGCTGGCCGGGGGCGATAGCGCCGATACCGCCGATCTGAATGCCGATAGAGGCGAAGTTGGCAAAGCCACAAAGCGCATAGGTAGAAATGAGCAGCGACTTGAAGCTCATTTGATCTTCCATGCCTTGCAAGGCGGCATAGGCGAAAAACTCGTTGAGGGTTGTTTTGAGCCCCAGCAATTGCCCCACCAGCAGGACGTCTTTTGAGTCTACGCCCAACAACCAGGCTACCGGAGCGAAAACGATGCCCAGGATATATTCCATATTGAATCCTGCGAAGCGGCCGTCGGTCTGCGCTACCACATATTCGTTAAGGCCGGTCCAGGAACCTACCCCATTGATGAGGATATAGTTGAGCATAGCGATAAAGGCGGTGAAGACGAGCAGCATGGCGCCTACATTGACGGCCAGCCTCAGCCCGTCGGTCGTCCCGCGGGAGATGGCGTCCAGCAGGTTACTTCCCACATCCTGGCGCGGAATGTCCAGCTTTTGGTGTTCCATATCGACTGCTCTCGTTTCCGGGTATAACATCTTGGCGGCAACAATTGCCGCCGGCGCGGATATGATGGAGGCGGTGAGCAAGTGGGTGGCAAATAGCTGTTTGGCTACAGGATCGCTACCGCCGAGAAAACCTACATAAGCGGCGAACACGCCGCCGGCAATGGTAGCCATGCCACCGGTCATCAGGCAGAGAATCTCCGATTTGGACATGCCTTCCAGGTAGGGCTTTACGATCAGAGGCGCTTCCGTTTGCCCGATGAAAACATTGGCGGCGGCGGCCAGGCTCTCAGCGCCCGTGAGGTTCATGGTACGCGTCATCACCCAGGCAAATCCTTTGATAATGACCTGTAAAATGCCCAGGTAGTACAGAACGGAAGAAAGCGCGGAGAAAAAAATAATGGTCGGCAACACCTTAAAGGCAAATATATATCCTACGGTCACCATATCACCTGAGATACCATCACTGACTTGCACTACTTCCGGCCAGCTGCCCAGCACAAAATTGGCGCCGGCTTCTGTGAAATCCAGCACTACAACAAAAAAGCTGGCGACAAAGTCGAAAGCCTTTTTTACGATGGGTATCTTCAATATGGCGATGGCTAATATGACCTGCATGGCGATGCCGGCTCCAATGATCCTCCAGTTGATGGCTCGCCGGTCGGCGCTCAACAGATAACAGGCGCCTAAAAGTACAGCAACACCCAAGACACCGCGAAGTAGCCCTTCCAAAAACTCCATGGTCAATCCAGTTTGAGAGCGTACGGAGCCGTTACGCCGGCATCCGGTAAGCTCGGGTAAGTAGAACGTCCAAAAGTAATAAAGTTTTGTTGCTTTGACAGGAGTATTCTGTTTTTCAGTATTTGCTCCTCCAACTCCGCTTTCAAAATACTACCTTTGTGAAAACCAGCGCCGCTGCAATTATGAAACCACTGATTATTGGGATCACAGGAGGTAGTGGTTCCGGAAAAACAACCTTCATCAACCAGCTCCGGGAGCGGTTTGCTCAAGAGGACCTTTGCATCATCTCTCAGGATGATTACTACCGGCCCAGAGAACAACAGGTGAAAGATGAAATGGGCATCCGCAATTTTGACCTGCCGGGCTCTATTGATAAAAAAGCCTTTGCTGAAGATATCAATCGCCTGGCCGCCGGCGAGACGGTACACCGCCAGGAGTATACCTTTAATAATGCCGCTCTCAAGCCGCGCATGCTCACTTTTCGGCCGGCGCCGGTCATCATCGTCGAAGGCATCTTCGTGTTCCACTTTAAAAAAATACGCAGGTTGCTGGATGTAAAGGTCTTCCTCCACGCTAAGGAAAACCTCAAAGTCATCCGCCGGATCAAACGGGACCAGGTAGAGCGCAATTACCCTCTGGACGACGTCCTCTATCGCTACGAGCATCATGTATTGCCTACCTTCGAACGGTACATCAAACCATATATGGACGAAGCCGACCTGGTGGTCAATAACAACCAAAAGTTTGATTGGGGGTTGGAAATCCTGACCGGTTACCTGAATAATTGTTTGGAGAAATACAATAATAGCAAGCACGATGCGCACTCCCTTCCCCAAAAAGGTGCTGAATAATCATGAGACTTGCCCTCTTATTCCAATCCTGGCGCCTTCCTGTTTTAGTTGGGGCGGCGTTTCTGTTTCCAGTTCTGCTCAGCGCTCAATTTAAAGCCGGCGACTGGCTGGCGCATGCCAATGGCCTTTACCGTTATTCCCGCCTTGATGATAGTGAACAGCGGCTCTATGAATACGCCCTGGAAGGAACCTTTCACTTTTTTCCTGCTCCCCGGCTAGCGATGGGCGCTGCCCTTACCACTACCTATCTTTCCCTCGATAATGACTTTTTTCAGGCTCATGACCTCAGTTTTTCAGTAGGACCACAACTGCGTTACTATCTGACAAATAAAAAGGCCCCGCTTTTTCTTCAGGCGGGGTACTCCTGGCGGCAAACAGAGCGGGCTCGCCCTGCTAACAGCGAGGAAAAGCAAACGGCTAAGGGAAGCGGCGCTTCAGCCGGGCTTGGCGCCAATTTTCCGCTGAAGCCGTCTGTAAGCCTCGAGGGGATGCTGGTTTACCGGTATCAAAAACAGGAAGATGTTCAGAACCCTTCGGAAACGGCTTTCCGCCGGGGGCTTCAGGCGGGAGCTACCCTTCGGATTTTTCTGAGTGAACAAGAGGAGGCCCATCCTTCCTGGTGGGGGCCGGGCGAGGAGGCGGTACAAGCCTCTGGTTGGATACTGGGAGGCAATTTTGAAGGAGGGCTGAATTTTGAAAATCCGAATACTTTCAGCTTATCATTACTGGGAGGGAGTTTTCTGGCGCGGCGCTTTGCCTTGGGGCTGGGGCTGGAACTGGAAAGGGGGGCCAATGATCAATTTGGGGACCCGGGGCTTAATTCTGCCATTGAATCTTTCCTGCGCTATTACCTTCCGTTGAGCAACAGCATGATGGCTTTTCCCACCGTCGGCTTCCAGGGAGGGAGGAGCGAAGTGTTCGATAGCTTTAATCTGGAAGCCTTCCGCTTTCGGACCTGGCGGCTGGGAATGGGATTGGATCTTTTTCTTTCCGAATCTTCCGCGCTGGAACTCATCCTCAATCTTTCCGGCAGAAATATTAGCCCCACTGGCAACGCAATACCGGATCGCAATTTCGATGTCGCCTTTTCCCTCTCCGTAGGGCTGATTACGTTTTGGTATAAATAGTTGATAGTTGCCTGTATCCAAACAAACAACTATCAACTATTACACCCAGTTCGACGGGCGGAACGATAGCTTTCAGGTCAAAAGCCTCAATTCGCTTTGATCATTTTAACCGTTTCCACCATTCGCCCGTCGGCTTCCAGCTTCACCCAGTAGATGCCATTCGCCAGGTTTTGGCCCAGTTGTACCTGTCCATTCTGGTTTGGCAGTTCCATCTGCTGTACTTTTTGCCCATAAGCATTGTATACCTGCAGGGAAGCGCGATTGAAGCTTTCGGCCAATTCATACGAAAGCGTGGCGGCTTGCCCGAAGGGGTTCGGGAAGACGTTGACGCTACCGTCGACAGCCAGATCGTCCAGGCCGGTGATGGGCTCGCCCTCTTCCACCAGAATCTGATCAACCGCGGCTTCCACCCAGTTGCCGTTGGCTGCGTCATCGCTGGTTTCGAAAATGAGGCGCACGTTGTCGGTTAGCGTGATGAATTCAACGAGCTTGATTTCATTGATCGGCCTCCAGAAACTGAGGGAGGAAGTCGTTGTGTATATTTCCACTTCATCCGTACCGTTCGAAACGCGAATCGAGAAATAGTCATTGGGGGGCCCAAAAGGGCCGCCATTGTAAAACCAGAAACGGCCGGTGAATAATGGGTTTTGGTAACCGGTAAGGTCCATAGGCGGAGAGGTAAGAATCACCCTTCCACCATCTACGTCAAAGCTGCCCGGTTGGTCGCCGCCGATACCGGTGGTGTAGCATTCTGTACCCAGGTCGTTGGGGTAGTCGCCGTCCGGGCTTACAAAGGCACCCTGGTTGGTAGTGGGAACTGGTACCCCCAGTTCCCAGAAGCCGGCAGTAGCGCCGTCACTATCGGTGGACCATCCGTAATCAAAGAAAAAATCATCCTGGTATCCTTCCTGGAGTTCAATGGTGACATTGGTGTTTCCGGAAAGCACCACATCATTGATCTGAGCATATCGATAGCCCCAGGCGCCGGCGTAGAGGGTATAATTATCTTCCACAACGCCGGGTAGCGAAAAGTTGCCGTCGCCATCCGCCGTCGCTTCGTAGGATAATATACCGCCAACCGCCAGTATCTTGGCCCCGGGAACGGGCTGCCCGTCTGCATCCCGGATGGCCTGGCCGGCAAGGGCAAAAGAACTGATCGGCGCCAGTTCTACTTCGACCTCCACCAATACGCCGTTTTCCAGTTCTATCTCAATGGTTTTTTCCCTGTAACCAGGCTTGGTAAACGTAACATTGAATACGCCGCTGATCGCCTGCCCGGTTTCGAATTGGCCGAAAGGGTCCGTTGTGCCCAGGTTGGGTTGTGGGGAATCGATGATTACCTCTACATCATTGAGGAAAGCCCCCGTGAGCGAGTCCTTTACAATTCCTTCCAGCCAGCAGGCGCGGACGAAAGTGGGTTGTAAAACGTACAGGCCGTTATTGATATCTGACACCAAAACCGTTTGAGAAGGCAGGAAGGGATAGAGCCCCCAGGCGCCGTCGAAGCCCCCGTTACCGCCCAGCCAGGTATCGTAGTTGCCCACTTCAATGAGGTTGGTGGGGCGGGAGGCGTCGACCACCCGGCCGCCATCGGTATAGTAGGAGATCAGCAGGTAATTGTCCCAGACATGAACGTTGTGGGGGATAACGCCCAGGCCCGTGGTACCGACCGGCCGGTACTGGTCCAGTTCGACAATATTGTTCAGGTCGGTAATATCATAAGCTGCCACCGGGGCGTCCCCGCGTTCATCGGTGGTGAACGCTACGGTTTCCTCGTCATTCAACCAAATATTATGCGTAAAGCTGAATGGGGTCGGCTGGGTGGCCAGCAGTTGGATGTTATCCTTGTTGGACACGTCGTAGATTGCCATATTACCGCTGTAAATCTCCGAAGCATACATTTTATTACTCTTCGTATAAACATCGTGTGCATAAATGGCAGGGGCGGGGCTGACAAACTGAGGTTCGCCGGTTTGCGTGTCTACATTGAGGATCAGCATACCGCCGGCGTTCAGGTTGCAACCGGCGAGGTAACAATAACCGAACTCATCGATGTAAAGGTTGTGGCAGGAAGACAAGGTGCCCAGGTTGGGCAGGTTGGGCGTCCACTCGATGTAGGACACATTATCGGGCAAACCGGATAGGTCGATCACGAGCAGGCCATTGCTGGTCTCATTGGTGACGTAGGCAAAATTGCCCCAGGTCTTGATGTCTCGCCAGGTAGAATTCGGGCCAGGCACAAAGGCTACTTCCTGAGCATCGGACGGGTTTTCCAGGCTGACGATGGAGGTCCCGTTGCGCAGGCCCACCAATGCATATTCAATGCCGGTCTCCGGATCCGCCCAACCCCATATATCATTCAGGTTTTGGCTGTAATCTACCTGCGATAAAAGGGTCATGTTCAATTGGGCGTTCGCGAATTGGCATACTGCCGCGAAAAGCAGGAGTAAAATCGTTTTTTTCATAACGGGAAATCTGTATTTTGACTTAATAGTTAGTAATGATGATTGAGGCTGGTTTTCCAGGCACGCAAATATAAATTCTTTTATTGCCAATAAGTTGTTTCACCTTCTCGACACCACAGCAATTGTTATCCTGCTGACACATATCAGGCGTTCTTCTTCGTCTTTGATTTCGATATTCCATACATGCAGCTTTCGGCCAATGCGCAGGGGGCTCACTTTCCCGCTCACATAACCCCTGGTGGCCGGCCGCAGGTGGTTGGCGTTGATCTCGACGCCAACCGGGGCGAACTGGCTCGCATCTTCAATACAAAGAAAAGAGGCTACGCTGCCCATCGTTTCCGCCAGAACGCAGGAAGCGCCGCCGTGCAATAAGCCCATGGGCTGCATCGTCCGTTGGCCGACGGGCATGCGAGCTTCCAGAAAATCATCGCCAAAGCCGGTGAACTCGATGCCCAGATGTTCTACCATCGTTTGCCGCCCGGTTTGGTTGAGTGTTTCCACGTTGAATGCTTGTTTCCAGATCATTATCTTAGGTTTAAAATTTAGAAGCCTTGTATTTTATTGCTTTTCCGGCTGGTTCACTACCTTCGGATTAAATAGCGTTTAAATGAAGATTTACTACAACTCCCGATGCCGTAAAAGCAGAGAGACACTGGCTATTCTGGAAGATAAAGGCCTGAAGCCGGAAATTGTTTTATATCTGGCAACGCCACCCTCCCGGGAGGAGCTCAAAAATATTCTCCCCAAAAGCCGAAAGACGAGCAATTAAATATGGCGAAAAAAACGGTGATAGCACTCATAGCCCTGTTCATTGGGGCATTTGCCTGTCAGGAAGAAGACCCCAACCGGCAGGCAAAGCTGGAGGCGAAGCTCTTTGAAAGTATCCGGCAGGGTAGGGTAGAGCAGGCCGACTCCTGTCTGCGCGCCGGCGCCCGCCTGGAGGCTCGCAATATGGAGGGCGCCACTCCGCTGATTGTTGCCGCTACCGCCGGCCGCCAGGATATGGCAGCGCTGTTGCTGGAGAGGGGCGCCGATGTACAAGCCCGGCGGAATGGATATTACGGCAGTACTGCTCTCATGGAGGTGGCTTCCGCCAACGATACCGCTATGGCCCGCCTGTTGCTAGGCCATGGGGCCGACGTCCACCGGCGGGACACCTTTGGCGATCCGGCGATCAACTGGGCGGCTTATTATGGGCATATTTCTTTTACCCGCCTGTTGCTTGAGCAGGGCGCCGGCTGGGAAGTGGCCAGCCGCCATGGAACCGCTCTTGATATAGCCGCCAAACAATGGAACCTGCCGCTGTTGGAGTTCTTCATCGACTGGGGCGCAGGGGAGCCCCTGCCAAACGACGAAGCCCGCCAACTGCTCGGAGCTGTTCGCAGGGGAGCCACAAAAGAGGTTCGCTACTGGCTTCAAAATGGCGCGGATTCCAATCAAAAAGATGAACTGGGAACACCGGCCCTGATCTGGGCAGCTGCGCGGGGCTACTATGATATGGTGCAACTCCTGATGCAGTACGGCGCTCAAACAGATGCTACCAACCGGGCCGGACAAACGGCACTGGCTGCTGCCGCCCGTTTTGGGCGCCAGGATATTATGCGCTTTCTACTGAAGGCCGGCGCTGGCCCCGACACGGCCGGAGCGCGCTACCAGCTAACCCCGCTCATCAGCGCGGCCATGGGGGGGCATGCTGATTGTGGGCGCCTGCTGCTGGAAGCCGGCGCCGACCCCGATAAACCGGAAGCGATCGACGGATACACGCCTCTGATGTACGCAGCCACCTACAACCACCCGCAAATGGTTCAATTGTTGATCGATTATGAAGCCAACCCTTATATCAAGTCGAAGGACGGCACCGGGATTTATGAACTGATCAGTTTTTCCGCCAACCCGCAGATATCCAAAATGATTGAAGCGTATGTTCTAAACAAACAATAGTGGCAAAATGTGACTGCATACAAGTATTTGAGCACCAGCAGGTGGCCGTTGGCGAGCGGGTGCAGGGCGTCCTTTTTTCGGAAGCCTACTTCCAGGCCCTGGCTCAACAGGCCCATATGGAGGAGGGTAAATATTTCACGGTGCTTCACCGCGGGATACGGTTCTCTAATTATGTGGGGGTAATACAACTGGGCGAACTTACCATTGAAATCCTGCCGAAGGCCAGCCGGCCCGGCCAACAGGATCATCAGCTTTGGCAGCAGGTGTTGCTTGAAATGCTCCAGGCTTGCCGGTTGATCAAGGTGGAGCAACTTTCGGGCGCCAGCCTCAGCTTTCGGCCCCATTCTATTATGGACCACTACATTGCCATTTTTCTGGAAGAAACGGAAGGGTTACTCCGCCAGGGGCTGGCCCGGGAATATTCCCGAAATTCCGGTAATCTTCCCGCACTGAAAGGGCGTTTGCTCTTTCATCGCCAAATCCGCGACAACCTGGCTCATGCCGAGCATTTTTTTACTGAACACGAGCAATATGGCTATGGCCACCTGTTCAACCGCATCATCAGCAGTGCGGTGCAGGCGCTGCGCCATTTTTCTTTGGCGCCGGCTCTGGAAGCAAAATTTCAGCAACTGGTGCGCCAGTTTCCTGTCCTTCCTCGGGTGGATGCCGGCCAGGTTGAATGGGAGCAATTGCCTTTTAGCCGCAAAACGGAGAGGTATCGGGCCGCTCTACAGGCTGCATTACTGCTCCTCCGGCATTACCGCCCCGACATCCGGGCAGGGCGCCATCCATTGATCGCTATTCTTTTCGATATGAATCTCTTATTTGAGGAGTTCGTTTTCCGGCAGTTGGCCAACCTCGGATTGCCGGTGTTTCGCCAGGTAAGCCGCCCTTTTTGGGAACGCCGGTACATCCGTCCTGATATCGTACTGGAGTTCATGGGTAAGCGATATGTGCTGGACACCAAGTGGAAAGCCCTATCCCGGGCCAGCCCCAATATGGACGATTTGCGGCAAATGTTCGTTTATGCTCAATTTTTCGATGCGCAGCACGGCGTATTGGTCTACCCGCAAGCTTATGGGATAGCCGGCCTCGGCCCTATCCCTTTTTCAAAGACACCTTCCGGCCCCCTGCAGATCGACTGTCGAGCCCTTTTCGTCGATATTATCCGGCACGGCCGGCTCAACCGCGCCTTAGGAGAGGATATCCTGTCTACATTGAAAGCTTCTGAGCAATTCAACAGCACAGAAGGGACTGTTCGCAATTCGCCGTTCCTGAAAATCAAGGGGCGTTTTTCAGAAGACACGGAAATTTGAACTATCCCGCACAGAAATCTGAACAGCCCGATTTTTCGATGCCAGAGGCTTTCCGCCCCCGGCCTCCTCCGTCGGTGCGGGGCCTCACTGCGTTCGCCTTCCGCCTTCCGCCTTCCGACTTCTGCTTTCCGCCTTCCGCTTTCCGCCTTCCGCCTTCCGACTTCCGCCTTCCGACTTCCGACTTCCGACTTCCGCCTTCCCACTTCCCCTAATCACCCACAAACGCCCCTATTGGTTGAAACAGCTTTTGATACACCCCCGAAGAATCACTGAGAAAATACGTATCCGGATTGTAATTGGAGGCGATCACGAAGGGCGCTTCCCGGGTAGTATCCCGGTATACGGTGATGCGAAAAGGCTCCTGAATATTGTTGCCTGAGATGGTGAGTTGTTGCTGTGGGTATTGGCTGGCGGACAATTCGTCAAAATCATCAGCGAATGAGGAGCCAGGCAGGCTGCGCAGCACGTTCAGGTAATTTTCCACCTTGGCCGAATCCAGCGGCAGGCCATTGGCTGCCCATCCTTCGGGGCTTTTCTGAAATTGGATGAGGGTATCCTCCAGCCGGTATTCAAAAGCCGTCACTTCCATTTCGCGTTTCATCCGGATCAGGTCCTTATTGCGATAGCTTTCAAAGCCCTGCCCCATGCTGATTACCTGCATACCCTCAACCGCATAGGTCTCGTTTTCTCCATTGAGGCGAATGAAAGAAGTGATAATGGGTTGTTGCTGTTGCATGGGCATCTGCTGCGGTGCTCCGGGCGCTTGCTGAAAATCAAACTTGCCGATGATGAAGTCCTCTATTAGTTTGCCGCCATCATCGAAAACCTGTATATGGGTGCCTGAAGTATCGGCAACCTGGTATTCGGCCCACTTATCCGGGCTTTTGGCGGCTATATGCTTGGTCTTTATCAGGCTGAGGTTACTCAAAAGAGCCTGTACGCCGCTCTGAGCCGCTTTAATATTCAGCGCGCCTCGGGTGGCAATCCACTGCCCACCTTCTTTTTTGAGAGTAAAAGGTGGCTCTTCTCCCCGGGGGTCAATAGTGATGGAGCCAACTGCCGCCGTATCCACCTGGATCAACTCTGTTTTGAAGGTGGTTTCCTTGTCTCCGGAAAAAAGCCTGGACAGCCCGTAAATAGCGAGCAGGGCTACCAGAATGATGAGCAGGATTTTATTGTTCATGATATCCGCTGTTTTGTATACTTTATGTCTATGCTGCGTTGATCAAAGATGGATGTTTGTTCGCAGCAATATCAACAACCAACCAACCATGCCTCAAACATACCGCTCCTGCATGCGCTTAAGGCGCAGGGATTTTTGTCGTTGTACCCGAATAAAACCGTAGATCAGAACCAGGAGGATCGGCAGGCCAAAGTTCAGATATTTCAGGAAGGTACGCTTGCTACTGGCCTCATCGCTGAGATATTCCTGGCCGATCGGGCGGGAAGCGACGCCTTTGGTGCGCAATTCGATCAGGCCGGTATCATCGGAAAGCCAGTCAATGCTGTTGACCATGAGGCTGATGTTGTCACCTCCCTGCCGCCCCTGGCCGGAGAGGGGGAAGTCTCCATCACCGATCACCACGATGCGGGAATAGGCGTTTCCTACGAGGTTTCCTTCCAAAACGCCGCCGACGATGAGGTTGCTCATCGGGAAGTCTGCATCCGTCCATTGTTTGTTGATATCGAAGAATACGGGTGGGTTGACGATACCTGATTTGACGGAGGTTAAAGCGATAGGGGTAAATCGGGTGGTAGAGTCGCCGACAAAACGCAACGGGCTGGCGAAGCTGAGGATCACCTGCTCCAGCCCCCGGGTGATTGGGTGTTCCGGGAAGTTGTTGATAATGGGTAAGTAAGGAAACTGGACAGCCGTGTTGAAAGTGAGGAACCCCTGCTGCTGCCGGACCTGGACGGAGCCGCACTGTGCGTCGATGATAAAGCTGGGGGATACTTCAATTCCCTTTTGCTGTAGCCAGCGCTCCAGTCCGGTGGAGATCGCATTGCCCTGAGCGTTCTGCAGGTCTCCATCAACGGTATTCAACGCAATAAAGAGTTTCCCGCCCCGGCTGAGGTAGTCATCCAGCTTGTTCAGTTGTCCGGGGGGTAGGGTATCCCTGGGCGCCACGATAGCAATGGCCCGGAAGCGGTCTGGGATGCTGGCCTCATTTTGGAGGTCGACATTTTCGACGTTGTACAAAATACTCAGCGATTGCAATGCCTGGCCAAGTTCTGAAAGGGGAGGCTCCCCGTGGCCCTGAACCAATCCAACCGCCGGTTTTTCTGATACGGATAGCTTCTTGATGCTGGTGGAAAGCTCGTACTCGATCGGCGCCCCGGGTTGAATGAAAGGGATGGTTTCTTTTTGTCCTCCCATTTGGACTACCGCTCCCAGGAAAGCCTGCTGCTGCTGCGCCTGGTCCTTTTCCCGTAAGGTGATCATCACCGGCTGTATGCCTGCCTGAGCGGCTTGCTGCTTCTCTTCTTCTTCATCCGGATTGATGAACTGATAATCCACATACCCTTTTGACAGGTTGGCGTATTCGACCAGCATCTCCTGGAAATCCCGGCGGGCCTTTTCGATATTCGGAGGCATATTTTCGGAAAAGTAGGCCGTTACGGTAACGGGCTCTTTCAGGTTGCGCAGGATATCTTTGGTGGCCTGGCTAAGGGTATACTGGCCGTTTTCCGTAAGGTCCACCCGGAAGAAAAGCTGTTGCGAGATCAGGTTGGCAACCAGGACGATTCCAATGATCAGTAATATGGATACGACTGTTTTATTTTTCATGGTGCAATTAGCTTCGTTTGGATATGATGAGTTCCGAGAGCCCCAGCCCCAGCACAATGATAGAGGCAAAATAGATCAGGTCTTTGGAGTCAATCACTCCACGCTGTATGGACTGGAAGTGATATTGCAGGCTGAGGTTCCTGAAAAAGGTGCCGAGGGCGCCCTGGGTGTTGGCCGCCATCACTTCGAACAGGATGTGAAAGAACACCCCGATCAGGATGGCCAACAGAAAGGCGACGATCTGATTGCTGGTCACACTACTGGCGAACAGCCCGATGCTGATATAAGCTGCACTCATTAAAAGCAGGCCCATATAACCGGAAATAGTGGCCCCGTGGTCCATTTCACCGAGCTGCGCAACCGTGATGTAGTAGGGGATGGTGAATGCCAGGGCGATACAGACCATGAGCAGGCAGGCCAGAAATTTCCCTACAATTAGTTGCCGGTTAGACACGTCCTTGGTGAGCAGCAGCTCTATCGTCCCTGCTTTCCGTTCTTCGGCGATCTGCCGCATGGTCAGCGCCGGAACAAAGAAGAACAAGGTCCAGTAGGCGATACTGAAGAACACCTGCAAGTCGGCCTGCCGGCGGAAAAAGATGTCACCTTGCCCGATGAGTTCCAGCGGGTCCCAGGTGAACAGGCCGCTCAGCCCCAGGAAGGCGATCAGGATCACATAGGCAATCAGCGAGTCGAAAAATGAACTGAGTTCTTTCTTGGTGATGACCCAAATTGGATGCATAGCCTTTTTTTTAGGGAATGAAGGAATGAAAGGATAGAAGGAAGGATTAGGCATCCTATTCAGTCCTTCTATCCTTCATTCCTTCAATCATTCATTTAAGAGTCAAGTCGCGGAAGATATCCTCCAGGCGGGTCTCGAAGGGGACCATTTCATGGAGGACCCACTTCTGGCGCACGCAAAGTTCGAAGACGGCCTGGTTGGACAGCTGCTCGGGTTGGCTTTGCAATTCAAAGCGCCCTCCATCGGCTTTCAGGATATCTACGGTGGCGATGCTTGGCAGTTGTTGCAGCTTTTCAAAAATTTCGTCGGTTTCGGCGCCCTCGATGCGCACCTGGAGTACCTGCTGCCCCTGAGCTTGCTTGCGAAGGGTATCGGCGGTTCCATCAGCAACGATCTTCCCCCGATTAATGATAAGTATGCGGTCGCAGGTTGCCTCCACTTCCGGCAGGATGTGGGTGCTGAGGATCACTGTTTTCTCCTTGCCCAGTTTGCGGATGAGTTCCCGGATTTCCACGATCTGGTTGGGGTCCAGGCCGGTAGTAGGTTCGTCGAGGATGAGGATTTCCGGGTCGTGGATCATGGCCTGGGCCAGGCCCACCCTCTGGCGATACCCCTTGGAGAGTTCGCGGATGCGTTTGTGCTTTTCCACATCCAGGCCGCAAACGCGGACCATTTCTCTTATGCGTTCAGGCACCCGGCTCTTGGGTACACTTTGCAGGGCTGCACAGAACTCCAGGTAGTCAATAACCGGCATATCGGTGTACAGCGGGTTGTGCTCCGGGAGGTAGCCTATATATCGTTTAGTATCTCCGTTATTTACGGACTGGCCACCGATCAGCACCTCTCCGCTATCCATTTCAATGTAGCTGGTGATCATCTTCATGGTGGTGGTCTTACCTGCGCCGTTAGGGCCCAGGAATCCTAGTATTTCACCTGTTTTGACTTCGAAGGAGATGTTGTCAACAGCTTTTTGGAATCCGTAGCTTTTACTAAGGTTTTCAATCTTGATATCCATAGTTGGCTTGGCTTTGGCTATTTTAATAGGCCCATGTTTTTGTTGGCGCGGCTGACTTAGAACAGATTCGTTTCAGGGCGCAAATTTAAAATATTTCGTCAAAATTTTAAAGAATAGCGTTTTTGATTGGTGGGCAAATCCAGTAATTTTGCTCACTTTAAAAGTCTATGTGAACGGTAATCTATACATTTTAATCAAAATCCCGGAGAGATGACGAGAATTTTGTTTTTAGCAGCAAGCCTTGTGTTTTTATCAACATGTAACAATGGCAGCCCTACCACTGGCGCCGAAACTAAAACCGAACAATTTGATGCCGCCGGTTATTCCAGTGAGGATATTCCAGGTACCGAGTACAGCCGGGCCACCAAGCGTGGGGTGGATAATACCCTGCAGGAAGAAGGCCTGCTCCGCAATGGGGTCAGGGAAGGCGCCTGGATTATCTATCATCCCGATGGAATATTTCCGGAGAAAATCATCACTTATGCCGACGGTAAGTACAATGGCCCGTATTTTGAATTTAATGAACGCGGGCAGTTGGAACTCCGGGCAACCTACATGAATAACGCCCTGGATGGCCCTTGGGGTAAGTACCGCTTTGGCCGGCCGGAAACCGAAGCTTCTTACAAAAACGGACAGTTCGATGGGGCTTATAAAGAATACGACATTCAATCGGGGAAACTGGTGAAAGAAGTAAATTATAAGCAAGGAAAGCAGCACGGTATGCTCCGCTTTTTCAATGAAGCAGGCGAGGTAACCCTGGAGTATGAATATAAAGATGGAGAAAAAGTAGGCGGCGGTATTGTAGAAGCCCCATCAACTGGAAATACGGAATAAAAGATCGAAGGCCTTCAGCCAGGTGAATAATCAACCCGTATTCATTTGCTGAAGGCCGCTGTTTCAGCGGGGAATCGATTTTTTTGCCAAGTTGCCGGTTCTGTTTTGCAGGAGTTGGAGGGTTTCTTCTTCCAACTCCCGGAGAATAGCCATTCGCTCTTTGGGGACCGTTTTCCTGTCTCCCAGCAATGCTTCGATAGGCAAGCGCTTGGCATTGTCTACCCAAAAATTGAAGCCCAGAATTCCTCTGATTCCGCTCATACTAAGTTTTTTGTTTGTTGGTGTCAAGTTGCTCCGAATAATCCGGATTGACAATTTTTTGGGCTTCTTTGCGGTCTGTATTCACGAATCCGGACACACGCTTAAATGCGGGCCATTTTAATGAACTCCTTAGGGGTCTGCCCGGATATCTCTTTAAAAACCTTATAGAAGGTTGATTTATTCTTAAATCCACTCTGAAGTGCTATCCCAAACAGGGTTAGGTTCTGATATTCGTCGTTAGCCAGGTTTTCCTTGACTTCCTTTACCCTGTAGGTGTTGATGAAATGCTGAAAGTTGGAACCGGTATGGTGGTTGACCACCTGAGACAGGTATTTGGTGTTGGTGTGAAGCCGGTCCGCTACTTCCTTCAGAGAGAGGTTGGGGTTCAGGAAAAGCTTCTCTTTTTCCATAAGGGATTGCGCCTTAAAAAAGAGTTTGAACTCTTCTGCACCTTTGAGGCTGCTGGAACTGTATTTCTCCTGCAGTTGCATCAGGGGAATGTCGTCTATATTCTTGACGGCGCCGCCATCTACTTCAAAGGCAATGAAGTTGCTCAACTGTTGGTTGCGGTTGAAAACAGGATGGATCACCAGCTTGCACAAATAAGCCTCTCCATTCTTGCGGTAATTGGTGATCTCCTCCCTGAAGGCAATGTTGTGCTGCAGGTTGCGCCGGATGCGCTTAATGGCCTCCTGTTCGGTTTCGGGGCCTTGCAACAGGTTGGGTTTTTTGCCGGCCACTTCGGTAAGGGTATAGCCGGTTATCTCGGTAAAGTCTTCGTTGACCCACAATATTTTTCGTTGAGCATCGGTCAGTATGACTGCAATATTTGGGAGCATGGAAAATCTTTGAAATGTACTTTGTTTAACGTTTTGGTACAGATAGATATTAAAGGTTAAACAAATTCAAACAATTGATTATCATAAGGTAATATACACTCAATTGCCGGCTTGTCAAAAAAATCTTCTCTTTCTGCAAGAAGAAACTGCTGTCGGCCCGGCCTTTTTGAAATTTTGTTGAATGATAAAATCCCAATACGCTCCTAAGCAGGACCATAGAATTTGGTATATTTGAGCAGCGGTGCGCCGGGCTGTTTTCGCCTTCGGCGCATCGGATATTTGGAAACCACTTTAACAGCGGCCTTTAATGAGTAGCCAACGAGAGGACAAAACCACGGAACTTTGGACGCGGGACGAATGGAGTATTTATCGAAATGCGCTTCCCCTTCAACCCAATCGCATTGACATAACTCGCCTGGAAGGCGACTTCGCCTATGCCTTGATCGATAGCTTGCTCAAGGGGCGGGTATTTGAGATGATGGCAGACCCGCCATTTCCCATTGCGCAGGAGTTGCAATCCCTTTATTTTGAGGCGCGCGCTTCCGAACGAGGGCGGGGCAATCAGCCTTTTGGGCTGGGGTTCCCCTTGTTCCTAACCAAAGATGAACAAGGCGAGGCCATCGCCGCGCCCCTTTTTATTTGGAACCTGAGCATTGAACCAAGCCCCCGGCATATCGGGCGATGGCCTATTTCCAGGAAACCATTTCAGCCACTGTCCTTCAACCGGTTTTTGACTACCTACTGGGATCAATCCGCCGGCGCCGGGCTAACGGCTCGTTTTGACGCAGCGCTTGCCTCTGGCAGCATAGACGCCGGCATGTTGGTGAAGCTCTGCAATGAAGCCAGTGAAATGCTGTCTTTGGAGCAGGTAAGCCAAGGTATTGCCGTGGCTAATGCACCAACGCTTGGAGAACTGGGGCGCCTTATTCAACAACCACAGGTTCATTGGTCGGGTATTTTGGGGTTATATCGGCCGCATCAACATCTCTTCATTGCCCCGGCACAAAAAGATAGGGAAGAAGAGAGCGGGCCTCCTCCCGCCCATACCCTGGGTTTATTGCCGCTCGATCCATTTCAGTCCACTGCCTTAAACACCGTATTTAAACAGGAAACCACTCTGGTTACCGGGTTGGCCGGCGCCGGGAGGACGCACCTGGCCCTGCACTTGCTGTCGAATGCGCTCTCGAATGGACAGCGTTGCCTGGTCGTTGCCCCTCGCTTGCCGGCGCTTCGACAAATCCAGCAACGCCTCGAACAGCTGGGCTTCGGACGCTTGTCTTTCCTGTTGCGGGATACCGCTCAGGACCTGCCCCTGTTTACCGAGATCATCCGCGCTTCGGCCAATGCCAAAGAGCCGGAGCTAAGTTATTCTCAAGATGAATACCGCCTGCTGGTGGCCCGGGCAGAACGCCTGAAAAGAAAGCTGGATGACAATTACCTGTCTACCCGGGCTTTTGTTTTTGGCCCCTACAACTGGACGGAAACCGTTGGGCTGTATCTCAAAAGTATCCGCAAGGAAGGGAAAGAATTGCTGGCTACCCAGCTCAACACTCAGGATTACCGGTTTTCTTATCAGGAATATGAACAATTGGGGCAGGCCATCACGTCCTGTCAAGGCCTGCTAAGCGATGAGAACGTATTGAGGAGCCCGCTGAACAACCTGCATCAAGGTATCTTTTTGCGCATGGAAAAAGAGGAGGCGCTGCCCTTTATTGAAGAAAAAACGAAAGCGTTACTGGAGCGGGCGTTGAAGTTGCGCCAGTGGTACATCAACAGGGTGGGTACTTATTCTGAGCTTTTGTCTGGCCATTATGAACAATATTACCAGGAACATGCCCGGCGGCTGGCCCTGCTCAATGACCGCATCGGTGAATCTTACGGGCGGTTTGGAGAGGCTTTCGAGTCTTCCGGCGTAGGTGGGCTCAAGTTGAAGCGTGTCTTTTCCGGTAATGCCAGAGCTATCCTGGAAGCCAGGCAAGCCGTGGCCGCCGCCTATGAGAAGCTTCGGGCCGACTTTGAAAACAATGCTTATTTTGAGTATGGTTTTTTGCCAGCCGGTGAAGGGTGGGATGTCCTGGCTGTAAAGGAATCCCTGGAGGGTTTTGAACAGTCGCTGGCCCGTTGGCGATCCGGTTTGCGCGATGCAGTGCAGGAGGAAATCCTACGGTTGAGCCATAAGACGGCTCATCCCCGGTTGGGCTTCAGAGAGCAGGTGTTAGAGTTGGAAGAAGGCCTTGACCGCCTGCTTGACCAGGCAAATGAAAGCGGCCTGTACCACCTCCCCATCAGCCACCAGTCGCTGACGATTCCCAAACGGCAGCGCTTCCTGGATGAATTGATCGAGCAGTTGGAAGTCTCCCGGCGTTCTTTAAGGGAGTTCGATGCTTTTTACGATTGGCAGCACAACTGGCTACAGTTGAATGAAGCCGCACGCCGCCTGGTGAAAGCCCTGATTAAGGGCCGGCCCAACGATTGGCATGCCGCTTTCGAAAGCTGGTTCCTGGACAATTGCCTGAGCCTGGCCTATAAAGCGGTGCTCCCTCCGGAACCGGATAACCTTCGGGATCTGGCTGAATCGCTGGAACAGTTTACCCCCCTTCTCCTGCCCCATACGTTATTGTTGTGGCATCGCCGAAAAGGAGAAAGTATGCGCAAACTGCGCCGCAGCAATAAGGCTACCTATCAGGTGATCATTGGAAAACAACCGGAACAAGACCCCACCGTGCTTAAAGGCCATATTCGCAAGGGGGTAGAGGCGGTTTCTTCCCTGATGCCTGCTCTGCTGGCTACTCCTCAGGTTGCGGGTGAATGCTTTGCCGGCACTGGCTTTCGTTTTGATTATGTGATCGTTGAAGATACTTCTTTCCTGGATCCACGGGAAGTGCGCATGCTCAAAGATTTGGGGCGCCAATCGGTATTTCTGGGCAATGCATTGCCTGATGGGCAGGCATTTGTTCCTCCTGCCTTTGAATACCTCGGGAAAGCAGGCGTAGCATCGCCCCGGCTTTACCAGAAGCACCATCATTTTCCAGGGAGCCTGGTGCAGTACCAGCTGGAAAAAGAGGAACCGCCTTTTCAACTGGAAGGGCCGCCAACCTTTCAATTTGACCAGGTAGACGGGCAGTATGATGAGCAAACTGAGACCAATGTGGAAGAAGTTTCGCACATCATTCAGCTGTTTAATAAAATCGAAAAAACACCGCAAAGAACCTATCCTTCGGTAGGTATTGTCTGTTTGTCCAGAGGGCAGCGCGATATGATCAATTCCAACATTCTGCAGAAGAAGCAACAACGCTCCGCAGATGTAGAAGTCATTCAACAACTGGAACGAAACGGCTTGTCCGTGCTACACCTTAGTGAGTTATCCGGCCAGCGCTTTGATATCCTCATCCTTCTAAGCACTTTTGGAACCGTTGACCTGCAAGGGCTTACCATGACCGGGCATATTCACCGGCTCAGGCAGGATCATATGCTGGAAAGCCTGTTCACCTTGATGAGCACCGCCGAAAAGCAAATCCACATTGTTAACTCCATTCCCGCGGAGGTGCTGGATGAACTGGCGGGCCACCCGGAGGAGCGGGAAGGCTTCTTGCTGGCTACCTATTTCAAGTTGATCAAAGCCGCCAGTGAACAAGACCGGGAGACGGCCGCTGGTATAATGGATACCCTCCCTGACTGGATGTACTTCCGGCCGCCGTTTCGCCAACCTTTGACTTTTTTTGAAGAGGTAGGCCAGCGCCTGCAACCCTATTTGGGCCCTGGCAGGGTGCAGTTCACCCATGGCCTGGCGCCCTTGAAAATACAGGCCTCTGGCCCGGGGCAACCGCCCTTGTATGTCACCCCTGACGGCTTTCTTGCCCAGGCTCCGGCAACGGATTATCAATGGGAGTACAACCAGGCGAATACGCTCGAAACGATGGGCTACCTGCCTGTCCCTGCCTGGTCGGCAGACTGGTGGCGCAACCCGGTTCTGGAAGCCAAGAGAATGGCCAGCCTTATCATCCGGCAGGAAAATAGGGCCGGGGAAGAGGAGGAATAAGATTTGTGAAGTGATGACGGTTGAAGAATTACAACAGAACCCCGGCTATAAACGATGGTTAACCCTGACGCACGATGAGATCCTGCCCTTTGTTCAGGAGGAATTCGGGAAGCGCGGATGGCTGACCCGATTCTATATTTTTCTCAACCTGGCCTTACTAACGGGTATGATTGTGCTGGGGGCGTGGCAGGTTAGCCAGGGCCGGATCGGAATTGGCAGGGTGATTCTGAATAGCCTACTCGGCTTTGTACTCACACTGAGCCTGCTCGTCCCCATCCACGAGGGTATCCATGGGCTGGCCTACAAACTGGTGGGCGCGCCAAGGGTGCAGTATGGAAGTGACATTAAAAAATTTATTTTTTTCGCCATGGCCGACCATTTCGTGGTGGGCTTTCCCCGGTTCATTATCGTTGCACTGGCGCCTTTTTTGGTGATCAACTTTTTTACGGCGCTGTCCATATTTTATGTTTCTCTTAACTATCAATGGATCCTTCTAGGCGTTCTCTTGATGCATACCGGAGCATGTGCCGGAGATTTCGCCATGTTGAGTTTTTTCCTGAGGCATCGGGGGGAAGGGCTGCTCACCTATGACGATGTGAGCAATCAGAGGTCTTATTTCTACCGGAGGGAAGAAAACGAGGCCGGCCAGGAAGGGTAGGCGGGGACGTTTGCAGGCCGATTGTTGAATTTTGGACAAGCTCTTAATATTTTACTTGTTGCCCGGTTTATTTAAACGACATTTATCGCAAGGCTCAAAATAGCAATACATGCGTGGCTCAGTCCTTTTCTGTTTGTTGGCCCTGTTGGCGTTTGCCTGCCTGCCGGAGCGGCGCGAGCCGCTGCCCGAGTTGCCAGGGCTGGCGCCTTTTTTACAGGAGGAGACAGCTGAGGTGGAAGCCTTAATCAAAAGGATGAGCCTGGAGCAAAAGCTCGGCCAGTTGATCATTGTGGCACGGGTTGGCCAACCGGAACGCCAGCTTCATCAGTGGGTGAAAATGGGCCGGGTAGGGGGAGTCCACCTTAGTGGCCTTACGCTCGATCATTTTCTGAGTTTGCAGGATAGCCTGCAACAGGAAGCGCCTCATCCGCTCCTTTTCACTACTTCCGGTGGGGCCCTGTTCAATAATCAGTTTTCCGACGCCATCGCCTTGCCGGTGATGGACGCTTTGCAGTCCCTGCCTTCCGATAGCATGAAGCAACAGCTTCAGCAGGCCTTTTTACAACAGGCTCAATCCCTGGGCCTTAACCTCGCCCCCGCGCCTTATCTCAGTCAATTGGAGCAACGCTTCACTTTGCCTGAAGGCAGCCTCCAGCAATATGCCCGGGACATCAATTGGCTCAATGAGCGCCATATTCTCAGCCTGGCCGATAACTTTGCCGCCACTTCGCTGCTTCAGCCCGGGCGGGATAGCCTCAGGGATAGCCTCTTGCATGATTTTGAGTACCTGGTTAAGGCAGGCCTTTCCGGTTTCTGGATCGGGCCTTCTGTCTATGAATCAAAGGAGGCCCCCCCGGACTCCATCGGACGGTTCTTCCGCGGCCATTTGCAGTTTGACGGGCTGCTCATGGCTCACCTCAACGCTGACAATCAATTGGATGAGATACTGGATTCCGGGGTAGACCTCATCGTTACCCATAATAGTCCGGGTTTTGTGCTTAATTACCTGCTGACGGCCTACCGGTCCGGGGAACTTAGCGAACCGGAGTTGCATGCCAAACTGCGTCGTATCCTGCTGGCTAAACAATGGGTGGGCAGGCCGATTTCCGATGGCGGGCCCGCGCCGGCGGGCCAGGAGGTTGCCGCCCGCAAGCTGCCCGCATCCATGTTTACCGGAATCGAAGATGATCGCTCCGGTTTATCCGAACCCGGGGAAAAACTCGGCCAATACTTTAAGGATAGCCGCTGGAGGTACTGGCAACGCCGCCTCCGGGAAGAATCCATTGTCGTAGCGTCCAACCCCGACAGCCTGCTGCCCTTTCACGGCCTGAATCAGCAATATTTCCAGGCGTTCCACCTGGGGGCTGGAGACTTTGCCACCTTCGACGAAGCTTTTGGTAAATATGCTGAGTCAGGCAGTTGGCAGGGCAATACCTGGGAAGCCCTTACCCGCCAGTTGCTCAAATTGGATGGGACAGAAAACGTAGTGCTGGTGCTGCACGATTATTCGTTGGACAGCCTGCAGGCGGCTACCTTGATATCATTGGCTTATCGGCTGCCACTTGTCCTGGTGAATTTTCAACGCCTGGAAAACCTGGCCCTACTGGATACCAGCCTGGCGGTTGTTCACTCCTTTGAAGAAGGAGAGGGCCTGACGGAGTTGGTTCCCCAGGTTCTCTTCGGCGGAATTTCGGCTGGCGGTATACTCCCTTGTACCCTGAACCGCTTTTTTGCGAAAGGCCGGGGAATAGCCCTGCCTCCGGTAAGGATGCGGTACGGGCTACCCGAGCAGGCGGGCATCGCTCCGGAAAAACTCGTTGGGATTGATGCAATCGTCGAGACGGCGATAGACGAAGGCGCCTTTCCGGGTTGTCAGGTGGTGGTCGTGAAGGATGGAACGGTTGTGTATGATAAAGCCCTGGGGTATCATACATACAGCAAAAAACAACCAACCCGGAAAACAGACCTCTACGATGTGGCTTCCATCACCAAAGCGGCTACGACAACCCTTGCAGCCATGAAGCTGTACGAAGAAGGAGCTATCAATCCTAACGCAAGGCTTCGAAACCAGATGGCCCTGCCGCGCACTTCCCGTTTGCGCAACCTCACCGTAAAGAAACTGATGACCCATCAATCAGGCCTGCAGCCCCACATGCCGGTCGTCCCTTATTTGTTGTACCGGGATATGGAAAATGCAGACTGCAGCCGCTACTTCTGTGACCATCCTTCTGATACCTTTGCCGTTCAGGTGGCGAATGCCTTTTATTTTGATAAGCGATACATCCGCAAGATACAGGAAGATGTCAACCGCCTGCGCCCCCGCAACCGCTACCGTTACAGCGACGTCAACTTCATCCTAATGCAACAGCTGGTAGAAGAAAAGGCAGGGGCTCCGCTCGATTCTTTTACCGCCGCTCACTTTTATAACCCACTGGGCTTGCAACATACCGGCTTCCGGCCATTGTTGTGGAAGGACAGCAGTGAGATCGTTCCTACCCAATATGACCGCCGTTGGCGCCACCAACTGATCCATGGATACGTGCATGATGAAACGGCGGCCCTGTTCGGGGGAGTGGCCGGCAATGCTGGCTTGTTTTCCACCGCAGAAGACCTGGCGGTGGTATTCCAAATGCTGCTCAACGGAGGTACGTATGGCGGGGAGCGCTATTTAGAATCAAAGACCATTGAGTACTTCACCAGTGCCCGGCATGGCAACTACCGGGGCCTGGGCTTCGATAAGCCTGAGGCTAAAACCATCAAAAGCGGAAAATTCCCGGAACAAATCGGCAAAGCCGCCTTTGGACATACTGGCTTCACCGGAACCTGCGCCTGGGCAGACCCTGATCAGGGCCTTACTTATATTTTTCTTTCCAACCGCATCTACCCGGATACCAAAAACCGCAAGCTCTTCGAGAAAAGGGTCCGCGAACGCATCCACCAGGTCATCTATGACGCACTGGACACCTATGTGCCGGAAATGCCGGAGATATGAAGGGGGAGTGTTCGGATTTCGGTGTTCGCCATTCGCTCAGTCGAACGCGGGACAGCGCTGGCCCGCCGCGGTTCGCAGGTTCGCAGTTCCCGGAGTGTCCTGCCGAATTCCGAACACGGCAGTTCCCAATCATTCACCCCCTCACTTCAGCACCCCCTCCAACAACCAGTCGGCCAGTAGTTGCCGGTTATTTTCGACAATGATTCGTTGCTGGTCGAAGTTGTTTCGGATATTCGCCAGTTCTATGTACACAGAATTGACTTTAGTTTCCCGAAGCATGTGGAGGTCGCGGGCGGTTACGGTACCGCGGTATTCCCTCGTCTTTTGATATTGTTTGTACTTGTGTTTAAGCGAGCGTAGCAGGTCGAAGGCGATACTGCGGCTGGCCGGGCTGGAGGAGTGGTGGTAGAAAAAAACGTCGGTTCGTTCTCCTTTGCTCCGGGAATCCACGTGGATGATGATGGAGGTTTGTTCGGTTACGCCCGCCAGCCGGTTTTGTTCGTAGAGCTGGTTGATAATATCGGAGCGCTGGAAGAGGCGGGGCTTTTGCTGGCGCACCATTTTGACGCCTCCCCAGAGGACTTCGTCGTAATCACATTCCAGAAATTTACCTTCCCGGATACCATCGTTATCGTCTCGGGTGATCATGTAGGCGGTGGCGCCGTGGGAGATCAGGTTGCGGCACAGGCGCAGGGCTACGTCGTAGGCGTACTCATCTTCACAAAGCGTGTAATCGCCCCGGCGGCCCATAGCGCCGGGGTCGGGGCCGCCGTGGCCGCTGACGATGTAGAATACTTTGCCCTTGAGCTTGTTGCTCAGCAGAGGCGTGTAGGCGTACTTTGGCCCGAAGATGGGGAATTTTCGGTTGCCGACAGCCGTGCCACTGGTAGGCCGCTCTTCTTCCGGGGAGTTTTCCACCGGAGAAGGAATTTCAAGGTCGGGGTTTGGGCAGTTGAGCTCATGATAAGGGACCCAGAGTACGCGGTCCTTTTTGAACGATTCAGCCCGCATGTTTTTCTCCAGCATCAGCTCATTGTACTTTTGAATTCGCAGGGCGGTATTCCAATCGTTGATGCCGATGCTGGACCGGATCGTCTTGCCGTTGAAGGTATAGATGAGAATGGGCAATTGGTATTTTCTGCCTACAATCAGATGCCCGTTCTTCTTGAGGCTGTTCAGCCGGTAGAACTGGTCAAAGTTGCAGGAGTACTGGTCCAGCCCGTATCGGCGAAGCATGGAATAAATGCCATCGCCCGGCATCGCTTCGGTGATGTGGTAATTGGGCTCGGCAATGGCCGGCAAGGTGACGGCCAGAATGGCGGACAGGGTTAGAAAAAATTGAATTCGCTGCATGGTCGTTCAGGCACAGTTTTGGGGTGAAAACCACAGTCGGCTTTTCTGTTTTGCATTGATTTGGGCGAAAAGATAGACAAAATGAGGGAATTTGCCAATGGGGGAGAAAGAGTCATCGCTTTCCTGGTACGCTGGTATTCAAATGAAATTCCCTATTTTCGCCTCATGGAAATAATCAGAGAGATCGGCCACCTCCTGCGCAAAGATATCCGCCTGGAGCTGCGTACCAGCTACGCCATCAGCGGCATACTGCTGTACGTTTTTTCCACCATATTCATTGTGTATATGGCCTTTCAGAAGATTCAGCCCAATGTGTGGAACGCGCTGTTCTGGATTATCATCCTGTTTGCGTCGGTCAGCGCCATCGTGAAGAGTTTTGTGCAGGAAAACAGCGCCCGGCAATTGTACTATTACAGCCTGGCCAACCCCATCTCCGTCCTGCTGTCTAAAATCATATACAACATCCTGCTGCTTCTGGCCCTCAGCCTGCTGACCTGGCTGGGTTTCAGCCTGGTGGCCGGCAGCCCGGTGAAGGATACGGGGCAGTTTTTCCTGGCCCTATTGTTGGGGAGTATCGGGTTTTCCATCACCTTTACTTTTATCGCTGCCATTTCCTCCAAAGCGGACAACAATGCTACGCTAATGGCCATCCTGAGCTTCCCGCTGGTTATCCCTATCCTGATGACCTTGATCAAGCTCTCAGCCAATGCCCTCCGGCTTATGCAGGATACGGCAGTGCAAAACGATATCTTCATCCTTTTATCCATTGACCTGATGTTGCTGGGCGTCGGCCTGGCGCTCTTTCCTTTTCTTTGGCGGGATTGAGGCGGGATTGTTTGGTAGGAGGAGTGGGACGTGTAGGATGTCCGGTGTACGGCGGAAGGCGGGCGTAGCGTGTATGATGTATGTGTACGGCCGACATCAAAGATTTTACCCGAAAGAGCGATAGCGAAGACGTGCGAAAATTAAATGCCCTGCGGCTTCTGTGAAAAAGCTTTTTTAAATTTGTTGCTGTGGTGGCTTATGGTATTTGGCGCACAGTGCCCATTAATGCCAGGATCTTAGCTTAATGAATCGGTTTTTCGCTAACCGCCAATAGCTAACCGCTGGATAGTTACGTTGCTGTTTTGTAAAATTTTCGAGGCAAGGCATCCTTCAAGGACATAATTCAGTTCACTATAGAAAAGAAGAAACTATGCTCAAAAAATACTGGTGGAAAGCCCTATCTGTGATCATCCTGATCTATGTATTCATTGCCGGGTTGACGGTGCCTCTCAGCCCGGGCATCGAGCGTGTTGCGCCCACCAGTGTGAGGACGGGCGACGAAGTGACATTGGAAGTGCTGGGTTACAACTCCCGATATGACGAAGGCGGCGAAGTGCGTGCCTGGCTGAAACTGGACAATGAACGGGCTCTGGAAGCGGAATCGGTGCAGGTGGGGGACGGCCGTAAGTTAACGGCTCTATTTCGCATCCCGGAGTATTTGCCGGTAGGCCGGCGGGTACAGGATTTTTCTCTTATTCTGGATAACGAAAAGGACGGTGCTTCGGTGTTGCCCAGCGCTGTTTTTATTACCCAGGACTCCATCGACCCGGAGATGGGGCAGAAGGCATGGGTTAATAGTCCCATCCAAAACTTACACGAGCACTGGACGATGACATTCCCTTTTCGGAATATCCTTTCGGAGACTATCCGCAACACTTATTTTCACGTTCCGCTCTGGTTTGCCATGATCTTCATTTTTATCGCTTCGGTGGTGCACAGCGTCCGCTACCTGCGGGGAGGCAGCCTGGAGGCGGACAATAAAGCGCAGGCTTATACGCGGGTAGGCATATTGTTGGGTTTACTGGGGCTGGCTACCGGCGCCGTGTGGGCTCGCAATACCTGGGGCGCCTACTGGAGCGGCGACGTAAAGCAGAACATGACGGCTATTGCCCTGCTGATCTATTTCGCCTATTTCATCTTGCGCGCCGTTTTTGAAGACCCGGAGAAGAAGGCCCGTATCTCTGCCGTTTATAACATCTTCGCTTTCGTGGCCCTCATCCCTCTTATCTACGTCATCCCCCGCCTGACCGACAGCCTGCACCCCGGCGCCGGCGGCAACCCGGCTTTCGGCACTCAGGACCTGGACAATACGATGCGGATGGTGTTCTATCCGGCGGTGATCGGGTGGACGTTACTGGGGTTTTGGATGGGGAATCTGTCGCATAGGATGGGGAGGATTCGGTTGAAGTTGATGGATGCGTTGTAGTACATATTACCGGCCCATCACATTCCTACCCGCTTTCTCCAATGGCCTCCCATTCAGCGGGATGGTCAATCCGATTCCTATCACCGGCTGCCCGAGTGGCGCTACAAAATCCACATCCGGCTTGATCCGAAAGCCCAGGTCGTCATTTACATCGAACCCTTTGAGGTGGGCGTCGACAAAGGCCTCCATGGCCTGCAGGGTATAGACGAGGATCAGGCCCACGTAGGCGGTTTGGGTGTTTTTATCATAGCTGTCCCGCAGATTGCGCAGGGTGCTGAGGTTGTCGATGGTGGTTCCGGTGAATTCGTGTTCTTCTCCTTTTCGTTTGAGGTCCAGGGCGTCGCGCAGGCGGCGGTAAAGGCTTTGGTTGTAGTCGATCACCAGCACCATGCCGGTAATGGCGCCATAGACCAGAGGCGCCTTCCACCAGCGTTTATTGTATAACTGCCCGGTGCCCGGCAGGATCAACGACAGTAATGCCGCCTTTTTTGGGTTGGGATAATCCCGGTTGAACCAGTTCTCCTTTTTCTTTCCGCTCAGGCTGTCCAACTGGATTTCTGTCACAGCCATGTCGACGGAGATGGTGTCTACCTGCTGAGCGCTGAGTTCATTCAGGCTGCAGACAATTATTAATAAAAGAGAAAAAAAGTACTTCATGTTTATTTTAACGCTGGTAGGAACATTATTGTGCGGATAATACCACCATTCACCTTTTATTAACTCCCTTATCGGGGAATGGGGAATGGGGAATGGGGAATGAAGTGGGAGAAACCTGCCAGGTTTACAGCCCGGAATCGTAGGGAAACCTGGCAGGTTTAGACCCTCTTTAGTCCTCCAATCGTTCCAGCAATTCATTCAGTTCATCCACTGAATTGAAAGAGAGGACCACCTGCCCTTTACCCTTTTCTTTCAGCTTGAGTTTTACCTGGTTCTTGGCGCCGAAGAACTCCTGAAAAGTCTGTTCCACGCGCCGGTATTCATCGGGCAGCTTTTGGGCGCCGCCGCTGCTCTTTTTTGTTTTGGGTTGCTTGTAATCGCTGACCTGTTTTTCCAGCGCCCGTACAGACAGGCCCTCCTTGATTATTTTATCCAGCAGGTATTTTTGCACCGCAAAATCGTCCAGCCCGGCAAGGGCGCGAGCGTGGCCCATAGATATTTCGCCCTCTTTGACAGATTCCTGCACTACCGGCGGCAGTTCGAGCAGGCGCAGAAAGTTGGTGATGGTGGCTCGTTTTTTGCCGACGCGCTGGGCCAGGTCTTCATGGCGCAGGCTGAATTCTTCGATCAGCCGCTGGTAGGTGATGGCTACCTCCATAGCGTTGAGGTCTTCCCGCTGTATGTTTTCCACCAGTGCCATCTCCATCATTTCCTGGTCGTTGGCCAGGCGAACGTAGGCGGGAATCTCTTCCAGTCCCGCCAGTTGAGACGCTTTCCAGCGGCGCTCTCCGGAGATGAGCTGATAGGCGTCGGAGCTGAGGCGGCGGACTGTCACCGGCTGGATCAGGCCGTACACCTTTAGGGAGTCCGCCAATTCCTGAAGCGCTTCTTCGTCAAAGTCCTTACGTGGCTGGTCCGGATTGGGGGCAATCTGCCGAACCGGTATCATCGCCACTGTGTGAGATAATTCTTTGACGACTTGCTCCGGATTTTGCTCGATATCCTCTTCGCTGATATTGAAATACGCCAGGCGGCTGCTTTTTTTTACACTGCGCAGGGAATCCCGCAGGTCAGTTGAGCTAACGTTCTTTTTGCTAATTCTCTTGGCCATATCTACACATTTGGTTTTGGATCGGCTAGAAAGCCTAGTTCATACT
Organism: Lewinellaceae bacterium; assembly: GCA_020636095.1. Classification (GTDB taxonomy): domain Bacteria; phylum Bacteroidota; class Bacteroidia; order Chitinophagales; family Saprospiraceae; genus JACJXW01. Next base: position 319,855 of record JACJYN010000004.1, read on the forward strand.
CGCCCCACGCTTAGGCCTGATCTTATCATTATTGTTCTTCAGAAATTCCTTGGCGAGGTTGAGGAAGTTGATGCTGCCGCGGCTACTGGCGTTAATCATGACCACCGGGAGGTGCAGGTTGGGCGCTTCCCCCAGTTTGGAATTGCGATGGATGATGGTGTCGAGCACCTCTCCTTTAAACAATTCCCGGACTTCTTCCACCACAATATTGGCCAGGCGTAGGCGGCTGTCGTACATCGACAACAGAATACCTTCAATTTTCAAGCCTGGATTGAGCTTGGCCTGCACCAGTTCGATGGTCTCGCGGAGCCTGGATAAACCTTCCAGCGCGAAAAACTCACACTGCACCGGCACCAGCACCGAGTCGGAAGCGGTCAGGGCGTTGATGGTGATCAGGCCCAGGGAGGGTAAGCAGTCGATGAAAATATAATCGTAGTCTCCGCGCACTTGCTCCACGGCGTCTCGCAATAAAAACTCGCGTTTCATGCGGCTGACCAGCTCGATTTCGGCGCCCACCAGGTCGACGGTCGAGGGTATAATGTGGAGGTTGGGGGTATCCGTTTCATAGATGCACTCTATAGTATCCATATCCCCGACCATACAGTCGTATAGGCTTGTTTCCACATCGTCCGGCATCACGCCCACTCCGGAGGAGGCGTTGGATTGCGGGTCGGCATCGATGAGCAGGACCTTTTTCTCCAGGATGGCGAGGCTGGCCGCCAGGTTGATGGCGGTGGTGGTCTTCCCGACACCTCCTTTCTGGTTAGCGATAGCTATAACTTTTCCCATGGCGAAGATTGATTTTTAAAACAATACAGGGTGAAGTAGAAGCCCTGCCGTTTGGTGATCAGTTTACGGGCTTCTACTTCACCCTGCCAAGTCAGCTGTTAGAGATCGAGGCTTTCGCCGATCGACAGCAAAATTAACTCTTTTCCTTTATCCGCAAAAGCTTTTTTGGCCGCATCGTGGTCAATTTTAATGTAACCGAAGGTATCGTAGTGGCAACCCACGACTTTATCGCAGCGGATATAGTCGCTGGCGATTACCGCATCCTCGTATCCCATGGTGAAATTATCGCCGATGGGCAATAGGGCGAAATCCAGTTGGGGGCAAGTCAATGGAATCAGCTTCATATCCATGGACAGGGCGGTGTCGCCGGCCATATAGAAGCAGATGTCTTCGTTCCAGACGACGAAACCTCCGGGGTTGCCCCCGTAAGTGCCATCGGGAAGGACGCTGGAGTGCACGGCGTTGACATACTTCACCGTACCAAAATCAAAGTTTACCTTGCCGCCGTGGTTCATAGGGTGGCCCGTCAGGCCTTTCTGCTCGAACCAACTGACGATCTCGAAATTGGAAACTACCTTGGCATTGTTCATTTTTCCTATGCTTTCTGCATCGGCGACGTGGTCGCCATGGCCGTGCGTGATCAGCAGGTAATCCGCTTTGAGTTGGCTGGCATCTATATCTTTGGCCAGTTCATTGGGGGTGATGAAGGGGTCAAATAAGAGATGTTTTCCTTTCATTTCAACCGCGAAGGTAGAATGTCCGTAGTACGTCAGTTTCATATCGGTCTGATTTTGGCCTTGAACAATGAAGAAAGAAAGCGGCTTTTGGTTTGGACGGCTGAATATAGGAAATTTGGAAGCCATTTCCTGAGTATTTTTGTAGAAAATTGCTGATTACACCAGATTGCGTGGCTGTCTTAAAGGGGCCAACCCGGGGCCCTAAATTTATTTGGGCCGAAGGTGCTTCACCCGCCAACCGGAGAGAGAATGAGGTTATACACTTCGGCGCAAAAAATTAAAGAGGAAATATTGACAAGTAATTTTCCTGAAAGATGAACAATTACCGGTTGCAAAGTGTGTAGTAGCCTGTATTTACATTTCATTATTACTAACTAAACCGGCCAAGCGCCAATGATTACCGTAATCTCCGGAACCAACCGCAAAAACAGCGAATGCCTGAAGTTTGCCACCCTCTACTTCGAAATGCTTCAGGAAAGTACAGAAGAGGAGATAAAGCTACTCGCGCTGGAACACATTCCGCACGACTGGTTCCACCCCGATATGTACACCCGGCAGTCGGAAAGCCTGGCCCGCCTGCAGGACGAGTACATCCTACAGGCCACGAAATTTGTCTTTTTTATCCCGGAGTACAACGGCGGCTTCCCCGGCGCCGTGAAACTCTTCATCGATGCCTGCACGGTCCGTAAGTACACCTCCAATTTTCAGGGCAAGAAAGCCGCTTTGGTGGGCATCGCTACCGGCCGCGCCGGCAACCTGCGCGGCATGGAGCACCTCACCGGGGTACTCAACTACCTGGGCACCGTCGTGATGCCCGACAAACTGCCCATCTCCCGCATCTCCGAACTCAAGGACGGCGAAGGTGAGGTGATCGATGAAGAAACCTTAGACGTGATGCGTGCTCACGCTCTGGAGTTTTTGGCTTTTTAGGAGCCCTAATACTCATACCAATAGCCCTCTGCCCCTGTCTTTTCTATTTGCACCTTTTCTTTGGCCTTCGCCTCGGCAATAGCCCTTTTCCTATTCCTTAAATCTCTCGCTTCATCGGAAAGTAGCTGGGAAAACACCAGCCAGAACCCTGGGCTTTCCTTTCGTTGCCTTTCCAGAATTTCCTGGAGGTTACTGTCCCAACTGAGAAGGATGGCGCCCGGGAATTGATACCTCTGCTTTTGATCGTGCCACTGGCTGTAATACCGGTAAGCCGGCGTTGCCGCCACATCGATATAGGCAGGCCCGGGGCGGCTGCTTCCCTTAATCTCCACCAGAACGGCTTTCAGGTTTTCGATCTCTGTAGTCTGGCCCAGCTGGTTTATCGAATTGGCGAAGGGAGCGGCTTCCAGGATCAACAGGCCCAGCAAGGCCATACGAAGGTAAGTACCGCTACTTTTCCAAACCTCCGAAGCGCCGTACGTAGCCAGCATGAGAAAGAGGGGCATCAAAAAAAGGGACACCCTCGGTATCAGAGAAAAAAGTTGACAGGCAGCAGCGCTAAAACAAGCCAGAATGGGCAGAACGATCAGGATGAAAAACCCGGTTTGTTGCTGAAACAACCGGTAACTCCCCCATAGTAACAAACCTATACCAATGATTAACCCTGCCACGGTGAACCCCAGGGCAGGGCTCAGCAACCCGTAGAAAATGCCGCCCAATTGCTTCCAGGCGCCCGTTTCCCATAGCTGGACAGGAAAGAAATAAGCCGAGTGATAGGTCTGTAGTACGGGGCGATCGATGCCGGCTTTCAACACCGTGATATACAATACGGCAAAGGAAAGTGCCCAAACGGCGCCCACCAGGCTCAGTACAAACAAGGCTTTCCCGTTTCTTTGCCGTATGAAATGGTAGAAATAATACGTCCCCACCCCGCATAGCAGGAAGACAACCGGCATAGAGAGCCATAAACTCAGGGCTCCGGCGAAGGCCCATATCCAGTAGTGCCTGTTTTTCATCTTTTCCGGTGGAAGCTCCAGGGCGAGCAGGATAATGCCCAGCGCCAGTGCACCATCGGTGCTGTACTGTTTCAGTTCGGTTGCGAAGCGGAGCAGGAAGGGAGACAGGGCGGCCATAGCTAGTGGAAACCAGCAGATTGCGGTTGCCAGATGGAGTTTTTTATTCAGGCGAAGAAATGTAAAAAGAATAAGGATCCCACCAATTAGGGGCCAGAGTCGCAAGGCCCATTCGTGGTTGCCCAGCAGTTGTACAGCCCCTTTGGAAAATACCATAAACAGGGGAGGAGCGTATTGGTCGTAAAGGAGGGGCTGAAAAAAGCGATGGTAAGGGAGTTCGGAAATATTCAGCGCCAGGTTGGCTTCGTCGATAAACAGGGAACGGGCATCCAGGTAATACCACAAACGCAGCGTGATGCCCAGGGTCAGGAATACCAGGGAAAGAAGTACGGATATGGAGGGGCTCCTTTTCATCGCGGCAAAATAGAAAGATTTTCCAGATCTTTAAGATCTGGAAAATCTTTCACTCCAATTGCCACGCCACTTTCACTAATTAAACGGTATCCACACCGGCAGCCTCGCTTGGAAGCCCTTTGAGTTTTTGAGTTCCTGCACGAAGCGGAGGTACGGGTAATACTCCCCCAATTCGGATTTCAATACGGCATTGGCCCGTGTATTTTCTTCTACGAACCATTGTTCAAGCAACTGTTGAATGGGGTCCTTCACCTTGGGGTATTCCGTCAGGCGGTAGTCGTCCAATTCCGCTAGGGTAGCGGCGGATGCTATGGCATCCTCCAGGCCGCCAATCCGGTCGGCCAGGCCGATGGACAGGGCTCTTTCTCCGGTCCAGACCCGGCCCTGAGCAATGGCGTGCACTGAATCACGGCTCATTTTTCGGCCTTCGCTCACACGTTGCAGAAAGGTCTCGTACATATCGTCGGTTCTTTTTTGCAAAATGCGGGATTCTCCGGGAGATAAGGGGTAGAAAGGGGTAATACCGGTGGCGAAAGGGCCCGTCTTCACCGAATCGAAGTGTATGCCGGCCTTATCTTCCAGCAACTCGCTGGCGTCGGGTATGGCCAGTACTACGCCGATAGAACCGGTCAGGGTGTTGGGCTCGGCAAATATAGAATCGGCCATCGCGGAGATGTAATAGCCGCCGGAAGCAGCATAATCTCCCATACTGACCACCACCTGTTTCCCTTCGGCCTTAGCCAGGCTCAGTTCTTTCCAGATATTTTCCGAAGCCATGGCGCTGCCTCCCGGGGAGTTGACCCGCAGGACGATGGCCTTGACGTTGTCGTCGCGGCGGATTTGCTGAATGTATTCGGTGTATTTCTCATCCCCAATGCTTCCGGGGCCCCCTTTCCCGTCAACGATGGCGCCTTCGGCGTAGATGACAGCGATCTTGTTTTTGATCTTGTAATTCTTACTGCCTGGGTTAGATTGGTTGTAGTCTTCCAGGGTGAACATAGCAACCTTGTCCTTTTCTTCCAGCCCCAGGCGGCTGCGCAATTCATTCAGCGCATCTTCGCGGTGGCCCACTTTGTCCACCAGTCCAGCTTGAGCGGCTGCCACCGGATCCATTCCTACATAATCTACTGCCAGCTGATGGAGGCGTTCTGTACTGAGATTACGGGAATCGCTCACATCCTGGAGGAAATGGGCGTAAATATCATCGATGTATTCCCGAATCTGCATTCGGTTCTCGTCACTCATTTTATTGAGCCGGTAGGGCTCACTGGCGCCTTTGAATTTACCGGCGTAGTAAACCTGCATATTCACGCCGACCTTGTCCAGCATATCTTTAAAGAAAGGCATCTGGGCGGCAAAACCCCGGAAGTCGACCATGCCAAGGGGGTTGACCATTATCTGGTCGGCAACGCTGGCCAGATAATAGGCGCCCTGGGAATAATATTTGGAATAGGTGATGATGAATTTACCTTCTTCTTTGAAATTGAGGAGCGCGTCGCGGACAACCGCCGATGTAGCCAGGCCGCCGCTGGCCAGGCCGTCCACTTCCAGGAAGATACCTTTAATATTATCGTCACTTTTTGCCCTTTCCAGCGTGTTAACCATTTCCTGCAGGCCCAGGACTTTTCTTTTATTGAAGTCGAAAGGATCCAGTTCCAGGTTGTTGGTCTGTTCGGGAATGGGGTTGTCAAAAGTGAGATGGAGGACCGTATTCGGTTTGATATCCTTTGGTTTGTCGGCTTGTTTGGCAATTTGGCTGATCACCAGGCCGCTAATTGCCAACATTAAAAAAAAAGCGACAAAAATGCCGAGACAAGAAGCGAGTAAGAACTTAAAGAATTGACCCATTTTATGTACTTAGTTTTTGTGTTTCAAAGATACGCTGCATTGGGTGGATAAGGCAAAAAAATAGATCAATGCAGCTTTTTCAGGGAAAAGTGGAGTTCCGAACAACAGGAACGAGTTTTTTCGGATTATTCCCGGGGAATGTACGATAACGAACAAAGATGGATATTTCACCGGTTAAAATGTACTTTTTTCGATGAAGCCCCTAATTTTAATCGGCGAAAAGCTGAAGGCAGGAAAGAAGGTTTATCTTTGCCGAACAAGCTCTGGTCAAAGGTTCGCTCACCCGTCCAGCCTGTTAATGGCGCCTTTTTATTTCGCATGATCATCAATTGAAAAGTTTTATGAAGACAGCCTTGACAACACATTGGAAACTTACTTTGTTCATAGTCATCCTGGCTCCCCCTCTTGTATTGTTCGGCCAACCTTTGGAAGTAAATAATGCTCCTCCCATTACCCCCGACAACCTGATCACCAACATTTTCCTCGGAGATGGGGTGGAAGTATTGAATGTGCAGTTTCAGGGATCACCCGCATCAGTCGGCTTTTTTCAAAATGGGCAAGACGAGGTTGGCCTGGACCGGGGCATCGTTATGTCTACCGGCTTTGCCGTTTCTGCTCCGGGGCAGATAGGGGTGGATGCATCGGGAAGTGTTCAATCGAGCGAAGCATCTTCCGGGCTTGCTTCCGACCCGGATATGGAACTCCTTGCCAGTACGACTGACATATTGGATTTGGTGGCTTACACGATAACCTTCATTCCCATCTCGGACACCCTTCGTTTTCGGTATGTCTTTGCTTCTGAGGAATACCCTGAATACGTATGTTCGGAGTTCAATGACGTCTTCGGGTTTTTTATCAGCGGCCCGGGCATCAACGGCCCTTATTCGAATAATGCTCAAAATATTGCACTCATCCCCGAGACCAATTTGCCGGTAGCAATTAATAACGTGAATCCGGGGGTTGTCGGTTCCAATGGTTCTGGCATCAATTGTACGCCGCCGAATGGTTCCCTGGCGTACGCTCAATACTACAATAGCAATAACGGCAGCCCCAACCGCCCGGTATTCGATGGCCTGACGGATGTCTTTTCGGCCGAGGCAGTAGTCTACCCCTGTAGTACCTACACCATCAAACTTGTGATCTGTGATGTAACGGATGACCTCTTCGACTCCGGCGTTTTTCTCGAAGCAAAAAGCTTCGGCACCGGCTCTCTGGATGTAGAAGCGGCCACTGTCAGCCTCGATGGTTCCGTCGCCGAGGGTTGTACGGCCGGCGAACTGATTTTTTCTCTGCCAGTGCCTACGGAGTCGGACTACCCAATTGACTATAACATCCTGGGAACGGCCGAGAACGGGGTGGACTACGATTTTATCCCCCCCAACCTGTTTATCCCCGCCGGCGACAGCATCTTGTCTATACCGATTATCGCATTTGAAGACGGCCTGGCGGAAGGGACGGAAACGATCATTATCGATGTACAGCGCGACCCCTGTAACCGGGACACCATCATTATCCCTATAAAGGAGAACATCCTTCCCGAGCCGGTACTACCGCCGGACACCTTAATTTGCCAGGGCGATTCGGTCTGGTTGGACGGCACGGCCGATGTGCCGCTGCCAGATCCTCCCACTTTCTACAATGAAGATACGCTGATCATTAGCCCGAATAACGTTACATTTTATTCCGACATTGATGTCTTTGGCGTCATTCCTCCCACACTAGGGCCGGGGGTTATCCGTTCCGTTTGTATTGAAGACCTTCAGACCACCTGGGTGGATGACCTGCGCATTTTTCTGATTGCTCCCGGAGGCCAGTTCCTGGAGCTGGTCACGGATATCGGCAATGCCGGCGACAACTTCATTGGCACCTGCTTCACTCCTGCGGCTACTACGCCTATCACCAGCGTGAGCGCGGCAGATCAGCCCTTTACCGGCGAGTATGCCCCGGAGGGCCTCTGGGAGGACCTCTACGGGGACAACCGCCCCACCAACGGAACCTGGCAACTGGCGCTATTTGACAAATTCACTGCCGATACGCCCGTATTGAATCGCTGGTCCATAACTTTTACTCCTTTATACGAGATCAAATATTTGTGGCAGCCGGCGGCCGGCCTTAGTTGTGTGGACTGCCCCAACCCGCTGGCCACCCCGGATACTACTACTACCTACACGCTTACGGCCACAGATTCTTATGGTTGTGAGTCTTATGACACCATCACCATCGGTATCTTACCCAGCCTGGAGGCGCCTCAGCTGTCCTGTGCTGCGGTTACCAACAACACTATAACGGTATCCTGGCCCACTGTTCCCGGCGCTATGGGGTACGAGGTCAATGTAGACAGCACCGGCTGGATACCTGCAAATGGGCCGAATGCGCATACCGTCACCGGCCTCTCCCTGGCAACGACGGTTCATTTTCAGGTGCGGGCGATCGGGCAATGTGAGAGCCTGATTGCATCCATCGAATGCAGTACACCTGGATGTGTGCCGCCTACGGCCCAGGTGGTTGCTACTACCGACGCCTCTTGTTTCGGCAGTTCGGACGGGAGTGTCACGCTGGCGGCAAGCGGAGGTACTGCACCGTATCAGTTCGTCGTCAATAGTCAAACCAACACAACCGGACTATTCACTGGCTTGTCCGCCGGCACTTATTCAGTGCAGGCAATTGATGATACCGGATGCCCGGCTACACTACAGGTGGCCATCGGCCAGCCCGACTCATTGCAAGCCATCAGGCTCATTGATTCGGTGAGCTGTTATGGGCTGGCTGATGGAACTGCGACACTCGACATTAGCGGAGGCAGCGGGCCGTATGCCTTCAGCTGGAGTAACGGACAGGCAGACTCTGTGGCAATAGGACTGGCGGCAGGAACCTATCAACTGGCCGTTTCGGATGCTAATGCCTGTACCTTCTTTTATGAATTTGAAGTGGAGCAGCCCGCTCCCCTGAATCTTGATGTAACTACCGATTCGGTGCAATGCGCCACCGCCGCTAACGGGCGCGCCATTGCCATGGCTACTGGAGGCACGGGGGGCTATAGTTTTGACTTTGGCCCGGGCGTTCTTATCGGCACCACTCCCAATCAGGCTGTAGGGCTGTTGGCGGGCAGTTATGAAGTCACAGTGACGGATAATAATGGCTGCGAGGCGGTATCCAGTTACTTAGTTGAAGAGCCGGCCCCTCTGCAGGCACAGCTCACGGCGATGGATGCATTGTGTGCGGACAGCCTCAATGCAACGGTTGCTGCCATCGTATCTGGTGGCGTCGGCGGCTATACGTATACCTGGCAGGATGCCTCAATGAATATAGTGGGAAACACGGCCGGGGTGGCCAACCTGCTGGCCGGCGAGTATTTTCTGGAAGTAGTGGATGGAAATGGTTGTACCCTCACCGGCGGTATTATTGCCGCCGAACCGGCGCCCCTGGCGTATAATCTGGATGTTCAACCCGCCAGTTGCCCCGGCGTATCCGATGGCAGCGCCAGCCTTCAGCTTTCCGGCGGCGTGCCTGCCTATGCTTACAACTGGAGTGATATTGGAGCCGGCCCTGCGGTACGCAACGGCCTGGCTACCGGCAACTATACTGTGACGGTAGCTGACCTTAACGGGTGTTCCCTTGAAATTCAGCTGGAAATAGAAAGCCCGCAATCTCTAACCATTGATTTTACCACCTTGCCCACTTCCTGTGTCGGCAGTGCCGACGGGCAGGCTACGGCACTGCCTTCCGGAGGCGCGGGGGCTTATACCTATGTGTGGGCAGATGGGCAAAATACAGCCATGGCCACCGGCCTGTCGGCGGGCCCTGTTTCAGTAATAGTGACAGATGGAAATGGTTGCCAGGCAACCGGTATGGCCGTAATAGAAGGGGCCACGGCTCTTGTCCCGGCAGTTGAAGGTACAGATCCGGCTTGCTTTGCAGGCAGTGATGGCGCCGCTTCTGCGACCGCCCAGGGCGGAACGGGCGATTATAGTTATATCTGGAGTAATGGGCTGTCCGGGCCCTTGGTTACCGGCTTGTCGGCCGGCGCCTACTTCGTTACGATTACGGACGGGAACGGGTGTACCGCCGTAGATTCCTTATTGCTGGAACAACCTACCGCTCTGGAAAGCACGGTCACTTCGGAGGCCGCTACCTGCAACCCGAATCCGGATGGCTCAGCTGTGGCCAGCGTTCAGGGAGGTACTCCTCCCTACAACTATTCATGGAGTGACGGACAAAGCCTGGCCAATGCGCAGAACCTCGCGGCGGGTGTATACATAATTGCCATTACCGATGCAAATGGCTGCACCCTGGCCGATACGGCTGTCGTAGACGGCACTGCAACGGTAACTTTAGGCCTGGAAAAAAACGATGTCACTTGTAATGGCGGAGCCGATGGTTCTATCACAGCCATGGCTATGGGCGGTTCGGGTAATTATACTTTCACCTGGACGGGTGGGGTTTCCACTGGCGCTCAGGCCAGTAATCTCAGCGCCGGATCCTATTCGGTAACTGCAACGGATGATCTGGGCTGTGTGGCAACTGCAGCCATCCTGATCAGTGAACCTTCCGCCTTGTCATTGGTCACGGTTGCCGGCCGGGTATCCTGTTCCGGCGATGCGGATGGAAGGCTTACGCTTTCGGTATCCGGAGGAGTCTCCCCGTACGGCATAAGATGGAGTACAGGAGATACTACTTTGGTTGCCGATGGACTGGGTGTAGGGCAGTATTCCGTTACCGTTACCGATGCAAATGGATGCCAGGCCGTTCGCGATGATCAGGTAGTAGAGGCCAGCCCGATTGACGTTTCAATCGAAATAGAAGACGCCAATTGTTTTGGTGAAGCCAGCGGTTCTGTTGAGGTGCAGGCCAGCGGCGGGCTTCCTCCTTTTACTTACCGTTGGCCCAACGGAGAAACAACTCCCGGGCTCGGGAATATCAGGGCGGGTAATTATGCCTTGTCGATCACCGATGCCGCAGGCTGTGAAGTGGTTGAGGAAATAGTGGTTGGCCAGCCGCCGGCGCCTTTGGATGCAGCCGTCACTCCGGTCGATGTCAGTTGTTTTGGTAAGCAGGATGGGCGTATTGAGATTGCACCCTCCGGAGGTACGCCCTTCTACCGCTACAGCGTGGATGGAGACTTTTTCTCAGGGAGTAGCACCTTCATCGGGATGGAACCGGGAACCTATACTGTAGATATCCGCGATGCCAATGGCTGTACTTTCCGTTCTGCCGCCGTAATAGTGGGAGAACCGGCGCCTGTAATTGTGGAGCTGGGGGAAACCCAAGCTGTCAATTTTGGAGAGTCCATTCAGCTGCAGCCGGAGATCAGTGGCGGGGTAGGGGTGTTCGGCTATAACTGGGAACCACGGGATTCCAGCCTTTTGAGTTGTTTCGATTGCAGCGCTCCGGAAGTGACTGTTACCGAACAGGTTAGTATCAAGGTTACCGTGTCCGATGAAAAGGGGTGTACCGGAGAAGATATCGTTACCGTATATCCCCGAAAGGAACGGCCTGTGTTTGTACCAACTGGTTTTACGCCTAATGATGATGGCAATAACGACCGTCTGCTGGTTCACGCCAAAGAAGATATTCAGATTCTGGTTTTATACTTCAGGATTTATGACCGATGGGGCGAGTTGCTCTTTGAAACCAACCAATTTGAACCCAACGACAATAATTACAGCTGGGACGGGACCTTTCGGGGCCAGCCGGTGCAGGGAGGTGTTTATATCTGGCATATTGGAGTAGAATTCGTGGATGGCAATCGAGAGGAATTTACCGGCCAAACTACTTTGATACGGTAGGGGTTTTCCGGAATGTAGTGTTTTGCGCCTTATGTCTTCCGATTTACGGTTACAGATAAGCATGCAAAAGCCCCGGCGAATCGCCGGGGCTCTTGCGTAAACGGTATAGGAACGGTTGGTAAGGCCAGTAAAGTGCCGGCCTACCGGTCAAAACTGAAGGATGGCTCTCACGTCTTCTTCGTTGAGAATCTCCTTATCGATTAGCTTGAGTTGTAATGTATAGGTGTCTTTTTCTGGATTGACCTTTTCAAAATCTTCGGGCCGCAACACAGCGATCTTTTGGTCATCCGTAACGATCCAAAGCAAGTTGTCAGAATCGGCATTGAAGTGCAAAGGCGTTTTATCGGTAGCGTAAAGGCGGTAGATCGTGTTCATGGTTCTATCTACCAGAAAGGCGGTGTGGTTGCGGTAGAAATTGCCGTGCTGGTCCCGGAAAGCGGCTTGTATGCCCTGTTCGGAAGGTGAGATCAGCCGGTCGCAGTTCCAGAAGCCGAAGCCGGTAGCTTTAAAGCGGTTGATGACTTTACGCCGGACGAGATACTGAGTAGCTTTTCCGAATTCGAGGCCATTGGCGCGCAACTCTTCCAGTTTATGGTCGTAGGACTGGAGTGCTTCTGCCTTTTGCTTTTCAACCCGTGCCTCCAGGGCTTCTTTTTGTTCTTTGAGTTTAGCTTCCCATTCGGACCGGGCGGCTTCAAAATCGCGGTACTCTCCCTCGTATCGTTGCAGCGCTTTTTCGTAATCGTTGCCGGTCAGCACCGGGCTCACGATGAGGGTCAGTTGATTTTGAGGATGGATCAGTGTCAGTTCATAGTCCCGGTTGTTGACTGGCCGGATGCGCACGGATTCCCAACTTACGCTGAATGCCCGTTCATCAAAGGCAGGGCTGCTCGGTGAGATTTGCCAGATGACACCTTTATACATCTGTTGCAGTTTGGCCAGTTCGTTCTGTACCTTACCGTTTTGGGTATCTTCGACATTCAGGCTTCCATCGAGAAAGTTGAGTTCCAGCGTTGGCCTGCCGGGATCGGCCCGGTAGGGGCGGAGTGGCTCAACGGGTTTGGGAATACTCGATTCGATAGCCTGTAGTTCTTCGGCAGCTCTCGATTCTATGACGCCGTACTGTTTTAGCAGATCCTCCTTATATTGGAACAAAGGGTCGTTCTTATCTAGTATTTCATCTTCGATAAATTGAATTTTATCAACATCCTGATAGAGCCATTCTCTGGAGAAAGTGTCCAGTTGATAAATATTGTAGCGAGGTACGAAATTGAGGTTGAAACTGGATACGATGACCTCAGAGACCAATTCAACATCAATATTTTTTCCGGGCACCAGTTGCACGCGTTTGCCATCTTTTTCAGCATATATTTCGATCATGCCGGCTGACTCCAGGTGGTACTGAACTCCGGCAGAGTCATAAGTGAGCGGGACCCCTGCGAGAAAAAAGTCAACAAAGTCATGCATTTCACGGTAACGGATATCGACTTCGCCTTCGATCAGTTTGCCGCGGTCATCGGCAAATGCGGCGGCGGGCACCACCAGGCGGGAGCCACTGGGGTACTCGTAAACCCCGCCCTGGCTGGCGTCTACCCGGAAATTGGTAAACTGCGGCTGAATGTCTTTGGAAAGCGGCGGTTTAATAAATTCTTGCTGGGCAAAGTATTGCCCGGTGGTTAGTGCGGGCTTATCCGGTGCGGAAAATACCCCTCCCAGGACGATAGCGATAGCGGCTACTGCCGCAGCTACTGCGCTTCCGATGGACAGCACTCTCAGCCGGTGCAGCTTTCGGACGCGCCGCCCTTCTTGTTGGCCCCTGAACCGCTGGAGCAGTGCGCCAAAGTCTTTATGGCGCTGTATCTCCTCGCTGGAAGGCAGCTTGGGGTTAATCTTAAAGTTGTAATTGTTACCCATATCTTCAGTGGTTTACAGGCTGAGCTACAGCCTTATTCAACCATCAACTCATCTTTTTTTTCATTCTGTTCAGGACCCGGAAAGTCTTCACTTTGGCATTATTTTCCGTAATGCCAAGTATCTCTGCAATTTCTTTATAGGGGCGTTCTTCGAAAAATCGGAGTTCGATCAATTGCAGGTCATCTTCTTTTAAGCCATCCAATGTTTCAAGTAGTAGTTGCCGGTAGTCTTCACCGCCGTGTTCTTCCATTTCCTCGAACAGGCCCGAAACGTTGCTTTCCTCAACGCTTACCACCCTGTTCTTTTTTGTCTTGCGGTAGTGTTGGGCCACTTCGTTGCTGGCGATGCGGTACAGCCAGGCTGAAAAGGGCACGCCTTTGTACTGATAGTCCTTTATACGTTGTAAAGCCTTTAGGAAAACCTGGGAACAGAGGTCCGCTGTCAGCGCTTCATCGGTGGTGCGGCGAAAGACAAAGAGGAAAATATCTTCATAATACCTTTCATAGAGCGGCCTGAACAAGGCGGGGTCACCTTGAGCAGCTTGCACTTCTAGCCACTCTTCCTGCATTTCTGCCGCAGAAACAGTCCTTTTGGGCGCGCTCATTTGAACGGTTTTTGCAAGAGTACGGCTAAATTGCAAATTCGAAAGCATTAAATAAAGATTTTTTCCATAAAGTGCCCCTGGTTTCGTGCTAGGGAACATCGGAAAAGCGCTGTTGCCTAAAGGTTCTCTTTTTGTTCCACCTTCATAATGGAGAATGGAAAAATGGTTACATTCTGCTCTGGAAATTATTTTTTTAATATACGCCTGGTGAACGATCATTGAAAACAGTGGATATTCTTTCTGCGTAGCCATCAAGCCACAGTTTGGCGCCTGAGCCTGACAGATTGGAGTATCATCAAATTATTATATTGGTGGATCAATTTTGTAACCAGGCATATAATATCACAATTCAACTGAATGCTTTATCCTATTGTAAGGCCGATCGCCAGGCTTGGGCTAAAGGCCTTTTACCGAAAGATTTACCTCTCCCATGTTGAACGGATACCGCAAAAGGAGGCGGTGATCCTGGCGGCTAATCATCCAACCGCCTTTCTGGAACCCTGTATTCTGGCTTGTTTCCTCGGCCAACCGCTTTACTTCCTCGCTCGGGGAGACCTCTTTGAAAAGCCGTTCTATGCCAAACTGCTGAGGGGGTTGAATATTTTGCCGGTATTCCGCCTGAAGGATGGAGGCTATGGCAAACTAAAAGATAATTATTCCACTTTTGAAGCCTGCTATGAGGCCCTGGCAAAGCGGAAAACCATTATGATACTGGCAGAAGGGAGGACCAAGCAGGAGAAGCGCCTGGGGGGGCTACAGAAAGGAACGGCCCGCATCGCTTTGGGCACTCTGGAACGCTACCCCAATGGCCTGGAAGAGGTCTACATTGTTCCAGTAGGAGTGAATTTTACCTATGCCGACCAGCCCCGGTCCGAAGTGATGATCGATTTCGGGGAGCCCATCCTCGCCAGCCATTTTCTCCAGGAGTTTAAGGCGAATTCCAACCAGGGGATGGCTACGCTGACGGATACGCTGCGCGATAAACTGGAGCAATGCATGGTAATCATCGACCACCCGGAGGATGAACAATTGGTGGAATACCTGCATCGCATTTATCGAAATGAGCGGGCAGTATCGGAGTTGCCAGTCGTTGCCTACCACGGCGGCCCTCTGGAATCGGAGAAGGAGGTCTCCGCGACGGTTAACCGGTTGCCGGAAAAGGAGAAGCAAGTACTCCGTCGACAAGCTGAAGATTATTTTATGGAATTGAGGCGTCATGGCGTCAATGACCAGGCCGTGGTAAGGGGACAACAAAATATTTTCTTGGCCCGCATCGCTCTTATTCTGGGCTTTCCGCTTTTTCTCCTCGGCCTCCTGTGGAACTATCCGCCTACCTGGCTGGCTAAGTATATTTCCGATACCCAGGTTGCAACACTGGAATTTAAAGCTCCGGTGCGTTGGGCGGCGAACCTTGGAACCTATCTCACCTACCTTTTGGGCTGGATACTCCTTGCTGCCTTTTCCGGCGCCTGGATTCTGATACCGATCATTGTCTCTTTGCTATTGATGGGATACTTTGCTCTCTATTATTCGGAGTTCTACGGACGATACCGCAGTAGCATGAAGGCTAGCCGGCTTTCACCACAAGTGAAAGCTGGGCTTCTGAACAAAAGGACAGCGTTGATTCAGGCTTTTAAAAAGATGGCGGCGAGTTATGTCTGAGTGCCAAAATAGTGATAGGTGTTCTGAAGGGAGAGTAAGTATAGAATTTTGACTTGGTTCCAGAGGAATTGGCGCCAGCCAGCCGGGGTTTCATTCTCCTGTCGCTTCAGAATTCCTTTTCCCTCTTTTGGATTTTTTTGTCCAATTCTCCGGCCAGGCCAAAAAGAAACATGTAGAGAAAGATAATACCTGCAATTAGTAGCAAATTCATAATCGGTTAATTTTAAGTCTGGGTTACTATCATAAAAATATTTTCAGTTCAACGTCATAAAGAGCCAGATGTTTTATTTTTTTGTACAAAAGGCTGCCGGAAAACAAAAAAGCTGCCCCCGGAGGGGCAGCCGTAGTTTAGATATATAGTTAACAAAGGGAATCAATCCTAATCTTCAGAGCAGAGGATGCTTCCATTTTCAGAAAAAAGGACTTGGATTTCATCGTCGTCATTTCCGAATAGCTCCAACTCTACCTGATATTGTTTGCTTCCATCTTCGAATAGAAACTCTTTTATATGGTTGCCGTGAATCTGGTATCCAGCATATTCATTGGAAATAGCGTCCATAACTGCCTGAGGAAGGTCTTGTTCGCCAATCCTGCTTGCTGAAAACAGGAAATTACCGTCTGTATCAAAATAGAGTTTTATGTTCTCGTTTTCCAACTCTACTTCAAAGGCCTGGGCGCCACCACATAAGCGTTCCTGGTCGATGTCATCTACCTGGGCGTTGGGATAGTTGGCCTGGAGGTAATCGTAAATGAAAGCCGGGATATTATTGTTATCATCGTCGTCATCCCCGTTATTGCCTCCATCCTCATCGTCGTCGTCATCATCATCTCCGTTATTGCCTCCATTGTCATCCTCATCGTCGTCGTCGTCATCTCCGTCATTGTCATTACATAGAAAAGATCCGTCTTCCGAGAAATAAAGCTCGGTTCCATCAGCCAGTTCTATTTCGAAGAAACTCATTCCGTACCCGAAATCTATCTCGGCTTCTTCAATGGGAATATCGGGGAAGTTGGCTTCGAGGTAATCCAAGATGCTGGCCGGCAAGTCGCCGATGGCTACCATCTGGCTGGATTGATCGTCTCCAAAGGAAATGAGGCTGCCGTCCGATTCGAAATAGAACTCGATTTCCTCATTTTCGTACTCGATCTCAATACCAAAGCGGACGGTTCCGGATTCAAGATACTGCTCGATATCGTCGAAGCTGAAACCGGGATAATTTTCGGATAAGAAGTTGCGAATTTCGTCCGGGAGATCATCGGGGGTGATGTCAGTGCCGTCTTCACAGGGTGTGAAAACGCCATTGGGATTGGCGCCGAGCGGGCCGCTGCCGGGATTGAAACCCAGGTTGTCTTCTGGATTACAGGCAAAAAAGAACATCAGGGCTCCCATGAGGAGCAAGCTAAAAGAAAACTTTGTCATAGCACAAAAAGTTATTGGTTATGAATTTGATGTTTAATAGATCACAATTTTTTTCCTGAACAAGCCTTCATTTGTTCTTCCGGAAAGCCAATACATGCCGGGAGGCGCTTTGGAAGCATCCACCTGGAAGGAAGTTCCATTCAGTGGCTGCAAGGCCATAGGGGCCGTCCTTCCGAGGGCATCGGTAAGGTGTAACCCGGTGAGGCCGGCGGGGCACTCCAGGAAAAAAAGCCCGGGTGTTGGATTGGGGTAAATTTTGGCGTAGGCCTCCTTGCTTTGTAAAGAAGCGTTGAGCAGGGCGCTGTCTCTGGTGATCAGGATCGTGGTGGTATCCGGCGCAACCGGGTAGGTATTGAAAGCAGCGTCAATCAACAAAATACTGTCGATCTGTAACCGGAAGGTATCGGCTTGCAATCCGACAATAATATCTTCGATCACAATTGAGAATTTACCAACCGGGCCAAAACCCGGGTTCTGGGGTTGACGGCCGGTGCGCGTGATTGCGATCTGCCCCTTGCCCTGGCCGTCGTCATCGTTGTAGTAGAAATACTCTATTTTCGGTTCCTGGATCCAACTGCTGGCTTCTTCTTCAAATTCGAAATCGAAAGAGTCGTCACTTAGGAATTCCGGAGTATAGTTAAACAAGATTGCAATGCCATAAAAATTGTCGATAGGAAAGGCCTGGCTGCCCAGGCTCAGGCTGATGTCGATTTCCGTTCCAGGCTCCACGGCCGAGGCGCTGGGTGTAAGCAGCGCCTGCGGGGCGCTTCCAATGGCGCCGTTGGAAAAACCATCGGGCTGGAGGCTGCCATGGGTGAGCTCAAAATTGTCTTCGATACCACTGTCCAGGTCGTTGTCGTCGATGATCCCGTTTCCATCGCAATCGGCATAGGCATAGTTCAGCCCGTTTGGGAAAGACTGGCTCCACGGCGTGGAAATGTCCTGTGCCTGCCAGTCCGTAGAAGCTCCTGCTCTGGGCGGGCCGGTAGTGCCAAAAGCCTGCCCCAGATAAAGCAGGTCTACAGCGTTGACGATGCCGTTGTTATTTATATCACCAGGCCAGAGTTGCTGTGCTGCAACCGGGCTCCATTTGATGGAAACAGCGAGAACCGTCGCCAATAAAAGATAAAAAGTTTTATTCACCATTATCCGAATCCTTTACTTCTAATGACACTGCAAACTTAAGAGAATGCAATACTCATTTCAAGTACATTTTTTTCTGTTTGTCAAGAGAACAAATTGAAATTTGATGCACTTGATAAAATTAATGAGGCGAAAAGCCTTTGAAATGCTATTTTTGATAGGAAATAATGAAATAATTTAATGTGAAAAAATAATTTGTCATTGCATAGAAGAATATTTTACACCCGGTAAAGCGCTAAAGGGAGGCTGAAAGAAAAAAAGGCAGAATGAAAAAAAGTAAATTGATCGCTGCTTTGCAGACAATAAATGAAGAGGAGGCCGCTCGCCTGCAGAAGTTTGTCGCCTCCCCTTACTTTAACGAACAGGAGGAGCTAACCCGCCTGCTTGGCTTTTTGCTTGGCTTTTGGCCGGAATTCACGGCCGAATCGCTGGACAAGCGGGCGTGTTTTGCAGCCGTATTCCCGGGACGGCCGTACGAAGACAAAAGGTACCGCTACATGGCGAGCAACCTCTACCAGTTGGTAGAGCGCTTCTGGGTGGTGGAACAGCAAAAGCAGGAAACCCTCCGCAATGAAGTGTTGTTGATGGATAGTTTGTCTAGCCGCCGGTTGGATAAAGGCTATCAGCACAGCCATCGGCGGATAGACAGGTACATGAAACAGCAGACTGCTCGCAACAGCGAATATTTTCTGCAGCAACTGCACTGGGCGGAGGCGGAAGAGCGCCATTTTGGACGTCAGCGCCTGCGCCAGTACGATGCCAGCATCCAACGGGCAGCCGATATGCTGGATCGTTATTACCACTTGCGCAAGCTCCGCTTTGCCTGCGGTATGATGGACCGGCAAACCATCATAAAGGGAGATTACAGCCTGAATATCTCCAACCACTGGCTGGCTCATCTCCAGCACCAGCAGTTCTTCGATGAACCCATCATCGAGCTCTACTTCAATATCCTGCAAGCCTTGTTGGACGAAAATGATGCCACCCATTTTGACCGACTGCAGAATATGCTGGCCCATCACTCCGCCAGTATTTCCAAGGAGAGCCTGAAGGACATTTACCTCTTTGCAATCAATTACTGTGCGCGGAAGATCCGCCAGGGGCAAGAGGCGTATATCAGCCGTGCACTGCAACTATATCTGGATGGAATAGAAAGCGAGATTCTGATCGATGGCGGATATTTATCTCCATGGGCCTTTACCAATGTCGTGAAGCTTGCCCTCCGCCTTCGCCGCTACAACTGGATTGAGCATTTCATTCAGCGATATGGCCCCGCCCTGCCGGACATCTTTCGGGAAAACGCTCTGCACTACAACCTGGCAGAGTTGTATTATTATACCCGGCGATTTGAGAAAGCACAGGAACATCTCAATCAGGTGGCTTATTCCGACCTGAACTACTATCTTGGCGCCCGGGTCATTTTGGCAAAGATTTATTATGAGGCACAGGAAATAGAACCGCTGCTTTCTCTTCTTGCCGCCTTCACTATTTTCCTCAAGCGAAATAAGCTCATCTCCGCCGACCTGAAGCAGACCTTTCTCAACTTCTGCGATATCCTCTTTCAGATCGTCCGGGGTAGGCGCCGACAATGGAACAAACTCGGCGGGAAGATCCGCACCACCCGATTGTTGACTGACCGCACCTGGCTGCTGTCTGTATATGAAAAGGCTGCTCCGGATGTTGGATAAAGAAATACGATCCGGATTCCATACCTCTATTCTCATTGATTAGACAATTAAAAACCATAATACCATATCGTCATTCTTCCTCCTCTCTCTCCCGGACTGATTCCACCATGCCTTTCGGCAGCCGTTTCGACGCCCGGGCGCCCAGTTCGCGGATTCGCTCTGCCCGCCCTACCAGGGTATCGCCGTACTTTTTAGAATCCACCAGTTTGTTCATCGCATCGTGATAGGCGCCTTGCGTTTGCTCCAGGCGCTGCCCGACCCCTCTTAGATCTTCCACGAAATTGACGAATTTATCGTAAAGCATGCCGCTCTGGCGGGCAATCTCCAATACGCTCTTTTTCTGCTTTTCCTGCTTCCAGATATAAGATACCGTACGCATGGTGGCCAGGAGCGTAGAGGTAGAAACGATGACGATATTCTGGTCGAGGGCGTCGAGAAAGAGGCGTTCGTCCTGCTGTACGGCCAGGGCAAAGGCTGGCTCGATAGGGATGAAGAGCAGGAGGTAATCCGGGCTATGAATCTGGTATAGCTGCTGGTAGTTTTTGCCGCTCAGGTTTTTGATGTGTTGCCGGATGCTATCGACATGAGCCTTGAGTTGTACCTTGCGGCTTTTCCCTTCCTCTGCCTGGCAGAAACGGTCGTAAGCGGTGAGCGACACCTTGGAGTCCAGCACCAGATGTTTGCCCTCCGGCAGGTTGATGATAAAATCCGGGCGTTTCATTTTCCCATTGTCGGAAAAGCTGGGTTGTGCTTCGTAGTGAACCCCCTTGGTTAACCCTGCTTTTTCCAGGAGTACTTCCAGTTGAATTTCTCCCCAGTCGCCTTGAGTTTTGTTATCGCCTTTCAGGGCGCTGGCGAGGTTGTTGGCGTCGGAGCTGAGCTGCTGATTCAGTTCTCTCAGGTGCTCGATCTCTTTCTTGAGGCTGACCCTGTCTTTGGTTTCTTCGAGAAATCGCTTTTCAATGCCTTCTTCAAAGGATTTGATCTTATCACGTAGCGGGGACAGAATATGCTGAAGTTGTTCCTGGTTCTGAAGGGTAAACTTCTGGCTTTTCTCCTCCAGGAGCCGGTTAGCCAGATTTTCGAATTCTATCCGGGCGTGTTCCTGCATTTTCACCAGTTCTTCTTTTTGAGTATTGAGCTGGTTTTCCAGGTTGAGAATAACTTGTTCCTGGCCGGCCAACCGGCCTCCCAGGATGCGGAGCTCTTCTTCCTTTTCGCGCAGGTCTCCGAGGTAGAGGTCCGATTGTTCCTGCAACTGGCTGAAAAGCACCTTTGGGACATAGGATTGTTCGATCTCTGTTTTGGGGATGAGGCTGTTTTGTCGGCGAAGGCTGCTGGCCAGCCACCCCAACAGGCCGCCAATCAGCAGTCCGATTAGTAAAAAGAAAAAAGGGAGCATTTCGGGTCCTGGCATGGTTAAAGGGCTTGGGTAAAGTGATGGCCCGCCTGGAGGCAGTGTCACCAAAAAAACTAAAGTTTATCGCTCTGAAAGTTACAATTTTTCCAGTACCAGGAGAATGCTCTTCTCTATTTTTTACACCACAATAAACCGTTTGCTGTCGGCAGGGCGGCCGTTCACCTGGAGTTGGAGGATATAGATACCTGGCTGGAGCCTCAGCCCGTGTTGGTTTTCATTGCGGATGCTCCATTGATGAAGGCCGCCGGATATTTGTTGCGCCTGAACTATACTATTTACTGCCTTTCCATGTAGGTTGAAAAGTAGCAAACTGGCCGAGGCGGCCTCCGGAAGGAAAACCTGGACTTTCCCTTCGGTGGACATTGGGTTTGGAATAACGTGCTGAATGAAAGGGCGGTTTGGTGAAAAGCCCTGGCTTTTCTGGCCATTGATAATGGGTTCTACATCCAGGTAAATATCAGCCACTCCATGGAGCCTCCCCTGCTGGTCCTCCGAAAGGGGAATGATCCGTTCGGCGGCATCCGGGCTGGAAGCCCAGGGGTCAATGGGAATGGAGGTATCCCCTTCAAAATAGACCTGAGTGGTGAGTGCTACACCCATCACACTTACCTTGTAGTGAAAATGCCGGGGGCGAAATTGGGCGCCATTGAGGTATTTTCCCGGTAGGATGGTTTGAAAGGCATACTGCCCGTTGTCACCGGTATACACCACGCCTCGGTAGTTTTCATCTTCGTAGCCTCCGCTATCGTTGGCGTGCCATACATCCACTTTTGCGTTTGGCGCCGGCGTTTCGCAGTCATTGGCATAAACGGTCCCGGTGATGAGGGTCGTTGTGCCCGGCGCTCCATCCGGAGCGAACTGGGCTATTTCCGGGGCGCCCGGCAGGTAGAAAGGGCCCAGGATGTCATCGGTAGTCAAACACTGCGCCTGCCCGGAAAGCGCCTTAAAGCCGAACAAAGAAGCGGCTCCGGAAGCGGAGAGAAGTTTGAGGATCGTACGGCGGTTGGATTTCATTAGTATGGGTTTTAATTTTTCTTTAATGGAATGGTATTCGTGCGCACTGGAGAGAGCTTGATATCGAACGGAGCTATCTGATTGAGGTGGCTGCGCGAAATTCCGGTTGCTTCCGCTCGTTGCACCGTCTTTTGGGCCTGAGTGGTATCGCCGGCGCTGCGGTAGGCTTTAATGATTTGCACAAAAGCATCCACATTGCCTGGGTCCCGGCTCAGAATGGCTTCGCCGGCATTGACTGCTTCCTGGTAGTCGCCCAGCTTTGCGCTGGAGATAGCCTTTTGGTTCCAGGCCGCGAGATTATTGGGGTTGGCGCGTATTTCGGCTTCCGCGGAAGCCTTGGTTTTTTCCTCCTCCCGGATTTTCTTGTCTACCTCTTCGATCTTTTGATTGAGTTCGCGATCCGGCGCTTTTAGCTCCCTGGCTTTTTGTAAGTCTAGCCGGGCTTTTGACAGTTGGTCCGCTTTGAGATAAGCAGAACCACGAATCTTCAAGGCTTCCGTATCGGTAGAGTCTTCCTGCAGTAAAACAGAGAGGTCTTCCGCCGCTTCTTCGTAATTACCTTTTTTGTAATTGAGGACCCCCCGGTTGTTGCGTGCAAGAGCGTTCTTTGGGTTTTGTTCCAGGACCTGGTTGTAGGATTCCCAGGCTTTTTCTTCCTGATTGCTGGCCAGGTAATCTTCGGCAAGTACCATGCCCTTTACCAGGGAAGCGGCGGAGTCTTGTGTTTCAAATTTCTCCAGCATCTCTATGGCTACCGGCCAGTTGCCGGTTTCGTGAGCAATGAGCCCGAAAAGAAGTTTGATGCTCTCTTCGATCTGGGCAGTTAATTCGCCACTGGTGGCAATACTGGAAATAGACGCTACTGTGTCGAGTTCAGTATTTTCCGTCAGTTTCAGCCTGGACAGAGGCAGTTGGCCTCCCCGGTTAACAAACTTGTACCGGGTTTGGATGATGGCATTACCGGGGAAGCTCTCCGCCGTCCCCCAGATAATGAGTTGGGCCTGGCAGTCAGATGCTCTACTGGAAGCGTCATCTGTTGTAATAAGATAGCTGTCCGGGCTTTCTTCCGGGTAAAGTTTAAGGTCGGCTTGAATATTATAGTCCTGCTTCAGGCGGTCCAGCCTTTCCGCTATGGTAAAATGAGGGCGCAGTTTATTTTCATTTAGGGCCTGGAAAGGTACAATTAAGATGTTGAATAGGGAAGAGGCCTTAAATACAACAGGGCAGGCGGCGGATAGGGGCGCTGCCGGCTCAGCTTGTCGGGATTGGTACCACCAATACCCTCCGCTTACCAAAAACAGTAAGAGAAAGGCGGCGCCAAGCACTTTTGGCCACAGGCGGGAGCGCGAAGCCGTAAAGCTGGTTTCCGGCTGAAGGTTTCCTGCCTCCAGCCATTCGATAACCTGTAGGGCCTGACGGGTAACCTGATTGTAGTTTAGTTTACTTTGCTCGGTGGAAACCAACCCCTGCAGTTCGTCTCGTTGCGCTTTTTGAAATTGAGCGCGGGCCTGCAACACCAACCGGTTCAACTGCCGGTATTCCGGCTTGCCTTCCATGAATGCCGCCAAACGGCTAAGCGCTTTTTCCATTTCAGCATTGCCCAGCAGTTCTTTGACTTCCGTTATAAGTTGAGCTGTATCCATTCAGGTATAATATACGTATTTTCCTATAACGTGTTACAGGCTGTATTATGGTGTAAGCTCCTTGGTTATTTACCCTTACCCAACTCAACGGCCCGATGTAGGGCTGCGTTGGCGCCGGCGATGATGTCATCCCGGACCAGGTTTTTATTGTAACTGGCCAGGGCCGCTTCGGTTGTTCCTCCCCGGGAGCAGACTTTTTCAATCCACTCTTCACAGGTGAAATCCGTTTTATTGAACAGTTCGATCGCACCGCGGAAGGTCTGGCTGACCAGTAACTCCGATTCGGAGTAGTTGAAACCCATTTCCCGGGCAGCGTCCATCAGCGATTTCATGAAAAACCATACATAAGCCGGGCCGCTGCCACTGATGGCTGTGGCGGCATCAATCGCTTCTTCTTTATCTACGTAAACTGTTTTGCCAGTTGTATTGAGCAGGTTCTGGACCATAACCAGCTCGATGCGGGTGACATCGTCGGAGGATGTGAACGCGGTCATGCCCATACCGATTTGGGCCGGCAGGTTAGGCATGGCGCGAATGACTTTGCGGACGCCCAGCGCCTCGCAGATCGATTCTATTTTTACACCCGCCATGATCGAAAGGAAAACCTGCTGCGGATCGATCAGGGCTTTAAGGCTTTGAAACAAGGGCTGAGAATCCTGGGGCTTGACTGCCAAAATAACCAGGTCTGCCTGCTCCAGGCAATCTTCAGCGCGGCTGTAGACAGTGCCGATATCTTTTTTAGCCAGCTCTTCTGCTTTTAGCGCTGACTTCTCGAGGATCATCATATCCTCTTTGTTCGTAATGTGGGAACGCAGGAAACTCTGGGCGTAAGTCAGCCCCATATTTCCACCACCGATAATCAGGATTTTCATCTTTTGACTTTTTAAAGGGGAACGAGAAAACCTTCAAGTAATAATTTGGCAGAGCTCAAAACTACATCATTTAATTGTAACTCCGGGGGCTGAATATATTAGTTTATTAAGAGTGTGTTCAAATTTCATACTTCGGGCTGCCCCGAAGAACGCCTCTTTTTTGATGACACTTCGTTAGTCGAATCCTCCCCGCAATGCTGCGGGGCAGGCTATTTAGCTACGGCTAAACTCCGGTTCTCCTGCCTTGTTTCATCAAAAAAACGACTGTTTTCAACTCCAAAAACGAAATTTGAACACACTCTAAAGAAGCGTATGGATTTTCCCAATAGATGGCTTATTTTTATGTCCGGCAAAAAAAAATGAAAAAATCAGGTATTAATGTTGCAACTTTAATTGTATGTACATATATTTGTGCCCGTAATGAAGATTGAAGAAGAAATACAGCAGCGAAAATTTAAAAGTGTGTACCATAAAGCGCACATCAATGTGCTTTTCACCGCTTCCTGGTTGAGCCAGAATTCAGCGCAATTATTGAAGCCATTCAAACTATCCTGGCAACAATTTAACATTCTCCGGATTTTACGCGGGATGCACCCCGAGCCGGCAACTGTTAAGCTGCTTACTGAAAGAATGATCGACAAGATGTCCAATGCTTCGCGCCTGGTGGAAAAGCTAAAGCAAAAGGGGCTTGTCGAAAGAAACGTGTGCCCTGCGGACCGCCGCCGGGTCGATATTGAAATCACCGGAAAGGGGCTGGAAGTACTGGAAGATATTTCGCGTATCATGGAAGAGGAGCTCACTCAGAGAATGAGTACGCTAACTTCTGAAGAGGCCAGCCAGTTGAACCAGCTTTTGGATAAGCTGAGGTGTTAAAGGAAAACGCTATTTTTTTGAAAAAATAGATGTCTATACAATAGATGTTTAAACTTTATTGCTTAACCAGTGTTACAGAACTATCATCAATAAAAACTATTTTAACCATGAAAAAAGCATCATTTTACTCAACGCTACTTGCAGCTCTCGCCCTGGTAGGCATGAGCTTTACCAATCCCTCCAATTCAGAAGTTGCCAGCCTTCCGGTCAATGTAGAGAAGAGCAATATTGTTTGGAAAGGATATAAGGTAACGGGATCTCACACCGGTAACATTGAATTGAAGGCTGGCAAGCTGGATTTTGATGGGGACAAGCTGGTAGGTGGAAGTTTCGAAATCGATATGACTACCATCACCTGCACAGACCTGGAAGGGGAGTACAACCAGAAATTGGTTGGCCACCTGAAGTCTGAAGACTTTTTCGGCGTGGAAAAGAACCCAACTGCCAAATTCGTTATTACTCAGGTAGTTTCCCGGGGAACGCCTGGTGATTACAAGATCGTTGGAAACCTTACTATCAAAGACACGACCAAGGAAATCAAATTCTTTACCAACGTAACTGAAGAAAATGGGCAGAAAGTGGCTAATGCCGAGATCAAGGTAGACCGCTCAGATTTTAATGTTCGCTATGGCTCAGGAAGTTTTTTCGATAACCTGGGTGATAAGACCATATATGATGAGTTTGACCTTCAGGTAAAGCTGGTTTCTTCCAACTAATACACAGGCGGAAAACAACCTCACTATATAATTAATGTCTTTATCGTAAAAAGGGCCGTTGCAAAATAATTTGCGACTGTCCTTTTTTTTGTTTTTGCATCCCGCTGCCGATTACTGAATGATATAGTAGGCCAGCGACAGCTGCATGGCCTGAATGGAAGCTTTCTCTCCGGGACTGGTAAGCATATCGGATAACCCGTATTGATACGATAACCGGAGGCTGGCCCTAAGCCCGGGGCGATAGGCTATCCCGGCGATGAAATCCAGAGAAGTACGGTTCAACTTATCTTTACCGGCTTCATTTTCAAATTCAAAAATAGTATTTTCTTCTTGCCGGGGGGTGCCTGAAGAATTGGACTGGTCAATCAGCCGCCAACTGCTGGTGGCTTCACTGGAGAGGAGAAGCCCTGCCTGCAGGCCGGCTTCAAATGACAGCCGGGGGCTCCATTGGAAACCAGCAGAAAGAGGGAATTGAATATAGCGGGCAGCCGTTATGGTGGAACTGGCTGCTAATTTACTGGTACTGTTGACAATATTACCGTCTGGTTGAGGCACTTTGGAAAAGGTGTTTTCCAAATGCAATATATTTTCATCCGTTTTCAATTCTTGTCTGTACGAACGGAAAAAAGCGCCGGCCCGCAGGTAGAGAGGGTGATGTCCGGGCCTGGCCTCAAGGGCTAACCCGGCGCTAAGCCCATCGGGAGCGGAATAGCCAAGAAAATAGGCGCCACCTTCTACTGCCAGCCTCAGCGCGTTGGGCTTCCTGTAGGTGGGGTGAGGCAGCTCACCGGTTTGTTCTTCTTTTGTATGGGGCCGTACCTGAATAGCCTGCCCGGACAGAAGGGCAAGAGGGGCAATTCCGATTTTATATGCTGCTTTGGGGCCGGCGAGCTCTTCGGGTGGGGCAACTTGTCTTTGAACGCCCTCTGAATATTCTTTTGATGTTAAGTTTTTACCGCCTTTTATCTTTTCTTCCGGTCTTGTATCCATCAAAAAAACCGGCTTCACAGCTTGCGCTTCTGTACCGGATGTTACTTTCGTGCCTTCTATCTCTGCTATAGTTTGTTGGGGGCCTCCAGCCGGCTCCGGCCGGTTGCCTGCATCCTGGAGGCCATGTCCATTTCCTTTCGGTTCAGCAAGAGCGCCCGGTTTTTCCGGTTGTAGTTTGTCCTGAGACTCATCCGTAGCATATTCTTCCAGGCGGGCAGTTGGGGGAGCGGCGGCGGGCGAAGGATCCGGGGTTTTACCTGAATGGTAGAGGTAATAACCTGCACCCCCCAGCATGACGAATAAGCATAGGCCGGCCACAAGCCATAACCACCCGGCAACGCGCCTTTTGGGCTGCACCGGCATTTCCTTATCGAGCAGTTGGTGCATTTTTAACCATGCCTCGTCTATAAACTGCTCGTCGAACTCTTGCGGGTAATTATCCTGCATGATTGTAGTGTGTGCGAATTAATTGCTTCAGTTTCTTTCTTGCATTTGACAAATGCCATTTGGAGGTACCAACACTGATATTGATCTTTTGAGCAATTTCTACGTGGGTATACCCTTCAATGGCATAGAGGTAGAACACTTCCCGTGTGGCGTTGGGCAGCATATCCACTAACTTTAGAATGTCTTCAAAGTAAAGCTTGTCCAGGGCTCCTTCTTTCAGGGGGGCGTCCCGGTCCTCGAGTTCCAGGAAGTAAACCTGTTTGGAATGCTTCTTGAAATAATCGGATAAGCTGTGAAAAATCAATCTTCGAATCCACCCTTCCAGTGAACCGCTGAAAGCGAAAGTGTCGAGCTTTTTAAAAACCCGGAGGAACCCGGTATTCAGAATGTCCATGGCAATCTCCCGGTCCTGGGTATACCGCTGGACCATTCGCATCATCGCCGGCAAATGCTTTCGATAAAGCATTTCCTGTGAAAAGCGGTCATTTTTCAGGCACCCTTCCACCAGGTCCCGATCAGAATATTGTTCTGGCCTGAGCCTCATGGATCAAAAGATTAAACCTATCCGGATCGCGATGCGGTTGAACTCCAGCCGCTTTTCCTCAATCTCATTCTGAAATTCGGTGCGGCGTTCAAAAAAGGCTTGCTGGTACTGATAACCAATGTCCGCCAGAACGTTGGTGTCTTTATCGGCGCCAAGCCTCAACCCCAGAGCCGCCCGGTAAAACAGGCCTCCATTCGCTTTGTTGATAAACTCATCGCTGTTCCTGAACGCAAACCCATATCCCAGGCTGCCTGAGTAGTAAGGGGAAACCCTTTTTTGAGACAAGTACCCCCTGGCTTCGGCAAATACCGGGTAAAGTGTTTCTCCATTATCGAAAGAGTAAGTATCTACTCCAAACCCAAACCCCAGGCCGAAAACGCGGTGCAACTGATAGCCCGTTACATTGTGAATGCCCAACCCGAGTTGAAAGTCTTTATTTACAGAGCCGCTCAGAGTTGAAAAGTAGGTGGCGTTGTAAACTCCGTTCTCTTTAAAGGCATAGGCTCTCCCTTTGGGAGGCGGGATCGACACCGTTTCCTGCCGGTCCGTTTTTGAAGATTCCCAGCCCTGTTCAATCCGGCCGATCTCTTCTTCCCTGAATTCAATTTCACCACCTGAGCGCAACTCAAGGCGCAGCATACTGCCTTGCAGATATTCGAGTATTTTTCCCTCGAATTGACTCCCGTTTTTCAGATGAATAACATCTACATCCGTTTGCGCTTTCAGGCGCCACGGAAGTAAAAGAACGAGGATCAAAACGGCCCTTCTGATCGCATTCATGGTATTTTGGTTTTATACCCGGCAGAACTGGCGGAGCCCGGTTCTAAACCGGTATGGCTGCATTACAGAAGACAATATATAGAAATTCATCCATCAGGCCTGGCTTCTGTACCGGCTAATTTTGCAGCGTACCCAACGATACCTGGCTTTCCGGTATCCAATTGCTAAGACGTATGGATATTTCTGAAGGGTTGGGCGAGATGATGAAAAAATCCTTGTCTAATCTGCTATATTTGCGGCTAAATTAAAATTGAATGAAAATCAAGTTCTTTCTAAGCTTGCAATTATTCTTCCTGGCGGTTGTCGCTGCCCTGGGGCAGCTGACTATTCGCGTGACGGATATTCCCAATAACACGCCTGCGGGAGATGCTATTTTCGTGGCGGGCACTTTCAACAACTGGGATCCAGGCAATAGCGGCTATATTCTGGAAAACCAGGGAGGGGAAGTTTATGAGATCACTTTTTCCCCTTCTCCGGGCGCCCTTATGTTCAAGTTTACCCGGGGAGGCTGGGATACGGTGGAGGGCAATGCCAACGGCGCCTATTTACCTGACCGTACTTACAATTATTCCGGAGGGACGGAAACCCTGGAATTACAGATTCTTAGCTGGGAGGGTTTCGTCACAGCGCCCAATTATTCCGTACTCTCTCAGGATTTTTTCATGCCCCAGCTCGACCGCAGCCGGCGCATCTGGCTCTACCTGCCCCCGGATTACCAGAACTCGGGAAAGAATTATCCGGTACTCTACATGCAGGATGGGCAAAATGTCTTTGATGCCGCCACGTCTGCTTTCGGGGAATGGCAGGTAGACGAGGCGCTGAACCAATTGTTCGATGAAGGGGATGAAGGGGTGATCGTAGTGGCTATTGACAATGGCGGCAGTAGCCGGACCGACGAATATACGCCATGGGCGAACCCCAATTACGGAGGCGGGCAGGGCGATGCTTATGTCGACTTTATTGTCGAAACCCTTAAGCCTTATATAGATCAGAACTACCGGACGAAGCCGGGACGGGAATTTACGGGCATAATGGGGTCCTCACTGGGTGGGTTGATCTCCTTTTACGCCGCCATCGAGCACCAGGACGTTTTCAGTAAAGCCGGTGTCTTTTCCGCTTCATTCTGGTTTGCGGATGAAGTGTACACTCATGTAGCCACTACGGGAAAGGAGGCGGATATGCGGATTTATATGATCGCTGGAGTTCAGGAGGGTAGCCCG
Organism: Lewinellaceae bacterium; assembly: GCA_020636095.1. Classification (GTDB taxonomy): domain Bacteria; phylum Bacteroidota; class Bacteroidia; order Chitinophagales; family Saprospiraceae; genus JACJXW01. The sequence goes on from JACJYN010000004.1 coordinate 350,382, forward strand.
GAGGACTTTGGAGAACAGGTAGCAGATATGAATGCCATGTACAATACACTGCTCAGCGCCGGTTTTTCAGAAGAAGAGGTGCTTGCAATCAGCCACCCCGAAGGGCAACACAGCGAGTGGTACTGGGCACGGGAGTTTCCGGCTGCTTACCAGTGGCTTTATCAGATGAGTGCCACCGGGTTAGAGGAATCAAATTGGGAAAAGCCCCTTTTCAGAGCTTTTCCCAATCCATCCGACACCAATTTTCAAGTGATAACTTCAGCTCCACTCATCCATGCAGAATATGAAGTCCTAAGCATTGATGGCAGGCTTGTTCAGCAGAGAATACCTTTAAACGGCAAGGGTATTGAGCTTGAAGGCCTGAAAGCAGGATTGTATTTCCTGAGAGCTTACAGCGATGGAAAGCTGGTGGGCGTATGTAAACTGGTGCGACAATAGGCGCACGCGGTTGTTCTCTATTTGTCGACTTCCAATTCGTAATCGCCGACAACCTCGTAAAGGCCATCTTCCACGCGCTTTTCAAATTCTTTGCGCGGAACGGGCATCTTGCGGTTCAACGTCATAAACCGGATAGTGACTGTCTTGGATGTTTCCTTGAGTATTTTAACTCTTATACTTCTGTTTACCATAATAAATTCTAAAATTTAAGTTGAGTCAATAATTTTTTACGCAATGCCTTTAAAGGCTAACCAGTACGGCATTAATGTCGTGCTTCTTGACCAGCCGGCTGGCAAATGCCCGGTGGCCATGGGGCGTGAATAGGTAAAATTTGCCTTCCTTCAGCGATGCCATCCGGTCCAGCAGTTTCCATTTTGTGATCATTTGCCTTTTGTCGTCGGATTTAATAGCAATTTCAAAGTAGCACTTATTGCCACGCATGATCGCTGTTATATCAGGTGTCAGTGCTGATTCATCCTCCTCTTCGCCGGGCGCCATGAAAGAAGCAGGTTTTTCGAAATCATCAATATTGGCTTTCACAGTGGAATAGCCTTTTCGCTTAACCCACTCTATAGCCTTTTCATATAATTTTGAATCTTTTTCAGACATTTTCAACTATTTAAAGAGTGAATGAGATGTATTGTTTACTCCCAAAGCGGCTTTGGGTAGGTAGCAATAGCTTTGGTAAAAGCAGGTTTATCAGGCGCTTACCGCTGTGGGAATATTGTTTTCAGTGAATTCCTTACCGGTCCATTTTCCCAGCCATTCTATTTCTTTGCCCGCTTTTTTATACTTTTTAAAAGCACTTACGGCAGCTTCTTTGGATTTACGGGAAATGGTGATGTTGTTGGGGACAGACTTTATGGTAAAGTAGTATTTGCCTTCTCCCATAGCGTATTTCTTACGGATTCTCATAACTTCAATAAAATTTTGTTAATGATCAAACACAATGACACAATGATGAATCAAGCGTCTACAAGCCTCACATTTCTGGCTTCCAGGCCTTTAGAGCTTGCTTCGACTTCGAAAGCGACGTGGTCCCCTTTGGAAACCTGATCTTCCAGGCTGGTCACATGTACGAAGATATCATCATCCAGATTTTCGGGTTCGATAAACCCGTATCCTTTTTTTCGGTTGAAAAACTTTACTTTTCCTTTACTTTTCTTTGGGCTTTCGCCTGTAAATAAGTTCAAGATTTTTCTGAACATGATTTTGTAAGTTTTATAATGCTGGTTCAATTTTTGGATATCCGCTGCTTTTACAGCCCCCTAATTCGCGATTAGATCACATCCTTCGGAGAGATGGCTTCAAAGAGAGCACACCCAGCATTATGAGGGCTGCCCCTTCCCTTAGTTAGAAGCAGCTCTCTAACTCATTATCGTTCTCGAAGGCCTTACGTTTTGGATGAGAGCGTGAATGATGGTAGCACTAAATAGATTATTCATGATAAAAAATGCTAATTTTAGCTAAAACAACAGACAATTACCTCATTTAAATCTTTCCGATGCCGAGTGAGAATGGCAGGTGAAAACACTTGTGATGCAAATCCTTTTGCCTGCTTCTTTTGAAGGTTTGTCCTAAATGATTGATAAATAGTGGTTTAATTGGTGTAAGGCGGATGGTTGGCGAAAAAATATATTGGTCTTTAACACGCAAACCTATCTAGTAAACGCGGATAATGAACACAAAGTTCACAAATCGGTTATTTTTTGCACTTTCCTACGAACTATTAGCCAGATGAGCTTGTTATGATGGGTTTTAAATTAGGAGAAGCTGTCGCCTAATACCTAAGTTGGGTAACTATTTCGGTATTTTGGTTTTATGGTTTTATGGTATTGCGGCCGGAGGCTCACTAAGGCTCTGCTACTCCCTGGCCACAAAACCATAATGCCGAAATACCATCATACCTAAATTAGTACTAAATAGGTACGAGAAACGCTACATTGACTGGCTGGTTGGTTGAGTTTTTGCCCAACCAGCCAACCAGTCAACTATCTAAAACAGCCCGGAGATATTTCCATCATCATCGATATCGATATTTTCAGCTGCGGGCTGTGAAGGTAGCCCGGGCATGCGCATGATATCGCCGGTGATAGGGATGAGAAACCCCGCGCCGGAAGCGATCTCGATCTCGCGGACGGTGACGATAAAATCTTTGGGCCGCCCCAAGAGCTTCGGGTTATCTGAGAGGGACTTTTGAGTCTTGGCAATACAGACCGGTAGCTTTTCCAGCTCAAGCTGCTTAATTTTTCTCAGGTCAGCCCGTGCTTTTGAAGTATAGTCAATGGCTTTGGCGCCGTATATTTTGGTGGCCACCGCTTTAATTTTATCTTCAACGCTCCAATTCCAATCGTAGAGCGGCTTGAAGTGTTCGGTGCTTTGTTCGGCAACTTCCGCAACAACCTGGGCCAGTTCTTCGCCGCCTGCTCCGCCCCTTGCCCAAATATCAGATAGTACGACCGGAGTTCCCAGCTCCTGGCAACGTTGTTCTATCACGTCCAGTTCCTCTTGGGTATCGGATTCAAAGCGGTTCATCGCTACAATAGCCGGTAAACCAAACTGCTTGATGTTTTCCAGGTGCTTCTCCAGGTTCTCCATACCCTTTTCGACCGCCTGGGGGTCCGGAGCTTTAAGGCCTGATAGCGCCACTCCTCCGTGGTACTTCAACGCGCGTACAGTAGCTACCAGGACGACGGCTCTGGGAGAAAGCCCTGCGCTCTGGCATTTTATGTCGAAAAATTTCTCAGCTCCCAGGTCAAACCCGAATCCCGCCTCGGTGATCACGAAATCGGACAGGCTCAACCCCATTCGGGTAGCCAGTACGGAATTGGTGCCCTGGGCTATATTGGCAAAGGGCCCGCCGTGCAAAATGGCGGGATTGCCTTCCAGCGTCTGTACCAGATTGGGCTGTATCGCATCTTTGAGCAAGGCTGCCATGGCGCCATTGGCCTTGAGGTCACGGGCAAAGACCGGCTTCTTGTCGAATGTGAAGCCGACAAAAATATTCCCGAGCCTTTGTTTGAGGTCGCTCAACCCTTCACACAAGCACAGGATGGCCATGATCTCAGAGGCGGCTGTTATATCAAAACCTGTTTCCCGGGGCACGCCGGAGGTAGTGCCTCCCAGGCCGATGACCACCTTGCGCAGCGCCCGGTCATTCATATCCATTACCCGTTTCCAGGTTACGGTACGAGGGTCGATTCCCAGGCTCAATTGCTTGTTTTGCAGGTTGTTATCGATGAGGGCGGCGAGCAGGTTGTGGGCTTTTTCTATTGCGGAGAAATCGCCGGTGAAGTGCAGGTTGATGTCTTCCATAGGAAGTACCTGGGAATATCCTCCGCCGGTAGCGCCGCCTTTAATGCCGAATACCGGCCCTAAAGACGGCTCACGCAGCACGGCGGTGGCTTGCTTTCCAATGCGGTTCAAACCCTGAACCAACCCAATTGAGGTAGTCGTTTTTCCTTCGCCTGCCGGAGTGGGAGAAATGGCGGAAACGAGAATTAATTTGTTGCGTTTGACCGCCTCCAGGTCGATGAGGGAGAGAGGGAGTTTCGCTTTGTATTTACCGTAAAGCTGAAGCTGGCTTTCATCGACCTTGAGTAAGGCTGCGATTTCCCGAATGTCGCGCATTTTGGCAGCGCGCGCAATTTCAATGTCATTCATAATTATTTGGCCTTATTTAGTTTCTCGTTTGTCTCTTTGCAGGGTGTCGTTAAACGATAGAAAAGCGCTTTTCAGCTTGAAAAGATAGCCATTGGCCGTATAAAGAAAAAATGGTGATTGAATAAAGCAACATTTCGTCTTAAATCCAGTTAAATTTAAAGCAGAGTTTTTTCATACTAGTCCAAAGTTTTAGCTGTACCTCGTTGGGTACAGCTTTTTTTTTCTTCCGGGGTGAAAATCCGGGAAGTAAGAAAAAATGCCATTTTCATTGCCCTTCCATCAAGTTCCCTTCTTTGGGCTTCGGCTCTTTTTGCACAATCGTCCGGTATGGGAAAGGAATTTCGATCCCTTCCCGGTCAAAACGCTTTTTGATGGTTTCCATCAGGTCGCATCCAAGTTCAAAAGCATCAGCGTTGTTTTTTGCCCAAATATAAGCTCTCATCCTGACGTAGTATTCTCCCAGAGCAATGACCCGAACGGTAATCTCCGGCCGGCCGGCCTGTATTTGTTCAGGTGTTCTGCCATCGATCCTCAGAGGGTGGCGAAGCGCTTCCTCCTGCATGATAGCTCTGGCCAGGTCGATATCGGAATCGTAACTGATATCGATTTCCAGGAATTTACAGATGGTGTCGTCTCCGAAGTCGGCATTGATGATCACCTCTTCGCTGATCACTGAGTTGGGGATCAGGATGCGGCGGTTCTCAAAATCCCGTATGACGACATGGCGGAGGGTGATATCTTCCACTACGCCTTGTAACCCATTCTGGAAGCGAAGGCGGTCATTGACGCTAAAGGGTTTGAAGATGACGATAAAAATGCCGCTGATGATATTGCTCAGCGCATGCTGGGAAGCAAAGCCAACGGCTACTGCCAGAATACCCGCACCTGCGAGCAGGGAGTTGGCGATGGTGCGCAGCGAAGGTACCGAATAAACGGCCCAACTAAAGCCCATGACGTAAATGACAGCGGTAACAGCGTGGCGCAGGAAAACGTAGTTAGTAGGGTCGTTGCGTATGAGCAGGCTGTTCCGGCGAATAAAACGACGGAAAAAACGGTTGACAATAAAAGCGGTAAGCACAGTGCCTGCCACGATCGCCGCACTGATAGCCAGAGCTTCAAAGTTTATTTTGATTTGTCCGAGCATACGGAATAGCTTGTTGTTTAAAAAACTTCCTTCTTTTCAAACAGCTTCTAAAGCATGATCTCCTCGAGCAACGCCTGGTCGTCATCCAGGGACCGAAATAAACGCGGCCTGAATTTATTTTTCTTGTTGAACAACCCACATGCCATTTTATCAATAGCCACCATAGATAATACGGTTTGGATATAAGCATCGACGAGATCATCGAGCCCCAGCCCCAATTTGTTGAAATCCCGCCGGTCCATCAACAGAAGCCGGTTGGTGTCGGAACCCCAGCTATTATCTCCTTCCTTAATAGATAGGTTGGTGCCGAGCATATCCCAGGAACTGGCGCCCTCTTCGATATGGTCGGCCAGGGGATTGGCCGCGCGCCGGGCATAGATAGATAAGGGGCGGATGCCCTGCGCGGTGGAACTGACCATCATGCGCAGGTCTGCTACATAGGTGTTGCCTTTTGAACTGGGCACTGTACCAATGTGATAAAGTTTACCTCGGCTGCTGGTGGAACTCCAGTTATAATTGCCGATAAGGCTTTGCACAATGAAGCGGGTGTAATGGAAATCCGCATTCATGAAAGCTTCCAGTTCCCGCTCGTTGACGATCGTAAATACCCCCTGCCCGGCATTGCTGTAGGGAATCTTGACCACTGCCTGCCCACCCAGTTTGCGTACCCAGATCGGAACTTCTTCCAGGCTGACATCCCAGATGGTTTCTGGGGTGATGATCTCGAGCCCACTGCCTTCCAGCTCGGCGTTGAATATGTCGTAGGCCTTGGAGGCCAGCATTTTATTACGCCCTCCCGCCAGGCAGGCAATGATGGGATTGAGGATCAGCGTTTTGCTTTGGATGGGTAAACGCGTCCAGGGGCGCTGAGTCAGGTAGCGAAACGCCGCCCTGATCTGATGCCATTCGCCATCTTCGCCCTTTGCCGACATCACTCCATCATCGAAACGGACGTGCGGGTCCTGGTCGTCCTGGTGATAAGCCACATAATGTACCTCTTCATTAAAGACATCTGCCATAGCACGGGCATATCCCAGGGCTTCCATTGGGTTCTTATCGTAGATTACCGCCAGATCGCCCTTTAGGCTGCGCTTGTTGCTTTTGATGAGTGGTTTGATGGTCCGTTCCATAAGCAGGCGGTATCCACCCTGTTCCTGGTTGTCGTCCAGTAATGGCATAGACTTCTGTCCCGAGGGGCAGGAGTTGTTTTCGATAACGACCATTTCTCGTTTTCCTTCCTGGTTGGTTACGTGCATCAGGTCGGCGCCTGCCCAAATAAAATGTTTGGGCTTGTAGGTGAGTAAAGATTTCAACATTTCCGGTTTTACCGTAGGATGCAGGTGGCAGTATCTCTTGATAATACGGTCTTCGGTGAGGTGCAGAAAAAAGGAGATCATAGGGTGTATGGTGGCGTTCAGGGCCTTGGCGTACCAGTGGTCGGAGGGTTCAAACTGGCCAGGTGAAACGAGTTGGGACTTCATATTATGGGTTTAGTTTCTATTGATTTAAATAACGAATAATTAATAATTTCTGTGGTATCAAAAGCGAGGCAAGGTATTAAAAAATAGGGCTTACTTACAGCAGAAAAGCCTTTAATTTTGTGTTACTTTGGAAAAGAGGGGATAACGTCATCTGGATGAAGCCTTGGCCCTTCTTCCAGCCCCATCATCGCATTGATCAGCCGGATTTCCTCGAAATTGGCTAACTGATGGGGAGGAATGTCGGCAGGGATCATTTTTTTGGCTGCCAGCAGGGACGCCCGCCGGGTGCCGGCCAGCAATGGGGTAGCCGGTGTTAGCCAATCGGACCCGTCAAACACGGCGACATTCGCATAGGAAGTATCCGCAATGAGGCCGTTTATGACCATAAGTATGTCATCCGCTTGCCCCCGTTGGGCGAACAGCGCATCAATCCTGGTGCGCCTGGCATATTTGTGGCTGTATTCCAGCCCGTCTGCCTGAACCAGTTTGAGCTTTTTTACCGGCCGGATAGAGTAGGGGGCGAACATCACTTCATGAATGCGACGGCCGTACAGTATCCTGCATTTGAATAACCCTGTATTCGCCTCCGGAGGGATGTGGATTTTTTGAAAATTTATCTCCTTGCCGGCTCCGAACAGGATGTGACAGGATCTTTCAACCCGTTGCTGGTGCCACTCCAGGTTTTGCAGGCTACCGTCTTCACAACGGATCGTTTCCAGCAACAGTTGATTCATCGTACGGCCAATTCAGGGCTGAAGGCAAAGGGTAGGTAGGCCTTCCGCAGCATTTCTGCATATTCTTCCTCCTCTATGCTTCTGGCGGTAATGCCTCCCCCGCTTTTAAACACCATTCCTTCCGCCGTTTGTTCGATAAAACGGATCATCACACCGCTGTCCAGCTGTTGTCCGTCAAAAATGCCGCATATGCCGGTATAGTAGCCTCTTTCTTGTCCCTCAGCAACCTGAATTATTTCTACCGTCTTGCGTTTTGGCGCCCCGCTGATGGAGCCGGCCGGCAACAATTGAAAGATAATATCCCCTATCCTGCCTTGGTAGTCTCCTGCCAACTGGCCAATGATCTCGGAGCTGCTTTGTAGTAGTCCACCCTGATGCGTCTCGATCCTTTCTATGTAGCGATAGCGTTTTACGGCTACATGCTCAGCAGCCATGCTGAGGTCATTGCGGATGAGGTCTACAATAGTGGCGTGTTCAGCCGTTTCCTTGACATTGTCCATTAGCTGTTGCTCCGCTTCCGACAGGCTGGCGTCGATCGTCCCCTTCATTGGGAAGGAGGCTATCCGGCCATTTTCATCAATGGTGACAAAGCATTCCGGGGAAAAACAAACGAACTGATTGTCCAGCCACAACCGGTAACGGGCCCGGCTGGCAAAGAACGCTTCCCGAAGGGTGAGGTTGGTGGAAATCGGGGTGGGAAAGGCCAGGTTTAACAAATAGGAATTCCCAGCCTTCAGGTTGTCCATTACCAACTGAAAGGCGCGGTGATAGGCAGCCCGCGGCATGGGGTACTTTTCGAAAAAAGCCGATTTTTTGAAAAGGGGCTCTTGCCGGAAGTTCCGCCTGCCATTGATGTCATAAAGCAAACTTTCGGCCGGCGCTTCGCTTAGCTTTAGGACGATCGGCCGCTTCATCTCAAAGTCGATAATAAAAAGGAAGGGCTCACCCTCGCTTCCCCAGCGGTTCATCCGTCGGATGGCTTCGGCTTTATCTAGTGTTTGGATCATTCGTTCGTTTTTCAACACTTCTTCTCTGACGCCAAATTACCGAATTGTAACACATAAGGACAAGGCAGTGTTTAGATTGTGTATTCATACATAAGTGAGGCTGCTCCGGAAAGTATCGACGGCGAAGAACATTTTGTCCACCCCCTGAATCCCCCGCCAGCCCCGTGAAATAAGCCGATACGGCTTACCAATTTCACAGGGCCAGCGGGGGACATTTCCCCCGATTTAGTGGTGCGTTTTCCCCCGCTGGACGCTTGCGCCATAGCTGGCTACAGCGTCGGAGCACGGGGGTTAGGGGGTGGAATCCAAATAAATTTTTCCATTTTGAGGTGCTAAAATCCTGAACTCGACTTTTCGGAGCAGCCTCATAAGTGTATTTGTGTATGTGTTGGCGGGCTAATACGAATGCACTTCAACTCGAAAAAACTATCTTCGCTTCTAAAAAGTATGACCCGCCAGGAACTTCACCAACAAATCCGGTCCAAGGGCTCCTACCTTTGTGTGGGGCTTGATGCCGACTTTGAGCGCATTCCCCGCCACCTGTTGAAGTACGATGACCCAGTGTATGAATTTAACCGGCAGATCATCGACGCTACCCAAAACCTGTGTGTGGCCTATAAACCCAACCTGGCGTTCTACGAGGCTCAGGGTGCAAAGGGGTGGGCCTCCCTGCAGAAAACGCTGGAATATATTCCCGAAGAGCATTTCACCATTGCCGACGCCAAGCGAGGCGATATCGGCAATACGTCCCGGCTCTACGCCCAGGCTTTTTTTGAAACGCTGAATTTCGATGCGGTAACGGTAGCGCCCTATATGGGAGAAGATTCAGTTGCCCCATTTCTTGGCTTCGAAGGCAAATGGGTGATCCTTCTGGGCCTTACCTCTAACCAGGGCAGCCGGGATTTTCAAATGGATAAGCAGGAAAACGGCCAGCCACTCTACGAAAAGGTCATGCGGCGGGCGCAGCAGTGGGGGAGCCCGGAACAACTTATGTTCGTTGTCGGCGCCACGCACCCGGAACAGTTCGAAGAGGTGCGCCGTTTTGCGCCGGAACACTTCCTGCTGGTTCCAGGTATCGGAGCACAAGGGGGTGACTTACAGGCGGTTAGCCGCTACGGGTTCAACGATCATTGTGGCATGTTGGTCAATTCCTCCCGTGGGGTCATCTTCGCCGGCGATGGGGAGGATTTTGCGGAAAAAGCGCAGATGGCGGCGAAGGCGGTCAGAGAGGAAATGGCGGGTTTATTGCAATAAGTTGGAGTACAGTTTGTGAAGAGATAGGAGGAGCGAGCGGCTTTTGGCAGCTTGGCTCGAGGGACTGTTCAAAGTTCTGTGTCCGAAGTTCAATGTAACCTTGGTCTCCGGCGCAACTTCGAACCTTAAACACAGCACTTTGAACAGTCCCGAACTGCCAAACGCCGCTCACTACACCCTTCCTAATGCTTCATGATCCGTTTCACTCCCCGATACGCCTCCTGTTCTACAGTGACTGCATACAGCCCATTGGGCAGCCCTGCCAGGTCAAGCGGCACGGATAGGTGCTCTGCCCTTTTCTCTACCTGCTGCCGCAAGACGGCCTGCCCCAGTGCGTTGCGTACCTCTATGGTTAGCGATCCCAGAATAAGGTTATCCATCTCCAGTTGCAGGGCGCCGGTGGTGGGGTTGGGGAAGGCTTTCATCGATGCGCTGATGTCTTCCGGATCGGAAGTGCCCGTAAGGTCGAGCAGGAAGGGCTGTGACAGGGCGGCGCAGCCGTCCGGCCCAAATACTTCGACGATGTAATTGCCCGAACCTTGAGGTGCGATCGACTGTTGGGTGGCGCCGGATAGAGGCGCTCCGTTGAGGTACCACTGATAGCCGTTGGCTGCGCTCGACACTAACTGCCCGCCCTGGAAATTGATCGTAGGCGTGGGCGGGCTACTGATGCTTACCACAAATTGCTCCTCACTTTCACACCCCAGGTTGTTGCGGCCCAGCACGGTAAACTCCCAGTCCTCATAAAGCGTCACCGTCAGGGAGGGCCCTTCGAAAACGAGGGTGCCGCTGCGCTGGTCATACCACTCGTAGGCGTTTGCCCCGCTGGCTGTTAGGGTGAAGGGCTGTCCGCCGCAAGGCGATCCCTGGGTAATGGCCACGTTGAGGTTCGGGAGTGGCACCACTTCTATGTAGTTGGGGGCGGTAATACCATCGCTGCCAAAAGCGTTGGCGCTAGTCAGGCTGACGTCGTAAAAGCCCGGATTGTTGTACTGAACGAAGGGGTGCTGGGCATTGCTGCTGGAGGGAGCGCCGCCTTCGAATTGCCAGAACCAACCGTTGGGGAAATCGCTGGAATAGTCCTGAAACTGCACCAGTTCTCCGGCGCAAACCTGGGTCCGGGCGACTCCAAAGTCTACTTCCGGAGCGCTGTTTGTATAATCCAGCCCATCGATGAAGGAGATCGCATCCAGGTACAGGTAGTTGCCCCAGCCGGAGAGGTTGGCCAGGACGAGGTGAACGCTGGGTTGGCCGGCGAGAAAACCCAGAGATACCTGGTTCCAGTCCCATTGGTTGGTATTGGGTTGGAAAGGAGACTGAGTGGTAGGCGCCGTTGCCAGTTCTGTGCCGCCTTTGTACCATAGAGGGGTAAAGGTAGCCCCACAATCCACGGAATAGAACAATACCAGCGTATCGGAGTACTGTCCACCGTAGGCGGCATACGCATGTTCAAAATAGAGGTAAGGATTGCTGAGCCCACTGAAGTCCAGTGCCGGGCTGATGAGTGCGTCGACGGTGCCGGAGGGGTCGTCCTGGGTGCTGTAGTTGTCAAAAACGAGGCTGTGGCTGCCGATGCCGTAAGAACTGACGTTGGCAATTTGAAAGCCCCGGTCAGCATCAGGGTTGTAGAGCACCCAATCTTCTAATGCTATCCCCAGGTCTTCCAAATCTTCGGTGAAAGGGCCTGTGAGCGTAGAAGAAACAATGGTGATAAGGTTATTCTCCACCACTTCATCGCTGCCGGAGGCATTGGAAACGGTCAGGGTGGCCGAGTAGAGGCCTGGCGCGTTGAAGTTGATGGTTTGCTGTTGGCCGCTAAAAGTAGCCAGCAGATCACCTTGTTCATTGTAGAACGCCCACTGCCAGGAAGTAGGGTTGTTGGAAGCCTGGCCGTTGAAGGTAATGGATTCCCCTGTGCAGGCGCCCCGCCGGCTTACGGTGAAGGACGCTACCGGAGCGCCGCTGGGCGCGCCACCCAAATGGACTGTGGAAGTTTTTAGTTCTTTTCGCCGGGGGCTGACGTCCATTACGGTGCGGATGCGTGCCTTTTGGTTATTTGTGAAAATGCTCATGCAGGCATCTTCTGTGTAGTCCATGTAGTTCTCGATCATGTCCCGGTCGCCGCCGGCACAGCTATTTACTTCAATACAGCTGTAGTTGGGCTGGCCGGCAGGAGGGGTATCTGCACAAAAATCATCCACGGCACAACCACCGTCACCCCAGATGTGACGGAGGCCCAGCCAGTGGCCGATCTCATGAGTAGCGGTGCGGCCCCGGTCGTAGGGCGGCGCCAGGTTGCCAACGCGTCCGAAGGACTGCCAGCGGATGACCACGCCATCCGTTTGGGCCGGGCCCATGTTCTGATCCAGGCCAGGCAGGGAAGACAGGCTGGGAAACTGGGCGTAACCCAGTAAGTCGGCGGTTGATCCGCCGAACTGCACCGTCCAGATATTGCAATAGCGGTTGGGATCCCAGAAAGTACTGGGCTTGAGGGTGGCCTCTATGGCATTGTCTTCCCAGGCATTCCGCCCACCGTTGATGCGGTCGATGCCCGGCTCAGGTAGCGGATTACCTTCTGGGTCGACAAGGGCCAATGCAAACTGTATTTCCACATCTGCGCCTGCGGGATGGTTATTGAAACCGGCGCCGCTGCGCCGGTAGTCTTCGTTGAGGGCGTCGATCTGCGATTGTACCTGTGCCTGGCTGATATTGGGGCCGGAACCGGGCGCTTGTCCATTGTGCACAACGTGCACGATTACGGGAATAGTAATGATCTCCTGCGGGCCTCGAATATCCTGGTTTTGCAGTGCTTGCTGCATCTGGCGTTCGAAGTTGTCCAGCGTGCCCAACTCAGGGAAACGGGCCCGCAGAGCTGCATCGGCCTCCATCGTTCCGCAGGTACGCTGCCGGACAATTGGCGTATAATAGCCAGTAGTGGCCGGCGGCTGGAGTTGTTTCTCCTGCAACGAGTGGTTGTGAGAGCGTTTTTTAAGCCGCCCTTCGAATTGGGAAAGGTTTTGGGCGGAACAAAGGCTGGCCATAAACAGGGCCATAAGAAATGGAAGTAGAACAGACGTTTTCATGATGATATTTTTTTCGGTTTTGAAAAAGAATGGGGTATTTACTTTGCTACTTTCAGTAAGTCTTTCCCTGATTCTATAATGCGGAGTTCAAAAGGAAGACGGCCGCCGTCGTCTGGCGTCACTATGAGAGTGGACTTTCCCTTGAGTTTCCATCTGGCCGGCGCTTCCCCCGGTACATCGGCTGCGCCGATAGGGTAGTGCATAAAACTGCCATCCCGGCGGATGTCGAAGCCTTCCCGCCCCCGGGACGGGGGCAGGCCATAACTTGCAGGGCGGAAGGCCCGGTATTCACCCTGGTCTTCTTCATGGGCGTGCACCCAGTGTTGAAAGATACTTTCGCCGAAGGCCTTCTCCATCCGCTGAGTGGGGCTACAGGCGGAGGCCAGCAATAGAATGAAAGTGAGATGATAGCTTTTCATGTGGGTTATGGTTTACAGAGGTGAAAAAGATAGGACAAAGGTAGGGGAAAGGCCCGTTCGGCGTTTTCAATTTTGTGGCAAAAGTTTATAAGATTGACGCGTCCTACTAAGTACAGCGTGTACTAAGTAGCACTTAGCCACCCGCTATACTTCACAGAGCCGATCCGGTCAACGGGACCACTTTCACTCCATTCTGTTTGCTCAGATATCGCTGAATGATCCGTGTCGTCTCCGGGTTGCCAGGAAAAGGTTTGACGGCGTTTTTCAGGTAACCGGGCTGCCCGTTCATCTCCTCCCGTTCTACAAAGCCAAAACCTCGGTAGCTGCCTTCCTCGACGAGCACCACCGCCATTTCCTCCGGGGTGCGGCCCTGGTCCAGAATAAAAAAGTCTTTATCAAAAATAGTGGAAAGTTGTTCGCCGGCGGCCCGGGCGCGTTCGTTATAGCTGTCGGCTGGTTCCATACCGATGCAGGCGCCATGGCATTGTTTGATGTGATAGTGGAAGCAGGCCCCTTTTCCTGGGTGTAATCCACAAAGCCGGGAGCACAGTTCGTATTGTTCCAGTACTCTTCCCAGGTGGTTTTTGGCGTGGCTGAGCTTCGGGTATTCAGAAATAATGTGGTACTTTTTTCTGTTTTTGGCGTTTACCTGGGCTACGTCGAAGCACAGATAACCAGCCTCGTCCTCATGCGTATGGATGATGTAGGGAAAGCGCCGCACGCGCTGTGCGCGGTTGATAGGTGGGCTCAGGCGCTTGATCTCATGGGATTCCAGCAGCAGGGCCACCAGTTCACTACCGGTCAGTTCGAAGGAGATGTCATGCACGTGCTGTTGCAGTTTGCTCCCCTTTTCCGACTTATTGGCGAAGTGCTCCGCCACTCGTTTTTTTATGTTGATGCTTTTGCCCACGTAGACCACATCGCCTTTTTGGTTGTGGAAATAGTAGACGCCGCATTCTTCCGGCAGGGCATGGATGCCTTCTACCGTCAGGTTTTTGGGTAGCAAAGCTTCTTTAATCCCCAGGTTGACCATCTCTTTAACGCACTGTTCATTATCTTCACCGTTCAGGATGCGGCGCAGGATTTCGGCAGTGGCCAGAGCGTCGTCCAGGGCACGGTGGCGGTTGTCGACTTCAATGCCCAGGCTGCGGATCAGATTGCCGAGGCTGTAAGACGGCAAGCCCGGAAAGGCTTTGCGGCTCAACCGCACCGTGCAGAGGTTCTTGCGGCTGTAGGTAAAGCCCAGCCGGCCGAATTCCTCGCGCAGAAAGCTGTAGTCGAAGCGCACATTGTGCGCTACAAAAATGGCGTCTTCGGTCATTTCCACTACCTTGCGGGCAACCTCGTAGAAGCGCGGGGCGTCCTGCACCATATCCTGTGTGATGCCGGTCAATTGGGTGATCCCGTAGGGCACGTAACATTCCGGGTTGATCAGGCTGCTGTAGGTGTCAACAATCTGCGCGCCGTCATGCAGGACAATGGCAATTTCTATGATTTTGTCCCGCGCGGCGCGGCCTCCGGTAGTTTCAAGGTCGACGATGGCGTACAGTTTCTGCTTCATAATTTGCATCGGGTTTGGCAGGTTTGCCTCAGAATGAGCTTGCTGGCAACCTTGCCAAGCCTTATTACTTTGAAAACAATATGGTTGTGAAGTTAAAAATTTTCGTTGCAATTTTGTTATTTTTCCAACTAAATTGTAGTAGCTCCCGTGAAATAACGGAGCAATCGCCGGCGCCGGAACAAGTGTCCGAAGCCACAGAGGAAAAGCCTTTGGAGCCTCCTATTGCCGTTATTATTGAAGAAGAACCGGCGCCAGTGGAAGAACCGGTTTCCGAACCGGCTGAGGAAGCGCCAATTCCTCCGGAGGAAAAGGCGACAGAAACCGGCTTGAAAGTAGGCGCCGAGCGGCTGGAATTATATCTGCCTTATCTCCAGGGAAGCCAGGGGGCCGCCCTTTTGGTCAACCAGACGTCGATGGTGGGAAATACTCATTTGGTGGACACCCTCCTGAGCCTGGGCGTCAAGGTGGCCAAAATCTTTGCTCCTGAGCATGGATTCCGGGGCTCCGCCGATGCCGGGGAAAAGGTGCGGGATGGTAAGGACTTAGAAACCGGTTTGCCGATAATATCCCTCTATGGAAGCAGCCGGAAGCCTGCTGCGGCAGACCTGGAAGGCATAGATGTAGTGGTATTCGACGTACAGGATGTAGGGGCGCGCTTTTACACCTATATCAGCAGCATGCACTACGTCATGGAAGCCTGTGCCGAGCAGGACGTTTTTTTTGTGGTGCTGGACCGGCCTAACCCCAATGGCCACTACGTAGACGGGCCGATTCTGCAGAAAGGGTATGAGTCCTTTGTGGGTATGCACCCGGTGCCCATCGTGCACGGTATGACCGTAGGGGAGTACGCTAAAATGATCTACGGAGAAGGTTGGCTGGCAGGTGGAGTAAAAGGCGAGATGGAGGTTATTCCTTGTTCCGGTTATACTCACAATACCTCCTACGAGTTGCCGGTGGCCCCCAGCCCCAACCTGCCCAACATGAGAGCTATCTACTTATATCCGTCCATCTGCTTTTTCGAGGGCACGGTGGCCAGCGAGGGCAGGGGAACCCCCCACCAGTTCCAGGTATACGGGCATCCGGATTATCCTGAAGGGGATTATACCTTTACTCCCGTCCCCATGCCGGGCGCCCGGTACCCCAAACTGGAGGGCAAGCTTTGCCACGGTTACAGCCTCGTGGGCCGGGAACCGGATTCCATCCGGGCTGAGGCAAGGGTAAACCTCAGCTATTTGATCGAATTCTACCGCAATTTTCCCGATAAGGACAATTTCTTCCTGAAAAACCTCTTTTTTGATAAATTGGCGGGGGGAGCGCAACTGCGCCAGCAGATCATCGCCGGAAAGACGGAAGAAGAAATACGGGAAAGTTGGAAAGAAGGGCTGGATGCATTCCGGAAGGTACGCCGAAAATATTTATTATATGAACAGGAATAGCCTATGATGAAGGTTATACATACTTCCGACTGGCACCTCGGCCAGAAGTTTTTGTACAACGGGCGGGAGGAGGAACACCAGATGGCCCTCGACTGGCTGCTGGCCACCATCCGCGAGCAGCAGGCCGACGGGCTGATTGTCGCCGGTGATATTTTTGACATAGGCAACCCGCCCAATTACGCTCGCCGGATGTATTACCGCTTTCTGACCCAACTGATGGGCACATCCTGCCGCCACGTTGTCATCACAGGAGGTAACCACGATTCGCCGTCCATGCTCAATGCACCCCGGGAGTTGTTGCAGGCGCTCAACATTCACGTCGTCGGTGAAGTTTCAGAACAACTGGAGGATGAAGTGATTGAGTGGAGAGGCCAAAAGGGAGGGCTGATGGCCGTTATCGCAGCGGTTCCCTTCCTGCGGGATCGCGACCTGCACTTCAGCGTCTCAGGGGAAGGGGGAATGGGCCGGGTGGAACGCATAAAAGAAGGGCTCCGCCGCCATTACCGGGAAATTGGTAACCTGGTGGAGGAAAAGTACAAAAAAGCAGAAGTCCCTTTTATCGCTACCGGACACCTATACGCCACCGGAGCCGAAGCGTCAGAAAAACAAGACAACATCTATATCGGAAATAAAGAAAATATAGCCGCCGCCGACTTTCCGAAAGTATTCGATTATGTAGCCCTGGGACACATCCACCGGCCACAGGAGGTGGGCGGGCTGGGCCAGGTTCGTTATTCCGGTTCTTTGATCCCGTTGAGTTTCAGCGAGACCAAAGATGAAAAAAGTGTTTACCTGCTGGAATTCGACGGCAAGCATTTAACCCAGGTGAAAAGCCTTCCTCTTCCTGTTTTTCGCAGGCTGAAAACCATACAGGGAACCCTTGAGGAAGTGGAAGCAAGCCTGCTCCGGTTTGGTGAGAAAGAACGCGGCGGGCTGCAGCCCTGGGTGGAGGTTTTGTTGGAAACGGACCGGATCATTCCGCAACTCGACAAACGCTTGCACGAGCTCACTGCCGATATGGAGCTGGAACTGCTAAAGATACGCATTGTGAAAAAATATCAGGCGCTCGATGAACAGGCTCAGGCGCCGGAGCTGGGCGAACTGGAAGAGCTGGAAGTGTTTAAAATGAAATGCCAAAGCTACGGTAGCCCCCCCGAGGAAATGGAGGAGTTGGTGCAAACTTTTCTGGAATTAAGAGACTGGATGGAAGAATCTGAAACATGAAAATCCGCAAAGTAACGATACACAACATCAACTCCCTGCGCCTGCGGCAGACGATCTGCTTCGACGATACCCCTTTGGAGCAGGCGGGCCTGTTTGCCATAACCGGAGATACCGGAGCGGGAAAAACCACTATTCTGGACGCCATCACCCTGGCGCTTTACGGCCGGTTGCACCGCAGCAAAGAAGTCCGGGAGGTCATGTCCTACGGAGCTGTTGAGAGCCTGGCGGAAGTGGAGTTCGAGGTGCAGGGCGCCATTTACCGTTCCAAATGGAGTATCTGGCGGGCGCACCGCAAAGAGGACGGCAACATCCTGGGCCCTGAACGGGAACTCTCCCGCTGGAACCCCAAAAAAGAAGCCTTTGAGATCATCGCCGAAAAAATCCGGGATGCCGACGCGATGGTAGAGGAAGCAACCGGACTGGACTACGACCGCTTCTGCCGGTCAGTGATGTTGTCGCAGGGCGATTTTGCCGCCTTCCTCAAAGCCAGCGAACGGGACCGCAGCGACCTGTTGGAGCGCATCACCGGCACCGAGATTTATACCCGCATCTCCATCGCTGCCTTTGAGCGCCACAAACTGGAACAACAGCGGTTGCTTGAGCTCGAGCAGCAATTGGAAATGCTGGAAATTATGAGTGGAGAAGGCATGGCCGAATTGGAAGGAGAACTGAAGGAAAAGAGAAGAAATGCCGAGGAAGAACGCAAAAAACTGGAGCTGGCCCGGGAGCAACTGGCCTGGCAAAAAAAAATAAAGGAACTGGCTACCCATAAGGAGGAATTGAGCGGCCGCCTGCAAGCCATCGAATTGGAGAAAGAAGAGGCGAAGGAAGATTTTGCCCGTTTGGAGGAGCACCTCAAGGCCCAGCCGCTGCAAGGGCAACTCGAACGGATGGACGATACCCTGGAGCAACAGCAAAGCCTGAAAGCCGCCCTCACTATTCTCGAACTGCAACAGCAACAGAGCCGGTCGGCTGAGGCCATTGCCAACGAAGCCCTGCATAAAGCGCGAGAAGAACTCCAACGGCTCAAAAAGGAGGCCGCGGAGCAGGAACCGCTTTTCGAAAAAGTAGCGGCACTCGATGTGGAGACTCGGGAAAAACAGGAACCGCTGGAACAGAAGCGGCAGGAATTATATGTATTGGTAGAAGAAGCCCGCGAGCAGAATGAAAAGCTGAAAGAGAAGGGCAACCGCATCGCAGAGCTGGCCGGAGAAGAAAAAGCCAGGAAAGAATGGCGGACGGGCCATGCCCGGCTGGCTACGCTGGCGGAAAACCTTCCTCTGATTGAGCAACGGCGAGAGGAACTGCGCAAAATGTTACAAGGGCAACGAATGGCCGAACAGGCCATCGCCAAATTGGAAAAGGAGCATGAAGCCAGCCAAAAAAAGAGGGAACAGCACGAGCAACAGCTTCAGAAGCTTCAAAAGGAGCAGGCAAAGGTGCAGGAGCAATTTAAAAAGCTGACGCCACCCAACTACGTGCAGGAGCGGAGCGAGCTGATGGGGCTCCTTTCTCATGAGATTGAACAGCTCAATGAGCAGAAGCGGAACCTTCAGGAGCTGCACCGCCTCAACGAAGAATATCAAAACCTGATCAGCGAGTTGTCGGGGTTTGAAGCGCAGCTGGAAAACCTGCAAAGCCAGGAACTGGCGCTTAGTAAAGACCTGATGACCTCTATCGACGCCATGGACGCTCTCACCCGGCAGTTGGAATTCAAACGCAGTATTTATGAGCAGCAACTGATGATTGCCAATTACGAAAAAGACAGGGGAGAGCTTAAAGAGGGGCAGGCCTGCCCTTTGTGTTTTTCCACCCACCACCCCTTTCGCGAGCAAGAGGTGAAGCCTTTTGTTGATGAGGCCAAAGTGGAGCTGGATGCGGTGCAGGCCCGTTATGAGATCGTGTACGGCAACCACCGGATGTTGCTCAGCCGCCAGCAAGATGTTGATAATCAAATCGATCAGCTAGCCGGAAACGACGTCAAACAACTCAGCGGCCAGGTGGCGCGCCAATTCGAAAAAATACTGGCTTCCGAGGATAAGATCGCCAGAGTGGCGCCTGAACTGGGAGGCGAAAACTATGCCCTGGCGCGAAGCCAGTTGTTATCCCGAAAAATAGAGGAATCCGAAACCCTGATACGCCAGCGGCAGGAAGCCAGGGGCCAACTGGGCCGGCTGCTCAGCAACCTGGAAGAACAGGACGCCCGCATCGCAAAGGTAGAAAAGGCCCTGCAGGAAGAACATACTGCTTTTAAGGTTCTGGAAGGCAGCCTTCAATTACAAAAACAACAGCTATGGGAGCAGCGGGAAAAGTTCGACGAAGCGGCGGCGCATCTCGATGCCCTGCTCCGGCAATACGGCTACACCTTTGAGGTGGAAACCGCCGCCCGGGCCTTTGATGAACTGGCGAGGCAAAAAAAAGAATGGGAAACCCAAAATGAGTTGTTGCAACAGGCCACCCGCAGCCTGGAGTTGGCCCGCCAGGAAGAGCAGCAATTAAAAAAGGACGCGGCAGCTACCTCCAAACGCATTGAAACCCTTCAGTCACGCATCGAAGCGGACGAAAAAGTATGGACGGGGCTGCTGGTTCAACGCCGCCAGCTCTTTGGAGAGGAAGACCTGAAAGTGGTTCGACAGCAGCAGCGCGAAAAAATAGAAACAGCGGAACAGCAGGCGGAATTGGCTTCTCAACAACTCCGGGAGCTTTCGTTAGAGCTTGGCAAGATAGAGCAGTCCATAAAAGAAAAGACGGAGGGGCTTCAGGAGGCTGAAAAGAAAGCCGGGCAGTTGGAAAAGGGGCTAAACAAAGCACTGGAAAAGGCCGGCTTCAATAGCTTGTCCGCCCTTCGGCAAGCCCTTTTGGATGAGGATACGGCCCAACAGCTGGACAAGCTACGGGAACAGCTGGCCCGCCGCGAAATGGAAGCCCGCCAGGCCCTGAAGAACACGACGGAAAGCCTGGAGGCCGAACAGCAGAAAGCCCTCACCTCCGAAAGTGCGGAAAATCTGCAAACCCAGTTGGCGGAACGGGAGGAGGCGTATGGCCAATACCAGCAAAGTATCGGCGCCCTGGCCGAAAAATTGCGCCAGCAGGAAAGCCGCCGGCAAAAGGCGGCAGGCTTGTCGGAGCAGATCGAAACCCAACGCACGGAGTACAGCCGCTGGGCCCGCCTGAATGAGATTATCGGCATGGCAGATGGAAAGAAATTCCGAACTTTCGCTCAAGGGCTTACCCTGCAAAAGCTGACTCAGCTGGCCAACGAACACCTGCAGCGCCTCAACGGGCGGTACATCATCAACAAACGCGGGGATGAAGACCTGGAACTGGAGATCATCGACACTTACCAGGCCGACAACCGCCGCTCTATGAATACCCTTTCCGGAGGAGAAAGCTTTCTGGTTAGCTTGTCTTTGGCATTGGGGTTGAGCGACCTGGCGGGCCGCAATGCCCAAATCCAGTCCCTCTTCATCGACGAAGGATTCGGCACCCTCGATGAGAATACCCTCGACTTGGCTATTTCTACTCTTGAAAACCTGCAGGCCAGCGGCAAGACCATCGGCATTATCTCCCACGTAAAGGCTCTTAAGGAAAGAATCTCGGTCCAGATCGTAGTGCAGAAGCGAGGGAATGGTTTTAGTAGCGTGGAGGTGATTGGGTGAGATTGTAGTATTCCAACATCATGTTTATTCTACAAAAAGCACTAGATCAGCGGGTCTATCGACATTCCATCCGGGAATATCGAAAAATTGATTCCATTTTATTGCAAATTGCCTTAATTTGTGACCGCACAACAAAATACCATAGCATGCAGCAAGACCTAAAGGCACTTTTCGATGCCGGACAAGGACTGGATGAAAGAAGCGTGAACTCATTGACCAAAGCCCTGGAAAAGAACAACCTGGATGGCTTTGACTATATCGAATTCAAACAATCGCTGGGGCGGCTTCGGGCCCTGGATATAGATGAATCGACCGCTTACAAGTCGGCATTCGCTACTGCTTCAACGGTAGGGTTGACCAAAGACAAGCTTCTGAAAACAGCTGAACACTACAAGAAAGTACTCTTTCAGGAACAACAACAATTCGACCAGGCGCTGCAAAAACAAATGGAGCAGCGGGTAGAATCGAAGCGGACGGAGGTCGAAAAGATGAAGAAGCAAGTGGAGGAATACAAAGCCAAGATCAGGCAACTGGAAGAGAAGATCGTCAAGGCGCAGTCGACCATCGACCATGCCGATGAACACATTCAGGCCGCTAAGGAAAAAATCGTATCCACTCAAAATGCCTTCGAGGCTGCCCTGAAAAGCATCCTCAAAGAAATAGACCAGGATATTGAAAATATCAATACGCTTTTGTAAACCATAGTTTTTGACATACCATTATATTTAATATGAGCCAATTCGAACATCCTGAATTCAAGCAAAAATCATTCTGGAAGCGCCCGGAGGGCCTCACCGGAGCGCTCTTTCTGGGAGCGCTGATCCTTGGCGGCGGCTATCTGATCCTTGCCAACCTGCCTTTTATCATCGGGCTAGTCTCCAATACCATTTATCTGGCCATCCTGCTGGCTATTCTGGCAGCCGTCGTTTATATGGTTTTGGACCCCCGTATGCGCAACCTGGTTTGGTACGGTTATAAAAGCATCATGCGCTCGATCACCGGCTTGTTTGTGCAGATTGACCCCATCGGCATCCTGAAGAGCTATGTGGAGGACCTGCAGGACAACCTGGTAAAGATGCGCAAGCAGATCGGCATTCTCAAAGGGCAGATTCGCAAGTTGCAAACCCTGATGGAGGACAATGGCCGCACCATCGATGAGAGTATGAAAATGGCTAGTGCCGCCAAAGATAAGGGCATGGAAAACCAGGTGGTGCTCAACACCCGCAAGGCGGCCCGCCTGAAGGACAGCAATGAAAAATACAACGTACTTCTCCAGAAGATGCAGGTAATGTACCGCATCCTCACCAAGATGCACCAGAATTCCGAAATCCTGCTCGAAGACACCAAGGATCAGGTGAACCTGAAAGAGCAGGAGCGCAAAGCCATCCGCACTTCCCACAGCGCGATGAAATCCGCTATGAGCGTCATGTCGGGTGACCCGGATAAACGCGCCATGTTCGACGCCGCTATGGAAGCGGTGACCGATGATGTGGCCAACAAAGTAGGGGAAATGGAGCGCTTCATGGAGATGTCCTCCAACCTCATGCAATCCATCGACCTGCAAAGCGGCGTTTTCGAAGAGGCAGGGATGGAGATGCTGGAAAAATGGGAACAGGAAAGCTCCCTGATGTTGCTGGAAGGCGGCCGTGCGAAGTCTGAAGATACGCTCGACCTCGATTCTCCGGTTGCCCGCCCCGAGAAGCGCAGCGATAGCAAAGGGGGAGATACTACTTACGACAATTTTTTCGAGTAAATTTTATCGCCCGGAAAGTGGCTTCTGGCTGCTTTCCGGGCCATTTCAATGGCCTCACAGCGCCCGGCTTCCCGCTCCCTCCCGCCTTCCGTGCTTAATCCCTGCGGTTTCTTCACAATATCTAACTGCAAAAGAAAAAAGATTTTTATTGGCAAAAGTTCAGTGACATTTGCCGGCTAAGAAGGTCTTTTTTTCAATTAATATTTTAATTTCCACACGCTAAGCACTCTGTTAAATAAATATCTTATGCTTCTGGCCGTGCCTTTTCGCCCTACTCTTCGTCCCGTCCTCGCCTTGATAGCTAAGGCTATCAGGCTCCCTGCCGGCTTGCGCAGCAGGCGGGCGGGCGTTCCTCGATTAGAACGAAAATTCATCGCCCAGAAACGATAATTTACTTAATTAACAGAGTACTAAGGTTGCACTTGTGGCGGCTCCTTTTTGGTGGTAAAAAAGCAAGAGGCGAAAATAGCGTTACTACTTTTCATAATTCTTAATAACAATCTTCATGAAGCAGTTGAAATTCAGGCCCTTACTGAGGGCTGCTTTTATGCTGGCCGGGGCGATTATTATTCTGCCAGGCTGTGTTAAGGAACATCTTCCGGACCCGGTAGTTTACTTCCAGCAGGAGGTATTTCCAATTGTCATTTCCAATTGTACGCAAAGCGGTTGCCACGGAACGGTAGATAGGGAAGGAGGATATAAACTCACGGACTACGCGGGTATTATGGAGCTGGTGAAACCCGGCAATTATAAAGGGAGCAAGCTCTATCAGGTGCTCGTTCAGCCATTGGGATATATGCCTCAGGGCGCCGCCCGCCTTTCCGATGAGGATATTACAACCATTGCACTGTGGATAGAGCAAGGGGCGGAAAACAACTCCGGTAATTCGGGGTGTAATACGGATAACGCGACTTACAGCCAGACGGTGGTTCCCATCCTTCAGGCCTGGTGTTATTCCTGCCACAGTGGCAGTTCGCCCTCGGGCAGTATCCGGCTCGATTCCTATTCAAGTGTAAAGCTCAAAGTGGACGATGGCAAGTTGGTTGGCTCCATACGCCATGATAGCGGCTACCTGCCAATGCCCGATGGTGGCGGAAAATTGCCAAACTGTGAAATTTCGCAGATCGAAAAATGGGTCGCCGATGGCGCACCAAACAATTAGGGAAAACCAAATTTTATCATCATAATGGCGCTCTATTCCAGCCATCCAATATTCAGGGTATGAAAAAGCACAGCTGTATCTTCCTGCTTTTATTGCTTCCTTTCATTAGTTTTTCACAAGAGGACAATGATTTGCTCGATCTCCTTGGGCCGGGAGAAGAAACCACTAATTACGTTACCAATGCCTTCAAATCTCCCAGAGTGATCAACTCCCACAGCATGGAAATGCTGCGGGAGGGTGTGCTCGACTTCCGCATCCTGCATCGGTTTGGAGATATTTCCAATGGGGCCTACGAACTATTCGGCCTGGACAATGCCAGTATGCGAATTGGCTTTGACTATGGCGTTACGGACAACCTGTCCGTGGGCATCGGCCGAAGCACCTATTTTAAAGAATTGGACGGTTTTGTGAAGTATCGCTTCCTTCAACAAAGTACCGGTAAGCGCACTACGCCTCTCTCGCTGGTATGGGTCAGCGGCATCACCTATAATGGCCTGCGCGATCCCTATCCCGGCGAAAACATGACCCCGTCCCGCCGCCTGGCTTACTACCACCAATTGATCGCCGGGCGGAAAATCTCCGAAAAATTTTCCCTGCAGCTGGCGCCTTTCCTTCTCTACCGCAATTTCACTTCCGGCAGCCTTGACCCCAATATTTTATATGGGCTGGAGATCGGCGCCCGCTACAAGCTCTCCAACAGAATTGCAGTGGTGGCGGACTATACGTTAGCCCTCAACCGTTTTCCGGGCCTGCTTGCCCACAATCCTCTTTCTCTGGGCTTTGATATCGAAACAGGGGGCCACGTCTTCCAGCTTCATTTCACCAATGCCGTTGGCATGAATGAACGCTCTTACATCAGTGACGACAACTGGAACTGGCTCAAGGGAGAGGTGCGGTTTGGCTTCAATTTGTCGAGATCCTTTCAGTTGAAGAAGGGCGGTTTGTAAACAGCAGGCCTCAAGTACGAGGTCCAGCCACTGCACATCGCCGCCTCGCAGGCCGGTGGAAATCGGGGAATCGAACTGAGCGGTCAGCTGCCTGCGTTCACTCCATAGTAATAGTAGAGGAGAAATACGAGGGCCAATCCCAGGATGGCGGCGATTACGATCTCTTTAAGGCTGACATATTTCCGGTCGAAGCGCTTCACTTTGCCTTTGGCTACCACCAGTTCCGATCCATCCTCGAGGTGATAGCGTCCATTGGGCAGTGGCGCGCCGGAATCGGCCAGCCTCACCTTGATGCCTTTTCGGATGAAAACGGCTTCCATTTCAGGTTGGCCCCAAAGAATGATCTCTCTTCCATCTATCAGCCTCCGGCGGATTTGCGGTACGGCCCGGCCCGGCCCGGGTTCGTTCTTAGACAGGGCATCGGGCTGCTGCTTCGGGGGGAGACTAGTTTGAGCGTGTTCTTTCATAGCGATCAGGTTCTTTTTTTACATACGGGAAAGTGAGGGGAAGGTTGCGTTCAAATGAGACTTATAGGCCAGTGGACTTTTCGTCGGGGTGGATAGCTCTTAGATCCAACTCGCGGGCCTGGAGGTCTGCGTTCCTTAAACAATCATAATGTAATGTCTCTGATTTTCCTCCCCCTCCCTACGGTCGACCCCTCAAGAGGGGTATAATTGCAGGCTATCCGCTTTGGCAACCCGAATGCATCGACGGTGATATGTTGGAAAATAGTTTAAACTAACAAAGTAATATTAAGTAGTCGGACACAATTTGATTACGTATTGATAGCATGCCTGGGCGTCTACGCCCGGGCGTGCCTCAGGCTACCAAGTTATCTGAAGCGCTCGCGGGCGGGGACGCCCGCGAGTGCAATACTTTACATAATTTGAATGTGTCCGACTACTTACTAAGGCTGGACAGCGATGGCGCGCCGCAGTTCGCGGTTCACAGGTTCGCAGTTCCCAGAGCGTCCCTCCGAACACCGAATTCGCCCCAGACGAGTCCCCGGCCCTGCTGGTACAGGACAGGCTCTCACCCCTTCAACCACTCCTCAAACGCCCCAACCCCTTTCGCATTCAGGCACAGCTCCGCCGTCAGCCCCCCCTTTCGGGCGGAAAGTACCCCAAAATGGATATCGTGGATGCCCTCTTTGCTATGTGCATCCGGATTGACGGAAATGAGAATTCCCTTTTCGAGGGCGTAGGGTATCCAGCTCCAGTCCAGGTCGAGGCGGTAGGGGCTGGCGTTGAGCTCAATGGCCACACCGTTGGCGGCGCAGGCATCAATTACTTTTTTGTGGTCTATAGGATAACCCTCGCGGGACAGCAGTAGCCGGCCGGTGGGGTGCCCCAGAATGGTGGTGTACGGGTTTTCGATAGCGGTGAGAAGGCGCTGAGTAGCCTTGGCCTCATCCATGCGCAGGTTGGAGTGGACCGAGGCGATGATGAAGTCGAATGCCTTGAGCACGTCTTCCTCATAGTCGAGGGAGCCGTCGTTGAGAATGTCGCTTTCGATGCCTTTGAAGATGCGAAAGGGCGCCAACTCTTCATTTAAGGCGTCGATCTCTTCCATTTGCTGGAAAACGCGTTCCGGCTGCAGGCCATTGGCGTAGAAAGCCGATTTAGAGTGGTCGGTCATGCCGAGGTACTCATAGCCCAGCGCTTTGGCGTGGAGGGCCATATCGCGCAGGCTGTGGCCGCCGTCACTATAAGTACTGTGGGCATGAACGACACCTTTGATGTCGCTTTCCACGATCAGTTCCGGGAGTTGCCCGGCTTTAGCCAGGCCAACGGCCCAATCCTGTTCGCGCAGTTCAGGGGCGATAAAAGGCAGTCCAGCTTGCTCAAACACCTGCATTTCTTCGGCCAGGCCGGCAGCGATCGGGCCGCCATTGGCCTGGGTGAAGGCCTCCCGAAATTCAGTATGGCTGCTGAGCTCGAAAAGACGGGAGCCAAATTCTGCGGGTGCACACTGATAGAGATATACTGGCGTATCGGCAGCCGTTTGAGCCGTAATGCAGCCGTCTTGTTCTTCGGTTTCCTTCAGCAGTCCATTTTCGAAGAGGGGCCCCAGCGGGCCGATAAAGCCAATGAGCAGTTCTATGCGTTCTACGACATTGGCCCTTCGGCGGATGGCGCCACAGAGGCTCACCCTGGCGCCGGGCAGGGCTTGTGAGGCGGACTGTTCCAGTTGCTCCGCCTCTTTTTCCAGGGCAGCGTAATGGTATTTATGTTTGGAACGCTGATAGTACTCCAGTTGCTGCTTCAGCTGATCCTGGGTCTTTTTGCCGAAGCCTTTGAGTTCCACCAGCCGGTTCTCGTTGACGGCATAGAGCAGTTCGCCTACCGACTCGGCGCCCAGCCCCTGCCAGACCGCCATGATCTTTTTGGCGCCAAAGCCCTTGATGTTGAGCATTTCCTGGATGCCGTCCGGTGTTTGGGCTTTGTATTTTTCCAGTGTCTGCATCTGCCCGTTTTCCACCAGTTCCCGGATTTTGCCGCTGATGGCCTTGCCCACCCCCTTGATGGCGGCGATCTCGGCCTCTTCCATTTCCGCCAGCGGCTGGTCGAGGGAGCGCAGCGTGCGGTATGCATTTTGGTAGGAACGAATCTTGAAGGGGTTCTCCCCGTGCAGTTCCATGAGGCTGCCCAACAGCTGGAATTGTTTGGCGATCTCTTTATTGGTCATAAAACAGGCGATTAGATGCCACGAAAGCTCGAAAGCCTAAAATTCCACAAAAATTTAGTGCGGATTTCGAGCTTTCGCAGCACATTTTCTCCAAAACGGGAAATGTTGATTGCACTATCCCTCGTTCTTCAAAAAAGAGACGGTGAGCGCGAACTTCGAACTCCGAACCCCCGAACTCCGAATACATCAAAACTCCACCTCCTTGTCAATCACTTCTTCCCCCCGCTTCACCACTACAATAGCCTTATCGCCAACCTTGTACTTACCCAGGCCCTCCATATAGTCGTAGATATCTTTCACCTCCATATCGCCGATTCTGATGATGATGTCGCCATTTTCCAGGCCGGCGGCGGCCCCGGGCCTGCCGTCGATCACGCCGTCGATGCGCATGCCTTCGCCGGTGTAGACATAATCGGGCATGACTCCCAGGGTGACTTTAAAAGCTGCGGCCCGCTTGCCTTCCTCCTCATCTTTTGTTTTGGTGAAGGCGAGCTTGCCGCTACCGTCCAGCTCGTCGATCAGGGCCAGGATGTAATCGGTGACCAGCAGCATACCCGGGTAATTGACCAGCTCGGCGTCATCGCTGGGTTTGTGGTAGTCGGTATGCTGGCCGGTGAAGAAGTGTAGTACGGGAATATCTTTCAGGTAAAAAGAAGTATGGTCGGAAGGGCCGATGCCTGAATCCGAGAGTTTGGCCTGAATGCCGCCAATAGACAGCCCTTCCATCACCTCTTTCCAGGCGGGGGATGTGCCGGCGCCGCTAATGGCCAGGACTTTTTCTTCATTGAGCCGCCCCACCATATCCATATTGAGCATGTAGTTAACCTTTCCGAGGTTGATGGTCGGATTATTGGCGAAGAACTTGGAGCCGTAGAGGCCCATCTCTTCACCGGAAAAGCCCATGAAGAGATAGTTGTTGTTCTTTGCGCGCCCCTTTTTCAGTTCCTCCGCAATCCGCAACATAGCGGCCACCCCACTGGCGTTGTCGTCCGCCCCGTTGTGGATGGCGGGTTCGCCGGCGTTGAGGGAACCCATGATGCCGTGGCCGAGGTGATCGTAGTGAGCGCCGATGATCACGGTTTGGGCTGCTCCGTTGTCGAGGTAGCCCAGTACATTTTTACCGGTGCGGGCTTCTCCTTCTTCCGCATGCGGATGGGCTTTGTAATTGAAATCGAAAGATTGGTACCAGCTGCCGCCGGCGCCTTGAGGCTGCAGCCCCAGCTCCTGAAAGCGATGGGCGATGTATTGAGCCGCCATGGTTTCACCTTCCGTACCCGTTTCCCGCCCTTCCAGCAGGTCGGAGGAGAGGTAAACGACGTCTACCTGAAGGCCCATCAAAGGGGCGTTTGTCATTTGCTGGCCTGAAAGCAGGGGTAGGCCGGCCAGTAGCGCGATGAGTAATGTTCCTATTCTTTGCATTGGTTCGGTTTTTGACCGTGAAAATAACGATTTTTTTGAAATGCGGGCGAGGGCGTGGGCTCAGGCCAGCGCGAAACACACGCTTGGCAATATTAAAACCGCCACACCATCCCCACCGAATTGCCCGTAAAGCTGAGCCCTTCCAGCAGAGGGGCTAGTTCCCCGTTGCCCTGCGCCTGCCAGAGGAAGGCGCCCAGGTCGAAGGCAAACAGGAAAGCGCCTTGTAGCAGGATGGACCTGCCGAAGCCCTTTAGCCGCTCAGGTTTGTTCTCCGTGTTCTTTGAGCGCTCCATGAGGTAGAGGCCGCCCATCATATAACCGACGTCCAGGCCGGCATTGAAGAGGAAAACCTTTTGTAGCTTATGTTGTTCGCTGACGGTGGCGTAGAGGCCGAACGCAGCCGGGTCGGCCTTGACGGCGGAAAGGTAACCCGCAGCGGCCAGTCCGAGGTTGACCAGGTTCCAGCCGGCGTTCATTCCGTGGAAGTATTTGCTTTCTCCCTCCCGTTGGTTGACCAGCGTGGCGCCCAGTGCGATGTTGCCAACTGCCCAACTCCCCAGGATGAGCATACTCACTTTTTGCTTCTCTAGCCGCTTCTGGTTAATATCGGCCAGCCCTACTACCTGGGTATAGGCGAGTGTCATAATGCAGAGGCAGGTAAGGGTAAGAAAAATACGTTTCATGCTCATTATTAAAACAGTTACAAGAATGGCTACCATTCCAGGGTTGGACGAGTTCGCGGTTCGGTATTCGCTGTTCGCAAACGCGGCAGGCTGCTTGGGCTTACCTGCTTCTAACCGTGTACAACCTCAGACGGGTAGTTACAAGAATTAAAGCGCTAGTACCCCCCAGCATCATCGTCCGGATTCCGGGGGTCTCCTACGCCCTGGAGGCGGCCGTCGGGCAATCGAACAATAGCCTTGATGACAGCCATACGGCCAACGGTGTTGAAGCTATGCCCCATCGCCTCCAGCGCCTGCTTAGTGCTATCCGGGAAAGCATTATCCTCGATCAGGATGGCGTCGGGTAGCCACTGGTGGTGGAACCGGCCGGCATTCACGGCCTCTTCCAGGCCCATGCCGAATTCGGCCACGTTGATGAACACCTGGAAAACCGCGGTGATGATGGTGGAGCCGCCCGGGGCGCCCAGCACCATAAACAGCTTCCCCTCCTTTTCTACAATAGTGGGTGTCATGGAGCTCAGCATACGCTTTTCCGGACGGATGGAGTTGGCTTCTGCGCCAACCAGTCCAAATTGGTTGGGTACGCCCGGCTTGGCGCTGAAATCGTCCATTTCATTATTGAGGAAAAAGCCGGCGCCGTCGACCCACACTTTACAACCGTAGTTGGAATTGAGGGTAGTGGTGACGGAAACAGCATTCCCCTCGGCATCGACGACGGAAGTATGAGTGGTCTCGAAGCTCTCCTTCAGTAATTTAAAATTGCCGGCCAGAATGGAATCGCTGACAGTGGCGTGGGCTGCATCGAAGCTGGCCATGCGCGCTTGCAGATAAGCGTCGGAGAGCATCGAGTCGACGGGTACATCGTAGAAGTCGCTGTCGCCCAGGTGTTCAGCGCGGTCGGCGTAGGCGCGTCGTTCTGCCTCCACCATCAGGTGAACGGCCCGGGTAGAGTGAAAGCCGTACTCGTTCAGGGGGTAGGGCGCCACCATTTTTAGCATTTGCAGCAGCGCAATACCTCCACTGGAGGAGGGCGGCATAGAGATAATGCGGTAACCATCGTATTGGCCGATGACCGGCTCGCGCCACTTTGCTTCGTACTTATGGAGGTCTTCCATGGTAATAAGGCCGTTTCCACTTTGGATTTCAGCAATGATGGCTTCGGCGACGGGGCCCTCGTAAAAACCGGCCGCACCCTTGTCCCGGATTTGTTTCAGGGTTTCCGCCAGTCTTTTCTGTACCAAGAGGTCGCCCAACTGAAAGGAGTCCTTTATAAAAGGATTGGGTTCCTCGTTGTATTTGCGGAAACCTTCCTGAAATCCATTGAGCCGCCTGGCTTCAGTAGGAGAAATCCGAAAGCCTCTTTCCGCCAATTCGATGGCCGGCTGCACCAGTTCCTTCATATCCCGGATACGGCCATATTTTTTATGGGCCTCAAAGAGCCCTGCCACCGTACCGGGAACGCCGGCGGCCAGGTGCCCCATCGTACTGAGGCCATCGATCACGTTGCCCAGGCTATCCAGGTACATATCCCGGTCAGCCGCCAGGGGCGCCTTTTCCCGGTAATCCAGGGCGGCTGCCTGGCCGTCTTTGGTTCGGATCACCATAAAACCCCCTCCACCGATATTGCCGGCGCGGGGGTATACCACCGCCAGGGCAAATTGCACGGCTACTGCCGCATCAATGGCATTGCCTCCCTTTTTCAGTACTCCTAAACCTACCTGTGTCGCCAGGGGATGGGGGGAAACCACTGCGGCAGAATCTGCTGTAACAACTTTAGTGGCTTGGTAATCAGGGCCTGGCGTGGCTCTTTTACAGCTGGCACTCAAAAAAAGTACAATGAAGACAAGAGGAACCAGGCAGGGTTTCATTTTTGGCACGGTAATTGGTTTAGTTAAGGCAGAACAACAAAAGTACTACATCAAAACAAAAATTCCGCAAGAAAAATATTCTAAGGGTTTTTCTGTACGGCCCCGCCTGGAAACCATCTAAGGGGATGGATCGGGGTTGATAAGCTTACTCTCTGGGGCCGTACTTTTTAATTTGGCGTGTATTTATTGGGTAATATAGTTTGTGATGTAGCCGAAAGGCTACAGGTTTACTGGCTTTTTTGCACCGCCGCAGTTTTTCCTGCGAGCGGTGCTTTTTCATGGTTATACTGATCACTGATACACTGATACACTGATCACTGATACATCTTCCCACGCCCGTCCAGGCCCATAAACCCTACTGCGCCACTGGATCCTCCTGCAACGTAAAGGTACGGCTCACCGGGTTGAGCGGTGTGTCCACCGTATTGCCTTCGGCGTCGACCAGGGTCAGCTTGATCGTGTTTTCTCCCATGGGCATGCCTTCCACATAATAGGGTTGCCAGCTGTCGATCATGTGCTCTTCGCCGTTAATCTCGGCTTTGACCTTGTAATCGGCGCCCAGCTTAGCATTGACGAGGTAAAAATCAAGCATGATTTTGTCAGTTTCAGCTTTGCCGGTATAGGTGCCTTTAGGCCGGCTGTAGAACAACATTGGCATATTGATGGGCTTGCTCTCGGTAATGCTGTTGTCCTTTATTGCCGCTTTAATGGCGACATGGGCCCCTTCCGTCTTGATCGATTCGTGATAAGAGCGCGAGAGAAAAGCCAGGATATAGTGGTCTCCGTCGGCAATTTGGTAATCGAACTTGGCGTCGTACTTGGCGGCATAAGGCTCGTTATCCACGATCAGGTGGATGTGCTGCCCCTGAGCCGAGTTGGCGCACATTTTCTGGCTGGCGTCGGGGGTTTGCACGCCAAGCTGGTAGTCACTCTCATTGAGCGTAAAAGCAAACTGGCCATTGGTGAATGCCATAGATTCGATCTTGGCGTTGGGATAGGAAGCAGAGGGAGAAAAAGGCGTCACCGTATATTTCATTTCTGGCATGGCTTCTTCTTTTTCATCCTGTTGTTGTTCCTGGCTGGAGGATCCGCTCTGGCAAGCCGTCAAGAATAAGGCCAGCATGGCGAAAAATAAACTAAGTGTTCTCATTTCAAATCTGATTTTTATTTCAAAATGTTATTAAAATTGTATTATGGATGAACGAACCGGCGAGATGGCCGGCTATAAAACTAGCTTCTCTAAACAAGCCGTTTCTATTAAAAAGATGAACGGCTGTGCTTGTTCATTAATTAAGAAATAAAGATACTTGAAATAACCATGGCCGAAGATATAATAGAGTTAAAGGTAGAGGGTATGACCTGTAATAATTGCGCAGCCAGCCTCAATCGTTTTTTGGAAAGGAAGGGGGTGGAAGATGTGTATGTCAATTTTCAGACCAAAGAGGTCCGCTACCGCCAGGGCAATTCCGCGATAAGCCTGGAGGATGTGAAAAAAGGCATCCATAAACTGGGCTATTCTGTAGTGGAAGAAGGTGGGCGAACTGCCCGGGACTGGTGGACGCTGGAGCGCAAATTACTCATCAGTGCGGTTTTTGCACTGCCCTTGTTGCTTCACCATTTGCTGATGATGGGAGGTATTCACCTGCCTTTACTGGACAATTTTTGGTGGCAACTGGCCTTTTGCCTTCCTCCCTTTGTGATTGGCTTTACCCATTTCGGACGAAGTGCCCTTGCCTCGCTGAAGGGAGGAGTGCCCAATATGGATGTGCTCATCTTTGTAGGGGGCACGGCGGCCTTCATTTACAGCCTCATCGGCACGCTGATGTGGGAGGCCAGCTATATTTTTTATGAGACCAGCGCCACCATATTTACGCTGGTTCTGGTTGGCAACTGGATGGAACACCGGGCGATAGAACAGACGACAACGGCAATTGGCGAACTGGCGAAGTTACAGGTGAAAAAAGCCAGCCGGGTAACGGCTTCCGGAACGATTGTCGCCCTCGATCCGAAGGAGGTGCAGGTAGGCGATATTCTTCAGGTGAATGAAGGCGACCAGGCGCCTCTCGATGGCGTCATCACTCAGGGGGAGGCGTCCGTTGACGAGTCGATGCTGACCGGGGAAAGCATTCCCGTGGACAAAGGCCCTGGTGACCGGGTCATCGGTTCTTCCCTTCTGCTGAACGGTAACTTTCGTATGCAAGTCACAGCTACCGGCAGGGATACTGTCCTAAGCCAGATGATAGAACTGGTGAAAACAGCTCAGCAGGATAAACCGGATATTCAACGGCTGGCCGATAGGATCAGCGCCATCTTTGTTCCTGTGGTATTAAGCATCGCTTTACTCACCCTGCTGATCGGCCATTTTGCTTTCGGCCTGCCATTTCAAAAAGCCCTCATGAACGCCATCGCCGTGCTGGTAATCTCCTGCCCTTGTGCGATGGGCCTGGCAACGCCAACGGCCGTGATGGTGGGGGTCGGGCGCCTGGCAAGAAACGGTATACTGGTGAAAGGGGGCCAGACTCTGGAGATATTCTCCCGCATTCAGAATATGGTTTTTGACAAAACGGGAACGCTGACCACCGGGCAGTTCAAAATAAAAAACATTACCTATCATCAGAGCGATGAAAGGCGCGTGAATGCTATCATTTACAAACTGGAGCAGCACTCTTCCCATCCTATTGCCAAATCGCTGGCCCGTGAAATGGAACGACGGCAGAATGGTTTACAATTGGACCTGGAAAGTGTGGAAGAGCAAAGAGGCGTAGGAGTGGCTGCCCGGGATACCGCCGGCAATGAGTACCGGATCGGCTCCGGCCGTATTCTTGCCCATCCGCCGGTTGATGGAGGGCAAAGCCTCTATCTTACGGAAAATGGAGAACTGCTGGCCACCATCGAAATTGCCGATGAGGTGAAACCCGCCGCCCGAAATGTGATCGCGTATCTCAAAGCTCAAGGAATCCATCCAGTCATCCTTTCCGGCGACCACCGGGCCAAAACAGAAGAAGTGGCGGCGGAGTTGGGAATCGGCAAGGTATACGCCGAGCAACTGCCGGAACAGAAACTGAAAGTGGTGGAAGCATTGTCTGCAGAAGCGCCAACGGCGATGGTCGGGGATGGCATCAATGATGCACCGGCGCTGGCGAAGGCTACGGTCGGCGTATCTTTGAGCAATGCTTCTCAGGTGGCCATCCAATCGGCTCAGATCGTCCTGCTCAATGGCAAGATTGAGTACCTGGAAAAAGCCTGGGGGATCAGCCGCCATACCGTCATCACCATCCGGCAAAACCTCTTTTGGGCCTTTGCATACAATATTGTAGCCATTCCTGTCGCCGCCATGGGCTTCCTCAATCCAATGTGGGGCGCTCTTTTTATGGCTTTTTCGGATGTGGTGGTGATCGGTAACTCTATCCGGCTCAAGTACAAGCGGATTGAATAGTATGTCAATTTGGGGATGAGGCACGCGGAGGCGCGGAGGCGCGGAGGCGCGGAGGGGGGGAGGAAGAAGAGAGGGGCACGCGGAGGCGCGGAGGCGCGGAGGGAGAGAAGAGAGGGGGATAAGGCACGCGGAGGCGCGGAGAGGGGGGAGGTGAGGCACGCGGAGGCGTGAAGGGGCGGAGAGAAAGAGGTTCCAACGCCCCTTGTTTCAGGAACTTGCGAATTGCGAACAGCGAACAGCGAATTGTGGACAGTCCCTGTAGGTCGTTTGACAATATAAGCTTTTCAAAATAGGTAGGATAGGTTGAACACCTTTATCAGCGCGGATGTTATGATTCCCGAGAATAAACTTTCTTAAAAAAGAAATTCATGAGGAATATCATTCCGGCGTTTGTTTTGATAGCCCTGCTGGCAACTTCCTGCGAAGAAGCATTTGTTCCCGAAGGCGCTGATGGGCCTCCGCAGATCGTTGTAGAGGGCTATATTGAGGGTGGACAGCGGCCCGCCCCGCCTTTTGTAATTCTTACCCGCAACGTACCATTTTTTAGCAAGTTTGGCCCGGAAGACCTGGAGAATACCTTTGTTCACGACGCCATCGTCAGGGTTTCAGATGGAGAAAAAACAGTATCGTTATCCGAACTGTGCCTCGACGAGTTGAGCGAGGAGGAAAAACGCCTGGCCAGTGTGCTTTTTGGCTTCAACCCGGATAGCCTGGGGTTCAACTTTTGTGTGTATATCGACCTTAGTTTTGCCATGCGGGGAGAGGAGGGCAAGTCCTATACGCTGGAAGTTGAGGCGGAGGGGCAGCGCCTTCAGGCGGTGACGAGCATCCCCTGGCACGCTCCTTTGGATTCACTGCAGTTTCGCAATCCGCCCGGAGATCCGAATGACACCCTTGCACAGTTGCTTTGTTTTCTTCCTGATCCAGCCGGAGAGGCCAATTTTTACCGCTATCAGGTAGCAATCAACAACGGAGGACTTATCAGCCCTTTCACTTCCGTTTTCGACGATCGCCTGACCGATGGGCAATACGTTGAATTTCCATTATTCAAACCCGAACCACGGGGCGCTCAGGATTTTGATCTCGAGACTTTGGGGCTCTACAACGTAGGATATACGGTGAGTGTCAAATGGATATCGCTGGATCAGGATCACTACAATTTCTGGAATACACTGGAGTTCAATGCCGCTAACCAGGGGCCGTTCTCCAGTTACACCCTCATTGATTCCAATATCGAAGGTGGGTTGGGAATATGGGGCGGGCTATCCGCTTCCTATTATGGACTCAAGGTGTTGGTTGATTAACCAAGCTCCCTGTTTCAGCCGGCTAAGCAGCATACCTTGAAAAGGTTGGAGCGAAGACGGGCAACTCCAATCAACTAAAACCTTACCTTTGTCAAAACCCGTTCAATTTGGAGATTAGTCAACATCACAAGACCGCTTTACTTTTCGGCGCTTCGGGCCTGGTAGGCAGCCAGTGTCTCCATCAGTTGCTGGAGCATCCGGCTTACCGAAAAGTCATCAGCTTTGGCCGCCGCCGACTGGAGGTGGAGCATCCCCGGTTGGAGCAACACATCCTTGATTTCGGCCGCCTGGAAGACTATGCGGGCCTTTTGAAAGGCCATGATCTTTATTCCTGCCTGGGCACTACTATGGCCCGGGCGGGCAGCCGGAAAGCTTTCTTCAGGGTCGATTTTACTTATGCCTATGAATCGGCGCGCCTGGCGGCGGCTAACGGCGCCCGGCAACTATTGCTGGTGTCTTCGGTTGGCGCCAACCCGGATTCCTTGTTTTTTTACACCCGCTTGAAAGGCGAGTTGGAAGCGGCGGTCAAAAAGCTGCCCTTTTGGGCGATTCATATTTTTCAGCCTTCTTTTCTGATCGGCGACCGACGGGAAAGCCGCCTGGGCGAACAGTTGGCCGGCCGGCTGAGCCTGGGGCTGGATCGCCTGACCGGGGGAGAGTTGATGGGTAAATACCGCCCGGTTGAAGCGGCTCAGGTGGCCCGCGCTATGCTTCATGCCGCTCAGCGGCTGGAAGGAGGCGTCCACGTTTACCCGTCTCATCATATCCATGAACTGGCAGGGGAGGACAATCAACACATCACTAAAACATAACGAGCTAATTGAGGAGACGCTGCAAGGCGGGGCCTCATTTGAAAATCAAAAATATGAGTACGGAAGTCAAAAAAACTTCGGATATCAAGGTCACGGTGGGCCTCAACGGCCAGAATGTCCCGGTGAGAATCACCTGGGAGGCTGAAGATAACCCCAATGCAAATGGCGCACAGGAGGTTAAAGCCGTCATGCTTTCTTTCTTTGACAAGGAGACCAAAGACACCTTGAAGATTGACCTGTGGACGCAGGATATGCAGGTTATTGAAATGGACCGGTTCATTTTTCAAACCCTGCGGGCCATTGCGGATACTTACTATCGCGCCACTCAGAATAAGGAGCTGGCCAATGAGATGCAGCGCTTCGTTACCTATTTTGGAGAGAAGACGGAAATAATCCCTAAACAATGAGTTGGCGGATTTGATATTCTGATCAAAAATTTCTACTTTTGCCGCCGGTGAGCGCACACGACTTGCTCCCGCTGAATCCCCCCAGGCCGGAAACGGAGCAAGGGTAGGCAGGTTGAGCAGTGCGATGTGCTGCTCACCTTATTCTTGTCCCGCAGAAAGATCAATTTAACCCCATCTGAAAACTTTCCTATATAAAAATTCGGCATTAGTGCCTGATATTTGTAACTTTACAGAAATTAGCTATGAAGTTCTTTATAGATACTGCAAGCCTGGAGCAAATCAGAGAAGCGAATAGCCTGGGAATATTAGATGGTGTAACGACCAATCCTTCCCTAATGGCCAAAGAAGGGATTGCCGGCGAAGAAAATATTCTGAAGCATTATAAAACGATCGCCGAAATAGTCGACGGTGATGTGAGCGCTGAAGTAATCGCTACTGATTTCGATGGCATGGTTAAAGAAGGTAAGCGGCTGGCAGCTATTGCTCCGAATATCGTTGTTAAAATTCCTATGATCAAGGAGGGCGTCAAAGCCCTGAGTTATTTTCGCGATCAGGGTATTCGTACGAACTGTACGCTCGTATTCTCTGCCGGGCAGGGAATTTTGGCGGCCAAAGCGGGCGCCACTTACGTTTCGCCTTTCATCGGGCGGATCGATGACATCAATTGGAACGGAATGCAGCTCATCGAAGAGCTATCAGAGATTTACTCCATTCAAGGTTATGAAACGGAGATTCTGGCAGCTTCGATACGCAGCAGTATGCACATTGTGGATGCTGCCCGCGCAGGCGCCGATGTGGTGACCTGCCCGCTGGAACCGATCCTCGGCCTTCTGAAGCATCCGCTGACCGACATCGGCCTGGAGAAATTCCTGGCGGATTATAAGAAGGCCAATGAATTAGTGACTCAATAGAGGCTATCAAATACATACCAATTTCGAAAAGGAACGAGCTGTGCTTGTTCCTTTTTTTTATTCTCTGAAATCATTTACCGGGCTCTTTGTTGGCGCAGCGCTATCCGTTTTAGAAAAGGGGCGAACTGCTGATCAGGCTCAGAACGTCCTGAATTAAGGCGTCAACCGCCTTGTAAGGATCCTTGCTGAACTTCCCATTGGGCCGGTTGGCTATGATGACGTTGGTAGACAGGGCGCGATGCCCCAGTAGCCTGGACAAGCCATAAATGGCGGAGGTTTCCATCTCAAAGTTGGTAATGGTGTAATCCCTGAACCTAAATTTGGCCAGCGACTGAAAAAACCGGGCGTCATACCGGGCTTTCGCGCGCAGTTCGCGCCCCTGAGGAGCGTAAAAACCAGGACTGGTCAGAGTGATCCCCTGCGTTTTACCCTGTCCCAGGGCATCCAAAAGGACTGAGTTGCCTTCACAAACATAAAAAGGCAGGCGGCCGGTGTATTCCAGAAAAGCGTTTAGTTCATCTTCCAGCGATGCCTCCCCCAGATTGGGCTTATAATCATAAAAATTCAGGAGGTTATCCAGCCCCAGGCCATAGGTGGAAGCGACAAAAGAATCAACGGGGACCTCCGGGTGAAGCGATCCGGAAGTGCCGATGCGCACGATATTCAGGGAGGTTAGCTCGGCCCTGGGCTCTCTGCTCCCAAAATCTATATTGGCCAGCGCGTCGAGTTCGTTGATGGTTATGTCTATATTATCCGGGCCAATGCCGGTGGAAATCACAGTAATGCGTTTTTTGCCGATCTTTCCGGTATGGGTAACAAATTCCCGCTTTTCCTTTTTTACCTCTATCTCATCAAAATATTTGGAAACCATCGGCACCCGGCCCGGGTCTCCTACGGTTATGATATTGGTGGCGATGTCCTCCGGCCGAAGGTTGAGGTGATAAACACTGCCGTCGGGGTTGATGACGAGTTCGGATTCGGCGATTTTTGCCATAGGGTGAAATTTTACTTTTTTCTGTTAAAGGCTGTAAATTAACCCGACACGGGATAAAAAATAATATTTTAAGCTTTTTTATCCTGTATCGGGTTCTCCCGATGCGGTTTATTTTAACTTGCTCCAGGCAAAAAAATAAGCCGCGTCGGGATAATACTTTATTTTGCCAGCTAAAAAGTTAAGGGATGAGAAAGATATATCATTTGTCCACTTGCAATACCTGCCAGCGCATTATTGGCGAGCTGGGAGGAGGCGAGGGTTTTGATCTTCAGGATATCAAAACGGAAAAAATCACTCCTCAACAAATTGACGAAATGAAGGCTATGGCGGGAAGTTATGAGGCCCTTTTCAGCCGCCGGGCCCTGAAGTATCGCTCGATGGGCCTGCATGAGCAGCATTTGTCGGAACAGGACTACCGGCGGTTGATCCTGGAAGAGTACACTTTTCTGAAACGGCCGGTTGTTCTGATGGATGGGGAAATTTTTGTCGGTAGTGCCAAAAAAGTAGTGGCGGCAGCGAAAAGTAAACTGTAGATGCTTACCAAGGAAAAGACAATCAACTGGTTTCAGGGGCTGCAGGATGAAATCTGTACCCAGTTGGAAGCCGCCGACGGGAAAGGGCAATTCCGGGAGGATGCCTGGCGGCGCCCGGAAGGGGGTGGGGGGCGCACCCGCATCCTGGAGGGGCGGCACATCGCGAAAGGGGGGGTGAATTTTTCCGCCGTCCACGGCCCGATGCCGGAAAAGATCAGCCGTGCACTAGGTATAAGCACCGGGGATTTTCTGGCAACGGGCGTCAGTATCGTCCTCCATCCGGCCAATCCAATGGTTCCGGTGATCCACATGAATGTACGCTATTTTGAGGTTCAGCCGGCGGGGAATCCGGAAGGGGAACCTATCTGGTGGTTCGGCGGAGGCATAGACCTGACCCCCCACTATATCGATACGGAAGACGCCCGGTTTTTTCACCAACAGCTGAAAAAAGTGTGTGATGCCCACCATCCGGATTATTATGCGCATTTCAAACAGTGGGCGGATGACTATTTCTACCTCAAACACCGGCGGGAAACCCGGGGTGTCGGCGGCATCTTCTTTGACCGCCTCAATGAGGAGGGCGGCTTCAGCAAAGCAGCTCGTTTTGCCTTTGTTCAGGAGGTGGGAAGGGCTTTTTCACCTTTGTACATCCACTTCCTGGAAAAACACAGGGAAGCATCCTATGGGGAAAGGGAGCTGGCCTGGCAAGGCCTTCGCAGGGGGCGCTATGTGGAATTTAACCTCGTCTGGGATAAGGGCACCAAATTTGGATTGGATACAGAGGGCCGCACCGAGTCTATACTGATGAGCCTGCCCCCGGTAGCCAACTGGGCATATGACTACCACCCGGAGGAAGGAACGCCGGAAGCCCGGACCCTTTCGCTGCTCAGGAAGGGCATTGACTGGGTCAATTACACAGAATCGTGATCGTCTCGGTTTGTATCTTGTTGCTCATGTTGCCAGCCCGGTCCTTGATCTGTATAGAGTAGGACATGGTGTCCGTGGGGAAGTTGGCGTTGGCTACGCAGGGCGTCGAACCGTCCGGGTAGGTGCAGCAGATACCGAAGGGTTTATTGAGCAACCGGACGGTGATTTCCCCTGAGATGCCATTGCCAATGCCCTGGTCCGGTATGACCGGTAGTTTTTTGATATCCACAAATCCTTCCCGGCTATCGGTCAGGAAGAGATCAACCGTGCTGTCGTCGATGCCGAGGTCGCCATCGCCATCGGTGAAACTGAAGGTGATTTCCAGTGTATCAGAAGGGTTGTTTGCATTTCCTTGTAACACCGTCTGCTGATTGATGCCGACGTAAGTTATTTCGGGTGTATTCGGATAGTTCGGCGGTTGCACGCAGCTGTAAACTGAAAAGGCCAAGCCGATGACGAGTAAATAGTATGTCGTTTTCATAACTCCAATTTAGTCAATAATTGTATAATAAGGTAAACTCAATATTGTTTCAATGCCACAACGCGAAAAGTGGGTTCAATTTGGCGATAT
The DNA here is from genome assembly GCA_020636095.1 of Lewinellaceae bacterium. Classification (GTDB taxonomy): domain Bacteria; phylum Bacteroidota; class Bacteroidia; order Chitinophagales; family Saprospiraceae; genus JACJXW01. The sequence goes on from JACJYN010000004.1 coordinate 391,900, forward strand.
ACTGAGAGAGAGGGTAGAAAAAGTGGCGGAGGCTGATTTCCAGGCTCTGGCATTGGATGTTTTTTTCTATCAGGCCCGGAACAACCCATTATATCGACAGTATCTCGAACTGTTGGGCGTTCACCCCCAAGAGATAAGCCTTATTGAGCACATCCCCTTTCTCCCCATTCAGTTTTTCAAAAACCACGAAATTCAAACCGGCTCCTGGCAGCCGGCGCTCTCTTTTTCCAGCAGTGGCACTACCGCCCAAACGGCCAGCCGCCATCTGGTACGCGATCCTGAGTTTTACCGGCGGAATGCCCGGCGAGGGTTCGCTCATTTTTACGGGCCGGTGGAGGAATACTGCGTCCTGGCGCTTCTGCCATCTTATATGGAACGCACGGGCTCTTCGCTCGTCTTTATGGCCGAAGATTTTATCCGGTTATCCCGTTACCCGCAGAGCGGATTCTTTTTATATAACACCGAAGCACTGGCTGAGATTTTGAGCCATTGCAAAAAAAATGCCATCCCCACGATATTACTCGGTGTTAGCTTTGCTCTTTGGGAATTCGCAGAACAATATCCAATGGGTCTCAGCGGCGTTACCCTCATGGAAACCGGCGGTATGAAAGGGCGCCGCCGGGAACTCACCCGAGAGGAGTTGCACCTCATCCTGCAATCATCTTTTCAGGTGGATGCCGTTCATTCCGAATACGGAATGACAGAGCTGCTCTCTCAGGCATATTCCCAGGGCGGCGGGCTTTTCCGCCCCAGCCCAACCATGCGGGTTCTTTCGCGGGAGATCACGGACCCTTTTGCTATTCAACCTCCCGGAAAAACCGGCGCCCTAAACATCATCGACCTGGCTAACCTGGATACCATCAGTTTCATTGCCACTGATGACCTGGGCCGCGTTTACGAAGATGGCAGCTTCGAAATCCTCGGCCGCCTCGACGCCAGCGACGCACGGGGGTGTAATTTGCTGGTGGCGGATGTGTAGGGGTGACAGGGAGCAGTGTATCAGTGGGTCACATCACTCACTCATCAAACCGTTGCAAATTCAACTCCTCGATCAACCTGACCACCTTGGCCGCGTAGTCCGGATCCGTAGCGTAGCCGGCTTTCGACAGGGCGGCGGCCCAGGCCCGGTAGTCGGTTGGCGGTAGTTTGAACAAGGTTTGGTAGCGCTCCTTTTGCCGCAGCATCAGGCTGTGGGCGCGGAAGCTTTCCCAGGCGGAGGGGTAAATGCGGAAGAAATCCTTGTGGCTGTCATCCTGAAAATTGCTGCAGTGGCCCTTCCGGCAGTTGCGGGAGAAGCACTTGATCCCGAAGTGGTTGTTGTTGTCGCGGGCGATCGGGCTATTTCCGGCGTCACTTTCCAGCAATCCCTGCGCCAGCTTGATACTGGCGGGGATGCCAAATTTTTCCATTTCGGCCTGCGCCACTTTGGAGAAACGGCGGATGTAGGCCCGCTGCTGCCGCCGTTTTTCTGAATCCTCGGCAACGAAAACCGCTTTTCCCTCTCCTTGCTGGGCGTTGTTCAACGCCGTTTCTTTGGCGTTGGCGTCCGGGTTTTTACTGCCGATGTTCATTAATGGTTTGGAGGTGCTCAACCGCAGTTCCAGGGTGAGATTGCGCTCCAGCATCAGGAAGCAAAAAAAGGAGGCAACCAGCAGCTTGAGCCAGTGCCGCTCCAGCAAGCAGGCGGCCCGATGGCGGAGATGCTCGAGGGCGTTGCGGAGTAGGGTTAGTTTGACGATCATAGGCGTAAAGTTTTTGGCGTTAACAATACAGGCGTTATTATTGGAACGATTGAGGGGCAAAAAAAAATTCAAAAAAGGCTGAAAGTTCCTAACCAATTGGTAGTGAGTAAACTGTGGAATAATGTTGACAAGCTGTTAATCGGCTGAGTATCAATTTCCTCAGGCGGTGGAAAGTGATGGACAAGGAGCCATCCTATTGTATAATGCCAGGGAATACCTAACTTGGGCGTTAAAAATCAATATGGCAAAAAGCTTCCTGTTATACGGCGCCTATGGCTATACGGGCCAACTGATCGCTGAACTGGCAAAGGAAAAAGGACTGAATCCAATCCTGGCCGGACGTTCGGCTGAAAAAACGCAGCGGCTGGCGGAGAATCTGGGAATGGGCTACCGGGTATTCGGACTGGACCGCCCCGAGGATATAGATGACGGCCTGGAAGGGGTAGCTTTTGTTCTCCATGCTGCCGGCCCGTTTAACCACACTGCCCGGCCTATGATGGAAGCCTGCCTGAGGCAAGGCATTCACTACCTCGACATTACCGGTGAGATTGCCGTTTTCGAACTGGCGGCGGCGTTGGGGCCCCGGGCGCGGGAAGCCGGAATTATGATGATGCCCGGCGTTGGGTTTGATGTGGTGCCTACCGATTGCACTGCTTTGCACCTCAAGGAAAAGCTGCCGGATGCGACGCATTTGCAGCTGGCGTTTTCCTCCGGGGGGAGCCGCACGTCTCGGGGTACAGCCAGCACGATGGCAGAGAACCTGGGCGAAGGAGGGGCCGTACGGGAAAATGGAAAGATTAAAAGAGTACCGTTGGGGCATAAGGCCATGGAAGTACCTTTTGCTGAAGGAAAGAGCCGGTTTTGCATGACTATACCCTGGGGGGATGTCTCTACCGCTTATTTCAGCACCGGTATACCCAATATCGAGGCTTATACCTCTGTTCATCCCAAGACTTACCGGTACATCAAGCTGCAACCTTACTACAACTGGTTGTTGCGCACCTCCTTTATCCGGAATAGGGTGAAAAAGCGCATTCAAAAAGGCCCGGCCGGCCCTTCTGAAGAACAGCGGAAAAAAGGAAAAAGCTATATATGGGGAAAGGCCTGGAACGAAAAGGGAGATACCGTCACTTCCCGGCTCATTACGCCCGAGGGTTATGAACTTACGGCCCGCACCAGCCTCAATATAGCTCAGAAGGTGCTGGATGGCAATGCGCCGGTGGGATTCCAAACGCCGGCTAAAGCCTATGGCTCCGGGTTGATCCTGGAAATTCCCGGGGCCATCAGGGAGAATCCGTAAACAAAACCGGAGGCCACCGTTCAGGCAGGCGTACACACAACGGCTCCCACTGTGTCCGCACATCCCCGAATTGAGTTCGGGCAGGCGTATACAATCCAAAGCGTTGCATTAATACTGCATCATATCCGGGTCGATCTCCTGGGCCCAGGCCAGGATGCCACCTTCCAGGTTGTAGAGGTTGTCGAACGAGTCCAGCTTTTGTAGCTCCCGGATGGCGTCGGCGCTGCGTTTGCCGCTTCGGCAGTGGAGGACAACTTTCTTATCTCTGGAAATCCGGCCCGCTTGCCGGCTGATCTGGCTAGGCGGAATGAGTTCACCTCCCAGGTTGGCGATTGCATACTCATAGGGCTCCCGCACATCGATGAGTTGGAAATCGGCCTCCTCATCCATCAGTTTTTTAAGTTCTTTTACCCCGAGCTGAGGCACTGCCGGTTGAGGCTGAGGCGCACAAAATTGCTCGTAGTCGATAAGCTGTTCGATCACCAGGTTGGGGTTTTTTCTGACTTTAAGTATTCTGGAGGTGAAAGTCAAAGCGTCAAAAAGGAATAGTTTACCGCTCAATGGCTCACCAATGCCGGCTGCAACTTTGATCACTTCGGTGGCCTGCATGCTGCCGATGATACCGGGGAGGACACCCAGTACGCCGCCTTCCGCGCAGTTGGGAACCAGTTCCGGTGGGGGCGGGGTGGGGAAGAGGTCCCGGTAGTTGGGGCCCCGGCTGCCGTCCTCCTGGAGATGGTTAAACACCGAAACCTGTCCTTCGAAACGAAAGATAGAGGCGTAAACATTGACCTTTCCAGCCAGCACGCAGGCGTCGTTTACCAGATAGCGGGTAGGGAAATTATCAGTGCCATCGGCAACGATATCGTATCCGGATATGATAGGGAGAGCATTCTCGCTGGTCAGTTGTTCGTCATATACCTCCACTTCGAGATGAGGGTTGAGTGCCAGCAACTTCAGGCGTGCAGTGGCTGCCTTGGGTTGGCCGATGTCTTCCATCGTGTAGAGTATCTGCCTTTGCAGGTTGGTCTCATCCACCCGGTCGAAATCGATTATCCCGATCTTTCCAATACCGGCGGCAGCCAGGTAGAGTAGCATGGGGCTGCCAAGGCCTCCGGCGCCTACCACCAAAACGCTGGAACTCCGGGCTTTCTCCTGTCCTGCCCGTCCAAATTCGGGTAAAGCAAGGTGGCGGGCGTAACGCCTCAATTCTTCAGGGTTGAGTGTTTGCATTCTTTTTATCGGAATATGGTTCAGCTGTATAACCAGAAGAGTCTCTGAGTTGTTTTTCTAGACGGTAAAAAGGAGTGAAAACAAGGAATTTGTTGAAGATGCAAAAACTTTAAACATAATAATTATCTAAATACTTTTTATTTCGGGATTAAATTTAGATTTTTGTGATATATATAATCGGTTTTTGGGATAGCCTCTCTCCGGACTTTTTGGAGGGAGGTTTTTTTATTCTTCGTACAGGATGCTCTGCTTAAAGTCTTTCTGGAGGAGTAATTGAATATTGGTCAGCACGATTTCCCCCATGGTTTTACATTTTCGGAAGCGGTCATTTTTATGATGATAGGCCAGTTCATCCTTTAGCTGAACGATTTTTTCTTCGGTAGATAGTTCATCCTGGACCATAACCTCCATCAGGTCCGAAAACTGGATATCGGAAGTTTTTACCCGGGCGGCGATCAGGCTGCGTTCCTCGAGTTGGTATTGTTTCACGGTTTCCGGCCGCATGTGCCGCATCCCCAGGTAAATGATAGGGTTGTTCTCCTTAAAGTACTGAGGCAGGTAGAAACTCTTTCGCCCTTCGAAGGACTGCTGGTCAAAATCAATCGCGCGCATTCGAAACTGAGAGCCTTCAATGTCGGGCGTGATGTCCACCACATAATTGTAAGAACGCATATCCCCCAGCAGGCGTACAAAACAGCGTTCGTTGAATTTAATGAACTCCTTGGCGATGCGAATCTGGTTGAAGGTAGTATCCTCCAGGCTGCGCCTCATAAAGTCATCGCCGGGAATACCGGCGACGTGTTCTTCAATGAGCGTATCCCGGTCGACCATAAACATGACCCGGTTCGGAGAAAGGATGTCTTCCAGGATCAACCCGTAGATGCGGGAGGCATCTGCTTTTTTGACGTAAAAATGGTCGTAATTATCGTTGAGGCGGTTGATAATTCGAATCCGGAAGGGTTTGGTATTGCCAAACGTGCAAAAGTCAATACGGGCTACGGTGAGGTGATCCAGCACTTCCACATCACCATCTGTTTTAAGGAGTGCATAAATCCGTTTCATGGCGTCATTGATCTCCAGGCGGTCGGATTCGGAGTAGTAGACGGTTTCCCACAGGGTATCGTTGCCTTGCTGGTCGATAAGTGGCACAGAGGATTGGTACCTAAGCAGGTCCCGGTATTGAATAGTAAGTTGTGAAGCACGGTTGTGGCGCTGCAGGTAATCCCGAAGCCTGAGGCTTATCGGAATAAGGGTTTTCTTCTTGGATGGGACGTTGCCTTTCATCATATCGCCAATGCATCTGTTTGTTAGTTTTTTGAATGGGGCGCAGGTATCCCGGTACACCGGTACTTGCGCCCCATTTGAAAACAAGCCATTGGCGATTCGGTTTAATCAGCGCTGTGGCCTATATGTTTATCCTTCATCAGGCCTTCCAGTTCGGGAAGCACCGTCATGTCTTCAATAGTCGAAGGCGGGCTGAAAGGTTTGCCATCGGCGATGTGTCGCATAATTCGGCGAAGAATTTTACCGGAACGGGTTTTGGGCAGCCGTTGTACAATCGCTACTTTCTTGAAAGCAGCCACCGGGCCGACCTTGGTGCGGACCATTTGCACCAGTTCTTTTTCCATCTCCTCTTCAGATTTTTCTATTCCGCTTTTGAGCACCACAAAGCCTACCGGTATCTGTCCTTTCATCTGGTCTTCGATGCCGATCACGGCACACTCGGCAACAGCCGGGTGGGAAGCAACAACCTCTTCCATCTTGGCGGTTGAGAGGCGGTGCCCCGCCACGTTGATAATGTCATCGATCCGGCCGGTGATAAACACGTATCCATCTTCATCTATGTATCCGCCGTCACCAGTGAAATAATAGCCGGGGTAAGCGCTCATGTAGGAAGAAAGATAGCGGGCGGTGTCATTCCACAAATTGGGCAGGCAGCCCGGCGGCAACGGCAGCCTGATAACCACAGCTCCCTCCTGGTTGGCCGGCAGGCTTTCTCCATCGGGGCTGACTACCCGGAGATCATATCCGCAAACCGGTTTGGCGGCAGAACCGGGTTTGATGGGTAACACTTCAACCCCGACCATATTGGCCAGCATCGGCCAGCCGGATTCGGTCTGCCACCAGTGGTCGATCACGGGAACCTGAAGCAGGTCGCCGCACCAATCCAGGGTGGCAACGTCACAACGCTCACCCGCCAGAAAGAGATAGTCCAGGCTGCTGGTATCGTACTTTTTTTTGAGTTCTCCTTTTGAATCTTCTTTTTTGATGGCCCGGAAGGCAGTGGGCGCCGTGAAGAAGACTTTCACTTTATATTCTTCGATCACCCGCCAGAAAGTGCCCGCATCGGGGGTTTTGATGGGTTTGCCTTCAAAGAGAATGGTGGAACAGCCATGAATGAGCGGAGCATAGACGATGTAAGAATGCCCGACTACCCAACCTACATCTGAGGCTGCCCAGTATACTTCGCCAGGCTTTACCCCATAGATGTAGTTCATGCTAAACTTCAAAGCGACGGCGTGGCCCCCGTTATCGCGCATCACCCCTTTGGGGCGGCCGGTAGTGCCGGAAGTATACAGGATGTAGAGGGGATGGGTAGCTTCCACCTCGACATAATCCGCCGGTTCTGCCCCGGAAAGGAGGCTTTCCCAGTCGAAGTCGCGCCCTTCTTTCAATGTCGCCTTTAGTTGTGGCCGTTGGTAAACGATACAACCGTCGGGTTGATGCAAGGCTTCTTCCAGGGCGGCATTGACGATTTTCATGTAGTCAATAACCTTCGCGATCTCGATCCCGCAACTTGCCGCCAGCAAAAATTTGGGCTTGGCGTCGTCAATGCGAATCGCCAGCTCGTGGGGTGCAAAGCCTCCGAATACAACAGAGTGGATAGCGCCCAGCCGTGCACAGGCCAGCATAGCGATTACCGTCTGGGGGATCATAGGCATATAAATGATAACCGTATCTCCTTTCTGCACGCCTCTCGCTTTGAGTACTCCGGCGAACATCCTGACCTCTTCCAGTAGCTGCTCATACGTAAAGGCCTGCTTCACACCGGTTACCGGAGAGTCATAATAGAGGGCTACCTGTTTGCCCCTTCCATTCTCGACGTGGTAATCCAAGGCTATATAAGCGGTATTGAGCTTGCCTCCTTCGTACCACCGATCCAGCCCCTCTTCACTTTTAGAGAGAATCTGAGTGGGCTTTTCAAACCAGGGGATGGCCTCTGCCTGCGCTCTCCAGAAAGCCTCCGGGGAAGACATGCTTTTACTATAAAATTCCTGATAGGTCATGATCTCATGTTTTTAACGCCCTGAGTTAGGGGTTTGGAAAAATGCTATTGGCGAAGTAAAGAAACAAAGAGTGGGCTGCCCCGATGGGCAGCCCGTATACAAATGCGTTTATGACGCGGCTTATAATATGCCGGATCAGGCGCCTTTGGCGCCACTCTTGATCTCATCCACCACTTCCGGGTTGAGCAGAGTTGACGTGTCACCGAGATTGGAGGTGTCGCCCGAAGCCACTTTGCGGAGTATCCGGCGCATGATCTTTCCAGAGCGTGTTTTGGGCAGCCCGGAGACGATCTGTATCTTGTCCGGTTTGGCGATCGGCCCAATTTCCTTTGTCACCACCTTCAGGATCTCTTTTCGGAAGGCGTCTTCGTCTCCAACCGGCCCGGAAGTGATCACATAGGCATAGATACCCTGTCCTTTGATGTCGTGCGGATAACCGACGACGGCCGATTCCACCACTTTGGGGTGTTCGTTGATTGCATTTTCCACTTCGGCTGTACCCATCCGGTGGCCGGAAACGTTGATCACATCATCGACCCGGCCGATGATCCGGTACATGCCGTCTTTATCCCGGCGGGCTCCGTCTCCGGTGAAGTATTTGTCTTGAAAAGCAGAAAAATAGGTTTGACGGCAGCGCTCGTGGTCACCATAAGTGGTGCGGATCATAGAGGGCCACGGGAATTTAATGCAAAGCAGGCCTTCTATGTCATTACCGCTGAGCTCATTGCCGTCTGCATCCATCAGACAGGGTTGCACCCCTGGCAGCGGATAGCCGGCATGGGTAGGCTTCATGGGGCTGAGGGAACCCAGGCCGGAGATCATAATGCCGCCCGTTTCGGTCTGCCACCAGGTATCGACGATAGGGGCGTGGCCTTTACCGACTTTATTATAGTACCATTCCCATGCTTCTTCATTGATGGGCTCGCCCACCGTTCCGAGGACCCTGATGGAGCTTAAGTCATAACCTTCTACCCATTGGTCACCCTGGGCCATTAAGGCGCGGATGGCGGTCGGAGCAGTATAGAACTGGTTGACCTTATGCTTGTCACATACCGCCCAAAAACGCCCGGCGTCCGGATAAGTCGGCACCCCTTCGAACATAACGGTGGTAGCCCCGGCCAGCAACGGGCCGTAAACGATATAGGAGTGGCCGGTGATCCAGCCGATGTCAGCAGTGCACCAATAGATGTCGCCCTTCTGATATTGGAATACATTCTGGAACGAATAGGCCGTATAAACCATATAGCCGCCGCAGGAATGGACAACCCCTTTTGGTTTGCCGGTTGATCCGGAAGTGTACAGAATGAACAGGATGTCTTCGGCATCCATTTCTTCGGCTTCGCATTCGGTGCTTTGGCCGTCTACTTCGTCGTGCCACCATTTATCCCGCCCACTTACCATGGTGAGCTCGTCGCCGGTATTTTTGTGGACAAGGACCGTTTCGATGCTATCGCAGCCCATATCCAGGGCGTCATCAACGACCTTTTTTACCGGGATGTGCTTGGCGCCGCGGTCATTATAATCAGAACAGATCACCATTTTACAGCTGGAGTCCTTGATCCGGTCAGCCAGAGCTTGAGCCGAAAAACCGGCGAAAACAACGGAGTGGATGGCGCCGACCCGGGCGCATGCCAGTACGGCAATAGCCAATTCAGGAACCATGGGCATGTAGAAACAAACGCGGTCCCCCTTTTTAATGCCATTGGCCTTCAGCGCATTAGCTGTTTTGCAAACAGCGGCGTGGAGTTCTTTATAGGTATATTTCTGTACCGGGGCATCCGGTTGGTTAGGTTCAAAAAGTATTGCCACCTGGTCGCCGCGTTCTTTCAGGTGGCGGTCCAGGCAGTTCTCGGTAATGTTGAGCTTTCCTCCCGGGAACCATTTAACGTCAGGTTCGCGGAAGTTCCATTCCAGGACTTTGTCCCACTTTTTGCGCCAGGAAAAGGTTGCTGCTTGTTGTGCCCAGAAACCTTCGGGGTCTTCCACACTTTGGCGGTAGACATCCTTATATTCATCGAAGGATTTGATTTGTTGAGTCATATTGCTATGGTTTTATTTTAGTAACGGCCGGCTAACAGGCGCTGGGTTTGGCAAGGAACAGAGCGCCTGGTGGTGAGGCATTACTTAAAGTTGTTTAGATATATAGATATTTATATGTTTATATTTGTCAAAGAAAAAAAAATTGGCTGAATTATCCAAATTCTACCACTTCATTTATGGTATTTATCAGTTCGTCATTGTCAAAAGGCTTGGTAATGTAGACTTCGCCACCGGTGGCGTAGCCTTTGAAGCGGTCTTCCTGCGTTCCTTTAGCAGTGAGGAAAATGATCTGAGTTTTATCGTATTGTTCCTCTGCCCTTATTCTTCTGGCCACTTCGAATCCGTCCATTCCCGGCATCATGACATCCAGTATGACGATCTCCGGATGCTGAGCAGCCATAGCCTGCATGGCCTGTTCTCCATTTTCCGCTTTAAAGACCCGATACCCTTCTTTTTTCACCAGGAATTCGAGTGCCACCAGAATATTGGGCTCATCATCAACCAGGAGGACCTTTGTGTTGGTTTTATCTGTCATATCGAACGGGCTCCGAGGATTAAGCTACGCCATTCCAGAGGAAGAATATTCTCAATGTGAACAGCAATTTTAGCAAACCTAAATTTACAGATTTTTAAGAGAAAAAAAACCTTCTTGGGCAATATTTGTGTATTGACTGAAACCAGAACAAATCAGGCGGGCTGAAGCCGTATTTTAACCTGAGGTTTGCTCAATTGGTGTACGCTGTACGGCTTGGAAGCCCAATACATCGTTCAGGTTTGGCCCCCTTCCAAGAGGGGGATCTCCACAAAGAAGGTGGCGCCGTTACCAGGCTGGCTTCTAATGTAGATCACGCCGGAATGCTGCTGGATGATCGAATGCGAGATAAAAAGCCCCAGGCCGCTGCCTTTAGGCTTTCCCCTGGTTTCGTCGTTGAGCTGAGTAAATTTCTCAAAGATCAGCTTTTGGTCTTTTTCCGGAATGCCTTGTCCATTATCCTGCACTTCGAGGAGGGCCCTGCCGCCGGCCTGCCGCAAGCAGACGTTTATGGCGCCATCTTTGGGCTTACAGAATTTGATGGCGTTAGAGATAAGATTGACTACTACCTGGGTCAGCCGGTCGTTATGCCCCATAATTTTGAGCGGCCGGTTTTCGATTTTTAGCTCATGCCGGATATTCCGGTCCCGCATTAATTGTTTGAGGCCCGCATAAGCTCTTTCGGTAACTTCCGCAAAATCGATAGGAGACAACGTCCAGTTTTTTTGTTCGGACTGTATCTTTTCCAGGTCGAGCACCTGGTTGATCAGCCGGGTCAGGCGTTCACTTTCGCTAACGACAATACTGAGAAACTCCTGTATTTGTTCTTCCGGTAAACCCGGTGTTTCCTTCATGATCCTGGACAGGGCTTTAATGGAGGTTATGGGCGTGCGGAGTTCGTGGGTAACCGTGGTAATAAAATCAGCTTTGAGGCGGTCCAGTTCTTTTAGCTGTTCGTTGGCGTCTTTTAGTTGTTTGGTAGTTCGTTCCAGTTCCGCCGATTTTTTCTCCAGGGCTTTACTGTATTGCATAATCTCTTTGGTTTGCTCCAGGACTTTGAACATTTCCTCGAGGCTGATCGGTTCCTCCTTGGTGATGGACCCGATGATGATCTTGGCGGAAGCGGCGCCAATAGCGCCGGCGAGGTGTGTTTCCACATAGTTGACCAGGTCGGCTTCGGCAACCTGGTGCTGAGATAAATCGATGCGCTGGGTGTTTTCGTAGGTGTTGAGCAGGAGGTTGCCGCGGGGTTCTCCGAGAAACCGGTTGAGCAGGATGCGGATATCCTGTATTTTAGCCTGCCGGCGCATGACGTCATAATCGGAACTTCCCTTGCGGTATTTGTAAATGTCGACAAAAATATCAGCTTGTGAAACCTCCAGTGGGCTTTGCGAAGTATAAAGCGAAACAAAGAAATAGATGCCGCAATTGAACAATAAACTCCAGAAAGCGGCTTGAGTGATGTGGTTGGACCCATGGAGGCCGAACAGTTCATGGGGCTTGAGCAATTCGATGCCAAAGGGCCCATGTTCCATAAAATGAATAGGAATAAGCCCCGTTTCCACCATGGTGGGAAGGGGTAAGGTATAGGCCCAGATGCCGAAACCGGCAAGCAAACCCCAGAGCGCTCCCTTTTTGGTGCCTTTTTTCCAGTAGATGCCTCCCAGAACGGGCGGTACAAACTGCGCAATGGCCGTAAACGAGATCAGGCCAACGGATACCAGGCTGTACTGTTCTCCGACCGCTTTAAAGTAACCGTATGCCAATAACAAGACGACTACTATGCTGACCCGGCGAATGCCCAGCAAGCGGCCGCTGAGGTTGCCATATTGCTTTTCCTGAAAAGCCTGTGTTCTCAACACTAAGGGGAGGACCAGGTTGTTGCCAATCATGATACTGAGTGAGATCACCGCTACAATTACCATGCTGGTAGCTGCGGAAAAACCTCCGAGTCCGACAAAAAGAGCCAGGATGTCTTTACCATAAGCCAGGGGCAGGCTCAACACAAAACTATCCGGTTCCTGAGCACCGGAGGGAAATTGTTCCAGGCCGGCAATGGCAATGGGCAATACAAAAATGTTGATCAATAGGAGGTACAACGGAAATAACCAGGAGGCTTTGGCCACATGGTTGGGGTTGGTGTTCTCTACCACCGCTACGTGAAACTGCCGGGGCAGCAACATCACGGCTGACATAGAAAGGAAGGAAAGCCAGAACCACTCCCAACCATTGATGCCGGCATCCTCCAGGGAAAACAAACGGGACAGGCCCGGGTCGTCCATCGCTCTTTGGAAAAGGTCCCCGAAGCCATCGTACATCCAGAAGGTGACGAAGGCCCCAACGGTCAAAAAAGCGGCCAGCTTCAGGATCGATTCAAAGGCGATGGCAGCCACCAGGCCTTCGTGGCGTTCGTTGGGGTCCAGGTTGCGGGTGCCGAAAAGGATGGTAAAAACGGCCAGGGCAATGGCAATGTATAAAGCGGAGTCCAGGTAAAAAGGAATCTCTGCATGCCGGTAGATCGCGCTTTGTTTCGTGGCCAGCAGGTCGAAGCTGGTGGAGATGGCCTTGAGTTGAATCGAAATATAGGGGATAACTCCAAAAACCGCAATAAGGGTGGCAATAACCCCCAGCCAGATACTCTTGCCGTAACGCGAAGAAATGAAATCCGCAATGGAAGTGATGCGCTGCGATTTACTGATGAAGATGATCTTTTTGAGCAGTATCCACCAAAGCGGCGCAATGATGGCAGGGCCGATGTAGATAGGTAGAAAGCCCAGGCCGCTGGTCACCGCCCTTCCCACGCTGCCATAGTAGGTCCAGGCGGTGCAATAGACGGCCAGGGAAAGGGAATAGATGACTGGATTGTTGACCAGGCTTCTGCCTGCTTTCTCCCGTTTTTCAGCCAGATAAGCAATCAGGAAGAGGAAAGCAACATAAGCGATCGATATGAATATAATGATCCCGGGATCCATAATGTCATTCTCTGCTTTACCTTGGCTTATTATTTTGTTTAGGCTTAGATTCCACGAGCCGGGCTGTGAAAAGAATAAGTAGAACCCAGCTCAAAAAAATATAGGCGAAAAGTACCGGAATACCCGCCACTGACCCTCCCTTACTGAACAAGTTGAGTATGGGGAAATTGAATAGGAGCATGGCCAGAAAGAACAGCCCCAAAAGCTTGAATACCTTGTCATTCGCCACGGTGAACCGGATTTTTCTCTCGATGCGATTATAGCCGTTTATGCCAGAACCAAAAAACGCTAATTATTGACGTTAATACAAGAGATAGGATGAAAAATGCAGGTTAAGGCTTGATTGCCTTAACCTGCACTCAATACATATTCGATATGAACCAACTAAAAAACCAACCGTATCTACTTTTGAGGCCTGTGTTTTTCAGGAGGCCACCCGGCTATTTCCTGCTTCGGCTTCTTCCTCTGCTTCCCCCGGCCAAAGCCCGAAGAAAGAAGGATTGATGATCTTACTTTTTGCCAGCGCCCAGATGAATAACAGCGCAAAGACGCCTAAACCGATTGATATCAGGAATTGCCCATTCAGTTGGGGCTCCAGGTAAAACCTCAGAAAGAGGGTGCTGATAATATAAATAGTGACGAATAAGTCCGATGATTTTCTGCCGAGTTGGAATTTCATGGTTGTCTTTTTTGATAGTAATGGTTAGGTGTTGTTGGTTGCCCGTTGAAGGTTGTCCGAATGCGAGGAACAACTGACAACAGCCAACCAACAACTTCTGAATATCAATGCGCGTGAGCAGACCCGGCGCCACGCGGCACGCGAATGTCCTCAACGATATCCTGTACTTCCTGAGGCGGAGCCGGCGTGAGGCGTGAAACGACCAGGGAGATGATCAGGTTGACGGTCATAGCCACCGTACCGAAGCCTTCCGGGGAGATGCCGAACCACCAGCCATCTTTCAGGCCGGCGACGGCGTCTTTCCCACCATCGAAAGTACCGAATTTGTACTTCAACATGTACCACAACATCAAGGAGATGCCAACGACCATGCCTGCGATAGCGCCTTCGCGGTTCATCCGCTTGTCGAACACCCCGAGTACAATGGCCGGGAAGAAGGAGGCGGCGGCCAAACCGAAGGCCAGCGCCACCACTGCGGCGACGAATCCCGGAGGGTTGATCCCGAAATAACCGGCGACGATAACTGCAAATACAGCGCCGATACGCGCCCACAACAGTTCTCCTTTTTCCGTAACATTCGGATTGATCTGCATTTTGATGAGGTCACGAGATAATGCCGTGGAAATAACCAGCAACAAGCCGGCAGCAGTAGATAAGGCGGCGGCCAAACCACCGGCGGCCACCAGGGCGATCACCCAGTTCGGAAGATTGGCAATTTCCGGGTTGGCCAAAACCATGATGTCCCGGTCAATCGTCAATTCGTTTTTGCCGGCATCGGCTACGTATTGAATGATGCCGTCGTTGTTTTTGTCGGTAAAGGCGATCAGCCCAGTTTCTTCCCATTTGGAGAACCACACGGGCATGCTGCTGTATTGTTTGTCACTTACGGTGTTGATCAGGTTGTAGCGGGCAAAAGCGGCGATCGCCGGAGCCGTCGTATACAGGATGGCAATGAACAAGAGTGCCCAGCCGGCCGAGATACGGGCGTCCTTCACCCTTGGTACTGTAAAGAAACGTACGATTACGTGGGGCAGCCCGGCTGTGCCGACCATCAATGCAAAAGTGATGGCAAAAACATCAGTCATCGTTTTGGTGCCGTTCGTATATTCGGCGAAGCCGAGTTCGGTATTCAGTTGATCCAGCTTATCCAGCAAAGCCATGCCGGAGCCGTCCGATACATCGCCGACCAGGCCGAGCTGAGGGATAATGTTACCGGTCATGGCCAATGAAATAAATAAGGCCGGGACCATATAGGCAAAAATAAGGACACAGTACTGAGCTACCTGCGTGTAGGTAATCCCTTTCATCCCACCCAATACGGCGTAGAAGAATACGATGGCCATGCCAATGTACACTCCGGTAGTAATATCTACTTCCAGGAAGCGGGAGAAGACCACTCCCACACCGCGCATCTGCCCGGCAACATAGGTAAAGGAAACAATGATGGCGCAAATAACGGCCACCGTGCGGGCTACGTTGGAGTAATACCGGTCGCCGATAAAGTCGGGGACGGTAAACTTACCGAATTTTCGCAGATAGGGCGCCAGGAGCAAGGCCAGTAAGACATAACCTCCCGTCCAGCCCATCAGGAACACGGCGCCGTCATACCCCATAAAGGAGATGAGCCCGGCCATAGAGATAAAAGAAGCGGCCGACATCCAGTCGGCAGCGGTCGCCATACCGTTGGCAACCGGGTGAACGCCGCCGCCGGCGACGTAAAACTCGGAGGTGGAACCTGCTCTCGACCAGATCGCAATACCGATGTAGAGCGCAAAGGTGAGGCCCACTATAATGAAAGTCCAGGTTTGAACACTCATAATTCTTTTTGTTTAGTTGGTTGTTGAAGGATAAGTTTAGATCTCATCAAATTCGTACTTCTTGTCCAGCTTGTTCATCAGGTTCACGTAGACGAAAATCAGGATGACAAACACATAGATGGACCCCTGCTGGGCGAACCAAAAGCCCAGCTTAGCGCCTCCGATGCGGACGGCGTTGAGCGGCTCCACCAGGAAAATCCCAAATACATAGGACACCAGGAACCAGATGGACAGGAGGATCAGCACATACCTGATGTTTTCCTTCCAGTATTGTTTTGCTCTGTTATCTAGCGACGACATGGTCTTAAAGTTTTGATGAAAGAATAGTGATATTTAAATAATTGAATGTATATCCTACAAGAAAATGTGCGCCTGCAGGCGGATTTGGGAGACATCCTGAATGTTTCCGCTCGCATCTAAACCACCCTCCCGGACATCATTGCTGATGGTGTGATACTCCAGGGTCAGCTTGGCGTTGTGGCCGAGGATGAAGTAATTGAGGCCGACGTCCAATCCAAGAACATTATCATTAAAACCTTCGTAACTGGCGGATTGAAGGGCCACATAAGGCATGAACTTGGAATCCGGGAGCTTATAACCTACATGGCCATAAATGACGGAGCCGGTGCCTGCCCAACGGCTGACGTAATTTTCTCCGTAGTTGAAACGCATGAAAGATGCATAGGCGTTCAGGCAATCGTTGCCGAACAGCGGCATATCCAGGAAGGCGTCGGCTGCAAAGTGGATGACATTTTCGTGCTCGCCGTTATTGTTGTTGTACATGCCGTTGGGGTGAGCGAAGAATCCCGCGCCAATGCCGAAAATCTTTTTGGCGCCCAGATAGCTGCCCACCTGATAAGGTAATTTCGTAGATTCTGTATCCCAGAAGTTGTAGCGGAAATAACCCTCTATAATGGTGTTCCCGGTAGGGTCGCCGCTCTTATCGTCTTGTGAGAAACCATCATAGGTCAGCCCGCTGTTCTTGTCTCCCCGGTCGTTTTGGAGGCCATTAATGCCCGGGTTGTTGAATGCCAGGCGATAGTCGAATTGGCCGATCTGTCCCTTGGCGTAAATACCGAGGTGGCGCGCAAACTGGTCGGTGATGGCCAGGGAGTGCCAGTGAACAAAAGGCCTGGCCTGGTCCAGCGTCATGAAGTTCAGCGTACTTTGGTTGGCCAGGCGGGTCAGTCCTTTCCAGTAGTGGAGGCCTCCTCCGATGTAAAACGCATCATCATTGGAAACTTTGAATTCTGTCCACGCATCGTGCAGAAAAAGCTGTGGGGAATCCCCGTTATTGCCCAGCGAAGTCAGGTTGTCAGGCGTCAGGTTGTTGAGGCCAAAATGGGTCAGAATCAGAAACCGGGGAGATACCTGGGCATACGCCAGAAAACGGGAACGGCGGACCAGGTTGGTAAGCTGAAGCTTGGAGTTATCCACCGCCAGGTTGTTGGTCTGGAGCCATTGCTGATGCCAGATGATGAATCGTACGTACTTCTTGCCATCTTCCGATAGCTTCAACGTCAGAGGCTTGTAAGAATGGTCAACCTCTGGCTTCTCCGCATTTTCCTGGGCCAGCGCCGTCAAGCTGAGGCTGAGGCAAAAAGCCAGGAGGGGGAGCAAACGGAGTAAATGTTTCGTGTCCATAAACTGTGTTTTAAGATGAAAGATCAGCTCGAATGCCTGGCTAAAGTATATAGTTATCTATATATATACAAGTTTTTCTCTAAAAATTTTCAGTTTTGGTCGAAATAATATGTCATCTTTCCCGGAGTAAGAAGGAATAGACTTTGGTCTGGTGTACTTGTTTTAAGGGTTTATTTGGAAATGAGGAACGAAAGATGGTGTAGAGGGGTGTCGGTTTGCTAATAAAATATGTGTTGGTTTATATATGTTTCGGGTTGGGGGAATGGACATGAGTGAATGGCCACGGTTCGGATGGATGCAATTCTGGGGTATGGGCTGGGGTTGTGTCCGCCTGCCTGCCCGGCCACGGCCGCACGGCCGGGCAGGTTGTACGAGTTAGAATTCAGGTGATCACGCTTGCGCTACAGAGCAACCTGGGCTTGTAGCCGGACGACTTTTATATCATTGGGTGCGCCGGTTACGGGGTCGCCGCCGCCTTCCCGGGCGTCGTTGAATACGGAGTGGAATTCGAGGGTGAGTTTAGCGTTGTGGCCGTTGAGGAAATAGTTCAGGCCCAGGTCTACCGCCTGGATATCTTCGCTCAGCCCATCGTAGCTGGCGGATTGCAGGGCCATATAGGGCATAAAGCGGGAGTGGGGCAGTTTGTAGCCCACTTGTCCGTAGAAGGCCTGGCCGGTGCCGGCCCAACGGCTGACGAAGTCTTTTCCGTAGTTGAAGGTCATGAACGCCACGTAAGCATTGAGGCAGTCATCCTGAGTAAGCGGCATGTCCAGGTAGGCATCCAGTGCGTAATGGAAGACGTTTTCATGCGCCCCGTTGCTGTTGTTATACATACCGTTGGGATGGGCAAAAAAGCCGGCGCCGACGGCCAGCACCTTTTTACTGCCCAGGTAGGTGCCCGTTGCATTGGGGATCTTGGTGGATTCTTCATCCCAGAAGTTATAACGGAAGTAGCCTTCAAGAATGGTATTGCCCGTGGGGTTCCCGCGTTGGTCCGAATGCTCAAAACCACTATATTCCAGGCCGGTGTCTTTGGCGCCGTAATTTTGCTGCAGGCCGTTCCTGCCGGGATTGTTGGCGGCCAGGCGGTAATCGAACCTCTTGAACTGCCCCTTAGCATAGACGCCCAGGTGCCGGTTAAACTGGTCGGTAACTCCTGAGGAATGCCAGTGGACAAAAGGGCGGGGCTGGTCAAAGGTCATGAATGTTGTGGTGCCATGGCTGGCGAGCCGGGTCAGGCCCCTCCAGTAATGCAGGCCGCCGCCGAGGTAGAGGCCGTCGTTATTGGTAAGTTTGTACTCCGCCCACGCCTCGTGCAGGAAGAACTGAGGCGAATCCCCATCGTTGCCGAAAGCAGTAATGTTATTGGGCGTCAGGTTGTTCAGCCCGAAATGAGTCAGGATAAAGAATCGAGGAGACACCTGCGCATAAGCCATGACCCTCGACCGGCGAATGCTGTGGGTAAGCTGGAGCCTGGAGTCCCCGGTGGCCAGGTTGTTGGTTTGTACCCAATGCTGGTGCCAGAAGAGGAACCGGGCGTATTTGCCGCCATCTTCTGATAATTTTAGTATTATGGGCTTGTAGGAATGGTCAACCTCAGGTTTTTTTACCTCTTCCTGGGCGAAAGATAAGGGAGTGGCTAGCAGGTAAAAAACGGAAATCCATAGTAGCCGAATAAAGTGTTTCATGTGTTTCAATTTGTGATTTAAATAAATAAAGCCTTCATGGACTTCAGCGGAGAAGGCATGAAGCTGTAGTATTGCATCAATAGTTTCGTGGGCTACCCGTCTAACGTTGGACTCGGTTAGAAGCAGGTAAGCCCAAGCAGCCTGCCGCGGTTGCGAACCGCGAATACCGAACCGCGAACTCGTCCAACCCTGGAATGGTAGCCGTTTCGTGTGATGTTTATTTCAAAACCAATGTGATGGATAAACCTTTGGGGGGTTGGGGGTAGCGCCAGGAAGGCGGGCGCAATGGCCTGAATCAAGCTCTTAAATAGCTGTCCTTTGGTTGATGGAAGCGGAGGGTATTTACGGGAACGGGCTGTTTAGGATGCAATATTTAGGAAAAAAATGGCAATTAATTCGGAAAGAGAAGCCCGGGAAGGGTAAATGAGGGGCTATATTACTTTAATGAGGGTTTTGATAATCTCATAATATTCCTCTTTACTCAGAGAATAAAGCGAATTTTTCCCATCTCTTTCAACATTTACCACATCTTTGTTTTTGAGGATACGCAGGTGGTGAGAGGCAATGGCCTGTTCGATCTTCAGCTGCTCATATATATTGGTGACCGTCATTTCCCCATTGTTGTACAACAGGTCGAGGATAGCTATTCGGATGGGGTGGGCGATGGCCCGTAGCGTTTCCGTGGAATCTTCTAAAAAATTAGCGTTGAAGTGTGTTTTCATTTCTCCCTTACTTAATCATACTAGAACAAATATAAACATGTATTTTTGTAAATATACTCAAAAGAGGGAAGTTATTAATTCGGGGTATTCCAAACTTCCAGGGTTTGAGTGGTGGCTTTCAGGCCGGAAATAGGGCGGAAAGCCAATAATACGGTTCCCTTTTTTTTAGAAACCACCAGAATGTATACCTATGGAAAATACCATTCCACGCCGAGTATATGACTTTTTAAAAGAGTTTCCACCTTTCAATTTACTGGGCCGCGATCTGCTGATGCGTATCTCAGAACGCGTCCTGGTCCAGTACCGTCAACCCGGTGATATCATCTTCCGGCAAGGAGACCCTCCCAATACGCATATTTATATTGTACGGGAAGGAGCGGTGCATCTTTTGTGGGAAAAGGATGGCGAGCCGGCCCTGGTGGAGCAGTGCGATGAAGGGGATGTCTTTGGGATAAGGCCCTTGCTGGCGGAGGAAAACTACGCCCTAACCGCCAAGGTAGTGGAAGAGTCACTCATCTACGCCATCAATGTGGAAGGGTTTCGGGAAGTACTGGAAAATAATCCCAAAGTAGCTTTTTATCTGGCCAGCACATTTGCTTCTGGTGTAGGAGAGAATTACCGTCGGCAGGGTAAACCCATGCTCTTTCTGGATCAGGAAAAGATGGCCGATGTCAATTATCCTTTGGTGGAGGTACAGTCCCTGGAAAAAAGTAAAGATCCGGTCACTTGCTTACCGGATACCTTTATTCGGGAGGCGGCAGTCATTATGAGCCGAAGAGAAGTGGGCTCGGTGATTGTCGTCGATGAAGCCAGCCGGCCGTTGGGTATTGTAACGGATAAAGACCTCAGGTCGAAGGTGGCGACCGGCCAGGTCGGGTTGGAAAAGCCGGTAGCCGAGATCATGTCCAGCCCGGTCATTACCGTTGGGCCTGATATCACTGTTGCCGATGTGCAGATCGAAATGGTGAAAAACCGCATCAACCACTTGTGTATCACCGAGGACGGAACCTCGGCCAGCCCGGTTATCGGCGTACTCTCCGAGCACGACCTTATGGTGGTTCAGGGCAATAACCCGGCCTTACTCATTCGGGAGATTCGCCGGTGCCGGACTGGCAAAGAATTGCGCCATATCCGGGAGCGGGCGGAAGATTTGATGAAAAAATACATTTACCAGGAAGTGGCGATCGCCTTTATTTCAACCGTGATGTCAGAGGTCAACGACGAGCTCATTACCCAGTCCATTAAGCTCTCTCAGGCTGAAATGGATGAAGAAGGGTACGAGCGCCCTTCCGCCGGCTTCTGCTGGCTGGCGCTTGGCAGCGAAGGGCGGCAGGAACAATTGCTGCGCACCGACCAGGATAATGCCCTCATCTTTGAAAATGTCCCGGAAGCAGATTTGGAGCCGACAAAAAAATACTACCTCAAGCTGGCCGAAAAGGCGACCCATTTACTCAATGAAGTGGGCTACGATTTTTGCCCGGGAGATATGATGGCCAGCAACCCCAGTTGGTGCCTTTCTCTGGAACAGTGGAAAGCACAGTTCTCAACCTGGATTTTCGAGCCAAGCCCGAAAGCGGTGATGTATTGCACCATATTCTTCGATTACCGCCCCATCTATGGAATGAAGGAACTGGCGACAGCACTGACGGAGCATATTTTCGAAAATATCGGAGGGCAAGCCATCTTTCTCGGGTTTCTGGCCAAGGATGCCCTGCAAAATCCGCCGCCCTTGACCTTCTTCCGCAATTTTGTGGTGGAAAACGGCGGAGAGCACAAAGACGAGTTCGATATCAAGGCCCGGGCCATGATGCCGTTGGCGGACGCCGCCCGGGTACTGATCCTGGACGCTAAAGTGGGTAAGATTAACAATACTTTTCGCCGTTTTGAAAAGTTGGCAGAACTGGAGCCGATCAACAAAGAATTGTACGAACAGGCCGCCGATGCATACGAAATCCTGATGCGGTACCGGGCGCTGCAGGGGCTTAAAAATAAGAATTCCGGACGCTATTTCAATCCTTCGGAATTATCAAAAATGGAAAGGGTCAATTTGCGGAATTGCTTCCAGCCTATCAAGGAATTGCAAACTTTACTGACTTTGCGGTATCAGCTGGCTTACCTGGGGTAGAAGGGAATAGGGGACGAACCTGTGAGTGGGTTAAAATTGTTATACGGCTAAATTTGTATGTACGTTGTACGAGGCTGTCCAACGCTGGAAGGGTAGCCATTCATTTAATACAACAATATAACCAGCTAACCATGATTTTCAACTGGGTTACAAAAATACTGGGCACTTCTCGCGATCATCCGGAATTCTGGAGGCAATATCTGGCCAGTTTCGATGGAACCCTGGGCAAACGAACGCCCATTGAAGAGATCGGCTTCGTCGTCTTCGACACCGAGACAACCGGGCTGGATTCCAGAAAAGACCGCATCTTGTCTATCGGCGCGGTCAAGGTACAAAACTGGCAGATTGACCTGCGGCAAAGCTTGGATTGCTACGTGCAACAATCCTATCAACCGGTTGGAGAAACGATCGAAGTGCACGGCATTCTGCCCGGAACCCATAATGAGTATAACATCGATGAGATCGAAGCCGTTAAGCAGTTCGTTGGATACTGCCATAACAGTATCCTGGTGGGGCATCATGTTGCTTTTGACATATCCATGGTCAACCAGGTACTGAAAGGCATGATTGGGCAAAGGTTGGTCAACAAACGCCTGGATACGGCTGCCCTTGCCGTCCGGGTATCCGAAAAAAAGGACTATGAGCAGCCGGGAACCTACGGCCTGGATACCCTCTGCAAGAAGTATAAGATTCCTATGAGTGACCGCCACACTGCCGCCGGAGATGCCTTCATCACAGCTGTACTATTGATGAAATTACTGGCGCGGCTTAAAAGCCGGGGGGTGAAAACGATGGGGGATTTGTTGAGGGGCCCCGGGTTTTAGTGGGTGTATGGAATTCGTTGTTCGCACTTCGCACTATGCCAACCGCTAACTGCTAATCGTCAAATACTGAATAGTTATTCCCTTTTTTGTAATTTCGCCCGCTCCGGATGGAGGACAAAATCATTTCAATATGAAAAACACCCAGGTATTTATTATTTTCTTTGCCATGTCTTTGGCAGTGAGCTGCCAACCCAACAGCAAAGGCGGTGGCGGCGATTCGAAAACAGATGGCGAACCGGCGAGCCCTGCGCTGTCCTTCGAACAGCAAACCTTTAGCCGGCAATCTGCCGGTTGTGAGCAGGATAGCAGCTACTGTGCGGAGGTCAGGGCCACCTACCCCCTGGCTACGGCCGGGCCGGAGCCAGCCATTCAAAACATCAATGATACCATTCACGCCTATCTTAAGCTCAGCCTGGCCGTTTTTGCTTCTTCTACCGAGGATATACCTGAATCCCTCGATGCAATTGCCGACAACTTTCTGAGAGAATATGAGGCCGCCATGGCGGAAGACGATGGGTTTGAATCTGCCTGGGAGGTAGAGGTGCAGGGAGAGGTTCTTTTTCAATCAAAACAATATGTTTCCGTACAACTGAATACCTTTTCTTATGCCGGGGGGGCACACCCTAATTCATTTACTTACCTTATTAATTTTGATGCTCGCACCGGAGCGGTACTGCTGCTGCCGGATTTGGTGCGCGATACAACCCGGTTAAAAGAACTGGCGGAATCCGCTTTCCGGGAAGCCAGGGAACTGGGGCCCGACGAAAGCCTGTCCGACGCGGGTTACTTTTGGGAAGGCCCGTTTACCTGGCCGGAAAATTATGCTTTGACTTCGGAGGGCTTGTATTTCGTTTACAACCCTTACGAAGTGGCGAGCTATGCGGCTGGCCCCACAGAGTTTATCATTAGCCGGGAAAAATTATCCGGCCTTTTGAAGGAATAGCTATCATAAATGTAAAAATAAGTGGTATGAGATACTTGTCTGTTTTGTTGGCCTTTTCTTTAATGCTGGGTGTTTCCTGTAAGAATGAAACCGGCGGGGATAAGGAGGACACCGCACCGGCAACGGCCGAAGTAGATAGCTCCAGTATGGCCCTGAAGCAAAATGAGGGGCCCCGGCCTGCACCAGAAGCAGGCGCCCATCAATCCTATGACATTGAAGGAAAACAATGGGTGCTCTCCAAATACACCTACGAAGAACGGCCGGAGCGGCCGGTGGGAGATAATCCTATTTACCTCCGTATTCAGGGCAACCAGCTGACTGGTAATGGAGGCTGTAATGATATCAACGGGCAGATTGTGCTGGGAGAAGACGGCGCCGTTTACATTTCCGGTATTGCCAGCACCAGGAAGCTATGCCGCGGGGTGATGACGCAGGAAACCCGCATTATTCAATTACTGAAAGGGGCAAGAACCTTCAAAGTGAACCTGGTTTTCCTCGAATTGGCTGGCCCTGAAGGTAAACTCACCTTCAGGAACGACCTGTAATTACTTTCTATGGGCCGGCAGGATTCAGGGAAACAATGGTTAGGAGGGCTTCTGGTAGCGTGGGCTTTGGTCAACTTTTTTCAGGCGGCCCTCACAGAACTCGATCCGGATGAGGCTTACTACTGGATGTACTCCCTGGAATTAGGCTGGGGGTACTTCGATCATCCGCCGGCGGTTGCCCTGATGATCCGGGCGGGAACGCTTATTTTTTCAGGGGAGTTGGGCGTTCGTTTTTGGTTTGTCCTGCTTCAGCCCTTTTCCTTCTATTTTATCTGGTTGCTGGCGGGCAAGCCTTCTCAGAAAAGGGACGTTCTGACTTTCATTGGCCTGTTGGCCGCTATACCCATACTGGAGGCTTATGGCTTTGTTGCTACCCCCGATGGGCCTTTACTTTTTTTCACGGCGGTTTTTTTGTGGCTCTACCGGCAGTTTCTCAAGGAGGAAGGCTGGCTGTATACCGTATTGCTGGGCGCCTGCATGGCCGCGTTGTTATACAGTAAATACCACGGGGTGCTTCTGATCTTTTTTGTACTATTATCCAATCTTTCCCTGCTGCGCCGCCCCGCCTTTTATTTAGCCTCCGCCTTTGGGTTTTTCCTTTTTTTACCTCATTTATTCTGGCAATACGAACACGGATTTCCTTCTTTTCTCTATCACCTTCAGGGCAGAGATGATGTTTATCAGCTGAAATACACGACGACCTATCTGTTGAACCAATTGGCTATTTTTAACCCTTTCCTCTTTCCTATGCTGGCCTGGGTACTCTGGAAGCGGCGGCCGGAAGGGACCATGGAGCGAGCCTATCGTTTCCTGTTGTATGGTTTTTGGGCTTTCTTTTTTTATACGTCTTTCAAAGGGCACGTCGAGCCCCAATGGACGGCAGTGCTCAGCTTTCCTATCGTGCTGGCTCTTTTTAAGGAATGCCGGCAAAACCCTGCCTTTGCCCGCTGGGCCCGAATCTTTTCTCTGGTTACTATTTTTCTGCTGCTGGCCGCCCGCCTCGAACTAGCCTTTAACTGGACGGGGCTGAAAAGCGAATTCCACCGTCGGCAATGGGTCTATGAATTGCAGGAACAGGCAGGCAAGTACCCGGTTTTGTTCCACAATACCTATCGGGACGTATCCAAATACAGCTTTTATAGCGGCAGGAAAGCCTATGCTTTCTCCGATATTGAGTACCGCCCCAACCAGTTTGATATATGGGACTGGGAGCAGGAACTGCACAATAAGACGGTGCTGCTGGCTGCGCAGAATTCCTGGCAGTGTGAAAGCTGTCAACAAGTGGAGTTTACCCGGAAATCCTTCAAATTGCAGGTGCTGGATAGCTTGCAGGTATTTGGCAGGGTACAGGGCTTCCTGCCGGGCCGCCTCGGGGAAAACTGGAAAATAGATCAACGGATTGATTTCTCCCTGAAGTTTTTCAACCCCTACTCACACGATATCGATTTCAAGAAGGGAACTCTGCCAATCACGGGCAGAGGGGTTTTTCTGAGGGATGGAGTACCCCAATCTTATCCATTGGTACAACTCAGTGGGCGGCCACTGGCTCTTCCGGCAGGGGATACCACTGCCTTCGAAGCCCAATTTTCCGTACCGGACAGCCTGGCCGGGGCCTACCAGTTTGGTATCGGCCTAAGTTGGGATGGCCTTCCGCCAGACGTGAAGAGTGAGCTGGTGGAAGTGAGGGTGGAGTGAGGGGTATATTGTTATATGGTAACAATCAGCTAATCGCCAATTGCTGAAAGCAATATATATGACCAATCCCCCCCGTTATCCATCCAAATGCAAGACCATCAGCGGGATGTGGGTAGCCAGCGCCATCCGCTTGGTTTGGCTGCGGTGCAGGATGCTCTGCCAGATACTGCGGTGGCGGGTCACCATGACTGCAAGATCGGCAGCCAGCTTCTCAGCGTAACGGCTCAACCCTTCCGCAACATCCTCATTTTCAACTTCGGCAATATCAAAGGCGAAGGCTGGTTCTCCTGTTTTAAAGAGCTCCCGGAATATTTCTTCCCTGGCTTGGGTAAATCCGATGGGAATGTCTTTATCCCGCTTTACATGGACAAAATGCACATGAGCCTTGAATGGAGCATTGAACGCCGCCAGTTTATCGACCATGTCTTTATCAGCAGATTCGTAATTGCTGGCGTAGACGATGTGTCGGATCGGCTGGAAACTGGCATCGTGCGGAACCAGTAATACCGGGCAGTGGGCCCGCTGAGATACACTGGAGGAAACACTGCCGAAGAGCTTTTCCAAAATACCGCTTTGTCCGGTAGTACCCATGACGATGATATCGTAGTCTTCAGAAGCCTGGGTGAGTTCGTCTCCAGGAAACCCCACCATTACTTCGTGGGTAATAGGGCAGGGGAGTGGCTCGTAACCTTTGAGGCTTTCCTTCACAAAGGTTTGCAGCATCTCCTTCCTGCTGTCCATCAATTGAGCTACCGGAGGGATGAAATCCGCTTCACCGGCTGTTTCCGGGAGAAAGACATGGACAATTTCAATGGCTTCCGCCTGCAACTCTTTTGCCAGTTGCAGGGCGTAGTGCAAAGCATTTCGGGAGGTGCTGGAGAAATCAGTGGGGACCAGGAATTTTTTCATGGAAGTTGTTTATTTGTCATTGCTTAATATAAGGATGCTGCTGAGATTTATCAACTCCCAACAGCATCCTTTATCCGCTTATTTACTACAATGAAGTGCCATAGTTGGTTGCTAAATTGCGGTATTCCCGGCCTGAGTGAACTGATTTTTCTCACCGGAACGGATGATATTTGTCAAATTATTCGACAATATCAAACAGCGTTCCCGCCCGCCCCGGCGGCACCACTCCAATATGCTTGTAGGCTTTTTCCGTGGCTTCGCGCCCTCGCGGAGTACGCTGAATGTAGCCTTCCATAATGAGAAAGGGCTCATGGACTTCTTCAATGGTGCCGGCTTCTTCCCCTACAGCGGTAGCGATGGTGGTAATGCCAACCGGCCCTCCTTTAAACTTATGGATGATGGTAGACAGGATTTTATTGTCCATTTCATCCAGTCCGCCCCCGTCTACATTGAGCGCGGAGAGGCCAAAGTGAGCGATCTCCACATCGATGGTGCCATCGCCTTTGATTTGTGCGAAGTCACGTATACGCCGCAGCAGGGCGTTGGCAATGCGCGGAGTTCCTCGGCTACGGCGGGCTATTTCGGCCGCTCCCTCATCCGTAATGGGGACTTTGAGGATATCCGCCGATCGTTTGAGAATGCGCTCGAGCGTTTTGGCGTCGTAGTAGTCGAGGTGGCAGTTGATGCCGAAGCGCGCGCGCATCGGAGCGGTGAGCAGGCCCATGCGGGTAGTGGCTCCCACCAGTGTAAAGGGGTTGAGGGTGATCTGAATGCTGCGGGCGTTGGGGCCACTGTCGATCATGATGTCGATGCGGTAGTCTTCCATCGCCGAGTACAGGTATTCCTCTACGACGGTATTGAGGCGGTGAATCTCATCGATAAACAGCACATCCCCCTCTTCCAGGTTGGTGAGCAGGCCCGCCAGGTCGCCTGGTTTTTCCAGGACCGGCCCGGAAGACATCTTTAGCCCGGTTTCCAGTTCGAAAGCAATGATATGGGAAAGGGTGGTTTTGCCCAGGCCGGGAGGGCCGTGCAGCAGGACGTGGTCCAGCGCTTCTCCTCTTTGTTTGGCCGCCTGAATGAAGATGTGCAGGTTTTCCACAATCTTCGGCTGCCCACTGAAATCTCCCAGCGCTTTGGGGCGCAGCGATTTCTCCAGTTGTTGTTCTTCGATGCTCAGGCGTTCATCGCCCGGGTCCAGGTTTGGATTCTGCATTTTCTTATTTTCTCCTTCTTCCGTTCGGTTGCTCAAAGTTAACAGGATTTCACAAGATATAATTATAAGTCAAGCCCCGAAAACCTATGAAAATTCCAGATCTCCTTCATCTGAAAAGATATAAATTATTACATTTGTGCTGCTTTTTAAAACCTCCCGGGAAAGAAAAGAAAATCTACAACAAATAAAACTGGATAATACCATGAGTGGAAGCAAAGTAACCATTGAAAATGGAAAGTTAATTGTGCCTGATGACCCCATCCTTCCCTTCATCGAAGGCGATGGCATTGGCCCGGACATCTGGGCTGCCTCTGAGCGCGTTTTGGATGCTGCTGTTGAAAAAGCCTACGGCGGCAAACGCAAGATTTACTGGAAGGAAGTGCTGGCTGGACAAAAGGCCTTTGACGCTACCGGTGAATGGCTACCAGATGAAACCCTGGAGGCAATTGAAAAATACCTGGTGGCGATCAAAGGGCCATTGACTACACCGGTCGGTGGTGGCATCCGCTCATTGAATGTGGCGCTGCGCCAGAAGTTGGATCTTTTTGCCTGCCTCCGCCCGGTGCGCTGGTTTACCGGTGTGCCCTCTCCGGTGAAACGGCCGGAACAGATCGATATGGTTATTTTTCGGGAAAATACAGAAGACATATACGCCGGTATCGAATATCTGGACGGTACTCCCGAACTGGAAAAAGTTAAGAAATTTCTCATCGAGGAAATGGGCGTTACCCAGATTCGTTTCCCCAATACGGTATCCCTCGGCATCAAGCCGGTATCAAAAGAAGGCACCGAGCGCCTGGTCAAATCAGCTATCGACTATGCCCTCGACAACGGCCTGCCATCGGTCACCCTGGTCCACAAGGGCAACATCATGAAATTCACCGAAGGTAAATTCAAGGAGTGGGGCTATCAGGTGGCGGAACGGGAATACGCCGGCAAGGTCTTCACCTGGGCTCAATACGACCGCATCGCCGCCGACGAGGGGCGCGAAGCTGCCAACAAGGCACAGGAAGAAGCGCTGGGCAAGGGCGCTATCCTCATCAAGGATTCGATTGCGGATGCTTTCCTCCAGCAGATTCTGACCCGCCCGTCAGAATACTCTGTAATCGCAACCCTCAACCTGAACGGCGACTATATCTCGGACGCCCTGGCTGCTCAGGTGGGAGGCATCGGTATTGCTCCGGGGGCCAACATCAATTATACTACCGGCCGGGCCATTTTTGAAGCGACGCACGGTACCGCGCCCAAGTACGCCGGCCTCGATAAAGTCAACCCCAGCTCCGTGATCCTGTCCGGGGAAATGATGTTCCGCTATATGGGCTGGAAGGAAGCCGCCGACCTGGTGATCAAAGGGGTAGAAGGCGCCATCTCGAAAAAACGGGTTACTTATGACTTCCACCGCCTGATGGAAGGCGCTACCCTGCTGAAGTGCTCTGAATTCGGCACCGAGGTCATTAGCAATATGTAAGAGCGGCTTTTAAACCGCCTGAATAAAAAAGCCCGCCGGGAATCCCCGCCGGGCTTTCTTTTGTCTGTCTCAGACGCTAATTTCCTATTAGCGCCTGAGTTTTCAATTTAACCATATAACAATACAGCCATTATCCCTTGGCAGAAGCAGCCTACTTCGCTACCACAAACTGCTTCGTTTTCGTACCCGCGTCCGTACTTACCCGCATCAGGTAAGTGCCGGCCGGCAGATGGCTGACGTTGAACTGCAGCGTTTCTTTCTGCACGTTATCGTATTCCCGAATGTCGAGCACCTTGCCCTGCATATCCGCTATAATCAGCATGGCGGGCGTAGCTTCCTCCAGGCCGAGTTGAACGTTGAGCACCTCGCTGCTGGGGTTGGGGAAGAGAGTCATGGCGTTGTCTTCCAGTGGTGTTTCATCGGTGGCGGTTGCAAGTTCGATCGCCATGCGCAGCACCGCGGCAGTTTCCCGGCCGAAGCCTGCCAGAAACCACGTTTCCCGGAACAGGACGGTAGAGACCTTAAAGAGGTCGGAAGTCCAGTAATCAATATCATCGTTGAAAGTGTGGAAGAGCACGCTGTTCTCATCGGCGTAGGATGCCATTACAAAGTAGCGGGCGCCGGGATCTAACTCAATGGGTTCTCCATCCAAATTGAAGACTTCAACGGTGATGAGGTCGAAATTCTCATCTGCTGCCGTGAATTCATAGGTGCCGAAGCCGGCAATATCAAGGGACTCATCGGTAGCGTCGTCAAAATTGGACCAGTTGGGTTCCACTTCATCTTTCACTCTGTAGATCAGGAAAGTGACGATGTTTCCCTCTAATGGCCCGTCGCTGGCATTCTTGGCCGAAGCAAAACGCAGGTCCTGTATGACAAAATTATTTCCGGATAAAGGGCTCATCTGGTAAAAATTGCCGATGGCATAATCGCCGCCGGCACTGGGCCGAAAGGCTACGTCGATGTCGTCCTCTTTGGCAAACAGCGCATTGGAAACGCGGAAAGGCGCCGTTTGCACATTATTGAAACGGGTATATTCGGCGATGTCATCCTGGGAGTAGAGTTCATACCTGATCTGATAATCTCCTACGCCGAGTTCCGGCGCGAAAACTTCTTCAATTCGCAGGATGGAGTCTCTGATCTGGGAAGCAAAAGTATCAATCACCAGGCTATCTGTATAAATAGTAGTGGTGTTGTTCCCCACGATCTGCTGTACGGTGGCTTTGAAGGTAAAGTTGGGGATTGGCTCTGTTCCCAGGTTCGAGGCTTCGATGATGAATGCAAAGGTATCGGTACCGATTTGAGTTACCGGTTGAATGAAACTGGAAGGAGTATAAAAGAAGGAATCCAGTTCCCACTCATATTCGGGTGGTGTGATCAACTGTACATCATCGATGAGCCAGAAGTAGTAGCGCCCGTCCCAGGTAAAGCGCACCTGTACGGTTGCCTGTCCGGCCGCGACCTCAGAGATGTCAATTACCTGGAGATTGTTTGCCGCCGTACTGCCATTCTCTGTAACCGTACGGTTGATAGGGAATTCCACCCAGGTTTCGCCATCGTTGGAGGCTTCTACGATGGTGGAAATTGAATTGGCATTGGCGCGGGCAAACTGGTAAAAGCTGAGATACACCTGCTCTTCGCCGGAACAGTCGATCACCGGAGAGGTAAGCGAACCGGAATGAGTTCCCGGGTAAGGGCCGGCGCCAACATTGCTGCCACCGGCGTCGTAAACGTCTGAATTGTACATAGCGGCGCCATTAGCAACGGAGGGCGACTGAATGGCGGGTAAAGTCCCCCAGAAGATGGCAGGAAGCACGACGCCGTCTACCAAAGCCTCTTCAGCTTCACCGGTACTGCTCCATTGCCATACGGCGCCCTCCGGGTCGCCGGAGCTGATTTCCCAGGTGTCGGGAATGCCGCCGTCAAATTGTTCTTCAAAAATAACAGTGGATTGGGCGGACAGGGCCCAGGCCAGGAAAAGGCTTAAAATAGATAGTACTGCTTTTTTCATGTGTATTTTGAATTTTAAATATGTCGGGTAATGGAATGGCGGCTGTTTTTCAGCTTCTCATTTCAAAAATACCCTTGATTTTGATAATGGTTGCTCATTGCCGAATACTAAGTCGGAATTTGTCAGTTGGATGATAATATGGGGGGGGGAATAAATAAGTAGTCGGACAGATTTATGTTTCCATCAGATTGAGATGGATTTTCGGCTTAGCCGACCTGCCCGCCGTACTTAGTACTAAGGCAGGCGGGGGCGGGAAGCACAGCCATAGCCTGAGCTACGGCGAGCATTTCTAACGAAGGCTAAGCCGAAAAGGCGCTCAAGATGATACGTAATTTAAATGTGTCGACTACTTAGAGTAAATGAAGCAAAGTCAGCTGTTTTTAAAACAGCTGACTTTGCAATCATCTGGCAGCGGAGAAGAAGTATTAAGGGCCCGGCGAAGAATAACTTCCCCATTTGATACGGCTCTTTTTCCGCCAGGCTGCGTTGCTCGATCGGTTACTTAGCGCTGCTATGCTCCCTCCTCGCGCCTTGCCTGGCGAAAAAATAGCTCGCCTGAAATGATGAACTTATTTTTCTCCGGCCCCTAAGCGGAGAAGGAAGTGCCACATCCGCAGGTATCGGTAGCGTTGGGGTTATTGAAAGAAAACCCCCGGTTGTTGAGGCCCTCCTCCCAGTCTATTTCCATGCCGAGCAAATAGATGGCATGGGATTTTTCCATGAGGATTTTTATGCCTTTCACATCATATACCTGGTCGTTCTCTTTCTGGAGGTCAAATCCCAGGACATAGGAAAAGCCGGAGCATCCACCTCCTTTGACACCCACCCGGAGGCCATGGGTGTCGGATATGGATTGTTCCGTTTTTATTTTTTGCAGCGCCTCTATCGCACCTTCGGTCAGGGAGATGGGCGCCTCAGTTACTGTTTTTTGAATCTCACTCATAGCTTACTTCATTTTCTAATATCACAAATATACTCTGCCCCAAGTGCTTTGCAAAATTTTCCTTCTTTGATGAAGCTAAGAGTGTGTTCAAATTTCATGCTTCGGTCTGGAAACGCCTCTTTTTTGATGACACTTCGTTACTCAAATACTCATTTAGCTATGGCTAAACTCCGTTTTTCGTGCCTCGTTTCATCAAAAAATTGACTGTTTCCATCTCCAAAAACGAAATTTGAACACACTCTAATGGCTGTGCACTTTTTATAAAAAGGGGAACATACCAGTGGGGCTTTTGGTTTGCTTAGTACTCTGTAAATTAAGTAAATTCTCGTTTATGAACGATGTATTTTCGTTCCAACCTAGGAACGCCCGGAGCCTGATAGCCTTAGCTATCAAGGCGAGGACGAGACGACGGGTGGGGCGGAAAGACACGTTCAGAAACAGAAGATATTTATTTTACAGAGTCCGGAGAAAATAAGGTAGAGATTTTGTCGCTGGACAAGGCGCGAAGAACGCGCATAGCCCAGCTACGCAAGTGATGAGCAACGCAGTACAGCGGCAAAAGATCGGCATCAAATGGGGAAGTTATTCTTCGCCGGGCCCTTAAGGTTAAATTTCCGCGATTATTGATTTGCACCAAATTTTGGTAGATTTACAGCTTATTACACTTTGGACAGTCCGGCGCTGATGCTGGAAGGTGGAAAGCCGCCATTGGCTGCCCATTTCCGGCTTCCCACTCCCGGCCGTATTCCAAAGTCCACTGAACCATTGAATCCAGCCCTATGCCTATCTGGTTGTCCTTTATTTTAGAAGTCCTGAAGCTGACTGTGCCGGCCCTGATCGTCTTTCTGACGGCTTATTATATACTAAAGACTTACCTCGAAAGCCAGTATCGCCTGCAGATGGCGGAGATCAGAAAGGGGCAACTTGCAACGACTCTGCCGCTCAAACTGCAGGCCTATGAGCGCCTTTCCATGTTTTGTGAACGGATCGCCATTCCCAATTTGCTCCTCCGCATTCGCAAGGATGGGATGACGGCGGGGGAACTGCAGGTAAGCCTGCTGCTGTCCATTCAGCAAGAATACGAGCACAACATCACCCAACAGGTTTATGTCTCTGATCAATTGTGGGAGATCATCAAAATGGCTCGCGACGAAGCAGTCAACCTGGTGGCTTTAGTGGCCGATAAAGTCGGCCCCAAAGCCGATGGTAAAGAACTCGCCCAGGCATTATTCAATATCGTCAACCAACGGGAAGTGATGGCGGTGGAAAAAGCACTGCTTGCCATAAAGAAAGAAGCCGCGATCGTACTCTGAACCGACAAACCAGTGACTCTGTCCGTCCAGGAAGCGGTGGAACGATATAATCGGATGAGCAATGAATTGCCAACCTATTATATGTGGAGGGTACTGGACAAAGGCAGGGAGCCCCTTCGCGCCAGCCTGGCCGGGCTGGCCGGCTGCTCACCTGAGAGCATGTTTGGAGGCCGGGTTTGGAGATAAAAAGTGTCAATTTTTTGTTGAGATAAGGCATCTTTTTGCAGCTCATACTGGTGGTACGGGCAAAAAAAGTAACGCAATATCAGCAAAAAAGGGGCATTTTTTAGCCCAAAGATTGGCCTCCAAACATGCTCTGACGAAATAGCGATCAACCGGAATGCTTCTGAAGCCCTGGAAACAGTGATCTTTGGGCTTCGCCTCAAGGCGGGAGGCGAAGTAGTTCTTACCCGCCAGGATTACCCCAATATGATCCAGGCCTGGAAACAACGGGCGCATCGGGATGGCGTTGTCCTGAAGCGGCTGTCTTTTGATTTCCCGATTGAAGACGATGATCAGATAGTTGAGGCCTTCGTTTCTTCGTTCACCTCCCGCACGAAAGTGGTCCACATTACGCACATTATCAACTGGAACGGGCAGGTGCTGCCGGCCCGGAAGATCGCCCGGGAAGCCCATAAACGCGGTATTGAGGTTTTAATCGATGGCGCCCATTCTTTCTGCCAGATGGAATTCGACGTGCCAGAGCTGGAGTGTGATTATTAGCGCTCAGGAGTTATGCCGAAACAGAACGGTGAAGAAAGTTTTACTGATGAGACCTCTTAAAAGATACAACTACATAAATAATTCTTCCATCTGCTTTATATATTGGCTAAACCTGTGTATCTTAAGGCAGTATTAATCGACAACTAAAGCATTGCAGAACTCCGGATGAAGGGTTGTACCTTCATAAACGATTAAATGAACAAAAAACATGGAATTGTCCAGCCTGGCTTTTTAAACCTCAGCCGGCCGGCCTTCATTCAATCTTCCCGGGAGCATTGCGCCGCCTCTGTATACCTAGACAAAGAATCGCGTCCTTTTTTATCTCAATGCAGGTATCAAAGTACTGTTTATGAAACCTAGCCATCAAAAAGAGCTATTGTTATGCGCTCTCAAGCATTTTGATATTGAAATCATAGATGCTGTTGGGCATGAAGTAAAGCTGGAAGAAAATATTCAAATTTCTATGACTGACGGCCCGCAGTTTCAATTGTGGAAGTCAGGCCAGCCGGAAGCTGCCTTTACCGATGTAGTCAAGCTTTGCACCTACCTCAAAACGCACCTGGAATGGAATGAGAAAAGTGGAGTTGAAAATAGTGGCGCTAGCTAATAGTGAGGCTCAACCGAACAGTTTTGTTGTCGTGTTGAAGGAGGAATCGGGCGACCGGAGGTTGCCGGTTGTCATTGGTGCATTTGAAGCCCAGGCTATTGCATTGGCGCTGGAAAAAATACCTACCAATCGGCCCATGACCCACGACTTGTTTAAAAATACGCTAACAACCATGGGCATCAGCTTGAAAGAAATCGTCATTTCCAACCTTCAGGGGGGTGTTTTTTACGCTACTTTGATCTGTCAGAAAAATGATGGAACTACCTTCGGCCTGGATTCCAGGACCTCTGATGCGATAGCACTGGCAGTTCGCTTCGAATGCCCGATTTATGCCAGGGAATTCATTATGAATGAGGCGGGGATTGTCATCGATAAATCATCTTCCGCTGAAGCGGCTCTCCCTGAAAAAAAGAAGGAACTCAGCACGTATTCTGATCCTGAATTAGGGCAATTACTGGAGGACGCCCTCGCTCAGGAAGATTTTGAACGAGCCGCCAGGATAAGGGATGAAATCCAGCGCAGGGAAGGATAATTTCCCCCCCCAATCTTAAAACGGGTTAATCTGGCTGCGCAGGTTTTTACTAATGCCCGCATATAATAATAGTTTAAACTCACTCCCGGCGATATTCACCGCGTTGGAGAAACCGGTCCGCAGGTCAGTCAGTGTATCCCTTCCATCATAAACGCGTACGACCCGGTAGGCGTTTTTCTCATCTTTCTGCCCTTCCAGCGATACGTGAATGGGTATGGGGCTGCTCTGCCCCAGGTAAAACAGATGGATACCCGCTTCCCCGCCGAAGAGCTCGAACAGGGAGAACATTTCAATGTCGATAAGGCTCCGGCTTTTATACATCTTGTACGGGATGTCCAGTAGTTGCAACAATTCAGCGTATTTGTCCAGCAAAAAACCGGTTTCCCAGTGTCCCAGGCCGGTAATGTAGGATTCTATTTTCAGGCTTCCTTTCTGGGGCTGTCCTTTAAGTACATTTCGCAATTGCAACTGCAGGAAAGCCACGTCCAGATAATTGCCGATAAATTCTGTCTTGATGCTATCGAACGGAGTCATTCCAAAGTGGTAGGCCTGGCTGATCTCCCGAATACCTTCCTGTTGGAATAAGCGGTCCTTAATATTCTCCCGTATTCCCTTGGCCGACCAGTCCTTCCGGGGAAACAGGTTCACTGGTTTGAGGCGGAGGGGAATAGCCGGCCCGTATTTGTAGTTGCGGTCCCTGAACCCCAGGCTGATGTTGTTGATGGCTTCACGGGTTTCTTCGACCCGGCCCTTAAAATGATAATATTCCCAGCCCAGCCCGCTGGAGGCTTTCCCGTCGGCAAAGATCAAAGGGCCTTCGTGTGCTTCCATCTGCTCCTCATAAGCCAGCAATTGGCCACGGATATTCTCCAGGGTGTAAAGCAACTGGTTGTAAAAGCGTTTTCCCCGGGCCTCATCGGGCAGGTCGGGAAGCCAGTCGTCTTCAACAGGTTGAGCAAACTGTAAGGTCCGTATGTGTGGCGTTAGCTGGCCATTTTGCAGCAACACGTCAAACAGAATCGGGGTGTCGATTTGGGTAGAGATCAATTGCTCGGCAGACAAGGCGGTGAGGTCCCGCTCTATTTGCCGTTTCAGGGCCCGGCCGCCCATGCGGGCGTCAAAACCTCTTTGGGCCACCCACTGCAGAGCTTCCTTCGAGATATTCAGGATGGTGGTCCGCCGGACAAAACCATCGCGCTGGAGCAATTCTTTGATCTGCAGGCGCGCTATGCTCAGGATGTGGCTAAGTTCCAGTGGGTTGAAAATGACGATCTGGTCAATCCGGTTGATGAATTCCGGGCGAAATTCATTTTCCACGGCACGCCGGTAGAGTGCGCCCTCATCATCGGTATCTGATTGGAAGCCCAGCCGCGTATGTGCCTTCCGGGCGCCCACGTTGGAGGTCATAATAATGATGGTGTTGGTGAAGTCTACCGTTCTGCCCAGGCTATCGGTGAGGCGGCCGTCATCCAACACTTGCAGCAGCAGGTCATGCACCGCAGGGTGAGCTTTTTCGATTTCATCCAGCAGGATGATGCCAAAGGGGCGATAGCGGACCGTGCCGGTGAGTTGCCCTTCCGGGTTGAAATCATCTCCGATGAGGCGTTGGACGGCGCTGCTGTCAATGTATTCATTCATGTCAAAACGCATCAGGTGCTTTTCGTCCCCCATCAGATATTTGCAGATGACTTTAGCGGCCTGTGTTTTGCCAACTCCCGTCGGGCCGATAAATAAAAAAGAAGCCAGCGGTTTGCTCTTGTCGGCCAGTTTCGCCTTGATGATGTGGATGACGTTGGTAAGCGCATCGACTGCCTTGGGTTGCCCGACCAGTTCCTGGGCGATATGTCCGCGTACTTCTCCTTCCTGAAATTGCCGGCTGGAGTCAAAGATGCGTTCTTCCAGCCCGCTGAAAGCCTTAAATTCCTCCCGCACTTCCGGCGCATTGGCTGAGCGGTACCGGTACTTCACGGCCAACTGCCGCATCAACTTCATGACGCTGCCAGGCAGGGGTTTGTTTTTGAGGTAATTGCGTTGAATGGACAACAACTGCCTGACCGCCTGTATGGTGATGGATGTGTCGTTTTCCCGTTCCAGGGCCCTTCGGTTTTTGAGAACAATGCGAATGGCGGTTTCCAGTTCGGGTTCATTGAGCCGGAAAGCCTGGAAGAGGCTGGCGAACCGCCGGCCTTTTTCCTGAACGATTTTCCACTCTTCCGGTGTGGCCAGAATAGTGGCCTGCAGCTGCCGTTTTTCGAGATAGGGCCGCAGCACATCGCTGAGGGTCATACTATTCTGAGCTGATTTGCCAATGCGCAACAACGCCACCGGGTTGTCGATCAGGATTTTGTCGCTGGTTTTGGTGTTCTCCGCCGGCTTTCTTAGGAAGGAAATGATGGATTCAAACCGCTTTTGCCACATCCCGACAATGCTCATTCCCGAGATGATACGGGTAGGGTCGATCAGCCAGACGCGTTGGGGCCGTCCTTTTTTGGCTTCGTAGAATTCACTTTCGTACCGCCAGATGACTTCATGGATAACGGTGTGTTTGCCTACCCCTTCCGGCCCTATGATGGCCAGGGGCGTATTGCCCCGATGAAAAATGGCTTTGTATAACTGCTCAACCAACTGTTCCTGGTAATAGGCCCGCCGTAATTCCGATGGATACAGGCTGTTCAGGTCCTGGCCCACTCGTTCGATCTCTGCCGCTCCGTCAAAATCGGAATCTTCCAGCAGACTCGTCAAAAACCAGTTATCGGCGGGCGTATCAAAGCTGAAACCGGCCTGTCCAATATTCACCGCCACTTCAATGTTGGCCATGAATTCCCGCCGTCCGGCAAAAAAAGCCTCCGGGTCAAATTCGTTTTCATTCTCTTTTTTGATCTTGCGCAGCAGGGCTTGTATGGCCTGTTTTGCCGCCGCCTCCAGGTCCGTTTTGCCGCCCTTTCTGGCCGGGAGCATAAACATGTAATTGTAGAAAGAAGGCAATACCAAAAAAGATTTGCCTTCGAGGCTGAAACTGGCCAGCCCGAAGAGGCCGCTTACAAATTGCCGCCCCAGGTTGAACTCCAGTTGAAATTGGTGATACTGGACATCCGGCTTGAACAAAAACCACAACAGGCGGTCGGCGCTCTGCCGGCTCAGTGAATACCCTTTGAAGGCCTGGCGGACTTCTTTCTGGAACAGGGCCACCGCATTGTCGTACCGGCGATGAGTGGCTACCGGGAAACCGGTAAACAAGGGCCGAAGGTGGTAATGCACCTTGTCCTCTATTTGGGTATCCGTAACGAGTGTGGGAATTTGGAGTTTTACAATTGCCATCGCCGATTGCTTGAGGGCGAAAGATAACAAACTTCTGACATTACCCCAATTCTTACTTTTTTGCTCACCGGGTTGCAAAGTTGAAATTTTTGGCAAAAAACTACCGAAATGACAACTAATAAGCTAAACCAGATTTTGGAAACACCTCGCTCAAACATAATAAAAAGTACACTGTTACGCTCTCGTATTAGATAATTAATCTCCTTACCCTAAAGCTAAGATTATGAATAAGTTGTACCTGGCTTTGCTAGCCATACTCATGTCTTTCAGCGCCTTTTCTCAGAATGCGCGCGTACAGATCATACATAATTCTCCAACTCCCGGCTCCGATAGCGGGCCGACAGTGGACATTTATGTCAATGGGGCGCTGCTGCCTGCCCTTACCGCCGTTCCCTTCCGGGTGGCTACTCCTTTTCTGGATGTACCGGCAGGAGTGGATATTGAAGTTGCCGTGGCGGTCAGCCCCAGCAATTCGGTGGACGACGCTATTGCCACTTTTCCGCTTGGCCAGTTGATGGACGGGGCAGGGTATACGGTGATCGCCAACGGTATTGTCGGTAACGCAGCTACGCCCTTTACTCTGGCTGTGAACGGTGGGGCTCGGGAATCAGCTAATATGGCCGGAGAAGTGGACCTGTCCGTCTTCCATGGCTCTCCCAATGCACCGGCGGTAGATGTGGATATTCGCACCGTGGGCAATATCATTGATAGCCTTTCCTATGGAGAGTTTACCGCGGATTATCTGTCCGTTGCCCCGGGCTTGTATTACCTGGATATTCGCGCTGACGGAAGTGAGGATATCGTAGCCACTTTCGAAGCAAACATCAGCGGGTTGGCAGGTGGTGCAGCAACTGTATTTGCCTCTGGCTTGTTGGGTGATTCTCCGGCCTTTGGCTTGTTTGCCGCCCTGCCGGACGGAACAGTTGTCCCGTTACCTGCTACAGAAGTAGCGCGTTTACAGGTTATTCACAATTCGCCTTCGCCCACGGTAGATGTGTACGCCAATGGCGGCTTGCTAATTGATGACTTCGAGTTCCGCACCGCCACGCCCTTCGACTTTGTTCCTGCCGGCGTTACGGTAAATATTGGCGTAGCTTTGAACACCAGTACTTCCGTTGAAGACACGCTGGTTAATTTCCCGGTTGTGTTTGAAAATGGCAAAACCTATGTCGTCTTTGCCAATGGTATTGTCGGCGACGCCGATACGCCGTTTACCCTGGCGGTCAATGATATGGGCCGTGAATCAGCGGCCGTGGCCGGGGAGATAGATTTGTCTGTCTTTCACGGTTCGCCCGACGCGCCCACTGTGGATGTAGACGTGCGAGCGGTTGGCAATATTGTAGATGCTCTGGAGTACGGGCAATTCACGGAAGATTATCTGTCCGTTGTTCCTGGCCTGTATTACCTGGATGTGCGCGCCGATGGCAGCGCTAACATCGTCGCTACCTTTGAAGCAAATCTCAGCGGCTTGGCCGGTGGCGCTGCAACCGTATTTGCCTCGGGCTTTTTAGGTGATTCGCCGGCCTTCGGCTTGTTCGCCGCTCTGCCGGACGGCCTGGTTATAGAATTGCCTGCCACTGAAGTAGCCCGCCTGCAGGTGATCCACAATTCTCCTTCGCCTACGGTAGACGTATACGCCAACGGCGCTTTGCTGATTGATGATTTTGAATTCCGCACCGCTACGCCCTTCGACTTTGTCCCTGCCGGCGTTACGGTAAACATCGGTGTTGCTTTGAGTAACAGTACTTCCGTTGAAGATACGCTGGTTAACTTCCCCGTCTTGTTCGAAAATGGAGAGACTTATATTGCTATTGCAAATGGCATTGTTGGAGACCCGGACTTTCCCTTTACGCTGGAAGCCTACGCGCCGGCATTAGAGCAAGGTTTCAGCCAGGACGAAGTATCGGTACTAACCTTCCACGGTTCGCCCGGCGCACCGCCCGTAGCGGTCAATGACTTCGCGGCGGCTCCCTTGTTCGACGGCCTGGCTTATGGCGACTTTTTGGGTTACACTCAACTGCCACTTGAAAACTACTTCCTGGAAGTACGCCCCTCCGGAAGTGAGGATTTGGTAGGGACTTTCAATATTGACCTTCGCAATGCAGGGGGCTTGTCCGTAGTGCTTTTTGCATCGGGGATACTTGGCGATGAACCGAATTTCGGCTTGTTTGCCGCCCTGCCCGATGGAGGCGTAATAGAGCTTACACCGGTAGCCCTGACCCAGATCATCCACAACTCGCCGGCCGCGGGCGCTGGAGTCATCGACCTGTGGGCCAATAATGTTGTGAAAGTCAGAGAAGATTTAGCTTTCCAGACTGCCACGGGCCTCGTTTACTACCCGACGCGCGTTCCGCTCACGTTCGGAGTTGCGCCGGCAGACAGCGATGACCCATCCGACATTTTATTCAATCTGCCCGACCCTGTCACTTTTCAGGACGGAAAGTACCACATTATCATAGCCAATGGCATTCCCGGAGATGCCGATACGCCCTTCGAATTAGCTATCAACTCAGATGCAGTCTTATTTGCGCCCAACGCGCAAAGCACAGTTGTTTCGGTATTTCACGGTTCTCCCAATGCCCCAGCGGTAGACGTCACTGCCCGGGATCTTATGCTGCCCCTCGTGGATGGCCTTCCCTATGGAGAATTTGAGGCCCTGGGAGCCCTTCCGATAACTACGTATTACCTCGAGGTATATCCCGATGGCAGCGAAAGCCTGGTGGCCACCTTTGAATCTCCCATTCCACCTTCAGCTGCCGGACTGAGCCTGGTAGGAGTAGTTTCCGGTTTGCTGGGCGAAGAGCCTCCTCTGGACTTGCTCTTTTTCTCGCCAACAGGAGAGGTGATAAGGGCCACACCGGTCTCACAGGTACAGGTTATCCATAACTCCCCGGCCCCGACTGTGGATGTTTACGCCAATGGCAATCTGCTCCTGAATGATTTTGAGTTCCGCACTGCTACGCCCTTTGTCGACCTGCCCACCCGCACGGCATTCGATATCGCAGTCGCGCCGGGTACCAGCAGTACTGTAGCGGACAGCCTCCGTTCCTTCAAGAACATCGTGTTTGAAGATGGGAAGAAATACATTGTCATAGCAACCGGAGTGGTGGG
Organism: Lewinellaceae bacterium; assembly: GCA_020636095.1. Classification (GTDB taxonomy): domain Bacteria; phylum Bacteroidota; class Bacteroidia; order Chitinophagales; family Saprospiraceae; genus JACJXW01. Next base: position 433,839 of record JACJYN010000004.1, read on the forward strand.
CGACATGGACACTCCATTTGGCCTGGCGGTCAATGATATGGGGCGCACCCGCGCCGAAAGCGGCGAAGGGGTTGACCTGCTCTTGTATCACGGCGCTACGGATGCTCCGGTAGTAGATGTAGTGGCCGCCGGCGTTGGGGTTCTGTTTGATGATGTTGCATACGGCGAGTACCAGGGTTATATCAACGTTCCGGCATCTACCTACACGCTGAATGTCACTCCGGGTAATGACAACAGCAACGTCGTTCGCGCCTACGACGCCGATATTTCCGGGCTGAACGGCGGTGCAGCTACCGTATTCGCTTCCGGTTTCCTCGGCAGTGAAGAGCCGGAAGATGAGTTTGGAGTATGGGTGGCCTTGCCCGATGGGCAGACGTTCCCGCTCACTGAAATTGTGAGTACTCAGGAGGTAGCGGATAGAATACCCGCTTTCCAACTGGCGCCCAACCCGGTACGCACCACTGCCCAGGTGCAGTACACCCTGAGTGAAGACACGGACATCACCATCGCTATTCAGAATGCCGGCGGGCAAACCATCCGTTCCATTTACCTCGGCCGGCAGCCGGCAGGGGAGCACAGCCGCACCCTGGAGGCAGGCGGGCTGCCGCAGGGAATGTATACCTACAGCCTGGTTACTCCGGTAGGCGTACTGGCACAGCGCTTTGTAGTCGTAAAATAGGGAAGTTTTTCGTTTATAAGTTTAGGTGATTTTAAAAGAAGTGCACCGGTTTCAGCCGGTGCACTTTCTTTGTGTGCCAAGCACGCTATGGGGCCGGAGAAAAATAAGTTCCCCGTTTCAGGCCAGAGATTTTGTCGCTGGACAACCTGCTCGCCGTAAGGCAGGCAGGGATCGGCATCAAATGGGGAAGTTATTCTTCGCCGGGCCCTATGCGTGTTTAGGTTTATATGAATAGTTACAGTGCTTTTTAAAAAAGCACCCTGCTCACCGCATAATAAATAGCCATCAGGGCCGAAAAAACGGCGCTGGCAAAAAAACGCCACCGCAGGCCGATCACATTCTGGATGACGTAATTGCCCAGCAACGATAGAGGGACATTCACCAGAAAGGAATAAAGGGCGATGCGCATCAATCCCCAGCCAACCTGGCCGGCCTGGCCGGAAAACAATTCAATAAAAAAGAGGTGGCGGGCGATCCAGATAGGGTTGAAATAGAGGATCGCCAGGGCCGTTTTGTAAAGAGGAACCCAGCGCCCCCGCCCGCCCTTTGCCTTCTTTTCTATCCATTGGAAATAGTTGGGGATTTCGAACGCATAAAAAGTGGCGCCCACCAGGGCCAGCCCCAGCAGCCGGCTCCACTGGAATTCCTGTAGCAGGAGCGCAGCAATACTATCTCCACTGGTATAAATGATGGCGCCGCGTAGGATGTTCGGCCAGGAATATTCCCATTTCAAATGGTTGCGCTTTTTTCTATAAAGGTATCATTCGAAGGCCATTGATAAAATATTAAACCAACTCTTATCCGGGAGTCTTGCTAATTATTTAGAAATTGTCCGAAGTTTGTGAGACAAAACTCCAGACCCTGCGTTTAAAGCGTATGCGAGAGAAAATACGATCATTACTGGGGCCGGTGCTGAACCGTTGGCGTTCCTTTGCTCAAAGCTGGCCACGCCTTTCGAGGATAGTCAAATGGATGGGGATAGGCGCCGTTGCCAGCCTGGCGCTGCTGTTGCTGTCGTGGGCGGCCATTTTGTTGACCGTACCCTCTGTACGGGAGCTACAGCAGGTTCGTACCCAGATCGCTTCCGATATTTTTACTTCCGATAGCCTGCTGTTGGGCCGCTACTACAACGAATACCGTACGGTGGTGCCCGTGGAGGAGATTCCCCAGCACGTTCTGAATGCTTTGGTGGCCACTGAAGACGAACGCTTTTTTCAACACGAAGGCATCGACTACCGCAGTTGGGCCCGCGTGTTGGTCAAAACGGTCCTGCAGGGGGATGAGTCAGGCGGCGGGGGCAGCACCATCAGCCAGCAGCTGGCGAAAAACCTGTTCCCAAGAAGGGATTTTGCTATTTTGCCCTTACTGGTCAACAAGTTGCGGGAGATAGCCATTGCCCGCCGCCTGGAGCGGGCCTATTCGAAAAAAGAACTGCTTGGGCTTTATCTGAATACGGTCCCTTTCCCGGAAAATGTCTTCGGGTTAGATGTGGCGGCCCGCCGTTTTTTCAATAAGCCAACAGTGGATTTGTTGGTCGAGGAAGGGGCGGCTCTCGTGGGTACCCTAAAGGCTACGACTTATTATAACCCTGCCCGTTATCCGGAGCGAGCACAGCAACGGCGCAATGTAGTACTCGGCCAGATGGTCCGCAATGGCTATATCGAACCGGCCGCCGGCGATTCCCTGCAGGCTTTGCCGCTTGCCCTGGATTACAACCCGGTCGTGCGCAACGAAGATATTGCGCCCTATTTCCTGGCTCATGTCCGCAAAGAACTGGAACGCTTGCTGGCGGATATCCGCCAACCCAATGGAGATCCGTACAACCTGTATACGGACGGCCTCAAAGTCTACACCAGCCTGAACAGCAAGATGCAGCGCATCGCCGAATCGGCGGTAGAGGAGCACCTCACCGAAATGCAGGGCCGCTTCGACGAACACTGGCAGGGCCGAACCGCCCCCTGGATGGACGTCCGCACTGTAGAACGCGCCATGAAGCAGTCGCGCCGCTACCAACGCCTGGCCGCACAGGGCCTTACCGAAGCGCAGATTCGCCAGGCATTTGAGCAACCGGATTCCATGACCGTTTTTACCTGGGCCGGGCCCCGGCGGGCCTGGATGAGCCCTTTGGATAGCCTGCGCCACCAACTGGGGCTGCTACAGGTGGGCTTCATCGCTCTGGAGCCTTATACCGGCTATGTGCGAGCCTGGGTCGGAGGTATCGACTATGGTTTTTTCCAGTATGACCACGTGACTTCCCACCGCCAGGCCGGCTCTGTGTTCAAACCGGTGGTCTACACCCAGGCACTGCGCAGTGGCATCGAACCCTGCGAACAGATTCCCAATGAACTGGCCGTCTACCACGAATACGCCGAAGGCGACTGGGCCGTCAAAGATTGGCGCCGTGATGATCCCGAACCTCACTTTACGCTCGATGGAAAAGATGAGGACGACTGGATTCCGCAAAATGCCGATGGGGTCTACGGAGGCTCTTACAGCCTGGAAGGCGCGCTGGTCAATTCCGTCAATACGGTAACCGTAAAGCTCATCATGCAGATGGGGGTGGAGCCGGTCATACAGTTGGCAAAAGAGATGGGCATCACCAGTGAAATACCCACGGAGCCTTCTATCGCCCTGGGAACGGCGGAGGTCTCTCTCTATGATATGTCTTCTGTATTCGCCACTCTGGCCAGCCAGGGCCAACAGGTGCGCCCTCAGGTGATCCGCCGCATTGAAACCCACGATGGAACGGTATTGGCGGATTTTGAGCATGGCGCCCGAAAGCAAGTCGTCGATTCCGCCCGGGCCGCCCTGATGACCCGCATGCTGGAATCGGTTGCCACCGTTGGTACGGCCAGCCGGCTGCGCTGGCGCTACGGCCTTTACAATGTGCCATTGGCTGGCAAGACGGGCACTTCCCAGAACCACGCCGATGGCTGGTTTATCGGATACACGCCCAACCTGGTGGTCGGCGCCTGGGTAGGCGGTGATTCACCTCTGGTGCGCTTTCGGAATTTCGAATACGGACAGGGCGCCGCCACCGCCCTTCCGGTGTGTGCGATATTTCTGCGGCAGGCGCTCAAAGAACCAGGCCTGGAAGCATGGCAGGGGGGGGCGTTCCCCAAATTGCCACCCGAAGAACTCCGCCGGCTGGATTGCCCGTTGCGCATCAAATCGCCGGAAGAGCTGCTTCGCGATTCCCTGATGGCGGATTCCCTTTTCAGGGATTCTCTGCTCCTGGCAGATTCCCTGCTGCTGGATACGCCTGTTTTGCAGCCGGTTGAGTAAAGGCTCACCTCCTCACTCTCTCACCTTCTCACTTACCCTCTCTTGGGGAGGTGGTGGCTGTCGCCGGAGGGCATCCACAACTCACTCTCTCACTTTCTCACTTTCTCCCTCACTCTCTCCCTTTCTCCCTCACTCTCTCCCTTTCTCCCTCACTCCCTCACTCACTCTCTCACTTTCTCACTTTCTCACTCACTCTCTCACTTTCTCTTAAGTACCCCACAATCAACTCCGCCGTCCGGCGCGAAGCTCCCGGTTCGCCCATCCGCTCCCGGATTAACCTATAGCCTTCCAGTATCCGTTGCCGGTGTTCAGGTTCCAGCAACTTCTTCAGCTCCGCCTTTAGGTTCCGGGCATTGCACTCCTGCTGAATCAGTTCTTTCACCACTTCCTTACCGGCAATCAGGTTGGCCAGCGCGATGAATTCCACATCGATCAGGCGGCGGGCAATGAGATATGACAAGCGGCCTCCCCGATAGCATACTACCTGCGGGACGCCAAACAGGGCCGTTTCCAGTGTGGCCGTGCCGGAGGTGACCAGTGCGGCTTCGGCGTGGCGGAGCAGGGCATAGGTCCGGTTGTCAACCAGTTTGACGCGCGCTGTGTCGGGACGGGCCTTATCCACTATCTGACGATAAAAACTTTCGGGCTGAGCCGGCGCCCCGGCAATGACAAACTGGTGTTCCGGAAAATCGGGAACCACTTCCAGCATCACCTCCAGCATGCGTTCGATCTCCTGCTTGCGGCTGCCGGGCAACAGGGCTATGATGGGCTGGCTACTCAGTTGGTGTTCCTCCCGGAAGTTTTCCCGGGCGGGCCGCTCATCGACCACGTCCATCAGGGGATGGCCGACGAAGTCGACTTCATAATCATATTGCTGATAGAAATCTTGCTCAAAAGGCAGGATGACAAACAGGCGGTCTACGCTGGCCTTGATGCCGTGCACCCGGCTACTGTGCCACGCCCATAATTGGGGGGAGATGTAGTAATATACCTTGAGCCCCTCTGCCTTGGCCCATTTGGCAATGCGCAGGTTGAAGCCAGGATAGTCGATCAGGATTAAGGCATCGGGCTGGTAGCGGAGGATATCCTGCTTGCAGAACTTCATATTACCAAGTATGGTGCGGAGGTTCATCAACACCTCAACAAACCCCATAAAGGCAAGTTCCCGGTAGTGTTTGACGAGTTGGCCGCCGGCTGCCTCCATGAGGTCTCCTCCCCAGATGCGGCAGTCGGCTTCCGGGTCCGCCTCCCGTAACCCCTTGATGAGGTTGGAACCGTGCAGGTCGCCGGAAGCTTCCCCGGCGATGATATAGTATTTCATAGAATGTACTTTCCGAAATAAACCACCCAGACGATGACGTAGAGCACGGTGGCCAGCACCACGCCCCGCATGGAATGGGTGAACCGCCGCTTCTGGAAGGCGTTTAGGGGGATCAGGTTACAGCAGATGGCGATAATGCCGGTGGTGCGCTCCCGAAACATGGGGGAGAATCCTTTGGTGCTGACCGTTCCCATCGCTTCAAGTTGATGGTAGAGCAGCATCAGCAGGCCGAATACCAGCAAGGGGATAATGATCCCGAAGGCCAGTCCAATTGGTATGGAGTTTTTATTGAGCATTTTATTGTTTTATGGTAAAGGGTAAATTTAGAAGAATAGCCGGAAATTGGCCGTCCTGACAACGGGTATTTCGAAAATATGTTAAAAACAATACCGCACCCAACACCTCTGCATCTTTTTGCGTCCTTACTACAAACGACTAAACCCTATTACTATGCGCGCCCTCTTTACCCTCTTATTTTTTTGCGGGGCCAGTTCCCTTTTCAGCCAGGAGTCACTTTGGCTAGGTGAGGCTTCCGGCAGAGAACTTGGGCTGAACATTACCGCTACCCTGGCTGGTTTTTTCAACAACGGCGGGCAGGGGCTGCCTGCCGACCCCTATCTGTTCAGCCTGAAGTTCAGCCGCGCCAACCGGGCCATCCGGTTGGGCATCGGCGGCCGTTTTCAACGGCGCACAGAATTCCTCTCCATTGGGGAACGGACCGCTATCAACCAGCAACTGGAATTGCGCGGTGGGTACGAGTGGCGCCAGTCTTTCGGCGACCGGTTTACATTGTTCTGGGGGGTTGACCTGGCGGGGCGCTACCGAAACGAATCGGTTCGCCTGTCCAGTTTTCCCAATGATATTACCGTTAGCTCACGGGAACTTGGGGTGGGAGGAGGGCCGTGCCTGGGCATGCTGTTCCATTTGAGCCCGAGGGTGAGTTTTTCCACCGAATCTTACCTCTACGCCTACTATGTATCCGGCCGGCAAGAAGATCCGGCAAGCGACCCCTTTCAGCCAACCATTACCAGGTCTGAAGGGATAGACATTTCGCCGGTATTGCCCAGTTCGCTGTACGTCATCTTCAAATTTTAAACCTATGCCCAAGCGCTATTTTCTTTTTATATCCTTCGTGTTGCCTGGTTTTTTGTTGTTTGGCCAGGGAGCGCCGGGCCGGCAACCCGAAGGGCGCGCCCATTCCGCGGGGCTAAACGCCTCTCCATTGTTGGTGCAGTTGATTCCCTTCAACCGGAGTAACCCTAAAGTGTTGGGGCCCTACTTCATTACCTACCGGGTATATACTAATAAGAACCGGGCTTTCCGCCTGGCCCTGGGCTGGGATGTAGACGCGAGCTTTTCCGCCGATGAGGCCCAAAGCCATTTCAATTTCAGAATGGGTGTAGAGCGGCGCCGGAAGATCGCCGAACGCTGGTCTTATTCCATGGGCTGGGACGTGGCGGTATCGGCCGGTGATTTCAACCTGCCGGGAGAAAAGGAAGTGGATTCCGGCTTCATCGGCCTGGGGCCTACCTGGGGATTCGAGTTTTTTCTCAACCGGTCGGTAAGCCTATCTACGGAAGTATCCCTTTGGGGGGGGATCGACCTCAATGAAGGGATTCCCCGCCTCCAGGTCGTGCCGCCGGTGGCGCTGTTCCTCAATGTATGGCGGCCAAGGAAAAAAAAGTAACAACTTATTCTATCACCTTTAATGCCTTTGATGATGAAAAACGCACTTAACCTATTCCGTTGGCCCCTGCTCTGCCTGTTGGCGGTACTGGCGGCATGTGAACTTTCTAATGAAAAGCCTCCGGAATTGGACGCACCCGTCCTGCCGGAAAATGTCTACAATTACAGCAATGTAGATATACCGCCCTTCATGGCCGAAGGTTTTAGTAACGGCGGCATAGTCGTTGACAATGGCCAGTTGATCAATCTGGACTTCGCCCCTTCCGGCAATTCCTTTGAGCTGGCTAATATAACCGATGCCGGCGCAACCCTCGGCAGGGTTTTGTTCTACGACCGCCAGCTTTCCATAAACAATGCTGTGGCTTGCGGCTCCTGCCACCGTCAGGAGTTTGCCTTTGCCGATGGTAAAAAGGGCAGTGAAGGCTTTGGTAGTAAAGTGACGCCCCGCAACTCCATGGGCATCGTCAACGTGGCGATGAACAACAACCTGTTTTGGGATTCCCGCATTGCCTCACTGCGGCTGATGGTCACTCAGCCGGTGCAAAACCATATAGAGATGGGCATGGAATCGATGGAAGTACTGTCGGAAAAACTGGCGAAAGCCGATTATTATCCTCCGCTTTTCGAGGCCGCCTTCGGCACTCCCGAGGTCACCGAAGGCCGCATTGCCTTGGCCCTCACCCAGTTCCTCAGCTCCATGATCACCGCCAACAGTAAATTTGACCATGGCCAGGAAAATAATTTTGCTGCCTTTTCCGAGCTGGAAAAAATGGGGCAGGGGCTTTTCTTCAGCGAGCGGGCGCAGTGCTCTTCCTGCCATAGCGGCCCGAATTTCAGCGCTCCGGATGCTCCGGGCGGCCCCTATGGCGGCTCTGATGTGCGGGGTACGGCCAACATCGGCCTGGACCTCGTGTATCAGGACAATGGAAAAGGAGAAGGCCAGTTTAAGATTCCCAGCCTGCGCAATATAGCGCTCACGGCGCCCTATATGCACGATGGCCGGTTCAATACCCTGGAGGAGGTAGTAGAACATTACAACAGCGGCATCCAGGCTCACCACAACCTGGACCCCAAATTTATCGGGCCGGACGGCAACCCCAAGAGGTTAGGGCTCGATGTAATGGAGAAAAGTGCATTGGTGGCTTTCCTCAAAACGCTAACCGACGAGCAACTGGTGCAGGATCCGCGGTTTTCGGACCCGTTCCGTTAATAGGGTGGCTATAAGCTTTCCAGGGCCTTCAGGCTCTTAAAAGCGCGGTAGTTGGTCAGGTCGTGCATGGAAGGCACCACGGAGACATAATCGTTCTGCAGGGCCCAGATATCGGTATCATCGCCTTTGTCCTCATTGACGAAGCGGCCGGTCAGCCAGTAGTACTTTTGTCCCCGGGGGTCTTCCGCCACTGTAAACTCTTCATCCCAGCGTGCTTCGGCCTGTCGGCACACCCGCAGGCCTTTGATCTGGCCTTCTTCCAGGTTGGGTATATTTACGTTGAGCAGGCTGCCTTCCTCCAGGCCGTGGGCCAGCACGTATTCCATCAGCTGTTTGACAAATGGCTTAGCCGGCTCAAAATGAGCATTGTGGGAATAATCGAGCAGTGAAAAGCCGATGGAAGGAATACCTTCCAGGGAGGCCTCCATGGCTGCCGATAACGTACCGGAGTAGATGATGTTGATGGAGGCATTGGAGCCGTGGTTAATACCGGAAACGCACAGGTCGGGCTTGCGGTCTTTCAGCACGATATGCTTGGCGAGCTTGACGCAGTCAACCGGCGTTCCCGAGCACTCATAAGCCTCGATCCCCTCATAAACATCGGAGGGATGAAGGCGTATGGGGTCGCTGACGGTAATGGCGTGGCCCATACCGGATTGGGGAGAATCGGGCGCTACGACCACCACATCACCCAGTTCTCGGGCTACGCTCACCAGCGCGCGGATGCCAGGGGCAGTAATACCATCATCGTTAGTAACCAGAATAAGGGGCCTTTTCATAGGGGTAGCTTTTTTGTGAGCGCCAAAATTAAGGAATTCTGGATCAGGAAGCTATACCGGCGGCCGGTTGGTTTTGAAAAAGCAAACCAACCGGCTGCTGGCAGGCATAATCCAGCTTTCGGCCATAATTCTTTTCTGGCTTGAACTTCAGGTTGGTAAACCTGTTAGTCTTTCCGACTTTTGCAACTTACACTCAAGGAAAATCAATATGGCAAAGTTTGGAAAAAAAGGCGTTCTGATGGTCAACCTGGGTACTCCAGATAGCCCTACTCGGGGCGCTGTCTACCGCTACCTCAAGGAATTTCTGCTCGACCCCCGTGTGATCGACTACCCCTGGCTGGCGCGCAACCTGCTGGTACGGGGCATTATAGCGCCTTTTCGTTCCGGCAGCTCTTCGAAATTATATAAGATGTTATGGACCGAAGAGGGCTCCCCGCTGAAGGTGTACGGCGAGCGTGTGGCGCAGGGTGTACAGGAACACCTGGGAGAGGAATACATCGTAGAGCTGGCGATGCGCTATCAATCTCCTTCCATTGAGTCCGCTATAAGGAACCTGTTGCGCATGCAGGTGTCGGAGATCATCGTTTTTCCGATGTTTCCTCAGTATGCATCCGCCACCACCGGCTCAATCCATGAAGAGGTGATGCGGATACTGGCCAAGCAGGAAACCATTCCGAATGTGAAGATGGTCAATTCCTACTTCGACTACCCACCTATGATCGAAATCTTTGCGGATAACGCCCGCCAGTTTGACCTCGACTCTTTCGACCATATCCTGTTCAGCTACCACGGCCTGCCCCAGCGGCAACTCCGCAAGGGAGACCCCACCGGCAGCCACTGCCAGATAAAGGAGAACTGCTGTCAGTCCCTGTGCCTGGCCAACCAATTTTGTTACTCCGCCCAGTGCCACGCTACTACCCGTGCCATTGCAAAGGAGCTCGGGCTTCGCCCTGAACAGTATACCACCTCTTTCCAGAGCCGCCTTGGGCCAGAGGCCTGGGCGCAGCCCTACACTATCAAGACGATCGAGGAACAGGCTGAAAAAGGCGCCAAGCGCCTGCTGGTTTTTAGCCCTGCTTTCGTTGCCGACTGCCTGGAGACCATCGTAGAGATCGGTACGGAATACCAGGAGGAATTCGAAGAGATGGGCGGCGAAGAGGTCAGCCTGGTGCCCAGCCTCAACGACAACCCGCGGTGGGTCAGGGCGGTGGCGGAGCTGGTGGAAGGGTGGGGGTAGCGAAGGGGTGGGGTTCGGGTTTCGCAGTTCGCTTTTCGGCTGCCAGGCGAATCCCGAACCCCGCTCCAACCTGCTCTTTCCTCAATTCACCCTTTCCCGTTCCTCCTCCGAGCCGGTGCCCCGTTGGCGCTGGCGTTTCAGTTTGTCATTGCCGAAATTCCGGGAATACGTCAGTTTGAAAGTGCGTTGGCTGAAGTCGGCTTCAAAACTGGAGACGAGGTTATACTCGGGGAAATTGCTTTCTCCGCGCCACTTGATCGAGTTCAATACATCGTCTATGCCGAAGCGGAGCGTACCTGCGGCGCCGCCAAGTTTTTTCTGAATCCCGATGTTTAGTGCGCCGATCGGCAGGAATTCGGCGGCGCCGAAAAGCCCCTTGGTTTGGTAAAAGCCTACCAGCTCGGCACTGAAATCCTTAGGCAGGGTAAACATATTGATCCAGACTACCCGGAGGTTTTTCGTACGCAACTGCACCGGCTGGCCGTCGAAATAAGCATTCACCTCCTGCCAGGAGCCGATGAGGTTGTTCTGCATCCTCCACCATTCCGCCACCTGTATGGGGAATGCGGTGGTAAAGGAAGCCGTTCTGCGGTTCTTCATGTTTTCCGCTGCAATAAGCTGCTGGTTGGTGCCTTCAATAACCCGGGTCTGGAACCGGGCGATGGCGCTATCCTCCACCGTGTACTGTATAGAAAACAGGGCCGTTTTGAAACGGTAATCCACCTTTACATTATTGGAGATGGAAGGTTGTAGAGCTGCGTTTCCGGAAAAAAAGGTGTAGGGGTCCACAAAAATTACGAAAGGCGCCATATCGTTGAAGGTGGGACGGGTAATGCGGCGGCTGTAGGAAATATTTGCCGAATTCTGGTCATTAAATGTTCTGGACAGGAAAGCGCTGGGGAAGAAATTGCCGTACTGCCGGTCCACAATATTGGCCTGCTCCACTGTGCCGAGGTTAGAATTGGTATATTCGTAGCGCAGGCCGAGTTTCAGGTCCGATTTGTCGTCCAGTTTCAGGCTAAAAGCCGAGTAGGCGGCGGCAATGCTTTCTTCGAGCTGGTATTTGGCGGTCAGATTGGGGTCGTTCACTGAGGCGCCGTTTTCGATCCTGGAGACCGTCACATCGTTGTCGAAGTGAGAGACGGTACCTTTTATGCCGGCCTCCATCTTCAGTTTTTCAGAAAATGTTTTGGTATAATCCAATTTGCCCACCCCCACTTCGATGGGCGTGGCCTTGCCACTGAAAGTCTGCTCTTGGAAAAGTAAGGCCCCTGCCCCGTCTGAATAATTAATGAAATAGTTGGTGGGGTTTACGTTATCGTAGCTGAGGTAATCAGCGTCGAAGGTGAGGGTTTCCCCCTCCCGGATGGTATGCTGGAGGTTGAGGTTGCCGCCCAGGTGTTTCCAATGGTTGACCTCGTCGTTGGCTATGGTAAGTAGGGTATCCGGCAAGCCATTCCGAGAAATGGTGGAGTGGTTCATAGCATCCATGCTCCAGCGGTTATCATAACCGGAGAGGAGCACGCCCAGGACGGTTTTGGGGCTCAGGTTCCAGTCCAATCCCAACCTGGCGTTGTGGTTGCGCTGGATGGGGTCGCGTACACTGCGGGTATCCGTCCCGATGGTTTCCCCGTTCAGCATGACCTGCCTTCCAAAAGTGAAGACCTGTTCCTGCGCCTCCCGGCTGAAGGAGTAATCGCCATAGAGGTTGATGTTTTTCTGGCGATAGTTGAAATTAATGCCGGAAGAGGCCGTTGTACCCTTGCCATAGCCGCCGGAGAAAGTGTACGCCCCGTTTAGCCCGTTGTCGTTCGATTGCTTCAGTACGATGTTGATGAAGCCGGCATTGCCCTCGGCATCGAAATCGGCGGGCGGCGTAGTGATCAGTTCAATGCTCTCAATATTGCTGGAAGGCATTCCCGCCAACATTTGCACCACCGCTTCCAGAGGCATGCGGTTGATCTTCCCGTTGATCATCACTACCACGCCATCTTTGCCGGCGATGGAAAGGCTGTTGTTCTGACGGTTGACGACGACGCCGGGCGAGCGCTCCAGCACTTCCAGCGCCGAGCTGCCGGCAGAGGTGATGCTGTTTTCAACGTTGATAACCAAACGGTCGATCTTTTGCTCGAAAAGGGGCTTCTTCGCCACCACCTCAACGGCTTTCAATTCCTTTACGTCTTCTTGTAAGATGATGGCGTCCAAATTCATTTTGCCCGTCTCACCCTTCATTTGAAGTGGGCTGGAATAATATTCAAGGAAACCAACCATACTGGCCATCACCAGATAGTTGCCGGCGGCAATATTTTTTAACACGTATTCGCCATTCTCGCCGGAGACTTCTCCCTTTATCAGCGAGCTGTCGGCAGCCGAGAGGAGGAGTACATTCACAAAGGGAAGCGGCTGCCCGCTTTCTGTCTGAACGGTGCCGGCAATTTGTGATTGGGCTTGCAATGATTGGGAATAGAGCAGAAGGAAGAGGAATATTCCTACCAGGGTTTTAGTGCTCGATTTCATTTTACCGCATTTAGTGAAGTTTCATAGTTATTGGTGCAAAAGTAAGGGCAACCCATCCAAACCTCCTGCACATATCTTGCGAAAAACTGGACTTATCTTCCATTTTGAAGAAAATGGAGGGGATAGTTCAAATTTCTGTGTCTTCTGAAAAACGCCCCTTGATTTCCCGGAACTTGCGAACGGCGAACAGCGAATTCCGAACACGCCCAAATGGAGAGTTCTTATTCTTGCATTTAACCCGCACGAGCGTAGGTACCCTCCTGATACCCTGCTCCCTGATACACTACAACACAATTATTCCCTATCTTCCCCTCATGAACCGTTTAGAACGCTGGCATCGCTCCGGCAAATCCTTTAACTGGAACAGCCACCGCATCTTCTACCACGAGGAGGGCAGGGGAGAGGCCTTGCTGCTCCTGCACGGCTTCCCTACCGCTTCCTGGGATTGGCATAAATTGTGGCCGTTTTTGGTGGAGCGCTTTCATGTTATTGCTCCGGATTTTCTGGGTTTCGGTTTTTCCGACAAGCCTCGAAGGTACGATTATACCATCGCCCGGCAGGCGGACGTGGTGGAGGAACTGATGGGTTGCCTGGGCATCCAGGGTTTCCACATCTTAGCCCATGATTTCGGGGATACCGTAGCGCAGGAACTCCTTGCCCGCCACAATGGAAAAGAAGGTAGCTTTGGAGCCGGGCTTTCGATCCAATCCCTGTGCCTGCTCAACGGCGGCCTGTTTCCGGAAGCCCACTCCCCCCGGCTGGTGCAGCACCTGATGGCTTCGCCCATTGGATGGTTATTGTCACCCTTTTTATCCAAACGGACTCTCGCACGCAATTTTAACGCCATCTTTGGGCCGTATACGCCGCCTGAGGAGGTGGAGGTAGACGAATTCTGGTCGCTGATCACTCACAACCAGGGCAAAAAAGTCATGCATCTTTTGATTCGCTACATGGCCGAGCGCCGCACTTTTCGGGAACGCTGGGTGGGCGCCCTGCAGCAGGCCACTATCCCCATCCGGTTGATCGACGGGGCAGCCGACCCTATCTCCGGGCGCCACCTGGCGGAACACTACCTGCAGTTGATCCCCGATCCGGATGTCGTTTTGCTGGAGGGCATCGGGCATTATCCGCAGACGGAGGCGCCGGAGCTCGTTCTACAGCATTTTCTGGAATTTGTGGAGGGAAAGAGGTGACAACTTAAGGCGCCGATGAGGCCCGTCCTCTAAATTACGTATCATCTTGAGCGCCTTTTCGCCCCCGCCTGCCTTAGTACTAAGTACGGCGGGCAGGTCGGCTAAGCCGAAAATCCATCTCAATCTGATGGAAACATAAATATGTCCGACTACTTAGTTGTCCAAAATTTTTAGTTTTACAAAACCGAAATTTGTGGGATTTTGTGTTCTTTGTGTTTTAGTGGCAAAAAGGGCACAGCCTATCTAAAGAGCTACTTTAAAAAATAAAAACCTGCGCCTTGGAATACGATCAGATACTCAAAGAACTAAAGAGTAAGCAATACCGCCCCATCTACTTCCTGCACGGCGAGGAATCCTACTTTATTGACGAGATTTCCCATTACATCGAGAAAAATGTGCTGAGCGAGTCCGAGCAGGCTTTCAACCAGACGATCCTCTATGGAAAGGATGTTGATCATCTGGCGATACTGGATACGGCTCGCCGTTACCCTATGATGTCGCCTTATCAGGTGGTTCTTCTCAAGGAAGCTCAGGATATGCGAACCTTACCTGAATTGCTCAGCTATATTGAAAAGCCGATGGAGAGTACCCTCTTTGTGATCTGTTATAAGCACAAACGCTATAATTTCAACTCCAAATTCGGGAAAGCGCTGAAGAAACACGCCGTGGTCTTTGAGTCTAAACCCTTGTACGACAATCAGGTGCCGGGCTGGATCAGTATTTATCTTAAGAGCAGGAAGCTCAGGATCACTCCCAAAGCCGCTGAACTGATTGCCGAGTACCTGGGCGCCGATCTGTCCAAGGTAGCCAATGAACTGGACAAACTGGCCATCAACCTGCCGCCAGGTACTGAGGTGAACGATCAGCACATCGAGGCGAATATCGGGATCAGCAAAGACTATAATATTTTCGAACTGCAGCGGGCGCTGGGACAGCGGGACGTGCTGAAGGCCAACCGCATTATCAACTACTTTGCCGCCAACCCCCGAAAAAACCCTATGCCCGTCCTGATCGGCGCCTTGTATAGTTATTTCAGTAAGGTCTATCAGTACCATGCGGCTAAAAATTTGCCGGAAAAAGAATTATTGAGTACCTTGCAGCTGCGATCCAATTACTTTCTGAAAGAATACCGGGCGACAGCCCGAAATTTCCCCCCCGCCCAGGCCGAAAAGGCCATAACCCTTTTGAAAGATTACGACCTGATGTCTAAAGGCGTCGGTTACAACAGCACCGGCAAGCCCGAAGGTGAGCTGATGAAAGAGCTTGTCTGGAAGTTGTTGCATTGATGCACGCCTCTATGGGAATATTGCTGTCCTGATGCAGGGCTTATGGCCCGACAGATACCCTCTCACAAAAATGCCCTCCATAGCAACTCGTCCTTATCTCCCCGATGAGTTTATAATTGTTTAAAACCAGATATACTATGACCACAAGGATACTTTGGCTGCTGGCCATGCTTTTGACCACGGTACAGCTCGCCGCCCAATTTGCTGTAACCGGCGCCGATACGCCTGCGTTCGGCCCGGTTGAACTCATAGAGGAAGTTTGCCTGGGAGAAGGCATTCAGGTGCTGGATATTGAGTTCAATGGAGTGCCGTCGGCCGTCGGCCGTTTCTCCGGAGGCCAGAATGCCGTTGGCCTGGGAGCAGGCTTTCTGATGACTACCGGTGTGGCAGCTACCGCCTCCGGAGGGATTGGGGCGGATCTGCCCGCCTGGTGGGAAGCGAGTGTTCCCAACGGCAGCCAGGCCTCCCATCCGGAACTGCTCCCATTAGCCAACGACGAAATCTTCGATGTGGCGGTTTTTACCATCCGGTTCATTCCAACCGAAGATTCCATTATGTTCCGGTATGTGTTCGCCTCGGAGGAATATCCCGAGTTTGTGTGCAGCAAATTCAACGATGTTTTTGGCTTCTTTCTCACCGGGCCTGATCAGGACGGCAACAGTTCTGTCATCAACATCGCCAAAGTGCCGGGGACGGATCTGCCGGTATCCATCAATAGCGTCAACAACGGTAATCCGGGCAACCACCCCCTGTCCAACCTGGACTATTGCCAGGGCGATAACGGCAGCCTGGACAATGCCGAATTATTCAACAATAACCTTTTTGACGTGCCGGTCTACAACGGCTACACCGACGTATTTGTCGCCAAAGCTGCCGTGACGCCCTGCCAGGAATACACCATGTCTCTGGTACTGGCCGACATTGGGGACCCCCTTTGGGATTCGGGGCTTTTCTTTGAGGCCCAAAGCTTTTGCTCCTTCGCAGGTGGAGGGCATGACAGCAGAGAGGAAGTGACGGTGGTGGAATCCTGTTCGCCGGGCCTGCTGGAGGTGGCGCTCGACAATTTCCCGGATACGGATTTCCCGCTTACCTACACCATCACCGGTACGGCGGAAGCAGGTTCAGACTATACCCTGGCCGGCCTGTCCGGCAGCGGGCAGGTCGAAGAGCCGGTAGACATTTGGCTGCTGGAACTGGATGCCATAGATGACGGCCTGGCCGAGAGCGCTGAAACCATCGAAATCCTTATCCAGGGCGGGACTTGTGCGGAGAAGGCCTATATCGTCCGCCTGGTGGATCCGCTGCGGATTGAAGGCCCGGCAAGCGCCCTTTGCTCCTCCGGGGCGGTAACGCTGAATGTCATAGGCGATTCTGCCGCACTTGCCAGTTACCCTTTGGTTTGGAATACTGGCCAGGAGGGCGCCTCGATTCAGGTGCAGCCGCAAGAAACAACATCGTATACGCTGGATTACGGCGGCTACCTCTATTCCTGCCAGGTGTCCTTTACTGTTGAAGTCAATAGCCCGGAAACTGCGCTGAACCTGGAATTGTGCTCCAATGACGAAGGTGTAGTTATTAATGGAACACTTTACGACTTTTACAACCCTACCGGTACAGAAGTACTGGCAGGGGAAAGCGCCTCGGGTTGCGATTCTACCGTTTACATCCAGATCACACCAAAGGTTTCTTATAACCTGGACCAAGGCATCTGCTCCGGGCAGGGTATTATAGTAAACGGAACGCTTTATGATCAGGATAACAGAGCCGGGCTGGAGGTAATCACTGCCGGCGCACAGGATGGCTGCGACTCAGTGGTGTACGTCAACCTGTCTGTTTTTCCGCAGCAAAGTTCTACCCTGGAGGCTACCATCAACGAAGGCGAGGTTTTTTATCTGGGCGGGCAGCCTTTTGCCGCGAATGGAAATTACGAACTGGTATTCCAGGATCAGCAAGGGTGTGACAGCCTGGTTTTTCTACAGTTGAATGTGAAAACACAAACTACCGTACTGACGGACTCCATTTCAGTAGGGCAGACGGAAACCCTCTGTCTGGACACCTCTTTCTTCCAGTCGGTGGCCAGCTTTACCGATGCCTGCCCTGATCCGGATGCCGGCACGGAGTGGGGGTTGTCCGACAGCGGCGCCTGCCTGGAATACCTCGGGCTGTCCCCGGGCATTGATACCGCTTGCCTGGCCCTTTGCGACGATTTTGGCTTTTGCGATACGACTATCCTGATCGTTACGGTATTGGATGATGTACATGCCGTCTGGCCGGGTGATGTCAATAACGATGGAAAAGTCAACCAGGTGGACCACTGGTCTATTGGTTTGGGATACGGCCTCACCGGCCCGATACGGCCCAACGCCAGCAACGCCTGGCTGGCGCAGCCCATGTTCGACTGGAATGGCAGCCTTTATTTCATTTATAGTTTTAACCGCAAATATGCTGACTGCAATGGAGATGGGGAGATCAACTCCGGCGACACCTATGCGATTTACACTAACTGGGGCCTGACTCACCCTCTGAGCCCGGAAATTTTCGATTATCCGGACCGGTTGATCCCCGCTGCTCTGGAAGCGGAAAGCCATACACCGGATTTTACAGAGCTGAGCCTGCAGTTGGGAGATGAAACTTTACCCGATGCTTACGGCCTGGCATTTGAGGTGTATTTTGACCCGGCGGCAGTTGCAGGTGTCCAATTTTCAGCCGCTGAAAGCTGGCTGGGGACAGAGGGAGAGGATATGTCGGTGCTGACTAAAGTGTTCCCGGAGATTGGCAAAGCCGTGGTGTCTCTGGTGCGGACGGATCACAACCCTCAGGCAGGTTTCGGCAGGGTAGGGGCGCTGCGCCTGAATTGCGCCGCGAATAACTGCGGGGCAATAGCGGTGCGCAATATCCAGTACCTGCAGGCCGATGGCGATGCTTTTGATGCCAGGGGTGAAATCCTCTGGCAGGCGGGAGCGCTGAGCCCGGTGGCCAGCCAACTGGAGAGTCAGGTGAGCCTTTTTCCCAATCCCGCTCAAGATTTTCTTTGGGTGAATCTTCCGGTTGCCGCCACCGCTCAATTATTTGGCATAAATGGGCAGTTGGTGTGGGCCGGCGAGTTGCAGCAGGGCCGGAATGAAATGGCTGTTAGCCGGTTTGTGCCGGGCGTTTATTTTTTGAAAATTCAAATGCCGGACGGTATCGTTACAAAAAAAGTGGCCTTCTTTGACAAGTAAGCGTATGTTTGGAGGCCGGGTTTGAAAGCGATAAGTGTCATTAAAAAATGGGCCTTCGCAGCTCAAAAATTGGCCTCCCAACATACGCTAAGGCTTTTTAAATCACAGCTAACGATTTCGAATAAAAATCAGCTTTTTTCCATAAAGGGTTTGCTTTTTTGAAAGTAATCCCTTTATCTTTGGCGCAAAGCAGATTAGAACAAAAGCTATGTTATACGTTCAGAATTTAAACAACTGGTGGTGGTGGCACAGTCATTCGAGCGCTCGGGTGAGGTGACACAGCTTTGTTTGATCTGAACAAAATCAATAAAAAAGCGGCTTGTCGATCACTCGGCAAGCCGCTTTAATTTTTTATCCACACCCAACATCATGGAAGTTAAAACGGAAAAAAAGATCAGAATCCATACGCAAGTCCGCCGTTTTCTGGCCGACACGGTGACTCCAGTTACGCTTTTTCTCAAAGCCAGGGACCATTTTTCGGAACCTGTTTTGCTGGAGAATAATGACTTTCGGAGTAAAGAGGACTGCTATTCTTTTCTCGGTTTCGAAGTCCTTGGCAGCTTTCAGGTAGAAAAGGGGCGGATTCGGGAGGCCTTCCCCGGGGAGCCAAGCCAGTTATTGCCGGTAGCGGATATCCATACCGTTCCCAATGCAATGCAGGCCTTTCTTCAACGGTTCGATGTACAATATGATACGCCTTATAAGGGGTTTAACGGGTTGATCGGCTATACCGGCTTCGATGGCGTCCAGTATTTTGATACACTGGAATTCGCGCCGGAGAAGCGCAAGTTCAACCTGCCGGACATCCGTTACAACCTGTATCGCTTTGTTTTGGCGATCAACCATTTCCGGGATGAGCTATTGGTACTGGAGAACCTGCCCGAAGGACAAACGTCCCGGATGGATGAAGTAGAGCGGCTGATCCGCAGTCAGAAATTTTCTACCCACGAGTTTCGCATGCGCGGTTCGGAAGCCAGTAACCTGACCGATGCGCAATTTATGGAGCTGGTCACCATCGGCAAACGCCATTGCCAGTTGGGAGATGTCTTTCAGATCGTGTTTAGCCGGCAATTCTCGCAGGGTTTTACCGGGGATGATTTTACGGTTTACCGGGCATTGCGCTCGATCAACCCTTCTCCGTATCTGTTTTATGCTGATTATGGCAGTTACCGCATCTTTGGGTCCTCACCGGAAACCCAGATGGCTGTTCGCGATGGCGTGGCTACGGTCAACCCGATTGCCGGCACCTACCGCCGCACCGGCGATGATATCGAGGATGCTCAGAAAGCCCTGGAATTGTCGGAAGACCCCAAGGAAAATGCCGAACACATCATGTTGGTAGACCTGGCCCGCAATGACCTGGGGCGGCATGCCGTTAACGTACAAGTAAAAAAACTAAAAGACATTCAATTTTTTAGCCATGTGATCCATCTGGTGTCGAAAGTGGTGGGAGAACTGGAGCCTTCCACCAACCCGATGCAGGTATTTGGCGATACCTTCCCGGCAGGTACCCTTTCCGGAGCGCCGAAGTACAAGGCCATCGAACTGATTAACCAATATGAAAACCAGAACCGCAGCTTCTACGGGGGCGCTCTGGGCTACATCAACTTCGATGGCGAAATGAACAAAGCCATTGTCATCCGTTCCTTCCTCAGCCAGGATAATACGCTCTACTATCAGGCCGGTGCGGGCATCGTTGCGGCCAGTGTGGAAGCCAAAGAGCTGCAGGAAGTCAATAATAAACTGGGCGCCCTGAAGAAAGCTCTGGTGGAAGCCGAAAAATTACATTGATATGATAGGTTTTCGAAGGAGTCAACGTAAAATTCGGATTGGCAGATGGAAACAGTGAATTAAAGCAGGGGTATCCTGCCGGTATTTATCCCTTCACTCACTCACTTAATCAATAACATGAAGATTCTAGTCCTTGATAATTACGATTCTTTTACCTTCAATCTGGTGCAATACATTCAGGAGATACTGGGCAGCAAGGTGGACGTTCGGCGCAACGATGCGATTACCCTGGATGCAGTAGCGGAATACGACGCCATTATCCTCTCTCCCGGGCCGGGCTTGCCCTCGGAGGCGGGCATCATGCCGGAACTGATCCGGCGCTATGCCCCGGAAAAGGCGATCCTCGGCGTTTGCCTGGGGCATCAGGCGATCGGTGAAGCTTTTGGCGCCGAACTGGAAAACCTGGCTGAGGTGTACCACGGTGTTGAAACCCCGGTATCCGTTACCGATCACGGGGAACCCCTTTTTCGGAATATCGCCAGCCAGTTTCAGGCCGGCCGATACCACTCCTGGGCAGTTAAGGCCGACCGGTTACCGGCAAGCCTGCTGGTAACGGCCGTAGACGATAAAGGCGCCATCATGGCGATGCGCCACCGGGAGTACAATGTACGTGGGGTTCAATTTCACCCCGAGTCCATTATGACCGAAGCGGGCAGGCAGATGTTGGAGAATTTTTTTGCTTATTGTATGCCGGAGGGGCAAGGTTTGATTGTTCCGGGGTCGGTTGGCCAAGATCATTGAACCTGGAACCTTGAATTTCAAACCACAAAACAATCAGGCCATGAAACAAATCCTGTCTCGTTTATACGAACACGAGCAGCTCAGCCGGGAAGAAGCCCGGGAAGCATTGCTCCAGATTTCTCACGGAAAGCACAACCCCATTCAAGTCGCCAGCTTCATAACGGTCTACCAAATGCGGCTGGTTTCGATCCAGGAATTGCAGGGCTTTCGGGATGCCTTACTGGAACTCTGCGTGCCGGTCAACCTCAACGGTATGGAAGCCATCGATATCGTCGGAACCGGCGGTGATGGGAAGAACACCTTCAACGTATCCACCCTCTCGGCGGTAGTAGTAGCCGGCGCCGGCTACAAAGTAGTGAAACACGGCAGCTATGGAGTCTCTTCCGCAGTGGGCTCCTCCAATGTGCTGATGGCCATGGGATATGAGTTCAGCAGCGATGAAGAGCAGCTGAAGCGGCAACTAGGCCGTTCCAATATTTGTTTTTTACACGCGCCGTTATTCCATCCGGCGCTGAAGGAAGTGGTTCCTGTACGTAAACAATTGGGTGTCAAGACTTTTTTCAATATGTTGGGGCCTTTGGTGAACCCGGCTCAACCCAGCCACCAGCTTTTCGGCACCTTTAGCCAGGAGCTGGCCAGAATGTACCAGTACATCATGCAGGAGACGGGCAGGCGGTTCGCAATCGTCTATTCGCTGGATGGGTACGATGAAGTTTCACTCACCGGGCCCTTCAAATTGCGCACCAACGAACGAGACGTCATCCTGACTCCCGAAGACCTGGGAAAAACCCAACTGAAACAGGACGACCTTTACGGGGGAGAAACAGAGGAAGAAGCCGCCGCCATTTTTCGGAATGTACTGAATAACGAAGGCAGCCCGGCACAGTTTGATGTGGTGACCGCTAATGCCGGCCTGGCCATACATTGCCTGAAACCCGAACAATCCATGGAGGACTGTATAGCGGAGGCGCGGGAAAGCTTGCTTAGCAAACGGGCGCTACAAGTACTCCAAAACCTGATAAATTGATGCACTTATGAATATCCTGGAAGAAATCATTGCCTTTAAAAAGAAAGAGGTCGCCGAACGCCAATCACTTTACCCGGCCAAGCTGCTGGAGCAAAGCATTTATTTTGACACGCCGGTGGTTTCTCTGAAAAAGTATCTGTTAAGAGAAGACAAATCTGGCATCATCGCCGAGTTTAAGCGCCGTTCTCCTTCCAAGGGAGATATCAACCCATACGCATCGGTGGAGCGGGTTTCCATCGGTTATATGCAGGCAGGCGCTTCGGCTTTGTCTGTACTGACTGACAGCCATTTTTTCGGGGGTAGGAATGAAGACCTGACGGAAGCCCGCAAGTTCAATTTTTGCCCCATCCTGCGCAAGGAGTTTATCGTCGACGAATATCAATTGATAGAAGCCAAGTCGATCGGCGCCGACGCTATTTTACTCATAGCGGAGTGCCTGGACAAACACCAATTGGCCCGGTTGGCGAAAACGGCCAAGGCACTGGGGATGGAAGTACTGATGGAAATTCACAGCAGGGAGCAGTTGGACAAGTACACGACAGATATAGACGCCATAGGCGTTAATAACCGCAACCTGGAAAATTTCGAAGTCAGTATTGCCGCTTCGCTTGACCTGATCGCCGCCCTGCCCGCCGAAGCGGTAAGGGTGTCGGAAAGTGGCCTGAATGACCCGCAGGCTATTGTTGAGCTCCGGCACTCCGGTTACCAGGGGTTTCTCATCGGAGAGCATTTTATGCGCGAAGCGGATCCGGGCAAGGCCTGCCGGGAGTTCATCCGGCAGGTGCGGCATATTGAAGATTTGTTGCACAATGCGATTGCTTAGAGTACTTAGAGCGTGTTGGGGATTTACCCTTTGGCCTGCAAATGTGCATCTTTTGAACCTCATTTCGCCATTTTTTCGCCACGTAGCGATGCTATGCGGCTCAAAAATGGCTTCCTGAGAACCAAAATCTGCTCATTTTCGACATCAAAAGTAAATCCCCAACACGCTCTTAGGCCTTTACAGGCCAGAAAAACGGTTATACAACATGAAAATAAAAGTATGCGGCTTACGGGAGCCCGAGAACATCAAGGCCCTGGCGGAATTGCCGGTGGACATGCTGGGCTTCATTTTTTATGAAAAATCGCCCCGCTATGCCGGGAATAAACTGGCTCAGTGGCTGGCACGGGAGGGCGCTGTGCTGGAGGGCAAAAAGCGCGTCGGGGTATTCGTCAATGCGGAAGTAGAGGCCGTACTCAACCACGTGCATGACTTCGAGCTCGACTTTGTGCAATTGCACGGTAGCGAAAGCCCTGAATATTGCCAGCTGTTGCGCAACCTATGGGAAAGCACCTCCATGCGCAAGGCCAAACTGATCAAAGCATTTCACATAGATGAAGGGTTTGATTTCGGGCAGGTTTCGCCTTACACCTCCTATTGCGCCTATTTCCTGTTCGATACCAAAGGAAAGGAGTATGGAGGCACCGGCACGCAGTTTGACTGGAAACTGCTCGGCAAATACCATGGTGTCACTCCTTTTATCCTGAGTGGAGGCATTGGGCCGGAAACGATCGATGCGGTTCTGGCATTCCGCCATCCTCAGATGTACGGGGTAGATATTAACAGCCGTTTTGAACTGGAGCCTGGCCTGAAAGACCTTGAAAAAGTAGCTCAATTCGTTACTACTTTAAGAACTGGAATAAAAAATCAGACGATATGATCGCCATCAATGAAAAAGGATACTACGGTGAATTTGGCGGGGCTTATATCCCGGAGATGCTCCATCCCAATATTGAAGAACTGCGACAGCAATACGTTCAGGTGATGGAAGAGCCGGCTTTTCAGCGGGAATTCCGCCACCTCCTGAAAGACTACGTCGGACGCCCTTCCCCCCTCTATCTGGCGGAGCGCCTTTCCGGGCACTATAAAGCCACCATCTACCTGAAGCGGGAGGACCTGAACCACACCGGGGCACACAAGATCAACAATACCATCGGCCAAATCCTGATGGCCCGGCGCCTTGGCAAAACGCGGATCATTGCCGAAACGGGCGCCGGCCAGCATGGAGTGGCCACCGCGACGGTCTGTGCCCTGATGGGCATTCAGTGTATCGTTTATATGGGCGCGGTAGATATCAAACGGCAGGCGCCCAACGTTTCCCGGATGCGCATGCTGGGCGCGGAGGTACGGCCGGCCACCAGTGGTAGCCAAACCCTTAAAGACGCCACCAACGAGGCCATTCGGGATTGGATCAATAACCCGGTAGACACCCATTATATCATCGGATCGGTTGTAGGCCCGCATCCGTATCCGGATATGGTGGCCCGCTTCCAGTCGGTTATCAGCGAAGAGATGAAATGGCAGCTCGAGGAGCAAACCGGCCGGGAGAACCCCGATGCCATCGTGGCCTGTGTGGGAGGCGGCAGCAATGCGGCAGGCGCCTATTACCATTACCTCAATGAAAAAGAAGTGCGCCTGATCGCTGTCGAAGCAGCCGGCCACGGCATCCATAGCGGCGAATCGGCAGCCACCAGCGTACTGGGTACTAAAGGCATCATTCACGGAAGCCGGACTCTTCTGATGCAAACCCCAGACGGGCAGATCACCGAGCCCTATTCTCTTTCTGCCGGCCTGGATTATCCGGGTATTGGCCCCTTGCACGCCCACCTGATCGCCAGCGGCAGGGCTGAGGCCATCAGCATTACGGACGATGAAGCCTTGGCTTCCGCCTTCTTCCTTTCCCGTAAGGAGGGCATTATTCCCGCTTTGGAGACCGCTCATGCCTTTGCCGCACTCGACAAGATGGAGTATAGCCCGGAGGATGTCATTGTTGTCTGCCTGTCGGGGCGGGGTGATAAAGACCTGGATACTTATATCCAGCACTTTGACCGGTTTTAGGTATGCCAAATTTATTGGGCATCAAAGACAAAATTAATTCCCAGGCTATCCGTCTAACGTTGGACACGGTTAGAAGCAGGTAAGCCCAAGCAGCCTGCCGCGGTTGCGAACAGCGAATACCGAACCGCGAACTCGTCCAACCCTGGAATGGTAGCCAATTCCCACACCTTAAAAGATGTCAAGAAATGAACAGGCTCGATAAGCTTTTTGCCCATAAACAAAAAGACATTCTAAACATCTACTTCACCGCGGGATATCCCGCGGTGGAAGACACCGGCAAGATCATCCAGGCGCTGGAAAAGGCCGGCGCCGACCTGATCGAACTCGGGATGCCATATTCCGACCCCTTGGCGGACGGCCCCACCATTCAGCAAAGCGGGCAGAAGGCTCTTAAAAACGGAATGACCCTGCCGTTGCTTTTTGATCAGGTGCAGGCCGTGCGGGAAAAAACCGACATTCCCTTGGTCCTGATGGGCTATTTCAACCAGGTGATGCAGTACGGCGAGCAACGCTTCTTGGATAAATGTGTGGCAGTGGGCATCGACGGCCTCATCCTGCCCGACCTCCCCTTATACGAGTACGAGCAGTATTACCAGGAAATGGTGGAAAAGGCCGGCTTGGGCATTAGTTTTCTCATCACTCCCCAAACAACAGAGGAGCGAATCAAAAAGGTGGACGAACTCAGCCGGGGCTTCATTTATATGGTCGCCAACTCTTCCATCACCGGCGCTAAGGGCGGCATCACCGATAAGCAACTCGCCTACTTTGAACGGGTCAACCGCTTACCCTTGAAGAATCCCAGGCTCATCGGCTTTGGTATCTCAGATCATGAAACCTTTGTCACTGCTTGCCGCTACGCCAACGGCGCTATCATTGGCAGCGCTTTTATCCGGGCTCTGGCGGAGGGGAAGGAGGTGGAAAAGGCTACGGAAGACTTTGTCCGTTCCATCCGAGGGGTTGGAGTGTCTGCCTGAGTAGCTGCCTCTGGCCGGGGGTTGTGAAAAAAGCCCCTCGGAGGATAGTACACTGATTTATTAAGATTTATTAAGGTCATTTATTCAGTGGCCTACGATCCTGAAAAATCCTAATTTATCCTAAAGAATCAGTGTCCTATCCCTTTTTGCACAACCTCCTCAAAGACGAAATATCATAAGACCAGCTAAAAAACTAATATTCATCCATGATCATCCAACTCGACAAAAAAATCACCGGCGCTCAGCTAAAGAAGCTAAAGGAAAAGCTCCGTGAGATCAAGTATGACACTACCCATGTCTCCACTCAATACGCCGATTACATCATCGGTGTGGGAAGGAATGAATTTGATATTCGTGCCATTGGGGCTCTGCCCGGCATCCGGGATATCCATAGGGTAAGCGACGCCTATAAGCTGGTTTCCAAAAAGTGGCGGGTAGAAGATACGGTTATCCGGCTTGACGATGGTATCGAGTTGGGCGCCGGCCGCCTTGCCCTCATGGCGGGGCCCTGTTCCATCGAATCGGAAGCGCAAATAACCACAACCATCGACCACCTGGCCGCAAATGGGGTCCGAATCATGCGGGGCGGCGTGTATAAACCCCGGAGTTCTCCTTACTCCTTCCGTGGGCTGGGCATAGAGGGGCTCCAACTATGGCACGAGAAAGCCAGTGCGGCCGGCATCAAGATCATCACCGAAGTGATGATGGTGGAACAGATAGAAGCCATGGCAGACTATGTGGATATCTTTCAGGTAGGCGCGCGCAACTCACAGAATTTCAACTTGTTAGACGCGCTGGGTGAAGTGGATAAACCCGTTCTTTTAAAAAGGGGCATTTCCGGTACCATGGATGAATTGCTACAGGCAGCCGAATACATTTTCTCCAACGGCAACGAACGGATTATGCTCTGCGAGCGAGGCATCCGAACCTACGAAACCGCTTACCGGAACACCATGGATATCAACGCCATCGCCATGCTCAAAGAGAAAACGCACCTGCCTGTGATTGCCGATCCCTCCCATGGCATCGGCCTGCGGCGCTATGTGAGCCCGGTGGCCCTCGCCTCTGTCATGGCGGGCGCCGATGGGGTTATCCTGGAAGTGCACGAGCAGCCCGAAAAGGCCTTCTCCGACGGCCAGCAAACGCTGAGCTTCCCGGAGGCGGAACGGCTGTACAAGCGGCTGCGGCAGGCCTTTGAGTTACGGGAGATGTTTTAGAGCCATCCTTTTCACTTAAGGCATTCAAATTACGGAGGCCGGAAACTCCAGGAAAGGAACGAAGGACTGAATTAGCGAATGATTGAATATTTTACACATGTAATTGATTCCGGCCTTCAGGTTCAAACATATTTCATTCTTATTCATTCCTTCAATCCCTCGTTCCTTCATTCCTTCCGGAGGATTTCCGGCCTCCGTCCGTCATAGCCGGACTGCTGCCGGCAGAGACGGATCGCCCTCACCGATACCCCGATCCCCGGATCAAGCCCCTCTAAATCGCCCCCTCGACATCCCCAATAATATCCTCGATAGGCTCTATGCCCGTTGAGATGCGCACCAGCCCGTCGGTGATGCCATACTGCAGCCTTACTTCCCGGGGTACACTGATATGCGACATGGACGCCGGGTGCAGCACCAGCGTGTCCACATCGCCCAGGGTAGGCGTGAGGGTGCAGAACTGCAGGCGGTTCATAAACTGCTTGCCGGCCTCCAGGCCTCCCTTCAGCTCAAAGCTGAGCATGCCGCCAAAATCCTTCATTTGTCGTTGGGCGATCTCATGGCTGGGGTGGTTCGGCAAGCCGGGGTAATTCACTTTTTCCACCCTGGGGTGTTGCTCCAGCCACTGAGCCAATTGCCGGGCGTTCCGGCAGTGTCGTTCCATGCGTATCTCCAGGGTCTTCAGGCCGTTGTTGAGCAGCCAGGCATCCCAGGAATTGCAGTTAGCGCCCAGCAGTTTGAGTTTGGGCAGCACCGCTTCCCGCATCTGCTCCTTGTCTTTACCGACAATAGCGCCGGCGGTGGAATTGCCGTGGCCATTGAGGTATTTGGTGGTGGAATGGACGACAAAATCGGCTCCGAACTCCAGGGGGCGCTGTAGGTAAGGGGTCGCAAAAGTATTATCGGCCACCACAATACAGTTATATTTGTGCGCCAATTCGGCCAGGGCCGCCATATCGTAGCAGTCCAGGGTGGGGTTGGCGGGCGTTTCGTAATAGAGCAGTCGGATACGGGCGTTTTTTTTCAGCAAGGCTTCCAACTCATCGAACTGGTTAAGATCGGCAGTTTGAAAATGAATATTTAAGGGTTGGAGCACATCCCGAAACAGGGCGGTCGTCCCTCCGTAGAGGTTGCCCTGGGTGAGGATGGCGTCTCCGGGCTTGAGCAAGCCCATCAGCAGGGTGGCGATGGCGGCCATGCCGGAGCTGGTGAGCAGCCCGGAGGCTTCAAAACCTGTGCCGAACGATTCCAGGCGCGAAATCTTCTCGGCCACGGTGTCGATGGTCGGATTGCCGAAGCGGCTATAGATATGGCCGGGCTGTTTCCCCAGGAAGACGTCCATGCCCTGTTCGATCGAATCGAAGCTAAAAGACGAAGTGGCGTAAATGGGTAGCTGATGGGGTTGGGTGTGTATTTGCTCCTTGGGGTCGTGCACACAAAGAGAGCCGAAACCAATCTGTTTTTCCATTGTTGCTTTATTTTGAGTAGATTGTAAATTTTCCAGTAGGAAAGTAGTGAAAGCATGCAAGATAATTATACTGACGAATACTTCGAGCACCAGATCATCAAAGCCGACAAGAAGCAGAGCCTGATCCGGATCGACAAGTTCTTGATGGACCGGCTGGAGCGTACCTCCCGCAACCGCATTCAGAACGCCATTAAGTCCGGGTCCATCCAGGTAGGAGGAAAGGACATTAAGCCCAACTACCGGGTCCGGCCCGGTGATGAGATTTCCATTGTAATACCGCGGCCTCCCGGAGATGGCACAGGGGTTATCCCACAGGATATTCCACTGGATATACGCTATGAAGATGAGGATCTGCTCATCGTTCACAAGCCCGCCGGTATGGTGGTCCATCCCGGCATCGGGCATCATCGGGGCACCCTGGTCAATGCCCTGGCCTTTTATTTTGGACACGAGGGCCTGCCCGTCCTGGACGGTAACCAGCAGGACCGCCTGGGGCTGGTGCACCGGATCGATAAGAATACATCCGGGCTGTTGGTGGTGGCGAAGTCCGATTACGCGATGACCCATCTGGCCAAGCAGTTTTATTACCATACGGTAGAGCGGACTTACCAGGCGTTGATTTGGGGTGAACCGGAAGAGGAAAAGGGGACGGTGCGTGCCAACGTGGGCCGCCACCCCCGCTTCCGGCTAAAGTTCACCACCTTGCCAGACGGAGAAGGGGGCAAGTGGGCCGTCACCCATTATAAGGTGCTGGAGCGCCTTTACTATGTGAGCCTTGTCGAGTGCAAGCTGGAGACCGGCCGCACCCATCAAATCCGGGTACACATGGAATCGCTGGGGCACCCTTTATTCAACGATGAACGCTACGGCGGAGACCGCATTGCCAAAGGCACCATATTCAGCAAGTACAAGATGTTTGTGGAAAATACTTTTTCCATTATGCCCCGGCACGCATTGCACGCCCGGTCGCTGGGTTTCATCCACCCCCGGACCGGCAAGGAAATGTACTTCGAATCGGAACTGCCTTCTGATTTTCAGGAGGCGCTGGACCGATGGCGGCGTTATGTAGCGGGGCGGAAGTCGGCTACCGGAGAACTGGATTGAACGCAGGCTTTATGTGTTTTTTAGACATCAATCGTATTCAGATGAAAAAAGAAATAGAAGTAACCAAAAGCTGGCTGGAAAAGGTGGTGGTGGGGCTCAACCTTTGCCCTTTTGCCCGGCAGCCCTTTTCGATGGGGCGTATTCGCTATATTGTGTACGAAGGGGCCGATATCGTTCAATTGGCAAAAGTAATGGTTCAGGAGGCGCAGTACCTTAGCCGACAGCCTCCGGCAGAAGTAGAAACGGCCTTACTCATTCTATCCAATGCGTTGCCGGATTTTTTCGATTACCTCGACTTCATTGAAGAAGCCGAATGGCTGATCCGGGAAAACGGGCTGGAAGGTATTGTACAACTGGCCTCTTTCCACCCCGATTATCAGTTTGCCGGAACCGAACCGGAAGCGCCGGAGAACTATACCAACCGGTCTCCTTATCCAATGCTGCACCTGCTTCGGGAGGAGAGCATCGAGCGGGTATTGGAAAACTACGAGCATCCGGAAGAGATTCCGGCGCGCAATATTGAAAAAATGCGCGAGTTGGGGGTAGAAGGGATAAGGAAACTGATGGGGGAATAAGCCGCCCGGTAGAGAAGGGAATTGGGAACCCGGCAGACCGGCGGGTGCTGCCAAACCGGCGAACAAGCTGCTTTGTGATGGAAAACAAAACGGAAGATCCAAATCAGGAACGATGACTTTAAGTGAACGCATAAACGTACTGCTCCAATTAGGCGAGCATCTTCGGGGGACGGACGAGTACCTGGACGCTGTGATGCACCGCAGCAGCTACCACAACCCCTGGTTGACCATCGAGAATCAAAAGCTGGCCGTGGCGGCGATCGCGGAAAAAATGTTACATCCGGAAAAATTGCAGGCCTGGCTACAACGCTATGAGTTGCCCGAAGAGACGACCCCGCTGACGGTAGGCATCGTCATGGCGGGAAACATTCCGCTGGTTGGCTTTCACGACCTGCTGTGTGTGTTTACTGCCGGACACCGGGCGCTCGTCAAATTGTCGGATAAAGACCCTTATTTGTTGCCCTACCTGATTAAACTGATGGGGCGTTTCGATCAAAGGGCGGAGGCGTATTTCACCCTATCGGAACACTTGCGCGATTTCGATGCGGTCATTGCCACCGGCAGCAACAATTCCGCCCGCTACTTTGAGGCCTACTTTGGCAAGTATCCAAATATTATCCGAAGGAACCGCAACGCCGTTGCCGTCCTGGTGGGAGAAGAATCCGCTGAAGAACTCCACGAACTCGGTAAGGACATCTTCCAGTATTTTGGCCTGGGCTGCCGCAATGTATCTAAAATTTATGTGCCCCGGGGTTATGATTTCGATTCCCTGCTGGAGGCCCTGCACGAATACCGGGAGATCGTACTCCACAATAAATACAAGAACAATTTCGACTACAACTACGCTTTCTACCTCCTCAACAAAGAAGATTTCAAGGCCAACGGCTGTATTCTGTTGAGAGAAGACCCCAGCCTGCAATCCCGGATAGCTTCCCTGCATTATGAATATTATGACGAACCAGAGCAGGTGGGCCGGGAAGTAGAGCGCCGGCAGGAGGACATCCAATGCATCCTAGCCAGAGAAGGCTTTTTGAAACAGGCCGTTTTGCCTTTCGGGAAAGCCCAGCAACCGGAATTATGGGATTATGCTGACGGTGTGGATACAATGCAATTCCTTTTGAAGCTATAGCCATAGCTGGCTGATTAAAGACATTTTGAAGATTTTTTTAGTCCATAAGAATGGCCCGGTTGGGTATTTCACTCCTATTTTCTATTTTGAAAGAATCTAGCAATAAATCTATCACCCTGATAATCCCAGGTCATGAAATTTTTCAATCTACTCTTATGCCTTTTTCTAGCTGGCCAAACAGGGCAGGGCCAAAGTAATTATCGTGTAATTGGCCCGGTCCATCAGATAGGATCATCCATCAATACAGACTTTTTTATCCGTTCTATTGAAGACCGGCGGGACTTCCGGGCCAACCTGGGGATTGTTAACCGGGGCGCAAGGAAGGACCTCAAACGGCCGCTGATCCCGGAAAATGGTTTTTTTGACAGCCTGCTGGAGCAGATGAACAGCTGGATTCAACCGGAAATCAATGCAGAACCGGTTGTGGCTAAGTTGAAAGAGCTGTATCTATGGGAAAGCCAGGGTATCAATACCGAAAGAGGGTTTATTCGTTTGGAAATGGCTTTTTCAGGGGCTGTTGGCCAAGAGGAAGAGGCCGTTACCATTGTGTTATCAGGAGAAGAGCTGAATGTGGCCAACGGCCATGCACCGCGTCTCGAAGCGGCTTTCTTCCGGTGTTTACAAGCTTATAACGACCGGCGAAAAACAGTTGTAAGCGTCAGCAATACTCCTCAGAATACGGTGGAACAAAAAACCGGAAGGGCCGGTATAATGGCGGCCAGCAACTTTTTGAATCTGTGGAAGGGTGAGCTTTTCCCTATTTCAGGGAACCTGAGGCGCAAAGGAATCAGTTACCGGTATCAGCTGAAGCGGGGAGGGGAAGAGCCGGAGCAGTTTTATTATGCTGTAATGAAGGAAGGAGGGCTGTTCATTTGGGCGGGCCAGTATACGGGTACGGGAGCGGGTAAGTACTATACCCGGGTTTTAGAGCAAGGCCGCTATTTGTTTATGATAGACGAAATATCTCTGAATCGGGAATCTAAAGAGCAAGCTGAAGTCGGCCAGTTTTCCAATACAAAAGTGGGCGTTGTCATTGATATGGAGACGGGAGTACCTCAGATAGTAGACGATGAACTGATGAAGCAACTGATGCAACCTTATCCGGCGCTCCAGGAAAAGTATCTTTTTAAGGACATTCTGAAATTTCCGTTTCAACTGACCAGAGTGCAGAATGTCATCGCGGAGATCAACCGGCTGGAACAGGATAATTAAGCCTACCGTGCGCTCTGTGCATAAACGAAGTGGTGGCGCCCGGAAAAAGGGCGCCACCACTCAATCGATACTCAAAAAGAGGTAAGCTTATTCAAAAATCAATTTTTGAACAACCACTCCTTTTTCAAATCTCAACCTCAGGAAATAGATGCCAGGTGAGGCGCCATTTCTGGGCAAAGTGAATTGATTGCTGTTGATACTGAAGAAGCTGTTGACCAGGCGGCCGCTCACATCGTACAATTCGATGGTGCGCATATTGTGTTCAGCATCGGCGCTGATCACCACCTGATCGGTGGCGGGGTTGGGCGCCAGCTTCAGGTTGAGCTCGGATGCGTTCAATGTTTTGACACTCGTGAAGTTGCAGGGGAGGTCCATTGCGATGCATGCCCGTATCCCTGCGTATGCCATGATGGTATCCCAGTACATTCTGGCGCGCACCGGGTTAGGTGGCGGGTTGGGTGGAACATTGGCGTTATCCGCTGCGTAGAAGTCCCAGGGCGCGGAGTCGGCAATAACGCCGGTTGGAAAGGGGAATAGCCCGTTGTAGCCATTGTTACGGCTGTCCGCTACTTCGCTGTAGTCCTCCGGCGCCCAGGCGGGGATATTGTTGAAAAGATCATTGATGCCCAGTTCGTTTAAACGTGCCTGCACATCGAAGGAGCCGGACACTTCCACCACCGCAAAGTCATCAGAAGGGTCGGCAGGGTCTCCGGTGCCAGGTACCGTCAGGGTACCGGTCGTATAAGGGGCAAAGGGGTCAGTCGGTACCTGGAAAGAAACCCAGGGAATCGTATTTTCATCGATCCAGCTGATGTCTCCCAGCGCGCCGCCATTATTAACGACCATACGGATGTCAGAGGAAATGGGGGAACCATCGGCATAAGTGACGTGGTTGGGGTAGCAGAGCGTATCCCCGGCCGGCAGTACGGGGTACCCTGGAGGGACAATGCCTACTGAGGTGCCGTAAATGTCGCCATTCACCGGTTGAATGACCATGGGAACCGTTCCGGCGCCCAGGTTGATCAGGAATTTGGGAATGACTACTTCGGCGTACTCGTCCAGCGTGGCGACGGCGGCGGTGATGTATCCACCGGTGCCAATGCCCCACATGCCGACCTTGTCCGGGTCGATGCCGTAGGGGTTCCCTTCGTCAACGGCGAGCTTACGCATGTAACGCACGGCGGTACGGGCATCCTGAACGCCCCGATAGGCGGCGTTGATCAGGAAGAACTTGCGAATGTCCTGAGACGGGTCGACCGGGTTCCATCCCAGGCGGTAGTCCACGGAAGCGGCGACATAACCCCGCTGAGCAAGGCGAGTACACAATTCCACGACGGTGGAGTCCCGGATGGTGCCGCCCGTTCCGTTGTTTTGCGGAAAAGGCAGGAAGTTGCCGGTGTGAAAAACCAGCATGACCGGCCGGGCCTCGTTGTTGTCCCCCACCGGTTCGTAAATGTCCATCACCAACGGGCGGGGGACGGCTTCCGTCGTCTGTTGAAAGAGCACCGGTAAAATGGTGGCGTTTTCACCATAAACCTGGTTTTGAGTTACCTGTACGTCATACAGCGCCTCTAAGTAGGGCCCTTGGGCCCGCAGGGAAGCGGCAAATGACAGCGCTAAAAATAAAAGTAGAAAGTTAAGCTTCTTCATAGTTGACATTTAGAGTTAAGTTGCATAAAACTATTGTTCGTATAAGAAAGAAATATAAGCCATGCGCCCGATGCGCGGGCCGCCGTAGGTTTGGAATATCTGCTTGTCTGCGATGTTGGTTGCTCCTATCTTAATGGTGGTTTTGATCTTCGGAATACTGTAATTGATCTGGCCATCCAGCAATCCATAAGAAGGGATAAGGCCGGTAAATTGAGGCGACCCTTCGAAGAGGAAGCCTTCTATCCATTTGTAGTTGACGTTGAACCCCCAGTTCTTCAATTTGCCGGATTGTATATTTCTTCCGGAAACCCCGATGTTGAACTTGTGTTTAGGGGTATTGAACGCAGGAATAATGGGGTCGTCCGACTCGGAAATAATGGCATTGTAGGAGTAATTTCCTGCGAAGGAAAAATAGTTGGCGAAATAATAATTGAGGCCCAACGAAAAGCCCTGGGTCGTTACCTTGTCCTGAGCGTTGGAGGCAAAGCGGAATACTTGTACATCACTGGGTAAAAAAGAAGATGGAGAATCAAATTCAGCCTGGATGGCAATGTTGAAGCCAATGAAATCCCGGTAAACATTATAGTAATAACCTGCATCTACAAACAGTCGGTTGAATAGGGTAGCGCGGTAACCCGCCTCCACGGTACGTACTTTTTCCGGCTGTATGGGGGCAATGTCATAGTATTCCAGCAGGCTCCGTTGCAGGAAGCCGCTGAGGTAATTCTGGAAAGACCCCAGGGTGATGACGCTGTCTGCGCCATTGAGGTTGCCGGCAAGGATAGCCGGGCCGACGTTGAGCGACAGGTACTGGTCGGAAAGCGTTGGATTGCGGACGCCGGAGGAGAAACTGACCCGCAGGTAATGCGTGGGCTTTGGCTTCCAGACCACCGACGCGGCCGGGGTGAAGATGTAATCGAAATTCTCGTTCTTGTCCATCCGCAGGGTGGCGTTGGTGCGGAACTGCCCACCGGCAAAGATTTTATTGATTCCGGTGTATAGGCCATATTCAAAATTGGTGATATTAATACCGGCGGTATCGTAAAAAATAGTGCCCCGGGATTCCGGCGTAAAAAGGCGGGCGTTACCCCCGAGGATGATCTCTCCAAATTGCGGGTTAAACCGCTTTTCGCCGTGTACGTGGTAAAGGGAGGACTTGTCGTAGAAACGAGTGCCTCCTTCCTCGTTGTTCAGGGTAGAGGTAATATCGTTGAATACTTGCTGGAACTGCGGCGTTCCCGGCACGAAGCGCCCCGGCAAGTTGTTGGCTTCGTCCGGCGAATTAACGAAATCTCTGGCTCTTTGGTGGGCGTCGTTCAGGAAGTCCCGGTTGTCGGACAGCCACTGATTGGCGCCTTGTTCGTCAAACTCAATGACCACCTCGCCGGTTTCCGGGTCAAAGATGATGCTTTCCTGGGGATACCCCATCAGGACCATAGTGTCCGCTATGTTATTATCTTCCCACCATTTTTTGTAGCGATTAAAATAACTGCCGGCGGGCAGCGCGCGATCCTGCAGCCTTAGGGCGGTGAAGTAGGGGTCGTAACTATCACCGGCGTCTTCCCTCGACATGTAGGCCCGGATGAAGAAGTTATCGCGTTTTCTGAATTCTATACGCGGCTGCATAAACGTAATGTTTCTCAGGCTAAACCGGTTGTCTCCCTGATAAACGGTCGTTCCGGCGCCGTAGCTCATGGCCAGGATCAACTCGGGCGACTCCGATTCGAGCTTCGGGTTGGTGCGGATATAAACAGAACCCAATGCTTTGAAATTCCGGGTATTGTAATCTACCAGGTCTGCTTCCATATAGCCGGGCCGGTGTACGGTGCCTAACCCTGCGGCATCGTTAAAGGAATTGGTCGTATTTTGAGTGAAGTCTCCGAAAAGAATATATTCATCTCCATAGATGTTGACCGCGTCCCAACCACCTGGGTTACCGGTCGGCGTCGGCGTTCCATCTACTGCCTGGAAGTTCTCAGCCTCCCAATCGTCCGCCTGGAGATAAGAGAGGGTGAATTTATAGGCCACTGATTTTAGCCCATCTTTGTTTTTAAAGCTATCCGCCCAGCGTATCTCCGGGTTGAGCAGGTTGCGTTCTCCCACTTTCACTTGTGCCGAGAGGCCTTCGGTAAAGAAGGGGTTTTTGGTTTCCATACTGATCACGCCGTTGAAAGCGTTGGGCCCGTAAAAGGAAGAGCTGGCGCCCTGAATGATGTCTACTTTCAAAACATCCAGCTCGGGGGCGCCTAAAAAATTACCCAGAGAGAAGTTCAACCCGGGCGCCTGGTTATCTACCCCGTCAATGATTTGCAGGGACCGGACCGGGCTGGTGCTGTTAAAGCCCCGGGTATTGATGATCTTGAAACCAAGGCTGGCGGCGGTCAGGTCGACTCCTTTCAAAGAGCCCAGGCCGTCGTAAAAACTGCTGGCGGCTGTCTCTTTGATTGCCAGCACATCTAAGGACTCTACGGTCAGAGGCGAGGCTTTCTGTTTCTCGGATACCCGCTGGCCTCGCACTTCTACCACTTCCGTGGTGATGGATTCTTCTTCCAGTTGCACCTTGATACTTTGATCCGTCGAATTCACAACCAGCTCCAGTGCTGCGTAACCAACATAAGAAACGACCAGGGTAAAAGGGAGTTGTTCCTTGGTCCGAATCTCGAATACCCCGTCAAAATCGGTCACGGTACCATCGGCGGTTCCCTTGACGATCACGCTGGCGCCAATGAGCCGGTCTCCGTTGCCCTTGTCAAATACGGTCCCCCGGATGGTACCCTGTGAGATGCCTTGTGGCATTAAGGCGATGATAAGAATAAAATTAAGAAACAATCCCTTAAATGCGAATTTCATGCTATTTGCCTGTCTGGTTCAGTGAATTTATTCGGTTCTGTGGACCAAAATAACAATTTTTAAATGATAATAACCTAGCCTTGGGATAAAATTATTCGTTCTAACTTATGGCAGACAGTAAGGCGTTACAGTAAAATTCTGATTCTCAATACATGGCAGAATATCCGGCGCCTCAACTTGTGAGCGAATTTTCGCTTACAACAGGTCAGCCAGTAATGCCAGGCTTATTCCCAACAGGATCACTCCCATTTTCGCCCAGGAAACATGATGTTGCCGGTTGTCATCAGCCTCAAAGAGGATTGTGGTGGAAATATGCAAGAAAGAGCCAATCACAAACCCCAACAGGTTGGCCATCGCCGTGGGGCTTAGCTGGAAGCTGCCGGCTACCAGCGCTCCCAGCGGAGACATGGCAGCGAAAAAGGCCAGGCAGGCCCAGGCGGTACCTTTGCGAAAGTGAGACAGGAGCAGAAGCGAAACCAAGGCAAAAGCGGCTGGCAGTTTGTGCAACACGATGCCGATGAGCAGGTGCTGGTGCCCGTGAGTGTGCCCATGTTGTATGGCATAGAAATCGTCGTATTGGCT
The DNA here is from genome assembly GCA_020636095.1 of Lewinellaceae bacterium. Classification (GTDB taxonomy): domain Bacteria; phylum Bacteroidota; class Bacteroidia; order Chitinophagales; family Saprospiraceae; genus JACJXW01. The sequence continues at coordinate 471,448 of JACJYN010000004.1, forward strand.
TAGCGGCATCCCCTCCAGAAAGGCGTGAAGGGAAAGGCCGATCATGACCTGAATGGCCAGTCTCGAGCCGCTATGTTCGTGGATGTGAATATGCCCGTGTTCTACCCCTTGGGTGAGTTGCTCAAGCAAGAGTTGGGTGAGGAAACCGGCGAGAATCCAAAGGCTGGCCGAGGCATTGGGCACAGAGAACGCCCCTGGCAGGAGGTGCAATACAGTGATTCCCAATAAATAGGCGCCACTAAAAGATAGGACCAGTTTAAGAGGGATGCGCGCTTCGTTATGAAACCGAAAAGCCAGGGCTCCGCCGAGCAGGACCCAGAAAAAAAGGAGTAAATATTCCCAAATGGCCATTCAGTTTTTTTTATGGAATGGAATGAGTCGGGCTACCACTCCTTCCTTCATTCCTTTTCTCTTCCCAATCAATACGCACCGCATCCCAGCGAAGGTAAACTTTTGCCATTACATACGCAATCAAAATGCCCACCAGAGCGCCGAAGACTACATCCAGTGGATAATGAACCCCGACATAGACCTGCCCGTAGGCGATGCTACCCGCCCATAGCATCAGGGGCCATCGAATACGCCGGTAAGCCCGCCCCAGGGTAAGGGCCAGAAAGGTGGCCATGGCAAAGTGGTTGGCGGCGTGGGAAGAAGTGAAGCTATAGCTATGGCCACAGCCCACCAACAGGCGGGAGTCCGCCCGGACTTCCGTGTTCTGGCAGGGGCGAAGGCGCTCCACATTCTTTTTCAATACCTTACTGCTCATAAGGTCGGCCAGGCCTACCGTCAGCCCTACCGCAGCCACCAGAACGACGCCCTTCCACCGGTATTTGTAAAAGAGGAATCCCGACAGCAGCAGGTAAAAGGGAATCCATGTTTTTTTATCCCGCCAGAAAGGCATAACTGCATCGATCCAGGGATGATGCCATTCGCCATTGATCAGGTGAAAAAGCTGAAGGTCTAAGTGTAACAGGTCGTGTAGCATCAATGCTTAAGTTGGGCGACGAGGATCAGGCGCGGGCTTTCCTCCCGGTGAAAAGGCCGAAGCTGGTAATCGCCGTAAGTTTTTAAGATGCGTAGGCCGGCTGCGCCGAAAAGCCGCTCAAAATTTTCGGGTAGAAACAAGCGCACGCGTTCCTCGAAATGCCGGGTTTTTCCATGATCCCGAAAGTCGATCGTCTTGACCACGTGTTGGCCTTCTACTTTTTTGTGAATTTTAAAGAGAATGCCGTCAATTACCTTCTCCTCACTTCCCGTCAGGCGGTTTATCACGTATACGGAGTTGAAAAAATCAAGTACAAAAGTACCTCCGGGCCGCAGCCCGAGAGCAACATTGCGCAAGGTTTTGACATCGTCTTGCTCCCTGTCAAAATATCCGAAACTGGTGAAGAAGTTGAAAATATAATCAAAATAGTTGATCCGAAAGGGCTGGCGCATATCATGGGTGAAAAAAGACAGGTTATCCTGCTCGTACTGACGGGCAACGGTGATGCTCTGGATGGATAGGTCTATACCCGTCACTTCAAAACCATGGCCGGCCAGGTGCCGCGAGTAGCGCCCTTTTCCGCAGGCCAGGTCCAGAATGCGGGCGCCGGGCGCCGGAGAAAGGGTTTCCAGCAGTTGGTCAATGAACCCCTCCGCTTCGGATTCATCCCGGTCCTTATACAAGATGTGATAGTAAGGAGAGTCGAACCAGTTTTCAAACCATTTAGCAGTGGCCATCTGTTTGTTTTTATCGGCAGTTGTTTGATTCAGCTTCAATTTTTCCAACGTTTTTTGCCGGCTACCGCCATTTTGAAATTTACCATAGCGCAAATATACCCCAGGCAATGGGGTTTGCAAAAGCTTCGGGTGTTCTTTACCGCTGCTTATTCACTTGTCATCCGCCAGGAGCGGTAAGCCCAAACAAATTTTCTATTTTTGTGGTGCATGAGCGAGTCGATCTCAAAACTATCTCTCAAAAAAAAAATCGAATCTTGACACTTATTAAATCTATTTCCGGGATAAGAGGTACTATTGGTGGAAAAGCAGGCGACAACCTGACGCCCCAGGATGTGGTGGAATGCACCGCTGCTTTCGGGTATTGGTTGCTCGAAAATGGGGCCGCCCCCAAAGTGGTGATCGGGCGGGATGGGCGTATCTCCGGCCCTTTGGTCAGCCAGTTGGTTACCTCAACCCTGATCGGCCTGGGCATCGATGTAGTAGACCTGGGCCCCTCGACCACCCCAACGGTGGAAATGGCGGTGCCGGAGGAGAAGGCTGGCGCCGGCATCATCATTACGGCCAGCCACAACCCGGCGAACTGGAACGCCCTTAAATTCCTGAACCACAAAGGTGAATTCATCTCCCAGGCCGATGGTGAAGCCCTGCTCCGGTATCTGGAGGATGGAAACATCGAATATGCAGCAGTAGAACGACTGGGAACCTATCAGCAGGCGGAAGGCTATCTGGAATACCATATCGAAAAAATACTCGCCCTGCCCTATGTCGATGCCGATGCGGTGCGCCAACAGGGCTACAAAGTAGTGGTGGATTGTATTAACAGCACCGGGGCATTGGCTTTGCCTCCTTTGCTGGAAGCCCTGGGTTGTGAGGCCGTGCTGCTCAACGGAACGCCCAATGGACACTTTGCGCACAATCCCGAGCCTTTGCCACAGCACCTGGCGGAGCTCTGCCAGATGGTAAAACGGGAGCAGGCCGCTCTGGGCGTCGCCGTCGACCCGGATGTAGACCGCCTGGCCCTGGTGTGCGAAGACGGGCAGCTTTTCGGAGAAGAGTACACCCTGGTGGCCGTTGCCGATTACATCCTGCAGCAGAGGCCGGGCAATGCCGTGTCCAACCTTTCTTCTACCCGCGCCCTGCGGGATGTAACGCGCCGTCACGGCGGGCAATACTACGCCAGCGCCGTAGGAGAAGTGAACGTGGTGGAGCAAATGAAAGCTGTAGATGCCGTCATCGGCGGAGAGGGCAACGGCGGGGTGATCGTTCCGGGCCTTCACTACGGCCGCGATGCTCTGGCGGGCCTGGCTATTTTCCTGACTTATCTGGCCAGCACCGGCCAGCCGGCCAGCGCCCTGCGGTCTACCTATCCGAATTATTACATGGTCAAAGATAAAGCCGCTTTGCGGCCGGAGATCGATGTGGGCCGGTTGCTGGAGCAGCTGGAAAAACGCTACAAGCACGAAGAGTACAGCACTATCGACGGCCTGAAGATCGACTTTGAGCACGGATGGGTGCACCTGCGCAAATCGAACACCGAACCCATCATCCGAATCTATTCGGAAAGCAATAGCCCCGAATCAGCTCAACAGCTGGCCGGACAGATGAAGGCGGCAATGGAGGAAATATTGGGCCAGGAGGTTTGATGAGAAACTATCTAACCATTTAACTATCTAACCATCTTATTTATGGATGCGCCAACTAAAAATAAAACCACCCGGCTGGAAGCCTATTTTGCCCCCTTCCGGGAGAAAGTCATCGGCTACGGCCAGTATTTCGATACTGCCTTTGGCTCCCGGCGGATAATCTATGCCGACTGGACGGCCAGCGGGCGGCTCTATGGGCCGATTGAGGACCTGCTCTGTAAAGACATCGCTCCCTTCGTTGGCAATACGCATACCGAGACCACCGTTACTGGTTCTTCCATGACCATGGCCTACCACCGGGCCAAGGATATTATCAAAGCTCATGTTGGCGCCCATCCTAAAGATGTATTGATTTCCTCTAATTCCGGGATGACCGGGGTGGTTAATAAATTTCAGCGCATGCTCGGATTGAAAATACACGAGCGCTACACCAATCAGGTGGAATTGCCGGATGAGGCACGCACGGTCGTTTTCGTAACCCACATGGAGCACCATTCCAACCAGACCTCGTGGCTGGAAACCCTGGCCGATGTAGAGGTGATCGAACCCAATGAGGAAGGGTTGGTCGACCTGGAGCACCTGAAAGCTCTTCTGGAAAAGTATAAAACCAGAAAAAACAAAATCGCCGCCGTCACGTCTTGTTCCAACGTGTCGGGCATTAAGACGCCTTACTACCAGATCGCCGAACTGATGCACCGCAACGGGGGGCTTTGTTTCGTCGACTTTGCCTGTTCAGCGCCCTATATCGACATCAATATGCGGCCGGAAAACAAGCTGCAACACCTGGACGCCATTTATTTTTCGCCGCACAAGTTCCTGGGCGGGCCCGGCTCCAGCGGGGTACTGGTTTTCGACCCTAAACTGTACACCAACCGCGTGCCCGACAATCCCGGCGGGGGGACGGTTGACTGGACCAACCCGTGGGGCGGGCACAAATACATAGAGGAGATCGAAGCCAGGGAAGATGGCGGAACCCCCGCCTTTTTGCAGACTATTAAGGTCGCCCTTTGTGTGCAACTCAAAGAGAAGATGGGCGTGGAGAATATCCTGAAGCGGGAAGAAGAAATGCTGGAGCGCATCTGGCGGCGGCTGGACCAACTGCCCAACCTGCATATCCTGGCCGATAACGTGCGACACCGCCTGGGCGTCGTTTCCTTCTATATAGATGGGTTGCATTACAACCTGGGGGTAAAATTGCTCAACGACCGATTCGGTGTACAGGTGCGGGGGGGATGCTCCTGCGCCGGTACCTATGGCCATTACCTGCTCCACGTTTCTCAGCAGTATTCCCGGTCCATTACCGATAAGATCAACCATGGCGACCTTTCGGAGAAACCGGGCTGGATCCGCATGTCCATCCATCCCGTCATGACCGATGAAGAACTGGGCCACCTCCTGGATGCGATTGAAGCAGTATACCATCATCATCAAGAATGGGCAGGAGACTATGTGTACAATCCCCATACCAATGAGTACACCTGTAAGGATGACCCGGGCTATGAAACCCAACTGGTGGATGGCTGGTTTAGTAAGGAGTTGTTATAAGAACACAAAAAGAAATCATGAAACGCATCTACTTTGACAACGCCGCCACCACCCCCCTGGCGGAGGAGGTGATTGAAACGATGGCGCAAGCCATGCGGGATAATTTTGGAAACCCCTCTTCCATCTACTCCGAAGGCCGTACCGCCCGGGCAGCCATCGAGCAGGCCCGCAAACAGGTGGCCCATTATCTGGGCGCATCTATCGGTGAGATATTCTTTACCTCTGGCGGCACCGAGTCCAATAATATGGCTCTCAAGTGCGCGGTGCGCGACCTGGGAGTGGCGCGTTTCATTTCCTCGCCTATAGAGCACCACTGCATCCTGCATTCGCTGGACAGCCTGGAACGCCTCGGGCAGATCGAACGGGAAGAGGTCAAATTGGACGCTCAGGGGCATCCCGATCTGAGCCACCTGGAGCAGTTACTGAAAAGCAGTACGAAGAAAACCATGGTGTCCCTTATGCACTCCAACAATGAGGTGGGCGCTATGATCGACCTGCAGGAAGTAGGAGAATTGTGCCGGGAAAACGGCGCGCTGTTTCACTCCGATACGGTTCAGACTATAGGCTATTACCCCATTGATGTTTCGAAAACGCCCATCAGCTTTCTCTCCGGGTCGGCGCATAAGTTTTACGGGCCCAAAGGAGTAGGGTTCATCTATATCAACGGAGACAACATCATCAAACCCTACGTAGACGGCGGCGCACAGGAGCGCAATATGCGCGGGGGGACGGAGAATATCTACGGAATCCTCGGCCTGGCCAAAGCGATGCAATTGGCATACGAGAACCTGGAAGATCACCGCCGGCAGGCCACGGACGTTCGAAATTATATGAAAGCCCAGCTGGAAGCCAGCTTTAACAACCTGCAGTTCAACGGGGACCCGGAAAATGGCCACTATAAGGTTCTCAGCGTCGCTTTCCCGCCTTCTGATAAAGCCGGCCTTTTGCTTTTGAGCCTGGACATCGCCGGCGTCAGCGTCTCCGGCGGCAGCGCCTGCAGTTCGGGCGCCGATGCGGGCTCGCATGTTATTGAAGGGCTGAAGGGGGATCCGGATAGGAAGACGATCCGCTTTTCTTTTTCACACAACAATACGCGGGAGGAGGTAGATTTTGTGGTTGGGAAACTGAAAGAGATATTGCCGGTGTTAGTTCAGCAACCTGTAAACCATAAAATTCAATAAAATGGGAAGGTTAATTTTATTCATCTGTTTTTCCTTTCTTTTATCCGGCTGCAAAAAAGATCAATTGTATCTTCAAAACCTTTGAGGTTTCGCAAACCTCAAAGGTTTTGAAGGCTATCCATACGCCCTTTCCCCAAACAATAAACTGCCGATCCGCACCATCGTACTGCCCTCCTCCAAAGCGATGGGGTAATCATCGGACATGCCCATGGAGATTTCGCGGAAGCTATCCTGATCGGGGAAGAAGTTGCTCTTCAGGTTTTGGAATATTTTTCTGAGCTGTTGAAACTCGCGGCGCACCTGCGTTTCATCCTCCGTGAAAGTGGCCATGCCCATCACGCCGGTGATGCGTATGTTCTTTATGTTCCGGAAAGCATCGGAGCGCAGCATTTCATAGGCCTCTTCCGGCTCGAAACCGTATTTGGTGTCCTCTTCAGCGATTTTGAACTGGAGCAGGCAGTCGATTACCCTATTGTCCTGTGTGGCGCGTTTATTGATTTCTTTCAACACCTTGAAGCTATCCACCGAATGGATGAGGTGTACCCAGGAGGTGATGTATTTGACCTTATTGGTCTGCAGGTGCCCGATGAGGTGCCAGCGGATGTCTTTGGGCATCTCTTCGTATTTTTCAATCATCTCCTGCACCCGGTTTTCGCCGAAATCCCGTTGGCCTTTATCGTATAATTCCATGATCTCTTCCGGCGCATGGGTTTTGGAAACGGCGACGAGGGAAGTGTGGGTGGGCTCGAGTTCTTTCAGCAGTTCCTGTAGTTCTTTCATTGGTTGTATTTTATTGGCGTATCCCCCTTCCCGCCGCACCTCTAAATTGGAGTGAATGTCCTCCGCTGGACGCTTGCGCCATAGATGGCTACAGCGACGGAGCACGGGGGATTCAGAGGGTGGTTTTTTTTTGTGGAGTACGTTTACTGATAAAACAAAGCTATAGGCTGGTAGTTTGTTCAAGCGCGCCCCACTTTTGGATTTCCTTAACTCAGGGAAGGAAATATTTGCTTTGCGGCACTCGTTAATCCAACATAGTAATCCATAATTGCTTTCATCTCCAAATTCCAGGCTATGTATACCTACAACCATAAATTCGAACGTGCCGCCAGCGCCCGCCGCGCCAAGGCAGTGTTTTTCACTATCCTGTTCCACATTTTGCTGATCGGTGGCATCGCCTACAGTACCGGCGTGGATATGGGAAAGTACACGCCTGAGTTCGTCAAAAACTTGCTGGGTATGGAATCGGATGGCGCCGCTACCGCGAAGGTGGATGTGCCGAAGCCTTGAGAAAGAAAGGAAGGATGGACTGAATGACTGAATGAAGGAATAGGGCGGCCTAATCATTCCCTCATTCCCTTCAGAACAACCCATGCAACTCCGCTCTTACCTGATTGAGTATTTTCCCCAAATCTTCCGGGTTGAGGATGAAATCCACATCATCGGCATTGATGATCAACAAGCGCCCTTCCTTATAACTGCTGATCCAGTTTTCGTATCGTTGGTTGAGCCGTTTGAGATAGTCCAGGCTCATATTGCCTTCGTAATCGCGCCCCCGGTCCTGAATGTGGGCTACCAGGGTAGGGATGCTGGCCCGGAGGTAGATGAGCAGGTCGGGCGGTTGTATCTGAGAAGACATGGTCTTGAATAGCTGGAAATAATTCTGGAAATCCCGGGTAGACATCAGCCCCATGTCGTGCAGGTTGGGGGCGAAGATGTAGGCATCTTCGTAGATGGTCCGGTCCTGGACCACGGTCCGGTCTCCGCTCAGGATTTTGAGCACTTGTTGGTACCGGCTGTTGAGGAAGAAGATTTGCAGGTTGAACGACCAGCGTTGCATATCGTTGTAGAAGTCACTCAGGTAGGGGTTGTCGTCGGTCGATTCGTAGTGGACATCCCAACCGAAGTGCTTACTCAGCTGTTCGGTGAGGGTGGTTTTACCGGCGCCGATATTGCCGGCGATGGCGACGTGTTTGACCTTGGGTATGGAATCCTGTTGAGGCTGGCTCATAGTATTTTTTCATTATCCGACACGAAAATATATTGCCTGAGGGAAACTTTTAAACTTTTGAGGCTAAAGTTTCCTTTTTTGCGCTATACCTTTGTTAAACGAATAAATCAGGGCGCCCATCTAAAAATCTACTATGAAGATAGATAAGCAGTTAATTTCGAAGCTTGAACATTTGGCACGGCTGGAATTGTCCGGTCAGGAAGCCGCCCGGTTGATGGGCGACCTCAACAGCATCCTCGAAATGGTGGAAAAGCTCCAGGAACTGGATACTTCGGAAACAGAGCCGCTGGTGTACATCAATGAAGATGTCAATGTCCTGAGGGAAGATGTGATCGAAGGGCAGGTTGGCCGGGAGGCGGCCCTGCGCAATGCACCGGATCACGACGACGCCCACTTCAAGGCGCCGAAAGTTATTGACCTTTAAGCGCCGAAAAAACGTAAAACACAACGATTGGTATGAGTGTAATGATCTCCGTCAAAGAATTGAACAAAACCTATATCATGGGCCCGACCAAAGTTTTTGCACTTCGGGGAGTGACCCTCGATATCCAGCGCAATGAATTCGTAGCCCTGATGGGGCCTTCCGGGTCCGGCAAATCCACATTGATGAACCTGTTGGGTTGCCTCGATACCCCGACCAGCGGAGAATACTGGCTCAACGGTATCAATGTCAGCACCATGGAGGATAATGACCTGGCGGAAGTGCGCAACAAGGAGATCGGGTTTATCTTCCAGACGTTCAACCTGCTCCCCCGGCTCAGTGCTTTGGAAAATGTGGCTTTGCCATTGGTTTACGCCGGAATGAGTAAAACCCACCGCCGCGAAAAGGCCATGGAGGTGCTGGAGGCCGTCGGGCTGGGCGACCGTGTAGAACACAAACCCAACGAGCTGTCCGGCGGGCAGCGCCAAAGGGTAGCCATTGCCCGTGCGCTGGTCAACGACCCTTCCATCATCCTTGCCGACGAGCCTACGGGTAACCTCGACACCAAAACGTCGATCGAGATCATGGGCATCCTGGAAAAAATCCATCAGCAGGGCAATACCGTTATCCTGGTCACCCACGAACCGGATATCGCTGAGCACGCCCACCGCTCAGTGCGCCTCCGCGACGGTATGGTTGAGAGTGATGAGCTCAACGAAAATATCATCACGGTGGATGATCCTGACCACCGGTATAAGCAGGACTAAAATGGAATGAAGGAGTGAATTAGTAAAGGAATGATTCATGGCGCCATGCAATCGATAATTCCTTCCTTCCTTCCTTCCTTCCTTCCTTCCTTCCTTCCTTCCTTCCTTCCTTCCTTCCTTCCTTCCCAACTTCTCTACCCTAGATTTGTTATGTTTGCCTTACAACAAACAAAACAACTATGGCTTTTCGCATTTATACCAAGACAGGAGACGAAGGAGAAACCGGCCTTTTCGGCGGCAAACGCCTGCCCAAGAGCCACATCCGCATCGATGCGTATGGAACGGTCGATGAATTGAACTCCTATATCGGGCTGGTTCGGGATTACACTGAAAACGACGCCACCCGGAGTCTGCTCAAGGAAATTCAGGACCGGTTGTTCACGATTGGCTCCAACCTGGCATCCGACCCGGACAAAAAAATGACGGTGCCGGATATAAAGCCGGAAGATATCCTCCTGCTCGAAAAAGAGATGGACCGGATGAATGACGCCCTTCCTGAGCTCAAAAACTTTATCCTGCCCGGAGGCCACCCCTCCGTTTCCACCTGCCACATCAGCCGTTGTGTTTGCCGCCGGGCAGAACGCCTGGTGGTGGCGCTGGCGCAGCAGGAATGGGTAGAACCGATTATTATCCAATATCTGAACCGCCTTTCGGATTACCTTTTTGTACTGGCGCGTCAAATAGCAGATGAACGAGGTGTAGAGGAAGTGAACTGGGCGCCCAGAAAGAAGGGGCTTTGAATTTAGCCGCGTTAAGTTCCGGCTATTGCCTATATTTGTTTTATGAGTGCATGGAGAACGACGATAGAAGGCCTACCTACGTTGGTCAAATACCTTATGGTGGCAGGGGTAGTTGCCTTCATTACCTTTTTGTTTCCCAATAATGCCAAATTCAAATACGAATTTGATAAGGGGCAGTCGTGGCGTTACGAAGACCTGAGAGCGCCATTTGACTTTGCCATTCGCAAGCCCCAGGAAGAAGTTCAGGCGGAGAAGAAAAAGCTTCAGGAGAGCTTTACACCTTATTACGAACTGGATCAGGAGGTTATCACCGAGAAAAAACGAAGCCTGGCGGGAGAGTTTGACCATCAGTTGGAACTGGTGCGGGAAGAAGGGCAGTTTGAGGATGTAGTACGCCAGCCCCAAAAATATTTACAATTTGGCAAGCACTTTTTGGAGAGCCTTTTTCAAAAGGGAATCCTAAAGCTGGCCCCTGAGCATGAAGGCAAAGGGGAGGATTTTGTCATAAATGTCGTTCGGGGTAATACTACTCAGGCTCAAACGGTGGGCAACCTCTTATTCGTGGAAGAAGCCAAAGGGTTGTTGAGCGATTCCCTGCCCAGGAGCAAGCTGGCGGAGCCCGAATTTCTTTACCCCATCCTGGAAGGGCTGATCAGCCCTAATCTTACCTACAATGATACCCTGAGCCGGAAAATACTGGAGGAGGAACTCTCCGAAGTACCTACTTTTCGAGGCAGAGTCCCCAAAGGACAGCTCATCGTGACCAAAGGCGCCTATATTACCGATGATATCTATCAGAAACTCATCTCTTTCCAGGCGCAATACGAAGAGGAGGTTACTCAAAAGCAATCTTACCTGGGGGTATTCATCGGTTATTTATTGTTGTCTTCTTTGATCATCGGGGTATTCCTTTTGTACGTCAGGCTTTATGCCAAGCCCGTTTTTTACAGCTTTAATAAATTGATTTTCATATTGTTATTGCTGGTTGTTTACAGCTATTTTGTATACGCGGTAGAACAGGTGGAAGCCTTGAGTACCTATATGATCCCATTCTGTATTCTACCCATCGTGATCAAAAATTTTTACGATGAACGGCTGGCGTTATTCACCCACCTGGTAGTCGTACTTTTAGCGAGCTTCCTGTCCAGCCTGGGTTACGAATTTGCCTTTTTACAAATCCTGGCTGGTATTGTCGTGCTGCTGAGCGATGTAGAAACGCGGGAGTGGTCTCGTTTTTTCTATTCGATCTTTTTTATCTTTCTGATATACGCCACGGGTTACCTGGGTTTGTCCCTGATCGTGGAGGGCAATATTATGGAGGTGGACTGGACGGAGGTTACCTGGCTGGCCCTCAGTGCATTTCTGACGCTTCTGGCCTATCCGTTGATCCCCTTGCTGGAACGTTTCTTTGGGTTTACTTCTTCCATTACCCTTGTTGAACTATCGGATATGAACCGGCCTTTACTTCGGGAACTGTCGCTTAAAGCACCGGGCACCATGCAGCACTCTCTTCAGGTAGCCAACCTGGCGGACGAGGCGGCCCGTAAGATCGGCGCGAACCCGCTTTTGGTTAGAGTGGGGGCGCTGTATCACGATGTCGGAAAGACGCTGAAACCTGAATATTTTATCGAAAACCAGAGTGGCAAAAACCCGCACGACGAACTCTCTGACCTGGAAAGCGCTAAGGTGATCATCAGCCATGTCACCGAAGGGGTGAAGATGGCAAAAAAGGCGCGCTTGCCGGCCATTCTGATCGATTTTATCAAAACCCACCATGGGACTACCCGTGCGGAGTACTTCTACCGGAATTATATCAAAGACAACCCGGAGCTGGAGGTCGATGAAAATGACTTCCGGTATCCCGGCCCCAAGCCCCGCTCTAAAGAGGAAACCCTTCTTATGATGGCCGACTCCATTGAGGCAGCTTGCAAGAGCTTGAAAAGCCCTTCAGAAGAAGACCTCAATAACCTGATCGATAAGATCATTGCCGGAAAGACTACCCAGGGCCAGTTGGAACATTCCAATATGACCTTCGAAGAACTGGAAGTGTGTAAAAAGTCTTTCAAGCAGATGATGAAATCCGTTCACCACGTCCGCATCGAGTATCCGGAAGAAAAAGCGAAAAAAGAAACCCAGGAAGGGTAGTGGGGTGCGAATGAAATTCCCGGGCAGTTGTCGGCCCCTTTTTGGGGTGGATTAGCGGTTCTGGTTATTTCCTTCTGCTCTTTCCTCTTTTTTAAACCCATAAGGGCAATGCCGGCAACCACTCTCACAGCAGTAGCCTCGCTTCAGCAAATAGTGTTCAGTGAAGACGAATAATCCATTTTCGATATAGTAATCTATTCCCTGCTTGAGAGCTGGCGGCTTAGGCATGCGTTGGGCTATTTTTTTTTGTCCTCCTTTGGGTTACAGCCGCTCTGAAGCCAAAACGGTAAACCGCCGCTGCATCCACTGGTAGGCGCCGAAAAGTACCCCAACGTAGAATAAATCCCCCAGCAGGGTATTCCAGAAGAAAGGAATGCCCGCGCCGTAGGCTGCCATTAGCCCGGCAATAGTTTTAGGATATCTGGGGTCAGCCATCCAGGCGCCGAAATTGGTTACCAGAAAAAACAGAACGGAAGCTGCCAGGCTGGCCGCCAGCAAGCTGCTTACCTTTACCTGGCGCAGAAGGACGAAGCCAAGGCCTACGATGGCGGCAAAGCTGGCGTATACCCATAGGTTGCCAAACCAGACAAAGCTTTCACCGTAAAAGTCGGGATACAGCCGGGCGTAAACCAGGTTGTTCAACAGCAGGTCGCTGATCCACATCGCCAGAAAGGGGACCAGAAAGGCCAGGTATTTCCTGGAAAGGTGGGCCGCGCCGAACAGGCCCATCGCGCCGATAGGCGTAAAGTTATAAGGGTGGGGCAGCAAGCGGCTCATGGCCGCCGCCAGGACTATGATTGAGACAATGCTAAGTCGAAGCTGGATTTTGTTATTCATAAATTCTTCAGGTTTTGGTTAGTATGGCCCTATTCTTTTATTTGTCGCAAAAATAACTCAATTCCCAGAAGAGGCGTTATGTTCGTGCAACAAATTGTAGAAAATGAAAAAAGCCTTTCGAACATCAGTTAATATAACAAGAAAAAGCGGGTTTTAGGTTGGCCCTTTAACCTTCAGTTGGCGATATTGGGCGATACCCTAAATATATCTTAGATTTGCAGCGCAAAAAATGAACCCGTGCTATGAAAACCATTCACCTTTTACGGAATATAGCTATACTGGCGCTTCTGGGGAGCGCCGCCTGTAGTAATGGCGGCTCCGGAAGAAAGGGGCCTACAGCCCAGCCTGATAATGTACTGACGGTCTACACCTATCGGGTGTTGCCCGGGCAGGACTCGGTTTTTTGGCGCTTCGAGCAAAGGAGCGGCCTGAAACTGGATGTCGTTCAAATAGCGGCTGAAAGCCTGGTTACCCGCCTTCGGCAGGAGGGGGAGCGTTGCCCGGCCGATATCGTAATCTTTCCCGAGGTCTCCATGGCTATCGGCGCGCGGCGGGAGGGGCTCCTGCAGGCTTATCACTTATCCGGCATCGACCAGTATTTCAAAGATGTACTGGCCGATGACCAGGGGTATTGGACCGGGCTGACCCGGATCATACCGGCCATTGCCTACAACAGCAAACGCCTGACACCTCAAAAGCTGAACACCTGGGTGGACCTGGCCATGCCGCGCTTCCGGGGAAAAGTGCTGGCGCCTTCGTCAAACGACCCCTATCTGCAATCCCTGGTGGCTTCTTTTGTCCTTCACAACGGCGAGCAGGCCGCCCGCGCCTGGGCCTCCGCTATGGTGCCCAACTTTGCCCGGGAGCCACAGGGGAACTCCATGGACCAACTACTCGGCCTGGCTACCGGACAAGGCGATATTGCCATCATCAATACCAGCGACCTCGGGTACCTGCGCTATCCGCCGACCTACCAGGAATTGCTCATCGGCCAGGATTCCCGGCTGATCATCCTTGAAAATGGAGAATTCAATACTCATCTTAATGTGACTTGCGCCACCGTACCGAAAGGCGGAGAGCTGAAAAAAGCCATCGCTTTTCTCGAATATATGACCGCCCAGGAAGCCCAGATGAATTATCCCCGGGTAGCACAGGAGCATCCGGTAAACGTAATGGCCATCCCCGCGGATTTTATAATCGAAGAAGTAGGGCCGGTAGCGGAAGACGACCTGGAACTCAACCTGCTGGGGCAATACAACCCGGTGGCGGTTAAGATTCTTAAAGAGGTGGGCTGGAAATAAAATAAATCGATGTCATTTTTTGAAGCTGCCAGACGGGGGGATAATGCTCCTTTCAAATATGTGCTGACGATCATTGCGGTGTTCATTGGCGCCATTATCGGACAAATACCGCTGGGTATAGTAGTGGCAATGACGGCCCGTAAGCAGGGGTTGGGATTCGGGGAGATGGAGGAATTCCAGCGATCCCTGGATTTTTCGAGTTTAGGGCTGTCCGACAACCTGGGGCTTTTGCTGATGCTTTTGTCATTCGTAGCAGCTTTGGCTGTATTGATTCTTTGTGTTGTTTTCCTCCATCAGAAAAGGCCAATTGATATATTTACTGGCCGCCCTCGTCTGGATTGGGGACGGGTTGGCTTTGCTTTTGTGTTTTGGTTTGGGCTGAGCGCCGCTCTTGAATTTATTGCATACCAACTTGATCCGGGTAACTATGCCTGGCAGTTCGAGGCCAGTAGTTTTATTCCATTGGCATTGATCGCTTTCTCCATTCTGCCCCTGCAAACCACCTTTGAAGAAGCCTTGTTTAGGGGCTATCTCATGCAGGGCTCCGGGCTCTTGTTTCGCAATCGATGGGCCCCTCTTTTACTGACATCAGCTGGCTTTGGCCTGTTGCATTTTGCGAATCCCGAAGTCGGCGAGTTTGGTTTCGCGCTGATGATGTCCTATTACATTGGAGTCGGCCTGTTGATGGGCCTGTGCACCCTGATGGATGAAGGAACAGAACTGGCGTTGGGCTTGCACGCCGCCACCAATATTTACGGGGCTACGGTCGTTAGTTTTGCTGGTTCAGCCTTGCAGACTCCAGCTATCTTTAGGGTCAAAGAGCTGGATGTTGCTTTGATGCTGGGCATCGCCATTGCCTGTGGATTGTTGTTCCTGTTCGTCGCGGCTCGGAGGTATGGGTGGAACGATTGGGCAAAGCTTTTGCGCAGGATTGAATTTAAGGACGCCGACTCTGAACCGGAACACTTGGAAGCATAAAAAAAAGTATAGCATGAAAAACTGGAAATTATTGGCCCTGTTGCTTTTTACGGCGCCTCTTTTACAAGCCCAGCCGGAGCGATGGCAACAAAGGGTGGAATACAAAATGGTGATCGATTTTGATGTGAAGGATCATCATTTTAAAGGTACCCAGCAGCTGGCTTATTACAACAATTCTCCGGATACCTTAGGCCAGGTTTTTTACCACTTGTACTTCAATGCCTTTCAGCCCAACAGTATGATGGATGTGCGTTCCCGCACCATTCTGGACTCTGACCCCCGGGTGGGAAGCCGCATTTATGAACTCGAGAAAGATGAGATCGGATATCAAAAAATCCGCTCCCTGAAAATGGACGGCGAGCCGGTGAAATTTGAAGTCGCAGGCACGATCCTGGAAGTTCAGTTGGATCGCCCCATCCTGCCTCATAGCCAGGCGGTCTTTGAAATGGAGTTCGAATCGCAGGCGCCGCTGCAGATACGGCGGTCAGGGCGCGATAATGCCGAGGGCATTGCCTACTCTATGGCGCAGTGGTACCCCAAGATGTGTGAATACGATTATCAGGGCTGGCACGCCAACCCCTACATCGGCCGGGAATTCTACGGAGTATGGGGCGATTTTGACGTTACGATCAACATCGACGGACAGTATACCGTTGCGGCCTCTGGTTATCTTCAGAACCCCGATGAGATCGGCCACGGCTATGGCGGGCAGGCCGGCAAAAACAGCAGCAAAAAGCTGAGCTACCATTTTATTGCGCCGAATGTTCACGATTTCGTCTGGGCCGCTGACCCCGATTATACGCATGACACCTTTACCCGGAAAGATGGCACGGTGCTCCACTTTTTCTACCAGAAAAATGAAAAAACCGCCGATGCCTGGAGCCGTCTGCCGGCTATCATGGACAAGGCCTTTGACTTTATTAACGCCAATTATGGCCAGTATCCCTACCAACAGTATTCCTTTATTCAGGCAGGGGACGGCGGGATGGAATACCCCATGGCCACCCTCATCACCGGAGAGCGGAGCCTGGGCAGCCTGGTGGGGGTATCCGTCCATGAATTGATGCATAGCTGGTACCAGATGGTGCTGGGCACCAACGAAAGCCTGTATGCCTGGATGGACGAAGGCTTTACCAGTTGGGCCAGTGATGAGGTGATGAATTACCTGCGGGGGGAAGGCCTCATTCCCGGGCGCAGGATCGATAACCCACACGCCAGTGACGTCCAGGGCTATATCAATTTTGCGAAGAGCGGTTATGAAGAACCGCTGTCTACCCATGCCGACCACTTTGTAACCAATACCGCCTATGGTATTGCCGCCTATGTGAAAGGGGCCGTATTCTTATCTCAGCTGGAATACATCATTGGAAAGGACGCCTTCCGAAAAGGCATGCTCCGGTACTTCGACACCTGGAAGTTTAAACACCCTAATTCCAATGATTTCATTCGGATTATGGAAAAGCAATCGGGTATTGAACTGGATTGGTACCGGGAATACTGGGCCTTTACCACCCACACGATCGATTACCGGGTAAAGAGCGTAGCGGAAGGAGACAGCCCGGCGGGCAAGGCTACCGTTACCCTGGAAAAGGTAGGCGTTATGCCCATGCCCCTGGATGTACTTGTCCGCTACACGGATGGGCGTTCGGAAATGTTCAACATCCCCCTGCGCATCATGAGAGGCCATAAATCCGAAGGGGGAGTCAAAGTACTGGAGGACTGGCCCTGGGTGAACCCCACCTACCAGTTCACACTGGACGCCACCCCGGAGGAAGTACTCGAGGTGGTCATCGACCCGGATGGCGGCATGGCCGATGTCAACCGGGATAATAATACACTCAATAGATAAGAGGCTTTTTAAAGGGGAACAGGCAGGTTAGGGCGGACTATCTGCCCCAAAAGCCATTTCTTCATTTTTTGACAGTATTTTATTTTACTCAGTCAGAAATTTCTTTCAATTTGAATAATAAAATCATCAAAAAAAGCATCCATAACGTTCCTGCTTTTACCGCAGGAGACGAAACACTCATCCGGGAGGTGCTTCATCCGAAAAATGACGGCTTGTCTCTGGGATACAGCCTGGCTTTTGCTACCCTGGAACCGGGCCAGGCCTCCCTGCCGCATATCCTTCGCGACAGCTCGGAAGTATATGTCGTTCAGAAGGGTAGGGGGAGGGCCTTCATTGGAGAAGAGACGGCCGAAGCCGGGCCGGGCGATGTGATCTTTATTCCTGCCGGCGCCCGTCAATACATCAAAAATACGGGCGAGCAGACGCTGGAATTCTGGTGCATCGTTTCTCCACCCTGGAGTGAGGAAGACGAAGGGTTGGTTGAATAAGCGTGTCATTCCTTCAACCCTTTACCCTTCAGGGCCCGTCTATACGAGTAGTAGAAAAGCAGGCTGTAAAAAGGCCTTCAAACATACCAACTGCATGAAAATACTTCAACTGTGTAAAAAATTTCCCTACCCTCTGAAGGATGGCGAGTCGATTGCAGTGACGACTCTGAGCCGGGCCCTCCGGGAGCTGGGCTGTCAGGTATCCTTACTGGCCATGAATACCCATAAGCACTTCTTCAACTCAAATGGCTGCCCGGAGGCCCTGAGCCACTACAAAGATATTTTTAAAGTACCGGTCGATAACCGGGTTAAACCAACGGAGGCTTTTCTGAACCTCTTTTCCCGCGAATCCTACCACATTGCCCGCTTTATTTCGCCCGCTTTTCAACGCCAGCTCATCGAAGTGCTGAAAAACAATACGTATGACCTCATCCAGTTGGAGACGCCTTACCTCTCGCCCTATATACCCACCATCCGCAAATACTCGGATGCCCTGATCGCCATGCGCGCCCACAACGTAGAGCACGAAATATGGGAGCGGATCGCCGAAAATACGGCCTTCTTCCCCAAACGCTGGTATCTGAAACACCTGGCGCGAAAGCTATGCCGCTATGAGGTGGAACAGTTGAAGCAATACGATATCCTGGTGGCCATCACACAGCGGGACCTCGACTTTTTTAGAAAGCTGGGCTACCGGAAAGCGGCGGTGGTGGCGCCGATTGGAGTTCGTTCCGAGGCCTATCAGCCCGATTACGATAGTTATCGGCGGCCCCTGTCGCTGTCCTTTATCGGCTCTCTGGACTGGATGCCCAATCAGGAAGGGCTGCAGTGGTTTATCAATCAGGTATGGACAAGCTTGGAAAAGAAGTACCCCAATCTGGAACTACATATTGCCGGGCGGAATACGCCGGAGGATTTGAAACACAAACTCGCCGGAAAAAACGTATTCGTACACGGGGAAGTACCGGATGCCCACCAATTCATCAATAACCACAGCCTGATGGTGGTGCCTTTGCTTTCGGGTAGTGGAATGCGGGCTAAGATACTCGAGGGCATGGCGCTGGGCAGAGTGGTGTTAACTACCAGTGTGGGCCTGGAAGGCATAGCCGCCCGGCCGGGGCGGGAAGTACTGGTAGCGGATGCACCGGAACAATTCGTGAGCCATATCGAATCTTGCCTTCTCCAGGGCCCGCAATTGGAAAGAATGGGCCGGCAGGCCTGCCACTTTGTAGCCAGTCAATACGACAGCCTGTCCATCGCCCGCCGGCTGTTGGACTCATACCTGGCCCTAACTGTGGAAGTAGCCTGATTATGAATGGGTTTCTGGCTTTCATTTTGTGGCTGAGTTTGTTGGGCATCCTGCATTCTTACTTTTTTTATCCCTTACTACTCCGTTGGCTGGCCAGAGGGAAAAAGCCCAACCAGCTGACCTTTACGACAGCGGACAGCTGGCCCCAGGTTTCCATCATCATGTCTGCCTACAACGAGCAGGCGGTCATCCGCGAGAAAATGGAAAGCCTCCTCCAATTGAACTATCCAAAGGGCAAGCTCCAACTCTACATCGGCTCTGACTGCTCGAATGACCAGACCAATGTCATTATTTCGGGGTATGCCGCTCAAAACGCGCACCTTCATTTTTTCCCTTTTCCGGAACGCCGGGGCAAGCCTGGAGTGATCAATCAGTTGACGGATATGGCCATTGAGGAATGGGGGCAAGGCGCTGAGCATATCTTTATCATTACCGACGCCAGCGTGATGATGGATTCGCACTGCGCACAGGCACTGGCCCGCCATTTCAAAAATCCGAAGATCGATATCGTAGACGCCCACATGGTCCACGTGGGAATGAAAGAAGAGGGGATTTCCCAGGCAGAGGATGAATATATCTCCTCCGAAGTGCAACTCAAACATAGAGAAGGAGTGGTTTGGGGCAAAATGATCGGCCCGTTCGGGGGCTGCTTTGCCCTGCGGGCCAACCGCTTTTCCAAGGTGCCTCCCAACTTCCTGGTCGATGATTTCTTCCTCACCATGAAAGTATTTGAACAGGGCGGCAACGCGATCAATGACCTGGAGGCCACCTGCCGGGAGCCCGTCTCTCACGAGATCAAGGAGGAGTTTCGCCGAAAGGCCCGTATTTCCGCCGGCAATTTTCAAAACCTCATGGCTTTCCCCCACCTATGGTGGCCGCCGGTACGGCCCCTGGCTTTTGCTTTTTTTTCACACAAGGTGTTGCGCTGGCTGGGCCCTTTTTTCATCCTGCTCATCCTGCTCACCTCAGGGCTTTTAGCGCTGGGGGGCAACTTATTTTATACTCTGCTGTTTTCGGTTATGGTAGCCATTGTGATAATGTTACCTTTGCTCGACGTATTATTTAACTCTCTGGGGTTAAACCTCTTACCCTTAAGAGGCGCCCGCTATTTCATAATGATGAACCTGGCGCTGCTCCAGGGTTTTATTAATTTCATAAAAGGTATTCGCTCTAATGTCTGGGAACCAACTAAAAGAGACCGTCCATCTTAAATTGAATACGATCGAAGAGGCCATTGCCGATATCAAGGCCGGCAAAGTGATCATCGTGGTCGATGATGAGGATCGTGAAAACGAGGGAGATTTCATCTGTGCCGCTGAATGCGTTAGCCCCGAGATCATCAACTTCATGGCCACGCACGGCCGGGGCCTCATCTGTTCTCCTATTGATGAGAAACGGGCCGACGAACTGGAGCTGGATATGATGGTCTCTTCCAATACGGCGCTGCACGAAACTGCCTTCACGGTTTCTATCGACCTGATCGGACAGGGCTGTACTACCGGTATTTCCGCCTACGACCGCGCTACCGGCATCCGTGCCCTGGTCGATCCCAAAACAAAACCAACCGATTACGCCCGGCCCGGGCATATCTTCCCCCTGCGGGCCAAAACGGGAGGCGTGCTGCGCCGCACCGGCCATACCGAGGCAGCCATCGACCTGGCCCGCCTGGCCGGCTACTATCCGGCCGGGGTGCTGGTGGAGATACTCAACGAGGACGGCACCATGGCCCGCCTGCCGCAGCTGATGGAAATCGGCGAAAGATTTGGCCTTAAGATCATTGCCATTAAAGACCTGGTTGAATACCGCATGCGTACGGAACGCATCGTCAAAAGAGAAGTATCCGTCAACCTGGCCACCAAATACGGCAACTTTGAGGTCATCGCTTTCCGGCAGATCACGACCAACGACATTCACCTGGCCATCAAATGCGGCGGCTGGCAGCCCGATGAGCCCGTGCTCGTCCGCGTCCATTCCTCCACCGAAACCGGAGAGATTCTGGGATCTCTCTTCGATGACTACGGCGTGCAGTTGCAACGCTCGATCGAGATGATCTCGGAGGAAGGGAAGGGCCTGCTGCTGTACATGCGGCACGGAGAAAAGGCGGACACGATTCTGCACCGTCTGGATTCCTACCGCCAAAAGGAAGCGCAGGGCGAAAATGTAACCCTGGAGAAAAAAGGTGAGATGACTCAGCGGGATTTCGGCGTCGGCGCCCAGATTCTGCGGGAACTGAATATCTGCAAGATCCGTCAGATCACCAATAATCCGAAACGCCGGATCGGCCTGATCGGCTATGGGCTGGAGATTGTGGAGAATGTGCCGTTGTAAAAAAGAGCAGGCCACATTTCGGTGGGAAGGGGAGTGTTCGGAATTCGCTGTTCGGCGGACATTCTGGGAACTGCGGTGTTCGGAATTCGGAGGTTCGGAATTCGGCAGGACACTTCGGGAACTGCGAACCGCGAACTGCGAACCGCGGCAAGACACTTTGGGAACTGCGAACTGCGAACTGCGAACCGCGAACTGCGGCAAGACACTTTGGGAACTGCGAACTATCGCTGTACAGCGTTAGAGGAGTAGCCTAAAAAGACACTGAAAATTGAACTATCACTGTGAAGCCATCCCACCACCACACCCACAATACCGAAAAACCACAACACCGCAGCACCGAAACACCGCATAATCGCATCCCCATGCGCTACGAACAAAAATACAAACTCGACAACATCCATCCCTCCGTATTCGGGCAGGCCATCCGCCTGCACCCGGCTAGCTTTCGTCCTCTGTATAGCCCCCGCTGGGTCAATAACCTCTATTTCGACACCCCCGGTTTCAGCGCCTTCCACGACAATGCCGCAGGCATCTCCCAACGGGTGAAGCACCGCCTGCGCTGGTACGGCCAGCCATTTGAGGATATGAATAACCCGGTGCTGGAAACCAAGGTGAAGGAAAACCTGCTAGGGAGAAAGGAGAGTTTCCCGATGCCGTCCGGCCGGTACCGGGCCGGTCAATTGGATGGGCTACTGTTGCAAGTACGGCAGCACCTGGGCTACGGTAAGGAATTGCAGCCGGTACTGTTTAACACGTATTACCGGTCCTACTGGTCTACCTCCGACGGACGCTTCCGCATCACGGTTGACAGCGAGTTACAATTCGGCGCTTTCCGGCAGCAGGCCAGCCGGTTATTGCCCTATCGCCTCTCATCGGTTATCATGGAGCTGAAATACGAGCAGGAGGAAGAAGGACAGAGCGATTTTATCCTGCGGCACATCCCTTTCCGGCAGACGAAGAGCTCGAAGTACGTGATGGGAGTGGAGGTGTGTTATGGGGGGGGAGATTGAGTATCTAGTGCGCCCCCTCCTAAAACTTCGGGCACAACACCACCTCATCCTCATACTCTCCCAGATAGGCGATAGAGATTTCGATCGCTCCGCCCCGTTGCCGTTGCGTGCCTAATGCATTCATCCGGGCGTCGTAGCTGATGCCCAGCAGGAAGCTGTTGTACTCAATGCCCACCATGGCGACGATGGCGTCGAGGGAGAAGCTGTCGTCGGCATTTCGCACCGGGCGCAGCCAGCCCCCGACATGCAGAGCGGTACCGTTGATGTCATCGACCAGGAAGCGGATATTACTGCCGGCGTTGAGCGCCAGGTGCGGGCCTTGATTGTAAACGAGGGCGCGGGGGTGGAGCTGGATGGATTCTCCAACAGGGATTCTCAAGTTAAGGTAAGCGGAGTACTTGCGCAATAGTTTGTTACTCTCCGCCCGGTCCGGGTCTTCATTGCTGGCGAAAAAGCTCACTTCGGGCTCCAGGATATGGTGCATGGCCGCCCCGGCGTATACGCCGATGGAGCGGGCAGGGGAATAGGAATAGTTCAGGCCAACCGCAAAATCGGCAATGGCAAAGTTGTTTTCGGGAAAAATCTCTCCGGTGGGGTTGTCATAACCGGTAGAGCCGGAAAACTGGTCTTCGAAAACCAGGTTTTGGTAGCTGAAGTTGCGCTGGGAGATGCCCGCCTGGGCGCCCAGGCTCAGAAACTGGTCATTGCGGGGGCTGAGTGATTTGTGAAAACCGCCGGACACATTGATCTGGTTATTGGAATAACCCACCTCGGGCACCTTGTCGTTGTAAAAAACCACGCCGACCCCGAAGGCGTCTTTGTACCGCTTGCCGATATTTTGAAAGTTGAAGCGCAGATCAATGCCGCCGGCAAAGGTCTTGTAGGGGTCCTGGTCCCGGTAGATGAAGGCCACGCGGTACTTGCCGTCAAAGGCGCCGGTAAGCGCCGGGTTGAGGGTCAGCGGCGAGGCAAAGAACTGCGTAAAGTGCTGGTCCTGTGCCTGGCTGGCTGTGGCTATCGCAAGAATGAAAAGTATCGGTAAGTATTTCCTCATAAGAGTTACAGCTACGTAAGTTTCGCGCAAATGTAGTGGATAAAATGTAAAGAGAACAACGGACTTTAGCGGATTATTATTATTTTTGATAAGGAACTGATTTAAACTTATTCAGATGGGCTGCAAGCGAACATCTTGAATCCTCTGGGCTTCGGCTTTTCCTCGCCCCGTACTTTCCAAGTACGAAACTCGAAAAGAGCCTCGCCAGTGAATGCAATCTGTTGCTTTCGCCTACATCCAATAAGTTTAAATCAGTTCAATACAGTAACTGAAATTTCCAAAAAGAACCCCGGTGCAGCAGGAGGATCAGAGCTGGTTTGGAGGTGGAAAACGGCTCATATGTCATACGTAATTTGTCCGGTAAGTATTATTCCTATCCGCAACAGCTCCTCGAATAAGAGCGAGATGATCTCTCAACTCCTGTTTGGCGAGCTGGCTGAGGTACTGGAAACCAAAGGGCGCCAATGGGTGAAGGTCCGTTGCGCCTGGGACAATTTCGTCGGCTGGGTGGCGTCCAATCAACTCAAACCCGTCACGCCCAGTGAATTCAAGCGCTTTCAGTCCGAATATGCCTATAGCCTGGAACTCTTTCATACCATTCTGGCGCAGGACTTCTGCGTGCCCATCGTGATGGGCGCCCAACTGCCCGGCTTCGACGGCATGCGCTTTAAGCTCGAAGAACACTACTTCACCTTTAGCGGGCAGGCCGTCTTCCCGGAGCATATCGACCAGGGGCCGGAATTTGTGCTTAAGATCGCCCGCAAGTACCTGCATGCCCCCTTTCTCTGGGGAGGCCGTTCCCCTATGGGCATCGACGCGCCCGGCCTGATACAAATGGTTTTTAAACTATGCGGAGTCCCCATGCCCCGGGAAGCTGAACAACAGGTGTTCCTGGGCGAAGCTGTTGACTTCGTCGAGCAAAGCCGGCCGGGCGATATCGCTTTTTTTGAAAATAAAGCAGGCCGGATTACCCATTGCGGCATCATCCTTCCCAACCAGGAAGTGTTGCACGCCTACGGCAGCGTCCGCATCGATTCGATTGACCATTTCGGCATCTACAACCGGAAACAGGCCCGTTATACCCACCGCTTGCGGGTCGTGAAACGAATGCTGAAAAGCAAAGCAGCGGCGCCGGATCGGGTTGAAAAGCTGGTTGAAAAGGCCGAAGGGCAGTTTGAGTTGTTTTAAAACGCCCTCCCTCCTCCCTATTTCACCCTCTCACTCCTCACTATATCACCCTCTCACTCCTCACTATATCACCCTCTCACTCCTCACTATATCACCCTCTCACTCCCTCTTGTCCCCTTATACCGCCTGAATAATATCGTACTTAGTCAGAATATGAAGCGTACCGGCCTTATCCTTGACCATCACCGCCGGGATCGTCCGGCTGACATATTGGCTCAACTGGCTGAAAGGCAGGTCGGGGCTGACCACAGGAAAGGGGTCGCCCATCACATTTCCGACCTTGTTCTCGGAATTGTCGAAAGGGTTTTCCAGCAGGTAAGACAGCACCGCCGTTTCGGTGATGGAGCCCACCATTTTGTCACCCTCCATAACCGGCATCTGAGAAATATCCTGCTCTTTCATGATCTTGAAGGCCTGCCGCACCGTATCATCGGAATGGACACAGATAAACTGCTGGCCCTTTTTCATCGCCAGAATGTCCTTGACGCTCAGCTCCCGTTCCAGAAAGCCCCGCTCCCGCATCCAGTCGTCGTTGTAGACCTTGCCTATATAACGGCTGCCGTGGTCGTGGATCACCACCACCACTACATCATCCCTGGTCAGCTTGTCTTTCAACTGAAGCAGGCCCGCCATGGCGGAGCCGGCGGAGTAGCCCAGCAGCAACCCTTCTTCCCGGGCCAGCCGGCGCGCCATCAGCGCCCCGTCTTTATCGGTGACCTTTTCGAAGTAATCGATCACTTCAAATTCCACGTTCTTGGGCAGGATATCCTCACCGATCCCTTCGGTAATATAGGGGTAGATTTCTTTTACGTCAAATTCACCGGTTTCGTGGTATTTTTTGAATACCGATCCGTAGGTGTCGATCCCCCAAATCTTGATATCGGGGTTTTGCTCCTTGAGGTACCTGCCGGCGCCGGAAATGGTGCCGCCCGTTCCTACGCCAACGACCAGGTGGGTTATTTTGCCCTCCGTTTGCTTCCAAATCTCGGGCCCGGTCGATTCGTAATGCGCTACCCGGTTGGAGAGGTTGTCGTATTGATTGCACCAATAAGAGTTGGGAATCTCCTCACTCAGGCGCTTGGCCACCGAATAATAGGAGCGGGGGTCATCCGGTTCGACATTGGTCGGGCAGACAATGACCTCGGCGCCAACAGCCTTTAGCATATCGATCTTCTCTTTGGACTGCTTATCGCTGGTCGTGAAGATACATTTGTAACCTTTCACTGCCGCTGCCAGGGCCAGCCCCATGCCGGTATTACCGGATGTACATTCAATGATGGTTCCTCCGGCTTTGATGTTTCCTCTCTGCTCGGCATCCGCCAGCATCTTGACCGCCATGCGGTCTTTGATCGAGTGGCCGGGGTTGAAGGTCTCTACCTTCATCAACACCAGAGCAGGTATCTCTGCCGTTACTTTGTTGATCTTTACCAGTGGCGTATTGCCAATGGTTTCCAAAATGTCGTTCTTGTAGTCCATAAGGTATTCAAGCTTTCCTAACGATGATATTTGACCTTTACGAAAAACCGGGGGTCAATCGCGCCCAGTAGTTTAGCTGCCAGAGGAGAGAGAATGACGACGACCTCATCGCGGTAGGCCGTATCCGGTATCTTTCCGATGACTTTCACATAAACAGTGCGGTTGGTCATCGGGTTGAGCACTTCTATGATAGAATTTACAGGAGCGTTGCGGTGCAGGGCGTAGAGGTCTGAATCTTCCTTGCTGTTGTTTTTCCAAACGGCGACGCCCTGGCCGTCGTATTGGTGTTTCCCGGCGGATTCGAACATATATATTTTCCTCAGAGCGGCGTTGCGCCGGGCCAAGGGCCCGCCGGCGTGCTGGCGCAGGCTGTCGGGAATGCCCTGGGTGCTGATCCAGCCAACGTGCAGTTGCTGGCCTTCCTTAAGGGTATGGTCTGCCATATTGTTCCTGGCCATCAGCAGTTCCAGAGGCATGCGGAAATAGATTTTGGCGATCCGGAACATGGTGTCGCCTTTTTTCACCATATAAAAGACGGGGGCATTCTCACTGGGCCGAAAATCCGACTCCATGTATCGTTTGATGGCCGCATTGGGAATAGGCACCCGGATGGGCATGCCAAT
Source organism: Lewinellaceae bacterium (assembly GCA_020636095.1). GTDB lineage: Bacteria > Bacteroidota > Bacteroidia > Chitinophagales > Saprospiraceae > JACJXW01. The sequence goes on from JACJYN010000004.1 coordinate 498,064, forward strand.
ACGGGTGGACTGCTCCTTTAACCCCGGGTTGAAATAATATAGCTCCTCAACCGAAAGGCCGTAGAATCTGGCCAGGGAATAGAGCGTCTGTTTGGCCTCAATAATGTGGTCAAAGTACTTTTCTTCGAAGGCGCCGATGCTCAGAAATATAGTATCTTTGGCGGTCAGGTAGGCCAGGCTGTCACCGGTTGCCGATAACTTGCCAAAGAAAAGCAGGAATGCGAAGAACAACAATTTTCTCATAGTGTTTCATGCTAGTTTACTCGCAAATATATGAAAACCATAGGTATCATACCCGCCCGATTTGCTTCTTCTCGTTTTCCGGGAAAACCGCTGGCTCAAATTGCCGGTAAAACCGTCCTTCAGCGAGTCTATGAACAGGCGCAGCGAGCCCGCCGCCTGGACGAAGTCATTGTAGCTACCGATGACCCCCGCATCCAGGAGCATGTGGAGCGCTTTGGAGGAAAGGTGGTAATGACGGCAGCCCATCACCGCAGTGGCACCGAGCGCTGTGCTGAGGTGGCGGGGCGTATAGGCGATGCCGGCGCCATTATCAACATTCAGGGAGACGAGCCATTTATTGACCCCGAGCAGATTGACCTGGTTGCCGAGCCCCTGGCCAGGCGGCAATCGGTTCAGATCAGTACACTGGCAAAAAGAATTGAACGGGCGGAAGAGCTGAACAACCCCAATGTCGTGAAAGTAGTTTTCAACCGGCAGCAAATGGCGCTCTATTTCAGCCGCAGTACTATACCTTACCTGCGGGATGTGCCTGCTTCGGATTGGCTGGCCCAGGCGGAGTATTTCAAACACATCGGGCTTTATGGATTTCGCAGAGAGGTGCTATTGGAATTGGCGGAACTGCCGCCTTCCCGCTACGAACGATGGGAATCCCTGGAGCAGCTTCGCTGGCTGGAATATGGTTTTTCCATTTTTGTCAACCTGACCGATAAAGAAACGATCGGCATCGATACGCCCGAAGACCTGGCGCGTGCCATTGCCATGATAAAACCGGAGGGATGAATTTTTGTAGTCATTGCGGGTCGGCACAGCTGGCGTTCAAAGTACCGGAAGGAGATAATCGCCCCAGGTACATCTGTTCGGACTGTGGGGCCATCCACTATTCCAACCCAAAGATTGTCACCGGCTGCCTGCCGATATGGGAGGGCCGGGTCTTGTTGGCCAAACGGGCGATCGAGCCCCGAAAAGGCTACTGGAACGTACCCAGCGGATATATGGAAAACGGAGAAACGGTTGAGCAGGGAGCTGCCCGTGAGGTCCGGGAAGAAACATTGGCACGGGTGGAGAACCTAACCCTGCACACCGTATTCAGTATCCCTCACATCAGCCAGGTCTACATTCATTTCCTTGCCGAACTGGCCAGCCCGGATTTCGGGATAGGGGAAGAGTCGCTGGAAGTACGCCTTTTTACCGAAGCAGAAACCCCTTGGAAGGAAATAGCATTTACCTCTTCGGTTTTTTCCCTGAAGCATTATTTTGAAGACCGCCGAAAAGGGCGCCGGGAAGTGCATACCGGTAAGATGGAATGGCGCTCATAAAAAACCTCCGTGAAATCCAATCGGCAACAATGCCTTTCCCGAGTCCAGTAAATAGACCTCTCCTTCAGATCCCTGAAGGATAACCACCATGTTTTTACGCTGGCGGTCTTCCATCTCGCTGATGACCTGTCGGCAGGCCCCGCAGGGAGAGGCGGGTTGAGTAATAGCCTTTTTGTCGCTCTGGACCGTCACGGCAATGGCTGCTACCGCAACCCCCGGATGCTGCATGGTTGCGTTGCCAAGCGCCGTTCGCTCCGCGCAGATACACATGGAATAGGCGGCATTTTCCTGATTGGCGCCCTGAACGACCGAGCCATTACCCAATAGCACCGCGGCGCCAACCCGGAAATTGGAATAGGGGGCATAGGCTTGGTTTACAGCAGCCCGGGCGCTATCCAGCAACGTTCGGTATTCGTCGGGAAGTTCTTTGGCAGATTCGTAGACTTTAATTTTTGTACTGACCGTTATTTCTTTCATTGCTTTATCTGAAATAAATAAAACACTATATTGCGCCTGTTCCACCAGGGGCTTTTGCCTCTAAACCAAACAAGCAAATTACCTCATTGTTAAGACAAAACCAACTTATGAACAGCATATTGATTATTGGCGCAGGCCGCTCTGCGACTGCATGTATCAAATATGTGCTGGAAAAGGCGAGTGAGCGCAACTGGTTTGTGACCGTTGCCGATGCCGACCCCCAATTGGCGGAAGCCAAAGTTGACGGCCACCCCAACGGCCGCGGAACGTGGCTGGATGTGCTGAAGGTCAATGACCGCAGGGAATTGATCAGCAGAGCTGATGTGGTCGTTTCCCTGCTGCCGGCTCACCTTCATCTGGAAGTGGCGCACGACTGTATCAAACTGAAAAAACACCTGATCACTGCTTCTTATGTCTCCCAGGAGATGTATCGCCTGGGCGACGAAGCCCGCGACCGGGAACTGATCTTTATGGGGGAGATGGGCCTGGATCCCGGTATCGACCACATGTCGGCCATGCGGCAGATCGCCCGGATCAAGTCGCAGGGTGGCAAGATCACGGCTTTTCGTTCTTATACCGGAGGCTTGCTGGCTCCGGAGAGTGATGACAACCCCTGGAATTATAAATTTACCTGGAATCCGAGAAATGTAGTGCTTGCCGGGCAGGGTACCGCCCAGTACCTGGAAAACGGCAAGTTTAAGTTTATCCCCTACAACCGGCTTTTTGAAGAATACCGGCCCATCCAGGTGCCGGGCATGGGAGAATACGACGCCTACGCCAACCGGGATTCCCTCCTGTACCGGGAGGTGTACGGCCTGGCCGGTATTCCGAACATTCTCCGGGGAACGATTCGCACCAAAGGGTTCTGCGAGGCCTGGAATGCCCTGGTCCGGATTGGCCTGACCGACGGCGGTTATCCTATTGTCGATTCGGATAAGCTGACCTATCACGAACTCATGGAGGGGTATCTCAGCCCTGATGATAATACAGGGTCGGTTAAAGACCGTATCGCCAGGCTGATCGGAGAGGAGTCCGAATCTGTAGTAATGAAAAAACTGGAATGGCTCGGCTTATTCCGGAAGAAAAAAGTGCGCATACCCAATGCTACGCCTGCGCTGATCCTGGAAAATCTTTTGCTCGATAAGTGGAAGCTCAAACCGAACGATAAGGATATGATCATCATGCAGCACGAGTTTGAATACGAGCTGGATGGTGTGCAGAAAGAGGCGATCTCTACGCTGGTGATGAAAGGCGAGGATGCGCAACATACCGCCATGTCTAAACTGGTAGGGCTGCCGATGGGCATCTTCGTCAAACTCGTTATGGAGGGTAAGATCACTTCGACGGGGGTCAATATCCCGGTGATGCCCGAAGTGTATGAGCCGGTACTGGACGAACTGGAACAGTTTGGCGTGGTCTTCTCTGAACAGGAAAGAACCCAAAAATAAAAATAAATACTGAGGCTCCTCCGACCCTTTTACAGCAGCAATATCCGGGCCCTGCAGGCCTTTCACCTGCTACGGCAGGGCAGCACCATTCTCATTGCGGTCCTGCTGGCCAAGAGCCCCCTGTCGACCGAAGAGATCGGCATCTATGAGATGCTACTGTACATAGGGTTTACCCTGAGTACCTTTTGGGTGACAGGCCTGATGCAAGGCTTTCTGTCGCGATACCCTCAGCTTCCGGAAGAGGAGCGGCCGGCCTTCCTGTTTAACGCCTATTTATTATTTCTACTGAGCAGTTCGCTGGTGTTGGCCCTGATGCTTTGGGGCAAAACGAGCGTTCTACTCGTACTGACCGGCCAGCCGGCCCTTCCTTTTTACGAGATTTTTGCCGTTTTTCTGTGGCTCAACGTACCTTCTTACCTGGTGGAGAACTATTACCTGGTGCTGCAAAAGCCGAAGGCCATTCTTTATTTTGGGGTGTTTGCGTTCAGCCTGCAGGTACTGGCGGTTCTGGGCCCTGTTTTTATGGGCTTCGGCCTATTGTGGAGTTTCTATGCACTCCTTCTGTTAGGTGCGGCCAAATACGCCTGGCTGATCCTCCTTCTGGGGCGTTGGAGCGCTTTTAAGCCAAATCTTAAGATGATCCTGCATTGGGCTTCGCTCTCCATCCCGCTCATACTCTATGCGCTGATGGGGAGCTTCAACCAGTCTTTCGACAACTGGCTGGTCAACTTTCGTTACGGGGGAGACGAGCAGGCCTTCGCCATCTTTCGATACGGCGCCCGCGAGCTGCCAATGGCCCTGGCCCTCACCAATGCCTTCGGTTCCGCCATGCTGCCCGAAGTGGCGGCTAACCTGGGAACCGCCCTTTTCGCCATTAAGGAGAAATCCCTGAAGCTTTTTCACCTCCTGTTTCCCTTGTCTATTTTCCTGGTGATCACCAGCAAGTGGCTTTTTCCATTGATCTTCAATGAAGACTTCAGCGCCAGTGTACTCATATTCAACATCTTTCTACTGGTTACGGTGAGCCGCCTCGTCTTCTCCCGCACCATCCTGGTCGGGTTGAACGCCAACCGGATGATCTTCTATATTTCCTTGCTCGAGCTGGCCTTCAATATAGGACTTAGCTTTGCTCTGGCGCCCTTTTTCGGCATGGCGGGCATCGCTATCGGCACGGTGGCGGCCTATTCTCTGGAGAAGGTGCTGCTGTGTTGGTACCTGTATCGAAAATTCGGCATCAGCATCGGGCAGTACACCGATATGCGGTGGTACCTGGCCTATTCAGCTGTCCTGGCCCTGAGCTTTGTAATAGTAACCGTTTGAACCCCACCGGGAGAATGTGGGCTATCCTGCCAGGGCTGAATGAGTTCGCGGGTCGGGGTTCGCAGCAACGGCGGGCTGCGCAAACCGATTGGCTTCCAGCAGTGTCTAACGCTAGTGCCTCGGGCATTAAATAAGGGGAGAATAGCGCGAGGTTATTTTCCCGCCAGACAAGGCGCGAGGAAGAAACATAGCGGGGCTACGTGACTGAGGAGCAACGCAGTATGGTGGGGAAAGAGCCCGCGATATTCCCCCGCTATTTAGTGCGCGAGGCACTAGGCGGGTAGCCAGAATGTAGAATTTGCAAGGAAGGAGTTGGATCGCCGTTGAAAAAGCCGCTTCAAAATAATTACATTTGCCTGGAAAATTGCGTGAACTAAAAACCAAATCGCTATTATGTCAAAAGTCCTGATCATCGGCGCCGGTGGAGTAGGGCGGGTAGTAACCTACAAATGCGCCCAACACCCGGAAGTTTTTTCTGAAATCTTACTGGCCAGCCGAACCCAATCTAAGTGCGACGCCATCGTCGCCGATGTCAAAAGAGATACGGGCCATTCCAAAATACAAACCGCGAAAGTAGACGCCGACAACGTGCCTGAGCTGGTGCAACTGATCCGAAGATTCCAACCTGAAATGGTCATTCATGTAGCGCTGCCGTACCAGGACCTCACCATCATGGACGCCTGCCTGGAGACGGGTGTGCACTACCTGGATACCGCCAATTACGAGCCAAAGGATGAGGCGAAGTTTGAGTACAGCTGGCAATGGGCCTATCAGGATAAATTCAAGGAGAAGGGCCTGCTGGCCGTATTGGGCTGTGGTTTCGACCCCGGGGTGACCAGTATTTTTACCGCCCGCGCCGCCAAACACCATTTTGATGAGATCCACTATCTGGATATCGTCGATTGCAATGCCGGTGACCACGGTAAGGCTTTCGCCACCAACTTCAATCCGGAGATCAACATCCGGGAGGTTACTCAGAAAGGGCGGTATTATGAAAATGGCAAATGGGTGGAAACGGAGCCTCACGAGATCAGCAAAATGCTGACTTACCCGGAGATCGGGCCTAAGAATTCCTTCGTTATCTACCACGAAGAACTGGAATCTCTGGTCAAGAACTTCCCAACCCTCAAGCGCGCCCGTTTCTGGATGACCTTCGGCGAGGAATACCTCACTCACCTGCGGGTAATTCAAAATATTGGCATGGCCCGCATCGATGCAGTCAAATACAAAGGAGTGGATATCATTCCTCTGGAATTCCTGAAAGCGGTGCTGCCCGACCCCGGTGATTTAGGCGAGAACTACACCGGCCAGACTTCTATCGGCTGCCGCATTCGCGGGGTTAAAGATGGGAAAGAGCGCACGTACTATATCTGGAACAATTGCAGCCACGAGGCGGCCTATAAAGAGACGGGAGCCCAGGGCGTATCTTACACCACCGGCGTTCCGGCTGCCTTGGGCGCTATGATGATGCTCACCGGCAAGTGGGCGGGCCAGGGTGTCTTCAATGTGGAAGAGTTCAATCCGGACCCCTTCCTGAGCCAGCTGGGCCCCATGGGCTTGCCGTGGGAGGAACAGTTTGACGTGGATTTGGAAATGGATTGAAAGTTCAACGGTGTATAAGTTTGGTTATAATTTATGATTGATTATCAAAAAATTCCGTCTCCATCCTTCGTGCTGGAGGAGAAGCTCCTTCGGCAGAACCTGGAGTTGATTCGTGACGTGCAGGAGCGGGCAGGGGTATCCATCATACTGGCCCTGAAAGGGTTTGCTATGTGGAAGGTATTTCCAATGGTGGCAAATTACCTCAAGGGCGCTACGGCCAGCTCCCTGCATGAAGCGCGCCTGATCTTCGAAGAGATGGGCGTGAGGGCGCACACTTATTCACCTGCCTATTTCGCTTCTGAGTTCGAGGAAATCAAACGCTACAGCAGCCATATTACCTTCAATTCCTTAGGGCAGTATCATTTGTATAAGGACAAGCTGGCGGACGGCGGCCGCTACATATCAGCCGGCCTGCGGGTCAACCCGGAGTATTCCGAAGTGGAGGTGGACCTTTACAATCCCGCGGCTAAGGGCTCCCGCCTGGGCGAAGCGCCGGATAACCTGGCCGGCGGCTTGCCGGAGGGGATTGAAGGGCTGCACTTCCACACCCTCTGCGAGTCTACTTCTTATGACCTCGAGAAGGTGCTGGTTGCTTTTGAAAAACATTTCGGCCGATTTTTCCCCCAGTTGAAATGGGTAAACTTCGGCGGCGGCCACCTGATGACCCGCAAGGGATACGATATCGATCATCTCGTTGGCCTCCTGAACAATTTTCGGGAGCAACATGGCCTGGAGGTTATTCTGGAGCCTGGTAGCGCTATTGCCTGGGAAACAGGAGATTTGGTTTCCACCGTGCTGGATATTACCGACAACCGGAATATTAAAACCGCCATCGTCGACGTATCCTTCACGGCTCACATGCCGGATACGCTGGAGATGCCTTATCGCCCGCGAATCGTGGGAGCTACTGACCCTCAGCCCGATAAGCCTGCTTACCGCATCGGCGGTGTCAGTTGTCTGGCCGGCGATTATATGGAGGCCTATTCTTTCGATAAAGCACTACAGGTAGGAGATCAGGTTATCTTCAAAGACATGATCCATTATACCATGGTGAAAACGAGCACCTTCAATGGCGTCAAGCATCCCAGCATCTGCATCTGGCGAGAGGATGACACCCTGGAGGTAGTGCGGGCCTTTGGTTATGAGGACTTTAAAAGGCGTTTGTCATAATTGAGCCGGCTTTTCTGAAATCCTGCACACCACTAAACTACAATCCTTGGCCATCCATCAAGCATATCAGCAATTGGTTGCTGCGCTGGAAAAATGTTATGATTCCGGTGAAGCAAAGAGCATCGCCCGAATCGTGTTCGAGGATGCCTTCGGAATCCATAACTTCAGCCGTCAGGAAGCCCTATCCCCGGCCCAGGCATCCCAACTGCGCGAAATTACCGCCCGGCTGCTTGCTCACGAGCCGGTGCAGTATATTCTGGGTATAGCAGATTTTTACGGCCTCAAATTTAAGGTAGATGCCCGCGTGCTGATTCCCCGCCAGGAGACCGAGGAACTGGCCCATTGGATGCTGGAAACGCTGGAAAGGAAGGTACTCACAGTGTTGGACATCGGGACCGGCAGCGGCTGTATTCCCGTAACGCTTAAGCAACAACGGCCGGAATGGGATGTCTGGGCGGTAGATATCAGCCAGGATGCCCTGGAACTGGCGGCCGAAAATGCCCGGATGAATGGGGTGGAGCTGCATTTGCGTCAAACAGACATCCTCGACGAAACCCTCTGGGCTGCATTGGGCCAGTTCGACGCCATTGCCAGCAACCCGCCCTATATTCCTACTCGGGAAGCTGCCCTGATGCCAGAGCATGTCAAGCGTTTTGAACCTCCACTGGCTCTGTTTGTAGACAACGAAGACCCGCTTGTCTTTTACCGGGCGATTACCCGCTTTGCCCAAATGCACCTGAAGCCCGGGAGCTGGCTCTTTTTTGAAACCAATGAATTCAATGCAGGTGAGGTAGCGGAATGGCTTCGCAACCAGCGTTTTAAGGAGGTTGAATTGAAGCGGGACCTGAGCGGTAAAGAACGAATGGTTCGGGGAGAATGGGTATCCGTCTAGAGTTGGACAGAATGGGATGGAGGTTGTGTACGCCTGCCCCGTTAAGTGCGAAATCGGAAGTCGGAAGTCGGAAAAACGGACGTTTGGCGCTCATTCCGGCTCCTATTCCGAATTCGCATTTACTCCGTCAGCCGCTCCGCTCGTATCCGACTTCAGCGTTGATTTGTCCAAAGTCCATGATGTCGATCTTTACTTTCAATCGTAAACTTCCCTTATCCAAAAAATGACCCTACCAACTCCACTAACACTTCATTTAGCTTTTCAATAGCCAGCGGAATATCCCAATTTTCCCGGTTGCGGGCCTCGACGTAGTTGGAGACGGACCGGATTTCCAGGAAGGGGATACCCTCCGACCGGCAGGCGTAAAAAAAGGCGGCGCCCTCCATGCTTTCTATTTCCGCGTCCGGGTATTTCGCGCGGATGGCTTCGATATCGGGCGGATGGCCGTGTACCTTATTGACGCTCAACCCATGGGCGGCGGGCAGGAAACTGAATTGGCCGGCCGCTTCATTGACGAGTTGGCCATTCCTGAACGGGGGCTCGTCCGCTTCGATCAACCCTAGTTCGCAGACGTCGGTAAACCGGCCGTCGGCCTCCTGTACGCCGAGGTCGCCAAAACGTTCGCTGACCACCTGCACGACATCGCCGATATTGAATTTTCGGGTGAAAGCTCCGCCGATTCCGGCATTGATGGCCAGGTGCACCTCTTTTCCAGCCAGTATTTTTCCCATACTATAGGCCATCATCGGAAGGCCTGCGCCGGTGATCAGAACCGAGACTTCAGTTTCTCCCTTCTGGAAAGTGAAATGGCCGCTGGGTACGAACTTTTTCTTTAGATGGCTCAGCAAGGGTTGGATTTCAAAAGGCGTTGCAGCGGCGAATAGAATGTTCATGAAGTGTTATTTAGTGAAGGTTATCCCGGCGGCGGGTGTAAAGCCCAGCACCTGATGATAACTGGAAGCAATATCGATCCGCAGCCCGCTGGCAAGCGCGTATCCCAACCCAAAGCTAAGGGCCGTAGGTTGAGTGGCGACGCCGAGCCGGAGAAAGAGCGGCTCAATGATCTGATATTCCAGCCCGAATTTTGCGCGGGCGGTAAAATCGATGTCTTTTTCCAGTTCAGCCAGCAGGCTCAGCTTGTCGGAAGGAAGATAACTCAAGCCTAGTTTGAGTACGGTGGGCAGGTTGTCTTCTTCTGTCAGTTGAATGCGGGCAGGGCTGAAGAGGTGAATACCCAGGTTCAGTTGGGGCAGCAGTTCAGCCAGGGCTCCTACTTCAAAGGTGAAAACAGCCTTGTTGCCATATTCGGGAATACGAGTGTTCAACATCAGAAACTGAGCGCCAATTGACAGTTTGTCCAGTAAGCGGCGCCCGTAGGCAAGGCCGATGCGCTGCTCGTTGTATTGTTCAAAACCGAAATAGTGGAGGGTCATTCCAAACGTGCCGGAAGCCGTAGGCAGGGCGGCTCCGGCCGCAACGGACCTGATCTCGTTTACCAGAAAGCGCTGTTCGCCATAGGCAGTGAAGGCCATACTTTCCAGATGCGCCAGCCCGGCCTGGTTGGAGAAAATACTGTTGATATCGGTATAGGTGGCGCCGGTGTGCCCCATGGCCACCCCCCGGGCGCCGGCGGTAGGAGGAACGCCGTTTTGGGCGAAGAGGTAGTGGGCGCAGGTGAATAAAAGGAGTGAAAAGTAATACTTCATCTGATGGTTGTATTGATAAATGGTTGTGCTTTAGCGCCCAGGCCGTATATCCCTATAACAATATCCCCCTTCCTACAAACTCACCGCATTCTCTTTCGCCACTTCAGCAAAAAACGCCCCTGCCTCCGTCATCTCCCGCTCCATGGTCTTCAGGTCGATCCGGACCAGGCCGAATCGGTAGGTTGGCCCAAGATTCCACTCGAAATTATCCCAGGTGCTCCAATGTATGAAGCCTCTTAAGTCCACTCCCTCCTGAATCGCCCGGTGGCAAACCTGCAGGTAGTCTTTAATTGCCTGAATGCGGCGTTGGGGGGCATCCGTACAAATTCCGCTTTCGGCCATGATAATGGGTTTGCCGTATCGTTTGTGGAACCGGCGCAGTATTTTACCCAGGCCTTCCGGTTTATACCCCCACATGTTATCGTGAGGCACGCCCATTTCATCCAGTTTACCGGGGTTTTCGATCTCTGTGATGGGAAAGGGGGTGAAGGGTACGTGAGCGTAGTAGCTAAGCCCCCAGTAATCCACCTTTTCAAAATGCCGGGCCGCCCGGCTGATGAACCACCAGTCCGTGATCTTGGCAGGAATTTTACCCAGCCAGTTGGTTCCTTCAAAGTTGCCGGTATTTAAAGAAATGCTGACCGGTTTTTCCGGGCACTGCGCTTTGAGCAGGTCATACACAACTTCATGCGCCTGTTTCAGGTGGCGCAGTACCCGGTTGGCCTTGAAAAAGCTACGTTTGTGCGGAGGGAAAAACCCCAGTAAATAGGCGTTTAGCGCATAAACATTGGGTTCGTTGAAGGTATTCCAGTTGAAAACGTAGGGTTCAAAGTTTTCTATACACTGCCGGGCGTAGTCGACAAAGGCGGAAATATTGTCTTCATTGAGCCACCCTCCTCTATCTTCGAACCAAAGTGGGTTGGTGAAATGGTGCATGACAAAGAGAATACGGGTTCCGCCGGTGTTGAGTAACCGGAAAAAGTGCCGGTATTCCTCCACTACATCTTCCACAAAGGGGGCGAAGGGTTGGGGTTGAAGCCTTGCCCAGTCAACGCTACAACGATAAACGGCGCCGAATTGCAGAATGAAACCTGCGTCCAGTTCCCGGAGTTCTTCGTGGCGCGTTGTTTGATCCAGAATATGCCCATCCCTTGACTGAAACCCTCGCCAGTTATGCGCGGAAGCGGTCTCCACCTGAGTGGCGGAGGTAGACGTTCCCCAAAAAAAGCCTTCCGGAAATTTCAGGCGCATAAGCTGCTTTGAATTTTTTAGAAACATGGGGAATTGACGACTGCCCGTGTATCATCGTATCGTCGCATCCCCTTATTTTCCTTTCGCATCGAGAACGGCTATATGAGCAGTTCGGTCTAGGCTCGGAACTATTCCACCCAATCGGCAACAAAGACATTGGTATCTCGGGTGTCTCCGTTGTTCCGGTTGGAAGAAAAGGCGATCTTGCTGCCATCCGGGGAGAATATTGGGAACGCATCGAAGGTATCGTCAAAGGTGATTTGCTCCAGCCCGCTGCCGTCCAGTTTGATTGAGAAGATATTGAATTGACGGCCGCTATCGGTATGGTGGTTGGAGGCGAAGAGGATGCGCTCGCCGGATGGGTGAAAGTAGGGCGCCCAGTTGGCTTTGCCCAGTTGGGTAACCTGCTGCATGCCACTGCCATCTACATTGCAAACAAAAACCTCCATATTGGTAGGCTGCACTACATTTTCCGCCAGCAAGCTCTTGTACAACCCTACCTCTTCGTCCGTTTGTGGACGGGAAGCGCGGAAGACCAGCTTCTTGCTGTCCGGAGAAAAGAAGGCGCCGCCATCGTAACCCAATTCATTGGTTACCTGCTTAAGGTTGGCGCCATCTATATCCATGGTCCATAGTTCGAGGTCGCCCGAACGGGTGGAGGTGAATACGATCTTTTTACCATCGGGGGAAACGGTTGCTTCGGCATCGTACCCGGGGCTATCGGTCAGTTGCCTGATGATCTTTCCATCCAGGCCTGCTACAAAGATGTCAAAATCAGCGTAGATCGGCCATACGTATTTGCCTTGTACGGACCGGGGCACTTCCGGGCAGGCCTCGCTGCCCAGATGGGTAGAAGCATAGAGAATGGCTTTGTCGCCGGGCATGAAGTAGGCGCAGGTCGTCCTGCCTTTACCGGTACTTACCAAAGACGGTTTTTCGCCGGAATAGCCGGTGGCCGGCATGTAGTAGATTTGGTCGCAGTCGGCGCCCCAACTTTCGTTGGTGGCCTGGAAGGACAATTGCTGGCCGCTGAAACTCCAGTAAGCTTCGGCATTGTCGCCGCCGAAGGTTAGCTGCCGTACATTTTTCAAATGAGCTTCCTGCGGATAACGGAGCGTATCGGCAGTTACTTCCGTGGTTTCGTCGTTTTTTTCCTGGCTCTGTTGTTCGGCGCCCGAAGGTTGGCAGGCCGTATGCATCACAAAGGATAAAAGAATAGCGATTGTACGAGTATTCATGCTAGTTTTTCATTTTGTGCAAATATACTGGCCGGGAGTCGGTCTGAAAAGGATCGGCCCAAAAAAGGGCCGGTATTTTATAGAATAACCGATTTACTGGCTTTGAACTTCAGACTTAGGCCCCAAGCCCGGTTACTGGCTGCCATCCGCACTATCGTTCACATCTCCGACTTTGAGGCCGATCCAGTTGAGCGGCGCGCCGTCGAGAGGAGAGAAGAATACTTTGCCGGCATCGCCGGAATAGACTTCGTTAAAAGGGTTACCCGGATTTTGAAACGGATACTCAGGATTGATGAAAATCCAGGAATCCTGTCCGTTGAATTCGGAATCGATGCCCAGGATCAGGCGCCTGAGGAAAATCAGGTCGAGGGTGGTCACCTTCGAATCCCGGTTGGCGTCGGATGCGAGAATCTGCAGTGGATTATCAAAAGCAGCTACTCCCAGGATGTGCCGGCTGATGAGCAGCAGGTCGTGCGTGCTGATCCCGTTGCGGTCCCCTCCGGCCTTAAAAGCCTGGAGTGTGTATTGCTGATCCGGGGCAAGTTGGGCGTTGAAGCTATATTGTCCCCCGGAGTTAGAGGTACCGGTTGTGCCCGGCAGTTCCGAGACGCCTACTTCCACTCCATTGATGGCGTCTCCCTGTGGAGTGTTGACGCTGCCCCCGCCGGTGAAGTTAACCAGCGGGCGGACCGCCCCGGTGGCGGCAATAGCCGCGTCCACTGCGGCGATCGTAGCGGGCTGATTGGAGCCCCGGACGTCAAAATTGACGGAGCCGTCCGGCGCAATAACTACAAAAGTGGGCGTGCCGAAAAACAAGCCGAACGTACCATTCCGGTAGGGCAGGCTAGCGGCCAGGCTGCCTCCATCGGCGCCCACGCCCGGGAAGGTGTGTCCGTGGTTGGCTTTATAGGCGGCGACATCCGCGCTGGTATCGTCATTTTTGGTGCTCAGGCTGATGAATTCGACATCGCCGTTGCCGCCGCCCCAGGCCTGGTAGAGCGGTTCGACCAAAGGCGCAATGGCGTTGCAGGGTGGGCAATAGGTGAAAAATAGCTTGATCACCACCGTCTTTCCCTGATTCAGGTAGTCGGCATATAGTTGGTGAGGCTGCCCCTGGCTATCTGTAACGGTAAAATCCGGCGCCTGAGCTACGGCCGGTGAAGCCAGCAAAAAGCACCACGCTAGTAAAACAGTTGCTATCGATGTTTTCATAATCGGCTATGATTAAAATTCAATAATAGAAGGAGAGGGAGGGGTAGAAGATGTAAGCGCCAATGGCAGGGATACAACTGCCGGAGGCCCCACTAAATTAATCCAATTTTTCAGTATTTTACAGGATAGGGCTGACAAGTTTTCCAATGAAGGCTTCCCGGTGAACCGTACAGCTTTGCAACCTTGTTTGCCTTTTTGATTACTACTTAAACGCGGCATGTCATTTTTTAGCCTAGAATTTTTACCTTTGCGCCACATTTTTTTCAAATGCAGAAAGTTGTATTTCAAGACTTGGGCCTGATCAGCTACAAAGATGCCTGGGATTTCCAGTCTAAAAAGCTTAAGGAGCTGGTGGACAGGAAGTTGAGTAACCGGAAGCTGGAGCCTGAAAACCGGGAAGCGCCCATTCATTACTTGCTCTTTTGCGAACATCCTCCCGTCTATACGCTGGGTAAGAGTGGTTCGATGGGCCATCTTCTGTTGGATGAGGAAGGGTTGAAAAGGGAGGGCTTTGAGTTTTTCAAGATCAATCGGGGAGGAGATATCACGTACCACGGGCCGGGACAGATCGTGGGTTACCCCATCTTTGACCTGGATTGCTTTTTTACGGACGTGCATAAATACGTTCGCTTTCTGGAAGAAGCCGTTATCCTTACGATCGCAGAGTACGGGCTGGACGGGAAGCGAGAAAAAGGCTATACAGGCGTTTGGTTGGAGGGTGACGGGCAGCAGCCCAAGCGAAAAATCTGCGCCATCGGCGTCCACCTCAGCCGCTGGGTGACGATGCATGGATTTGCTTTTAACATCAACACCCAGCTGTCTCACTTTGACAATATCATTCCCTGCGGGATTGATGATAAAGATAAAGACGTTACTTCCCTGGCCCGGGAGCTCGGCAGGGAAGTCTCTATGAATGAAGTGAAAGGCAAGCTCAGGCAGCACTTTGCCCGCTTGTTCGGTTTTGAGTTCATCGGGCAATAAGTGATGATTTATGCCCCAATTTGTGTTTCAAATTATGATGAAAGATATACCCAACTTGAAAGTAGAAGACATCGCTATTGCCGTTGTTCCCAGAGATGTTTTGGCCACCGAAGAGGAATTGTGGGACACCTATCTTATCAACCTCAAGGAAGAGCCCATTACGAATGTCCTGGTCAATTCCAAAGGCTACGGTAAGGTGGAAGGGGAGAAGATGAAAACGACCATCCTCCGCCATTTCTTCGAAGAGATTCCGCCGCTCTCAGTTGTCAAGATCGAGCCCATTCAGGTGAAATTGTTCGGGCTAACCAATGAATACTGGGTGAGTTTTACCCACGATGAATATATGTACGACAAGAAGTACATCTTCGTCAACGGCAGTATCGTTGAGGAAAACTTCACCAGGATACCCTTTATCAACCGGCATGGAGTAATGATCCGGTAAAATATCCTACAAATACATGAGCGAGCAATTGAAACCGAGAAAGGTCAGCGAATCCCATACGGTCATGACCGAGATGGTGATGCCCAACGACACCAACCCCATGGGCAACCTGATGGGCGGCAACCTGCTGAGGTGGATGGATATTGCCTCCGGAATCTGTGCCGGCAAGCATTGTGAAGCTCATGTGGTGACGGCTTCGGTAGACCACGTTTCTTTTCAGAAGCCCATCAAATTAGGGGATGTCATCACTCTGGAAGCCACGGTAACCCGCGCCTTTCGCACTTCGGTTGAAATCCACGTCGAAGTGTTTGCCAACGATATCAAAGGCGGGAACCCCCGCCGTTGTAACCACGCTTATTATACTTTCGTCGGCATGGATGATAACGGCAACCCCGAACCGGTCCCTCCCGTCCTGCCCCTTACCGAGATCGAGCAGCAACGTTTTGACAGCGCTTCCAAACGACGGGAAATGCGCCTCATCCTCAGCGGCAGGATGAAACCCGAAGATGCCACGGAGTTTCGGGCCTTATTCCTGGAACGAGAGCCGTAAACCGGCTGCCACTCAATTTGCCTGTTTGCCGGGAAGTTGTCAAATTCTCAGCCGGCCTCTCCTTTTCCCTTAATTTGGATTCGTCTATTTTACCGGTATTAAATCAGGATATATTTAACTTATGAAATTATTCCCTCCACATTTACTGGCAGGATTACTTTTTCTGCTTTTCTCCTGTGCCGAAAAGCCTCCCTCAAACCCACCGGAGAAAAATTTGTATGAACCCGATGACTATTTTGCGCTCGAGCGGGCTTATCCCGACCCGGCGTTCAATATCCGGGCTTATACCCGAGGATTGGAAGAGGCGCGCCAACCTCTTTCCTTCCGGAATGACTTTAGAGGCTTCCAGGAAGATTGGATCGTGCGCGGCCCGGGTAACATAGGCGGACGGGCGAATACCCTAGCCGTGCATCCCCAGAATGAAAATATCATCTATGCCGGGTTTGCCCGGGGAGGGGTTTGGAAAACAACGGATGGTGGCCTTAGCTGGGCGCCACTGTTTGACGATCAGGTTTTTCTGGCCATCGGAGATATAGAAATAGACCCAACCGACCCGGAAGTTGTCTATGTGGGAACCGGCGACCCCAATATCAGTAGCCATCCTGGTATTGGCAACGGCCTATATAAAAGTATAGACGGAGGGCTTACCTGGCAGCATTTGGGGCTGGAAGCCCAACGGATTATTTCTCAGATACGCGTCAACCCGCAAAACCCGGACATTGTTTATGCCGCCGCCATGGGCCTTCCATTTGAACGCAATAATCAAAGAGGGCTTTACCGGTCGGAGGATGGGGGGCAAAGTTGGGAGCAAGTCTTGTTTATCAGCAATCAGGCAGGGGTTATCGACCTGGCTATGCATCCGGCCGACCCCAATATACTTTACGCTGCTGGTTGGGATCGCATCCGGAATAACCAGGAGTCTACTATTACCGGAGCCGGAGCTAAAATCTATAAAACAACAGATGGTGGTGACACCTGGTCTCTTCTGGAGGGAGGGCTTCCTCAGGAAGAGATTGGGAGAATCGGCCTGGCGATCGCTCCATCCGACCCGGATGTTGTATATGCGCTGTATGTGGGCACCAACAGCCAGCTCTACGATGTATTTCGTACGAATGATGGAGGGGCGTCTTGGGTTCCTGTTGTTAACTTCGGCGGCCCGCAAGGGCTGGGGAACAGTGTACTTGGAGGGTTTGGTTGGTTCTTTGGGCAGGTTAGGGTTAATCCTGCTGACGCCGCCGACTTTTTTATTCTGGGCGTTGACTTATGGCGTACCCGCGACGGCGGCCAAAGCTGGGAAGAAGCGACGCCGCCCTGGTGGTTCTATGAGGTACATGCCGATAAGCATGACCTGGTATTTACTCCCTCTGGCAGCCTATTGCTGGCTACCGACGGCGGCTTGTATCGCTCCGCGAGTGATGGCGCGGACTGGCAGGACATCGAAAATATTCCTACCACCCAATTCTACAGGGTTGCCTATAATCCTCATTTGCCAGGGCTGTACTACGGAGGAGCACAGGACAACGGCACTACGGGAGGCGCAGCATTGACAGAGCAATGGCCCCGGATTTTCGGTGGGGATGGCTTTCAGGTTGCTTTTCGTCCGGATTTATCCGAAGTTATGTATGCCGAAACTCAAAATGGCAATATCGTCGTTTCCCTCGACGGCGGTTTTAGTTTTGATGACGCTACCGCTGGCATCGACCCGGACGACCGCCGGGATTGGGATATGCAGTACATCATCAGCCCCCATAATCCGGATGTGCTCTATACAGGAACCTTCCGGGCGTACCGGAGTACTGCCGGAGCCATCCCCTTCTGGGAACCTATCAGCGAGGATCTGTCTGACGGGCTTGTACTCAATCCCCGTTACCATAACATTACCACTATTGAGGAGTCGCCGGTGGTAGAAGGCTTGCTTTACGTGGGGACCGTCGACGCCAATGTGTGGCGCTCAGATGATGCCGGCAGTAGCTGGCAGGAAATTAAAGAGGGCCTGCCGGAGCGGTACGTCACTTCTGTGAAAGCATCTCCTGAATTCGCCGATTGGGTATATGTCACCTTTTCAGGTTATAAAGACAATGATTTTATTCCCCGCCTGCACCGTTCCAATACCCGGGGCGATAATTGGGAGGACATCTCCGGAGACTTGCCGGACCTGGCCATTAATGATGTCTGTATCCTCCCCGGCCACCGGGATTCCATCCTCTTTGTGGCTACGGACGGCGGCGTATACGGAAGTATGAACAGCGGACAGAACTGGGAGCGGCTGGGCCTCAATATGCCTTACGTACCATCTTATGACCTGGAGTGGAATGAGGAACAGAACGAATTGGTGGCCGGTACCTTTGCCCGTTCAATCATGTCTTATCCCTTAGACTCCCTCTTCTCCACCCCCCCGGATACCACAATGACCTCTACTTTCACTCCTCCTTCTCCAGCTAACGATGCCTTTCTTAAAGTTTATCCTTCGCCAGCCAAGGACTGGGTCCAGTTTGGGTTCCATAATATCGAAGCGGGAAAGACGTATCAGATTGCAGTGATCAACCAGGAAGGACAAGTGGTTTTGAGAAGGCAGGGCAACCAATCCGGCTATGTGGAGGAGGAAGTAGGCGTTTCGCGGCTGCCGGCAGGCATGTACACGGTAAAGGTAAAAATGCGCCACACGGTGAGAACGGGGCGTTTCGTGAAGCAATGAATGCGTTTCTCAGAGATGCTGGATAGCGCAGGGGCCGGCCTTGCCGTGCTAAAGCCATGTCTCAGCACGGCAGGCGGGCTGCCAATTGATTCCTTATCCAAATTTTCTTAAATTGGACAGCGTTAAGGATTTATCACTAAATGCAAAGCAATGAAGCTGGAAGACCTGGATTTGAGCAAAGCCTACACTTATGCCGATTACCTCACCTGGACATTTGAAGAGACGGTGGAATTGATCAAAGGGAAAATCTTTAAAATGTCTCCTGCACCGAATACTTCCCATCAGGAGATTTCATCGAATCTTCTGACAAAGATTTTTTATTTTTTCGAAAACAAGCCCTGCAAAGTATTTCATGCCCCCTTCGACGTCCGTCTTCCCCTCCCTCCGAACCAGATAAAAGACGATGAAATCCAGACGGTTATACAGCCGGATATTTCTATTATTTGCGACCTGGCTAAACTGGATGCCAAAGGATGTTTGGGCGCTCCTGACTGGATCATTGAAATTGCTTCTCCCAGCACTTCCAAAAAAGACAGAAAGGATAAGTTTGAAGTGTATGAATTTTCGGGAGTCAAGGAATATTGGATGGTTTTCCCTCAGGAAAAGTATGTGCTGGCCTATATTTTGAATGAAGAAGGAAAATATGTTGGGCGCCCTCCATTCAACAAGGAAGACAAGGTCAGCCCAGTGATCTTTCCCAACCTGTTAATTGACCTTCAGAATATTTTCCCGGAAAGTAACCTGGTCGAAGAGCCCTGGGATGAGCACTATATCCGGATGTAGTGTACGGTGTACGGCTTGAAAGCCCAATTCATGGCCTATGCGCGTACACCCTACACCTTTCAGCCCAGCCGTGCCACGTACAGCGTAGATTGAATGTATGCCTAATCATTCCCTCAATCCTCCTCTTCTTCCTCCTCGTACTGTTCGCGGCCCGAACGGTCGATCAACAAACTACTGGCCTGCTGAACCCCCTGAAGGACCACATCCAGAACATTGACGTGGGCGGGCCGGGAAGCCATGAAGAAAATAGCTTCAGCAACATCGCGAGCCGACAGCGGCTTAAACCCTTCGTAGATGTTGGCTTGTTCCTCGTTGCCGTCGAAGCGCACCAATGCAAACTCCGTTTCTTCTACATGGGCGGGGCTCACCATGCTGACCCGGACGTTGTGTTGGTGCAGGTCGAGGCGCATGGCTTTCGTCAGGGCTTCAACGGCTGCCTTGGTGGCGCAGTAAACGTTCCCGCTGGGGTAAACATCCCGGCCGGCGGTGGAGCTCACATTGATGATGTGGCCGCTCTTGCGTTTTACCATACCCGGAGACACTGCCCGGGTCATGTACAACAAGCCTTTCAGGTTGGTGTCGATCATCTCTTCCCAGTGGGCTATCTGGCCCTCGTGGATGGGGGCCAACCCTTTGGCCTTACCGGCATTATTGATCAGAATATCGACTTCCATTCCTTTTTCACCAAGTTTTTCCATCACTTCCTCTACGGCAGCTCCGTCCCGGACGTCATAAGCGATGGCGAGAACATCCGCACCGGACTCTTCTTTAAACCGTGCTTTCAATTCTTCCAGGCGCTTGGCCCTCCGGCCCGTAATGATAACACGGTAGCCATTTTGGGCAAATATTTCGGCGGTAGCCCTTCCGATTCCGGAGGTTGCCCCCGTAATGAGAACCGTTTGGCCGATTTTGGGAACTGCTTCTATTTTCTCCTTTTCTGCTTCCATCTCCTGGCGCAGCAAAGCCGCTTCTGCTTCTCTGGAATTCAGCAATTCTTCCAGGCTGCTGATATTCGCCTTGAGCGCTTCAATGGTGTCCTGTTCGGCGGTGGAAACAGAAGCGGAAGGCACTTTTTCCCGAAAGGCGAGGTCGTTTTCGGGGGTGTGCAATTCCGGGTTGATCACAATGGCGCGGGCATAGGCTTTTCGGGCTTTGGCACGATGCCCCATCTGTAAGTAAGCCAGTGCCAGGTCGTAATTGGCGAACGGATGCCGGGGGGCAATTTCGAGCGTCTGCTTTAAGAGTTTGACGGCTTTTTTAGGCTTATCCATCGCTTCATTCAGTAGCAAGGCATACTGGTAGTATGCATCCGCGTTTTGATCATCCTGTTTTATCGCTTTCTTGAAATATTTGGAAGCTGCTTTTTGCTTTCCTTCGAAGTGTGCCGACAGGATCAGGCCCAGGCGATAATGCGCGTGGGGGTACCGGGAGTTGACGTCAATTAACTGCAGATAGTAGTGCCGGGCTGCATCGAAATCTTCCAGTAACTCGTTGAGTTCGCCCATCAGGAAGAGGGCGTGCTCATTGTCCGGTTCAGCCTCGACAACCGGCTTCAGGACTTTTCGGGCGGAAAGGTAATCACGGCCGCGCTGTGCCAGCATCAGCGCATAGTGATACCTCAGATAAGGGTTGTCAGGATACTCTTCCACTGCCTGGGCCATAAAGGCCAGCCCTTCCTGTACCTGTCCTGTGTTGAAGTATTCCAGCGCTTCTTCCACCAGGTCTGAAACCTTGTCTTCCTCATTATCATCCTCTTCCTCTTCCTCTTCCTCTCCATTTTCCTCTTCCTTCTGGGATTCAAGGCCTGGGGTAAGGGGTTCTTCTTCTGAAAGATCATCGTCTTCGTCATCATCCAGGTAGAAGTCCGCTCGCTCATTCTCATCTTCTTCCGGCTGAAGCACCTCCTCACTTTCCACAGCGGACAGGGAGCGGGCGGCGCTTTCCGCTTCTACCTCAAACTCGACCTCTGCTATCGTCGTTTCTTCAGCGGGGGGAGCAAACCGAAAGGCATCTTCCAGTCCAGAGGTAATGGCGGCCGCTATTTCGTCTTCTGAGGTTTCTTCCCCGACGGGGGCTTCTTCTTCCGGCGCCTCTTCCGGAAGTTCCTCCTGAACGGGTTCTTCGATCAGGTCAATGCCAGGGATGTCGGCAAGGTGCAACGGAGCCTGCTCTTCTTCTGCTTTTTCTTCTTCAACCACGGGAGCAGGGCTTTCCTGTTTTACCTCTATCTTTTCTTTTTCCTCCGCCGGAGCCGGGGGCTCTTCGGCAGGCATTTCTTCTACTATATCAGGGGATACAGGCCTGGCGGCGGTATAGGTGGCGCCAAGTGCCTTGAACCGGCTCCATCCACTGGGGTCGTCGTTGAATTTGAAAAAATGTTCAAAACTGTTATCTACCAGTTCCTGGTGGGTTAGGTAATTCATGCCTCTCAAAACGCGAAGAAATTCTCCGGCTTCACTGGAGATTTCACGCATGATTTTGAGATGTGAATTGAACGCATTTTCGTCGAAGTCCTTCATGTGCCGCTTTTGGCGGCGCAGGTCCAGGTATTGGTCCTGCCAGTAATTGATATATTGTATGATGTCGCTTACCCGTTCAAAGTCGGTCTGGATTTTCACTGATTTTCCGGTCTGCTCATCCTCGGACAGGCCTTCGATCACTATGGGCAGTATCTGGGTTCGTTTCTCCTGCAGCAGTTTGAGGCCGTGTTGCATACACTGGGCTGCTTTGAGAAAGTTGTCGCTTACGATGAGAAGAATAGGGTTGGGCTGGTTGAGCAGTTGGTCGGCAAGGGGCGTACCGGCGGTGGTTTTGGTTCCGGCAAAGTGCTGGAATTGATAACCGGAGGAACTCAGTTGCTGCTCGAGTTGCTTCACCACCTGCTCATTGTCAGCACAATAGGCAATAGCAATGTTTTTTGTGCTCATGATTTCAAATTGATTTCTGGTTGATGTTGTCTTTTTCTTCTAGAAGTTGGTTGATAAAGGATGTAAATTCCTGCTTGAAAGATTGATATTCCTGGGTAGCCGGGCCCGTGAATCCAGTGTGTATCTTCCTCACCTTTCCCGCCTTATCCACTACGATCAGGGTGGGGAAGGCAATCACCTGGTTGAGCATGGGAAGCGCTTTGGCTGCCTCTTCAGTATCTGCTTTTCCGGCCAGGAGAATTTCATAATTCAACCCCAACGCCTTTTTAAACGTTTGAATGGCCTTTTTAGCCTTTTCGGGCTCCTGATATCGCTCAAAAGACAGCCCAATAACTGCTATCGGCTGCTCCGGATGTTCTGCGAGGTATTCCCGGAGAAACACGGACTCATCCCGGCAATTGGGACACCAGCTTCCGAGGATCTGCACCAAGACGATCTTATCTTTATAAGCAGGATCAGGCAAAGAAATTGTTTTGCCTTCCGGCGTTTCGAAAGAAAAGGCCAGCCCTTCGTACCCCTCCTTGATATAAGTCAGGCTATTGGGGTCCGGCAGCTGAAAATCCGGATTGGCTTTGGCGGTCCAAAGCGTTTTATAGTGCTTTCCCGAGCGAAAGGACCCGATAAGGGTGCTATCCGGCTGGATTTTTGCTTCAAAAAGAAAAGCATGGGCGCCATCAAAGCAACTCAGGTAGAGTTTATCGTGCTGAATGGTTCCGTCCAGAAAGCGGTAATCACCGGTTTCGGTGAGGAATGTGCCCGAAAGGTGGTTGCCGTCCTGCTTAAATTCACCAGCCGCCTGGTAGGGCGATTCGCCTTCAATTCCAAAAGTTACTTCCCATCGCCCGCTGACATCCATAATCGGGGGTTTGCGCAGGGTGGTGAACCGATAAGCCTGTCCCTGATAGGCTTTGAACGGGATATTGTAATTTTCCCGGTCTTTCACGATCCATTCGCCTTCCATCACATCCTCCTCAAAGATGGCGCGGATGTAGGAATCGTAAACCGGGAGGTTGATTACTACCGTGTCCTTGGCAGTCGACCGGTCGCGGCCAATAGTGATGTCTTCGACTTTTATTCGTTCTTCCCCGTTGATGATTTCGATGTAAAACTTCTGATCGTCGGTGTACTTGACCTCAAAATTGAACGGAAGTTCACCCTGGGTTACTTCTTCAAATTCCAGGTTCATCAATTGGGGTAGCGGTTTGCCCTCCGGGTTGGTGGCCAGAGAACGGGAATCCAGTTCCAGTACCGCTCGCCAGGGGCCGGGGGGCAGGCCGTTGAAGGGGTGCTCAATGACGATGCAGGAAGTCCATCCGGTAATAAAAATGATTGCTAATATCCAAAGGGATTGCGCGTGCCTGTTCATTCTCTTATTTTACTGAAAAATTCTCGAAAAGATACAGCTTCTTTGACAAATTTCGCGGATTAGCTGAAAGTCGAAACAGCGGCGGGCCCCCGTGTAACCTAAGGGCGCGCTGTGTTGCGGTTTTCGGGTAGTGCTGTTTCACGAAATTATCCAGGAACCCATATTCAATGAGGTAACCCCAAAATTCTCCCATTGTTGCTTTCGAGCATCGGAATTTACCTGGTGCTTTCTCCCGAAAAATGGTCTTCTTTGTATTTAAACAGTACATTGAAGGTAGTCAGGCTGCCATAAATCCGGGTAATGTATTGTTGCAGGTTGACTTTTTCCTCGTCAGTCAGGTTTGAACTATTGATCCTTTGCTCCATTACCCGTAGCCGGTCTCTTACCATAACGAGTTTATGGAAAAAGGTTTCAATGGGCACTTCTTTTTCTTTTAATCCTTCTTCTCCCGGCCGGAGGATCATGGCCCCGCCATCCCAGCGGTCGCCTAGTGGCACCTCCTCGGAGATATCGGAAAAGGCGCGCAGGACCTTGATCATCGACTTTTCGATCTCGCTGAAAGAGATGCCCTCTTCGGGAGGAACGGCATCGATGACCTCCCATTTTTCGTATTCCTTGCCTACCTGTTTGATCCCGTAAAGCATGAAACAAACGTCGTAGGCAGCTTTGTGTAAACGAATGACGACGCCATCTCCGTAAGCCGGGTGCCGAACGCGGGAACCAATGCCGAGGATCTGTTTTTCACTCATTTCTGACTATGTGTTTGGTTATGAAATTTTTCAAAAATGTTGTCCGGCCCCCTACAAAACGGGTTCAGCTATCACCTCCAGTTCGCCTTCCGATTTGGCGATAAGGGTTGAAACCGTTGCATCGCCGGTCACGTTGACTACCGTCCGGCACATGTCGAGAATCCGGTCGACCGGGAATATGATGGCAATCCAGGCCGGGTTGAGGCCAACCGATTGCAGGACGATGATCATCATCACCAGGCCGGCACTGGGCACGGCCGCCGAGCCGATGGAGGCCAGGGTAGCAGTCAGTACAATGGTGATCTGTTGGCTGAGATTGAGGTCAACCAGGTGCATCTGCGCCAAAAAGACGACGGCCACCGCCTGGTACAGGCTGGTGCCGTCCATATTGACGGTGGCGCCAATAGGGAGGACGAAGTTCGTTACATTTTGGGAGACCCCAATGTTGTCGCGAACGCATTCCATCGTCACCGGCAGGGTAGCCGCACTGGAACTGGTGGAAAAAGCCAGAAACTGGGCGGGGCTGATGCGGCGAAAAAATCCTCCATAAGACAGTTTTTTCACGAAAAAGGAGATCAGCGCCGGATAAAAAACAAAGATCATAAAACCCAGCCCCAGCAGGACGACTACCGAATAACTTAGCAGCCCTTTGAAGATCTCGATAACTTCTCCCGGCGTATCCGCCATTTTCGCGATTACTCCCGCCATGAGGGCAAAAACGAAAAAAGGGGCGGCTTCCATCACTACTTCCACCATTTTCAGGAAGACTTCGTTGATGCCGTTCACCAGGTCAATGACAGGTTTGACCTTTTCCTGGGGCATCAGCAGCAGCATAATGCCGAAAAAAATACCAAAGAAGATGACCTGCAACATGCGCCCTCCGTCGCTCAGGGCGGCAAATATATTGTCCGGAACAAAATCCACTATAAACTGTAGCGGCCCCTGGTCCTTGAGTTGTTCGGCGGCGCGCATGCGTTCTTCAACCGTGGTGTTGCCTTCCTCAGCTTTCATAGCTTCAGTTGCCGCCATGACTTGTTCCGCGTATTCCGGCTTGGAGAGATAATCTTTGCCATCCAGAATTTTGCCGCTCGGCGTTGCCTTGGCCCACAATTCGTATTTCAGGCGGTTTTTTATCCGTTGGCCTTCATCGATATAGCTACCTGGGTTTAGCGTGTTGACCAAAAGCAGGCCGATGGTAACGGCAGTAACGGTAGTTACCAGGTAAGCAAAGAGGGTCTTGGCGCCCATACGGCCCAGTTTGGCCGGGTCGGGAAGGGCGGAAACGCCGGCAATAATGGAAAACAATACGAGCGGGACGGCGATAAACTTTAGCAGTCGAATGAAAATTGTGCCAAAGGGGTCGATCCAGCTGATGGTAAACTGATTCCATCCCAGATAACTGGACAAGAGGGAGTATAAAATACCCAGTATCAGGCCAATGATGATTTTCCAGTGAAGCGGCAGTTTTTTCATTTTATGTATTGGTTTGCGAGCCCCAAAATAGAGAAAATCTCGTAAACTGTTGGTTCATTGTTGTGTTGTCTGATAGTTTAGAGGTTTGGCCTTGCGAAAAGCCAACAGCGAAATGCGAAAAGACTGAATAGTTACTCTCAGAATTTTAATTATGTTTGCCAAATGATACTGAAGAACGACCTCCTGTTACGCGCCGCCCGGGGAGAGGCGGTGGAGCGCCCTCCGGTTTGGCTGATGCGGCAGGCCGGGCGCATCCTTCCCCAGTATCGGGCGTTACGAGAGAGATTATCCGGTTTCAAAGAGCTGGTGGAAACACCGGCACTGGCCGCAGAGGTGACCATTCAGCCGGTAGACGAGCTGGATGTCGACGCCGCCATTATATTTTCTGATATACTGGTGATACCGGAAGCCATGGGCTTGCCCTATGATATGATTGAAAAGAGAGGCCCTCTCTTTCCGGAAACCATTCGCTCCGGAAGCGATATTGATAAATTGGTGGCCGGCGAAGATGCGGCGGCCCGCCTGAGCTACGTCTACGACGCGCTCGAACTAACCCGCAAGGAGCTAGATGGGCGGGCGCCGCTGATTGGTTTTTCCGGCGCTCCCTGGACCCTGCTGGCTTATATGGTGGAAGGCAGTGGCAGCAAAACCTTTTCCAGGGCTAAGCGCATGCTGTACCAGGAGCCGGCGTTGGCCCACCAGTTGTTGGGGAAAATCACCCAAACCATTATTGCCTATCTGCATGCCAAAGCCAGGCACGGCGCTCATCTCATTCAACTTTTTGACTCCTGGGCGGGCATCCTCAGCCCGGCGTTGTACCGGGAATTTGGGGCGCCTTATCTGCGGCAAATCTGCACTGCCATCACCGAAGTGCCGGTTACCGTATTTGCCAAAGGCGCCTGGTTCGCCCTGGAAGATATTGCCCGGATGGACTGCCAGGTGGTGGGCCTCGACTGGAACATCAGCCCGGAAGAAGGGCGCAGCAGGGTAGGGGCCGAAAAGGTGTTGCAGGGCAATCTCGATCCTTGTTATCTGTACGCCGATCCGGAACAGATACAGGCCGCCACCCAAAAAATGCTCGATGCTTTTGGCGGCAGGCATATTGCCAACCTGGGCCATGGCGTCTATCCGGATACGCCCCTGGATGGGGTAAGAGCCTTCGTACAGACAGTGAAGCACTATCGTTATAAATAATTGCCTCAGAAATAATTGCCGCCATTTTTTGTAATTTAGAGTAACGGCACCTTATTTTTGGCATTTTCAAACCCGGGCCGGGAGTAAGCATGTAACAGGAGGTAGTCCAGGTAACATCTTCCAACAGTTTCTAAGTAAAAACATCTTTATGGGCTGGTTTAAACGACTAAAAGACGGCATTCAGACGGCTACCAGGAATAAAAAAGAGGCCCCGGAAGGGCTCTGGTATAAGTGTAGAGAGTGTAAGGAGACTTCTACTGTTAAAGAGCTTAAGGAGAATTTTTTTAAGTGCCCCCAGTGTAATTATCACTTGCGGATCACTTCTTACGATTACTTCGAATTGCTCTTTGATGGCAATTACGAAGAGCTTTTTACCGGCCTGGTTTCTAAAGACCACCTCCACTTCACAGACCTGAGGCCTTACACTGAACGGCTCAAAGAGGCTAAGAAAAAGACCGGGCTGACCGACGCTATGTCGGTAGCCAAAGGCAAGGTGAACCGGCGCCCGCTGGTTATTGCCGCTATGGACTTCAAGTTTATCGGGGGCTCGATGGGCTCCGTAATGGGGGAGAAAATTGCTCTGTCTATCAACCATTGCATCGAGACCCGGACCCCGCTGATGATCCTTTCCAAATCGGGAGGGGCCAGGATGATGGAATCCGCCTTTTCCCTGATGCAGATGGCCAAGACTTCCGCTAAGCTGACGCAACTGGCGAAGGCGAAGATTCCTTATTTTTCCTTTCTCACCGACCCGACAACCGGTGGGGTAACCGCTTCTTTCGCTATGCTCGGCGATATCAACTTCGCTGAACCCAAAGCCCTGATCGGCTTTGCCGGCCCCCGCGTTATCAAAGAAACCATTAAAAGGGAATTGCCGGATGGCTTTCAAACTTCAGAATTCCTGCTGGACCACGGCTTCCTCGATTTTATCGTCGACCGAAAAGACTTAAAGGAAACGATCTCTGACTTACTGTACTTTTTTGATAACAACTGAGTTATGCATGAATTTATCGAGCTGCTGGGGCTGCCGGAACGGGAGCTCGTCCCGGGCTTCAATGCCCGCCTGATCCACACCGGCAAGGTGACCATCGCTCATGTACAGGCCCGAAAAGGTAGTGTGCTGCCTGCCCACAAGCATTTTCACGAACAGGTGACCAACGTCATAAACGGTGAACTGGAGATGACGGTAGGGGGAGAAACGAAAATCTGTACGCCCGGTATGTCGGTCACCATCCCATCCAACGTGCTGCATTCTGCCCGGGCGGTCACCGATTGTTACCTGATCGATGTGTTTTACCCCGAAAGGGAGGATTATAAGTAGTTCAACGGTCAATAATAACCGTAAAGCTCTTTTCCAACGGGTCCAGCTCTTTTTTCAAAACATCAAAGAATTCCCGTCCGTACTTGAGGTAGAAATCCATAAAGTTGTCGTAGCGTTCCTGCAGCCCGTTGCCGGGAAAGAGTTTGTCTTTTAGCGTCCGCATTTGATTGATGGCGATATCATGGCGCTGTTTTTCCGCCCGCATCAGTTTGCCTTCCAACTGTTCCATACTGTTGATCATGCGCTGGCCCTCGGCGGCGGTAGCTTTAACCAGGGTAGGGTCTACCTCACGGGCTTTCTTTTCAATGCCTTTTACCAGAGCTTCCAGTTGGGCCTTTTCTTCGGCCAGGCTGATCTCGTTTTCGGTATTTTCCCGGACGTAGGCTTTGATCAGTGCTTCGATATCGCCGAAAGCTTGTTCCACCGTCCACTCGAGCTTATCCATCCGCTTGGCGTTGCCTTTGTCGATGAATAGCACCGAATTGCGGCGCACCAGCATGGGATAGTTGACTCCAAAGTGTTCAAACTGGCTTTTGCGTTCCAGCCAATAGGCCAGCTCGCCGCCGCCGCCGATATAAGCCAGGTTAGGCAGCACGGCCTCCTGAAAAACCGGCCGCATCACCACATTGGGGCTAAAGCGTTCGGGATGATACTCGATCTCCCGGATCAATTCGTCCTCGCTAAAGGAATAATCGGTATTCAACACCTGATAGCGCCCGTTTTCCAGCACAATGCGCTCGCGTAGGCGCAGCTCGGGGCCCATGTAGAAAAAGTTGATCTCCCGGGGAAAGGCCTGTTCGGAAAAACCAGCTGTTTCGAGTTTTGCCACAGTAGCTTCCACCAGCCCTTTAGAAGGCTGCTTCAGGATTTCTTCTTTGATGTAGGGAATGAAAAGCTTTTTCAACCTGGGATGAGACATATCGATGATGACCAGTCCATATTCCTTGAACAGGGCATTGGCCAGGTGGCGGGCAGTATCGGCATAGCGGGCGTGGCTGTTCACGGCCTTTTCCAGCATAGTGAATAGTTCCTGGGCTTTATCCGATTCGCCGAGAATCTCTTTGACTTCAGTCAGGGCCGGCAGTAAAGTATCCGTTTTCATCATGCCCACCGGGCCGGATTCTTCATTGTGCCATTCCACCGTTTTGCCGAAAAGGTGCAGGTGGTTGACTTCTTCGAAGTCATGGTCTTCACCGCCACTGATAAAAACGGGCACAAAATGCTGATCGGGATAGTGTTTGTTGAGTTTTTCCGCGAGGTTGATGGCGGAGAAAATCTTATAGATGTAGTAGAGCGGGCCGGTAAACAGGCTGGGCTGATGGGCCGTGACCAGGGTAAAGGCATTTGGCTTGGCCAGCAACTCGATATTATCCTTTACCGCCTGGCTGGTTTCCAGGTTGGCGTATTGCTCACGAAGTACTTCCACCAGCGTTTTCCGGTCGGTATTGTCCTTTTTTTTATCCTCGGCTACCTGAGCAAATGTATCCAGGTTGACTTCGTATTTGTAGAAGCCCCTCAACTCGGGAGCGGCCATAGTGTAGGCCTGATCTCGTTTGGAAAGGTAGGGCACTTTGTCGAAAGGTAATTGGCAGATGTCCATTCTCTGGTTTACGGTTTTATCAGTTTGTTGGAAAGGGGGATTTTGTTAACCCCATTGTATGCGGTATATTTAAGGCGCCTCAAAATACAGTTGGAAACGGCTGTGAAGGCCGCCCTCGCGCCTTTATGAAATGTTTTGAAAGCGGCCTTAGTTCAGCGATGTGCCAAATTTTATTTTCTTTACGAAAGATCAAAAGCAGTAACACCTTTGGCTATGCAAACCTACATCCTCGCCCTCGACCAGGGAACCACCAGTTCACGAGCCATCCTTTTTGACCAGGAAGGGAATATAAAAGCCTCTGAACAACAGGAGTTTACACAAATTTACCCCAAACCGGGCTGGGTAGAACACGACCCCAAAGAGATTTGGAATACCCAGCTTAAAGTCCTCCAAAGCCTGCTCCGTAAACAAAAGGTTTCGGCTAAGCAAGTGGCGGCTATCGGCATTACCAACCAAAGAGAGACGGCGGTCGTTTGGAACCGGACAACCGGCGAGCCCATCCACAACGCCATTGTGTGGCAGGACCGCCGTACCGCCTCTATCTGCGGGCAGCTTAAAGCAGACGGGCATGAGCCCTACATCCGCGAAAATACAGGCCTGCTGGCCGACGCCTATTTTTCGGGAACCAAAGTGAAATGGATGCTGGACAACGTACCGGGCGCCCGTGAACTGGCGGAAAAGGGAGAGCTGTGTTTCGGCACGGTCGACTCCTGGCTCATCTGGAAGTTGACAGATGGACAGGTACACATTACGGACTATACCAACGCCTCCCGGACCCTGCTTTACAACATCAAAAAGCTCGAATGGGACAGTAAGTTGCTGGATATTCTGAGTATCCCGGCCAGTATGCTGCCGGAAGTTCGCCGATCCAGCGAGGTGTACGGGCATACTGCACCTGCCTTGCTGGGAGAATCCGTGCCTATCGCCGGTATTGCCGGCGACCAGCAGGCAGCGCTCTTCGGGCAGGCCTGCCATCACCCCGGCATGGCTAAAAACACTTACGGCACCGGCTGCTTTATGCTGATGACTACCGGCGATGAGGCGGTCACCTCTCAATCCGGCCTGATCACCACCATCGCCAGCAAGCTCGACGGTACGCCTCAGTATGCCCTGGAAGGCAGCGTTTTTATCGCCGGCGCCGCCATACAGTGGCTGCGCGACGGGTTGAAGATCATCGACGATGCGCCCGACTCGGAGTACTTTGCCATGAAAGTGCCCCATACCGATGGCGTCTATGTAGTGCCGGCCTTTGCCGGGCTGGGTGCTCCCTATTGGGACATGTACGCCCGAGGCGCCATCCTGGGCATTACCCGGGGCACCACCAAGGCGCACCTCATCCGGGCGACGCTGGAGTCGCTGGCCTATCAGACCCGCGATGTGCTGGACGCGATGGAGAAAGATTCCGGACTGGCCCTGAAAACCCTGCGCGTCGATGGCGGCGCCAGCGCCAACGGCCTGCTGATGCAATTTCAGTCGGACATTCTGGGCGCCAACGTAGAACGGCCCCGCATCATCGAGACCACCGCCCTGGGCGCCGCCTACCTGGCCGGCCTGGCGGTAGGCTACTGGAAACCGGAAGATATTACGAACAAATGGCAATTGGATGCTACCTTTATGCCTTCTATGGAGGAAGAGGAGCGCAACCGCCTGTACCGTGGCTGGCAGAAGGCCGTCAAACGGGCGATGGATTGGGAAAAGGAGGAGTAGTGAAAAAGCTTAACAAAAATGGAGGATCTTGGCTACAAGAAGGATAACGGTTAGCGAAGTACTGGAGTTGGAACCAGGGTGCGTGTTGTTCGATGTGCGCACACCGGCGGAGTATGAGAAGGGGCATATCCCCGGAGCGCTCAACCTGCCTCTTTTCACCAATGAGGAGCGGGCGGTGGTAGGTACAACCTACAAACAGGTTGATACTTATGATGCGTTCCTCCAGGGATTGGATTATGTGGGCCCCAGGATGCGCTTCTTTGTGGAAGAAACAAAGCGAAAAGCCCCTTCCGGCAAGGTGGCGGTCCACTGCTGGCGAGGCGGGCAGCGCAGCAGTAGTATGGGGTGGCTGCTCGATCTGGCGGGCATGGATGTGCAGATATTGACGGGCGGGTATAAAGCCTACCGCAATTACGTCCTGGAGCAGTTTGCCGCCTGTACTCCGCCGCTGATCATTGTAGGAGGTCCGACCGGATCGGGGAAGACCGATATCCTTCACGCGCTGGAAAAACTGGGCGAGCAGGTGATCGACCTGGAGGGGCTGGCCCATCATAAGGGCTCGGCTTTTGGCGCCCTGGGCGAAGAGGTTCAGCCTTCGGTTGAGCAATTCGAGAACAACCTCTATGAAGTATTCCGTGCGCTGGATCACCGGCGCCGCATTTGGCTGGAAAACGAGAGCCGGCCCATTGGCAGGGTGTACATTCCCGGCCCGCTCTGGGAGCAGATGGTCAAAGCGCCCTTACTGGCTGTTGAAATCCCTTTCGATGACAGGGTGAAGCGCCTGGTCGATATGTACGCCGGTTATCCGGCCGATGAGCTCAAGGATTCATTTGAGCGCATCCGGAAACGGTTGGGCGGCCAGCATTTCAATACGGCCATGGACGCTTTAGATTGCGGCGATTTTGCCACCGCCGCCCGCATCGCTTTGGTTTACTACGATAAAGCTTACAACCACCATACCCTGAGTAAAAGAATCAGCTCCAATATTTTTAATGTTCCGGTAGAAAATGACGATGCTGAGCAAACTGCCCGGCGATTGATAACGTTCGCTGAAGAAAATGACCTATGATTGCTGAATACAAACTGACTCAATACAGCCACGGAGCCGGCTGCGGTTGCAAGATCGCCCCCAAAGTACTCGATACCATCCTGCAGCACCACGCGGAGCAATTCCACTTTCCCAATCTTCTGGTGGGCAATGACCAACGGGATGACGCTGCCGTCTATGACCTGGGAGACGGTACTGCTATTGTGAGCACCACCGACTTTTTTATGCCGATTGTGGACGACCCGGAAGATTTCGGGCGTATTGCCTCAGTCAATGCCATCAGTGATATCTATGCAATGGGCGGTACGCCTCTGGTAGCCATTGCCATCCTGGGCTGGCCCATCGACAAGATACCCCCGGAGGTGGCCAATAAGGTGATTGACGGCAGCAGGAAGGCCTGTGCGGAAGCAGGCATCCCTCTGGCCGGTGGCCACAGCATCGACAGCCCAGAGCCCATCTTCGGCCTGGCGGTGACCGGCAGGGTCGACAAAAACCACCTCAAGCAGAATGGCGGCGCCACAGTGGGCTGCCGCCTCTTCCTGACCAAACCGATCGGAGTGGGCATCCTGAGCACCGCTCAGAAAAAGGGCAAACTGAAGCCCGAGCATGCCAACATTGCCCGTGACAGCATGGTGCAACTCAATAAAGCCGGTGAAACCTTCGGGCGCCTGCCTTACATCAAGGCCATGACCGATGTTACCGGGTTCGGCCTGCTCGGCCACCTCACCGAAATGTGTGAGGCCAGTGGGGTCAGCGCGGTTGTCGAATTCGACAAAGTGCCTTTTCTTAACCTCGACATCCTCAACCATTACCTAGATGAGAAATGCATACCCGGTGGAACCCACCGCAACTGGGACAGCTACGGCCACAAGGTAGCCCCGCTGCCGGGCCGCCAGCGCTTCCTCCTCTGCGACCCTCAAACCAGTGGGGGGCTGCTGGTTGCAGTCGAGCCACAAAAAGAGAACGATTTTCGGCTGGAAGCCAATAAGCTGGGACTGATCCTGGATCAGATGGGGGATATTCATGAGCGAAAAGAGAAGCTGGTGCGGGTAGTGTGAGGGGGCATGCCAGTTTTATTATAATAGGGTTGTGAGAGGTACGGCCAATAGTGCTGATGTAAATTTACAATTTCAACATTGTTCAGTTGGTAACTTATGAATTATTGAGTATCTTTCCATTGTTCTACTCTGTTTTACACCACAAACGAGGTATGCCCGGCAGCCATTGCCGGGAAGTTCCTTTATTTCCAATCTCAAAAACTTACACGCCATGATGAAAAGGCTATATGCGCGCTTTACCCCCGGCAGGTTCCACATGTTCTATCCCGTTTCCCAATGTCCCCGGGGGGGCAGCTGTAGTGGAAGTAGCTATTGTAGTGTTTTGACATTGGTGATGGGCAATCTACTACATTTGGAATATGCCCCGACATACAAGAACCTGGTGATGAAATCCCAATATTTTATCCACTATCGGTTATTGAATTCGAAGCTGTTTACATCGATGACTGTACCTGTGATTTTATTGCTCAAACCATTGCGCAAAATACAGTGGTTGGCGGTTGCCTTTACCCCCCTGATGAATCCTCTATTCCGGAATTGCCTTGTGACACCTGTACTGTCCAAGTGGATGTTCAGGCCGACAACCTAAGCCCCGTCATTGGCTGCGAAGGCCAGGACGAGGTAAACTATACCATAACTCTTTGTAACTATTGCCAAGCTGACACCTTCAACCTGGAAGTAGTCCAGAATACCCTTTGGGTGGAGCACAGCGGCAACTTTCAGGATCCGGCGGGCATCGTAGTGGAATACAACGCTTTCGGCGCCACGGATTACGACCGCTACCTGATCCGCAAGAATAACATAAACGTATACGAGACAGGTTCGGGCATCCGGCTGGGTACCGGCCACTTTGTGCAAGTACACGACAACGCCATTATGCTACAAGACGAAGCTGAAGAAAAAACCGGCATCCGGCTGTCGGGTACAACGGGCGCCTGGCTGCGCTGCAATACAGTGATGGGCCCGCCGGGCGCTACTTATGGAACAGACAGCTACGGCTTCGATGCCACCGGGGCATCGGGCACACTCATCAGTTGCAATACCACCAGCAATACCCGCCTGGGCTTTCGCTTTGATGGGATGGGGGATGGGGTGAAACTCCAGGGCAATACCATACAGGATCATTTTGACGGTTTGTTGATAGAGGAGACAGGAGCCATTGGGCTGCAGGTGCATCATGGCAACCTTTGGTGTGGAGCGTATGGTGGCGTGGGGGCCAGGCATTTAGGTACCTTTGAGCCTTTAATTACGCAATCTTTATTCATTGTCGATGGAGATGAAATTATTTCTCAAGGATGTGATTTGCTGCCGGCATGGGAGGCCAATGCTCAATGGTTTATTGATCAGGATGTAGAGCCTGGCGCCACTTTTCAATGTATTTCAGAATCAATAGAAGCCTGCTCCATTACCAACCCAGGCCCTGGTGAAGAACCTAGCGAAGGTGGAGATGAACACTATTTGGAAAAAAGTCTAGCCGATGGTATTTTCCAGGCTCCACGGTATAAAAGTGCTTTGGAGTGGACAGGCCAGCGCCACCTATACCGGCGGCTATTGGCTAAAGAAACATCAGCACTGGAACTATGGGAAGCCGATTTTCTGGATGATGAAGCAACCAGCACCGTTGGAGCATTTTCGGAAATAGATGCCGACCTACAATCAGCCTTTACCCTGGACAGCATTATTCAAAAAAACTTAGGTGTGCTTGAGGGTAGTACCCAATCCAAATTGGATAGCCTTCATTGGGTAGATCAAGCATTCAATAGTAGTATAGAAGTGGATTCCGTCGCGCTACTGGCCCAACTCAATAGCCTATTGGATAGCCTATTGTATTTCCAGGCTTACGGTTACGATCAAGCACGAGTTATTGTAGGAAGTCGTTCAGTGGCCTTAGGCGATATTTTAACCGACAACAATGGAATCTCAATAGATTCCATCTATGAATCCAATGAGCAATTGGCTAATTACATTTTTTTAGAAACGGTAGCTTTAGGCATCGACACCTTCACTCAGTTTCAGATCGACAAACTACTGGCCGTGGCCAACCAATGTCCCCTCGCTGGCGGAGATGGGGTGTTCAAAGCGCGCAGCCTGTATAGCTTGGCCGATCCGCTGGTAAAATATGATGATGAAATATTTTGTGGGGCGGAACCTGAGGCTAGGCCCCAACATATCCTCCAACCTCAATTGCCTGAAGGGTTCCGCTTGATCCCGAATCCAGCAAATGATGAGTTAACAGTGCTCTTGTCCGAACCTTTGGGGCAAAGTGGGCATTTTGTGGCCTTTAACCTCCGTGGGCAAGTTCAGATGGAGAGGCAGTTAGATGCTGGAGAAGCCGCTTTTTTCGTCAACACCAGCCGACTCCCCGCAGGCATTTATTACTGCACAATAAGGTGCGGTGGCTCAGCGCAAAAAAACCAAAAATTAATCATCATTCGGTAAGCGAAAGGGAGCTTTCAAACCACTATGCTTGGAAGCTCCCTTCTTGATCCTGATTAGTTATGAAATACAACAGAATAAAGTATCTGGCGATATTTTTTGTTTTCCCTTTCCTTTGTTTTGGGCAGAAGCACGACTACATCTGGATGCTTGGGTATAACAGTAATGCTACATCTGAATATCCAGGTGTTGAAGGCATAAAAGTTGATTTTAATAACTTACCTCCTTCTTTTGATTATGAAGTTACCAAAATGAATATTCTATCGAGCAATGCCACTATTTCAGATAGTTTAGCCAACCTTTTGTTTTATACAAATGGTTGTTTTATTGCCGGAGCAAACCATGAAGTAATGGAAAATGGCGATAACCTTAATCCGGGAGAAGTGCATGATATCCAGTGTGAATATGGTTATACCGCCGGTACACAAAGCTGCCTGATTTTGCCTAATCCGGGAAACTCCTCTCAGTATTATTTATTGCATAAGCATATCGTTTATGAATATGATCCTCAATTTGACGTCATTTCGGACGTTCTAAACTACACATTAGTCGATATGTCCTTAAATGAAGGCCAAGGCAGCGTAATCGAAAAAAATGTGGCAATTGTTGAAGGGCCATTAAATTTTGGCCAGCTTACAGCGGTCAAACATGCTAATGGCAACGATTGGTGGGTAATTTCTGCAAAGAAAAATGAAAGCATATATAAGATTATCGAAATAACCAGTTCTGGCATTTTTGAGCGAGAGGAACAAGACATTGGACTCGCTGCAACTGAAGGTGGCCAAGCACTTTTTTCTCCTAATGGCCGGTATTATTTTCGGTATAATTCGCTGGATGGAGTTTTTGTGTTCAACTTTGACCGCCAAACAGGAGTTTTGAGTGAATTTAATTTCCTGCCTGTTGAAGGGGAAAGCGTGGGCAGTGGCGTAGCAGTTTCTCCAAATTCAAGGTATTTATATGTTTCGACAAAGGATACTGTTATTCAATTCGACCTGGAGACGGGAGACATTTTATCATCCGGCAAAGTAGTCGGCATCTTTGATGGTTTTCAGTCTCCATTTCCAGCAACTTTTCACAATGCTCAACTTGCTCCCGACTGCAAAATATACATCAACTCCTTTGCCACCGTTGATGTACTGCATGTCATCCACAACCCGGACGAGCCCGGCCTGGCCTGTAACTTCGAGCAGCATGCCATACAACTTCCTTTCAATGAAGGACGCTCCCTGCCCCACTTCCCCAACTACCGCCTCGGCCCCCTGGTGGAAGGCGAAGATCCGCCGCCCCCCTGTGAGCCGGTAGTCTCCACCAAAGAAGAGGAGCCGCCTTCCCGGCAAAAAGCCTACGTCTTTCCCAACCCGGCACCCGGTTATTTCAAGGTGGTGTTTGAGGAGGCGCTGCGGCGGCCCGGGCGGGTGGTGTTGTACAATGGGCTGGGGCAGGCGGTGCTGGAGGAAGTGCTGGGGGCGGGCAGCCGGGAATTCCGGCTGGAGGTGGGGGATGTGTCCCCGGGCCTGTATTTTTATAGTGTGCTTTTAGAAGGGGAGTTGGTGAAGGGGGGGAAGCTGGTGGTGGGGAGATGGTGAGTGATATAGTGAGGTGGTGAGGTGGTGAGGTGGTGAGGTGGTGAGGTGGTGATATAGTGAGGTGGTGAGGTAGTGTGGTGATATTGTGGTGACAAGACACAACAGGCGTTTTTCGCTAAGCCCTGATGACAAGGCATCTCCGATAGGCCTGCCGGGCTGCGGGGAAGCCTCGGGCGGCAATTTTCCATTGCCGCGCGAGTTCCTTTTCCAAAATTAAAGCTTATGGAAACAACAGTCATCGATACCTTCCAGGCGCGCAGCTTGAATAGTTTGGTAGATCCTTTGATGAAATATGATGATAAGTTGCTTTGTGCGCCACCGCCAGCGCGGCCACAGCAGAGAGAACCACAAGTCGTTGCCAAGGGCTTTCAACTCATACCTAACCCAGCAAAAAATGAGTTAATGGCCCATTTTACGGAGCCTTTGAAAGATAACACCCTATTTATCATTTATGATATTCGCGGACAGGTTCACCTGGAAAAACGACTAGAAGCAGGGGAGTCTATTTTCTATGTGAATACCAGTCAATTATTGCCTGGTATCTACTATTGCAAGATAGGCAACCACTCTCCTGTTTATGAAGCAAGGAAACTGGTGATTATTCGGTGAATCGATGGAGTGCCTCCGGGCCTATAAGCCGAAGGCACTCTTCTAATTTTTATAAGGATGGTAAAATATTGGTGCCTTTTTTTAGTGTTTCCCTTGTTTAGCTTTGGACAAAAGCACGATTATGTTTGGATGTTTGGGTATAATAGCAATGCGACTTCTGCTTATCCTGGAATTGAAGGGGTTCAAATAAACTATGAAGAAAGTCCAGCAAATATACAATATCTACCCATTGAGATTAGTATTTATCTAACTAATGCTGTAATTAGTGATTCTTCAGGACAGCTACTTTTTTATACCAATGGATGCATGATCGCTAATGCTGATCATCAGATATATTACAATGGAAATGGCTTAAACATTGGAACTGTTCATGATGATTTCTGCAATGTATTAGGATATCCAGCCGGGCCTCAGAGTTGTATTATCTTACCTTCTCCAGAAACTTCAAGGGAATATTATCTTTTTTACTCACATCTAGAATATTTAGAAGGACCTCAATTAGATGCACTTACTACTCAATTACAATTTTCTAAAATAGAAGCTAGTTCAGGAACGCAAGGCGAAATAATAATGAAGAATAAAATAGCCATAAATGATAGTCTTGGGATGGGCCAACTCACAGCAGTAAAACAAGCAAATGGCATAGATTGGTGGATTATAGTTCCGCAATATTTATCAAATAAATACTATACTTTTGAACTTACAGAAAACGGAATACAGAATTTATTTGAACAGCAAATCGGATTTCCAACTGTCAAACAAGGCGAAGGAGGTGGGCAGGCTGTTTTTTCTCCCGATGGGAGTAGGTACATCAAGTATACCCCAGCAGATGATCTTTTC
Organism: Lewinellaceae bacterium; assembly: GCA_020636095.1. Lineage (GTDB taxonomy): Bacteria > Bacteroidota > Bacteroidia > Chitinophagales > Saprospiraceae > JACJXW01. Next base: position 537,304 of record JACJYN010000004.1, read on the forward strand.
CTATTTGATTTCGACCGCTATTCTGGGGAACTCAGCAACTTTCGTTTTATCCCTATTGATGATGGGGCATTCACCGGAGGCGTAGCTATATCGCCCAATTCCAGATACTTGTACGTTTGTTCAGAAGATTTTGTTTATCAGTTTGATTTAGAAGCAGAAGATATTGAAGCCTCACGAATAATTGTTGCTGAATACGACGGCTATCAATCTCCTTTTCCAGCTAAATTCTTCAACGCCCAGCTCGCCCCCGACTGCAAAATATACATCAACTCCTTTGCCACCGTCGACGTATTACACGTCATCCACAACCCGGACGAGCCTGGCCTGGCCTGCAATTTTGAACAGCATGCCGTACAGTTGCCGTTCAATCATGCCCGCTCCCTGCCCCACTTTCCCAACTTCCGCCTCGGCCCCCTGGTGGAGGGCGAAGATCCGCCGCCTCCCTGCGAGCCGGTAGTTTCCACCAAAGAAGAGGAGCCACCTTCCCGGCAAAAAGCCTACGTCTTTCCCAACCCGGCACCCGGTTATTTCAAGGTGGTGTTTGAGGAGGCGCTGCGGCGGCCCGGGCGGGTGGTGTTGTACAATGGGCTGGGGCAGGCAGTGCTGGAGGAAGCGCTGGGGGCGGGCAGCCGGGAGTTTCGGCTGGAGGTAGGGGATGTGCCCCCGGGCCTGTATTTTTATAGTGTGCTTTTAGAAGGGGCGTTGGTGAAGGGGGGGAAGCTGGTGGTGGGGAGATGGTGAGTGATATAGTGATATAGTGAGGTGGTGATATAGTGAGGTGGTGATATAGTGAGGTGGTGATATAGTGAGGTGGTGATATAGTGAGGTGGTGATATAGTGAGGTGGTGAGGTGGTGAGGTAGTGTGGTGATATTGTGGTGACAAGACACAACAGGCGTTTTTCGCTAAGCCCTGATGACAAGGCATCTCCGATAGGCCTGCCGGGCTGCGGGGAAGCCTCGGGCGGCAATTTTCCATTGCCGCGCGAGTTCCTTTTCCAAAATTAAAGCTTATGGAAACAACAGTCATCGATACCTTCCAGGCGCGCAGCTTGAATAGTTTGATAGGCCCATTAGTGAAGTATGATGACGAAGCCTATGCTCGTATCCCATTGCCGCGCGAGTTCGCCTTCGACTTGTCAGGCCCAAAACAACCAAAAAACCTTCTGGTGGATGGCCCGGGGATATATCACGGCCGCTTAACCTCCTCCGGTTTCTGTTTTTCCAGGTAAACATCCCCAAAAGTGACGGAGATCGTAATACTCGGGTAGTATTCCTGATTCGGTTTGAACTCCATCTTTTTCAGCTCTTGCTGATCGGAAAGCAGTTCCAGGCCGAGGTCGCTGGGGTAGTTGACCTGCCCGTGCTGAGCGCTCAGTGTGTAGGCGTATTCCCTCAATTTGGGGTCGAAGAGGTAGACATTGCCCTTTTCCGCGTCGATGTTGAGGTCGAGCAGGCCGGCGACAGATACAATGCTGACCATACCATACTGCGACTGGATGTCGAAGCTGCCTTTGATCTCTTCCAGGGTGATGTCAGAACGGCGGGAAGCAATACTGACGTTGCCGTCCAGGAATTTGCCAAAGATATCGCCGAAGCGAGTTGTAAGATCGATATTGCCCTGCACGTTGTCCAGGTCGATCTTGCTGAATTCTCCGAAGAAGCGGAAGCTTTTAGTTAGGTTGCTGACGGTGGCGGCGCCGAAATGATTCTTGAGGTAAACGGGGCAATCTTCGGGAACGGTGATCACGTACTGCGCCTGGAGGTTGGACTGCGGCTTGGCATCGCCTTCTTTCAGGCTGATGTAGTTGCGAAGGTAGATCTTGTTTTTCACCCGTTCGGCCAGATAGCGGATTTTCTCCACGTCGGCCTCGGCCGTCGCTTTGTCGGGGTGGCGGGCGATGAGTTCCAGGCGCACGGAGACCAGCGGCTTGTCCCAGGTCTGCACCAGCACTTCGGCCTTCTCTCCTTCGATATTGACCTCGTATCCGGGCTGGTAGGCGAAGCTCTTCTCCAGGCGTTTGGTGATGACGTGCAGGTCGGTGCTTTGGGCGCTGAGCCGAAGCGGCCCCCAAACCATGAGTAAGATCAACAGTTGAAAAAAGAATCCTTTCATTGCCTGCGGTTGAAACAGTTTAGAGTGTGTTCAAAATTCCATCAATCGGCTGCAAGCGGCAAATTTCATCCTGCGCTGCGTTAATCCCGCTTTAAAAAAGCGGGACGCCTTACCTTCCAGGCTTCGGCGTGAGCTCAGCCGAACGGTATGCCTGCGTTTTTTGCCTTGCTCAGTATAAAATTTGCTCACTTTCGCTCGATCATGAAAATTTGAACACACTCTTAGTTTGATGATAAAAGCGTAATATTTTGTTGTCAGTGGTTTCTCGGCGCCAATTTATTCCATTTCATTCCATCAGTCGCTACGCTCGTGTCCCATTGGCGTGCGAGTTATAAAATAAATATGCTTGGCCACTTACTTACTCAATCAAATCGCCGTCGCCATGGCCCGGGCCAGTTTAGACCGTTCCCGTTCGATCTCGCCCATTTGGCGGACCAGCCGGGCGTCTTTCCCGTACCTATCCATCATTTCCCTGATCTCGGCTTTGGCTTCCTGCAGTTCCCGCCAGTCCTCCAGGATGTCATTGTACTGATCCTGCCGCTTGGCCAGTGGGTCCCGGGAGAATTGTTCTACGACTGTTTTCAGCGCATCTTCATCCTCATCCCAGTCATTTTCGAACAAGCCCGTGGTTGTTTTTTCGATTTCATAAGTATATACTGCTTGCAGCCCGGCATCTTCGGATGGATAAAACACGAACCAGGCTACCATGGCCGCGATACAGGCGGCGGCGGCCGGCCAGATGAGGCGGCGCAGGCGAAAACGAGGGGCCTGCCTTTCCTGTTCTTTTTCCAGGCCGGCCTCAACCGCCTCCCAAACAGAAGGGGGAGGACTGTAGGACGGCAGCTGAGCCAGGGCGTCATTCAGCGCCAGCTCTTTGTCTTCCCGTTCCAGTTCTGCTTCGATCTTGCCCCAGAGGTTATCCGGCGGCTGATACAGTGGCAGCCGGCCCAGGGCCTCTTTAAGCGTATGCCGGTTGTATTCGGTATCGTTCATCTGTCCACATATTTTTCCAGTGCCTGCCGCAGCCTTTTTTTTGCATAAAAAAGCTGCGATTTGGAGGTGCCCACCGAGATGCTCATCAGGTCGGCCACCTCTTTATGGGAATAGCCTTCGATTTCGATGAGCACAAACACCATGCGGTAGCCCTCCGGCAGGGCCTGAATGGCACGCTCCAGATAATCAATATCTATATCATGGCCCCAGTCGATGGCCTGTTCGGTTGCATGTTGGTCGAGGGGTTCGAAATTGGGTTGTCGCTTCACCTTGCTGAGGGCGGTTCGCAGGACGATGGTTTTGATCCAGGCGCCCAGGGTGGATTCCCGGCGGAAGCCCGCCAGGGCGCGAAACACCTTTAGGAAAGCTTCCTGGAGTACGTCGTTGGCCAACTCAAAGTCGTTGGTAATGCGGTAGGCCACCGTATACATGGCCCGGCTGTAGCGGCCGTACAGTTCTTTTTGCGCCCGCCGGTCGTTGGCCAGGCAGCCGTCTATCAGTTCGTCTTCCGTCATCCTGCTTGTAGCGTAGACCATAAGGCCGGAATCCCTTTTCCTTTTTGTTTTAATTTAATTATACTAAGGAGCACCGGCCAGGCCAGTAAGGTTGTATGGCCTGATTAATTAATCTATTTTCCAAAAAGGATACCCACTGAAGCTAAGATGCGGGCCCGGCTTTTGTCGAATGAATACGGCTGGCCGTTGAAGGTGATGTGGTCGCCGAATTTGGAGAAGTTGCCTTCGTAGCGGATGTCCAGCATGAGATTCCATACGTCGAGGCCAAGGCTGGCCAGCCAGCCGAAGGTGGCCTGCTCAAATTTTTGTTCGTAGCCGCTGAAATCAGACAACTCCGAGCTGCTGTTAATAAAGATGTGAGCCTCCGGGCCGGCCTGAAAGCGGAAGGGTTTGGCCTTTACGCCAAGCAGGAGGGGGATATCCAGGTACTGGTACTTTTCCGTCCGGATGGAAGTAAGGGGCGAAGAACCGCTCAGGTCTTCCACCCGGTAATCCACCCGGTTGGAGTTGAACAGGATTTCAGGCTGGAGCAGGAAAGCGCCCAGTTGTGCCTGTATTACTGCCCCGGCGTGAATGCCAAAGCGAGCCTGTTCCAGGTTGAGCTTCAGAAAGGGATTCCCCCCGAGGCCGTTAATATCTATTTCATTCGCATCTAATTGGGTGCTGCTCAACCCCAGCTTCAGGCCGAGTTTGACTTGAGCCAACGCGGGAATGGAAACAGATACGAGTAAAAGAAACAGCAAGGCCTTTTTCATATCCAATTTTTTTTAGGTACGGATTGCCGCAAATATGCAAGATTTAACGGTGAAAACGGTATAATTGTTATTTTCAAAACGAGTAAGAGGAAGTATGGATATTAAGCATACGGCTTTTGCCGGGAGTTACCCTTCGGAACCGCAATGCCCGACGGATGGAAAACCGGAATATGCCTTCATCGGGCGGTCTAATGTAGGAAAATCATCTCTGGTCAATATGCTGACGGGCCGGAAAAATATCGCTCATATCTCCCGGACTCCGGGCAAGACCCAGCTGATTAACTATTACCTGGTCAATGGCGAGTGGTACCTGGTGGACCTGCCGGGCTACGGATACGCCCGGATTTCCAAAAGCAAGCGCCGGGAGTGGCGGCGTATGATCGAGGGCTATCTACAGAAACGGCAGACGCTACAGTGTGCTTTTATCCTCCTGGACGCCAATGTTCCTCCTCAGCAGATCGATATCGATTTTATCAACTGGCTGGGCAAGGCTGCTATTCCCTTTGTCATCGTTTACACCAAAACGGACCGGCTCAAACCGGAAGAGCTGGAAGCCAACGTCCTGAAAATACAGCAGGCTTTGCTCGAGCACTGGAATGAATTGCCACAGCAATTTATTACCTCGGCGGTAAAGAACGAAGGCCAGGAAGGGATACTGCAATTCATCAGTGAGGTGAATACGCATTATTTTAATACATTATAGTTATGAAAGAAGAGCCCAAGCGTCAAGAACACGTTTTTCCCAATATCGAGGATTGGCCGATCTATAAATTGAGTGAGGACCGGCGTAATTTCGTTCAGGAAATGGATGATTTCACCCTGGAGCGCTTCATGCGCAAACCATCGCCCCAATTGACGGATCTCATCTCCAAGACGATTTACCTGGAACGCATCCGGATGAAGGAAGAACCCTGGAAGGTGGATCCCCCCAATGAACGACAGTTCTGGCGAAGGGTGCAAAACAAGCTGGTAGGGCAATCGCTGGACCGCAGCAAAGAGGAGGCCCGAAAGACCAATGAGGAGATTCTCCGACAGATCATCCACCGGTACTCAGAGGAGATTGTCGGCACTTTCCGCATCAGCACTTTTCTCTTTGCCCGCCGTTTTCTGACCCTCTTCTTTACCCGCCTGCTCAATACCGCAGCGAGCCGCAACTGGCAACGGATATTGGGGTCCAAATACCGGCTGGCCGACCGGCTGCTGGTGAAAGGGAAGGTGGAAGAGGTGCGCAGCCTGATTCAGAAAGGGACCGTAGTCATTGTGCCCACCCACTTCAGCAACCTGGATTCCATCCTCATTGGTTATGCGATGGATGCGTTCGTCGGCCTGCCTTCCTTCTCCTACGGCGCCGGGCTCAACCTCTACAATACAGGTTACACAGCTTATTTTATGAACCGCCTGGGCGCTTACCGGGTCGACCGCAGAAAGAAGAACGCGATTTACCTGGAGACGCTGAAGGCCATGTCTAACCTCTCTTTACAGCGAGGCGTCAACAGCCTGTTCTTCCCGGGAGGCACCCGCTCGCGTTCGGGGTCCCTGGAATCCAAACTCAAGCTGGGCCTGATGAGTACGGTTTTGGAGGCCCAACGGGCACTCTATCAAAAGGGAGAAGACACCAAAATATTCGTCATCCCGCTCATCCTGAGTTATCACTTTGTGCTTGAAGGGCAGTTTTTGATAGAACAGCACCTCAAGCAGATCGGTAAGGAGCGCTATATCAGGTCGAAGGACGATTTCCACAGCATCCGCCGGCAGCTTCGCTACGCCTGGCAATTCTTTTCCGAAAGTAACGATATCACACTCTCCTTCGGCCAGCCGATGGATGTGTTGGGCAACCCGGTGGATATTGAAGGGATAAGCTATGACCAGCACGGCAACCCGATCCGGCTGGAGGAGTATTTCATGTCCAACGGAGAAATAACCGAAGACCTGCAACGGGAATCGGAGTACACCAAGATGCTGGGAGACCGCATCGTTGAGCGGTATTATAAAGATAATATCGTGCTGACCAGCCATTTGGTGGCCTTTGCCGCCTTTGAGATTCTCAAGAATCAGAACAGCCGCCTGGATTTGTACGGTATTCTGCGCCTGCCCGCCGATGATTTTATCTTTCCCATGGAGGCCATGCGCGATGTAGTATCCCAGCTGAAAGCCACCCTGATCGATAAAAGCCAGCAAGGAAATATCAAGCTGTCGGAACAAATTCTTTGGGACGTAGACCTGCTGATCAAAGATGGCGTCTCCCGGATGGGGACTTATCACCTGGCGAAGCCGTTGCGGTTTCGGAAAGATGGGCAGATCGTAAGCGAGAGTTTTAAACTCTTGTATTTTTACCACAACCGGCTGGATAATTACGGCCTGGAGCAGACGATCAGCTGGAAAAAGTATGCCTTGGAAATGGTATGATCTGTTATGTTGGAAAAATTCTTCTTTTCGGAACGCAATATCATGGTGGCTATCCTGCTCAACGCCATCATTCTTTTTACCATGTACTTTCCGGCTTACCGGGATAGCCCAACCCTGGAGGGGGTCGACCATATTTTTCTTCTGTTCTTTTTGATGGAGGCGATGGTTAAGATCTATGCGTTGGGAGTCAGGGGCTACTTCAAAAACCCCTGGAACCGCTTCGACTTCATCATTGTCATGGCGAGCCTGCCTTCGGTGCTCGTTGCCTTTGTCGATATTCCGGATACTTCGCTGCTGATCATTCTGCGCCTGTTCCGCCTGATCCGCCTGATCCGGTTTTTCCGCTTTGTCCCTCATCTCAACAAGATCATCGACGGCCTGGGGAGGGCGCTGCAGGCTTCCCTTTTTGTATTGCTGGCATTGATATTTCTCAATATCCTGCTGGCCATTTTCACCTGCCACTTTTACGCGAAAATAGCGCCGGAGTACTTCGGCGACCCCCTGATCTCGGCTTATTCCATTTTTCAGATGTTCACTATTGAAGGATGGAATGAGATTCCGGCGCTGATTGCCGAGCGCGTTCAGAAAAACGGGTCCGATAGCGATTTTATCAGTACTACCTTCATTATTGGTATAACCCGGTTTTATTTTGTATTTATCGTGCTGATCGGCGGTATTTTCGGGATGTCTCTGGCCAACGCGGTGTTCGTTGACGAAATGACCATGGACAATAACCAAACCCTGGAAGCTAAAATTGATAAGCTGCAGGAAGAAATCTCCGAGCTGAAACAATTGCTCAGGAAAAGGGGTTAAAAAAGACAAAAGATTGAACTTCATCGTACTCGACCTGGAAGCAACCTGCTGGGAGGGCAAGCCTCCTTCCAAGATACAGGAGACTATAGAGATCGGAGCCATTCGCCTCAACCGATACGGGGAGGTGACCGGCGCCTTCAACAAATTCATCAAACCTATCCTCAACCCCCGGCTTTCTCATTTCTGCCGGGAGCTGACTTCTATCGAACAGGAGTACATCGACCGGGCTTATGAGTTCCCGGATGTCATCGAGGAGTTTCAGGATTGGTCAGAGATTTTCGATGAGGAATACCTGTTGTGCTCCTGGGGTGATTTTGATAGAAAAATGCTGATACAGGACTGCCGGTTGCATCAGATGGAATACGACTGGATTGAAGGCCATCATATCAACCTGAAAGGGCAATACCATGAAATAAAACGCCTGCGGCGGACCCGGGGGCTGAAGAGAACGGTAACGACTGAAGGGTTTGAATTTACCGGCACCCACCACCGGGGCATCGACGATGCGGAGAACCTCGCCAAGGTATTTGCCAAATACCTGGATGAATGGCGGTATTGAAAAACTTTTACCTTTTTTTCTTCTTTTTCAACTCATACATCGAATGGATATACTTCCTGGCCAGGGGAATGATCTGCACCCGGCTGCTGGAAACGTCGTCCGTCCACTTTACCGGGAGTTCAAAGATTCTGAGCCCCAGCCACTCTGCCGTCGTCAGCAATTCGGTGGAGAAAAACCAGCCGTCGTTTTGAGCGCCGGCCTGGTAGAGTTGGGGGTACACTTCCCGGCTAAGAAACTTAAAGCCGCACATGCCATCCGAAAAGCGGACGCCCAGGTAGAGCTTCAGCAGGAGGTTGAAAACGCGGGAGGCCACTTCCCGTTTGAACGGCCGGTTGACGACCTGGGCCCTGGGATGAAGGCGGGATCCATAGACGATGTCGAAGCCCTGGTGAGCAAGGGCATCATAGGCTTCCAGAAAATGAGGCAGGGCGGTGGCCAGGTCGAGGTCCATATAACCTACTATGTCGGCCTGAGACTGCCCCCAGGAGGTCTTTAGCGCCAGGCCGACCCCTTTTTCGGGAACCTTGACAAAAGTGATTTCCGGAACCTCTTCCGAAAGAGCCCGGGCAATGTCCAGCGTGCGGTCGGTGGAGCCATTGTCGGCGATGACGATCTGCCATTGGCCTGCCTGTGTGAAGTGCTCCCGAAGGAAACGGTGCAGGGTCCTGACATTCTGTTCGAGCGTAGCCTCTTCGTTCAGAACCGGTATGGTAATATCGAAGGTCATCATGATCTGCTTGCTTTGGCTGCCTGGAGGCGGATAGTTTGGGTAATTGTGTGGCCTCTTCGTTATTCAGAAGAAACTCCTTTGACAAGGAACAACGAACAACCACCTCCAGCCTCCTTTCTGCGGGCGAAGATAGTACCTTTTTTGTGAAAATCGACGGCAGTACCGATTACAGAATTAGGCGATTTTTTCCTTACTTTGTAGATGTAAACGCTGGCTATGTCTATTTTCAGCAACTTTTAACTTTGCCCCGTCATCTTATCCCAAAGGGATCGGCTTATGAGCATGTGGAAAAATATCAAGTCTTTGTTCGTTGTTGAAGAGGAAACGGCGCCTCAGGAAGAAAAGGCTCCCGAAGTAGCGCCTGCGCAGCCGAAAGTGGAACCGGTTAGCCGCCCCGAAGGAGCAGGCAAAGTAACCGGAAAGTTCACCGAAGTGCTGCTGCGGGCTATGAGTGAGCACAATATCGAGGGGTTTGATTACCTCGAGTACAAGAAGTCGCTGAACTCGCTGAAAGAGATGCCCATGGATGAGCCAACGCGCTATCAATCGGCATTTGCCATGGCGCAAACGATGGGAACCACCCCTCAGCATTTGATCCAAACTGCTCAGCACTACGTCGAAGTGCTGCGGAAGGAAGAGCAAAAGTTCCAGGAAGCCCTGGCCAACCAGAAAAAGCTACAGATTGAAAGTAAGGAGCAGGCGCTCAGCAAACTAGATGAAACGATAAAGAGCAAGGTGGAAAAAATCCGGCAGTTGACCCAGGAGATCGAAGCCCACCAGAAGGCAAAGGTGGAGCTGAATCAGGAAATCGAATCCGCTGCCGCAAAGGTGGAGGCCACCAAGCTGGATTTCATTGCTTCTTACCAATCGCTGTCCAAACAAATCCAAAAGGATGTGGACAATATGAAGCAGTATCTAAGCATTAAGTAAAATTACAAATTCTAATAATGGACACATATCAAAAGGAATTCAAGCCGAAATCGTTTTGGCAGCGCCCGGAGGGGGTGACGGGAATGGTCTTTTTGGCAGGCCTTGCTCTCGGCGCCGGATACCTGGTTGCCACCAATATCGGCTGGATCATCGGATTGGTTTCCAACACCATCTCCCTGGCCATACTCCTGATCGTCCTGGCCGCCATCCTATACATGGTGCTGGACCCCAAGATGCGCAACCTGGTATGGTATGGCTATAAAAGCGTCATGCGTTGGGTCACCGGGCTTTTTGTTCAGTTGGACCCCATCGGGATTCTGAAGTCTTATGTAGATAACCTCAAGGACAACCTGCGTAAGATGAACAAACAGATCAGCATGCTGCGGGGCCAGATGCACAAACTGCAGGAGATCATCTACAATAATAAGAAACAGATCGAAAGCAACCTTCAACTGGCGAGTAAGGCGAAAGCCAGCAATAAGCAGGCCGTCATGATCCTCAAGTCGCGCAAAGCCGGCCGCCTCAAGGAGTCTAACATGCGACTGGAGGACCTTTACCAGAGAATGGAGGTGCTTTACCGGGTGCTAACCAAAATGTACGAGAACTCCCAAATCCTGATGGAAGACATCAAAGATCAGGTGGAAGTCAAAGAGCAGGAGCGAAAAGCAATCCACGCCAGCCATAGCGCCATGCGCTCGGCGATGAGCATCATGTCCGGCGACCCGGACCGGCGGGCTATGTTTGATTCAGCTATGGAAGCTATTGCCGATGACGTAGCCAGCAAGGTGGGCGAAATGGAGCGTTTCATGGACATGTCGGCCAACTTCATGGATTCTATTGACCTGAAGAACGGTATTTTTGAGGAGGAAGGTATGAAGATGCTGGAAAAATGGGAAAAAGAAGGCGTTTCTCTCATTTTGGGGGAAGAGAAACAAAGCCTCCTGCTGCAAGCTAATAATGAGGCAGAAGTGCTAGATCTGAACCAGCCTATCAAGGAACCCATCCGGGAGGCGGGACACAGGAACCAGTACGATACTTTTTTTGAGTAAGTCGATAAGATTTTCCAGATTTCTAAAATCTGGAAAATCTTAATATAATAATCCGCCTTTTTCCCGCGTTCTTGCCCGTATGAAGCAACGAACGATCCTCACTATCCTGTTTTTTCTACCTGTGCTGGCCTTCGCCCAATCCTACAATACCGCCCTGGGCATGCGCCTGGGCACCGATTATGGCGTTACCATCAAGCAACGAGTGGCCAAAACCACCAGCCTGGAAGCCATTATCCAATCGAGCCTTCAACGGGAAGAGGCGCAGATCACTTTATTGGTGGAGCAGCACTTCCCTTTAGTCTCCCGCCGCTTTAATGTGTACGCCGGAGGAGGGCTGCACAAAGGCTGGGTTACCCGCGATAATGCAGCGGACGAACCGGTTTACAAAGCCCCCTTTGGCCTTAGCCTGATTGCCGGCATTGAGGCTTCGCTGGGCCGGTTGAATGTATCCTACGATTTCAAACCGGCCATCAACCTGAGCGGAGGCAAGCACACCATTTACAGCCAAACCGGCGTGTCGCTGCGCTATGTGATCGTGAAACGGCCCTGGCTGAACGACCCCAAAGCCAAAAGAAAACGCCAAAGGGAACGCGAACGCCGCCGCCGGAATAAGGATGGCGATGGCTTCAATTGGAAGTTCTGGGAAAACTGGTGAGGTTTACTGCACCGGTATGCTGTAATCTTCCGACAATATCTTTTCCATCCTCAGCGGCTGTCCCGGCGCCTGTGCATCCTGTAACAGCACGGCGGCGCTCTTATTGTCCAAAATGAACCTGCCATTGCCCAGGCTGGAGGTGAAATCCAGGGAGGATGGGCCGAATTCCAGGTTGGCGGCGGCCTGAGGTTCCATGGAAGTCATCAGGATGTTTAGTTGGTTCACCGGAGGCAGGATGCCGTCCATCTGAAAATATTCAGCCCTCAGCGTATCTTCTTTCAGCCCGACGAACAGGATATGGGAGCCGGATTCCCGGCTTAGCGCATAGGTGCCCACCAGTTCATCTTTCCTTACGGGCATCTGGAGGTTGAACTGCCCGTTGGCAAAACTGCCGATTTTAGTATAGTGATAGCCATCGTCTTCCTGCCCTTCGTCCGCCCACCCCTGGTAGAAGGCAATGGTGGAATCTTCCTGAATGGCGTAGAAATAGTCGCCGGCGCCGGCCCACCAACCTCCAACCGCTTCCAGTGCTGTTTTGGGGATATCGTAATCTTCATAGGAAGCAGTAGGAATGGAGTCGCAGTTGCTGATGTTGGCGAGTTTAACCTTATTTTGGTTGACTACCGCATAGACTGCGCTTCGTGGAGCGGTTTCATCCTGGCTGGTAGATTGGCAAAGCAACTGGACGGAAAAACCTTCTTCAGCTTCTCCACCAGACGGCGTGTTCTGGCAGGCAGGCAGGGCTAAAAGGAAGAAAAGGAGTATGGGAAACAGCTTGCTGAATGTCATTATTATTCGGTTTTGACGAGCAGTTTTATATTTCGCTAAAATAAGGCCTGCGGGGAGCAATTGCAATAAGAACCTTCCGAAAGGTGAAAAACGTTACATCAGCGGCCTATCGCCTCCCTCACTTCTTCCTCACCACCAGCCGTTCCACCCAACTGCCGTGCCCCGTCCGCACCTGCAAAAAATAAACCCCATCCGGTAACGTGCCCACTGCCAGTTCTATCTGCTGTTGCAATTGCCGATGTTGCCGCCACACCACCCGCCCGGTGGCGTCCAATAGCTGTAGGATGGCCTCCCGCCCCGGCGGCGCGCCCGCCCATGCCAGCGTGAACGGGCCGCTGGTGGGGTTGGGATAAAGGGAGAAATGCGTATCACCTGCCGCCACCTCCTCCTCGGCCGCCGTCACCATCGAACAAAGCGTATCCAGGCAGCCGTCAGCGGTGACTTTCACCAGCCAGATGTATCGTTGGTTGCCGTTGATGGTTTCTCCCGCCGCCACAATGCTGCCGCTGGATAATTCGCCTACCCCGGCGAGGGTGCCCTGGTTGGTATTCACCAGGGGAAATGGGGCGTCTATCAGGTTTTCCCATATACTGTCTCCCTGGGGGGAGAATTTGTGGAGCCAGCCCACTCTTCGGGTCGGCGTACCGGGTATTTTGACAAAACTTTCCCCCGCGCCGATGTAGTTGCCGTCGGAAGTTGGCTCGATGTCCCAGAATATGACATCAGCCCCCAGCCGGGCCTCTAATCCAAAATGGCGGAGCCATTCTATTTGAAACCCGGTGTCTAGCTTGGCGAGGGTGGGCTGGACGATACTGGTCCCTCCTATCACTTCCACGAGGTACAACCCAAAAGTAATAAGCCCTCTGTCATCAGTAACGAGGATATGCCGGTTGTAACCAATGTCAGCATTGGGCTCGGAACTCCAAAGCCTGACAACTTGCCCCTGCCCGTCGATATACCGGATCGTGGTTCGGGCGGAATTGGGGCCTTCAACATCAGTGGTGCCACATAAGACAAACAAGGAATCATTAATCTTTGCCATGGAGTTGACAAGATCTGCGACATCATAGTCTCCATAATATTGAAACCATAGTGTGTTACCTTGCTGGTCCACCCTTCTGGCAAAAGGATTATTTTTATAATTAGGCCGTTGTATCCCTCCACTTAATAGATAACCGTCACTTAATTCAATGGGTACATTATATCTATAATGACGGAGGTTCACCGTATCCAGGTATTCTCTAATGAACTCAACTTCAAAATCGTGATCGGTTTTGATCAGCCAGGTGGCTATCCTATTAGTGGGAGCGGCAGTCATAATATACCCGCCGCTACGAGTTTTGGCGATTTTACCCCAATGATAGTCAATAGAAAGGGGAGCACCCTGAGGGTCGAGGATCATTTTGGAGAATAAGTGGTGGCCGGAAGAATCAAATTTAGATAACAAAAGCCCCTGTTGGGGAATAGAGTCGTTGGAAAAACCCAAGCCAAAGGCAACGATGGTGTCATTGTCTACAAGCATATCCCGAAAGTGGTTCAGTGGATAACCCAAGTCTACAGCGGAGTTAAAAGGTTGGCCAGAAGCAGGAAGCCAGAAATGCAGCAATAAGAAAAAGGGTACAAACTTCATAATACATGATTTTGGAAGGGGGCCGGCCCCGCAGAGCCTGAGCCAGTTTTGCCGGGGCTCAGCCAATGAATTATTGGGTAAGGATCAACTTAAAGCGTTCACGCTGCCCGGAGGAAAAGGTAATCTCAGCGAGGTAGAGCCCGGGCCTGAACCGTTCTTTAGGCCAGTGTATAGTGTGCCGCCCTTCAGGAAAACTTTGTTTTAGCATGAGCTTTCCCTGAAGGTTATAGAATGCCAAGATGGCTGGGCGGATGTGAAAAGTACCGGGATTGTCCTCATAATCGCCGTAAATTGAAGGATCTTGCAGAAAGCAGGACTGGCTATGGACGGTGGGAAGCAGGAAAATCGGCATCAGAAAAAGGCCCAGGAGAGCCCGTTTAATCCTGCCGGGGATCTCATGGCCTGTACACACACACACATTCTAAGGGACAGCGCGTTTTTCATAGCAATAAGGTTTTTAGGATTAAAGGATACAGAAAGATAATTTAATATTCCGGCCTTGACAAAAAGATGGAAATATTTACATCGGTATCGCTCAGCGGAGCCCGCGGCCTCTGGAACCACAATCCAGCGCTCTAACCATCTCCCGATATTAAACGTTCTATATAGGCACGGCTCTTACGGCCCTTAACCTGGCGTTCGCGGCGAAAAGCCTCACTACGCGTGGCGTACTCTTCCTGGTAGGCCAACACCCAATTGGGCGCGCCGCTTTTTGTAGCCCGTTCATAACCCCGGTTATGGCGTTCCAGCCGGGCTTCGACATTCTGGGTGCTGCCTATATAATAAGCCCCTGTCTCTTTGTTATGTAATATGTATACCTGATAAGCCATAAATAAAAAAGCTGCCCTTTGCAAGGCAGCTCCTATTTTGGGTGGAAGACGGGATTTGAACCCGCGACCTCTGGAACCACAATCCAGCGCTCTAACCAACTGAGCTACAACCACCATAATACAGTAGGAAAACTACTATGAATTTCTTTTTCCTAAAGCGATGCAAATATAGGATAAGTTCCAAAAACGGTAAAGTTTTTACCGAGAAAAATATTGCACCCACTGCCACAGGTCCAGATACTCAAAAAAGCGGGCCTCCCGGCCTTCTGATGACCGGGGCTCCAGGCTTTCCTGAAGACTTTTCAAGATCTCCGCTTTACTCATTTTATCCGGTGCATTGGCCAGTTTGCGGAGGGTGTCGAGCAGCACTTCCCTTTAGTCTCCCGCCGCTTTAATGTATACGCCGGAGGAGGGCTGCATAAAGGCTGGGTTACCCGAGATGGCACGGAAGAAGGCCCCATTTACAAAGACCCCTTTGGCCTCAGCCTGATTGCCGGCATAGAGGCCTCGCTGGGCCGGTTGAATGTATCCTACGATTTCAAGCCGGCCATCAACCTGAGTGGAGGCAAGCATACCATTTACAGCCAAACCGGCGTGTCGCTGCGCTACGTGATCGTGAAACGCCCCTGGCTGAACGACCCCAAAGCCAAAAGAAAACGCCAAAGGGAACGCGAGCGCCGCCGGAATAAGAACGGCGATGGCTTCAACTGGAAGTTCTGGGAAAACTGGTGAGGTTTACTGCACCGGTATGCTGTAATACTTTGCTCCTCGGCTTCGTTGTCTGGGCCGTTCTGACAAGCGCTGAATAGCATAATGGCTAAAATAGCCGGGAAAGATGTTTTGATTGGTACTGGCATCATGATGTTGCGGTTTGCGCCAAAATAAGCCCTATAGTGGGTAAATGCAATTTTGGGGACAGGTGTAATACCAATTTTGAAATGCGAAGTTGGAAGCAGAAGCATCAAAGAGCTGTAAGGGTGAAGGAAATGAGGCGCATTGAGCTGTTCAAGATCGGCGAAAAACGTTTTTTTGAAAAGAACTATGGAGTGGTGGACAGCACCTTTTTTTTAGCCTTCAACTTTAAAATGGTGGCTGGCGATGCCACCAAGCCATTTCAGGATGCAAAATCCATCGTCCTCTCGGTGGCCGGGCTATTGACGAAGGATTTTTTAAAGCTGGTCATTTTATCATTGGCCATCGCCTCGCCTGTTGCCTGGTTTTTTATGAATAAATGGCTGGAGAGTTTTGCCTACCGCATTGACATCGGCTGGTGGGCGTTTGTGCTGGCCGGAGCGGTAGCCGTAGCCGTGGCGTTCCTTACAGTCAGCTTCCAAAGCGTGAAGGCCGCGGTAGCCGACCCGGTAAAGGCGCTGCGCAGCGAGTAGAGCGGCAGTTGGGGAGGCCTACCTGTAATTGAGTGCTCGTTTTTTTTTATACGGTTGCCCTACATCAGCGGCCCGGCTTATCGCCTCCCTCACTTCCTCCTCACCACCAGCCGCTCCACCCAACTGCCCTGCCCCGTCCGCACCTGCAAAAAATAAACCCCACCCGGTAACGTGCCCACCTCAAGTTCTATCTGCTGTTGCCATTGCCGATGCTGCCGCCACACCACCCGCCCGGTGGCGTCCAATAGCTGTAGGATGGCCTCCCGCCCCGGCGGCACGCCCGCCCAGGCCAGCGTGAACGGGCCGCTGGTGGGGTTGGGATAAAGGGAGAAATGCGTATCACCTGCCGCCACCTCCTCCTCGGCCGCCGTCACCATCGAACAAAGCGTATCCAGGCAGCCGTCAGCGGTGACTTTCACCAGCCAGATGTATCGTTGGTTGCCGTTGATGGTTTCTCCCGCCGCCACAATGCTGCCGCTGGATAATTCGCCTACCCCGGCGAGGGTGCCCTGGTTGGTATTCACCAGGGGAAATGGAGCGTCTATCAGGTTTTCCCATATACTGTCTCCCTGGGGGGAGAATTTGTGGAGCCAGCCCACTCTTCGGGTCGGCGTACCGGGTATTTTGACAAAACTTTCCCCCGCGCCGATGTAGTTGCCGTCGGAAGTTGGCTCGATATCCCAGAATGTGACATCAGCCCCCAGCCGGGCCTCTAATCCAAAATGGCGCAGCCATTCTATCTGAAACCCAGTGTCCAGTTTGGCCAGGGTGGGCTGGACGATCAAAGTTTCGCCAATAAATTCTACTGGATATAGGCCAAAAATAATGGCTCCTCCGTCAGGTGTAGGAAGGATCTTTCGGGCAAAACCTACCTCCGGGTTTAACTCGGATTGCCAGGAACGGACAATGTTTCCACTTAAGTCTATGTATTGGACCAAAGAGAAAGCATTACTAGGGCTGGTTTCGGTAGTACTAAAGCCAACAAATAAGGTGTCATTTATTTTGGCCATATCGTTGAAGACATTACCAACATCATAATCTCCGAAATACTTAAACCAAACTGTATTACCCTGCTGATCTACTCTTCGGGCGAAAGAATTATCAAGATAGTTAGGCCGTTGTATAGCGCCGCTCAGTAAGTATCCATTGCTCAGTTCAATTGGAGCAATGTATCTAAAATGGCTTCTATTTATGGTATCCAGGTACTCTTTGATGAACTCCACCTCAAACTGGTGATCCACCTTGATCAGCCAGGCGGCATCGCCGTGGGTGGGCGCGGCCGTCATAATATAGCCACCGTCCCTGGTTTTGGTGATCTTGCCCCAATTGTAACTTATTGATAGGTGTTCGCCCAGGGGGTCGAGTAGCATCCTGGAAAACAGGTGGTTGCCGGAAGAGTCAAACTTGGAAAGAACAAGGCCCTGCTGGGAGTAGGTATTGTCGGCATACGCCAGGCCATACCCTATAATAGTATCCTGGTCCACGATCATATCCCGGAAGTGATTGGAGGGCCAACCCAGATTTGCAGACAAATTAAATGTACTTTGCCCCGTAGCAATAAAACAGGAAAGAAACAATAAACTAAATAATGGGTATTTTAGAATAAGCATGACAGCAATATTGTGGGTTAGCCGGGCCTGCAGGCCCGGCTAATGAATTATTGGGTAAGAATGAGTTTAAACCTTTCGCGGTGCCCGGAAAGGGAAATAAGCTCGACGATGTAAACCCCAGGTCTGAATTTGCCTTTCGGCAGGTTTACCAGGTTTCTTCCTTCTGCCAGGCTACGTTTCAGTAATGCTTTGCCTTGCAGGTTATAGAAAACAGTAGTGGCTTGCCCATAACCTATTGGCAAATCAACCGTCAGAGCGCCCTGGTTGGGGTTAGGGTATAATTTTATCAGCGAAAAACCGGCAGCCTCCGCCGGGGTTGTTGAGAAGTGCTGCCCACTACCGGGCCGGGAAGCCGGCGGCTCCCCGCTACAATCCGGAATGAACCGCCGGCCGTTGCGCCAAAGCACGGCCTGTGCCAGGGCGCCCGGCTCCGTGCAGGTATCTTTCCAGTACATTAGAGAGTCCAGCACCGCCTCCGACAACAGGCTGAGGGGAGTTCCGGCTATCAGGCCGGGGCGGATGGTATTGAGCACCGTTTCGATGTTATCCAGTTCGTCCAATTGGGTTTCATCCAAGTCATACCGGTTGGGAATGGCCGCCCATAGGGTGTCGTGCTTATCAAACTCGCCGGTGAAGAAATAATGGCGGGCCAGGCGGTAATCGGTGGGGTAGGTTTCAGCCAGGGCCAGCCAGGCTAGTATGGAATCGGTTTGAATGGCGGCTGTGTCCAGGCTGTACGTCATTAGGATGATGCGGGCGTGCCGGTTCATAGCCCGCCGCAGGCGGATGATGCTGTCCAGGGCAATTTCCTGTTCTTCCTCCTCCTCGATGAGCGGATAAGCCTCTTTCTGTTCCTCCCATAAGGCTTTAGTGTCGTGGAAATCTTCTTTTACTTTATCGATGTCCTCTTTGTCGCAGGGCGGCGTGCAGGGTTCTACTTGAGTGGAACAATTTGTATTGCCTTCATTAGTTGTTTCAGGGAGAATCCCTATGTAACCCAGATCGGCACTTGCCGGGTCTTGCTGGGCGCTGCCGCCGTAGAAAAGGTAATTGATAATAGTACTCGTGTCCGGGTTGTAAAAAGAATAACCTCCTATACCGGAAAAGATATTGCCGGTTGGCAAGGGGGCATCTAGAGTATTATCGTCTTGTTGATTCTGCCTGATCGTCCCTCCCGGTTTCACGAAGAAATCTTTGATCTTAATTTCTCCCGGGACCTCAGAATAATTAATGGCTATGGAATCACAAAGGTACACCAGCCCATCCATCGACAAACCATTATCTCCTATGGCCCGGTGCGCAGTGAACATATTTTCATAAATGTTGCCTTTGATCTGGTTGTTCAGCCCTTCTCCCAGGCTGATGCATTCGACACCTATGAGGCTATCTTTCGGAAGCGTACTCTCATCATAGTGAAAATAATTATCCTTAAAGCTGAAGCCCGCTGTTGTTCCATACAACGTAACCCCTACGGCCTCATCAATACTTTCATTCTCTTCGCAGCTACCTGCCAACTTAACATAAAAATCATTGTTGTCGATAGAAAAATCACTGATGGATTTAGTATATAGCCCAATATTACAGGCTTTAAAGCGGTTGTTGTTCGCCACAAAGGAGCCGCTGTTTGGCGTCAGGTTACTGGCAAAAACGCCGATGTAGAGGTTTTCAAAACGGCAAAGGCTTTCCGCCCGAAACCCGGCATCTGTTGAACTTATGCCTATGGCCCGTTCCTTAGGGTCTTCACAGGCCGTACGGTCGTCTCTGAATTCACAGACATTTATTCTAAGGTTGGATACATTGATGAGTTCCAAATGGGTAGGAGCTGTGTTTTTTGCTCTAAAATCCTCATCGGTATAAAAGTCGCCGTATTGGATATAGCTGACATTGGGGTTGGTGTAGGAGCCAAAACGAATACCAGTAACATTATTGATGAATTGGCCTCCGGTGACATGGACAATGCCTCCCCCCGAGCCGGGGAAAAGCGTTCCGTTTTCTCCCACCAGGCGGGCCTCAACGCCACATACTGCATGCTCAATAATGCCATTGTTATCAACGATCACTCTGCCCTGGTTGGCGGGAATTTGGGCCGCCGTGTTGTTCCCTTGCAAAATAACCCCTCTCCACATTTGGCCGCAGGCGCCGGTTATCTTTGCGCTGACGCGAAGCGTAGCGCCGGGTTTCACCCATATATAGGCGCCCGGCAGCATTTCCAGAGTGGATGTAACGTGGAGTTCGCCGGTGTTCACCACGATATTTCCGGAAGGCCCGGAGGAAGGCAGGCTATCCACCGCATTGATGATGACATTTTGCAGGGAATCGTGCCCGGCCAGGTGGGCGCGCATACGTGAGGCTTGTCCGGCGGTGAAATAATCGCGGCAGGTATTCTCGTTGCTATAACTCATATAATTCTTTCCCAGAGCAGACGTATCACAATCCAGGTTATTGGTAGTTGGAGGCGTATCACAGACAAAATCTCCCGTACAATAGCAGTTGTCTACGCCGGTAATGCAGCCGTTTGTATTATCGCAGTTGGATTCAAAGGTATGCAACAAGCCCAGACAATGCCCTATTTCGTGCACCGAAACCGGAGTTTGGGCGGCCGGTACCCCATTGTCACCCCCGTCAACGTAGAAGTAGGTATTGGGTACCGCAAAAGCATATCCAATAGCGTTACCAGGCCTGCCAAAAATGTACATATCAATACCATCCTCGTGTTTTTCGCCCTGTGACCGGATCGCCGCTACCCCATTCTCCTCCGTAGTGATTAGATTGGCAGTAGGGGGCGAGCAGGGCGAAGCGGGGTTGACAAAATAAATCCCATAAGGGTTATATGCATCGTTTAAGTACTGAAAAGTAAGGCCGGCCAGAGAATCAGCTTGCTGCTGGTTTACCCAAAGGGTGTCGGGGTCTCTGATAAAATTCATGTACAGGCGGATGTGAAAAGTACCGGGATTGTCCTCATAATCGCCGTAAATTGAAGGATCTTGCAGAAAGCAGGACTGGCTATGGACGGTGGGAAGCAGGAAAATCGGCATCAGAAAAAGGCCCAGGAGAGCCCGTTTAATCCTGCCGGGGATTTCATGGCCTGTACACACACACACACACACATTCTAAGGGACAGCGCGTTTTTCATGGTAATAAGGTTTTTAGGATTAAAGGATACTGAAAGATAATTTAATATTCCGGCTTTGACAAAAAGATGGAATATTTACATCGGTATCGCTCAGCGGAGCCCGCGGCCTCTGGAACCACAATCCAGGTAACTTCTCAATATTCATCTCGCAACGACACGACGACGCAACGATCTGCAGTTAAAAAAGAGGTTTTCGATATAAAATTCGTTGCGCCGTTGCGCCGTTGCGTGAAAATTTTGTTATAGTCCCTTGTGTGAAACTCTATTGAGAAGTTACAATCCAGCGCTCTAACCAACTGAGCTACAACCACCATAATGGAGAAGGAAAACTACGCTGAATTCCTTTTTCCTAAAGCGATGCAAATATAGGATAAGTTCCAAAAAGGGTAAAGTTTTTACCGAGAAAAATATTGCACCCACTGCCACAGGTCGAGATACTCAAAAAAGCGGGCCTCCTGGGCTACCGAAGACAGGGGCTCCAGGCTTTCCTGAAAACTTTTTATTATCTCCGCTTTACTCTTTTTATCCGGCGCATTGGCCAGTTTGCGGAGGGTGTCGAGCAGGAGAGCTTCCGCCTGGTAAGCCGGTTGCATTCCCTGGTGTAAACGGCGGGCGGAGGGAATGAGATAGGAGAGGAGTTCATAATTGCCCAGTTCGTAATGCAGGAGGAGCTGCAACAGGCGGGCGAAGCGGAACAATTCCTCCATCAGGCCCTTGCTTTGAGCAGCGAGCAATTCATTGAGCAGCCCCAGGCTCTGGCTGTAGTTTTTATTCAAAAAAGAAATGTAAGCTAACAGATACTGTAGAGTCAGTTTATTGTGGAGCGCGATCTGGCTGGAAAACAGGGATAGGCCCTCCTCGATGGAGGACACCTGCCGCTGGGCCTGTTGGTATGCCTTCTGGCTGATCAGCATATTGAGTTCCAGCAGGCTGCTTTGTTCAAAAATCTTTGGTTTCAGGCCTTTCAGTTTTTTAAATGCGGTTTGCCCGGGCAGACTCCTGAGCTTGGCGAGGCCTTCTTCTACCGCTTTCCAGTTCTTTAGCTGAAAGTTGTCGATCAGAAAGTTATTCAGGGCTACGATATACCGGGAGGGGTGCAATTCGCGGAGAAAGGGGTGTTGATCCAGCAGGCCCAGTAATGCCTGGTTGCAGGCCAGGGCCTTTTCCGGTTCCCGGGCCATGAAGTGGTAGGTGGCCAGGGTGCGGAAATAATCCATGCGGGCCAACAGGCTCTTTACTTCTTTGCCCTGGGTAAACCGGCTGCTGTTGATGAGCTCCAGAACGGCGCTCTTTTCCTTTTTATCGGAGAGGCTCACCTTTTGGTAATGCCGTCTTGCCATAAGTAAGTTGTAATAGCCAAAGCGCCCTTCCTGTTCCAGGCTTTCCAGCGCTTCGGCCCATTCGGCTGCCCACTGGCCGAGCTTCCGGGTATTGGGCAAACGGGAAACTTCCTGTTCGAGCAGGCTTTTCTCCACCTGAAGCAGTTCGGGCAGGTGAATGAACAGTTGATAGCGGTTGATCGTCTTCCGGGCGGCCTTCAATTCCTGCCGGGCTTGTTTTACCAGTCCTTTTTCTTTCAAAATACCGGCCGCCTGTATCCTCCGCTTGACTTGCTCGGAGGGATGGGCCTTCCGCTGGTATTGGCTGAGGCAGTCGAGCAGGAGTTGGAAGAGCTGTCGTTTGAGGACGGGGAAGTGTGCCGCCGTTTCTCCGGGCAGCGCTCTTTTGAGAGCCGCTTCGTCATAGTTGCGCTGCCGGCTGATCAGCTGAAATAATTGAAGGTAATTATTTTGCTCACCCACTACATGGCGCTGGGCGTATTGGTGGAAATACCGCTTTTCAGAAGGTGTCATGGCTTGGGCTAAACGGAAGAGGGCGTCGCTTGCTTTTTTCATTCAGACTTTTAATTTAAAGTAGGCTTTTGCCGCTATTCAGCCATTCGCTCAAACCCAAATATAAGCCTATATCCCTTCATTTATGGGTGTGGTCCTGCAAACGGTGAACAGCTAAAGGCGGAATACTGAATAGTTTTGACAAGATAATAATATTTCAAACCTTTAATTTAAGCCATAAACTCCATTTGCATGCTCTCTCTTTAAGCCCGACTTTCGTAAAAAAATAGAGCAACGCATGAAAAACAGTAACATAGGAGCCTGTCGGAGAGGCGCTGATGAGTCGAGGACGGGCAAATATTATTCTGAACGAGGCGCGAAGAGGGCGCATAGCGGCGCTACGCAACTGACGAGCAACGAAGTGCAGAACAATATTTGCCGTTCGCAGGCCATTAAGTGCTTCTCTGACAGGCTACTTGTTCTCTTTCTCCTTTTTTGCAGCTTCGGCTTATCCGCCCAGGTAAGCCACTGGGACAGCTATGGCGTGCCTGGCCGGGCCCAGAATAGGCTGGAGGAGGGGAACACCCTCTGGATTCCCACCGACGCCGGTTTGCTGGAAGTGGATAAGGCAACTGGTGAGTACAGCCTTTGGAATAAACTCACAGGGGGGCTTTCTTCGAATTCCATTGAAGCGGTGGCCCGCCATCCCCTTACCGGTGATCTTTTTATTGGGACTTATGACGTGGCCCTTCTGGTCCGGGATGAATCCACTGGCGCCTGGTCGCCGCTGCCTTACCCGGAAGCGTGGGAGGCCTCCGTTGCTCAACCGGTGCTGACCTATTGCCTTCAATTTGATCCGGAAGGCATCCTCTGGGCGGGTACTAACATTGGCCTGGCCCGCTATGATGGTGAGAGCTGGGAATTGTACAACCAGGAAAACAGCCACGAATTCCTGAGGTGGGTCATGGCTATCGAGCTGGCGCCGGACGGAGGGCTCTTTCTGGCCAGCCATGTCTTGTTTCACCTCAAAGACGGCGTTTTCGATCCGCTTAGCCCGGATGATTTTCAGTCGGAAGAGTTCATCTTTTCCTACGGTGATGCGGCCATGCATTATCAATCGGATGGCAGCCTCTGGTTTTTTACGGATGTTGGCACAGTAGGGCGTTACGATGGAGAAAACTGGCAGATCTTCCAACAGATAGACAGCCTGAATTTTGTCTCTTCACCGCCGCGCTTCGTCACCGAATCTCCGGATGGCAACTTACTGGCCTACTTCGGGGGGGATGACTGGTATCAGTTTGCTGATGGCGCCTGGTCAGTTGTCGCTGCCCCCAATACGATCGAACAACCTTTTTATTTTGCCTTCCTCGAAGAAGGAAATATAACGGTAGGCAAAGAAAAGTGGATGGTGGAAACGGCGCAAGGGGCCTATGCCGCTTCTTTTCCGGAATACCCCTTTTCCAGTCCATTATTTTACTTTAATCACGACCCTCAGGGCCAGCTTTGGGTAAAGGAGGGGGCTTCCCTGCGCAACCTCGATACCGGTGAAAGTTTATCCCTGGAAGGGGAGGGGACGCCCCTTTACTTTTCGAGCTACGCCTTCAGCGAGCAGGGAGACTTGTGGGCGGCGCAACATGGCGCCGTTTTCCATCTTACCGATGAGGGGTGGAAGCGCTTCGACCATACCAATACCCTGCTTCCCAATGCTACCAATTCCTGGCAGATTGCTATTGGCGAAGACAATACGGTGTGGCTGAGCATCTACAACCAGGGGCTGTACAGTTACCAGAATGGAGACTGGAAAAGACATCTGCACCCCACGCTAAGCGCATTCAATATCAGTGAGATGATCCCTCTTCCCGATGGAAAGCTATGGCTTCGGTTGTGGAGTTCCGGCAACCCTTTCCGTTTTGCTTATTGGGACGGAGAAAATGTCAACCTGATCAGCGATGGAGAGCAGGGGTTCCGGCAGGCATCCTTGCAGCTGTTGAGCTATGATCCTGCCTCCGGATTGCTTTGGGCGCTGGACTGGGAGGGGCTGCAGCAATTTGATGGCGAGGCCTGGGAACAACTGGCCTTTCCTTTTGAGCGGGAAACCAACGTTTACGAAAATATCTACACCTTCTCGGTTCGGGATGAGCGGATATTAATCAGCACCAACCTCAGGATATTTATCTACGAAAATGGCCAATGGTTTTCTTATTCCGCCGATACGGCGCCCCTGGCCAATGAGGACATCAGAGAAGTGGCCGTCAGCCAGGATGCCAGGCTGTATGTCTTGCATCAAGGTACGCCGTTTGTTGAGGTGGGGCAGTTGAGTGTGGCGTCCGCTGCGGATGGCCCTGATGGCGCCAATTTCAACATTAAGGTGCACGTATACCCCAATCCGGTGAGCGATAAAATTTTTCTGGCAGGGGTTCCCGGTAGTGGCCGCGGGATTATCCACCTCTTTGATGCGGCGGGGCGCCTGGCCGGGAAAACCCAGGCCCATTTCACTCCCGGAGAACCGGCTGAAATAACTATGCTGAATCTGGCGCCGGGTTGGTATACGGGGAGGGTTTATCTTGAAGGAGAAGGGTATGTGTTTAGATTATTGAAGGGCAATTAAGTTGCATGAGCCCGTGGCCCCGGGAGTGTTCGGAATTCGCAAATCACTGAAAATCAAGATGCGTTTTTAAAAAAGGGCTACCGTTCCAGTGTTGGACGAGTTCGCGGTTCGGTATTCGCTGTTCGCAACCGCGGCAGACTGCCTGGGCTTACCTGCTTCTAACCGTGTCCAACCTTAGTACTCTGTTAAATAAATATCTTATGCTTCTGGCCGTGCCTTTTCGCCCTACTCTTCGTCCCGTCCTCGCCTTGATAGCTAAGGCTATCAGGCTCCGGGCGCTCCTCGATTAGAACGAAAATCCATCGCCCAGAAACGATAATTTACTTAATTAACAGAGTACTTAGACGGGTAGCCTAAAAAAGACACAGACTATTGAACTATCCCGTGACCCCTGGCCAACGAACAACCGCCAACGAACAACCTTTGAGTTTACTAATCCGAAATCACCCACTTTCCGAAGGCTTCTCATCATCATCCGGAGAAGCCTTTTTTTGTATCTCTTCCAGCCGCACGTCCCGGTAGTGGCGTTTGAGCCATCGGGCAAGGCCATCCAGGCCGGGGAACAAAACCCGTTCATTGATATTGGACTGGTCCAGTTTGTCGCGGATTTCCCATTTCAGGTAAGCCGGGATAATGATTTTAAAGTAGCTGACCTTGGTTTTTTTCAACCAATCGCTGATCAAAATATTGGGGTCGGACATCATCGAGAAGACGGCATACTGGTTAACGATGCGGTCGTCGATGGAGGGGGGCTCGAAGAAAACAGCAAAGTCGTCTCTTTTGAGGTTGCTCAGGTCGGGAAGGGAGATGGCGACCCGTTCCAGCATTTCAGCCGTAAAAATGTGCGAACCTTCTTCCTCGATGACCCTGGCGAGTTGGTCGGGCAGATAGGCTTTGGAATCTACATAATTGGCGGCCCAGATGACTCCGTCCTTGTGATATTTGGTAAAGTCGGCGGTCGCAAAATGAAGCGCTATATACGGAGAATAGGTCCAGTCGAGCAAGCGGGTCGGAAGGCCGTGGTGCTGCGCCAGAGCCAGCCAGTTCCAGATAGAGGTGTATTCGGAGCTGATCTGTTTCTGGCTGTATTTTCGGAAGTTTCGCAGCAGGTGTTTTTCGAGATGGGATTCCCCCAACCGGTTAAGGGTGGAACTCAATGGATAGCTGCTGTCTTCCAGCCCCCGGTAAACATAAGCGGAGCGAAAGCGATGCAGTTGTTCATTCCAGGAGTCGATGTACAATGCTTCCTGTAATTCGGGCCAACTTTCGATTTTTATATTTTTGCCGTCCATTGCTCAAAGATAAGAAAAAGCGGGGGGAACTGTACAGAGCGGAGCGGTTAGCGGTTGGCGTTTAAGAGAGAAAAAAAAGGCGGCCCAGCCTCCTTGGAGTGCTCAACCGCCGCGTGCCACATCATCATTTTCAGTCGGGCTTTTAGGCTAAGAGAAAATGGAAGAGGCCGGAGCATTCCATTTTCTCTTTTGGCCTGTAAACAGTTTGGGGTGATTTCTGAATACTAAGTTAAGGCGGTAAACAAAAGGATGCAATAAAATTGTGGCCAGCCGCTGATATTGTGATAGATGGTTAGGGATAAGAGGGTATTTGCCGAAGGATTACCGGTTTAAGCGTATATACGGGTCAGGGGATAGGGCAAACTGTGGAACCGCGGGACTGTTTAAACCACGGTGTTTTCTGTTTAAAAGTATACCCCCCCAGGAACGAATGTATGCACTTACAACCCCCGCCTGATCTTTTCGTCATCGAGGTACTGGTGAATGGCGTCCCGGTAGCTACGGCTGGAGAGCAAGCAGCGGCCGTCTTTCATGTGGAAAGTGTACTGGTTATTGCCCTCATATTTTGCTTCTCTGATAAAGTGGGTGTTCAGGAGCAGGGAGCGGTGGATGCGGAGAAAGGCATCATTGTTGAGCTGTTCTTCAACCGACTGCAGCGTGTGGCGGATGAGGTAGGCTTTTTCAGGGGTATGTACTTTCAGGTAATTGCCTTCAGCTTCGATATAGCGGATGTCAAAGGCTTTGATCAGTATGGTTCTTCCTTTTTCTTTGGCCTCCAGGTGTTGCCGGGCTTCGCTGGATTCATGTTGATGGGTTTCCAGCAGGTTCACCATTTTTTGGTGCAGCAGGGCGTCCTGCTGAAGGCTAATCTGCTGCCGGGCGTGTTCCACCGCCCGCATGAACCGCTCATCGTCGTAGGGTTTCAGGAGGTAATCGACGGCATGGACATCGAAAGCCTTGAGCGCATATTGGTTGTAAGCCGTTACAAAAATGATGAAAGGCAGCGGACGGAATTCTTCCCGGGAAAGCACTTCAAAGCCATTGAGGTCGGGCATCTGTATATCCAGGAAGACGAGGTCCGGGCGGTATTCCTCCATTTGGCGCAGGGCTTCGCTGCCGTTCTTGCATTCCCCGATGAGGGAAATGTAATCGATCGGCTCCAGTAATTTGACGATTCTTGCCCGGGCAAGGGGTTCGTCATCGACCACCAGGGTGCGGATCTTCTTCATGGCGTTGTCGTTGGAATGGAATGATAATAGTGGCTTCGAATCCTTTTCCTTCTTCCGATTGCACGTTAAAAGTGAAATTTTCCCGGTAGATCAGCTGCAGCCTTTCTCGTACGTTTTTCAGGCCTATCCCGGAGGATAGCAGTTCTTCCGGTGATTTGGAGCTTCCCTTACCGTCGTCCCGTACCCTGATCATGACTTGCCCGCCTTCTATCTTTTTGCAGATGAGTTCGATCTTACCGGCATCGGCCCGGGTGGCAAAGCCGTGTTTGACTGCATTTTCCACCAATGGCTGCAGGAGCAGCGAAGGGACCTGGGCTTCCAGCACCTGTGGGTCGATCTGGTAGTCTATTTTCAACCGGTCCGGAAACCGGGCCTGTTCAATATTGAGATAATTTTTGATAAAATCAAGCTCTTCCCACAAAGGCGCCTGATTGTGTTTATCCTGGTCGAGAACGAACCGCAGAAGATCGCCCAATTGAGACACTACTTTCTGGGCCTGCTTTTTGTCAAATTCCATCAGGGAAGAGATCGTGTTCAGTGTATTGAACAGGAAGTGAGGCTGGAGCTGCAACCGCAGTGCATTGAGCTGGGCGCTGGACAGCTGGCCCTCCAACTGGGCCAGTTCCAATTGTTTGTTCCGGTACTTTCGGCGCAGTTCGATGGCAGTGATCACGGCGTAAAGGATACCAAACTCGATCAACCGGGTGATGACAGCAGCGGGAAGGACGCCTATCATGTGTTTGACCGTATCAAGGCTCATCTTCTTGATTCCCAAAAAGTGAAGGGTTGGAAAGAAGAGCAGGTTGGAAATCAACTCGTGCAGAAGAGCCAGTAAAGTGCCTCCCAGCAGTATCTTCAGGAAGAGCGTAGCATTATTGGAACTGGGATTGGCTTGTATCCGGCCTACCACATAATAAACCAAAGGAAGGATAAGCGCCCAGGTCAGATAATTAACTACATGGATGAACCAGCCGCGGTCCCACATAAATTTATCCGCTTCATTGTAGTACATCATGAACAGATAATTGCGTAGCCCCACCAGTGACCCCAGGGCGATACTCGCCAGGATAGCATAAAAGTAAGGTATGGGTAATTTGCGCAAGCTCATGCCTCAAAGTACTGAAAATTGTAGCACATAAGGGAGTGCTTTGGGATGAATGAATAGAAAAGTGGCCGTTTGATTTTTCCATAACAAAAAGCCCGCTATCTTGGTGGAGATATGCCAGACAGCCGTAAACATAGAGGGCAGCATCCTTCCGATGCCAAGTTGTTCAGTAAGAGTCAGATGCCAAAGCTACAACAGGCGGTTAAAGACCTTTCCTGGCTGTTGTCGCGCGGGTATTCCGAGAAATCTTCTTTGAAGCTAGTGGGCGACCGCTACCGGCTTCAGAGCCGGCAACGCCTGGCGGTTGCCCGCTCTTCCTGCTCGCGGCAGGCCGCTTCCCGCCGCCGCCTGCACACCCTTCCGGAGGAGGCCATGAAGGGCGCCATTCTCTATATTGACGGCTTCAACCTGCTGATCACCATTGAAAGCGCGCTTTCCGGAGGTTTTATTCTGGAGGGGGTGGATGGTTGTTACCGGGATATAGCCAGTATTCATGGCTCTTACAAACGGGTCATGGAAACGGTAGAAGCCATTTCCTTGTCCGGAAAAGCCCTTGAGGAACTAGAGGTGCGCCAGGCCATTTGGTGCCTCGACCGCCCCGTTTCCAATAGTGGAAGGCTGAAGCAAATGATTCTGGAAGTCGCCGGGGAAAATAACTGGGACTGGGAGGCGGCGCTGTACTACAATCCGGATAACCTGCTGGCCGGGCAGCCAGCTCCCATCGCCTCATCGGATAGTGTGATCCTCGACGCAACAGCTCAATGGTTTAACCTGGGCTGCTATGTGGTGAGCAAGTACGTTCCCGACGCGCTCATTCTGCCAATGGGCCAACTTGCCAGGGGAGCTTCCCATTGATTGTTTGGAAATAGGACGTCAAGAAGTCCAATTATAGTTTCCGGATTTATGGGAATGGCGCCTGGGTCACTTTCGAACAGGATAATAAAGGCACCACTACCTACGAGTCCCGGATCATGGAGAAGCACGGCGGCAAATGGAAGATAGCCGCCGTTCAGCTCTTTTTTAATGCCAACGAACCGGATACAATGCCGGCTGATACCGGCGTCAACGAATAATATTGCTACCCTGGGTTAGGTGGCTGCCGCCATGGATTTCATTTCCGGGCCACCTATTCTCCCCTGAGAATTTCCCGCGAAATGACCAGTTTCTGGATTTCGGAGGTGCCTTCTCCAATGGTGCACAATTTAGCGTCCCGATAGTATTTCTCCACCGGGTAGTCTTTACTATAACCATAACCACCGAAAATCTGGACAGCATCTTCAGCGACGCGCACGGCCGTTTCGGAGGCGTAGTATTTGGCCATTGACGATATTTTGGTCGTTTTCAACCCCTGGTCTTTACTCTGGCCGGCCTTTCTGGTCAACAGTTCCGCCGCCTGTATTTTCGTGGCCATGTCAGCCAGTTTAAAGCTAATGGCCTGGAAGCTGGAGATAGGCTTACCAAACTGGTGGCGTTCCTGGGCATACTGAACGGCTGCTTCGTAGGCCCCCTTGGCGATACCTAAAGAGAGCGCGGCGATGGAAATACGGCCGCCATCCAATACTTTCATAGACTGAATGAAGCCTTCCCCCATCTCTCCGAGGATCTGGCTTTTGTGAACGCGGCAGTCGTGAAAGATCAACTCCGTCGTTTCGGAGGCCCGCATGCCCAGCTTGTTTTCCTTTTTGCCGGCGGAAAATCCGGGCGTACCTTTTTCAATAACAAAGGCAGTCATACCCCGGCTATCGAGTAGTTCTCCGGTACGGACGACCACGACGGCTACCTGGCCGGACTTACCGTGAGTGATAAAGTTTTTGGCCCCATTGAGGACGTAATAGTCACCGTCTTTTTCAGCAACTGTTTTCATCCTGCCGGCATCACTGCCGGTATTGGGCTCGGTCAGGCCCCAGGCGCCGATCCATTCCCCGGAAGCCAGCTTGGGTAGATATTTTTCTTTTTGCTCCTCATTTCCAAAAAGGAGGATGTGGTTGGTACACAGGGAGTTGTGAGCTGCTACTGATAGGCCGATCGCCCCACAAACCTTACCTATTTCTTCAATAACAGTGATGTATTCCTGATAACCCAGGCCGGCGCCATGATATTGCTCCGGCACCAAAACACCCAAAAAGCCATGCTGCCCCATCTGATGAAACAGGTCAACCGGAAAATACTGGCTTTCGTCCCATTCCATCACATGGGGATAAATATAATGGCTGGCGAAGTCTCTGGCCGATTCTTTTATCAATTGAAGATTATGGACGGTCTCTACACTCATTTGCTTGCTGTTTTTAGAACATTATTTGTAAATAACGCGCTGAAAAGAATAATTGCTGGGTATAAAATGAAAAAATTACTAAAAAACTGATTTTTGACAGCCACAAATATAACGTCATTCCAGATAGCAGGTTTATTTATGGAGTTGGAATCTTGTTAAAATGGTAAAATGGCTGAAATCCTGCTGTTAAATTGTCAAAGAAGGCGAACGAGGGCAAAAGGTTCATTTTACAGAAGAGATGGCTGTATCGGCAATGCCCAAAGCCTGTTTCATCTTATAATAGATCTCGGTGTTTTCATAGATTCCCGAAAACAGTTCAGCCCAGGGGCCGTAAGCAAAAACAGGGACCATGGCCGCCGTATGTCCATTGGTGGTAAACGCCAGTTGGAGGTTATTCATCTCAGAACCGGGGTTGATGGCCAGCCCTCCGCTTTCGTGGTCGCCGGTGACCACCACGAGGGTCTCTCCATTCTTTCTGGCAAACCTGAGGGCTTCCTTGACCGCCTGGTCGAAATCCAGCATTTCCTCTACAACCAGGTTCCCATCGTTGGAGTGGCCTCCCCAATCTATCTGCGAGCCTTCCACCATCAGAAAGAAACCTTTATCACTTCTCCGGGGCAGAAAGGATACGGCGAGGTTGGTAGCGTCCGGCAGATAATCGCGCCCGGCAGCTTTGGTCAGCGGATGTTTATCAGCCGTAAAATACACGAAGGGGTGTTTGGGGGGCGGGAGGATAGCAGGAAACTCTTCTTTGTAATAATCAGAAACGGTATAGCCTTTTTGCTTCAATTCCTTGTACAGGTCCCGGCCGTCTTCTTCCCTGCGGTCGAAATATCGCTTGCCGCCGCCAATGATCAGGTCTACATCCGCCTTGAGGAAATCGGCGGCAATAGCCTCGTAGAAAACTCTGATGGGCTGGTGAGCGACAAAAGCGGCCGGGGTGGCATGCACGATGGTGGAGGAAGCGATGAGCCCGGTGGCATACCCCCGGTCTTTCAATTCTTCCATGATAGAATAACAAGGCAAAGTGTCTACACTCATCCCGATCGAGCCATTATAGGTTTTGATGCCACAGGCAAAGGCGGTGGCCCCGGCGGCGGAGTCCGTAATAATGCCGCTGGCTGAATAGGGCTTGTGAAAGCCGATAACGGGAAACTGCTCCAGGTTTAGGATGTTGCCATTACTGTAGAGCGCTGCTGAAATCTGGGGTAAGCCCATACCGTCTCCGATCAGGAAAATGATGTTTTTTACCGGCTTGGGCGCCTCACCAGGAAGGACTAAGCTTGATTCAGGCGTTTTACAGGCCTGTAAGAGTAACATTATTACTAGTGTCCTCAATAAGGAGCGGTAGGGCATAAATTCAATATTTTGTAGCCACTTTATTAGAAGCATGGATATTACACAATTTCCAACTTTCCTGATATAAATTTGCAGACAAAACTATTGTTTAGAATAAAATTTTTTTAACATAAAATTAAACATTAAACACTGGAATTTTATTTGGTTTAGACATAGCTTTGCATTGAAATGGCAATTAAAATTTTCTTTACCATAAATTATTGAGCCATGATCACCCGAATTTTAAAAACGCTTGCGGCTTTTTTGGCCGCAGCTACCACTGTTGTAGCTACTCCTGAACCTCCCTACGAAACGATCTTCGATCATTTATTGCAAGATGGCGTGCTGGAGCTTACTTTGGAAGCAGACCTGACAGAACTGATTGAGAACCGGCGCACTGAGGACTACCTGCCTGCTGTGTTCACTTTCAAAGATGCTGAAGGGATACAAAGAAGGCAGGAGATCAAAGTTAAGCCCCGGGGCAAATTTCGCCGGAGAGTATGTAATTTCCCACCCTTGATGCTGAATTTTTCGAAAGGGCAGCTGAAAGAACAGGGATACTTACCCGAATATGACAAGCTCAAACTGGTGACCCATTGTATTGATGACAAATTAACGAGTAAAGAGCAGGTCATGAAAGAATACCTGGCCTACAAACTCTACAACGAACTTACTGATCTAAGCTACCGGGTTCAACTGGTGAAAATCACCTATGTGGATAGCAAAGGAAAGCTTGGCAAAATTAAGCGGTACGGATTTGTCATCGAGGATACAGACGAAATGGCCCATCGGCTGGGCGGCAAAGAGTGTGAGGATTGCCATGGATTGTCTGATGGCAACCTGGCGCTGAGTGTCGAAAACCAGGTGGCGGTGTTTCAGTATATGATCGGAAATACCGATTGGAACCTCGACATGATCCGAAACATCAAATTGGTCCAACCTTATGATGGGGGAGAGGTCATTCCGGTTCCTTACGACTTCGATTTTGCCGGTATGGTTGATGCACCCTACGCTATTCCGAATTCCGGGATTGGGCAATTCTCGATCAAGCAGCGCGTATTCCAAGGCCTTAAAGCCGACCGGAGGTTGTTTGAACGCACCCTGCAAAACTTTATGGCGAAGAAAGAACGCCTGATCGGGACAGTTGAGCAATCTAAAGGCCTGACAGGAGAGGCCCGAAAGGGCATTGTCGATTATCTGAATACGTTCTTTCGGGATATTGAATTGATCCTCGAAGGCAAGCAACCGCAGGATAGTTCCCTTCAACAAGCCATCCAGGAGCAGAGCAAGGAGCGGGAGCCTGCCTCCTCCTCTTTTGGCAAATAGGTTTTGCTTTTCTGTAAAGCGAGCCGCTTTTCAGGCATATCGCGCTACGATTCGCTGTACAGGGCTTACGTATCCTCCGCCGAAGAGATTGACATGTACCAGCAGATAATAGAGCTGGTAGATGTCAATCCTTTCATCCAACCCTGGCTGGCAAGGGTAAGCGGCTTCGTAAGCCTGGTAGAAGAAGGGCGAAAAACCTCCGAAAAGCTGAGACATGGCCAAATCCATCTCCCGGTGGGCATAGCCTGCTGCCGGGTCAATCAGAACCGGAACCTGGCTGTGGGCAGAGATGAAATTTCCACTCCAAAGGTCGCCGTGGATCAGAGCCGGTGGTTCTTCGGGGCAAATCTCCGCAATTCGATTGTACAGCCGGCCGAAACCGGCGGTAGCGCCCGCCCACAGCCCCTTTTCAGAAATAGCCTTTCGGGCCTGTGGCTCCAGCCTTTCGAGAACATAGAACTCAGCCCAGGTGTCGTGCTGCTGGTTGGATTGGGGCAGGCTGCCTATATAGTTGTCGTGTCCCAGGCCAAAGTGGTTATCGGTGTGGCGGTGCAAGCTCGCCAGGGCCCGGCCGAAATTGTCCCAGAATTGCCGGCTTCTTGCGGCTTCCTGTATATATTCCAAAATTAAAAACGCATAACCGCCCGCCTCTCCGGCGCCAATTGTTTGCGGTACCCGGATTGCCTCGCTGTCCCTCAATAGCTGGAGGCCTTGTGCTTCCGTTTCGAACATACGGATGGCGCCGGGCCGGGCATTCATCTTTAGGAAAAAGGGGCCCTGGGTGGTTTCCAGAAGCCGGGCCTCATTAATGTCTCCTCCGCCAATGAAGGAGGCCCGGGTGACGGGAAGCCCCAACTTTTCTTCGCAAGCCTCTTTAACAACTGGTGGAAGCACCCTTACAAACGGTTTTTATTAATGAGCTCAAGTAATTCATCTCTGTAATTCTTGCCGATGGGCAAATGCTTGGCCTGGTTTTTTTCTATAACCTCGATCATATTGCCCACGATAGCCTCAATCTTGTCAACATTGACAATATAAGAACGGTGGATGCGCTTAAAAATATTCTGTGGCAACTTCTCTTCCAGGCTTTTCATAGTTTGCAGGGTGATGACCCGGCTGTTTTCCATTCGGATGATAACATAGTCCTTCAACCCTTCGATGTATATGATGTCCGCATAGTTGACCTTAACCAGCTTTTTATCCGCTTTGACGAAGATGAAATCAGGCTCTTCTCCTCCTTCTTCTTCGCCGCCGCCGGGAACCGAACCTCCTTTATTCTGAAGCTCGAGTTGGCCCATTGCTTTGTTAACTGCTTTCATGAACCGTTCCAGGGAGATGGGTTTCAGGAGATAGTCCAACGCATTGAGCTCGAACCCTTCAATTGCGTAATTGGGGTAGGCGGTGGTAAAAATGACCAGCGGCGGATGACTTAAGGTTTTTAGGAAGTCGACTCCTGTGAGCTGTGGCATTTGAATGTCCAGAAACATGAGGGCTATATCGTGGTTTTTCAGTGCTTCGTTGGCTTCCAACGCATTACTGCACTTTTCGACTAAGTTCAACTCAGGGATTTTTTCGATGTACGTTTCAAGGACATCCTGGGCCAACGGTTCGTCGTCAACAATGATTACATTAATCATAGAATGTGGTTTAAAGTTATGATGCCAGATTTAATTTAAGGTTTACAGCATAGGATTTTGGTGAATCCTCAATTTCCAGTTCGTATTGGTTTGGGTATAAAAGGTTCAGGCGGCGGTGTATGTTTACCAGGCCGATGCCTCCGCTCCGGCGGCCGTCTTGCTTGGGGGGCGTATCTGGTTTACTGTTTTCAATGAAAAAGTGGATGTGATGCGCTTTGACGGTTAGTTTGATGTTTACAAAACCGGTAGATATCTGGTTGCTCAGGCCGTGTTTGAAACTATTTTCCAAAAAGGGAATAAACATAAGCGGAGCAATTTTCTGTTCGGACATTTCTCCCTCCACCACGAAGTTGATATCCACCGTCTTGCCCTGCC
Source organism: Lewinellaceae bacterium (assembly GCA_020636095.1). Taxonomy (GTDB): domain Bacteria; phylum Bacteroidota; class Bacteroidia; order Chitinophagales; family Saprospiraceae; genus JACJXW01. The sequence continues at coordinate 573,214 of JACJYN010000004.1, forward strand.
GAAGCCGTTCCAGGTCCAGGTAATTGCGAATATAATGCACTTCCTTGCTTAATAAAACTTGTTTTTCGTTGCACTCATACAGCATGTACCGCATCATTTCGGACAGCTTGATGACGATCTCAGGTGCTTTGTCGGATTTTTTCAAGGTGAGTGCATAAAGGTTATTCAGTGTGTTGAACAGAAAATGAGGGTTGATTTGAGATTTCAGAAAACGCAGTTCTGATTGCATGGTTTGAGTTTGCAACTCCTGCTTTTCCCGAAGGTGGCGCGCCCAATCTGCAATGATCTTAAAAATGGTGGAGGAGCCGGCAATGAAAAAGGTAACCAGGAAATACCAGTTCATATTGTTGAGCAAATCCGCCTGCGCTTGAGTGTAACCGGTGAATTTAAAGTAAAAAACCAGGACTTTGAGAGGGGTAAGGATAATGGTAGCCAGTATGAGCAACCCGCAATAAGTCAGGAAACGCTTTTTAGTCAGGTAATTGGGGATCAGGTAGAAAAGGTTGAAATAGACAATGAGCCCATAAAAAAATATATTGATCAACTCATTGCTCAGGGTGAATAAAAACCCCTGCTCCATCCCTTCAATCAGCGTCAGGAGTAGCAATAAAACCAACCAGAAGAGGGTGTGGTAAACTACCCGCCTGGTGATCAAGTTGTAAACCCTGCCTGTTGGATTCTTTTGGGCTACCGTATCCATGTGAAATATCTGTGTTGCATAGGGCGTATTGCTATGCACGGGTTAAAATAGTAATTATTCGGATGCTGTCTAAATTTTTTCCCTCTTTGAGCATTTTATAGTCCCTTTACCCCTCCTTTGTTTCCTTGGCTGACAGTATACCTTTTGGCGCTAATGGCCAACAGCTAATGGCCAAAGGCTGAATATTTACCGCGAAATTTTAGAAAAAAACCGGTGGTGTAAAAAAAAATAGACACAATGGCTAAATTGATCGTTAGGGAAAAGTCATTTTGTGGATTTACCTGGTTTTTTCCAGCAATTTGTACTTTTGCGCTGAAAATCACTTGTAGCAATGGTATACTTAACGAGAAGAGAACGGTTTAATGCTGCTCATAAGTTGTGGGTCAACGAGTGGAGCGAAGAGGAAAACCTTAGCGTCTTCGGCAAGTGCGCTAATAAAAACTGGCATGGGCACAACTATGATCTTTTTGTTACCGTCAAGGGCGCCCCTGATCCGGTAACTGGTTTTATAGTGGATGTGAAAAAACTGAGCAAGCTAATCAAGCAATCCATCACCGACAAAGTGGACCACAGCAACCTCAATATGGATGTAGATTTCATACCCACCGGTATGCAGCCAACTACAGAAAACCTGGTCATCCTTTTCTGGCAACAACTGGAACCGTTGCTGGAAGGTTGCCGGCTGCATTCCATCAAACTCTATGAGACAGAAAACATTTACGCAGAATACTTTGGGGAATAGTTGCGTTGCAAATCTTCCCTTAGAGCATGTTTGGAGGTGGTGCTTTGGAAGCGAAAATGGCTGATTTTGGGTTCTCAGGAGGCTCATTTTCTTGCCCATAGCAGCGCTACGGGCAAGAAAATAGCCGAAATGAGGTTCCCAAAGCAGGCATTTGCCCCGAAGGGGCCTTGGGGGCAGCCCAAATAGCCTGCCCCGATGCATATCGGGGACTGCCTCCAAACATGCTCTTAAACAACCAGATCAGAATCCGGCTGTTATAATAAGGGTATTCATCGAAAAAAAGAACAAACATCCATGTCCATTAAAAATTCAGATAATTTTGACGTTGCAGCTTCGGAGAGCCTGGTTGAAAATTTCGCTTCAGTCCTCATTGGGGTCGGCGAAGACCCTTTGCGTGAAGGTTTATCCAAAACCCCGGAACGGGCGGCTAAAGCGATGAAATTCCTTACTCAGGGTTATGGCCAGGATGCGGAAGCGATCCTATTGTCCGCTATGTTTAAAGAAGATTACAGCGAGATGGTGCTGGTGAAAGACATCGAGTTGTATTCGCTCTGTGAGCATCACATGCTTCCTTTTTTCGGCAAAGCGCACGTGGCTTACATTCCCAATGGGTATATCGTTGGGCTGAGCAAGATTCCGCGAGTGATTGATGTTTTTGCCCGCCGCTTGCAGGTACAGGAGCGCCTCACCCACCAGATTCTCCATTGTATTCAGGACACGCTCAATCCTATGGGAGTAGCTATTGTCATCGAAGCCCGGCACATGTGCATGATGATGAGAGGCGTACAAAAACAAAATTCAGTAACCACTACTTCCGCATTCACTGGCGAATTTCAGCGGGTAGAGACCCGTAATGAATTCCTCAGCCTCATCGGTTCTAAATTATATTGACATTCGCCATTTTTCCTTACGAAAAATCAAACTTTAAATATTAATCTATGAAAGCCTACGTTTTTCCCGGGCAGGGCGCCCAGTTCGAAGGAATGGGAAAAGATATGTACGAGGGTTCAGCTGTCGCCCGGGCCTTGATGGAATCGGCCAACGATTTGCTGGGCTTCAGCATTACCGACGTCATGTTCGAAGGCAGTGCCGAAGGCCTGAAGCAAACCCGGATCACCCAGCCGGCGATTTTTATTCACTCTATTGCCAAAGCCAGAATGGCGGGTGATGCTTTCCGGCCAGACATGGTTTCGGGGCATTCCCTGGGCGAGTTTTCTGCGCTGGTTGCCGCCGGGGCGCTTTCCTTTGAAGATGGCCTGCAATTGGTGCACCAGCGGGCCTTGGCCATGCAAAAAGCCTGCGAAGCGGTAGACAGCACTATGGCGGCTATTCTGGGCCTGGAAGATGAAGTGGTTGAGCAGATATGTAGTGAAATAGATGAACTGGTGGTGCCTGCTAATTACAACAGCCCCGGGCAGTTGGTTATTTCCGGAACAGTTTCCGGGATCGAAAGAGCCGTGGCAAAACTACAGGAAGCCGGCGCACGCCGGGCCATTGTTCTTCAGGTGGGAGGGGCCTTCCATTCCCCATTGATGCAACCGGCTAAAGAGGAGTTGCAGGCCGCCATCGAGAATGCCCGGTTCAGCATTCCTTCCTGCCCGGTTTATCAGAATGTAGACGCCAGCCCCCACAAGGATCCGGAACAAATCAAGGCCAACCTCATCGCCCAGTTGACGGCGCCCGTCCTTTGGACGCAGACTGTAAAAAACATGATAAGCGATGGGGCGGCAGAGTTTATCGAGGTGGGAGGCGCCGGGACTACTCTTCAGGGCTTAGTGAAAAAAGTGGATCGCAAATTCCCCACCAGTGCGCTTTAACGGAGAAGAGAGTTGCTTTTTTTGAAATAAGGCTTGATATTAGAGCACCCAAACGAGCTCTAATTACATAAAAACATTTATTTACGAAAGCACTCATTCATGGTAAGACAAGAGGTTTCCAGCGGGAAAGTATTACTGGCGGAGCCCTTCATGCTTGACCCCAACTTTAAGCGTTCTGCGGTTTTAGTGTGTGAGCACAGTGAGGATGGAAGCGTGGGCTTTATTATGAATAAGCCCCTTAAGATGCGCATCGATGAACTGATCGACGGGTTTCCTGAGTTCGATTCCGAGGTTTTTTTCGGCGGCCCGGTACAAACTGATACCATCCATTACATCCACAATATGGGCGACCTGGTGGAGGAGAGTGTTAAGGTGGCAGATGGCGTGTATTGGGGAGGCGACTTCGATAAGCTGAAGTTCCTGATCACTTCCAACCTGATCCTGCCGCACAATATCCGCTTTTTTGTCGGTTATTCCGGCTGGACAGAAGGCCAGCTGAAGGACGAGATGGGCTATGGGTCCTGGGTGCTGGCGGATATGGACCCCAACTACCTTTTTAAGTTGGAACCCCAAAAGCTGTGGACCCAGGTCATGTACAACAAAGGGGATACCTACACGGTCATCGCCCAAATGCCGGAAACCTCCAACTGGAATTAGCCTTTTTTGTTTCCGGAATTAAAAACCCCTCAGCGGATCGCTCCACTGAGGGGTTTTTCGTTTTGTTTTGATGTTTTGATATATAGCACAGGAAGATCGGAGGGATCAGGGATTGCCTTTTTCAATAGCTGCGGTGGGATCGTCCACTTTCACAGGGGTAGCTTTTTCCAGCAAGGACATATATTTATCCCGCAACTCCGTAAACAGAGGAATATCTTCATCTGGCAGAGGCTTAGCGGGTGGGAACTTCAGGTTGAGGTGGTTGACCTGCTTGCCATCCTTCCAGAAACGAAAGCATACATGCGGGCCAGTGGCCAGGCCGGTAGACCCTACGTAGCCAATGACCTGCCCTTGTTTGACGTGTGCGCCGGATTTTATGCCCTGGGCGAACTTTTGCATGTGCAAATACTGGGTTTGGTAGGTGTCGTCATGCTTGATCTTGACGAAATTCCCATTCCCCTTGGTGAAAGAAGCCTTTAATACGACGCCGTCGCCAACCGCCAGGATGGGGGTTCCGTAGGGGGCTGCGTAGTCGGTGCCGAAATGGGGCCGCCTCCGCTTGAGGATCGGATGGAAGCGGTTTAGGTTGTAATAGGATGAAATACGCGAATATTGTACCGGCGACTTCAGGAAGCCCCGCTTCATCGGGCGCCCTTCCAGGTCGTAATAGCCTTCAGTTTTTCCATTGTCGAAAAAGATGGCGTGGTATTCATTATCGCCGGTCTTATAGTAGGCGGCGTGCACCTGGCCAATGCCAACTTCTTCTCCCTCGATGAATTGCTGATCATAAACCAGCTTGAACTCGTCGTTTTTCTGTAAGTGGTGGAAGTCAATCGACCACTGTAGCGCATCTTCCATTTTAGCGGCCAGGTCATAGCTCAGGCCTTGTCCGACAATCGCATTCCATAAGGAGCTTTCGAGGGCGCCGGCCGCCGACCTGACTTCGGTGGTGACTTCTCGCTTGTGACGGTACACCTTGTTTTCTCCCTTCAGTTCGAAAACGATGTATTCGTAGACATTGGGTTCATAAATGAGGTATTCCGCCTGCTGCGTGCTGTCCTTGGTTAGAATGGTATAGGGTTTGCCCACCTGGAAGTGCCTTACGTCGAAGACGTCTTCCGAATTGGCGACGATCCGCTCAATAGAGGGGTAATCGACTTGTTGGGCCAGCAAAATATCCGCCAGAAATTGTCCGGATTGAATAGCCCTGTCCAGCAATTGGAAAGTATCTATGGCAAATCCATATCTCAAAGTGGGAACGGTGACGGGAAAGCAGCCCAGTTCAGCGGGCTTTTCGGAGGCAACGATGGAGGCCTGGAGCCGGCCCTTGATATCCGCGCTGAAGTAGTAGAGGGTTCCTCCGATCAATAGCGCTGATAATGTTGATATTCCGATCTTAAGTAATTTCTGTTTCTGGCTCAGAATTTGGGTAAATGAGTCTGGCAAATCCACTGTCTCTTGATTTGGTTAAACAATCGCGTTACAATTTAGGACAAGTCAACCTGGTTGGAGAACTTACGCCTCCATCCCGCTTTGAATATCGTTTTTGGGTTGAATGTCTCGTGAAAACAGAACGAATTCGCTCTGGTAGCACTAGCGCATGGGATTGCTTTTGCACGCTCTAAACCTTGCCGTGTGACTGCAAATATAGAATTGCATCTCAATTGCACCTAATGAAATTAGTTAAAACTATAGTTTTTATCCCATTTTGTGGAAAACTTCCTGGTTTCAGGCTCGTTTTTCGATGAAATGCCTTTTCAGAATTATCCCTACCTTTGAGGCCAAACCGAAAAAGGAGCTATGCCTGAACCATCCAAATATGGCCTGCGAGGGGTGAGCGCCACCAAAGACGAGGTGCACGCCGCTATTAAAAATCTGGATAAGGGGCTGTACCCCAGTGCCTTTTGTAAAATCCTTCCCGATATAGCCGCCGGTGATCCCGCCTACTGCAACCTCATGCACGCAGATACCGCCGGTACTAAGGGGAGCCTGGCCTACCTGTACTGGAAAGAAACCGGCGACCTTTCCGTCTGGGAGGGGATCGCACAGGACGCCATCGTCATGAACCTGGATGATATGGCCTGCGTGGGCTGTACCGATAATATATTGTTGTCCTCCACAATCGGGCGCAATAAAAACCTCATTCCGGGCGAAGTGATCAGCGCCATTATTAACTACGCCCCGCGCTTTGCGGAGGAGATGTCTAAGCACGGTATCGGCATCCACCTGGCGGGGGGCGAGACCGCCGATGTGGGAGACATAGTCCGCACTATCGATGTGGGCTATACCGCCTTTGCCCGGATGAAACGCTCCGATCTGATCGTCAACGATATACAGGCGGGCGATGTGATTGTCGGCCTGGCCTCCTACGGCAGGGCTTCCTACGAAACGGCCTACAACGGCGGTATGGGCAGCAATGGCCTGACTTCCGCCCGACACGACGTTTTCCACCATCTTTACGCCAAAAAATATCCGGAAAGTTATGATCCCCGCACCCCGGAAGAGGTGGTCTACGTGGGCAGCAAAAAACTAACAGATGAGATCGATGTGGGAGGAGAAACTGTCACGGCAGGAAAATTGGCGCTATCGCCCACCCGCACCTACCTGCCGGTACTGAAGCAGTTGCTTGGAGCCTTGAAAGGGCAAATCCACGGCCTGATCCACAACACCGGAGGCGGGCAAACCAAGGTGCTGCACTTCGTGGAGAACAAGACGATTATAAAGGATAACCTCATCCCCCTGCCGCCGTTATTCCAGCTCATCCAGAAGGAATCCGGTGCGGATTGGAAGGAAATGTACCAGGTGTTCAACATGGGCTGCCGTTTGGAGGTTTATCTCCCGGCAGGACAGGCACAGGAAGTGATCGATATTGCCAGAGGATTTGATATCGATGCACAAATAGTGGGTAGGGTAGAAGAAGGAAAAGGCAATAGCTTGCGGCTCAAAAGCCAGCATGGGGACTTTGTTTACTAACCTGACAATACAGCAATATGACCCGACAAGAAAAAGCAGACGCCATTCTGGAAATTCTGGAAGCGCTGTACCCGGAAACCCCCATCCCTCTAAACCACCAGGGCCCCTACACGCTGCTCGTTGCCGTTCTGCTCTCCGCCCAGTGTACCGATGACCGGGTCAACAAAGTGACGCCCCACCTTTTCGAACTGGCGGATAATCCCTTCGACATGGCCGAACAGCAGGTGGAAGACATCAAGGCCATTATCCGCCCCTGCGGCCTTGCTCCCCGCAAATCGCAGGCAATTTACGACCTTTCCAATATTCTCATTGAGAAACACAACGGGCAGGTGCCACAGGATTTTGCCGCCCTGGAGGCCTTGCCGGGGGTGGGGCACAAAACCGCCTCGGTCGTCATGTCTCAAGCCTTCGGCGTGCCCGCCTTTCCGGTGGACACGCACATCCATCGCCTGGCTTATCGCTGGACGCTTAGCACCGGTAAAAATGTCGAAAAGACGGAAGCGGACCTGAAAAAGGTGTTCCCCCGGGAAAAATGGAACAAGCTGCACCTGCAGATCATCTATTTCGGGCGGGAGCATTGCCCGGCAAGGGGGCATGATCCGAGAAAGTGCCCGATTTGTAGTAGGTATGGACGGAAGAGCTTGTTTTCCTGAGGAGCGCTCATTTTAAATCAGAACGGATACCCAAAACCCAAATTAAACGAAACAATATCCGTAAACTTCAACCCGCTTCTTCCCCCATTATCCCGGAAATCCCGGAACCAGTAATCCTGCAAGTTGCCGCTGCCATTCGTGGAAGGCCTGGGCGCAGCATGCCGCAACTTGGCCGCCATATCCAGCCGCAGGATGAAGTAGGAAAAATCCAGCCGCAGGCCGAAGCCCCCCCCCACGGCTATCTGCTTGTAGAACGGCTCGTTGGTGTAGACTACTTTCTCTCCCATATTGTCGGTGCAGCTGTACTGCCTGCCTCTGAGCAAAAACTGGGACCCGCAGCGGGCTGTATCCCGGCGGAAGGTCCAGATGTTGCCGGCATCCAGGAAGAAGGCCCCGTTGACCACCCAGAAGATATTGAAGCGGTACTCCAGGTTGGCTTCCAGCCGGATGTCTCCTGATTGATAAAGGCGGGTATTGAAGGAGCGGTCGAAGGAAAGGGTGTCTTCGAAGGAGCCGGGCCCCAGCCCCCGGGGCGCCCAGGCACGGATGCTGTTCGGCCCGCCGGCATAAAATTGTTTGACGTAGGGTACGTCGGTGGTGTAGCCAAAGGGCCGGGCCACCCCCACGGCAAGGCGCGCCGCGGTAGATCGTTTAGGTGAATGAGACCAGTATTTTCGAAGGTCTGCCTGCATTCGTACGTATTGTGAAAAATCGACGCTTTTACCTTCTTTAAGGCGTAGCTTAAGCGTATCCTGCACCAGAGCAAAAGCGTTGTAAATGGCGTTGCCTGCCCATACTTCAGCGCCGGCCAGCTCCGTATTGAGCCCTACATAATGAGAATTGCCCCTCCGGTTGGGGCGTGAGTTGTGAACAAAATTGAGGTCACGGAATAAGAAACTTACAAAGAGTTGCTCGCCGAAGGAACGCGCCAGGAAGGGGTTGACATCCAAAATGGAGTCAAAACGGGTGGTTGTAACCGGGAGCAGGTAATCAAGCCCGATGTGGTTGATAATCAGGCGCTGGTTGCGTTTTCGTGGAAAGTCAAAGCCAAAAGTGCTGGTAAACAGATTGTATTGATAAAAGTCGAGAATGAGCAGGTAGTTGTAACTGGCGGAAAGGCGGGTGGCCGCATTTTCCTGCAACGAATTGTAGAAGTTGTCATTTATAAACAACTCCCGCTTCCCCACTTTCGGCCGGTTGAGGCGCCCCCAGATGCCGAGATAGTCAACAAACCGCGGAAGGTAGAGGTCGGTTTGCAGGCGGATGTCCACCGTGTTCCAGAAACGCTTTTCGGTGATGGCGTTGGGGCTGGGATTAAACTCTACGCCGGCGGAAATATCCGCGATCAGTAACTCCGCCCCTTTGAGCAGGTTGCGGTTGCGAAAGGAGGGGCCGAGCGTAAGCCCGATGAGGTTGCCGGCGCCGGAAGCATTGCGGCTGGCGTAGTTAAGCTCGAAGTCCAGGCCGAGCTCCATCTTCTTATTTTGGGTCAGTTCGATCCTTATATCTAGCCGGCTGGGGTCTTTCGGGTCGGGGTCCTGTTTGATGCGCACAAAACGAAATACCCCCAAAGCAGTCAGCTGCTGGTTGGTTAGGTCGAAATCTCTTTGGTTGTACAGGCTGTCTTTTTGTATGTAGAGGTTCTCGAGAATGGTCTCCGGTTTTATCCGGAAGTAATTGCGAGGAGATCGAAAGCGTATTTGGCTGATAACCGAGTCATTCAGGATGTTTTCTTCCTGCCCGGGTATGTAATCCATATATACTGTGATGTCGCCTATGGTATAAGCCTGGTGAACACTGTCTTCAGGAGGGAGTAATACTTCCAGGTACAGGTTCGCCCTTTTGTCCGCCACTGTTGTATCCGCCTCCAGAGGCGCCACGGAATTGGCGTAGAAATTGGCGTATCCGTTGTTTCTAAGATACCGGACGATGCGTTCTTTTTCCCGGTCGTATAAACTTCCGTCGATGCCGGCGCCTGGCTTCAGCAGGGTGCGCCCTGAAATTCGCTGCAGGGCCCGGTTGATCAGGCTGTCTTCACTGAAGAAATAAGTGGTGTCAATGGTAAACTGCTGCCCGGGCTCCACGTGGTAAGTCATGTAAATCTTTTTTTTGCGCACATCGGGTACGGCAAATACATTAGCATTGAAGAACCCTTTATATTGAAGAAAAAACTTCATGGACTCCTCAGTGGCCTCCGTGAGCTGGGGGTCGTAAATGGCGGGAGGTTCGGAAATGACCCGGCGTTGCCATTTGTCAAACTTGGTGGTGTCTTTGGTGTCCTGTGTAGCGAAGTAAAACCACTCCCGGGGGATAAAGAAGAACTTGGTGTTCTCTTTTTGTTTGAAGAGCGTAGATAGTTCGTACTTCAATTCTCGCTTCCGGTTGATGTTGCCCTTGGTTTTTAATTTGATGCTGTTACCTTTGAGTAAGTACTGATCTCCCGGAAGATACTTGGATGTATTACAGGCAGACAGCAAAAAGGCTGCCATTATTAGCCCGAATGTGTATTTTGCAAAGTGCTTTTTAGACATCGCAATATCAATTCCTGATGACTCTTTCAATTAATAAGATAAAATACATCAAATCGCTGCGCCTTAAGAAGTTTAGGCAAAAATATAACAATTTCATCGTCGAAGGGGATAAAATGGCAAGGGAGTTATTGGCTCACACCCCCCAACGGGTGGTTGCCCTCTACGCTCTGGAGAGTTGGCTGGCGGGGGCGAATGGAGTGAGCGCTCTTTCGCCGGAGAAGATTTTTTCGATAACGGCGGCTGAGCTGAAAAAAATTTCCAACCTCAATACCCCCAACCAGGTGCTGGTAGTAGCGGACATACCCGAAGCTGCTCAAGGGCCTGAGCCGCTGGAAAAAGCTCTGTCCCTTTATCTCGACGGTATACAAGACCCCGGTAATATGGGCACCATTCTGCGCATCGCCGATTGGTTTGGTATAAGCCGGGTCTTTTCATCTCCCGATTGCGTTGACCCCTTTAACCCCAAAGTCGTGCAGGCTACGATGGGCGCCTTCCTCCGGGTTTCCTGTATCGAAACCACTATTGATCGGCTGTACCAGGAATATCCCGGCATACCTATTTATGGAGCAGTAATGGACGGAGAGAATGTATTTCACACCAGCCTGAAAGGCGCGAATGGGATCATCGTGATCGGCAATGAGGGTAGCGGAATCTCGCCGGAAGCAGAACGCCTCCTGTCTCACCGCATTTCCATACCTCCCGCCGCCCACAGCGGGGCAGAGTCCCTGAATGCAGCGGTTGCCACCGGCATCTTGTGTGCGGTATTCCGGAACAGGGGCTAATGTCGGGGCTCACGCAGAAGCGTATGGAAAGCGCCGTTTTGAATCGCTGCGCGCCAATCCACCTTCCTACAACAATTTCTTCAACTCCCGCTCTATCTGTTCAGCTCCTCTCAGGTTCACTGCGGCAATCTTTCCTTCCCGGTCGATCAGGAAAGTGCGGGGAATACTGGTGACACCGTATTGGGCAGCCGGGGCCGATTCCCATTTTGCCAGGTCGCTGACGTGGTATTCCCACTTCAGGTTGTCCTGTTTGATCGCATCGACCCAACGTTTTTTCTGATCTTCCATGTATTGGTTAGCGGCTGCTTCATTACCGAAGCGGCTGCGTGTTCTGGAGTCTATACCGTCCAGGGAGACACTGAAGACCGTGAAGCCTTGAGATTTGTATTTATCGTATACCCTGACTACATTCGGGTTTTCCCGGCGGCAGGGGCCACACCAACTGGCCCAGAAATCGAGCAGTACGATGCTCCCTTTGAGGTCAGACAGGGAATAGTCTTTGCCATTGGGGTTGGGCAGGGTTATGTCCGGCGCCGGCTGCCCCACCCGAATGAGCTGATTCGCCATTTGGGACTGGTACTGGCGTTCTATTGCTGAAATGAATTTAGCGTACTCTTGCGCAGATTCAGAGGCGGGGTCAAGCTTGGCCAGTGCTTTTTTCTGGGTATCCAGAAATTGCCCGGAGGCGCCCAGTGAGCGGTAAGCGACAAAGGCGCCCAATTCCGGATTGGAAACAGTATCTATATAAGTGGCGATGTCATCGGCACTGAATTTTCTCTGGAACAACCCGTTCATTATGTTGGCCAGTGACTGGCTGTTTCTGGAACCCGTGATCGAGAATTCATAATTTTGAATGGTACCCAGGTCTCCCTCAATCTCAACCACTTTCTCCGAACCATCCATCGCCAGGTTGACCCGCTTGGCGCCCAGCCGCATCTGATAAATACCGGGAGGAATGCCTTCCGGAAATTCAAATTTGAAATTACCGCTACCGTCTACCTCCGCTTTTGCCAGTACGTTGCTGGCTTTTCCTATCACTACGTGATCCAGAAAAACCTGGATGTTGGCGGCATTATTGATGGTTCCGTTTATCACTGTTCCTTTCACGGGGGTATCGCATTGCCAGGTAGTGAAAGCCAGAAGCCCAGCGATAAGGATTATTGCGATGTTTCTCATGTTCAGCAGGATTTTATATTAATGTAATGAAAATTAGGGTTCTTTTTTCTGATGCGCCATCTGGCTTTAGGAGCCTGTCGGAGAAGTACTTGATGGACTGCGAACGGCAAATATTATTCTGCACTTCGTTGCTTTTAAGTCGCGTAGCGCCACTATGCCCCTTCATTGCGCCTCGTTCAGAATAATATTTGCTCGTTCTCGTTTCGCCAACACTTCTCCGACAGGCTCTTAGATGTAGAATCCCCTTTCCCCGGTTTATTCTGAGCCGCAAAGATAATAAGTATCAGGAGAATTCAATAGACAAGGTAATTGATGAAAAAGAAAATAACCAGGTAGACCCACAATCCATCGAGAAAGTGCCAATAGATAGTGAGCAGGCGCAACTTAAGGCGTTTCTCCGGGTCGGAAAAGTAAACCAGGACGCTTACCGGCTCCTTCATCCGTTTTCTGGCGGTCCAGAAAAAGGCGGCGAGAAAGGGCAGGCCTGCGATGACGTGAGCCAGGTGCAAACCGGAGATAACATAGAGATAGCCCGCAGAATTGTCGCTGTGGATGTAAATCTGATTGGCAAAGAGTTGACTCCAGCCGATCAACTGCAGGCCCATGAAAAGGAAAGACAACCCAATAGTTGCTAACAGCGCAGATTGGTAATTCCGGGTTTTGTCCGCCTTGTAGCATCGCCTGGCCCAAACCATGGTGGCGCTACTTGCCAGTAAGATCAATGTGTTGAACAGAAATATATTGGGCAGCCGTAAGGGGGGGAGCTCATTCTGCACCCGGGTGTAGATGAATGCGACAGAAAAGGCCAGAAAAAGGGCCGTGATGCCAAAGAGCAGCAGTGTGAGAAGTACATTGTAAGGGTGAAAGGCAAATGAATCGTATTCACTATTGAAATCCTGCTTTTCTGCGCTGTTAGATTGTGTTTCGCTCATGCTATTTTAGGTTAACGGCTTGTAAAAGTTTAAGGGCAGTTGTGGCGCCGGCCAGCAATTAATCAGGGCGCGGCCCCTTTTTTTTCGCTTCTTGCCGACAGCGCTCGCTGCAATATCTGACCTCTTCCCAGCAGCGGGCCCACTTTTTGCGCCAGGTGAATGGAAGGCCACAGTGGGCACATATCTTATGTGGCAGGTTTTCTTTTTTCCGGCGCCTGGGCATGTTACTTGCCAAAGATGATTATTTTCCAGGCTAAACAACAGGAGCCTATAGAAGGTTTTACCAGTTTTTCCTTAATTTTCAGGCCGATGAAATGTAATAACTGTCAGACCATATTGCCTGCCGGCGCCCGCTTTTGTTTCAACTGCGGCGCGCCCCAGCCTCCTGAACCCAAACGAGAGGCTAAGCCGCCGCCCAAGCCTATGGTCGACCTCGGTGGCAATATAGAACAGCAATTAGTGGAGCTTTTCTTCCAGGCTCTGCGCCGGCGAGTGGAAGAAGAACATCAGCCAGAACAGTTTCAACAGTATTCTGAACGGCTTTATGAGTCGGGCTTTCGGGATACAGTCGCCCGCAAGGCCGCTCACCTGGGCGAGGCGTTGCGCTCACTCGATGCCAAAGGAGCAGCTACTGCCCGGGAAACCAACCGGCGCATCATCCGGTTGTTTGAAGAGCAACTGGATTACTTCATCATCCGCTATTGCCAGGATATGAACGAGATTCCCCTGCCTGAAGCCATCCTCCGATGGCAGGGAGTGGAAAAAGACTCCATCAACTTTTTTAAAATGGCGCTCGATTACCTGGACTTTGGCAGCGAGCCTGATGAAACGGTTTATACAGATTTTCTGAAAATGCCGGTGGATAAATTAAAAAACGCCGGAAAGTTTTTCCTCTTTCCTCAGCGAGATGAACGCATTCTGCTGATTTGCGACCAAAGCCTGCTCGGCTCCTGTAAGGAAGGTTTCGCGCTTACGGAACGCGGCTTGTATTGGAAAGCGCAACTGCAAACGGCCCGCCAGGTGGCTTTCGGCGCCCTGGAAAGTGTTCGCCGCGAAAAAGACTGGCTGTTGATCAACGGGCATTTTTTCAATGCCAACCCTTCCCTGAACCTCAAAATGATGAAGCTGCTGAAAAAGCTCAGCAGGCTATATCCGTTCCCCTGACAGTTATTGATGGCATGTCGCTTAAAAGGTAATAGCAACCTGCCTGGTCAGCGGATAACCCACACAGGTCTGGACTACTCCGTCGGTAACCTTACTGCTGAGGGGCCCTTCCTGCCCGTACATGATGATCTCTCCTTCCTGGCAACGGGCAGTGCAACTGGTGCAAATGCCACTTCGGCAGCTGTACGGCAGGTCGAGGCCCGCTTGCCCGGCAGCCTCTAAAATCGTTTGTCCGGCTTTTATATTAAAAACAACTTCTTCTCCGTTTCTCGCCAGGGTAACGGTTGCGTCCGGGAACTGCTCAGCCGGCGGGCGCAGAGGGGGCGTAATGGTGAATATTTCTTTGTGTATTTGCCGGCCCGGATAACCCAAAAAGCGAATGGCCATTTCCGATTTCAATAGTAGCCCCGGCGGGCCACAGAGGTAGAAATCGACCGGGGAACCGTCCGCCGGCACATTTTTTTGAATGAGTTCTTCCAGCAGGGCATTGCCCATTCGTTTTGGGAGAACCTGAGCCTGAATGGCTCCGGCAATTTCGGATACAGGGCTTTTAGGGGTGCTGAGCAGCAATAGGGCCCGGAAGCGCTCGGGATAAAGCTGAAGCCATTTGTTCAACTCCTTTCCGAAAATTAGATTCTTCTCATCCCGGTTGGCGTAAGCCAATATCAAGTGAAAATGCGGCGTACAGGCAAGCGCGTATTTGATGATCGAAAATACGGGGGTAATGCCACTGCCACCTGCCACCATAAATAAATAATGAGGCCGCTGCGGGAAAGCCGGAAGGGTGAATTGCCCGGCGGGCGGCAGGGCGGCCAGAATATCGCCGGCCCCGGCCCGGCCCACCAGAAAGGAAGAAACCAGCCCGTTGGGCTTTCGTTTGACAGTAATAATAGGATAATGGTCAACGCCCGGGCTGGAGGAAAAAGAATAAGAACGGCGGACTTCCTTGCCGTTGAATGTCAGAATCAGCGTCAGGAATTGACCAGGTTTGTACGAGAAAAAACCATCGATCGGTTTCAGGACAAGGCTCACTGCATCAGTAGCTTCTGCCCTTTTTTCGAGGATTTGAAGATGTAGCCTGTTTTTCATAGATGCGGGTAAAGATAAATCGGGCTTGGGAAAAAAGTCAAAATATGTTTTCTTTACGGTTTAATTCAAAAAATGTTCGTTTTGCAAACAAGGCAATGTTCAATGTGTTCTAAGACAGTGTGATCAGTTTTTGTTTCCTCATTTGTGTGCTGCCGTATTTTTGCAGTACCTTTAAGGACACTCACTTGCATTAACCAGTGGGCTCTGCATCCACAAAATTGCCAAAAACAGAACCAATCTATGGATACAGCAACAGGTAACAAGAAAAAAAACACCGGGAAAAAAGCATCTGCGGCCAACAAGTCAACTTACAGCAAGGAAATGTATCTGAACTGGTACGAACTCATGTTTAGAATCCGCAAGTTCGAGGAGCGTGCCCTGATGATGTACGGCCAGCAAAAAATTCGTGGGTTTTGCCATGTTTATATCGGCCAGGAAGCCATAGCTGCCGGCATGGAATCAGCCATACGCCGGGAAGATGCCATCGTGACGGCTTATCGCCAGCACGGCATTGCCCTCGGGCGGGGTTGCGCTACGGACGCCTGTATGGCAGAGTTGTTTGGAAAGAAAACCGGTATTGTAAAAGG
This sequence comes from Lewinellaceae bacterium, assembly GCA_020636095.1. GTDB lineage: Bacteria > Bacteroidota > Bacteroidia > Chitinophagales > Saprospiraceae > JACJXW01. The sequence goes on from JACJYN010000004.1 coordinate 589,017, forward strand.
AAAAGGAGGCTCTATGCACTTTTTCTCCGCCGAGCATCGATATTTTGGCGGCAACGGCATTGTCGGCGCTCAGATTCCCATCGGAACGGGTATTGCTTTCGCTGAAAAATATAAAGGTACCGACAATCTATGCGTCACGATGTTCGGAGATGGCGCCGCCCGGCAGGGGGCGCTTTACGAATCCTTTAATATGGCCATGAGCTGGAAAATACCGGTTTTGTACGTGGTGGAAAACAATGGCTACGCTATGGGCACCAGCGTTAAACGGACCAGTAACGTTACGGAGCTGTATACCTTGGGGGAATCCTTTGATATGCCCGGGGAAGCCGTCGATGGCATGAACCCGGTAGCGGTCCATGAAGCTGTGGCCAAAGCAGCCGAACACATTCGCGCCGGCAACGGCCCCTACCTCCTCGAAATGCGCACCTACCGCTATAAAGGCCATTCGGTTTCTGACCCCGCCAAATACCGCACCAAAGAAGAGGTTCAGGAATACAAGGACCGCGACCCTATTAAAATGATCGAAGAGGCCATCCTTAAGGGCAAAATAGGCACAGAAGAAGACCTCAAAACGATTCAGGAAAAAATTAAAAAAGAAATCGCCGATGCGGTCCAATTTGCTGAAGAGTCCGATTTCCCGGATCCTTCTGCGCTTTGGGAAGAAAACTACGTACAGGAAGACTATCCTTTCATTATGGATTGATCCTTTTTCTTGATTGGGGCCAAACGGCGGGAGGGGAGATAAGCCTTGCCGCCGTTTTTTTTTATCAAAACCCTGACAGATAGAAAACTTTAATTATTTTTGCGTGGCTTTTTCAAACCGGACTGAAAACTGACAAATTAAAAATGGCAAGAAGAAAAAGAAATCAGAAGAAGGCAGACGAAACTTTGGTGGATATTGTTGAGGTTAGGGATAGCGCCCAAAGCTTTGTCGATAACAACCAACAATTGATCTTCGGCGCTTTGGTGGCATTGGTATTGGCTATCGGCGGGGTTTTTGCATACAACAACTTTTTTAAGAAGCCCCGTCAGGCTGAAGCTGAAGAACAAATGTTTCGCGCCCAGGAACAATTTGAACAGGATTCCTTTGCCCTGGCGCTGGCCAACCCGGGCGGCGGCTATATGGGCTTGCTCGATATCATCGACAACTATGGTGGCACCGCCGCCGGCAATTCCGCCAAGTACTATGCGGGCATCTCTTATCTCAATTTGGGTAAGTACGAAGCTGCTGTTGATTATCTCCAGCAATTTAAGGCCAAGGGCAGTATCACGCCCATCATGAAATATGGAGCGATGGGAGATGCGTACTCCGAATTGCAAGACTTCGACAGCGCCATGAAATACTACAAAAAGGCAGTCAGCGAAAGTGAAAATGACTTTCTTACGCCCTATTATCTGAAGAAAGTGGGCCTGCTGAATGAGCGCAATGGCAACTTTGCTGAAGCCCAAAAAGCTTATCAGGAAATCCTGGATAACTACCCGGATTCTCCGATTGGCAGGGATATCGAAAAGTACATTACCCGCGTAGCTGCTAAAAGTTGACAAAAGCAGCATAGCCAGATAAAAGGGGGTAAGGGGGCAAATGGAGTAGCTTTCTTACCCCTTTTTGCATTACAACCCCGAATTGGACACGTTCAAAATTTATTAAATATGGCCAGTGCACTGAAAAATTTATCCGATTACAACGAAACGAATATTCCTTCCGCCGAAGGCCTTACCTTCGGCATTGTTGTCTCTGAATGGAATACGAAGGTCACCCACGCCCTTTATGAAGGTTGTTACAACACCCTGATCAAACACGGCGCAAAGGAGGAAGACATTCAACTGCTACAGGTTCCCGGCTCCTTTGAGCTAACGGTCGGGGCAAAAATGATGGCGGACGAGCACAAAACGGATGCGGTCATCTGCCTGGGGTGTGTGATCAAAGGGGAAACCAGGCATAATGAATACATCAACTACGCAGTGTCCCATGGCCTGACCAGCCTTAGTATGTTTTACAGCCGGCCTTTCGTCTTTGGCGTCCTCACTCCCGATACAGAAGAACAGGCGCTCGACCGGGCAGGGGGCATGCATGGCAACAAAGGAGTGGAAGCGGCGGTAACGGCTATTCGAATGGCCAGCCTTAAAAAGGGAATGAAAGGCGGTAAGCCAAAGATTGGTTTTTGAGTACTGGCCCGCCGCGGTTGCGGACAGCGAATACCGAACCGCGAACTCATCCAACCCTGGAACGGTAGCCTCTTCTGACAAAAGCCTCTTGATTTTCAGGCTTCGGCGTGAGCTCAGCCGAATGGAACTTGCGAACAGCGAACAGCGTGCTTGTAGTCCGCTTACCAACAACCAAACAACAGACAACAAACAGCGAAGAACGCTCCTACACCCGTACCATCCGCTGCAACAACATGTGGTCGGCCAGCACCAGGGCCGCCATGGCTTCTACGATAGGCACGGCCCGGGGCACCACGCAGGGGTCGTGTCTCCCCTTGCCTTCCACCACGACCGCCTGCCCTGCTTCATTGACTGATTCCTGAGCCTGAACGATCGTGGCCACTGGCTTGAATGCCAGCCGAAAATAGATGTCCATCCCGTTGGAAATCCCTCCTTGTATCCCTCCTGAATAATTGGTGTCCGTCCGGATGGCCCCCCCGTCGTTGTAAAAATGGTCATTGTGCTCAGAACCACGCATGGTTACGCCTGCGAAGCCGGAGCCATATTCAAAGCCTTTGCAGGCGTTGATACTCAACATGGCCTTCGCCAGGTTGGCGTGCAATTTGTCAAAAGCAGGGTCGCCCAGGCCCGGAGGGCAGCCGGTGATGACACAGCTGACCACCCCGCCGATCGTGTCTCCTGCTTTGCGGACTTCCTTGATCAGCGCTTCCATTTGTTCGGCCATGCCTGGCTCCGGGCACCGGACAGGGTTGGATTCCACCCGGCCCAGATCAATTTCCTGGTAAGGTTTATCCAGGGCCAAAGGGCCTACCTGGCTGACATAAGCCCGGATGTCCATTCCGGTTTGCCGGAGAAACAGCTTGGCCACGGCGCCCGCCGCTACCCGGGCAGCCGTCTCCCGGGCAGAGGATCGCCCGCCACCCCGGTAATCCCGGATGCCGTATTTGGCCTGATAGGTGAAATCGGCGTGAGACGGCCTGAATTTGTCGGCAATATGCCCATAGTCCCGGGAACGGGCGTCCGCATTGAAGATCACCATGGCAATGGGGGCGCCGGTGGCTTTTCCCTCAAAGACACCGGAGAGGATTTCCACCTTGTCCTCTTCTTTTCGCTGGGTGACGATCCTGGATTGCCCGGGCCGCCGGCGCGCCAGCTCAGCCTGCAGAAAATCCTCGTTGATCTCCAATCCGGCGGGGCAGCCGTCCAGAATGACGCCAATGGCCCGGCCGTGGGATTCTCCAAAGGTGGTAATTTTAAATGCTTGTCCAAAGGTATTGCCTGCCACGGATTTCTGTTTTTTGCGTGAGGTTCGATAAAGGACGGCCCTTGTTCGGTGGCCGGGCCCTCAACCTTGCGATTTTTGAATAAACGAAGACAAAGTTAATAAGCCGTAGGGAACTCTTAGAAGATCTTGTTGTTTCGTTAAGGCAAAAGAGAGTACAAATACCGGTGAAGTCAGGAGGAGGTTCTTTAAAAATGGCAGGTTTTTTACTGTTGAATCTCTTATCTTCGCACTTCTTGAAAAAATGGCAAAAGATGCAACTGTTACCCCGAGATTTATACGAAAAACTGGAATTTGACAAGGTACTGGAATTGTTGGGAAAGGAATGCCTGGGTGATTTGGGTACAGCAGCCGTAAAAGGCCTTAAACCGGCTGACAATATCGAACTGATCGAAAGAAGCTTGAATGAGACCCAGGAGTTTAAGCGCTCGGTGGATGAAAACGACAGCTTTTCCATATCGGGTTATACCGTCATTTCTGAAGAACTGCGCATGCTCGAAGTGGAGGGCTATGTACTGCCCGAAGAAGGTATGCGCAGTATTAAGGCCGTTCTGAATTTCACCCACAATATCTTCCGGTTCTTCAGAGGCGCGCGCCGGGAAACCTACCCCGCTTTGTACGCCAATATCCGGGAGGTTTCCTTTGATGAAAGCCTCATCGAAGCTATCGGCAAGGTGATCGATGAAGAGGGCAATATCCGGCCGGATGCTTCTCCTGAGCTGATGAAAATCCGAAGGCAGGTGCAGTCTAAGCAGAAAGAGCTGGAACGGCAGTTCCGGGTCATCATCAATGAATACCGAAGTAAGGGCTGGCTATCGGATAATATAGAAAGCTTTCGCAATGGACGCCGCGTGCTGAGTGTCCCTTCTGAACACAAGCGGAAAATACGTGGCATTATCCACGATGAATCCACTACCGGGAAGACCGCTTTTATCGAACCGGAAGCTATCATCGAGATCAATAACGATATTTTCGACCTCGAAACGGACGAAAGGCGGGAGATTTACCGCATCCTGCGCGAATTGAGCGCTGAACTGCGCCCCTACGTCCCTCAAATCCGCATATACCAGGATATCCTGGGGCATTTTGACCTCATCCAGGCCAAGGCGAGGCTGGCCCGGCAGATGAACGCCGTACAACCCAAGCTTTTCGATAAACCGCATTTCGGCATTCAGAAGGGGCGGCACCCGTTGCTATATCTTAAGAATAAAAAGCTGGGCAAAAAAACGGTGCCTTTTGATTTTACCCTCTTGGGCGGCAACCGCATCCTCATGCTCAGCGGGCCCAATGCCGGAGGTAAGTCCATCACACTGAAATCAGTAGGCCTCATGCAACTCATGCTACAGTCCGGGCTGTTGGTTCCCATGGAGGAAGGATCGGAAATGGGGATTTTTCACGAACTTTTCGCCGATATCGGAGACCAGCAATCCATTGAAGATGACTTGAGCACCTACAGCTCCCGCCTGGAGAATATGCGCAACTTCCTGGAACACGCCGGTAAAGATACGCTGGTGCTGATCGACGAGTTCGGATCCGGTACGGACCCCAAGATTGGCGGCGCCATAGCCGAAGCTATTCTCGAAGAGCTCAACCGGAAAAAGGTATTTGGCGTCATCACTACCCACTACAGCAATCTAAAGATATACTCTTTCAAGGCTAAGGGCATTGTCAATGGTTCCATGTTTTTTGACAAAGAAAGCCTTTCTCCAACCTATGAATTGCAGGTCGGCAGGCCCGGTAGTTCCTATGCCTATGAGATCGCCGAGAAAAGTGGGCTGAGCAAAAAGGTGCTGGATTATGCCAAACACCGAACGGGGAAAAATGAAAAGGCGGTCGACCAGCTACTGGTAGACCTCCAGCAGGAAAAACAAGAATTGGAAGAGAAGCTGCGGGAAATGAAAGAGCGGGAAGACAAACTCGACAAACTCATTAAGAACTACGAACAATTGCACCGGGAACTGGAGTTCCGCCGCAAGAAAATAAAACTGGAGTCAAAAGAGCAAGCCCTGCAACAAGCCGCCCGCGATAACCGGGATTTGGAACGGCTTGTCCGGGAGATCAAAGAGGAGCAAAATCTTGAAAAAGCTAAAGAGATGGCCACCCAGGCCAAAGAGGAGCGCAAGCAATTGTCAAAAGAGGTGGGCGGCCTGATCGAGGAGGTCTACTACAAGCCGGTTGCTAAACAAGAAAAGAGCGGAGAGATCCAGGTGGGAGATTTTGTTAAATTGCGCACAGGAGGCGCTACCGGCGCCGTGGAATCCATCGACCGCAATAAAGCGGTAGTCACCATGGGGCAAATGCGAATGACGATCAAACTAAGAGACCTGCAGCACGCCAAAGCGCCGTTGGAAGTCCAAAGCTCCAGAAGTGTTCAATCTGATACGGTGGCCCAAACTGCCAGCTTTGAGGCTAAACTGGATATTCGCGGCATGCGGTACGATGAAGCCCTGAAAGTGGTGGAAGATTTTGTAGACCAGGCGCTGATATCCAATTCGAATAGCCTGCAGATCGTACACGGTAAAGGCAACGGCATTTTACGGCAGGCTGTTCGCAAGAAACTGAAGGAATATAATGTCACTATGGATATTTGGCACCCGGAGCAACAGCAGGGAGGCGATGGGGTGACCCTGGTAGAGATCAAATAGGCAAGGAGGGAATGAATGAGCAAATAATTGGAAACCTCTCTCATTCATTCATTCCCTCATTCATTCATTCCCTCAAAACATCTCCGTCGCAGCAAAATGGAAGCTGGCTTCCCGGGCTGCGTTCTCATCCGAGTCGGCGCCATGAACGGCATTCTCGCCGATGCTTTTTGCAAAGAGTGCACGGATGGTGCCAGGAGCGGCTTTAGCCGGGTCGGTAGCTCCGATCAGGGTACGGAAAGATTCGACTGCATTATCTTTTTCCAATACAGCGGCAACGATCGGCCCGGAGGACATGAATTCCACCAGTTCACCGTAAAAAGGGCGCTCCTTATGGACTTCATAGAACTCCCCCGCCTTTTCCACAGACAATTTGGTCAGTTTCATCGCTACAATCCGAAACCCGGCTTCGTTGATTTTAGCCAAAATGCCTCCAATATGCCCTGCCTGTACGGCGTCGGGCTTAATCATAGTAAATGTTCTGTTTCCAGCCATTATAATATTAGTTTTTTCGTGTTTTCAAAAAGCGCTGCAAAAGTAAGCAAAGTGGGGTGAAAGGAGGAAGGCGGGGGCGATATTTTTCCTTTTTCCGGTTATTTTATGAAAGGTTGAGGCATAAAACTTTAGTTTTGCAACATACACCTTCCTGCACTCAACTTGCAGGCAAACCCCTTTCCGTATATTTTGGTTAAATTCATATTTTTTGGCATTTTCGCATCCTGACTTTTAATTCAATGATGGAAAATATAAAAGAGCTGAAGGCTCTGCTGGCTTACCCGAAGGATATTGTCATTACAACCCACCGCAACCCTGATGGCGACGCTATCGGGTCATCGTTGGGCGTATACCATTTTCTGAATAAACTGGGCCACGCCGTCCGAATCGTTTCGCCTTCTGAATATCCGGACGTATTCGGCTGGATGAAAGATATAGAAAAGATCATTATTTACGATACCGAACCGGAGGAAGCCCAGGCTGTCATCCAACGGGCGGATATGATCTTCTGCCTTGATTTCAATGCCCTGGACCGCATCGATAAGGTAGGAGAGCTGATCGAAAAGGCCAGAGGGGTCAAAGTTATGGTCGACCACCACCTCTATCCTGAACCATTCCCGGAATTTATGCTTTCCGACACGACGGCCAGTTCTACCTGTGAGTTGGTCTTCGACCTCATTACCGGCCTGGGGTGGAAAGAACACATGGACCACCTCATCGGCGAATGCCTCTTCACCGGCATTCTTACCGATACCGGGTCTTTCAAGTACAGTACTTCCGCCAAACTTTTTCGCATTGTTGCCGAATTGATTGAGTTCGGTGTGGATGATTACCGGTTGCAGGACCGTATCTTCAACAGTATGAAGGAAAAACACCTCCGCCTTTTGGGGCACTGCCTGAACAACCGCATGGAAATACTGGAAGAGTATCAGACTGGCATCATTACCCTGACGAAGGAAGATTATGTGGATTTTGATATTCAAAGAGGAGATACGGAGGGGATCGTCAATTTCCTTCTGAAGGTTAAAAAGGTGAAGGTAGCTGCCTTTATCACAGAACAGCCAACCATTGTAAAGATTTCTCTTCGGTCAAAAGGAGATTTCTCCGTTCAGGAAATCGCCAGGCAGCATTTCAAAGGGGGAGGGCATAAAAATGCGTCCGGGGGCTATTCTTTCCAGTCTTTGAGTGCAACCGTCCGCCGGTTTAAGGGGGTGCTTCCCCAGTATAAAGACCAGCTGATGGCCTCCGAACAATAACCCTTAAAGTATGCGAATTGTATTTTTTTTCGCTTTTTTGTATGCCCTGATACTGTTATCCTGCCACGAAGAGGGCGGGCTGCTGACTACTCAACACGGCTATGAGTACATCAACCATACGAATCTGGAAGGAGCCAGGCCTCAGCCGGGCGAATACGCCTATTTCCAGGTACAAATAAGAAATGGCGACACCATTACCCACTCGACCCGGGAGCAAGGAGCAACGCCTTTTCTGCAAATCCCTTCTATTAATAACCCTCAACGGAGGCCCTCGCCAGTAGAGGATGTGCTCCGGGAAATGTCAGTCGGAGATAGTGTCACCGTATTGATCCGGCTCGATACCATGCGCGCCAGGCAAAAGGGATTCGAGGATACTGATATTATGTACTATGACGTTGTGCTTACTGACATCAAATCGATGGATAGTTACCAACAAGGAGCTAAGGAGGAACGGGAAGAGCGCGAAAAGGCGGCGGCGGCAGCTCGCGCCAGATACAGGGAAGTGGCTGCTCAGGTAAGAGAAACCCTGAAGGAATATAAGGCTGGCGCCCTCGATGAACAATTAAAGGAGACCGCATCCGGGTTAAAGTATATCATCCAGGAACAAGGAGACGGAAAGGCGGTGGAGCCAAGGCGCAATGTAAGCGTCCAATACTATAGAGCGCTGATGAACGGCAAAGAGCATGACAGTTCTTTCCAACAGGGAGAACCCTTAAAGTTTCCGGTAGGAGAGGGGCGGGTGATCGAAGGATGGGACGAAGCTGTTAGCCTGCTCAGAGAAGGAGCAAAAGCCACTTTTTTCATTCCTTCCCGGCTGGCGTATGGAGAAAATGGCGCTTCACCCGGCGTTCCCCGCAATGCAGATCTTTTGCTGTATCTCGAAGTGGTGGAGGTTGATTGATAGGATTATTGTTACTATTCAGGTGTTTCGGTTGTGTGGTGTTCCGGTATTGCGGCCGGAGGCTCACAGAGGCCCTGCAACTGCCTGGCCACAAAACCATAATGCCGGAATACCATAATACCTAAATAGGTCCGGATTATTTCTAAAGAAGTCCACCTTTTTAGCGAATAATTTGTTATACTGAGTTATATTACCAGATTAAGATATTATTAATTATTTAACCGGGGAATAGCGAAAATGCCAAGCACTTTTTCAATATCCCCAATGGAAAACTAACTGTTTTCCTTAAACCAAAGGAGGCGTTATGACCGCTGATCAACTAAAAGAGTTGAAGGACCGCCTGGGTGTTCTTGGGAGGTATCTTTGACGTCGATGAGCGACTAGTACAAATCGAAGAGAAAGAACAGCAAACCCTGAACCCCAATTTTTGGAATGACTCTAAAAAAGCGGAGGCTGTTCTCAAGGAGCTCAAAAGCCATAAATCCTGGCTGGCTTCTTACGAAAAAGTAAAGACCAAAATTGAGGACACAGAGGTACTCTACGAATTCTTCAAAGAAGGAGAGGGGACTGAAGTGGAAGTAGACGCCCGATACGAAGACGCGCTGGAAGCCGTCGAGGATTTGGAGTTCCGTTCTACCCTCAACAAGCCCGAGGATGAACTAGGCGCCGTGTTGGAGATCAACTCCGGCGCCGGAGGCACCGAGGCTTGTGATTGGTCGGAAATGCTGCTGCGCATGTACACCATGTGGGCGGAGAAAAAAGGGTTCAAAGTATCGGAACTGAATCGTCAGGACGGCGATATGGCGGGTATCCGCTCGGCTTCCATTGAGATTAACGGAGATTTTGCCTATGGCTTGCTCAAGGGAGAAAACGGTGTGCACCGCCTGGTTCGGATTAGCCCGTTTAATGCCCAGGGCAAAAGGATGACTTCTTTTTCCTCCGTCTTTGTGCATCCCATGGTGGATGACCGGATCGAAATTGAAATCAATCCTGCCGACCTGGAGTGGGACACTTTCCGCGCCAGCGGCGCCGGAGGGCAGCACGTCAACAAGACCGAATCGGCCGTCCGGGTCCGGCACCTGCCCACCGGGCTGGTCGCCGAGTGCCAGCAGGAGCGTTCGCAACACATGAACCGGGACAAAGCCATCCAGATGCTGAAATCCCGCCTTTATGAACTCGAACTGGAAAAGCAGCGGGCGGAAAAAGACAAAGTGGAGGCCGGTAAAATGAAAAACGAATGGGGTTCCCAAATTCGCAGTTACGTTCTGGATGACCGGAGGGTTAAAGACCACCGAACGAGTCATCAGACCAGCCAGACGGAAGCCGTGCTGGATGGCGATCTCGATGAGTTTCTCAAGGCTTTTCTTATGAACAGTACGGTGGAGGGTTGAAAAAACCCGGTAATCGTAGACAGAATAGACAGGATTAACCAGATGAGGTAGCCATACGGAAAGGGTCTGTATTTCTTGCAAATCGTGTTAATCCTGTCTTATTTTCCATAATGACTACCTTCAAATATACGCCAAGACTGCCCTTTCGCCTGGTGCAGGCAGCAACCGTGTCTGTCTTTCTGGCCCGTGCATGGCAGCACCTGCATTGGGATGCCCCTTACCGGGCCCTTTTCTGGGATGAAGCCTGGATGAAGGGCCTGGTAGAACCTACCTTAGGCATTACCTGGCGGGCGTATGTAACCAGCCCTCAAACCGATGCATTTATTCAAACCCTGATCGTGGGAACGGGCTGGTTGTATCTGGTTTGCGCACTGGCCGCTTTGTTTGTCAACCGCCTGGGTAGGGTAGGGCGGGTGTTGCTCTGGGTGGGAGCGGCTAATTTATTTTTCCTGGCTGGCTTGTATTGCAAAGAGAAGTTCTTCTTTATCGGGCAGTTCTTCGAATATACCCTCCAATGGGGAACGCCGATCATGCTGGCTATTCTGGCTAAAGGCCCGGAGAAGCCCTGGGCCGCCCGCTTTGTCTTTTTTGTCAAAATAGCCATCGCCCTCACCTTTACCTGCCACGGTTTGTACGCCGTGGGCTTCTATCCCCGGCCCGGCAACTTCCTCGAGATGGTAATGAACATCCTGCCTGTCTATGAAACCGGTGCTATTCATTTCCTCAATACTGCGGGCATACTGGATTTTCTGCTTAGCCTGGCGCTTTTTCTACCCGGCCGCTGGCCGTTGGGCGCATTGGCCTATGCCACTTTCTGGGGCCTGGCTACCTCTCTTGCCCGCGTTTGGGCTTATTTCCACTGGGCTTATTGGGATAGCGCTCTGATGCAATGGCTGCACGAAACGGTGATGCGGTTTCCGCATTTTCTGGTGCCTTTGGCGTTGCTGATATATTTTAAAATGAACGCGGTTACAGCGCCAAAATCTCCGCCATCCTGATCAGCTCCTTATCCGGCTTTTTGGGCTTGACGATGGCTTCCTTCAAAGGCGTAAACTTAATCTTGTTGTTAACCAGCCCGGCCATGACGTTTTCCCTGCCCTCCAGCAAGCCTTCAACGGCGTGAAAGCCGAGCCGGCTGGCCAACACCCGGTCCATGGCGGTAGGAGAGCCGCCCCGCTGCAGGTGCCCGATGATCGCCACTTTGGTGTCGTAAAAATCGAATTGTTCCTTTACCATTCTGGCAATATCCTGGGCGCTACCGGTTTGATTGCCCTCCGCTACGATAATTACGCTGAACAATTTTTTGCGCCGGGCGCTTTTTTTCAACGCCTCGACCAGGGCTTCCACCGGCGTATCTACTTCTGGTATGATCACGCTGCCTGCCCCGCTGCCAATGCCGGTGTTGAGCGCGATATAGCCGGAATGGCGGCCCATAACTTCCACGAAGAAAAGGCGGTTGTGAGAATCGGCGGTATCCCGAATCTTATCTACGGCCTCGATAGCGGTGTTGATAGCGGTATCGAAGCCAATGGTATAGTCCGTGCCAAAGAGGTCATTATCGATGGTGCCCGGAATACCGATAAAAGGCATGTTAAATTCTTCAGCAAACAGGTCGGCCCCGGTGAAAGTTCCGTTACCGCCGATAGCAATACAGGCATCTATATCGAACGCAAGCAACGATTCATAGGCAGCCTTGCGGCCTTCCTCCGTCCGGAACCGTTCGCTGCGGGCGGTCTTCAGGATGGTGCCTCCCCGGTGGATGATGTTACCCACATCTCCACGTTCCAGCCGCTCCAGGTCGCCATCGATCATACCTTCATAACCGCGGAAGACGCCGTAGACATGCAGGTCGTGAAATGAAGCATTTCTGACCACCGCCCGCAGGGCGGCGTTCATGCCCGGAGCGTCACCTCCAGAGGTGAAAACTGCGATGCGTTTGATCTCCTTACTCATAGGTGGTTTCTGTTTTCCTTTCTTCCCTTCAGTCTGGAAGGATCATTAGTTTTTAGTGTGGAACGACACCAGGTTATCTATAGGCTTTTGTATGAAACGTCCTGGCGTCATGGCCCGCTCCTCCAGTACTGCGCGGATGACATCCTGGAAGTAGTAGGCTACAGAGCCGATGAAGTGGATCGGCAGAGATAGATGATTGTGGTATTTTCGCGCGTGGCGGTCAATAAATTCGGCAAACGAATTGTACAACAATCGCTGAATAAAGGGATGTTCGATATTATGGCTCATAAATTTAGTGAACGAAGCCAGGTATACATTGGGCGTTCCCTTTCCATATATCTTGTCCAGCATTGCCTGTTTCCCGCCGGGATATGCCTTGTCCAGTTCATTAGTGAGGGCCTGCGGCAATTCTCGGTAGAAATAGGCCCGGATCAGGCTTTTTCCCAGATGGGTGCCGCTACCTTCGTCTCCCAGTAAATACCCCAGGTTGGTGACATTGTCCGTAACATTGGTTCCGTCGTAGAGGCAGGAGTTGGAACCCGTTCCGAGGATGCAGGAAATTCCGGGGTCCCGGAGACAGGTAGCCCGGGCGGCGCCCAGTAAATCGTGTTCAACTTCGATATCCGCATTGTAGAATATCCGGGTCAAAGCGTTGCTAACCACGCTCTTTAGCTTGGCGTCCCAACAGCCGGCCCCGTAGTAGTAGACCTGAGTGGCCTCCTCGGGTTTCACGCCATCATCAAAAACTTCCTGTAGCTCCTGATAGATTTTGTTCTCAGTATGGAATACCGGGTTGAACCCCATCGTGCTGATGGACTGCATCCCGTTGCTATTTACCATTTTCCAGTCGGCCTTGGTGGACCCACTATCGACGACTACAACCATGTTTCTACAGCTAATAAATTGACAATCAAAGGTAGTGTAAAATTTACACTAACTCAAAGAGATTCTTAAAAATGTACCGATTCTTCACTTTCCAGCGCATGAATTTGCAGAAAGCGGCGCTTCCCATTCGTTAGGGAAGCGCCGCTTTCTGCTGAATCGGATGGCTCCGGCCCTTACTTTAGCTTGCTTACGGCTTCGGCAATACGCCGGATGGCCTCCCTTAGCTGTTTTTCTGAGGCGGCGTAAGAGATGCGGAAACAATTATCGGCGCCAAAGGCTGAGCCGGCGACCACTGCAACGTGTGCGCTGTGGAGGATATATTCACAGAAATCATCGGCATTATTGATGGCCCTATTGTCGGAGTGCTTTCCAAAATAACTGCTGATGTCCGGGAAAATATAAAATGCGCCCTGCGGCCGGTTAACCTTCATGCCCGGCACCTCGTTTAGCAGCCCGATCACCATATCCCTGCGTTGGCGGAAAGCATCTCTCATTGCGTGGGTGGGCGTCATATCTGAAAGCAGCGCGTGAGCAGCTGCTTTCTGTCCAAATGAAGTAGCGCCGGAGGTGAACTGCCCCTGTACTTTAGAGCAGGCGTCAGCAATCCAGGCCGGTGCGCCGAGGTACCCGAGGCGCCAGCCGGTCATGGCAAAACCCTTGGAAAACCCATTCACGGTGATGGTCCTGTCTTTTACTTCCTCAAACCCTCCGATGCTGGCGTGCTGGCCGGTGAAGTTGATGTATTCATAAATCTCGTCAGAAATGATATAGATACCTTCATGGGCGGCGATAACCTGTGCAATGGCTTTGAGTTCTTCGTGCAGGTAAACCGAGCCAGTTGGGTTGCAGGGGGAAGAGAAAAGCAGTATTCTGGTCCGGCTCGTGATGGCGGCGGCTACTTCAGCAGCCGTAGCCTTATAGTCTTGCTCGATGTCGGCGCTAACCAGCACAGGGATACCACCGGCCAGCTTGACGATCTCCGAGTAGGAAACCCAATAAGGCGCCAGGATGATCACTTCATCGCCTTCGTCGAGGAGGGAAAGGCAAATATTGGCAATAGACTGTTTGGCTCCGTTGGAAACTACAATCTGGTTGATGCCGAAGTCGAGCCCATTATCCCGTTTGAATTTGGTTTGTATCGCTTGCCGCAGTTCTACCAGGCCCGGCACTGGAGTGTATTTGGTGTATCCATCATCCAATGCTTTTTTAGCAGCCTCCTTGATGTGGGCTGGGGTATCGAAATCAGGTTCGCCCAGGCTGAGGCTGATCACATCGTGGCCCTGGGCTGCCAGGTCACGCGCCATTTGCGACATTTTAATGGTGGCAGACTCTTCCATTTGCTGAATCCGCTGAGAGAGATGTTGAATACTTGCCGTAGACATCTTCACATTCAATTTGGTGATACAAGATTTTTTCTGGCTGCAAAAGTAGGTTTTTTAATAACCACATGCACTTTTTTTTGAATGATCCTTCATAAATAGGGCCTTCGTTTTCAAATTATGTAACAATAGTGATTAAACAGTGGAAGATAGCAAGCCGCCTAACTAATTAGTTGCCAAAATTTTCTATATTCGACGCCGGAAAACTAGTGCGCCGGGAACGAAGTTGTTGGTCAATAATTTGAGGCTGTTTTACGGCCGGCTCGTCGCCAAAGGCTATGGCCGGCGGAGACAGGCAAGGCGCGACGACCGACCATAGCCTAAGCTACGGAAGGAAGGAGCAACGCAGCATGGCCGTAAAAGAGCCCAAAGAATTGGTTAAGAATTTCGTTCCCGGCGCACTAGCAGTCTTTCAGTGTTTAGATGACTGGATCATATTGGCAGTCAATAAATTGAAAGAAGCCTTCATCCTGGGACAAAAACAGACAACGGCCAGAGTGGCCAAAATCAGACTGGTAGCTGCCAAAAGTTTTTTTCACAGAATAGCGATTCATGAGCAAAAGAAAAAAGGCGCCCGTTGGTAAGAAAGGGCCGGCAAAGATCAGGGCGGAGCAGCCTCCCGTAGCCGAGGTTTACAGCCCTGAACAGACGGCGCTCCATAAAAAGATTTTCAAATTTTCAACACTGGCTATCCTGCTAATAACCGTCCTGCTTTCCTTATTCAGTGGCATTAACGGGGATGATGAGTTTCAGAATGACTACTCGGAAAAGCTGACTGATTATTACCTTTCCCTGGGCGCCGACACCTCTGCTCTATATATCGAAAAAGGTAATATGCATTTTTACGGTGGTTTTTTTGACCTTACCACCGGATTGATCAACCGGGCATTGGGTTTCGATGAGTTCGATATGGCCTATCACCACGTGCGGCATATCTTCAATGCCATCATCGGGGTATTGGCTATGCTCTTCGTAGGGTTGCTGGCCCGGGAAATTGCCGGCTGGCGGGCCGGCATTCTGGCGCTTTGGTTTATTTTTCTTTCACCTCGCTTCCTCGGGCATTCTCTGATGAACCCCAAAGACATTCCCTTTGCCGCCGGTTTTGCCATTGCTCTTTATTATATGGTGGTTTTGTTTAAAAGCATGCCCCGGCCCAGTTGGAAGACGGCGCTGGGGGTAGCCCTGGGGATAGCCATGGCGTTGGCGACCCGCGCCGGCGGGCTATTGCTGTTTGGGTACCTCGGCCTTTTTGCCGGCCTGGATTTTTTGTTGAAGTACGGTTTGAAGGGGCTGGCTCAGGAAAGAAAGGCCTTGCTGACGTACCTCACCTACGGCCTTGGCATCGCGGTAACCGGTTATGTGCTGGCGATATTGACCTGGCCGGCAGCCCTGGCTGACCCGATCGGCCATCCGCTGGCCGCGTTGACGGAGTTTTCCAAGCTGGGAATTAAAATCCGCGTTTTGTTCGCCGGAGAGAACCTGCTTTCTGATGATACGGCCTGGTATTATCCAGTGCTCTGGATCGTCAAGACGGCGCCCTTGTTTACTTTGCTCGGTTTTTTGGGTAGTATTTTTATTTTGCCTGCCATTCTGAAGCGGTACAATACGGCCGCCATCCTCCTGGTTTATTTTGCCACGCTCTTTCCGGTGGCCTATATCATCTATAAAAATTCCATCCTTCATGATGGCTGGAGGCACCTTATGTTTATCTATCCGAGCATGGTGGTGATAGCGGCTATTTTCTGGGTAACTCTGGAGCGCTTTTTCAAGAGCCGGAAGACAATCCAGTATGTGATCTATGGAGTTCTCGGGTTGTTGGCTGTAGATGCGGTGCTCTTCATTGTCCGCAACCCGCAGTATCCTTATGTATATTTCAATCCAATAGGAGGCGGCATTAAAGGCGCCTACGGAAATTACGAAACGGATTACTGGGGCGTGTCGGTGCGGCAGGCCATTGACTGGATGGAGGCAGAAGGCATCCTCAGCCCGGAAATGCAGGATACGGTGACCCTGGGCACCACTTTTTTCTACAATACCAGCCGCCTCACCCGCAAGCGGTTCAATGGGAAGGTAAAGGTCAAATATGTCCGCTTTAATACCCGGTACAGCGAAGCCTGGGATTACGGGATATTCCCCTCCCGTTATATTCGCGGAGCGCACCTGCGGTCGGGTAATTGGCCCAACAGCAAGGCCATCCACGAGGTAACCGCCAATGGGGTTCCCTTACTGGCTATCGAAAAAGACGAAAACAAGTATGCCTATCTGGGGCAACGCGCCATGGCTGCCGGCAATCTTACGGAAGCAGTGGCCCAATTGCAAAAAGAAGTACAGGAACATCCGGATAACGAAGTAGCCTGGACGTCGCTTTCCAGCGCCTATATCAGCACCGGCCAGTATCAGCAAGCCCTGGCGGCAGCGCAGAAAGCGTTAGCCGTAGCGCCGGATGTGGAGAGCGCATTGCTCTACGAAGGGTTGGCCTATCTGAACCTGGGCCAGCAACAGGGGGCGCTGAGTTCCTTTGAGCGGCTCACCCGGGTAAATGAGGAGTATTATGCCGCTTATTACTATATGGGGCTGGCCTACGAAGCGAGTAAAAACTACCGGGCGGCTTTTGATAATGCCCAGAAAGCCATTGAGGCGAATCCGGGGTTTAAGCAGGCTTATCAGTTGGCGGCTCGCGCCCTTCAGGCTCTGGGCGATAACCAGAACGCTGCTCGTTACCTGGAAGCCGCACAAAAGCTTTAAGTTTGTGGCCGTAAAGCCAAGAAGAGAGATCAATGAACTATAAATTACTTTTTCCTACTTATCGCAACCGCTATCTGTTTATCCGGCGAAACCTCGAACGCATCGCCGCAGAGCGCCCTTTCAACTATGCATTGAACCTGGGCGCCGGAGAGGGCGACTATGATGGTATGATTGCCCGGCACTGCAACCGGCTAATGTCCTGTGATATTAATGAACAGGACATCCATTACGCCCGGGCGCTGAATGCGGCGGTGCCCAACCTGGAATATCAGGTGGAAGACGCCCTCAATCTGAGTTTTGCCGACAATACCTTCGACCTGGTCATCTCCGTAGAAGTGATCGAGCATGTTGGCCGGCCCGAGCGAATGATCGAAGAGATACAGCGGGTACTCAAACCGGATGGATTCGCACTGATCACCTTTCCGTCACTGGATTTCCCCTTCACCTACGACCCCCTCAACCGGCTGCTTAGCTTCTTTACCGATAAAAAAATCTCACAGGGCGCCTATGCTTTTGGGCATGAATACCTTGTTTCAAAAACAGATTTTCGCACCTGGTCGGAAAAAAACCATCTGGCAGTTGTTCAGGAACAAAACTTAAGCGGTTATCTGGTGGGGCTGTTGGAAATGTACTGGACGGGTATTATTCAGTATATTTTTAAGGCCAATGCCACTAACCTGCCGGATGATAAAAAGAAAAAAATAGCCCTCCGCCCTTCGGTCAAGGAGCCATTTTTCGCAAGGTTGACAGATCTTATTATTAACCTGGACAAGGCCTTATTCCGCAATGCGCGCAATTCGGTTGGTATGGGTTATATCATTCAGAAAAAAGGTTAAACCAGTTTTTTATGAAAGAGAAACTGCAACAACTCCAGGATAAAATAGCCGCCGCCATGATGGGCGGAGGCGCCAACAGGATCGAGAAGCAGCACGCTAAGGGAAAGCTCACTGCCCGTGAACGGGTCCACTTCCTGCTCGACAACGGTTCGTTTGAGGAGATCGGTATGCTGGTCACCCACCGGAGTAGTGATTTCGGAATGGAGAAGCAACGCATTCCCGGGGATGGCGTGGTGACCGGTTACGGAACCATCGACGGCCGCCTGGTATATGTCTTTGCCCAGGATTTCACAGTCTTCGGCGGTTCCCTTTCGGAAACCCATGCCGAAAAGATTTGTAAGGTAATGGACCTGGCCATGCAGAACGGCGCTCCTCTCATTGGCTTAAACGATTCGGGGGGCGCCCGTATTCAGGAAGGAGTCAACTCTTTAGGCGGATACGCCGATATCTTCTATCGCAATGTAATGGCTTCGGGGGTGATCCCCCAGATTTCAGCCATCATGGGCCCCTGCGCCGGAGGAGCTGTCTATTCGCCTGCCATGACGGACTTTACCATCATGGTGGAGCACACTTCTTATATGTTCGTCACCGGCCCCAATGTGGTGAAAACGGTGACCAATGAGGAAGTGACGGCCGAAGAGTTGGGAGGGGCAAGCGCGCATTCCACCAAATCGGGGGTGACCCACCTCACTGCCGGTAACGATATCGACTGCCTGGCTAAGATACGGCGCTTACTAAGCTATATGCCTCAGAGTTGTGAGGACAAGCCCGCCCACTTGCCATTTGAATTGAAGGATGAAGTACGCCTTCAGTTGCGCGATATTGTGCCGGAGAATGCCAACCAACCCTACGATATGAGGGATGTCGTAGAAGGGATCGTCGATGAAGCATCCTTTATGGAAGTCCACGAAAACTATGCGGAGAACATGATCGTAGGCTTCGCTCGCCTGGGAGGGCGCAGTATTGGCATCGTAGGCAATCAACCCATCAGCCTGGCAGGCGTGCTCGATGTAGACAGCTCGAAAAAAGGCGCTCGTTTTGTCCGCTTTTGCGATTGCTTCAATATTCCTTTACTGGTCCTGGTGGATGTGCCGGGCTTCCTCCCTGGCACCGACCAGGAATGGAACGGCATCATTGTCAATGGCGCCAAACTCTTATACGCCTTTAGCGAAGCCACTGTTCCTCGTGTGACCCTCATTACCCGCAAAGCCTACGGCGGAGCGTATGATGTGATGAATTCCAAACACATCGGCGCCGATATGAACTTTGCCTGGCCTTCGGCCGAGATTGCCGTGATGGGCGCCAAAGGCGCATCCGAAATTATCTTTCGCCGGGAAATAATGGAGGCAGATGACCAACAGGCCATGCTGGAGGAAAAAGAAAAGGAGTATCAGGAAAAGTTTGCCAACCCTTATCGCGCCACCGGCCGCGGTTTCATCGATGAGGTAGTGGACCCCAAGGATACCCGGCGCAAATTGATCAAAGCCTTTGCTATGCTGGAAAATAAGACAGCTAAATTACCCCGGAAAAAACATGGTAATATTCCGTTGTAACATTTTAGCGTGTATTAGGGTATCAGTGGGGTATCAGTGTTAAACCCTCAAACACCAAGGCCCCACCAGGCCCCAAAAATAATATTTATGCCAAACCGCACACTACAATATAGCCTGATTGAAAAGCCCCATGAACTGGATGCCTTTTACCAGGATCATCGAAAGCTCCCCTGGATAGCCTTCGATACTGAATTTGTCGGAGAGAAGCGTTACCACACTTTGCTTTGCCTGATACAGGTGAAGTCAGAAAAGGGGTTGTTTCTCATCGACCCCATTCGTTTAAAGGGGCTGGACCCTTTTCTGGACCTGGTCGCAGACCCAAATATTACCAAGATTACCCATGCGGGCGACAATGACTACCGGCTCCTGAACAACCTCTTTGGCGTTTTACCCCGCAATGTGTTCGATACGCAGATCGCCGCTGGTTTTGTAGGGTATAAATACCCTGTTTCTTTTCGCAAGCTGGTCGAGGATGAACTGGGGGTCCATTTGAAAAAGGGATATGCCGTTGCCGACTGGGAGGGGCGCCCTTTTCAGGCTAATCAGTTGCAGTATGCCCTGAATGATGTTCTGTTTTTACCCGATCTGTGGGAACGGCTGGCAAAAAAACTCGAAGGGCAAAACCGGACTCACTGGGCGGACGAAGAACTCGCCCTGTTGGAAAAAGCGGAGTATTACTACAAAGATCCGAATGACGAGGCGATCAAGAGCAATATGATGCGGGCGCTCAAAACGAAAGAGCAGCTTTTCCTGCTCCGGCTTTTTGCCTGGCGCCGGCAGGTCGCTGAACAGCGGGATCATTCCAAGGAAATGGTCTTGCCTGCCAAATACATCGGCCATATTGTCCGCAGTATTTCTTCCGGCCGGGAAGCCCTGAAGCACAATCGCCGCATACCCGGCAAGATGGCGGATAAATATGGCGCCACATTCGAAGAATTATATAAACGCCCCGTCTCCGATGAGGAGCGGCAGATACTGAAACGCATACCCTCTGAAAACGATGAAGACCCCAAGGAGCAGATCATCATGGAGATGCTGTACCAGGTGATCAAGTACAAATGCCTGGAAGAGGATATCTCCATCAATATGGTGGTGCCCCGAGGTGAACTCAAAAAGATTCGCGCCGACGAAGATGACGCGCTCGAACTGCTGGCCGGCGGCTGGCGCCAGGAAATGCTCGGCGCCTATTTTCTCGACTGGCTATCCAATGCCAACCGCATGAAGGTGGAACTGCATGAGAACAGAATCGTGATCCGGCCGGAAGAGCACGTTTAACGGGAGTGTTCGGTGTTCGCAAGAACCTGCCCAAAACCCGGGCTTAGAGCAAAGAACTGGTTCATCAAGCCTGGATTCCTGCTTTTAAGGGCATGGCAGAGCGAATAGCGAACTGCTAAAAGCAAGACTGAATAGTCACTACAGGGGGTAGGCGACGCATTTTTGAACCTATTTGGGGGAGGCGACACCTTTTCTTTGGCGGGAACTTTTGGGAAGGCGTCACCTCAAGCCTCTCTTCTTCAGATTCTGCTTATAGGCCACTACGTTCTGATTATGCCCCGCCAGGGTCTTGGCGAAGGAATGCAGCCCCGATCCATCTCCCTTGGCGCAGAAAAATAAATAATCGTGGACTTCGGCGTTCAGGACGGCATCGATACTGGAAATGGACGCCATGCTGATGGGCCCGGGCGGCAAACCCGCGTACATGTAGGTATTATAGGGAGAATCGTATTTGATGTGGTAGTAAGTTACCCGGGGGGTGTCAAAATCGCGGCGGGCGAAGACGGCAGTGGGGTCAGCCTGCAGGCGCATACCTGTTTTCAGGCGGTTGAGGTAGACGCCTGCCATTCGCGGTTTTTCGCTTTTTACCAATGTTTCCTTTTCGACGATGGAGGCCAGTGTATAGACTTCCTGCGGTGTCATTTCCAGGGCTTCCGCCTTTTTTTTCCGGCCGTCGTTATCCCAGAAAGCATCGTGTTCCTTGATCATGCGTTGTACAAAATTCCGGGGGCTGGTGTTCCAAAAGAACTCGTAGGTATTGGGGATGAAAAGGCTCATCAGAGTCTCCGGAGTATAGCCTATGGAAGCCAGATATGCCTCATCCTGGAATAATGCCAGAATCTCAACAGAGTCCGGCTC
Source organism: Lewinellaceae bacterium (assembly GCA_020636095.1). Taxonomy (GTDB): domain Bacteria; phylum Bacteroidota; class Bacteroidia; order Chitinophagales; family Saprospiraceae; genus JACJXW01. Next base: position 610,634 of record JACJYN010000004.1, read on the forward strand.
GATGAAACGGGCGGCTTTGGCAGCCACATTTTCAGGCAGCCGCTCATTGGTCAGGATGACATCGACCGGAGCCTGCAGGCCGCCCCGCAGATGGCGGATCAACTGGATAAGGCTCCAGCCTGGCTGCAGCTCGTATCGCCCCGCCCGCATAGGGTCGCGCTTGTAACTCATCCGCTCCGCCAGAAGGGTAAATACCTTTCTGTCCTTCAGTACGCCTTTGTTCTCCAGAATCTCCATTACATCTTCAAAGGAAGCATTACTGGGAATCTGCACGTAGTAATCATCCAACCCCTGCGGGACTGCCGAGGCCCCTACAAATTTATGGTAAATGAATAGCCCGATAAGCAGGAGCGAGAGGGCGGCTACCCCGGTAATAATATGAATGGCCTTCATAGTCATGGCATGGATTGGTGTGATTCGGTCTATGTCCTAACGCCCGGATACACTCATTTTATATACAAGGCTGAAAAAGAAATGCAGAATCCGGTTTCTTCCGCTTCCTGAATGCCCTTTTCCGTTGTGGCTTTTCAATACTGCTCCTTATCATTCGGGAAATCCCGGGAACGAACATCCTCAATATACTGGTTGACCGCTCCTTTTATAGATTCGTACAAGTCGAGGTACCGGCGAAGGAAACGCGGCCGGAAATCCTTGGTGATGCCGAGCATGTCATGGGTAACCAGTACCTGGCCATCTACGCCGCCGCCGGCGCCAATGCCGATGACCGGAATCCAGATCTTTTCTGCCACCTTGGCAGCTAATTTGGCGGGAATTTTTTCCAGGACGATGGCAAAGCAACCCAGTTCCTGCAGCAATTCGGCATCTTCGAGCAGTTTCTCGGCTTCGGCTTCTTCTTTGGCGCGGACGGTGTAGGTGCCGAACTTGTAAATGGATTGCGGTGTAAGGCCCAGGTGGCCCATAACCGGAACGCCGGCAGAAAGAATCCGCTTTATCGATTCCTGCACTTCGGCGCCGCCTTCCAGTTTGACCGCATGGGCGCCCGCTTCTTTCATGATTCGGACTGCCGAATCCAAGGCAGCCCGGGAGTTACCCTGATAGGACCCGAAAGGGAGGTCTACAATAACAAGCGCCCGTTTTACCGCGCGCACTACTGAAGCGCCATGGTAAATCATCTGATCGAGCGTGATGGGCAGGGTGGTCTCGTGGCCCGCCATTACATTGGAAGCAGAGTCTCCGACCAGCAGCACATCCACGCCTGCGTCGTCGAGGATGCCAGCCATGGAATAATCATAGGCGGTCAGCATGGTGATCTTCTCACCTCTTGTTTTCATCTCTTGTAAGACGTGGGTGGTCACCCTTTTGATATCCTTATGTACAGACATGGGCTTTTGTTTTGTGGCTGCAAGATAAATAATTTTGCTTCCTTTGCTAAACATAGGCTTAGTCTCTTAAACGTCACTGCCGGGATGCAAAGCGTTGGATTTATTTGAGCAAAAATTTTACCTTTGAGCCGCTAAAAAGACAACAATGAATAAGAACCTCATTTTCACCCTTCTGTCATCGATCGTTTTCCTAAGCGCTTGCTCAACTGATTTTGAATTGGAAGCTGAATGGAAAGATATACCTGTCGTTTACAGTTTTTTATCTGTCCAGGATACAACCCATTACGTACGAGTGGAAAAAGCTTTTCTGGAGCCCGGCGGCAACGCTTTTGAGATAGCCAGGGTTACTGATTCGATCTATTACAACAACCTCACCGTAGAACTGGAAAACCTGGTGACCGGTGAAACTTTCATTATGGAAAGGGTGAATGGCAGCGATGAAGGATACCCCAAAGAGGAGGGGCTTTTCGCCAACGACCCCAACGTGTTGTACAAACTTCGGGCCGACGTGGCCAAATTAGGAGAAGGAGACAGCATACGGCTGACTTTCAACCGCGGCGATGAGGTGGAGCCGGCCACTGCCGAAATACAGATAGTTGGTGAGATCGAACCCAGCCGGTTCAATCCGCCTGAAAGAATTACTCGCACCCGCTTCGCTTCTCCCGTTAATATTGCCTGGACCCCGGATGAAAATACCAGTATCTTTGACGTTCGGTTCACTTTCAATTACCTGGAAAGGCTTCCCGGCCAAACCGGCTTCACCCTAAAGGCTGCAACCTGGGCTGTAAACCGCAGTATTTCCGTACCCAACAACGATGGCAAAGTGGTGGCTTACGAAGCCGGCTGGGAGAGTTTCTATCAGTCGCTGGCTACCCAAATTCCTCAAGTGGAGGGCGCTGAGCGCGTTTTTAACAGTATGGACCTGATCATTACCGGCGCAGGCGATGAGCTTTACCAATTCGTCCGGGTTAGCCGAGCCAATACCGGGATCACCAGTGCTCAAAGTATTCCTACTTATTCCAATGTTGAGGGTGGACTCGGTATCGTCACCTCCCGATATACCTCAGTCCGGCAGGGCATCGTGCTGGCGGATGAAGCGCTGGATTCTCTGCGGACGGGCATTTATACCCGCAACCTGAATTTTAATTGAGTAGCCGGCGGCAGGTAAATACTATGGGAAAACCTGCACAGGAGGGCCTGAGTTTTGTTAGAGAGGCAATTGATCCGGAAGACAAGTGCGTCAGTCAGGAACGAAGTTCTCAACCATTTACTTGGACTCATTTGCGTACAGGCCTTATAGCATTAATTCTTTTGGAATTCGTTCAGATTCATGGCCGGCCCCTTGTTGATCCGATAACTTAAGCCTATATTGATCAGGTAATCGGCAAAGGCGGCATCCCCGTTACGAGGTTGCCCCGTTGCTTCTTCTGTTTCCAGGTCAGTGACACTTTGCGGGCGTTTTCTAATAATGGCAATCGGCGCCGACAGGTTTAGGGAAAGATTCTCCTTCATGTAATTGATGCCCGGCTCAACTGATAATACACTTCCTGGCCTTCTAAACCCTTCATTGCTTCCCAATATGTCCTTTACCGGAACGGCTTCGTACCTTACTCCAAGTATTACTCCCACAGGAGTTGTTCCAAGGGAATAACTTAGGCCGGCGCGCAGGCCATACTGGTCCGGAACCGCCATGATCGCTTCATTGTTCAGGATTGGGCTGAGGGTTTCCCGAAATGTTCGCGTTCCATTGGTTCCTTTTGGATTGAGCAAATAAAAGCCGGAGCCATAGATGAAAAAGCCTTCGCTGAGCTTTTGGAAAAATTGAGCGTCCAGGGCAATACCGAAACCACCATCTCCGGGTTGGATCGACTGGTCCACCGGGCGAACCTGCGGCTCGCCATTGGGGCCAACGTTATAAAAGATATCACTGGCAGCGAAGTCGCCGGTCGGCAGTTTCACGCCCAGCCCCAAGGCGAGATTGCCACCGGAATGAACGTGTGGCTTAAACAGCCAATACCCCAGGCCGGCCCGTATATCGGCCAGGCCGCGGGAAGTGGTTGTGTGCCTTTCCGAACGCCCGTGCTCATAAAGTGAAGAGCGGGTGTTGATCACAAAAGGAAGAGTCAGGTTGGCAAACCAACGCTGGTTCAGGCCGAGGGTGATGTTGAAGTCCCACGAATGGGAATGGTTGACCACTTCAGTCCCGTTAGCGACCCGGTCCGGCTCTTCTTCGGCCCCTCTGAAGTGCCGGAAAGATTTGAAGTAGCGGTAGTTCATCCCCAACTGCCAGTCTCCCTTGGAGAGGAATTGGGAATCGAAATTGTTGTTGCTGCAAGAGGAAAAATGCCGGATGGCCACACATCCCTGGCTATGAGCCTCGGAAAGGAATAAAAGGAATAGCCCGCAGGTAAAAATGGTTGTTGCCAATAGGTTTCTCATGTCAATTGGGTGTTGGTGAATGGATATTAAGGTAAATATACAGCTAAGTATGAAAATGTTCAAATCCAGAATGTACATGGAAGTGGGTTCATTCTGAGAGTGAACACCGGCACAGATTAAGCGTGTGGGCATCATAATTGAGGGTGCTACCTGGTAAATGTACCTGACAACCCCTGCCTTTTTGTCACCTCCTTTCTTTTATGGCATTATTCTTGGCATATACTGTCAGCAAATCAGCCTGTCTGAGGGTAGTTTTGTCATAAAAGGCCGTCTATTTCAGGCTTGGCATACCCATTGATAGGTAAAGGTTGACATTGATTGAAACAAAATCTAAAATCACATAACATGGGTAAAATTATTGGGATTGACTTAGGTACTACAAACTCCTGTGTAGCTGTAATGGAGGGAAATGAACCAGTGGTTATCCCCAACGATGAAGGCCGAAGAACGACGCCTTCCGTAGTCGCTTTTATGGATAACGGGGAGCGGAAGATTGGGGACCCGGCAAAACGCCAGGCCATTACGAACCCGCAACGCACTGTCTCTTCGATCAAACGCTTCATGGGCCGGCGGTTCAGTGAAGTGAAATCCGATGTAGAACACTCTTCCTATAAAGTCGTCAAAGGGGATAATGATACGGTTCGGGTAGATATTGACGGCCGGATGTACACTCCGCAGGAAATTTCCGCCATGGTCTTGCAAAAGATGAAAAAGGTGGCCGAAGATTTTCTGGGCTCCGATGTTACGGAAGCAGTAGTAACGGTTCCTGCTTATTTCAATGACTCTCAGCGCCAGGCTACTAAGGAAGCCGGTGAAGTGGCAGGCTTGAAAATCCGCCGGATTATCAACGAACCGACAGCCGCCGCTTTGGCATACGGCCTTGATAAACGAAATAAAGACATAACCATCGCCGTGTATGACCTCGGTGGCGGTACTTTCGATATTTCTATCCTCGAGTTGGGAGAAGGCGTCTTTGAAGTAAAATCCACCAACGGCGACACACACCTGGGCGGAGACGACTTTGACCGCGTGTTGATCGACCACCTGGCCGACAACTTCAAACAACAGGAAGGCATCGACCTGCGCAAGGACCCTATGGCTCTTCAGCGCCTCAAAGATGCGGCAGAAAAAGCCAAAATCGAGCTGTCCGCTTCTTCCGAGACGGAGGTCAACCTGCCTTACATCACAGCGGTGGATGGCGTCCCTAAGCACCTGGTGCTCAAACTGTCTCGTGCTAAGTTCGAACAATTGGCGGATAAACTGGTGGCTCGCACGCTGGAACCTTGCCGTAAAGCTCTTGCAGATGCGAATATGTCGAAGGAAGATATCGATGAGGTGATCCTCGTTGGTGGGTCTACCCGGATTCCCCGCATCCAGCAGGCAGTGGAAGAGTTCTTCGGCCAGAAACCGAACAAAGGCGTAAACCCGGATGAGGTGGTCGCTGTAGGTGCCGCAATCCAGGGGGGCGTATTGAGTGGCGATGTACAGGACGTGCTCCTGCTCGACGTAACGCCGCTGTCACTGGGTATCGAAACGATGGGGGGCGTCTACGATGTGATCATCGAATCGAACTCCACCATTCCGACTAAAAAATCTAAAGTTTACTCTACGGCTGCCGATAACCAGCCGTCGGTAGAAATCCACGTTTTGCAGGGTGAGCGCCCAATGGCCAGAGACAACCGCACCGTCGGCCGTTTCATTCTGGACGGCATCCCGCCGGCGCCGAGGGGCGTTCCTCAGGTCGAAGTATCCTTCGACATCGACGCCAACGGTATCCTAAACGTTTCCGCCAAAGATAAAGGCACCGGTAAAGAACAATCTATTCGCATTGAAGCTTCTACCGGCCTGTCTAAGGAGGAAATCGCGCGGATGAAAACGGAGGCCGAAGCCAACGCCGAGGCTGATAAGGAGGCTCGCGAGCGGGTTGAGAAACTGAACGGCGCCGATACGCTGGCTTTCCAGACAGAGAAGCAGCTGAAGGAATACGGTGAAAAGATTCCTGCGGATAAAAGAGGCGCGATTGAAACCGCACTGAACGACCTCAAGGCGGCCCACAAAGCCGAAGACCTGGATAAGATCGATACTGCTTCTGAAGCCCTCAACCAGGCTTGGCAGGCGGCTAGCCAGGACCTTTACCAGGCTACTCAAGAAGCTCAGGCCGAACCCGGCGGCGGTGCAGGCGCCGGCGCTCAGGAAGGCCCATCCGGAGGCGCCCCCGGCGCTGATGATGTGACCGATGTGGAATTCGAAGAGGTCGACGAGGACAATAAGAAGTAAGGACACAGAAGAATGTCTGGAATTTTCCGGACTTCTCACTGAGAATAAGATAAGGCCCGGTTTGGTTTTCCAAACCGGGCCTTGTACTTATTTTAACGTTAGGTTTGAGAGCATAAAGTGTTGGATTCCAGCTTGCTATCCGGACTTTTGCCCGAAATTGTGTACGGTGTACGGTGTACGATTGGACTGGCGTCGTACACCGTACACCCTATACATCTTATTTTTGTGGTATTTCGGCATTATGATTTTGTGGCCAGGCAGTTGCAGCGCCGAACCTCCGGCCGCAATACCGGAGCACCCTAAGAGTATGTTTGGAGGCCAAACTTTGAGCTACAAAGGCCACTTTTTTGATGATTCATCGTTGCTTTTTTCGACCGTACCGAAGGGTACGCTCTTCAAAAAGACGCCTTGTCTCATCAAAAAATTGACACTTTTCGCTATCAAATCCGGCCTCCAAACATACTCTAAAACCGAAATACCTAAATAGTTACCTTATTTTACAGAGTACTTAGCCCTCAAAGTGCAATGAAATCGTAAACGTCCGCGAAAGCAACTTTTCCAGTACAGTCGATTCCTCCAGGTTATTGTTGTAAATCAGCGTATTGCCCAGGCCATGAGAAACCTTAAACTCGGGCGAGAAAATAAAGAAGGGGAAAAAGAACTGGATGCCGGCGCCGTATTCCAGGGAGAAGTCATTGGGCGCTATCTTCACAAGGGATTCCGCCTGCCGGCTGCGGGAGTCGCTGGCCACGTCGAAGGAGTATTTGACCCCGGCAATAACAAAAAGCCGGAAGTCATTGTAGGGTTTGGATTTGTAGCGGATCTGGAAGGGCATTTCCACCAGCACCGATTCAACCTTGCGCTGGCTGAAGTTGGCCAGCCTTCCCACTTTGTTGTATTGAATGTTTCGCTCGGCAAAGGAAAGGGTAGGGAGGAAGCGGAAGTCAAAGTCTTCCCCCATTTTGAGGTTGGTCACGATGCCGAGGTTGAAGCCCGGGCCTCTCACGGATTCGATACTCCGGATGCTGTCGCTCTCCAGGAAGCCGCTGGATCGGAAAGGCTTGAAGGATGAAGTATTGTATCCCAGGGTAATGCCAAAGTAATAAGGCTTTTGCTGGAAATCAAAGTAGTTGTAATTGTTGCCGCCGCTGCGCTGGGCTGTTGCCGAATGGCAAAGGAAAAAGGCCAGGAAAAGAAAAACTACTTTTCCCCCGTGTAGATAGAACAAATTCCTAGTGTTAGTGGTATGCATTGATTCGATTTATAACCGGCTTTTTCAAGAATGTTGATAAAATCTTCTCCGTCCGGGAAAGCCTGCACGGATTCGTACAAATATCGGTAAGCTTTAGGATCTTTGGATGTCAGCTTGCCGATAAGTGGCAGAATGTTGGCAAAATAAAAATTGAACAACTGTTTGACAGGAAATATTCGCGGCCTGGAAAATTCCAGGACGACCAGGCGCCCCCCATCATTGAGTACACGGCGCATCTCCACCAGGCCCTTTTCCAGGTCTTCGTAATTGCGCACACCAAAAGCAACGGTAACGGCATCAAACGTATTGTCCGGGAAAGGTAAATTCTCTGAGTCTCCCTCCTTCAGTTCGATCAGGCTCTGCAAACCCCGTTTGCTAACTTTCGAGCGGCCGATATCCAGCATTTCCCGGGAAATATCTACGCCGACGATGCGGTCCAGCTTCAATTGGCGGGATGCTTCCAGCGCCACATCAGCGGTTCCGGTCGCTACATCCAGCAGCGTCCGAACCTGGCGCCCGTGCAGCTGGTTAATGGCCCGCTTGCGCCATACCCGGTCAATACCGGCTGAAAGCAGCTTATTGAGGAAATCATAATAAGGCGCGATGCGGTCAAACATTCGCGCCACCTGGCTCTTTTTGCCTTCCTGTTCGTCGTAGGGCTTCACTTCTTGCGGCATGTAGAATTTTTTCCTGCAAAGATAGTTTTTCAACAGGCCTGCTTGGCCATAAATTTGCACTTTTTTCTTATCTTTGCCTGTCTTTGTGAAACGCTTCTTAATACAGTACCCAAATCATAAAGATCATTAAAGCACAAAAAGCGTAAATGCCTTTGAAACAGCGAATTATCCCCGTTAACATCGAGGATCAGATGAAGTCCGCTTATATCGATTACTCGATGTCGGTCATTGTCTCCAGAGCCTTACCCGATGTGAGGGACGGATTGAAGCCGGTACACCGGCGAGTGCTCTACGGCATGTCAGAATTAGGACTAACCTACAATAAAGCACATAAAAAATCTGCCCGTATTGTTGGTGAAGTATTAGGTAAGTACCATCCGCACGGAGACTCATCCGTGTACGACACGATGGTCCGAATGGCGCAGTCCTGGTCCCTTCGTTATCCATTGGTCGATGGCCAGGGTAACTTCGGTTCTATGGATGGCGACAGCCCGGCTGCCATGCGTTATACCGAAGCCCGGCTTCGCCGTATATCGGATGACCTGCTGGCGGATATCAACAAGGACACGGTCGACTTCACCCTCAATTTTGACGATTCCCTGGAAGAGCCCTCGGTGCTTCCCGCCCGGGTGCCCAACCTCCTGATCAACGGCGCTTCCGGTATTGCCGTGGGTATGGCCACCAATATGATGCCGCACAACCTGTCCGAGGTAGTGGATGGCACCATCGCTATGCTTTTCAACTCGGAGATTACATCCGATGAATTGATGCAACACATCAAAGCGCCGGATTTTCCGACCGGTGGTATCATCTACGGTTACCAGGGAGTAAAAGATGCTTTTGAAACCGGGCGGGGACGGGTGGTCGTCCGCGGCCGGGCTGATATACAGACTGCTTCGAATGGCAGAGAGACCATCATCGTTACCGAAATCCCTTATCAGGTCAACAAAGCCTCCTTGGTGGCCAAGATCGCCGAACTGGTCAACGAGAAAAAGATCGTGGGCATCAGCGATATTCGCGACGAATCCGACCGGCAGGGGCTGCGCATCGTCGTGGAGATCAAACGGGATGCGATGGCCAATGTGGTGCTGAGCCAGTTGTACAAATACACTCCGCTGCAAAGTTCTTATGGAGTGAATAATGTCGCGCTGGTCAATGGCCGGCCCCGAACCCTGAACCTCAAGGAGATTATTCAGGAGTTTATCAAGTTCCGGATCGAAGTGATCATCCGCAGAACTCGCTTTGACCTCCGGAAAGCCATCGCCCGAGCCCATATCCTGGTCGGTTTGCTCATCGCTCTGGACTATCTGGACGAAGTGATCAAACTGATCCGCAAGTCCAGCACTCCGGAAGATGCCAGGGAAGGCCTGATGCGCGGAGATTTTGTCGACGATAAAGAAGCCTTTTGGAAGAAATTCGGAGTATTGATTGAAGAAGCAGACACCGAAGAATACCCCCGGGCGGAAAACAATGTCTTGTCTGAAGGCCAGGCGCGCGCCATTCTGGATATGCGCCTGCAGAAACTGACCGGGCTGGAGCGGGATAAAGTACGGGATGAATATGATGAGATTCAGAAGCGCATCGCTCACCTGAAGGCTATTCTGGAAAGTGAGGATTTGCAGCGGGAGATCATCAAGGAAGAACTGCTGGAGGTGAAAGAAAAATATGGCGATGAACGCCGCACTGACATCAGCTATTCGGATGGTGAAATCAGCATTGAAGACATGATCCCCGATGAGGAGGTGGTAGTGACCATTTCTCACCTGGGCTATATCAAGCGTACTCCGATCACGGAATACCGCACCCAAACTCGCGGAGGACGTGGGTCCCGGGGAACAAAGACCCGGGATGCGGACTTCGTGGAGCACCTTTTTATTGCAACTACACACAATTACCTGCTCTTATTCACCGAGCAGGGCAGGTGCTTTTGGCTACGGGTCTACGAAATACCAGAGGCCGCAAAGAACTCTTCCGGGCGAGTAATTCAAAATATCCTTTCTGTTCCAAAAGAGGACAAGGTCAAAGCCTATATTATTATCCAGGACCTCACCGATGAGGCGTTTTACAACAATAATTATATCGTCTTTGGCACGAAGCGGGGCCTGATAAAAAAGACGGCGGTTGAGGCGTATTCCCGCCCCCGCGCCGGTGGTATCAATGCCATTACCATCAATGAAGGGGATCAGCTGCTGGAAGCCCGGCTCACCAACGGCCAGAATGAGATTTTCCTTGCCAGCCGCAATGGAAACGCCATTCGGTTCAATGAGGCTACTGTACGGTCCATGGGCCGCACCGCCGCCGGCGTGAGGGGTATCTCCCTGAATGATGACGGTAAGGACGTGGTGGTGGGTATGGTTTGTATCGACCCGAACGATGCGGATACCACCATTATGGTTATCTCTGAAAAAGGTATGGGCAAGCGGACGGAATTTGGAGAATACCGCCTGACCAACCGCGGCGGCAAAGGGGTGCGAAACATGATGGTTACCGATAAAACCGGCGGGGTGGTTTCCATTAAAGCGGTAAAGGATGAAGATGACCTGATGATCACCAACCGGTCGGGCATTGTGATCCGCATGGCGGTCAGCGGTGTGCGGGTCATGGGCCGATCTACTCAGGGCGTGCGCCTGATACGCCTCGATTCCGACGATGCGATCGCTGATGTAGCAGTGATTCACGAATCGGAAGATGAAGCGCCGGATACAGAAATGTTGGCTGGCAATGAGGAGGAATAGACCCGGTATTAAATGCGGCCAGTTGGAGCAAAGATGGGTGTTGTTGTTAAAAGAATTTGTTTTTCGTCGATAATTTTAACATTTTGTAAATACCTAATGACAACCAATTGGCGTCAAAACTTTAGATTTGTATCAAAATATTGAAAATAAATAAGAGTCACTATGAAAAAACTGATTCTAGGCCTCCTGGCCGTTCTACTTATTACTGCTGCCTACGCCCAAGATGGTAAAAAAGCGCTGAAAGATGCCAATAAGGCTTTCGGAACCTATAATCTAGATCCGACCGGGAATAAAGCCAAATTAAAGGAAGCGGTTGAACAGATCAACCTGGCGCTGGAAGATCCGGAAATTGCCAAAGACCCTACCGCCTGGGATACTAAAGGCAAAATCTACAATGAGATCACCAACCAGATCGTTGCCGTGCGCCAATTGGGAATGGGGAGCCTGAATGAACTGCCCAACGTGAAACATCCCGCACATGAAGCCGCCGAAGCTTTCATCAAAGCCTATGAGTTGGCCGATAAGAAATGGCAAACCAAAGACGCGCTGAAAGGCTTCCAGATGGCTCAGGGCAACCTGAGCAACATGGGTATTTTCCTCTACGAAGATCAGGACTATGAGGGCGCCTTCAAGGACTTTCAGATGGTAGTTGATCTTCATGAGAAACTGAAAAAGGACTCTGAGAAGAGCGCCCTGGATGCAGCTGATGATTACAACAACCAATTGTATATCACCGGGTTGGCTGCTTTGAACGCCGGGCAGCCGGAAGCCGCCGCTGGTTATTTCCAGAAGCTGTATGATATGAAGTACGAGAAGGCGGCCATTTATGAAGCTTTGTATAAAGTTAAGGCGGAAGAAGATATCGACGCTGCTTACAAGTACATCGAAGAAGGCCGTAAACTTTTTCCGGACGATGTATCTCTGCTTTTTGCCGAGATCAACCACTTCCTGCGCATCAATAAACTGAATGAATTGATCGAAAAACTGGAACTGGCTATCGCTAAAGAACCGGATAACGTTTCCCTGTATTCTACAATGGGTAACGTTTACGATAACCTGTACCAGAAGGAAGCTCAGGAAGGCAACGCTGAAAAATCCCAGGAGTACTTTGATAAGGCGCTTAGTTACTACAAACAAGCAACTGAAAAGGATCCTACTTACTCGGACGCCGTCTATAGCATGGGTGCATTGTACTATAACAAAGCCGCTGCTATGACTTTGGAGCTCAATAAGCTGGCTGAAGACTACTCTAAGGAGGGCCTCAAAAAATATGAAAAACTCAAAGATCAAATTTTCAGTGAATTCGATGAGGCGTTGCCCTATTTCCAAAAGGCCGAGGCGCTTAATCCGAATGATATGAACACCCTGATCGCACTCAAAGAGATTTACGCGAGGAAGGATGACCTTGAGAAGTCAAATGTGTTCAAGGAGCGGCTGGATAAAGTTCAAGCCGGGGAAACCATCGATTCGTCTTATTTTAAGAAGTAAGCAATTCCTGGTTCGATGATTCAAAGAGGGGAACCTTGATCCCGGGGTTCCCCTCTTATAATTTTCACGCCTTTTAACAATCAGAAGCCAGAAATATTTTTAAAAGACCTTGTCCATGAAGCCAGTTGTAAAAGTTTTCAAGTTTGGAGGCTCCTCGTTAAAGGATGCCGCCGCCATTCAGAACGTCGCCAATATTCTTCAGAACCACAAGGGGAAACGGCTGGTTATTGTCGTTTCTGCTATGGGCAAAACAACCAATGCCCTGGAGAAAGTAGTCGAAGCACACGCTGCCAAAACCGGACAGGCGTTCTCGATCCTCAATGACATAAAGGCACAGCACTATCGCCTGATTGACGAGCTTTTCGGGAAGGATGACGAGGTGTATGCCGCAGTGAACGATGCCTTCGTGGAGGTGGAATGGATACTGGAGGAAGAACCCCATGAAAACTACGATTACATGTACGACCAGATCGTTTCCGTAGGAGAATTGGTTTCCTCCAAGATCGTAACGGCTTATTTGAACAAGGTGGGCCTTCCTGTACAGTGGCTGGATGCACGGGATATAATCCTCACCGATGATATATTTCGGGAAGGCTGGGTGCAGTGGGAAGAGACTCTGGAGCGTTCGGCTAAGATCGCACGCCCGATGCTGGACAAGGGGGAATTTATACTGACCCAGGGCTTTATCGGCAGTACTTCCGAAAACTTTACTACTACCCTCGGCAGGGAAGGGTCCGATTATACAGCAGCCATCTTTTCCTTTTGCCTCGATGCCGAAGATATGACCATCTGGAAAGATGTGCCCGGGGTGTTGACTGCCGACCCCCGTCTGTTTGAGAATGTGGTTAAACTAGACCGCCTCTCTTATAAGGAAGCCATCGAGATGACCTATTATGGGGCCAAAGTGATCCACCCCAAGACCATCAAGCCGCTTCAGAATAAAAGCATCCCTCTTTACGTCAAATCCTTTATTGAACCGGAAGGGGAGGGAACCCTCGTTTCCGATGAGGTAGAAGACAATTACCCCCCCATGGTGGCCGTTGAACCGGATCAATGCTTGCTGCAGATAAGTACCCGCGATTTTTCTTTCGTAGCCGAGCACCACATCAGCTATATGTTTAAGCTGATCGCAGACCTGCGCATCCAGGTCAATATGATGCAGAATTCAGCTATTAGCTTTAACATCTGTATCAATGATATCGACGACAAGGCCGACCGCTTTGCCGAATTGCTCAAAGATAAATTCAAGGTGATGCTGGATCGTGGGCTGGAGATGATCACCGTCCGCCATTATCAGGAGGATGTACTGGATAACCTCCGCCGGGGCAAACTCGTCCTGCTGGAAGAAAGGATCAGGGACACTACTGCCCAAATGGTAGTGAAGGATGTGCCCGTCATGCGCCGCAAATTGGTGCCGGGATATGAGCCCCAATAATTGTCAAAAGATTAAAAAAAATAGCTAGTCAGGAATTATTCAGTATATTTAACGGAGACAAAAGAGTTTCCATTAATATGATACCTCAATCCAAGATCGCTGTCCTTGGCCCTATTCCCTACGACCACATTACGACGAGTAGGGGAACCGTCATTGTGAAATATGGGTGTGTAACCCATCCTGCCATCGCCTTAGCCAGATTGCTGGAAGGCGCCGGCACTGTATTTCCGGTGACCCATATCCGCCGGAAGGATGAGCATGATGTACACGCCCTCTTATCCCAATATGAGAATATCGGTTTAGACGGGGTGTATTCCCACCTCGACCAGGGAGATGTGATCCAGCTTCGGTTTATTGACCAGAACAACCGCCTGGAAAAGCAAACGGCTTTTATGCCGCCCATACGCCCGGAAGATATCGCTCCCCTCATCGACTGCGACGTCTTTGTATGCGTTCCTATATCTGATTATGAAGTGCCGCTTGAAACATTGCAGTACATAAAAGCCAACCGCCGGGAAAACGCCATTACTATTTTTGACGCACACGGCCCTACTACTACGGTGACTACTTCCGGTGACCGGCTCCGCCGATTTTGGGTCGAACGAGACTTGTGGTTGCCTTACATCGACGTCATCAAAATGAACATCGAAGAGGCGGGCTGCTGTTGGTTCAAAAAAGAATACAAAGCAGAAGAGTTAAAAGACGAATACTGGGAGCTCTCTGAAAGTGAGATGGCGGAATTTGCGCTGTATGTTTTGGAGCGAGGAGTCAAAGCGGTGGTAATCACCCTGGACGCCAGAGGATGCATGGCTTATTCCATGCCCAACGGCCAGTTTAAAGCCGAGTTTATCCCTTCGGTTCCCGTCAGTGAAGTAATCGATACCACCGGATGTGGAGACTCCTTCGCCGGAGGGCTGGCTTTTGGCCTGTTGCATGATACAACTGACTACGTTAAAGCCGCTCAATATGCCAACGCCCTGGGCGCCATGCGTACACAAGGGACCACTTTCGAAGTGTTCAAATCTTTGGAAGAAACCAACAACCTGATCCGGCGACACTACGAAGAACAGGCCCGGGTATAGAGGGAAGACAAGCGCCTGAACCGTTTCAAAATTCTTTGGAATAAAGTCTGCCGTCTAATAATATCATAGTCCGTGCTAAAGGAATTTCTTCATTTTTTGGAAAAGGAACAACTGCTGGATACTGACAGCCGTGTGTTGTTGGCGGTCAGCGGGGGTGTTGACTCGGTAGCCATGGGCCATTTATTTCAGAAAGCCGGCCTGTCCTTTGGGGTGGGCCATTGCAATTTTCAGCTGCGTGGCCAGGCTTCGGATGAAGACGAGCGATTTGTTCTTGGCCTGGCTGAGGCTTGGGGCGTTCCAGCCTTTTCCCGGCGCTTTGATACCGAAACCTACGCCCGGGAAACGGGCCAGTCTGTACAACTAGCGGCCAGAATGCTTCGATATGCCTGGCTGGAAGAGGTGAGACAGGAAAATAGCTTTACGCACATCGCCACCGCACACCACCTGAACGATAGTATCGAGACCCTTTTTTTCAACCTCACCAAGGGATGCGGCATCCGGGGGCTGCACGGTATACCATTGAAAAACGGGCTCATTATCCGGCCGTTGCTTTTTGCCAGCCGCGAGCAGCTGGAGCAATACGCAGGGGAACAGAATATTGCTTACCGGGAGGACGTCACCAACCGGGAAACCAAATACCAGCGCAACAAGATTCGCCAACGGGTTATTCCCGTCCTTAAGGAAATCAATCCTTCCTTTGAGCCAACCATGGCGGAAAATATCGATCGCTTTCGACAGTTGGAGCACCTGCTGGATTGGGCTATGCGGCACATTGCCCAGGAAGCCATCCTGTCCTACGGAGACCCTTTCCGCCTGAGTATCGAAGAACTGGAAACATTCGACTCCGTTCTCCCTACTGTGCTTTTTGAATTCCTGCATCCGTACGGGTTCAACTCCAGCCAGGTGCAACAACTTTCCCAAAGCCTGAATAATACCGGCGCTATTTTCCTGTCTCCAGGTTATCGCCTGCTGGTTGAAAGGGAAGAGATCGTGGTGGAAAAAACTACCGAAAAGAAAGAGATAGCGAGCTTTCACCTCACTCCCGAAACCAGGGATATGGCTGTTCCGGGCGGAAGGCTGAACCTTTCATATCAAGAGGGGCCGCCGACCACATTCCCTAAGGATAGTTGGCAAACTTTTCTGGATGCGGATAGCCTGGAGTTTCCCCTGACACTCCGGCACTGGAGAGCCGGCGATGTTTTTCAACCCCTGGGTATGGAGGGAAAGCACCAGAAATTGCAGGATTTTTTCAACAACCAGAAGGTGAGCCGTTTTAATAAGGAGAAGGTTTGGATTCTTGAAGATGCCACCGGGCGGATTTGTTGGGTAGTTGGCCACCGGGTCGACGAAAGATGTAAACTTTCACCGTCTACCCGAAATTATTGGGCCTTGAAATTTCAAAAAGCGTGAAGGCCATTGAACCAGACAATGATTTCATTAACTTTATTAATCCCGTTATGAAGAAACTGATACCTCTTTTTATTTCAATTCTTGCATTCAGCTCCCTAATAGCCCAGGTAGGCGTGGAGGCGCCTATGACTAACCAGCCACTGATCACTAAACGGACAGCCAGTTGGTGCCCTCTCTGTGGCGGTTGGGGATGGGCCCTTTTTAGAGGGCTACTGGAAGATAATACGGAGAATGCGCTGCTTGTCGCCGCTCATTACAGTGGAGATTACTTAAATCCGGCAGCTGTTGCCATCACCAACAACTTTGGTGGCTTTGGGCAACCTACTTTCTTTGTTAACAACGCGAACCAAAATGCCAATTCCAGTAACGGCGCTACCGTCCGGAATAACGTCAAAACACTGGTGCAGGCCATTAACGCCCAACCTCCTGTCGTGCAGGCCGGCCTGCGGGCCAGCATTGATGACAATTATGCGGTAGAGGTAGAAGCTAAAGCCAAATTCTTTGAAGCAACAGAAGGGGAGTACTACCTGGGGGCTTACCTCATTCAGCGCAACTTCATAGCTTACCAGGCCGGCCAGGGTAATGCGGCGGAACATAAACAGATGCTGCGGCTATCTTTTAACGGAGAACCTTTCGGCCAACTCATCGCAAGCGGCAGCATTAGTGCCGGGACGGAAGTGGGCCTTTCTTTTAACATCGGCTATTCAGATTGGGAACAAGCGGGAATTGTCGATATCGATGCTGTATACGATGACAACTTCGAGGTCGCCACCATAATCTGGAAAAAAGAAGGCGATACTTTTCAGGTGGTGAACACCAATGCAACCGACATTGACATCCTATCTGGCCTGGCGGAATTCCGTCAATTAGCTGTTTTCCGAGCCTACCCAACGCCCGCCACTGAGGAAGTGACGGTTCAACTGGAATTCTCAGAAACTTTGTCTGGCGCTCAACTTCAGCTGCTGGATGTCAATGGCGCCCTCTTGCGAACATTATTCACCGGGAATTTCACAGCCGGGGCACATACCTTCAGCCTGCAACGGGCTGGTTTACCAACAGGACAGTACTTCCTGCAACTATCGGCCGAAGGAACAACAACCGGCCAACCAATTCTATTCAAATGAAAATGAAGCCCGAAGTGACGCTTTTTCCGACAATTCCGTAAAAGAGAAATGGTGTCGCTTCCCTCAATGCCACAGCACAAATCAGTAGTGTGATGAAAAAATTACCTATTTTATGGTTTTTACTTGGCACTGTCCTTTTTATGCAGGCGCAAGACACCTTCTCCATAGTAGCAGTCGATCCTGTGACAGGGGAAGTCGGTAGCGCCGGCGCCTCCTGTGTGCAGGGCGCAGGCTCAATTGGGGGAGTTATTCTTTTAAACGGCATCATCCCCGGGCGGGGCGGGATTAACGCTCAGGCTTTCATTTGCATAAATCCGCACATCAATTTAGATAATGCCATGGCCCGCATGGAGGAGGGGCTTTCTCCTCAGGAGATCATCGACTGGCTTCTGGAAAATGATGAGTGCTTTTCTCAGAATTTTGACCCATCTTACCGACAATATGGAATTGCCGACTTCGGGCCGGACGGCCAACCAAGGACAGCATCTCATACGGGCATTAATGCCGACGATTGGAAGGGGCACATCACCGGACCCAACTACGCGATACAGGGTAACATCCTCAAAGGGCCGGAGGTGCTAGATTCTATGGAAGCTCGTTTTCTGGCTACCGAAGGCTCACTGGCATTCAAGTTGATGGCAGCCATGCAGGGCGCTAATATGGTGGGGGCCGATTCCCGTTGCACCGCCGCTGGCACTTCTTCCACCTCGGCCTTCCTTCGGGTTTTTCGTCCAGAGGACGAACCGGACGCGCCCTACCTCGAACTGAATGTAGCGGAAACACCGACGGGCGTTGAACCCATTGATTCCCTGCAACAGCTTTTCGATGAGTGGGTAATGACCGGCACGGCGCCGCCGCAAACCGGTAACTCCTGGTTTCAGTTCTATCCCAATCCCAGCAGCGGGCGGTCCCGCCTGTTTACCAATGACTTGCAACGGGCGGCAGGCAGCATCATTCGCATTTATAACCTGCAGGGGCAGTTGCTACTGAAAACAAAATTCGGCGGACAGGGCATGGAAATCCTCTTGCCGGCAAAAGGCATTTTGCTGCTGCAGGTATCCAACCCCACCGGACAGATACTGCACACTCAAAGTGTTGTCAATAGGGAATGAAGAATCCGATAAATATCGAATTGGGCCTGATGCATTTCAAAAGCCTCCTGAAAGCCAGGCGGGAGGATGACAAGCGGTACATTTTTGACCCTATCCGAAAAAAATGGCTGGTCCTTCAACCCGAAGAACTTGTACGGCAACTGGTAATACACTATCTTTTGGAGGAAAAACGGTACAACCCCAACCGTATCAGCCTGGAAAGAGGGTTCACTTATAATAAACGCAATAAGCGCTTCGACCTGTTGGTCTACGATAAAAAAGTCAACCCCTTTCTGCTGGTAGAGTGTAAAGCCCCTCAGGTGCCGATTACTCAGGATGCGTTTGAGCAAGCCGCCTGGTACAATATGGAATGGAAAGTGCAGTATCTGCTCGTAACCAATGGCCTTGTAAGTTACTGCTGCGCAATAAATTACGATAATCGATCTTATGAATATCTGGAGGCCGTACCGGATTTCGCCTGAAACTCAGGCCGTGTCGGCAAACTGTAGCCTCTGCCTTTTGTTTTAAGAAAAAATAAGCTCTGACCAAATTATGGAAACCGGAACCATCCTCGTAACCGGCGCCAATGGCCAAATTGGCACCGTACTCACGGAAGAACTGCGGCGGCGTTACGGCGCTTCTGCAGTATTGTCTACAGATATCCGCCATGCCGGCAACAACAACATCCTCTTCGAAGAATTGGATGTGATGGACAAAGACAGGCTGGCGGAATTGATCAAAAAGTATGACGTCAACCAAATCTACCACCTGGCGGCTATCCTCTCCGCCAAGGGAGAGCAAAACCCCAAATGGGCCTGGGAGATCAACATGGCTGGCCTTTTCAATATCCTGGAAGTGGCGCGGGATCTCAACCTTCGCGTCTTTTTTCCCAGTTCCATCGCCGTTTTTGGGGGGCGGACACCCAGAGTGAACACGCCGCAGTACGCTGTGCTGCAACCGGAAACGGTCTATGGCATCAGCAAGGTGGCGGGAGAGAACTGGTGCCAGTACTTTCACCAAAAGTACGGCGTGGATGTCCGCTCCGTCCGCTACCCGGGTATTATTGGCTATCAATCCTTACCGGGAGGAGGAACCACCGACTACGCCGTGGATATTTTTCATAGCGCCGTCAAAGGAGAAACCTTTCAATGCTTCCTGGAACCGGACTCCCGCCTCCCCATGATGTATATGCCAGACGCCATTCGGGCAACGCTCGAATTGATGGAAGCGCCTGCCGAAACCGTGAAAATCCGCTCCAGCTACAACCTGGCGGGCACCAATTTCACTCCCGCCGAGATAGCCCGGGAAATTCAAAAACACCTGCCTGGTTTCAAGGTAACTTATAAACCGGATTTCCGACAGCAGATCGCCGCTTCCTGGCCGGAGAGCATCGACGATAGCTACGCACGGGAGGACTGGGGCTGGAAACCAGAGTTCGGCCTTCCGGAAATTGCGGCAGATATGCTGGAACATTTGCGGGAGTATTATCAGGCCACCATATCTTAATTCATGAAGCACGGTTATTGCCTATTGGTTTTTTTATTTTTTACAACCCTGTTGTCTGCACAGCCGGAGAGTATCTCCGCCCGGCCACTCCGGGTTGGAATAGTCGGCCTGGTGCACACTCACGTACACTGGATACTGGGCCGGGAGCCCCGGGGAGACATCCAGGTCGTAGGCATCGTGGAACCCAACCGGGAACTGGCGTTGCGTTATGCTCAACAGCATGGTTTCAGCATGGATATTGTATTTAATTCCATTGGCGAAATGCTCGAAGCTGTTCAGCCCGAAGCAGTTACGGCGTTCAATACCATATATGGCCATCTGGAAGTAGTAGAGCAATGCGCTCCGAAAGGCATTCACGTAATGGTGGAAAAGCCGCTGGCCGTCAGCCTGGAACATGCCCGGCGGATGGCTGCTTTGGCTGAAGAACACGGTATTCTGCTGCTCACAAACTACGAGACGACCTGGTACGGCAGTAATCACGCGGCCAAAGCGATGGTTGACGAGGGAAAAATAGGGCCGCTGCGGAAAATCGTCGTGCACGACGGCCACCCCGGGCCGAAGGAAATTGGCGTCAACGAAGAATTCCTGGAATGGCTCACCGACCCGAAACTCAATGGGGGAGGAGCCCTCACCGATTTCGGCTGCTACGGCGCCAACCTGGTTACCTGGCTGATGAATGGCCAACGTCCGGTTTCCGTTACTTGTGTCACTCAACAGTTTAAACCGGATGTTTATCCGAAGGTAGAAGACGAGGCGACTCTTATTCTGGCCTATCCTAAAACGCAGGCTATCGTACAAGCTTCCTGGAACTGGCCTTACAATCGCAAGGATATCGAAATATATGGCGCCACCGGGTATATCATCAACCGGGACCGGGAAAACATGGACATCCTGCTGGAGGAAAAGGAAGGGCCGTTCAACCAGCAGGCGGCTTCATTGGAAGGGGGGTACTTCGACCCGTTTGCCTTCCTGGCCGCGGCCGTAAACGGCGAAGTAGTTGTTCCGGATTATGACTTGTCCTCACTGGAAAACAACATGATCGTCATGGAAATCCTGGAAGCTGCCAAACAGTCGGCGGAAAAAGGACAAACCATTTTTTTGAAAAAATAAAACTAAGCATAAAAGATGTACACCAACGTAGAACCAGCACTCGAAAAAGAACTGCAGGAGATTCGCGAAGCGGGCCTGTTTAAAGAAGAACGCATCATTACCACTCCTCAATCGGCATCCATAAAAACCCGGAGCACCGGCGAAGTACTCAACTTTTGCGCCAACAACTACCTGGGCTTGTCCTCCCACCCGGAAGTGATCAAGGCGGCCAAAGAAGCTATCGATACCCACGGGTTCGGTATGTCTTCGGTTCGTTTTATCTGTGGTACGCAGGATATCCACAAAGAACTGGAAGAAAAGATCGCCGGTTTCCTGGGCATGGAAGACGCCATCCTCTACGCCGCGGCCTTCGACGCCAACGGGGGCTTATTCGAGCCGTTGCTGGGCGCAGAAGACGCCATCATCTCCGATGAACTCAACCACGCTTCCATCATCGACGGCGTACGTCTTTGTAAGGCCCAGCGCTTCCGCTACAAGCACAGCGATATGGCGGACCTGGAAGAACAGCTCAAGGAGGCTCAAAGCGCCCGCCGCCGGATGATTGCCACCGATGGTGTCTTCTCCATGGACGGCGATATTGCCCGCCTGGATAAGATTTGCGATCTGGCTGAAAAATATGACGCCATGGTCATGGTGGACGACTGTCATGCTACCGGCTTCATTGGCAAGACAGGGCGGGGTACCCACGAGTTCCACAACGTGATGGGCCGGGTGGATATCATCACCGGCACTTTCGGAAAGGCCATGGGGGGCGCTTCTGGTGGATTTACCGCTTCGAAAAAAGAGATTGTCGATATGCTGAGGCAACGCTCGCGGCCCTACCTGTTTTCCAACACGCTGGCGCCAGCTATCGCTGGGGCCTCTATCAAGGTGATCGGCCTGTTGAGCCAAAGCACGGGCCTGAGAGACAAACTGGAGGAGAATACCCAATACTTTCGCGAGAAGATGACCGCTGCCGGCTTCGATATTTTGCCGGGAGAAACGCCCATCGTGCCCATTATGCTCTACGACGCCAAACTATCTCAGCAAGTCGCTAACCGCTTGCTGGATGAAGGCATTTACGTCATCGGCTTTTTCTTTCCGGTGGTGCCCAAAGGCAAAGCCCGCATCCGCACCCAGATCAGCGCCGGCCACGAGCGGGCGCATTTGGACAAAGCGATTGCCGCTTTTACGAAGGTGGGGAAGGAGTTGGGGGTGTTGAAGTAGGGTCTCATAAGCCTGGTATAGGAAAGTACACTGATCTGTTAAGATCTTTTAGGATTCAATAAGATTTGAACGAGCGTCTTCTTTCAATCCTGGATTATCCTAATGAATCCTAAAAGATCAGTGTACTATTACTTATGAGACAGCCTCTACATAATGGAGCCTACGGCTAACCATCCATAGCATCCTTCCGGCCAAATGTCAGACTTTCAACATCCGCTTCGTCTTCTGCCGCCCGTCCAACTGCAGCCGGAAGTAATAATTGCCCGCCGGCAGGCCATGGGCGTCAAATTTTACTTCGTGTTGCCCCGCGGGCAGGCGGCGGTTGGCTAACACCCGGATTTCATTGCCCAGGCTGTTGAAAATGCTGAGCCTTACCTGTTCCCCTTCGCTGCGGAAGCGGATGGTAGCCCAGTCCCGGAACGGGTTGGGGAAGCAGCTCGCCTCGATCTCCTGCTCGAAATTCAGGGCCTCTTCGGCATTGACGGCACTACAGGGTTGTAAGACCGGCAAATACTGAAAATCGGGATGTAGCAGATTGCGCACCTCCTCTTCCTGCACTTCAAACCAATCCATCAACACCGAGCCGTAAACATCCCGGAAGTCAAACTGCATGGGCACCCCCTCTTGAGCGTCTACCTGGCCCGGTATCTCGGGGTTGTCGCCGAGTACGCCGGGATTGACACAGGGGCCGAAAACCATCAGAGGCGCCGCCGAGCCGTGATCGGTCCCGTAGCTGTCATTCGAGCGGATCTGCCGGCCGAATTCGGAGAAGGTCATGCCCACAACCCGTTGCTCCAGGCTTTGCGCCTGCAGGTCGGCCTGGAAGGCGGCGATGGCTTCCGACAGGTTCTGAAGCAGGGTGGAGTGTTCTCCTACCAGGGGTTTGCCGGCCTCAACCTGGTTGGCATGGGTGTCAAACCCGCCGATGCTAACTACGTAAACTTTTGTTTGCAGGCCACCCGAGATCAGCAAAGCCACATTTTTTAACTGCTCACCCAGGCGGTTGCCTTCGGGGTAGTCCACCATATTGGCTCCACTATCGGCAGCATCGGTGATGCTTTCCGCGTAGGCGTTCGACTGAGCGATGGTGGTTCGCAGGAACTCGAGCTCCTCACCGTAAGGGGTGTCCGGCACGTCGCCCGGCGCGCCCTGGGTCAGGGGCGCCAACGAGAAGGGGTCGTTGAGGGTCATGCTGAAGTTGGCTGCCGTTCCCTGGCAGGTCTCCGAGACGATGCTGCCCATTGTGACGGCAAATGGATGCGGGTATTCCTCATTGGGATAACCCTCCGGGAATTCTCCGTGGCCGCTTTCGAAATACCTCCCCAGCCAACCCGTCGTCCAGCTTTCCTCAGCCGGCGAGCCGCTGGCCCAGATATCGGTCGAGCGAAAGTGCGACCGGTTCTGTTCGGGATAGCCTACACTCTGAATGATGTTGAGTTTGGCGTTGTTGTACAGGTCGAGCATACTGCTCATTTGTGGGTGAAAGCCCAGCGTATCAGTCATGTTCAGGATTTCAACTTCCGGAATGATGATATTGAGGCGGGCGTTGGCCAGGTTGTCGTACTGGTCGAGCGGGATGAGCATGTTCAGCCCGTCATTACCACCGTTGAGCTGAATGATAACCAGCACGCGGTCATTGTCTGCGTTCATGGCGTTGAACAGGGATCGGCGGGGCATGGCAGAAAGGCGGAAGCCGTTCAGCAGGATGGGAAGGCTCATGGCCGTTCCGGCAGCTTTCAGAAATTTTCTTCTTTTCATATTGGAAAAGGTTGAACGTTCTTTAGATGTTAAATTTGGACAAGCTCGTACCCGGGCAAAGTGGCATTCATTCATTCACTCCCTCACTCACTCCCTCTCCGCCCGTCAACTCAGGTAAAACTCCGGCATGCTGAGCATCGCCTGGATCAACTGTCGCAGTTTGGTGGCTACCGCTTCCGCCAGTTCATCATCATCGGGATTGGCCAGATAGAGGTTATACTCCACCGTCCATTCAAAATCCGGAAGGCCGGGGATCAGAACCTCCCTGAGGGCGGCTTTCTGATCATCGGTGATGGGTTGTGGAAAAAGGATGCGCACAAACTCATCGATGAGGGCGTTGGGGTCGTTCGGGTTGTCAATGGTTTCAACGAAAGACAGCGGATCGATCCGGATGCGGAAGTCGCCTGCCGGGAACCCGTTGACGGCAATGGTGTCGGTCACCAGCATTCGGATGGGAAGGGTAGTGGCGTTGATCCAGGTGCGGTAATACCCTGGCTCCTGGTAATAGGCTTTCCAGCCTGCCACCTGCGGTGCATTGAAATACTCCATCTGTTGTAAAACACTGCTGGCGAACAGGCGAAGATAGCCATTATAGCGAGCTGCCAGTCCAGCAGGGAAAGCCACCTGGAAGGGTTTGATGGCCGACATGATAAAATCCAATGGATTTTTGATCATGGGCCCTACATTGAGCATGTCGAAGAAATGGGCGCTGCCCAACAGGGCTTCCAGGGCTGGCCGGACTTCATAATTGTTGTCAATTAACAGTTGCGCCATCGGTTGAATGACGTTTTCTTCAGCACTGTCGTCGATGACGTAGTAGATAAACCAGCGGTAGAGCTTGCGACAAATGAAACGAGCCACTTCATCCTGTTGGAAGATGACATCGATCAGGTGGGCGTATTCCTGCTCTCCCATATCTTCAATGATGGTATTGTTGAAGCGGTGAGAAAGCTGCTTCGGGCCGGTGTCGTGTTGAAAGGGCCGGAATATGGCGCCCGCCGGAACATCAGGGTTGGTGGAAAAGAAACCCACGTCCCGCCAGCCGGTAAGTACTCTGGC
The DNA here is from genome assembly GCA_020636095.1 of Lewinellaceae bacterium. Classification (GTDB taxonomy): domain Bacteria; phylum Bacteroidota; class Bacteroidia; order Chitinophagales; family Saprospiraceae; genus JACJXW01. The sequence goes on from JACJYN010000004.1 coordinate 635,626, forward strand.
GATCTCCCGGATATCATCTTCGGTATAGTTGGTATAATCGCCGGAATCTGCCAGAGGCCCTTTTCCAACGGTGAAGAGTTCCAGCAGTTCACGGGCGAAGTTCTCATTCGGCGCGTTCTTTGTATTCTGGTTGCCGTTGAGAAAGCGCAACATAGTGGGGTCGATCGTTACTTCTTTCACCAACTCCCGGAAACTTCCCCAGGCATACTTGCGCAGCAGGCTAATGTGTTTATACAGAAAATGGGCGTCGTTGACGTCGCTAACAGCAAAATGGTTGTGCCAGAAGAGGGTGAGCTTTTCCCGAATGGAAACCCCTTCGTTGAGGAGCAACTCCATCGTCCAGGCGCGAAGGCTTTGCCTTCGGTATCCCCGGACATTGACATTATTGTAGTAGGGCGCATCCACCCAGGTTTGGCCTACCGGTACGAGGGGGTCATCCTGGAAGAAATAGTTGAGTGGAGGCTCTGGTAGCGGCAGGGAGTTAAACAGTTGCCCGATGGTAGGCCCCAGCCCCTGGCTGGTTGCGGCCTTAATCTGATCGTAGGTAGGGCCGAACATCGCTCGCCGAAGCAGATGGGCCGCTTGTTCATATCCCCACGGGCCACTGTAGGGTTCCAGGCCCGAGGCCACCCATGGCGCGGCTGTAGCCACGGGCCTTTTCCCCAGCAGCGTGGCAATGGTAGCTCTTCTATCCATAGCTAACAGGTTTTTAGGATGTAAGGAATAAATACTCGAGATATAAGGGAGCGCAAAGTCGTCCTTTGGCTCCTGTATCAGATACTCAGGTTGGACTTCTATACAGGAAAAAGGTTTAACCGGGGAGGAAATTCTTACTTTAACGCAGGACAAAAGCGTATTAGTATTTTGTTAATGTAAATTGCGCCTCAATTTTGATGAACTCACCTGTACAGCCGTTATATTCAACCGGGTAAATCTTGTAAATCCCGTTGATCTTGTCTTATCTTTGTTCCCTGTTTTCCGGCTGATAAGGGGTAAGCCCAACTACTATGCCCATTTCCCCAAACTGTAAAGCGGCAGGCGCCGCCGATCCATCTTGAATATTTAAAATGAGACTCCCAATGATAAAAGCTTGTATTTTTGACCTCGATGGCGTTATTGTGGACACAGCAAAATATCACTTTATTGCCTGGCGCCGCCTGGCCAACAGCCTGGGATTTGATTTTTCAGAGGAAGAGAACGAAAAGCTCAAAGGCGTGAGCCGCATCGAATCCCTCAACCTGATCCTTCAGTGGGGAGGCATTGAGAAAACAGAGGAGGAAAAAGAAGAGCTGGCTACCCGGAAGAACAATTGGTATCGGGAGTATATTCTGAAAATGGATTCCAGTGAGATACTGGAAGGGGTCGTCCCATTTCTCGGCCACCTGGAGCAGAAAGGTATCCGGATGGCGGTGGGATCCAGCAGCAAGAATGCGGGAACGATCCTGGAGCAGGTGGGCCTGTCGCACCGCTTCGAAGCCATTATCGACGGTACGAAGGTCAGCAGAAGTAAACCGGACCCGCAGGTCTTTGAAATGGGAGCGGAGGAGATGGGCCTGAGCCCCCGGGAGTGTATCGTTTTTGAGGATGCCCCCAAAGGCGTCGACGCCGCCCTGGCCGGAGGTTTCATCGCAGTGGGGATTGGCAGTGAGGAAAACCTGGGGCATGCGCAGTATGTGTTGCCCAATTTCATTGGCGTCAGCCTGCAGGATATTCTGGATGGCATTAAAATAAAATCGACTTAGTTTTTTGTTTTACCATTTCAAAACCTTTAACCACGACACAAGATATGAAAGAGTACCTCAAGCATGACGAATGGAGTATCATTGAGGAAGGATTCCATGGAGATCACAACCGCATTTCGGAGAGTGTGTTCAGCATAGGTAATGGCCGGTTCGGGCAGCGGGCCAACTTCGAAGAAGATTTTTCAGGAGAGACTCTCCCGGGCAATTACGTTGCAGGTATTTATTATCCTGATAAAACGAGGGTCGGTTGGTGGAAGAATGGATATCCGGAATATTTCGCCAAGGTCCTCAACGCAGCTAACTGGATCGGTATCAAAGTAGAATTTGACGGTGAGGCGCTCGACCTGGCTAAATGTAAAGTAAATGAATTCCGGCGGGAGCTCAATATGCAGGAAGGGTACCTCGACCGCAGTTTCACCGCGACGATGGTCAGTGGAAAAAAGGTTAAGGTGCACGCCCGTCGCTTTTGCAGCATTGTTGACGATGAGATAGGCGCCATTCGTTACGCCATTACCCCCCTTGATTTTTCCGGCACCTTGAGTATCACTCCCTATGTCGATGTCGATGTTGTTAACGAAGACTCGAATTACGATGAAAAATTCTGGGTGGAAGTCCATAAAAAAGTGAAGCGCCGCTCGGGATATGTGCTGGCCGAAACCAAGAAGACGGAATTTCAGGTCTGCACGGGTATGAAATTCTCTATTTTCCAGGAGGGTGAAGAGGCCGATTTTAACTCCTTCCGCCTTCAAAAAGAAAAATACATTGGCTGTACGGTAGATATGCCTTGCGAAGAGGGCCAGGAAATCGTTGTGTATAAATATGCCGCCAACGTTTCTTCGCTCAATTACGAAAAGGAGGCCCTCATGGAACAGTGCAAAGCAGCTGTCAACCGAGCTTTTGACAAGGGCTTTGGCCAACTGATAGAAGAGCAGGCCGAAGCCTGGAAAAGAAAGTGGGAAGAAGCCGATATTCGTATAGAGGGAGACGTAGCCGCCCAGCAGGGCATTCGCTTTAATATCTTCCAACTGTACCAGACCTATACCGGAGAAGATGAACGCCTAAACATCGGGCCCAAGGGCTTTACCGGTGAGAAATACGGAGGCAGCACCTATTGGGACACTGAAGCCTACTGTTTGCCCTTTTATCTGGCAACTGCCGACCAGCACGTCAGCCGCAACCTGCTCGTTTACCGGTACCGCCACCTGCAAAAGGCCATTGAGAACGCTGAAAAACTGGGATTCAAAGATGGCGCCGCTCTCTATCCTATGGTTACAATGAATGGAGAGGAATGCCACAATGAATGGGAAATCACTTTTGAAGAGATTCACCGCAATGGTGCGATCGCTTTCGCCATTTTCGACTACATTCGCTATACCGGCGAAAAAGAGTATCTGGTTGACCATGGACTGGAGGTGCTCATCGGTATTGCCCGTTTCTGGGCGCAGCGCGTCCACTTTTCAAAGCGCAGGGGAATGTATATGATGCACGGAGTAACCGGGCCGAATGAATACGAGAACAACATCAACAACAATTGGTACACCAATTACATCGCCCGCTGGTGCCTGCAATACACCATGGAAGCCCTCGAATACGTTGAGGCGAACGCTCCTCAAAAGTACGAGGAACTGGAAGAGCGGATCAAATTCTACAAGCATACCGAAACCAAAAACTGGCAGGAGATCGTCGAGAACTTCTACCTGCCCTATGACGCAGAACTGGATATTTTCGTTCAGCACGATGGTTTCCTGGATAAAGAGCTGCTCACGACGGCCGACCTGGCCAAGAGCGACCGCCCCCTCAATCAAAATTGGTCGTGGGACCGCATCCTGCGCTCTGTTTTCATCAAGCAGGCCGATGTGTTGCAGGGGATTTATTTATTCGAAAGTGATTTTGATGAAGATACCATCCGCCGCAACTTCGACTTTTACGAACCGCGTACGGTCCATGAATCTTCGCTTTCTCCTTGCGTCCATGTCATTCTGGCGGCTAAGCTAGGCAAAGAAGAGAAGGCATACGAGATGTACCTGCGCACGGCCCGCCTCGACCTGGATGACTACAACAACGATACCGAAGACGGTTGCCACACTACCAGTATGGCGGGCACCTGGATGGCCTTTGTGAAAGGTTTCGGAGGTATGCGTGTTGAGGGCGATAGGGTCCAGTTTAGCCCCTTCATCCCCCGTAAATGGAAGTCTTACGCTTTCAAAATCCGCTTCCGGGGTAGTTATCTGGAAGTGAAAGTAGACCAGCAAAAGGCGATTATTGAAAATCATAGCAATAAGGCTCTAACCATTAAGGTCTACGGGGAAGAAAAAGCGCTGCCGGCGAGTGGTAGCATTGAAGTGAAGCACTAGTGCCAAGATCAACCGCAACCCGGGAACTGCCAGCGCAGCGTCCCGGGTTTTTCGATTCATTACAAATTATATTACCATGAAACAGCTTCTTTTTGGAATTTTCTTATTGAGCCTGTGGTCCTGTACCGGCGATGATAACGCACAGCAGGCTGCCAACCCTTCGGAATTAGCAGGAACGGCTGCCAGCACGGTAGCGGACGCGCCCCGCAAGGACGGTTCCGGCTCTTTCCTTCCGCCTCTTGCGCTCGGCGAACACCCTATGGTTCCCATCCTAACTACAGATTACTGGATATTCGAATACTATGTCATCGATGATGCCGCAGCCAGAGCTTCCAATAAGGGGCGATGGTTCCGGTTTTTTGCTGATGGCACCTTCGAATCGGGAAGCTGGGAGGAAAAAACAGGCTATGGCTCCTGGAGACTGCAGGATGAAGACAATAAAGTTATGCTTTACCTGGATAATATTGTCGATGCAGAAGACGGCCAATGGGAGATTCAGGGAGTCAATAAAGAACAGGATACGATGACCTGGGCCGGCATTAGCAAGACCAATACGGCAGGGGTGATCACCAAGGTGATCAATTTATTGACCCGGCCAACGAAGGCGCAGTTTGGGATAGAATGAGAACCATTCATTGAATTGAAACCTTTGAGGTTTTGAAAACCTCAAAGGTTTTGTGAAAAGCAAAGCGGCATTCCGGGTTTTCCCGGAATGCCGCTTTGCTTTTATCACCGGATCGGCTTATTCAAAGCTGTACTCACCCGTCAGTACATTGAAAGAAATATCATAATTCCCGGCAGTAACCGGAATGTTCGGGCCGTCCTGAGTACCCGTGCCAGAGGGGAAATCCGCGGCGCCCCAGTTGACGGGCCAGTCGTTGTTCAGGCGGAATTTTGCCTCGCCGTCGGTGAGGCCGAGGGTTACTTTAACGACGTTCGGGTCTACGGAATCCGGCGTCATATCTGTATCATTATCCCAGCCGCCGGGCGTGGCGCTGCCGATGATGCCCACCGAAGCCGGAGCGAAGTTGTATTCCCCGGTGTTGCTGTTAAAGGTAACCAAATACAGGCCGAAAGTAACGGGGATGTTGTCACCGTCCTGGACGCCGGTTCCGCTCGGGAAATCCAGGGAGCCCCAGTTGACCGGCCAATCATTATCGGCGCGGAACTTGACATTGCCGTCCAGCAGGCCGATCAGCAGGCTGTAGGTGCCGTCGCCGTTATCCTTCATGTCGGTATCATTATCCCAGCCGCCAGGCGTAGCGTCGCCGATGAGGCCGATGGACTCAAAGCCGGCGTCCTCTACAAAGCTATATTCCCCCGATCCCGGATTGAAGGTAACCTCGTAGCGGCCGGCTACTACCGGGATGTTGGGCCCGTCCTGGGTAGCAATGCCCGAGGGCCAGTCGGAGCCGCCCCAGTTTACGGTCCATTCATCATTGGCGCGGAATTTGGCTTCGCCGTCCACCAGTTCGATCACCAGGCTGAAGGTGCCGTCGCCGTTGTCTTCCATATTGTGGTCGGGGCCATCCCAGCCATTAGGCGTGGCGGAGCCGATGATACCGATAGAAGGGAAACGCTGGAAGGTAAGGGTGTACTCCAGGGTCTTCTCGTTGAAAGTGACGGAGTAGAAAGCGCCTTGCTCCATGAACATAATATTCGAACCGAATTCTTCGGCTATGCCGTCTCCTTCGTTATCGCCCCAGTTGCGGCCCATGAAGTTAGGCCCCTCGGCAAATTTGAATTTATCTCCCGGTTTGAGCTCCACTTCCGGTAGCTCCCAGGTGTTGTCTGCCACCAGGTTGAATTTGTACTGGCTGCCTTCGAAATTATTGAAGGAGCCCAGCAGATACAGGCCGCTCAGCGAAGTTTCAAATTCGACGGCTGGCAGGATGGTATAAGCCAGCGTTTGGTCGTTAAAGCGGAATTTGACTAAACCACTGGGAGCGCAGCCACTCGGCGTGTTGGGCCCGCCGCCGGTGGTGATTTCCATGATGCCATCGCAGTTGCCATCGCCCCAGTCCACGTCTGTCCAGTCCGGGGTGTTTTTTAACTTGAACTCACCTCCCTGAATATCAATCCCCGTAATTTCCCAGGTATAATCGGCCACCAGAGCCATCTCATCCGCGCCCCAGCCGTTAAATCCACCGGCAATATACATGGCGTTTTGATTGGCGGCGAACGGTAGTAAGGAGATCTCAAAGGCCGTTTTCCGGCTGACTTCGTTGCCACTAACGTCCGTGGCGAGAATGTCTATTTGATAGCCTCCGGGGCCCAGTAATTCGGCATTGAACTCACTGCCTTCGAGGACGATAGAATCCCGGGTGCCGGATAAACTACTGGTCTTGGTTCCCAGCATATTTCCGAATTCATCACTAAGAGTGACCGTTGCAGATGCAAGGGGTGAATTGACCCCATCGGCAAGAAGTACTTTTACATCAAAATTGCCGACGACAACTTTGCTGTTGTTGGCTGGGCTTATGCTCAGAATGCCGGGAGGCAGATCCGTTAGTGCATCTGCATCCAGCTTGTCTTTAGAGCAGGCGAATGCGATGAGCACCATACCCAGCAAGAGTGACAAAAATTTTATCGTTTTCATTATTTTTTCTTTTCAAAGATTTAAAAAAAGAACAGCAATGAGCGGTATTGCCGCTCATTGCCGGAGCCATTTAATAGTTCGGGTTCTGATCCAGTTTCGGGTTGGCAATGATTTCAGCAGAGGGAATGGGGTAGATGTTTCGCCACTCGGGGGTTGGCGCCCCTTCGTCTGTTTCACCTTTCAATTGCCACAGGCCCGCCACCGTAAATTGGCCGAAACGAATGCGGTCTGTCCGGCGATGGCATTCGTAGGCCAGCTCCCGGCCGCGCTCGTCCAGGAGGAAGTCCAGCGTCAGTTCAGCTTCCGTGATATCGCCGGCTGGCCCGCGGTAGGCTCTCTCCCGTACCAGGTTGACGTAATCAACCGCAGTGCCCATGTCGCCTCCTCCACCTCTGACAACACATTCAGCGTACATGAGGTAAATGTCCGCCAGGCGGAACATGGGGAAGTCGGTGTCCGGGAAACCGAGGTTGCTGCCCGGGTCGCCATCGGAAGTAATGTTGGTGAATTTGGGCATAGGGTAGCCGTTGGTAAAGTCTCCGACATTCTCGACTGTAACGTCAATATTTTGGCCTTGCGTGAAAAAGATAGCCCGCGAGTCGATATCACCTGTCACATCCGGGAATAACTCCACGAATTGGCGGGTTGTCCGGACGCCACCCCAGCCATTGTCAATCCCGTAGTCATCGTTGCTCATATCCCCTCCGACGACGGCGTGAGTCAGGAAGGTCGTTCCACCGTAACCCTGCGTCCGGGTGCCGTCAAAAGCAACCGGGAAGATGAACTCAGGAGAGGTATGGTTGTCGGCGTTAAAATTGTTCTGAAACACCGGGTTGAGGGAGTATACGCCCGAATCGATGATCTTGCTGCAATAGTTAAGGCAATCGGAATATCGGTTTTGTCCGATGTAAACTTCGGCATTCAGGTACAACTTAGCCAGCAGGGCCCAGGCGGCGGCCCGGTCTGCCCGAGCGTACTCATTTTCCCCGGGGCCGGGAAGGGCATTTTCAATGGCCAGCAGTTCAGATTCAATGAAGTTGAACACCTCCAGGGGAGTACCCTGAGCCGGAGCTTCGGCGCCCAGCGCATCCTCCTCGGTAAAGAAAGGGATGTTGCGAAACAGGTTCAGGGCGTGCCAATAGGCAAGTGCACGAACAAAGCGGGCTTCATTCCGATAGGATGCAACTTCTGCCTTAACTTCACCATTGAAACCCCGGCTATCGAGTTTGCCTTCGGTCGATTCTCTCAGGAATTCATTGGCGATGGTTACCTGATAGAATAACCGGTAATAAAGGCCGGTAATGAAGGGGTCGTCGGAATTCCAGGTGTGGAAGGCAAAACTCTTGATGGTCTGGTCATTCCAACCGACATGAGCCGTTTCCGTCGGAAGCTCTTCTGCGTAGAATAGCATACGGGTATAAGAAGACACCCCTTCGTCAATACCCTGTATATCGGCGCTGCCGGCCGGGCCTTGTTGCCCGGTGGTCGCCAGCCCGGCGTATATTTTTGCCAGGAACTGCCGGTAGGAGTCAGGGTCTTGGAACACGACATCCGGAACGGCCTCACTCTGTGGGCTGAGTTCCAGGTCGGTGCAGGCAGAAAGGACTGTACCGATGAGCATTAATAAAATCTTCGAATATTTTTTCATGGTTGTTATCAATTAAAGTTTACTAATTATTCCAATTAAAATTCCAGGTTTCCACCAAAAATAATGGTGCGCGCTCTCGGGAAAATATCCCGGTCGATTCCCAGTTCGGGAAGCCCTGAACCGGCGCGGTTGCCGATCTCGGGGTCCAGCCCGGTGTATTCGGTCAGGACGAAAAGATTCTGAGCCGTGACGTACAGGCGCAGGGAAAGGCCCTTGCCGGCCAGCGGGAAATTGTATCCCAGGGTGATGTTATCCATCCGCAGGAAGGAGGCATCTTCTACATAATAATCTGACAGGTACTGAGGTTCTTCGAAATCGACCAGTAAGCCCCGCACCAAAAGGTTGCTTGGAGGCGAGGATTGGTTGGTCACATTCTGGCGGGCACTGTTCCCGGACAGTACGTTGTTGTAGACAAAGTTGCCGGTGCTGGCGCGCAGGGTGAAGTTCAGGTCGAAATTTTTGTAATTCATCCTGGAGGTCAAACCGTAAGTGAGGTTGGGCAGGGCTGACTCGTAAACCACCCGGTCACTTTCGTTGATGGCGCCGTCGCCATTTTGGTCGATGTAAATATCCAGCAGGTTGGTAGCGCCGTCTTCATTGTAGTCGACCTGGTCGGACCGGGGCAAGCCGTTGGCATCCAGGATGTGTTCATAAACGAAGAAGGAACTTACGGATTCTCCTTTTCGAAGCACTTGAATGGTCGTACCCGTACCGCCGGAAATACCTCCATACTGGATTCCAAGAAAGGTTTCGTCTTCATCGCCAATGGTCTTGGTGATCTCATTCTGGTTGTACGCCACGTTAAAGCCGAGGTTCCACTGGAAGCTCCGGGTGTCGACCACATAGCCGTTCAGCGCCAGTTCGACGCCCCGGTTTTCCAGAGAGCCGATATTGGTCAGCACCCGGTTGGCCAGGTTGGTGCCGGCCGGTACATTGACGGTAAACAGCAGGTCATCGGTAGTCTTCTGATAAACATCAATAGAACCGCCGAAGCGGCCGCTTAAAAAGTCAAAATCAATCCCGGCGTTCAGGGTTTGGGTTTCTTCCCACTTCAGGTTGGGGTCGAAGGCCGTAGGGCGGAGCGTAGTAACGAAATCGTTTCCGAATTGGTATTGAGCCAAAGCGTCTCCCGGAAGATACCGGGCGAGGTAATTGTAATCCCCAATTTCCTGGTTGCCGGTGATGCCCCAGCCGAGGCGCAGTTTGAGGCCGCTCAAGACATCCAGGGCGCCTTCCATAAAGGGCTCTTCCGAAATCTTCCATCCCAGGGCGGCGGAAGGGAAGATACCCCAGCGATTGTTCGGGCCGAAACGGGAGGAACCGTCCCGGCGGAGCGTTGCCGTGAAGAGGTATTTGTTGGACACATCGAAGTTGACGCGTCCGAAGAAGGAAATAAGGCGGTTTTCAATAACCGAATTCCTTACTTGCAATTCTTCAGCACCCGAGGGGTTGTTGACGCCGAAAAAGTCATTCGGCAAACCATTGGCCACATAAGATGGGAAAGAATTATTAAAGTCCTGGTAAGAGTAACCCGCCAGGAAGTTCAATCTACTGTTAATGGATTCGAGGGGCTTATCGTAAGTCAGGTAAGTTTCCAGCAGAGAGCTGATCCGGGTATAGTTCTCCGCCCGAACTTCACCTGGATTGGCGCTATTGAGCTGGAAACGAATGGTGGAAGGCAGAAAGCGGCTGCGCTCTCCTTTATTGATGTCAAAGCCTACGTTCACTTTGGCGCTCAGGCCTTTAATAAAGGGCAGCTCGTAGTTTATTTCCATATTGCCCAGGCCGCGGACCCCTTCGTTCTGATCGAGGGTCTGTTCCAGTTCCGCTACCGGGTTGGTTCCTGCATTCAGTACCGATATGGGATATTCGTAGTAGCCTCCAAAAATACTGCCGGGGTCCAGTATTGGCAAGGTAGGGTTGTAAGCCACTCCGGCGCCGATGACGCCATTAGGGCTGATGCGGTCCTTGGTGAAGGCGCCTTTGAGGTTAAAGTTGACCTTAAGGCTGTTGTCCAGCATATTGTGGTTGTAATTCAGAGAGAAGTTGGTCCGCTCTGTATTGGATGTGCGAAGAATACCATCCTGGTTCAAATAACCGATGGATGCCCGGTAGCCAAAGCTCTCCCCACCGCCCGTCAGGCTGAGGTTGTGGTTTTGGCCAAAGGCGGATTGCAGGACTTCATTCTGCCAGTCCGTATCAGCGTTCTGGAGAAGCTTGAGGTTCTCGGGTTGAGCCGAAGTGACCAGGGAACGGAATTGGTCGGCATTCAGCACCTCTACGGTGTTGACCGCTTCGGCCACGGAAGCCCAGGCATTATAGCTGATCCGGGGGCGGTCTCCGGCTTTTCCTCTTTTGGTTGTGATCATGATCACCCCGTTGGCGCCCCGTGAACCATAGATGGCAGTTGCGGAAGCATCTTTGAGCACGGTGAAAGTTTCAATGTCTTCCGGGTTAAGGAAGTTGAGGGGGTTGCGGCCTGCCTGGAAGCCGCCAGGATTAATGCCGGCATTGTCAATCGGGACACCGTCAATGACGTACAATGGTTCGTTGTTGGCGTTGACCGAAGTCCCGCCTCTGATACGAATAGAGGATTGCCCGCCAGGCTCACCGCTGTTGGCAGTGATCTGAACGCCGGCTATCTTTCCGGTGATCAGCTGGTCCGGGGAAATAATAGCCCCCCGGTTAAAGCTTTCGTCACTGACTGCATTTACAGCGCCGGTGGCGTCGTCTTTTTTTACCGTACCATAACCAATAACAACTACTTCTTCCAATACTTCAATGTCTTCTCCCAGTTGGAAATTGAGCGTAACTTCCTTGCCATCTGCCACCATCACGGTTTGGGTGAGGTTGGCGTATCCTGTGTAGGAAGCCATCAGTTGCTGCTCTCCCGCCGGAACGTTTTCGAGAACGTAGTTGCCGTTAAAATCGGTTGCCGTACCTCTGCTGGTGCCTACCAGCAGGACAGTGGCGCCGATCAGGGCCTCGCCATTGTCATCTGTCGCCGTACCTTTGACAGTGCCTTGTGCCGATATCTGGCCGGCCAGCAATAGCATTGCCATAAGTGCTACGATTGAGCGTGGGAAATTTTTCATAAGAACTAGTGTTTAGATTTTAGTTTGTTTCTGACATTCTCCAAAAGAGACATACTACTTGAGCCTCAGCATGTGGTGCACATACTGAAAATAGTTTGAAAAACAGGCGTAAGATATTGATCTTGTGAAAAATACAGGTACTGAGTAATAGTGGCCGGAGGTGCTTTTTTTAAGCTCCGTAAAGATAGAGCAAATATTTTTTTTGAAAATCAATTTGCCTATTTAAAATAAAAATTATTTCCAAGCAAAAATCCAATGAACCAAAATATTTCCAATCTGATCCCTTATCTGCTTATTGATAATTCTGTGGCAGCAAATAAAACAATTTATGAAGAACTTCAAAATGACCTTTGTCATTGATATGCAAGTTTCGCGGCATTTTGTTCCAGTTACTTCAAAGGCTTTACTGCTTAACCATCTGGAGGCTGCCGACGCCATACAACTGCATACTGATCTCTGATGAAAGGATTGTGGGGAATGCTGTTGGTAAAAGCAGGTGCGAGCAGTTCCGAACGAAAGAGGTCAAGGATACTAATATCGGTGAGGCCAGAAACATCAGCCAGTTTGAGGCTGGTTCCATGGGTTTCGTCGGCGAATACCAACTGGTCGCCCGTTTCGTTGAGCCAACTGGCGTGGTTGTAGCCCTGCTCTGGATAAGACGTCAGGTTGCCCAGCGCCTGGATGTCATTTAGGTTGGAAAAGTCATATACCCAAAGGCCGTTCCCGCCGTGGGAACAATAGGCGATGTGGTTGCGTACATATATATCGTGGAAGTAGCCGCCGGGCAGGGCCCACGTACCGAGGAACGCCGGTTCGCCCGGGTTGCCGGTAAGGTCATAGGCAGCGACTCCGTATTTCCAACGCATAATTGCTTAAATTTGCCCTTTCCGGACAAAAGGAATTAAAGCATGAGTAAAGATAAAATTTTAGAGGTAAAAGGCCTCCAAACTTCTTTTTTCACCGACGAAGGAGAAGTTAAAGCGGTGGATGGCGTTAGCTTCACCATCCACCGGGGGGAGACCGTGGGTATTGTGGGCGAGTCCGGTTCTGGCAAATCGGTAACCTCGCTTTCGATAATGCGCCTGGTGCCGGGGCCTGGCGGGCAGATCGTCGGGGGGCAGGTGTTATACTATCCGGAAAGCCAGAGCCCGGGGGTTGACCTGCTTAAGGTGCCACGCCGACAAATGCAGCACTACCGCGGCAATGAGATTTCGATGATTTTTCAGGAGCCCATGTCATCGCTCAATCCCGTGTTTCGTTGTGGCGAACAGGTTGCGGAAGCTATCCGGCTGCACCAGAAAGTAGAAGCAGGAATAGCCAGGGAAAAGGTGATGGCCCTTTTTGAAAAAGTCCAGCTGCCCGAACCGGGCCGTATGTATGAGGCCTACCCGCATCAGCTATCAGGGGGGCAGAAGCAAAGGGTGATGATTGCCATGGCCCTGTCTTGTTCTCCGGGTATTCTCATCGCAGATGAACCTACTACCGCCCTGGACGTCACTGTGCAGAAGGCCATCCTGGACCTGATGAACGGGCTGAAACAGGAATTGCAGTCTTCCATTATATTCATTACGCACGACCTGGGCGTCATCGCTGAAATTGCCGACCGGGTCATGGTCATGTACCAGGGCCGCATCGTTGAGGAAGGAGGGGTGCTGGATATTTTCTCCAATCCCCAACATCCTTATACTAAAAGCCTCCTGGCCTGCAGGCCGCCATTAGGCTATCGGCTACGGCGCCTGCCCGTGGTGAGTGATTTTATGGAAACCGTGGCCAATGAGGAAGGGGTGCTGGAAATCAGAGAAAAGAAAGCTTCGGTAGAGAGCGTCCTCTCGGCAGTAAAAGTCCCTGCTCATGAAAGCCAGCAGAGGCTCGAAGGCTTGAAAGAACGAGCCCCTCTGCTGAAGGTTGAACAATTAAAAGTATGGTTTCCGGGGACAAGAAACTTCTGGGGTAAGGCCAAGGGCTTTGTCAAAGCGGTCGATGGCGTGAGCTTCGATGTATTTCCCGGAGAAACGCTGGGCCTGGTTGGAGAATCCGGTTGCGGAAAGACGACCCTGGGGCGCAGCATCCTGGGGCTTACCCGGACAACCGAAGGGCAGATTCTTTACAAAGGGCAGGATATCCCCAAGCTGAGCCAGGACGAAATGAAACCATTGCGGCAGGAAATGCAGATCATTTTTCAGGATCCGTACTCTTCTCTAAACCCTCGCCTGACCATTGGCAAAGCAATCATGGAACCGATGGAAGTCCATGGCTTGTATAATGGAGAAGACGAGCGCCGGGAGCGGGCCCTTCAACTGCTGGATATCGTCAATATGGAACCCAAATTCTTCAATCGATATCCGCACGAGTTTTCCGGCGGCCAGCGCCAGCGGGTAGCCATCGCCAGAGCACTGGCGCTCAACCCTCAATTCATCATTTGCGACGAATCCGTCTCGGCGCTGGACGTATCCGTGCAAGCCCAGGTACTCAACCTGTTGATGGAACTGCGTGAAAAATACAGATTTACCTATATTTTTATTTCTCATGACCTCTCTGTAGTCAAGTTTATGAGCGACCGGATGGTGGTCATGAATAATGGAAAAATAGAAGAAGAAGGGCCGGCCGATGAGATTTATGCCAACCCCCAAAGGGAGTATACCAAAAAACTGATCGAAGCGATACCAAAGGGGAGGGTAGAGGATATTGAGCTGCGGCTATCCAGGGGTTTTCGGCATTCTGAGTAAGCGCTTGTTCAAATTTCATCCTTCGGGCTACCGGCGGCAAACTTTATTTCTTACTGCGTTGCTGCATCCGGCAAAAAAAATGCTGAATAGGGGTATTGGGTTGCTCATGCATCTTATTAATAGGAGAAAAATGAAGGCCGGTGCAACCTTTTTAATTTTGCTACCGTCTACTTCATAAAGGGTTCATCCAAAAAACAGGCCAACCGGCCGAGGAAATTAGCAGTTTTGGTAGAAAACCCTTAAATTCGATGTGACTTTTTAAAATAAATTCAGACGATGAAAAAGTCTAGCACCCGCACTGTATTGTTCAGTTTATTGATTTCCGCCAGTATTGGCTCCTATATTTACCTCAATTCCCTCTCTTCGCCCATGGTTTCTTTTGATCAGGCAGCGGGTGTAGAGGAATACGAAGAGGATATAGAATCCAACGATGCAGAGATCATCCTTCCGGATGTTCACCTGATCAAAAAGGTAATTGAAACCGGAAAGCGGCTCATACCCGCCTCCTGACGCCAGGAAGCCTGAACCCGAAAAGAAAAACGGATGGCCGGTTTTATACCGATCATCCGTTTTTTAATGAATTCTCTTACTTTTCCAGCTTTTTCCGCCAATATCTCAACAAACCTGCTACGCTCATCCACGCCGGATTGGCATTTTCATAAAGATCGTACTGGGCCTCCGTAACTCCGGCAGCGGCAAGTTCCTGCCGGACGAATGCCTGGAACAGAGGGGTAACTTCCTCTGCTTTTTTTCCCTGCTCGTAGTGAGGCCGCATCCAGTTGGCCCACCTGAGCAAGCCTGCCTCCAGTTCGTCGAGGTGCCTGGGGATTTGAAGGGCCGTTATAGGCCCGAAATGAGTCAGGTAAATATGTTCGGGCTTCAGTGAACGGAGCAGCCGCAGAGATTCCTGCCAGTCCTCGATATTGATGTCTGGAGGAGGACAGGGAGGCATTACCGGGCCTCCCTCAATCATGACGCCGGCGACGTCGCCGGCGAATAACGCTTCGCCCCATTGCCAGGCAATATGATGTACGGCATGCCCGGGGGTATGCCAGGCTTTTAAGGTTGTATCACCAACGGTTATGGATTCCTGGTGGGCTACCGTCCTCAATTGTTCAGCCGGAATGGGTTGTAAGGTACTCCAGAGGCGCTCCATGCCTTCTTCTCCGTAAATCCGCGTGGCGGATGCCAGCAATTTGGAAGGGTCGTGCATGTGTTGCTTCCCAAAGGGGTGGAGGTAGATCGTGGCGCCGAGTTCAGCTAATGCCCAGGCAGCCCCGGCATGGTCGAGGTGGATGTGGGTTATGAATACGTGCTTAATCTCTTCCAGGGTATAGCCCTTGTCTTGAACTTTTTCTTTCAGCGATTTAAAAGTAGAGTAGGGCCCGGTTTCTACCAGAATGGGCCCGGCGGCAGTTTCAATGAGAAAAGCGGCGATGGTATCCGGCTTGTCCTGAAACTGGAGGTCTAATACGTGTACCATTAATTACTTTTTTAATGTATTTTTTTACTCAGTTAGAATTTTCTTTACAATTTATTTTAAATACTAAAACGAATAGCCATTTAAAAAATCCGAGACAGACATGCGGCGGCGGCCCGCCAACTGCAATTCGTGTACATGGATGTAGCCGTCGGTTGTCGCAATTTTCAGCCAATCCTTATTATCTGATAGAAAGGCGCCGGGCTTGTTATCGTGGCGAACGATTTCTTTTGTCGTTCGCAGGATTTTGAGTTCTTTATCATCCAGCGTAGTCCAGGCGGCAGGGTAGGGGCTAAGCCCGCGAATAAAATCGTGTACACATTGGGCGCCCTGGTTGAAATTGATCTCACAGGTCTCATGGAAAATCTTGGGCGCCTTTGTGGCCAGGCGGCCATCCTGTTTTTTCAATTGGTAGTGCCTATTCTCGATCAGCTGTACCGTTTCGAGCACCACCTGGGCCCCAAGCTCCATCATTCTATCGTGCACTTCACCAGCCGTATCATTTTCACCAATCGGCATTTTTTTCTGAAGGATCAGGTCGCCGGTATCTATTTCCTGCTGAATGAAAAAAGAAGTGACGCCGGTTTCTGTTTCCCCATTCATAACCGCCCAGTTGATAGGAGCGGCGCCCCTGTACTTGGGCAATAAGGAACCGTGCAGGTTGAAAGTGCCGTATTCGGGCATTGCCCACACCGCTTCCGGCAGCATCCGAAAGGCGACTACGACAAAGAGGTTACCGTCTAATTGGCGAAGCGCTTCAATAAAACCGGGGCTTTTCAGCCTATCAGGTTGCAATACCGGGATCGATTGCGATACAGCGTATTTCTTGACCGCCGGTTCCAGCAGTTGCTTTTTACCCCGCCCTCCCAGCTTGTCGGTAGCCGTAATAACCCCTACGACATCATAGCCGTTCTCAACCAAAGCTTTCAGCGAAGGGACGGCAAATTCAGGCGTCCCCATGAATACAATGCGCAAACTCATATACAAGAAGTTGGTTTTGTTCCAGACTGTTTATATTTTAGTACTTTACACCATCAAATGCTATGATGAAACACACACCTTCCACATTCGCTTATTTAACACTCCTTCTGTGGGTAGTGTTGCTCCTTCCTGGCCTTGGCAAGGCCAATTTGGCAAATTACTGCCGTAATGACAAAGGTACGTCCCTTCAACTTAAAATTGTTTTGAATAGTCGGGACACCATTCCCCCCCAAGAGGAAGAAAACTTTGATTCGCCATTTGGCGCTTCTGAGTACCAACCTTACAACCCAGATCCATTCGCCGATAAGAAGGAGTCTCCTTCGAAAATCATCCAGGCACAAAAAGTAGAGGTGGAAGACCACAAACCCCGCCTTTACAAAGTACCGGAAAGCTACACCGGTTTCAAAATTGAAATTAAGAAGGCGCCCAAGCCATTGTCCGCCAGCCATGATATCTTCTTTCAACACGGAAATCTTTTTGCAGAAAAATTGCAGGATGAATCTATCTCCTATATGCTTGGGGCCTTCTCCAATGCCGATGAGGCCAACCTCTTTTTATCGGATTTCCTGATCAAACGATACCCGGAAGCGAGGGTTGTTGAATACAAGGCCGGAAGCCGCCTGTATTAAGCGTGTGTTCCAATTTCATACTTCGGGCTGAAAACGAAATTTGAACACACGCTAAAATAAAAACCATGCAGGAAAGCGAATTCAACTGGCAAACCAAAGATGGGCTGAATATTTATGCCAAAGAATGGAAAGCCGAAAAGCCTCAGGGCGTCATTTGCCTGGTACACGGCCTGGGAGAACATATTAACCGTTATGCTCACCTCGCCCGTTTTTTCACGGAGAAGGGCTTTAGCCTCATCGGGTATGACCGTCGCGGGCATGGCCGCTCAGAGGGGGCTAAGGGCCATGCTCCCGACGCGGAAGTACTACTGGATGAAGTGGCTCAACTACTGATTGAAGCGGAGGTTCGCTACCAGAGGTTACCAATATTTCTGTACGGCCAGAGCCAGGGCGGGCAACTTGTGCTGGCTTATACGCTAAAGCGACACCCCAATATTCAGGGTGTTGTCGCTTCTTCTCCCTGGATACGCCTGAGTTTCGAACCGGCAGCCGGTATCGTAGCCCTGGGCAGGCTGATGCATCGGATTTATCCGTCTTTTGCTCAATCCAATGGACTCAAAACCGCTCACCTATCAAGAGACCCTGCAGTGGTGCAGGCTTACGAAGAAGACCCGCTTGTCCACGACCGGATTACTGCCGCCATGGGAATGGCTATGCTCGGGCAGTCCCGTTGGCTGAATAGCTATTCCGGCCCCTTCCCGGCGCCGTTGCTCATCATGCATGGAACAGCCGATCAGATCACCTCTCCTGAAGCCAGCCGGGAATTTGCCGAACGCGTGCAGGGGGATATTACTTTCAAAGCCTGGGATGGGTTATATCACGAGATTCATAATGAAAATATCAAAGAACAAGCCTTCGCCTTTGTGCTGGAATGGCTCCATCAACATCAGCAGCTGAAAAAAATGGGAAAAGAACGCTAAAAGCGCTGAATGGATTCAATAATGTACGAGGGCCGTTGCTTGATCTCATTGTAAATATTGGATAGGTAGATAGACATAATGTACAGGTTGAGGCAGGTGGTGGCAAAAAAGACAGCGATCAATACCACCAGGAAGGTCCAGCCCGAAAAGGGTTCACCAATATTGCCGAAGAGGTCTATTCCAGTGAATTTCACCTTAAATGCGTTGATGATCACTCCCAGCAAAAAGAGGACAGAGAAGATGAAAATCCATAATAAGAGGCTGCGCAGAAAGGTCGTATAGGAAGTGATGGCAACCAGAGAAGTCCTGAAACGGTCTGAAAAAGATTCGCTGATGGCCGGATGGAGCGGCAGGCCCGTTTCTAAAAATGCTGTCTTGTACCCGACTATGGAATATATTGCCTTCATGTATCGCAGGTTTTCCCGCAGGCGGAGCAAAGAATTCAACGCTCTGCGGGAAATGATCCGCGTGTTATGTGCCATTTCATCGATCTGCAGGGTAGAATAGTGCTTGAGGATATAGTAGAATAGCTTGTAAAGCGGCTGAAACCTGAAGCCTACCTGCCTGCTTTTGGCCCGGAGATACACAATATCATAGTGTTCCCTCGTTTTTTCAAATAACTCAAGGATGATCTCCGGTTGCCGGTAGAAGTCGAGTTCAAAAATCACGGTGTAATCGCCATTGGCGCGGTCCAGGCCAGCCAGGACAGCATGGTTCCGGTTGGTGGTCCGCGAAAGGTTGAGCAGGTAAATGTTGTGCTTGAGGCTATCCGGCAGAGGGTCAATGAAAGGGGCAACCGGAATATTGACATTGTTATTAACCAGTACAACCTCAAAGTCCGAAAAATGCTCTGATAATACAGGAAACAGGTTGGACAGGCATTCCGGGAGCAGTTCCAGCTCTCGGGGATGATGAACAACGGCAACTATGGAAATGAAGCTATTATACATGAAGGATCGGTTGATTAGGTAGCCAGGAAGGCGAAAATTAGCCAATTGGGCGGACACTTCCAAAGCCTGATTGGAAGGAAGATAGCTGGGAAAAACCCTAAATTCAGCTGTTTTTTATATAAAAACCCCTGTTTTTTAGGAATTTAGTTTTAAATGAGGCGGCAAGGCCTTATATTTCGTAAATTATAGCGTCACGTAAATATTGTTAGCCGTTAGAGGCGTATTGAGAAATGCCACGTAAATTTCCGTTCTACCAGCAATTAGACGCCATGGACTGTGGGGCAACCTGCCTGAGAATGATCTCCCGTCATTTCGGCAGGTACTATTCCCTCGAGTACCTTCGGGAGCTGACCTACATGGGCAAGCAAGGGGTTACTCTGCTGGGGATCAGTGATGCCGCCGAACACATCGGCTTGCAGTCGCTGGCTGTCAAGACTACCTATGACCGCCTGGCTCGGGACATTCCCTTGCCCTGTGTTGCTCATTGGCGACAGGAGCATTTCGTTGTCGTTCACAAGGTTAACAAAAATTACGCCTGGATTGCCGACCCGGCTTCCGGTAAGTTTAAGCTTACCCGGGAAGAGTTCCTGGAAAACTGGATAAGCGATACGGAGGAGGGAGAGGACCTGGGGGTGCTTTTACTACTCGAAACGACTCCGGAGTTCTTCGCTCGTGACGGAGAATCCGCTGACAAGTCGGGCTTTGGTTACGTTTTTTCCTATTTCAAGAAATACCGCCCGCTCATCATCCAGCTCATTGTTGGATTATTGCTGGGGACGCTCCTGCAACTGACTTTCCCCTTCCTCATGAAGGCGATTGTGGATAAAGGCATCGATACAGAAGACCTGGGTTTTATTAAGATTGTACTGATTGCTCAGTTGATCCTGTTTATTACTCAATTGGCAGTAGAACAGTTCCGAAGCTGGATATTGTTGCACGTTGGGGTCCGGGTCAATATTAGCCTGATCTCGGACTTTTTGATCAAACTGACCCGGCTGCCCATCAAATTTTTTGATTCCAAAATCACCGGAGACCTCATGCAACGCATTGCCGACCACGAGCGGGTACAGCGTTTCCTGACGTCGACGTCTCTGGTTTCCATCTTTACCTTTGTCAATTTTATCGCCTTTTCCATTGTGCTGTTCTTCTGGCACAAGCTGGTGTTCCTTATCTTCTTCGGAGGTACGGCCCTCTATCTGGGGTGGATTTTCTTCTTTCAGCGGATGCGGAGAGAACTGGACTACAAGCGCTTTGACCAGTCATCGGATAACCAGAGCAACATGATCGAACTGATCAATGGAATGCAGGAGATCAAGTTGCACAATGCTGAAAAACAGAAAAGATGGGCATGGGAACGCATACAGGCTCGTTTGTTTAGAACCGCCATCAGTTCTCTGCGCATCGGGCAATTACAGCGGGCGGGCGCTTCTTTCTTTAACGAAACGAAGAACCTGCTCATCATTTTTGTCGTAGCACAAGCCGTAGTTAAGGGAGATATGACGCTGGGGATGTTGTTAGCTGTTCAGTACATCGTCGGCCAGCTCAATTCTCCTTTGGGTAACCTCGTCGATTTTCTTCGCAACATGCAGGAAGCCAAGATCAGCCTGGAACGCATGAATGAAATCCACTCGAAGGAGGATGAACAGCAGGCCGGCGAAAAGATCATCCTGCTGCCTGAATCCGGAGACCTCATCTTTGAAAAAGTGTCGTTCCAGTATAATGGCCCGCATTCGCCATCCGTTCTGAAAAATGTCAAGTTGCGTATCCCAAAGGGGCAGACTACCGCCATTGTCGGCACCAGCGGAAGTGGAAAGACGACTATGCTCAAACTCTTGCTCAACATTTACCAGCCTACCGAGGGCGCGATCCGCCTTGGAGATATCAACTTGTCTAACATCAACAACCAGCTCTGGCGCAGTAAGTGCGGGGTTGTCATGCAGGAAGGCTATATTTTCCATGAATCCATCGCCAAGAATATTGCGCTGGGCGACGAGATCATCGATAAGAAAAAATTGCTAAAGGCGGTCAAGGTGGCCAATATTCAAAGCTTCATCGAATCTTTACCGCTTGGATATAATACAAAAATCGGGCAGGAGGGCCTCGGCCTGAGCCAGGGCCAAAAACAGCGGATGCTGATCGCCCGGGCCGTTTATAAAAACCCGGAATACATCCTTTTTGACGAAGCCACCACCGCCCTCGATGCCTACAACGAGATGGTCATCATGGAAAACCTCGAAGAGTTCTTCTATGGCAGGACGGTGGTTATCGTTGCCCACCGCCTGAGCACTGTCATGAACGCCGACAATATCGTCGTACTGGAGGGAGGCGAGATCGTAGAACAGGGTACTCACGACGAGCTCACCTACCTTCGGGGCGCTTATTACCAATTGGTCCGAAATCAACTGGAATTAGGCGCATAATCCTAAAAGCTTCACGGAAGATGCAAGAATACGAGAATATTGAAATTCGAAGTGAGGAAGTTCAGGAAATCCTGGGCACCCCGCCAGGCTGGATGGCTCGTTATGGAACCCTTTTTGCCTTTGTGGTGGTCGTGGTGGTTGGCTGGGTTGGGTTTTTACTCAAATATCCGGATACCGTAGAGGCCGGGATCACCGTTACTACCACCGACCCTCCTAAAAGGCTGGTAACCGAGACGCGGGGCCGGGTCAAAACAGTATTGGCCAAAAACGAACAGGTCGTATCCGCCGGGCAGGTATTGATCGTTTTCGATAACAACGCCAGCCTTGAGGACATCCTCACCCTCGAAACCGCGATCATGGCGGTTGGTAATAGTCCTTCCGATTCGACTTTGCTGTCCTTTTCTCTTCCCGGAAATGTAGTCCTGGGTGAACTCAAGGACGAGCTGTACGATTTTTACCGCCGGCAACAGGACTTGCGGCAGTACCTCTCCAACCCGTATGACAACCTCAACCTCCAGCAACTCAACAAGGAATTGGGGAAGATACAGAGCATGATCCGAAGTGACCGGGAAAGATGGGCGAATATTGACCGGCAGATCGAATCCGTAGAAGGCAGGCTTCGAAGAGAAGAACAGCTTTCTAGAGAAAATCTCCTGGCACAGGATAAGGTTTCCCGGACCCGGGAGGAAATACTGAGCCTCCGGCGCGCCCGGGAAGGAATTGAATCTTCCATTAAAAACAAAGAACTGGACATCGACGGAATCCGGTCAGAAATGGGGGGCGTGCAACAGGTGACCAAAGAGGGCCGGCAGGAAGCTGCTATCGCCTTGCGGGAGAGTTTTCAGGCGCTACAAAAGGCAGTGGAAGAATGGAAACGAAAGTTCGTGATCAGCTCCCCCATCGATGGAATCGTTTCTTTCAATTTGGAAAGTATCAGTGAACAGCAGTATGTGGAATCAGACCGGGAAATCGGTGTGGTCGTTCCGATGAAACGGCAAAAAACCAAAGGTTTTGTGCAGGTCGATATGTCGCGGTCCGGTAAGATTCGCCCCGGCCAGAAAGTGATCGTCCGGCTGGATAGTTACTCTTATGCTGAATACGGAGCCATTGAAGCTACTGTTGAAAAGAAAAGCCAGGTGCCTATCGAGGGCAAGATCATCGTTGAAGTAAGCTTTAAAAAGGATTTGGTAACTACGCTTGGCAAACGCATAGAGCCTTCCCGGGAAATGAAAGGAGACGCGGTTATCATTACGAATGACAAGCGGTTCATTGAGCGGGTATTTGAGCGGGTGCGCAGCAGAGTAGTCCAGGAAGGGTAGGAGAGATCGAAGGAATGAAGGAAATGTATCGGCCATTCATTCCCTCATTCCTTCATTCCTTCCTTCATTCCCTACAAATGAATCACCTCATCATAAGCGGCGGCGGCGGCCTCCATCACCGCTTCGCTCATCGTGGGGTGTGGGTGAACCGTCTTGATAATCTCGTGGCCGGTCGTTTCCAATTTGCGGGCCGCCACTACTTCGGCGATCATTTCAGTGACGTTGGCCCCAACCATATGGGCGCCGAGGAACTCTCCGTACTTGGCGTCGAAGATCACTTTGACGAACCCTTCCTTGGCGCCGGCGGCACTAGCCTTTCCGGAAGCTGAAAATGGGAACTTACCTATTTTGACTTCGTATCCGGCATCTTTAGCCGCCTGCTCTGTGAATCCTACCGAAGCCACCTCGGGGCTGCAGTAGGTACAGGACGGAATATTGTTGTAATCCAGTGGATGCGGGTTCAAACCGGCGATCTTTTCTACACAAATGATCCCTTCTGCGCTGGCGACGTGAGCCAGGGCCGGCCCCGGAACGACATCTCCGATCGCGAAAATGCCAGCCACGTTCGTCCGGTAATACTCATCCACCTTTATCATGCCCCGGTCCGTTTCAATGCCGAGTGTCTCGAGGCCGATATTTTCGGTATTCGGAGTTACGCCGGCGGCGGAAAGGACGATATCACACTTGATCTCCTGCGTTTCTCCCGTTTTGCGGCTCTTGACCATCACTTTGCAGCCCCGTCCTTTGGTATCAACAGATTCCACTGACGTATTGGCCATCACTTCGATCCCCTTCTTTTTGTAAATCTTGCCCATCTCCTTGGACACATCGGCGTCCTCGCGGGGAACCAACCCCTGCTCCAGGAATTCAACAATGGTAACTTCAGTGCCTATTGAATGGTAAAAGTAAGCGAATTCCACCCCGATGGCGCCGGCGCCGACCACCACCATCTTTTTCGGCTGTTTCTCCAGGCTCATGGCTTTGCGGTACTCTATTACGTTTTTTCCGTCGATGGGGAGGTTGGGTAGTTCCTTCGCTCTGCCTCCGGTGGCAACGATGATGTTCTCCGCACTGTATTCGGCCTTTTTGCCTGATGCATCGGTTACTTCCACCTTTTTACCCCGGGCGAGTTTCCCATTCCCGTTGATCACGGTAATTTTGTTTTTGCGGAAGAGGAAGTTGATCCCTTTGCTCATGCCATCCGCTACACCCCGGCTTCGCGCAATCATTCCTTCAAAATTGACGGAGGCGTTTTCTACATTAATCCCGTAATCCTGGGCATGATGAATATATTCAAACACCTGAGCACTTTTCAATAATGCCTTGGTGGGTATACATCCCCAGTTCAGGCAGATACCACCCAGTGATTCCCGTTCAACAACGGCGACTTTCATTCCCAGCTGGGATGCGCGAATGGCCGCAACGTAACCGCCGGGGCCGGTTCCAATAACAATAAGGTCAAATTTATCCATTTCGGTTGCTTTATTTTAGTTGGCTAATATGTGCGATAAGGCAAAAACATGGAAGCAGGATTAATTGCCCGCACGCAAATATAATCAGTTCTTTGTCTATGGCGAAATATGAAAGGAAGGGATCGATACCAGGAGGCTGGAAAATAAAAAACCCCGCTACTTTCTCGCAGCGGAGCTCATATTAACTTGCTGATACTTAAAATCTTTATAAGAATATAACCTTATTGTCTCGGAAACAGAAACCGGCTCTTTAAGAACCTTTCGATCATAAAAGTATAAAACAGAAGTTATCCAGGGAAAAAAAAACACTGACAATTTGTCGGATAGCAAAATGATGAAGTGTGTAATTTTTTTGGTTAAAACACTGAAAAACAAAATATAACAAAGTGTGATAGATTAAATGTAATCAGCCCCTTTCATCGAAAGAGGCTGATTACCAGAGGTTAAAAACATTAACCAGGTGGCATGCTTTTTTCTGTTTTTTTTTTCGAAACAGGCCGTTACTAATCAATTACTTGCTACACTGCCCGAAGGTTGTTCACTTAGGGTGATGACCAGCAATCCTCCATTTCCGGACTTGCCGTCCTCTATCCTGGCGTAAAAACCCGATTGCAATTCGGTGCTTTGCCCCAGGCTGATGCGCCCACTCTTTTGATTTAATGCATCGGCAACAGAAGCATAAATTACATAGGCGGAGCCCAGTTGCCCTAACCGGTAGAAATGATTGATTGCTTCCTGAATCCAGAAACTGGCGGGTGCTCCCGGATACGGGTTAGTCAAATTAAATCGGAACTCTTGATTGATGTAATCACAGCCGGTTTGAAGAATGGACAATTGGAGCCCGTCATCAAAAGAAACCGTTTCCACGGCTCTGTCCTCTTCCAACCGAAAGTTGTGTTGAATGATGGACCTTACCTGTTCATTAAAAATGGGCTTGGGAGCGCCGTAGCGACAGTCTGCAAAGGGATCGGCCGTAGTGGCAGGCGTCTCGTCCGCACAACTGGTAAGCCCTAACAGGGCCAGGCAGAGCAATAGGAGGGGGCTTTTCAGGGAAATCGTCAAATTCTGCATAATCAAAGATAAGTATCATTCGTGAATAAATGGACGACGGATTGACGATTATGGGGGAAAAAACGGGGGGGGAAGATGGTAGAAAAAATATAACTATACAACAAATCTATCATACGAGCTATAGGGGAAAATGTTCCAGGGATTGCCCTGAATTTATTTTTGTGCTCCCTTTTGTGCCGGAAGGGCAATGAAGGAAGGCTTTGGGGGTAAAAATTCAGTCATAGAATGGCCGTCATTGTGTCATATTCCTTTAACCGCAAATCAATGGTTAAACAATTAATTTGATTTTGACGTTAGTGTATGGATTTAAAAATCAATCTAAAATATTCCTTATGATCAATTCGAATTATGGAGCAAACGGTAAAGCCGGCCATCACATGAATGGCAGCTCGGCCAGATATGCTGAAGCATTCTCGGATGAAATTGGCGCCCAGCATGTGGGCACTTCTTATGATACTCCAATGAAGCCCAATGCCTTTGAACTTTCTGATGAAGAAAAGATGAGACAGGTGGAAGGCCATTTCCGGGAGATCATGGATGTCCTGGGGCTCGACCTCACTGACGATTCTCTTCGGGGTACCCCCAAGCGCGTAGCCAAAATGTTTGTTAAGGAGATATTCTCAGGGCTGAACCCTGAAAATAAACCTGGGATTTCTTTATTTGACAATAAATTCCGGTACCGCCAAATGCTGGTGGAAAAAGGCATCCGGGTCCAGTCTTTCTGCGAGCACCACTTTTTGCCTATTTACGGGCAGGCGCACATCGCCTATATCGCCAACGGCAAGGTTATCGGCTTGTCCAAGCTCAACCGCATCGTGGAGTATTACGCCCGCCGCCCGCAGGTACAGGAGCGCTTAACGGTACAGATTGCCAATGAGCTGAAGAAGGTACTTGGAACAGATGACGTTGCTGTTTACATTGATGCCAAGCACATGTGCGTCGAGATGCGGGGGGTTGAGCACCAACACTGTAGCACTGTCACGACAGAGTATAGTGGTAAATTCCTGAATGAAAACACGCGTGCAGAATTTCTACAGGTGATCCGATAAATCTGAACCCGCGAAATTTAGTAAATTATGGCTGTTGAAATGCTTGCCAATAAGAATGTTCTGGTCGTTGGCGCCACCGGCGGAATAGGCTCCGAAGCCACCCGGCTGATCAAAAATGGCCAGGCCAATGTATTTATTACAGGGCGGGATGAGCAAAAGCTATCCCAAATAGCGAAAGCTAATCATATCCCCGAGAGTCAGGCCTTCTCTCTGGATATCACCGATGCACAAGCAGTAGCAAAACTCGCCGATACCATTCACGGACAAATCGGGCAGTTGGATATTCTCATCAATGCCGCCGGTATCGGATACCTCAATTCTTTTGAAAAAACGGAAGCTGAGGTGTTCAGCCAACTCATTGATGTCAACCTCAAAGGGGCATTCCACCTGATGCGGTACTTCCTCCCGCCGATGAAGGAGGCCAAGAAAGGGTTGGTTATCAATATTCCGGGCGTATTGGGAAGAGCCCCCATGGCTGGCGCCGCTGCCTATTCCGCTTCCAAATACGGCCTGAATGGAATGGTGAAATCCATCCGGGAGGAGTTGAAACGAACGGAAGTACGCATTACCAACCTCTATCTCGGAGGGGTCGATTCCGACTTTTGGGACAATATTGACATGCGGGTGAACCGGGATAAATTCATCAACGCCAAGGAAGCCGGCAGAGCCGTATGGTTCCTTTGTCAACAACCCACTTCCGGAGTAGTTTCTGAAATGGTTATTCAACCTTTTAACCATCAGGTTATTTAGAATAGCCTGGTTTTTAGCCTTCTCCAAATGATTTTTGTATAAACAGGGGAAAAAGCCACTTACATAATGTACATTCAACCCTACAGGCTTTAATGTACTGAATTATTCTTTTTTTAAAAATAAAATTTCAATCTATCGTTTTTTTTCTTCTAAAAATTTTGAATTGTTGCTAATTGTCATCCTGTAAAGATGACATTTGTTATTGCCACAGGGCAGGCGATCATCTACCTTGAGCGTTAGACCAACCTAAATCAATATGATGACCCTGACCAAAACTTCAAAACTAAAAGTGAACCGGTTTATGGAATGGCTGAAGCAGCGTACGTCCAACGAACCGGAATTCCACCAAGCCGTCAGTGAAGTGGCGCGCACTGCTATTCCTTACATTGAAGCCAACCGCAAATATCAGGGATACAGCCTGATGGAAAGGCTTACCGAACCCGACCGGGTAATCACATTCCGGGTCACCTGGATGGATGACCGGGGCCGCGTACAGGTTAACCGCGGGTATCGTGTCCAATTTAACAACGCTATTGGGCCCTACAAAGGCGGGCTGCGGTTCCACCCAACCGTTAACCTTGGTGTACTGAAATTCCTGGGATTTGAGCAGATTTTCAAAAACAGCCTGACCGGCCTGCCAATGGGCGGCGCCAAAGGCGGATCTGATTTTGACCCCAAAGGAAAATCCGATGCTGAAGTGATGAGATTCTGCCAGGCCTTTATGGGCGAACTCCACCGCCATATTGGCCCGGATACGGACGTTCCTGCCGGAGACATCGGTGTAGGGGGACGGGAAATCGGTTTCCTCTACGGTATGTACAAAAAGCTGAGGAACGAGCACACGGGAACCATGACCGGTAAAGCCCCTCAATTCGGGGGGAGTCTCATCCGCCCGGAAGCTACAGGTTACGGAACGGTTTTCTTCGTAGAAGAAATGCTCAAGCAGCGTGGTGAAAAGCTGATGAACAAAGTGGTTGCCATTTCCGGTTCCGGGAATGTAGCTCAGTATGCCGCAGAAAAAGCCATTGAGCGTGGAGCCAAGGTTATTACACTTTCTGATTCTTCAGGTAGTGTTTACGACCGCCAGGGCATCTCCCAGGAAAAACTCGAATGGTTGATGGAACTCAAGAATGTACGCCGCGGGCGGATTAAGGAATATGCTGACGAGTTCGGCGCTCTTTACATTCCGAACGGCAAGCCCTGGAGCATCCAGTGTGATATCGCACTGCCTTGCGCCACCCAGAATGAACTGGATGAAAATGATGCACGCGAGTTGATCAAGAACGGTTGTATAGCCGTAGCGGAAGGCGCTAATATGCCAACAACTCCAGAGGCTGTCCACCTGCTGCAGCAATCCAATGTCCTGTTCGGGCCGGGTAAAGCGGCCAACGCGGGCGGTGTGGCTGTTTCCGGGCTTGAAATGTCTCAGAATAGCCTCCGTTTGTCCTGGACACGCGAAGAGGTGGAAAAGCGCCTGAAAGATATCATGGTCAACATTCATGAGCAGTGCGCCCTTTACGGCTCTGACGAGGAAGGCAATATCGACTACGTAGCAGGCGCTAACATCGCCGGTTTCGTTAAGATTGCCGACGCCGTTATTGCTCAGGGGCTTATATAGTACTTACTGGTGGATTGAATGAACAAACCAGGAAATCCGCCGGAAGGGTTCAAAGCTTGGCAAGATGCCAGGCTTTGAGCCCTTTTAGCCCGAAGTATGAAATTTGAACAAGCTCTTAGCCTTTATTTTTTCTCCAATTCGCCTGGTAGGGCAGCCGGAGAATCTTTAGCTTCAGCCGGCACTTGTAATAACCGGTAGGCTTTCCCGAAGTTGGGGATGCCATATCCCAGTTCTACATCCGGCAGGCCCGCCTGAGAACTGCTTTGTTTGATAGCTTCGACGACCTCCTCATTACTTTTGTTTGGGAAGGCTTCCCAAAGGCAAGCTACCAGGCCAGCCAGGATCGGAGCGGAAAAGGAAGTCCCGGAGGCAATACTGGCCTGGAAGGCAAAGGGGTCGGCAACTGTAACCCAGGCGCCGGGCGCTGCCACGTCCGGTTTGATCCGTCCGTCCGCAGTTGGGCCCAGAGAGCTGAACGATGCCCGTTCTCCTGAGAAATCAATAGCGCCAACGGATAAGGCCAGCGCGGCATCCGCCGGAATGCCGATGTGCTTCCAGCTGGAATTACCTTCATTGCCGGCGCTGGCCACCACGATCATACCTTTCGAGAAGGCGATATCGGCAGCCCGGCTCGCCACAGAGCTTTTCCCATCCAGGTTTTTAAAATCGTAATTCATCTGCCGGTCGCTGAAGGTTGTATAACCAAGAGATGAATTGACCACATCTGCGCCCAGGCTGTCGGCGTATTCCAGCCCGGCCACCCAATGGCATTCTTCAATACGATATTCCCCTCGGGTGTCTTCGGTTTTGATACAGGCATAGGTGGCGCCCGGCGCGGTGCCTACCATAACTCCCGGAACGTTGGCGCCCATAGTAGAAAGTACACGGGTACCATGCGTGCTGGATTCGTAGGCTTCCTGGTCGCCGTCTACAAAATCCCGGGCGAGCAGCAGCCGGCCATCCGCCTGCAGGCTGTCAAAGAACGGGCTTTCATCTACCCCGATGAAGCCTCCATCGAGCACGGCAAGCAGGATACCCGAGCCGGTAAAGCCCAGGTGGTGCAGCGTATCGCCATTGAGCCATTGTATCTGACGGGTGGCGTACCCGTAGTACTGGCCGTCCATTCGTTTGGTGAGCAGGCTGTCTATCTTGATATTGGGCTTCCTTCTCTCTCGTTCCGGATAGGGAAAACCCACATATTCCACCTTTTCGACAAAAGGGAGGCCGGCGACTTCCAGGATGCCTTCTTCGGGGATGAGGATGGTGGCGGCATTGAGCCAACGCGATTGATGATGGACGGTAGCCCCCTGCTCCTTGAGTGAATCGAGGTAGCGAGGGTTCGGCGGAAAGTCTTGTTCCGTGACCGGAATATTCCATTTCTCCCGGCGCGCGAGCGCCCGGGCGGAGAGGAAGGCTTCCGGTTTGTCTGCCTGATAAGGGCTATCCGCCTTATCCGTAAAGCTTACCCAGTAATATTTGTAGGTGCTGTCCGCTTTTTGGGCGTGGAGCTTTAAACCAGTTGACAAGAACACGGCTAACAACAACCAAAGTGCATGTTTCATTGATTACAGGATTTCTGAGTCCAGGTTGGTTCTGAAAATTTCTTCCATTTTCTCCATTATAAGCCCGAGAAG
This sequence comes from Lewinellaceae bacterium, assembly GCA_020636095.1. Lineage (GTDB taxonomy): Bacteria > Bacteroidota > Bacteroidia > Chitinophagales > Saprospiraceae > JACJXW01. Next base: position 666,083 of record JACJYN010000004.1, read on the forward strand.
GGCCGTTTTGTTGTATTCTCTGTTAATTTTATAGACGGTATCTCTCACGGCTATCGGGCCTATCAATCTGCGGAAAGCCTGTTTGGTGTAAAAGTCTTTCCTATGCAACTTTCGGGGAGTAGGGAAGGGTTCGTTTTCAACCTTTACCAGGTATTGAACGGGGATTTCACCTTCTCCCATCCATTGTTGCGCCCCTTCTTCGCCCTTCAGAAATTGATAACAACAGGCTCCATTTAAGGAAAATTCAACTCCCCACAACACATCACCCGGTTTTTCAGGCGCGGGTACAGGCGACGTATCGGGATGCCAGGGGTGTTTGACATAGGCCTCCCGCTTTTTCTTTTTGACGGTATTGCCTTCCACCTCGCTGGCTTCTTCATTGTAAAAGCTTTCTCTGAACCAAACACTGTGAGCCTGAAAGGAGAACGTTTTATATCTGAAAAGTTGAATGTAAAAATCGATGGCCGGCAACGGGTTGGAGCCGTAGACAGCTAGTTGGCAACTATTGGCCTTGGGGTAGAGGCGGGTATATACCTCTACTTTAAGCTGGAAGAAGGCATTCTCCCAGTCCTCAAGCTCGTCAGTCCATCCCGGTTCATAGGGCCCCGCGTTGAGAGAGGAAAGAGCCAGTTTCATCTCCAGTTCTTCGATCTGCCGGCTGAGTTCATCAACGTGCTGGCGGGTTTCAAGGTAATAGGTATATCGTTCTGATTGCAGGCGATTATTCCAGAATCGCTGCTTGGCCTTTCGTTTTTTCCCTTCCAGAATATAGAGTTCACTCAACAGGCGCACGTAGAAATGCCCTTCTTTCATCTGTTCGATCTGCCGGCGGAGCGCGCTGGCGTGATCTGCATGGCTGATCTTGGTGTATTCCTCCAGGAGAAGTTCTAACCCCAGTGGGTCGGATTGAGCCTCAATTTGAATTTTACCGTCTTCAACGGTTGCCGTAACGTCCAATTGATCGTCATAATCTTCTGTATTCAGTATCCTGGATAAGGGCCCAATCAGCTCTTCACGAATGGTCCGTTGGAGTTGCCGGGCGCCATATTTGCCATCATACCCCTTTTGAGCAAGGAAATCCAGCACCTCGTCTCCCAGGTTGAGGTTAATGCGCCGAAACTGTATCCCTTCCCGCTTGCGAAACAGGGCGATTTCGCGTTCTACAACAAACCTTACAGTGAAGCTATCGAGTGGAGCAAAGGGTATCACCTGGTCGATGCGGTTAAAGAGTTCCGGCCGGAAGTACTTCTGCACTTCACTCAGAAAGTGTTCTTTCACCACCTCCTTATTCATGCCCTGGAGCCATCCAATGGGGTTGGATACTAACGTTTGCGCACCGATATTGGAAGTCATGATGATAATGGTGCTGCAAAAATTGGCCAGTTTGCCCTGGTTGTCGGTAAGGCGGCCTTCACTGAGAATCTGAAGAAGCAGGTCGAAGAAGGTGGGGTGGGCTTTTTCGATTTCATCGAAAAGCAGTACACTAAAGGGGGCCTTGCGGATAGCAGCAGTGAGCAGGCCGTCTGAAAAATAGCTGGCCCCAACCAGGCGCGCTACGGCATAAGGGGAAGCAAATTCGCTCATATCAAAGCGGGCGATGCGTTCCCGGTTGCCAAACATGAATTCGGCCAGAATCTTAGCCAGTTCGGTCTTACCCACACCCGTAGGCCCCACAAAGAGCAGAGACGCTATCGGTTTGCCGGCTCGGGTAAGCGCCGTTTTTACAGACGCCAGTACATCGACGACGCTTTCCACCGCGGCCTCCTGCCCAAAAACGCTACTGTTGAAATTGCTCTTCACGGCAATAGCGTCCATAGGTAGTGCCGGATCTACCATGAATCCGGGCATCCCGGTTTCTTCACAAAACTGGTGAATGACTTCCTTCCTGGAGATTTCCAACTGCCCATTGGCTGGGCTGGAAGAACTGCCCTTGTTAATAAGCAGGCTTTCCAGAAAGCGGATCGGCTTACCGGGCATGCCGGCATAGGGTGTAAAACGGTGGTTGAGGCGAATGATTTCCCGAATGGCTTCTTCTTCAATGCCGACGCTTCTTACACTGGCTATATCCCTTATCTTCTTCAGGATGATCTGTTCCAGTTTTTTCCCTTCGGGCTCTTTGATGTGAATGGCCTGGAAAAGAGAGATGTAGTTGGGGCTTCTTATTTCGATCTGCGCCAGTTCTTCTTCCGTACATTCAGAAATGATGTTGATCTCACCCCGGCTGAGGAAAGGGCGGAGGAAATCGGCCATACTCACATCATTGCCTTCGTATTTCCCCACCTCAAAAAGTTCTATGAGGTTGCGGACAAACAGAATGCTGTTATTTGCCGATAACTCCTGGCAAAGCAAAGAAAGGTTTTCCTGCCAGCCTGTATCTTTCATCAGCTCCTTGATCAGCGTTGATGCATTCGTCTCCCAGAGCTGAGCTTTGATGCGCCTCCTTTTTTGTTGGCGCGACAATTCCCAGACCAGGGCAGTCTTGCCAGAGCCGGACGGGCCAACTAACAGGACATTTCGGTTGAATTTACCCTTCAGCGCCCGCGCCAGTTGCCCTACCATATCCTCCATGTCATACGCCACCTGGCGTTTGATATCCAGCAGATTAGCCGCCTGGGGCAGCAGTTGTTCTTTTTGCTGGGTTTTTAGCCCCTCGAGCTCTTTTGGCGCCGGCGCCTGCAAGCGGATTTCCTGTTGCTGGAGTTCCACGCTGCTGAACCAGATGGTGGCGACAATATCCTGGACCGCATTCAGGCGCCTTTTACGGGTAAAATCCAAACGTATGGCCTCTTCCAGCCGCTGTTGAAGGGTTTCCTCGTCGTCGGCAAAAGCTTCGACGCCCAGGCTGGGAACCACTCCCCAGACGCCTTTTTCCTGATAATTGAAGAAATAAGTGAACTCCAGGCTAAACTCGGGATAAGAGACCTTGTCTCTGGCCTCTTCAAATCCTACCTCCAGGCTGCTTTTGTAAAAATGGCCTTTGTGGTATTCATGAAGCAGTTTCCTGAAGTTGCCCAGGTTGAGTACCTTCTCTTGCAGGGCATTGGCATATTGTTCAGCGACAAGCCGCAATGGCTGCCCCAGGCGCAGAACGTTATTGTCCGCCAATGGCGCCAGCAGGCTTGCCCCTGGGTGGAGGTGCAGGCGAAACGCGTAAAAAGGAATGGAAAATTTAAATGCCATGGCCCCGATATTACCGAAGAAGCCAAAACTAAGGTTTTTTTTAAAATTATACGATGATAAGCCCTTCGGCTTTGTCACCAAATACGAGATGCTGCCCCTGAGTATAACGGTATCCACTGGCCAGGGCGAGCAATGAGTCGAACTGGTGCCACGAGGTAAGAGGCTCTTGTTGCATCGGATAGGGCAGGAGGGGCACAACCAGTTTGGCCAAAGCAGGAAGGTGCTCTTTACTCTTTTTATATTGCTCCCGGCTGAGATGCAGCATCTTGGCCAAATGGGCAGGGTATACTTCCATCACCTCGACACCGGTGGCCTGAAGTTGCTCTTTTAGTTGCATCGCTCGCGCCGTGAGCCCTCCGAGAAACATAGGCGACATGGCCTTTAACTGCCTGTCCCCTTTGCGGTAGAAAAAATCCTGGTACTGTTCCATTTTTCGATAAACGCCCGGCAGGGAAAGCGGTGCATCCAGAAACAAATGGGTAGGTTTCCAGCTTTGGGCCCATTCAAGTATAAAACGGTCTGCATCTTGCTTCCGGGCGCTTTGGGCCAGGCATACCTTTTCCTTCTCTATAAAGGCAATAGCGGTAGTACCTGCCAGTTTGCTGCCATAATCGATGCCTGCGATCTTCATGAATTAGTGTCCGATGAGGTTTTGAAAATGCCGGATCAGGTTGGCCGCCACCGGCTCATCTGCGGACCGTTGGTCATATATGACGCTCGATTCCAGATAATACCGTCGCCTTTCTTCCAGTTTAGACCGGATAAACGCTTCGAGGCGTTCCCCTTCCATCCCCTTGAGCAGCGGGCGTTGTTCCGGTTGAAGGGCCAGGCGGCAGGCCAATATTTCGACGGAGGCACGCAAGTAGATGGTAACGCCCTGTTCATTCATCCAGTGCATATTATCGTGGAAGCAAGGTGTTCCGCCACCACAGGAAACGACAACATCCGGAAACCGGGCCATTTCCCGTAAGGCGGCTTGTTCTACTTCCCGGAAGTAGGGCTCTCCTTTTTGCTCAAAAAGAGCCCTGATGCTGCTGCCTTCTCTGGTTTCGATCCATTCGTCCAGGTCGACAAAGGGAATCCCCGCCTGTTGGGCCAACTGGCGGCCGCTGTAACTCTTACCGCTGCCCATAAATCCAATCAAAAATATTCGCATATCTATAACCAGAACATTTCATGCCCTCGCAAGTTACTAACTATAAGAGATGCTTCAGTCGATGCTCGCCAAAACTTTTATTACATTTGCAGGGCTTATCCTTGCGACAAGGAAAACGGCCCTTATTAACCCTTTGAGAATGGCTGCTTTCAACGGAATCAAAAACTAAAAAGCATGAACCGATTCATATTACTGTTTAGCCTCCTGTTAGCCTTCGGTTGCAACAACAGCCAACCCGAAGGCAAGGGCGAAAAATCTCTGGAGGAGATCAAAAGCGATGGCCCGATTCGCAATGCGGATATTATTCGAAACCCGGTTTCAGCGGATACCCCCATAGACACCGTGAATGTCGCTAAAATCGCATTTGAAGAAGAAAGTTACGACTTTGGAGAGGTCGATGAAGGAGCCGTTGTCGTTCATACCTTTCAGTTTACCAATACGGGTAAAGCGCCCCTACTCATCAGCAGCGCCCGGTCTACCTGCGGCTGTACGGTGCCCGATTGGCCGAAAGAACCCATTCCTCCCGGAGAAAACGGAAAGATAGAGGTGAAGTTCAATACCCGGGGAAAGAAGAACAAGCAAACCAAGCCGGTCACAATAGTGGCTAATACCTATCCTGCAACTTCAAAGATATTCCTGCAGGGGTTCGTGCAGCCGGCTGAAGGCGCCCCCGGGCAACCCACACAGTAAACACAATTATTTCCTTAACAGAAGCCTACATACAAACGAAAATCCATTTAAAATGAAATCATTCGAATTGCTATTGCTTCAGGCTGGAAATGCAGGCATGTACAACCTCGTTTTCATCGGCGCCATGATCCTTATTTTTTGGTTATTCCTGATTCGCCCTCAGCAAAAACGCCAAAAAGAACAAAAAACTTTCATGGATGGCTTGCAGAAGGGAGACGAGATCGTGACGGCAAGCGGTATCATCGGCCGCATCAATAAAATCGAGGACAACGTCATTACCCTGGAAGTGGCTACGAAAACGTATATTCGGATTACCAAGGCGGCAGTATCCAAAGAAATGACCGATTCCTTCTTTACTACCGATGATAAGGATAAATAGAAAGGCATTTACAATGAAAATCAAGGAGGACAGGGCTACCCTGCTGGCATGCATAGGGATAGCCTTTGTCTTCTGGTTGCTGATCAAACTTTCTCAAACTTATCGTGCCGAAAAACAGGTTTTCTTTCATTTCGAAATCCCCTCCGATAAGGCGCTGGCTACTTTAGCCCCGAACGACATGGCCGTTGAGTTGGAAGGAACGGGTTGGGATTTGCTTTTTGATTTTTTTGCCAACCGGTCAGTGCGCCTCTCCTATGATATGTCCGGAATAGAAGCCCTTCAACTCAACCGGGCGCAACTCCGCTCCGATATTTTACAGAACCTGCATTCTAATAACATCACTATTCTAGAGATCAATCCGGAAAGCCTCAACCTGGCTCTGGAAGCCAAACTTTCCAGGCTGGTCCCCATCGTTTTGCGGGATAGCTTGAGTTTCGCTGCGGAGCACCACTTGAGGTCACCGGCCAGAGTCCAGCCTGATTCCGTAGAGGTCACCGGGCCGGTATCCCTCGTTTCCACCATCGGCCAATGGTACACAGATTCACTGCGGTTGTCCAACCTGAAATCGAACGTAAATCAGATAGTAAAGCTGGAAAAGCCTGCTCGTGAACTGAGCCTTTCGGTAAATCAGGTGGAGGCGCAAATAGAAGTAGAACCCTTTACCGAAAAGAAGATGTATGTGCCCCTGGTCGTAAAAAATGCCCCGGAGGACAGCCTGCGCATCTTTCCCGATAAGATTACCATTAGTTGTAAGTTGGGGCTGAGCAAATACGACGCCGTTTCTTTTCGGGATTTTACAGCCGAGATAGACTTCAAGGGGATTTCCCTCAATGCTCCAAACAATAGCGTTCCTATTGTCATTACCCAAAAACCGGATTTTGTGGAAACCTTGCAGTATACCCCTAAATCTGCCAGGTTTTTCATTGTGGAAAAGGCGGATGTTAGTGTGAGAGACGCCCGGAAATCTGAGTAAGATTTCGTATTTTCCCGTTGGCTTCTCAAAACGAACAAATGATAAAATATGTCAGGTCACAACAAATGGTCAAAGATAAAACACAAGAAGGGGGCCGCTGACGCCAAGCGGTCCAAAATGTTCAGCCGGGTCATCAAAGAAATAACGGTTGCCGTTAAGGAAGGAGATAGCGGAGATCCTGATTTCAACCCCCGGCTGCGCCTGGCGGTAGCCAACGCCAAAGGCGTCAATATGCCCAAAGATAATGTAGAGCGGGCCATCAAAAAAGCGCTCGAATCGGGGAGTGGCGATATCTACCAGCCTACTTATGAAGGATACGCGCCCGGCGGAGTCGCCGTATTTGTGGAATGTACGACCGACAACCTGAACCGCACCATTTCCAGCGTGCGGTCTACCTTCAGCAAAGGGGGAGGCAGCCTGGCCACTTCCGGTTCGGTCGACTTTCTCTTCGAGCGCAAAGGGGTTTTTGTTATCGAAAAAGGCAACCATAACCTTGAAGAACTGGAACTGAGCCTGATAGACGGTGGTGCGGAAAGCCTGGAGGAAGATGACGAAAATGAGGAGATCACCGTTATTGTCGATTTCCCGGACTTTGGCAATATGCAGAAGAAACTGGAAGAATTAAATATAGAACCTAAAAGCGCCAACCTGGAGCGGTTCCCTACTTCTACTACCGCGCTCAGTGTGTCGGACGCAAAAGTGGCCCTCCATTTGATCGAAAACCTGGAAGAGGACGATGACGTACAGAATGTGTTCCATAACCTGGAGATGACGGAAGAACTGGAAGCGGCGCTGGGGAGTGAATAGGGGAGTCTATTGCGATGTGGCTTTATAGTGAAAAAACTGCCCCGAACATCCCAGAGGAGCCGGGGCAGCCCACACACTATGAGAACACCCATTTTTCTTTGCTATCCTTTTTGCGAAAATTCGCTGTTGGTTCGTTCATATATATAGACGCAAACTTATCTCCTGAAGTTATATCCGTAAATGTTATTGTTTTGTTATAAGATTTTAATTTAGTTAAGTGATCTTTCGTACTATCCTGTAAATCAGTAAATTAAGCCTTAAAGCATCATCTTTTACCGCTATCTGCCCAACTCCTGAAAGCCGGCAATTGTCGCCCGGGTTACTCTAGGAGGATTCCGGATAATTTTCTATTTTTAATCACGACAAACGCCATCAGTATGATCAAGCCCAAGAGCGTCGAGGAAGTATTAGAAACAGCCAAGGTGGAAGAGGTGATCCAGGATTATGTGAACCTCAAACGCCGGGGGGTGAATATGATCGGCCTGTGCCCTTTCCATGCCGAGAAGACGCCTTCTTTTACGGTATCTCCATCGAAGGGTTTTTACAAGTGTTTTGGCTGCGGAAAAGGCGGGGATTCGGTGAGCTTTCTCATGGAGCTGGAGCAAATGGATTTTCCGGAAGCGATACGGCACCTGGCTAAAAAATATGGCATTCAGCTGGAAGAAACGGAGGTTTCTCAGGAGGTAAGAGAGGAGCAGCAATATCAGGAAAGCCTCTATCTGGTCAATGAATATGCAAAACAATACTACCAGGACCAGCTCTTCAATACCGATGTAGGCAAAAGTGTAGGGCTCAGCTACTTCAAAGAACGCGGGTTTCGGGAAGAGGTGATCAAAAAGTTCGGGCTGGGTTTTGCGCCCAACAAAACAGATGCGTTCACCCTTAAGGCCACCCACGGAGGCTACAAACTGGATTTACTTAAAAAGCTGGGGCTCACATCGGAGTACGGGCGGGACTTTTTCCGCAACCGGGTCATGTTTGCCATTCACAACCTCTCGGGCAAGGTCATCGGCTTCGGGGGCCGCATCCTGGTTAAGGATGTCAAGGCGCCCAAGTATATCAATACTCCGGAGACCGACATTTACAATAAGAGCAAAGTGCTCTACGGTGCTTTTTTTGCCAAGCGGGATATACGTAAGGAAGATGAATGCATCCTGGTCGAGGGCTATACGGACGTACTTTCCCTGCATCAGGCAGGTATCGAGAATGTAGTGGCTTCCTCGGGCACCTCTCTCACCGTTGACCAGATTCGCCTGGTAAAACGGTATACCGAAAATATCAAGATTCTCTACGACGGCGACCTGGCCGGCATCAAGGCTGCACTGCGGGGGATGGGCATGGTGCTGGAAGAGGGCCTGAACGTTAAGATCGTCCTTCTACCCGAAGGGGAGGACCCGGATTCCTATCTTAAAAAGGTAGGCACAGAGGCCTTTCGGGAGTACGTCACCCAACAAGCGAAGGATTTTATCATGTTCCAGGCGGGGCTGCTCCAGGAAGAATCTGCCGGCGACCCGGTCAAAAAGGCGAAGTTGATCAAGGACATCGTTGATAGTATAGCCAGGATCCCCGACCCGTTGAAGCGCTCTCTGTATGTGCGGGAATGCGCCCGGATTATGGAAGTGGAGGAGCAGCTACTGGTCAATGAGGCCAACAAGGTGGTGTCCCAACGTTTCAAAAAAGGGCAGCACGAACAGGAACGGGCCCGGTTGAAGGAGGAGGCGCCCCAGCCTGAAGATGTTTTCAGCATCCCCCCACCGACACACCGGGAGAAACAGGCCGCTACCGGTGATGAATTTCAGGAGAAAGACATCATCCGCATCCTTATCGCCGGAGGAGGCGCGGTTTTTGATGAAGAGGAAAACATTTCCGTCGCTCAGTATATACTGAGTAATATAGAGGATGTCATGGATACTTTTGACTTTCCGCTCTACGGGCAGGTGGCGAAGAATTGCCATGAAAGGCTATTGGCCGGCGAGCCCGTCAATACCGACTATTTTCTCAACCACATCGATGAAGATATTCGGCAAATGGCCATCAATATGCTCAGTAGCCCTTATGAATACAGCGAAAACTGGGAAAAGCGATGGGAGATTTTTCTGTCTTCCCAGAAAATGCCGGACGAGAATTTTGCCAGTGACAGCACCCAGGCTTTGAAGCGGTTTAAGCTTAGAAAACTGAATAAAATGATCCGGCAAAATGCCGAAAAGATCAAACAGCTTTTTGAGCAGAAGTCTGACGATTATATGACCTACCTGAAATTGGACCAGAAGCTGAAGGGGATGCGCAATGAACTGGCGGAGGAGTTGGGGACGGTCGTTTTGTAAGGAATGAAGGAATGAGGGGATGAATAACAAAAGCCAATCATTCCTTCATTCCTTCCTTTATTTCTATTCATTTCTATTCAGACAGTTCAGGTCTTCAAACGCCTGCTTCAGGCGTGCCTTGAACGTCTGCTCGCCGGCCCGCAGCCACTGCCGGGGGTCGTAGTACTTTTTATTCGGCTTGTCATCTCCTTCCGGATTGCCGATCTGGGCCTGCAGGTAATCTTTATGCTTTTCGTTATACCCTCTTACCCCATCCCAGAAGGCCCACTGCAGGTCGGTGTCGATATTCATCTTGATCGCGCCGTAACCGATGGCTTCTCTTATCTCTTCCTGGGAAGAGCCGGAGCCGCCGTGGAAGACAAAGTTGATGGGGTTGTCGGCCGTTTTAAATTTCTCCATAACAAAATCCTGAGAATTCTTCAGGATAATGGGTTTGAGCGATACATTGCCGGGCTTGTATACCCCGTGGACATTGCCAAAAGCGGCGGCGATCGTGAAACGCTTACTGACTTTGCTTAACGCTTCGTAAGCGTAACTCACTTCCTCCGGTTGAGTATAAAGACGGGAGCTATCCACATCGGTATTATCGACGCCGTCTTCCTCTCCGCCGGTCACCCCCAGCTCGATCTCCAGGGTCATGCCGATCTTATCCATGCGTTCGAGATAGCCCACGCAGGTTTCTACATTTTCCTGGATGGGTTCCTCCGACAGGTCGATCATGTGAGAGCTGTACAAGGGATACCCCCGGCTTTTGAAAAACTTTTCGCCGGCGTCGATCAGCCCGTCTATCCAGGGCAGCAATTTGCGAGCGCAGTGGTCGGTATGCAAGATGACCGTCACGCCATAGGCTTTAGCCATGGTATGGACGTGCATGGCGCCGGAGATACCGCCCAGAATGGCGGCGCGCTGGTTTTCGTTGGAAAGCCCCTTGCCGGCATTGAAGGCGGCGCCGCCGTTGGAAAACTGAATGATCACCGGGGAATTGGTGTCCTTGGCTGTTTCCAGTACGGCATTAATGGTATTGCTACCGACGACATTGACCGCCGGAAGCGCAAAATTGTTTTCATTGGCGTAGCTGAATAGCTCCGTCACTTCGTCTCCATGGAGTACACCGGTTCTGAAGCGGGTGGAAGTTGCTGTAGGCATAGAGTTAGGTTGTTTTTTTATTAAAATGGCTATTTCGCGTCTAAGAGCATTTTTGGAGGTGGTGCTTTGGAAGCAGCCATTTGCAGCCTAAATGGCTACCTCCAAACATGCTCTAAGTTGTTTTCAAAGATACTAAGTACTCTGTTAAATAAGTAAATTGTCGTTTCTGGGCGATGGGTTTTCGTTCTAATCGAGGAGCGCCCGGAGCCTGATAGCCTTAGCTATCAAGGCGAGGACGGGACGAAGAGTAGGGCGAAAAGGTACGGCCAGAAGCATAAGATATTTATTTAACAGAGTACTAAGCCGGTTGAAGCACGCCAATATAGCCATTTTTCAGGATTCTACAGAATCCTGAAGGCAAGACTCTCAATAAGGACGGTGAGTTATGAGCTGATGGCCATAATTCTCGGCCCAACTCCCAACCCCGGTCAAATTATGCCTTTTTCCGTAAGATAACGCTCGGCATCCAGGGCGGCCATACAGCCGGTGCCGGCAGCAGTCACCGCCTGGCGGTAGACATTATCCTGAGCATCGCCGCTGGCGAAAACACCTGGGACTTTGGTTTTGGTGCTCTTACCTTTGGTTTGGATGTAACCCGTGTTATCCATATCGAGCCAATCCTTGAAAATATCCGTATTCGGTTTGTGGCCGATGGCTACAAAAAAACCGTTTACCGGAATGGTGGATTCTTCTTTGGACTGATTGTTGACAACCCGCAAACCTTCCACTTCATTTTCACCCAGGACCTCAACCGCTTCGGTATTCCAGTGCACCTTGATGTTTTCCGTTTTAAAAACCCGCTCCTGCATGATCTTGGAAGCGCGCAGCTCGTCGCGGCGGACGAGCAAGTGGACAGAGGGGCATAGTTTGGACAAATACAAAGCTTCCTCCGCAGCCGTATCTCCCCCCCCGACGACCGCGACCTCCTTGCCCCGGAAGAAAAAGCCATCGCAAACAGCACAGGCAGATACCCCTTTGTTGGTAAGCCGCTTTTCAGATTCGAGGCCCAGCCATTTGGCGCTGGCGCCGGTAGAAATGATAATACTATCGGCGTGAATCTCATGCCCTGTCTCGGACCATGCTTTGTGAACCGGCCCGGAGAAATCCACCTTACTGATCAATTCATAACGCACATCGGTGCCAAACCGCTCCGCTTGCTTGCGAAAGTCTTCCATCATCTGCGGGCCCATAATCCCGTCCGGATATCCGGGATAGTTTTCCACATCAGTGGTGATCATGAGTTGTCCTCCGGGTTCTTTACCCGTATACAATATCGGTGCGAGATTCGCGCGGGCAGCATATACAGCTGCGGTGTAACCTGCCGGGCCAGAGCCGATGATCAGGCATTTTACTCTTTCAATATCTTCTGCCATTTTGTATTTAGCTTTTTTTTGTGCCGCAAAAATAAAAATAATAGCCAAGTGGCTGTGTAATTCCAGTCACAGAATAAACACACTTCCGATCAGGACTATGATGAAACGCCTGGGAATAGCTACTGGTTGAAGGGTAAGGAAGGAAGTTCAGTATTCGGTATTCGGAAAAGAACCAATATCCAACTCCCCATCCCTCCTTCAAGCTTTGCTCGCCGGAAATTTTCACCCTTTGGCCCGTTTTTTTGCCTGCTTTGCGTTTTTTTCGGTATTTTTAAAAGTATTTTTATTAGGAGCTTGTTAGGGGGTTATCCTTCAAGTTGAAATTCCCAACAAGCTCTAAGAAGGAAAAGAGGAGAATTATGATCTATCCCCTGGCATTTACGGGCGCCGTTGCAAGCCTTGCCCTTTGGTTCCTGTACCGGACAAATGACGCAAAAAGCAGCATTTTTCAATCTTCATTCTTCGGCGCATTAGGTATATACGTTTTATCTGTCCTGTTGGCCGATGCTTCCCTGGGTAGTAAGTTGGGCGTCCTTTTCCGGGACTTGATGGCAATGACGGTTTTCGGCATGGCCTTTCAGCTTTTATCGGCCCATAAGCGCTGGTTGGCGCTGGGCAGCGCCATTGCCATAGCTGCTTTCGGCTGGTATTACCAGAGTAATATGGCTCATACCTTTTCACAGGAAATCTCCGGACAATCGGCTAATGACCCTTCCGGTGAATTGTTGGTGGAGCTGGCGGAGGGTAGTGGCGAAGAAGCCCTGGCCACTGTGAAACGGAAGTATCAACTCCGAATGGAACGAGCTTTTACCCCTGCTTCTCCCGAAGCTACCGAACTGGACGATTATTTTGTCGTAGACGTACCCCCCCAATATACCGGCAGGCTGGACGAAGTCATTCGGGCCTTGCAGGCAATTAGTACGGTAGATTGGGTGGAACCCAACGAAGCCGTTTCCGTAACCCCTGAGCCGGCCCGTACCTTACCCGGCATTAATAAAAAATTCGGCATTGACGACCCGGGGCTGGAGCACCTTTGGGGCTTCGAAGCCATGGAAGTGGATAAGCTCTTCGAATACATGGAATCCCAGGAGCTGAAACCCAAGCGCAAGGCCCTCATCGCTATCCTGGATACGGGGGTCGACGCAAAACACGAGGACATTAAAGGCAATTATCATTCTACAAAAACGGTATACGATAATGACCCTAAAGGCCATGGCACGCATTGTGCGGGAATAGCGGCCGCCGTTTCCAATAATGGGGTAGGGGTTGCCTCCTTTTCCAAAGACAACAGCTTCGTTGAGGCCACCAGTATTAAAGTACTGAGCGCTTCCGGCATGGGGTCCCAACGCACCATCATCAGCGGCATTCTGGAAGCTGCCGATGCCGGCGCCGATGTCATTTCCCTGTCTTTGGGCGGCCTTTCCAACCAAACCAAAGAACGCGCTTATCAAAAAGCGGTAGACTATGCCAATCAGAAGGGCGCCATCGTCGTTGCCGCCGCCGGCAACTCCAACCGGGATGCGAAAAATTTTGCCCCGGCAGGAGTGCCTGGTGTGATCGCAGTCAGCGCCCTGGATGAAGAACTCAACCGCGCCGTCTTTTCCAATCATATCACCAACCTCGAAATGGGAATCGCCGCCCCCGGCGTCAATATCTACTCTACCATTCCTAACGGCAGGTACAGCTCGTTCAACGGTACTTCTATGGCGACTCCTTACGTTTCGGGGCTCATCGGGCTGCTGAAAAGCCTTGATCCGGACATGGATACCCAAACGGCCTACCAAATCCTTCATAAATCAGGCAAAGAAAGCAAAAACACCAAAGAAACCGGCCGCCTGATCTTTCCTTTCGCGGCAGTGAAAGAGTTGGAACGGCAAACCCAGAATCCCTTATAATTTAACGAAGGGGTAAAAGGAGGAATGATAGCAGCAGCCTTGCCTTTCATTCCTCCTTTCCTTTTTTCTCCCATATCCATACCGTAATTTTTGCTATTTTTACGCCATCCAAACAAATCCTTTTGCATGGCTAAATTCAGGATGAACCACGAAAGTAAGGGAAAGGGCAGTTCCGGCAGTATGATCGTAAGAGTAGGGCTCTTCAGTGCTATCGTCGGTGGGTTATTTATGCTCTTCAATAAATTTACCGGCAATGACACCTCCAATCCAGATACTGGAGAGTCAGAACCTGTGACGATTACGCTAACGGAAAGGCAGGATTACCTGCCTCCATCCACCACGGGGGCGGTCATTCACCATCAATATTATTCTCTATCCTATTCTGAGGAACACGAACAGGCGGAATGGGTGGCGTATCGGCTGACTGGTGAAGAGCTGAAGCAGCCATGGGTGGAGCGCGTCGACAATTTTCGGCCGGATCCACAAGTGAAGAGTGGTTCAGCGACGCCAAATGACTACCGCAATTCCGGCTACAGCCGCGGCCACCTATTACCTGCTGCCGACCGCGCCTTCAGCGAGCAAGCCATGGATGAAACCTTTTACATGAGTAATATCAGCCCGCAGGCCAGTAATTTCAACAAAGGTATCTGGCGGGAACTCGAAGAACTCGCCCGCGCCTGGGCCAAGCGGAACGGCGAGATTTATGTGGTTACCGGCCCGGTTTTGACATTGGAGCCAAAGGGCAAAATCGGAGATAATGAGGTGTCCGTCCCGGTAGCTTACTACAAGGTATTGCTGGACGCGGAAGAGCCACAGATAAAAGGAATCGGCTTCATCATTCCCAATGAAGTGAGCTTTGAACCGCTGTATAAATTTGCGGTAACCATTGATAAAGTAGAAGAGGTTACCGGCCTGGATTTTTTTGGAGCGCTGCTTCCGGCAAACGTTGAGCAGGAAGTAGAAGCCAGCCTCAATATTGACTTGTGGGAGTTCAACAAGTCCAAGTTTCAGGAAAGAATAGAAAAATGGAATAACCAATAAGATATGTCCAAAAAAGAACAATTCATAAAAGAGATAAATGACGGTTATACTTTTAAGGGCCGCTTTATTGTCCTGGGAAGCGCTATGCTGGATGGCGCCTGTATGACTAACACATTGGTTAAAATTCCTCTGAAGACGATGAACCGGCACGGTTTAATTGCCGGTGCGACCGGATCCGGGAAAACGAAAACCTTACAGATTCTTGCCGAACACCTTTCCCAACAGGGAGTCCCTTCCCTTTTAATGGATATCAAGGGCGACCTCAGTGGCATTGCGGCCCCCAGTGAAGGGCACCCCAAAATTGACGAACGGCACGCACAGATTGGCATTCCTTTTGAAGCCGGCGCCAGCCCGGTTGAGTTTTTGAGCCTTTCCAGTGAACCCGGCGCCCGGCTCAGGGCTACTGTTTTGGAATTTGGGCCCGTACTCTTTTCTAAGATACTGGGGCTGAATGATACCCAGGCCGGGATCGTTGCCGTCGTTTATAAATATTGCGATGACAACAAGTTGCCGCTGCTTGACCTGGCCGACTTTAAACAAACGCTGCAGTATATTACCAATGAAGGTAAGGAGGACGCCGAAAAATTGTATGGCCGGATTTCTTCGGCCTCGGTAGGGACTATTATGCGCAAGATCATTGAATTAGAGCAGCAGGACGCCGAGCGCTTCTTCGGTGAACGTTCTTTTGATGTGGACGACCTGATCCGCACAGATAAGAATGGGCGAGGCATCGTTTCTGTGCTTCGGCTTACCGATATTCAGGACCGGCCTAAATTGTTCTCCACTTTTATGTTGCAAATGCTTGCGGAGATTTATTCTAACTTTCCGGAAGAAGGCGACGCAGAGAAGCCCAAGTTGGTTATTTTTATTGACGAGGCCCATCTCGTTTTTGAAGAAGCCTCCGATGCGCTGATGGACCAGATCGAGGTCATTGTCAAGTTGATCCGTTCGAAGGGGGTAGGGTTGTTTTTTGTGACCCAAAACCCGGCAGATATTCCTGATGATGTGCTGGGCCAGTTAGGGCTTAAGATTCAGCACGCGCTACGCGCTTTCACGGCGAAGGATCGCAAAGCCATTAAGCTGGCCGCTCAGAACTATCCTATTTCGGAGTTTTACGATGTCGCTCAGGCAGTTACCGAACTGGGTATTGGTGAAGCGCTGGTGACAGCCCTCAATGAAAAGGGGATTCCCACGCCCCTGGCCCATACCCTGCTGCGGGCGCCCGAATCCAGAATGGATGTACTAACAGAGCGGGAGATCGACAGCATCATTCGCAAATCGGAGATCATCGATAAGTACAATGAGGAAATAAACAGGGAAAGCGCCCACGAAATCCTTACTAAAAAGCTGGAGGAAGCTCAGGATGAGACCATTCAGAAAGAGATGCGCGCACAACGGGAACGCGCGCGCAGTACTTCCAGCCGTCAGGAAAAAAGTGCAATAGAAAAGATCATCGGCAACCCAACAACTCGCCAGGTTGCCAGAACCGTAGCCAGGGAACTTACCCGGGGCTTGTTGGGGGTGCTTGGAATTAGCAGTACTACCCGCCGGAAGCGTTAAAGCTCTGTAACCCAAGTTTGGCTGTTAGGCCTTAGCCCTTTTATTCATCACTTACCAGCACCGGCCTGTAGGCCGCCTGATAAGTTGACCAGGGCGTTTTCTTGTAGTGCCCGCCGGCAAAATAGGTGGCGATGCGCTCAAACTGCTGAGGAGTTTTGTACCCTACAATGGATTGAATGACATCCATATCCTCATCCAAAAAGACTACGGTTGGAAAACTAAGCCTTCCTTTCAACAATTCTGCGGCGAGCTCATGGTACCCGCGCTGGCCGTTCTTCACGTATTTATAAGTTTTTCCTTTATATTCCATCTCGGCCCGCTGTTCGGCGTCAAATTTGACCGGATAAAAATGGTCATTGATATACCGAGCCAGGTTGGGCTCCTGAAAAGTAGCTTTATCCATGCGCTTGCACCATCCACACCATTCGGTATACACATTCAGCAAGATTTTTTTCTTTTCTTTTTGGGAAAGGGCCATTGCCTCTTCCCAACTAAGCCATTTCACGGCTTCGATATTGTCCTGCTGAAGTAGTTTTTGTGTATGTTGAGCCGGCGTGAATGAAAAGCTGCTCCCTATCAGGAGCACGGTGAGTATGACACTAATCCTTTTCATTCCAAACTTTTTTTCTAGTCCGTAAATTATAATCGACAACAAACAAACAAAATATAAAAGTGGCTTATGGTGGCCAGCGGGTATTTTAATGTAAGTTTAACGATTGTAAAGGGTTTCGGAAAAAGAGCAATTCATCTTTTCCCAAGGGGTAGGTTTTCACCGGCGGTTCCGGAAGCACCGGCGCCTTTCGGCCCTCGGGCACATACCTGTCTGCGAGAAACACCCGGGCTTCATCCCACAAGCCGGCCTGAATGAAGGCCTGAAGGGTCTTAATTCCCCCTTCTACCATTAGCAGGCTAATCTTTTGCCCCGCCAGGCTGGCCAGTAAATTTCTCGCCATTTGGCCATCGAAGGTAAGGTGGTGATAACGGACGTTATTGGAAGGCTCCGGAGTGGATTTTTTTTCGGAATACACCAAAGTGGGTTCTTTCCCATCAAAAAGCGCAAGAGAATGGGGCAGGTTGCCCAACCGGTCGAGGACAATTCGGCGGGGAGACCGCCCAAAATAGTAACGGTTGGTAAGCTGGGGGTTATCGGCAATGGCCGTATTGGCGCCTACCAATACGGCGTCTACTTCGCTGCGCCACCGGTGAGTCAACCGTTTGGAATAATCATTGCTCAGCCAGAGCTGGCGGTTTTCAGGAGGCGCAAATATCCCGGCTTTCGATTGGGCAAATTTTAAAATTACGTAGGGCCGGTTTTGGCGCACAAAGGTATTGCGGGGCAGGCTTAGTTCCTCTCCTTCTTTGCCGAGCAAGCCCACTACCACCTCTACACCGGCTTCGCGCAGGCGGGCAACGCCAGCGCCATCTACCCCCGGGCTGTGGTCGATGTAAGAAATAACCACCCTGGGGATTTTCTGATCGAGAATCAGGCGGGTACAGGGGGGCGTATTTCCATGAATATCACAAGGCTCCAATGAAACATAAAGCGTTGAGTGGGGTATAAGATGAGTATCGGCAGGGAGGACACTGGCAACGGCATTCACTTCTGCGTGGGCTTGTCCATAGGCCTGGTGATACCCCTCACCAATGATCCTTCTGTCGTGTACCAGCACGGCGCCTACCAGCGGGTTGGGCGAAGTTGTTCCGGCGCCCAGTCTCGCCAGGTCGAAGCACCGTTGCATGAAGCGTTCCGAGGGGCGGTCCATAAGTAATTTTTTAACTACTGCAAAAGAAGGAAAAATTATTGCATTCAGCCTGGTTCAACAAAAAAATTACGTGAAGCTTTTTATTCCTTTTGAAAATCATTAAATTTCGGGTAATTCCACCCAATCCATTATTTTGGTAAAACCGATTGGCTTTTCTTCAAAATATAGTTTTATGATTTAAATATAAATCAAAATATTAATAACCAAAACCCAAAAAGCGTGCTGTATAAAGTCAAACTAAAAAATGCCGACGAAAGCGTTTTGTTAGACGATCAGGTTTATGAATATTTGACGACGGACGCCTACCTGGTTAAGGTAGATTTCGTAAATAACCTGCGCCGGCATTCCAGTGGATGCGCCGTTTTTCAAAAGACCTGGAAAAAAGCAGATGGAGGGTACAAAACGGAGACCATTTATTTACACAAGCTGGTTGCTGAAAAATTTCTTCTCGATACCAAGTCCAACGCAAAGAACCTGGTGGGCGCAAAAAATGGCAATAAGCTGGACTGCCGGCTGGAGAATCTCGTATACCGGTCCCGTTCGGTTGCCAGCAGAAAACGAAAAACCAGCAGTAAAGTAGGCTATACCGGGGTATACAAAGAGAACAACCGTTTCCGGGCGGTTATTTCCGTCAACCGAAAGTCCATTCATATCGGAATGTTCGACACTGCCGAAGAAGCGGCTATGGCCTACAACAAAAAGTCTAAGGAATTGTACGGTGAAGACGGCAAGCTCAATATAATAAAGCCAAGAAAAGAAAATGGAGATTTACAAATTGGGTAGAGCAACTGCCCCGCTTCCAACTGATGGTAATTTTACCGCTCTTGTCATTTCCCGCTTACCGGGTGGGCCTTTGAGGGATTCCACCGTAAAACCCAGGCCTTTCAAACAGCGTTTGACGACACCCTTTGCACAGTAAGTAGTCAGCACGCCATTCTCTTTCAGCGCATCGTACATTATTTGTAAAACTTTCTCTTCCCATAATTCCGGCTGGGCATTCGGAGCAAAAGCATCAAAATATATTACATCGAATGTATCCTGATAGTGGAGCTCCTCAAAACGGCACAGCTTTTTGTGGAAGGAAAAATAGGGCGTAATCGGTTGCGTCTGCGCCCATTCCATTTCATGCATTTTCAGGAAAGCACCGGCAACAGCCTCTTCGAGTATTTCGGGATAATTCAATTGCATGGCCGCTTCAACAGAAATAGGGTAGGCTTCTACCGCTTCGTAATAAACGGGGAGTTGCCGTTTATTGGCTTCCTGTAAGGTAAGCAATGCGTTGAGGCCGGTTCCAAATCCTATCTCCAGCACCGACAACTGCTTTGCGCCAGGTATTCGGTGAAATAACCCCGATTCGATGAACACATGCATGGATTCCTGGATCGCGCCATACTTTGAATGGTAACTCACACCAAACGATTCGGAGAAGATGGAGTGGGATCCATCCTGAGTCTCAAAAATTTTACTCATTGCTTTGGCGGCGCCGTTTACTTCGGTTAATCGTCAACTCTGCAGGGGTCAGGCCTGCTCGGTATTTTCAAAATGGGGTTGCAAGCTCCGGGCATTGATATCGAGATGGGAAGCGTGGTATACACAACGGCCATCGCGAATGAGAAGCAACTGGGGTGATTGATGCCGAACCCCAAAGTATTCTTCAACCAGGTTGGAAACATCCCGGTTGGCGATCAAATCCAAAAAATAGGGAAGCACAGCCTGGTCGCTGAACAGCCAATCTTTTTCCAGGCGATGCCGGGCAAGAGAACTGAGCGAGCAGCGCGTGCTGTGCTTATAAACGATACAAGGAGTAGACTTGGAACGCTCTACAATTTCTTCTACCTGGTTCGTTGCCGCCAGTGGCAACCAGTTGACTTTGCTCATTTACCAAAGGAAGTTGATTACCGTAGTAACAACCTCAACCAACTGATCGTTCATTGAAAAATTACTTGGGCACCCATACCCGCGGTTGCAGGAAGAGAAAATGCTGGCAATAGCCAGGAATGCGGCAACTGCAGCAATCTTTCTGAGGTTTTTGTTTTTCATTTTAAATACTTTTTTCGGATATATTCTTGTCGGTTGTTGAAACGCACCTGAATTCCCGCTTATTATAAGCTTCGGTGCAAAAATAGGAAAAGTGCCGCTAACTCGCCACATTCTGTAAGATAATGCTGCCGAAAGGGAAAAAGTTGACTGCAAACAAGAAAAGCTCTGGCTTGTTATACCCTGTAGTTTTATTATTTTTGCATATTCTGCCCGGCATAAGTTCGGGCTTAACTCAAGTACAATCAGGAAAACTAACAAGAAATGGCAAGAAAATTAGCCCTAAGAGATGCCCTACGGGAAGCCATGATCGAAGAAATGCGTCGCGACGAGAACGTGTTTCTGATGGGAGAGGAGGTAGCCGAATACGATGGCGCCTACAAGGTGAGTAAAGGCATGCTGGAAGAGTTTGGCGCCCGCCGTGTGATCGACACCCCCATTGCCGAGCTCGGCTTTGCCGGTATTGGTGTTGGCGCCGCTATGAACGGCCTGCGCCCCATTGTAGAATTCATGACCTGGAATTTCGCCGTTCTGGCATTCGACCAGATCGTCAATAATGCCGCCAAGACCCTTTCTCAATCGGCTGGCGACTTCCGGTGCCCCATCGTGTTTCGCGGCCCGTCCGGCAGCGCCGGCCAACTGGCTCAGCAGCACTCCCAGACCTTTGAGAGCTGGCTGGCCAATGTGCCCGGGTTGAAGGTAATATCCTGTGTCGACCCCGCTGACGCCAAAGGCCTGCTCAAGTCCGCCATCCGCGATGACGACCCGATCTGTATGATGGAATCCGAGCAGTTGTATGGCTTCGAAGACGAAGTGCCGGAAGGAGAATACCTGGTGCCCATTGGTGTAGCGGCAGTTCGCCGGGAAGGTACAGACATCACCCTGGTCTCCTACAACAAAATGATGTACCCAACTCTGGAAGCCGCCGCAGAACTGGCCAAAGAGGGAATAGAAGCCGAAGTGATCGACCTGCGCACCATTCGCCCCCTCGACTACCAAACAATCGTCAATTCGGTCAAGAAAACGAACCGCCTGGTCGTTATCGATGAATCCTGGCCGCTGGCGGGCGTTTCCGCGGAAATAGCCTACGGCATCCAAAAGTATGCCTTCGACTACCTCGATGCTCCTGTTACCAGGGTCAACGCCGCCGACACTTCTCTTCCTTATGCTCCAACACTGGTCGAGGCCTGGCTGCCAAATGCGGAGAAGATCGTCAAAGCCGCTAAGGAGGTGCTGTATATGAAGGCTTAGTCTTTGACCGGGCCAACTTCACCTTTGGTTTCTTCCAATTGGCGGCGCACACGCCTATATGCAGCAATCGGGCACTTCTTTTTGGGAACAACTTACACCAGAGCAATGGTTCTGGCTAATGCTCTGTGCCTTGCTCATTGGCCTGGCCAAAGCAGGGGTAAAAGGTATGGGTATGTTCGCCGTGCCGATTATGGCGGCGGTATTCGGTGGTAAAACCTCCGCCGGGCTGGTATTGCCGCTGCTCTCCATGGCGGATGTCTTTGCAGTCTCTTATTACAACCGGCATGCCGAGTGGAAATATGTCTGGCGTTTGCTACCGGCGGCAGTGCTGGGTGTCGGCATCGGCATCTGGGTAGGCTATGTAGTAGACGATGAGGCTTTTAAGGGCCTGATCGCCATTATCATTATCAGTAGCCTGGTGCTGATGGCCGTACAGGAATACGCAGCATTACCCGATAAACTCGTAGGTAGTTGGGGGGTAGCTTCCCTGTTCGGCGTGCTGGGAGGCTTCAGCACCATGATTGGCAATGCCGCCGGCGCTATTATGGCTGTCTATCTGCTGGCCACCCGCATCCCCAAGAATAGCTTCATCGGCACCACCGCCTGGTTCTTTATGATCATCAACCTTTTCAAGTTTCCCTTTCATATCTTCATCTGGGGCACCATCACCTGGAAGAGTTTTCTGTTGGACTTGACAGCCCTTCCGGCAATAGCTCTGGGCGTATTCGCCGGTATACAGATCGTGAAGTTTATTCCGGAAAAGGCGTTTAGGTATTTTGTTATTGTTATGACGTTCGTGATCTCTTTGCGGTTGTTGTTGGGATAATAGTAGAATCTGTTGGGGTATCCGTCTAAAGTTGGACAGAATGGGCTGGGGTTGTGTACGATGGACGGACACAGTGGGAGGCCCTTGTGTGTAAGATGTACGAGGCTGTCCAATGTTAGACGGGGAGCCATCTGTTGGGGTATCCGTCTAAAGTTGGACAGAATGGGCTGGGGTTGTGTACGATGGACGGACACAGTGGGAGGCCCTTGTGTGTAAGATGTACGAGGCTGTCCAATGTTAGACGGGGAGCCATCTAAAGTTGGACAGAATGGGCTGGGGTTGTGTACGATGGACGGACACAGTGGGAGGCCCTTGTGTGTAAGATGTACGAGGCCGTCCAATGTTAGACGGGGAGCCATCTTTTGTCTTTTCATGCTGATTACCAGCCAATTAATAAATAAAAAATATTTTTTTCTCAGGGAGAAACATTTTTTTATTTTTCTGCGTTTAGAAGGTGTATATATCCAAAATGAGTAAATTATTTATCCCATGTTGACCTTGTTAATCCTCTCTGTGCTGTGGAGCAAGCGCAAGAACCTGCGCGAGTACCTTCAAAATTCCGTTGTTTTTTGCCGGCTTTTTGCCAGCAGGTACAAGCCTGAGTGCGCAACCGTGCCGGTAGAAAAACAGTCTTAGTTTCATTCCAAATATATCGTGACGTCTAAGTCGGAGTAGCTTTCCCTGGTTTTCAGCGACTGCATTCGTTACTTATGCCCTCGTAGAATTGTATGATCCTGCCTTTCTATTACTCCTGCCTACCATCTTCAGCATACCTACCAGTATGTATTCAAGGATAATCAGATTATAATGACAGGGTAGGGGTATGTGACAAAAAACAGAATCTTTTGTGACCTTCGTCATCTAATACCTCAAAGGTAGCTCCTAATTTTCCGCAAAACCTTTAAGCTATGCGGTACCTGATACTATTTACGTTTGTTTTCACTTCTCTGGCCTTTCCACAAAATGGCCTGGCGCAGGATGATGAAACGGCCCATCCCTCTTTTTCAGAACATACCAACGGGTATCTCAGGGTAGCCGTGCTCATGGGGCATACCTTTATCCCGATGGGGCCGTCACACGACCGCCTCGCGGTGCCTTCGTGGGGAATAGACCTGGAATATTGGTTCAACCACAAATGGGGCGCCGGACTCCATAATGACATTGAGATTGAAACTTTTCTGGTAGAACACGAAGGACACGAGGAGGTGCTAACCAGAGAGTATCCATTGGTGCTTACACTGGATGCTTTATACAAGCCCTGGAAGCAGTTGGTTTTGCTGGTTGGCCCCGGATGGGAATTCGAACCCACTGAAGACTTCTTCCTGATCCGCGCCGGGGTCGAATACGAATTCGAAATGGGCCGTGGCTGGGATTTTTCACCCACCTTTTTTTATGACAGCCGGCAGAATGCTTATGATACCTGGACGATTGCGTTAGGGGTAGGCAAGCGGTTTCATTGATCGATAGCGGGCAAAAAAAAAGCCCCTTTCGGGGCTCTTAAACAAATCATAATCTCATGAAAAATAAGACGACCTAATTCTTTTATTTTTTAACTAAACAGTTAGTTTTAAAGTTTATCGGTTTTCGAGATAGCCTGTTTTTGGGATTGCGTTCCGGCTTTTCTCCTCTGTTTCTCTTTCTGACAATACAAAGATGCAGCACTTTCCATTACCGGCAAAAGACAATAAATAGGATTTGTTGAAAAAAAAGATGATTTTTTCCTGTTCTTCCTCTGATTGAAATTTAGCAAAAGCAAAGGATACCGGTTGAAGCACCGGTGCGAAACACTAAACTCAAACAATTCATAATCAATTGCTTAAATCACCTACCTTTCTTATTAAAGGAATGTGGGACAAATACCTTTTCGCCGTTGGGTTATTTGTTGATAATAGAGTAGCATTTTTACCCAATTCGTTCTCACCAGACCTGTAATTCCATTCCTGGTAGTATCAGGTTGTCGTTCAATTGGTTCAGCCCTTTGAGTACCTTAACTGTGGTATTGTACCGCCGGGCAATACTCCAGAGAGTATCTCCTTTGGATACGATATGGAACCTGGCCTTATAAAGAGGCGGAAGGTGGGGCGCCGTAGGTTTTGGAGGCTCTTCAATTTCTATGGGCAAGCCGCCGGGTTCAAAAGAGTTGCTTTTTTCATCATTCAGCAATTTGGCCAGAATGTCATACACAACATCCAGGGACTGAATTTTACAGGAATCGGCCAATCTGGCGGTGAAGCTTCTTTCACCCATGTATACCTTTTGCCCTTTGGGAATAAAGTACCCGATGGGCAAGTCCTCGTTGTAAACCAGAAGGTCACCCACCGGTATATAGGTCCTATATGCAATGTCATGTGCGGTTTCCCTGCCTGACGCCAGGGTAAAGGGTACATCGTCGTCTACTGTAAAAACAGGAGAGGAGGCGCTCCACTCAGGCAGTTCATCCGGAATTGTCTCGAGCAGGTCATACTCGAATAGCCGATACTTTCTGATCAGGCTGATCAACCGTTTTGCGTAGGCCGTATCCGTGGCATATCCGGCCTGTTGGAGCCCTATCGCCCAGCCCTTGTAATTCGTAAGCGCGAGTTCAAAAAGGGAGCCGTAACGGTGGGCTTTCCCCGGGGATGCAATAATGGCAGAATGATCTTCAAAGCTGTCTTCCGGGGTAGGGTAGGAGCGGAAACAAGATTCTTTCAGGTGGCCATTCGGATCATAATCGTCATCTCTTTTATAATAGACAAAGCCGCTCCATCCGTCACCACACTTGATTCCGAAGTGGTTATTTGCTTTTCTGGCTAATATACTTCGCCCGGCTCCTGATTCCAATATCCCCTGAGCAAGAGTGATACTGGCAGGAATGCGGAAACGTTTCATTTCCCGTATAGCGATGTGGTTGTATTGGTCTATATACTGCAGGTAGTGGTTCCTGGGCGGGCTTTGTCCGTTTATCAGGCAGGCAATACATAAGAACACTGCTGATAGCAGGGGGGCAGTAGGTTTAATGGGGGGCATTGTCACTAGTATTTTAATCCATCAACTAACAACTTACTCGGATAACATTTAACTTGATATATAAATTCCATGAATGAGTAAAAAAAGGGGGCCCAAGGCGCTCGTAACCGGGGCCTCATCCGTAAACCTGGAACCTACTGGGATTATGAAAACTACGAGACCCTAGTGGTGGCTGGTACCCGACGGCCGCACCGACGTGCCGAAGGATGCTTATGCTACGGCAGGCAACCGGGGACAGTATGTCATCGTCGTGCCTTCTCATGAGTTGGTCATCGTCCGCCGCGGGCTGGATTACGGTAGGCAGGGGTTTGATCGGTGGGATTTGGTGCGGGAGGTGTTGAGGGCGTGGGAGTAGGGTAGGGCGGGTAGTTTTTTAGGAAATAACGCAAAAAAAAAAGGGCCGCTGCGTATTCGCAGCAACCCTTTTTTAATTCAGTCGGGGTGACAGGATTTGAACCTGCGACCTCTCGCCCCCCAGACGAACGCGCTACCGGGCTGCGCTACACCCCGCCTCCGATCGCCCTAGCTTCACGCGAAGGCGATCCATATCCGCCTAAGCTTTACGCGAAGGCGGATCTCATTTAATAAAAACGGTGGTCATTACTGGATTCGAACCAGTGACCTCTGCTCTGTCAAAGCAGCGCTCTAAACCAACTGAGCTAAATGACCTGAAATCAAATTACTCTGCCCTTTTGCAAAGCGAGTGCAAAGATAATAAAATCCTCATTTTTTCACACCCCTCCGGGCACTTTTTTATATCGGTTACAGGTAAAGCTGTTGAAAGGCTTATTTTGTTTGAACACACTCTAAACCGCTTCTTAAAAAAACCTGAAAAAGTTACCAACAATTTGTTGGTAATTATTTACGGGCGGGCCCTGAAAAAACCATTTGAGGCCCTTAATTTGGGCGGCTCTAACAAATACAACGTAGATCAAACAAACATATAATACACATGGAAACACCGTCCGTTCGGAAAATGAAGCCTGACAACCCCACCAGGACTTACAGTTATGAGGAAGCATTGAAGGGAGCCGTCGAGTATTTTGACGGCGATGAATTGGCCGCCAGCGTGTGGGTCAACAAATATGCCCTAAAAGACTCTTACGGTAATATCTACGAGCGTACACCCGACGATATGCACCATCGCATCGCCCGGGAAATCGCCCGCATAGAACAAAAATACCCGAATCCGGCCAGCGAAGAGGAGATTTACCAGGTGCTGAAAAAGTTTCAGTACATCGTGCCCCAGGGCAGCCCCATGGCGGGCATCGGCAACAACTTTCAGGTTTCTTCCCTGTCCAATTGCTTCGTGATCGGCAGCGGCGCCGATTCCTACGGCGGCATCGCCAAGGCGGATGAAGAACAGGTGCAGCTGATGAAACGCCGCGGTGGAGTAGGGCAGGACCTTTCCCACCTGCGGCCCAAGGGCACTCCCGTAATGAACAGCGCATTGACTTCCACGGGTATTGTGCCTTTCATGGAACGCTATTCCAACTCCACCCGCGAAGTGGCGCAGGACGGCCGCCGCGGCGCCCTCATGCTGACCGTCTCCATCAAACACCCGGACGCAGAAGGCTTCATCGACGCGAAACTGGAAAAGGGAAAAGTGACCGGCGCCAACGTCTCGGTGCGCATCGACGACGAATTTATGAAAGCGGCCATGGCCGGCAAGCCTTATACACAGCAGTTTCCCATCGACGCCAAAGAGCCCAAATTCAAAAAGGAAGTCGATGCGGCCAAGATCTGGAATAAGATCATCCACAACGCCTGGAAATCGGCCGAACCCGGCGTGCTCTTCTGGGATACCATCATTCGGGAATCGGTTCCGGATTGTTATGCGGACCTGGGCTATAAGACTATTTCAACAAATCCATGTTTGACTGGCGAAACACTAGTTGCCGTAGCGGACGGAAGAGGGCAAGTGCCCATCCGGCAATTGGCGGAGGAAGGCCGCGATGTTCCGGTCTACTGCTTGAATGATAAAGGCCGGTTGGACATACAGCTTATGCGCAACCCTCGTATTAGCGGATATAGAAAGAAGGTATTCAAAGTTACCCTGGATGACGGCTCGACTATACGCACCACTTCCAACCACAGGTTCCGGCTAAAGAATGGCGCCTATCAGGAAGTAAAAGACCTTAAGCAGGGCGATAGCCTTATGATCCTGACTAAATTCCGGGGGCCGGTGGTTAATGAAGAGGGTAGGAAACAGACTGATTATTGGTGGTTTAATGATGGTAGATTCCAGTCTACGAAGTCGGAACACCGTATGATCACTGAGTTTTATCAGGGCAGAAAGATTAGGCGAGGTGAAGTGGTCCATCATATTGATTACGATAGCCTGAACAATCGCCCTGATAATCTTGAGATTATGGATGTTAAAGCTCACAACGCTTTACATAAGGTAGATATGCTGGGTTCCCAAAATCCAATTTTCAAAATCAAGGCTGACCCAAGGTTGGTTAGAACTATGTTGAAGGCAAAAAGTCAAGGCTACATTGCAAAGCTCGATGGAAACACTGTAATTGTTCAGAAAGAATGCGAACACTGTCACCAACCATTTTGGACAAACTATCATCGCCGGGAGATTTCCTACTGTACTTTTGATTGCCTGAACAGCTTCCTCAATACCAATGAGACGGTTAAGGAGAAAAGGTCAAACTCCGTTAATCAGGTATTTCTTGAAAAGGCGGAACAGAACAAAACTGCTCAGTTGCAGGTATACACCCGGCTAAAGTATCAGCTGCAACGCGACCCCCTGATGAAAGAATGGGAAGAGGAATGTAAGGAAATGGGCATACCGTTCCGCGTTAGAACCAAACACGGTTTTGACTCCTTCCAGGAGCTTAAAACCGAGGCGGAATTCCACAACCATCGCGTGGTTTCTGTCGAATTTGATGGATACGAAGACGTGTATAATGGTACGGTAGACAAACACCACAACTTTTTCGCTGGCGGATGGGAAGTGCAAACCAAGGATGGTAAAGCCAAGCTGGTCTATCTCAACCAGAAAAATTGCGGTGAAATACCCCTTTGCCCTTATGATTCTTGCCGCCTCCTTGCCATCAACCTCTACGGTTACGTCGAAGCGCCCTTTACCGATAAGGCGCACTTCAACTTCGAAAAATTCGGGCAGCACGTGCAACTTGCGCAACGCATGATGGACGACATCATCGACCTGGAGATCGAGAAGGTTGAACATATACTGGACAAGATCGATAAGGACCCGGAACCGGACGAGATCAAAGCCACCGAGCGCCGCCTTTGGGAAAAGATCCACAAGGCTTGTATCAACGGGCGCCGTACCGGAGTGGGCATTACCGCCGAAGGAGATATGCTGGCCGCTCTCGGCCTGCGCTACGGCACCAATGATGCTATCGAATTCTCTGTGAAGGTGCATCAGGCGCTGGCTATCAATGCTTATCGTTCGTCCACCATTATGGCGGGAGAACGCGGCGCCTTTCCCATTTATGACTCAGAACGGGAAAAAAACAACCCCTTCATCAATCGCTTGCGGGAAGCCGACCCGGCCCTGTACGAGGAGATGCTGGCCAAGGGCCGCCGCAATATCGCTCTGCTGACGATCGCTCCGACTGGTACGACCAGCCTGATGACGCAGACTACCTCCGGCATCGAGCCGGCCTTCCTGATCAGTTACAAGCGCCGCCGCAAGGTGAACCCAAATGATAAGGACGCTAATGTGACTTTTATCGACGAGGTGGGCGACCATTGGGAGGAGTATTATGTTTTCCACCACAAGTTCATCACCTGGCTGGAGGCCAATGGCTATGATGTGGACAAAGTCACCCGCATGGCTGCCGAAGAACTCCGGCCCATCATCGAGCAATCGCCTTATCACCGGGCCACCGCCAATGATGTGGACTGGTTGCAAAAGGTGAAAATGCAGGGCGCTATTCAAAAGTGGGTGGACCACTCCATCAGCGTGACGGTGAACGTGCCGGAAGAAACTTCCGAAGAGATGGTTAGAAAGATCTACCAAACGGCCTGGGAGGAAGGCTGTAAGGGGTGCACCATTTATAGGGATGGATCCCGCTCTGGTGTGCTGGTCTCCGACTCCGGCAATAAGGGCAAGCCGGAAGCCCAGTTCCAGGAAACCATGCCGCCCAAGCGCCCCCAAGTGCTCGAAGCGGCCGTGGTTCGCTTCAAGAACAATGCGGAAGACTGGATTGCCGTGATCGGCCTGTATGATAAACGCCCCTACGAGGTCTTTACCGGCCGGGCGGAGGATATGTTTAAATTCCCCGATTACGTAACCTCCGGCTGGGTCATTAAAGCTAAAGACGAAGAAGGGCATAACCGCTACGACCTTCAGTTTCTCGATAAGGAGGGCTACCGGATTACCATCGAAGGGCTTTCCCGGTCCTTTAATAAAGAGTACTGGAACTACGCCAAACTCATCTCCGGAGTGCTCCGCCACGGTATGCCCATCGCCTATGTGGTCGATATGGTAGAAGGCCTGAACGTGCCCGAAGACTATATCAATACCTGGAAGAATGGCGTCTGCCGGGCCCTCAAGCAGTTCGTTCCGGATGGCACCAAGGCGGCCACCGGCAACTGCCCCGGCTGCGGCGACCCGGAAGGGCTGCTCTACAAGGAGGGATGTTTGATGTGTAAGAGTTGCGGGTATTCGGAGTGTGGGTAAATTCGAAGTCGGAAGTGGGAAGTGGGAACGGTGAATAGCGAACGGCGAATTCCGACTTTGTATTTCCCACTTCCCTAAATCGTATACCCCCCATCCGCCGTAAACACCGCCCCGGTGCAATACCCGCCGGCTTCCGAGGCCAGGAACAGCGCCAGCCCGGCGATTTCTTCCACCGTTCCCACCCGTGGGATAGGCAGTTGGCTGATCATATATTGCATCACCTTCTCATTGCTCCACAGGGCCTCGCTGAATTTCGTCTTGATCAGCCCCGGGCAAATGGCGTTGGCACGTATGCCATGGCGCCCCCACTCTTTAGCCAGCACCTTAGTCAGGGAAATCAGAGCGGCTTTGCTGACACTGTAGATGCCCAGCTTGTTCTCGGGCGACAGGCCGCCGATGCTGCTGATATTGATGATGGAGCCGCCGCCTCGCCGCTGCATTTCCGGCAACGCCAGTTTGCATAGTTCAAAAGGGCCCTTGAGGTTGACGTCCATGATCTTGTCATACGCCCAGGGTTCGGTATTTTCCACGGGCCCGAATACGGGATTGGCTGCGGCGTTGTTGACCACGATATCTATACCCCCGAAAGCATCTATGGTTGCCTTCGCCAGTTTCTGAAGATCCGCTCCATCGCCGGCATTAGCGGCGACGGCCCGCGCCTGGAAACCTTTTTCCGTCAACGCATGAGCCACCTCATCCAACGCCTCCTGTTTACGGCTGGAGACGACGACCCGGGCCCCGGCTTCGGCCAGGGCATAGGCAATCCCTTTCCCGATACCTTTGCTGGCGCCGGTGATGATGGCTACTTTTCCTTCAAGTTGAAATCGATTGATAATTGACATGGAGGCGCAGGTATTAAAAAAGCTCACCGGAAGAATAACTACGGTGAGCTTTTGTATGAAATGTGAACAGCTTTTTCAGAGGTGCAGGCGCTCTTTCCGGGCTAATAATTGCGTTTCGGTCTCTTCCCGTTCCGGGTCGGGAACGCAGCAATCTACCGGGCACACCGCAGCGCATTGCGGTTCTTCGTGGAACCCCACGCATTCGGTGCACTTATCCGGGACGATATAATAAAGGTCTTCGGAAATGGGCTTATGCTGGGCGTCAACATCGGTCACCGTACCGTCTTCCAGCACGTAGGCGCCGGTTACATCGGCGCCGTCCGAAATGGCCCATTCCACACCGCCCTCATAGATGGCGTTATTGGGGCATTCGGGCTCACAAGCTCCGCAGTTGATGCATTCTTCAGTGATCATTATTGCCATAGGTGGTCCTTTTTGTTTGTTAACAGGTTGGGAGCAGATTGGTTCTTTCCCGTCGGCAAAAATAAACCTTACGGCAGAATATCCAAAACAGAGTAGTTTTTGATTTTGGGGGAGTGTTCAATGGGTTCCCCGGGTAGCTTCCCGCCACACTCACCCTTCCGCTTTCTGAGTCTTCAGTTTGTCCCATACCCTGAACAGGAAGTATGCTCCACCCAAGGCCACCAGCGTGCTGGCCATTGCCGGCCCGGTTTGGCCATACAACCAGTATCCCATAGCGAAAAGGGTGCCGTAAACCGTCAGGCAACCAATGATCATGCAGGCTATCTCCAATGGCAACTGGCCGGGTTCCGGGTCCAACGCTATACCTTCGGCATGAGCCCGGTCGATTACAGGCTTCCAGCCCAGGGCGGCGGGGCGGATGCGCTGGTAAAAAGCAACCAGGGTTTCCTGTTTGGTGTGAGGAGTAACAAATACGGAAATGATCCAGATGGAAGTAGTCAATACAGCGCCGAAAATAATCTTTTCCCAATCTTCCATCGGCAGGAAACCCGTTTTATCGTGCAGAAAAGTGAAATAACTCGCAATGATTAAGGAAGCCACCATGGCAATGATCTCCGTGTAGGCGTTGATCCTCCACCAAAACCACCGAAGGATGAAGATCAGCCCTGTGCCGGAGCCCAACAAGAGCAGTAGGTTGAAGGCTTGGGAGGCGTCCTTGAGCAGCAGGCCCAGCCCGATGCCCAGCACCATGGAAATGATGGTGAATACCCGCCCTGCCTGCACCAGTTCTTTTTGGGTGGCGTCGGGCTTGAGGAAACGCTGGTAGAAGTCATTGACCAGATAAGAAGCGCCCAGGTTGATCTGAGTAGACATGGTCGACATGAAAGCGGCGATCAGCGAAGCGGCGACCAGCCCCAATAGCCCGGAAGGAAGCTTGGTGAGCATGGCCGGATAGGCCACATCGTGCCCAAGCTTGCCCGCGGAAAGGGTAGGGAAGGCATCTTGGATATCGCCCAGGGTAGGAAATACGACGATGGACGCCAGCCCAATCAGAATCCAGGGCCAGGGCCGCAGGGCATAATGGGCGACGTTGAAGAACAGCGTCGCTCCAATCGCCTGCTTCTCGTCTTTTGCCGAAAACATGCGCTGAGCAATATACCCCCCGCCACCGGGCTCAGCCCCGGGGTAGTAAGACGCCCACCACTGCACTGCCAGGGGGATGAGTATCAAAGGAACCCATTGGGCCGGGTCGCTAAAATCGGGTACCAGGCTGAGCTTACTCTGCACTTCCGGATGCGTGAGTAACTTGCTCAGCCCTCCTACTTCCGGTAGCCCCAAAAGGTAGACACAAGCCCACACCGAGCCAATCATTGCCAGGACGAATAAGACGAAGTCGGTTACAATCACTGCTTTCAACCCCCCAAAAGCACTGTAGGCCAGGGTAATTGACCCGGCGATCAGCAGGGTCTGCCAACCGGGAATGCCCAGAATGATCTCCCCGAACTTGATGGCTGCCAGTGAAACCGCTCCCATCACCATGACGTTGAAAATCAGCCCCAGGTACAGCGCCCGGAAACCGCGCAGGAAAGCAGCGGCCCAGCCGCTGTAACGCAGCTCGTAAAATTCTATATCTGTAAGAATGTTCGCCCGCCGCCACAACTTGGCGTAGACGAATACGGTGAGCATGCCCGTGAGCAGGAATGCCCACCAGCTCCAGTTTTTGGCCACTCCGTCTTCGCGGACAAAGCCGGTGACCAGGTTGGGGGTGTCGGAGGAAAAGGTGGTAGC
The DNA here is from genome assembly GCA_020636095.1 of Lewinellaceae bacterium. Taxonomy (GTDB): domain Bacteria; phylum Bacteroidota; class Bacteroidia; order Chitinophagales; family Saprospiraceae; genus JACJXW01. The sequence goes on from JACJYN010000004.1 coordinate 699,206, forward strand.
TACCATGGAAACGCCGAGTAGCCACCAGGGCATGTTGCGCCCGGAGAGGAAAAATTCCTGCATGTCCTTACCGGCAGAACGGGATAAACCAATGCCAATAGCAAGAGCGAAAATGAAATATGCGCCAATGATAGTCCAGTCTAAAGTCGTGAGGTTCATTTCGTTTTGTTGTTATTTCTGAAGACAAGTTTACCAAAGCTTCTTCATAAATTATAGCATAAGGGTGTTTTTTGAATTCCGGCCAATACCTTTATCTTTGAGGTAGGTAGCCGGTATTCGGCATTTGCCTGTTTGGCATTTGCAAATACAGCCCGCGAACAACCGAACACCAGACAATCCAATTAACTGATCATCAAAACTATAAACCACATTGGCAAAGGGTACGAAGAGCATGAGTGGGAAAGTGACGCCTCTGATGGGGCAGTACAACAAAGTGAAGGCCAAATATCCGGACGCAATACTGCTATTTCGGGTAGGCGATTTCTATGAAACTTTCGGAAAGGACGCCATTACGGCTTCCCAGGTACTGGGCATCATCCTTACCCGGCGCAATAATGGGGGGAGTGATATTGAACTGGCGGGCTTCCCTTATCATTCCATGGACCTATACCTGCCCCGGCTGGTCCGCGCGGGGTACCGGGTTGCTATCTGCGAACAGCTGGAAAAACCCAGCCCCCAGAAAAAGATCGTTAAACGGGGGGTTACCGAAGTGGTGACGCCCGGAGTGGCGGTCGATGATAAACTGCTGGACCACAAGTCTAACAATTATCTCGCATCCCTCTTTTTGGGGCGCAAAGGGCAGGCAGGACTCTCCTTCCTGGATATCTCCACCGGGGAGTTCCTGGTATGTGAGGGCAGCCTGGCCTACGCCGAAAAGCTGATTCAGAGCTTTAACCCTTCGGAACTCATTTTTTCCAAAGACCGGCGCAAAGAGGTGGAAAAGCTGTTCGGCGATAAGTATTACACCTTCATGCTGGACGAATGGGTGTACACTTACGATTACACCAAAGAGAAATTGCTGGAGCACTTCGAAGTCCAAAACCTGAAAGGTTTCGGAGTAGAAGAGATGGAACTCGGACAAATAGCCGCCGGGGCTACCCTGCACTATTTGGCCACCACCGAAAATAAGAACCTCAAACACATCAACGCCATCAGCCGGATACAGCCGGACCGCTACGTCTGGCTTGACCGATTCACCGTCCGGAACCTGGAACTGATCCAGAGCAACCACGATAGTGGCGTGCCGCTGATTAAGATACTCGACCATACCGTTTCCTCCATGGGCGCCCGCCTGCTGAAAAAATGGGTGGTCCTGCCCCTGAAATCCATACCGGCTATCGAGAGCCGCCTGGACATGGTGGGCTATTTGCTCAACAACGCCGGCCTGAGTGGCGAATTGGTGCAGTATATCCAACAGATGGGCGACCTGGAACGCCTTATTTCCAAAGTGCCGCTGGGTAAGATCAACCCGAGGGAAGTAGTTCAGCTAAAAAAAGCCCTGGGGCTCATCACCCCCATCAAGGAATTGCTGTTGGCCAGTGACAATACCTACCTGGCCAAGATCGCCGAAGGGCTCAACCCCTGTAGCCTGCTCAAGGAGGAGATCGGTAAACAAATTGTCGAAGACCCGCCGGTCAATCTAGCCAAAGGCGGGGTCATCGCCGATGGGTTTAATGAAAAACTGGATGAACTGCGAAATGTCGTTCAGAACAGTGAAGGCCTGCTGGAAGAAATACAAAAAACAGAGGTCGTACGCACCGGCATCAACAGCCTCAAGATCGGCTTCAACAACGTTTTCGGGTATTACCTGGAGGTGACCAATAAGTACAAAAACCAGGTGCCTCCAGAGTGGACTCGAAAACAGACCCTCACCAATGCCGAGCGTTACATTACCGATGAACTGAAAAAACTGGAAGCCAGAATACTGGGCGCTCAGGAGAGAATCCTCGAACTGGAAGAACAGCTTTTCGAACAACTGGTCCTCAGCCTGTCGGATTACATTCAACCTATACAGCACAACGCCCACCTCATCGCGCGCATCGACTGTTTATTGTCCTTTGCCAAGGTGGCGCAAAAGCACAACTACTGCCGGCCGCAGATCGACGACTCTATGGTGGTCGATATCCGCCAGGGGCGGCACCCGGTGATCGAACAACACATGCCGCTGGATGAAGCCTATGTGCCCAATGATGTGTATCTCGACAATGAAGAGCAGCAAATCCTGATGATCACCGGCCCCAACATGGCGGGTAAGTCGGCCTTGCTCCGGCAAACCGCCCTTATCTGCCTGATCGCTCAAATGGGCTCTTTCGTGCCAGCGGAGCGAGCTACCCTCGGCCTGATCGATAAGGTCTTTACCCGGGTGGGCGCCTCCGATAACATTTCTTCCGGAGAGTCCACCTTTATGGTCGAAATGAACGAAACGGCCAGCATCATGAACAACATTTCCGACCGCAGCCTCATTCTACTCGATGAAATCGGCAGGGGAACCAGCACCTACGATGGCATCTCCATCGCCTGGTCGATCGCTGAATTCCTTCACAACAACGGCCTGGCGCGGCCAAAAACACTATTTGCCACTCACTACCACGAACTAAACGAGCTGGCCAACAAGTTTGGCCGGATTAAAAATTTCAATATTGCGACGCGGGAAGTAGGGCACAAGGTCATCTTCCTCCGCAAACTGGCGCCAGGGGGCAGCGAACACAGCTTCGGCATCCATGTGGCCAAAATGGCGGGCATGCCCCGCTCGATCGTCGAACGGGCCGCTCATATCCTTACTCAACTGGAACAGAAATCCATCGATAACGGAGAAGAAGGAACCGCTGATGGTATAAAGGCGAATAAACCCCAAACCCAGCATATCTCTACAGAATCACTTCAGCTCAGTATCTTTGAAACGGTTGACCCCACCGCCGGCAAGATCAAAGAAGCCTTACTCGGCCTGGACCTCAACTCCATGACACCGATCGATTGTATGATGAAACTCAACGAACTCAGGAACTTCCTGGAAGAGCGGGAATGAAAAAGCCCTGCAGAATAAGCCTGCAGGGCCCGGCGATGAACCTCAATAGTAGTGTTTATTTGCTGGGCCTGGCCCATTAAATGTGGATAGGAACACCGCCTAAGTTTCGGTTTTATATGGGAAAGTAGTATTATGTGGGAAAATCGTTTTTTTGACGTACTCTTTTTCCGCAGGTCACATACGATTGAAAAAAATATGAAAATAGCTCTATTAGGATATGGGAAAATGGGCAGGGCCATCGAACAACTAGCGAGCGAAGAGGGAGACGAGGTCGTTCTCAGAGCCGATTCCGGTACGTCCACAGAGGCGGCAAGGGCATTTCTCCAGCGCGCCGACGTGGCTATAGAGTTTAGCCGCCCCGAAAGCGCTTTTGACAATATCCGCCTGTCTTTGGAAACGGGGGTGCCCATCGTTTGTGGGACGACGGCCTGGCTGGACAGGCTGGGGGAGGCTAAAGCCCTTTGTGCAAAACACCAGGGCGCCTTGCTTTACGCCTCTAACTTCAGCATCGGAGTCAACCTGTTTTTTGCGCTCAACCGCTATCTGGCGGCCCTGATGTCCGCGCAGGCACAGTATGTGGTGCAGATGGAGGAAATTCACCATACCCAAAAGCTGGATGCGCCCAGCGGCACCGCTATATCCCTGGCGGAAGATATTTTGAAACAGCTGCCAACCCTGCGTAAATGGGTTAACCGGGAGGCCGCCGGGGCCTCAGAATTACCTATCCTTTCGAAACGGGAAGGCCGGGCGCCGGGAACTCACCAGGTGCAGTACCGGTCAGCCGTCGATTCGATTACGATTCGCCACGAAGCCCATTCCAGAGAAGGCTTTGCCCGGGGCGCCCTGCAGGCTGCCCATTGGATTGTAGGCAGGCAGGGGTACTTTGAGATGAAAGATATGCTCGGATTTTAAAATTTACTTAGTCACCGATTCCATGAAATTATCCAAACGCCTCCGCCAGATGCTTAGAATTTCAATATGGGCTCTCGGCTTGTTCTTTCTTTATATTGTGGCTGTGTTGGGGTACGGCACGTACGACGACTGGCAGCCACCAGCCATAAGTTCCCTGGAGGCTTTTCAGGTATCGGAAAAGAATCCGATCCGGGACAGTGTGCTGTCTTTCGTTACCTGGAATCTGGGGTACGGTGGGCTGGGGGAGGAGTCAGATTTCTTTTACGACCATGGCAATATGTTCCGGTCAGGGGGCAGGATGGTTTACGCTCCCCGGCAATACGTGGAGAAGAATATCGCAGGGGATACCCTTTTCGTGCAAACTACCCAATCGGATTTTTTCCTGTTCCAGGAAGTAGACGTCTATTCTAAACGCAGCTACTATATCAACCAGTTTGAAGAGATCGGGGAAGAGCTGCCTGGTTACGCTTCCTTTTTTGCGCCTAATTACAAGGTGAGCAGGGTGCCCATTCCACTACTGGAGCCCTGGAAAGCCTACGGAAGAGTCCTGAGCGGGTTGGCCACCTATTCCCGGTTTCAGCCCTATGAATCCATCCGCCTCCAACTTCCTGGTTCCTTTGCCTGGCCAACGCGTATCTTCCAGTTGGACCGGTGCGTGGCCCTGCACCGATACCGGATTGCCAATGGCAAAGAGCTGGCCGTGATGAATGTCCACAATTCCGCCTATGATGCCGATGGCTCCCTGAAGCGCCAGCAAATGGCCTTCCTCCGGGAAGTGTTGATGGAGGAATACGATAAAGGGCACTACGTCATTGTGGGGGGCGACTGGAACCAATGCCCGCCTTACTTCCGCTTCGATGGGTTTATGCCCGGCTTCAGCGATGGGTATAATCAAATCAATATTGATCCTGACTTTTTGCCCGCCGACTGGCAATGGGTTTACGACCCCACAACTCCTACCAACCGAAAGGTGCGCACCCCTTACGTTGCCGGCAAATCTTTCGTCACCCTCATCGACTTTTTCCTCATCAGCCCCAATGTCCGCGTTCGAAAGGTGAAAGGCCTCGATCAGCAGTTCCGCTTCTCCGATCACCAGCCGGTGTGGATGGAGGTGGAGTTGCAGTGATTCTTTGTATAGTGTACTTGGAGAGTAGTGTATCGGTGTATCAGAGAGGGGACGCCCCAATTCACCATTTTCAGTATACCAGTCTAAGGGGGGCTTCCGTTTGATTTTTAGTGATTTTCGAACGGCGAACACTGAATTCCGAACACTTCCTATTGCCTTCCCAGTGATAATTGTTATCCCCTCAATTGAGAAAAATCATTCCCACCTTCTGTCTATACCCCTACTTTTGAATGTGTTCAAATTACACTAAATCGGGCAATACCGAAAACTTTCCTACCATGAAGTACACTAAATATGTCTACACCTTCGGAGACAAAAAAGCAGAAGGCAACACCAAGATGAAAGAACTGTTGGGTGGCAAGGGCGCCAACCTGGCGGAGATGAACCTCATTGGCGTACCCGTTCCTCCGGGATTCACCATCACCACTGAAGCCTGCACCAATTACTATAAGAATGGCAAAGAAGAATTGCTCGACATTCTCGACGAGCAGGTTCGGGAAGGTGTCCGGTCTGTGGAAGAAATCACCGGCAAGAGTTTTGGGGATCCCGCCAACCCCCTTTTGCTTTCTGTCCGTTCCGGCGCCCGCGCTTCAATGCCGGGGATGATGGATACCGTCCTCAACCTGGGTATGAATGACGAGGTGGTCGACGGATTCGGCAAAAAGACCAACAATGAACGCGCAGCCTGGGATTCATACCGCCGCTTTATTCAGATGTACGGCGATGTGGTCATGGGTATGAAACCCGAAAACAAGGAAGACGCCGACCCCTTTGAAGAAGCCATCGACCAGCTCAAGGAAGAAAAAGGGGTGGAAAACGATATAGAACTATCCAAAAACGACCTGGTGGAACTCTGTAGCCGCTTTAGCCAATTGATCCAAAAGCGTACCGGCAATGCTTTCCCGCAGGATCCCTGGGAACAGCTCTGGGGCGCTGTTACGGCTGTATTCGGTAGCTGGATGAACAACCGGGCGATCCACTATCGGGCATTGAACGGCATTCCCTCCTCATGGGGCACCGCCGTCAACGTTCAGGCTATGGTATTCGGCAACATGGGCAATACCTCCGCTACGGGGGTAGCCTTTACCCGCGACCCTGCTACCGGCGAGAACATATTTACCGGCGAATACCTGATCAACGCTCAGGGCGAAGACGTAGTGGCGGGTATCCGTACGCCTCAGCAGGTAACCAAAGAAGGCTCACAGCGCTGGGCAAAGCTGGCCGGGATTTCCGAGGAAGTGCGCAGGGTGCAGTATCCATCTCTGGAAGAGGCGATGCCGAAAATCTATAAAGAACTGGATGAACTGCAAAACCGCCTGGAGGACCACTACGCCGATATGCAGGACCTGGAGTTCACCATCGAAGAAGGCAAGCTGTGGATTCTTCAAACCCGCAATGGTAAACGCACCGGCGCTTCCATGGTGCGTATCGCTGTGGAGATGCTCGAAGAAGGGATGCTGGACGAGAAAAAGGCGCTGCTGCGCGTCGAGCCGGAAAAACTGAACGAACTGCTGCACCCCGTATTCGATAAAAAAGCGGAAAAGGAGGCCAAAGAGATCACCAAAGGGTTGCCCGCTTCGCCGGGGGCGGCTACCGGACAGGTAGTGTTCTTTGCCGATGAGACGGTGGAATGGGCACAAAAGGGCAAGGACGTGATCCTCGTCCGCCGGGAAACCTCTCCGGAAGATATTCAGGGCATGGACAGCGCCCGGGGCATTCTTACCAGCCGCGGCGGCATGACCTCTCACGCGGCTGTCGTAGCCCGTGGGATGGGTAAATGCTGCGTCTCCGGCGCAGGCGCTCTGCATATTGACTATACCACCCGAACCTTTAGCGTCGATGGCGTCACTTATAAAGAAGGCGACTGGATTTCACTCAACGGCACTACCGGCCAGGTTTTCGAAGGTAAAATACCCACCCGGGAAGTAGAACTGAGCGGCAACTTTGGCCAATTGATGAAACTGGCGGGCAAGTACGCCCGGCTGGGTGTACGCACCAATGCCGACACACCGGAAGAAGCCCAGATCGCCCGCAAGTTTGGAGCCACCGGCATCGGCCTGTGCCGCACCGAACACATGTTCTTCCAGGCAGACCGTATCCTCGCTGTCCGGGAAATGATCCTGGCGGAAGACGAGGCGGGCCGGGAAGAAGCGCTGGCTAAATTGCTACCCTTCCAGCGGGAAGACTTCGAAGGCATTTTCCGCGCCATGGAAGGCCTGCCGGTAACCATCCGCCTGCTCGATCCGCCGCTGCACGAGTTCCTGCCCAACACCGATGAGGCCATCCTGGAGATGTCAGAAGATATGGGCATCAGTGTAGAACGTATTAGAGAACACATCGAAGAGCTGGAAGAGGTGAACCCGATGCTCGGCCACCGTGGCTGCCGCCTGGGCAATACCTATCCGGAGATAACCAATATGCAGGTGCGCGCCATCCTGGAGGCGGCGCTCAACCTGAAAGCTGAGGGCATTGAAGTTAAGCCCGAAATCATGATTCCGCTGACCAGCGTCGGCAACGAGTTAAGGTTCCAACGCGACTTCATCCGCGAAACGGCACAAAAGGTATTCGAGGAAAAAGGAGACAAAATCAACTACCAGATCGGAACCATGATCGAGGTGCCGCGTGCGGCTGTAGTAGCGGATAAGCTGGCCAAGTGTGCCGATTTCTTCTCCTTCGGCACCAATGACCTCACGCAGATGACCTTTGGCTTCTCCCGCGATGACGTTGGGAAGTTCCTGCCTGTCTATTTGGAAAAAGGCATTCTCATTAAAGACCCCTTCCAGTCGATCGACCAGGACGGCGTCGGCCAGCTGGTGAAAATGGGAGTCGAAAAAGGCCGGGAGACAAAGGGCAACCTGATGACGGGTGTTTGTGGTGAACACGGGGGCGACCCTGCTTCCGTGGAGTTCTTCCACCGCATCGGGCTGAACTACGTCAGCTGCTCCCCTTTCCGGGTACCGATTGCCCGCCTCGTTGCTGGACAGGCCGTGGCGAGAGAAAGCCTGCATATCAAGCAGGAAGTGCTGGAAGGGGTGGACGCTTGTTAGGAGAGTTATTGGTTGCTTGTAACTGACAACGATCAACAACCCAGAAAGATATCCGGGGTGGAGAGGGCATAGCCGCTTCGCTCCGGATTTTTTTCCTTAGTAGTAGCTACCTGGCCGATCGAACAACGCAGCCTTTCGCCAAAAGGCACTGCCGAAACGTTAGTCTTCCAGTTCTGCTATTTTTTCTCTTAGCCAATTGACACTGGCGATGTTTTTAGTGTTTTTTATTTCTTCCTTCAATTTTTTTATGGACTCTTCATCTCCAGGCATCGTCCGGGTGAGCTTTTTGGTGAATTTGATGAGGTTGCCGTAGTTTTTTCGCCGGTTAACCGGTATGTCTTTATGCCGGTTGAGGTAGGCCCTGAAGCTTTCGAAGAGAGAGTATAAGGGTTCGATCTCTTCGGTTTCGTAGTAGGTGGCCAGTAACATGGCTTTGGAGCCAAGGTTATAGGCTACATCATCGTATTCCACCTCCTGGAGGAGCTGGATTACCTTGTCATGCTTTTTCTGGTAGAAGTAGACTTGCGCCAGGTTGTAGGTTACCGCATTTACCCGGAAGGCTTCCGGGAGGTGTTCGCTGTAATTATTGATAAATGCTTCTGTCCATTCGTACTTCCCCAACCTTAACGCTACAACGACAATATTTTTGAAATACCAGGGCGAAAGTTCCCCATCGGCAATGAGAATTCCTTTTTGAATAAGGTCTTCGTAAAGAGAAAAGATTTCTTCAGTGAATTTATGGTTTCCTTTATTGATCTTCCTGATGCAATAGTTCTGAGCCGCCATATAAAGAACGTCCTTGGCTTCATCTGCTTGAAACTGAAGGCCGTATTTATCCAGCAAGGTTCTAAGTTTGAAATAATGCTCTTCGTTTTCAGTATCGGTGAGGGTTAAATAAATCTGGTAATACAGGGCAATCGGAGGGTATTGTTCATAGTCGATCTCCTCGACGTATTTGATGATTTCTTCTATAAAGAGGAACTGGTAATTGTGGGAAACGAATGTTTGCTGGGTAATGGCCGCACATAAGATTCTCAGTTTCTCAGCCAGATAAAAAACATCCAGGTTGCTTGCAATATCCTCAATATTGGTGCGGTTGGAGCGTTTGGTTTCGAATTCAGTAAGGTTGTATAAGTTTTTTTCAATATTGTACTGGTGGTAATAATAAGTAGCCGATCTGTAAGGCTGTTTTTGAGAAAGCCGGCGAGCCGCCCGGATGGCCGTTTTGAAAAGTTCAGGGACTTTTTTCTTACTGATGGATTCCATCAGATAGGTGGCATAGTCTAGTGGGTTTCTTTCGTAAGCTTGCTGGGCCAGATAGCCTTCCACCAGTTTTAATAAGTCGGAGCAATATTTTCTGAACCGGACATCGTCATAGCCTTTACCCGGCTGAATTTTCTTCCAGAGGTGCTCTTTCTCCAGGTTGACTCCATTTTCTCCGTTGATTGCGCCAACCAGCCGGTCAAACAGCTCCACCAGCTCCTCACTTCGGTTAAAATAAGGCGATTGGATGTATTTACGGCAGCGGTTCTGTTCGTATTTGTCGAAATGTTCCAGGATTGCGTACAACTTACTATTGTACATGTTGATTTTTTTTTAGTAATTTAGCCCCAGATTAGCAATGATTACCCCCCTCAACGGGCTTCCGTGCCCAAATTTAGGTAATTTTTTCCTTCAGTAATGAAGCTGCCCCCCGACTTTGTTGCTGTCTAACTTAGTTTTAGAGGCCTGGATACTTTAAAAATTATCCACATTCGTGAAACTGAGTGCGAAAATTATCGTAATTATCGAGAATTGTTTTATTTTAGTGGGCGAAATAGCAATGATACGCCCCAGTGAATTAGCAATGAGTTAAAAATCCACGAACATGAATGTATCTCTACGAAGGCAAATTCTATTTACGCTGCTTCTGGCGCTCGGCGTTCCGCTGGTGTTATGGGGGCAGATAGAGCGGCCTACTATATTCGAAGGGCAAGCCTACGAATACTCGTTCAGGTCGGAGCCCAATCCTCCTGGCATCCCTATCCAACCTCAAAATGGTACTGCCTACTGGTCTTCGGCCGGCCAGAGTTTTGAGTACATACTCAGATACACGCCCGACGATGGCTTCATTGGTTACGATACAATGAGGCTGTCTTATTTCAAAAGGATAGGCAGTTCTGCCTTTTTACCCCGGACGGTAACTTTTTACATTACAGTTGATACCGCTCAGGTTTTTGCCCGGCCTGATTATGCCACCACGCCGGTTGGGCAGAGCGTAACTCTGAATGTCGTCGAAAACGATTCTACCACCAACGGCGGACTTTTACTGAAGAATATTCCCTTGGTCAATAACGGCGTCGCTACCCTTGCCGGCGACTCCTCGATCACTTTCACCCCGGCGCCTGGATTTGAAGGGGTGGCCTACCTCAACTACGTTGTATGTGATGCAGTTGGAATCTGTGACAATGGCACCGCCAGCTTTTTTGTGATCGGGCCATCTGCCAGCCAGCCTGACACCGTTCGCATCTTTACCAGAAAGAACCGGCCGCAGGCTGTATTTGTACCCTACGATTATGTGTTGGTGGGAAGCCCTTCCAATGGTATTTTCGACGAAAGTGGAGACTACCCTGTCTACACGCCGAATACCAACTACATCGGGCTGGATTATATCAGCTTTGATTACAACGGCGTAAGCAAAGTCATTGAAATTAAGGTCCTAGATATCCGGGACAATAAATTTGCCATCGATGACCGGGCTTACATGACCCCATACGATGGAACGAAAGAGATCAACGTACTGGCCAATGACCTTTATGGCTCAAGCTCCGGCTGCTTCCAGCTGGTGGGCTCTGCTCAGTACGGTTCCGCCGAATGGGTGTCCGGGCAGGATGCCAGAGGGGTGGTTCGGTATACGCCCCCTGCCGGCTTTACAGGAGTGGATTGGTTCACTTATTCTATCTGCGAACCTGGCTCCCCCGGCAATGTTGAGACCGCTACGGTCCATGTTTTTGTTAGCAATTTTGAACCCTCTTCCAGCCTGTTCCAAATGAGTACGCCCAAATTGACCCCTCTGGTGATCGGTTACAGCGTGCCCATTCAGCAGTTTTCGTTTTCTATTGAAGCCCCGGCCAACCTGGGTACGGTGGTTTTCCTGCCCGGGCAGGTGGATACTACTATCTACGGCAGGCAGGTGACTGGATATAACCTGATCGTCTACATACCGGGGGTCAACGTTACCAGTGGGAGGGATGAGTTCGAACTGAACTACTGCGTGATGGATAACGGCGGATGCAGCTATGAGAAAACCGTGAAGGTAGAAGTGGATATCCTGGATATTGGAGACGGCTCCGAACCGATGTGTTTTGATGATTGCGTATGGTCGGGAGATACCAACTTCGATGGAGTTGTAAATATGAAGGACTTGTTGCCCATTGGCTTATGTATGGGAGAAGTTGGGATTCCACGGTCAGAAGTCAACCTGGCTCAATGGTACGGCCAATATGGAGATGACTGGCGGGCGCCTTTCCAGCAGGCTCCCATCGACCTCAAGCACCTGGATACCGACGGTGACAGCATAATCACAGCTCTCGATACATTTGCTATTAGCAGTTTTTACGGGAGGACTCACTCTTTGACGGCAGTGGATATTCCCTTCTTTGAACATGAGATTGTCCTGAGTGGAGATCTGTTCGCTCAACCGGGCGATTACATTGAGTTACCCATGTTGATGGGCGCCTCTAACGATCCCGCCAAGAATGTTTACGGCTTTACTTTCCCCTTTCAATACAACCCCAACGTAGTTATTCCGGGTAGTGTAACGCTGGATTTTGAAACCAATAGCTGGATAGCCTATAATTCGCCCATTTTGTATATGTCAAAAAATAACCAGAGTGGATTGGTTGAGGCTGGCTTCACTCGTACCAATGGCATCGCCGCAGATGGATATGGACGGATTGGTAAGGTTGGCTTTATTATTTCTGATGACATCGACGGATTCCGCCCCGGCGCTGAAGGCCTCAGCTTTGATGTGGGTGGAGGGGTAGCCACGGTGATGAACAGCGCGGGTATGAGTTATGGTGTTAATGTGCAAAGTGTTACCATTCATATTGTACCGCCGCCGGAAGAAAAAACGGGTATCGATCCGGATCAACTAAAATTGTACCCCAATCCAACTGATCTTGGCTTCATTAATGTCCATCTGAACGGAGGACTGGATTTTGAACGCGTGCTGATGTACGACCTCACCGGCCGGCAGGTATTCGATACGGGCAATGTTCTGGCCCGCCGTATGCAATTGCCGGTTGGCCAGCTGAACAGCGGAATGTACTTCCTGAGCGTTTATACCCCGGAAGGTGTGATCAACAAAAAATTTGAAGTGCTCCGTTAGAGCGGTTAAATCGTTTGCCGGACAGCCCTGAAATGCAGTGTTGTCAGGCAACCGATTAAATAAATTAATCTGGAAAAATTTCCTATATTACTGAATATTCAGTAATATTGTTATGTTAAAATTCGTTAACAGTATACATTCATTGCTTTTTAATATTCGTGGAATTATAATCATTGCTAGTGAGTCGCACATAAAATGTGCGACTTTTTTTTTCTCCATCCCTACCTTTTTTTACAAAATATGTTCAATTGATTAAAAATAGTATCTATAAAATTTTGTTTTTAAGCTTGTAAACAAAAGTTATATCTTTTTTCTTTGCTCAACTTTTTTTCACAATGTGATGATTTTGTCCTTGTTCGCTTATCAGGAAGTTTGAATATTTGTACTGTGAGAGAGAGAAAGGAGGTAGAAAGAATAAGTCGGACAACTTAAAGTGGTTGTCAAAAAGAATTAGGATATGTTCATGGGATTATAATTTGTTAGTAGTGAGTCGCCCGAAAAAACGGGCGGCTCCCTATTCTTAACTTGGTCCCGAATTGAAGCAACGGATAGAAAAAGCGTTCAGAATAGCGTAGTTGCTTCCAATATTGCAGATTATTCATTTTGGATATGTTCATGGGATTATAATTATTGTACAGGCCCTGATGGTTACATCAGGGCCTTTTTTATGCTATATATTCACTTCATGTAACTATTTAGGTGGGATGGTATTGCGGTTACCTGGAGGCCCGCCGTTGAGAGCCGGATACGGCCTCCGGAAGCACCTGGCCGCCATACCGGCCTGCCTACCTGCGGCGATCAGGCAGGAAAACCATACAACCGGAATACCTAAACAGTGACCACTTCATTCTGATTCAATACCCATACCAATCCTTCCACAACTGCCGCAACCGTTTTCTGATATTTTCCTCCGGTGGGTTAGCTTGGGGGTCGAATAGCTTGGTTTTGCTGATGTCATCGGGCAGAAATTCCTGCTCGACGAAATTGCCGGGGTAATCGTGAGCGTATTGGTATCCTTTGCCATAGTCGAGTTGCTTCATCAATTGGGTGGGGGCGTTGCGGAGGTGGAGCGGCACCGGCAAGTTGCCGGTTTTGCGAACCAGGGCCTGCGCCTCATTGATCGCCATATAGGCGGAATTACTTTTGGGGGAAGTGGCCAGGTAGACGGCCGCCTGAGAAAGGATGATGCGGCCCTCCGGAAAGCCCACCGCTTGTACCGCCTGTAGGGCGGTAGTCGCCATGAGTAATGCATTGGGATTGGCCAGGCCAATGTCTTCCGAAGCGGCGATGATCATCCGGCGGGCAATGAATTTTATGTCTTCGCCTCCTTCGATCATTCGGGCCAGCCAGTATACGGCGGCATTGGGGTCGCTGCCGCGGATAGACTTGATGAAAGCGGAGGCAATATCGTAGTGCTGTTCTCCCGCCTTATCGTACCGCGCAATATTCTGCTGCACCCTTTGGGCTACCATGTCGTTATCAATGCGCAAAGGCTGCCCTTCTTCGCCATAATTGGCGACCAGTTCCAATATGTTGTAAAGCTTGCGGGCGTCGCCGCCTGAAAACTGCAACATCGCATCGTATTCCAGGACTTCTATCTCCTGTTTCTTCAGATATTCATCTTTGGCCAGAGCCTGCTCGACCAGAAAGATCAATTCTTCTTTGCGGAGGTATTCCAGGACGTACACCTGGCAGCGAGAGAGCAGAGCTGGAATGACTTCAAAGGAAGGGTTTTCAGTAGTGGCGCCGATTAGGGTAACTACCCCTTGCTCTACGGCCCCCAGCAAAGAATCCTGTTGCGACTTGCTAAACCGATGGATCTCATCGATGAAGAGGATAGGATTAGGGCTATTGAAAAAGTGCTGGCTTCTGGCCTTTTGGATTACCTCCCGGACGTCTTTCACTCCTGAACTGACCGCCGACAGGGTGTGGAAGGGCCGCTGCAGTTCATTGGCTATGATGCGGGCCAGAGTAGTTTTTCCTACACCCGGCGGCCCCCAAAGAATAAATGAAGGTATCTTCCCGGATCGAATCGCCTGCCTCAGCACTGCTCCCTGCCCAACCAGGTGTTCTTGCCCTACATAATCATCCAGCTTCTTCGGCCGCATTCTTTCTGCCAGTGGTTGCATAAGTCCGTTCTTATCCTAAGTTGAATACAAATACAAAGGCAAGGTTGAAAAAAAAAATCATTCCACCCAACCCTATGCCAAAAGCTTACGTGTATGACAGTGAAAGTAATAATTAATACTTTGAGAAAAGGTGCAGGCGCGAGTAAGAGGCCTCTACCTGAAAAAACTGCATCCCTACTCAAATACTCAAATTTCAAAAATAAAGACGAATCCGATGAGACAATGCTTAACCTTTTTATTTTTGGTGTGCACCGCTTGGGCACTTCAGTCCCAAACCACCGATGTTACCGTTAGCGGAACGGTAACCACTACCGATGGAGACCCGGTTGAGGATGTAACGATCCTTATCTTTACAGACTCCCTGCCCAGCAACTTTATCTACTCCAACTCAGTGACAACTGATGCTCAGGGGCAGTATAGCGATGCTTTTTCTCTGCCCGATAACTTCACTCAGGGCGCTTTATTCGTTTCGATGGCAGACTGCAATGGGTACTATATCACGCAAACTATTTTCTGGAACCCCGGCAATACAGGCCTCACTGTAGATTTTATCTATTGTGACGTTCAGGATTTTTGTGATGTTTACGTTTCTGCTACTGGCAGTGGAGTGCTTCTGGCCAATCCCACCGGTGTGGCTCCTTACAGCTACCAATGGAGTAACGGGGCTACTACCCAGGAGATTGCTCCCAATGCTCCCGGCTTGTACTGCGTAACGGTGGCCGACGCATCAGGGTGTACGGCTATCTCCTGTTATGACTCGGGCTACCCGATCGATTCCCTTTGCTCGGTTTACATTTCTCTGGAAGGGAATACGGGCGCCGGCCTGTTGGTAGAGGCGGTTGCCTCTGGTGCACCACCCTACACTTATGCCTGGAGTACCGGGGAAACAACCCATACTATTGTGATCACTACTTCCGGGCAGTATTGCGTGACGATAACGGACAGTGGAGGCTGTACGGCTTCTTCTTGTGTACAGGCTAATGTTCTCCCCTGTGAGGTAGATATTCTGGTAGATTCTTCCAGCCTTATTGCCATTCCAACCGGTGAAGCGCCGTTTGCTTACAATTGGAGCAATGGCAGCACCGGCGCTTCAGTCACGCCGGATACCGATGGCCAGTATTGCGTTACCATTACAGATGCCGGCGGTTGCCAATCCTCTGCCTGCTACTACTGGAGTACGGCGATTGATACTTCCTGCTATGTTTACATTGTCCCAGTGCAAGGAGGCGCCCTACTGGAAGCAGTTGCCGATGGAACTTTTCCCTTCGCTTATTCCTGGAATACCGGTGCGACTACTCAATGGCTACCCATCAATGCTGCCGGAGGCGTTTATTGCGTAACGGTCACCGATGCCATTGGCTGCCAGTCTTCTGCCTGTTATCCTGCTGCTCCGGTGGAAAACTACCGCGTTCAGGGGTACGTATACCTGGTGGATAGTACTTCCAGTGGGCTATTGCAAGGCGATGTTTATCTGATTCAGTACGACGATGGAGCAGGAACGCTCACGGCGCTGGATACGGTGCCGTTATTGTCCAATGCTTTTGGATCCGGCAGTTATGACTTTGGAGATGTTCCGGCCGGTGAGTATCTCATCAAAGCGGCTCTTTCACCTACCTCAATGGGCTACGCTGATAACCTGCCCACCTATTATGGCAATAGCCTGTGGTGGGACGAGGCCACTACGGTATCCACTCCCTTCAGTGGGGCAGGGTATTTCAATATTGTACTGGTAGAAGGAGACAATCCCGGTGGCCCCGGTTTTATTGGAGGCCTGGTCACCGATGGGGCCAATTTTTCCTCCGGCCAGTTGCCCAACCGGAGCGGCGGCCCGCTGGTAGGCGCATCCATCATTTTGCTAGATGAGTTTGACCAGCCGGTAACCTACACCTATACCAATGAGAACGGCGAATTTGAATTTCCCAGCCTGGCTTGGGGGACGTATAAAGTTGTCCTGGAAATTCCTGGGCACAACCAGGCGCACTATCTGGTAACACTGGGGCCGGACAATCCGGCTATCCACGGCCTCAATTTCGAAGTTACAGAAGCCGGCATACTGAACGTAGATGGGGAGGAACTGGCAGCCAGCCTGAGCCTTTTTCCCGTTCCCGCCCAGGGCCGGCTGGCGGTTCAGTTCGAATCAAAAAACCAGGGCGAAGTTCAGCTATTTATCAGCGACTATTCCGGACGTATCCTGCAAAAACAGCAGCTCGATGTGCAACCGGGCGCGCAACAATTCACCCTGGACATCAGCAGATTGCCTGCCGGGATTTACACACTCGGGATCCGTGCGAAAGATGGCGTTAACGGGAAGCAATTCCTGAAGAGTAACTAATTTTGCGAATGTAGTAAGTTTGCGCCTTCGCAACCGTGCTTCTGGTACTTGAGGCGCAGCAGCATAGGAAGGCAAGTAATAGCCTGGCGAGTTTCCTGACAAGCCCCGTCCGGAGCAACTCGCCAGGCTAAAACTCACATTACTTTGGAGATCGGCCCTACATTATTGGAAGATTGCATACGTGGAGAGCGCAAGGCGCAATTCAAGTTGCACCGCCTGTGTTTTCCGGTATTGATGGGAATCTGTATGCGATACCGAAAAAGCGAGCAGGATGCAGCATCCATGCTTAATGTGGGATTCCTGAAGATGCTGGATAACCTGGCCAAGTATCAATCCAATGTCCCGTTTGAGGCCTGGATCCGGCGCATCATGATCAATGTACTGATCGATGATTTTCGGAAAAACAGGAAGGTTCGGGAACTGATTGAATACACCGATTTTTCAGAGAGCTTCACCAGTGAACCGCCTATTGATTACAACGAAGCGGACAAGCAATTTGACGCGGAGCAATTGGAGGCTTTCATTCAGGCTTTACCCTCTGTGAGTCAAAAAGCTTTCAACCTCTTTGCCATTGATGGCTATACCCATAAAGAAATTGCTGAGCTTTTAAATATTAGTGAAGGCACTTCCAAGTGGCATGTGTCTTTTGCCAGAAAGAAATTACAGGAAATGATGCAACGGCCAGCCAAATCTTCCAGGGTAGTTTAACAGAAATGCGTATGGAACCGATGGACCAGTTTTTCAGAAAAAAGATCGAGGAGCGCCAGTATGAATACCACGAGGCCTACTGGGAAGAAGCCGAGCGTTTGATCACCCAACGCGAAGGCCGCCGCCGCCGGGCTTTCTGGTGGTGGTGCTTCGGCTTTGCCCTGCTCTGTGTCGGGATCGGGGGCGCCGGTTGGTGGTACGGGCCTACCGGTAGTGATGAAAAAACAACAATTGGCCCGGCTCCGGTCAGAGATCCGGGGGGGGCGGAAATTTCGCCAAAGGTATCACTTGAGCTAATCCCGGAAAAACAACCTGAAAAACAACCGGGTATAAATGGCAGGCAGGGCGTCGTTCCACCTTTGGAAACAGATGGTACTGTAGGGCCCGGCTCTGGAAAAAGCGCTGGCCAGGTAGCGTTTACACAGCGGAAAGATGGCAATATGGCAAAGGAAGGGGTGTTGGATATTGATAAGGGCTTCAAAGATGAATCTTTTATTAGGAAATCAAGTATTGGAGAACCCACTGAGAATAGAAAAGAACGGGTTGTTCCTACCAACAGCCCGTTGATAGATTCTGCGGCGATAGTAAAAAACCGGCCCTTGGCGTTAGCGAAAAGCAAGAACTTTTCAGTGGATTGGCTATCGACTCTCCTTGGCCCGGTTGATGAGCGGCCCGCAACATTGGAAATGAACCCGTTAGTACGGCACTACCTCATCCGTCCCCGGAAAATGATCAATTGGGAACTGGCCCTGGGGGCAACGGTGAACCCCTTCGATGGTAAGTCCCTTTTGGGCGGGGTAGCCAGCCTGCGGGCATCCTATCGGGTAAGGGAAAATACCTTGCTTACCCTTGGTGCACAGTACCGCTTACGGGGAGGCAGTTTTGGCCCGTCACAGGAATCCCGGCAGGTAAGATATGCCTTTGGCAGGGAGGCGCAAAAATATAGCCTTCAGCCCAACCGCCTGCACTACGCTGAAGCGCTGCTTCAGGTGGAATGGCCAGTGAAGCGCCACTGCCTTGCTTTAGGGCTGGGCTGGAATTACCTGGTGGGCGTAGAGGGCAGCCTCAGCCGAACCGAGAAAGGAGCATTCGCGATCCGCTTTGACGCTGAAAGCCGCCTGGAAAAGGGGTGGCTGGATGAAGAAGGATACAAAAAGCACTTTGGGGTGGGTAGGGCGTCCTACTATTACCAACTCCCGGGTGGTTTGAAGATAGGCCTGGAGTTACAATATACACCGGGTAAGATCGTGGAGAAAGGTGCAGAAGGCCAGCCGGGCATCCCTCTGCTTAAAGAATCGAATCCGCTCATGATTGACGTGGGTGTAAAATATAGACTATGAAAGTGCTTATAAGGGCCTTCAGTATACTCGCCATTGTATCGCTACTCGGGCAATGCCAGAAGATCGAACTGCCTGCCCCTGAGGAAGGAACCCCGGTTTTCTCATTGCAAGCGAGCCTCGACGGCGCGCCGCAGGAGATCATAGGGGGCGATTCTTCCTACATCATGCGCGCTTCCTTCTTTGTCGACTCCGCAGGCCTGCCTGTTTATCGGGGCACTTTCGAGGAATTGGACTGTGTTACCAACTGCAAGCCTTCCATCCGCTTCTCCTTCCGGGCAGCCGGGCCGGGGCCCGCCCAACCGGATACGGACCTGCGCATAGGTGACTATCCCTTTCTGGCCCCGGAGGAATCGTCAACTGCAATTACCTATCGGGTTGTTTTTTCAGGCCTGCATTCATCTAATGCGGTCAATGCCCCCATCACTTACAACTGGGATTTTGGCGATGGTAGTTCTTCAGCCCTACAGGGCCCCGAACACGAATATCCGGATGATGCCCCCCGGTTCGTTCGGCTGGAAACCCGAAATGCCGCCGGCTGCCTTAGCTCTATAGAAAAAGAAATTGCCTTTGAACCTTTGCCCATTCCCTGTGAGGTGGATTTTACGCTTCAACCGGCTCAGGGAACCACTCCTGCCCAGGCAGTTTTCGAGGGGCCGTTCAACCTTTACAGTACCTGGGGATGGTTTGAAAACGATTCGAGCCTTGTCACCTCTTATCCGATTGGCCAGCTCCTTCCTCAGCAGGTTCGTGAAATCTGCCTAACCGCCACCAATACGGAGGGATGCCAGTCCGAAACTTGTAAATCTGTATTTCTTAACAACTTCCAGGGCCTGGGATACTGCGCGACCGACTTTTCCTACCTGGCGTCCGTAGACACTACATTCACCCCTGTTCCGGAACAGTTTGGCTCGGTTTGGCTGGAATATATTGATGGGACGGGACGCGTTTTTAACTCTGCATCAGGCCCTCAGGATACCATGAGCGGGGATTTTTTCAGGGTCATTTCCGTAGAACCCTTTGAACTGAATGAAAATGGCCAGCCTACTGAAAAACTGGAGGTAGCTTTTCAATGCCGCCTCTATGATACAAATGGGCAGCCTTTCGGAACTTTAACGGGAACGGGTGTAATCGCCGTTGCTCACCCCTGATTTTTATGAAAAAAAGATAGTCTGGTAAGGAAACTTTATTTCCGGCTTTGCGTAAAGATCAATAGCAGGATTTTAATTTTTGGCTATCACTTATGGCCAATCCCCCTCTCCCCAATTTTGAATACGACATTCATTCTTTTGGCCTTCCCCCAAATTGGGCCTGAAGTTTACTTCTGCAATGGCGCAGACCAGGACACAGCAATCCGAAGCCCGACATCCCCCCGTATTAAACATTCATACTAAGAAAACTAGCTGTCCATGATGACTCAACAAGCACCCTTGCTGAAATCCCTCCATTATACCCCTCAACTCTATTTAAAGGAACTCCTGGCGCTCAATGGGCCTTCCACTCAGGTTTTTCACATCAACCCGGAAAAAAGCACGGTATTAGTCGGAGCCAAAGGCACCCGGCTCACTTTCGCCCCTTTTTCTCTAACCGGCCTTTCCGGTAATCCCGTCAAAGGAATGGTTGAAATCCGCCTGAAAGAAGCCCTGTCCCAGAGCGATATGCTCATGGCGGGGCGGCCTACTACTTCCGAAGACCGTTTAATGGAATCCGGAGGGCAGTTGATGATTCAGGCCAGCCAGGGAAACAAGGAGCTCAAATTGGCCCAACCGGTAACCATAGGGCTCCCGGTATCCAAAAAACTTCGTAACCCGATGTCTATGCGCCTCTTCGTCGGCAGCACCTCAACTTTTCAAGCTTATTCGGTTGGGCAAAGCTTTGACTGGAAGATGGCCTCGGATAAGGCAGTTCGCATTCGCAAGGTAGAACGGCAGAAATATTTTGATTTTCAGTTGCACGGCCTCAACTGGGCAGGCTGTGATTTTTTTGTCACCCGCCGTTCCAATCGCTGTATGGTTACCGCCCGGCCCATCAGTTCTGTAGAACGGTTTGACAGCTTGCTGGGCTATCTCGTATTCCACGATATTCAAGCAGTGGCCAGGATGTATCCCGGAAAACACAACTGTACGGCGATCAATATACCAGAGAAATTATCGGCAACAGCCCATGTCATTGGGCTTTCCAGAGGCCGGCTGTTTTACGGTAAGGGCGTGATTCGGCGGGCTTCCGAAAAACTGGTGGATGTGAAGATGCGGGCGGTTTCGGAGAAGGATTTGATCAGGGCATTGCAGAACCTCTAAGTAAAACCGGATGGGCAAAAGGCCTTGTCGGCTACCCGTCTAACATTAGACAACCTCGTACAACGTACACACAAGGGCTCCCACTGTGCCCGTCCATCCCCGAATTCAACGTTCTTGTGGTTTCGATGCGATGAAGGCCTCATAGCCGATCGCTTCCTGATGAGCCGTACCCAGGCCATCGATCCCCAGTTCCACGATATCGCCCGGTTTCAAATAACGGGGCGGGGTAAGCCCCAGGCCTACTCCGAAAGGCGTGCCTGTCGAGATGACATCACCGGGAAGGAGGGCCATAAAATGACTCACATAACTTACCAGGTGGGGGATGTTGAAGATGAAGTCCGCCGTATTGCTGTTTTGCATTAATTCCCCATTGACCTTGAGCCACAATTCCAGGTTGTGTGGATCGGGAACCTCGTCTTTAGTGGCCAGAAAGGGCCCCAGGGGAGCAAAGGAATCACAACTTTTCCCTTTGACCCACTGGCCGCCTCGTTCCAGTTGAAATGACCGTTCGCTGTAATCGTTGTGCAGGGCGTATCCGGCAACATAGTCCATGGCTTCCGCCTCGGGGACATAGGAAGCTTTCTTTTCTATGATTACGGCCAGTTCTACCTCCCAGTCTGTCTTTTCTCCTCCCTTGGGGATGATGACCGGATCGTTGGGCCCACACAGCGAACTGCTGGCTTTAAAAAAGATCACCGGTTCGGAGGGCGCCGCCATTCCGCTTTCGGCAGCGTGGGCGGCATAATTCAGGCCGATGCATACAATCTTGGAGGGGCGGGCAATGCAGGGGCCTAACCTGGTATCCGGGGCAATTTCCGGGCAAGTTTCCTGGTGGCCCTCCAGCCAGTGTCTGAGCCTGCTTAATCCATTACTCCCGAAGAACTGTTCGGTGTAATCTTCTCCAAAAGCACTGACATCTATGCGCTTTCCATTGGGCAGTTGTATGCCGGGGTTTTCCTTACCTGGTTGTCCGAACCGAATTAATTTCATGTGGTGGCGTTATTTTTCCTGCTACTTTTCCCGTGGTAAAGTAATTATTATTTTTCAAGCCTCGTTCGTTGGTCACGTAGCCCCGCTATGCTTCCTCCTCACGCCTCGTCTAGCAAAAAAATAGCTCGCCTGAAACGGGAAACTTATTTTTCTCCGGCCCCTAAGTGTTGAGATTGACAAACCCGCCGTCGATCGGGAAGTTCGTGCCGGTAATGAAGCCCGCCTCATCAGAGCACAGGTACAATGCCAGGTGCGCCACCTCCTGAGGCGTTCCCATTCGGCCGATGGGTTGGGTTTGGGACAGCTTTTCGTACATCTCCTTTTCCTTGCCGGGATAATTTTGAGAAAGGAAACCATCGACGAAAGGGGTGTGTATCCGGGCCGGCGCAATACTATTACAGCGAATCTGGTAATCGAGGTAATCCCTGGCCACGGTATAGGTCATGGTTAGTACAGCTCCCTTGCTCATAGAGTAGGCAAACCGGTCGGGCAAGCCCAGCATGGAAGCGATGGAAGCCATATTGAGAATGACTCCGCCTCGTTGTTTTTTCATCTGAGTTATAACAGCATACATACTGTTGTAAACGCCTTTGACATTGGCCGCGTAAACGCGGTCGAAGTCTTCCTCCGATGTGGTGTCGAGTTTTCCGATGTGGGCGATGCCGGCGTTATTGACTAAAATATCCACCCTCCCGGCAGAGGTTGCAACCCGGGTGGTGGCAGCCAGCACTTGTTGCTGGTCGGATACATCAACGGTATAGCTGCCGGCCTGCCCGCCATCGGCGCGGATGGCTTCCGCTACCCGTTGCCCCGCCCGGCCATCAAAATCGAAAATATGAACGTGGGCGCCGGCGCCGGCAAAAGTCCTGGCAATACTTTCGCCGATACCGCTACCGCCGCCGGTTATAATGGCCACTTTTTGATCCAATCGGAATGGTTGCATGATATTGTTTTTGGGTAGTCACGCAAAAATACTTCGCTACATTCGTTTTGTGGGCTTCCTGGTTCGTTTTTTTAATTACCAGGGCGAACTATGGCTACTCCGGCTGTGCACGCAAATCGAGAATGTAAAACACCTTTGGGTGCAACCTATTCCTCTTCCAACCGTTAATAATCTCCATGAAAGCGACACTGGAAAACGGCCAGCTACAGATAGCTGTAAAGAAAAAGGGGGGGGAATTGTGCAGCCTGCTCAAAAAATCCACTCAAACGGAGTACATCTGGCAGGCGGGCCCCGATTACTGGAACCGGCACGCCCCGGTTCTGTTCCCGATCATTGGAGCGCTCAAGGATGGCATTTACTACTATGAAGGAAAATGCTACAAGATGGGCCAGCACGGTATGGCGCGAGACCTACCGTTCCAATTGGTGGAAAAGAAGGACGACGAACTGGTTTTCTCCCTGAAAAGCAGCCCCTATACGCTGGAGCGCTATCCTTTTGAATTTGAACTGCAAATTATGTATACCCTCCGGGAAAACGAGCTGGCCACCACCTACCGGGTGATCAACCCTACCGACAATAAGCTGTACTTCTCTATTGGCGGCCACCCTGCCTTCAACTGCCCCTTGAATGAAAAGGAAAAGCGCTCCGATTACCAACTGGTGTTTGAAAAACCGGAAACGGTGAAAATCCAAAGGATCATCAACGGATTCCGCAACGGAACCTGGGAACTGATCCTGGATGGCCAGCGCGAGCTGCCGGTCACCGACGATCTGTTCGAGAAGGATGCGCTGATCTTTAAGGGGCTGAAGTCCAATTCCGTCACCTTGCAGAAGGGCAGCCAGCCATTTCTCACCCTTAATTTTAAGGGGTTTCCTTATTTGGGCATCTGGTCAAAGAGCGCTACCGCCCCCTTCGTCTGCATCGAACCCTGGTTCGGCCTTACCGACGATACCAAACACAACCGGCAACTCACCGAAAAAGAAGGGGTGATCGCCCTGGAAGGGAAGGGGGAGTTTCGGCATACCTATTCAATCCTTATCCATTAGAGTTTGAGCGCATGTTTGGAGTACTGATGCAGGTTCACTTTTGTCCTTCATTGGAAAGTTAGGAGCAACGAGCGAGCAGTATACCTAATTCATTCCCGCAACTTTTGCCCTCCTCTAACCTGGCAAATTTCGTAGCTTTATCACTTGATTCCCTTTTTGATAAAGCAATACGAAATCATGAAACTGAAAATCCGATTCCAAGCAGCCGTTTATGTGGCAGTGCTTTGCCTGCCCGCTTTCCTCTATGCTCAAAACCCCAATGCCAACCACGGCAACAAATTTGAGCAACTCGGGACTATGTTGCCCCCGCCCAACGACTACCGCGGAGTTGACGGCGCCCCCGGCCCGGAATACTGGCAGCAACGCTGTGACTACGACATCGAATGCCGGCTCGATGTAGAAAACCTCAAGCTGGAAGGAGAGGAGCGGATCACCTATTATAACCAATCCCCTCATACCTTGCGCTATCTCTGGCTTCAGTTGGATGAAAACCAGCACGCTGTTGATAATGATAATCAATACTTCGACGCCAGCTCCATTCAACCGGCTATGAGCGAAACGGATCTGCGGTTGCTGGAACCCTGGAGGGAGAAAGAAAAGTATGGGCACAAGATTGAGGCCGTCAGCGGCGCCAACGGCGCTCCGCTGAAGTATCTAATCAATCAGACGATGATGCGGGTGGACCTTCCCCAACCCCTGAAACCCGGCGATTCCTTCTCCTTTAATATTAAATGGCATTATTATATCATAGACCGGATCAGTTTTGCTAAACTGGCTCAGAACTTCGCCAATTACCCGCGCGGGGGCTACGAATATTTTCCCGATGACGGCAACTACCTTTTTACCATTACCCAGTGGTATCCTCGCCTTTGCGTGTTCAGCGACTTTGAAGGATGGCAAACCAACCAGTTTACCGGAAGGGGGGAGTTTGCCCTCTCCTTTGGCAATTTCCTGATGAAGATTACGGCGCCGGCGGATTTTGTGGTTGGTTCCACCGGGGAATGCCTCAATTATTCCACCGTGCTGACACCCACGCAAATGGAGCGCTGGGAAAAAGCTCAAACGGCTGAAGCGCCGGTAGAGATCGTCACGCTGGACGAAGCAAAGAAAAACGAGAAAGCAAAACCTGCCCAAACAACCAAAACCTGGATTTATAAGGCCGATAATGTACGCGACGTCGCCTGGACAGCCAGCCGCAAATTTATCTGGGACGCTATGCCTCATATCACTGAAGAAGGGAAAAAGGCCATGTGCATGAGTTACTATGGCAAAGAGGCGTATCCAATCTACCGGAAGTATTCAACTAAGGCAGTCGCACACACCCTCCATACCTACTCGAAATACAGCATTCCTTACCCTTACCCGGTTGCTATTTCCGTAGAGGCGGACAATGGAATGGAGTACCCCATGATCTGCTTCAACCCCGGCAGGGCGGAAGCGGACGGCGCCTATACCGAAATGGAAAAATACGGTGCTATTTCCACTATCATCCACGAGGTAGGGCACAATTACTTTCCTATGATCATCAACAGCGATGAACGGCAGTGGAGCTGGTTTGACGAAGGGCTCAATAGCTTTGTGCAGTTTATCGCCGAACGGGAATTCGATAATGATTATGAGCCCTGGTTCGGCCCGGCACACCAGATCACAGATTACATGCGGCTCCCCAAAGATCAATTGGAACCCATCATGACCAATAGTGAAAATATAACCGACTTCTTCGCCAATGCCTACCGCAAACCCGCCACGGCCCTCAACATCCTGCGGGAAACTATCCTCGGCCGCGAACTATTCGACTACGCTTTCCGCGAGTACTGCCGCCGCTGGGCCTTCAAGCATCCCACTCCCGCCGACTTCTTCCGCACCATGGAGGACGCCAGCGGGGTAGACCTCGACTGGTTCTGGCGCGGCTGGTTCTACACCACCGATGCAGTGGACATCAGCCTGGATAGCATCAACTGGTACAAGGTAGACCTGGAAAATGATCCTGAAAAGAAAGATACCACCGCCACCATCGCCAAACGCGAAAAGCCTTTTGACGACATTTCCAAGATCCGCAACCGGGAGGAAGGCACGGAATTTCAGATCGACAAAGACCCCGCCCTCCGCGATTTTTATACCGATTACGAGCCCTGGAATACGGAAGACTCCCTGGTGCAAATGCCGGTGAAGCTCTACGAGGAAACTTATTCCGAAAAGGAAAAGAAAGAGCTGTTCGCCGAGAACAACTACTACGAGTTATTTTTCAGCAACCAGGGAGGGCTGGTCATGCCCGTCATTCTCGAATGGACGTTTGAGGACGGCAGCACGGAGGTGGAGCGCGTGCCGGTGCAGATCTGGCGCCACAATGAAAAACAATTCTCTAAAGTCTTTGTGAAAAACAAGGTAGTAACGGCTATTCGCCTCGACCCCTATCGCGAGACCGCCGACATTGACGAAAGCAACAACAACTGGCCGGTTCGCCAGATGCCGAGCCGCTTCCAGGTGTTCAAAGCGCATAAGGAGGGGAAGATGCCGAATCCGATGCGGAGGGCGAGGCCGTAGGGGGGCGTCACTGCTCGTGCAGGCTCATCTTTATCTTTTTCTCCAAATCAGCTACCGTATCCTTGAAGATCACATCGGTCTCCATCAGGTCTTGTACGGTTTTGCAGGAGTAGATGACGGTGCTGTGGTCGCGGCCGCCAAAGTTCTCTCCGATAGCCTTGAGCGACTTATCGGTCAGGTTCTTGGCCAGATACATGGAGAGTTGCCGGGCGATGACCACCTGTCGCTTTCGGGTTTTACCCTGTAGCTTTTCCACGCCCAGGTCGAAGTGGTCGGCCACCAGCTTCTGTATGTAATCTACGGTGATCTCTTTGTTGATCTGCTTGACGAAATTGCGGATTACCTTCTTGGCCAACTCCAAATCGACCTCCTGCTGGTTGAGGGAGGATTGGGCTACGAGGGAAACCAATACCCCTTCCAGTTCGCGGATGTTGTTCTGGATATTGTAGCAGATGAATTCTGTGACGTTCTGCGGGATTTCAATCCCTTCCTGCGTCATTTTGGCTTCCAGGATAGCGATGCGCGTTTCCAGGTCGGGCGCCTGCAGGTCGGCGGAAAGGCCCCACTTGAAACGGGAGATGAGGCGTTCCTCCATACCGTCAAGGTCCTTAGGAGGGCGGTCGGAGGTAAGGATGATCTGCTTGCCGTTCTGGTGCAGCTGGTTGAAGATGTGGAAAAAGATTTCCTGAGTCTTTTGCTTGTTGGCAAGAAATTGGATATCGTCAACGATGAGCACGTCGATCAGTTGGTAGAAGTTGACGAAGTCGTTGACGGCATTATTCTTTATTGATTGAATGATCTGGTTGGTGAACTTCTCGGAAGAAACGTACAGCACCGTTTTTCCGGGGAAGCGGTTGAGCACATCATTGCCGATGGCGTGGGCCAGGTGGGTCTTGCCCAGGCCAACATCACCGAAAATGACCAGCGGGTTAAAGGAGGTGCCTCCCGGTTTTTTGGCGATGGCCATACCGGCCGAGCGGGCCAGGCGGTTGCAATCCCCTTCGATGTAGTTGTCAAAAAGATAATTGGGGTTGATCTGAGGGTCGACCTTTATTTTCTTAATCCCTGGGATGACAAAAGGGTTCTTGATGGCTTGGGTGTCGATCATGCCCGGGGTGATGCTCTCCCGGTTCAATTTGACGTTGCCATTGCCATTGGTTTTGGGCGCATACCCGCTGGCATTGTGCTGGCTCATGAGGATTTGATACTCCAGGCGGCCCCGGTCACCCAATTCCCGGCGAATGGTGGTCTTCAGCAGGTTGACATAATGCTCCTCCAGCCATTCGTAAAAAAATTTGTTCGGTACTTGAATGGTTAGTGCATTGTTATCCAGGCGTACCGGCTTGATCGGTTCAAACCAGGTCTTAAAACTTTGTTGGTTTACGGTCTTGCGAATGGCCTGAAGACAGTTGTCCCAGACTGAAGAATGATCTCTTGTCATCGCCAGTTATAATGCTGTAGTTAACAAATAAGTGTAATGGACTTAAAAAAGCCTAGAGTATCAGCAAGTTAGGTTCATAAGGCTGCGCTTGGCGGATTGTATTTTGCCCAAAAGCCGCTATCACGCAAGTGGTTGTGTCTCGTGCCCTTCATTGTAGCGGAGGAATACAAAGTTGGCAAAAATTATCTAAACATAAAACCGATGTTGAAAAGTTTTGGCAATTATTTATAACCGCCGCCGCGTAAATACCATACCCTGCCTGCTATCGCCGCCCTTGAGGAAATTTACCGTACCGGCATTGGTTGAAAAACTTATTCCTGCCGGAATGTGGATAACAATTCGCCGGTTGTTGGTATCTTCTTTAATCGGCTGATAGTCAAAACTCTGGCTTTTGAGGCGCTGCCTGGCCTAATTATAAAAATGTTAATTTTATCCTAATGAATGACGAAGCCGGAGAGGTTTTGCTAATTTTCATCAGTCAAAAAAGTTAGAATATGCCGCGCTCCAAAACAATCCTGTCTCTTATTGCTCTTTTCATTCTCAGCATAGCCGCTTATTGGTATCTCCAGCCTTCCGAAAAAGTGCAGGAGGAAGACATAAAGATAGAAGTAAAAAGAGGCCGTTTCGAGATATCAGCCACCGCTACCGGTGAATTGGCCGCCAAGCGCAGCATCAAAATCCGCGCTCCTCAGGGGATGCGGGCCGCCGGTATCTACGAAACCACCCTTTCCGGCCTGGTAGATGAAGGGACGGTCGTCGAAAAAGGGGAGTATGTGGCTTCGCTGGACAGGACGGAGCTGGCGGGAAAAATGACCAACGTCCAGACCGAAGTGGAAAAGATTCAAACCCAGCTGGAGCAAGCCCGAATCGATACGGCCATCGAGATGAGAGGGCTGCGGGATGAGCTGGCCAACCTGGAGTTCGCCCAAAAAGAGAAAATCCTACAGGTCGAACAGAGCAAATACGAACCTCAGTCGGTCATCCGGCAGGCAGAGCTCGACCTGGAGCGGACCGGGCGGGATCACCAGCAGCTGCTCAAAAAGTATGAACTCAAAGAGCTGCAGTCCATTGCCAAGATTCAGGAGATCGAAGCGCTGCTTCGGCAAAACCTTAGCAAACTCCAGGAATACGAAAGCCTCTCCGACGAATTTAACATCAATGCCCCGGAATCGGGCATGGTCATCTATGCCCGCGGCTGGAGCGGTAAAAAAGAGCCTGGTTCCCGGATAAGCGCCTGGGACCCTATTGTGGCTGAACTGCCCGACCTCACCGATATGATCTCCCAGGCTTACGTCAATGAAGTGGATATCAGCAAAGTCCAGGAAGGGCAGGATGTGAAGATCAAAGTAGATGCTTTCCCGGAACGTTCCTATGCCGGCAGAGTCACCAAAGTGGCCAATATCGGGGAACAGCTCAGCGGGTACGACGCCAAAGTCTTTGAAGTCACCATTCAACTCAACGAAGTGGACTCCATTCTCCGGCCGGCCATGACGACCAGCAACGAGATCGTAACCGCCATCTTTGGCGATGCCGTGCACATCCCTATTGAGGCCGTACAAAATGATAGCCTCTCCTTTGTTTACAAAGAAGCAGGAAACCAGTTGGTCCGCCAGGAGGTGATTACCGGCCCGGCCAACGCCAATGAGATGATCATTCACTACGGATTGGAAGAGGGAGATGTCATTTTCTTGTCTCCCCCTCAAGAAAGCTCCACCGCTCCTTTCGTATTCATCGAGCCATCCATCAAAGAGCAGGCTCTCCGCCAGCAGGAAGAGGAAATGAAAAAGCGCCAGGCTGAAGCGATGGAAAAGCGCAAACAGGAACAGACAATGAAGCCTCCCGGCTCGCAGGACAAGGGCCGGAGTGAAATGATCATTACTGACTGAGGAAACCCGCCGCCATGCAACGTATTCTTTTCAATTTCATACTCGCCCTGGAAGGAGTGAACGCCAATAAGCTTCGTTCTTTTCTCACAGCCTTAGGTATCATCTTTGGGGTTTCCGCCGTGATCGCTATGCTGGCCATTGGCAGTGGCGCCAAGCAATCTATTCTGGAACAGATGAAACTCATCGGCACCAATAATATTGTGATAACAAGCGTGGTTGCCACAAGTGAAGAAGGAGGCGATAGCAGCCAGGCTGCTCAGGGGCAGGAGCAAAACCAGCAACAACAGGGCAAAAGGCCCTATTCTCCTGGGCTAAACCTGGAAGATG
Organism: Lewinellaceae bacterium; assembly: GCA_020636095.1. Taxonomy (GTDB): domain Bacteria; phylum Bacteroidota; class Bacteroidia; order Chitinophagales; family Saprospiraceae; genus JACJXW01. The sequence continues at coordinate 729,665 of JACJYN010000004.1, forward strand.
TTTCTGCCATACAAACAGTGTTACCTACCGTCGAAAGGATCAGCCCTGAACTGGTGATTCCCCTAAGCGTAGTCCGCAGAAACCGGCTGGAACAATCCAGGTGCGTAGGGGTCACCAATGCCTATTTCAATCTCAATGGACTGGAGCTTTCCGCCGGCAGTTGGTTTCACGATATCCACCTGGAAAAGGGGGCTGCGGTTTGTATCATTGGCAAAGACGTGCAGGCTCGCTTCTTCAGCCAGGAGGCTCCCCTGGGCAAACAGATCAAATGTGGCAATAACTGGCTGAGGGTCATCGGCGTGCTGGAACAGCGTCATGCCAGCAGTGAAAGCCTGAGCCAGTTGGGAATACGAAACTCCAATGCCGACATCTACATACCCGTGACCACCGCGCTGCTCCGTTTTAAAAACCGGGGGCTGGTCAACCAGGCAGACATCGGGAGTGATGATTCTGATGAGGCCCAGCCACCGGAAAACTATCACCAGTTGGATAGGGTAGTGGTGCAGGTCAATGATTCCAAAAAGCTACGGGCCAGCGCCAGCCTGATCGCCCGGCTTCTGAAACGCCGCCATTTCGGCCTGCTGGATTTCGAGGTCGAAGTGCCGGAACTACTGCTGGAGCAACAACAAAAAACCCAGGATACTTTCAACCTGGTACTGGCCGTCATCGCCGGCATATCCCTTTTGGTGGGAGGTATCGGTATAATGAATATCATGCTGGCCTCCGTTTTGGAACGCATCAAAGAGATCGGCGTACGCCGGTCCCTGGGCGCCAACCGCCTGGATATCGTGCTCCAGTTCCTCTTCGAAGCCGTTTTTATCAGCCTCATCGGGGGTATTATTGGTATAGTACTGGGAATAGCCGCCGCCCATACCATTGCTTCTTATGCCGACATCCCCACCATCGTTTCGGCCTGGTCGGTTTTGCTTTCTTTTGGAGTAGCGGCTTCCATCGGCCTGGCTTTTGGGATTTTCCCCGCCCGGAAGGCCGCCCAACAAGATCCTATAAAAGCTTTGCGTTCGGAATAAATCGTAAAGGCCGGCCTTCTCCGTAAACATTTTGTTGGAAAACGAGTCCGGCCAACCACTGAATCAGCAATCATTTACCATGAAAAAAATCTTTTCCTTCATTCTGGCTGTACTTCTCTTCGGCACTGCTCAGGCACAGGCGGACACTTTAAGCATTAGCCTGAAAGACGCCGTAGCCCTGGCCCAGAGCGACGCGCCCGATGTACAGATCGCCGGTACTGCGCTGAGCAACAATTACTGGCGGTATCAGTCGTTTTTGGCAAACTATAAACCCCAGATCAACTTTGGTTCCACGCTGCCCAACCTCAACCGGTCGATCGAGGCGGTTACCCAGCCGGATGGCAGCGATGTATTTATCAACCGGTCCCTGATGCGCAATTCGCTCAACATCAGCCTGGAGCAGGACATCGCCCTGACCGGTGGCTCCATCTTCGCGACGAGCAGCCTGCAGCGCATTGACTTATTCTCCACCGGCAACAACCCGGGTTCGGTTTCCTACCTGAGCACCCCCTTTGCCATCGGTTTTCAGCAACCTCTTTTTGCATTCAACGGGCTGAAGTGGGACAAACGCATACAGCCCCTCGCTTACGAAGAAGCGCAACGTGGATATTCGGAGGATATGGAGAATGTGGCCTACGAAGCGGCCCAGCTTTTCTTTGAGGTATTGGTGGCCCAGCTCAACCTGGAAGCAGCCCGCCGGGATAAGATCGACGCCGATACCCTGCTGGCCATTTCCCGCGGCCGCTTTGAAGTGGGCCGCATTGCCGAAACAGAGTTGCTGCAGATAGAGCTCAATGGGATGAACGCCGACGCCAGCGTGGCGGAAAACCAGCTCAACCTGCAAACCAGCGCCGAGCGCCTGCGCAATTTCCTGGGTATCCAGCGCGCTGTTTACTTTCAATTGCTTCCACCGGATGAACTGCCAGGGTTCAATATCGATGCCGAACTGGCCCTGCAATACGCCCGCGCCAACCGCAGCGAGGCTATCGCTTTTCAACGCCAGCTGCTGGAAGCCGAACGCGACGTGGCGGAAGCCCGGGGCAATTCCGGGCTGGAGGTCAACCTCAACGGCTACTTCGGCCTTTCACAGACAGGAACCCAGATCGGCGACGCCTACGTGCAGCCGCTCGACCAGGAGCAGGTGCGGCTGGGGCTGAACGTGCCGATCGCCGACTGGGGCAAGGCCCGTGCCGAGATGGAAATTGCCCGCTCTAACCAGGAACTGGCCCAACTGCAGGTCTCTCAGGAACGGATCAACTTTGAAAGAGAGATTCTCATCAAGGTGCAGCAGTTTAGCCTGCTTCGCAATCAGGTGCAGCTGGCCGTTCGGGCCTACGAGGTCGCCCAGAAACGCCTGGAAATAACCCGAAAGCGGTACCGCATTGGCAAGATCCTGGTTACTGACCTCAATATCGCGATTAGCGAAGAGGCCAATGCCCGTCGAGCTTATATTGCCGCTCTGCGCACTTTCTGGTTGGCCTACTATGATCTGCGGCGCCTGGCGCTTTACGATTTCGAAAATGGCAGGCCGCTGCTGGAACGGCCGGATGTGGGCAATTGACCGCCTCCAAACAGGCTCTCAGGTATGCTGTTTTTCCTTCAGCTGGTGCAACAACCAGGCCCTGCCATTCAGCGGATTTGTTGACTGGATCTTTTGTTCCAACTGTGCCTGCCGCTTTCCTCCCTGCTTAAAGACCTGATAGAGCAGTGCGATAAAGTTCATATAAGATTCCCGAACATTCCGGGACAAATTCTTATTCCGCTTCAGGAATATTTTAAATGCGGAATGCAAGGATAAATAGGCCTCTGTTGCCCGGGTTTCATAATAGATCTTCAAAAGGGTTGCTTTCGCGTCAACCGCATAATGTATATCGGAAAACTCCACCTGATTGAGGTGGCCGAGCGCCTTGTCGTATTCCTGGCGATGGAAGAACAAGTCCGCCAGGTTGAAATGATAAGCGTCCTCTCTTTCCTCCTTCGACAGGTACTGGCTGTATTCCCGGACAAAGCTTTCTACCCAATCGAAGCGTTTCAGCCCCAGGCCCAGTTTCACGATATTCTTATAGGTCCAGGGAGAGATATGTCCGTTCTCTAAAAGAATGCCGTGCTTTATTCCTTCTATATACAGATCCATCAACTGGCTGGTGTATTCTTTTTTACCTATGCGGATGGCATGGATACAATAATTGATAGCCGAAAAGTAAAGTTTGCGCGCCTCCGGCTCCGAAAACCGGGAATGATGCTGAGTTAACAGTTGGCGGAATCTTTGGAAATCCTGCCGGCCCGTATGGCCGGACAAGGCCTTGAACAAGGTGTGGTAAACGGCAATGCAGGGGTTTTCTGACAGCGCCTCTTGCCGTTCCAATGCAGAAAGGGTTTCGTCAGCCAATTTGAGTTGATACTTAACCGGCAGGAATTGCTGGCGTTGCTGCATCTCACAAAGCAGGCTCAATTTCTTAGAAAGGCAGTACACGTCAAATTGGTCGGCCATTTCCTGAAGGCTGGGGTCCGGCCGATGCAATTTCTGAATAGAAAAATATTGGTCGGACAGCCGTGCTAAGTGGCTCTTCTGCAGGTGGTATTGCGCATCCCGAAGCGGAGCTTTTTCCAGCCTGGATTGAGCCTTCCGGAAACGATGCTGATAGGCCTTTTCCTGGCGGCGCTCCAGATGGGCCTCCAGGATATGCGTCTCCGCCAGTATTCCCTGTTTTGCGTATTCCTTTAAGCCAATATATTGCTCCGCCAGCTGAAACAGCCCGCTGCTAATGTGATTCAGGCGGCGCTCATCATACGGTTCGCCCGGAAATAACTCCCGGTAAACCTCCTGGCGGTTGATCTTTTCCTGTGGGAATTTTTGCGGCGCCAGTTTTTTGAGGTAATGATAGAGCCGGGTAAGGGTTTCCTCTTTATTGAAAAAAGGAGAGCCTACAAAATCTTTGAAGGCCCGCAATTCACTGCTATCAAAAGTACGCAGTAGGGCCAAAAGCTTACTCTTCTCCATTTTTTTGTCAGTTTGATGCCAAAAATACATCAAACCAAACAGGAAAAAAAGAGGCCATCGCAATCATTTTTTCGATAAATCTACTTGTTTCATTACCATAATTATCTGATAACCATTTTTTTAATTGTTTTCAAGCAATTTTTTATTCCGATAAACAGGTAAAAATGTAATTGCCCTTACCTATTGAGAGGCGTACTTTTATCGTGTCAAAAAAAGCGACTATCCGTATGACCCGAAAGAAGAAGACTGTACTCTTGTCATTTATGCTGCTGGGGTTATTTATCCGTTCTGCCAACGGGCAGGTTTTTCCCGGCGACGCCAACAACAATGGAGAAGTTGATCATTACGATATACTCTACATTGGCTATGCCTATGGCACGGTAGGCCCCGCTCGGGTCAATGCCAGCGCAGCCTTTGCCGAGCAGCCGGTTGCGGCGCCCTGGCAGGAATCGTTTCCGGCCGGCCCCAATTATTCCTTTGCAGACGCCAATGGAAGCGGCCTGATAGAATGGGGAGATCTTTCTACTGTTTTCACTCATTACGGCAATCAACATGGCGTGGTTGAACCGCCTGTCTTGCCGGCGGGTGTTCCAGGCCTTGACCCGCAACTCGAAATAGGCCCCGCCCCGATAGGCGCCTTTTATACTGCCGGTTCCAGAATAGAGCTTCCATTGGTTTTGGGGAGCCTGCAAATGCCGGTTTCCAGTTTTCATGGCATCGCCTTTTCGGCAACTTACGACGCAGCCTTGATACAGGATGCTTATTTTGAGATCACCGCGCCCTGGCTAGGCCCTCAGGGCGTCTTTCATTTTCAATCACAAGAACAGGCTGGATCAGGCGCCCTGGATGTAGCCATTACCCATTATGGAGGGGCTCCCGGCAGTAGTGGTTTTGGCGTTATAGGTAAATTGAATTTCATCGTTGAAGATGTCCTGGTGGACCTTCTGGAAGGATATGACAGCATTGACATCAACCTCTCTCTGGACGGGGTCATGATGGTGGATAGCAATTTCAACCTGGCCCCGGTTGTGATGGACAGCATTACCGTTCGGATTTATAATCCCGATCAAACGGTTTCCATTCTACCGGCGCCGGAACGGGAAGAGCTTGTCGTTTTTCCCAACCCCAGCACCGGACAGGTTTGGGTTCGATCGGCTGAACCTATCCAAAGGGTAAGGCTATACAATATACTGGGGCAACCGCTTGGCCAGTGGCAGGATTTGGGGCTTGATTTATGGCCTCTGCCTGTTTACGAGCTGGGTATTTCAACAGGCGCCTATATTCTGGAAGTAGAAACCTCAGGGCGGCTTTGGAAAGAGAAGTTAATTTTTAATCACTGCAAAAGATAAAACAATGAAAAACTTATTTACCCTTTTTTTGGCTTTGGCCTGGCTTCCATTTTCTCTGATGGCGACGGAAGTAACGGTCACCGGGAAGGTTTTCTTTGGAGCAATAGAAGAACCTGTCTCGGACTATCTCCTTTCTTACCGGGTTCTGGCCGCTCCATTTATGGAAGACGAGATTCTTACGAATTCAGAAGGGGAATTTACCCTTACCCTTGACCTGGATTTCACTGCCACACCGGAGATTCCGGTTATGTTCGAGGTTTTTGACTTCTGCAACGGCTTCATGGAAACCAGAGTCATTATTGTTAATGAAGATGGCGTTCAGGGCGGAGAACTGGATTTTTACATTTGCCTGGACATCTTTCCGCCGCCCCCCCCCGAGGGCTGCGAGGCATACTTTGCTTACGATCAGATAGAGGCCAGCCCGTATATTGTGCAGTTTCACGACCTTTCCTACAGTTCCGGCCCTGTTGACAGCTGGGCCTGGGAATTTGGGGATGGAGCCACCAGCAGCGAGCCGGCTCCCGTTCATGAATACGACACTACAGGGGAATATACGGTTACCCTGACGATCACGGCCGATACCTGTTCCAGTACGATTGTCATGCCGGTCCATATCGCCAACTTCGGCCCCTGTGATTGTGGCGGCGATTTCAACCCGGTTTGTGTCATTAGCCCGGACGGTGAAGTGATCACTCTGCCCAACGCCTGTTTTGCTGAATGCCTGGGTTTTGGCCCCGATACTTTTGTTGATTGTGGCGACTGTGATTGCACCTTCGATTTTGATCCTGTTTGCGTGCTGGGAGACGATGGCGAAGAGATCGCCTTTCCCAATGCCTGCTGGGCAGAATGCGAAGGCTACACTTCCAATGATTTTGTCGATTGCCAGGGCCCGGCGGATTGCCCCTGCCCAACCTATTTTGACCCGGTTTGCGTGCTGGAAAATGGGGATACCCTTCAATTTGATAACCCCTGTTTTGCTGAGTGCGAAGGCTACGGCCCCGACGATTATTTTTTCTGCGCCCCTGCTCCCTGCAATTGCGGCCCCGAATTCGAACCGGTATGCGTTTTTTCGCCGGATGGAGTGGTCTTCCTTTTTCCGAATGCCTGTATTGCCGAATGCGAAGGCTTTTCGCCGGACGACTTTGTCGATTGTGATACCGGAGGATATGAAGATTGCATAGCCAGTTTCTATTATGAATTCGACCTTCAATCCGCAACAACCCTTTCTTTCTTCGATGATTCTTTTGCTTTTGAAGGCGATGTGATTTCCTGGCAGTGGGATTTTGGCGATGGCAACGCCAGTGATGAGCAAAACCCTGTTCATCAGTATGCCGCCGATGGTATCTACGAAGTGAGCCTGGCCATCACCACCTCTGCAGGTTGCACCAGTACTACGGTTCAGCATATATGCGTTGGCGAAGGAGGCGTATTCCCCGGGCCGGACTGCCAGGCTATGTTCTTCTTTGAGCAAGGCCAGGACGACCTGAACACCTTTGCTTTCTTTGACCTGTCTTTCGGCACAGCGGATAGCTGGAGTTGGGACTTCGGCGACGGCAACACCAGTGATGAACAAAACCCTGTTCATACCTATGCGGATGCCGGAACCTATTTCGTTACTTTAACCATCACGGCCGGCGATTGTGAAAGTACGATGGCTATGCTCCTCTTTACGGCTGATGATATCTGGTATAACGATGCGTGCAATGCGCTGTTTTTGCCCCTTGTGATACCCGATTCCAACCAGGTGTTCTTCCTCAACCTATCTTCTCCCGATGCCGTTTCTTTTGAATGGGATTTTGGCGACGGCGGCGCCAGCACCGAGTTCATGGTGGGTCATCAATACGCCACCGGAGGTTCTTATAACGTGAGCCTTACCATCACTACCGCAAATGGTTGCACCAGCACCTTTACCGTTACGCTCAACCTAAACGGCAATGGGTTGACCGGCACCCCCGCTTTTACGCTGCTCAATAGCGCTAAAGATGAACCTCTTACAGCCGGCACAGCAGTGAAGGCCTATCCCAATCCGGTTAGCAGTGAACTGGCTGTACAGTTGACGCAGGTAGAAGCTGGTTCTTATCAACTGCAGCTGTGGACGATGAATGGCCAGATGGTGAAGCAGGATTTTCATGAATTGCCCGCTTCGGATAAACAGACATTATTATTAAACCTTGACGGGTTGCCGGCTGGCCTGTATTGGCTAAAAGTACAGCAACCATCGGGTGTGCAAACTTTGAAAATTGTGAAAGAATAAGAGAAGGAGGGGCTGGAGGAGTAAAGCTCCCCAGATTCAATCCTTCAGCCCCTCATTCCTTTCCACGTTGACCAAAGTCAGTTCGGAATATTAATTTTTTCGGCCATCCTGCCTTATCTTCGCAGCCTAATCAAATAAGGCTGAAAATGAAAAATATAACAGTAATCGGCGCCGGCACCATGGGCAATGGCATCGCGCATGTCTTTGCCATGAACGGCTACAAGACGGCCCTTGCCGATGTTTCCCAGGAAGCGCTCAACAAAGGAATGGCGGCCATTGAAAATAACCTCTCTCGGATGGTGGCCAAAGAAAAGATTAAGGAAGAAGATAAAAAAGCCACCCTTCAACGCATCACGGCCTTTACCGATGCGGCCCAGGCCGTCCGGGAGGCAGATCTGGTGGTCGAGGCGGCAACCGAGAATATCGAGCTGAAACTGAAAATCTTCCGGGAAATAGACCAGCATGCTCCGAAAAGCGCCATTCTCGCCACCAATACCTCCAGCATCTCCATCACTAAAATAGCATCCGCCACCCAAAGGCCGGGCCAGGTGATCGGCATGCACTTCATGAACCCGGTGCCTATCATGAAGCTGGTGGAGGTCATTCGCGGGTATGCTACCACCGATGAAACGACATCCACGATCATGGAGCTTTCGCAAAAGCTGGGGAAAAGCCCCGTGGAGGTCAATGATTATCCTGGCTTTATTTCCAACCGCATCCTCCTGCCTATGATCAATGAGGCTATCTATGCTCTTTTTGAAAGAGTGGCCGGTGTTGAGGAGATTGACACCGTGATGAAACTCGGTATGGCGCACCCCATGGGGCCATTGCAACTCGCTGACTTCATCGGCCTGGATGTATGCCTTTCTATCCTCCATGTACTTTATCAAGGGTTCGGAAACCCCAAATACGCCCCCTGCCCCCTGCTGGTGAACATGGTAGCAGCCGGTAAGCTTGGCGTGAAATCAGGCGAGGGTTTTTACAGCTACGGACACGGCGGTAAGGAATTGATCGTGGCGGATGCTTTTAAGTAGCATAGAATGAAGGGCCCCGCTTTATGCTTCCTTATTTGTTTCGGGAATGCTTTTTAAAAACAATAAGTTTATTAAATTTTGTTTTTAAAACAAAAAAGTTTTAATTTTGCTCCATCTCATTGTGTATTAAAACAAAAGGTTGAGCATGACAGACTATACACTGGCACACCCCCGGCAGAATGAGGCCACCTACTCCTTAGAAGGGATATCCGAATATATCAACCGGAACTGGTTCCGCATCCTGCTGATGGGCCTGGGGATTTATGTGCTTTTTTTTAAAGACATCAGCGTACAATTCAACCTCAACGCCGCCACCAGCGGAGTGGTGGAGCAAGTGGTCGTCAGCCCGGAAGGGAGTTACTCTTATCAACCCACCGCTCTGCCTGCCAGCTACCAGGAAAACGGGCCGCGAAATGTTTCTCTGTTGACAAGCCCCGCAAAAAAGAAAAAAAGCTCCCAAAAATGGGATAACCGCAAAGCCAATGACTTTTCCAACCTGACCTTTGTGCTGAGCCCGGACTATGGCCGCCGGCATAATGTTCACCCGGATATCGTGCAACAGAAGCTCGACAACTGCAGGCGCTATGTGGAACAGTATGCGCCGGCAGCGCTGAAGGAAATGCGGGAGTATGGCATTCCGGCCAGCATAACCCTGGCGCAGGGCCTGCTGGAATCGAATGCCGGTGATAGCCGCCTGTCCCGCGAATCCCAAAACCACTTCGGCATCAAGTGCCGCCGCAAATGCCGGGGCTGTACCTGCCGCAATTATACCGACGACGATATCTACGATATGTTTCGAGTCTTTGACTCTCCCGGAGAGAGTTACCGGGAGCATTCTGTACTGCTGACCAGCGCTCGATACAAGCACCTGCTCAAATTGCGCAAAACGGATTACAAAAAATGGGCACATGGCCTGAAAAAAGCCGGTTATGCAACCGACAAGCGCTATGCCGAAAAGCTGATACAGATCATCGAATTCCTGGATTTGGGCCGTTACGACCGGGCTGCTTAGGACACTTAAATATTGTCACCGCCGAATAAAAAAGCCCTTCCGAATTCCTTTCGGAAGGGCTTTTTACTTATTTTTCCCTGAAAATAAACACCCTGGACTTTGGATGTAAAGCCGGAAGTGCGAAACCGGAAGTCGGAATAGTCTCCGAACAGGCGCCAAACGCCCATTTTCCGGCTTCCGATTTCCGCCCTGCGACTTCAACACCGGACCGTCCAAAGTCCAGTAAACACCATACCCTATGGAAAAATTGCTTGAAGGCCTCTCCGCAGGCATTCACCGCCTCAATGAATGGGTAGGCCGAAGCGTTTCCTGGCTCACTACCGTTTTGGTGATCCTGGTTTGTTTCGACGTCATTACCCGTTACCTGTTCAGTGATACCAGCGCCTGGATCATGGAACTGGAATGGCACCTCTTCGCACTCATTTTTCTGTTGGGCGCCGGCTATGCGTTCCGGCACGACCGCCATGTGCGGGTCGACCTGTTTTACGCCAATTTCTCGCCACGCGACCAGGCGCTGGTGAATCTACTGGGCGCTATACTCTTCCTACTCCCCTGGAGTATCCTGGTGATCTACGCCTCCTACGATTACGCTTTGATCTCCTATAAAATAGGAGAGACTTCTCCCGACCCTGGCGGCCTGCCCGCCCGCTATCTGATCAAGTTCGCCATCACGCTGGGCGCTTTTTTGTTGCTGCTGCAAGGCATCGCCAGCCTGATCGATTCCGCATTGATCCTCAGCGGCCATAAGGAACCGGAACAACCGGAAGCAGAAGACATCTCAAAAGAAAATCTTTAGAGCCCTATGGAAACACTGGCAATCCTACTCTTCATCAGCATTTTTTTGCTCATTCTCTACGGTTATCCGGTGGCCTTTACCCTGGGGGGTATCTCTATCATTTATGCCTTGCTGTTTCTCGACCCCGTTGCTTTTACCGCCTTGCCGCCCCGGATTATGGGAGTAGTGAGTAACTACGTATTGCTGGCCGTACCCCTTTTCATCTACATGGGTATCATGCTGGAAAAATCGGGCCTGGCGGAGAGCCTGCTGGAAACGATGGCCATCCTTTTTGGCAAACTGAAAGGTGGGTTGGCCATCAGCGTAGTGATTGTGGGCGCCTTACTGGCCGCCTCTACAGGCATTGTAGGCGCCACAGTGATCACCATGGGGCTGATCAGCCTGCCAACGATGCTGAAGCGGGGCTACAGCGCCGAGTTGGCAACGGGAACGATTGCCGCCTCCGGTACGCTGGGGCAGATTATCCCTCCCTCGGTCGTACTCGTACTTCTGGGCAGTGTTCTGAACGTATCGGTGGGCAACCTCTTCGCCGCCGCGCTGCTGCCCGGCATATTGCTGGTTTTGGTGTATGTGGCGTATATCATCATCTTTGCCACCCTGCGGCCCGGTTCTGCCCCTGGAATGCCGGAAGAAGAGATAAGGGCATTCAAAAAAGAAGACTATATGCGCAAAGTCATTAAGGCTTTTGTGCTTCCTTTCTTCCTCATAATAGCCGTGTTGGGCTCCATCTTTGCCGGCATCGCTTCGCCAACGGAAGCGGCGGCCGTCGGAGCCATGGGTGCGACCCTGCTAACCATCGTCCAGGGTAAGTTCAGCCTGGAGGTGCTCAAAGTTGTCGGCCGGGAGACCACTCACCTGACCAGTATGGTGTTCATCATCCTGATGGGCGCCACTACCTTCTCCTTCGTGTTCCGTGAAATGAATGGAGACGGTTACCTGGTTAACCTCATCCAGCAAGCCAACCTCTCCTCCATGGCTTTTCTGGCGTTGGTCATGGTAGTGGTATTCATCGCCGGCTTTTTTATCGATTTTATTGAGATCATCTTCATCATCGTGCCGGTAGTCGCTCCTATCTTCGTGCAGTTTGGTATCGACCTGGTGTGGATCGGTGTACTGCTGGGGCTCAACCTGCAAACTTCTTTTCTGTCACCTCCTTTTGGCTTCTCGCTTTTCTACCTGAAAGGGGTGGCGCCGCCCAGTGTCACCACCGGGCACCTGTACAGAGGTATAGTGCCTTTCGTTATCATACAACTGGTGTTTTTGCTAGTGGTGATCTTGTTTCCGGATGTGGTCTATGTGTTTATCAAATAATAACCGCTTAGCGAGGCGGTTAGCCCTTCATGATTTTTACTCAGTTAAAATTTTCTTGCTAAAACAATTTAAAAAATAAAAAACCGCATCCACAATCCATTCAATCATTGCCTAACACAATGCGCCTGCTCAGCACGGCCTCTCCCACCTGCAGCCGCAGCAAGTAGAGCCCTTTCGGCAGGCCCGCCAGCGATAGGCTGGGGGAGGAGCCGCCATGGACCGTACCTGCTTGCACTACCGGCCCGGCGAGGCTGTAGAGGGTGTAGTTGATTGGAGCGCCGGCCGCCAGCCCTTTCAAGTACACTTCACCGGAGGTGGGGTTAGGGAAGATATGAAGAGCCGCCAATCCAGGCTCGGCCGTGGGGTTGATCCCCGCGCATTGGGCCAGGCTCTGTCTAAAATCTTCATAGGATTGTTGCAGGGTGTTTTCGCTGATGTTGCCTTGCACCTGATCTTCAACGACCGGCAGCCAGAAACGGCCGCAGCCATTGAGGTCGTAGAGGCCTTCTTCCCAGTTGCTTGCGTAGATGGCAAGGATGTACGTCTTGCCTTCTTCAAAAGGAGCCAACCACTCATTGCAGTTCAGGCCATCCTGGCCAAGAATGGTGATCTCGTTCTCCGGCAGGATGTGCTGCAAATTGTCCACAACCTGTACATCCATGTAGTAGCTATAGGTGCTCACCACTTTGACCTGTGCAATGTAAAGCGTATTCCCGCTGGCATTGCTGTTGAACCAACTCGCCGTCGGGCAAAAGTAGTCAGAAATGTAGAAGCAGCTACAGGCCTGTGCAGCAGAAATAAACAGGGAAAAGAGGCTTGAAAAAAGGATTGCTTTCATCGTCTTTTCTTTTAAGACGAAAGGTGGCAGCCGTATGTTGGGACAAAGGCGCATTTTGTTTTAAACCAAAAGAATAGGCCTGGAGGTAGCTATCCGAGCCTGTTTACCACCCATTTTATCCAGCTGGCAAGACAGGTTGGCGAAGCTACCCCAGGTCCAGTTCACTGTTCTTCTGTATCTTATCGTAAAACTCTTTTTCAGTGATCAGTGAATAATTGGCCGCTTTATTGCGGAAGCTATCGTAGGACTCGTAGACGCGGCGGCTGAAAGGGTCATTATCAATGATGCCGGTAATCACCTCATTGGTGTACTGGCGCAATTGGTTGATCAATTCCTTCGGAAACCGCCGGATGGTAACGCCCTTCTCCAGCAGGGTAGTGAGTGCTTCGGCATTTTTGGCCTCCATTTGGGAGAGGGTCCAAAGGTTGGACCAGGCGGCGGCGGTTTGCAGGATGGCCTGCAGGTCCGGCGGCAACTTATCGTAGGTTTCTTTATTGACGAAATACTCCAGCATGGTGCCGGGTTCGTGCCAACCGGGCGTATAGTAATATTTGGCAATATCCTGGAAGCCCATCAGGGTATCGTGATAGGGGCCCAGCCATTCGGTGGCGTCGAGGATGCCGCGCTCCAGGCCGGTGTAGATTTCGCCGCCGGCTAACAGGACCGGAGACCCTCCCGCTTTTTCCAGCACTTTGCCACCCAGGCCGGGGATGCGCATCTTCAGCCCTTTCAGGTCCTCAATACTGTTGATCTCCCGGTTGAACCAGCCTCCCATTTGTACGCCGGTATTGCCGCCCGCCATGGGCACCAGGTTGAAGTCGCGGTAGAGCTCTTCCCAAAGTTGCAACCCGCCGCCGCCGATGATCCAGGCGTTGAGTTGCTGGGCGTTCATGCCGAAGGGTACGGAGGCGAAGAACTGGGCTGCCGGCGCCTTGCCTGCCCAATAGTAGGCGGCGCCACTACCGATCTCGGCGCCGCCGGTGCGCACCGTGTCAAACGCTTCGAGAGCAGGAACCAGTTCATTGCCGCCGTACACCCGGATGCGAATGCGCCCGCCGGACATCTTTTCCACCAGTTCGGCGTATTTGTTGCAAGCCTCCCCTATAATAGGAAAATTGGGTGGCCAGGTGGTGACCATTTTCCAGCGGTACTGCTTGGCGGTAAGTACGTTGGGGGCGCCGGTGCTGTCTTCCTGGGCATAGTTCTTACCGCCGAAGGCGCGAATCAGAAAGGGCAGAGAAACCGTGCCGAGGGCGATGCCTTTGAAAAAGCTTTTTCTGGTGATTTTCATGGCAATTGAATTATTTTTCTTCAGCAATAAGAGCCATCCCAAAAGTCATAACGTTTGTCCGTATTCCGCTGCAGGTCGAAATACGCTTCCACGGAAATTCTATTTTCTTTTCTGGCCAGGCTCATGGTTCCTTATTTTAAAATAAGGTAACTATTTAGATGGCCCTACCCCCATACTTGACCCAGCTAAATAGATACAAAATAAGTCGAATTTTAAGCAAAATACAGAATTCCTGGGAAAGGCCAAGCTCTCTGATAAGCAAACCTCTGTCAGGTACCTTTTTTGAAGCCTGATATCTCAGGAAATTTGTTTAAACAAAAAGTGGAATATTCAGAGCCAAATCCTCCGTACATCAAGGGTAGGGGAGCGCAGATAAACCCCGCCAACCGTTTTCACCAGCACGTTTACGACCCCGAACCCCAGGAACGGGAAGCGCGGACTCAATATATTCATGTATATCCCAAAAGTATGCTCAACCGGGTTACGAGCCCGGACATAGGCATGGGCTGGTCGATGAACCCTTATCAGGGCTGTGAGCACGGTTGTATCTACTGCTATACCTGGAACTCTTCGAACAGCATCGCAACCCGCAGTTGAGCTTGTTTTGAGGCTACTTTTGAACAACACACCCCTCCACAGTTTTCAGCTGGCTATCCTATTTTTGTATATTGGGCATTTGTACCCTTTGGATTGAAGCAAAATGGATAAAGAACTGCTACAGCAAGCCCGGAAGTATGTATATGGTTACCTTACTGAACACCTGCCGGCGGAGTATGTCTTCCATGATTATGACCATGCCGAGGAAGTGGCCGAGGTGGCCGGCATGCTGGCTAAAAAGGCAGAAATGCCGCAAGAACAGGCCATTCTGTTGAAATTGGCAGCCTGGTTCCATGATGTTGGCTATACGGAGGGAGCCGAAGGCCATGAAGAACGGAGCGCCGTCATTGCCCGCCAGTTTATGGAGGAAAAGGGAATGGCTGAGGAAAGCATCCAGTTCGTTGAACAACTGATTCGGGCCACCCACCACGATGCTGTTCCGGAGGCGGCGCCTGAGAAGATATTACACGACGCCAACTACTCCTTTCTGGGCAGGAAGCGCTTTGAGCGAAGAGGCCAGTTGCTGAGGCTGGAGGAAGAAAGGGCTTCCGGAGAGCGGTTTACCATGCTGGAATGGAACCGCAGGCTGCTGGATATGCAGCTGTCGGTAAAATTTCACACCATCTGGGCACAGGGCGCCTTCTCAAAACGAAGGAACAAAAATATTGCCGGCCACAAGGAGAGTTTGGCCAAGGCCCGCAAAACAGACATTCGCAAGCAAACAGGAAAAGATTTTGGCCGGGGGGTGGACACGATCTACCGGGTCACGCTCCGCAATCACATCAACCTGAGTTCCATAGCCGATGGCAAAGCCAACATGATCATTAGCATCAACACCTTGGTGTTGTCTATCCTCATCACGGCGGCCAGCGCCGGGTTCTCGCTTTCTCAGCAGACGATCGGCGAAAACCTTAAATTCATCATCCCTGTATTGCTCCTGATGTTGACCTCGCTTACCGCAATCACCTTTGCCGTCTTTTCCGCCATGCCCAAAGTTTCCGGGCAGGAATTTACCGAAGATGACGTTCGGCAGCACCGGGTAAGCCTGCTTTACTTCGGCAATTTTTTAAAAATCCCCAAGGATGACTTTGTCGACTATCTGCGGGGCCTCAAAGAAGACCAGGCCGTTCTCTATGACGACCTTTCCCGGGACCTTTACAACCTGGGGCAGGTATTACAGAAAAAATACCTCCTGCTGACCTATGCCTACCGCGTTTTTGTCGGCGGGCTGGCCCTAAGTTTTATTGCTTTTCTGGCCGCCTTTCTGCTTCTTTGACCGAGGAAAAATAATTCTCAAATATTTGAGCCTATCTCCCCCAACGTTTTACGATGCCCCTTCGTCTTTAAAGGCAAAGACTGTAAAACGGAGCAATGGCTAATAATTTTGCAAGGTTGACACCAATATCTGTGGTGGTAGGACGCAATAAGGAATCATCGGAGCTCCCGGATATCATTGAGGCCTGCAAGATCGGGAAGCGGCAGGCCCAGCAGCAACTGTACCAACAGTTCTACCATTCTCTTTTTGCCATTTGCCTGCGTTACGCTACAGACCATGACCAGGCTAAAAGCCTGGTTAACCAGGCTTTTTTAAAGGCTTTTCAATCCCTGCACCAATGCAAAGACTTTAAGGCTTTTCCTGCCTGGATCAACCGCATTGCGGTCAATACCTGCATTGACCATGTGCGCAAGCTAAAAAAGAAACGTACGGCGCCCCTCGACCAGGCAGCCGAGATAGCCATCCCTTCCTCCGTTTTGGATAAGATCGCAGCTGAAGACCTGCTGGCGATGTTGCAAAAACTGCCGCCTATGACCCGGGCTGTTTTTTCAATGTACGTTATCGACGGGTATAAACATGCAGAGATCGCCCAGCAGTTGGGCATGAGTGAAGGGACCTCCCGCTGGCATCTATCATCGGCAAAACAGGAGCTTAAGCGATTAATACAAAATTATGGCCTTCTTTGATGTTAGCGAAAAGGTACGCTATTTGTCAAAGGTTTCAAGGATAGGATTATGAGTCATCACGATAAATTTTGGGAAAAGTTCGGACAAAAGATTCGGCAATATCAACCGACAGCTTCTACCGGGAGCGACTGGCAAGCTATGGAACAATTGCTGGATAAGCCTGCTCGCCCCGCCAATAAGATAAATGGAAAATTGCTGGCTTTAATCCTGGTAGCAATGGCCGGCGGCTATCTGGCAGGCGCATGGTATGGCTTTCCCTCTATCCCCGATCAATTAGGGGCTTTCCCCATCCCTATGGCAGGTATTGCTCAAATGAAAAAAACAACACCTGATCAAGCTGGTAGCCCTGATCCTTCTGCCATCGATGACGAAGACACAGCAAAGCATGAAGCAGTTGTTGGCGCCCTGTCCCGTAGAATTGAGGACACCAAAAAACGGAAACCCGGCGCTTATCCTCCCGTTCCCGGCAACCTTGCTTCCACCCATAATCGCCGGGATGTATCAGCCATAGAAACATCTACACTTTTAGGAGAGGAAGGCCATCTGGAGGAACCAATCGGGTCAATTACAGAGAGCCTAGAAGCAGTGGATGGAAAGAGCCATATAACAACTTCTGTTTTTTTTAATGATGAGGTGCTTTCCAGCCTTCCTGTTGTTTCAGGCAATGTTGTTACTCATCAGGCAGGACTCGCATCAGCCGAATACCCCGCTTCACCCGAAAGAATACACCGAAGGATGTACGGCGGATTCCTGCTGGGTAGCAACCTATCTATTCCGGGGGATGGGAGTTCTTCCTTATATCCTTTTGGAGGCATTTTCGGAGGTTTACAAATCACCCCCCGCTGGGCTGTACAAGTAGAAGCCCATGTAAAATATGTGGATAATCTGTCGGTCGCCTACGAACGAACCGTCCAGTTGGAAACCAACAACGGTTACTCTTTCGACCAGGCTTCCAGTGGCGTTATCGAAAAAAGCTATTTGGCGCTCGAAATGCCTTTGGTAGCTAAATACAAGGTATCTCCGACATGGAGTATACTGGCTGGCGTCCGCCCTGCCCTAATCATAGATACCCCTTCTTCCTTCTTAGGCCAGAATAGACAAGAGGCGTCCTTTACTGCACAAAACGGTAACGGGCAGTCCCGTTCAGATGTAAGTAGTGAACCCGAGCTTCGCAAATTCGATGTTGGAGTGTCCGTAGCCCTCGAATGGGCGTTTCACCGCCGCTGGTCATTGGACGCTCGCTTTTCCCGTGGCCTCCTCGGCCTTGCCTCCAATCAGGTATTTCAATCCGACAACCAACACTTTAATTCCGGCTTTCAACTTTCTGTCCGAAGAAAATTTTAATTTTCCCTCCTGCCAATGCAACAATCGGGACAACAAGGCGTATACCGAAGAAAGTAAGGTCAAACGTTGATCTCTTACACCCCAGCTCCCCATAATAAGAGTCCAATTCGCATTAGCCAACACGGAAATTAAAATCTTGGGACGAATCCAGCCTTATGGTGACCGCTACCGCGTGGCAGACAGTCCTGGATTTGGGAAAAAACCAGAACAATGAATAGTAGTACTAAATCCCCTAACAATCGCCAACAATTTGAAGCCAAAAAGAACTGGTTGGGTAAATTGAATGCCATCATCTCAGTCCAACTGCATGACCCCAACCTCACAATACCCCAAATCGCTGAAGAACTATTTATGAGCGAGCGGCAATTCTACCGGCGGGTTAAACAGGAAACGGGATTTACACCCAACCAATATCTTCAGGTCGCCAGATTGTCCAAGGCAAAGGAGCTGCTTGGGGCTAGAAAAAGCATAACAATAAAAGAAGCAGCCATGTCTGTAGGCTACTCGCGCCCCGATTACTTCTCAAAGTTGTTTGAAGCCTATTTTGGTATCCGCCCGGCTGCTTTTCTAAGGAATTGTCAGTAAAATTCGATCATCTTTGCCTGATTTAGTGCAAAATGGCAGAATATTAGGCGAGATTGGCAGAATAGTGAGTATCATTGTACTTATATTTGCCACTGTAATCTTGAGACACTCTGGCTTTTACACCAGGAGTGATAAGAACAGGCTCACACTACATATCAAAATTGAAATTATATTTTTTTGGAAGATTACTCTTTCAGATCAGGTAGTTTATGCCGCCCATTAACCGGCCTATCTCCGAATGAATATCGGTGACTGGCCTGAAGGCGTTTTAGCTCACTTGAAAGACAACTATCTAATTCTTAACTAACATTTTATAATCTTAAATTTTAATTCGGACATGAAGAAAATCTATTTAGTAATCACAGCATTTCTCTTTGTCCTGGGCACGGCTCTGGCCCAGGATAACAAGTCAAGCGTCACGGTTTCCGGAGACAGCGATGACAACACCATTTCCGTCTCGCAGGAGCAGGACGACAATGAAACCAACGTTTCGGATATCAGCGTTGTTGACGATTCTGACCGGAACGATGTCGACGTCGACCAGGATGGCGAAAACCAGCTTAGCACAGTAAATATCGAGTTTGGCGGGAACAACGAAGTTGATGTTGATCAGGATGACAAAGACAACTCTTCCGATGTATTGATCGTCGACGGCAATTACAACAACGTTGATGTCGACCAGGAAAGTGATGACAACACCTCGATTGTCAACATCACTGATGTTTCAGACTACAACGAGGTGGATGTGCTTCAGGACGGTTCCGGCGGCCATTTTTCTATTGTTGATATTTTTGCTGGTGGCCAGGGCAATGAAGTCGATGTAGAACAGCAAGGCAAGGAGCAGGAGTCGAATGTTTTCATCACATTTGACAGCTGGGACAACGATGTCGATGTCTATCAGGAAGGGGAACAAAACGCTTCTTTCGTTTCTATCGATGATGCCAGCGATGATAATGATGTTGACGTCAACCAGAGCGGTGAGGACAATTTCTCTGACGTCGGTGTGGTTATTTTTAGCAAGGACAACGATGTCGATGTCACTCAGGATGGCGACGACAACTTCTCAACAGTAGGGGTCTCCTTGGGTTCTGATGGCAACAACGTAGACGTTACGCAGGATGGCGATGACCTGGATTCTGATGTGGTCATCGATGATTTTTCCTCTGAAAACGACATTGACGTCAATCAGGACGGTGACAACCACGAATCGGGCGTTTACATCATCGGCGACAGCTCTTACAACGATGTAGAGGTTAGCCAGTACGGCAACTACAGCGGCAGTAACGTTGGCGTTTACGACGGTTCTGACAGCAACTCGATCGAAGTTATTCAGAAATAAGGCACAAAGCGGTACCTTAAAAGGCATAGAGAAAGAGTTGGTTTCAACTCTTTCTCTTTCCTCGTTTACAATCATTATAATATACAGCATCTATGAAAAAAGTGAACCATTTGATCTTGCTTTTCTTTCTTTTTGCCCTATCTTTTGGGTTGAACGCCCAGGTAAACGGAAGTGTGGAAGACGAGCTGATTGAAGCACTGGAAACGGTACCGAGCCTGGATGGCAACCTGAGCCGGGTAACCCTGGATCAGGCGTCGTCCAATGTCGTGGAAATTGAACAGTACAACCGCCAGCTGGCCGATGTGCAGCAAAGCGGGAGTTACAATGAAGTACACCTCATCATGGATGGGGACCTGAACGGGGCGGTGATTCGTCAGGATGGACATCGCAATCAAGCCGATATCTACCTGGACGGAGTTGAAACCACTCTGGGGGTTGTACAGGATGGCAATGATAATTTGCTGCAGCTGGACTACCAAAACACGAAGGACATCAATGCCCGTTTCATACAGAACGGCTCGAATATCACCGTAACGCACAAAGCGGAAGATATTGAAGGCCTGAACTACACCATTGAAGTTACCGGCTATGATATGAATATACAGGTGGAAGACCTGAACCAGTACTTAAAATAAAAATGCAAGCCGGCAAAAGAAAATACTTTAACCCTATTGTCGTTTTGTGAATAAGCAAAGTGCAGTATTGGCGTTTATCAACTTTTTATCATTTAATTACTTATTGAATTATGCATAGATTTTTCTCAGCCCTGATGATATTTTTTTGTAGCAGTGTTTTTGTTTTTGGGCAAGGCATGGGAAAAAAAACTACAGTAGACGGGCAAATCCTTTATGAACTGAAGGGTGACAAGCTGAGCCTTAAGGCTCAATGTGAAAACAAGACAGATAAAAGCCTGGACCTAACCTATCAACTCAAGATTGCCCAAACCGATAGCGGGAATAATTCCGTATCCAACAGCCAGGGCGGCAAAAAAGAACTGGCGGCTCACGAATCCAAAATCCTTTCTTCTTCCACCTTATCCTGGCGCGAAGGAAGCAGCATCACTGTAACCCTGAATATTTACCACAAGAAAAAACTCCTGGATTCCAATACCCTTACACTACCCGTGGAAGAGGAGGAAGGCAAATCTGGTAAAAAGTGAATATTTTTTTCAAACTACAGGAAACATTTCTCTGAAGCTTACCGTACAACTATCTAATCGTGGGTTTTTATTTTGAGCAAAAGGCAGAAGGACTGACACACAGGCTACTGTCTGAATACCGGGTGCTGGAAAATACAGGAAACTACACACTCCCTGCCGCATCCTAATCTCTTCAGGAGGCACACATACGACCTTTCATATTTGAAGCTTTTTGTCTTCAGGCAAGACTTCCCGCCTCGTACGCCGGAAGCTGGTTGCGGTTACACCCCCATGGAAGGATTTCCTGGCGAGCCCTGATGTACCAAAGAAGCCCTATTAATCCCGTAATCGAATTGGTATGTATAAGTTATTGTTGGTTTTGTTAATGGCCAGTTTTAGCATAAGCCTTGTCCAGGGACAAGACCTGGAAGATGAAGCAGCACTGCGCGGACAGATTGCTTACGAATTGGAGGGCGAGGATATTGTGCTCAAGGCACAGGCAAAGAACACCACCGGTGATGAAATCATCCTTAGCTATGATTTCTTCCTTACGGGTACAGACAAGAAGAATAATTCCGTATCCAACAATCAGGATGGGCAGGCAAAGCTAGGCGCCAATGAGGGCAAAGTACTCGCTGCAACCAGGCTGGCCATCAAGGAAATGGAAGCGTTTGAAGCCATTTTACAGTTATACTACCAGGATGTACTCATGGATTCAGACACCCTTGTTTACGATGCCAAAAAACAAAGACAAAAGCAAAGGGCCAAGGAAAGTAGTTTTCAGGAAGATGTTTCTGAAGAAGTAGACTACGAGGGGCAGGAATCCGGGTTTGAATTTGGCGGCCTGGTCATTGACAATACCCGAACGCGGGCGGGAAGGGATTTATACGACCTCTTTTACTCCCAATGGGAAGCCCCCTCCGGGGCAGGGGATTACTTTATAAAGTTGGAGGAATTCCCGGGCAGAGGCCGGACTACCCGCCTGGTCGTCTGGCTGGATGATGAAAAAGTGGTGGAGTCCAACCTACAGCCCAATTATGATTACCTCGAAGGGCTGGCTGGTTATGTAAACGCCCGCCTCATGAGAATACTCGCCCAAAGGGCGGAAGCGGGGGAAAACCTCAATGACGAAATACAAGGTATTTACTAACAATTCATTATAATTCCTTAAACCATGAACATTACATCCAAACTCTTAACCCTATTCTTACTCACCGCTCCCATACTGATGTATGGCCAGGATTTCAGCTACACACCGACAAATCCGGCCTTTGGGGGCAATTACCTGAACTACAGCTGGCTGCTCAACTCTGCCAATGCGCAAAATACGCTTTCCAACCCTGACGCAGGCAATAATGGCAGAACCTCACTTGACCGGTTTACCGAATCGCTCAATAACCAGTTGCTGAGCCAGTTATCCCGAAACCTGCTGCAATCCGACAGCATATTCGGGGAAAACGGCATCCAAACCGGAACCTACGAATTTGGGGATATCCTGGTGGATGTTGTACCCGGCCTGGACGGCTTGATCATCACGATCAATGATCTGGCTACCGGCAATCAGACACAGATCACAATACCTTTTTTCTAAGACTGAATACTATCCATAAAAATTAGAGTTTGGATGGCTTGGCTACCTGCGCCGGGGTAGTAATGCTATGCCAGGTTTCCAGGTAGTCGAGCTTTTTCCAAATTCCGAATTTTCCAAACTCCTTATCATGAAAAAGTACTTATGGATAACCGTACTTGTCCTTCCCTGGGTCTTTTCCGGTTGTGGCGCCTACCTCAATCAACCGATGAAAACCACAAGAGCCCGGTTGGGAGAAGAAACGCCTTTTAATTTCCACCTGCGCAACCTTCCTAAACCGGAAGAGCCGATTATCGTGGCCGTTTACAAATTGCGGGACCAAACCGGGCAATACAAGCCCAGCGAGATCGGCACCAGCTGGTCGACAGCGGTCACCCAGGGCGCTACCAATATACTGATCAAAACCTTGATGGATTCCGGCTGGTTTACCGTTATCGAACGGGAGAACGTAGGCAACCTGCTCAACGAGCGGAAGATCATCCGCTCCACCCGAATGGAATTCAACAAAGATAACGCCGGCCAGGCGTTGATATCTCCACTGCTGTTTGCCGGCATGATCATCGAAGGAGGTATCGTATCCTACGAATCCAATATTATGACCGGGGGCATCGGGGTCCGTTACTTTGGCGCCGGAGGCTCAGGAAAATACCGCCAGGACCGGGTAACCGTTTATCTGAGGGCTATTGCCACCAAGTCCGGGCGCGTGCTGAAAAATGTCTATACTTCCAAGACCTTGCTCTCCCAGGCAGTCGACGGCGGCCTATTCCGATTTGTCAAGTTTAGCCGTTTGCTGGAAGTGGAAACCGGGTTCACTTACAACGAGCCTGCCGATATGGCCGTTACAGAAGCTATAGAAAAAGCGGTTTACAGCCTCATCCTGGAAGGGGCTCAGGAAGGCCTGTGGAGGGCAGATGATACTCAGCAAGGCCTTATGAAAGGCGCCATGGCTGCCTATGAAAAGGAAAAAGAGGAAATGGAAGATATTGACCTGCTCGGGAGAGAAAGCCTCAGGCAGGACTACTATTCTGCATTCTCGTTGAGTGGCGTCAGCTTGCTCTACCAGGGGGATTATCCCAACCCCGTGTTCCAGCCGGGAGTAGAAGCGGGCATTACCGCTGTTTTTTCTAAATCTCTTTCTTTCCACCTTGGCTTTGGAAAAAGCAGCCTCGCCAGCGAACAGGCCTTTGACCGAAAAATCACTTATTTTGATGGCTCTGTCCGTTTCCGGATGCTGCCCAACGACCGCTTTTCCCCTTTCTTGTTTGGCGGCGGCGGGCTGATGATGCCCGATGGAGCCATGCCGGTCAATAATGTTGCTTCCAACGCTCTCCTGAAAATCAATGCAGGATTAGGCCTGGAATATTTTGTCACCGATTATATAGGACTCGAGTTAGCTTTAGATAATAACTACATTATGAGCGATGGGCTCGATGGGGTAGTCAGTGGAAAATACAACGACTTTTTCTATCGGTCCCGCCTTGGCGTAAAGTATTACTTGGGTCGCAACAAAAAGAAATAATCCCATGAAAAAACTAACTTTTTTTATAGCTGTCCTCCTCTTTCTGAGTGGATGCCGGGAGGATACCATTGATATCAAATCTTATGGAAGGCTGACGGGGGAGGTGCTGGACGCCAATTCCCTGCTTCCCCTGGCTGGTGTAAGTATTACCACTAACCCCGAATCAGACCTGGTCATCAGCGATGAGTTCGGCGAATTTGCCATCGATTCTCTCCTGGAAGGCTCCTACAGTATTCGGGGGCGGTTGTCCGGGTACGTCGAGAGCATCATTAGCGTACAAGTCGAGGGAGACCGGTTAAATTCCATCACAATATTGATGTCGGAAGCTACCGACGAAAACAACCCTCCCTCTTTACCTACTGTACCGCAACCGGCTAATGGTGCGGAAGGCATGGACCCCAACCTAACCTTATCATGGAGCGGTTCTGATGCCGATGGCGATGTACTATCCTATGATGTATTCCTTTTTGCTTCCGATACCAGTGCGGGCATGCCGCTGGCCCTGGAGACAACAGATACGTTCCTGGCTGTTGAGAACATGGGGTTCAACCAGATGTACTATTGGCAAGTAGTCGCCAAAGACGGGATCAACCCTCCTGTTTACGGAGAAGTCTGGAACTTTTCAGTGCGCAAGTATCCCAAGGATGAATACCGCTACACCTTCGTCAGGCCTGTAAATGGCGCATTTACCTTAATTGGCGGAAAAGAACCCGATGGAACCAATTTGCCGGAGATGTCCTTTCAGCTTACTGACGGAACGGAGCCTTACTGGAGGCCCAAATTACGGCCGATACTTAGAGACGATATGGCCGCATTGCACCTGGTGGGCACCGAAGTCCATATCTACGTCATGGGTAGGGATGGATCCAACCCACAGCAGGTTACTTCAACGGTTCCACTGCGGTCCAAGGACGAAACCCTGGCGTCCTATTGCTGGTCGCCAACCGGCGATCAATTGTTGTACATGAATTTTGGCCGCCTGTATCGGATCAACAAAGATGGGAGCGGCCTTGACCTGGTGGCCGAGGCGGATGATGGGTTCCTCTTTACGGGTGTTGACTGGACGTCACTCAATAACAATACCATTGTCGCCACGGCTGAAAGGCCGGGCAACTTCGAAAGCAGGTTATACCTCTTTCAGATAGATTCCGTCCCCGCGCAAATTCCGGGATTGGGCCCGCTGCTCAACGGACAAATCCGGCACCCTGTCTTCTCGCCAAGCGGAAAGATGATAGCTTTTTCCTACAACCCCAGTAACGAATTTTCCGCCAGCGGAATGCCGCTGAATAGCCAAATCCGTGTATTCAATACAGAAACCGGGTCCTTGATCAACTTGTCCTTCCGGAAAGACAATGGCACCAACGATGTTCAACCCAAGTTCATCAATGGCGGCGCCAAAGTTTTATTCGTCAATAAAGCATCGGATAATATTGGGCCATCTAAGGTCATGCTGATGGATGTAGAGACTACCCAAAATCAGAATCGAATTACGTTGTTCGAAAATGCAGATATGCCGGATTGGAATTAATAATTTATGAGTTTTAGATCAAAAAGGCTCCCTTTCTTTTCGAAGGGGAGCCTTTTTGATAATCACTTCAGAACAGCTTTATTGCTTGATCAACCTCAGGCTGGCCTGGCTACTTGCTGTCTGAACCTGGAGCAGGTACAAGCCAGTTAGCAGGCCCTCGGCATTCAGTTCAAACCGGTTGGAGCCATTATCCAGATAAACCGTTTGCTCAAGCAAAACCTTTCCGGAATAATCCATCAACCTGAGTTCGCTTTCCTGGGCATCGCCGGAAAACTCAATTTCTACGATCAGCTGGCTCGCTACCGGGACCGGCCAGGCTGCCATGTTGAGGCTTGCCGTCTCTCTTCTCGCCTGGCCCAGGGCGCCGGGCGAAAGCCGCCCGGGGCTTTGTTGCCGGTTGACCGTCACAAAGTTGGCCGACAGGCTGTAACAATCAGTGCTCAGGCTGTCCAGTGCAGTAAGGGTGTCCCCCTCCATAAAGGTGAGGGTACCTGTATAAGCCAGCCCCCAAACCAAACAGACACCGGGGCCGGAATTTTCGAAGTCATACTGGTCACTGCTCAATATCGCCATAACAGCACCGTTGGTGTCCGTGATAACGTAATCGTAAAGGCTATTGCTGACATCTGTGCTGTCAAAACCTATCAGGTCGTTCAGTCCATCGCCAACCGTGACATTTACCTGCATTTCACCATTTTCTGTAGAGACGGCGCCTCCATTGGGAACATCGATATTTACGGTTACGAAATTATCAGAAAGATCATAACAGCCGTCAGTAATACTCACCAGGAAGATCGAATCTCCTGCCGAGGCTGTAAACGTTCCGGAGTATGCCAGCCCCCAAACGCGGACCACACCACTTTCCACCCCATCAAAGTTGAACAGGTCGGCTTCATTGATACCAATGAGTACATTGCTGGTGTCCGTCAATACATACCCGTAAAACTCGCCTAAAGCGCCGTAATTTTCAAAACTGACTATATCGGATACGCCGTCCCCCGGACAGGTATAAACGACGAGTGCTTCATCCGTAGTCCGGATAATGCCGCCTTCTACTTCCTCCTGATTAACAGTAATGAAGTTATCGGTTAGGTCATAACATTCATCGGAAAGGGCCGTTGAAGCCAGCGTATCCCCAGCCATAGCCGTGATGTTGCCGGTGTAGGCCATGCCCCAAACTCTTATAACGCCCAGCCCGGCGCCACTAAAGCCCGAAAGGCCGAGGCTGGGTTCGTACAAGATAACATCGGTGGTATCAGTGATGATATAGGCGAATAAACTGTTAACCACACCGATATTATCAAATTGAATGGCGTCCGCCAGGTTGGCGCCGGTGCAGCTTGCAATCTGCCCCGTACTGTCGATGGTGCTCAAAGTGCCTCCATCAGGAATATCCCGATAAATGGTGATGAAGTTAGAGGAAAGGGCATAACATCCGGTAGCGAGTAGGGCAACTGTCGCAGTATCGCCCGCCATCGCCGTCAGGCTATCACTGTACACCAGGCCCCATATCCTGGAAACGCCAATACTGTCGTCTTCAAAATCTTCAAAATCAACAGTTGGGATAGACAGGATGACGTTATTGGTGTCCGTTAACAAGTAGGTGAAAGCTGCGCCCATGGTTGCGGCACTATCGAAACGGACGGTGTCTGCCAGTCCATCGCCCGGACAAAGATACACTTCGGTGGCGCCGTCTTCTGTGCTCACCATCCCACCATCAACTTCTTCCTTGATAACGCTGACAAAATCATCAGAGAGGTCGAAACAGGCATTGGAAAGGGCGGCAGCCGAAGCTGTATCGCCGGGCATAGCTGTAATATTTCCTGTGTAAGCCAACCCCCAAACGTAACAAATACCACCTCCGGCGCCTTCGAAATCAATGGCATCGGTAGTACTTATGCTTAGAATAACGGCATTTGTATCCGTTACTATATAAGCATAGGCGCTATTGCTGGCCCCGATGCTATCGAACCGGATCAGGTCGGCCAGGCCATCACCGGAACAGATATTGACGCTGGATTGACCCGCCTCGGTACTAACGCTGCCTCCGTTGGGAATCTCCCGGTAGACGGTAACGAAATTTCCGGAAAGGCTGTAGCAATCGTCACTTAATATGGCGGTTGAAGCGGTATCACCCACCATAACGGTAAGAGCGCCGGTATAGGCGATGCCCCACACCCTGGAAATGCCGATACCATCATCCTCAAAATCAGCTGGCCCTAAGGGAATTACTTCCGTGACTACGTTATTGGAATCTGTAATGATATAGGCATAACCATTACCACTGGCTCCGGTGTTAACAAACTGGATGACATCGGCTACGCCATCACCTGGGCAGGTAAAGGCATCGGTACCGCCATCATCCGTCGTCACCATTCCGCCTTCCGGCTGCTGGCGAACGACCGTGATGTAATTCCCGGACAAAGCGTAACAACCAACCGCCAGGCTAGTATTGGATAGGGTATCGCCGATCATTGCCGTCAGGCTGTCGAGGTACACCAGCCCCCAAACCCGGCAGACGCCAACCCCTAAGCCATCAAAGTCGGCAAAGTCAGCAACAGGTAGATCCAGAATGACGTTATTGGTGTCGGTTATGAGGTAAGTAAACAGGCCGTTGTCCACACCCGAGCTGTCAAACCGGATGATGTCCGGAATTCCATCGCCAGGGCAGGTGAAAACTGCTGTCTCGCCATTCTCCGTGCTGACGGCGCCTCCCATTGCAGAGATATTGTAGATCGTAAGAAAGTTGTCAGAGAGGGCAAAACAGTCGTCCGATAGGGGAGTGGTGGAAGCAGTGTCACCCACCACAATGGTTAAGGCCCCATTGTAAGCTATCCCCCAAAGCCGGTAAATACCTTCGCTGAGGCTGTCAACCAGTAGAAAGTTGGTGTCGGGAAAGGATAAAATAATATTGCTGGTGTCTGTCAGGGCGAAAACAAAGTTATCTCCGGTAGCGCCTATGCTTTCAATATGGATAGTGTCCGCCGTCGAGCTATCGGGACAGACAAAAACTTCAGTATCACCGTTATTGGTGTTTATATCACCGCCGTTAGTACCTTCCAGGTTTACGGTGACATAGTTGTCAGAGAGGGCAAAGCAACCATCGCTCAGGCTGGCGGTTGAAGCCGTATCGCCGGCAGCAGCAATGAGCATACCGGTGTAAGCCAAGCCCCAAACCCGGGAAATACCGGCGCCGATGCTGTCGAAGTCAATTTCATCAGAGGCAGAAAGAAAAAGGACCACATTATTGGTGTCCGTGACTACATAAGTGAAATCGCTGTTGCTTATTCCCATGCTGTCAAAGCGTATGAGGCCTGAGGCGCCATTACCTGTACAAAGGATCACCGCATCAGTGCCGTCTTCCGTACTTACGGTTCCACCCACCGGCTCTTGCCGGAAAATGGTGACGTAGTTTTCAGATAAGCTGTAACAACCGTCAGCCAGGCTGGCGGTAGCGGCATTATCACCTACCATAGCA
This sequence comes from Lewinellaceae bacterium, assembly GCA_020636095.1. Classification (GTDB taxonomy): domain Bacteria; phylum Bacteroidota; class Bacteroidia; order Chitinophagales; family Saprospiraceae; genus JACJXW01. Next base: position 758,657 of record JACJYN010000004.1, read on the forward strand.
TTAAGATTGCCATTATAGGCGAGGCCCCAAACGCGGGAAACACCCACGCTATCGCTTTCAAAATCTACGGAATCTCCACTCAGGACGGCTGTAATAATATTGTTTTCGTCCGTCACCAAATAGGTGAATGAGGCGCCGGCTGTAGCACCGGTATTAGCGAAACGCACGACGTCAGCCAGGCCGTCTCCAGGGCAGGTAAAGGCCTCGGTTTCGCCGCTGTCGGTGCTTACGGTTCCGGCTGACGGAGTATTGCCGCTCACTGAAATGGAGTTGGACGTCAGCGCATAACAGCCGCTGGTGAGGGGAGTTCCCAGGGGGTCGCCAACCCTTGCCCGCAGAGAACCTATAAAGTTAAAAGCATAGGCCTGGAAGCTATTGCCTGGTAGCCCGGCAAAATTGATGCTTCCACTCAGCCCGATGTAGACAATCACATCGTTTTCATCAACTACCAGATACCCGACCGGAACAGCACTGATATTGGCTGCAAAATTGAGGGTAGAGGAAATTCCCCCCTGACAGAGGTCTATGTCGCCTTGCCCGTTGGGGCCGTTGATGGACATGCCATTGAGGCAGGGGAATTGCGCATTAAGCGTTGCTATTGAGCAAATTAATAGCAGAAAGGAGAATAGAAGGTGTTTACAATTCATTGGATCGATTTTTGGTTATAAGAAGCGTAAAGGAATCAAGGCTGATTCCTGAGAAAGAATTCTAGTGAATAACTGAGGTGAGCCCAAATGTAAGAAATGTTAATATAGAAGTTTATAGGATAAGTTGAAAGAGGAATGCTGTTTTTATCTATTTAACTTGTTATTAGCACAGAAGTGAAACAAAATATTTAAATTTATTTGTTTCTTGGACAGCCTCAATAATTATGTTAAATAGAGATTTTTGGTAAACACTGTGAGGTAGGGCTGGAGCGGGAATCTGCCTGTACAATCCTTCATGGCGCAGTTGGTTGGACTGGGCTTTTGCGCTTGTATACGGTATAGGGATTAAGAGTTTGGCATCTTATTTCTAAAACGGAAAATAAAAACTTACCTGCAAAAGCTTTTTTCTCTCCGTTGTGTACATCCCATTATTGCTTCGGCACAGTCAATCTGCGGTATTCCGGGTTTCGGTACGTTTTGCCTATAATTTATATTATGTTAAATAGAAGAAAAATCAAGGACACCCACTGCCGCCGTTAGTAGTTGTTCGTTTCGCCAAAGCTTTCCATGAGAAGAGGTCAAATTTCAACCATTAACTAGATGGTAACATTTTGAAATACACCTTTTCAGAAGCAAGATTGTATCTTTACCAGATATATGCTTAATTCTAGCTTAAAATAATTAAATCTTATGAAAAAGATCAGCACCCTATTTGCCTTCCTGATGGTCACTGCCTTTGCGGTAGCTCAGGATAAGTATACTGCTGAAAATGAAGGCTGGCTGGTAGATATTGACCAGGCTTACGCACTTTCTCAGAAAACGGGAAAGCCCATCATGGCCAACTTTACCGGCAGTGACTGGTGTGGCTGGTGCAAAAGGCTCACCGCCAATGTGTTCTCCAAACCGGAGTTTAAAAAATGGGCGGACAAAAACGTGATCCTGCTGGAACTCGACTTCCCCAGGAGAAAGCAGATACCGAACGAAATCAGACAACAGAACGCATCCCTGCAGCAGGCTTTCAAAGTGAGAGGCTACCCCACCGTCTGGGTATTCAACCTGGAAAAGAATACCGGAAACGAAGGGTACTCCATCGAAGCGTTGGGCCAAACCGGCTACACCGCAACAGTGCAGGAGTTTACCTCCGGCGTAGACCAGATGATCAAGCGGTCGGCGAAGGGGGGATGAGAAAGAAGTAAAGAAGGATTGAATGCTGTTCATTCAATCCTTCCTTCCTTCCTTCCCTCCTTCCTTCCTTCAATCACGCCCCTGTGCATCCACCGCAGCAATGCCCATCATATCCACGATCTGCCGGACGCTGGCGCCCATCTGAAGGATGTGCACCGGCTTTTTCAGCCCCAGCAATATCGGGCCGATGATGTCCATATTGGCAGTATGGGCCAACAGGTTGTAGGCAATATTCGCAGCCGACAGGTTGGGGAAGATCAACGTATTGGCCCGCTTGCCTTCCAGTTTAGAGAAAGGATAGAACTGCTCCCGCACCGCTGGGTTGAGGGCCATATTGGCCTGCATTTCTCCATCGACGATCCAGTCGGGATGCCGTTCCTGCAGGATACCGGTGGCGGTCCGCATCAGGACCGCCGACTCGCCGTGAGGCACCGAACCGAAGTTGGAATAGGTGACCATGGCAATCCGGGGCTGAATATCAAAAGATTCCACCTTCTCTGCCACCAATTCGGCAATGTCGGCAATATCCTCTGCATTTAAGTAGTGGTTGATCGAGGTGTCGGCCAGGAACAAAGGGCCGAAACGCGTGATCAGGATATGGGTACTGGCCACCTTCCTTATCCCTTCACGGGGCCCGATAGCCTGCAAAGCAGGCCGGATGGTGTAGGGGTATTTTTTGGTGACACCTCCAACCAGGGCATCCGCATCTCCAGCTTCCACCATCATGACGCCATAGTAGCTCCGGCTGCGCATCAGGTCTCTGGATTCCAGGAGGGTAACGCCTTTTCTTTTTCGCTTTTCATAGAATAGAGAACTGTATACCTCTTGCCGTTTTGCTTCCTGCTCGTCAACCGGGTTTTTGGGGTCAATGATCTGTACGCCCGGCAAAGACAGCCCGTACTCGCGAATAATTGCTTTAATGGTTTCTCGTTTACCCAGCAGAATCGGGCGGGCAATTTTTTCTTCTATGACGATCTGTGCCGCTTTGAGCACAGAGACGTGTTCCGCATCCACCAAAACGACCCGCTTGACATCCTGCCTGGCCTTGGTTTCAATAATTCTGGAAATGGTATTGTCATTGCCCAGGCGCCGGGCCAGTTCCAGCTCATAGGCGGGCCAGTCGGTGATCGGGTTGCCGGCCACCCCTGTCTCCATAGCCGCCTTGGCCACTGCCGGAGCAACGGTAGTGATCAAACGCGGATCAACCGGCTTGGGAATGATATAGTCTTTACCAAAGATCAGGTTGGCGTTGCTGTACGCCATATTCACGATATCGGGTACCGGCTTCTTCGCCAGTTCCGCCAGCGCATAAACTGCGGCCAGTTTCATGGCTTCATTGATCTCCGTAGCCCTCACATCCAGCGCGCCCCGAAAGATGAAGGGGAAGCCCAGCACATTGTTTACCTGATTGGGGTAATCGGAGCGCCCGGTGGCCATGATGCAGTCTTCCCGGGCAGCCTTGGCGTCCTCGTAGCTGATCTCAGGCGTAGGGTTAGCCATGGCAAAGATGATGCAGTCTTTAGCCATTTCTTTGATCATTTCCTGATTCAGCACATTTCCACGGGATAATCCGATAAAGATATCCGCCCCCTTCAAAATGTCCGCCAGCGAAGTATCGGCAGGTACGGAACCGTTCACAAATTCCGATTTTTTCCCATCCAGGTTGTTCCGGCCCGGATGAATCAGCCCCTTACTGTCGTACATGAAAATATTTTCCTTATTGGCCCCCAGAGAAACGTAAATACGGGTGCAGGAAATAGCGGAGGCCCCTGCCCCGTTGACCACTATTTTCACCTTTGAAATATCCTTGTTGACCAGTTCAATAGCATTCAGCAAAGCCGCGCCGCTGATGATGGCCGTCCCGTGCTGGTCGTCGTGCATGACGGGAATGGACAGCACCTTCTTCAGCTTTTCCTCGATCTCAAAACAGTCCGGCGCAGAAATATCTTCCAGGTTGACTCCTCCGAAGGTAGGCTCCAGGATTTTGACCGTGCGGACGAAATCATCCACATTCTTGGTGTTCAGTTCCAGGTCAAAGCAGTCGATATCCGCGTAAATTTTAAACAGCAGGCCCTTACCCTCCATCACAGGTTTACTCGCTTCCGGGCCGATGTCGCCCAGCCCCAATACCGCGGTGCCGTTGCTGATAACCGCCACCAGGTTGCCCTTGGCGGTGTATTTGTACACATCGCTTACATTTTTTTCTATGGCGAGGCAAGGTTCGGCCACGCCGGGAGAATACGCCAGGGACAAGTCCCTCTGATTGGCGGTTTCTTTGGTAGGTATCACCTCTATTTTCCCGGGCCTTCCCTTGGAGTGATAAAATAGGGCGTCTTCTTTCAGGGAGTTTCTGTCCATGTTTGATAATTGTTAGGTTTGTGGGTTGCCGGCGGCCATGGTCGATGGCTGCCGGCCCAAGATAGCTAAGATAAGTGGTGCAATGCTCATTTTAAAATCTGCGGCCGGTAAAGCCCTAAAACAGAGGAGAAATAAAAACGGCAATGATAATAATCAATTGTCTTTTAAAAAAGCCTTATTAACTTGCCTACGCTTATCCAACTGATCCTTAAGTGGTTAATGAATTCAAAACTTTTGGCACAATGATAACTAAATTTACCCTTTCCTTGCTCGCAACTTTTAGCCTGGCCTGGTTAAACGCCCAGGACTTTGTACAAGTCCCGCTGGGCGCTTCCTATTCCAACCAAGCCTATTATAACATCGAAGACGACGACATAGCCTTTCTGGCCAATGAATCCTGGGACCTGGCCTTCACCACCGCCGCAGATGGCGCCGGCATTTTCTACAACGAAGCCGCTACGGCCTCCTTTACCGGGGAGGCGCCCGAATTGAGGCTGTACCTCGCGCCCACCAATGACTTTGCCGAGGTCATTGACCCGGAGACGCTCCTCGATAGCCTGTACAACGAAGAGATAGACTGGGAAAACGGCGCCTTCAACAGCGTCAAAGAAGAAAATGACCCCGATGATTATGGTTGGGGAGCCTACAATTCCGGGACTCAGATGATAGCAGGCTCCAGGGTCTACGCTTTAAAATTGCGCAACAACAGTTGGAAAAAGATATTCATAGAATCGTTGGCCAATGGGGTGTATACTATGAAATATGCCGATCTGGACGGCGCTAACGAGGCCACCGTGCTCATTGACAAGGCTGACTTTGCGGGCAGCCCGCTCGCTTTATTCTCCTTCGGCGCCGGAACGGCCACCGCCAGCCCTGCTGATTGGAACCTGCTCTTTACCCGGTACCGGACAGAGCTGGACCCCGGAAATGGAGTAATCGTTCAATACATGGTGACGGGAGTACTTTCCGGGCCGGGTGTGGAAACCGCCGAAGCCAGGAACATCGACCCCACAACGGTCAGTTACGAACCCTATCTGGACAGCCTGGACAGCCAGCTGGATATTATCGGGCAGGATTGGAAATTTTTCGATCTCGGAGGATTTGAGTGGGTCATTGACCCGGAACGCGCCTTTTTCGTAAAGACCCCGGATAACCGCCTCTGGAAAGTTGTTTTTTATGGCTTTGACGGTTCGAGCACGGGAATCTTCACCTTTGAAAAAACCGACCTGGGCCTCATTTCCGGCCTGGAGGCCCCTGCCGGCAATTTCACGGATTTCAGCCTTTTCCCCAATCCGGCCGCCGATGAAATGACCGTTTCCTTTTCGCTAAGGGAAAGGCGGGACAACCTGCCGCTTTACCTGGTTAACACGCTGGGGCAGGCCGTTTGGCATACTTCTGTCCGGGGCGACGCTGGCCTGAATGTCCTGAACCTGCCTGCGGGAGAGTTGCCGGCCGGTATTTACTTCCTCAACCTGGGAACTGGTAAGGATAGGGTGACGACGAAGGTAGTCATTGAATAAGGAGAAAATGATACCTCTGACCCTCCTTTACGCCTTTGGCGTTTGGCGTTAAATGCTACCCATCAAGGGCGTAAAGTAGCCCTACCCCATACCCCGGTATAGGATTTTCTTTTAATCCTTCTTTATTTTGAGTAGATTTGTTTGTACCCGAAAACCATTTTTCATTAACCAAGCCACCTGAAATGGACAAATTTCATTTGGACAAACAGGCCTACGAAGAATTGCTGAACCTGCTGAACAACCAGCACTTTACAGAGGTTCCCGGCTTGCCGTCAGACATGGAATTTCTGTCAGATGACTGGTGGCTGCGGGATACGGCCGTTATCGAAAACATCGTCAAAAGGAAAGGCATGTGGGAGGTCCACCTGGTTTTTGCTTACTACCAGGAGCCCTATAAACTGATTAAAAGAGTGATTTCCTGTTACACCAGTAAAGCCAAGGCAGAACTGACCGCCTGGTACATGAGACGGTTGGCGGCCAAAGACCAGCGGGGCACGCTAAAGGTGGATATCAAAGACTTCAAACTCTGTTCGAGTTAAGCAGGAAAGATTGAAAAAATGGCTGACATTAGCACCAAGCAAAAAATACTAAACGCCTCCATCCGTTTGTTCAATGAAAACGGACTGGCGAATGTACGCCTTCAACAGATTGCAGATGAAACAGGAATAAGCGTGGGCAACCTGGCTTATCACTTTAGAAATAAAGAAGCGATTGTCAGTGCCGTGAACGAAACCCTGAATGACGATATTAAGGAAATCCTTTCCGCTTACCGCCTTTTCCCAAATTTGATCGACTTTGATAACCAACTGTCCAAATACTTTTCCTTCCTCGAAAAATATCCATTTTACTTCCTGGACCTGCTCGAAATGGAACGCGCCTATCCGGAGGTTAAAGCCCACTGCCAGCAATACATCACTAAGATGATCAGCCAAATCCGCAAGCGTTTTGACTTCAATCAGCAACGGGGGCTGTTCATCAAGGAGCCCTATCCCGGCATCTATGATGTGTTAGCTGATTCTATCTGGGTATTAATGTCATTCTGGATGCCTCAAAGACTCATAAGAAATGAAGAGCCGCACTGTGAAGGGCGGTTCAAGCAGATGGCCTGGAGTCAGCTTTTTCCCTATTTCACCGAAAAAGGAAAGGAAGAATACGACCAGCTCATCCGGCCCATGCTGAATCAGCATTTTTCGTAAAGCCTTTCAGGCAAATATTCTTGTAAACCGATCCGGCCCAAAGGGCAAAAACCAGGACTATGGCCAACTTATTGTGGTTAAAAGGCGGAGCGTGCAGCGGAAACACCATGTCCTTTCTCAATGCTGAGGAACCATCCGTCATTGAGCTGGTCATGGATTTCGGCATACGCATTCTGTACCACCCTTCCATTGGGCTGGAAATCGGCGAACAGGTAAAAGAGGTATTGAATGATGCGCTTAACGGAATAACTCCTGTAGATATTTTTGTTTTCGAAGGCTCCGTAATACAAGGCCCGAACGGTAGTGGGAAAATGAATTTATATGCCGGCAGGCCGATGAAAGACTGGGTAAAAGAAATTGCCGAGGTTGCTCAATATGTAGTGGCGGTTGGCGATTGCGCCGCCTGGGGCGGCATCGTAGCCGTTCCGCCCAACCCGACCGAATCCACCGGCATTCAATTCCACAGACGACAAAAAGGCGGGTTCCTGGGCGCCGGGTTCAACTCAAGGAGCGGCCTGCCGGTGATCAATATCCCCGGCTGCCCGGCACATCCGGATTGGATGACCCAGGTACTGGTCGCTCTGGCCACCGGCAGAATGAAAGAGCTGCTGCTCGACGATTTTCATCGCCCCCGCACCTTTTTTACCGATTTTGTACAAACCGGCTGCACCAATGCCCGCAGCTTTGCCGAAAAGGTGAGCGGCGGCTTCGGCAAAAGAGGCAACGGTTGCCTCTTTTATGAGGTGGGCTGCCGCGGCCCGATGACCCGCGCCAGTTGCAACCGCATTCTTTGGAACCGGGTGTCCAGCAAAACCAGAGCAAACCACCCCTGCCTCGGCTGCACCGAACCGGCTTTTCCTCACCACGACCTGAAGAAGGGCAGCATTTTCAAAACGATGAAGTATCTGGGCGTCCTGCCCAAAGAGGCGCCGGAAGGTGAAAGCAAACTCCTGTATTACTTCAAAACAGGGGTGCAGAAAGCCCTTACTCCTTCCAGAAAGGACGGCGGCTCGAAGTAGGCCGCCACTACCGAATGGAAAGAACTTTCCAATTATTAGAAAGTTTCGCCTAAATTTTATTAGAAAAAGTTTTCTAATCCCGGATTTGTCTTTATATTTGGTCAGGCATCCTTCACAAGGAAAAATCTTTCGGCCTTTTATTAATCAGTGAAATTTTATCTGTAAAAAGATTAAACCACCCATTATGGCTAATGTCTTATGGTTACAAGGTGGGGCATGCAGTGGCAACACCATGTCTTTCCTCAATGCTGAAGAACCCACGGTTGTTGAACTCATCGTCGATTTCGGCATCAACATCTTATGGCATCCCACGGTTGGGCTGGAACTGGGCACTCAGGTGAGCGACCTGCTCAACGATTGCCTTTCCGGCAAAACGCAGTTGGACATTTTTGTATTTGAGGGCACGGTCATAGAGGGCCCCAACGGGACTGGAAAAATGAACTACTTTGCCGACCGGCCTATGAAAGACTGGGTCAAAGACCTGGCCGAGGCGGCACAGTTTGTGGTCGCCCTCGGAGACTGCGCTACCTGGGGCGGCATTCCCGCCGTACCGCCAAATCCCAGCGAATCGACCGGCATGCAATTCCATAAGCGCCAGAAAGGCGGATTTCTTGGGGCGGATTTCATTTCCAAGGGCGGCTTACCGGTCATTAACATACCTGGTTGCCCGGCTCATCCCGATTGGGTCACTCAGATACTGGTAGCCATTTCCACCGGCAGAATCGGGGATGTAGTAGTCGACGAATTCCACCGGCCCAAAACCTTTTTCACCGATTTTGTACAGACCGGATGTACCAACGCCCGGAATTTTGCTGAAAAGGTGGAAGGGGGATTTGGCAAGAGAGGGCACGGCTGCCTCTTTTACGAAGTGGGCTGCCGCGGCCCGATGACCCGCGCCAGTTGCAACCGCATCCTTTGGAACCGGGTGTCCAGCAAGACCAGAGCCAATCATCCCTGCCTGGGTTGCACCGAACCGGGTTTCCCACATCACGACCTGAAAAAAGGCAGCGTCTTCAAGACTATGAAGTACCTGGGCTTCCTGCCTCAGGAAGCTCCCGCAGGTGAGAGCAAATTATTGTACTGGTTCAAAGCCGGCGTCGGTAAATTCTCCCCTACACCCTCTGAATTGAGAGAACACTCTAAATAAATTCTCCTACGTTCAAAATCCAATCAAAATGGCCTTAAAAGAACTCAATATATCTCCCGTTGGACGGGTTGAAGGCGACCTTGATGTCAAGGTTTATATGGAAAACGGAGTCGTCACCCGAGCCCATACCCAAGCCGCTATGTTTCGGGGCTTCGAGCAGATTCTGGCCGGGAAAGACCCCCAGGCGGGGCTGATCGTTACGCCACGGGCCTGCGGTATCTGTGGTGGTTCTCACCTTTACTGTGCTTCTTCTGCCCTGGATGTGGCCTGGCAAACCACTCTCCCACCCAATGCCTTACTACTCAGATCTATAGGGCAGGCTTCCGAAACGCTGCAAAGTATTCCTCGGTGGTTTTACGCCATTTTCGCAACGGACATGGCCAATAAGAAGTTCGCCAACAAACCTCTCTACCAGGAGGTGGTGAAGCGCTTTGCCGCCTACGTCGGAACCTCCTTCCAGAAGGGGGTCACCGCCAGCGGCCGGCCGGTAGAGATTTACGCCTTGTTTGGCGGCCAATGGCCGCACTCCAGCTATATGGTTCCGGGTGGCGTCATGTGCGCGCCGACCCTGAAAGACATCACCCGCGCCCACGCCATTCTAAACCATTTTCGCAATGACTGGCTGGAGACCGTCTGGCTGGGCTGCTCTATCGAGCGCTATATGGAAATCCAGTCCTGGGATGATATGATGGAATGGCTGGAGGAGAACGAGTCGCACCGCAACAGCGACCTGGGCCTGTTTCTCCGCGCCGGCATAGAGTTCGGGCTGGATAAATTCGGACAGGGAGTCGGCAAATTCCTGGCCTGGGGCACCTACCTCCACAAGGATATGTACAACAAGCCGACTATTGAAGGTAGAAACCCGGCCACTATCAGCCCGTCCGGCTTCTTTGACGGCAAAAAATACTACGATGCCGACCAGAAAATGGTGGCAGAACACATCAAACACTCCTGGTTTACCGATCAGGAAGACGGCCTGCATCCCTTCGATCAGCCGATCCCAACCCCGGCACTGGGCGCCACCAACCTGGAGCATTCCGACTTCAACGGCAAATACAGTTGGGCCAAAGCCCCTCGCTTCATGGGCTTTTCTGCCGAAACCGGCCCGCTGGCCAGAGTCATCATGGCCGCCAACCCGGCCAACAAAGAGCACCAGTTCCGGGACCCCTTGTTTGGAGACATCATGGCCAAAATGGGCCCGAGTGTCTTTACCCGAGTCCTGGCCCGCATGCACGAAGCCACGCGAATCTATCAGAAAATAGACGAATGGCTCCGGCAGATAGACCTGGATGGCGAGTTTTACATCAAACCAACGGAAAGGGACGGTATCGGCTGGGGCGCCACCGAAGCAGCCCGGGGGGCTTTAGCCCACTGGATAGAAATAAAGAACGGTGTTATCGAAAACTACCAGATCATCGCCCCCACCACCTTTAATGTGGGGCCGAATGATAAGGATGGACAGCCCGGGCCAATCGAATCCGCCCTGGAAGGCACCGAGATCGAAGATCCACACGACCCGGTCGAAGTGGGCATGGTTGCTCGTTCTTTCGACTCCTGCCTGGTTTGTACCGTGCACGCCCACGATAACAAAACCGGTAAGGAATTGGCAAAATTTAAGTTGTAAAATCTGATCTCCTGATAAATCTATGCCTTACAAAGATAGGAGCCTGCCGGCCTTTGCTGCGGTAGGCTCCTGCCATTTAGCTTGTCCAGGATAAAAAAGCTACCTTTATAATTATGGAAAGCACTCCTACAACTGCAACGGGTAAAACCGCTATTTTGGGGTTCGGCAACCCCGTCCGTGCCGATGACGGGGTCGGTATTTATGTGGTGGAACAATTGAAACAGCAGATCGGCGAACCGGAGCATATCAGTATCTTCGATATGGGTACTTCCGCCTTTGAAGTCCTGTTTCAGTTAAAAGGCCATGAGCGCATCATACTGGTAGACGCCGTCATGAATACCGGCGAGCCAGTCGGTTCTGTTTTTAAGTTGCCGGCGTCGGAGGTGGAAGAACAAATCGAGGAAGACCCCCTGGTATTTTTACACAGCCTGAAGTGGAGCCAGGCTTTGTCCTACGCCCGGAAAATGCTGGGCGATGACTACCCGGAAAATATAGAGGTATATCTGATCGCCATAGAAAGCACCCGCTTCAATGTAGGTATGACGGAAGCGGCAAAGCAGGGAGGGGACAGAGTAGTGGCCCTGCTTGCTGAAGCATTGAATAACCCAAAATAACGGCCAGCATGTTTATTCCACCCAGCCATATCAAACAGGCAACTGAAAGGCCCACCAGCCAGGTAGCCCTGAAATCCTCGCACCTATACCTGGCTGCCGAGCTGGTTTCGAAGGCCTTCGGCGAAGACAAAAACGTCTACGTCATTTACTATCCGGAACCCAGAACCCTGATGATCGCCCCGGCGACTGACGAGACGTTCAAAACGATACACAAAGCAGAACAACAAATACTGAAGGACCGCAACCTTCGGGGGGACAAAACGATAGCCCTGCACACCATTTTGATCGACCATCAGTTGAACAATAGCGACCGGGCCCTTGAATACGAATTACAACCCGCACTGGGTATCTTAAAAGTCAATTTATAGAAGATGACGAAAATGGTTTCCATTTTTACAGCAAACGGCTATATCCATGCCGTGGGACAGGCGCTTCAGGCGGAGTATGGGCTTTCAGATCTGGTTGCCGTACAGGATTCCTCTCAGGCCGCCCCCCTGGCCAGTGGGAACAGCCTGATCGTAGATTCCCGAGGAATCCTTCAACCGATCGACTGGCACAATACCAGCCCTCCCTATCTGCTTTCCAGCCCCCTTCCCTTTCGGAAAGAAACGCTGCTGGGGCTAATTTTCAGCCAGCTAGACAATGGAGAAAAAGCCTGGTTTTACCTGGAGGATCAGCCGTCGCTGCAATTCGATATCGGGATTATGAACCGCCTCCGGCATGGTTTGCAGATCAGGTTGGCGGAATTCACCGAAATACGGGATTCATCTGGCCAACAGCCAGATTTTGAACGCTATCGCATTCAGCACAATGCAGCCATTATGCGGCATTATGGGTATCTGGACAAAGAAGCCGGCTTCCAGATGGTGGAAAAATATTACCAGCAAGCCCTCGAAAGTGCACCCAATGCCGAATACAGGGCCTTTACCGCCAAACATTACGCCACGCTGCTATTGGATGGAGGAGCCTTGCCCATGGCTGAGAACGTTCTGGAGAACAATATCCGGGAGGCCATTTCCGATGATGCAAAATATGGATTGAAGGCAGTTTTGTCCAATGTATGGATGAAACAGCTAGCCGTTCCCTACGATCCGGCCTTACTGGCGAAGCTGAAAGATACCTTATGGGAAGCCCTTCAATTTTTTGAAGCCAACGGCCGAAAGGCCGAAGCGGCCTTGTTGCTCATGGATGCTGCCCAAATCGCCAATATTTCCCAAAGTTTTGCCGAAGCACTGGGGTACATCACCAGAGCTATCCGGATTTTTACCGAGGAAGGGCTGGAAGAGTTGGCGGGCAATGCCTTTCTGGGAAAAGGAACCTTGCTCTACACCTGGGCGCAAAACGGTAACCCCCAGTTTTACAAACCCGCCATCGAAAGTTATCAGCAAGCGCTGAAAGTCTTCCGCCAGGACGTTGCCCCTGATGTCTTTGCCGATATTCACCACAACCTGGCGGTTCTGTACTCGGAAATGCCCGCCGACAACAAAAAGCGGGGAATCTGGGCCGGCGTGGCTTCGGCTTCTTTTCAGGAAGCTTTAAATTTTTACACCAAAGAACAGTACCCTTATGAATACGGTATGATCTGCAACAACTTTGGAAACGCACTGACCAAGTTCCCCCTTGCTGTTCATTCCGACAATTACGAAAAATCGTTGTATTATTACCAGGAAGCGCTGAGTGTCCGTACACCACAATACCCTTATGAGCGGGCCATCACCCTGCTCAATTTTCTGGAAGCCAGCTGGAATGTCAGCAACCACAGCGAAGCCTTCAACCGGGAACGCTACGAAGATATGGTAGCCAAAGCCCAGGAAGTAAAAACCCTGGAAGTGGACGCGGAAATGCTGCGGGAAGCGGATAACCACCTAGAGATGCTTGAACAACTTAAACAGGTAGCCGAAAAAGCTTAGCCTTATGCATGAAATCTCACTGGCGAGGAGTATTCTGAATACGCTGGAAGCTGAATTTTCCAGCGAACAACTGGGCCAACTTACGGAAATTGGACTAAAAGTAGGCCTGTTATCCAATGTGGAACCAGCTCTTATGCAAAATGCTTTTGAGGCGGTTACCACCACTGAGAATCGGTTCCAGCAGGCCGTGCTCAAAATTGAAACGGTCCCAATCGTTATTTACTGCGAGGCCTGCGACGCCCGTTCCACTATTGCCAACTATAAGTTTGCCTGCAGCAGTTGCGGCCAGCCCAACAATAATATAGTCAGCGGGACCGAGTTGTTGATCCATCAGGTTCGTTTCGAATAACTTAGTACTCTGTTAAATAAATATCTTATGCTTCTGGCCGTGCCTTTTCGCCCTACTCTTCGTCCCGTCCTCGCCTTGATAGCTAAGGCTATCAGGCTCCGGGCGCTCCTCGATTAGAACGAAAATCCATCGCCCAGAAACGACAATTTACTTATTTAACAGAGTACTTAGAAATGTGATATATTTAAGGATATATTTCCATCATACGAATTAACACCTCACTGAAATATGGACAAGGCAGCAAAATCTTCCAAAACTGCAAGAGGAACCGTCGCCTGTGACAATACGACCCTGCATCTTCTCAAGGCCAACGACTTTGTAGCGGAGAGCATTCGGAAACGCATGGCGGAGAACAATATTATGCTCATCAATATCACTTCATCGGCGGGAAGTGGCAAAACGACCCTGCTTCAGGAAACAGCCCGGCGCATCAGTGGCAAGGTAAAAATGAAAATACTGGTTGGCGACCTGGAGACCGAAAGAGACGCCGATCGGCTTCGGCAAACCGGCGTCGATGCCCTGCAGATCGTCACCGGCGGAATTTGTCACCTGGAGGCTCAAATGATCTGGCAAGCGATGGAAAGCCTGAACCTGGACGGCGTTGAGCTGCTGATCGTTGAAAACGTCGGCAACCTGGTTTGCCCGGCCTCATTCGACCTGGGTGAGGACTACCGCGTGACCCTCCTTGCCACCACAGAGGGGGACGATAAGCCCAAAAAGTACCCTCGTATGTTTCTGACCAGTGAGCTGATGCTGGTGTCCAAATCAGATCTGTTGCCCTACCTGCCCTTCTCCGTCGAAGCGGTAGTGGCCGATGCCCGGGATGTCAACCCCAATATTGACGTAATGCAAATTTCCAGCACCACCGGCGAAGGTATCGATCAATGGTGCAACTGGTTGCTGGATAAGGTCAAAGAAAAACAAGAGGCGGCTAATGTAGTGGCAGCTCAATAACAAAAACAAGCAATCATGTGTTTAGCAATTCCCGGTAAGATCAAGTCTATAGAAAGCCAGTACGGCGGCCTGGTGCGCATGGCAAAAGTGGCGTTCGGCGGCATCGTCAAAGAAGCCAGCCTGGAAATGGTACCTCATGCCAAAGAGGGCGATTTCGTCCTGGTTCACGTCGGCGTGGCCATCAGTATAGTAGACGAAGAAGAAGCGCAAAAGACCTTCCGGTATCTCGAAGAAATCGGGGAACTGGAAGAACTGCGCGAGATCAATGATTATCTGCCAGACAGGAAGGCCCAAGGAGCAGAATAAACCAAATACCATGAAATTCTTAAGCGAATATAGAGATCCCGAATTAGCGGAGAAGTATCTGGAGCAGATCCAAAAAACCGTCACCCGGCCGTGGACGATCATGGAGGTATGCGGCGGGCAGACCCACAGCCTGGTCAAGAACGGTATTCTGAATATGCTACCCAAAGAGGTGCGCATGGTGCACGGCCCGGGGTGCCCGGTATGTGTAACGCCCCTGAACCTGATCGACAAAGCCATCTTCCTGGCGGAAGAAAAAGGAGTGATCCTGTGTTCATTCGGCGATATGCTAAGAGTACCCGGTTCAGAGAAGAGCCTGTTGGCCGCCAAAGCGAACGGCGCGGATATCCGCATCCTGTATTCCCCCCTGGAAGCGGTCAAAATAGCCCGGGAAAACCCCGACAGAGAGGTCGTTTTCTTTGCTGTTGGCTTTGAGACCACCGCTCCGGCCAATGCGCTTTCGGTGATCCATGCCCATAGGCTGGAGTTGCCCAATTATTCCATCCTCGCGTCCCATGTGCTGGTGCCTCCTGCCATCGAGGCCGTTATGGAAGACGAGGAAAGCCAGATCCAGGCCTTTCTGGCAGCCGGCCATGTGTGCACCATTATGGGCATCCTGGAATACTACCCGCTGGTAGAACGCTTCAAAGTACCCATCGTAGTTACCGGTTTCGAACCGGTCGACCTGCTGCAGGGCATCCTGATGGCGGTCCGCCAACTGGAGAACGGAGAAGCAAAAGTGGAAAACCAATATGCACGAATGGTGCGGGAAGAAGGCAACCCCAAAGCCCAGGAGGCTATCTACGAAGTGTTTGAGGTGACGGACCGGCTGTGGCGGGGCATGGAGGTCATTCCGATGAGCGGTTATGAAGTCAAGGAAAAATACGCCGCTTATGACGCCAAGCGGAAGTTCAATGTCAATATCGCCGAAGCGCCGGAAAATAAGGAATGCATTGCCGGAGAGATCATGAAGGGCATCAAAAAGCCCTTTGACTGTCCTCATTTCGGTAAAAAGTGCAAACCGGAAAATCCGCTGGGCGCGCCAATGGTCAGTTCGGAAGGCGCCTGCGCCGCCTATTACCACTTTTCGGGCATTATCAATGAATCGGAATTGCAAGGAACATGAAAATCCTCTTTCTCACATCCGCCTTCAACGGTATGGCCCAGCGGGCCTGGATAGAGCTCGACCGCCTCAACCATCAGGTGAGGGTGCAGATCGCTACCAACCCCGCCGCTATGGAAGCCGCGGTAGAGGAGTTTCAACCGGAGTTGATCATCGCCCCCTACCTCAAAAAGAAAATCCCAGAGAACATCTGGAAAAAGAACGTGTGCCTGATCATCCACCCCGGCGTCAAAGGTGACCGGGGCGCCAGTTCCCTGGATTGGGCCATTCTGAATAATGAAAAGCAATGGGGGGTGTCCATCCTTCAGGCAGCCGATAAAATGGACGGCGGCGCTATTTGGGCAACCCAAACGTTTCCCATGCGCCCTGTCAGCAAGGCTTGCCTGTACCGCCACGAAGTAACGCAGGCCGCTATGGCCGGGCTGCTCGAGGCTTTGGCTCATTTTGAAAAAAAAGATTTTCAACCGGAACCGCTGGATTACGCCCGCCCGGATGTGGCCGGCCAATGGAACCGCAGCACCCGTCCGGAAGATTTCCGGTTTTCCTGGCAGGAGGATGCCGCCGCCATTCTGACAAAAGTTCGCGCTGCCGATAGCAGCCCGGGGGCGCCGATCCAGCTTTTCGGTAAACAATACTTCGCCTTTGGCGGCCATCTGGAAGAAAAACTACGGGGAAAACCGGGAGAAGTACTCGCGCAACGCGATGAAGCCATTTGCATTGCCTGCGGCGATAAAGCCGTTTGGTTCTCCCAGTTAAGAGAAGCCACCGAAGGCGCCATCAAATTGCCGGCTACCCTGGCGCTGGGCGATGTCGCCGATACCATTCCAGCGGATACCTTGAGCCCATTTGAAGCAACCGAAACCGCCACTTTCCGGGAGATCTGGTATGAGGAAAAACAGGACGTGGGATACCTTCATTTCGATTTCTACAACGGCGCTATGAACACCGGCCAGTGCCGGCGCCTGCAAGAAGCCTTCGCCCTTGCCAAACAACGCCCGGTGAAGGCCATCGTTTTGATGGGCGGCCAGGATGTGTGGTCCAATGGCATCCACCTGAACGTGATCGAGCAAAGCGAGAACCCTGCCCATGAATCGTGGGCCAATATCAACGCCATTGATGACCTTATCCTGGAGATTATCCAGTCTCCCGGCCACTATATCATTTCCGCCCTGCAGGGTAATGCCGGCGCCGGCGGAGTGCCGCTGGCCCTGGCGGCTGACAAAGTACTGGCACGGGAGGGTATTGTGCTCAACCCTCATACCCGAACCATGGGCCTGTATGGGTCGGAGTACTGGACCTACTTGCTGCCGAAGCGAATCGGGACGGAAAAAGCGCGCCAATTTACCGAGCAATGCCTGCCCTGGGGTACAGCGGTCGCCAAAGAGATCGGCCTGCTCGACGATGCATTAGGGGAAACAGCCGCCGAGTTCCGGGAAAAAGTAAAAGAAACTGCCCGGGAAATCACCAGGCTTCCCTACTTCGATAAATTACTGATGGCCAAACGTTTTCAGCGCAGGAAGGACGAGGCATTCAAGCCTCTGGCCAGCTACCGGCAGGAAGAACTGGAACAGATGCGAAAAAACTTCTTCGAAAACGACCAGGATTATGACTACAAGCGATACTGCTTTGTGCATAAGGCCGACGATCCTTCTAAAGAGCAGTTAGTTGAAGGCAAGGAATGGTATAGCAGCCGCAGGAAGATCTACCGTCGGCGAAAATGGGAATCGATTGATTATGAAAATTAATTATTCTTGGAAGCAACAGAACTCAAAAAATTAGTACATAAAACCCTGGTGTTCAAAGGAGCCGAAACCGACCCCTTGCTGGCGCCCCGGGGTGTTTTCCTGGCTGGCAACCGGCTTCTGGTGGCAGATACTGCCCAAAACCGCCTGTTCATCTGGAATAAGCTTCCGGAGACTGAGTTTCAGGAGCCCGATGTCGTATTAGGACAGGCAGCAAAAGCGGAAACCGGAAGAAACGCCAGCGGGAAGGTGAGCGCCTCAAGCTTGTTCTACCCGTCCGGCATCTGGTCGGACGGGCGGCAACTCATCCTCGCCGATGCCTGGAACCACCGGGTGCTGATCTGGCTACAGATGCCAGAGCGGGATGGGCAGCCTGCTGATGTGGTGATCGGGCAGCCTGACTTTACCGGGAACAGCCCCAACGTTAAAGGAGTGGGGCATCCGCCATCCGCCCAATCGTTGAACTGGCCCTATGGTGTCTTTTCCGATGGCGAACGGTTGTGGATCGCCGACACAGGCAACCGGCGGGTGTTGTTCTATGAAAAAATACCCACCGAACATTTCACCAAAGCCGATAAGGTGATCGGAAAACCAAGCTTTGAAGAAAGAGACTACGACCACCAGGACCCCATCTGGCCCTACTCGGTCAAAGTGGGCCCCAATGGGCAAATCGCCATCACTGATACGCAATACTACCGGGTATTGCTTTGGAATGACTGGACACGTGCTTTTGAAAATAAGGCGGACGTGATCATCGGGCAACCCTCCTTCGAGAGTAATGGACAGAATCAGTTTGGTTGGTTCCCCAGCGCCAATACGCTTAACTGGTGTTACGACTGCTGTTTCTATCAACAAGGCCTTTGGGTCGCCGATACCGGCAACAGCCGTATCCTTTGGTTTGAAAACATACCTGGCGCCCACAACCAGGAAGCTGATAATTTACTGGGGCAAAATGATTTCAACACCGGCAGCGAGAATAAAAATACCATTTGGAGCACGGAAGGCAGCCTGTACTGGCCCTTTCAGGTCTGTATCGAAAATAAGGCCATGGTAGTGGCCGATACCGGCAACCACCGGGTGGTGATCAACCACCTGATCAACAAAAAATAAACAAAAAATGGAAACTTCCTTTCCTCTTCTCTTTGCTGCCGTTGTCGGTTTCGGGCATGCCTTTGAAGCCGACCACCTGGTGGCCGTAGGCAATATTGTCACCAAGCGGGACAAACTAGGTTTGGCGGTTAAAGACGGCATTTTCTGGGGTTTGGGGCACACCTCCACCATTTTCCTGATCGGAATGGTAATGATCATTGGAAGAGCTACCTTTTTGGATGGATACTTTGGCTATTTTGAAGCGGCTGTCGGCCTGATGCTCATAAGCCTGGGGCTATACCGGTTGTATCAGATTCGCGTCATCCTATTGGGGCGCCCTGCAAAATCGGGGACGGCCAAACAATTTAAACTACATTCCAAGCTGATCGACCCCAATGACAACCACCATCTGGCCTACGGAGTCGGGCTAATGCACGGCCTGGCCGGTAGTGGCGCCATGGTTTTGCTGGTGATGGCCGAAATCCAAAGTAGTTTTAACAGCATGATGTATTTGCTCATTTTTAGCTTCGGCTCCATCGCCGGCATGTTCGTGGCGGCGGGCCTCTTCAGCATGCCTTTTTCAAAAAAACTAACCACGGACACGATGCAGCTGGGCCTCATCTTACTGTCTTCGATCCTTTGTATCGGATACGGAGCCTATTTGATGGCTGAGAACCTCTCTCTTAATTAACGAAATAGTGCGCCTTCATGGACTATGACCCAAAAGAATTCCTGCTTTTTGCCCTTGCCCATTTTGGGATCGAGGCCATTTCTCAGGAGGGTAACCTCGTGATGTTGGAAAAGGGATACGCTATTGAAATCGAAGGTAAAGAACTGTTCAAGCTACTTCAGGACGGCCTGGTGATTGCCCCCTTTACCGATGTAGAAGAAATTTGCCAATTCATAAAAATGGGCCAGAATGGATAGACAATCCGATGAAGAAAATTGAACTAAATCTCATAGCCCTGGCGAAAAGCGAATCCAGCCCGGGCAATTACGCTCTCATCCTTGAGGAACAAGGAGGCTTCCGCCGCCTACCCATCATCATCGGCTCATTTGAAGCCCAGGCCATTGCTGTCTTCCTGGAAAGGATGCAACCCCGGCGGCCCCTCACCCACGACCTGTTCAAAACAACGCTAGACGCCGGCGGGATAAAGCTCACAGAAATCCTCATCCACGATATGGTAGAAGGCGCCTTTCACGCCAAAATGACCGGCCTCAAAGCCGACGGCAGCCCCCTGGAGGTGGATGCCCGCTCCTCCGACGCCATCGCCATGGCCGTCCGTTTCGATTGCCCCATCTTCACTACCGAAGCCATCCTGTCCACCTCCGGCATCATCCTGGACAGCCCCAGTAAGGCCTTCACCAACAAACGAGGGAAACTGGCGGACTACAGTATGGAAGAACTGGAGGTGCTGCTGATACAGGTATTGGCCAAAGAGGACTATGAGAGCGCGGCGAAAATCAGGAATGCGATTGAGGAGAAAAGAGGGTGAGGGCTTGCGAGGTAGATAGAGGGGGGGCGTTCTCATTTTACTTATCCTGCTTCGAAGACATAGCACTGGGCACTGCATTTTATGTGGATTGATACTTAATACACTGTAAACTAAGTAGCGTCCGGTTTTGGCAGTGCCTTTTGACGGAATACTGCGTTGCTCGATCGATCAGGTAGCTACGGCTACCCTCACTCCTAGCGCCCCTGCCTGCTCGCCAGCTCGCTGGCAGGCAGGTTGCCTTCCGCCAAAATGCCCATCCCAAAACACGAAAGAACTTAATTTACAGTGTACTTAAAGTTAAAGAATTTGACAAAATGGCCCCTTCAGAAACTTCAGTCGTTTCCACCCTATTTTCATAATGGCCATTTTGTGTATCTTACAGGGCTAAATAAATAATATCCAAAATGACGCACCACAAAGCCTGGCTCTTTTTCAATATTCTAATCCTTATCATCTTAACGGCATGCAGCGGCCAGAAAAAAACTCAGGTAACTTCCATGAAGATACTCGTTGGCACATACACCCAGGGGAAAAGCGAAGGTATCTACCGGCTTGACTTCAACCCTGCAACTGGTGCTTTATCCAACGAAGGGCTGGCAGTAAAAACGCAACAGCCCTCATTCCTGATTGTTTCCAAAGATCAAAGCAGGGTCTACGCTGTGTGCGAAACAGAAGCCTTCCGGGGGCAAGATGGAGGTGGGGCCAGCGCCTTTCAATGGAAGGCAGGGCGAGACGAACTGTCCCTGATGAATGATCAAAGTACCCGGGGGGCGCATCCCTGCTACCTCAGCTTAAGCGAAAATGGCCGTTTTCTAAGCGTCGCCAATTACACCGGCGGCAACTTTGCCGTCTTTGAACTCGATAAGGAGGGCCAACTGAAAGATACCCCACAAGTACGCCAACACCAGGGTAGCGGCCCTAATGCCCAACGCCAGGAAGGGCCCCACGCCCACTGTTCCACCTGGAGGCCGGACAACCGATACCTGTATGTAGTCGACCTGGGTATCGACCAGGTGGTTGCCTACTCATTTGATCCAACTAACGGAGCTTTAGGAGAAGGGGAAACGGCCCTTAAGGTGGAAGGTGGCAATGGGCCTCGCCTCCTGGTTTTCCACCCCAATCAAAAATTGGCCTTCCTGGTCAACGAATTAAGTTCTTCCGTCCTCTCCTTATCCTATAAGGAATCCACCCCTGGCCTTTCCGTTATCCAGGAAAAAAGTACCCTGCCTGGAGACTTTCAGGGGGAGAATTCCTGCGCCCACATCCAGCTGCGCCCCGATGGCCGGTTCCTGTACGTATCCAACCGCGGGCACGATAGTATAGCCGCCTTTTCCGTCTCCCCGGATGGGAAGCTCGCACTGGTGGACATCGAACCTACCCAGGGAAAGACCCCCCGGTTTTTCACCATAACTCCCGACGGGCAATATCTCCTGGCTGCCAACCAGCATTCGGATTCGGTGGTGGTTTTTAAAATAGATAAGGAAAGTGGCCAACTGGAACCAACAGGCGTGCAGGCGGAGGTGTACAGTCCGGTGTGCCTGCAGTTTGTGAATTGAGGTGAGTGAGGTTAAGGCTAAGGTTAAGGTTGAGGTATTCCGGTTTTATGCTCATACCTAAACAGGTACAAAGCACCTCTTGATTTTCAGGAACTTGCGAACCGCGAACAGTCCCTCGTGATTCGCGCCCTGTTAAAACATTTAAGAATCCTTAAGGCATAGTTAAACTCGCCCACTTAAGATTAATGTAACTAAGCCATAACACATCTTAACGATTCTCTCCCCTTTCTTTGTGGCATGATTTGTTGCAGAACGCATTCCCTCTTAAACTAAACCCCGTCTTTGGAAAATTGTAAACCGAAAGGAGAACATTAACCTTCAACCAAAACAATCTACAAACTATGAAAACGATCACCACCACCGTGGTACTGGCTTTATTCAGCCTGGCAACCCTCCACGCACAACGCAATTCATTCTTTATTGGCGCCAACGGAGGCGGCAACTTTTCCAAGTTCAAATTTACGGAAGACCTGGCGGAATTATATCCCAACTCCAGCCCCGTATTCGGTTTGAACGGAGGCGTCACACTTGGTTTTGAAATCCAAAATTTCACGCTCAGCAGCGGCATACAGTACATTCAGAAGGGCGGGGAATATCAGACCGCCAATTTTGAAGATGAAATTGGCACCGGCTTCTTTACGGGTAAGGAGAAACTGCATTTTATCTCCATTCCGGTCCTGGTTGGGTATCGGGAATATCTGGCGCCCCGCTTTGCCTTCTCCATCGCCATCGGGCCTTCTTTCAACTTTGGCCTGAGCGGAAACCTCGATGAGACTACCGAGTATTTCGGAACGGATGAGACCAAAATAGACAACTACAAAATCGCCTTTGGCAACGGGCTGAATGAAGACTACCGCGGGGTGCAAATAGGCTTCCAGGTCTCGCCCGGGCTGGTGGTTGTCCTCAACGAAAACAGTAAGCTCACTTTCAATGTGACCTGGGACACCGGGGTGGCGGATGTCTTCAACAGCCGCTACAAGGACGCCAATGAGTTCTTCGACATCAACCAGGGCAACCAGCTGAGCCGCTCGACCATCTTTTCGGTGGGCTACGAGTATCATTTCAATTTTGCCGACCGGTATTGATTGCTTTTACGGAAAAAGCTGCCTGATTACAAGGAAGAGCTACCGGGCAGCTTTTTCCGTTTCAAAAAACCCACCTGTTATGTTGATCTGTAACAATTGTTTCACCATTAACCCGGAGGAAGCTGAAAGCTGCCGCCATTGCCACATGAAAGGCGACTTCAGCCACCAAGACGACGAAGGGAGAACCGGCGATCCGCTCGAACCGGAGAAAAGTGCGATCCAGTGCCGGAACTGTGGCAGCGATACGCCCACGGATGCGGATAAATGCATTGAGTGTCACTTCCCTCTCCCATCCAATGGGCCCGGAAGAAAAATCGAATCGAACTCCCCCGTTTGGAGAAGTTTGAGGGCGGGATAAAACAAAAAGTCATGTCAAGAAGAAAAGCGGAATTATTCAACCTGTCCTTTTTGGACTTACTCACCAGTGCGCTGGGGGCGGTGATCTTTCTGTTCATCATCACCCCCAAAGGGGGGGCGCCCGCCGCCAAAGTACAACAGGCGGCTGTGTATATCGACACCAGCCAGATGAAAGTCTTTGGCGCCTTGCACGACAGCCTGCGCCACAAAAGAGTCGGAGATACCCTCTTTGCTGTCCTGGTCGATTACAAAGATATGCCCGAAGATGTAAAACCTCAGGCATATATTCCTCCTCCCCGGCAGCAAGTGCCCGAAGAAGTGAAGGCGGCTAAAAGCCGGAGCAGCGAGCCGGCGCCGCAGAAAAAAGAAGACAATGCGCCTGCTGTCAAAAAACCGGAACCAGAAAAGCCCAAACCGGCGCCCGAACCTCCGCAACCTGCTCCGGCCCCCCGCACCTACAAAGGAGACGCACCTTCGGTTCCCTGTAAGGTTTCCTTTGAAGTCAGCTGGCGCAGCGTTGAAGACAATGTAGACTTCTTCGTCTGTAAAGGTGGAGATTGTGTTTACGGCGGGCGGAAAAAGGACAACAACATTGGCCAATGGGACAGCGGCAAATCCCGCAACCGCCTGTTTGGCAATGATTTACGAACCAACCAGGAGGCCGTCCGGCAGTTCGACAAGATCATACCAGGGGAGTACAAACTGTACGCTCAATTCAAGGAGAGTGACAAAAACCGGTCCAAGGTGATTGTCAACGGGCTGGTCTACAGCAAGGATGAGCAAAACGGGGAGCATGGGGATACTTTCACCACTTCTCTGACATTGGGTAATCCACGCGTTCTTTTAGGCACCATCGTGCTTCAGGAGAATGGCAATTTCAAACTTATTAAGCCTTAAAGATATGTTCAATACCAAAAGCTTTCAATTGACAATCAGCGTATTGGCGGCCGTTGTATTCTGGCTCCTGCTGATACTGATGGGCAACCTGTTTAACCCTGATTCCGGCTTCCATCGCCTGATCGAATTACTGGGCGGTTCGGGCAAGGGTTATATTCAGGCAGCCATCTATGCCTTGTTTACCTATAGCTTATTCGAGCTGTACGAAAAGCAAAAGTTTATCAAAAGCCAGTATGATGGCTTCGGCCTGGGGCTGCTTCCGGTACGCGACCAGTTGGTCCTCTCTCCGGAGGAAGTCGCTAAAATCAAACTGGACACCATTAAACTGGAGCAGAACGGAAAGAACCTGCTGGTGGCCGACTTCATCAAGAAAGCCTGCACCCAGTACCGCAATGACCAGTCCATCAGCGAGACGCTACAGGTATTCAGCGCACAGGTCGATACCAGTAAAGAAGAATTGGAAGGCAAGCTGGAAACAGTGCGCTACTTGCTGGGGGCGGTGATCTCCCTGGGCTTTATCGGCACCCTGATCGGGTTATCTTCCTCTATCGGCATGGCCCACCTGGCGAAAACCGTAGAGGGAATGCCGGAGATTACCCGCAACCTGAATGTGGCTTTTGACACTACCCTGGTAGCGCTGCTCACCGGCCTGGTCCTGAACTTTTTCTACCACCGCTATCTGGAAAACCTGGATACGTTTTATTCCAGGACCAAGTCCTACATTATCGACAACCTGATCAGCAGGATTTATAAGGATAAGGTGGCGGCGTAGAGATAGCTGTTCGGCGGTATCGTTTGATAGCTGGTAACTATTTAGGTATTATGGTGTTCCGGAATTGCGGCCGGAGGCTCACAGAGGCGCTGCAACTGCCTGGCCACAAGACCATAATGCCATAATACCTAAGAGCATGTTTGGAGGTGGTCGTTTGGGCTGCAAATGACCGCTTCTGGAACCTCACCTCGCCATTTTTTCGCCCCATAGCACCACTATGAAGCTCAAAAATAGCTTTGCGAGAACCCAAAATCGACCATTTTCGCTTCCAAAGCACCACCTCCAAACATGCTCTAAATTGGTACGATAGCTCTCTGGTTATATTGTTGGCGCTACCGATCGACACAAAAAGACACAAGTGCCTGACCATATAGCCATTTAACCATAAAACAATTCCTCAACACCCCCCCCCCTCTCTACTTCCGCGCCTTCTTCCCCCGGTAGGCCTTCAGCACATAGCAATCCTCCTTGGCGATCGGCGTAAATAAGTCTGCTTCCTGGATGATGATCTTGGCGGTCGTCTGTTCGATAGCGGCAATCTCGACACGGACCCCCTCCCCTTTCAGGTGCCGAACCAACTCTACATAATCCGAATCACCGGAAAGAATGATGATGGTGTCCACCTTAGTGGCAATTTGGGTCGCTTTGATGGTCAGGGGGATGTCGGCGGACTTGTGGCAGGGTATGACCGAACCGTGAAAGTTGTGCAGCAGGCGTTCCGCCAGTTTGGGAGAGATGCTTATCCCTTCCCGGAAGTAAAGCAACCGGCTCAACCCCCGTCCATCCAGGAGCTTGGGAATCAGTTTATCAAAATCGATCAGCGCGTTTTCATCGTTGAACAAATGATGGAGGCTCTTTTCTATATTATTTCCGTCAATCAGTATGGCTACCGACTGGTTGATATTTACTTTCACTTCGGGATATTCACTCATAATAATAAGTTTAGGATTGCAAAAATAGGCAAAAGAAACCTTAAAACAAGGACATGCGAGGGACTGAACACCAAAAGTAGTTTCCAGCCGCCATCAGCAACTTCCTGGAATAGGGATAGATGGAATTCATGCGGAGTCAGGCACTCATTTCAATTTATCCTTCGCGCTCAGGGCGTACAAGGCAAAAGAAGCCAGCCAGTGCTCTCCGGCGTAATCGCCGCTGGTGATCTGAGGCAGGCTCTTTGCCATGTGCTGCGCCGCCAGGGCGGAAAGCTGTTCTTTTTGCCCCGGGAGTTTTTGGGCGATGGAATACAGCACCCAGGCGCGGCTGAAGTTCAGCCCGTCGAGATGAACGAGCTTGCCGTCCGTCCGGTCGCTCACTTCAGCGGGCGTCATTACCTGCCAGTTGGGCAGGAATTTGGCGAACCAATCCTGAAATTCCCTGGGGTCCAGCACCCGGCTCATGATATCTGCCTCTTCCAGGCAGGGGGATAGAAAATCGAAGCCACTGGGCTCCCAGGAGATGGGGCAGCCCTGGTCTTTAAAGTAAAAATCACGGGCGCGAAATGCCACGAGCTCCTGCAATTCCCAGCGTTCGGTGGCCACCGCATAATCCCAGGCGAAGGCCAGGGCGAAAGCGGTATTGCTGTGTTCACCTACCCGAATGGGATAGGTCAGTTTGGGAAGGAATTCGATAAATTTCTGGACGACGAGGTTTTCCAGCGGGCGAATTGCCTCCCGCCATTGTTTGCCCTGGGGATCATCCCAGGTCTGTAGTTCCTCTGCCAGTTTGAGCACCCACGCCCAACCGTAGGTGCGCTCGAAATTTTTGTTGAACTCATCGTCAAAGAAAGCTACTTCTTGCCGGATATTTTCCTGGGTCAGGTTTTGGGATAAGAGGGCACGAATCTCCGTTGCCTGTGGCATATCCGGGAAAGTTTTCAGCAAACGCACCAGCGACCAGTGCCCGTGTACCGCCGAGTGCCAGTCGAAACAGCCGTAAAAAGCGGGATGTAATGCCCTGGGTTCCGCCAGATAAGTAGAGTCTCCCAATACCTGCCCCAGTTTATTAGGGTATGGCTGGCCGATACAGTTAAATGCCAACTGGCTCAGGCGGGAGGCCTGTTCCTGGTTCAAGCGGACGTCAGGGATATTCTGCTGAGGGGCAGGCATTTGTTTAGGAGTTTGAGGCGAACAACTGGACAATAACAAGACGATGGTTGAAACAAAGAGATATTTCATTGCGATCTTTTTTCTGGGTAGTAAAGTAGCCCGATAAATAGTTATTTAGTAAAACAACGATCTAAAAAAGAAGTGCGCTCCACGTCCTCAAAAATAAAAAAACAGGCTGCCTCCAACCGGCATTTTTAAATTTCGTACTGCAGGAATGGTACATTTAAGATGCAAAGGCCTTATCTTTCAAAAAAATAACGACCCATGAAAACGATACTCACCGCACTTCTAATGGGATTTTTCTTTTTAGTAGCCTGTAATAATTCCCAGTCTAACCGCCAGGCTGATGCTGATTCGGCCCAAATGGAGAAACCGTCGGAAGAAATGGCTACCGAATCAGAATCGTCAGAGGAGGAAGCCCGGTCAAAACGCCCCAGCCCCCCACGAACGGCAAGCGGCGCCATCGGAGACGTTTCCGTGGAAATAGCTTACAGCAGCCCTTCTATGAAAGGCCGCAAAATATGGGGAGGGCTGGTTCCTTATGGGGAGGTGTGGCGAACCGGCGCCAACGAAGCTACCACTATTACGCTTTCCAAAACAGCCTTAGTAGAAGGTAAAAAAATAGCCGCCGGCAAATATGCGCTCTTCACCATTCCGGGCGAGGATAAATGGACCGTAATATTCAACTCGGTGGCCGAACAGTGGGGCTCCTACGAGTATGACAAAGCCAAAGACGCACTGAGGGTGGAAGTCACCCCGCAGCCGCTAAATGACCACGTGGAGGCCCTGGAGTTTGTCGTGGAAGACGGCAAAGTGATACTCCGATGGGAAAAACGGGCGGTACCCATCAGCATCGCTCCGGTCCCTGCCGGTTGATTGATTCCCGGATATCGCACCTGAATACGGTTGTTACTTCCCAACCAAAAGCATTGAAGCAACCTGAACATGATGGCATTTCTCAAACTATACTTCATCGCCCTGGTGGCTTTCTTCCCACTGGACATGCTCTGGCTGGGCTGGATCGGCCGTAGCTTCTACCGCCAGCAGCTTGGGCCCCTGATGCGGGAACAAACGGATTGGCTGGCAGCGCTGCTTTTCTACCTGCTCTTTCTGGCCGGCATCATCGTCTTCGTCGTTCAGCCATCACTCCAGGGTGAAGCCCGCGACGTACTGCTTCGCGGCGCCTTCTTCGGCCTGGTTACTTACGCCACTTATGACCTGGTCAACCGGGCTGTCATCAACCATTTTTCGTGGACGCTGGTCATGGTAGATATGTTGTGGGGAGTGGTGCTTTGTACTACGGTGAGCTGGGTAACCTGGTATTTTGGGCTAAAGGTATAAACAATACCCCCCCATAAAAGCCGCAGCGGACAGGGTGCTGACGAGGTTGACGCCATGATTATCCAGGTATCCCCGCTGTTGAAGGCTGCCACCCAGTATAGAATCCACCAGATTGCCCATAAAGCCGGCGGCGCCTATCCCAAACACCATCGCTCCCCAGCCCGACATCAGGGCAAAGACGATGGCAATGATCACGCTGCCCAACAAGCCAAAGGCAGTGCCCTCAGGACTGATAACTCCATCTTCCCCTCTTACTCCCGGCTGAAAACTCAGTATGCGCCAATAACTGCTGCCATAGATATTGCCCATCTCGGAAGACAAGGTATCGGACGTGGCGGACGCCAGGCTGGCGGCCATCATATATTGCAGGCAATGGGACTGCTCAGGCCAGCCCCAGGATACCAGCCCGATAACAGCCGCTACGCCTCCATTGGCCAATACGTTGGCCACCGACCGCCTCCCTTTATTTTCCTGGGCAACGCCCAATGCTGCTTTTTTTCTGGTATTCAAGGCCGTGGCGAAGGACCCTGTAACAAAAAACACACCTAACAAAATCAGGATGGGCAGGCCCCCTCCTAAAAAAACAGAAAGGCTGGCCAGATAGCCGGCAACAGCCCCGCGATAATCCAAATGGCCGAGCGCAACCGCTGTCGTTGCCGCAAAGGCCAAGGCCGGCAAGGCCCAAAAAAGAGGATCGGAAAAAGGCATAAACAGCAATGTTTTAGGTACGGGTAAGGTAGTTAGTTCTCTAATTCTTTCGCCTGAACCTACTCTTCAGATAATTTTTATTCCAAAAAAAACTCAAAAAATAAATTTTTATGTTAAATTGAAGGGGAAAATCAGTGTAAAACGACCTTCAACCTACTATTTCCCTAATATTATTATAAAAACTAACCGTATGAACCAGTATCCATCCGTTACTAAATTCATGGCTACCAAGCTAATCACCTTTACCCCTGAGACGGATATAGGCGAAGCCATCGATGTCATCCTGAAGAAAAAGATATCCGGAGCACCTGTGCTCAATGCAAAAAAGGAACTGGTTGGAATGTTATCAGAAGTGGACTGTCTGAGAATTCTTCTGGAGGGCCCCTACAATAAGGAGCCAGAAAAAATGACCACGGTCGCAGATTACATGTCTACCTCCGTTAAGACCATAAGTATCGAAAAAACCATCCTCGACGCTGCCTATGAATTTGTCCATTCAGGCTTTAAGCGCCTGCCGGTTACGGACCAGGGCCAATTGGTCGGCCAGATCAGCCGGGTGGACGTGCTCCGGGCCATTCAGAAAATGAAGCCTCATATCCACCACGTACCGGATTCCTGGAAAGGCCGTCAGCCGGAATTGCCGAATCACAAGAAATCGAGGTATTCTGAAAATTCTTAAAAACCAACCCACTTATTTATAGCCCGCCAGCAATTGCCTCCGGATGGGCTCCTTTACCTCTTCTTCCACAAAAGCTGCCTCCAGGGCATGGAGATTGCACTGAAGAAGTTGTTCCTTTTCCCAGTGGAAGGTGTCGTGTAATTGGCGGTATTCCTCCTCGAGAGTTACATTTGAGATCGCACGCCCATCCGTATTGATGCCCAGTGAGAGCCCCTGGTTATAGAGGTAATTTACGGGATGGCTGGCCAGGCTTTCATACATATTGGTCTGTAAATTGCTCGTCGGGCATACCTCCAGGTGAATGTTGTTTGTTTTAAGGTGTTCGACCAGCCCGGGATCTTCTGCGCAACGGACGCCATGGCCGATCCGTTGAGGGGTGAAATTCCGGAGCACCTCCCAGATGCTGTCTGCCCCCCGGGCCTCTCCCGCATGGGAGGTACAGGGGATACCTCGCTGTCGGGCATAATGGAAAGCAGCAGTATGTGCCTCTACCGGATAGCCTGCCTCGTCACCGGCAATATCGAAACCAACGACATGGGTACCTTTGAACTGTTCTACCAGGCGTATAGTCTGCAGGCTTTCCGATTCGGAGAAATGACGGAGGGTACACAAGATGAGCCTGGCTTCCAGCCGGGTAGCCTTAATGCCCTTTTCCAGGGCTTCATTTACTACTGACACGGCCGCTTCAGGCGCCATGCCTTTTCGCGTATGGAGCAGGGGCGCAAAACGAATTTCCGCGTACAATACCCCCTCTGCATTCAACTGCTCCATTAAATCCAGCGTTACCCATTCCAACTGCTGAGGGGATTGCATCAGCCGTATGCCATGTTCCGCCCGGGAAAGATAATCGGCCAGGTCCTGGCATCTTACCGGCGCGGTAAAGTTGTGCCGGTATTGCTCTACTGTAAGAGAAGGTTCAATACGGGAAGCCACCTGATAACTGAGCGAACAGTCCAGATGCAAATGAAGTTCTATTTTAGGCAACCCTCTGAAATCCATGCGCCACTTTTAATGCCGGTTTATCTACCAGCGGGAAAAATTCATCCCGCCACTCCCAGGTGTCTCAACATTCGCCCGTGGTTGATCAAGGCATCCATGAAAGTGGGTTGTATTTTGTAAGGGAGCCCGAAAGACTGGGCCGTATCCTTTACGATTTTGGAGATTTTCGGATAGTGGATATGGCAAATATTGGGAAAGAGGTGATGTTCGATCTGGTAGTTGAGCCCACCAATGAACCACGACATGATGCGGCTCCTGGGCGCGAAGTTGGCCGTAGTCAGCAGCTGGTGGATCGCCCAGCTGTTCTCCATATTGCCCTCCTGGTCGGGCATTGGGTACTCGGCTTCATCCATCACATGAGCGGTCTGAAAGACACAAGCCGTTGTAAATCCGAGGATGAAATGGAAAAGCAGGAAAAACGACAGCGTCATCCACCAGGGGATACTCACCAGAAATATCGGGATAAACAACAAATAGGTATAGTAAACGGCCTTGGTGGAGACCAGTTCGAATAAAGCGGCGCCAAACTTAATGCCCTGAGCTTCCAGCATACCGTTTCTACGGTAACGGAGGAGCTGGCGAAAATCCTTGGTAGTGATCCACATCATGGTCATCAGGCCGTAAAAGAACCAGGCGTATATGTGCTGGAAGCGGTGGAACCAGTAACGCTCCTGATGAGGAGAGAACCGCAGGATTTTTCCTGCGTCGATATCCTCGTCCATGCCATGCACATTGGTAAAAGAATGATGAAGGACATTGTGTTGTATCCGCCAGTTGACGGCACTCCCACCGATGAAGTTCATTACAAAGCCCAGTACCTTATTGACATGCTGATTGCGGGAATAAGCCCCGTGGTTGGCATCGTGCATAACAGAAAAGCCAATACTGGCAGTAGCGAAGGCCATCACAATCCAGCAGGCCAGAATAGCCATTGGCTGAGCCACCAGCCCACTCAGCATAAGCCCGTAAGGAATGAGGAAAGACAAGAGCAGGACGATAGTTTTGACCACCATCCTGGTATTGGCGTAACGGCTGATGTTGTTTTCCTGAAAATAGTCGTTTACCCTTTTGCGAAGAACCAACATGAAATCTTTATGTTGGGTCCGGTTGAATTTTATTTCCTTGAAGTTCATTTTCTGATAAATAATTATAAAAAATGGGAACCGCCTCTTGGGTGTCTTGCTGCCTTTAAATAGAATGAGGAATAATCCAGATGAAAATTTCTATGTCAGATGGAGAAAAAGGGCAGAAAACAAGCCTGAAGGCTGGAATCGCTCACAAAATATTAAAGATTACGGAATCCCTTCTGAAAAAGCTTGTTAAATTTATACTAACAGGGCCACCGAATGGTAAAAAACACAGGGCAGCTCCATAGGAACTACCCTGTGTTGATCTTAAATCATTATTTCAAACACGGAATGGATTACTTAAGTTCAGCCGCTGCTCAATTCACCGGAGCCCCTGGCATTTTTCTTTATTTGTCCGTCGGGAATTACTTCCTGGCCGACTTCACCCGATTGAAGAAGAGGCGAGCGGTGCCCACATCCACGTCCTGAATCTCATAGGTGTTGCCATCATCCATTTTAATGACCTTTTCCTTGCTCTTCATTCCCGCCAATTCTTCCATAAAGGCAGGATTGTTGGAAGTAACGCTGAGGATACCTTGTTTAAAGCCAAAAAAGTAGAAAAGTTCACTAGGTGATTTGAGGTAAATATAGAGCCGGTCATCATCATTGGATGGCATTTTAAACTCGATATAAGATTCCATCATTCTGTTGATCAGTTCCCCATTGATACTGGCTACTGCATTCTTGTCCTCCATTGAAATGAAGGACTGGTATTCTGCGTTCCACTTCATGGGTATCCGGCTAAAAAGGAAGGTGTAGGGGTTCACCTTCTCCGGCACCTCCATCAACCCGGTACCCAGGCTAGCCAGGGTAGCGTCGGTTTCCTTGCCCGGAGGCAGAAGATTGGACACAGCCCTTCGGTAAAAATCCAGGTCGGTGAGGTAGACCACCGGGCTGGCGTCAAAGCTCATAGACTCAATGTCGGTAATCATGATTTTCAGCAGCCGGTCCGGAACGATCAACTGAATGCCAGTCATCACATCCGCTTCCACTTCATACACTTGTTCACGGGGCGCCAAGGGGGCGGCCGACAGGTCCATCGTATCAGAGATGATCATATTTTCCTCCTGGGGAGCAGATTCTTTAAATTCGGAACGGATCGTTCCGGCAGCGTCCACCTTCACGTATTTCAGGCCGGAGCCCATATTAAAGGCGCCTTCTCCCTCCAGTTTGCCGTCCCGGTTGCGGAATACCAACTGGTTGCCGCGCAGGTTGCCGCCAATGACCTTGAGTGAGTCGCCAAAAATAAACTGGTCCTTGTCCTTATCGAGCCGGAAGACTCCTTTTACAGGCAGAATGGGCCGGTCTTTGCGGAAGAACAAGGGCATCATCACCCGCGGATATACCTCTGCCGACTCCTTACCCAGGAAAAATCCAGTCGCCAGGGGTTCGCCATCGTAATTCTTGGGTTCATCATAGTTGATGACCAGGTTATTCTTGTCGGCCTTACTGCTTACGGTAAACCAGTATGGGGAGGGTAACCTTTCCGAATCCAGCCGGGCAAACCCTTCAAAGGAGAGGTCTTTGGACTCCGCTTCCAGGCTGATGGTGCCCCGGAATTCCGTCCGTTGGTCGATGTAAAAGTTATCCTCCGGCGTCACCTCTCCTGTAGCCCGGGTCACGACCCGCTTCTGGCTGTAGGCGCCTTTGCCTACCGGCTGGCCCACAATATTGGCAAACTCGATTTCCTGTTCCCTGTCTCCAATATTGTATTCATAGAAACCGGTGGCTCGGTACAAGCGCTTGCCGAGAATATCTGCCGTAGCCCGGTTGATGACGTGGTAACGGTTGAGTGTATCCGCGATGATCCTGGCGTTTTCCAGGGTGGCCATAATGCCCCCGCGGCCAATTTCCAGGTAATTGCTGTCGGGATAAATAAAAGCGTCGGCAGCTACTACAAAAGGCACCCCACTCACCTTGAGCTCATCGGTCTTCAGGTCGTAAAAAGCTTCTCCTCCTTCAAAGAAAAGGGAATCCTGATTGGGATGAATAGAAACGAAACGCCCGGGTTTGAGCGGGTCCGACTTGAAGGTAATATTTTCCTGGGCCATGTCCCAGGTAAATTCGTTCATTGAGGTTCTATACTGAATGGCGGGCAGCGTTGTCTCCAGAAATTCATCGTTGGCTTTGAAGGTAGCCTGCTGCTCTTCAAAGTCCACATCACTTTGCACATTGCGGGTTTCGAGGGCAATATCTTTGAGGTCCTGAGTTTTGATCTTGACATCAGTGGTATCGGCTTTGGAAGAAAACGCACCAAAAGAGAAGAGGTGAGATTTCATCGTGGCCTTATCCCAGTCAAAGGTTCCGTCTCCCTTGAGCCCTCCCGGTGTAAGGATCAGGGTTCCTTCCAGCGTATGCTGCCCTTCCTGAAAAAGGGCAAAGGGCGCTTCTGCAGAACGGATGTACATACTATCCTTATAAGGGCGCCAGTCGATTTTGACATCAAACCCCTGAGCGCGGGGCACCTCCAACCCTTCTTCCCGGCTCTCTTCCAGGTCGAACCGCTCGGCACTGGCCAACATTTGTTTGGGCATGAAGATAATGTCCTCCGAATAAATGGAAGCTCCCAGGTATTTTACATTGCCCTTTGCCAGCAAGCCCACATTGCTCAGGCTGATTTCCCCATCGTAATTCCCTTTTTCCTGGTAAGCCGGGTAGCCTTCCGCCGGGGTGTTGGTGATAAAACCAAGGGAGGTATCAACCTGCAGGCTCACCGTCTCGTCAAAGGGCGGGAAAATATCGGCGGAAAAGAGCGTGCCGTCAAACAGGATATCTTCTTTAGTAAAAAAATCGAGGTGGTTGAAGCTGAAGGGAGTCAGCTGGAAGTAAAAAGAGTCCCGTGTATAAACCCCATTTTGTGTCTTTTGATAGTCGTAAAACACAAAAGAGTTGTCTTTGCTTTGCAGCGACGGAAAGAGCGGAATATCATCTTTCCCGGATTTATTGGATGGCGCATCGATCAGCAGGACTCCCGTCATGTGTTCGATGCGGGAGCCGATGGACAGCGCCTCTGGCCGGCCGTCATTGATTTTGCCGGTAGGAATGAAGAAGTCAAAAAACCGTATGGAGTCCAGGTTGAACTGAAATTCGTCATACTTGAAGTGAAAATCCTTGCCCTCCAGGGTGGAAAAGCCGGCAAATACCTTGCCGTCAAAATCAATATCTCTTTTGGGCAGCATGGTTATCTGCTTGCCGAACGGAATGATGGCCACCCGTTGTCTTTCGCTGAACTCCACAAAATCTACTCCCCGGATATCGATGCTGTTATCCCTTAGGTTCATGATGGCGTTGGTGCTATCCGTTTCCGATTTGATCTTGAGCACATCATAATCGGTCTTCTTGCGATGCGCATCGGCGTAGAGGGTAACTTTGTCTTTAACCTCCACCATTTCCTTATCGCTGTCGTAGTTGATAAACCCCCTGGCCACCATATCGTACAGCAGGCCTTTGATGTTTTCTATGGAAAACCTGGGATTGATCTTTTGTGCGACCTCATTCGCCGGCAAGTCGTTCTTACCTTCGTTATCTTTCATCACCTTCAGCACCGCGATCGGATTGACGGTAGCAATATTTTGAAGTTGCTGGTAATCCTTATCCGTGAAGTAGTTGAATGATTCAAATTCCACGACCGGCTTGCGGTGGATCGGAATTTTTTCCCGCCCAATAGCGATGGAGTCCTGGTTGAGATAAGCGATGATATTGTCCGCGTGGATATTAATCTTGTGCAAGGAGCTGAAAAAAGGATTGCGGTCGCTGGCGCGGTCTCCGCGGGACAGGGCCATTTCCCGGTTGGCAATATCATACCGGAGGTTAATGGAAGGATGGTAGATCGAGTCCTGGCCAAAGTGGAGCACTCCCTCCACGCCCTGCCCGGCGATCAGGTCTTCGCGCCGGATCGTAAACAACTCCGATGCGCCGAAGAAAGAAGCTTTCGTATCTTTATCCTCGATAAGAATGGTGGCCGGCCGGTCTTGGTTTCCAAAGCCGTACACCGTTTTGCCATTCAGCCGGAATCCGCCTACGAAATGAATCCCCTCACCAATATTATTGATCTCCAGCACCCTGTTTTCTGATTCAAAGCGGGGGAAAGATCCCTCGGTGGCGTCGTTGCTGGCCACCAGTTTGTCGCTGAAAGAGCCCTTGATCAGGCGCCCTTCCCCAAAGAAGACCGGATAGTGCATTTGTACGTCTTTGGCCTCGTACAAACTTTTTATCGCTTCAAACTCATACGCACCCAGCTCAGCGTATACCTCGGGGCCGAGCCCGTGCCGCTCCCAGGTTACCCGCCCGCCCTGGCCTTTCCACATGCGCTCGTTGGGCAAAAAATAACCGGAGGTATTATAGATAAAGATGGAGTCAGTCCGGCGGTTCGCCATCAGGTCCAGCTTTTCAAAATAGACAGCGCCTTCATTTTCTTCATACCGAAACTGATAATCATCCGCCAGGGCATACCAGGAGGTTCCTCCTGAATCGGAATAACGAAGGGCCTGCCGTTCGAAGAAGAGCCTGGAAAATTCAACAAATTCATCGAATGGTTTGAGGTGGCGGTTCTGAATGTTAGCCAGTATCTGATCCAGAACCTCGTGCCATTCCCGGAAGTGCCGTTCCGGATCACTGGACTTTTTGATCAGGGACAGCGCATTGAGATAGTTCTCAAAGTAAGGGCTCGCAAGCATGCGCTGGGCCAGCATGGCATTGCCGGTCTTCAGGATTTGCCTGGTTTCTTCCTCGCTGAACATCCCACTGCTGAACACCTGGGCGAACTCTTTGTAAGCATCTTCCAGCGCCTGCCGTTTGCTGGCGGTCATATACTCCTCCAACTGACGCATAAATTCGGCATAGTCGTCCGAAAAACGTTCCAGCCGCTGGCCGGATAATGAAAGGGTAAGAAATAAAAGGACAGGTAATAAGAGGTAAACCTTTTTCATGATGTAGTTGATAATACTAACGAACAAAACGAATGCAACTCCACTCTCCCCGCTGGGCCTTATCGGTAAACTTTAGCTTCACCTCAGCCGCGCGGCCCAGCACCAGGCTCTCATCGGCAGTTAATATACCAGACACCAGAAGCACCCCCCCGGGAGCGAGTTTTGCATATAACGACTTGAGCGAGTTTAATATTACGTTTCTGTTAATATTTGCGAGAATATAGCCATAACCGGTAGCCTCGATATCGGCCAGCGTACCATGATAAGCCCGGATATGAGTAGCATGATTCGCCTGCGCATTATCAAGGGTGTTTTCATAAGAGGCTTGTTCAATATCAACGGCGTCGATGAGGGCCGCGCCCATTTTATCCGCCAGAATGGCCAGAATACCGGTACCACATCCATAATCCAAAACCTGAAGCCCCTCAAATTTTTCCCGGGCCATCCTTTCCATCATCATGAAGGTAGTTGCATGGTGGCCGGTGCCGAAGGCCATGCGCGGGTTAATGACAATCTCGTACTGAACGCCGTCCATGCGCGGGTGAAAATGAGCGCGCACACCACAAAGATCGCCAACGCGAATGGGAGAAAAGTTAGCTTCCCACAGCTCATTCCAGTTCTGGGCGGGGATCAGCCTGCGCTCATAACTAAAGGATAACTGGGCGGCAATATTGGCCAACTCGCTTTCTACGTTCTCCGTTTTATTGTCCCTGGGCAAATAGGCGCGCAGGCCTTCATCGAACTCCTCAAAGCTCTCGAAGGGCAGTTCACTGAGAAAGGCAAGGGCAATTTCCGTGAGGGGTTTAGCCACTTTAATATCAAAGCAGTAGTAGTCCATATGCCAGTTTTATGAGTGTGATTAACAGCCCAGCAGGGTTGAGTCAAATCTTTAGTTTGGAGGTTGGGTGCACCGCTCCGTTGCGGTATTTGGAGGTAGAAGGCGCTACGCCTAAATGCTCATCGACCTCAACGTCTGGCATCGCTTCTTTCAAGCCTATTTTAACGAGCGCAAGATGGTGTATAGCATGGTCGTAGGCAAACATGAGTTCGCGGCCGACGGTAGAGCCCACCATGGGCCGTCCGTCCGTCAGGAGGGAAGAAAAATCTGCGCACACCATCAGGGGCCGATCCTCGCGAAGCTCTTTACAGGCTTCTTCCAGCTGTTTATAGGCCTGTTCAGCATAGCGGGGGTCTTTTTCCATCCGTTCATTCCGCTTCCGGGAAGCATAATCGACGATGCCTGCTGAAGTTCCCCGAAGCAGGCAATCATAAAAATCAAAAATATGGCGAAAATGCTGTCCAAGCGTTGATCCGCTAAATACTTCCAGTGGCGTTGAATACGACTGCGGATGAACGAGCTTCAGTAACTGGCCAATCTGCCGGGTAATCTGTACCGTACCTTCTATACAATTCATTAGAATAAATAGTTGTTGTGGGAGTGGGCCTCACTTTAAACGTAAACTTCACCCTTTGCGGCCTTAAGGGTATTGATCAAAAGAGATACAACTGTCAATTGGCCGACACCTCCCGGCACCGGAGTAATGAGGCTCGCTTTGGGACTCACCGAATCAAAATCCACATCTCCGCACAAGCGGTAGCCTTTTTCTGTTTCGGGCGCCTCTACCCGGTTGATGCCTACATCGATGACTACTACCCCCTCTTTCACCATATCTCCGGTTACGAATTCCGGAATTCCGATAGCCGCCACAACGATATCGGCGCGGCGCAGATGCTCCTCCAGGCTTTGGGTCCGGCTGTGGCAGATCGTTACCGTGGCGTTGCCCGGGTACGCTTTGCGGGAAAGCAGTATGCTGATCGGCGTACCGACGATATTGCTGCGGCCGATAACCACTACCTCCTTTCCTTCCGTCTGAATCTCATAGCGGCGCATCATTTCCAGGATGCCGGCGGGAGTAGCCGGAAGATAGCAGGGCAGCCCTTGCGCCATCCGCCCGAAATTAACCGGATGAAAACCATCGACGTCTTTCTCCGGTTTGATGGCCAGGGTTACTTTTTCTTCGTTGATATGGCCAGGCAGCGGCAATTGGACGATGAACCCGTCTACTGCATCGTCCCGGTTAAGTTGATCGACCGCCGCCAATAATTCCGCCTCACTGATATCCGCCGGCCGCCGGATCAAGGTAGACTGAAACCCTACCTGCTCGCATGACCGAACTTTATTGCGTACATAAACCTGGCTGGCGGGGTCTTCCCCTACCAAAATGGCGGCCAGATGGGGCGCACGCCCTCCGTTAGCCCGGATTCCTTTGACTTCTTCCGCCAACTCTGCCCGAATAGCTTTGGCCAATTTCCTTCCATCGAGAATATTCATGAAAATTATTTTTTGATCACTTTAATAGCCCTTGGCAAATCTACAAATTTATACGGGACACCAAAACTCCTAGAAAACCGGCAGTTATTGATAGCGCGTCGCTTAAAAGCCATACCTTCACCCCTCCCGCCCTACTTGCCAAATATTTGTCGGGAATCAGAAGTTAATTTAACAGTAGTTACTGAGTAGTTTTGATCGAATAAAATATTTTTGCAAAGAAAGAACTCAAAAGCTTAACAAATATTATGAAGAATATTTATACAGATTTTGTAAGTTTTTTTTCTAACTTTGTTTTGACCTGTAAAACATCCTTTCAAATAAATAGTGGTATCCTCATTTCGCCCAAGGTTAAGGAAACTAAAGATATCCACTGTAAAGCTACCCAGTTATCTTTTTCAACTATCTTTTCTCCTCTGATTCTATCCTGTGGCGATGAAAGGCAGTGCTCCCGTTTATATCGGCATTGCTGTTTTAATCTTTGTTTCTGATCTGCAGGAGAGCCCTCGCCGTTTGCTAAATAACAAATCACGATTCCAGAAGCTATTGTCAAACCATGCAAATTATTGTTCATGAGTATCTCTACCAGGATCATGTGGCCAATTGTGGCAACTATCATTCTTATTACAGCAATCCCGGCTGTTTCTCAAACTGTAATAATGGGAAGTCAAAGCTCGGTCAACGCATGTGGCGGGCTTTTTGTTGACAGCGGAGGCAATAGCGCCGGCTATTCCGCTAATGAAAACGCTACCATTACGATCTGCCCCGACGCCCCCGGCACTTATATCCAACTGAACTTTTCGGGGGTGGATATCGATTCCTTAGACGCGCTGTGCTTCTACGACGCAACCGATGCCAGCGGAACCCCTATGGTCTGCTACGCTCCCGATTTCTATCCGGCGCAGACGTTCAGGGTGCAGGCAACTGCCGCCAATCCATCGGGCTGTCTTACGGTTACCTTTAACTCCAACGCTTCGAATCAGGGCGATGGATGGAGCGCCGACATCCTTTGCGATATGCCTTGCCAGAATATCTTTGTCGACCTGGCGGCTTCCGACCCAGCTGTCATGCCGGCGGATACAGGCTGGATCAACCTTTGCCCTGGAGACCGGGCCTCTTTTAGCGGAAAGGGCATTTACCCGCAAAATGGGATTGACTATCAGCATTCTGACTTTACGTCCGAATTCACCTGGGATTTCGGGGACGGTACGATGGCTGTCGGGCCCGACGTTTCTCATATTTATGATGAACCGGGAGGCTATATCGTGCAATTAACCATTAAAGACCAGCGCAATTGCACCAACCTCAACTTCCTGAACCAACGCATACGGGTGGCTACCTATCCGGACTTTTCCACCGGCAACCTGCCCGACGAAATTTGCGTCGGAGACACCATTTCTCTCAGTGCTTCTCTGGACTCGCTCGACGCCAACAGCGTGATATCTGTCATGACCACTGAAGGGAGCTTTCAGACATCCGGAGTACTTTCCGATTCTCTGGACCTACCGGATGGCACCAACGATTCCTACGAAACCAGCATCAGTTTCAGTAATTTCTCTCCGGGCCAGACCCTGGCGGACATTACCCAGCTGCTTGGAATCTGCGTCAACATGGAACACTCCTGGATGTACGACCTGGATGTAGAACTGGAATGCCCCAATGGCACCCGCCTTGTTCTCCAGAACCAGGAATTCATCACCAACGAAATCCACCTGGGCGAACCTTTCGAAGCCGATGATTTCAATACCCCCGACCCTCCCGGCCAGGGAGTAGGGTACGATTATTGCTGGACGCCTACTTCCACCAATGGTACCTGGACGGAGTATGCTCAAGCCAACGATCCGGGAGGGCCCGTTGAATATACGCTGCCACCGGGAGATTACGAGTCCTTCCAGGGGCTGAATGCGCTTCTGGGTTGCCCGCTCAATGGGGAGTGGACCATTATCGTAACCGACCGCTGGGCCAGCGACAATGGCTGGATTTTTGAATGGAGCATCGATTTCGACCCCAGCCTGTATCCCGCCCTGGAAACGTATCAGCCCCAGATTGTAGACTTCGAATGGAAAAACACGCCTTCCATTTTTGAATACAGCGCTGATTCTCTCAGCATTATGGCTTCTCCGCAGAATGCAGGCACAGCCAGCTACAATTTTACGGTAACCGATGATTACGGTTGCGTCCACGATACATCCGTGGCGGTTACCGTGCTGCCCTTTTCCCATCCGAACTGTTACAGCTGTACGGAAAACCTTAACCCGCTTCCCGATACGATTATCTGCGAGGGAGAGCCGGTAACTTTAGATGTTTCTACCGATACGCCTACCGAAACGGCCATCACTTTTGAAGCCATCCCCCAGGAGCCCTTCGGCAATGGTACTTATCCTCCAGCTAATCCCTTCGAATCGGTTATTGCGGTCAATAGCATCTCCCCCGCTACATTGGCCGATCCCTTAACCCAGGTTGCCTCGGTCTGTATCAATATAGAAACCAACTGGAATGACGACCTCGACATTTCTCTGGAAGCTCCCAGCGGCCAGGTGCTTGAATTGAGCACGGGCAACGGTGGAGGGTCGGACAACTACACCAATACTTGTTTTACACCCGCCGCCGCTACCCCCATTACCAGCGGTACCGGGCCCTTCACCGGAGATTTCCAGCCGGAAGGAAACTGGAACAACCTAACCGGCGCCACGATCAATGGCGATTGGAAGCTCATAGCCTCCGACCGCATTGCGCCGAATGATGTGGGTGAATTTTTCTCCTGGTCGATCACCTTCAATTCTACCAACGAGGTTCAGTATACCTGGACGGGCGCGGGCCTGAGTTGCAACGACTGCCCGGCGCCGGTCGCCACCCCTGCTTCCACGACGACTTATACGGCCAATACAACCGACTCCTACGGTTGCTCCTATTCGGATATGATCACGGTAGAGGTGGTGAATGACATTCCTGCTCCGGTGGTCAATTGTGAGCAAAATATCGATGGTTCCCTCACTTTTAGCTGGCAGCCGGTTGGCAACTTCACCCAATACGAGTTCAACGCCATTCTCAACGGTACGCCCTCCGGCTGGCAAGGGCCGGGGCCTCAAACCACCTACACCGCCAACAATCTTTCTTTCGGCGATGAAGTAGTCCTGGAAGTTCGGGTATTTACCGGCAATAACCAGGGATGTTCGGTGAACGTGGGAAGCTCCACCTGTACATCTGATGCCTGTACGCTTTCCGCATCCTTGCTAGATGCTCCGGTGGGCGCCTCCTGTTATGGGGTCGCCGATGGTTCAGCCGGTTTGCAGGCCAACGGCGCCACCAGCGCGGTGCAGTACCTGCTCAACGGCAACCCGGCGGGTAATAACGGCCTGTTTACCGGCCTTGCCGGCGGCAATTACGAGGTGGTCGCCATTGATGCCGCGGGTTGCCGGGATACCGTTTTGTTCAACATCAGCGAACCGGACAGCATCAGCGTCGGCATTCAGGTCAGCCGGCTGATCGATTGCAATGGCGCCTCTACCGGTGAATTGCAGGCCTCGGCACAAGGGGGGAATGGCGCCTTTTCCTACAGCTGGAATACGTCGCCTGTCGTCAATACGCCAACTGCCGGCGGGCTTCCGGCCGGCACTTATGAGGTAATGGTTATGGATGCCGAGGGATGTACGGCCCTGGCCAGTGAAACCCTAAATGAGCCTCCTGCTCTGGAATTGGAATTCAATGTAACGGACGCCACCTGCGCCGGCATTGCAGATGGCTCGGCTCAGGCCATAGCCAGCGGCGGAAACGGCAACCTCAATTACTCCTGGGATTCCGGAAACACCAATAGCGCCCTGTCCAACCAGGCCGCCGGCTCCTATTGTATAACTGTAACCGACGCCAATGGATGCCAGATAACGGGCTGCACCGACATAGCAGCTCCCGCCTCCCTGGTTATTGATTCCGTCAGCATTCGCCCGGTGCTTTGCAACGGCGGAGAAACGGGAAGAGCCAGCATTTATATCTCCGGTGGCGATGGCAATTATAGTTATCAATGGAATGACAACCTGGCGCAGATCAGCCAGTCGGCATCCTTACTGGCCGCCGATACCTATACCGTCGTTGTCACCGATGGAAATGGCTGCCAGATCAGCGCTCAGGCAACCGTTCCTGAACCACAGCCCCTGTCAGCTGCCTTTACCAACCAGGATGCTTCCTGTAAAGGGTTCAATGACGGAATTGCATCAGCCTTGGTAAACGGGGGCGTCGCCCCCTATACCTACGCCTGGCAGGATGGACAATCTGCCGCCATGGCCGAAGGGCTGGCCGCCAACACCTACACCTTAACCATTACGGACGCCAACGGATGTACACTGGAAACTTCCACAACGATAGGCGAACCGGCAGTTGGTGTAGCCGCTGCGGTCAGCCAAACCCGCCAGGGTTGTTTCGGCCAAAGCGATAATGAACTGACCGTTACCGGTAGTGGAGGCGCCGGCGCCACTTATACATACCTCTGGAGCGATGGACAAACCACCGCCACTGCCGTCGGGCTGGACTCCATTC
Organism: Lewinellaceae bacterium; assembly: GCA_020636095.1. Classification (GTDB taxonomy): domain Bacteria; phylum Bacteroidota; class Bacteroidia; order Chitinophagales; family Saprospiraceae; genus JACJXW01. The sequence goes on from JACJYN010000004.1 coordinate 802,346, forward strand.
CCTACACCGTCACCGTCACCGACGGCAACGGCTGCGAAGCAGTAAACACAACTACACCGCGAGACCTCGAACAACTCACTTTCCTGGTTATTCCAGAACCGCCTTCCTGCAATGGTTATGCCAATGGCCGGCTGGGGGTCAATGATATCTCCGGCGGCGCCGGTTCTGTATTGGAAGACTATTCCTTCGTCTGGAGCAATGGGGCTACCGGCCCCACCGCCAACAACCTCATGGGCGGCATTACCTATTCGGTAACGGCTACTGACAGCCGCGGCTGCACCGCTACCCGCACGAAATTGTTGCCGCAGCCCAGCCTGCTAACTTTTGACCTCACCCCAGACAGCGTCAGTTGTTTTGGTAACCAGGACGGCTCCATTGCCGTGAATAACCTGCTCGGCGAATTTCCTCCCTATACTTACCTGTGGAGCGACGGGCAGCAAACGGCAGCGGCCCAGGGCCTTGGCGCCGGGCAATATAGCGTAACCGTCACCGATGACAAGGGGTGTTTCTCTACTGCCGTGGGCATCGTAGCTCAACCGGAACTGCTGGAGGTCAACTTTGAGCAGGAAGACAACCTCTGCTTTGGCGACAAAGAGGGCAGCATCCAGATTGGCGTAAAAGGCGGCGTCCCCGGTTATTCCTTCCTGTGGTCCGACGGCAACACCAATGCTTCTCTCAATAATCTCGCTGCCGGGGAGTATACGCTGACCGTCACGGACCGCACCGGGTGCGAAATGGAAATATCGACGCGCATCGAGCAGCCGGAAGCCCTGCAGGCCAGCCTGAGTAAAAAAGACCCCACCTGCTTTGGTTTCCAGGATGGATCCATCGCCATAAATACAACGGGTGGCGTGCCTCCCTATCGGTATAGCCTGGACGGAGACTTCTTCAGCGGATCCAGTATGATGATCGGCCTGAAAGCCGATGATTACCGGGTGCGTATTCGCGATGCGAATGGATGTACCTATTCCGGGCCGATTGAATTGACGGACCCCGCTCCCTTTATCGTTACCACCGGAGCAGATGACTACACCATTGCGCTGGGCGATACGCTGGTGCTCACCGGCGAGAACCAAAATGCAGCGGGAATGCCGGAATACATTTGGATGGCGCCCTATGATGGAACCCTGGAATGCACGGAGTGCCCAACTACCCGGGCCTTTCCGGAAACATCCATCCTGTATGAGCTGTATGGCATCGATGAAAATGGCTGTGAATACACCCATAAATTCTATGTCTATGTAGAAAAGGAAAGAGTGGTTGCCGTACCTACCGGTTTCACACCTAACGGTGATAATACCAATGATATCCTTCGCGTACATGGCAAGAATGGCACGGTGGTCAAACGATTCCAGGTCTTCGACCGCTGGGGGGAACTGCTTTATCAGGAAGTAGACTTCCCCATCAATTCTGAAACGATAGGATGGGACGGCTCTTTCCGCGGACAACCGGCCAACGGAGGAGTCTACATCTGGTACCTGGTCGTAGAATACGAAGACGGAATGGAAGAAGCCTTCCGCGGGCAAACCACCCTGATCCGGTAAAATGTAAAAAGCAAAACCGGGAAACTGCAAAACGCAATACTACCCCCGCAGTTTCCCGGTTTGTTCTTTTCTAAATGACTTAAACCGATTGACTATGCGTTCAAATATTACCCTTTTTGTAGGCTTCTGTTTGTGCTGCTTCCTGTCCACTCCCCGGGAAGCCCAGGCGCAGGACCCCCGTTTTTCTCAATTTTACGCCGCCCCTACGGAGCTCAATCCGGCTATGATAGGAGTATACGAAGGTAAGTTCCGGGTGGTAGCCAATTACCGGGAGCTGTATTCCAGTATCCTGGCCAGCCACCCCTTCCGGACAATCGCCGCCAGTTTTGACATGCGGCAGCGGGTACAGCAGCAAGACTACTTTGGATTTGGCTTCAGCGTGCTTCGCGACGACGTCGGCATTTCGCAGTTCCACCGCACCAAGGCCAACCTCGGCGCTTCTTTTATGAAGCAACTGGGAGGCAGCCGTTATTCTATGTATGACCAATACCTTGTCGCCGGCGCTCAGCTGGGATTCGGGCAGCACGGCCTCAACTGGCAAAAACTTTGGTTTAGTGAGCAATTTAATACCGATGAGGGCTTCATTGACACCAGTACCCCCTCCGGTGAAAACTTTGACAAACAAACAACCGGCCTGTATCTCGACTTCAATGCCGGCTTGCTTTGGTACATACTCTTCGACGACCACCTGAGCCTGTACGCCGGAGGGGCGCTACACCACCTCAACAGCCCTAATGTCTCTTTTCTGGAAGGCAGCGAAGATAACCTGAGTACCCGCTGGACCGCCCACGCCGGCGGCGAAATCCCCTTTACCCGGGAGCTGAGCCTTTTGCCTGCAGTAGCGGTAATGGGGCAAAACACGTATTTCAGCACCACCGCCGGCGGCAATTTCAGGTACACCAACCGGGAGTGGAAAGAAGTGGCGATCCGGGCAGGCGTATGGGCCCACCTTTCTAACCAACTGGAAAGCGGCGTAACGATGGATGCTGTGGTAGCCACCGCTATCCTGGAAATGGAACGCTGGAACTTCGGGATCAGCTACGATATTACAACCTCCTTGCTAGCCTCGGCCAACAATTCGCGGGGGGCTTTTGAATTGTCGTTCAGTTATACGCATCCCGCCCAATGGAGGAGTTCAGTAAAATGTCCTAATTTCTAAAGGGGGGTTGATTTTCCGGAAAAAAATTGGCATATTATAAAGGCTAATTCATCGCATTTGATTGTACTGCCTGCTCCTGGCTTTTTAGGAGCAGGCAGTTTGCTGTTACTATTTCGGTATGCTTATCTTAGCCCTATGAAAGAAAAGCAATTGGCCTTCCGGGACGAGCGCCCAGATGATATGGAGCTATACCTCAAAGATATCCGGGAGAACCGGTTTCCCCTCAGCCTGCTGCTCGACCATGTGGAAGACACCCGCAATCTGGGCGCCATGTTCCGGCTGGCAGATGCGGCCCGCCTGCAGCACATCTGGGCACTGGGGAAGCCGGATTTATTTGACAGCAAGATCATTCGGCGCGTGTCGCGTTCGGCCCTGGCCTACGTGCCGCACAGTACCCTGAACATCCAGGACGCCCATACACTGGCCCGGCAGCAAACCCTGGTGGCGCTGGAAATCACTGAACACAGCATTCCCTACACCGAGTACGAACCGCAGGGCCCCTGCATACTGGTCATCGGCAATGAAAAGGACGGCGTCTCTGAAGAACTGCTGGCACTCTGCCAAACCAGCATTCACATCCCCATGTATGGGGTGAATACTTCCATGAATGTGGCAATGGCTACGGCTATTGCGGTGTATGGGCTATTGGCCAGGCTTTAGGAAGCCCCAAAATGAAATATACGTACTTTCTCCTGCTGAAATTTGGATTTGCAAAAAAAAACAGGAGCCCGCCCGAAATAAACCGGTGCGAGCTCCCTTTGCATCAAATGGATTTTTTGTTCGTAAGTTAAACTTCATCCTGCTTTTCTTCCTTGTTCTTGATCAGGTAGTAAAACCCAACCAGCCCTGCCCCGCTGAACATCAGGATGACCGTAAAGTAAGCCACTACCCCCGGCAGGCCGGATTTATCGAGCAGATAAGCAATGAAAACACCAATGCCGGCCATAATGGCTACAATACCTAGTTTAAGCGAATCCTCCCGGTTGCTCTCCTGTGAAAAGATTTTCGCATCCACCCGGTTGTCGATCAGGGCCATGCGCTCCCGGTGGCGGGAAGAGAAGAACATATACACGAAGAGTATGATGGCGCCCCAGAAACCGGCGACGGCAAGGATCGGGATTAATACTTCTATGCCTGACATGATCTTTGTTTTTTCTGATGGTTAATTTGTTCGTTCAGTGGCTAGGACGAGTGGTAGATGAGGGCAGGTTACAAAAAGGAAGATTTTTTGTAACTATTCAATTGGCGCTTAGCTGTTGGCCATTGGCGCCCGATGCCCATAAAAATGGGATATAAACTTAAGCTAATAACCTTAAGGGCAGACATTTGCTAACCGCTAACCGCCAAAAGCTAACTGCTCAATAGTTACGATTTTTTTTAGCTTTCGTCTTCGGAACATGCTGTCGGGTTGGCAGCATCCGGACACTCATGAAAACCCGGCAGGTAGGCCCGTTTGGCAGGTATTTCGTAAATTGGGCAACACAGGTGTAACCTACCTCTGCACTTTAGCCGTCATAGGTAACAGACTTTTCGCGGCAGCTTGGGTTCCCTAAAGCCACCACCGCGAAAAGCCTGTAAAAAGCAAGCAACCGTCAAATGGATGAAGACATTACACTGGTGGAATCCTGCCTCAAGGGCAGCCAGGCTGCTTTTCAGCAGTTGGTGGAGCGCTATCAGGACTATGTATTCACTATTTCGATGAAGGTGCTGAAATCCAGAGAAGATGCCGAAGAAGCTGCCCAGGATACCTTCATTAAAGTGTACCGGATGCTGGGTTCGTTTGAGCGGAAATCGAAATTCAGCACCTGGTTGTATACAATCACTTACCGGACGGCGCTGGACCGGGCCAGGCGCAAAAAGTTGCCCATCTCATCCATCGATGATGATGAATCGTTCATCCAGGTAGCCGATACGGGAAGCGGGAATCCGGCGGACGAGCTCTATCAGCAGGACCTTAGCAGCCAGCTTAACGCAGCTATCAGCCGGCTCAAGCCGGCCGACGCCGCCCTGGTTTCTTTATTCTACCTGCAGGAAGTACCGGTAAAGGAAGCCGCAGAAATACTGGGGTTGAGCCTGAGCAACGCCAAGACCAAACTGCACCGCCTGAGGGAGGCGCTGAAAGAAGCCTTATCAAATCAACTGGAAGCAGAAATACAGGATTTATTATGAACCACAGCGAATTACTTTGGAAATACATCGACGGGCAATGCGCTCCGGAAGAAGCCGCCCGGGTGGAAAAATTACTGGCGGAAGACCCAGCCTTCAGACGGGAATGGGCGCAACGCCACAAACTACACCAACATCTCCGGCTGGAAGAACCGGAGCAACCCTCCATGCGTTTTACCCGCAATGTGATGGACCGCCTCCCCAACCTCTACCGCAAACTGAACATCAGGCCCCTCGTCAGCCCGTTCTGGCAGAAAGCCCTCGGCGCCCTGGCCGGCGTTTTTCTGCTGGCTTACTTCGCCCTGGTTTTCAATGTAGTCGAAACGGCCGGCCCCGGCAGCAGCAATCCGAACCCGCAAATCCAGGGGTTTGTAGATACCCTCACCAGCCTGCCCATGCAAGCGATGAGTATCCTGCTGTCTCTTTCTTTCGGATATATTCTATTGACGTTGGTTGACCGGAAGTTAAAGAAAAGATTTAGCCGCAGTTCTCTCCGTGCCGATTAATCAAAAAAGGCCAACCTCTCCCCTTTTTTATCTTCGTAGAAGCGGCCCTCATGGTACGCCAGATGCCCGCTGACAAGGGTGCTGCTTACCCGCCCCCGGAACGTATGCCCTTCAAAGGGCGACCACCCGCACTTGTAGTAAATGGTATCCTTACTCACCTGCCAGTTGGCATCAATATCCACTAAAACGAGGTCCGCCCAATACCCTTCATCGATAAAGCCCCTATTGTCAATCCGAAAACAAGTAGCCGGCGCATGGCACATTTTTTCTACAATGCGCTCCAAACTGATCTTTCCCTGGTGGTAAAACTCCAGCATCACATTCAGGCTGTGCTGCACCAACGGCACCCCGGAAGGCGCCTGGAAGTAACTATTTTGCTTCTCCTCCCAGGTGTGAGGTGCGTGGTCGGTGGCAATGATATCCAGGCGGTTGTCCAGTAGGGCGGGAAAGAGAGCGGCCTGATGTTCCGCCGATTTGATCGCCGGGTTACATTTGATCTGAGTGCCCAGGGAGGCGTAATCATTGCTATTGAAATACAGGTGGTGTACGCAAACCTCGGCGGTGATCCGCTTTTGTTCGAGTGGAATGTCATTGCGGAAAAGCTCCAGTTCTTTTGCTGTAGAGATGTGCAGGATATGCAGGCGGGTATCGTAACGCCGGGCCAGCTCCACGGCCAGGGAAGAGGATTTATAACAGCCCTCTACACTTCTGATCTCCGGGTGGTACTTCACTGGTATATCTTCCCCGTATTTTTCCCGGTAGGCCCGTTCATTGGCGCGCACCGTAGCTTCGTCTTCGCAGTGGGTGGCAATTAGCACAGGCACTTTAGAAAACAGCCCCTCCAGCGTAGCCTCATCATCGACCAGCATATTACCGGTGCTGGAGCCCATAAACACCTTGATACCGCACACCATCCGGGCGTCCGTTTTCAGCACTTCCTCAAGGTTGTCGTTGGAGGCGCCCATAAAAAAGGAGTAATTGGCCAGTGAGTTTTTAGCGGCGATGTCGTACTTCTGCTGCAGCAACTCCTGAGTAAGTGCCGGCGGTTTCGTATTGGGCATTTCCATGAAGGAAGTGGTTCCTCCGGCGACGGCCGCCCTGGGCTCTGAATACAAATTGGCCTTATGGGTAAGCCCCGGCTCCCGGAAGTGCACCTGGTCATCGATAATCCCCGGAATGAGATACTTGCCTTCGGCGTTGATCTCCAGGCCTGCCCCGGTGTTTATCACCGGATCAATGCGCTCGATCCGGCCTCCTTTTATCAGCACATCCCCGGCTGTTATCTTCCCCCGGTTTACAATGTGCGCTCCTTTTATGAGTATACTTTTCATGATCGCTCCTTTGGTGCGCTGTGAAAATAGACATCCCGTTTTAAGCCTGCAAACTTTTTCACTAGCTTTGCAGCCATTTTTAAAAAGAATTAAACAGATCATCATGAAGCCCGGAACTTCCCCCCTGGACCCCCATTTCAAACTCGGCGTACTCGGCGGCGGCCAGTTGGGCAAAATGCTTGCCCTGGCAGCCGGCAACTGGCACCTGCCGCTATATATCCTGGATAGCAGCAAAAGCTTTCCGGCTGGCCGGGTGACTCCCTATTTCACCGAAGGTAATTTCAAAGATTTCGACGACGTCTATCAGTTCGGCCGGCATCTCGATGTCCTGACTATCGAAATCGAGCACGTCAATACGGATGCGCTTCACCAACTGGAAAAAGAAGGAGTAACGATACACCCCTCCCCGGGGAAACTGGATATTATCAAGGATAAAGGCGCTCAGAAGCTATTCTATCAGGAAAAAGGCATTCCCACGGCGCCTTTTCAGTTGTTCGAAAATGAGCAGGCCGTGAGGATGGCCATTGAGCAAGGAACGGCCACCTTCCCTTTTGTCCAAAAGTCTCGAACGGCAGGTTATGACGGCCGGGGGGTCAGCATTATTCGCGATGCAAACAGCCTGAAAGACTTGCTGCCCGGCGCTTGCCTGATCGAAAAGCAAGTCGAGATCGACAAAGAGCTCGCCGTAATTGTTGCCCGCAATGCCCGAGGAGAGGCCAAAGCCTTCCCGGCGGTGGAGATGGAGTTCAATCCTGAAGCCAATCTCGTTGAATTCCTCTTCTGCCCGGCAGCTATTCCGGCTGAGCTGGAAGCAGCCGCCAGGAAACTGGCTACTGAAGTGGCCGCCGCTTACGATATTTGCGGCTTGTTGGCAGTGGAACTCTTCCTGGATAAAAAAGGGCAGCTACTGGTCAACGAGGTAGCGCCCCGGACACACAACAGCGGCCACCACACCATCGACAGTTGCTATACGTCCCAGTTTGAACAACACCTGCGCGCTGTGCTCAACTTCCCGCTGGGCAGCACCCGTATGAAAGCTCCCTCGGTAATGGTTAACCTATTGGGCGCCGAAGGGCATACCGGCCCTGCCGTCTACCAGGGGCTGGAAGATTGCCTCGCTATCGAAGGGGTTCATGTCCACCTTTATGGGAAAGCAGATACCAAACCTTTCAGAAAAATGGGCCACGTTACTATTGTGGATGAGAATCTGGAAAATGCCAAAATCAAGGCCAGGAGGGTAAAAGAGCTGTTGCAGGTAGTTAGTGATATTAAGTGAGGGATTGGACAGAAACGATGCAAGCATTCTGGCCGGCCCCTAAGTACTGCCTTCTTGTTTTCGCCTTTTGCCTTACGCTGGAAAGGCAACCCCCTCGGGCCTCACCCCCTCCACTTATCTGTACTGACCATTGCCCGGGGGTAATCATCGCCGATACGGAGATGTAGTTCCTCCTGTTCAGAAAAAGAGAGCTGGTCCGGCTGATGGATTTTTTCGGGGGGCAGGCCTTTCAGTTCGGGAAGCCACAATTTCACGTATTCGCCTTTAGGGTCATAGGTTTTCGCTTGAGATATGATGTTCAAATAGCGGGCGTCCCTGGCGCCGCTTCCCACCCCGGCTATGAAGTTCCAGTTGCCCCAATTGCTGGCTACGTCGTAGTCGATCAGTACCGATTCAAAATATTCCGCCCCCATTTGCCAGTTCACTCCCAGGTCATTTATCAGAAAGCTGGCCACATTTTGGCGGCCCCGGCTGGACATATACCCCGTCTGGCTGATCTCCCGCATATTGGCGTCGATGAAAGGCACACCGGTTCGCCCTTCTGTCCATTGCTGCAACAAACCCCGGTCATTCCGCCAGTTTGCGCCGGCGATATTCTGCGGCCCGGACTTAAAAAATATCTGGTTGCAATATTTCTTAGCCATAAAGCGGTAGTAATCTCTTAGCATGAGGTAGTAGAACAGTTCGTAGGCAAATTTGCTCTTACCGTATTTTTCCTCATATTTCCTAAGTTCATAGTAGGCCATTTTAGGAGAAAGGCACCCCTGCGCCAACCAGGGAGACAATTTGGTGCTGTAATCTCCACCGATGAGGCCGTCGCGGGATTCTTTGAAGTCATCGATCAGTTCCCCTTCCCAAAGGTAGTAATGCAGGCGGCGAAGGCCTTCCCGTTCGCCCCCTCGAAAGGACAGGGTGGCCCTTGGGTCCGGTTCAAATACTTCGTGCCCCAGATTCTGAAGGCCCGGCACGACTCCCGGTTCCAGAGCCACCGTTATCGGTGGCAGGGCTTCCGGTGTTGGCAACGGGCTGCGCACCGGAACGTAACGCTCTACTTCTTTTCTGAACTGAGTGAAAGTATCCGGGGTGTGCTGAATGGGAAAAGGAAGATCGGCGGTATAGTAGAGCAACTTGCCGCGAGAGTACCGCATCTCCTGCCCTATCGACCATAGATTTTTCTCCAGCGCATCCTGCACTTTTACTTCTTCATCTGTCCGCTCCCGGTTGCAAAAAACCCAATGGGCGCGCGCCTTTTTAGCAATTTCAAAAACCTCTTCTTCGGGCTTTCCAACCCGAACAATGAGATCGCTGCCTAGTTCCCTCAGCGACTGCCTGAGTTCCCTGACACTCTCTATGATAAATTGGGCGCGAAATTTGGCTGTCTTGGGAAAGCCAAAATAGTGGGTTCTACCCCAAAATATGCGTTCGTCGAAAACGTAAACGGGAATGACTTCGTCCGCACTATTCAGAGCCTCTTGCAATGCCTCATTATCGTGAAGCCGGAGGTCCAGCCGGAACCATAATATGGCGCGCTTAGTGTACATATTTTTTCTACTTTTAGATAGGGAGGCTACAAAAAAAAACTACAGTTTTAAATTTTCAGTAATTTTTGAAAATAAACAACAGACACCAGGTTTGGTTCTCAGAAAAATGTAAAATGTACGAAGTTTAACAGTGAACTAATCTCGACTCTGTTGCGTTGAACAGGCGTAAATTAACAATATTATGGATTTCAAAGTATTAGAAAAAGAAGTCCGGTTCAGGACGATGCGAAGCTCGGGCAGCGGAGGGCAGCATGTCAACAAGGTAGAAACCAAAGTTGAGCTTCTTTTTGATATTGACAACTCCCAGTTTCTTTCCGAAGAGCAAAAGCAAAGGATCAAGGAAGAGCTGGCCGGGCGTGTCAACAAGGAAGGCATGCTTGTAGTTGGCGCCGGCAACCGCCGGTCCCAAATTCTGAACAAGGGCGCGGCTTTAAAGAAGTTTCAGCGCCTGGTCGCTAAGGCCCTGGAGCCCCGCAAAAAACGGAAACCTGTCAGCCAGCTGACCGCCAACCCCGAAAAGCGGATCAGGGAAAAGAAAAGGCGCTCAGAGAAAAAAGCCCTGCGCAACAATAAGGCCATCCCGAAAAGCGGCGATGGCCTTCATTTTTCCGGAAGTCCTTTGGTAAAAGGATAAGGAAGGACTATTTTCACCGGCTAATCAAAATTCCACTTTAATGGTTCTTACCATTCCAACGATTATGAAGGCATTATCTGGCACCTGCGAAAGTATGAACCCGGAGCCAGTATACTTACAATTACTACGGTGGAACAGGCTGAGACTGGCCAGCTCGAAGAAGAAAACAGCGGTAAAGCTGATTTCATTCCCGTGGTAGATGAGTATGTAGCCAAAACTTATTAGGAATTTCACAACAATGAAATATTTCTTTCCGGCATCAATTTTTATCTTTTTACTTTCTTATGGTTGTCAACCATCGGAACAACGGCTACCTGTTCTAAGTAAAGGCATGGAAGTAGACGGGCAGATGGTATACGCCCAAATCCCGGACTTCGCCTTTATTGGCCAGGATAGCAACCTGGTAACCAACGCCACTTTTGCCGGCAAAGCTTATGTCGCCGATTTTTTCTTCACTTCCTGTCCCACCATTTGCCCCATCATGACGAAAAATATGCTCAAAATTTACGAACGGTTCCGGGATAGCACCAACCTGCTGCTCCTTTCCCATACCATCGACCCCAAACGGGATACCGTTGGGCGCCTGCATCAATACGCCCACAACCTGGGAGTTGATTCCGGCAAGTGGTTCTTCGTCACTGGAAATAAGGACAGCCTCTACGAAATAGCCGACGATTATTTTAATGTGGTTATCGAAGACCCTACCCTGCCGGCTGGATTCGACCACAGCGGCCGCTTTGTATTGGTGGACCCCCAAAAGCACATCCGGGCTTACTGCCAGGGAACGGATAGTGTAGCCGTTAAAAAATTCATGGAAGACATTGAAACGCTGCTCGATGAGATTTAACCTGATTCTTTTCCTCTTCTTTCTGTCGTTCATCCTCGCCAACTGTGAGAGCCAACCTCACCGGCAGGGCGAAATTCTGTACCAAAACTTCTGCGCTAATTGCCACATGGATGACGGCAGCGGGCTTGCCGGCAATATACCGCCTCTTGCTCAATCCGATTATGTGCGCCAAAACCAGGGCCAACTGGCTTGCATCATCCGTTATGGCATGGAAGGGGCAATAGTAGTCAATGGAAAAACCTATCAGAACCCCATGGCAGGCATCCCTCAACTCAGCGAATTTGAGATCGCCAACATCGTCAACTACATCAACCAGGCCTGGGAAAACGACTACGGCTACCTGCAGCTGAAGGCGGTTCGGGAAGCCCTGGAGAAGTGTAAGCAATAGGATAAAGGGGATGAATTTAACATTTAGCCCCCTGGTTTTTTATCCAGAATTGCTACTTTAGGGTTTGCCTCAACTCTTGTCGGCTGGAATGTGCCGGCGAATAAACGGCTCCACCCGAAATAGCCCTATTCCTATGAATAAGCTCCTGACGCTTTTTTTCTTTCTGGCGTGCCAGTCAACCCTCCTCTCCGCTCAGCCGGCCAACGACGATTGTGCCGGGTTGATCGATCTCGGCGCTGCCCCGGCTTGCCTGGACTCCATGTTCTTCACCAACGTGAACGCCACCGCCTCCGATATAGGCGCCGGCAGTATTCCCAGCTGTTTCAATGGCGGCAATGTAGAACGCGATGTTTGGTTTGCCTTCACTTCCAGCGACACCATCTTCGATTATACCATTACGGTGACAGGCATACCCTTTGGCGCCAGCGCAGCCATTACCAACCCGCAGATTGCCCTTTACCGGGGGGATTGCACCGTGAATGGCCTGGCCGAACTGGCCTGTGCTTCAGCAGAACCGGGGGCGGCGGCGGTAGCGCTCAATGTGGAATCGCTTACGCCCAATATCACCTATTTCCTGCGAATCAATGACTACACTTCTTCCCTCACGCCCCATTGGGGAACCTTCCAACTGTGTGTGGAAGAAAAACAGCCCGACAATAATATAGATGAGGGCGGATCAACGGCCTGCTCCGGTGTGCTTTACGACAGCGGCGGCCCGGACGGCGACTATTCCAACAATGAAAATCACACCTTTACAATCTGCCCGGATCAACCCCATGATTGCATTCTCTTTTCACTGGAATATTACTTTATCGAGCCGCAGGATATGTTCGGCGTCACGGATCAGCTGGTCTTTTACGACGATGCGCAGCCCAACCCGGCGGCGATCATCGGCCAGATTGGCAGTTTTAATTTTGAAGATGACGGCGGTGGTGGCGTATGTTATCAGGTGAAGGCCAACAGCGGCTGCCTCACGGTGCAGTTCACTTCCGATGCACAGGCTACTTTTGAAGGCTTCCGAGGGTTTTGGGAGTGCACTACTGATTGTGAAACAGCCCTCCCCATCAGTGTCGATGCCAATATTTCCGATGCTCAGGTAATCGATTTCGTTTCCACCCCGGCAACCACGGCCAGCATCACCAACATCGACTGCCCGCCGGGCGCCTACGGTACATTCCAGTCCGATGTCCCATCCGGGCTGGGCCTGGAGCGCGGCCTGTTGCTCACCACCGGCAGCCTGGCCTGGGCGGCAGGGCCCAATACGGACCCCGGCAACGGAACTTTCGACAGCGATAACAACGGCCCCGGAGATTCGGAACTGGATTACCTCTCTCAATTGAACGGCAACAACTTTCTTTCCGAAAATGCCTGTATCGTCGAGCTCGATGTCTTTGCCGCCACCAATGAGCTCACTTTTGAATACGTTTTTGGATCAGAGGAATACCAGGAATACGTTGGCCTTGAGTACAACGATATTTTTGCTTTCCTCGTTTCCGGCCCCGGCATTACCGGCGACCCCAACATTAACAATCAGGCAAATATTGCGGTCCTGCCCAACGGCATGGGCACACAGGTTGAGATCAACAACGTCAATCAGTTGGTAAACTGGGAGTACTACCGCAACAACAACAATGGCGTCGCCACCCAATACGATGGGCTAACCTCTGACCTTCTGGGCGTCAAAAAAAGCCTGACCGCCCGGGCGGCGGTGCAGCCCTGCAATACCTACCACCTCAAATTCGCCATAGCCGACCGCGGTGACGCCTTCTTCGATTCCGGCGTTTTTATATCTGAACTAAAGGGGGGAACTCCCCAGCTAGCAGTCCATTTCAATTCGGGTATCGACTACCTGGTCGAGGACTGCGGCAATGCACCGGATGAACTCACCATCTCTCTAACCGCGTCCTCATCCGATACGATTTCCTATCAGCTTGAAATTGCGGGAACGGCCACACCCGGTGTCGATTTCACCCTGGATGTACCCGGTTCCATCGTGTTTTTACCGGGAGAGACCAGTTTTTCTTTCCCCATAACGGCTCTTTCCGATTTGGAATCCGAGCCCACTGAAACAATCACCATCCGCCTCACCAATGACTTTGGCTGTGGCGAAGTCGTCTACTCAGAACTACAGATCAACCTGGTGGATGAACTCAAAGTAGACATCAATACCGGGCGGGATACGGCCTATATTTGCCAGGACAATACGATAACCTTGCACGCTACCGGCGCCAATTCTTACTTTTGGTCACCAGTCAGTATTTTCAATAACCCAACCGCCGCTGACCCCATTGCCGACCCGGACGGCAGCCAGTGGGTTACCGTTGAAGGATCGCTCGGCCCCTGTGTAGCCTACGATTCCATCTTCCTCCAACGCACCACGCCCACTATCGAAGTGCAGTCCCTCAACCCTACAGAAATCTGCCGGGGGGATTCCGTTCGGCTTGCCGCTATAAATAATGTAAGTGGATTGGGGCTGCAGTGGGCTCCGCCGTTCGGGCTGGACGCCCCGAATAGCGAGAATCCGGTGGCCACCCCTCAGGAAAGCATCACTTATGTGGCTAGTATCGACATTACCGGCTGTGTAGCCCGGGATTCGATCACCCTAAATGTGTCTGCTTTCGATTTCCCCACGGTTACCGCTGACACCACTATCTGTGAAAACTACGGGGTGCAACTAGCCGATGTGATTCCTCCGGACAGCACGACTACTCACTTTCAGTGGATACCCTCGGCAGGGCTTCCCAGTGACACCATTGCCGGCCCTCTCGCCTTTCCCGATGTAAGCACCCGTTATCAGCTCATCGGCACGGCCGCCAACGGCGCCTGCGCCGACACGGCCGAAGTCACGGTCACCGTCCTGCCCGCCGATGTGAATATAACCAACCCGGATACGGTGGAAATTTGCCTGGGCGCCGCCGTTGAGCTATCCGCCAGTACCACCGGCGGCGGCGCCGATGGGCTGGGGTGGTCGCCCGATGATGGTAGCCTCGACGACACCTCCGGGCTGGCAGTCACAGCAACGCCTGATGTTTCCACCTGGTACTTCACCACGTATCAGCGGGGCGCCTGCACCGTATTCGATTCGGTATTTATTCGCGTCGACTCCCTCCCCGCCCTTTCCATAACTGCCGAACCAGATAAAGAGGCCTACTGCCAGGGAGAAATCGTACAATTGCTATCTCCCACCTATGAGCCTGCATTTTATCCCGCTATCCAACATTTCTGGACGCCCTCTGTCGGTTTTGAAACGTCAGACAGCCTCTGGAATATGGTCATCCATGTGCAGGACACTATTCTATATCAGCGGTTGGCCATCAACCGGGGATGCCGGGATACGGCGGAAATCTTAATAAATGTCATCGAGCCTCCCCTGATCAGCCTCAACCCGCAGGATACAGCCGTCTGCCTTGGAGAACCCGTGCGCTTCCAACTGGAAATAACCGGAGCATACGAAGAAATTGAATGGATGGGCGACGGCCTGAGTTGCACCGATTGCCTGAGTCCTGCGGCCACACCAGCCGCAACGGAAACCTACCATGTCATAATCACCGCCGATGGCTGTGAGCCAATGGTTGGCGCCTCTATCACGGTTGCCGCACCGCCCCTCATTTTGCTCAATGACAGAAACGTCATCTGCGAAGGCGCCTCTTTGCTGCTCAACCTGGCGGCCGATAGCAGCAGCACCTATACCTGGACTTCCACTGATCCGGATTTTGGAACGTTCGTCGGCCCGCAGCCGGTAGTCAGCCCGGAAGAAACGACTACTTATTTCCTTTTGGCAGAGAATAGCCTGTGCCCTCCTGAAGAGGCTACCCTAACGGTAGAGGTAACTCAGGCAGGCAATCTTCAGATTGAAGGGCCTTTATCCGTTTGCGCTGGCGATAGCATCCTGCTCTCTGCTTCCGTTACGGGAGGAGCTTCTCAGGAACAGTATTTATGGGAAGGTTCAGACGGCAGTAGCCAGTTCGGCGCTTCGGTGGCATTCAGCCCAACTGCCTCTCTTACCTACACCCTTACCTACATCAGCGGCATCGGTTGTGATACCCTTACCGCCCGGCTGGACGTTGATGTTCAGCCGGGCGTAGAAGCCAGCCTGGAAACGGACTCCCCTACCGGCCAGCAAGGCGCCTCAATCGGCCTGACAGCTTCCTCCAACCGGCCGTCTCCTATCCACTTCACCTGGACGCTCAACCAGCAGCCCATTCAGCAAGGGGTCGACTTATCCGCATACGAGGATATCCTGATCACGGATCCATCCGTTTACACTGTTTTTGTGCAAGATCCGGCCACCGGTTGTACGGACTCCGCCACACTGACAATCAGGGTTGAACCACCCGTCATTGAAGTCCCTAACACCTTTACCCCCAATGGAGACGGGAATAATGATTTCTTCAGCTATGTGATCCTGGGCAATGTCCGGCGTGTTTTGGAATTTAAAGTATTCAACCGCTGGGGGCAGCCGGTTTTTGATGGCAATTCTATGAACCCAGATGAGTTCACAGGATGGGACGGCACTTTCAAAGGGCAGCCGCAGCCTTCGGAGGCCTACTTCTATCTGCTCCGCCTGGAGCGGTACGATGGGGTTGTCGAGGAAAGGCAGGGGGATGTGAGTTTGTTACGGTAGGCTTCGGGGTTTGTTATATGGTTCCTATATTAGTGCCTGAGCAACTCAATATGAAATGAGAAACCACTTTATCCTGGCCGCTGCCTTAGCCCTGATGGCTATCCTGGCGCTCGCCATGGCAGGCCAGCAGAATTGGCTGGGCCCAATTGCCATCCTGTTTTTCGTACTGCTCGCTCTGGGGTTGGGCCGATCCGAACAAATGCGGCGGCTGGCCTTTACCGCCTGGATCATCGCCGCAGTGGCCGCTTCCCTCTTCTACCCCGCCCCTTTTCGGGAGCTATGGGGCTTTGACCTCAAAAAACTGATCATCCCCCTGCTGATGGCCATCATGTTTGGGATGGGTACGGCGATGAGCCTGCGCGACTTTGCAGGGGTGGCCCGCATGCCCAAAGGGGTGTTTGTAGGTTTGCTTTGCCAGTTCACCATTATGCCGCTGGTAGGTTTCGGATTGACGAAGGTGTTCTCCTTTCCGCCCGAGATCGCCGCAGGCTTAATTCTGGTCGGCTGCTCACCCAGTGGTTTAGCCTCCAATGTAATGTCCTTCATCGCGCGGGCTAATCTGGCGCTTTCCCTTACGCTGACGGCCATTGCCACCCTGCTGGCGCCCCTGCTCACACCCGCACTGATGGCACTCCTGGCAGGCCAATTGGCGCCTATTGACGCCTGGGGGATGATGCTGGATATCCTGCGAATCGTCATCCTTCCGGTTGTCGCCGGGCTCTTTTTTAACCACTTTTTCTATGATCGTTTCCCATGGCTGGCGCGCCTCATGCCAAAAGTATCTATGGTAGGAATCGCCGTCATCATCGCCATTATCACCGCTGCCGGGCGCGATAGCCTGCTCACTATCGGGGCTATGCTGGTTCTGGCTGCCGCCATCCACAATGCCGCCGGCTATTTCTTTGGCTATTGGGCCAGCCGTTTGTTTGGCCTGAGCCGACAGGACTGCCGCACGATTGCGCTCGAAGTCGGCCTGCAAAATAGCGGATTGGCCAGCGGGCTAGCGCTGGAAATGGGCAAAGTAGCCACCATGGGCCTGGCGCCGGCCGTATTCGGCCCGTTGATGAACGTAACCGGCTCGAGTTTGGCGAGTTGGTGGAGGGGAAGGAAGGTATCGTGATATGGCTGTATTGTACTGCTGTTTGGCCGGCTTCATAAAAAAGAGCCATCCCTGACAACAGATTTGGAATGGCTACTGAACAACCTTATGGATTTTGTAAAAACGGTGAACAATTTATAAATACTGGTTGATGATATTCTCAAACAGTTCCTGCTTGCCACTGCGCTGTTGCGGCTCGCCGTTCTCATGAGCGATCGCCGCCAGTTGTTCCAGGCTGAGTTCTCCGGCTTCGAAAGCTTTACCGGGGCCGGCGTCGAATGAAGCGTAGCGTTGTTCCCTCAGTTTTTTATACTTTGATTTTTCCAGCACATCATGAGCCACCAGCAGGGCGCGGGCGAAGGCGTCCATACCGCCGATATGGGCATGAAAAAGGTCGTCCAGGTCAGTAGAATTGCGGCGTGTTTTGGCGTCGAAGTTGACGCCGCCGCCCTGCAGGCCACCGCCTTCGAGGATCACCAGCAGCGCCTCCGCCAGCTCATAGACGTTGTTGGGGAACTGGTCGGTGTCCCAGCCGTTCTGGTAATCGCCGCGGTTGGCGTCGATGCTACCCAGTACGCCGGCATCGACCGCTACCTGTAACTCGTGCTGGAAAGTGTGTTGAGCCAGGGTGGCGTGGTTGACCTCCAGGTTAAGCTTGAAGTCTCCATCCAGGCCATATTGCTTAAGGAAACCAATGACCGTAGCGGCATCGTAATCGTACTGATGTTTGCTGGGCTCCGACGGCTTGGGTTCAATGAAAAAGGCGCCTTTGAAACCCTGCGCCCGGGCATAGTCCCTGGCCATGAGCAGGAAACGAGCCAGATGCTCTGTCTCCTTTTTCATATTGGTGTTCAGCAAGGACAGGTAGCCTTCGCGCCCTCCCCAGAAGACGTAATGCTCACCGCTCAGTTTAATCGTGGCGTCCAGCGCGTTGCGCACCTGAGCGCCGGCGTAAGCCACCACCTGAAAATCCGGGTTGGTGGCGGCGCCATTCATATAGCGAGGATTGCTGAATAAGTTGGCAGTTCCCCAAAGCAGCCTCACTCCGGAAGCCTCTTGCTTTTCCAGGGCATAGCTTGTGATTGCTTCCAGCCTTTTGGCAGATTCGGAGAGAGTAGCCCCTTCGCTCACCAGGTCGAAATCGTGGAAGCAGTAGTAGGGAATGCCCATTTTGGTGATAAACTCAAAGGCGGCGTCCATCTTGTCGCGCGCCTGTTGTATGGGGTCTGCTGCTTCCAGCCAGGGGAAAGCTTTAGTGGGCAGGCCAAAGGGGTCGCCTCCCGTTCCGCAGAAGGAATGCCAGTAAGCGGCCGCAAATTTGAAGTGCTCCTTCATACTTTTTCCACCTACTGTTCGGTTCTCATCGTACCATTTGAAGGAAAGAGGGTTGTCCGATTCCCGGCCTTCATATTTGATCTTGCCGATGCCTGTGAAATATTCCCGCTTACCGATCAGGATATCTGTTGTTGCTTTTGAAGACATATCTTTTTTGTTTTTTTGGAATTTCCTGGTTGAATCAATCCACGTGTTACTTCAGCGCCGCATTCAAAGCGCTTTCCCACCGCCCATAAGCATCCTGATACGAGCCCATTTCCGGCGCCGGCTCGAAAGCGTCTACTACGCTGGCTTTCTGCAGCGCCTCCTCCAGGCTCGCGTAACAACCCGCCCCCACTCCCGCCGCCTTGGCGGCGCCCACTGCACCCGTAGTGTCCAGTACTTCGATGCGGCTGCCTATCAGAGTGGCAATCGTGGAGGAGAAAATGGCGGATTGAAAGAGGTTGTCATTACCGACCCGGATTTGATTGACATCCAGTCCCATTTCCTTGAGGATGTTCACACCGTAGACGAAGGCAAAGGCCACCCCTTCGAGAGCTGCCCGGAAGAGATGAGGGCGAGAGTGGCGATTAAACTGCAGGTGGTGAATATGCCCGCCGATGGTTCGGTTGTTCAGCATACGTTCCGCTCCGTTGCCAAAAGGCAGAATGGATAAGCCTTCGGCGCCCACCGGCACACTGTTGGCCAGGCGTTCCATTTCAACGTAATCGAGGCCCCTGCCAGCCACCTGATGCTTCATCCAACTGTATTGAATGCCCGCCCCGTTGATGCAGAGCAAAACTCCGATGCGGGGTTGATCCGATTGGTGATTGACATGGGCGAAGCTATTCACCCGGGATTCGTTGTCGTAAATCAGTTTATCGACCACGCCATACACGACCCCGGAGGTGCCGCCGGTGGCAGCCACTTCTCCCGGGTGGAGGGTATTGAGAGATAAGGCATTGTTGGGCTGGTCGCCCGCCCGGTAGGTAACCGGCGTGCCGGCCGCCAGGCCTGTCGCCTTAGCTGCTTCGGCAGTCAGCTTTCCCTGCAAGCCGCAGGTAGGCGTCAATTCCGGCGCTAGTTCCCGGCCTATACCGTAGTGATTCAGGATATCCTCAGATAACCGGTTTTGCTGAAAATCCCACAGGATGCCTTCCGAAAGGCCAGACGCCGTGGTGGCAGCCCGGCCGGTCAACTTTAGAGCGATGTAATCCCCGGGCAGCATAAACTTGTAAGCGCGGGCGTAGAGCGCGGGCTCGTTTTGCTGTACCCACCGCAGCTTGGAAGCTGTAAAGTTGCCAGGAGAATTCAGCAACGACCGCAGGCAAACTGTCCGGCCAATTGCTTCAAAGGCCTTATCACCGATCTCCACCGCCCGGCTATCACACCATATAATAGAAGGCCGCAAGGGGCGCATTTCCTTATCGACCAGCACCAACCCGTGCATCTGGTAAGCGATGCCGATGCCTTTGATCCCGGCAGGTTCGACCCGGTGATCCAGCAGTAACTGCCGGGTGGCCTTACATAGATTTCCCCACCATTCGTCCGAATCTTGTTCGGCCCAGTCCGGGTGCGGAGCATGGATGGCCATCTCCGTTTCCGGGTACTTCACCATTCCTACCGTCCGGCCGCTGTCTACTTCAACTAAAGCAGCCTTTACCGAAGAACTTCCAATATCATACCCTAGTAAATACACGGCTTTTCTGGTTTGATGATAGTATGTAATCCCGGGGAAGACCTGGCTTTTCCGGCTTTGAAATGACAAATTAAATAATATTTTGGCTATTCAGCTATTCGCTATTCGCTCTGGCATGCCCTTAAAAGCAGGAATCCAAGCTTGATGAGCCAGTTGTTCTCTTTGCTCTAAGCCCGGGTTTTGGGCAGGTTCTTGCGAACGGCGAATAGCTGATAGTTACTACACCGGCACATATCCCTTACGCGGCCTCCACCATTCCACTGCGGGTTACACCAGCCGCACCACCGTCCTGCCCTTCAGCTTTCCTTCCAGAATGAGTGAAATTTTCCCAGGCAGTTCTTCCAGGCTGCATTCCTCGGCAAGCTCCTCCAACTGATCCAGTTTCCATTCATTGGCCAGCTTGCCCCATACTACCTCCCGCACCGAATGGCTGCATTGCACCGAATCGATGCCGATGAGGCTAACGCCTTTGATAATGAAAGGAAAGACGGTCGTTTCCAGCTTCGGCGATTGCACCAGGCCACAGCAAGTAGCTACGCCACCGTAGTGCAGGCTTTTCAGCAGGGTAGCCAGGATGTTGCCGCCCACGGTGTCTACGGCGCCTATGAAGCGGGGTTTGAGAAAAGCCTTGCCCGATTGGTCGTCTACCTCCTCTCTGCCGATGACCTCACTGGCGCCAAGCTTACGAAGGAAGCCTTCTGCTTCCGTTTTGCCGGTCACCGCCACCACTTCGTAGCCGGCCTTACCCAGAATGCCAACCGCTACGCTGCCCACTCCGCCGGTAGCGCCGGTGACGGCAATCGGGCCGCTGCCCGGAAGGATGTCGTGCTTTTCCAGTTGATAAACAGAAAGGGCGGCGGTAAAACCCGCCGTTCCGTAGATCATACTCTCGCGCAGGCTCAGGCCTTCCGGCAGAGGCACTGCCCAGGCAGCAGGTATTCGGATATACTCGGCAAAGCCGCCGGAGGTGTTCATCCCCAGGTCGTAGCCAGTGGCCAGCACCTTATCACCGGCCTTGAAGCCGGCCGATTGGCTCTCTGCCACAACGCCGGCAGCGTCGATACCCGGGGTGTGAGGGAAGTTTCGGGTCACGCCTTTGTTGCCCGAGGCGGACAGGGCGTCTTTGTAATTCAGGGAAGAATAATGCACCCGGATGAGCACCTCTCCGGGTGGCAGGCTGCTGATCTCACGCTGGGTTACTATCTGGGAAAAAGATTGATCGGCTTGTTCGGTAACCCAGAGGGCTTTAAAGTTCTCCTTCATTTTGTTTTTTCCAAAAGGTACAAAAAAAATAAAAAAAAGCGAGGCCCGTTCCTGATGAATTCGGGCCTCGCTTTTTTATGGAAAAGGCTAGCAACCGCCAAAAAGCATCCTAGTAGTCTGTCAATGTTTAAATGACTGGTAAGGTGGGAGCGGATTTTGGTTCAGATCAAGAAGCCCCCGGAGCCTGATAGCCATAGCTATCAAGGCGAGGAGGCGACGCAGAGCTGGGGCAAAAGACGCCACAGATTACCGGTCAATTTGAGCTTGACAGACTACTACGCTCGGTTCAGCAGCACCAGTTGCTTGGTGATCAGTTTATCGCCCTGGCGGATGGTAAGGGTAATTGCACCGGGGGTAGCTTCACGCAGGCTCAGCTCTTCATTGAAGTAGCCGTCAAAATTCTTCAGCTGGCGCTGGAAGAAAACGCGGCCCGAAGAATCAGAAAGCTGAACCTCAGTCGGAACAGCATCCGCTTGAAACTGCACCGTCACCTCCCCGAAAGACGGATTGGGATATGCCTTGTAACCGTTCAGTTCCAGGGTGGTTTCCGGGAGTTGAATAGCCGGTTGTGCTTCCTCCACCGGCTCCTCCGCAACCACTTCTTCCTGAACCAGCGGTTCTTCAGCAGTTGTTTCACAGGTTTTGAAGCGGGAGTTGACCGTCAGCTCCTGATCGCCGCGCAGAAGGGTTAATTTAAATACCTGGCCAGGTTCGTGTTTGTCGCGCTCGGCCAGCAGTTCGCTGTTGTTATTGACCGGCACATCGTCCATAGCCAAAATGATGTCACCGGCTTCCACCCCATCTGCTTCCGCCGGCGTATTGCCGATGATGCCGGTGATCTGAACGCCTTTCCCAAGAGGGGCCTGGCCGCCCACGTAGACGCCGATGAAAACTTTACAGGGGTCGCGGTCATCGTTGAGGTAATGGCGGGTATACTGCTTTCCCCCCAACGTCACCTGCGCCTGTTTGGTTTGGCCATCGCGGATATAGGCTACCGGTACGGTTTCACCCGGCTCCAGTTTAGCCAGAACGCCGCGCAGCCCGTAGGTTCCGTTGGTGGCATGCCCGCCGATGGAGGTAACAATATCTCCTTGCTGAAGGCCGGCCGCCGCCGCTCCGGAACCGGAGACAACGCCATCCAGTACTACGCCTACTCCACTGGGGGTGTTGTCGGGATAAATACCCAAAAAGGCCTTAGTAGCCTCTTCAGAGCGCAGGCGCTCATGGCGAGGCTCATCGCTGTGCCATTCGATATTTTCGAAGTCGAAATCGTCCCCATGGACAACGATGCGCATACTTTCCATTTCTTTCCCCAACTGCTCCATCTCCTCGGCCAGGGCGTCCATCTCCTCAGCATGTTCCCTGGCGCGGCGGAAATAAAAAACGGTCTCTTCTTCGTTGTTCCCTCTCACGTCTATTTCCTGGCCATCGGAAAGTATGTGCACTTTGACATCCTTACCCTCGCCGGCATTGAACTGCTCAACAATCGATTCAATATTATCTCCCTTCTGAATCCGCTTTTTTACCGTGGTTACACTGCCATCTTCATGCTGGACTTCCTGGACGATGACCACCTCTCCTTTCCGGGCTTCCTGCGCGTGAAGGCTGGTAGCGGGCATTACAAAAAGCAAGGCCAAGGCACTTGCGAGGAATAGCGTAAAATTCTTCATAATAACAGGTGTTTTAGTGATTGAATGATAGAGCTGATTTCCGAAATGACGGTTCAGGGCTGCAAAAGTTACAGTATAGAGGGAAGGACAATGCTTTCGGGGAAGCGTTGCATGGGTTAATAGGGAAAAGTTTCGCCCGGGCAGGACGGCTTCCAGGCAAAACTTTTCCCCGCAGGCCCGATCAGGCGATCAGCTCTTCTTCCTTGATCGGCGCTCTAAACACTATTTTATCATCAAACACATCCAGGACGATGCGGCTCTTGGGCAGCACCTTATTGAGCAGCATCTGTTTAGACAGCTCGTTGAGTACACGCTTCTGAATGAGCCGCTTCAACGGACGGGCGCCAAATTCCGGATGGTAGCCTTCCCTGGCCAGCCACTCCATAGCCTGCGGAGCGATAGACAGCTGTATTTCCTGCTTTGCCAGGGTTTGCCGGAGCTCGTCGAGTTGCAGCTCGACGATCTGCCGGATATCCTTTCTGGATAAGGGCCGGAACATGATCACCTCGTCGATCCGGTTGAGAAACTCAGGGCGCACCGCTTGCTTGAGCAGTTCAAAAACCTGTTCACGGGTTTGATCTATCACCTCCTCCTCTTCGCCCGGAGACATGTTCGCGAAATTGTCGCGGATGAGCCCGGAGCCAATATTGGAGGTCATGATGATGATCGTGTTCTTAAAGTCCGCCACCCTGCCTTTGTTATCAGTCAGGCGGCCATCTTCAAGTACCTGGAGCAGGATGTTGAAGGTATCCGGATGGGCCTTTTCGATCTCATCCAGGAGGATGACGCTGTAGGGCTTGCGGCGCACCGCTTCCGTCAGCTGCCCGCCTTCATCGTAGCCCACATATCCGGGAGGAGCGCCAATCAGGCGGCTCACAGCATGTCGTTCCTGGTACTCGCTCATATCGATGCGAGTCAACAGGTTTTCGTCGTCAAAGAGGTACTCCGCCAGGGCTTTGGCCAGCTCGGTCTTGCCCACCCCGGTCGTACCCAGGAACAGGAAGGAGCCTACCGGGCGCCGCTCGTTGGACAGGCCGGTGCGGCTGCGGCGAATGGCGTCGGCCACCGCCTCTACTCCCTCATCCTGGCCAACGACGCGTTTGTGTAGCTCGTCTTCCAGGTGCAGGAGTTTTTCCCGTTCGCTCTGCAGCATTCGGGTGACCGGGATGCCGGTCCAGCGGCTGACGATCTCGGCGATGTCTTCGGCGTCTACTTCTTCCTTTACCAGCAACTTAGAGTCGGACTGCATTTCATGCAGGCGGCCCATATAGGCATCGAGTTGTTTCTGCACTTCCGGCGCTCTGCCATAGCGGATTTCGGCGGCTTCCGTGTAATTACCTTCCCGTTCGGCGCGGGCGCTTTCCACTTTGAGCTGCTCCAGTGTTTCTTTGGCTTTCTGCACGCCAAGGACGACTTCGCGCTCGCTCTCCCACTGGGCGCGCAGGGCGTTGCGTTTCTCCTCCAGATTGGCGAGTTCCTCATCGATCTGGCCAATTTTCACCTGGTCATTTTCGCGCTTCATGGCTTCCCGCTCAATCTCCATCTGGCGTATCCTGCGCTCCACCTCGTCCAGTTCTTCCGGCATGGAGTTCATTTCCAACCGCAACTTGGCCGCTGCCTCGTCGATGAGGTCGATGGCCTTGTCGGGCAGAAAACGGGAGGTGATATAGCGATGTGAAAGTTGCACGGCAGCCACCACGGCATCATCCTTAATGTTGATCTTATGGTGTGCTTCGTAGCGTTCCTTCAGCCCGCGCAGGATGGAAATAGCGTCTTCCACACCCGGTTCTTCCACCATAACGGTCTGGAACCGGCGCTCCAGGGCTTTGTCGTTCTCAAAATACTTCTGGTACTCATTGAGGGTCGTGGCGCCAATGGCGCGCAGCTCACCCCGGGCCAGGGCCGGTTTAAGGATATTGGCGGCATCCATGGCGCCCTGGGTTTTTCCGGCGCCAATGAGGGTGTGAATCTCGTCGATAAACAAGAAGATGCGGCCCTCAGCGGCAGTGACCTCCTTGATGACCGATTTCAGCCGCTCTTCGAATTCTCCCTGGTACTTGGCCCCGGCGATCAAAGCGCCCATATCGAGGGAATAGATGTCTTTATCACGCAAATCTTCCGGCACGTCCCCATCGACGATACGATGGGCCAGCCCTTCCACGATGGCGGTTTTACCGACCCCCGGTTCACCAATCAATATCGGGTTGTTCTTGGTGCGGCGCGCCAGGATGTGCAGCAAACGCCGGATTTCTTCCTCCCGCCCGATCACCGGGTCGAGCTTGCCCTCCCGGGCGCGCTCATTGAGGTTGATCGCATACTTATTCAGTGCATTGTAGCTATCTTCCGCGCTGTGGGTGGTCACCCGGCTGCCCTTGCGCAGGTCCTTGATGGCCGCCTTGAGGGCTTTCTCCGAAACACCGCTATCTTTCAGCATCTGCGAGACGCTGTCCTTAGTGGCGATGATGCCCAGCAACAAATGTTCCAGCGCGACAAATTCATCGCCAAATTCTTTCAGATAAGTATTGGCCTTCTGCAACGCCTCGGTCGTAGTCCTCGACATATATTGGTTGCCGCCGCCACTGACTTTGGGGTAAGAATGGACGATGCTGTCCGTAGCTTGCCGGATCGCATCAAAATTGACGCCCAGCTTTTTGAAAACAAAGGGCGCCACACTCTCGTCTACCTCCAGTATACCTTTCAACAGGTGCCCCAACTCGATGGACTGCTGCTGGCCTTCCATCGCGATCTGTTGTGCCCGCTGAACCGCTTCCTGGGATTTTATGGTGAAATTATTCAGGTTCATATGGCTGTTGTTTTGTTATTTTCTAAAATAAAACTTCAGGCTCGTCGCCTGCTTTCTTCCTCTTCTGATATTACAACACTTTCATCTGTTCAAACTACGTACCATTGATGAAAAAAACCAGTGCTCAGACATTATGGCATGATTTTTTCAGGCAAACTGACACTTTGACCAGCCCTTGCTTTCCTATGTGGCAATGTGGCTCTTCGGTTTTATTATGGCTCTTTTTTCGCTATGCCGCAGCTTTTTTCCGCCCCGTAGCCCAATGGGGGGCATATTGGAAAATAATTGAGGTTTGAACCCTGGTGGTTGGCTTTTAGCCTGACAGCTGGTTCCCTGGCTGGCAAGTGTACGATGTACAGGGTGTACGGTGTACGACGCCAGCCCAATCGTACACCGTGCCCTTTCAGGTTCCTGTCCAGCCCCGTACACCGTACACAATTTCGGGCAAAAGCCCGGATTGCAAGCTGGAATCCGACACTTTATGCTCAAACTTCACGTTAAACTAACAAAGTAGGGCTACCGTTCCAGGGTTGGACGAGTTCGCGGTTCGGTATTCGCTGTTCGCAACCGCGGCAGGCTGCTTGGGCTTACCTGCTTCTAATCGTGTCCAACGTTAGACGGGTAGCCCAAAGTAGTACTAAACAATTCTGTTCCAATTCAATACTTTTGGATTTCTTATCTTCGCTTCTGTTACAAACCATATAACCATGACGACAAAAACATTAGCCATCACACTGGGAATCATTTTCCTGGGTTTCCTCCCCCCCCTCAACGCCCAAAACACCATTTACGAACCATTGGTGCTGGAGGATGTCAAATACGCTCCTGAGGATTTTGGAAAGATGTGGACCTTCGACGCCATCCCCACACAACGCTTCGAGGATCTCTACGAGTTCAAAGTCACCGAAGAATGGCTGGAAGACGTACGGTTATCCGCCCTTGAATTCTCAACGGGCTGTTCCGCCTCTTTTGTCTCCCAAAACGGATTGATCATGACCAATCACCACTGTGTTCGAGGTTTGCTGCCGGGCATACAGCAGGAGGGTGAGAACCTTCAGCGGGACGGTTTCTACGCAGAAAAAATGGCCGATGAGCGGCCCTTTCCCAATATTTTCGTCGACCAGCTCATTTCCATTGAGAACGTAACGGAACAAATACAGACGGCCATGGCGCTGGGCAAGGATGATGAAGCGCAAGTAAAGTTGCGGGACGAAAAAATTCAGGAACTCACCACCGCTTGTGAGGAGGGTACCGGATACAAGTGCCGGGTAATCACCCTTTACAACGGGGGCAAATACGTGCTGCACTCCTATCGGCGCTACGATGATGTGCGCCTGCTCATGGTTCCCGATGTACAGATTGCCGCTACCGGATGGGATTGGGACAACTTCACTTACCCCCGGTATGAACTGGATTTCGCCTTTCTGCGCGCCTATGATGCGGACGGGCAGCCCGTGAAAAGCCCCCATTATTTTCAATGGAGCGAAAAAGGCGCCGCCGAGAGCGAACCCGTGTTTACTGTCGGCCGCCCGGGCAATACCGACCGTTTGTTGTCCATGGCGCAGATAGAATTCCATCAGCAATATCGCAACCCTACCATCCTCACTTTATTTAATGAATTGTATCAGGCCCAGTACGCTCATTTTCAAGCCAATCCGGATCGGCAGGCGGAGATGCTGAGCCAACTCCTGAGCATTGCCAATGGCCGAAAAGTATTTGCGGGCTATCAACTGGCGCTCAATGACGAATACCTGATGGCCAAAAAGCGCGATTTTGAAAAAGAGTTGAAAAAGCGAATGAACCAGGACAAGGCCCTCTACACCGAATACCACGGCCTGTGGGACAAGATCGAAACAGCGGCAGAGGTGCTTAATAATAACTATGTAGGCTATTTCACCCTTCAGATCAACTCCTTCAGTAGCCCTGCCCACCTGATCCTTGCCAAAAAGCTGGTGGATTATGCGGAGCAAATGGAGTTGCCTGAAGCAGAAAGAGCGGCAGATTATAAAGGAGAAAAACTAATTGATACAAAAAAAGGCCTGGTGCTGCAAGCCCTGGATATGGAACTGGAAAAAGGCCGCATACAAGCACATGCCAATTACCTGGCCAAAGTGCTCGGAAAAAATTCGAAAGCCATGAAGATCATTTACGGAGGGCACACCGGCGAGGAGGCGCTGCAGTATATCATGGACAAGGCAGCGGTGGCTTCTCCCGAAAAAGTATCGGCCCTCATCGAAGGCTCGCCCAAGGGCATTCTGGAAGCCCTGAGCCCCTACCTTTGGTTTGCCCGCCATTCAAAGGAGCAGTTAGCAGTGCTGGGCCCGGAGATACAGGGCGCGCAAAACACCCTGGAAGTTCAAAACCAGCGCCTGGCCCGGCTCATCTTTGAAGCATTCGGCACAGAGATGTCACCCGATGCCACCGGCTCCCTCCGCATTTCCGACGGCCGCGTACTGGGCTATGAATACAACGGAACGCTGGCGCCCGCCAAAACGACTTATTACGGCTTGTGGGACCGCTATTACTCATTCGGACAAACCGCTTATCCCTGGGGCCTGCACGAGCGGTGGCAAAAGCCGCCGGCAGGGCTCGACCTGTCCGTCCCCATCTGCTTCGCTTCCGATAATGACATCGTGGGCGGCAATTCAGGCAGTGCCGTGATCAACCGCAATGCCGAGGTGGTCGGCCTGGTCCACGACGGCAACCTGGAGAGCATCGCCGGTAGCTACGCTTTCCTGCCCGAAGAGAACCGCGCCGTTTCTACCGACTCCTGGGGGTTGCTCGAAGGGCTGAAATACGTGTATAAGACGGAACGGTTAGTGAAGGAGCTGGAGAACGGGGGGATTCGTTGATTCATTTTGTGCAGGCACATTTCGAAATTCTGCTCCCAGGCCTCGCCCTCGATACGGTTCTTTGCATTTTGAGTTGATTAGACTTTATTCTTCCTGAATGCCGCCGATCATCTCATAAATCCGCCGGGCCAATGGGCTGGCCCCGTTATCGTAGTTGGACAATACGGCCACCGTATAACCTTTGTCCACGAATATATCGAGGTTGCCGTTCAGGCCGGGGAAGCCGCCGCCGTGGCCAACGACTTTGCCAGCCGGGCCCTCCTCCACCGAGAAACCATAGCCGTAACGATCGGTATGCGCCGTCCACATCTCGTCCAGCGATGTTTTGGAAAGCAGTTTGCCGGACTGAAGGGCCTGAGCGAAGTGAAACAGGTCTTCCACGGTAGAAAAGCCGCCCCCGGCCGGGCCGCCCTTAATGACGTGTTTGTACAAATTGTTCTCCCATTTCCAGGGGCTGTTCGGCGCCGGGACATAACCGATTGCCAGGTTCTCCACCGGAAAGTCCATTTCGTAGCTGTCCGAGTTATTCATTCCGGCCGGCCGGTAAATATTTTCGCGAATGTAATCAAAGTAATCCTGTCCGGTAGCGCTTTGAATCACTACGCCCAGTAACAGCATGCCGGTATTGCTGTAGCTGAAGCGCTCGCCGGGCTCGAACTGTAGCGTATCGCCCTTTACCAGGGGTTTGAAGTCCTCCACCGAGCGGTACAACTCGCGGGAGCCGTTCCAGTAAGTATCGTTGAAGTAACTACCCAACCCGGAAGTATGGGTCAGCAAATGGTGCACGGTGACTTTATCGGTAATGGACTAACGACTGTTTCCTCTCGTTCCGGCACATAGGCCCTAATACTGTGAAAATGAATGCCGCCGGTACTCTGGAAAATGGAAAGGAATACATTGGCGTGAACTTCCATAGGAGCCATGTCCTGAAATTCCACTGTACAATTCTTCTTAATAAAGGAGGCTACAGCTTCGGCCTTGTTGGCATTGACTGCATCTATAACGGCTTGAATGCGCTCGCCCACTACCCCATCCGGCATAGCGGATACATCTTTATAAGACTGTTCGCCGGCTTGTTGAGCCGATGCCGAAAAGGGAATGCAAAGGCTCAGGAAAAGCCAAAAAATGAATGTCTGGAAACAAACGGGTGATTTTTTCATGAGTCGGCTAATTTTAATTACGAAAAATTTCGTATACAATTTTACACTAAAAAAAGTAGCTGTCAAAATAATACGAAATATTTCGTAACCCATCCATTTACAAAAAATATCCTCCTCAACGCTTATATTGCGCCCCGTTTCGGCCCCGAGAAAGTTTTGAAAAAAAAATCATCACTCTAACCCAACCTTTTCCGACAGCGGGATGGTCTTAGCAAGTGTATTAAAAGAAGCTATCTATAATACTAAAATAACAAACCCTATGATGCCTGTAACTACTTTTCTCGTTTTGACCTTAGCCCTTATCGCCGTTGGAAAGAAAGCCAAAGCCTTTCGTTAACCGGCTAATTCAACGATTCCTCCTCACTTTCTTCGCTTCAACGTTATAAACGCAAGGGCCGTGAACAGGCCTAAATAAGCGATACTCATCAGTTCTGCGCCGGAAAACCATCCCAGGTGCGGTATTATCGCCTCCCCCTTATACCTCGGCATAAATAGAAAGCCCGGTGCGTAAGGGTTGAGAAATTGCCAATACCAGCCCGTCCCCAGTAAGCCGGCCACCACATAGCCCAGTATCCCGATCAGCAGTGGCACAATAAAGGCTTTAAACCGAAAGCTCAACCAGGCGTGCAAGCCCATCAGCCCCAGTATGGAGAGAACGGTTCGGGCGGATAACTCCGCGATTTGCCCTAAATCCGGCAACCCATCCAGCAGGCCGCTTGCCGGCCGAAGCAGGCCAAACAGAAGCCCGGAAAAAAGCATCCCGAGGATAAACAAAAGGTGTGCTCCGAGAAACAGAAGAAAGAGGAACGCCAGTTTTCCAAGATATACCTGCCGGGGAGAGATAGCCAGGGTATAGAGCTGCACCCACATTTCAGAACGATGTTCCATCAAAAAAACCAGGCTACACAAAATGATGACGTAGAGGGGCAGCATCATAAAGGCAATGCCATCGTAATGATTGGTGATATACTCCCGCCAGCTGTTTGCCGAAAAGCCTCCCCCTACCTGCTCTCCCACCAGGTGAAGCCCCAGAAACAACAACAGGTTGGCTACCGTGCCGGCCAAAGACAGCCAGACAGCCATCGAATTGCGGCTCTTCCGAACCTCTGCTTTTAGACAAATAATAAAAGATGACATATCTCATTTCATTGATAAAGGCTCAGGAAAAAGTCCTCCAGGCGGTCTTCCTCAATAATCAGTTCATGGATATCAATGCCGGCGCCCCGCAACAAGTCAATTACCTGGCTGATCTCAGGTTTTCCGGAAAGGAGCAGCTGTAATCCGCCATTTTCTCCCGGATCTGCTTTCCAGCCTGCCGCCCGCATGGCATCCAGGGCAGGCCCGGTGGGATTGCAATGCAGCCGCAGGCGCAGGCCTTGAGATAGCTGGCTCCTGGCGCCCTCCAGCGAACCCTGATAAGCCAGGCGCCCCCGGGCGAGGATGCCAAGGTGGGTGCAGGATTGTTCCACCTCGCTCAGAAGGTGGCTGGACAGTAGGATGGTCATCCCCTCCTCCTGGTTGAGGGCCCGGATCAGGCGGCGGATGGCCACGATGCCTACGGGGTCCAACCCGTTTGCCGGTTCATCCAGCAGAAGCAGGCGCGGGCGATGCAGAATGGCCAGGGCGATACCCAGGCGTTGCTTCATACCCGTGGAATAGTGCCGCACCTGTTTGTTGCCGGCCTCTTCAAGGCCCACCAGGTTCAGCACTTCGGATACCCTGCTTCTTTCCGTTTTGCGGTAAGTTGCCATAACCAGAAGGTTGTCAACGCCAGAAAGATGGGGATATATATTGGGCTGTTCGATAAGCAGGCCTACGTCCTGGAATGCCTTTTGCCGGATAGGCCCGCCGAGCAGGTTAATCCGTCCTGCCTGTAATGGCAACAGGCCAACCAAAGCCTTCATTAAGGTAGACTTGCCAATCCCGTTGGCGCCCAGCAGCCCGTAAACGCTGCCCAGCGGCACGTCCATTTCCAGTCCGGAGAAAATTGCTTTTTCTCCCGAATAAGCAAAATGGAGGCCGCGGGCCTGTACAGCCGATTGATCGTTTGCGTTCATAAATTTCATTTCCAATCGTGAAACGTTAAGAAGGCAGAACTGTTTTATATTTTTATCGCCGCATAAACTGAACAACCGATGAAACTAACGCTTGGATTTTCTCCCTGCCCCAATGACACCTTCATTTTTGACGCCATGTTACACGGCAAGGTCGATACCGAAGGGTTGGAATTTCAGCCGGTGATCGCCGATGTGGAAGAACTCAACCAAAAAGCCTTCGCTAAAGCATTGGATATCACCAAGCTGAGCTACCACGCCTTTGCCTTCCTGCGGAAAGATTACGCCCTGCTCGATGCCGGCAGCGCCCTGGGCAACAACGTCGGCCCCTTGCTTATCGCCAAGGCTCCAATGAAGGAAGCCGCCATCAATAATGCCCGGATTGCCATTCCGGGAAAATATACTACCGCCAACTTTCTGCTCAGCCTGGCCTATCCGGGAGCGAAAAATAAAACGGAAATGTTGTTTTCCGATATCGAAGAGGCGGTGCTCACCGAAAAAATGGACGCCGGGCTGATTATACACGAGAACCGCTTCACCTATCAGGACAAAGGGCTAATCAAGATAAAAGACCTGGGAGAATTTTGGGAAAGTACTACCCGGATGCCGATCCCACTGGGGGGCATCGTGGCCAACAGAGCCCTGGGGCCTGAAGTCCTGGAAGCGGCCAACCGGGTAATGGCCCGCAGCGTAGCCTTCGCCCTCGACCATCCGGAGGAACCCAGGGCCTTCGTCCGGAAACATGCTCAGGAAATGGAAGAGGAAGTCATGTACAAACACATCCATTTGTATGTAAACGATTATACCCGTAGCCTGGGCATCAAGGGCAAGGAGGCCGTGCAGCTTCTTTTCGATATTGCGATGGCCAAAGGTGTGATCCCGGCTCAGGAGCTGCCTATTTTTGTCAATTAGGTATATACAGAATACAAATCACTGATTTTGGTTTGAGTTTTCAAATCTTCGGCTCAAATCAAAAACCTGGCATGGATGTTGCTATTAAACATTCAGGTTATGTAATTAAGTGAAATTCGTTTTTCCATAAAGAAGCCCGGTTGGTTCCCGGGCTTTTTTTTTTCCTTACCAACCAAGCCTCTTAAAAATCCAAACAGTTTATTATTTTTGTCGTTCCTTCCATTTGACTTTATTCCTAATCAGATAAAACTCAAGAGTAATGATTATTGGCGTACCCAAGGAAATTAAGACCAGCGAGAACCGCGTGGCGCTGACCCCCGCCGGCGCTCTGGAACTCACCAAGCGAGGCCATAGCGTATATGTTCAGTCTACTGCCGGAGTCGGCAGTGGGTTCCCGGATGAAGAATACCGGCAGGCGGGCGCTCATATCCTCCCCAATATTGAGGAAGTGTATGGCAAAGCAGAAATGATCATAAAGGTAAAAGAGCCGATCGAGCCGGAATACAAGTTGATCAAAAAGGGCCAGTTGTTGTTCACCTATTTTCACTTCGCTTCCTACGAGCCGCTGACCAGGGCGATGATCGATAACGAATCTGTATGCCTGGCTTACGAGACCGTAGAACTGCCCGACCGCAGCCTGCCCCTGTTGACCCCCATGTCGGAAGTAGCGGGCCGAATGGCCATACAGGAGGGAGCTAAGTACCTGGAAAAACATCAGCATGGACGAGGCGTTTTACTGGGCGGAGTGCCCGGCGTGGCTCCCGGAAAAATCCTGATCCTCGGCGGTGGCATCGTTGGTACGCAAGCCGCTAAGATGGCGGCGGGCCTGGGTGCTCAGGTGATCATCCTGGATGTGAACTTACCCCGGCTGCGCTACCTCGAAGACGTCATGCCGGCCAATGTGATCACCATGTACTCCAATGAGTATAATATCCGCAAGCTCATCAAAGATGCCGACCTGATCGTCGGCGCGGTCCTCATTGCCGGCGCCAAGGCGCCCAAACTGATCACCCGCGATATGCTGAAGGAAATGCAGCCCGGAACCGTCCTGGTAGATGTGGCTGTCGACCAGGGGGGCTGTATTGAGACTTGCAAGCCGACAACCCACGACGACCCTACCTTTGTGATCGATGGCGTAGTGCATTATTGTGTGGCCAATATGCCGGGCGCTGTGCCGTATACCTCCACCATCGCTTTGACCAACGCCACCCTGCCCTATGCCATACAGCTGGCCGATAAGGGTTGGAAAAAGGCCTGCCAGGCTGATAACGCACTCAAACAAGGCCTGAATGTGGTCGGGGGGAAAGTGGTCTACAAAGGCGTAGCTGATGCCTTTGGGCTCTCCCTTACTGAAGTGGAAGACGTTTTGAAGTAGCAGAAAAGATCGTATTATAAAAAAGCCATGCCGGAATTGCCGGCATGGCTTTTTTGCCAGGGCCAAGGCCGCTTATGGATAAACTTTGGTCAGCTCAGTCCCGGAATCCAGCACGATATAAGCCGTTGTGAAGCCAGCAGCCTTTGCCTGGTTCCAGGCTTGCTTGGCCTCTTCAATATCATCGAAGCCGGCCAACAGTTTAATCGTCAGCCCGCCGCGCTGGCGATCTTCAATATTACCGTAGCGCTCCAGCCCGGAAGGGTTGAAATATTCCGGGTTCCGGTAGGCGGCTAGCTGCACCTTATAGCGGCCGCTGCCGGCGCCGGCGGAAGGCGTTGCGGGAGCAGGAGCCCCGTTTTTGGGCTGAACCCCAACATTGCCTTCCTCACTGGTCAGAAAAGCATCTTTATATCCTTTGGCCTTGACGGCACTGAGCGCGCTACTGGCCTCCGCACGGCTGTTAAATACGCCAATACGCACCTTATAGACGCCCCCTTCGTATTTGGAATAAACCTGTCCGACACTGGCCAGGCTGGAAAAGTTTTCCAGCCCCGGTTTATTGAGCGCAGCAACCTGAACGGCATAGCCGCTGCCGAGGGCTACTCCTTGTCCAGTCGTCGAGATGACGCCCCCATCACCCAAAACAGCGCCAGGGCGGGGAGTCACATCGGACCCCGGATAAGTGTCAGCGCCTCCACTGACGGACAACATAGAGATAAGCCCCAAAATGGTTCGGTCGTTGCCTTCCCCGGTATTGACCGTTCGGCTGATATCCCGAAAACCTGGGCGGGAATAACGCAACACATAAGACGCGTTGGGGCTCAACGCCAGTGCATAGTCTCCGTTGACATCGGTAGTAGCCTGCATCGTACTATTGGTCGATTGGTTGGTTGCCGTCACGGCAACGCCGGCAACCGGAAGGCGGGTAGTGTAGTTCAGGATTTTACCAATGTACTCTTCACCCCGGCGGCTGAGCATAACATCGTATTCCCTGTTCTGGCGCGCCCCCATAGTGGATACGGAGAATACGGCATCGTTGTAGCCATCGGCGCGGATGACAATGTCACAATTCAGGCCTTCAATTGCCTGAAAACTGTAAACGCCCCGGCTATCGGCTTTAAACAAGCCTTCCCCACAGTTGATGAAGTCGATGGTCGCTCCGGGAATGGGAATCCCATCAGAAGCATTGCGAACGTTAAGGGTAATATTATCTGCTGATTTGGATACTTTATACAAGTCTTCATTACCGCGCCCCCCCGTACGATTGGAGACCAGGTAACCGATATTTCGAAAACTGTCGTAGACAAAGCCGAAATCATCGCGGGAAGAATTAATCTGATTGCCGAGATGAAAGATGCGGGCCCAGCGCCCATTGGCCTGTTCCGCACGGAAAACATCGTATCCTCCCAGGCCCTGGTGCCAGTCGGAGGAGAAATACAAATAGTTCCCATCAAAGAAGGGCGCAATCTCATCTCCGGGGGTATTCACATTCGGGCCCAGGTTTTCCGGTGCACTCCAGGTGTTGCCCATTCGGAAGGAGACGTAAAGGTCAAAACCACCAAAGCCATCGGGGCGGTTAGAAGCAAAGTAAAGGGAATTGCCATCTGGCGAGAAATTCGGCCAGCCGGTGGAGAATCCTGATCCATTATAGGGGAAGGGTTTTTGCTCCGCCCATTCCCCACTGGGGTTGATCTGAGCAATGGATATACTCAACTCCAGCCCTCCGGTAGGCAGGTGGCGGGTGCCATCGATAAAGTTATTCTTCGTAAAAGCTACTGACTTGCTATCCGGGCCATAGGATACCGGCCCTACATTGACATAAGTATCATCATTGGCCAGGCGGCCCTGCAAAGGCACGGGCGCCTCCAGAAAGCCATTATCCCCTACCCTGGCCATAAATAACTGGTTGTTGGCCTTGCCCGTCCAGGTTGAGCCCGCCAGGTTTAAGTCGGTACGGGCGGAGGAAAAGACGACCTGGTCGCCGTAAAAAGCCGGCCCGAAATCGGAAGAGGTAGTACTGATATATTCAATGCTCACCAGATAGGGAGATGATTGGCCCAATTGATTCATCGCGAAAACACAGCTCTGGGCAAACTGCTGCCCTTTAGCTGCTTTTTCTTCATTTTTGCGCTGGACTTTGGCATAGGCGTCAAACCATTGCTTGGCCTTATCGTACTGCCCCAAAGCCATCAGCACCTGTGCATAATTGAACGGATACTCATCGACCATCTTCTCGCGGCCTTCCCGGTCGGCCAGCACTCGTTCGTACCAACTGCGAGCTTCTTCCATCTGATTGAGAAACCGATACGATTCGGCCAGTTGGAGCATCGCTTCGTGATTCGCCGGACGCTTCTCCAGCAGTTCCAGATATCCACGAACCGCCAGGTTGAAGGCCCCCATTTCAAAATCCTTATTGGCCCGGCTGAGCTGCCCGTAAACCGGCAGACAGGCAGACCAAACAAACAATGCCAGAAGAGCTTTGAAAAAAATTTTCATATTCTTGTGTTTTCAAAAAGTAATTACAGGATTCGTTATCCCTTTGCGGAAAACTTTGGTAATATATCAATAAAATTAAATACTCAAAAAAGGAAACCGTGTTCGCAGCTCAAAGATAGGGATTCAAACAGCCTCCAAGCACCTTAACGGAAGTTGATTTTGAATTGTTGTACACCCAATTTCACAATGCTTGATACTATTCTCAACAAGATATTTAACTATCTTACTTGAAAAACATGAAACGCCTGCTCTTTTTCTTCCTCGCTCTTTTCTGCCTGGCGGCTACCTGCAAAGAAGCCCGCAAAACCACCTCGGACGATTGCCTTGACGAAAGCAAGATCAACCCCGACATGGCCTGCATAGAGGTCTATGAGCCCGTTTGTGGTTGTGATGGCAAAACCTATCCGAACGAATGCTATGCACAGGTTTCCGGTATTACCCGCTGGGAGAAGGGGCCTTGTGAAGGTAATTAAATGGCCGGCGCCATAGGTTCTTGAAGCGATCCGGATGCGGCAATGAAAAATGGCTGCGAGGGGGGGCTATGCGGTAATCAACCGGTTGAATCGACAAGAAGAAAACCGCTTCTGCTTAAAACGGCCCCGAAACCAAAGCTTCGGGGCCGTTTTTTATTGCACTTTACCCAGCACCCGGAATTCAGTACGCCGGTTCTCCTGGTGTTCCTCTTCCGTACAGGGCACCCCGTCCGCACAGCCATTGGCCAGTTTGGATTCTCCGTATCCCTTGGCCACCAGGCGTTCTTTTTCAATCCCCTTACTGATCAGGAACCGAACGATCGCATCGGCCCGCTTTTGAGAAAGGATCAGGTTGGAATCACTAGTGCCATTGGAATCTGTATGAGAGCTGATCTCCAGGATAATATCCGGATTGTCCTGCATCAATTGCAACAGGCGGCTCAGTTCAGAAGTTGATTTTTTCTGGATACTGGACCGGTTGACATCGTAATACACATTCATCCGGAACGCGAAATTGTCGGTTTCTTTTTCCTGGCTCCGAAAGAACCCAAAGTCAGTGGCGCTGGCGCTGGCATCGGTTCCGGCATCCAATTTCACCGGCATACCTTCTCCTTCGCCCTCGCTGGTGGGGTCTGCTGCGTAGGGAATGATATAGGCATTGACCATTTGTTTATATTTTCCGTCCTTCGCACAAACATCCAGGTTGAGTGCGAAGAAATTTTCCCTTTCTATTCTCAGGCGATAACAACAATCTTTTTCCAAAGGCAAACTGAATCGCCCTTGTTTGTCGGTAACGACTGTTTCGGGCGCCGGGCAATTGACGCTAGTCAGGCGGGCTGTCGCCTGATATACCGGCTTACCAGATTCCTTATTAAAAACAACTCCATTCAGCCGGTAGCCGCCGGTGGGTTCCGCCGTTTCTTCCTGCGCCATCGCCGGAGCCGTCGTATTGGAGGCTCCGGGCGCCAGGGCCAGCGCGATAAAGAGCGTATCGGCCGCCAATTCACCTTTCCTTTCGCAGGCTTCAAGAGAGCGGGACATGTAACCATCCAAAAGCCCGGTGAGGGTGCAACATTCCGGAAGGCGCAGGAACAACCGCCCCTGTGGCCCGGCCAGTAGCGTATCTCCATTACACGAATTCACTACCTTGGCATAGGGTACAGGATCCCCGGTAGCGAGGTCTACGACATCTACCTGTACCGGCGTCCCTAAAATGGCCATCTGGAAAAAATAGATATCATCTTTACCCATGCCACCACTGCGGTTGGAAGTAAAATACCCTTCGGTTTCAGTTGAGTTGAAAATGATGCCAAAATCATCCGCCTCTGTATTGAAAGGAGCGCCCAGATTGTAGGGCAGAACCCAAAGCCCGTCATAGCCTTCCTCCGTCCAGAAGATATCCTGGCCGCCCAGGCCGAGGTGCCCGTTTGAAGAAAAGTACAATTTCCCCGAATCGCTGATAAAGGGAAATACTTCGTCATCCGGCGTATTGACGGCGGGCCCCAGGTTAATGGACGGGCCCCACCGGCCATTTTCAAAAAAGGACAAATACAGGTCTTTCCCCCCGTGGCCTCCAGGCATATCGGAAGAAAAGAACAAGCGTTTGCCGTCGGAACTGATGGAGGGATGCACCACCGAGTAATCATCACTGTTGAAAGGGAGCGGTTGGAAG
Source organism: Lewinellaceae bacterium (assembly GCA_020636095.1). Lineage (GTDB taxonomy): Bacteria > Bacteroidota > Bacteroidia > Chitinophagales > Saprospiraceae > JACJXW01. The sequence continues at coordinate 841,204 of JACJYN010000004.1, forward strand.
TTGCTCCAGCCCCCTTGCGGCAGGTGGCGGGCGGTGACCATCTCCAGTCGGTGAATCTCCGGTTCGAGGGGAGTATGGAAAGGCGCCTCGCGGGTCCGGGTGAAGTAGATTTCTGTTTCATCCTTATTGAAAGCAGCCAGCCCTTCGTGAAATTTCGACTGGATGGCGCTGGAAAAAAGTTGCGGCTTAGAATACACCTTCTTGCCGTTTTTTTCTTCCACCGTCACCTTGAACAGATCGAGAAAAGCCTGAAAGGGATCTTCTTCGCTTGGGCGGAAAGCAGAAAAAACGATGCCATTTTCGAAGTAAGCGGGGCCGAGTTCACTGTTGGGCCCGTTGAAATCGGGCAGGGATACCGTGACCATGCCCGCCTCTTCCCGGGCCAGGCCTTTGGTATAGCCACAGGCATTGAGCAGCCTTTGTTTCCGGGGGTCATAGGGGTGGTACCTCAAGTAATCTTTAAACCAGCGTTCAGCCGCTTTGCAATCACCGGTGCGCAGAAGCATCAACCCGTAGTAGTACTTGTGCTCAGGGCGGCATTCAGGAAGGCCGATCACCAATGCATACCACTGAGCCGAGGCCTGATAGTTGCCCAGGAAGCGGAAGGATTCCGCCAGTCGAATCTTTGCCTCGGCCAGGTCTTCCCGCCCGAGCACTTCTTCATACAGGGGTATGGCCGACCGGAAATTTCCTTCCTCAAATAATTGGTTGGCCTTTTTCAGTTTGGCAGGCTGGGCGTATACTACGCTGCACAAAAATAACAACAGGGCAGGTAACAGCCACGTACGCATTCTCATAGTTGCTGTGTTTAGGTTCTTAAACCGGTTTTTTGTATATATAATAGGACACATCGGTATCTTATGCTAATTTTATAAGGTGCTGAGCGGCAGGGCTTTTACTTTGGGCTTCGCGGCTACAGCGGTTTGGCCTCTTATCGGGGTGCTGGCTTGTTATACTTACGGAAAGAAGGGGCGGAGGTTTCATTTTCAGCAATTGTATCTTTTGGAAGTACCCGGTGAATAGCTTACAGCAATTGGTGAAAATGCATATATTCGCTTTCGCGAGCAGTTGTACAATAGTTACCAAACGCTTACCATCCATGCACATTACCGCCCTGTACACCTATCCTGTCAAAGCGCTGGCTGGCATCAGCCTGCCCAAAGCCCGTATTGAAAAGAGAGGCCTGGCCTACGACCGCCGCTGGATGCTGGTGGACCGAGACGGGCTGTTCATCAGCCAGCGGGAGATTCCGCAGCTGGCCCTGCTGGCGCCGGACCTTACCGTTCACGAACTCATTATCCGCCATCGTCTTGAAAGGTTGGAACCACTGGCCGTTCCGCTCCATACGCCAGTTGATGCTAAGGAAATGATGGTCCAGATATGGGACGACCACTGTACCGCCGTTCGGGTGAGTCAAGAAGCAGATGAGTGGTTCAGCCAGGTGTTGCAAACGCACTGTCATCTGGTTTACATGCCCGATGATAGCATCCGCCCGCTCAACCCCAACTATGGCCGCCCCGGCGAGATCACCGCCTTTTCCGACTGCTGCCCTTTGCTCGTCATTGGTGAAACCTCTTTGGCGGACCTCAACCAACGGCTGGAGGAACCGGTTCTTATGAACCGTTTTCGCCCCAACATCGTCTTTTCCGGCGGGCAGCCCTACGAAGAGGAAAGCTGGGGAAATTTCCGGATCGGAGAAGCGGCCTTCCGGGGTATCCGCCCCTGCATCCGCTGCCAGGTGATCACCATTGATCAGGAGTCAGGGGAAATCGGCAAAGAGCCCCTCCGCACGCTCAGCACTTACCGCCGGCAAGGGCATAAGGTGATATTCGGCCTGCACGCCAGCTGGATCGAAAAGGAAGGGAAAAAGCCCCATCTTCAGGTGGGAGATGAGGTGGCAACCTCCCTCTAAATGCTCCAAATATGCGCTAAAAATAAATATCCAGGATGACCATTCCCCCAAAAAGAAGGCTGGCTACCCCATTGGTCGTAAAGAAAGCAAGGTTGACCTTACTGAGGTCATGGGGTTTAACGAGGGTATGCTGGTACACGAGCAAACCAATAAAGATAGCGGCCGCTACCCAGTGAAGCCATCCGAAAGCGGGATATTGCTGGTAAAGGATAACGGAAGCCAGCATGATAAACCCGGCACATGCCAGATGGAGAACCGAGGAAAGCCGAAGCGCTTCCCTTCTGCCCAATGCCACGGGCACAGAATACAGCCTTTGAGAACGGTCGAACTCATCATCCTGCAGGGCATAAATGATATCGAAACCCGATACCCACAGCAGAACCGCCGCAGAATACAGCAATGGCAACAAGGCAAACTGGCCTTGCACCGCCAGGTAGGCGCCGGTGGGCGCCAAGGAAAGCCCCAGGCCCAGTACGAAGTGACAGAGAAAGGTGAAACGCTTGGTATAGCTGTAACCCAGAATGACCAAAAGAGCTACAGGAGAAAGAAAAAAGCAAAGCGGATTGATAAACCAGGTGGTGATGATAAACAACAGGCTGTTGATAAAAACAAACGCCAAAACCGAGCGGGGACTAATGACTCCCGCCGGGATTTCCCGGCCGGCAGTTCGGGGGTTTTGCACATCGATATCCCGGTCGAGGTAGCGGTTGAAGGCCATCGCTGCACTGCGGGCAAAAACCATACATAGCAATACCAGCAGGAAGAGGCGGCCGCTCAGCCCCTGGCCTGATTCGAGCGTAGCTAAAAAAAAGCCCAGCAGCGCAAATGGCAAGGCAAAAACCGTATGGCTGAACTTGATCAGGGATAAATAATCTTTCATAGGTATTCAATCTTCGTATCGCACATTTGCAAACATAAAAAAAGCCTGCAAGATTTTGTTCAATCCTGCAGGCTTTGTCGTCAGCGCAAAGCGCTGTTATGTTACTGCGTTACAGTCGGTGCAGCTTCCCCTTCGGCGCCTTCTACTTCACCCTTCAGGTAGATAAAGGTTTGCGGCGGGTTGGTATTGGCCGTGATGGTCACCTTCTGGTTGCGCTTGCCTTTTTTGTTCTGAGAGTTGAACTCCACAGTGATCACACCTGAACCACCCGGGGGGATCGGCTCACGCGGCCAGCTCGGAACAGTACAACCACAGCTCCCTTTAGCGTTGCTAAGGATCAGCGGCTCTTCACCGGTGTTTTTGAAATTGTAGGTGTGAGAAACTTTCTCACCCTCGTTAACCGTACCGAAGTCAAATTCGGTCTCCTCGAAAGCCATTACTGTGGTCGGGCCGGTCGGAACCGCAGCTTCCTGAGCAGCGGGCTGTGCCGTTGCGTTCGGGTCAGCCGGCTGAACGGTGTTGCCGGTAAGGCTCTGGGCAGCTTCCTCCTGAGCAGAGGTTTGGCTGTTGTTACAGCTTGATAGAAATCCAACTGCCAGAAGGGCTAAAAACATTACTTTGAATTGCTTCAACATCTTAATAAAAATTTTGGGTTTGACACTTAATTGTAAAGTCATTTCGCCGGGGCCAGGCTGGAATCTCAGCTCACTGGCATCGACGGGTACAAAGGTAAGAAACGAAGCCTTTCATCCCGTTAATCGGTTTTGAAGTTTTGTTAATGAGTTGTTAAAGGCCACCTCACCACATCACCACATCACCACATCACCACCTCTCTCCCAAGCCCTACCTCAGAAACCGATACGTCACTTTCACCAAAAAAATATCCTGCATTTTCTCGGAAAAAAGGCGGCTACTCAAACTGGGTAGGAGGCGTTCGGCAGGGTCACCCGAAGCGGTATTACTTTGAGACCAAACCAGGAAGATCTCTGACCCGGGAACATACTCCCAACGCAGCACCAGGTTGGAACGAAACTGAATGAAGCTGAAATCAGGTTGCTCAAAGCTGTAATCCACTATACCATCCAGATTTTCATCCACCTGATACGTACCCGCCGTTGCGTCAAAAGATAATTCCTTTTCGGTGAAGAGGTGGAAACGATCATAAAAGTGATCTGCTTTGGCGTTGGTGATGTATTTCAATTCCCGGTAACTGCCCCTGGAAATGAAAGGTTGCCCATAATACTGGATCGTCAGGTTGGGCGTGATATTGTAATTCAGGCGGATGGTAGTGTAAAAGGTCTGTTGGTCAACAAAACCGGCGAGGTAGCGGGGCGTCTCCCCAATGGCTTCTTCGGTGATATACTGCAACTTGCGCTGCTCATTGGCAAAGGAAGGAGAAACAGTAATGTTGAACGCATTGGCCGGTTGAACTGTCAAATTCAATGAATAATCGCGGTAAGCAACGGTTCGGGGGGCGTTGCGTTCAAAACCCCAGGCGTGGACGATATTTAAATAGGCATAAACTTTTTTCCGGCGGTTGGAGCCGATGCCCAGCCAATGCACCAGCCCTTTAGACCGCTTCAGCGTGGGGCCTCCCCGAAGGTCGTTGTTGGAATAATCGCTCAACTCGTGATCGAACCCTGTATCAAAGCTCCAGAAGTTTTTCAGAAAACAATTCATGCCTACTCCGAGGCGCTGATACAGGGCGTTGCCTCCGAAATCCCAACGGGCGGCGTGGTTATAGCTGAACGACATATTGCGGAAAATGGAAAAAGGTTCATTGATCCGGTAGGCCATCCAGTAAAAATGGTTGACCTCATCGGCATTGCGCATAAAACCGATATCGTTGATCTCCAGTCCCGGAGAACGCCAGGCCAGGCCCCCATCAAAAATGAACCGCCCGTTGAGCTTTCCCAACCGCAAAGTTCCCCCATGCCCATTCAGGGAAGTTGCGGTACTGTCCACCTCCAGGTGATCCGCATCGGGCCGCTGAAAAAGGTGTTCAAAGGCGGTTTGCGTACTGCGGATCACCTCCTGGCTTCCTTGCACCGAACTCCCCACCGCTTTTACCGCGAAGAGATAGGTGCGGTCCTTCCACCAGTGGGAAAAGTCCAGGCCTCCGGTGTAGGCCGAACGGTGCAGGCCGGTAAAGTCCGCATCGCTCTGGCCCCGAAGGGTGGTGGCCAGCATCCCGCCGAGTACGGTTCCCCCTTCCCGGAAATCCTGGGTAATCCGGCCAACAAAGAAATTGGTGAAGGGTTCCACTACTTCAGTGGTTCGGTCATCCCCGTGAGCGATCTCCGCCATTTCGCGGGCGGTAACGGCTTCCAGGATGCCCAACCCGAGTCCACTGCGGGTCTTACCGCTAAATTTCGCTGCGCCAAGGATAGAAGTATTATCCGGCACACTGGCGTATTCGCCCTCTTCCAGCCCCGGCGAGCCGTGAGGCGCGCCGCCGATACGGCGGGAGTAAAAGAGGTTATCCTGCCCAAAGCTCCCGCCGGCCCAGGTGTCGCTCACCTGATAATCGAACAGGTTGCGGTTTTCGATAAAAAAAGGCCGCCTCTCCGGAAAAAAAATGCGAAACCCGTCCAGGGTCAGGGCAGAAGGGTCGGCTTCGACCTGGCCAAAGTCAGGATTGATGGTGAAATCCAGAGTCAGGTCGCCGGTGACACCCAGCTTGCCATCTACCCCTGCGCTGATGGATTCCTGGTGGCCGGTTGCGAAGGGATTGCCTTCTTCTTTTTCGAACTGCTTTGCCTGCGCCAGCACATACGGCTGAATCTCGACCTGTTTTTGCGGCCGTACGCCCTCCAACCCCTTAAGCTCTCCGAAACTGCTCACCCAGTTGGGGTTGTTTTGAGAAATAAATTGCCAGGTCGAACGCGACTCCTCCCGGAAATCACGGCGGGTGAGTTGTATACCCCAAACCGGATTGGGGTCATTCGCGTAGCGAATCTGGCTGAGTGGAATGCGAACTTCTGCGACCCATCCAAGGGAATCGATAGAAGTTTTGGCGTACCAGATAGGGTTCCAACTGGCATCCCAGTTATTGCCATTATCCGATACAAATTCATCGCCTTTTACGCCGGATACCGAAATGGTAAAGGAGAAGGCCGAGCGCTTGTCATGATAACTGTCGATGTTGATCTCGACCCAGTCGCCTTCAAAACCATCCCGGCGGGACATTCGCCGGACGATCCGCTCGGGCTCCGTATCGTAACAACGATAGCCGATATAGAGGTTTTTATCATCGTGCAGGATTTTGAAGGCCGTTTCCTGGGTAGGCGCCTCTCCGTTGTAAGGCTGAAATTGAATGAAGCCGCCCCCCCACTCTACCTGCGACCAGGCAGCGTCATCGAGCTGGCCGTCAATTTCGGGAGGGTTTTCCCGGATGAATTGGGTCGTGTAGGTTTTGTTCTCCTTGGATAGACGGGATTGCCCTTCCTCTTCTGATTTGAGGAACTGCTGTGCACTGAGGGGCCCTGCCAACAGGCATAAGCAAAACATGGGCCACAAATGTTGAACTTTCATAACAGTCGGTGTATTATCGGGTGAATAATTAGAGTGTGTTCAAATTTCGTTTTCAGGCCGAAGTATGAAATTTGAACACACTCTTACTATGTGGCGCCGCAAAGATCGGAAAAATAATCTCCCTCCGCAATGGGTTTTCCGGGCTCCCGTCTAAGGTTAGACATTAAGCTACGGAGGTATGTAAGGTACCTTGTACGAGACAATGGCAGCCCTTGGGCATGTACGGTGTACGAGGTTGTCCAACCTCAGGATGGTAGCCGGGTTTCTTTGGGGCCCCTTTCCCATCCGAAGCATATTTGGTTGGCAACATTGAGGATTCTCCTCATGGATTGAACTATATTTGCGGCGACAAATATTAATTCTATCGATAAAACCAACATGAGCTGGCTTCGAAAAAATTACCGTTATTACCGCCTGTACAGTTACCGGCTTATTCGTTGGTTTGCCACACACATCTCCGACCGCAATTATCAGATCATCGTCAGCATCATTATTGGAGTGGTATCCGGCCTGGTGGCGGTGGGATTGAAATTTTTTGTCTTCCTGGTCAAGGAGTGGATACACGGCTCCGACCCCACCCGAGAGCGGTATTTATTTGTTTTTCTGCCGCTGGGCGGCATTCTGTGCACCATCGCCTTTGTCCGGTTCATTCTGCGCCGGCCGGTCAATCCGGGCCTGAGCGAACTGATCCACGCTATTTCCCAAAAGAAGGTCAACCTGCCTCGTTACGAAACCTACGCCCACGCCGTGAGCAGTTCCCTAACGGTCGGCTTCGGCGGCTCGGTGGGGCTGGAGGCGCCGATCATCCGGACGGGTTCCGCCATCGGAGCCAACCTGGCGCGTTTCCTGCAGGTGGGCCGCAAGCGCCAGACTCTTTTCCTTGCCTGCGGCGCGGCGGCGGGCATGTCAGCCATTTTCAACAGCCCGGTCGCCGGCGTAATTTTTGCCTTTGAAGTGTTGCTGACCGAAATGGCGCTGCACTCCTTTATACCCCTGCTGATTTCCGCCGCCACCGGAGCGGTGATTGCCAAAATGCTCTATTACGAGCAGCTGTTATTCCTTCCGACCAATGACTGGGCGGTCGACTGCATTCCGTTCTATATGGCTCTGGCCTTGTTGTGCGGGCTGCTTTCCGTAATTATGATCCGCACCAATATGCACATTACCACGTATTTTAATAACCTGAAGCGGCCGATCATCAAAATAGGGCTGGGCGGCCTGGCTATCGGGCTGCTCATCTTTCTGATGCCTCCCCTGTTCGGCGAGGGCTACGAAACGGTCAACAACCTGCTGGCGGGGCGCTTTGAGGCCCTGGTCGAACACAGCCCTTTTTACTGGTTGTACGACCAGCCGCTCTTCCTCATCGGCTTCGCCCTGGCCGCCCTGATCGCCAAAATTTTCGCCAGTTCGATCACCCTTGCGATCGGAGGGAACGGCGGGGTGTTTGCGCCTTCCATGTTTCTGGGGGCGACCCTGGGCTTCGCCTTTGCCCACAGCATCAACCTCCTGGGATGGATCGAACTGCGGGAAGCCAACTTCATCGCCGTGGCCATGGCGGGGCTGCTCAGCGGCGTCTTTAAATCTCCTCTCACCGCTATCTTTTTCATCGCCGAGCTTACCGGCGGCTACGGCCTGTTTGTCCCTCTCATGCTGGTTTCCGCCCTCTCCTATTTCGTTTCTCTTTACTTCGAGCCGCATTCTATCTTTACCCGGGAGTTATTCCTCAAAGGCCTGTGGGTGCCGCATCACGAGCGCGACCTGAGCATTCTGAAAGAAATGAACCTCCGCGGGTTGATCGAGACCAATTTCCGGCAGGTACGCCCTGAAATATCCCTGGGTGAATTTGTCAAAACCATCGCTAAGTCCAACCGCAATGTCTTTCCGGTCGTGGATGAAGCAGGCCTGCTCAAAGGTATTGTGCTGCTCGATGATGTGCGGGAAATCATGTTCGAAACAGGCCAGTACGATAAGGTCTTTGTGAAAGATGTCATGCACAACCCGCCAGCAGTCATCGATATCCAGGATCCTATGGAAAAAGTAATGCAGCAATTCGATTTCCACAGCGCCTGGAACCTGCCGGTGGCGGATCAGGGGAAATACCTGGGCTTTGTTTCGAAATCTTCGGTATTCAACCGGTACCGGGAGTTGCTGATCGTTCGGAGCCGGGAGATGTAGCGTTTAAAAAAAATCCACTTTTCCCGTAACACTTCCTTTTTCCTCTGCATTAACCAGCAAACACCCTCTGATCAACTAACTGGACTTTGGACGGTCCAACGGTGAAGGCGGACACGAGCGAAGCGACTGACGGAGTAAATCGGAAAAATAAGTTCGACTTCGCACTCCGTTTCAGTCAAGGTACCGGAGAGTTCCCCGTTTTGTAGAGATTTTGTCGCTGGACAACCTGCCTGCCAGCGAGCTGGCGAGCAGGCAGGGGCGCGAAGAGCGCGCATAGCCCAGCTACGCAAGTGATGAGCAACGCAGTACAGCGGCAAAACCTGCTGCTCGCCGCAAGGCAGGCAGGAATCGGCATCAAATGGGGAAGTTATTCTTCGCCGGGCCCTAAACCCTGAAAGATAGCAACTCACCGAACGGATTCCATACATCTTTTCAACATAAACCTAAAAAAACTATGAGAAAGCAAGCTTCTTACCTGATCGGCCTGTTGGCCCTTTCCCTTTTCCCCCTGCTGAGCCAGGCTCAGATCAGCGGACAATCCCCACTGTTGAGCACCAACAAAAATAATGGTTATGAAATCGGCGTCGGCAAGCTGCCGGTCGAAGAAGGCAACACGCTGGGGCAGTTTCAGATGCGCGGCTGGGTGTCCGACGGCATTTATCAACCCGGGGTTGAGATCCGGTCGGTTATCACCGGGCCGGTGCAGAATGACGGTTTCCCGGCCAATATGCTGTTTTCCACCGGCTATCCCAGCTTTTCAACCCGTATGGCCATTACGGCTGACGGAAATGTAGGGATCGGCACCGAATTGCCCGATTTCAACCTGCACGTAGTCGGCAATACCCACACCACCGGCGACTTTTTCGGCCGCATCCACTTTGACGACAATGCTTCGGCGGACAGCCCTCCGAGCGCCTACACCGACGAAGCCTATTTCGAGCTGCACCAGTTGTCGGGCTTCGGTACGGCGCCGGCCAGCGCCACCACTGCCGGCGGCCTGTTCACCCTCGCCCCCGGCGGCGCCAGCGACGACCACCAACTCTTCTTCGCCGATGACGGCATCTTTCACCGCCGGGAGGCAGCCGGCGCCGGCAGTTGGTCCAACGCCTGGGAGAAACTGCTCTCCTCGGTTGATATCACCGGCACGCCCAACCAGGTGGCCAAATTTACCGCCCCCCATACCCTGGGCGACAGCCAAATATGGGACGACGGCAATCAGGTCGGCATCCGCACCAACGCACCAGACCCCGCCTTCGATGTAGATATAAAGGGTAACACCAAAGCCGACGGCGGGCTTACCGTTTCCAATAACGCTTTCATCGGCGCGGCGCTGGCCATAGGCACGACTACCATCCCCGCCGGTTACCGCCTGGCCGTGGACGGCAACGTGATCTGCGAGGAGCTACGGGTGTTGCTTTCTCCTTCCTGGCCCGACTACGTTTTCGAAAAGAACTATCGCCTCATGCCTCTGGAAGAGGTGGAAGCCAGCATCCGGAAGCAGGGGCACCTGCCTGGCGTGCCTTCAGCTACCGTAATCGAAGAGGGTGGCCTCCCCGTCGGTGAGATCACCGCCAACCAGCAGGAGAAGATCGAAGAGGCCTTCCTGCACCTCATCGAACTCAACAAGCAGCTGAAGCAACTGGAGGAGCAGAACGCCCAACTCAGGACACGGCTGGAAAAGCTGGAAGGAAAAAATTAGCCTAAAAACCCAAAAAGAAAATTCAGATGAGACCTATCATATTATTAACCTTATCCCTGCTGCTGGCTTTTTCCGGCCTGCAGGCTCAGGAAAAAACAGCCGGCAGCCTTTGGGAGGGCCTCGACAAATTGGAGGTACAAGGCTACGAAAGAAGCCAGGTAAACCTGCCGGAAGAATTCCGCCTGCTCAAGTTGGATGTTGAACAATTACAAGCCCTGCTGCGAACCGCCCCGGAGCGTCCTACAGTGCAACTGGGCCAGAGCACCGTGCTATTGGACATCCCCCTGCCCGATGGCTCCTATCAGCAATTCCGCATCCGGCAGGCGCCGGTGATGCATCCGGAACTGGCCAAAAAGTTTCCGAACATCAACTCCTATGAAGGGCAGGGTACCGACAACCCGTACTTCCGGATTTACTTTGCCTTCAGTCCGATCGGTTTCTACGGGATGGTGCTGACCGAACAATCCGGCCCGGTGTTTATCACCCCGGTCGTACGGGAAGACACCGAACACTATCTCAGTTACTACGAAAAGGACTTTGATCTCACCCAGGAGCCCATCAATTGCAGTGTACAGAGCGCCGGCAGGCCCGCCCCCGGACTGGAATACCGCGGCATGGCCGGCGATTGCCAGCTGAGGACTTTCCGCCTGGCGATAGCGGCTGACGCCGAATTTACTGCCGCCTCCGCTACCGTTGCGGACCCCACCGGCGTGAATAATGCGCTGGCCACCATCAACAACATGGTGACCGTAATCAACGGGGTATACCAAAGCGAGCTGGCCATACAACTACAATTAGTGCCCAACAACAACCTGCTGATCTTCACCAACGCCGCCACCGATGGTTATACCGACGGCAACCAGAACACCATGGCCGGAGAAAACCAGGGCATCGTGGACGGCATCATCGGCTCGGGCAACTACGACGTTTCGCATGCGCTCGGCGTCAATGCCGGTTCGGGCTCCGCCGGAGTCTCTCTGGGTATTGGCACGGTGTGTAATAATGGCAGCAAGGCCAGGGGCGCCACAGTAGTAGGCAATGTAGCCCTCAGCCCGGGCATCATTACCCTGATCATGCACGAATTAGGACATCAGTTTGGCGCCGACCATACCTTCAACGAAAGTACCCAACCCATCTGCAGCAATGCCGGGCAGTTGAACCCGGCCACCGCCTTCGAGCCGGGCAGCGGCTCCACGATCATGTCGTACGCCGGCACCTGCGGTTCCAGCAATGTTCAGGGGCCGCGCGACCGCTATTTCCACGCCATCAGCCTGCAACAGATCGGCAATTACGTAACTGCCGGCGGAGGTAGCTGCCCGGTACCCACACCTACCACCAACAACCAGCCTACCGTCAATGCTGGTTCAGACTATATCATACCGGTTAGCACCCCGTTCATGCTAACTGCCACCGGCAACGATGCAGACGGCGACGCCCTCACCTATTGCTGGGAGCAGATGGACAATGCGATTATCACCCATCCGCCGCAGTCCACCGCTACGGTAGGGCCGGTTTTTCGCACCCAGTTGCCGTCCGCTTCCCCCATCCGCTTTTTTCCCAACCTGCCGGCAGTGATATCCGGTACTACTCCCACCTGGGAAGTACTGCCCAGCGTTGGCCGCAAGATGAACTTCCGGGTGACGGTGCGGGATAATGTAGGCGCCAGCGGCTGCACCAATGAAGACGATATTCTGGTGACGAGCGTAAATGGCGCCGGGCCCTTCATCGTCACGGTGCCTGCCGGTTCGGCCTGCCTGTTTGCGGGAGAGAACGCTACCGTCAGCTGGAACGTGGCCAATACGGACCAGGCGCCGATCAGCTGCGCCAATGTGGATATTTTCCTGTCGGCCGACGGCGGGCTCACCTTCCCCACCCTCCTGCTGGCCGGTACGCCCAATGACGGCACAGAGGAAGTCACCCTGCCGGAAGTGCGCACCGAGCAGGCCCGCATCATGGTAAAGGGTACGGGCAATATTTTTTTCAATGTCAACTCCGGAGACTTTACCATTGATTGCGTGCCCGACCTGACCATTACCGACAACCCGGCCTTCGGCACTTACAAGGCGCGAGACCGGATCGAAACCATGGGCACAGTGAACGTACTGACTTCCGCCGCCTTCTACGCCGGCCAGGAGATTCTCCTGAACCCGGGTTTCCGGGCAGTGCCCGGCTCCGATTTTCTGGCCAGGATACAAGCCTGCGACCCTTGCGCCCTTTCACCGATGGAACGAATAGCTGGAACTACTGCCCAGCCTGAAATAACATTTATCCCCGCTGCCGCGCGAGGCCAAAATGGTATAGCAAGGGAAAATCCATCAGCGTTTGAAGCCCGGGTGTACCCCAATCCGTTCAATGGCAGCTTTACGGTGGAGTTTGAATTGGTGGAAGCCAGCGAGGTTACTATTCAATTATTTGATATTACCGGCCGGATCACTCAGGTAGCATACCGCACCCTACAATTGGAAGCAGGTGTACACCGTTTACCGGTTAACGGAGCGGGGTTGCCTGCCGGCGTATATGAGTGCCGGATCCTGGCCGGTGAGCGGTACCGGCAAATGAAAATAGTAAAGGTGGAGTAAAATGGATGTTAACCTGCCGGGGTTCGGCCCCACCCCGGTTGTTTAAACCCGGCAGTGTTTATCGAAAAAGTCATCTTCGAGAAACACTGCCGGGTTATTCTAAACAATGGCCACTCGAAAACCTGGCAGGTTGGCGTCCATTTTTGAAAAGCCGAACCACTGAGAAGCCTTTTTGGTATTGTACTTATTCTGAACAGCTAATCTGAAGTGATAATCATAGATGGGTACTGATCACTCCTCTTCCTCCCCTCCATTCATCTCCCCTCTCAAAAACGCCTCCACCTGCTCCCGGAAAGCCGGGTTCTCCAAGCCTTCCAGCAGCAAGGCAGTCGCCCGCTGCTCATCCTCCGGCGAGAGTTGCCACAGCTGATAGAAAGCGGGCTGGTCCGTAGCGTTTTGAATTTCATACTCCTGAGGCGTACCTTCGAATTCGGCGTACATGTGCAAGCGCTCGATGCCCTCTTCCAGTTCGATATAGCGGATGGCTTGCAGGAAAGGCGAAAGGGGCTGTTTGGCATCCAAATCCAATGGTTGCGGTTGCAATCCATTAATGAATTGCTGCTGCCCGGCTTCCTGAGCCAGCAGGAACTCTCCCTTCTCTTTTTTCTTCTTGCCCAGCATCAGTTCTTCACAACACCAAAAAGCCTGGTAAGCCGCCGGGAGGAAATCCTGCTCGATGCGCTCGAAACACAGGAGGGCTTTTTCCAGTTCGTCGTGCTCCACAAAGATGAGGCCGGCGTAATAACACGCCGTAAATTCTTTTTCCAGGAGGGGCGCCGCTTCTTCTTTCTTTTGCCAAAACTTCCAACTGCTCTGCTCCGGGGGCAGGAACTCTGCGGCGCGCTCCAGAGCAGGCTCAAGGTAGGGCGCGTCCGGCTCCAGGAAATCCCAGCAGGCCTGTAGTTGGTAGTAGGAAACCATTAAATCCAGCTCCCGGGATTGTTCCTGGCTTTTCACAAAATGATCGAGGGCGGCGGCGGGGTCGCCCATATAGTAATGGGCCAATCCCAGTAGTTTATACCAGTCGCCTTTGGGTAAACCCCCTCTTTCCCGCTCCTTTTCAAGCCAGTTGAGGTAAGCCGCAAGGGGCAGGGCCGTCTCGAAGGTATTATGCAGGTAGCCCTTCCATTTTCCATATTCCTCAGCGGGCATATACTCTCGCAAGATGCGGAAGGAGAAGAAAGGGAAAGGAGGCAATTGGGCGAAAGCTGCATAGAGGTTGCCCGCAAACTCCTCTTTGCCCAGGTATTCCGCACGCCGAAAGCACTGTACTCCGTTTTGGGGCTTGCCTAAAGCTTCGAAATACAATACCCCCAGGCCATTCCAGGGCGCCGCCGCCTGCCGGTTCAGTTTTACAGACTTCTGATACGCTTCCAGGGCTTCATTGGGCTGTTTCAAATACGTATAAGCTCTTGCCAGGGAGAGCCAGTGGATGGGATTTTCTTCCTCCAGAGCCGTGGATTGCTGAAAGGCGTCAACCGCTTCTTCATATTGCTCCCGGCTAAAATAGAGGCGCCCCAGCCCGTGCCAGGCGCGGGCCCATTCCGGCTCCAACTCCAGCGCCTGGGCAAAGTGCTCTTCTGCCTCGTCGTATTCACCGGCTTCCCAATGTATTTTTCCCTGCTCGTAGTATTCTTCTGAGGTCATGCGCCATTATTTCTTTATGAGCCCAAAATAGGGAAAATCCTAACATTTTAAAGAGAAAGTAAGGTGAAGGCCAGAATTGGTTGTTGGTTGATCGTTGTTGGTTGGGGCGAAAGAGCCCTTAGGGGCCGGAGAAAAATAAGTTCCCCGTTTCAGGCCAGAGATTTTGTCGCTGGACAAGGCGCGAAGAACGCGCATAGCCCAGCTACGCAAGTGATGAGCAACGCAGTACAGCGGCAAAAGATCGGCATCAAATGGGGAAGTTATTCTTCGCCGGGCCCTTATCAACCAGCAACGATCAACCAACCGTCCATCAATTCACTGCGGCGGCGGCGTCGATCAGCCCCCAGCCAAACTCACTGCTGCGGCTCGGGTAAATCTGAGCGGCCTGTTTCAGGCGGTTCAGCACCTGAGTGCGGGACTGTGAGGGGTTGGTGGCCCACACCAGCGCGGCGATGCCGGCAGTGGTGGCGGTAGCCGCCGAAGAGCCGCCGACGTAAGCCGGCTGGTTGCCGGTTGGCGCCAGGGTCAGGGAGGTCCGGTCCGTATTGGAGGCCCGCTGCATGACGATCACGAAGTCCACTTCGGGGCCGGAGTGGCAGGTATTGCAACGCGTGTAGTAAGGAGCGTCCTGTATACCGGTCACGGCTACTGTCTGCGACATATTGGCCGGGAAGATCACCCCCCACCAACTCGTCCAGGTCAGGGAAGTGCCGGCAGCAGCGATCAGCAGCTTGCCGCTATTGTAGGCGTAAATGATGCCGTCGGCTACGGTACTGCTGTAAAATACATCACCGATGGACATGCTGACGATCTTCACCGCCCCGTCGCTGCCGGACAGATAGAGGGCATCGCGCACGCCGGCTTTTTCACTGGAGCCGTTGACCACCACGTCCGTTGTAGCCCGGAAGGCTTTCAGGTTGCAGTTGTAGGCCGCCCCGACGGAGGCGCCGCCCGAGCCCCGGGGTGCGGCGATCAGGCCAGCCATTTGGGTGCCGTGCCCGCATTGGTCGTTGGGCCCGTCATTGGATGCCCACCACCACCATCCGCTGATGTGGGTGCCCAGGCGCTCCAGGCTGCGGCCTGACGAATACCCCGAGTTGAACTGGCTGCCCAGCTTGGGTTGATTGGCCGGCGGAGGGGTGCCGGTATCGATCAGCGCCACCTTGATGCCGGCGCCGGTACTGGTGTTCCAGGCGGTGGGGATATTGGAGTAGTAAAAATTCCAGGGGACCTTAACGGAAGGCGCAGTAGTAGTATAGTCCGCCGAGGGAATGCTGGAGGCTGCCTGCACATCGCAGCCCGAGTCGCTGCGTTGCTCAATTTCGCCCAGGGTATATCCCATGGGTTCCAGGTAGCGCACCTCCGGCATCTTCAGCAGGGCTTCGATGATGCGCTGGCTGAAAATGCGGACATCCAGGGTGGGCAGGTACTGCCGGTCCAGGTTGAGGAACAGGTCTTCCGCCCTGGCGTTGAGGCCCGGATACTCCTTGTTGGTTTCCTCCACTACAAAGCGAACCAGTTTTTCCCGGGCGGCCGCCCAGGCGCCGCTGTTGGGGTCAATTTCGTGGATGCGCCCCAATACATCCTGGGCGCCGGCCGGCTGGTACCCCAGCGCCATCACCGAATCGGAACGCACCGAAGCGCTCCAGAGCATTCTCGTAGTAGCGGTTTCCCAGCGATACGGCGTATTCTGCTCTTCGAGAAAGCGCTCGACCAACTGGTCCATTTCCGCCTTAGACATGGGTTCTTGGCCGGCGGTATCAGAAAGAGCGGGATTCAGCTTGTCTTTAGAACAGCTGACGGCCAGCAGGACAAGCCCCGCCAGGATAAATAGAGATGAGAGCCTCATAGAGAATAGGGTGTTTATAGGGTGAAGAAAATAGTTGACAGGGCCCGACGGTAACCGGATAGCCGGTAAAGCCATTAAAATATTGGTAATTAGCCTCTCTATCCGATTAAAAAGAACTAAATTTCTTTATTATCGTTCAGCCGGGTAGTTTTTTTGGCGACGGGTGAAAAATAGCATTTTTTATTTTATATACAAATTCCGGGCGTTTAAAAAAAAGTGAATTGTAATGCCCGTTAAAAGGATGGGATTCCTGTTTTCACCGACTCAACCCTCTCTTCCTTTTGAAAAACCACAATTTTCTGTGTGGATTCTGCGTCTCAGTTGTAACATTTAACCAGAGGCCGTCGTACTAAACACTGACTATCTGCTAAGCCGGCCGCGGGGTCATTCCGTCCAGCTTATCCTGTATAACTTTTCAGAAACCTTTCACAAAACTTTTGCTGAGCAGGCTATTGTATTGTGACAAGCCCTTCCACAGGCCGTCATAATCCGGCGTATTGCGTAAAACGAACAATTCCACAACCAATTAATAATTACTATTACAATGAGAAAATCAATACTCCTCGCCCTATGCTTAACGGCCCTGTGGGGAAGTGTACAGGCTCAGAACAAAAAGGCGGCGAACGCCATATTCGCGAAGATTCTTTTTGTCGATTATGGAAACCCCAACTCCATAGATAACCTGGACATCACCAACGGCATCGAAATCGGTTATATCCGCAATATCAACCGCTGGCTCAACTTCAGCTTGCCGGCCAAGGTAGGCCTGGCCAATGTGGTGGATGATGCGAATAACAACCGGATTTTTACCAGCCTGGACGGCATCCTGCAATTTCAGGTTGCCCGGACGGAAGATACCCGGATCATCCCCTACCTGATGGGCGGCGGCGGAATAGTGTGGGAAAAGGATTTAGGGACCAATTTCCAGGTTCCGGTCGGAGCAGGCATCAACTTTAGAGTGGGCGGACGGTCTTTCCTCAATGTTCAGGGAGAATACCGCCTGTCTCAGGAAGAAAACCGCAATAACATTCAGCTGGGCCTGGGCCTGGTTCACTATCTGGGCAAGATGGATGCCGATGGCGATGGCATTGCGGATGTACTGGACCTCTGCCCCAATGAGGTAGGCCCGGCCAGCACCGGCGGTTGCCCCGACCAGGACCTGGACGGAGTCGCCGATATGGAAGACAAATGCCCGTCCCGCCCTGGCAAGAAACGCTTCAGCGGTTGTCCGGATACCGACGATGACAAGGTTGCCGACCCCGATGATGAATGCCCGGAAACGCCCGGCCTGGCCAAGTTCAACGGATGTCCGGATACAGATAAGGACGGTATTCCCGATAAGGATGACGCCTGCCCCGATGAAAAAGGAGACGCCAGCGCTAAAGGCTGCCCCGATGGCGACGGCGACGGGATCGTTGACAGCAAGGATAATTGCCCCGATGAGGCCGGCCTGGCCGAGTTCAACGGCTGCCCCTTTGGCGACCGCGACGGCGACAAGGTGCCGGATGATAAAGACCTGTGCCCGGACGTACCCGGCAAAATGGACGGCTGCCCCGATACGGATGGCGACGGCCTGCACGACGGCGTCGACAGCTGCCCAAAACAAGCTGGCCCAGAAGCCAATAAAGGCTGTCCGGAGTTGAAGGAGGCAGAAAAGGAAGTGCTCAACTTTGCCATGCGGGCGGTGCAATTCGAAACCGGCAAAGCCGCCCTGAAGGAAGAATCCAGCGGGGTGCTCGACCAAATCGTAGAAATCATGAACCGCTACCCGGGCTACAAACTGCGCATTAGCGGCCACACCGATAATGTAGGCGAGGAACAGTCCAACCAGGTGCTTTCCGAAGAAAGGGCCAAGGCCTGTTACCAATACCTCAGCGCTAAGGGTATCTCTCCCAAACGGATCAGCTTCCAGGGTTTCGGCGAGTCCAGGCCGGTAGCCGACAACAAGCTGCCCGCCGGCCGCCGGATGAACCGCCGGGTGGAGTTTGACCTCTATATTGAGTAAAAAATAATACGCCTATTTGATCCATAAAGAAATGGCACGTTCCAAACGTGTCATTTCTTGTATTGCTCATAGCCAACTGCTTCCAGTTTCCGGTATTTCACTGCTACCCCCTCGGCCAATTCCTTTTTGAACTGGAGCAGGCGCTGTTGCAATTGCTCATCGTGGGTTCCGATGATCTGGGCGGCCAGGATGCCGGCATTTTGAGCGGCATTGAGCGCTACGGTCGCCACCGGCACCCCGTTCGGCATTTGCAGGATGGACAGGACCGAATCCCAGCCATCTATAGAATTGGAAGACTTGATGGGCACCCCGATAACCGGCAGGGGAGATAAAGAAGCCACCATGCCGGGCAGGTGAGCCGCCCCCCCCGCGCCGGCAATGATCACTTTTATACCTCTTACGTGTGCCTTTTGGGCGAATTCGAAGAGCCGCTCCGGCGTGCGGTGAGCAGAGACAATGGTCAGTTCAAAAGGAACACCCAACTCCTTGAGTACATCTGCCGCCTGCCGCATAACCGGCAAGTCGGAATCGGAACCCATGATAATACTTATCATAACGCTTTGATTTTTTGTGATTGAGAGCATGCTCTGAAGGCAAGCCGAATCACTTTATAACAATAGACGCAATTTGACCCCTCACCTATACACCTGCACCGGCGCCAGCCCTTCCGAAAAGTCTCTCAGGTCGATAAAATTTTCCTGGGGCGGGATGGCCAGCGCTCCCAGTGTATCGATGAAGCCGATGCCGCGGTGGGTAGCCACCCGGGCCAGCCCCTCATGAAAAGCCCAGGCAAGGCCAAACTGGGGCTGGGTCAGCAGGTTGCCATCCCGGTCGAGGTAACCCCAAAGACGGCCCAGCCGGTAGGCGGCAAAGCCGTTCTCAAAACTGTATATCTGTTCGAACTGTGGGTCGACGATGCCTTCTCCCTCTGCATCTATAAAGCCGTAACGCCCTTCCTTTTCAACCCCCCAAAATGATTCGCCGGCGTACCACAACTGCTGATACTCCGGCGCTACCACGAATGCCCCGGTTTTGTCGATCAGGCCATAGCGCCCTTCTTGCTTTACGGGGGCCAACCCCTGGTTGAAGTCCTGGGCATTTTCAAACTGAGGGACAATAATCGGCTGCCCACTTAAATCGACAAAGCCGTAAAGGCCACCCTGTTGAATGCGGGCGAGGCCCTCACTGAAGGGCGCTACTTTTTTATAAGCCGGCGGTAGGGCCATTTTTCCATCCAGCCCGATCAAACCATACCGGCCGTCCAACCTGACCTTCGCATAGCCGTTCTCAAAAGAAGAAGCCTGCTCGTATTGAGCCGGGATCAGCAGAGCGCCATCCGGCCCGATAAACCCATACTTATCCGCCACCCGAACCCGGGCCCGCCCTTCTTTGAAATCCAGGGCGTCGTCATATTTTGGTTCGGCCGCCCAACTGCCGTCCGGTGAGACAAATCCCATTTTATTTTCATAGGTCAGTACGCGGCCCCACCCTTCAGAAAAGGACCAGGCCCCCTGAAACTGGATGGGAATGACAAGGGCGCCGGCCCTATCTATGTAGCCCCACCGGCCCTTCACCCGCACAGCCGCCCGGCCATCGCTGAAGGGGCGTACATCGTCGAAGCGGCCCTCGATGGCCAACTGCCCTGCCGGGCCGATATAGCCCCATTTGAACTGAGAAGCGCCAAAATCCTCTTCCGGTGGAGGCAACTCCAGCTGTTCAGCTTCGGTAGCGGCGGCCGCACTCGCCGGGGGATCATTCCGGCAAGCGCCTAAAGCAAGGAGGAAAAGGCATAATATCAATGGTAGTTGTTTCATAGCCACAGTCAAATTTCAAAATCTACACCACGGCGGATAAGGTCTTCGTAGCGTTCCCTCGCCATTTGCTCGTACTTTTCCTTATCGAAGCTGTAAAGCTTGGCAGGACGGTGAGCGACCCCTTCCTGTTTCCCGACTTCCTTCAATACGCCCATCTTCAGGATACGGGTGCGGAAATTGCGTTTATTGAGCTCTTCAACACCCAGGATCGTCTCGTAGAGCTTTTGCAATTGAGAGAGCGTAAACTGCTCTGGTAACAGTTCAAACCCAATTGGCTGGTACCGCACTTTGGCCCGCAGGCGGGTGATGGCTGCCTGGAGAATGTTTTGGTGGTCGAAAGCGAGTATTGGCAGGCGGCCGGTTTCAAACCACCGGACGCGCCGGGCGTCGGAATTGGCCTCTACCGGGTGGGCTTCCAGGTTGACCAACGCAAAATAGGCCACGCTGACCACCCGGCCGCGGGGGTCGCGCCCGGGAGCCCCAAAAGTGTAGAGCTGCTCGATGAAAACATTCTTTACGCCGGTTTCTTCTTCCAGTTCCCGAAGCGCCGCCGTTTCCAGCCCTTCATCCATATCGACAAAACCGCCCGGCAGCGCCCACTGCCCTTCGAAAGGAGCATGAGCGCGCTGAATGAGCAGTACTTTGAGTTTATGGCTTTCATCCAGTCCAAAGATCACGCAGTCAACAGTGAGAGCAGGCCGGGGATATTCGTAGGTGTATGGCATGTTTTCAGCAACCGTTTTTTGATGGTTTTTATTATTACCTGAACCGTGAAAATAAGGAATTTTAAGACACCAGATGAGGCTACCCTTCAGAGATTTGAGTACTTAGAGCTTTTTCATCATCCCCTCTTTTTGATCAAATAACTCCCGCGCCAGCCCATTGGGATAATCAGCAAGCACCTCAGGGCCAAACAGGCCCTGTTGTTTCAGAGAAAAAGCCCGGATGTCGCTTACAGAAGGCGAATCATACACCAACCGCCCCTCCTCGAATACAGGCGTCAATAAGTCGGTATAACTGCTACTCGGCGGCGAAGCCAGTTGTTCGCTCCCATAGCGCCACAGGACACCCCCGGGCGCCGGGCCCTTGGTATCAAAAATAAAATCTCCAACCGGAACGCCATTGGCATCCAGCAAGCGCCGCACTTGTTGGATGCCCGGATTAGAAACCTTAATATCCTGCTCCGACAGTTTAATTCGATCGGCCCATTGCCCGGTTTCATCCTGGATGGCGCTCAATTTATACACCCCGCCCAGAGCCGGTTGATCGTAACTGGTGGCCAGGCGGGTGCCGACTCCCCAAACGGTGATCCTGGCGCCCTGCTCTTTAAGATGTTGGATCTGGTGCTCATCCAGATCGTTGCTCGCTACAATAGCGGCTTCGGGAAAACCGGCCTCGTCGAGGATGCGGCGGGCCTCCTGGCTGAGTTCCGCCAGGTTGCCGCTATCCAGCCGGATTCCCTGCATCTCATGGCCCCGGTGGCGCAACTGCCGGCCCACTTCAACGGCGTGGTGGACTCCCTCGATGGTATCGTAGGTATCCACCAGAAAAATGCAATTATTGGGCAGCGCTTTGGCGTATTGTTCGAAAGCAGTGAGCTCATCGTCGAAGCACATGACCCAGCTGTGGGCGTGGGTACCCTTGACGGGGATGCCATAGAGCCGGCCGGCTATCACACTACTGGTGGCGTGGCAGCCTCCAATATACGCCGCCCGGGTAGCGGTGATGCTACCGTCGATGCCCTGCGCCCGGCGCAGGCCGAATTCCAACACGGAATCGCCCCGCGCCGCCTGAACGATACGGGCAGATTTGGTCGCGATCAGGGTTGAAAAATTGACCAGGTTCAGCAGCGCCGTCTCAATCAGCTGACACTGGAGGAGCGGCCCTTCCACCCGCAACAGCGGCTGGTTCGGGAAAACCACCGTGCCTTCAGGAATGGCGTCAATGGTGCAGCTGAATTGGAGGCGCTGCAGGTAATTCAGAAAGCCTTCGTCAAACAGGGGCTGATCATTGGCGCCGGTGAGGCCGCCCAGGTATTGAATGTCTTCCGGGCTAAAGTGCATTTTTTTGAGAAAATCTATCGCCAGGGCCAGGCCGGCACTGATCGCATACTGCCCGCCGAATGGCGATTTTCGAAAAAAAAGATGAAAAACGGCCCGGCGGCGGTACAAGCCCGTTTTCCAGTAACCATAGGCCATAGTGAGTTGGTACAGGTCGGTGAGCAGGCCAAAATCCAGGCGGTACAATCGGGAAAGGTGAGTATTGGGCATTCTACTTAGTTTTATTTTTAAACTAAGTTAACCGTTTTCCGAAAAACATCAAGGGCAGAGGGGATGTTTCTTAAAAAAAAAGGGGGAAAGCCAACCGATCAGGGAAATTGGCACACTTTTAAGCGGCAGTAGTCGTTGCTTGAGGGTGTATAACCCGTTTTAGGGGGTTGGAAAAAATAACCTACCCATCTGGCTTGTTCTTTTTCCGCTGGGCGTCGTTGCTCATCATTCACGTAGCTGGGCTATGCTTACTCTTCGCACTAGCCCAGCGAAAAAATAACTGCGCCATTTTGAGTACCTTATTTATTTCCAAACCCCTTACAATAAAAATCAGATGCGCCATTATTTATTTTTTCTCTTATTATTATCTCTGGGCGCCGGGCCACTGGCCGGGCAGCAGCCATGGGAAGAGTTCAAATCGTACGAAGGCCGCTTCCGGGTGCTGTCGCCCGGGGTGTTTCAGCAGCAGGTAGACAGTATCGAAACGCCGGTTGGCAAGCTGGCCTATCACGTCTTTTTCTACCAGCCGGCGGCGAAGGACAGCGCCGACAACCTGATCTATATGGTCAGTTATTGTGATTACCCTGATTTTTCCCTGGATGCCGATTCCACCGAATTGCTGTCCGAATTTTTCGAAGCGACCATTGAATCGGCGGTGGAAAGCGTGCAGGGGGAACTGGCCTACGCCAGCGACCGCCCTTATTTTGACTACCCCGGGCGCATCTGGCGCATCGATTACCTCAACGGCCAGGCGGTAATCAAAACCCGCGCGCTGATCGTTGGCAACCGTTATTATGCACTTCAGACAGCAACCCTCAAAGGCCATAGCCTGAATACGGCGAGCGATCGCTTTATGGATTCATTCCGGCTTTTGGAATGAATCAGGATTCTTTATCTTTGCCCTTATGGAAAAGATAGAGCTGATCCGGGGAGACATTACCAGAATGGAAGTGGGTGCTGTGGTCAACGCGGCGAACTCCTCTTTGCTGGGCGGCGGCGGTGTCGACGGCGCCATTCACCGCGCGGGCGGCCCCGAAATCCTGGAAGCCTGTAAGCAGATACGGGCAGCATCCGGAAAATGCCCCACCGGACAGGCAGTGATCACTACGGCCGGCAAGATGCCCGCCCAAAGGGTGATCCACACCGTTGGCCCCATCTGGGGACAGCAAAGTGAAACCGAAAGCGACCGGTTGCTCGCCAATTGCTATCGAAACAGCCTCGCCCTGGCTGTGCAGCACAAACTAACCAGCGTAGCTTTTCCCAATATCAGCACCGGCGTCTACGGCTTCCCCAAAGAAAGAGCGGCGAAAGTGGCCATCCGGGCGGTAACCGAATTTCTGTCCGCCGATAACTCCATAAAACAGCTGTACTTTGTCTGTTTCGATGAAGAAAACTTCAACCTATACGAATCCTTACTCCTAAAAACAAACAACTAATACTTGTCAACGAACAACAACCCAATCCCTAACCTCCAATCTAATGACGAAAATTGCAGTATTCCCCGGCTCTTTCGACCCCATAACCGTGGGCCACGTCGACCTGGTTAAAAGGTCGCTCCCCTTATTCGATAAGGTGGTGGTGGCCATTGGGATCAACGATCAAAAGAAATATCTCTTCAAACTGGAAGAACGCCTGCACTGGCTCCGGGAAGTCTTTCAAGAGGAACCCAAAGTGGAAGTCGGCCATTTCACCGGCCTGACCGCTCACTACGCGCAGCAGATCGACGCGCACTACCTCCTCCGAGGCCTCCGCAACGCCTCGGATTTCGACTACGAGAAGACCATCTCTCAACTCAATCATATCGTGGGGGAAGGGCTGGAAACCATCTTTCTCATCAGCCAGCCCGCTTATTCCCATATCAGTTCCACCATCGTCCGGGAAATCATCAAAGGAGGCGGCGACGCCCGGCCTTTTCTGCCGGATCAGGTGCGGGTGGAGAGGGTTGTTTAGAGGGGGGGGCGGTATTCGGTGTTCGCTGTTAGGTGTTCGCTACAAGTTTCTGAAAATCAAGGGGCGTTATTCAGGAGAGGCTACCACTAGCGCTGGACAAAGTCGGAAGTCGGAATGGCTTTGGGTGTTCCACAACCCTTTGGCTATCAATAGTGTCCAACGCCAGAAGGGTGGCCGACACACTGATGCACTGACACACTGAACAAATACCCCTCAACACTAATCAAAATGCCCTACAACTGGATTCTTTTCGACGCCGACAATACCCTTCTCGATTTCGACCGTTCTGAACGCAAAGCGCTGGGCGAGGCGCTGTCGGAACGAGGTATTCCTTTCGAGGACAGCTATCACCATGCCTATCACCGCATCAACAAGGCCTGCTGGCTGGCCTTTGAGCGGGGGGAGCTCTCGAGAGACGAGCTGCGGGTGCAGCGTTTTGAATTGTTCCTGAAGGAGATTGGGCATCGGGCGGAAGCCGGCCCCTTTGGCGTCAGTTATTTACAGCATCTGTCGAAAGGCAGTTTTCTGATCGAGGGCGCCATGGAACAGGTGCAGCGGCTGGCGAAGCAATACCGGCTGGCGCTGGTGACCAATGGACTGAAAGAGGTTCAACGGCCGCGGATCGCCCAATCCGGACTGGCGCCTTATTTTCAAACCATTATCATCTCCGATGAGATTGGCCACTCCAAGCCCAACGCCTCCTTTTTTGAGTACACTTTTGACCAGATCGGCCACCCGCCCAAAGAGAAGGTGCTCATCATTGGCGACAACCTCAATGCCGATATCCGGGGAGGAGCGGAATTCGGCATTCATACCTGTTGGTACAATCCCCGGCAGGAAGAAAATAAGCTGGGCCCCTCCCCTACTTATGAAGTGGCTGAGCTTCAAAAGCTGGATACATTCCTTTAAATTTCACCTCTAAAATACTACCTTTGCAGCCTCAAGATTACAGAGAGATCAAAAAATAAGTTGCCGATCTAAATTTCGACGATCAGAGCTTTGGAGGGGGTGCTTTGGCTTCCAGC
This sequence comes from Lewinellaceae bacterium, assembly GCA_020636095.1. Taxonomy (GTDB): domain Bacteria; phylum Bacteroidota; class Bacteroidia; order Chitinophagales; family Saprospiraceae; genus JACJXW01. The sequence goes on from JACJYN010000004.1 coordinate 866,543, forward strand.
CTTCGCCTAATCGCCGAAACCGACAACTTATTTTCTAAGGTTTTCTAACCATACCAAAACCAACCGAAATACTATGTCAGACGCATATTTCAAAGTACCTCAGGCCATCAATGAAAAGGTGCTCAGCTATGCCCCCGGGAGCCCGGAAAAAGCAGCGCTAAAAAAAGCCCTTAAAGAGATCAAATCCAAAGAAGTAGAAGTCGCTATGACCATCGGCGGGCAGAAGGTAAAAACCGCCAAGAAGCTCTCCATCCATCCCCCCCATGAGTTGAAGCACACCCTGGGCCATTTTTACAAAGGCGGCGCCGGAGAAGTCAAAATGGCCATCGATGCCGCACTGAAAGCCAAGCCAGCCTGGGAGCAACTGCCCTGGCAGGAACGGGCGGCGATCTTTCTCAAAGCAGCCGACCTGCTGGCCGGGCCGTACCGCCAGAAAATGAACGCCGCCTGCATGCTGGTGCAATCCAAGACCGTCTACCAGTCGGAGATCGACGCAGTGGCGGAACTGTGTGACTTCTGGCGCTTCAATGTGCAGTTCATGGCGGAAATCTACAAAGAACAACCGCTGACCGTCTCTGGCAGCGGCATCTGGAACCGCATGGAATACCGCCCGCTGGAGGGCTTCGTTTTTGCCCTCACGCCGTTCAACTTTGCCTCTATCGCCGGCAACCTGCCCTCCGCTCCCGCCCTCATGGGCAACGTGGTGGTGTGGAAACCCGCCGAAAGCCAGCTCTACGTGTCCAACCTCATCATGGAAATCCTGGAAGAGGCCGGCCTGCCGCCGGGAGTGATCAACCTGGTCTTCGTCAGCGGGCCAGTGGCGGGAGAGGTTATCTTCTCTCATACGGATTACGCCGGCATCCACTTTACCGGCAGCACCGGTGTTTTTCAGGACCTCTGGCAGACCATGGGTAAAAACCTGAGCAACTACCGGTCGTATCCGCGCATCGTCGGCGAAACCGGCGGAAAAGATTTTATCATCGCCCATTCGTCGGCCAATGCGCCGCAAGTCGTCACCGCGCTGACCCGCGGCGCCTTTGAATATCAGGGGCAAAAATGTTCCGCCGTATCCCGCGCCTACCTGCCCAAAAGCCTGTGGCCGGATATAAAATCGGGCCTGCTCAAAGATTTAAAGTCGATAAAAATGGGTAATCCGGAAGACTTTTCTAACTTTATGAGCGCTGTGATCGATGAGCGGGCTTTTGACAAGATATCCAGCTATATCGCCGATGCGAAAAAAGACAAGGATGCCGAGATCATTTTTGGCGGAGGATACGATAAATCAAAGGGTTATTTCATCGAGCCCACAGTCATTGTAGCCAAAGATCCGAAATATCGCACCATGTGCGAAGAGATCTTCGGCCCCGTACTGACCATCTACGTCTACGACGATGAAAAGTACGAGGACACGCTTGAACTACTGAACAACACTTCACCGTATGCGCTGACCGGCGCTGTTTTCGCTAAAGAGCGGGAAGCAGTGATGCTGGCGACTGAACGGCTGCGCCATTCTGCCGGCAACTTTTATATCAATGACAAACCCACCGGCGCAGTGGTGGGGCAACAACCTTTCGGCGGAGCCCGGGGGTCGGGAACCAACGACAAGGCCGGTTCCATCCTCAACCTCTACCGCTGGGTGTCTGCCCGCGCTATTAAGGAGAATTTTGTTTCGCCAACGGATTATCGCTATCCGTTTATGGCCGAAGAATAGTTCCACACACTTGGGACAAGCTTGCTAATAACAAGTCGAGCATGGGGTAGCTTCCGAATCATGGAGGCTGCCCCTCTCTTTTGGAGGGAAGGAGGGAAGGAAGGAATGAGGGAATGAATCAGTCAGTCATTCCTTCAGCCCATCTACTTATAACCATTCAACCATCTAACCCCTCACCTCATCTCCACCAGCGCCGTCCAAACACTCATACTCCCCTCCTCCATGCGGGTCCAGATAGGGCGCACGTGCCCATCGTAGGCGCTGATATCATTGTAATCGCCAAAGAAAACACTCTTGGTAGGCACAAAGGGCTGCTCGCTGATGCGGCGGTTGGTGAAACTTTTGCCGCCGTCGGCCGACCAGGCGAGGTAGACGTCGGTGCGGTCGTCATCATAGGCGCGGCGGTCGTAAAAGACAAAGTAAAGGATACCGGTGATTGGGTCGATGTCCATCCAGGTGAAGAACTGCTGCCTGCCCGGGCCATCGTCGTTGACGCGAACAGGCTTACTCCAGCTCTGTCCGCCGTCTTTGGAAGCGGACAACCAGATATCCGTATCATCCACGCCGTTGCGCTGATCGCTCCAGTTGACGTAGATCGTGCCCCGGTGAGGGCCGTCGGTTAGGTCGGCCACGGTTATCGGCATGCCGTTGCAGCGGTAGATGCCGGGGATGTCAAAATTCCAGCCACCGGGCTGATCGGAGACGACGATGTCTTCCTGGAGCCAGGTGATACCGCCATCCAGCGAGCGGTCGAAATAAATCTTTTCATTGTAGGACCAGGCGACGTATACTTCGCCGTTGGGGCCCACCGCGGGCACGGCGCCCTCGGTGGTCTGATCGCCATCCAGGCAATCGCCCTCCAACTGGCTGAGTACGATGGCATCGCTCCAGTTCAGGCCGCCGTCGACAGACTTGGAGAAGAGGATGCGGCTATGGTCCTTGGGGTCGCGGCTATCGTATTTATCAAATTCCGTCCAGGTGATGTAGAGGTGGTGGTTGCGGGGGTCGGCGGCCAGCCAGTGTTTGTCCTGGTCATGGGGAGGGCGCAGGCCGGTAAAGGCCCCCTCGCTCCAGGTTTTGCCGCCGTCTTCCGAACGCTGGACCACGATGCGGTCCAGCCAGTTTTCACCAAAGCTGCTGCCTCCCGGATTAGACAGGTGAGCGTAGTAGAACCGGCCGGTGAAGTCCGCCAGAATGACCGGGTCGCCGTAAACGCCATACGGGGACTGCAGGCGGTTCTTCTCCCAGGTTTTGCCTCCATCTTCGGAAAAATACACCCGGTCGAGGATGGCGCCGGCCACTACCCGGTTGGGGTCTTCCGGGCTGATGGCGATGCTGGGCTCACAGGGCCCGACAAAGCCGCCCTGGTCGATCCGTATGTTGGGCGCCTCGGCGGGAAGTTGCGGGACGATAGGCGCTGCTTTACGCTGGCAGGCCAGGAGGGTTATTAGCAGGCAGAAGGATAGAGTAGCTGCGCGGGTGGAGACGGTTTGGTGATTTTTCGTCATCTTGGTTGGATATTCAAAATTTCGAAATAGCTTTCAGACAAGCCCCAATTTACAAATGTTTCCCCTATTCCCATCCGTCGATTCGCTCTTACCTAAAGGCCGAACCGGGCTTTTGACGATTTTCTACCAACAAATCCATTTACTACCCCAAATTCTCTATTTTTAAGCCAAAATCGCCAACATGAGAATACCCGCTCTTTTCATTCTAACTCTACTCATCATGGTATCAAGCTGTAAACCCTCCCAGGAGGAAACCACCTTTGAGTCTTACGACGATTATCCCGTTTACGAAGGCGATGGCCTGGGCGTTCGGTATACCCCCGAAACCACCACCTTTCGCCTGTGGGCGCCCACTGCGGAGGAAGTCAAACTGCGCTTTTACAGCCAGGGGCTGGGAGGAGAAGCTACCCGTGAAACAGCGATGGGAAAGGCGGAACAAGGAACCTGGCTGGCCGCCTTCGATGAAGGCCTCCAAGGCGCCTTCTACACCTTCCAGGTGAAAGTGGATGGCCAGTGGCTGGCCGAAACGCCCGGCCCCAACGCCACCGCGGCCGGCGCGAACGGCCAGCGCGGGCAGGTCGTCGACTTCGCCGCCACCAACCCGGAAGGATGGGAGAGCGATCAACGCCCCCCCCTCGCCCACCCCACTGACGTCATACTCTACGAACTGCACGTGCGCGACCTCTCCACCCACCCCAGCTCGGGCATACAGCATAAAGGCAAATTCCTCGGCCTGGCCGAAACCGGAACTAAAAGCCCCCAGGGGCTGTCCACCGGGCTGGACCACATCAAAGCCCTGGGCGTCACCCACATCCACCTGCTGCCCTCCTTCGATTTCCTGTCGGTAGATGAGGCCAAACTGGAAGACAACAAATTCAACTGGGGCTACGACCCCCACCTCTATAATGTGCCGGAAGGCAGTTATTCTACCGACCCTACCGATGGCGCCGTCCGCATCCGCGAGTTCAAACAGATGGTCAAAACGCTGCACGACAACGGCCTGCGGGTGATCATGGATGTGGTGTACAACCACACCGGCGCCACCGAAAATTCGGTGTTTAACCAAACCGTACCCGGCTACTACTACCGCCACAATGAAGATGGCAGCTTCTCCAATGCCTCCGCCTGCGGCAACGAAACCGCCTCCGAGCGCGCTATGATGCGCCGGTTCATCATCGAATCGGTCAAATACTGGGCCACCGAATACCACATCGACGGCTTCCGCTTCGACCTGATGGGCATCCACGATATTGAAACTATGAACCTGCTCAGCGATGCCCTCCACCAGATCGACCCCACCCTCTTCCTGTACGGCGAAGGCTGGACGGCCGGCGATAGCCCCCTGCCGGTGGAGAAAAGGGCGCTCAAGCGCCATACGGCCCAACTGAAGGGCGTCGCCGCTTTCAGCGATGACATCCGCGACGCCATCAAAGGGCACGTGTTCACCCACGACGACCCCGGCTTCATCAGCGGCAAGCCAGGGCAGGAAGGCCGCATCCGGTTTGGCGTGGTGGCCGCCACCCAACATCCACAGCTCCACTACGATTCCATACAAATCTACGATGCGGACGGCCCCTGGTCGCCCAGCCCCGCCCAGACGATCACCTACTTCTCCTGCCATGATAACAACACCCTCTGGGACCGCCTGGCGCTCTCCCGGCCCGATGCCTCCATGGAGGAAAAAATCCAGATGCAAAAGCTGGCGGGCGCCATTGTGCTGACCTCCCAGGGCGTTTCCTTTTTGCACGCCGGAGTGGAAATGGCGCGCACCAAGCAGGGCGTGGAGAATTCCTTCGAATCGCCGGACAGCATCAATCAAATCCGATGGGAACGCAAAGAGAAGTTTATAGACGTCTTCGACTACTACCAGGGGCTGATCGCCCTGCGCAAGAACCACCCGGCCTTTCGGATGCCGACTACCGAAATGGTGCAGCAACACCTGGAATTCCTGGCGCCTGCCGCCCCCAATGTAGTGGCCTTCACCTTGTCGGGCAACGCCAACGGCGACAGCTGGAAAGACATCCTGGTGATCTACAACGCCAACCCGGAGTACCAGAACATTGCCATCCCCCCAGGCGCCTGGACCATTGCCGCGGACGGCGCCCACGTTGCCGAAGACGGCCTGGGGACAATCAGCGCCGACGAGCTGGCAGTACCGGGCATCACCGCCATGGTGTTGTATAAGAATAATTAAACCTCACGGCTTGGGATGGTACACTGGTCAATCAGGATGCATTAGGATGGTTTAAGATTTTGTCAGACAGCCCCTATCCTACTGTCCTTAATGAATCCTAAAAAATCAGTGTTCTATCTAAGCACACATCAACCTCTAACAACATGCTGGACATCCAAAAACGACTCACCAACACCTTCTACGTCATTCTCAGCCTGCCGGCAACGGCTATGGGCTTTGCCCTTTCAGTTCAAATCTCCGCTTTGAGCTGGATATTAAGCACCCAGTACCACCTGGAGATCGAGGACATCGGCCTGGTATGGGCCGCCGGCCCCATTGCCGGCATCCTGGGGCAGGTCATCATCGGCGCCATCAGCGACAATGTTTGGTTCCTGAACGGGCGCCGCCGGCCCTTCATCCTGATCGGCGGAGTGCTTGCCGCCCTGATGCTGCTGGCCCTGCCCAATATCGATGTGATCAACAAAGCCATGGGCCTGGAAGCCATCCTGGGCATGGCCATCGCGGTGGCCCTCACGCTGGACCTGGCCATCAACGTGAGCTTCAACCCCACCCGCTCCATCATCGCCGACGTGACGCCCGAGGGCAAGGAACGCACCAAGGGCTACACCTGGATGCAGACCATCTCGGGCACATTCGGGGTGCTGGCCTACGCCGTCGGCGCCGTCTGGGACAACTACACGCTGATCTACTCCGGCGCCATCCTGGTGCTGCTGCTGTCCATCATTCCGACCTTCTTCATCGAAGAGCCTCGGGAACTCCAGGCCACCGAACCCGACGAAGAGGAAGAAACGGTGGTAAAAAAGCCGGGCTTTTCCCTTCGGGAGACCTTTATGGCCATCCGCCCGCTTTGGGGCTTCCTGCTCTACGCCATTTACGGCATCAGCCTGCGCCTCGGCGGCGTCAGCCCGAAGACCCACTATTTCGAACTTTTCTGCCTGGTGCTTACCCTGGCCCTCATGGCGGAAGCCCTGCTGAAGAGCGAGGAAGGCAAAAAGCGCTCCGAAGCCGGCATGATCGGTTTCCAGAAAGTGCTGGCCGCCCATTCCTTTACCTGGATCGGCGTGCAGACCATGTTTATTTACATGTTTGCCTACGTCAACTACCGCCTGCCCGAGCTCGAGGACGTGAGCATGGGGCGGGTCGTTTCCATCAGTTTCCTCATCCTCAACGCGGTGGGGGCCATCCTGCCCGCCACCGTGCTGGAGCCGCTGGCCTTCCGCCTGGGGCGCGTCAAGGTGCACATGGGCTGCATCGCCATCATGGCCCTGGGCTACGCCGGCCTGTACTTCCTGGGCCACAGCACTATGATGATTTACATTATGATGGCGGTGCTCGGCGTCGGCTGGGCGGCCACGGTGAGCCTGCCCTTCGCCATCATGTCCCAGAAAGTGGACCAGTCCAAAATGGGCCTCTATATGGGCCTGTTCAACCTCTCGGTGGTGCTGCCGCAACTGGTGGCCAGCCTGGGCGTCGGCCAGATCATCGGCCAGATGGAGGACAAGAGCATCACCTTTGTGGTTTGTGCGCTGGTGCTGGCCGTTTCGGCCGTCTCCTGGATGCTGGTGAAGGAGGAGCAGCCGGGGGTGGAGGTTGGAAGTGTGCGGGGGGGGCATTAGGGAAGGGGGAAAGCGGCCTCCTACGCTGAAGCTTCGGCGGCTGAAAGAAGGCGGCTTTCTGTTTCAACTGAAAAAAGCCCCTTTATTTTCAGGAACTTGCGAACGGCGAATTGCGAACAGTCCCCAAGACACACCTATGCGCCATCCTCATTCACAGTAGGCAACGGGCCCGTATTTTTGTAAACCACCCCAGAGGGTTGAGGCAATAAAGCCTGGATATCCTCGAAGGGTGTGCCATCCACCAGCCATGCCTTAATGATCTTTTTGAGTGCCGGCTTAATGGCGTCTGATAATTCGAGCGTAAGCACCAGCATATCGTATTGGCCATCCCATATTTGCTTACGGGCGCGAAGTACAGGGTGTTCTGAGCTTGGCTTCCGTTGAATGACCTGAAGAATGCGTTCTTTATACTTGGTGCTGAAGATATGATCGTCATATATTTTCTGGCCGTTGGCATAGGCCGGTTGAAAAAAATGAGCTGCATCTCGGCCGGTGGCTGCTTTTACCATTCTTTTGTAGAAAGCCACATTTAAGGTATAGGCCCGTCTGTCTCGAAGAAAATTTTTATACAGATGCTTCATGCCAGAAAAATTATTAGAATTATTATAACGACAGACAATCCAAAGGCGCCAGCCCACAACTCGAAATCAACTCTCGTACCGTCATTGGTTTCCTCATTTTCAAAGGAACGAAATTCGGGACTGTAAATTCCACCTGCTTCTGATGCATTTTTCATGAACCGCTCCAATTGTTTAAATTGTTTCTCACGGTTTTTGAGTTCTTTTTTGCTCAATTTACCCTTTAATTCCTCTGCCATCTCTAACCCTTGTTTCAGGCTAGGGGGGCTATCCTGAGCCCAAGAAACACTTTCTTCCAAATGGTCAGATTGAGCCTGGATTCTTCCTCGGTGTTTTTTCTTGCTCATTAATAATAACAACTAAACGCTTCTAAAAAAGAATGAGTTCCTGTCTTAAAACTCCATTTTTTTAAAGAGGCATAAATAAAAATATGCAAAAATGCATTAATAAGAACACATGCAATTTAGGATATTTCACATATTTTTTCAATTTTTAAACAACTTTTTCTTTTTATTCCTACTTCGTATCAATCTGAATTGAATCCTTCAGTTTTATTATGACCCCCGCATAGAGTCCTTATCACAGCCTCCGCCAGTGACATTTTCTCTTGCTCGCCACCATTATAGAATGATACCGCTAAACAAGTAGGCCGCGCCGGGAAACCGGCGTGAAATGCAGGACAGCCCACCGGGCCCCGCCCGGCGGAGCCATGCCCGTTCCTACCGTTTGGCTCTTGTTTCACTCTAATTTTTTGGTGCAATGCGCAAACAGGAAGCTATGAAAACTGCCCCCGTAAAGGAGTGGCAACTCGATGATTTCAAGGCCTTCGCACTGGGCCCCGCCCAGCAAAAACAAGTCAAAGGCGGGGACGGCAGCGACGGCCCCGGCTACGAGGAGATCGTCGACTTGTAAGAGTTTGTTCAAAATTCAATCAATGGGCTACAAGCGGCAAATTTTATCCTGCACTGCGTTAAAAAGCCTCGCCATACCTTCTAGGTATGCCTATGTTTTTTGCCTTGTTCAGAAAAAAATTTTCTCACTTTCGCCTCATCATCGAAATTTGAACAAACTCTAAACTTTTCCTGAATTTTTGAAGGGAAGCCGGGCCTGCAAAGCCGGCTTCCTTTTGCTTTTGCAAAGAAGGAGTGCTATCGCAGCTCCGTGCGCTCTAACTGCTTCCGGAGCCAGGCGCCCAGGATAATGGGCTGGAGCTGGTTCAACCACTCCAGGGTAGCGGCGCGGGCGCGGCTCGAATGCCAGGCCTGGGAGCGCAGCAAGGCGATCTTTTTAACCGCTTTAGCGAAGTTGAGGTAGGCGTCCTTGCGGCCCTTTGACAGGTTCGGGTGGCGGCGAATGTACTGCCCGAAAGCCTCCAGGGCGGAATGGAGGGGCGCTTCGTGGCGAAGCTCCGCCAGGTGCATCCCCAACAAACAACGCACATACAGCGACCGCACCCGCAGTTTGTAGGCCGACTGCTTCTTGTACACCTCATTCAGCTGGTGATAGGCGCCGGAGTAGTCTTCCTGAGCGAAGGATACAGTAGCCCGCCCCAGGATAACCGCATCGGGCTTAGCGGCTTCGGGCAGGAAGGCTTCATTTTTTTGGATAAACTGCCGCGCCCAGTCAAAATCGCCGGTTTGAGCCGCAATGGTACATACGTTGAGAAACGTGGCGTCAGAAATAACGCCATCGAAAATAAAAAGACGGTGCTTTTCTCCATACTGGAAAAGCTCGTAAACCTCTCCCAGGCCCCGCTCCTGATTTCGATTGAAGCGCATATACGCCAACGCAACGAATTTGGCCAGGACAAAAGACTGCTCGGCTGCCGGTAACAGCTCCCCCAGATCGTAAAACAACCGCTTGGTTTGCTGAAAGCTTTCATCGGGGCAGCCTTCTATAAAGAGCCGGGCCAGCCGGTAATAGAGCCCAATAGCAGGATGGCGCTCCTCCAGATGAGGCGCTTCTTCCAGGACAGCTTCCAGAAAACGCTCATCCAGGGGTTCGTTAAAGGACAGCCGCCGGGCCAGCTGGTCGCAGGCGTATTTCAGTTTCAGCAAGACGAAGTGAAGGTCCAGTTGCTCCATCACCTGGCTGGTTTCCGCCCCCTCGTCAGCGTGGCTTTTCGATTCGGGGTGGATGTAGTGCGCGTCAAAGATCTCCAGCGCTTCGGCCAGGTTGCCGGGGCTGCGGTAGGGCTGACCCAGCAGGTAGCTGGCCTGGCGGTGGCACTCTTTAGAAAAGAGGGGGTACAACCCTCGGCGGCGGTAGGCCGCCCGCCGCGCCCGCCGCTGTAAGGACTCTTCCCGGCGAAATGCTTGCTGAAAGAAGAAGGATTCCACCAGGCGGCTCAGCTCGCTGTACCGGTCGTTGAGAAACTTGCTGTCGAACGGCTGGCCCGGGCATAGCCGCCCGAATACCTCCTCTTTACGCAGGGCTTCATACCGGGGGTGGGCATCCCGCAGGCACTCCCACAGGCTTTGCGGCCAGGGGCTGGAACTGAAGAAGGGCGAAGCCAGAAACTTGTCCAGCCAGGGAAGTTCCCGCCCGTCCAGCCGCTCCAGCAACCGGTATAGCTTGGGTTGTGGCAAAGTTTTTCTTGTTTTTTGATAAAAATAAAATACTGAATATCAGTGTTTAACATAATTCTATGGACTAATTTAGTCTTTTTAATTAAAGTTTATTGAAAATTTTGTCCATTTTTTCGACCTCCCGAAGCCTTAAGTTTGGAAGGATAACTATTGCGAATCCTTTCAAACCCAACCGATGCAACGCCTCAGCCTGCTCCGCCTGACTTTTGAAACCGAAATTAACCCCTGGGAAGTACCTGCCTTTCAAGCCGCAGTGGCCGACTATCTGGGCGGAAACCCCGAAGGGTTATTTGAACCGCCCGGCCCGGCGGGCGTTCCTGCAACGGGAAACCGGCCGGCGCCCCTCTTCGCCTATCCCCTGGCGCAGTTCAAGATGCGCCGGAACCACACCCGCTGGCAGCCGTTGCTGTTGTGTCTGGGCGCCAAGGTAGCGCAAGCACTAAAGGTCTTTCAAAACATCCAGGACACAAAGGTGATGGTAAACGGCCGCCCCTATTCCCTGAACATAACCGAAGCCAAAGCCTACAACTTTGATTGCCGGGCCGGAGAACAGCCATACTCATACAACCTGTTCAAGTACCAGGCGCTCAATCCCAAAAACTACCGGCTCTATCAGCAGTTAGACGGCGAACGGGAAAAGAAGCAGTTCCTGGAAAGGTTGCTGGTGAACCACCTGCTCACCTTCGCCCGGGCGGTCGGCTGGGAACTGGATTTCCAACTCGAGGTACAAAACCTCCACATTATGAATGAGAAGCCCGTCAGCTGCGGCGCGATCAAATATCATTGCTTCGACCTCAACTTCCGCTGTCCCCTCCTGCTTCCGGAATTTATCGGCCTGGGCAACGCAGTGGCCAAGGGGTTTGGGGTGGTGCGGCTGGATCGGCGGGGGCTGAGCTAAGGTGACGCCTTCACCTCAGACTCCCCTGAGAAAAAGGTGTCGCCTTCCCGCTTGAAGAATTACCTTTTTACATCCCCAACCTTATTCCTCTGTTAAAAAAGTTTCTTGTCATTATCGGAGGCTTTGCTCGTGGGGGTTGTGTGAAAAGCCCCTCAGAGGATAGTACACTGATTCATTAAGATTTATTAGGGTTCATTAAGATCATTTATTCAATTACATGTGAATTATTTTTTGGGCTGGGCAAGATGGTAGTTATAAAGAAGAAACCCCACATTTGCAGGTTTCTTCCTACCTTTACCCCATGCCCAACCTACTCATCAGCCTGGTCGGCGACCAAACGGTGCCCAATGTGTTTCTCATCCGGGACCCCGCGTTTCGGAGGATCGATCATTACATTTTTGTGACCACTCAGCTGATGGAGGAACGCCGCCGGCTGGCCCACATCATTGCCGCTACCGGCATTTCAGAAGAGCAATACCACACCATTACGGTAGAAGCGGATCAACTGGCCGACATCCGGCATCAACTGAGCCGGTTGCAGTTGCCCCTCACCGGCAACCACTATTACGTCAACCTGACCAGCGGCACCAAGCTCATGTCTATCGCCCTGTACGATTTCTTCACCCGGGAGGGCTACCAAAATTGCAGCAGCATCTTCTACGTACCCATCGGCAAGAACGCCTTCCTCCAGGTGTACCCGGAAGGCCAGCGCCGGGAGGAGGCTATATCTTACCGCATCTCCCTGGGGGAGTACCTGGCCAGCTACGGCATCGAGGCGTTGGAACAAAAAGGAACGCAACAGTTGTACCTGCCGCCGGCTTACACGGCCTCTGCCTTCCCCCACTTCCTGAAAGCAATGGATACCGGAAAGGCTTTCGCCAACAGGATGAAAGGCTTGCGGGACCGGTACCGGCATACCAGCCAGAAGGCGGAGCTGCAAATCCGGGTAGAACCGGAGATGCAATCCTTCCTGTACAGATCGGTTTCCCGCTTTCCAGAGAAGGGACTCGGAAAAGCCGCCGTAGCATACCTCATTGGCGGCTGGCTGGAAGAATGGCTTTATATGCAGGTAAAGGAAGGGCTGGGCTGCCGGACGCCGCCATCCGGTTCGGGGTAAAAGTAGCCCGCCCCAACGCCAGCGGCGAGCGGGTGCCCAATGAGTGCGACCTCCTGTTTATCCTCAACAATACCCTTTACATCGTAGAATGCAAAACCTACATGAAGCCCCAAGCCCCTGTTCGAGGAAGCCGTCTACAAACTGACCGCCCTCCGCAATGAGTTCGGGCAACGAGTGCAAACCCTGTTTTTCACCCTGACAGACCTGCGCGACACCAAAGGCCGCCTCCGGAAACCCTACCTCGACCGAGCCGGCATGCACCGCATCCGCCTGTTTGACCGGCAGGGCATTGCCGAAGGCCTGGAGGGGTACCTCCGGGAGGAGGGAGAGCGTTCCTGGTTTTAATGGCGCCTTCATTGCAAAGTCAAGGGACAAGGCAGGAGGTTCAGAGTTCAAAGCGAAAAGCGAACCTGCGAACAGCGAATCCCGAGTCCCCCACCCTACGCCGCCCGCACCACCTCCCGGGCCTCCCGCACCATCCGGGAGAAGCGGTTACGCACCGTACCGGGCGCCAGCGGCAGCAATTCGGCGATCTCATAATGGTTATAGCCCTGGGCCCGCAGGTCGAGGATGCGCTGCGACATTTGTTCCAGTCCGAAGTACCAATGTAAGAGGTGGATTTCCGGCAGTTCATCGAAGAGGCTGGCGGCGCTGAGGTGGATGGCCGGCGCCTCGTCTCGTGGTTCGGCCGCCGTGCTGAGGTCGCCCCAGGCGTGGCGGCGCATTTTTTTCTGCGCATCGGAATAACAATTCCGGACGATGCCCAACGCAAACGCATCCAGGTTGCGGTGCTCATAGCTGCCGCTGCGGACCTTCTCCAGTAAGGTCATAAAAGCCAGGCTGAAGCAATCCTCCATCGCCAGATAAGCAAAGCTGCCCCCGGGGCGGCCGGCACAGAAGATGCCGAAAGCCCGCTCCCGCAGGTAATAATAGTACGCCTCCACAATGCTGCGGTCGTCATTGCGGATGCCCTCCAAAACCGCTTCCGGAGAAAAGGCAAAGTGTCGTCGGTTCATGCTGCAAAATTTTCCTGAAAATGAATGGTGGCGAGCCCGCAGGGGCTGCTCACGTTTGTTGGTTTTCAGGTTGCAGCAAAAAGGGTTTACACCTTGCTTCTATCTACTAATGGAAATGAAAGCGGTAAAGTGTCATTCCCAAACCATACTTTTTTTGTAACTATTTAGCTGACCTCCGATTTCTCGCCACCAAAGCACCAAATCTTCGTGGGATTTCGTGCCTTTTGCGTTTTTGTGGCAAAAACTCCGGGGGCGCCTAAATGGATACCTTTTTTTAAAATACAGCCGCTTTCGGCCGAATGCAAAAAAAAACGAATGTTTCTAACAAGATATTGGTTGTCGGGTTGATTTTTTTAGGTGCATTGTTTATATTGCGACCTGTCAGCTATCCTATCGCCTGAGAACATTTTTGTTCTTGTATCAATCGCTCTTAAATCTTTTTCCGTTTTAAAAAGGAATCCAATTTAGTAGCCTGTCCATTTGAGTTTGACAGAGCACTAGCTTTTTTGTTGCCCTAAAAAGGGCTTGGGAGTGCTATGCCTGCCGGAAAATCTTTTTTGTTGAAGTGACAGAAAGGGGTTGGTGAAGCCATTAGATAAAGTGAACTATACTAATGATAAACTGAACACATGAAAATATATCATGCTGTATTATTTTGGGGGATATTCTGTTTGGCATTTAGTACTTGCCCTTCGAAGGCAAACGCTAATGATTCACTTAGAATCACCAAACTTGAAGAAGGATTATCCAAATTAAAAGAAAGTTCAGGTGGAACAAACTGGAACGACCTGATCGGCAATGGAGTAATCGCTTTAGTTGGGATCAGCATTGTCGGAGGGTTGTTCAGGTATTTTGCAGCAGAAACCAAGAAACGGTTAACAGAGAATTTTGAGGAACGGGTAATTAAGGTAATCAATGAAAAAAAAGAATTAGTGGACTTGATGATCAATCGCGTGGATACTGACCAACGGCTTTTAAAAACCAAACGAATTTTTCTGAAAGGGGAAGAAAATAATGAACTCATAAAAAAGGTACTGAAAAATGTTGGATTCAATTTTCAGAATTTAATCACTACAGTAGACGATACAAAGCAAGAATATGATTTGATTCTGATAAATAATGAACATGGCACCCTGGAAAATTTGAGCGAGATTGCTGAACAGGTAAATCGTTTGCCAGATAAAGTGCTGGTGTTTTATTTTAACACCACCAACAGGAGATTCCCTTCCGAATCTCTTAGTGCAGAAAAGGCCGATAAAGTAAACTTTGCAACCAACGCCGCCCAATTGTATGGCAACCTTCTCAATACGCTAAGATATCAGGACCATATTAAGAAGGCAAGTATCCGAAAAAATTATTAGTTTGTCCAGATTAGCTTAATGTTAGATACCTCAATACATATGAAGGAAGTCCGCATCCTCAGCGTCGCCTTCGACACCGAGATTGCCGCCCACGAGACGCCGGCCTTCCGCGGGGCGGTGATTGAAAAGGTCGGCCTGGAGCACGAGCTGTTCCACAACCACAACAACGATCCTTCCGCGAAGGTGGCCTACCACTACCGCTACCCCTTGGTGCAGTACAAACGGCAGCGCCGCAAACCCTCCATCGTCTTCATCGACAAGGGCGTCGACCAGGCCCAACACTTCTTTATGCAGCCCGATTGGAGCCTCGACTTCGCCGGGCGGCACTACCAGGCGGCTATCTCCGACCTCAAAGTGCGCCAATACCGCCTGGGCGTCACCGACGAGCCCCACTACTATACCCTCCGCCACTGGGCGGGCCTCAACCAGGAGAACTACGAACGATTCAGCCAACTCGAAGGGCTGGCCGAAGAAGTGAAAATGCTGGAACGCATCCTGGTTGGGCATATCCTGGGCTTTGCCAACGGGGTGGGGCACCGCTTCGAGCGGCGCTTCGACTTGTCGATCCTCCACATCCTGGGCCGCCGCTTCCGCCCTTTCGAAGGGGTGGGCCTGCTGACGTTCGACCTGCGGTTTAAAGCGAATGTGCTGCTGCCGGGGTTTATTGGGCTGGGGAGGGGGGTGAGTAGGGGGTTTGGGATGGTGAACCAATGGAACCCGAAACAACAAAATGGGAAAAATTTAAGCTATGACGGAAAAGCAGAATGATAATTATATCCGGGCACTGCTGGATGGATTGGATGCAAAAGGAGATTCATTGTCTGAGGCTACAGCACTGTGTGGCTTTTCAGCATCAGATAATGAATTTCAATACCTTCATTCCATTGTAGGAAGAGTGGGAGGCGAGGGAAACCGGATCAACCGCACTTTTTTGCCCCAGCTCCTAAGCCTTGACCCGCAGGACATCTTTGCTCAGGCAGAACCACAAGGAACTACAGAAAGCTGGAAAGAGGACGCCGCAGGTGCATTGAACGCCTTGAATGCTTCCATTCAGGATAGCTCCGGCTACCGGTATTCCCTTTATCATTTTCTGCACGCCTACGGAGCGCGTGTTGCTTACGGAAAGAGGGGGCAGGCGCTCGACGCCAGTTGGTTTGACCGAAACCGGGTGCTGGCGGCAGTTGCTTCCTGCCTGAACCGAAACGAGGGAAAAGCAGCGTTTCTCATTCTCAAAGGCGCCATCAGCGGGATTCAGAAGTATATCTACCACAACATCAAAGCCGAACAGATCGGAGATGCGGTAAAAGCCTCCAAGAAGCTGCGCGGCCGGTCTTTTTTGGTTGCTTTCATCAATCAGGTCATTGCCGAGAGCATTGTGGAGGAGTTGGGCCTGGAGCAAGCCAACATACTTTTTGTGGGTGGCGGCCATTTTACCTTGTTGTTGCCGAATAACGGCGAACTAACCGAGAAGCTAAATGCCCTTCTGAAAAAGATCAACCTGGGCTTGCTCGACGAGGTAGGCCCACAACTCAGCTTGCTGACGGCCTGTGTGAAATGCGAAGGGAATATCGGACAAAATTTTTCGGAAAATTACAAAAAGGTTCACCGAAAGCTGGAAGACACCAAGCAACGCCGCTACCATACTTATCTAACGGAAGTTTTTGAGCATTTTGAAAAACTGGAGGATGTTCAGAATACTCGCCAGGAAAATGAAGAGATCAGGTTAGGCCAACTGGCGCCTTACGCCCGGTATATTTTGGAGGTTGGCGGGAGAAAGGAGGCGTTGACAGGATTGATGTATAAAGTTCGGGAAGATTATTATCCCGCGATTACTTGTTTAAGTTTTTTGGGGAAACACTTTTATATTATTAAAGAAAAGCAGCAGAATAATAATGAAGATGAGCAGGAACTGAGAAAGGAGTTGTACGATTTTTTAGGAGCTAATAAAGCTGATTTTCAGCAACTTGAACACTTGAAAATAATTGCCCTCAATAACCCTGATTTGCTGGAAACAGTTGATACTTTTTCAAGTTTAGGGCTGGATATCGCCTACGGCTTTCGCTTTGTGGGCAATTACGCCCCGATCTATATAGATGATTCTAAGTTTACCCCTCCTGCGAAGAACGGCAACGTTATGCTTTTTGAGGACCTGGCCAAGCTGGATGTAGACAAAGAGCCGACATTGACTCACGATCAGCTCGGCGTCATGCGCCTCGACGTAGACGACCTGGGCGTCATCTTCGCCCATGGCCTGGGGAAAAAGGAAGAAAATACAATGGAGCGCCTCCTGAGCCTGAGCCGAGAATTCCAACTCTTCTTTGGCGGTTATTTCAACAAGCTGGCGGAGGCGCACCACCTTTATGTCACCTACTCCGGCGGCGACGATGCATTTGTGATCGGCTCCTGGCTCAACACCATCCATTTTGCCGATACGCTAAATAAGGAATTTCAACGATTCACCTGTGGCAACCGGCAGGTTAGCTTCAGCGCCGGGATTTTTATCTGTAACCCGCATTATCCGATTCCCCGCCTGGCGAAGGATGGGGAAAGGGTGGAAAAAGCCGCCAAACACTACCCGGCTGAGGAGGAAAAGAAAGAAGATAAAAAAAAGAATGCCCTGCACCTTTTCCAACACACTCTGCCCTGGGCGGACTTTAAGGAAATGATAGTATTTGAAGAAAAGCTCAGCAAGGTGCTGCCAAAGGGAGAGTCAGCCGAAGGGCGCAAGATCCGCCGGTCGATGCTGCGCCGCTTCCTGCGGATCATTCAGTCCTCGCGAGGGCAGACTTTCGAGCGGTACCGGGTCATCGCCAGCCTGCACGGCCTGCTGGCCCGCCATGGCTACGGCCAGGGAGAAATGCAAAAAGCCGTCCTGGATGAAGCCGGCGAGTTGATTAAGGAACTCCTGCAAAAAGCCAGCAGCGAGCAGGAAGAAGGACAAAAAGAATTTGATCATTACACCATACCATTACACATGGCGCTTTATAAAACCAAAAGTAAATAGCCTATGAAACCGGAGGACCTCAATTTTGACACCATCCAGGCACAGGAACTCAATCAGCTGGCCAAAGACAGCGCCAGCACTTTTGTCCAGAAGGACCGGCTGAAAACCCACCAGTTGCGCAACGTTTTTTCCGCCATAGAGAAAATGCGGACGTTGTACAAACAAGCCCAACGGGAACGGGATGAAGCGAAAAAGAAAGAAAAAATGGAAAAGCTGAAAATGCAGCTCATCTTCCTAAAGCCTAAGATTGCCTATGCCGCCGGCCGGCAGCGCAGTGTCCGCTACAACTTCTTTCCATTGGTGGAAGCAGCAGTAGATGCGGTAGATAACGCTAAAGACAAAGATGGCGCTTACCAGAAATTCTTCGCGCTGATGGAAAGCGTCGTCGGTTATCACAAATTTTTTGAATCCAAATAGCTTGAAACGCCCGCTTCGAGCAGCAAAAATATAGATCATGCCAGAAATAACCATAGCGCCAGAATTCAAAGCCAACCTCATTCTCCGGGGCAAAATAGAGTGCCTGACCGGCCTGCACATCGGTGGCAGTAAAGAAAAAATGGAAATCGGCGGGGTCGACTCCATCGTCGTCCGCTCGGCCAATACGGATTACCCTTATATTCCGGGGAGTTCGCTGAAGGGCAAAATGCGCCATTTGCTGGAATACATCACCGGAGCAGTAGCGCACCCCGTAGATGGGCAGCTCGGCCAGGTCTCCGTTACGGAAGACATCGTCCGGATGTTTGGCATCGGCGCCGATATTAAGCAGGCTGCCAATGATGAAAAGAACTGAAAAAATCAAAGATGAAGCCTTTCGCGAAAATGTAAAGCGGCTCAAAAACATCAGTTGAGCCCGCCTCATCGTCAGGGATGCCCTGCCCGATGAAGAGACCCAAGCAATGTGGGACAACCTGGGCTCCGACGCCAACTACACGGAGTATAAAGCCGAGAATACGATCGACCGCCTGACCTCAGCCGCTAACCCCGCTTTATCGAACGGGTAGTTGAAGGCTCCAAATTCAATTTGAAATGGTGTACACGGTATACAGTACCTGAACGGCGATACCGCTGCTGCCGTTAATAAGGACCTCAAACACATCCTGGTAAAATTTATGCGCCTGCTGGAATCTTCCGCGATCGGCAAAAGCGGAAGCCGGGGATACGGCAAGATCGCCTTTTTGCTGGAGGAGCCCATCTGGATAAGCGCGGACGCTTACCTGGAAGGAAATGAACAATGGGAAAAATCCAGGAAAGTGGAGGAAAACCCCAAATTGAAACTGGAAGATATTACCGAAATCAAATTCCCCGGCTGATGCAATGCAAGATCATTTACTTAAAGCCGCATAGCAGCTTCAGGGCGGCTATGCGCTCGGATACCCTTTGGGGCGCCTTGTGCTGGGGAATGCGAATGCTTTATGGAAAAGACTATTTGGAAGCGTTCCTTGAAAGCTACCATACACGGGACACAGATGTGAAGCCCTTTTACATTTCCTCGGCCTTTCCCTTCTTAGAAAAAAACAATCAACGGGTTCCATTTTTGCCGCCGCCGATCCGGCCGGTTGAATACTATAAGGAAAGCGCGGGCAAATCCTACGAAGAAGAGAAGCAACAAATGCGGCGCTGGAAAACAGCGGGCGACAATCAGTGGATCAGTAAAGTGCATTTTGAATACGCTTTTTGCGGCATCACCCAGTACTTAAGCAACTGGCCGGCAACCCGGCGATAGAAGTCCGCCCGATGACGCACAATACCATCGACCGTTTGGTGGGCAGCACCTTAACCGCCAATAACCGTGGACAGCTCTTCCATACCGAAGAGCGCTATGTTTTGGAAAAGGAAAGAAAACAAAATGCCGGTTTATACTTTCTACCACCGGCAATACGGATCTGCTGGAAAGCGTACTCCGCTTGCTGGAGCACCTGGGTATCGGCGGCGACCGCAGCATCGGCAAAGGGCGTTTTGACATGGAATGGGAGGACTTCGACATCCACGAACCCAGCGACGCCAATGGGCTTATGGCTCTTTTCCTCTATCACCCGAATCCGGAGGAGTTGTCAAAACTGGAAAAAGTCTCAAGACCCCGTCCTCAATTATAAAACAGTAGTTCGCCAGGGTTGGAAAGCGGTACAATAAAAACCAGTGCTGTACTTCGAAGAAGGTTCGGTCATCCCCATCCTTTCGGATAAGGAAGTGTGGGGCAGGAATGCTTACGCCGGCGAGCACGAACAAGGGCACTCCATTACCCAGTACTACCATGGATTTATGATAAAAGTAAAAATCCCTACCCATGAAAATTAGGCTTCGCACCCTTACCCTGGTTCATATTGGCACCGGCGAAGAGCTGGCGCCGTTGGATTATGTTGCCCTACCAGCCGCAACCGGTTTTACCGGGTCACTCAGGAGCAAATGTTGCGCTTTGTAACCGAAAATATAGGAAAGAAAGAGGCCCCATCGCTTTTGCCAGATGGATCAGTGATCAATACCGGGGCATGCGGGAGATTCGCGACAACCGCGCCCTTTCCGCTATGGCGGATGGGATCAACCCCTATGCTTTTTGTGAAGATGCGGAAGTAAAGAAGGAGAGAGCGTTTGAGCAATACCTGAACACGCCGGAAAACGGCATTTTCAGCGCGCCGGTCACCATCGACGAATTTACCCGGCGGAGGCATAGCGGCGCCAGGGCCGTCCCGCTCGGGCGGGTGCGGGAAGCCATTAAGAATGGCAGCGGCCGGCCACTGCTGCCGGGCTCATCCATTAAAGGCGCCATTCGCACGGCAGTATTCTACCACTACCTCACGCAACACGCCCAAAGCGCAAAGGTGGAACGCATCGTCCAAAGCCAGTTGCAGGACAGCCGGCCAAAAAAGGAGCGCTTTGCCTTGCCACTTATCCATGAGGCCTTTTACTGCGCCACTCAAGACCTCCATTCCGGGAAGGTGAAAGCGGACGATGAAAAGATGGACCTCTTCAAGCTGGTCCGTTGTACCGACGGGCATACTTTGGGAGAAGAACAAGCCCTGAGCCTGGCCAAGATCAACATCTACCTGGTCGAGAAAAAACAGAGCAGAGACAGGTCCAAATCTTACTTCGAAGCTACCCAGCAACGGCAAACGTCTTACGCCGAGATCATCAGCCCTGGCACAGTGATCCAGGCCGAAATAGATTTCGACATCGATTTTCTAGTGCAGCTCAAACCCCTGCTCAAAAACGGAGCGGTGGAGTCTAACGGCCAGTTGCACTGGATAAATATTGAAGAAAAAGTCCGGCAATTGTTCGGCATCCAACTCTCAGAACTGAGCCCTGCCAACAAAGAACAACAAAAGGCAAAGGTGATCGCTCACCTCTACCATTGCCTGAAAACCCTGAACCAGGCTCAGCTCCAAGCCCACCGCCAATGGCTGGAACACTTTGAGAAAAACGACAACAGGGATCAGTATACCAGCCGCATAAGAGCCGGTTTTGGTCCGGTGTTTTCCCGTGATGATCATAAACTGATGCACCTGGGCTACGCCACCGGCTTTGACGGCATGACCGGGTTGTTCTACTTTCTGGCCGACGAAAAACGCAAAGCCCTTTTTAAACAGGTGATGGCAAAATTCGACCTGGGCAATAAACCGGGAAACAAAAGCAAATACGTGCCCAATCCGGACCGTTTTCCCAAATCCAAACGATTGGTGGAATTGGCGGAGGTGATACAGCCCATGGGATGGGTGGAGTTGTTTGAGGAAGGAGAAAAAATGTCGGCGTTGGAAACGGCCACCTTAAGTGATGCGGGCCTGATTGGCCAGCAGGAAGAAGAGCCCAGCACGCCAGTTGAACCCGAATACTATGACAAGCCGATCAATTATAAAAAACCGCCGGAATTGGATGCGGTCGTCACCAGGGCGGGCCGCCCTAATAGGGTCAAAGTATATGTAACTCCCGGTTATTCTCCGGAAATGGAACTGATGGGGTATAGCAATCCAATGGAAGAAGGTAAGATCATCAGGGTGCAGACTACTTTCAACAAGAAGAAGAAATTGGTGCAGGTAGCTTTCCGCAGTTTCAAATAGATAATGATATGCAAACCATCCTCCAACTCCTTCAAAAAGGCCAACTGGTACTGGCCTTTCAACTACTTCAGCATTTGCTGGAGAGCAATACCCATCAGAAGGCGTTATCTGCTCTGAAAACAGAATACAACCAACTGCAGGATGAACACCTCAAGGAATTGATAGAATGGGATGCCTACGTTGACAGGCGGCAATCCATTATACATGAACTCACTCAGCTAAGCCGCAATTTTCAATCTGCTGATACCGATAGGGCTCTTAGTTGGAACAAGGATGGGACCCCCATATTAGCCATCACATACGACCATAGAGAAGTAGAAAAACTGGAAGACTTCTTCGCAAAATTTGCCTTTACCCAAGTAGATGTCTGCACCTGGGACAAAAAAACAGGTTTTGATAACTACAAGATCATAGTTTTTGACAACACAGACTTGATGGACGAGCAAGATGCAGAAAGTTCAAACTTGCGGATCAGCCAGGAAAAGAAACGGAACGACAGGATAATTCAGATGGATTACTGCGTCAGCCGTTCGGCCTGTTACATCCTTCACTACGGCAACCAATTTAGCTGGGTAAGCGACAACCGCGCCCGCGCCCACGCTGCCAACTCCAAATTCGCTCTCTACGCCCGCCTCAAGGAACTAGTGGGTTTTATAGAGGCGTACCGGGTGTGAGGAAAGCAGGAAAGAGTTCTTTGACACAATTGGATGCAATTAAGGCATTTCCGTTCGGGAAACGACACCTCTTTGCTCAGGCAGGCCACTTGGGGGAGGCGTTACTTCAGGGCCCTGCTCAGGAGCCCTAATTAGAATTAGCCATCCCCCCTCCTTTGGAGCGCCTGTCCTACCCTGCGCCGCATCATTCCTTTTACAAAAGAAGTAATTGTCATAATTACTGATTTTGTGTATTTTTTGTCATTTTTTTATGTTTTTTACGTCACAAACCCTAACTTACGCCCAACAAAACCATTCAACGCCTGATTTTCACGCCTAAAAAGGCATGCCAGGTAAAGGGAAGTCCAAATTTCCGGAACGATTGAACCGTATTGACGAAAGGCTTACTGAAATCGAACGAAACCGTAAGTGGCTCAGCGATAAGACAAAGATCAACTACCGGACGGTGGTAAGGTATTGCAACAATGAAGCCCAGCCCCGTTTGGATAAACTGAAAACAATTGCATTGGTACTGGAGGTCAAAATGTGTGACCTCATTAATGATATTGAGCCGTGAGGTAATGGAATCGGGCTTAGCGAAATAAATGGTTTTGCCATCCGGGAGCAAAATCTCTATTGATATGAAGCAATTATTCCTAACGCGAGAAAGAGTTGGCTATCCTCCTATTGATGCCCTTCGGCCAGGGAAAACGAGTAATTACAAACCACCCATTGACTTTTTTCCATTCCTACTGGCTTTACTAGTACTTGTGGCTATTGTTTGGAAATTGATGTCTGGCTATCAGGAAAAGGCATTAACCATTGAAGGCATTGAAAAGTCACTTGGCCCTCAGGAATTGGAGGCATACAAAGCCTCCCAAAAAGAAGTGGATGAAAAATTTGAGCATTGCATTCAGTATATCCTCTATGCTTTGGAAGACGGAATATATGAATGTTTGAGTTGCCCGCCCGGCATTCCTTTTGTAACTTTGAAGAAAGGAGAGATTTGGTATATCGGGCACACCTGCCAGGATGATAATGACCGTCATTCCAGAGCTTTCCGGCAAGAACATAATGTCTGGCTGTATACCAATTATGTAGGGCCAAAGGAGGAATGCCACAAAATCGAGCTTAAACTCATCCGGGGTTATAAATACCTGCCCGAGAGTCAAAAACCAGAGGCCAAATTAATCCTCCCTCCCTACAACCGCACAGATAAAAACTAAGATCATGAAACAAACCGACTTCTTCTTTTCCCAGGTGATCGACCTCCAGCACCACACCCTGCCCGCCCACATTATGGACGCCCTCCACACCGTCTACTCCGCCTGCCGGTCCATCAACCAGCCCCAAAAATACGGCCCGGCTATCGAAGTGATCATCATTGACGCTATCCATCAGGATTACGACAGTAAATTCCACAAGCCTGCCATCAATTACGATCCCGTCAAAAAGATCTTGGAAGCCGCAGTGAAAGTGGATTTGGATAAAATCCTGGGAAGCACCTTTCTGGAAGCAATTGAACTCTACAAAGAGCTGATCTTCCAGGTTTTGGATCAGGCCAGGGCCAGGCTCCGGCGTGGGCTCAGCCGAACGGTGGAGGATTACAACTTCGAGCAGTTGAAGCGAGACCTGCAGGAAGCGATTCGGGAAGAGGCCGGGGTTTTGGAGTAGTAAGAGTACCTCCTCGGCTTCTCTGCAACGTTTTGGGCTACCGCCCTGCCCGAACGGCTGAAAGTCAACCTCCACGAGATACAGTTCATGAAGAAAGTGCGCCTGCATGGCGCCCCCATGATCGCTTTCAACATCACCTACGACGCCAATTTGCTGTTGCCTTCGGGCATTGCCCTGGGGCGCGGCGTCAGCACCGGCTTCGGCTGGCAGGTGTCGGCTAGGGTTGTTGTGCGGCAGGATAAGCCCCGTGAGGAACGCAGGAGAGAGGAGGCTTCGGCAGTGGAAAACGGTTGACAACTCGCACGCCAATAGAAAATGGGCGCCCGAGGTTAGCCAATATGTATGGAAAGTGAGAAAAAAGAGTTCTTTGACACAATTGGATGTAGGTAAAGCATTTGCATTCGAACAGCCATCGACATGGAGGCTCGACTGAGAAGCCCACGTCTGAAATCCCCCCCTCCTTCGGAGGGGTTAGGGGAGACTAATACCCCGCGGTTGAAACCGTTTAAACAACCGCAGATAATCTTTATCCCTTCTCCCCGGATGAACTTGATGAAACCAGTTGCCCGTTGATAAAGTTGCGGTATCGCTGGATCAATTCAGCCGGAAAGAGTTGCCGGTTCAGCATATCCTGTTCGGTCATGATATGGTACAAATGGATATATTTTTTAGCCGTTTGAGAAATGAAGGGCTAATATCGGGCTTCTTCTTTTTTTTTGAGGATGAGGCTGGTGACTTCAGGCTTGTCTCTGACCCTATTTATTTTTAGCTTCTTTTCATTGATGAGAAAACCCTGGGAAGCAGAATACCTTGAATAGCCCTGAGGTGTTTTTTTTTAAATTTATTTTCTCCTGAAAATGAGAGGTCATCAATAAATCGGGTATAAGCCCAACCATGCTTTTTTTTGACAATTGGAGCAGCATGCTGTCCAATGGAAGGCAAATGATATTGGAAAGGATCGGGGAAGTGGGGGCGCCGGTGGGCAAGCGCTGTTCGAAGGTGGTTAGCATGCTAAGACATTTTGCGGCGTTAGGATTGAAGGAAAAAGGGGCTGGCGTAGGGTCATGTAAACTTTCTCATAACTGATACTCGGAAAAAAAGCGGCGGATGTCCACATTCAATAACCATTTCTGGCCGATGTGTCGCAGGGCGTTGGTATAGATGTTCCGTGGTTTGACTTCGTCTGCAACAGCTAATAGCGCACCGTAAGCACAGGGTGGGCGGACCATATAATACGCCGCCTGAAAATGCTTATTGAGTTGTCCTTGTAGAGATTTCAGCCAATCTTCCGGGTTCTCGATGAGGCGTTTTTCTCCATTTGGTTTTGGCACAAAGAACTGAGTATACTTGCGGTTATACATTTTTGCCCGAAGGGTCTCTTCTTTAATATTCAGCAATTCAGCCAGCGCCGGAAAGGTGTCGGCAGCTATAAACTGCCTGCCCTTCTCCTGAAGTTCGTAAGCTGACGGCTTATCTCCGGTTTGGGTGGATATTTTTAGGTACATGGCATAAAAGTTTTTAAAAAGAAGGTTTGCCCCGGCGCCGGCACAACCGGCAAACTCCCCACCCGGAGCATTTTCTTAAAATTCTTTTCCGTCGACTGGAAGATAAAAACCCGGTCACGGTACTCATCCACCAAAGCAGTACCTCCTGCCGGAAGTGTTCCAGCTTGCGCTTTTTCACTTTTCCCAGGAAGACGGACTTTTTGCACTCGCCGCAGCCCCAACTGTTGGCACAGCTTGGCGGTCTTGAGGCGCGGCCTTGTCCAGGCTGATGTCGTAGATGATCCAGGTGTACATGGTAGTACGGTGTTACGGTGTTACGGTGTTACGGTACCGGGCGCAGACAGCACCGCGAATGACTGCACGAATGCTTCAGGGTGGGGCTTATGAACGCCCGCCCTACGCCATCTCTTTGACGATACTCACAGTGCTGCCTGTTTCCCGCAGCAATGACTGCGCGAAGTTGCAGGTACTTCGGCGGAGGTACTGCTCTTCGGTAAGGCGAAAGGTAATCTCGAGGTTTTCGCTTTTCCTCGTATTCCTTTTTCAGCCGGGCGACAAGCCGCTGCTTTCCTTCGGTGGTGATGCGGATGCTTTTATCCGGTACCCGGCGCGGTAGTGGATTTGGGAAATCTTCTTGCGGGAAAAAGGCGGTAGACGCAGGCGATGGTTTTCACGCGGAACGGTTCTATGAAGTCGTATACCATACTTTTGAACTGGTAACCGTCGCGGTGCATAAAGCCCAGGTAGGGTTGAGGCCCGCTTCCAGCAGGGCTTCCTCCACGCGGCTGTACAGGATGGCGTAGGCATAGTTGAGAAAAGCGTTGAAGGGGTCTTGCGCCGGGCGGTGGCTTCGGCGGGTAAAGCGGTAGCGAGCCGGCAGAGACTGCCCTAGCATAAGATAGAAAATACGCCCGGCGCTGCCTTCGATACCCCGAAAAGTGGCGGCAGAAAGTGGGCTTACCAGCAGCTTTTCCTGAAGCGCCTGATGGCGTTGCAGTTTGGGCGCCCAACGTTCTTTTTGAGCGTAGTGACTGGTGGCGGAGCAATTTCTCCATAAAAAGCCTGCTGCTTCCGGAGTTTTTCGACAATCCACGTCCGGGCATATTCCAGGTACCGGCGGGCTGGCAGCTCACCAGTGCCTGCGCTTTCTGAATCTGGCTGGTGCTGCTGGGCTCGTGGGGAGTAAAACCGCCCAATAGGGAAACCGTATTGGTCGGTGACCAGGAGGCTGATGTCGTACTCCATTGCGAGCAGCACGGCATCGATGGAGACGGAGGTCCCTTTTTCAGATATATGCGCCGGACCTGCTGGGCGGAGAAGGCTTCCTTTTGCACTTTGCCCTCCCGGGCGAAGGTAACTTGCAGCAATCCGTCCTTAACCCGAAGGCGGGCGCCATAACTATCGATATGTAGTTCCATTGCGAGGTTGTTTTTCGTTCACTATTATTATGTATACTTGCCTCCCCCCCTCGGGGGGAAAGAAAGAGGGGGGCTTTCCATTGCGAGGTTGTTTTTCGTTCACTATTATTATGTATACTTGCCTTCCCCCCTCGGGGG
The DNA here is from genome assembly GCA_020636095.1 of Lewinellaceae bacterium. Taxonomy (GTDB): domain Bacteria; phylum Bacteroidota; class Bacteroidia; order Chitinophagales; family Saprospiraceae; genus JACJXW01. The sequence goes on from JACJYN010000004.1 coordinate 893,571, forward strand.
GAAAGAAAGAGGGGGGCTTTCCATTGCGAGGTTGTTTTTCGTTGACTGTTAAGAAATGCCTACCTCCTCCCTTCGGGGGGAATGAGGGGGGCAATAAGGGAGTGATCGGATTGGCAGAGTTTTAGGAAGCGCCAAAGTTACTATGGCACATAAGCAAGTTTTTTGGATGGCACCGCTTCACATGCGGATCAAGGGGTAGCATTTGGGAGTTGCTTTCCGGCAGATCGTTTTACGTTTTGTTAAGCGTATATGCTGTTTTTATGTAATGTTGATAATAAAACGCCATTAAAAAGGAATAGTTGCTTGTAAAAGCCAAGTTTTTAAAAATTTTATTTTGAATATATTAATTTTGCCCTTAATGTCCCCGCTATTGGGTTTTGACATTGTTTGCCGATTTTATTTTTAACCTGCTGAAAACAATTTATTACAACTGGACAAAATCATCTTGTCCAGAGCGGTTTAGCTCCCGGTATGCTTTGTTATTTTTATTTTCTTAACAAAATCTTAACACTTACCGCGCTCGGTTTTTGGACTGAAATGCGCATCTTTATTGCGTCGCGTAAACTTTTTACTCTTGGAGAGTTATGCACTTTTAGTTAGCACTGCGACACCAGCACCAGCTGGATACTAACTGACATCGGAAGCACTTGGAGAGTTATGCACTTTTAGTTAGCACTGCGACCAACGAAGCCGTGGCAGTGGAGGCGTCACCCTGGGCGCTTGGAGAGTTATGCACTTTTAGTTAGCACTGCGACCAACGTAGGGGTTGGGGTAACAACGCCTCTTGTAAAGAGGCTTGGAGAGTTATGCACTTTTAGTTAGCACTGCGACTTTAACGCTGGCTTGGCTGTTGCTACTCCTATCGCTCTTGGAGAGTTATGCACTTTTAGTTAGCACTGCGACAATTTGGAGGGTATGCCCATTCCTCCCCCTTTGGGGGCTTGGAGAGTTATGCACTTTTAGTTAGCACTGCGACTGCGAAAGACGACGCAGACAGGCGAAGACTTCTTGGCTTGGAGAGTTATGCACTTTTAGTTAGCACTGCGACACGTCATAAATGACGCGAAAAAGGGTAGTCTCATGCAGCTTGGAGAGTTATGCACTTTTAGTTAGCACTGCGACTTGTGGAGGACGGGGAAGAGGGAGCGGTAGGTCTTCTTGGAGAGTTATGCACTTTTAGTTAGCACTGCGACCGGCAGTGGCGGGTGATACCAATGCTCAAGCACCCCTTGGAGAGTTATGCATTTAGTTAGCACTGCGACGAGCCGTTGCGCGGGGCGTTTCCACGCTCCGGGTAACGGAGAGTTATGCACTTTTAGTTAGCACTGCGACAAATAATTGCCCGCGTTTTGATAATAAATCGCGGCTTCTTGGAGAGTTATGCACTTTTAGTTAGCACTGCGACTTCAACGATGTTGAAGGTTTCGTATCCCTGGGTTACCTTGGAGAGTTATGCACTTTTAGTTAGCACTGCGACAAGCTGGGCGCTCCTGGTGAAGACAATAACTATGGCATCTTGGAGAGTTATGCACTTTTAGTTAGCACTGCGACGGCGCTCACTGCTCGCATGGGAAGTTGTCCGGATCGCTTGGAGAGTTATGCACTTTTAGTTAGCACTGCGACTGGTGAAACCACTAGCGGGCTAACAAGTTCGTCGCAGCTTGGAGAGTTATGCACTTTTAGTTAGCACTGCGACTTGGCGCGGGGATAACTGGCGAGTACTTTACCGTCGCTTGGAGAGTTATGCACTTTTAGTTAGCACTGCGACGAGAACATACGGAAACAGGGTCATGCCGCTTTCCGATTACTTGGAGAGTTATGCACTTTTAGTTAGCACTGCGACGCGCCCAATTGACGAAAGGATCATACTCCACGGCGTAGCTTTGGAGAGTTATGCACTTTTAGTTAGCACTGCGACCGGCAAAGAGATTTTGCCTGTACCGCCATCATTAAAACTTGGAGAGTTATGCACTTTTAGTTAGCACTGCGACATCCCGCTCTCCTCATCTAGGCTGCCGTCCAGAAATGCTTGGAGAGTTATGCACTTGCCTGCATTCACCGAATGCAAAGGCATCCCGGACAAATGCCCGGTGGGCATTTCGTCGGGATTTAGATTAGCACTGCGACCCCATCCGCTGACTGCAAAAGCGTCAATTTTTGCCCTTGGAGAGTTATGCACACCTCGCCCGCCGGAGACATCGGCGGAGGAGGGTTTAGTTAGCTCCCGGCACTACGGTAGGGATGTCGCTCTTCGACCGCCATAGCCTTCGGCGAAGGCGGTGCGCTCCAACTGCGATCCCGCTTAAGCCTCACTAAACTCGCCGCTTTTAGAGTACCCAGAACAGTTCATGAAGAAAGTGCGCCTGCACGGCAACTCCATGATCGCTTTCAACATCACCTACGACGCCAATGTGCTGTTGCCTTCGGGCATCGCCCTGGGGCGCGGCGTCAGCACCGGCTTCGGCTGGCAGGCGCCGGCTAGGGTTGGTGTGCGGCAGGATAAGCCTCGTGAGGAACGCAGGAGAGAGGAGGCTTCGGCGGCGGAAAACGGTTGACAAAACGCTGCCTAAAGCGGCATACCAACGCAAAATTGACAGAACAGGAACCAAGTCTCAAAAAAGGCCGTTATCTTTAGTCACTATTTGCTTTCACTATATTCGAATTTTATGACCAACCGAATCGAATCGAATCCCTATCTCTCCACTGCGCAAATGAGCCAGATCAGAACGCTTTGCACCCAATACCGGGTGGTAAGCCTCCACCTCTTCGGCTCTGCGGTCACCGGTACCATTTCCGGGAGGACAGCGATGTGGATCTCCTGGTTCGCTTCCAGGAGATGGATCTTCTCGAATACGCTGATAACTTTTTCGACTTTCTCGATGAATTGCGGAAGGTGGCAAAAGAGAGGTAGACCTGGTCATTGAAAAGGACCTTTCCAATCCATTACTGATCGAAGAGATCAACGCCAATAAAGCCCTAATCTATGAGCAAGAAGATTCAAAAGTGGTTGCTTGATATAAGGGCATCCATTGAGGCTATTCAGTCCTTCCTCAGCGATAATCCGGATTTTGAATATTATCAGAACAACCTGATGTTAAGAAGGGCAGTTGAAAGAGAACTCGAGATTCTGGGAGAGGCGGTTAACCGTATTCTGAAACAACAACCGGACTATCCCTCACCGATGCCCGGCGGATAGTTGACCTTCGCAACCACATTATCCATAGATATGACAACGTATCTGATGAAATAATATGGGGGATACTCCACAAAATCTGCCTATTCTAATATCGGAAGTCGAATCGCTAATTCAGAAAGGATAGGCGTTTTCTACTTTGCTTATTTCCCCTCGGTTTTGCACTGCTATGGGCTACCGCTTACCCGAACGCCTGGAAGTCAACCTCCACGAGATACAGTTTATGAAGAAGGTTCGCCTCCACGGCAACCCCATGATCGCCTTCAATATCACCTACAACGCCAATGTGCTGCTGCCCTCCGGCATCGCCCTCGGGCGCGGCGTCAGCACTGGCTTTGGCTGGCAGGCGCCAGCCGGGTAGATCTGCGGCAGGATAAGGGCCTGGGAGGAACGGGAGGAGGCTTCGGCGGCGGAAAACGGTTGACAACTCGAACGCCAATAGAACACGAGCGTAGCGACTGATGCCCGCCTGCTGTGCCGCATAGTGGCAGGGAATGAAATGGAATAAATGGGCGCCCGAGGGTAGCCAACATGCAAGGAAAGCAGAAAAAAGAGCTCTTTGACACAATTGGATGCTGTTAAAGCATTTCCGTTCGGGAAGCGACACCTCTTTGTTCAGGCGAGTACTTGGGGAGGCGTCACTTCACTTACCCTCTCTATCTTCCCTCCCCTATTCTCAATCTCCTCAATATTTTTTATTACATTGCAACATTGTATAATCCATATCAAAACCCATTTCGTTTTATGAAAAACTTCCAATTCGATGGCATACCGTCAGTACTTCTTCGTCGGCATTGCCGCTTTTTTGATCACCGGCATTACGTTCGGCATCGCCCTGCCCTGGTACCGTCACCCTGGTGCAGCAATGGAAATACCAGCCATACACTGGTCGAAGGGCGGCGGCTGAAGTTCTACGGCAGCGGAGGAGAGCTCTTTGGCAAGTACATCGTATGGTGGATCCTCACGATCATCACCCTGGGCATCTATTCCATCGCGGTATATCCCCGGTTCACCAAATGGACGATAGAACGGACGGATTTCGCCTGAATCCATTTCTCTCCCTCCGAAATGCAACTTAACATTGTCCCATCCGTACAAGAAGGGTCCGTTATCATAAGATGCTTTTAAACAACCGGTGGATAGCAGCCGGACGTTCCCCAGCCACTTCCTGGACAGGCAAGCGGCGGCTATCCATCTGGTTATCCAAACGTTCCACTATGAGTAAAACTACCATTCCCAATGGCGCTGCCAATGGCGCCACTCCCTCCCTGGCGGAGATGCTGCCGGCATTTGAAACGGACGCCCGCTTCGGCGAGGAGCATAGCCGAAAAAAGTGGGCGGCGACCCGCTGGTCCTTCAGAATTTCCTGTTCATGTTCTACGACCAGGATAATGTCACTGCCTCGCTGCGGCAGGAGATTTACCAGATTGACCGGGAGAATGAACGCCACAAGAGTCGGTCAAACAGTACCGGCAGGAGGTGGACGCCCTGCGCGGCAGCACCCAGAATTTCATTACCGAGCGCGGTGCCTGGTTGCCGAACGGCAGCATGAGATCGCTCATAAGCGCGTGGAGATTCGCCGCATCAAAGGGGCGATTATACATTACTGGGCACCAATGCTCACCCGGTACCAACCGCCTGGCGTACTGGATCGCGGTGGTAATCCTCCTGGTGCTGACCGCCTACCTCATCAGCTTTTATGCTTCGGTGGTGTACAATGCTTTCCTGCTCGACCCCTGGCGCTGGTAGCCCGGCAGGCGGAGTCCGGTAGCTTTTCGACCGTCACCATCACCAACGTGCGCGCCTTTCCGATGGCTTACTACGAGTACGGGCTGCTGGGGTCGTGTTCTTGCTGAGCGGCGCCTTCGTTTTTATTACCCTGGGCTTCCTGCTTTACTGGTTCAGCCATTCCAAGAGCAGTTTCTGGCACTATGTACTCTACTTTTTCACTTTCCTGTTCGACGCCTTCCTGGTACTTATGAGATCGTGCAGAAAATCCACCTGTCGCAGTCGCTGGTCACCGAACAGCAAGACTGGGTTTTCCGCATGGCTTCCAGAATGCTGAGTTTTATATCATCCTCTTCGCCGGTTTTGGCATCTACCTGGTATGGGGCTGCTCCTGAAGTACGTGCTGGAAGAGTTCCATAAAATCCTGCCCGCTATTTCCGGCATCAAGCGGCGGCGGGCGGAGATCAGCCGCCTGGAACAGGAGATAAAAGAGACACATACCCAATTCGGAGAAAAAATTCAGTACCTTACTCAAAAGGCGGATGAGATCGAACAAAGGGAGGTGGGCTTTTTCGTCCACGCCCTGGAACAAAATGAAGCGCGGATCAACTCCCTGCGGGAGAAGCTGCGCAACCACCTGCAAAGCAGCGGCTCTTCCGCCCAAAGCCTGCGGGTGCACATCACGTCCTTCCTCACCGGCTGGTGCAAGAGCATCCATGGCGCGCGCCCGGAGGAGGAGGCGAAAACCATGGTGGCGGAATGCCACAAGGTGGTCAATAACTTTTATCAAACGATTGGCTTAAACTAAAGGCTATGCGTACTATTTTCAGCATTTTTTTCTCGCAGCCTGGGTACTGGCCCATTACGGCTGCGGCGGAGCGCCCGGCGCATCTACTCAGGCAGGCAACCCTCAATCCGGCAAGGTAGAGCCGATCAATGTGGTAGTTGTCCTGGACTTGTCCAACCGCCTGGTGAAAACACACCGGCATACCGATAAAGACCAGGCTATCATCCAGTCGGTTTTGAAAATTTTTGACGAGCGGCAAAAACGGCAGGCCTACATTACTTCCAACGACCTCCTGCGCCTGGTCGTCGCCCCCAGCCGGATGTGCCAACCAGCGCCAACGACAGCATGCGGATCGATATGGGGAGAAACGGTAAAGTGGGCAACAAATCCTTGATGTACCTGCCCAAATTCAAGGCAGAACGGGAACGGTTTGAACGCAGCCTGTCCAGGCTGTATGAGCAAGCCCCTACCCAACCCTTTACCGGCGCCGACTTGTACACTTTCTTCTGTACCGAACTGCCCAGGAATTTTGCCGACCCCAACCGCAAAACCAAGGTGCTGGTGCTAACCGACGGCTACCTTGAGTTCGACCGGGCGTACCTCTCCCGCCGCCCGGATTGTACCTACATGCGGGAACTGGATAAGATGCGAAGGGAAAAGGATAATTGGAAGTAGTGCTTCGACAAAAGAAACTGGGCTTGTGCCCTTGCCCCGCCCAGCAGTTTTCCAATACGGAAGTGCTATTCCTGGAAACCGCCCCCCTCTTCAAAGGCGCTTCCGTCTACGAATTTCCTATAATCGAACACTACTGGACAACCCTGGTTCGACAGCATAGGCCTGCCCGCCAGCATCGAGCCATACGACGCCATGGTATCAGGTATCGAAGATAAGATCCGCACTTTTTGCAATGACCCCAACACCCCAATTTCAGGAAGACATACCATACCACATCACCACATCATCACCACATCACCACATCATCACATCACCACATCACCACATCACCACATCACCACATCACCCCTACTCCCATGCAAGTATACCTCGACCCTACGGCGCTTTCCTCGGCGTGCGCAACGGCATGTTCTACATCAAACCCCGCCACGGGGAAGGACAAACCCTGCCCCTGCGCAAGGTGAAACCATCTTCCTCTGCCGGGGGTGCGGGTGAGCACCGACGCCCTGGAGCTAGCCATCTGTTCCGGCATACCGGTGCTGCTCACCGACGGCATCAGTACCGCTGGGGCAAGTGTGGAGCGGACAGTTCGGCTCCATCGCCACCATCCGGAAGAAGGTACCTGTTCTCCCTGAGCCTGCCGGGGCTGTACTACGTGGCGGGGGCTGCTCCGGCGCCGGGCGGAAGGGCAGCTGAAAATGCTTACCGCCTCAAAGAGCAATACCGGCTGCAGGTGGAGGGATGGGACAGAGGAACAGAGGTGATACAAGGGATCATCGAACGGCACAAGACGGTGAAAGGACTGCAAGACAAGGAAGCGCTCAAGCAAACCCTCCGGGGTTGGGAAGGTACCGCCACCCGCCACTATTTCCAGCTGCTGGCTTCCGCTATGCCGCCGGCGTACGCTTTCAATCTAGCGCAGCAAGCGCCCGGCTTACGACCCCTTCAACGCCCTGCTCAACTACCTCTACGGCATGCTCTACCCTATGGTGGAACTGGCGCAGATGAAGTACCGGACTCGATCCCTACAATGGCATCCTGCACGCCGATGAGTACAACCGCCCTACCCTGGTGTTCGATATGATCGAACCCTACCGGCACTGGGCGGAATGGATCGCTAGCCAAGCTGTGCATCGAAAGTATGCTGCCCGGAGATGCTTTCGAGGACAGCGAGCGGAGGGCTACTGGCTGGGCTCTTTTACCCCGGGAAGAGCGTCGTCATCGACACCTTCCTGAAATACCTGGACGAAAAAGTGACGCAACAGGGCCATTTGCGCCGCCGCGCCACCCACATCGACCTCGACGCGCTGCGGCTGGCGGGAGGGTTGAGGGAGATGGGGGTTTGAGGGAGGTGAGGAGGTGAGAGGGTGAGGGGGTGAGAGCAGGGCTAACGCATCATAGAAAATTATATACAATTTCAGTGCAGCCGGCCGGCTGCTTTAATCGTTTTCTATAGATGGAAGACCAAAGAACACTGCTGCGCGACCATCCGCTGAAGCCTATGCTAGATAGCCTGGATGACCCTCGCAACCAAGAACTAACGCTATATCCGTTAGCAGAAATTTTTTTTCTGGCCATTATCGGAGCCCTATGCGGGTGTGACGAATTAACGGTGGTGTCAGCCTTTGGCCAAGAGAAGTTGCCATGGTTTCGCCATTACTATCCCTTCAAGCACGGCATCCCTTCGCACGATACATTGAACCGGGTGTTGGGGCTAATCGACAAACGGGCTTTTGAACGGGTATTTGTGCAGTGGGTTGCCCAACATTTCGGCCTGCCACAGGAAGAGCTTGTCAACTTTGACGGCAAACGCCTCAACAGCAGCGCCAACCGAGCGGATCAATCTAAGAAGCGCAATGAAGGGGGGCAATACGCCGAGATCATCGTAAATGCCTATGCCTCCGGGGCCGGCATCGTCCTGGCCCAGAATAATGTATCGGATAAGATGGATGAAGTGCGGGGTGCACTGGAATTGCTAGAGTGGTTATCGCTGGAAGGTTGCTGTGTTTCAGGCGATAGTAACTTTTGTGGCCGCAACATTATTGACAAAATAATCGCCTCCAAGGCCGATTACCTGCTTGCCCTGAAAGGGAAGTCTCCTGTGCTGCTGGAAGCGGTGAGCACGGCGTTTTCCCAAGAGCAAACTAAGAAAACGGTTTTTCAGACAGAAGAGACATAGTATGGGCGCCATGAAAAAAGGATATATCGGGTAATCCAGGCGGAGGAATTGCCACAGCAGGCGACACAATCTTATACTCAGCTGAGGCAGATTATCGAAGTTACTCGTTTTCGCACCGTCACCAGGACAGGCCAATATACCGAGGAAACGCACTATTATATCACTAGCCTGGATGAGGAGCCCGAGGAGCTTGCTTATAAAATCCGAAAACACTGGGCTATCGAAAACCAGTTGCATTACGTATTGGACGTAGCCTATGGGGAGGACGACAGCCGGGTGAGGACTAAAAATGCGGCGACTAACCTCAGCCTTATCCGTAAGATCGCCCTGAACTTATTGCGCAAAAGCCCACAGCCCGGAAGCATCAAGATCAAGCGCATGAGGTGTGCCGTCTCGGACGAGCAACGCGAAAATGTATTGAAAAATATCATGATGCGTTAGCCCTGGGGGTGAGAGGGGGGAGAGGGTGATGAGGTGAGAGGGTGATGAGGTGAGAGGGTGAGAGGGTGAGAAGACATTTCAAATTAAAACAATATCACATGAAAACAAAAATTTTATTATTCAGCTGCTTTCTCTGGGCCGCCCTGGCCGGCGCTCAATCCAATGACATACCGATCATCAGCGCGGAGGATCTGATGGACGCCTTTCACGAAGAAGCCGCCAACCGGATCGAAGAAGCCCTTCAGGAAGAAGAGGCGGAAGACAGCGTCGCCTGGGTGCCCGACATGGACGAGTGGGAAGAAACCTTCCGAACGTCCGAATGGGACGCCGTGATCAGCGACCGCCCCGAAGGGCGCCGCATTGGCTGCATCTGTATGGACGGCAGCCCACAGGATGAAAAGGGGCGCGGCGCCTGCGCCGGCTACGGGGGCGTCCGCTTCTGGCTCTACCAAAACGGCGACTCCATCATCATGGACCCCACCCGGCGGCACTACAGCCATCCGGCTCCCTTTACCGATGAAGAAAAAGAGCGCCTGGCGGTACTACAACGAAAACGAACGAGCAGCCTACGGCGCCGGAAGCGGCGGCGATGACTTCGCCCACATTGTCATGGTCATGATGGTCTGCATCACCATCGGCTACGTGGGCCGCCTGTACTTCACTCACGGCTCCGACTGATGAGCAGCTATTTTATCAGTTATGACATTGCCGACGACCGCCTGCGTGAAAAAATAGCGAGTACCTCTTACAACGCGAAGGGTGTACCCGGGTGCAGAAATCCGTATTCTTCGCGCCCAAGTTTGCCATCAAAGAGCTGCGGTACTGCGAGTACTGCGGTCTGCACGCTCTGGCGAACGGAAAGCTGGAAGACAACGACAGCATCCTGTGCGTCCCGGTCACCCAAAAGCACCTCCTGGGGTTGCTCTGGGAGGGCGAATCGCCAAGTACCTGGAAAGTTCATTGAAAGACCGTTTCCACATTTTGATATGAAGCCTCTATTTATTCCCATTTTTGATGTATCTTAGCGAGGCATCCCCCGATGTTGTTTGAAAGTGTTGATTTTAAGAGGTAATATATAATAAGTTGAACGCCTAGGAGTACCGCATCCAGTTAAAGGTTAGGAGACCGATTAGAAAATTCTTGTAGGAGTACCGCATCCAGTTAAGGTAGGACTGCCCAGTTTCTAATGTCAGCCCAGGGAGGAACGGATTGCTTCCAGTACCGCATCCAGTTAAGGTCAGGGACTGCGACAGTTGCGAGGACTGTACTAATTTTAAATGGCTATCTGGGAGTACCGCATCCAGTTAAGGTAGGACTGCGACGATATTATTGAAATAAAAAAGGTTTTTCCGCCCTGATTGCATTTGGGAGGGCATATTACCATCCAGTTTGGTAGGACTGCGACGACAGGGATCCAACTTGAGTAACTAGCTAGGAGTACCGCATCCAGTTAAGGTAGGACTGCGTTTTTGGTTTGCATTGTTACAATAAGCACTGCCTAGGAGTACCGCATCCAGTTAAGGTAGGACTGCGACTTTCACCTTTCTAACCTGGAAAACGGATTCAACCTAGGAGTACCGCATCCAGTTAAGGTAGGACTGCGACGCTATCGACCATCTTAGATGCTGCCATGTAGTTGATCTAGGAGTACCGCATCCAGTTAAGGTAGGACTGCGACTGAAACGCAACTACAGCCTGTTCGCCAATTTCTACTAGGAGTACCGCATCCAGTTAAGGTAGGACTGCGACCAAACAATTGATTTTCAACACATTATCATTGAAGACTAGGAGTACCGCATCCAGTTAAGGTAGGACTGCGACGACATGAATCGCATATGCTCCCGGATAAGATTCTCCTAGGAGTACCGCATCCAGTTAAGGTAGGACTGCGACAAAATAGCCTGATCGGCTAATACTCCCAAGATTGCACTAGGAGTACCGCATCCAGTTAAGGTAGGACTGCGACTTAGGGAGAACTTAGTCTCCCTGGCCTTCTGCTCTTCTAGGAGTACCGCATCCAGTTAAGGTAGGACTGCGACCAGAATTAATTAACTCATAAAACCATTAAATCGTAGCTAGGAGTACCGCATCCAGTTAAGGTAGGACTGCGACCTTATCCTTATTGTTTTGATTTCGATCTTTATTCCTAGGAGTACCGCATCCAGTTAAGGTAGGACTGCGACAAGTACAGGGTAAGCAGAAGAATGATCTGTATCACTAGGAGTACCGCATCCAGTTAAGGTAGGACTGCGACACTCTCTTTATACTTCTCCTTGATTATCTGCAATTTCTAGGAGTACCGCATCCAGTTAAGGTAGGACTGCGACTTGTGCGGTAGCCTATCGCCGTACTCTTTAGAAGTTCTAGGAGTACCGCATCCAGTTAAGGTAGGACTGCGACCCGTCTTGGTGAACTTCCCGGCAGTGGCATCCCAACTAGGAGTACCGCATCCAGTTAAGGTAGGACTGCGACGTATTCGTTACAATCAACGCTGTATCAACGTTGACTAGGAGTACCGCATCCAGTTAAGGTAGGACTGCGACCAATGCAGCGTTGAGGCTAGTGTAATCGCACGTATCACTAGGAGTACCGCATCCAGTTAAGGTAGGACTGCGACAGCTTCATGAAGTAAAGGCTTAATACGTAGCTTCCTACTAGGAGTACCGCATCCAGTTAAGGTAGGACTGCGACACAACTGGGGAGTGTTCAGGATATCCCTACCTATCTAGGAGTACCGCATCCAGTTAAGGTAGGACTGCGACCGGATGACATGCAAAGGGTGCCAGTGTCCATCGACTAGGAGTACCGCATCCAGTTAAGGTAGGACTGCGACGATTTTGCTATAAAAGCCATGGAATTAAGCTTAACAGCTAGGAGTACCGCATCCAGTTAAGGTAGGACTGCGACAGCTGGACGTCAAGGTGAATCCGAAGGCTTTTCTCTAGGGAGTACCGCATCCAGTTAAGGTAGGACTGCGACAACTTTATAACTTTCCGGTAGTTTATTCATAAATTCCTAGGAGTACCGCATCCAGTTAAGGTAGGACTGCGACCAATATCCAAAAGCTCGCCGGCCTGTTTCAATTTCCTAGGAGTACCGCATCCAGTTAAGGTAGGACTGCGACTGGAAACTTGTATCCTTATCCTCAAGGCTGTCCTACTAGGAGTACCGCATCCAGTTAAGGTAGGACTGCGACTGCTTGCTTATTAGTAACGAAATCATCAAAAGCAACTAGGAGTACCGCATCCAGTTAAGGTAGGACTGCGACCATTAGAGAAGTTTTCAGTACCTCTCACAAAAGGTTCTAGGAGTACCGCATCCAGTTAAGGTAGGACTGCGACCCACTTTGTTTGGTATGTACCTAGGTTATTTATTCTAGGAGTACCGCATCCAGTTAAGGTAGGACTGCGACTGGACCATCTCCCACGACGACTATTCCAGTTACACTAGGAGTACCGCATCCAGTTAAGGTAGGACTGCGACCGCCCTTAAAAGGGGTGGATATGCCGATGATCCCTAGGAGTACCGCATCCAGTTAAGGTAGGACTGCGACCTTCTCTCTATGTTACTGAAAAGAAGCTGCTAAAATTACTAGGAGTACCGCATCCAGTTAAGGTAGGACTGCGACCGAGTTTAAAATGGGAAGAGGCTGTTACACCTCTTCTTACTAGGAGTACCGCATCCAGTTAAGGTAGGACTGCGACTAGCAGAAGCGGACTTGAAAGCGGGCTCTCCTAAGATTCTAGGAGTACCGCATCCAGTTAAGGTAGGACTGCGACAAGTTGATCGTCGATGGGGGAGATTACGCCTCTATCTAGGAGTACCGCATCCAGTTAAGGTAGGACTGCGACGGTATGTGGCCCAGTTGAGGCGCCTCCAGATGGGCTAGGAGTACCGCATCCAGTTAAGGTAGGACTGCGACGTCTTTTTCTTATACGCTGTGTTCAGCACATAAAATCCTAGGAGTACCGCATCCAGTTAAGGTAGGACTGCGACCTCAATAGGTGAGCATTGATGGTTTTCGCTGTTCCGTCTAGGAGTACCGCATCCAGTTAAGGTAGGACTGCGACCTCAAAATAAAGGTATCCTTCATTATGTGATTGACTAGGAGTACCGCATCCAGTTAAGGTAGGACTGCGACGTTAATTTTCATTAAGATCATTTTTTTTTATTTTTTATCTAGGAGTACCGCATCCAGTTAAGGTAGGACTGCGACGATTCCATACAGTATTGTGAATATTTTTTTCATCTAGGAGTACCGCATCCAGTTAAGGTAGGACTGCGACTCTTACAGTATTCTGCGAGAGTTTCAGACTCTCCCTAGGAGTACCGCATCCAGTTAAGGTAGGACTGCGACAAAGAACCAGAAGAACTTAAGCGCCTTGTTTTAGAGCTAGGAGTACCGCATCCAGTTAAGGTAGGACTGCGACAGTATGGCCCAATCTTCGGAAAGGGTCAAATAGGCTAGGAGTACCGCATCCAGTTAAGGTAGGACTGCGACCAATACTCCTGAAAGTCAGGAGTTTTGAAGATAGTCTAGGAGTACCGCATCCAGTTAAGGTAGGACTGCGACTGCCTATTTAAGGCTCACGTAGCTTTCATAGTACTAGGAGTACCGCATCCAGTTAAGGTAGGACTGCGACAGTTCTAAAGCAGCCGAAGCAGACGCTGTTGAAGTACTAGGAGTACCGCATCCAGTTAAGGTAGGACTGCGACAGAGCTGATCGAAACTCTACGGATAAAGATGTTCGTCTAGGAGTACCGCATCCAGTTAAGGTAGGACTGCGACAAACATGGTCGACACGAACACTGTTTATCCTCGTACCTAGGAGTACCGCATCCAGTTAAGGTAGGACTGCGACAATTGCAAGCTACCCCTGAGGCAATATAGCCTCTTCCTAGGAGTACCGCATCCAGTTAAGGTAGGACTGCGACCATATCACAAACAATTCTATTCGTTTGTTGTGGTATCTAGGAGTACCGCATCCAGTTAAGGTAGGACTGCGACTTCTTTAACGGAAGCCCAGAACATGGGCAGTCAGCTAGGAGTACCGCATCCAGTTAAGGTAGGACTGCGACCATAAAGGGCTTTGATCATGTCCATGACAGTAATGCTAGGAGTACCGCATCCAGTTAAGGTAGGACTGCGACAGGAATTGTTGAAAATACAGGATTCTCTCAATTTAACTAGGAGTACCGCATCCAGTTAAGGTAGGACTGCGACTTCATCCCTTAAATCTGTCATAGGACGGATATTACTAGGAGTACCGCATCCAGTTAAGGTAGGACTGCGACTGGAAAGCTTGGATTGTGGTTGCGTCCGCATCTTTTCTAGGAGTACCGCATCCAGTTAAGGTAGGACTGCGACCCTCTATTGCCAGTTCTATGGTAGAATTAAAGTACCTAGGAGTACCGCATCCAGTTAAGGTAGGATGAACTGTGTTAAAAAACCAAGAAAAAGGGCCGAAAATCAGGCAACTTTTTCATTTTTCAGATGGTACTCATTATCGAATTCCACCCCTGATTTGACCACCGCGAAGACCTGCCGGAGCATCTTATTACACACCGCCAACATGGCCACTTTGTGGCATTTCCCCTTGCTTCGCAGGCGTTCATAAAGCAGTTTACAAGGCTGGTTGAAGCGCTTGGCCGAGCGGGCGCCCATGTAGAGCAGGGCCCTCAAATTGGGGTCGCCACTCTTGGCGATACTCCCTCTTTTTTTGATGCTTGAGCCTGATTCAAACTGGGTGGCGCACACGCCCACGAACTTGGCCAACTGCTTGCTATTGTCAAAATCGGCCAGGCCGTTGGTGGCGATCAGAAGGCTCTGGGCGATGGCCGGGCCGACGCCCACTACGGAGCTGGCCAGCTCATAAGCCTGGGCGAAACAGTCCTGTGAAACGCTCAACAGGCGCTGTTCAGTTTCCTGGATTTGGCTTTGGCAAAAAGCCAGGCTCTTGCCCAACGATTCCACGACATAAGCCAACGGGCTGACGTGAAATTCCAGGGCATGCAACTGATTAGCAATACTTCCATGCTGTTTCTTAAGCTGCTTGAGAAATGTCCTCAACTGGCTGACTTCTAACATCTTGTCACTTGGCAGATGGTAGGGCTTGGGCCTATTCAACTGTCCGTACAACGCCAAAGCGCAGGCATCTTTAGCGTCGGTTTTGGTAGTGGACAGCAGTACGCCCTGGATAAAACCCTTGCTCTGTTTTGGGTTCAAAACGGAGACAGGAACCTGATTTTCACACAGCGCAAAGACTACTTTCATGGAGTAGTTGCCGGTGGCTTCCAGCACGACATGGGGCTCGGGATGCTCCTTCACTTTCTCTACCAGGGCGGCGATCCCGGCGGCGGCGTTGCCGAAATTGACAACGTCCCATTGTTCCCGCTCACAAGGAAAAGCCGTCACCAAATCGTCCTTACTGACGTCGATACCGATAAAAGTCCTGGCAAAGTTTCCATAAAATTTGTACATTTACGTAGTTTAAAAAACCTTTTGAGCAGGCTATCGGTGCTACTACGATCATCGTAAACAGGCTCGAAGCCTAGATAACTGTCCAGTATGGCGCCAATGGTAAATTCGGGCGGGTGGCTCAACATCCTAAACGGTGTCCAAGCACCAACTGCGACTCGGCCTATCCCGCCCGCTGCTCTTTTGTGAAAAGTAAGTTTTTATCGTCATTTTTCGATTTTGCTAAGTTACGACTGCGACAGCAACTGGGACTCTGCGCCGGGGTTTTTTCGCTTACTCTAGGAGTACCGCATCCAGTTAAGGTAGGACTGCGACTGCACCTCTGTTGGCATCGTAGCTGTTAAAGTTACTAGGAGTACCGCATCCAGTTAAGGTAGGACTGCGACTATAATCATTCATAACCAAAACAATATTTAATTATGTCTAGGAGTACCGCATCCAGTTAAGGTAGGACTGCGACCTATCTTAAGGTGGTGGGCTGGAGGTCACCAAACTTTCTAGGAGTACCGCATCCAGTTAAGGTAGGACTGCGACAGCCTCGAAAAACTGGAGCATCATCAAAGCTTTTTTGACTAGGAGTACCGCATCCAGTTAAGGTAGGACTGCGACAAGATACTTTGAGCAGGCTAACAGCCCTCTGCACATCTAGGAGTACCGCATCCAGTTAAGGTAGGACTGCGACGATACCTCATTCACGGTGAACAAAGCAACCGCTCGCCCTAGGAGTACCGCATCCAGTTAAGGTAGGACTGCGACGTATATGGCCACCCAGGGCAACCATATGACGAAAATAGCTAGGAGTACCGCATCCAGTTAAGGTAGGACTGCGACTAAATTCATTAGTCTCTTTCATGTCTTATTTTTTCTAGGAGTACCGCATCCAGTTAAGGTAGGACTGCGACCACATCTTCACTGATTTGGCTGGCGCGTATAGTACTAGGAGTACCGCATCCAGTTAAGGTAGGACTGCGACTGTATCTGTACAAGGAAAAAGGCTATCATTATTACTAGGAGTACCGCATCCAGTTAAGGTAGGACTGCGACCTTAAAGTGAAAAAGATTACTGTAAGTGCATATTCCTAGGAGTACCGCATCCAGTTAAGGTAGGACTGCGACTGAATGGATATTAGCAGCTTCGATA
Source organism: Lewinellaceae bacterium (assembly GCA_020636095.1). Lineage (GTDB taxonomy): Bacteria > Bacteroidota > Bacteroidia > Chitinophagales > Saprospiraceae > JACJXW01. Next base: position 910,193 of record JACJYN010000004.1, read on the forward strand.
GATAATACTATCCTAGGAGTACCGCATCCAGTTAAGGTAGGACTGCGACCCTTAAAAGCCTATTGTCTTATGGTAATATTCTACTAGGAGTACCGCATCCAGTTAAGGTAGGACTGCGACGTGAATAGTGAATTAATTAGTAGTCTTTCTTATTTGACTAGGAGTACCGCATCCAGTTAAGGTAGGACTGCGACAAAATTAATTGGATTTTCTTGCCGCATGTTAATTGCTAGGAGTACCGCATCCAGTTAAGGTAGGACTGCGACATGATGACCATAAGAATGACATGTTCTTTACCTATGTCTAGGAGTACCGCATCCAGTTAAGGTAGGACTGCGACGAGTTTTGAGAGAAGTTCAATTATGTGATTGTCATCACCTAGGAGTACCGCATCCAGTTAAGGTAGGACTGCGACAGGTTTCTGTGTCTTTGTCTCGCGGATTATTCAAAGAACTAGGAGTACCGCATCCAGTTAAGGTAGGACTGCGACCATACAACCTTTGCCCAGTGGGTTTGACTTGCTCTAGGAGTACCGCATCCAGTTAAGGTAGGATGAACTGTGTTAAAAAACCAAGAAAAAGGGCCGAAAATCAGGCAACTTTTTCATTTTTCAGATGGTACTCATTATCGAATTCCACCCCTGATTTGACCACCGCGAAGACCTGCCGGAGCATCTTATTACACACCGCCAACATGGCCACTTTGTGGCATTTCCCCTTGCTTCGCAGGCGTTCATAAAGCAGTTTACAAGGCTGGTTGAAGCGCTTGGCCGAGCGGGCGCCCATGTAGAGCAAGGCCCTCAAATTGGGGTCGCCACTCTTGGCGATACTCCCTCTTTTTTTGATGCTTGAGCCTGATTCAAACTGGGTGGCGCACACGCCCACGAACTTGGCCAACTGCTTGCTATTGTCAAAATCGGCCAGGCCGTTGGTGGCGATCAGAAGGCTCTGGGCGATGGACTAGGTAAACGCCCACTACGGAGCTGGTACCAGCTCATAAGCCTGGGCGAAACAGTCCTGTGAAACGCTCAGCAGGCGCTGTTCAGTTTCCTGGATTTGGCTTTGGCAAAAAGCCAGGCTCTTGCCCAACGATTCCACGACATAAGCCAACGGGCTGACGTGAAATTCAGGGCATGCAACTGATTAGCAATACTTCCATGCTGTTTCTTAAGCTGCTTGAGAAATGTCCTCAACTGGCTGACTTCCAGCATCTTGTCACTTGGCAGATGGTAGGGCTTGGGCTATTCAACTGTCCGTACAACGCCAAAGCGCAGGCATCTTTAGCGTCGGTTTTGGTAGTGGACAGCAGTACGCCCTGGATAAAACCCTTGCTCTGTTTTGGGTTCAAAACGGAGACAGGAACCTGATTTTCACACAGCGCAAAGACTACTTTCATGGAGTAGTTGCCGGTGGCTTCCAGCACGACATGGGGCTCGGGATGCTCCTTCACTTTCTCTACCAGGGCGGCGATCCCGGCGGCGGCGTTGCCGAAATTGACAACGTCCCATTGTTCCCGCTCACAAGGAAAAGCCGTCACCAAATCGTCCTTACTGACGTCGATACCGATAAAAGTCCTGGCCAAAGTTTCCATAAAATTTGTACATTTACGTAGTTTAAAAAACCTTTTGAGCAGGCCATCGGTGCTACTACGATCATCGTAAACAGGCTCGAAGCCTAGATAACTGTCCAGTATGGCGCCAATGGTAAATTCGGGCGGGTGGCTCAACATCCTAAACGGTGTCCAAGCACCAACTGCGACTCGGCCTATCCCGCCCGCTGCTCTTTTGTGAAAAGTAAGTTTTTATCGTCATTTTTCGATTTTGCTAAGTTACGACTGCGACGGTAAACCGTTCGGCTGGCATGATCAGTGTAAAATTTCTAGGAGTACCGCATCCAGTTAAGGTAGGACTGCGACTCCTTTCCTTGCCCAGCCAGCCCTTTATTGAATCTCTAGGAGTACCGCATCCAGTTAAGGTAGGACTGCGACGTCTGCACTAACTCCGGAGGGACTTTAGCTGCTGGGAGTACCGCATCCAGTTAAGGTAAGGACTGCGACTTGACTGAGATCATCTAAAGCAGAAAGTGGGACTGCTACAGGGTACCGCATCCAGTTAAGGTAGGGACTGCGACGTTGCACAGGGATTCATTTTCTTCTTTTCTTTGGACAAAGTACCGCATCCAGTGAAGGTAGGACTGCGACTTTTACCACTTCTTGTCCTTGTGTTCCTGTTCATGATCACTAGGAGTACCGCATCCAGTTAAGGTAGGACTGCGACCCAACATGAAGACCAAGGCGATTCAATTCTTCAACGCTAGGAGTACCGCATCCAGTTAAGGTAGGACTGCGACAAGAAAAACGGAAGCAAAAAGGCAAAACCACACCTAGGAGTACTGGAAGCATCCAGTTAAGGTAGGACTGCGACATTTAGATCATCTCCGCTTAGGGTTGGGTTATCGTCTGGGAGTACCGCATCCAGTTAAGGTAGGACTGCGACACACAGACTTATTACTGGGTCTGATTGCCAGTCCTAGGAGTACCGCATCCAGTTAAGGTAGGACTGCGACTACCACATCCTTTGATGTAGATAGATGAGTACTTTCTAGGAGAGCCGCATCCAGTTAAGGTAGGACTGCGGACTACTATACTGTAGGGTACTTTGATTCAAGTTTTTTCCTAGGAGTACCGCATCCAGTTAAGGTAGGACTGCGACACAAATAGAACATGCCTGGTTCGGCTTTTTCCGTGCTAGGAGTACCGCATCCAGTTAAGGTAGGATGAACTGTGTTAAAAAACCAAGAAAAAGGGCCGAAAATCAGGCAACTTTTTCATTTTTCAGATGGTACTCATTATCGAATTCCACCCCTGATTTGACCACCGCGAAGACCTGCCGGAGCATCTTATTACACACCGCCAACATGGCCACTTTGTGGCATTTCCCCTTGCTTCGCAGGCGTTCATAAAGCAGTTTACAAGGCTGGTTGAAGCGCTTGGCCGAGCGGGCGCCCATGTAGAGCAGGCCTCAAATTGGGGTCGCCACTCTTGGCGATACTCCCTCTTTTTGATGCTTGAGCCTGATTCAAACTGGGTGGCGCACACGCCCACGAACTTGGCCAACTGCTTGCTATTGTCAAAATCGGCCAGGCCGTTGGTGGCGATCAGAAGGCTCTGGGCGGTAAGGTAGTGACGCCCACTACGGAGGCTACCAGCTCATAAGCCTGGTCGAAACAGTCCTGTGAAACGCTCAGCAGGCGCTGTTCAGTTTCCTGGATTTGGCTTTGGCAAAAGCCAGGCTCTTGCAACGATTCCACGACATAAGCCAACGGGCTGACGTGAAATTCCAGGGCATGCAACTGATTGGCAATACTTCCATGCTGTTTCTTAAGCTGCTTGAGAAATGTCCTCAACTGGCTGATTTCCAGCATTTTGTCGCTTGGTAGATGGTAGGGCTTGGGCTATTCAAGCTGTCCGTACAACGCCAAAGCGCAGGCATCTTTAGCGTCGGTTTTGGTAGTGGACAGCAGCACGCCCTGGATAAAACCCTTGCTCTGTTTTGGGTTCAAAACGGAGACAGGAACCTGATTTTCACACAGCGCAAAGACTACTTTCATGGAGTAATTGCCGGTGGCTTCCAGCACGACATGGGGAGCGGGATGCTCCTTCACTTTCTGCACCAGGGCGGCGATCCCAGCTTCGGCGTTGCCAAAATTGACAACGTCCCATTGTTCCTTTTCGGAAGGAAAAGCCGTCACCAAATCGTCTTTACTGACGTCGATACCGATAAAAGTCCTGGCCAAAGTTTCCATAAAATTTGTACATTTACGTAGTTTAAAAAACCTTTTGAGCAGGCCATCGGTGCTACTACGATCATCGTAAACAGGCTCGAAGCCTAGATAACTGTCCAGTATGGCGCCAATGGTAAATTCGGGCGGGTGGCTCAACATCCTAAACGGTGTCCAAGCACCAACTGCGACTCGGCCTATCCCGCCCGCTGCTCTTTTGTGAAAAGTAAGTTTTTATCGTCATTTTTCGATTTTGCTAAGTTACGACTGCGACGTTTTAGAACTGTATACTACCTTGATCATAATGGTCTAGGAGTACCGCATCCAGTTAAGGTAGGACTGCGACGTGGATTTTTTCTTCTTGGATGATTACGCGAGTTTCTAGGAGTACCGCATCCAGTTAAGGTAGGACTGCGACTAAATCTGGTAAATACATTGCTTCCTGAACTTTCTCTAGGAGTACCGCATCCAGTTAAGGTAGGACTGCGACCATTTCAGGAAGGAATATGTCCATTTCCCTGGCTGCTCTAGGAGTACCGCATCCAGTTAAGGTAGGATGAACTGTGTTAAAAAACCAAGAAAAAGGGCCGAAAATCAGGCAACTTTTTCATTTTTCAGATGGTACTCATTATCGAATTCCACCCCTGATTTGACCACCGCGAAGACCTGCCGGAGCATCTTATTACACACCGCCAACATGGCCACTTTGTGGCATTTCCCCTTGCTTCGCAGGCGTTCATAAAGCAGTTTACAAGGCTGGTTGAAGCGCTTGGCCGAGCGGGCGCCCATGTAGAGCAGGGCCCTCAAATTGGGGTCGCCACTCTTGGCGATACTCCCTCTTTTTTTGATACTCGAGCCGGATTCAAACTGGGTAGCGCACACGCCCACGAACTTGGCTAACTGCTTGCTATTGTCAAAATCGGCCAGGCCGTTAGTGGCGATCAGAAGGCTCTGGGCGATGGCCGGGCCGACGCCCACTACGGAGCTGGCCAGCTCATAAGCCTGGGCGAAACAGTCCTGTGAAACGCTCAACAGGCGCTGTTCAGTTTCCTGGATTTGGCTTTGGCAAAAAGCCAGGCTCTTGCCCAACGATTCCACGACATAAGCCAACGGGCTGACGTGAAATTCCAGGGCATGCAACTGGTTGGCAATACTTCCCTGCTGTTTCTTAAGCTGCTTGAGAAACGTCCTCAATTGGCTGACTTCCAGCATCTTGTCACTTGGTAGCTGGTAAGGCTTGGGGCGGTTCAACTGTCCGTACAACGCCAAAGCGCAGGCATCTTTAGCGTCGGTTTTGGTAGTGGACAGCAGTACGCCCTGGATAAAACCCTTGCTCTGTTTTGGGTTCAAAACAGAAACAGGAACCTGATTTTCACACAACGCAAAGACTACTTTCATGGAGTAGTTGCCGGTGGCTTCCAGCACGACATGGGGCTCGGGATGCTCCTTCACTTTCTCTACCAGGGCGGCGATCCCGGCGGCGGCGTTGCCGAAATTGACAACGTCCCATTGTTCCCGCTCACAAGGAAAAGCCGTCACCAAATCGTCCTTACTGACGTCGATACCGATAAAAGTCCTGGCCAAAGTCTCCATAAAATTTGTACATTTACGTAGTTTAAAAATTCATTTGAGCAGGCCATCGGTGCTACTACGATCATCGTAAACAGGCTCGAAGCCTAGATAACTGTCCAGTATGGCGCCAATGGTAAATTCGGGCGGGTGGCTCAACATCCTAAACGGTGTCCAAGCACCAACTGCGACTCGGCCTATCCCGCCCGCTGCTCTTTTGTGAAAAGTAAGTTTTTATCGTCATTTTTCGATTTTGCTAAGTTACGACTGCGACGTCATGGCACATCACTGTCGATGATAAAATGATCATCTAGGAGTACCGCATCCAGTTAAGGTAGGACTGCGACCCGTTCTATTAGTTGCTGTTCTTCTGTCTTTGGCTTCTAGGAGTACCGCATCCAGTTAAGGTAGGACTGCGACTAAAATGTGAATGAGTTCTCTGTGAATAAAGTTCTTCTAGGAGTACCGCATCCAGTTAAGGTAGGACTGCGACATCATATTATTGAGATTTGATTGAAATTCTCCTTTTAACTAGGAGTACCGCATCCAGTTAAGGTAGGACTGCGACTAGAACATGACGTCCTCTTCTGTGATTTGCTTTTTACTTAGGAGTACCGCATCCAGTTAAGGTAGGACTGCGACCGATTGCGCCCAGTACAACCAGATAATACATCGGCTAGGAGTACCGCATCCAGTTAAGGTAGGACTGCGACTCTACGTAAAGAGTTGGTAAGGTTATCATGCCAGATCAGGAGTACCGCATCCAGTTAAGGTAGGACTGCGACCCTCTTGGAATGGTAGTGTGTTATCTTTCATGCCTAGGAGTACCGCATCCAGTTAAGGTAGGACTGCGACGATCTTATTTTGATGAACAACCTGAACAAGATAAAACAAACCTAATGCAAAGAATTAAGCCAGGCTATGAGAAGGAAATTGTCAGGGAACAGCCCAAAAGTTCCGTACTCAATGCCTCAGGTTCAGATTCAATGTCTGGTGACGATTCTTGTCAGTACGGTTGTTTTAGCTATTATTTTGAGCTTCACCAGCTATGAAATAAACCTTGAGCCTCATGCTCCTTCCCTTACGACAAACCTCGAGCCGGTAAATGGAAGGCTTCTATCCTGGAATCTTAGGGATTTCAGTAAAACCAAGAATGCCAGGGAGCTGGAATGGATCAGTAAAATCATCAAGGATTTTGACCTCGTTGCCATTCAGGAAGTAGTCGCCGGTAAGGGAGGCGCCCGGGCAGTTGCTTTGCTGGCAGATGAATTAAACAGGACGGGAGCAAAATGGGATTACAGAATAAGCAATCCGACACAAAGCCCCTCGTATAAAACTGAGCGGTATGCATTTCTATGGAAAACCGGAAAAGTAAAAATAGTGGGTTCTCCCTGGCTTGAAAAGTATCTTTCCCCAAAAGATATATCGGGAACCATTCCTCGCGAGGTTCACCATTAAAGAAGATACTTTTTAATCGCCAATTATCATTCTCGCAATTCAAGGAAAACCCTGAGGAGGAGTTAAAACATTTATTTCAGTTACCTGATGATTATCCGGATGACATCTTAATCTTCGCCGGGGATTTCAATCTGGATAGTAATCACCCTGTCTTCCGAATCATTTACAATAAAGGGTATGTGTCATCGCCCCATTCCCGGAAAACCACGCTCAAGACGCAATGCAATAACGGGGAATATCTTAGCCGGGCAATAGACTATATATTTTATCCTTCTAAAAAATCGCCTCCCCTCAAGGCGGGGTAATAGATTTTGTGGGGGGGTGTAGCCAGTTAAAGTTGGGCAGGCAAATATCTGACCATCTGCCGGTCTGGGCGCAATTGGGAGCTGTTGGCTCTTTGAAGTAATTCTACCTCTTGGCTTTGGCAAAAAGCCAGGCTCTTACCCAACGATTCCACGACATAAGCCAACGGGCTGACGTGAAATTCCAGGGCATGCAACTGGTTGGCAATACTTCCCCGCTGTTTCTTAAGCTGCTTGAGAAACGTCCTCAATTGGCTGACTTCCAGCATCTTGTCACTTGGTAGCTGGTAAGTTACGAGGCGGCTGAGTACACGGGGCGTCCACATTCTTACCTCGAGAAGATTGGCGCGAGATGCCGACGGGCAAAATAGGCCAAATACCCCCCTTTTTACACCTGAAATTGCACCTGAATCGAGTAGGAGATGAGGGCGGGCGGTAGCCCGGCCTCATCTCCTCTCACACCACCCAGCGTCAGACTGTTCATTAATGTCTCTAAATCACCATATTTACAATTTGTGATTAATATAAAAACATAACTATCAACATCTTAAAAGCCAAAATAAAATAACATGTTGTAATCAAAAGGGATTAATGAACAGTCTGGCGTACGTTTGGCGTACTGGGCGGTTCCTTTAAGCGTTAAACAGTAATTAGCGTGTAGGTCGTATAAACCCACCTTTGCAAACCATTCCATATTCATCGCTTCGTGGGCTTGTGGGCTGTTGGCTTTATGGTACCAGCCTTTGGATGATAAGGCCAGTAGCCAGCTTCGCCATTCCGGGACGCCTAACTTCATAAGGAAGCGGCTTATCCCTATCGCTCTTTTGCACTGTTTGAGCCGGAAGCAGCGTATCTTACGAAGCGGTGCCCACGGCGTTCCAACTCCTTGTCCAGTTCATCCAGTACTATGTTCGACAGTAGCGGCGATAAGGGGCCCTAACCCGGCGCCGGAGGAAGTGCGGGTTCCGCTCACTCCGGAGCAATATGACAGCCTTTTGCGGGCGGATGTGCCAACTCCCCGGATTCGGAGGCAGAAAGAGCAGTTGCAGTCGCAGGGGGATGAGTGGGATTGATTTTGAGGGATGGTTTAATTTACGCTGCTTTTTAACGCGGCCGGGCAAGGCCCGAATGCAGGGTTGCAGAAGGCCTTCCTTTGCATTTCCGCCTTCCCCCTTCCCCTTCCGCCTTCCCACTTCCCACTTCCGACTTCCGACTTCCGACTTCCCACCACTCACTCACATGCCTCCAGTAAGTCCCTTCCGAAAAAGTAATCTCCTGTGGCTGTATTCAGGACCGTCACGTCCGCCGGCTTGTCGGGGTCTACTGCATGGGCCAACGGGCACAGGGCTTCCAGTTCCACCAGGTTGCATTCCAGGGTGACTGTGCTCCCAGTGGCTATATTGCCTAGCCAATCGAAGTTGTTGCCGCTTTGTTTTTCCACCTTGATTTCAAAGGTGGATGGTTTCGATAGGTTCTCAAACAGGCTTGAGGGGGATTCCATTGAGCTGAATTCCAGCATAAGGTAATAGATAGATTCATTTTCGAGCTTCGTGAACCCCTGGAGTGTCTTAAATTGGGGGTTCCGCAGTATGGTAAGGCTGTAAAAATACCGCATCTCCGGAAAGCTGGCGGACTCCAGCGCTTCATGGTGTAAATGCCTATATTGGCATTGGTAGGGCTTTCGCCTACCCTTTCGAGCTTGGGCAAGCTTATCGTTTTTAATGCATTGTTGTTAATGAAATTTATGGGCTGCGCTACCGAAACAAAGTACAGTAGTACTGCTGTTTCTAAAACTTGGTTATTATCAATTTTCAACTTTTCTACTTCGGCTAATTGTCCCATAGCCTTCCAGGTTTTCAGTACCGGTATTCTCTATTCTCAACTCGCCGTGTATCTTTTCTATGTTTTGAAAGGCTGAAAGGTTATTGACACTTGAGCCAATGTAGACATCAGTACGACACGAGCAGCCGGGCATAGTTCAGAGTGTTATAGTGGTAATTTTTTCTTTACTGGCCTTTATCTCTCCGGTATCGGTTTCTGTTACGCCACAAAATTCACATGCAAAATTAGCCCTTTGCCTTACTTCCTCCCGCATTTTTTTTAGAAATACTCATGCCAGTACCGCTGCCTTGCCTGCTGTGATAATTGATGCAGCAACACCGCATTTTCATTCCGGATTTTCTCATTCTCGAAGCTACTTCTTGTATTCTTCCGGTTAGCTTTACCAATTGCGCCAATGCTGCTTCTATCTGGGATTGCAAACCAACAAGCAGGCTTTCCTGAGTGGTTTGTTGCAGAGCCTCCGACTCCATTCTATCCTGTTGGGAATACCAATTCTCCAATTGCTGCTTTTCTTCCCGGAAAGTTCTTTTTCCCAGGGGGCCTTGTCGTGAAGTTCACGCCTTTTATCGCCTGTTGTCATTTTCATTGACATTCTGTTTTCAGCTGAAAAACTCTTATTCTTGCTGTAGAAGCTTTTATCCCCTTAATTTACGATAATTATTACTGCATTGGGGCTGATTTCTACATAGCTCTTCTCTGCCTCAAACTTTTCTTTCAAAAACTCAAGGTTTTTTTCAAGAATTCCAATAAGGAATGAAAAATAAATAACTAAGCCCAATTGCCGTTATCTTTTTCCGCTGGGCGGCGTTATTTTCTCGTTACGTCCGTACGGATGCGCCTCAAAAATGCCTTGCCCAGCGAAAAATATTTAGGTACCTTGGACCAACTTATTTAATTTTCATTCCTAAGTTTTGAAGTCGAAATATTTCCAAGGCTGATCATTAGTAAACTTTTGGGAGACTGTTTCAGTAGATGGCTGTTCTTGAAATCATTGTCTTTTGACATCACGGTATAACCTTCCTTGTCAGCATAATCGGCTATCTTTTTGTCCTTGGTGTGCCAACTATCCAGAATGTCATTGATATGAATAGCATCGATTCCTTTTCCCTTGAAGAACCGGACAACTTTTCGGGCGATGTGTACATCGCAGAGCACCTTCATCAGGCTGCTGGTTTTATGGTTTGCCCGGATACCAGTAGCCTGGCATAGTTCAGAAGAAGCTATAATGTCTTCTTTTTCCAGTTCAGGATGGTCCTCCAAAATCTCTTCGATTGTCATTTCTGAACCCAATAGGTCCAGAATGACTTCTACCAGCCAACGCATACCGCGAATGCAGGGTTTGCCATGGCAGATTTCCGGGTCGATCGTTATGCGGTCCAAGTGTTCCATTTTGATACAGCAATTTTATCTTCTGAAAGTAAGAATTTTATGATAAAACCAATCAAAATGGAAAGGAGTTTCTTTTCAGGAGCTTATAATTGTGCATCTATCAGCCGCCTGCCTCCTTGCTGCCTCCATCGGTTACAAAAAGTGTCACTAGTTAGGCTGGATATTTACCACAAATAGCCCAAATCCCGTCCCCTTTTTCCTCCATCCAGCAGGGGGACAAAAGTCCCATTTGTCTCCCCGTACCCCCAGTAACTAAAAACTTTTTTTCCCAAAACCCCAACCCATTGACATTTACCCTGTCACAGACGTATATTGGCTGTTTGCTAACAGGTAGCACGGAAAAATCCTTGAAACGGGTGCAAGGTTAAAGGCTTGAAGACAACCTAACATGGTAAGTTTCCTGCCCTCAACCTCAACCTTAACCTCAACCTCAACCTCAACCTTAACCTCAACCTCAACCTCAACCTCAACCTCAACCTTAACCTCAACCTCAACCTTAACCTCAACCTTAACCTTAACCTCAACCTTAACCTCAACCCATGGTTTCCTCCATCCCGCTACCCTCTCGCCAGCAACTGGACCTCCTCCTCTCTCCGCGCCAACGCCAAATACCAGCTGATCGCCCTCCTGATGATGGACGCCGGGCTGCGGGTCACCGAAGTGGTGCGCCTGTAGGTGAAGCATGTCCTACCAATGGAACAACTACTGGTGGTGTTTAGCCTCAAGAAACGGGCGCATTCTAAGGATAAGTTTCGAAAGGTTCCCATTACGAGCCGGATCATCGAGGCGTATGCGAACTACCGCCGTAGGGCGAAGGGCGTGGATTGGAATGACCCGGAGGCTTTCCTCTTTCCGCCTTCGGATCAGAGCAGCCAGCTTCACCTTTCCCGTAAGTCGGTCTACCGGCGGATTATGAAGTACTCGAATAATACGGTGAATCCGCACATGCTGCGGCATTACTACGCGACGCGGATGGCGAATAATGGGGAGGATATCCGGGTGGTGCAGAAGCTCCTGGGGCATAGTAGCCAGCAGGTGACGGAGCGTTACTTGCATGTGGATCAGCAGCGGCTGCGGCAGGCGGTGCGGGGATGGAACAGGAACGGAATGTCTTGCGGCGGTTGTGGCGACGGCTGCACCGGTACCGCCACCGGTGCTGGTGTTCCCGGCGCAGCGGGGTATGACTGATTTCCATGTGGTATGGGGAATTGGAACGGTTGCACATCCTGTGCGAGAAGCGGGTGAATGTGTGCTGCTGCTGGGTACTGCAGGGCATCGGCAAGTCGCATTTGCTGGATAATTATCATCGAGAGAAGATCATCCGCATGGACGACTTCCGGTCGCCGAAACAGACGCTGGGGGACTGCTCCTGACGCTCTTCGACGGGGATAAGGATGAGGTGCTCCGCTTGCTGCTGGAGGTGGAGAAACGGGAGGAACTGGAGCGGATCGCTACGAAGGAGAGCCTCAAACGGCTCTGCGAACTGGCGATCGGCGCTACCCAGCCCAAGGAGTTCACCTTGGTGTTCGACGACCTGACCGACATCACCAAGTACGGGGTGAGCATCCTGGAGAAACTGAAAAACCACTTCCATATCATCGCCGCGGTACGCCGCATCAAGATCGAACACGCTACTTTCTTGTCTAACTTCGAGCGGATTGAAATCCAGCCCCTCAGCCGCCCGGAATCCCTGGAGCTGGCGTCCCGCCTGGCCCAGCCTTTCGCCGAACGCATCGAGGATTACGAGGCGTTCCTCAACCAGGTCTGGGAAAATACCCAGGGCATCCCCCTCTTCGTGGTGGAACTGGTGGAGCGCCTGGGCAAAGAACCCATCGTTTCCCTGGAGGCTCTGTAGGAGGTCCGTCACACCGCCTCCAAATCGGAAGTCGACTTCAGCATACCCCTGATCATCGCTTTCTCCTCCCTGATGGCGCTCCGCTACATGGGCAGCGAACTCACCACCACTCCGGCGCCTTCCGCCTCCTCGGCGGCGTCGCCCTGATCGTGGTATCTTCTCCCGCAAGATCTTCCTGGCTTTGAAGCGAAGGTTTGTTTGACAGGCTACCGGTAGGGATGACTCAGTACTCTGAGAGCCGCCAAACCGGTGGACTCCGGCATTAGCAGAGATTGACAGGTTTACTATGACGAAACTGCTCAACCGATTAGTCTCGTTAGAAATAGACTCGGTACCCTGAGAGCCCCCAAAGCGGTGGTGCCCACCTTAGAGAAATTTGGTTAATAGCTCTTAGCTCCATTTCCCCTAAAGCCCCCTAAGCAAGCAGGGAAGTGAGCCACAAGAGTGGAAAACGGCTCCCCAAGCTTTTCTCCACTATTCGGGAAACCGTAAAGCCTTAAAGAAACCTACGCGAACGGCTTTGCTTGCGCTACCGGGAAATGGAGCTTAGAGCTATCCAAATGTCTCTACAGCCTTGATTTTTTGGTACTTTTGTGTCAAGACAAAAGGGCGAAGTATACACATTGCATTGAACACCTGGCTCTAAACCTTTGAAAAACTGACAACAAGAGCAAAACCAAAGTAAAAACTATGAGAACCCCCAACCACATCATCGGCGGTATCGTCTTCACCGGCATCTGCTCCTCCCTCTCCGGCGTCAACCTCTTCGCCTCCCCCCTGCAAACTGGCGTAGCCATCACCGCCTCCCTCCTCCCCGACATCGACCACCCCAAGTCCTTAATCGGCACTCTCCTGAAACCCTCTCCCTCACCATCAACCGCCGCTATACCACCGCACCATTACCCACAGCGGCGTGACCCTGATAATACTGACCTGGTATCGCCATCATCGAGAAGCTACCACCGGCGCCAACAGCCTGGCGCTGGTCTTCTTCTTTGCCTACTTCTCCCACCTGATGCTGGACATGATGACGCTGCAAGGGGTGCCCCTACTCTACCCTATCACCAATAACCCTTTTGTGATCCCCGGCAACCCGGGCTACCGCATCCGCACGGGCGACCTCCGGGCGGAGGCCGTGATGTACCGCATCCGCACGGGCGACCTCCGGGCGGAGGCCGTGATGTTCTGCTTGTTCCTCTCGCTGGGGCTTTTCCTCCGCCCCCTCTTCGAGCATGGGTTCTGGACGTCCTACAACCGCCTGTTCGGCACGATGCAGCACCTCTACCTGGAGTTTCAGCGGTCGGAGGACTTGCTGGAGGTGCGGTACCGGGCGCATAAGGGGAGCCTGGAGTTGTCGGGAAAAGGCTATTGCCTGGAGGCGAAGCCGGCACGGGCAGTCCTGCTGCAGGGGGATAGCCTGGTGGTGCTGGACCTGTCGGAATTGGTGGTCAAGGAGGTGGAGCCTACGCACACGGGACGGCAATTCTTCTTCCGGGAACACCGCTTCGTGGGCATCGGCGTAGATAGCCTCCAGCGCTTGGTGGGCAAACACATCGTCGCAAAACTGGATGTAGTGGCGGACAGCCCTTCCTGGTGACGGCAAACGGTGTTACTTCCGAACAACGCCGCTTTGAATCGGGCTTCCTGCTGGAACCCGTGTTCCACGAGTTGTTCGATTCAATAGAGGCAGAGGTATTCGTCTACGAGCCCAACCCCCGGATTCCAGTCCTGCGGGAGCAGCTCCGCAGCCTCCGGCGGGAGAACCTCAGCCGGTCAGAGGCTACAGCCCGCCACACTCAGCGCTTGGCGGAACTCGAAACCCAACTACTGAGGGAAAGGGATATGGTGGCCCGCGAAGCCCTCTACCAACAGTTGGCAGAAGGGCGAAAACAGAAACTACCACTACCGGATTTTCCTAAGGCCCACGAACTACAAGTAGAGATCGCCGCACTGCAGAACCAGGAGCAGGCCCGCAACGCCCGCCAACTGGAAGCCACCGAGCGCCGCAACCGCCAAGCAGAACGGCAACCCGCAAAATTCACCGGCTATTTGACAACAGTTGAAATTGATGGATTATGAGAGGGGTGCGCCCCTACACTTCAAAGCACCGCCCCCCCAAACACCGCCTCATTTGGCGGTATCAGCCCGGCAGAAGACAGGATGGCGCCCTGCAGGGATTGACTCGCAGCACCTTTAAGACGCCAACGCGGTGGTCTCCGGCATTAGCAGGTTCGGCGTTAAGAAAGAGGCTTTCACGCAGTGCCCGCACTGTATACTGTTTGAGCTTCGATGCCGCTGAGAATGGAAAACTATACCGGCAATCAATCCCGGTATAAGCAGATACCTGAACGAATTGGCGAGTTTATACAGTGCAACGAAGTGAAAGCCTCTTTAGCCGACTCCGTCTGCCGAAGGCGACTACGTCGTCCGAATACCGAAGATGCGTAAGCCGGGAGTTTTTTTTTGCCACTTTTCTTTTGCGGAAAAAGAAAAGTGGGGACAAGAGAAATCTAGAACCCCAAGCTATTGGAAACAAAACCAAATGAGCAAAAACCAAAACCAAAAAACCATGAAAGCCCCCAACCACCAAATGTGCCATTTACCCCAAACAGCCATGTACTTCCAGAAAGCAAAGTATCTCCTACTCCTCTGCTTCACAACAACCACCATCCACTCCCAACCCCTCCCCCCGCTAGAAGCCCTCTACACCTCCATCGACAGCTTCTACGCCGCCGAAACCCACGCCCACCTCCTCGAATTCCAGGAAGACAAAAAAGGAGAATGGCTGAAGTACCTACCCAACGTCGGCCTTACATACACGGTAGCCGGCGCTCCCCGCCCCAGCGTAAGCCTCAACACTGGAATCCTATACCAGGCGAAACGCGACAAACAGCGCAACGCCGCCCGCCGCCGCAGCATCGAAGAGAAGGGGGCGCTGCAGGCTGCACGTGCTCGGGGGGCGGTGGCGAAGTTGTATGCAACTTACCTGCTGCAGTTGGAAGCGCTGGCGTTTCGCCGCGAGTTGCTGGCCATCGATGAGCAGTTGTTCCGGATGGAGGAGGGCCGGTACGAGCGAGGGGAGATCAGCCCGGGCGACTTCCTGAAGGCGAAGCGGGGCTGGCTGCTGAAGCAACAGGAGGTAAGGGATCTGGAAATGGAGCTGGAGGTGCTGCGGCAAGAGATCCTGTTGGGGAGCTTCCGGATGAGCCGGTAAGGCTGTTTTGAGAACCTTTCCCCTGTTCTGTTGGAGATAGGTCCTTAAACCTGGCCTGAATTTTTCCTTTCTGCCTTATTTTCCGTATTTTTAAAACATGAAACAAGCGGCAGACACAATACCGCCTATTCTTGTTAGCAACCTCCCGGCTATCCAGGAACTTTGCCAAAAGTATAAGGTAAAGCACCTCTGGGTATTTGGTTCAGTGTTAGCAGGTGAGTTTAGGAGTGATTCAGACATAGATTTCCTCTACGAATTGGACAAGCCTGCTATTACAGAAGGAGAGTATTTATATAACCTGGATGGCCTAATTGCCGGCCTTTTAGAACTGTTCCCAGGGCGGAAACTGGATATGGTTCATTACCCAAGCCTGAAGAACCCTTACTTCATCGAAGAGGTAGAAGAAACGAAAGTCCTGTTGTATGAACAGAACCGAGAAGAAGTATCTGTATGATATTTCTGAATCCATCCGAATCATCTTTGATGATTACCTCAAAGGGATTGATTCTTTTGGCCAGTATGAAGCTGACTTGAAGACGCAAGACGCCGTAGAAAGAAGGCTTATTATGATCATTGCCGAGGCAGTTTATAAAATGCGCCGTAAGGGAGTGAGCCTGCCGTCCGCTGATCAAATCATTAACCGAAGAAATACTATGGCTCATCAATATGATGAATACAACCCCAATGCGATTTGGGACAGTATTCACCGCGAACTCCCAAGCTTAAAAGCTGAAGCGGACCGCTTGTTAAAAGAATAAATTTAGGCCGGCGCCTTCTCGCTCTTTGCTTTCTTCTTTCTCATCGCCAGCATATTCCCAAGAGCTACCCCATCTACACCTCCATCGACAGCTTCTACGCCGCCGAAACCCACGCCCACCTCCTCGAATTCCAGGAAGACAAAAAAGGAGAATGGCTGAAGTACCTACCCAACGTCGGCCTTACATACACGGTAGCCGGCGCTCCCCGCCCCAGCGTAAGCCTCAACACCGGAATCCTATACCAGGCGAAACGCGACAAACAGCGCAACGCCGCCCGGCGCCGCAGCATCGAAGAGAAGGGGGCGCTGCAGGCAGCCCGCGCCCGGGGAGCGGTGGCGAAGTTGTACGCTACCTACCTCCTGCGGTTGGAGGCGCTGAAATCCCACCGAGCTACTGGTACCATCGATGAGCAGCTCTTTCGGATGGAAGTACCGGTATGAGCGAGGGAGATTAGCCTGGGGATTTCCTGAAAGCGAAGCGAGGCTGGCTTTGAAGCAACAGGGGTGAGGGATATGGAACTGGAACTGGCGGTGCTGCGGCAGGAGATTCTGGTGGGGAGCTTCCGGGTTGGCAGGTAAGCAGGTATTGACGTAGCGTTACTTGCTCACCCAAAAGCATTGAACAGTTGATGACGATTATCATTGCCTGAAAGGCTATTGTGCAATATATTTAAAGTCCCCTGATTCAATCTGCCGAAAGACTAATCCACTTTTTTTTGAAATAATTCGCAGGCTAACTTTAAGGCAAGGGTGAAATCCAAATAGGCTCTTAACCAAACCCAAATAAACCAATACCATGATCCAGGTACTTTAATAGCGGATACAGAACCTCAATCGGCAGAGGCTTTAAGGTTGCAATTAGAGGAGTATTGTCCCCAGGTAAGGGTCGGAAGTACTGCTTATTCCGGGCAAGACGCCTGCCAGATGATGCAGAAGAAGCACCCCCAACTCGTTTTTTTGCAAATGGGACTGGTAGTGGAGAAGTGAATTGTTTATTAGAAGACCCTTCCTTCGACTTCGAGACGATCGTCCTATCCTCCGGTGAAGTTGAGTAACCATATCCTTCCCATAGAGCCGGCAGCTACCTTTTCAAGCCGGTCCAGGCAGAGTACCTGATCAACGCGGTGCAACATGCGCAGCACTGGATTCATTGGAAGGAGGAACAGCGGAAGAACCAGGAATTGCTGGATCGGTTCCTCCATCAGCGCCCTGAAAATGATATTATCGGCATACCGACAATGGAAGGATGGACTTTCTGAAAATGGGGGAGATCCTGCGCTGCGAAGTACCGCAGCGCTTTACCCGCATTGTGACGACGGAAGGTAAAGGGATCATCAGCTCTTATCATATCGGCGTTTTCCGGGACTTGCTCGAAAACCAGGGCTTTTTCTCTCCGCATAAATCTCACCTGGTCAACTTGCAGTACATTCGGAAATTGCTCCGGGAAGGTACTCTGGTCATGCGCGACGGTTCAACGGTGCCGGTGGTAACGGCGGCGGCGGCTGGCTTTCCTGGAGCAGATTAAACATTTGTAAGCAAACAACGATGCATTTACGAATCTTCACAACCCTTGGTTCGGGCAGGATACCGATCGTTAACCAAGGGCTGCCATTCGTCGGATGGGTATTTACCAATTGGTGAAAAAAAGGTAGACCTTAAAATGGGGAATACTATACTAAATGGCAACCTGATTTTCCAAAATTAAAAGCATCTAACCATGAACGCTTTATTCCTTTCCGCAAACAATTCGATGCATTTCGCCTGGTACGACGACAATAGGGTAAGCGTCGGCTCCATTTCCAGCCATTGGAAAAAAGGCCGCCCTACCAGTTCGATCTCAAACCTTTCAAGGGCAAGCCTCTAAAAATTCAGGATCTGCTTAGCATTTCTTCCAACGACTCCTTGCATTTCGCCTGGTACCTGGAGCGGATTCCCAAAGGAGATCCCGACTATCTCTTGTGGGTTTGCGCCCGGTACCCAGTAATCATCTGGGCGCCAAGCGCGACTGGTACCCATCGCAACTCCCCAAGGCGCCCACCCGGAAAACCTCCTGTTTATCACCAGCAACAATGATATACACTTTGCCTGGTTCAGAAAAGAGGAAGAGCTCTGGGTAAGTGCTTGGGACCAGTGATAACCTGGGCAATAAAGATGTCCATCACTGCCTCTTGCCGCCGGATGTGAAGATCGAGCATATCCTTTACCTGGCTTCCAACGATAAAGAGCATTTCGCCTTCCTCAGGAATGGCGCCTACTGTACTGGAAAGAGCGACCGCCTGGGAAGAGTGCGCAAAGGGGCGTATATGATTTGGCGGAGTTGAAGGATACGATGAAGGTTGGAGAGTAGCTTATCTAAAAATCGATTCCTTATGCGTACCCAGGTTCACCAGCCCACACAGCAAAAAGTGAGCAAAGCCGCTAAAGTGCCGACCTCGCCCCGGATTAAAGCCCGGGGAACGAATTGGTAACTTACTGCTTCGGTTTGGTTTGTACCAGAGAATATGGTATATCCTGGCGTCTCGCCCTTTCCTTCCATCCAAGCCAAGCTGACCATCACCAACCCGGCGACCGGTATATGAACAGGAAGCCGACCGGATCGCCGATCAGGTGGTGAGGGAAATCGGAAAGGGAAAATTGAGTCCCGTCAAGCCAGAACGGGACGAAATCCCACATCGAAGGTCGGGATCGGAAGTTGAGCCCGCAGGGCGAAATCCCGTACCGACTGTAAAGGAGGTCGGGATCGGAAGTAGCACTACAGGACAAAATCTTGAAACAGATCGGGAGACAGGAAGCCATCAGGGACTGGCAACCACCGTGCAACGCCAATGCGGGAGTGCGAGGAAAAGGAGAAAAAAAAAAACTGCAAACCAAGCCCCCGCCTGCTGGGATTACCCCTGGTGCAACGACAGAACGAACCCGGCGCAAGGGAAGAAGAGGAACCCTCTGGCGAAGCGTCCGAAGCGGAAGAAACGGTACAGGAAAAAGCGGACTCAACGTTCCCGATACAGCGGCAGGGGGGAGAAGGGGAAGATACCTCCGAGCCGGAAGAACAAGAAGAGCCGGCATCGTTGCAAACAAAAGTAGAAGGCCCGTGCGCCCGCCCTGCAAGCCCCTCGCTCACGGCGCGCCTGCAGGCTACGAAAGGAGCGGACAGCACCTCTCCGCCCATACCCGCGCGCAAATGGAAGGCGCCTTCGGCGCTGACTTGAGCGGGTGCGCATCCACACCGATGGCGCGGCGGTGGGCATGAACCGCGACCTGCGGGCGCAGGCATTTACGCATGGGCGGGATATTTACTTTGGCTCAGGGAAATTTCAGCCGGAGACGACGGAGGGGAGGAGGTTGCTGGCGCATGAGTTGGTGCATGTGGGGCAGCAGGGGAAACTATTCGACAACTCAAAGTTTTTCAATCCATAGTTATTCAACTATTTCGATGCTACAATTACAATCGAAAAATGCAGCGGCTGCGGCGCAGGCTGCTATTGACTGAAAAAATCAAAATGATCCATGCATATGGTTGTTTGATGAATGGGGATCTTATGAAAGGGACCATGTTCCAGAACAGCATACAAGAAGGAAAAGGAGAGATAAATTATCCCTGTTTTTTGATAAAAAGGAAATGAAAAGCAAGGAGAAGGCTATCTGGAAATATGTGATAAAACAATGAAAAGAAAAGGAGAGACAAGTGAATATTATGTTCTAAGTGCCCCTTACCAACCGTTAATCCCCCAATTCCTACCGATCGTTGAATAGCCCTTGTCTGCACAGCAGAAAGGAGCCACCTTAAAAACGATAAACCTTTCGCAGATATGGACGAACTCATCCGGCATATCTACTCCTCCGCGTGGGAGGAAGGCGTCGATAACGACGGTGCAGGCATAGGGCCGGCCGATGTGGTGGTGTGCCTGACCAACGGGGAAAAATTCGTCGCCTCTTTTTTTTCTTACGACCAGATCGCAGAACTACGGCGGGTGCATCAGGCAAGCGGTGAATTCCTGCACGGCGCCTACTTCTGGAGCAAGCACCTGGTGCTGGTGGAAAACTGCGGCCCGCCCTTCGTGCGGCGGGTGGTAGAACACTTACTGGAAGAGGGCGAGTTGGCCGAGGTCTTTGACAAGGTTTGAGGGTTACAACAATTTGATTTACAAAAATATATATCATGCCAGTGCAACCAACCTATCCGGGCGTATATGTACAGGAAGAGCCGAGCGGCGTGCGGACCATCACGGGGGTGAGTACGTCGACGGCAGTATTTATCGGCCGGGCTAAACAGGGCCCTCTGAAAGAACCCGTGCTCTGCCTGAGCTATCCCGATTTTGAACGGGCCTTCTCCTCGGCCTATACCGACAGCGACCTGGCCAGGGCCGTGCGCCTGTTTTTCCTGAACGGCGGAACGAAATGTTATGTGATGCGGATTGCGAAGGGGGCGGAATCCTCGGAGGCAACATTAAAAAATGAGACCGGGGCCCATGATGTATTAAAGGTTATCGCCAAATCCCCGGGGCTGGCCGGCGATGTCATTCACCTGGCGGTCACGTACAACGGCCCGCATCCGGAATCTACCTTCAACCTGGAGGTTTTCCGCCTGGAACCCGTCAACGGCGGGGCATTGGTGAAAAAGGCATTAGAAAACTGGACGGGGCTGAGCATGGACCCCAACAGCTCCAGGTACGTGCAAACATTTATTAACCAACATTCGGCGCTGGTTGAGGTGGAGGATGTTGTATCTCCTCCCATTTCCGCACCTAACGGGTATTCCCAGTCGGGACGGATATTGCCGAGTGATCTGACAGCATTTTGGAAAGTTTGGAGGGAGTTACTCGCCGGAATCAGTGCTGCAAAGATAGATACTGCTTCTTGGACCAGCACTTCAGTTATTTCAACTTCTGGAAAGTATACAGGAGATAAAAGTAAAGTATTCACTTTTGAAATAACAGCAGGGGGTACCGTAGGGAATGATACCGTCACCATCCAATACAGCGATGGTGAATCAACGCTCAAAACCCTTGACCTATCCGGTTACACAAGTGGTGAGCCCATCACTTTTTCGGACGAATCAGGAATTTTGCAAGTTGCCTTTGAAGGAGGGAAAACACTCGTTGAAAATGAGATATTTACTATAACCGTAACCCCTCCCGCCAACCGCTTCCGGCTCAGCGCCGACGGCGGCCGGGTGTTCCGCAACATCTCGCTGGCTGAGCTCGTCGAAAAAATATATACTCTGTCGGGTTCATTTACTATTGTCACAGATCTGGCAACGGCAATAGAGAATTTGCTCAATGACAATTTCCTTTCTTCTTCGGAAAAGGTTGAAGTAGAATTCCCTAAGATTGACAATCTTACTCCTCCATCTGGCTATCGCTTTCAAATAAGTGCTACCAACGGCGCCGACATCCGGATCGAACCCGGCTTACCGCTAGCCAACGACCTGGCCATTCCGATGATGCTGGGCAGCGATCAGGGCGGCATCGAAGTATCCGGTTACGCTCAGTACCGGCCGGCCCCGAACGGGATCGTATTGAACCTGAGCGAATTGAATAAGTTTGCTTTACTGCAACAGGATGCGTTTAATGTTGTCCGGATCAATGGAACGGATATCGACACAGATCTTGTAACCTGCGCCTCATCTGATCCTATGTACAAAGATGCCTTTTCAAGCAGCCCGACCGATCACCGTGATGGCCTCAGGGAAAAATGGGGGAAGATCATCGAAGCTTTCGAGCAGAAACGCCTGAACGATCCTACCTTCAAATGGACGGCCGAATTGTGGGGTTCCCGGCTGGCGCTCCTACCGCTGGATGGGGGGGCTGGTTATACGGGAACAATAACGAGTTCTACTAAAGGATCTACTGCCGGTAAAAATATCGGCTCTGATTTTTACAACAACGTTCGTTATTTCCGGCTGGCCGGCGGCAACGACGGTCAGACTCCGCAACTGCAACAGTATCGGGACGCCTTCGAAATACTCAGAAAGGAAGTCGACCTCTTCAACCTCCTCATCCTGCCCCGCGACGAAGGCCACAGCGCCGACGAACGAAAAAGCCTCTGGGGTCCGGCCAGCGTCTTCTGCCAGGAAGAGCGCGCGTTCCTACTGATGGATGGCCTTGAAGCATGGGACACTGTACAAAAAGCCACGAATCCCTCCAAGGGAGTCAACAGCCTGCGGCCCGGACTGGTCAAAGACCACAGCGCCGTATTTTATCCCCGCCTGATCATCCGCGAGGACGGCCTGGAGAAAAAAGTCGGCCCTGCCGGCGCCATCGCCGGCCTGATGGCCCGCATCGACGCCAACCGCGGCGTGTGGAAAGCGCCGGCCGGCACGGAAGCCGATATCCGGGGCATCGTAGGGCTGGAATACCGCTTCTCCAACCAGGAAAACGGGGTGCTAAATCCCCGGGGCATCAACACCCTGCGCGTCTTCCCCAACGGCATCGTCAACTGGGGCGCCCGCACGATGGACGGCGACGATGATTTTACCAGCGAATGGAAGTACATCCCCGTGCGCCGCACCGCCCTCTTCATCGAAGAGAGCCTCTACCGCGGCCTGAAATGGGTGGTCTTCGAACCCAACGATGAACCCCTCTGGGGGCAGATCCGCCTCAACGTGGGGGCCTTTATGCACAACCTGTTCCGGCAGGGGGCCTTCCAGGGGCAAAAGCGCGACGATGCTTACTTCGTTAAATGTGATAAGGAGACCACTACACAGAATGACATCGATCTGGGTATTGTCCACATATGGGTGGGCTTCGCGCCGCTGAAGCCGGCCGAATTCGTCATTATTCACCTGCAACAGAAAGCAGGCCAAATTCAGGTTTAACTTAAACAATAATCATGGCAAATACACAATTTGTGGTCAATTCATACCGGCATGACCCCTACAAGAACTTCAAGTTCCGTGTCCGCTGGGACGGTAGAGTGGTCGCCGGTATCAGTAAGGTCGGCGCCCTGAAACATACCACGGAGGTGGTCGACCACCGGGAGGGAGGAGACCCCAGCACCATGCGCCGTTCGCCGGCTAAAACGAAATATGAGGATATCACGCTGGAGCGCGGCGTCACCCACGACCCGGAATTCGAAAAGTGGGCCAGCCTGGTCTGGAATTCCGAAGGCGACGCGGCAATGTCCCTGAAAAATTTCCGCAAGGATATCACCATCGAGCTACTCAACGAGCAGGGGGAAGTCGCCAAGGCATACAAGGTCTACCGTTGTTGGCCTAAGGAATATCAGGCGCTCCCTCAACTGGACGCCGGTGCTAACGCCGTGGCCATTGAGACCCTGGCACTGGCCCACGAAGGCTGGGAACGAGATACTGCGGTGCCGGAACCCGTGCAAACCTAGCAGAGGGCCTTTTCTTAACTAATGACTGAAACAACGTTCATCATGTCGAGTTATGCCGTTCCAGTAAACTATTCACCCGGCTTGAATCAGGTGATTCTGCGCGACCTCCGCGGTCATCAGGAGCAGGCCGTGGAAGGAACCGGAACCCTGGATGCCCTGCTTTTACTGGACGGGCTGCTGCTTCGAATGCAGGATGGCAAGTTGCCCTGCAAACCTCCGGAACTCGCTACTGCCGATCGCGACCGGCTGCTCGCTGCTATCTACAAGCGCACCTACCTCGATAAGATCGAGAGTGCGATTACCTGCGAAGCGTGCCAGTCCGCTTTCGACCTGGACTTTTCTCTTGACGCGCTCCTGACGCAACTCCAACCGGATAAAACCCTGGAAGGCATTGCCCGCCTGGATGACGGAACCTTCCGCCTGGCAGGCGGGGTGCATTTTCGCCTGCCCACTGGCGAGGATGAATTGGCCGTGCTGGGCCTTTCGCCAGATGAAGCAGCCCACCTGTTGCTGAAACGTTGTCTGCTGGATGGTGACCTGGAACAAGACACCGCCCGGATGCAGGAAGCTATGCAGGTCATAGCTCCGCTTATGGATATGGACTTGGCTGCCTGCTGCCCTGAGTGCGGACATCAGCAGTGGGTCCATTTCAATATGCAATCGTTCCTGCTAACTGCACTGCTTCAGGAGCAATCGCAACTGGCCTGGGAGGTACACCGGCTGGCATCGGCGTACCAATGGAGTCTAAATGAAATACTCGATCTGCCCCGACGGCTGCGCCGGGCCTACGTGCGAATGATCGACGTTGAAATGGAAACTCCTCTATACCGATAATTATGAAGGGATACATGAGACATATTGCCCAACGATCGGCCGGCCAAACGCTTGCGGCCGCCTTGCTGCCAGTTCCTGGCAACCCCTATTTCCTGCTCCGCAGCCAGGCCATCGGCTTTTCTGTGGGGCGGCAGTCTGCGATCCGGTATCGCTACCCCTCGGTGGTGCTGCCAGAGTTCGTAGGTGATGCCATGGAGCCAAAAGAACCCCGCTACAACGTAGAACCGGAAGCCCGGGCCGGCCAGCCGGTTCATCCGCTGCCGCCGCCAGCCGCAGCGCTTATTCCAACGGCCGGCAAACGAGCTACCCAGCCTTTTGTTCAAAAAGAAGGAGAGATCCTTCCTGTCAGACAGCAACCGGCTTTGGAACGAATACCGGCACCTGCCCCGATACGTATGTCCGCACCATGGGACCCGGTAACGGCCATTTTGCCCACCCCTGCCGC
Organism: Lewinellaceae bacterium; assembly: GCA_020636095.1. Lineage (GTDB taxonomy): Bacteria > Bacteroidota > Bacteroidia > Chitinophagales > Saprospiraceae > JACJXW01. The sequence continues at coordinate 934,975 of JACJYN010000004.1, forward strand.
CGGCGACGCCCGCGTGCCGCCTGCTCCTATCGGAACAGAATGGGTTTTACCGGTCCGGCGAGAGGCAGCCGGCCCCGCTGTTCCACGAGTGGCCACACCGAAAGATTCCCTTCCCACCCTACTCCAGCCAGTGGCGCCGGCGACGAACGCCATCGGCCGGGAAGGAAACCCACGCAGCGTCGGCTGGTTGCAACCGCCCCCATCGGATCAGGAAGGGAAGGAAAAGTCGGCGCGAGTTTTGCGGCCCATAACGCCGGTTCCGCCGACGCCGAAAATTCAGCCCCTGCCGCCACCGCCACCACGGCTCGTTATCGGCAAACTGATCGTGGAAGTAGTGCCCCCCCCGCCGCCGGTAATAAAAGAAAAGCGCCGGACTAACCCGACGCAGGCAACAGAACTAGGAAAAGAGTGGGCCAATAAATTAATATTTGGATTAGGATAATAATTGCTATGGGCATATTGGATATATCGGATGTTACCAGTTCACTGATGAACCTGATCAGCCAGGCCTTCTCTACTTCCTCGGAAGGGGTTGCGATGATGGACCTTGAGCCGGAGGTAGCGGATATTCAATCTGCGGACATCACCGTTTATCCCGAGCCCCCTGTCCGCCTGCAGAAGCGGGGGATCGGTTGTTTTCTCTACCACATCGCCGAAAACCCCTACTTCAAAAATCTGCCTGCTCCGGGCGGCGATCATCCGCCGGTGCGGTATGCGCCTATGGGGCTGAATCTATACTACCAGCTGAGCGCCCATGACCCCGACACCTCGGAGGAATACCGGGCCATCAACGAACAGCGCATGATGGGGGTGGCAATGAAAGCGCTGCACGACCATCCCGATATTGCCGATTCCACGACGATCTACGATTCTTCTACGTCGGTCTTTACGACGGAACTGCAGGATAAAGGCGTCAAACTCCGCATTGCCCTGCAACCCACTCCGCCCAATGAGGCCGTCACCTTCTGGACGGCCGGCGAATCACCGGTGAAATTGTCTGCCTACTATGAAGTGTCGGTGGTCTTTCTCGAACCGGAAAAAGCCCGAAAACGGCCGGGCAGGGTGTTGTCGTACCACGTCAACGTGAGTACGGAAGGGGCGCCTCGCCTGTTCAGTAGCCAGAGCAAGATTATGTACCAGTTGCCGGGCTCCACCGAAGAGCAGGAAGTTACGCTCCAGCCCGCTCAGGTACTACCGGGCGATCCGCCGCCGGATCCGCCGCCGGTTCCACCATTTATCCCCCCTGCGGAAAGTACCGTCACTTTTGCCGGTACGGGCCTTGCCGGTGATGAAACCGCTCTGTTGCTGATCCATCCGCGCTGGGAATACGGCGCCCGGGCCGGCGCCGACTGGTTGGTGAAGATGGGCCAGGGAACGATCACGGCGTTCGTTCAAAAGACGGCAGAAGCACTCGATCATGAGGCCGTTTTTTCTCCCCCCACGACTCCTGTACCCATTATCCCGGGCATTTATGCGGCCCAATGGGTAGTCCGCCGCCGGAGGCGTTTGCCTGGCGGAGACTTCCGTGCGATGGAATACCGGTCGAATCAGTGCCCCTTTACGGTTGGTCCACCGGTTACCAGTATTTTACTTGATTTTGTAAACCAGCAAGTTACCGTTGAAGGGTATTTCTACGACGCTGTACAAGGCAGAGATAAAGCAGCAATAGAAGTGTACGTTGGAGCAGACCGATTGATGGAGGTAGGGGCCAGTCCCACCGAAAACGGAAAGTTTTTCGTTGAGAATGACAACAAAATTGTCTTGAAGCTGCCGTCCGATCTGGACCCTGGCCGAAAACATTTGCCCCTGCGCATTTTTGTTAACGGAGCCGAATCGCTCCCCAACTGGATCGACTTATCCTGAACCGTATGAAACAGGAAGACCTTGACATATTACTTGAAGAACAGGAAGCGCCTTTGGTAGCGCCCGACGTTGCCTTGGATCTGATCCGCCGCCGCATCCGCCTGCGGGCTCGGCGGCGCATCATGTGGCTGCGTACGCTGTGGCAGGAAATGAGCGGCGGGAGCGAAACACCCAATTATCACGCGGTGGTCGATGCCATTCTGGATGAAAAAGACACCCCGGAACGAGAGGCTGCCTGGATGGCAACCAACGAACGGATTCAGGCGCTCAATGACAGCCTGGTGGAAGTCGAAAAGGCGCTGGAAGAAGGAGATTCTCGCTTTCATTTTTTGGTTCGCCAGTTTGGCCTATCGACGGTAGAATCCGATTTTTTCCAGGCGGCGCTGGCCCTGGGGCTGGAGCCGCAACTGGATCGTGTGTACGCCTATTTGCAAGATCACGCCGGCAGGGGTTACGTGACGGAAACGCTGGTGACGCGCCTGTTCGGCTACCGCCAGGGGGGCGCCATCGGCGCTTCTTCGGCCCTCCGCCGGCTCGATCTGTTGCACGAGCGGGAAATGAACCCCGGCGAGCCGGCCATGTATGTCTGCGACCCCTTCATCCGCGACTGGCTGCTGGGACGGGACAGCCTCGACCCAGCTTTGGCCGGGATGGCTTACTGGCGCCTGCCGCCGGAGCCGCTGGCTGGCTGGCCGCTGGACGAGACGGTCAACTACCTCCACCGCCAGATAGAACGGGAGGATGGGCTTCCCTTGCGGCTGATTGTAACGGGATTTCCCGGTAGCGGCCGGCGCAGTTTCGCCGCTGCGTTGGCCGGACGCCTTCAGTTGCCACTGCTGGTACTGGACAGCGGCCACATCGCCGAGGCGGAATGGGAGCGCGTTTATATGCGCGGGCAGCGGCAGGCCTTCCTGACCGGTTGTATTCCAGCCTGGAGCGGCAGCCGCTGGACGCAGTGGCGCTGGCCACCGCTGATCGCCCCGTTCCGGATTCAGATGGCGCTGGCGGAAATCGACGAGTCCGTGCCGCCGATGGAGGGCATTGTCGACTTTCGAGTCGAGCTGCCGCCGCTGAGCATCGAGGAGCGGCGCCGGCTTTGGCGGGATTTAGTGCCGGAAACGGCGGGCTGGCGGCCGGAAGCGCTGGAAGCTATGAGCCGCCGCTTCCAGGTGAACATAGGGCAGATCGCCGCGGTGGCGGACCGGGGCGGAGCTACCGCGGAGGAAGCCGCGGAAATCGTTCGCGAAAGCTCGCGGCAGCGCCTGGGCAAGCTGGCCCAGCAACTGCCCTGCACCTTCCGCTGGGACGACCTGATCGTCTCCGACTGGATTCGCCAGACACTTGAAGATTTCGTCTTCGAAGCAAGGGAGCGGGAAATCGTGTGGGAACAACCTGCCGCTCAGCGGCTCTTTTCACAGGGTAAAGGCCTCTTAGCGCTTTTCTCGGGCCCTTCCGGTACTGGTAAAACCATGGCCGCTCAGGTGATCGCCGCCACCCTGGACCTCGACCTGTTCCGCATCGATCTGTCGACAGTGGTTAGCAAATATGTCGGCGAGACGTCCAAGAACCTGGAGCGCATCCTGTCACGTGCGCGCCACATGAATGCCGTCCTCCTCTTCGATGAGGCAGATGCCCTTTTCGGCAAACGCACCGATGTTAAAGATGCCCACGACCGCTATGCTAATACCGACACAAATTACCTGCTGCAGGCCATCGAGAGTTACCCCGGCGTTGCTATTCTGGCTACGAACAAGAAAGCCAATATCGACTCTGGTTTTATCCGGCGGCTGCGTTACGTCCTGAATTTCCCGAAGCCAGACACCGGCCAGCGCCTGCTGATCTGGCGGCGCCTGATCGGCGAACTGGCCGGAACGGCGATCCTGGAGGGTTTATCCGACGGCCTGATATCTATGGCGGGATCGCTCGACCTGACGGGCGCCCAGATCAAGTACGCCATCCTTTCAGCCTTATTCATCGCCCGGAAGGGGGGGGAAGAACTCGGTATACCTCATGTTGTCCGTGGACTGGAGCGGGAGCTGGCGAAGGAAGGAAGAAGCATCAGCCGCGAGTTGCGGGAGAAGTTGAAATACTGAAAAACAGAATGCCATGATCGAAATCCGGGAAATGATCCTGCGAATGCCCGGCCTTAGCGCCGCGGAAGGGGAATGGCTGGGCGCCGAGGTGGCGAGGCTGCTCGCCGGCCGCCTTCCTGAGGGTGCCGGCGAGCGCTACCTGGAACTGCTCAACATACGGGTGGCCTTGCCGCCGAATACACCGCGAAACCGCATGGCCGAACTGATCAGCACCTCGATCCTGAGGCAGATACGAACCGGAATGACGAGCGGAGACGGACAACAGCGAACCGGCCGTCCATCCGGCAACTTGTTGCCGGCGGAACGTCGAACTCAAAATAAGCAATAATGGCAAGCGCATTTCCACGAAGTCCGAAATTGGTGAAAGGCGCGCTGGTAGAGTTCTCCGAGCGCTTCCTTGGGCCGATCCCCAATATCATCATCTTCCAGTACAACCCCGAATCTCTGAGCCGGACGCTGGAGGTGTGGCAACCACCGGAGGCCAGGGATAGCTCGCACAGCGCTTCCCTGACCGCGCAGCCCTCCGATCCGCCCGAAACTTTTAATCTGACGCTGGAACTCGACGCTACTGATGCCCTGGAAGAACCCGAGAGTCACCCCGTAGCGGTGCTCTCCGGCATTGCCGATCGTATTGCTGCCATGGAGATGCTGCTTTATCCCGAAGAAGGCAGCTTGTTGGGTAACCTAATGGGGTCCATCAGCGGCTCTCTGAGCGGCGGCGGCGTCAGCCTGAGCGGGTCGGCAGAGGTACAACCCGTCCCGCGCGGCACGGTGCCGGTGGTGCTTTTTGTCTGGGGCCCGGGGCGCATCGTTCCCGTGCGGTTAACTAGCTTCACTGTCGACGAACAGGCCTTTTCGCCGCTGTTGTACCCGATCCGGGCTAAAGTGACGATGGGCTTGAAAATCCTGACGCCCAGAGATTTTCCCTGCCCGGAAAAACGTACCGCCGCCCAGGAAATAGCCATAGCTGCCTTCGAATTTACCAGAACCCAGAAACAGGTGCTGGCAGCCGCTAACCTGGCCAATAGCGTAGAGTCGATCCTGGGCATGTTGCCGTTCTAGGATAGTATGAAAGTCGTAAATCGAAAATGAAAATAAACTAGTTGAATATGTTTGACGATAAAAGCCGCTACCGGAAACTGGAACTATACCGGCGTATCGATCGCCGGGGCCGCGAGGTGCCGGTGGTCCCCGTACCGGAGGCGCCGGAGCAGGCCTTGCTCGGCTACCACCGCCGGCTGCAGGGACAGCGCATCGATCACCTGGCAGCCACCTATCTGAAAGACCCGGCCGGCTTCTGGCGCATTTGTGAATTCAACGACGCCATGCTGCCGGAGGCGCTGGCTGAAGAAACGGACATTGCTATACCGAATAAAACGAGATAAATGGGACTGAACCTTCTCCTGAAAGTTGATGGCGTACCGAACGCCGACCTCGCCGAGGCCACCCGAGTGGAAATTACGGAAGAGATCGGGAAAACCACCTTTTTCAGTGTCCACTATCCGGTAGATATCGAAGAAGGGGATATGGCCAGGCTTACCGATGAGGTGATCGGCCCCGATTCCGCCGTTTCGATCCTGGAACCGGGAGATGATGGTAGACTGGAATGCCTGGTTCAGGGGCCGGTTTCTCGCCAGAAAATCCATCTGGAGACCGGCGGCTCGGGATCTACGATCGAAGTGCACGGCGGCGATAGCTCCTTGTTGCTGAACCAGGGCGTGGTTTTCCGAAAATGGCTGGAGGGGAAAGATAGTCAGACTATCGTGAACATCCTGATGGGCCAATGGCAGGGCGGACAACGGACGACTATACTGATGGATGTGCAGGAAACTGACACGGTTCGGCAGGAAAATAAGCACAGCCTGAACCAACGCCAGACTCCCTTGGGCCTCATCCGCCAACTGGCCAGAATCAACGGATTTCATTTTTGGATCACCACCGATGCCGAGGGAGTGGAGACGGCTCATTTTAAGCCCTTACCCTTATCCGAAGAACCCAAGGCAACCTTGGTCATCAACGGTAAGGACTGCAACGTCGCCCGCTTCGATATCGATTGGGACACAGCCCGCCCGACGGCAGTCGAAAATGTTCAGGTGAGCCTGAATAATGCTCAGGATATCCTCGGTATTGTCGACCAAAGCAGTATCCGAACCCTGCAACCCCTGCTCGGCCAGCGAGGATTACAGCAAATCCGGGGGGCCGGACTGACCTCTACTATCCAGATCAGTGCGCCGGTGGATGATGCCGGGGACCTCCTCGCGCGCAGCCGGGCGGTGCTGATGGAAGCCGACTGGTTTATTACAGCCGATTGCAGTACCAGTCTGCATAAGCTATGCCGATTGCTGCGAACGCACACGCTGGTGAATGTAGCCATGGCCGGTACCCGTCATAGCGGAAAGTACCTGGTGAGTAGGGTGCATCATCGCATCGACGAAACGGCCCACGTGATGGACATCCGACTTTGGCGCAACGCCTGGAATGCCTGACGAAAAAAAATATTGTGGTCATGCCGGAACAACTGACGGAAAAATTGCTGGATTGGGTGCACAACCATTGCTTCGGAAAGTACCGGGGCATCGTTACCGACAATAACGATACTACGCAGCGCGGACGCGTAAAGGTTCGGGTACCCGCCGTATTCGGACAGGATGTCGATGTGTGGGCCATGCCTTGCCTGCCCTTCACCGGCGACGGCATGGGCCTGTACACCGTGCCGGAGCCTGGCGCCGGCGTCTGGGTCGAGTTTGAGGGGGGCGATCCATCCTACCCGCTCTGGTCGGGAGGATGGTGGGCGGATCAGCAACTTCCTAAAAACGAGAAAGAGATTGCGGCAACGCCTTCCCTCAAAATCATTCGCAGTGCTAAGGGATTGATGTTAACTATGGACGACGAGGGACAGGCCATCAAGCTTAGTGATCAGAACGGAAAAAATATCCTGACCATCGACGTGCAGCAGGGGCAAATTACGGTCAAGGGGAAATTCAAGGTTGTGGTGGAAGCTCCGCAAATTGAGTTGGTGGAAAATGCCGCGCAACCCCTGGTGTTCGGTAACGAGTTGATGATGTATCTGAACCAGTTGGTGACGGCATTTAACACCCATCTTCATGCGGGTGAACTGGCCCTGGGAGCCTTGCCGGTTACTCCGGCGCCGCCGGCTACCCCGATGTCTCCACCGGCGCCGGGATTATTGTCTACGAAAGTAAAAACAGGATGAGCCATGGCAGTAAAACTGAAAGCAGGATCGATCGACGACTTTTCCGGCAGTATGGCAAAGGCCATGGTCAACGCCTTTCGCGCCGAATGGCCTAAAGTAATGGGCGAAGACAGCGAACCACCAGAGATGACTGAGGAAATGAAACTTCTTTTCGTAGCCATCGCCCGTGGGGTAGTAGATCATTTGGTGGAGATGAAAGGAGCATTTCAACTGGAGTTTACGGAGCAGGGGCATAAGCACCTCTACGGAGTTTACCATACCCCGACATCGGAAGTGAAACTAAATCTGGCAACCGGCATCGATATCAAAAAGGAATAACAAAACGCATAAACCATGAACCCACCGATCACCGCCATCCGCTTTCCCTTCGCCGTCGACGGCGGCCTGGGCGCCCTGGCCGAGGAGAACAGCTACGACGCGCACGTCGTGCAACTGATCAAACAGGTGCTCTTCACCGGCCCCGGCGAGCGGATCAACCGGCCCGATTTTGGCTGCGGCCTGCGCCGGATGGTATTCGCTCCCAACAGCGACGCCACCGCCAACCTGACGCGGGTGGCCATCGTCCAGGCCCTCGAAAAATGGCTCGGCAGCGTCCTCAAAGCCGAAGAGGTTACGGTGCAGGTGGTCGATGAACGGCTGGAAGTTAAACTGGTATATATCCTCAAAGCCCGGCAGGAACGCCGGTACCTTAACCTGGAAATCGAATTGTGATGAGCGCACCGGATCGTTTACAGCAGTTGTTAAGCCAGGCCGAACTAACGGGGATCGATTTCGTATATGTACACGAGGATCAGGATTCCCTGACGGTTTGTTTTCTGCATGACCACCTGCCCGAAGCCCTCATGACCGGCCTGACGAAGGATCGCATTCATATCAGGCCCCTGGCGGGAGATCAGGCAGATGTCCCTGTTGAAAACATGATCTGGATAACCGCGGCCGGTACGCCGACCGTCCTTCGCCTTCATGCCCTATCGCCCCGCAATGCGGCGCTTTATCGACTGTCTATTGACGATGAACATATCGATCCCTATTTCAACGATGTCACTTTCAGCTTCCATGCCAACTGCCCCAGTAAACAGGATTGTCGGTTGCGGCCCCACGAATGCCCTCCCGAAGCGCCAGTTGACTTCCCGGTCGACTACCAGGCGCGGGATTTCTGGAGCTTCCGCCGGGCCCTACTCGACTTTGTCGCCCAAAAATATCCCGACTGGGCCGATCGACTTGAAGCCGACGCCGGCATCATGCTGGCCGAGGTGCTGAGCGCTTTCGCCGATGAAATGGCGTATTACCAGGACCGTGTGGGGCGGGAAGCCTACCTCGAAACGGCCTCCCAGCGGCGTTCCCTGCGCCGCCATGCGCGCCTCGTCGATTACACCGTTGATGATGCGAGGGGGGCCACTGCCTGGTTGGACATCCAATGCGCACCCGGCAAGAACGGCATCGTTTCCTCTGGTACCGACGTATGGGCTCTCGGCGACCAGGGCCGGCAGGTGTATTTCGAAACGGGGCGCCACCTGCGGGAGATCAAGGCCAAAAAAGAATATGGGGTTGATGCGGCTCGCAATACCCTGCTTCCTTACCTATGGGACGAAGAGGATACCTGCCTGCCGGCCGGGGCTACCAGCCTGTACGTCCAGGGGCACCGCCAGGCTGATCTGTCGGCCGACGATTTTCCGGACGGACGCCCCTCTGGAAAATGGGTGCTGCTCCAAACTACGCCGTCGAATCCCGCCATCCCGGAGCGGGCCTGGCCGGTGCGGTTGATTGGAATTACCGAAGAAGATGACCTCCTCATGGGTACAGAGATTACGCACCTGGTTTGGGAACAAGAACAGGCCCTGCCCTTTGAAATGGACCTTCGCTTTCTGGAGGTTCGGGGCAACCTTCTTCCGGCAATCGCCGGGCGAACCTTTACCGCTTTCTTTTACATCGGCGCCCTGACGGATACGCTTGCCTTACCTGAAGAGAAGCAGTCGCTGCTAACCGCAGCTATTGAACGGGAGGGGCCCAACGGCGCGCCCACGTATTTGTTCAGCCTGCCCGGTTCGGAGGAAACCCCGCTGGTGTGGACCGTAGACGGATCGCTGGAAGCGCGGCCCTGCCTTCACCTGGAAGAAGTCAGTTATGATGACCTTGCCGATGAGTGGCTGCCCGGCCATTCCTGGACCTGGCGCCGCTCGCTGTTAGGCAGCCCCTCTTCAGAGCCGCTGGATACCGATTTTACCCTCGACGACGGCGCCTGGCGCCGGGTGGTTGGCTACCAGCGTATCGGCAAGGAAATAGTACACCAGGACTACGCTGGCGCCGCCGGATTTACCCTCCGCTTCGGAGACGGGGAGTTCGGGCGCATACCGGCCAAAGGGACGATGTTCCGGGCTACGTACCGCCTGGGAGGGGGCCGTCGAAGCAACGTGGCGGAGGGATCGATCACCCAATTTACTCCAGTCGATGATATCATCGAACGCATCACTAATCCTTTGCCGGCAACAGGCGGACAGGATCCCGAGACCCCGGAAACGGTCCGCCAGCTCGCCCCGGAAGCTTTCCGGGCAGTGGCTTATCGCGCCGTGACCGAAGGAGACTACGCTGAAGCTGCCGAGCGGCTGCCCTGGGTGCAAAAGGCGGGCGCCGCCTTCCGCTGGACCGGAAGCTGGCTTTCGGCTTTCGCAACGCCCGATCCCCGCGACAGCGTTGTGCTTTCCGCCGAACAACGAAGCGAGCTCGTCGATCAACTGGACCGCTTTCGCCAGGCCGGCCGCGAAACCCACGTGCTGGCGCCGCACTATGCCGACCTCGAGATCGAGATCGAGGTTTGCGTGGAACCCTTTGCCTTCCGAAGCGAAGTGGAAGAACAGGTAATGACCGCCTTATTCGGCAGGAGCGGTATTCGCCCGCGAGCCGGTTATTTTTCGCCGGACCGTTTCAGCTTCGGTGATTCCCTGATTCGTTCCTCGGTGGAGGCAACCGTTCAGGCCGTTCCCGGCGTTAGGGCCGTCAGTTTGTACCGGTTCCGCCGCCGCGGGTACTTCCACTGGCGCTTATTTAAAGAGGCGGCTTACGCCCCGGGCATGGATACGATTATCCGGATTACGAACGATCCACTACATCCCGAATGGGGAACCGTTAAACTTAAAATGAAAGGAGGCGCATGAGTTGTTTATGTAAAAAATATCATCTTCTGACCCGGCAGCCGGGCTGCCCCTGCGATTCGTTGACCCATCCTCAGCCGCCGGCGATTCCCGCCGGCCTGGGCGGCCTGCCGAGACAGACAGCCACCTTCCCGGAATTCCGGCGCGCCATGCTCGCCGCGATCCGGCAGTACCCCGAGCTGGCCGGCTGGCGGGCCCGGGGCGAAGACGATCTCGGGGTGATGCTGCTGGAAATGTGGGCCTATCTCTGCGACAATTTGTCCTTCTATGACGAAGTGATCGCCAACGAGGCCTACCTGCGCACCGCCCGGCGGCCACCCTCGCTGAGGCGGCTGGTTCAACTGCTGGGATATCAGCCCCGCCCTGCGGTCGCCGCCACGGTCAAACTGGCCGCCATGGCCGAAGGCCGCCAACCGGTGAAGCTACCGAAAGGAACCGCTTTTATGTCGGGCGCCTTCGGCGATGAGCCCCCGCAGAGCTTCGAACTGGATGAAGCCCGGAGCATTCACCCATTGGCGAACCGGTGGGAGGTCGAACCGCCGCGTATACGCACCTACGGAGAATGGAAAAAACGGGCTCAAGAAATCGAAGGGGCTCCTGGCTACGATTCCATATTGATCGATCGGCAGCGAAAGATCGATGCTGGCGCCGTTTTGTTCCTCCGCCACCAGAAAAATGCCAAACTGAACCAGGTAGTCGTAGTGGAACAGGTGACGCCATACACCGGTGCGGATAATCAACGCTATGACCAGGTGTTTTTTCGGTCAAAACTGACACTTCCGGACGACACCTTTTTGTCGGAGCTGCAATTGCTGGTACCCGGACAGGCAGTGGGCATCGAGCGTCTGAATTATCTCTTCGGCGTGCTGGTGCCGATGCTAATCGAAAGTGCCATATATACCGGCTCTACCGAGTCGAATCCGGAAAAAGCGAGTATTGCCAACTTTTCACTTGTCGGGCATGTAGGAACACTCATTGCCAATAAGGCATCTTCAAGCGCTCCATTTGTCGATTTTACTATTCTCCAGCTTTCCGGAAATTACGGGGCCATTCACCCCGACGATTTCGTCCTGCTCTCCCGCTCGGCGGAATACCGTTGGTTTCAGGTGACCAAAACGCAGGCCGGCCAGCGGGAGATTCTACGGACGGTCACCGTTAACCGCAATACCTTCGAAGTTCCAGGTACGCCTAGTCCGTATACGGATGTTTACCTCGATCGATCTATCAATGATCCCATTCGCAGAGGCGCTTCCACCGATTTATGGGGTCCGGATGTCAAGGATCAGCTGCAGTTGCACTTCGCGTTAGAGGATGCCGGGCCGGTCATCGGCGAGGCTTATCCCACTTTGTCGGACGGTGATCTCCTTCGCCTGAAGGCGCCGGTGGAGAAGCCGGTCGACGAGTATGCGTCCGATTCGTTTTTCCTGTGGGATAAAAACAAGCGGGGGCTGGAAATCGGAGGAACGGTCCGCTTCGAGCAGCGCCGCCTGGAAAAAAATACCGAGGAGCGCTGGGATCCTGGTCTTATCCTACCGGTCACGGCCTACGGCAATGTTCTTCCGGCTAGCCGGGGCCAAACGGTGCGCGGGGAAATCCTGGGCAGCGGCGACGCCTCTCTGCCCAACCAGTCCTTCCAACTGGGCCGCAAGCCGCTCACCTACCTGGCGGCCCCCATGGCGGGCAACGACAGCGGATTGGTGAGTACGCTGGTCATTTACGTCGACGGCATCCGTTGGCGGGAAGTCCCCAGCTTCTTTGGCCAGGGCCCGGACGAGGCAATTTATATCGTGCGGCACAACGACGAGGAAGAGGCACGGATCACCTTCGGCGACGGCCGGCGCGGCCACCGCCTGCCAACCGGCCGGAACAATATAGTGGCGGACTACCGCTACGGCGCCGGTGCGGCCGGCCCGCCCGCCGGTTCGATCAACCAGATCCTGAAGCCGGTCACCGGCCTGGGCAGTGTGGTTAATCCCGTTGCCGCCCGGGGCGGCGCCGATCGTGAAACGCCAGAAGCAATACGCGATAATGCCCCCCAGTCGGCCTTGATCCTGGGCAGGGCCGTTTCCATCCTGGACATGGAAGCCGTAGCACGAACCGTACCCGGCATAAAGGCAGTACAAGGACAGTGGCATTGGCACGCCACGCAGCAGCGCGCCGTTGTGCACCTCTGGTATATTGGCGATGAGGGTTTGGAAACGACGATTAGCGAACGCCTGCGCCACCTGGCCGGCCCCAGCACGCCCATCGGCGTGCAGCAGGCCAATGGCATCGCCGTCTTTCTGGAACTCGATCTCGACATCGATCCCCGTTTCCGGGAAGAAGAGGTGATCACTCAGGTACAGGATACGCTTTGGGACGAAAAGAGCGGCCTATTAGCGCCGGCCAACCAGGCCGTCGGCCGCCCGTTCTACCGCAGCCGGCTAATGGCGGCCGTCCATCAGGCGCCCGGCGTACGCTCGGTCAGATCTTGCTATTGGAATCAGGCGCCCTTTACCCAATTTGCCCGATCGGCTCCGGCGGGGGCCTACTTTGATTTTGCCGCCGGCGGCCTGCTCGTGAATGACGTTTTCCGAAAGGGATAAAAGAATATAATATGAGTACCGCAGCAAATGATCATTTTGAAACCTACTTCGCCGAGAAGTTGTGGGAAATGATCCCCGCGATCTACCGCCACGAGGACGGCCTGGGTGACAACCCTGGCGTTCTGCGGGCGCTGGTCGAGGTATTGGCTGAGCAAGCGGCCCTCCTGCGCCGCAGTCAGGATCGCCTGTGGGAGGATCAGTTTATCGAACTCTGCAGCGACTGGGCCATCCCGTATATTGCCGACCTGCTGGGTACCCGGCTCGTTTCCGTCCATAACCCCCGCGGCCGCCGCGTCGACGTGGCCAAGACCATCTACTACCGCCGCCGCAAGGGTACCTTACGAGTCCTGGAGGAACTGATCCGCGATATCGCCGGCTGGGACGGAAAGGTGGTGGAAAACTTCCGCCGCCTCGCCCGCAGCCGCCATGGCCTTGATCCCCAACCGGAAGCATTGGCCGGGCGATGGTCCCAGAACCTTCCCGGTGGTTGGGCCGGCCTGCGCCAGCCCGGAACAGCCGAACTGGCCGGCGGCCCCTTCGACGAATACTTCCATGCGCCGGATGTGCGCCGCCATCGTGGTCAATCCGGCTGTTATAACATCCCCAAACTGGCGTTTCACCTTTACCGGCTGAGGCCCTTTGAAATTAGGGAAGCTACGCCTTTTTATGCGGCGAGTACCGATACGTTTACATTCGATCCTTCCGGCCGCCGAAGCCCCCTGTTTCTTCCCGGGAAACGGCCGGAGAACTTGGAGGACTGGCATTCCGCCTTCGAATGGGAATTGCCGGCGCCCCTGCGCTGCCGCCTGCTCGCCCAGGCAGAATACCGGCTCAACGAGGCAATTGTTCAACTCCTGGCCGACCAACATGGCCTGTTGCCTGAGACGGCCGAAGCATTGCGCCGGCTCAGTGGGCAATTATTCCGGACCGAAGCCCGGCTCCGGGCCACCCTTCAATCGTCTCCGCATACGACGGCCGTAATGGATCCCGCTATCTACAAGGATCTGCTCCGCTATTCGCTGATCGTTCAGTGTGCTAAGAAAGTCCTGCTGCCTCAGCGGCCCGATGATGTCGCCCCCCTTATGGCCGATCTAGGCGGACCGGCGGGACACGTGACGGCCGAAAACATCGCAGTGGGGCGCCTCGACGGCGGAGTGGCCTCTGCGGGTGCCGGCCAACAGCTGATGATCGATCCGGAGCAGGGGCTTTTCCGGTTTATGGAGAGTATGCCGGGAAGGCCGCTATCCGTCACCTATCATTATGGTTTTTCCGGGCCTCTCGGCGCCGGGCCTTTTGACCGGCGGGCGGTGGAGGATTGTGAACCGGAACAACATATTGGAAATGGAGGCATCATCCATGCCGGTGGCATCCTGAAGGAAGGAGTCACCCAGATCGATGACAGCAAAACATATCAGGCCGGGGAAGATATCCTCGACATTGAAAATCTGACGCTGCAGGCCGCCAATCAACAGCGCCCTTACCTGATCATCGATCAGGACTGGTCTTTTGTCGCTGCCAATAAACCAGATGTGGAGCTGGCCCTCGACGGTTTGTGGATCGGTACGAAGACCTCCGATGACCTCATACTGGACGGTGAGTTCGAATGCGTTGTTCTTCGCCATTGCACCCTCGACCCGGGCGGAAGCCGGCGGATCGACGGCCAGGACATTCCCGCTCTGCCCTTGACCATAAAGGGCAGAATTGAAAAGCTGGTCATCGATGCCTGTATTACCGGCCCGATCCGTACCCAAGGCGAAGGCCATGTTGAGCAGCTCATCATCCGGGACAGCATCCTGCAATCGCTGGATGAAAATCAGCCGGCGCTGGCGATTGCCGGCAAGGAGGTTCAATTGGATCGGACCACCCTCTTCGGTGGGCTGGAAGTACATGGACTGAAGGCGAACGAGGCCTTGGCCACCGGTATCGCAACGGTAGCAGACACTCAAAACGGCTGTTTCCGTTTTGGGGCGGCCCCTGCCGGCAGCCGACTGCCTCGTCCTTACGAATCGTTCTTGTTTAAAACGGATGCCCGTCACTGGTTCACCTCTCGCCGCTTTGGAGATTCTGGTTATGCGCAATTGAGTGAAACGGCGCCGGTTGAATTGCGGCGCGGTGCAGAAAACGGATCGGAAATTGGGTCTTTTTCCAGTTTGAATAATCCTATCAAGCTCGACAGCTTACGGGCCAAGGTGGACGAATACATGCCCTTCGGGCTGATTCCTATTTTTATTTTCGAAACTTAGAATCCTTCATCATGGGAGCATACGATATTTCTCGGGTAGCATTTGATCCACGCAAGCACTATGCCGGCGTGCGCATGCAGCAGGGACGGGTCCTGACCGACGACGATTGGAATGAAAACGAGCGGATCGAAAACGAAGAGCGCCGCCGCAGCCGGGTGGACATCATCGGGCCGCACGGCAGCCCTGATCTGGGGTTCAAAATAGTCAACCCGCGCCTAACACCGGAGGGACAGATCGAGTTCGGTATCCTCCCCGGCGCCTACCACCTTGGCGGGCTCCGCCTGGAAATGGAATTCGCCAAAGGGGCGCCGGATCCTCAACCGGAAACGTTTCGCGCCCAGAAGGATTGGCTCCAGCAAGCCCATGGCCTGCTCCCCAAACCGGGCCTGAATGCCGGGGGAGAACGCTACGACCTGGTCTACCTCCAGGCCTGGCAGCAGGCGGTCAGCGCCGTGGAAGACAGCGAGCTGCTTGAAGTGGCCCTCGGCGGGCCTGATACGGCCACCCGTATTCGCAACATGCGGCGGGTGCTCGTCCAGCCCGATATCGGCTTCTCCGATTGCCCGCGCGCCTGGCAGAAACTGGTGAAGGGATGGACAGGCCAAAAACTTGGATACCTCAACCAGGAAAACGAGTTACTTCGCCGGGTGCAACTGACAGTATCGTACAACGAAGAGGGCGCCTCCGATGATCTGTGCGCCCCCGCTGTCGCCGGCGGCTACCTCGGCGCCGAAAACCAGGCGATCCGGGTGCAGTTGCTGGGGCCCGACAAGCTGATATGGGGTTTCGACAATGCCGCGCCCCTGTACCGGGTGATCGTCAAGGCCGATGATCAAGGGCACTCCGCCGTGCTGAAGATGCTGACTCCTCCCAAGGACCAGCACCACTGGCCGCTGGCCGGGCAAACCGTCGAGGTGCTGCCGTGGTCGGCCGTTTTGCCCAACCGTGAAAAAGCCGCGGCCATTCTCGGCCATCGCAGCCGGGTGGACGCCTCCTATGATCCCGATTCCGGGGAATTCACCCTGAGCACCCCACTGCCGACAGGATTCGGTGAAGAGTGGAAACAACGCAGCGACAGCGATACGCTCACGACCCAGGACACTCAGGAATATTTCTACCTCCGCGTCTGGAATCGCGCCGACGACCTTGAATCTGCCCCGGAACTCACCTTTACTCCCGGTACGCCGCTGCCTCTCGGCCATACCGGCCTGTCGGTGACGATCGAGGGCGAAGATCGCGTCGCCGGCGATTACTGGGTCATCGCCGCCCGCCCGGAGACCCCCGGCCAGGTGGTGCCCTGGCAACTGGAGAACGGAATGCCACCACTCGGCATCCGTGGATACTACGCGCCGCTGGCCATCATCCGCTGGTATCTGGATCAGCGGGAAGTGAAAGGCGAAGTGATACAAGATTGCCGGAAAAAATTCCGGCCGCTGACCGATCTGGAAAGCTGCTGCACCTATGCGGTAGGGGATGGACTGGCCAGCTACGGGGATTTTACTACCATCGAAGAGGCCGTCGCCAATCTTCCCGCTGCCGGTGGCAAGATCTGCGTGCTGGCCGGACAACACCTGGCCAATGTCGACTTAAAGGGCCGCCACAACATCCGGATCAGCGGCTGTGGGGAGCGGACCATTATCCGGCCCCGGCTCCGGACTGCTTCGGAGCCCATATTCCGGATTGATACCTGTCAGAAGATCGAGCTGGATAACCTCTCCCTCGTGACCTCACGCGGCGCCGCCATTGAAGTCGTCGACACGCTGAGCGATAGGGATGCATCCCAGAAGATCGACATTCATGACAATACCATCCTGGCCGCGGTCCACGCCATTCACATTAAGGTGACCGATACCGCGGAAGACAACGACATTCACATTGCCGGCAACCGCATCGGTATGATTGATAAAGCCGGTGGTAAAACCGCCATTTTTTCCATTGCCGACGGCGTATGCATCGAGCGCAACCGACTGGTGGTGGTGCCGTCGCAGGATCCCGATAATCCCACCGATCCGCGCCCGCCGCTCTCTACCGGTGATGACCCGTTTTTCGACCCTTGTGCCGAAGACAAAGAAGACACCCCGACGTTTTCGTGGGCCGGGTACATCAGTCATCTCCAGCAATTCATCGTAAATGCCGCAGTTTTTCAGCCACGGAAGCTTTACCAGGCCTGGGGTGGTATTCAGATCGGCGGCACTTCCGAGCGGATCCGGATACTACATAACGAAATTATCGGAGGGCGGGGAAACGGCATCATTCTGGGGCACTTGCCGGAACTGCCGGTGTACCATCCTCCCGTGGTAAAGGCCGTCGCGATGGCGCCGCCGTCATCGGCCTACGAATATCCCAATGAGGGCCTGATCATTGATCAGCTGCCGAACGATCAGCTGGAGCAATACCTGCGGGAGAACTTCCAGGGTAATTTGTATGAGATCACGATTGAAGATAATCATATCCGGAGTATGGGATTGTCGGGGATCGGGGTGGTGGCTTATCTCCGGCTCCAGGCTTACGGGCTGCTGGTGCAGGTGAACGATCTGGCAGTGAACCGGAATCGTCTGGCCAATTGCTGCCGCCAGCTGCCGTCATCCATCCCCCAGAGCATGTATAACGAAGTAGCGTACGGCGGCATTACACTGACGGCTGTCGAAAACGCGGTCATCCAACATAATCGCATCCAGGATAACGGCATTTCCCATTTGGAACCCATTTGCGGTATTTTTACCTACTACGGGGAAAACATGGATATCAGCCATAACCGGATTCTCAACAATGGCCCACGTACGGACAACCGAAATATCGCCGGCCGCCGGGGCAGCCGTGGGGGAATCGTTATCCGGAAGTCTATGGCATCCTTACAAATCATTCCTCTGGACGAGGAGAGCAGAATCACTGATGACAGAGTGCCGGCTCTTGTCGTGCACCGCAACATCGTCCATCAGCCGCTGGGGCAGGCTCTTTCGGCCATGTTTGTGGGTGCAGTTTCTATAACGGACAACCAATTCAGCACTCAGGGTGTCGATTACCGTGATCCGGAGGCCATGGTTGCCGGCGCTGTTTTCCTCATGGGGCTCGGTACATGCTGGGATATGGTAAAATTTAGGGTGTTGCCCCTGCTCGAACGAATAGTGAAAGGGGAGCAAGCCGTGAACCTGGCGGCCTCCAAAGCTATGGCCATTGCTACGAACGAAGATCAGGAAAAAGCTACGGCTTTGATCCAGATGTTTACCTGGCTATTAACCCACTTGCCGGACAGCCCTATCCAGTTCAACAACAATCAGGTCGTACTCGATGTGCAGGAGAGTCAGGATATCCTGACAATCAGCGCCCAGTTCTTATTCAGCTACGGTGACATAGCCTTCAACGACAATTATTCCGCCTGCTTGTTAAATGGAGAAAATATTCAGCGGAATAGCAACAAAGTTGTGATTAATACACTGTTGTGGGCCTTATCCACCCGGTCAAACAATAACCGGTTCATGGAGGACACTCTGGGCGAAATGGATTCGCTGTTGTCCTATGCGCATATGAACACCGCCCTCGGGAATCAGTCCACCAACTGCCTATGCGTTTTTGGTAAAATGGTCCCCGGAGCCAATCTCCTGGAGAGCAGTAATCTCCAGTTAAGGGTTGGAGAAGCATGTAGCAGAACCTGTAAAGACAATCTGGAATTCATCGAAATACCCCTGTGGGATATGTAATCTCTGAAAGCAAACCCTTACTGCCGGTAAAGGCATCACTAAGAGCGTGTTGGGGATTTACCCTTTGGCCTGCAAATGTGCATCTTTTGAACCTCATTTCGCCATTTTTTCGCCACGTAGCGATGCTATGCGGCTCAAAAATGGCTTCCTGAGAACCAAAATCTGCTCATTTTCGACATCAAAAGTAAATCCCCAACAAGCTCTAAAGCATGGGATCATGGAAAAAAAAGATAGCGGCATACCAACGATGGAAGAACTCCTGAAAACGCTGGAAAAACAGCACGAAGAAGGCCTGCGGGAAGCCAGGGCCTTTCTAAATCTTCAGTTCGAGGCCCAGATTTGCGAATCGCAACGCCTGAGCCGGAAATACGGCAGCGCACACCCCCGTGTTCGTCAACTGGAAGCCCGGCTGGCCTACCTGCGGAAAATGCAGGGCGATCAGCCGGTTGTTGAACCCGTCGAGCCACCGATTAGGGCAGGGAAATTCGTGGTTTTCCAGGGTGCGGACGAGAAATACTACTTCCACCTCCGCGCCGCCAACGGCGAGATCATCCTGCAAAGCGAGGGGTATACCACTTTTCGCAGCGCCCAAAATGGGGTGGAAACCGTTCGCAAAAACGCCGCCCCAGAGCGCTTCGAAGAGCGGCAAACGGAAGGCGGTGACCCCTACTTTGTGCTCAAATCCGGCAACCACCAGGTGATCGGCAGGAGCGAGGTGTATTCTTCCTCGGCCGCCATGCGCGATGGCATCCAATCGGTGATCAAAAACGCCTCAACGGCCGGCGTGGAAAAAAGAGAAACATAAACCATTCAATCGAAGGGCGCCGCTATGCACATCGTTCAGCAACATAAAAAACAGTCTTCTTCCGCTAAACCGTCCATCTTACAGAGGGGAAAGGCGGTGAGACTATCGAAAACGATCCCGGACCGGCCGGTTTTCTTCTCCCATTCCATCCAGTTAAATGGCGGCGGCGGTTCTGCTTTTGCCTTCCCCATCCAAACCAAACTCCGCATCGGGCAGCCGGGCGATCGCTACGAGCAGGAAGCCGACCATATTGCAGACCAGGTGGTACAGCGCTTGGAGAATCCAGCGTCAGCAGCGACCGTAGCGAGTCCCGTACCGCAGCCCGGAATCGGAAGTGTGCAAAAGAAGTGTAAAGATTGTGGCCAGGAAAAGCCGGAAGAGAATCAGCTGCAGACTAAACCACTGGTAGCGACGATCACCCCTTTAATCCAGCGACAATCTAATGATAAGGAAGCGGAAGAAGAACCTAAAAGCGAAGCACCTACGCCAAACGAGGAGGTACGGGCAAAACCATTAACCTCCAAGATGACGCCTTTGGTACAGCGACAATCCGACGACGATACGGAATCGGAAAAAGAGGAAGAACCAACTACTTCCACCACCCAGCCGGAGGAAGACGTGCAAACCAAACCGGCCGGCGATGGCCTGCTTCAACGACAAGAAGCCTCGCCGGAGGAAGAACCGGAACAGGAAGATGAAGATGTCCAGGCCAAACGCGACGGCCAAGACGGCCTGACGGCAAGCTCTGCCCTGGCTTCCCGCTTGCAGGCGGCCAAAGGCGGCGGGCGGCCGCTATCCGCGCCCATCCGGGCGCAAATGGAAGGAGCCTTCGGAGCCGACTTTAGTGGGGTGCGCATCCATACGAATGAGACAGCGGAGCGGATGAATAGGGGCTTGCAGGCGCAGGCGTTTACGCATGGGCGGGATGTTTATTTTGGGGCAGGGAAGTTTCAACCGGGGACAACCGAAGGGAGGAGATTGTTGGCGCATGAGTTGGTGCATGTGGGGCAGCAGGGGTGGACTAAGGGCAAGATCCAAAATCGAGGTGTCTTAATCAAACGGAAAAAATCACCAAACTTGCCCCTTTACCAAAAGAATAGTTCTATCGTTCAGAAACAAGCCTTTGGGATTACAAGATCTATTAGGTCTAATATATTTGGAATACAATTCAGGAAAAGATATTATTGATCGGATTGTCGCAGCTCATAAATGCACTGGGAAATTAATAACTGAAATTCATATCGTTGGCCACGCAAGTCCAGGAGGATTCGCAGGTGCAGGAGACTACCATAGCTCATTTGGATTATATTTAGATGAATATTTTAAAAAGATTGTGAGCAGGAGAGATAGAAGAGGCGGGGCGCGAAGTGTAAAAGATTTTGTCGATCAGGTAGCTGGTGTGAATAAATTGTTACTAGACTTTGGACGTGCTAGGGGTAGATTTTGAAAAGACAGAACAACATCGGAACTTTGGATTGTGCGAAAAAACAAAGCCACCGAGGTCGTTCTGCCACTCAATATTACAACTGGAGGTTGGAAAAAGCAAAGCTTTTAGTAAAACTTAGTGATGGGCCTAGCTAGCCAGCAATCTGCCCGGTCAGTTACAGCAGTTAGCCTAAGCCGCTGCTATCATTATCAATACAGTAGCATAGCGGATGCAATAAACTGCCTGCATGAAGGCGCCCATTATCGAGAAGAGGAAAAGCAGCGTGCCCATTTAGAGTTGGAGCAAAAGCTCTTATCGTTGAAAAGCGGTTATATGGCTAAACCGTTTGAAAAGTTTTACTTGCTCAACACAGACAGCAGTTCATTGATACGGTATCATTCGCCAACGCTTCCTGGTAGTTCCCCCGTGTATGTGGCTAATAACCGGGTAAAGGGAAACCGGTAAGTGGATATTGGCTATGGCATATCAGTGGTTGGCTTGGCAGCGCGGCGGTACTTATATGGGGTAGCTGAGGCGCCATGGAACCTTCCGCTGGTATCCGCCGGCAGGGCATAGCCAGCCAAAGGGCATACATTCGCTGCTCGGCAAGTCAAGGATTTAGTGGACAATAAGGAATTGCCTTTTGGCGCACACTTGACCGTCAATGCATCAGATCGTTACTACGGTTCGCCCGAATATATCGCCCGCTGTATGAGCAGCCCCATTTAGTGAACACCATCCGCTTAACCAACAACCGGGCGGTATGGAAAGCCCTCAGTATCGGGGAGCAGGAGCAAAGAAGGGCTAACAACTCCGATCAGCGGGGAGCTAATGCAGTGTATGGAGAAAAGTACAAGCTCTCAGAGGCTGAGCAGTGGGAATTGCCGCCGGATGAGGAGGACACCTTTGGAGTGGCTTTGTCTAATGGGCGGCGGGTGCTGGTACAAGTGCAAGCCTGGGACAATATGATGATCCGTACCAAACGAGGTATGAATATGAAAGATAAGCCCTTTCGGCTGGTAAGCGTGCGTTTGATGGATGCCCAGACAAAGGGCCTATATTCAAGAAGGCGCATGTGGCTGGGCGTATGGGGGCAGCAGGTAGGAGAATTAACCCTCGAAGAAATATACTGGGTACTATCGCCAGCGCTTTGATATAGAGCACTTCCTCCGGTTTGGCAAACAAAACTTGCTGATGGATAGCTTCCAGACGCCGGACGTGGAGCACTTGGATAATTGGATGGAGATAGTAAGCCTGGCCTACTGGCTACTTTGGGTAGCCAAAGACGAAGCGCAGGCCAAAGTGCACAAATGGCAGAAGTACGACAAGCGTTACAAAAAGCGCGTTGAATATGGCTTGCCAGTATCTCCCTCCGAGGTGCAGCGGCAAATGGAATCTATTATTTTGAGTTTTGAGCAGGAGCCCTTCCTCCCAAAACTGCAAATAAAAAGCCGAGGGCGCAAAGAAGGAGACATTCAGGACAAGAGAGAACGCCATAAAGTCGTGTGGAAGGGTAAAAAGGCAAAGAAAAAGCGAGCCTGAACGGCTCTTTTTATAACAGGGCGGGCGGCGAAAGGGTGGAAAAATAATTTCTCCCAACGCCGCACGTCCAAAGTCTAGTAAATTGTTAAGTCGCGGAGTAAAAATTTATCTATATGGTTGTTCGGCTGCGGCTCAGTATAAAACAAATTCCGGGAAAGTACCTGGTTTTGCTGAAAGCCTCGCAATTAAATTGAGACGTAGTGGATTGTCATCGGCACGAGTGGGCGGTTTTACTACGAAGGGAGCTCCTACCCGGCCTGAGATGGAAATGAAATTTTTTCCAAAGCGATTTCGGTAGGAAATTAACCCTGACAACCAGAACGAGCAATCGCAATTTATCGTTACCTATATAGCACACTGTCCCAAAAACACCTCACTCCCCGAAGTTCTATGTCCGTCAAAAACGCCGCATCATGGCATCCGTACTCCGGCAGCGAAAAAAGGAAAATCAAGTATCCTCGCCTACTTCCCGTCTCCGGCGAGAGACAGGGAAGCAACGGCAGCCTGTTTCCTCGCGCTGGAGGCCGTTCTTTTCCGAATCGATCCAATTGAATCCTGTCATCGGCTCGCCTTTTTCGTTCCCTATTCAAGCAAAGCTGGCTATCGGCCGTCCCGGCGACCGTTACGAACAGGAAGCAGACCGGATCGCGGAGCAGGTGGTCCAGGAAGTCGGAAGTGGGAAATTGAGGCCCATCCAGCCAGGACGGGACGAAATCCCGCACCGAAGGCCGGGATCGGAAGTTGAATCTGGATCGACCAACACCGTGCAGCGCCAATGCACGGAGTGTGAAGAAAAGGAAAAAGATAAGCCCCAGCAAACCAAGCCTCTGGCGGCTGAGATTACCCCCCTGCTGCAACGACAGGATAACAACGAAGAAGAAGCGCCCCCTTCGCCAGATGAGGGCCGCCTGCAAACCAAATCGGAAGCTTCTGGCGGCGGTACGGCCCACCCTCAATCCCTATTCACCCAATTGCAAGCTTCCCATGGCCATGGCCGACCCTTGCCCGCTCCCGCCCGCCGCCAGATGGAAAGAGGCTTCGGCGCTGATTTCGGCCCTGTTCGCATCCACACAGATGAGACGGCCGCCCGGCTGAGCCGATCGTTGCACGCCCACGCCTTCACCTACGGGCAGAATATTTATTTTAACCGGGGGCAGTTCCAGCCGGAGACGCGTGAGGGCCAGCGATTGCTGGCGCATGAGTTGGTGCATGTGGGGCAGCAGGGGAAAAATCTAGGAAATCCTATTATTCAACTGTCTCCCAATGATGCAAAGGATGGAAAAATGAAATATGAACAGGAAAAGATAAAACAAATTAAAAAGCTTCAAGAGGGGATGAATGACAAAAAATACGCTTCATCTGCATTCATTAATGAATGGGATTCAAGTATGGAACTAATGGATGTAATTGAACCGACACTTCTCGATCCCAAATGGTATCTTATTGCCTTTCCCAATATTCTTCATCAGGTTGAAAACTTCTTACTCCCCGATGGGGTATCGATTTTCCCTGTGACTTTAACTAATATTAAGAGTAGGATCATTGTATGGAAAAGCAAAAATGTTCAGTATTATTATATGGAATATCCCCATAATCTTGACTTCTATCAAAGGCGTTTACCCAATATGGACACAGAAGCAAAACATCATCATTGGGCACATACTGATGCAAATAAGCAGATGATTTATTTTATTAAAGAGAAAAATATGATTCCTCCAGCTGCCTATAACGAAGTAAAAAACCAAAATATAGAACTGTTAAGAATAGTAATAGGGGCAGCTTTAAAATAGCCTAAAAAATTGGCAGGAGCAGGCGACCCCGCTGGCGCGAGGCTCTGCCTCGAACCAGCGAGTATTTCAATGACCGGTCCGAGATACTAATGCTCGTATACTGATTAGGGAGTCGGCTTGCAGTAAGCATAAAGACCATCCAAAAACAACTATGTACCGGCCACAAATTTATAGGAGCAATGAGGAAGGTATATTAGCTTGCCGTGAAAACAAAAATCAACCGCTCCCACTCAAGCTCAAGGTACTCCCTAACCCGTCGAATCAATTCCGCAAGCGAAACCACCTCGACTTCCCTTTTCATAGCGCAACCTGTCTCGACCCGAGCGGCGGCGAAAAAACTTCCGGCTGAATATCCCGGATAGCGGAGATATTGCACCTTGACTCAGAGATACATCATATTACCCTCTACCTCAATGACCTACATCATTGCACCACTTCCCAAAAAGCAAAACCTTGCAAAAAAGTCATGAAGGGGTATGTTCTGACAGAAGCGGAGCTGATGGAGTGGTAGAAACGGATGGCTGATCGGGCGTGAACCACTGCCTACCAATTTCCCTGTTTGCTGCCCTCAAAAAAAGATGCATCATGCCTATTGTCCTGCAGAAACAATCATTGGAAAAACGAGCTTCCGCGCACAAGCGGCAAAGTGGAAACAAGCCGGAACATGCTCCTGCCGTTTCCCGGAGCAATTTCTTTGCTCCTTCCATTCAGCTTAATCCCGGGCCAGGTTTCCCACTTCAGACTTCTGCCGGGCCGGTGACGACAGCAACGCAGCCGATCATTCAACGGCAATCCATGCGAAAAACTCCTCTCCAAAGCCCCTGGGACCAACTTTCTTCCTTTGATAAGCAATTGATGATTAAATCCTTCTGTGCGTTCCGGCCGGAGTTGTATGGGCCGCCAATGTGTACTACCATTGCCATGGGCCAAAAGTTCAAGGCCCACTATTGCCTTCCGAAACATAAACGGCCAGCCATATGTAATTCCCCTTCTTCCCGGAAAAGCGCGGCCTTAGTCCCAGAAAAATGGATTAAGAAGAACTGGATATGGAAAAAAACTTCTCCCCAGGCGTGTTACAACGACCTGGCAAACTATCGAAGAGAACATTTCGAGGCGTTTACCAGCGTGAAAGCCTCCCTGCAACAATTCGGGTTCTGGAAATACGTCGAATTATTGGCGGATGTTTACCGGACATCGGGAAAACGGTCCATTTTATCTCCCGGAATTAAATTTATAGCCAATCCTACACTGGCCAGCCTGTTGAAAAGTCATCCTGGTTTCTGCCAGGATAATTTGGTGTACCATGCAGCCAAACAGTTGTTCAGTAAAGGCGGCGCCGGTGGACATAAATGGCGGCAAACTGTTCCGACCTGGACGACAGGGTTACATATCGAGCCCGGACCTGTCTATGATGCCCATTTGGATATATTATCTCCGGTCCAGGGCAAGCACGGGAATGGTACCTGCCTGTATCATTTGGGAGCGTCGCTCACCCATTTTTTGTACGATGAAAAACATAAGGAAGCGTTTAAGCATCTGGTCATCGAACATCAAAACCGCTCCTCGCCCTGGCAGATACCCGGCCAGGAAAAAGATCCTTATCCTGCTTCTTTTTACCTTCATTTAGGCGTAAGGTTCTGAACTCGAGGGAATGGTTCGTAATTCCGCAGTTTGCTATACATTATTCACCAAAAACCACCAAATCATGCCTACCACCCCAACCCTCGACCCCATCCTCACCCCCTACCAACACTTCATGCAACTACAGGAGCAAGGCAACCTCCCCAACGCCCAGGGCGCTATGTACGAAGCCATCCGCCGGGCCGGCGAACTGGCGCGCCCCCGCTTGCAGGCTACCTTGCTATTGAAATTGGGCCAGTTCTATCTGGGCCGACCGGGCGGCCTGCAAAACGCTGCCCACGCCTTTGCCGCCGGAGGAAACCTGTTGCTCAAGGACCCGAAATTCGAGGAGGACCTGAAAAAAGCGATCGAGCCCCTGAAAGAACAGGAAAAACAGTACCTGGGATCCAAAGACTCCCTGCCGGACAACTACCGCCCGGAAACTCAGGAAGGCCTGCTGCTGGCCGAAAAAGATCCGCTGCTGGCGGTGCAACTGTTGGTTGAAGGCGGCAATTGCCTGCTTGAATTGGGGCAGGATATGCTTGCCCTGGGGATGTTCGAAGGGGCTTTGGGGGTGTCCGTTCTTAAAGAGGACCAGATCTTGCAGGCCCAAGTGCTCACGAATGCAGCGGAAGCCCACCGGCGACTGGGTCACCTTCCCCTGGCTGAGACTCTTTTGACCCAGGCGGAGGGCCTCTTCGAAAAAACCGGCAACCAGGCGGATACCAAAGAATTCCTGGCCACCTTCGCCACCCTGCGCCGCGATCAGGGCCAGTGGGAGGAGGCCGCCCGGCTTTTTGAGCAGGCGGTGGGTTTGTACCGCAAAAGCAACGACACCCAGGGCTACAGCCGCACCCTGGTCCGGCTGGCGAAGCTGTACCTGGACCGGCAGGAATTCGCCAAAGCCCGGCCGCACCTCGCCGCCGCCCTGGAATTGGGCAAGCAGGCCGACGACCAAAGCAACCTGGTGTTTGCTTTTCAAGGCCTGGCCCGCTGCTGCATTGGTGAGGGCAACCCCCAGGCGGCTATTCCCTACCTGGAGGAAGGCCTGCAAACCCTCCGCTCCGTCGTGGATGAGGACATCCAGACTGAACAGGGCAAGATCTCCCGGATTGCCGGCATGCAGTGGTCGCTCAATGCGTTGATTGACTGCTACCTGGCACAGATGGAAAGTAGCCATCCGCCGGAAAATATAGCGCAGGCCATCCTGCAAAAGATCGATGAATTACATGGCATGATCCTGGATACGGTGATTGGGGGAACGATCAGCCCCTTCCAGAAAAAGGAAAGGATAGAATACCCCGAAGCCCTTGAAAGCGGGAAGCAGAACCGTGTCGTACAGACCGGACGAGCAGATTATACCCGGCCAAAAGAGCGGGTGATCGCCCATCCGAGGCGGGAAAAAATACCTCCTTTGACCCGGGTGGTGTATCACCAGACGGACAACAACCTGGTCATTGCCTGCGAACGCCCGGGTGAAGCGCCGGCCATCTTCAGCCGGCCCCAATCCAGGTTGCGCCTGCATGAGAAAGTTGAAAACCTGATCCGCTCTCTGAAAGTGGATAATAGAGCCAGAGGGGAAGATGTTCGCGGCTTCATCCTGGATCCGGTTGAAAGTGAGGGCCATACCCAGACTTTGCTGGAAGAGCTATACCAACTATTGATCCGACCGGTGGAAGCCTTGCTTCCGGAACGGGATAGCATCCTGGTCATCGAACCGCACGATGCCCTCCACATGGTGCCCTTTGGCGTGCTGATGCCTTCGCAGGGAGCTTATCTTTGCGACCGGTATGCCGTATTGGTTTCGCCTTCGCAGGAAACGATGCATACCCTGCGTTCGTACCAACCTTACCAGAGCAATCTCCATTCTGCAAAAGCGCTTATCGTCGGCAACCCAGAGATGAAAAGAGAGGTCGAGGTGGAGGGGAAAACCTATCCCCAACTTGCCGCCCTCCCGGGAGCGGAACAAGAAGCATCCGTCATTCAGCACCTGTTCGACAAAGCAAAAGTCACTTATCTCAAGAATGCCGAAGCGAATGAACAGGCCATCCAGGAGGCAGTCAGAGACAGTAATGTCATTCACTTTGCCACCCATGGCCTGGCTTTTGAAGATCACCCGATGTCTTCCCTGCTGGTGGTAGCCGGCGGGAATGGGTATGTGACGGCCCGAACCATCCGGGATTGGGAGATGCCGGCCGACCTGGTCGTTTTGAGCGCCTGCCAGACTGCCCTCGGCCGCTTAGCCGAAACGGAAGGCGTGATCGGGCTGTCGCGGTCTTTCTTTATCGCCGGCGCCCGTACGGTGGTGGTCAGCCTTTGGCCGGTAGACGACACGGCCACTGCTTTATTGATGGAATACTTCTACCAGGCGCTATTTGACGGTAAAAACGTGCCGGAAGCGTTGCGGGCCGCCAAACTGAAGCTCAAAAGCGAGCCTGCGTATGCACATCCTTTTTATTGGGCGGGGTTTGTGGTGATGGGGGCGGAAGGGATATAGTTGGTTTGGCTCCGTTACACCTCCTTCAGGATGTGCCTTTGTAATCCAAAGCTTGGCAGGCTTTCGCCTCTAAACTATGACTACATTGACTTCACAGAAAAAGGCGTATTCGAGATTGAATTTTTAAATAAAAAAGGGGAGCCCTTAGCCAGCAAGCGATTAGAAATCAAGTGAGTTCCCCCGCGAGCTGCTGCCCATCGATGAGCAACTCTTCCAGATGGAGGAGGATCGCTACGAGCGGGAAGAGATCAGTCCTGGGGATTTCCTGAAAGCGAAATGGGGCTGGCTGCAGAAACAACAGGAAGTAAGAGCTATGGAACTGGAACTGAAAGTGCTCCGGCAGGAAATCCTGGTGGGGAGCTTTCGTGTAGGAAGGTAAGGTGCTACAGGTTTGAGAACCTTTCCCCAGTTCCCGCGAGATAGGTTCTTAAACCTGGCAGGTTGGTTTGCCGGCACATTCGAAAAAGTATCAGGAACTTGGCGAAACACATTTTTTAGCACTTTTAAAGTTCAACGTTAGCTACCACCAGATGGACGAAAACCGCATTGCGGTATTGAGCAAGAACAAGACCGGGGCTACTGACTTCGGCGTGAGAGCATGTTTGGAGGTGGTCGTTTGGGCTGCAAATGACCGCTTCTGGAACCTCACCTCGCCATTTTTTCGCCCCATAGCACCACTATGAAGCTCAAAAATAGCTTTGCGAGAACCCAAAATCGACCATTTTCGCTTCCAAAGCACCACCTCCAAACATGCTCTGAGCTCAGTCGAACGCTGGGTACTTTACAATCCAAAGCTTAATGCCGTATTCTTCCAATATGACTCCAGGCGTAGCACGTTATACTTGGTCGTCCGAAGGAAAACGGCAAAATGCAATTTGAAACGCAAGTCAAATTAAAATTCGGGCTAATTATCCATTTCTTCAATTAGGGGTGCGGAAGCTGCGTTAAAAGCACATCCATCTTATCATCTACGAATCATGGAACCGGAATTTTTAAACATCGTTAGGAATGGAAAGTAATTCGGTATAGCTTTGGTCAAGCATCTGCATGGTATTTTACGCAGGCGGTAGATCTTCCAATTCCAGCAGCATCCCCGCCTTGGCTAATTCCTCCGGAGTGAAATGACAAACATATTTTTCCAAGAAATCATCTATTCCTATTGCAAGATCCTGCCTGCTTTGGGTAGACCAGATTCGGATAAAGTGATCCAAATCTCCTGTAGCGATGTGCTGCCCATCGGGAGAAAAAGCAATCGCATTACAACCATATGCTCCTGGTAAAAATGCAATAACCTGGCCAGACAGATCATACCAGGCTGCCGTTTGTTCACGATCGGCCGTCAAGAAAGAATTACTGTGGGGAGAAAAGGCTATGGAATGAGTGGAGACGACGGACATGATGTCTCTTTTTACCTGTAATAATTCCCGGCCCTGCATGTCCCATAAGCGGACGGTTTTGTCGCGGGAGCCCGTCAGTACCCATTGCCCGTCAGGAGAAAAAGCAACACCGAAAACAATGCTTTCATGACCATTAAACGCCTGAATTTGATTTCCTTTTAAATCCCATAAAGTAGCATTCATGGTATCAAAATTTCCAGTCAGGAAATATTGCCCACTAGGGTGAAAGGCAACGGAGAATACCTTACGCGCCTTGCCATAAATCTTCAGTACTTCGCTACCTTCCCGATTAAATAAACGGGCAGCGCCGTCCCTGTCGCCAGTGAGCATTAGGTTCCCATCTGGAGAAAAGGCCACAGAGGTGATTTTACTATCGCCTCTCGGTAATGCCATTTGGAGGTCTCCTCCCAAATCAAGCAATAGGCCCTGATCATTATTACTGGCTAATATGGTTTGGCCACCCGGTGAAAAAACGGCGGTAATCGCATTCTGTTTTACCACAAATAATGGATGTCCATCCACTCGCCATCTTCTCAAGGCCTGATCCGCCCCGGTGCTTACCAATTCTTGCCCGTTTGGGGAAAAAGCCACCGAAAAGACAAAGCGATCATGTCCGCGAAGTAGGGTGTGATAAAACAGGACTCTCCGGTCGGCGATGATTTCCTCCATCAGTGCCTGTGCCGCTTCCGCTTCTCCTTGCCATTTTCTCACATAATCGGCGATACGGAGAGCCAATGTCGGATCTTCGGAGCGCTTTTCGCGGGCCAGGGCCAGGTTGTGGACAGCGCGGGTGGGCGAGGCAAGTGACATACTTCTATTGTTTTACTTCCTATCGTAAGATGCTCTTTACAAAAAAGGGGGTGATTGATTTGGATAGCCTCTCTTCCTTACGTTTCAGAGCCTATCCGTTATTTATTTTCATAATAAGCCACAATGCGATCCACTATCCAATCCAGGTCGCTAACGCCATAAACGGCGACCGCCATTTCCATCATTTGTTTGATAGAAGCGTTGGCTTCCTGACGCCAGAGGTCGTATTCCCGAACCATACCGAATTTATTGCCTTTGACCCGATCCTGGTCCAGGGGCCTGCGATTGACGGTATGAAAGGCCTTAAATTGCTGGACAAAACCCTCCATCTTATCAGAACGATTCGTGGGCCAATCCGTCATGGCGGCTATCAATAGCATCGCCAGCTCTTTTATTTCGTGATACTGCGTATCGCGTTTTACAGCTTCCCGGAGATCTTCCCGGGTAATGATATTTTTTTCTGGGTTCATTTTTTACTTTTCTATTCCTTCCAGCCGGATTTGAATGCGGATCATTTGCAGCCCATTCTCATCGGGCTTACCCTCATCAACCACTACTTTTAAGCGGACTTCCGCCAGCCCCATGGCGGTGCGAGCAGCCATCGCTTTGTTGCGAATGATCTCCCAATAAGGATCAGTGTAAAGTCGTTGCTGGTCGAACCAAAAGTCCTCATCCACGACTTTACTATCCGGGAAGGAAGCATCTAACTCTTCCAGAGCGGCAACCTCGGCTTTCGTTATTAGCCCGGCCTCGGTCAGTTCGGCTTTTTTATCCGGATAACTCATATTGAAATCGATCGCCATTTCTTCACCGACATTGCCATATCCCATAGCTTCAATCTGAGCATCGGCCGGGGAGGAAAGAATGACGACCATCTTTTGTAGCTCTTCGAAGTAATAGTTGAGGTTTATACCTTCGTTAGCTTGGTTTATATCCTGAACTGTGGGCTTTTTTCGGCCTAGCCAGGTTAAGAATTCAGTGATCCGATTCATCTATTTCTTAATTTTTTATCATTCCATAAAAGGATTCTTATGCTCGTGCGGTATACCCCAGGCGTTGAACATTTCGAGCAATTGCCGGTATTTTTTTTTCGTAAAGCCTGAATTTGAAGGAATTTTCAAGTCAAAATCCAGCGCTGGTTCGGAGCGGACATTATTACACTGCAGGCAAAGGCTAAGGTAGGCGACTATCTCATTCGATACATTATAGAAAACCAGCCCGATACGAGGATCGAAGCAAGCCATTTCGTAGTAGCCGTAGCTTTTTCGGTCATTCAATAAAGACAAAAATTCTTCGACTTGCGGCTTGGTCAGTACTACCTGTTTTTTCGTCCGGTTTTCGAAGACGGAAGCCGCCCGGGCGTGACCGTAACGGCCGTTCAATTCGTAGGCGATTACCTTTTGGTAAGGTATGCCCGGAAACACCTGGACGGCGGCCTGATCTTTGGGATAATCGATCGGAGGGAGCCTTTCCGATGTAGGGGAAGAAGTCTCGATCTGGAGCTCAGTGGATGGTGACGTGGAAGACTGGCCAGAATGATTGGAACAGGAGAGGAAAAAAGAAATAAAGAGTATAAAGGGGGATGCTTTCATGATATGGATTTCTGGTCTAAAATACTATCCTTGAATAGATTTATACTCTGGATAACTTGGTGGTCAAATTAGATGTAATATACCTTTATGCTTTCAGTCATCTTTTTCAACATCTTTGCCTGCAGGGGAAAAAGCAAGACGAAATCCAAAAAGAGCACTACGTTTTTCCGGTCCTTCAAGCCCACGAGTCGTAACACGGCACCACATTTCGTCACTACTAAAATTACCACCACGCAGCGTACGCCATCTCTGTTGCGGATGACCCAACCAGGCCGAACCATCCTTGGGTGCACCTTCGTAACTATCATGCCATTGATCTTCACACCACTCTAATACATTACCATTCATATCGTACAAGCCTAACTCGTTTGCATTCAATCGGCCAACCTCCTGAGTTCCCCAATGACTGTTCGCATGGTACCAACCAACTTGTCTCAGCTGATTGCTGCCTGCGTAAAGATACCGCTTGCCGTGCAGTCCCCCTCGAGCAGCGTATTCCCACTCGGCTTCGGTGGGCAGTCGATAGCCCCCAGTCTCCGGTAAGCAATACACCAGACCTGCATTTGGTAAAGGCCCGGTTAAAGCATAAGGTATGGAACAAATTTCATCACTATAATAACAGGGAGTGCGCTTTAGCTGTTTGCTTAATCGGTTACAAAACGCCACAGCATCATACCAACTTACGCTTTCTACTGGGCGCTGAAGGCCAGAAAAAAAAGATGGATTCCCCACTTCTTTCATTACGGTTTCCCATACTGCCTGTGTAACCGGGTATTGCCCCAAATAAAAGCTACTTAGGGTTACTTCATGGGCAGGCTTTTCACGAATCGGGGCCTTTTTTCCATTCCTGCCCATCATAAATCGGCCTCCCTCTAACATCAGCAAGTCGAAAGCTAAATCGCCGGGAAGAGATGCAGTATGGATTTGAATAGCCATTTATGGAAGATTGTTTAAAAGTTATTAGTCGTTAGTGGTAATCTTGTAAAAAAGGAATACTCAAATTTGACTTAATAACCTGTATTTCACTGTAACCTGAAATTGAAAGTCATGGTTCCGCATTCCTCTTCTGCCTCACCTTTGGAAAACTCCCATTTTTGCACGTTTTCGATAGCGAGCTTTAGCAGGTATTCATCACGAGTGGTGGAGCCTTTGGCTGAATATTCGGTCGAAGTAACTTTACCATCTTGGTCAATACAGATATTCAGCACGATAGTGCCTTGCTTTTCGGTGTCATCCTGTATCCGCTCCATTTTTACAATTCTTTTGTAAAGTGAATTCACCTGGGCTACTTGTAAGCTATCATTGTTTAATGTGTCAAGGGTTGGTTGGCGGCTACTGAATAATCCTTCCCCAAAGGCTTTGGCTTCTTTCTTCATTCGCTCTTCTTGAGCTTGTTTGGCGAGGGAGAGGGAGTCGGGTTGGGTTTGGGCCTGGACAACCGAAAGTTTCAACAATAAAATCGCTAGAAGACTGATTGTAATTTGAAATTTTCTCATATATTTTTGATTCTGGAGGTGGATTTTGTCTAGTTCTAGTTAACTCTCAGGAGTTAAATTCCATTAAATAGTGCCACAAAATGTTCAATATCTGCCAGCAAGGGCGGTCCGGGTTGAAATTTGAAAACCCGGACTAACGCCTCTATTTGCTCCAATGAAATAAGGTCAACCCGACACTGCTCCCTCGTAAGTAATCAATATCAAAATATCCTTAAACCTTTCCTCTTTAAACCATTGTTTTACCGTTTCATTATTTGGAAAGGATAGTGTCCATTGCCCTTCAGGAGCAATACCCAACATATCCTGCCAACGCTCTGGCCAATTATCAGTCTGTCTTGAACTCACTATCCCATTGGGAGTCATTCGGTTATTAGCAGGGTAAGAGTTTCCATTCCGATTTAAAGATATAGCCATCCCCGGATAATCATCTTGAGGTAAATACAAAGTTATGTGCTTCACTTTTACGTTCGAAAGATTAGGCGGGAAATCTGCTCGAAGCAAATCAAAATGAACTGTCATTTGCATAGCTTCCTCTACCAATTCGGGGTGATGCAGATCATACCATTGATCAGGGAAATCGTTTCGGAAACTAAAGACTCTGTCAGCGGTAAAGACTTTATCTGATTGTTCGATAACTTGCTGTTTGTAAATTTCACTATGCAATGCGGTATAATCAAAGGTGATCAAAACATCGGCTATGGAGTTATAATCCAAAGAAAGGTTGGAGGATTTAGGTAAATGAAATTCCCAGGCATTTTCTACGCCCATACTCTCAAAAGGCAATAGCTTACTTTGATCGGCCGCTTCAAAATCAAAAATACCCGTGGCATTCAATGCACCAGTCAACGCAATAGATTCCGGCATGCGTCTGATTTCTGTGGTATTGAAATAATATCCGCCGTTGGATTGAACCGTTCTGCTGATGCCATTACTCCAAAGGGTTCCTTTAATTCCATCGACTACTGGTGCTAAAGCAATTACAGAAACACGAACTCGCTTAATGAGCCTTAAATAATGTCCAGGAAAATCTCTGTCAAACATTCCTCCAAGCGTGTAAAATGGCATTTCACCAGTTTCTCTAAATCGTTGAAACTCTACCGGCGATAGACTTGCCAAAGAAATCGTTTTGGTCATCTGCAATTTCCTGCGATCCGTTTGCAAAGCAAATTGATCCAATTGATAGATGTCTTGCAGCAATCGGGCAGACCCGGTAAGCCCTCTTCGATCAGGTGCATTTTCAGAAAGATTAGAAGATGTGAAATTATCCTTTGGTGCTTCCCAGTAGTCTGAAAGAATAATAGAAGGAATAGGTTCTTGTCTTTCAAAAGCCAGTTGTTGGGCAGCTAATTGAGCCGTAGCGGTAGCTTGTTGTAGGAAAAAACTATAGACCCCTTCGAGTACTTCACTCATCCAATCGTACAATTCGGCATTGGTGAATTTGGTGGATAAAAATTGGGCTATGGTTTCAGCCTGATCAGACCGAAGTGTTGCGATGCTTCGCTCTTGATCAACTATATTGACCTGATCTTGGGCGATGTGTTGTTGTTGGTTTCCAATTAAAATATCTTGATTGGAGAGATTTCGTTGTAACTCCCACTCTTGTTTACGACGTTCGTAGGAAGCCTTAGTCTGTAGTAAACTAGATAAATAGGATGCAGCGGTAGCAACTTTCTCTGGACCATCTCCCCATAATCCAAAAGATAATACTTGTTTTATACCATCAATACCTGCGGCTATACCTGCAAAAGTTACAGCCGTGCCTTGTGCAACCAAACCAGCTACTTCCCAGCCTAGTAATCCTTCATTTAATAACCCTTGAAAATGGCTCCATTGAACTTCAGAACGCTGTGTTTGCAACTCTGTTAATTTCAATCCACTATTGGCTTCATTCATTCTTAAATCCTGCAACCGAATACCAGCTTTGGACAATTGCAAATCATTTTGTGCATTTAATAAATTCAATTGCTCGGCGTCTAATTTCTCCAAAGCACTTAAAAAGGAAGACTCTATTTGTTGCGCTAAATTGGTGATTTGCTTGGCTCGTTCTATTAATGCGATATAACGATAAGGGGTAGGACGAAATACCATGGGGCTCGCATTAAGATTAATGGAACTTCCATTCAAATTGACCACATCCTGAGCAACAGGATTAACGATGGCTAGGGAACTAGCTGGTCGCTCATCTCCTGCGATATTTCTTCCAGAATTTATTTTAAACAAGTTAACCTCCGCATGGAGCTTCAATAGTTGCCACGCCGGATTTTCAGGAATCGAAAACTCAAAAGAGTTTAACAATATATTTCCAATCAAATAGAACGACCTTGCCCTTATATTCTCTCCGGATGCCTCTTCTTCATCGGCAGAAGAATTTTCAAATAGTTTATTTCTTGCGTTTAAGATTTCTGCTAAATTCGAAGGCTGGCTATTGTTTCTAAAAGTATTCGCGGCGGTGAGTTCCTCCGCATGGTTTTGAGACTCCAGTAGCTCCAACGCCATCAGGTATAAATTTCCGGCATGCGCTAAACTTTCCATAGTGTCTCTTGTAAACGCGGCGTCTGCCTCTTGCAAAAAACACCGGACAATACTCAAAATGGTATATTGGCTATAAGTGTTTTGACGAGTAGCAGCAATGGAATGTGGGTTGAGCGGATCCAATAACCAATTTTGGGTTCTTTGGAAATTTTCATCCAATGATTCTTCGTGTGTCAGGCCATGAAATATTTTTCTTTCTTCGTTGGGCAAACCGTAATCATAAACCAACTTATAATAATCTTTTGCCGCTAAATACTGGTGGCTTCTTTGCAACTTTATAGCTATATACATCGGCAAAAAATAATAGGCTTCCCACAAATAACGGAGCGTATACTCTGAATCAATAAGGTCATTCAAAAAGGCTGTGCTGATTAGATTTCTCCTTTCCTCAGAATCATTTAATTGAAGCTGATGAAAATGCACACCAGTTGGAAGGATTTTGACCGGACGATGAAATTTTAATTCATCATTACTTTCGTATATAAAAGCATGCTGATATAACTCGGTATTATTTTGCTGGGTTTTAAATACAAAGCGAGTACCCATTTTATTATTAGCCATCGATATGTTCCCTGTACCGATTCCTTCAACACTAATTCCACTATGGTTGGAAAATTTTTCAACTTCCATTTCTAATGTTACTAGACCTCCATCGATGATGGGCTTGTCGGAATTATCTATGGTAAATGGGTATGCATATATTTTTTGGATGCCATTAATGATAAGGCTTCTAGCAATTAAATAAAAATGGTTGCTAGAGAAGAAGAAGGCAGTCTTGGCTTCACTGCTATTGGTTGCAGCTTTTGGGTTTTTTAATCTATAATCATCTCCTTCTTTTAAGACATTAGAAACCCATACATATGGATTATCATGTCGTTTAGTGACTAATAAGCGTGCAAGTCCTATATTTAAAGCATCATGAAAAATATCTTCTCTATTTAGATACAGAAAATTCCAGTTACTCATTTTTAATGCCGTTCCCTCCTCGTTCAAATCATTAAAATACAACTTGCTGGATTGAGTGTAGGGAGATGGGTAACCGAATTTATTTTCTAAAGCATATATCCGAGGCGCAATAAGCTCATTCGTTCTTTTTTCGACGACGACTTTCTTATTTTCATTACTTTCCAATGGTAGGTCAAGGCTTGCTTCCGCCCATTCTTTGGTATCCAAAGAGTAAGTTATCATTGATAGAACCCTCGTGTATACCCCATCGTTTTGATCTTCTGGTGCATTAGGCGGATCAATTAGCAAACCTGGAGTATAACTACCAGTTTCAGAAGAGCCTAACCGCTGAAAAAAAAGACAGATCCTCCTTTCGTGCTTATTATTTTTAAAAGGAACAGCAGCAATTATTTCAGCCACTCTAAAATCCTCAATGTTAGGCACTTTGA
This sequence comes from Lewinellaceae bacterium, assembly GCA_020636095.1. GTDB lineage: Bacteria > Bacteroidota > Bacteroidia > Chitinophagales > Saprospiraceae > JACJXW01. Next base: position 972,721 of record JACJYN010000004.1, read on the forward strand.
GCCAATAGGATTGCTTTTTGTTTTCATAAGTAGAAAAATAAATTTGTTCATTGGCTTTACCAAATTGAAATAAAACAGATGAGCTAAGATGATCTGTATATGCAGTTTGGCAACTTGCTTCTACTTCTAATTCACAAATATCTTTAAAATAGGTTTCGTACTCCCGAACGTATTGATTGGCAGCTTTCTCGCTTAGGTTTCGCTCTTTTCGCATGCGCTCAATGATGCTTTGCAGTACCGGTGAATTGTCTCGCCGCAAGCTCGGATCCAATACATTCTCTGGATATAAAAAAATCGTCATGGCCGCCCGCCAGGTTTGATACGTACCTAACCATTTCCATTCTTCCGTAAATTCATTTCCATGAAAAGTCAATTCTGGGTGCGTATCCGTTAATAAACCTGTTCGAACAGATAGGATCAACTGCTGGATAGTCGCAATAGCTTGGCTCACTCTCGTCGTTTGAAAACCAGCATCATAGGAGCAATTAATCAATAAATTATTGCTATGTGCTCTAGCAATAATTTGAGTAGGTAAAAATGCTCTTCGAAGAATAGGTAGCGTTTGCTCTTCTGTTGCCCGAACGATTTCACATTGATTTTCTTCAAGTCGTTGTATTTGCTCGGTTAGCCATTTGGTCTTTTCTTCCTCTTCTTCTACTGAAAATAAAGTATCTGCCGTTGCTTGTAAATGTTCTTTCTTCCATTCCACCAAAGATGGTTGGATAGGATCAAAGGAAACCTGATGAGTATCTCTGATTCCAAATATTTCTTCCAGCCAGTTTTCAGAAGGTACACCTTCGCCTTTCCATAGGTCAGTCAAATGAGAGGTATGGATACCGAGGCGGCCTGCGAGTATTTCCCTTGCTTCGGGGTCGGCATTTTGGATCTGTTGGATTTCAGCAACCGAAGTATTCCACTTTAGCAATAAGGTTGAATAGGTCTGATGAAGGTATTCGTCTTCCTGACTTTGGGTATGATCATCAGTTGTTTCCTCCTGGTATTGTTGGCGCAGCACTTCCAGACAAATCCTGATTTGAGTAATTTCTTCTTTTAGTGCTTCACAATTAAGCGGAATCTGCCCGAAGGGCTGATAGAAATATTCTTCGATTTCCGCAAGGGTAATCCATTGGTTCTCCTTTTTGATATGCTTTTCTGCATAGTCAATGAGGTCTGCCAAATAGGCTAGTGGACTTATTGCAGATAGACACTCTTCCGATGATCCATCTAAGATACCACGCGAAAGCAGGCCATTGCTTTTATTATTTTTCAAGAATGATATTCTCTGGTTGAGGGCTATTTTGGTTACGTTATTCATGATTTTAGGTTTTAGATTTACTATGTTTTTTTGATCTTGTAGAATTTGGGTAATTGCTTTTTCCCCTCGATTATTTAGAAAAATTATCCGTCACAGAAACTACCCTATTGTCTTGGTCGTGGAGTGTGGCATTAAAGCGCATTTCCAAGGAACCATTAGCGTTAAGATGAATATTCGCATCCGTATAGGTTGCATAAGGTGGATAATCAAAGGTGGGCAGTACCAGATGCTCCTTGTTTTGCACCGTTGCTAAATATTTACCAAGCCTTTTGCTGAAACTAATCAACTCTACCCATACCATATTATTATCATCTTTTGAGATATTCAGCTCTATCATCGTAGTAGCATTGGGATTTTTGTTTTTCCATTGGCCGTAGAAAATTGGAGAGATAGGTTCTACCACAACTGGATTAGGTTTGGGTGGTGTAGGGTCTATTATTATCTCGGAATTATTATCCGCTTCCCCACCATTTGGTTCATTTGATACTGGTGGTACTTGCATCATCCACCAAATCAATAAGCCCGCCGCTAAAACGGCTACAGCCATCAAGGTTATCCTCAAGTAAGGGGATTGTTGGGTAGTTATCGCCCGTACTGGAGTACTTGGTTTTGGCGGTGGACTTGTAGTTACCTCGTAATCCTCATCAGGCAAGTCTTTGAGGATGCTAAGCAAACTTCCTCCAATCTTCGCCTTTTTTTCAGATTGTTCTTGGTAAGTAAGTTGACCTGTTCGAATCTGCCCTTTTAAGCTTTGATAACTTCCGGAGATCAGACTGACTTGATCAGATAAATGCGGATCATTCTTGGTAATTTCCAAAAGTGCATTTATCGCCTCTTCTAGATGGTCTTTATTTATGAGGTCTTTTAGTGATTGCTTATTCATATCAGTTGTATTGAAGGTTTGATATTCCACCTCTGATCCTAATAGTCAATCAGACGGCGAATTTTAAACTCAAAGTCTTTGGTGAAAAAATCTTGTACCTGCATCATATTGTTGATTTAAAAACTGCATAAACTAAAGCCAAAAAAAATCCCAGCCCGTAACCCAAGGCCAAAATCATAAGACGCGTTGCAAAAGCCGGGAATGGTACTTCGTCCTTATTATTATCTTTCCACAAATCACCAAAGCCCTCAAATTTGTCTTGAATTTTCCGGACTACTTTCCAGCCGTTGCGGACATGCTTGCCATATTCTTGTATCATAATATAGGTATAGTAACTCAAGCCCATCCCTGCTGCCGTTGTGGCTATAGAAAAAAAGATATCAGCGTTGGATTCTAAACTGTATTTTACAACGAAGCCAAGGAGTCCACTCATCAGCGCATATAGCCAGGATGCTATCGTCCACAGTTTATCCTTGATCTTGGCGGTATCTTCGCTGGTGTATTTCCAGAGATCTAAATAGTCCTGGTCTTTGAGTTGGTGTTTTTGCATGGTTAAGGTTTTTCTGTTGACTAAACTTTGAGAATTATTGAGTTTTTGTGTGCTCAATTGGGTTCTTCCATGTGGCCTTGGGCGATGTAGTCTCGGATGGTCTTTTTAGTCATGGTGGTTTGGTGATATAGTTTATGTGGTCTTTTTTACTGTTAATATTTATAACCGTCAGTAAGGCGTTTAACTTCATTGTACAGGAATGGCACAACGTTGGAAGTAATTTCTATCGATGCATTTATTCCATCATCACCCAATTTTCTCATTATCTTACTAACAGCAGGCCTTGACAAGCCTGGAGCTCCTGGTGGCTTTACCGCCTCATAAACAACGTGTACTGCCGCGGCAACTGCGGGTTTCGTCCAATAAGCTATACTCGCGTCAAGGATGGCATTTTTTCCTACCTGAATAATAGCTGTTCCTGCCTGATGGGTAGCTATACTCGTGTGAAGGAAGGCAGCTTTTCCAGCCCCGCCAGCGGCTCTTCCTGCATTGACCGCAGCCCTGCCAGCGGCTCTTCCTGCATTGACCGCAGCCCCGCCAGTAGCTCTTCCTGCATTGACCACAGCCCCGCCAGTAGCTCTTCCTGCATTGACCGCAGCCCCGCCAGTAGCTCTTCCTGCATTGACCGCAGCCCCGCCAGCTGATTTTATAAGAGGAATAGCTGCTGGTGCCGATACTATGGTTACTATTGCAATCATTCCCCATCCAAGAAATTCAACTCCATTTTTAGCACTTTCTATCCTCTTCCAAGCTTTGTCATACATAGCTTTCTTTATGGGGTCGGAATAAATCCCCGCGAGTTCTAGTGCCCTGTTTTTTAATTGCCAGTAGCCATCATTAGTCGTATTTTCCCATTGCCCATGTCCTCGTTTTATTGCATCTAGGTTCCACAGCCTGTATTGATGAGTTTGTTTAATAAAACCTGTTTTGGGATTACTATAAATTGTTGTGATAAACTCCGTATTATGTATTTTTTCATGGATTACCGTTTGGGTTGATCCTTCTTCTTCTCGGAATTCATTTAAGCTCTTTTCAAAGTCAATTCCTTTATCTATATCCATTCCCTTTAGGTCAGTAAATTTTAAAGGATTACTCTTGCAATAAGTAAATACATTCATCCCCCCCTCCAATCCAATTGGATCAGCACTCACCCACTTCCACATCCAAGGCGCATAATACCTCGCCGAATGATAATGCAAGCCACTTTCCTCATCCCGTTCCTTACCTGTAAACCGATACCGCTTCTGAGCGTAGCTTCCCAAACTTGTTCCTCCATAAGGATAATGTTCCTCCCGGCTATAAGCCCCTCCAGATGATTTGGCCACTACTTGTACATTTCCCAAATGATCACCTAATTGATACTGAATGACCGGACTGTTATCCTGACTTTCAAAAGCATCGCCTACCCGAAACAGTATGATTCTGCTTTGGTTATCCATCAGGTGTAGAGTATTGTTTTCTTTTTCCGTAAGGTTAGTGATCGTCCCTTCCGTATGATATTCAAATACACCTCCCAGGTAGGTGGTGCTCGTCACTTTTCCACCTTGGTGCCAGACTATTTTTTTCACCCGCTCGCCACTTGAGTCATATAAATATCGAGCTTCCAATGAAGGAGTAGCTTCTTCATTTGCTTGGATTCGGAAGCTGTGCATCGCATTGCTATGATTCCAAAAATAATGGCGAGAAGTCGCTTCCTGAATGAGGTTTCCATTTACATCGTATGCCAATTGATGTATAAGTCCGCCTTGCTCATAATTTGCAAGTTGATTGTTATAAGGTTGGGCGTTTATATTTTTCAGAGAGAAAGTACGTGTAAAATTGGCGGTACTATCTGGTGTACTATGCTTTATTTCAAGCATATTTCCTACCTTATCGTATTGATATTTTCGAGTGTAGAATCGGGTGGCAGGATTCGTAACAGAACTGGAATGCGTTGGATTGATTTCCTGTTTCCAGGGTTCATTCCCATTTGGTGTTCTTTGTATATGCTCCCGGCCTGTTGCTGAAAGCAGTCGATAAATAGGGTCGTAATCAAAATCCCGATTCAGGGCATGTTCACCTAAAGCAGAATTTTGGATTCCTGTACTGGGACTTCTTTCTTTGATGCGAGTGATATTTCCTACCAAATCATATTCATAACCCATGTCTTGTAGTACCCCTCCATCCGGGGTAAACTCAAAGGGGGCAGATTCGTTGTTCGTGAATTTTTCAGTACGCAATCTTTTGAGCCAAAATCGTTGGTCATCATAAGCATAACGGGTCATCAAACCATTGCAGTAAGCAATTAAAGTCCGTTGCCCTTTAGCATTGTAAGCAATGTGTTGGACACCGATCTCTTTAATTCCACCTTGCCCGGGATCGTAGAGATTTATTTTTTCTAACGCACCTGCTCGATTGTAGTTAGCGGTTACTTCTTTTCGCTCACCGTTTACGTCTTCTGGATACCATATTTTGGTTGGCCGATTAAGTGCATCAAAGATGGTGTTCGTTTCATAAGTTGAAGATTCTAACACTTCATCAAGGGGCATAACTTCCCAATTGATTTGAAAATGTTGGAATTCAGCGTTTCCAACCAAGTCCGTCAAAACAGAAGTTTTAATGACTCGACGGCTACTGTTCAATGGATTACCTTTGAAGTCATAAGCATCTACCTGAACAAGTCCTGCTTCGTCGAAATGTTGGTAAAGCTGACCTAAGCTATTCTTAGCTTTTTGCTCTTCTATACTTGAAGCTAAGGTATCCCCATAGATTAGTTTTTGCCTTTGAGTAATGGGTAAACTTTCCTTATCTCTGGCCCATATCCGAATTGGACGATTGAGCGAATCATATTCACTTAAACCAATAGCGCCTTTTGAATCCCGGCTTTCAATCGGTAATCCTAGTACATTGAAAATGATTTTTTGTATGCCGGCATCAATACTTTCTGTCCGCCATACTTGCGAGCCGTTTTCTTTATCAAAAGTCAAATCGTAAAAGTATTGAAAAGCTAATCGTCCCAGCGCATCTGTTACCGTCAATAGATTTCCCCGGATATCGTAAGTAGAAAGGGTAACGATTTCATCCTCCGCTGTTTGACCATTGCGAGCAACGGTTTTGATTGTTCTGCCAAGCGGATCTATCTCGGCGGAGGAAGGGGTATTCCAATGGCTACTGTTAACCTGCGATTCCAAATTCGTTCGAGTAGCGTTATCGTTTTCATCGTAGGTATAGGCTTCCCACGGAGTAGGGGTAAAAATTTCGGGCGTATCTAAGTTTTCAGGAATACCAAAAACTACTCGTTGCTCCGAGCCATCAGGATTACAAGTCTTCACTACCCTACCCAAGGGGTCATAGAATTGTTCAACTTTTTGCCCGATCAAATGATCCGACAGATCTGCATACTCAAATCCTCTGGAGAAAAACGGTTCGTATTTTTGTACAACCTGTCCTTTGTTGTCATAAATTTGCCAACCGCTGACGACTACATTGACTAGGTCGCCTGTCCGCATTTTCCCACTAAAAGGATGGCGGCTATTTCCCTCCTCTTGAGCCTCTGGCAAAACTTCGTTTCCCAACAATTCATCTCCAAACAAAACATCGGCAGCCTGAGCCCGTGATTGGATGATACGACCAAATCCGTCTGAAAATTCAACGGAAGTAATGGTATCATTTTTTTCATCTTCTGGTACGTTTGCTTCATACAGATGATGTTCCCTTACGGTCGATTTTACAGAAACAGGTTGTCGTCGTTCCATCCAAGCCAACCAATCATATTCATTCCTACTACTGGAAACAGCATTGATATCCTCTATATTTAATCCATCGCCTTCAGCTACATTTTCTTTTCCCAAGACAAAAGTTTCCCGAACAAATCCCAGCGGTGAAAATTTAACAAACCCAGTATTCCCATTTGGATCCATTGACCAGTAAGCTTGGAAAAGCCGATAGTCATTTTTTGCTTCTACGACTAAGCCAATCGGGTCAATAGATTTGACCGGTAAAAAATGATAGTTATCATATTCAATAGTGGCCACTCTACCCAAAGCATCTTTTTGAGCAAGGGGTAAACCTTTTTTTGAAACTACATTTTCATCTTGAAAATCAAATTTGGAACTGCTGCTTGCCCAATAGCCTCGGTGGTGTTCAGTACTCCCATCATAAAATTGATAACCTGCTAAATTGGGCATATTATCTTTGAACGTGTCAGGGTATTCTTCAGGCCAGTTGAGCGATGAGTTTGGATTCAAATAAGGGGGTAAGTCCGCAGCAGCCCCGTTTGGATCTCTCCAAACACGCTGTAAGATTTCTTCAGTAATGATTAAACTTACCGACCGAACAGGTACTCCAAATCTTCCAATTTCGCCTAAAGGTAATCCATCAAATGCATCACCATCATAATAGGTAAACGACTGCGCTAACAATTCTAAGCGATCTGGTATTTCAACAGCAGCTAGAATGTCTTCCAGTTTTTGGTCTCCTTGATGTTTGATTTCATAGGAGCTACTTTGACTTGTCCTGCCTATGATGTAAACATCATCCGTCGGTGAATTTATAAAAGCGGTTTTCCCAAAAGTCGATAAAAACGGAGTACTTTCCGAAATACTGTCTTCTAAGTTTTTCCAACCACGAGGGCATGCAATCGCTATCTGCTGTCGAGGCTGGCCATATTCGTCATAGTCTTTTGTAAAGCTAAATTGAGTCATTGGATCATTGCCTCTTTCCCATTGAGTGCTGCGTTGCGCATTGGCCAAAGGCATAAAAATAGCGCCTGACATTCCTTTAAGTGGAATCAAAGATTGACCTTCCTGACGAATCGAAAAAACAGATTCAGAAACGGTATAAGGGGCATCCGATTTCCCATCTAAAGCATACATCTCAGACCTTAAAACACTTCCTCGCAAGGTGCGTAAAGCATCTCTTCGTTCTCTCCTTTTAGGTAATTGTTTTAAAAAATCATCCAAGTCTGAAAAACGCTCTAATTGGTTTTCATCTCCTTGCCAATATTCTTTTGTAAAATCACAAACGTCCCAATTTCCTTCCCCTTCCCCAACTGGGCCTTGATGAAACCAGGTAATCGTTTTTGTCGCTGGTGTATAGAATTTTTCTGCAACATTTTGGAAGTTCCAATCTTCCCCATGTAATCCCTTTTCTTGATACACTTCAAAAGTTTGGGTATCAATTTGTTCTACTCTACCAAATCCACGATACTCTCGTTCTGCGCCATCCCAGTAACCATGTCGGTAATTGTATTCCGTAACCAGTTTGTTTTTGCTGATCTCATCGATCACTTCCACGGTAGCTACAACCTGAACAGGAAATGGCAGTTGCGTTTTCCAACGAGTCGCTTTTTGTTTTTCATCCTGGAGGTAGTAAAGCGTAGAAGGTTGATATTTCACTTTAGTGATGGCGCCCATATGGTTATTCATTTCGCTCAAAACCAAAGGCTTGATCCCATTCGTAAAATCGAGGAAAAAGTAATGTGGCCGTCCAAGTGTTTTTTGATCTGAAGTCCAAAGAATACCGCTTACTCCCGTTCCGTAAAGATCAACCAATCGTACCGCATCCATATCAGTAACAGGCGGTGTTCCTTCGATGGTAATTTTATCACTAAAGCTATTTCCGTTTTGATTAATCCAAACTTCAATTTTTCGATTATCAATGTAAATGATATCGTGAGGCCCGTCACCGGCTATATCGCCTATCAATAATCTTTTGGGATCATAGTTCAGAGGAAGTCGGGGAGCATTTCTCATTTGGATTTTTTTGCCCCATTTGCCGTACCCCATATTGGGCCAATAGGCCACCGAATTTTTATGAATAAGAATAATGTCCTGCATATTATCGCCTGACATATCCGCCATGCGAACTCTCGGGTCGGATAAATTTACATTGGGAAAATCATCTAATCCTTGGCGGTTTTTTACTATCAAGTCATTCCAACCTTCCAATGGATCGTTAAAATAATATTCCATTCTGCTCCCTGATCGTAAGATATCCGTGATGCCATCACCATTGAGGTCAACTAATTTTACTTCCGGATCTTGTAGACTAAACGTAGGTGCAGTCTCTAATTTTTGAAAGGAACGTTTATCAAATTGACCATTAAACTGAGTCGGATAATATCCTGAAAATGTATTGTTTTGAATGACTAAATCTGCTTTGCCTTCGCCATTCATATCCATAAATTGGACATTAGGATCGGCTAGTTGAATACCGGCAGGAGCTTCGTTCATTAATCGAGGCATATCGAACTCGCCATTGCCTAAATTTTTCCAATACCGAACCACTCCGTTCATTTGGATGATGTCAGGCAACCCATTGCCAAATAAATCAATGAGTTCTGTATCTGGATGGGAAAGAGATTGTTTGAGAAAATCTTTACCTCCTACAGGTTGGAATTGATTATTATTGGTTTCGAAAGGCGTATAAAAAAATTCAAGTGGCGGTAATTGTTCTGTTTCCTCATCTTGATGCCCTGTGACCTGGACTTTTTTTAATAAAGAAATTTGGCTGTAAGGCGCTTGCTCGTATTCAAAATCGTAAGTGCGAACTAATAAGGTTGTCTCAGGAGTGGGATGAGTTTGAATCGAAATTCTACGGCAACGTTTCTCCGTACGAATTTCATAGCCGGAAGTGTACACAGAAAAAGCATCCGGCCGAACATCATCATATTCAAAAATTATAGAAACAAGAAAATGCTCTTCTCCATTTTCCAACTGGTAATCGAGGTATTGAATTTTTTCTACATACAGCTGATTCCAATGTCGGGTATCCGTTTGTTGTTGATCTCTTAGATATTGATACTTGATTTTATTATTAAAAGGGTCGCGAGTCTCCGCCAATTTCCAATCAAAAATATTATTAGACCTTTTAGGGTCAAAATTGATGGTCGCATCTTCTGCTAACAGGTTCGGTAAGTTGTAAAAACTTGTTAACCCATTTTTACTTTTGACTTCCCAATAATCGTTTTCACTATCTTTAAATCTTTTGATAAGGGCAAAGAGTCCTTCCGTTCGAGGACGATACTGAGTCCATTTACTAGCTGCATCAACTGCGACGGGAACAAGGTCTTCTGCACCAGAGAGCAAAAAAGTGTCTTGCTGTTTTTCTTCCAAACTATCAAGATATCGAGGAATCCCTTTAGAGGTCTTTCTACTAACTCCGGGAATATTCAACTGCCATCCTAGTCCAAAACAACTGTTGCTGTTTCCGGTACTATAGACTAATCCAATCTCTGGTTGAAAGCTATTTCGTCCAGTAGGTAAACTGATGGGGACGCTAAAATTCCCAGTACCTGTATGTAGGTCCGGTGAAAACGATTCACCTAATCCTTTGAGTTCTCCACCGCCTTTAGGCAGACTGATGGTTTGTTCGGAGGAGCCTGATTTGTTGCTCATGAATGGGTTGTTTCTATTTTAATCCTTCGTGGTTATTTTCGTTTGCTGTGAATGCAAAAAGGCGTAGCTTCACGCTCCCGTCACCCCCGCCCGCACACGCCCAATCATCCGCTCCAACAAAGACCCATTCCCCGCCCCATTCCAGGCCTGGTCGGCGATATGGGCCTCGATATCCTTGACCAACTCCAGTATCCCCATATTCACCCGGGCCTGCACCGTATACCATTCGTTGTCCATGATCCGGTTCGTCAGGTGTTGGTTGCGGCCTTCGTTCCATTGAGCCTGGAGCAGCAGGACGGAGTGGAACACGTCGCGGTCGCATTGCTGGTAGAAATTGGCTAGTTTGGACAGCGCCCGGCCGGTGTGGTTGTCGCGGATGAAATCGTAGATCTCCTGCCGGAACCGTTCCGTCCACTCGTAGACCTGCCGGAAATCGTGGATAAATTCCCGGTCGTTTTGTGAATGGCCATGCGTGATCTCCACTTCGTGGTTCAGCAGAAAGACGTCCTTTTTCCGCTCCCCGTAGCCTTCGAGCATTTCGACCATGGTAACGCGGAGCAGAAGGGCGGTAAAACCGGGCTTTTTTGTCTCCGGGTACAGATCGAAATTCCATACGGAATAGGAATCATCGCTGATGATCTGCTCGGTCCGGTTGAGGCTCCGTATTTTCAGCAATTCGTGCAGGGCGTTCTCCTCCAGCGTCACTTCCATGACGTCGTTGATCTCGATCTTGTTCATCTTTGCATTTGGATCAAGCCCTTCCCACAGGAGTAATTCCTGTAGGCCCTCCCGCGAGATGCGAACCTGGCAGGTGGCCTTTTCTCCCAACTTGAGGACGGACGGTAGCTGGTAAATCAGGTTGCCGGGAGAACCCCCGGCGCGTATGTCTGGACTGCAATAGAGGATCTCTCCATTCTGGATGCCTGAGGCCGCCAGGGAAGTACGGTCTTCGATCTCCTTGTTGGAAAAAGAACTAGTTAACTTGTACAGCTGTGGATTCCCCTGCTGATCAGTCCGGGGCATCAGATCGTCCAGGATTAGTGCTTTAATAATTTCAGCGCCGGTGGCGGAGGCCGGCACTTCTACCTCAACTTCAACGCCGCTGGGCATCATTCTGATGACCACCATGAGATGGTCTTCCTTGGAGGGTGCTAATCCTTTCCTAATCCCACTTCCATTAATCAATTCAGGGATACACCAAATGACCGCTCCATCCCTGATGCCTAGTTCGGATAATGAAGCATTTTCCTTTATTTTCAAGGCCCCTTCCTCTGATCGTAAGCTGTACACATATGGATTACCTTCTCCTTCGGTACGGGGTATCCGTTCGTTTCGGATGAGTGCTTCGATGATTTCAGCTCCGGTTGAGAAAATCGAGAGTGCCACCTCAATTTCCTCACCCCCAGGCATTATTTTAATGATTACATTAATATCACCTATACTTGATGGTTCGGGAACATCCCTTTTTTTGTCGGGTTCCAACTTTGGCCTGCAGAGCAATATTCCCTGCTGCACCCCAAGGTCAAGAAAGCTTTTGTTACCGGAGATGGCTTCTCCGTTCCGTTGCTGAACCAATTCATAGGTAATAAGGCTCCCATTGAGATCTGTTTTAGGTACTACACCATTGTTGATCAACTCCCCGATGAGTTCGGTAGCGGTAGTATGTGCTGACAATTGCACCTCCAACTCCTCGCCGGAAGGTATTATCTGTATCGTTAGGGTCAAGGTATCACTCATGCTTCAAAAGGCTGTTCAATAATTAGATTCTATATCGGAAATCATGTTGAGTACGTCGTGCACGATCTTGGTTTCCTCTAACTGAAATTCCGAATAGGACAAGATCCCCATCCTTTCCCGTTGGTATAAGCTGTTTATTCTTTTGGATTGGATAATAATTTCGTTTTCATAATTGGGTTCCTCCAGCTTTGCAAGCACCTGGCTTATTTCCTGGGAATCACCGGAGGCGATCATTTTTTTCAATTCCGCAAACAAGACCAGTTTTTCCCCTTTATTACTCAGCGTACTTACCCCTTTCTCAACTATAGATTCTATCCTTCCCTGATCAAATCCGTTCTCTACCCGGTAATTTCCGGATATTTTAACTTTCCCGGCTTCCTCTTCAATATGGCCGCTGAAGAAGCTTCGCATCCGGACATTTTCACTCAACACTTCAATAGTTATCTCATCTTCATCAGCCAGTCCCTTCAAATAAACCTTGGTATACAAACTATTCAAAAACGAGCCATAACCAAAAACCTTGTTGCCTACCTGACAGATACCGATGCAAAATTCCCCGCTATCGTAATGATTGCCTTCACTGATAAATTGCCCCACCCATTTGCCGGCAATTCTGGAACTGATATTCTGGTTATTTTGATAGGCTTTTCTTATTTGCTGTTGACATTCTGACGGAACGCGCGCTTTTATCCATTCCAATAATTGAACCGGCGAATCGATGGCATTAAGTTCTTTATGGACCTCTTCGAATATAACCGCTACTTGTTTTTCGAATAAGGGTAGCCCAAAACTCCTGAGCTGAGTTTCCAATTGCCGAATTTGAACGTTTATGGCCGAGTGTTCCTTATGTATCAGTTCTTTGATCTCATTATTCTCCACCAAGGATTCTTTCTTCCGTAAATATTCCGATTCGATGAGCAGCCGCTCCCTTTTTCCTTGTGATCTGATCAATATTTCTCTACCTGTTTTCATTATTTTTTTACTGGTTCATATAAAAAACCAGGCAAACTCCATTTTGGAAAATATTTATCTAAATATAATAACCTTTGCCGAATAAAGAATCTTTAAGCTATCTAATTTCCAGAGATAAAAAAGCGGCCCAAAGAATAAGCGGTAAAGATAGACCTAGCCATCCGCCTAAGGTTGAACAGTCTTGACCATGCTGAAATCCATACAACTATTGGCGTCATTTTCACATAACTGTTTTTTGGGGCTCAAAAATCCAACTGAAACGTCAGCAAAGGCGTCAGCGGGCTTCTCAACAATTGCGGAAAGTGTTCCAACTCCGGGAAAAAGAAGCATATTCCTTCTCCACTACTTCGAATCGATTGCATCGCATTCGACTCCTCCAAGGGCGCAGCCCCACCATCCCTACCAGGTCAATAGGCCTACTGAACTGGTATTGAAACCGATTGTCAACGGCCACCTCAATGCTGTTTTCCAGTACATGAATGCTAAATTCATGAGATTGCTTGTCACTGATGAAAAAAGGGGCGCCATAATCCAAATGGATAAAATCGGCAGCATGATTTCCTCCAGAGCCCCCTACTCGTTCCAGCATCAAACGCGAGCCAGTTATCAACAGATGGTAATAGCTAAAATTGTTCCCTTGCATCTTCCAACCCAATACAAAACCAGCATTGATTGGCTGGACTCCAAAACTGTTAATATTGGAATTCAAGCTGAATTGTACGTTGGCATTAATAGTAAATGGGGATGAGCCGTACACATACTTAGATAGTAAATAGCGATGGGCTCCAGCCGACTGGAAATAATGGCCGGGAAGGACAAATGCCCAGGGGCCTATCTTCGTCAACTTTTCCCATTCGTGTAGATTGCAAAAATTTTCTCCTTTCATGGTATCTTTGTTTTGGATAGATGATTTTTTTGAATTGCCTGCAAGATCAGCGCATATGGTTTGCCAACCAAGCATATCTGAATACCTGGTGAATACCGTATGCATATCCAAAACAAACCAACGGTATGCCAATAGCTGATGACCTACTAAAACGCTTGAAAAATCAATTCTTCCTTCTGCAAGAACATGGGATCTATCAGAAGGAAATTGCATACTGGATCAAGAACAGAAAGTTGATACGCGGCTTCAGTCAGCCCTCTATCAGTCGTTTGCGAGCAGATTTATCTCTAACCAGAAACCATATAGAATTACTTGCTTATTTGGATGAAATGCTCGAAGAGCTAAAAGAAAAGGATCTGTACTTTGAAAACAGCCTCGAACGCTCCGATGCCCAAAAAAAGGAAATCAGGCAGTTGATACTTAGGGATAACAGCCAGGATATATCAGGAAAATCCGGCAAAGCGGCCAGGGCCCAATGGAAAAGCATGGAGATGATAGGCCCATGGGAGATTATACAAGACGAAGATATGATCAGTGGCGAGGGCGTAGAAAGGTACCTTCTCTCTCAGCAATACTATGGCAGCGATGATTTTACCATCTTTGCCAAAGTTGGTTTTGATTTCGTCAACCATCCCTATCCCTTCAACGCAGGCTTCATACTCGGTTGGAAGGAGTCGGCAACAGATAATGCCGTAGAAAAAAGATGCTACTATAACCTCCTTTTCTTTAGTGATTTGATTGTCCTTGAAGCTGTGGGCTTCCAACAAGGGGATAGTTTTCGGGACTTCAATCACCTTTCAGAGTATGCAACATTTGAAATCCAACAGAACCGCCTATATGATGTAGTGATCAAAGTCCATCTCGACAAAATTGATCTATTTATGGATAACCATCTTGTGTTCTCCGCCGATCGCCCCAAGGACATATATGGCAAAGTCGGTATCAGGCCTTGGAGAGCAAAGATGACCTTAAAGCAATTTTCTGTGGATGAAGGCTAACATAGCATCTCTAAGCAAAAACTGCATACGAGCTACAGCTCGAGGCGAGCGCAGATCAGACAAGTTTCTGCCTTTTAGAGCCGCACCGGGTGCAGAAAAACGTTGTGGTTTGGTTTTTTGGACTGGTGAGCGGAGTGCAAAAAATCGAACCTTTCAATGGAATAAGGCTTCGAATCCCTTCAATTTCGGTACAGGAAATATCATACCTTCCGATGGACACGCAAAATTGGGCCTGGCAGGCGGCGGGCAAGCCATTTTAACGGCGGTTTGGGTGAATCTTATGAGAAAGGATTTCCCGACCGGGAATCAAAAATGGAAATAATGGTAACGGACTGCTGCCCTGCCTCATATACCAAAGAAATATTGCGGGTGAGTACGCAGCGGCGGAACTTTGGGAATTTTTTGGAAGGTGGGCACAGATGCTTAAATCTTTGGAGGTTTTCTATCAAAGCATCCATTTTGGCATCCAGTTTTAAGGCTTCATCCACAGAACGCCTGGAAATATCATCCAGGAGGGTGAGATAGTCCTCTTCTGCCGTCTTGGTGAATTCTACTTTGATCATTGAGCGCTATTAAGCTATCGGTTGCCCAAAATGCCTTTTGCTTTTTCCTTGATCTGAGCGTAGGGAACTGTCCGGCCAGCGTCAGCATCCGCCTTCCCCTGCTCAATCCTTTCTTTCTCTTCATTCGACAAGGTATCCCACCAATCCGCTTCCCCCAGCAGGGAGGCAAAGAGGGCAGCTATTTGCGCCAGGATTTCCGGATCTTCAGTTTCCACTACCATCCGGTGTAAGTTATTCTTCAATTCTGCTACGCTCATCAAACTACTGATTTGTTTAACTTAAAGATAACGGTTTTGGCCCAATTATCGTTCTTTTGCTGCATTGACTTTTCCTTTAATCGCAGGAATACAGCCATGACGAACACTTCTCAAGGTGCCTTAACATAAGTCCTAGGAATAAAGTCCATTAATACCAACCCTTTTTTTGCACTCCCCCTCCCCACAAACAAAAAAGCCAAGAACCCAAAGAAAGCTCCTGTCTTCTCAATACAATTATCCTCATCAGATAGTAGCTCGCCCCTCAAAAGCAGCCTACTTCACCTCCAGCTTTTCATAAAATGCCCGCCCATACTGCCGGATGATGGCACTCTGCACGAACTGGGAATCAGCCAGCTCCTCCCTCCTACCCTTCCCGCAAAAGGCTTCGCAGATCCCCAATTATCGGACTGGGACTCCAAAAAAATGGCCTACTTCGGCACGCTGGACATCCCCGAGGAGGCCTGTACCACTCTCATCCGATTTCCAGCTACCGAAGAGTTTCTTTATGGCATCACCTTCCCCTCCCGATTCATCAGAAATATCTTCCTGAACATCAAAGGGGCCCTACGGGGCCAGGATCCCCGACCCCAATAAAGGCCGCCCATACTCGCGGATCCGGGTATTGTTCCCGGATTTGCAGGCGTGCCCGGCGAAGGGCCTCCACAAAGGATAGGCCTTCCAGCAGCAGGCCATAAAAGTTGGCCATAAACTGCTTCGTGGGTTCGTCATCCACCGGCCACAGGCTGATGAGCAGACGCCGGGCGCCGGCAAAGGTGAACGCCCGCCGCAATCCGAATACGCCCTCGCCGCGCCGGATGTCGCCCAAGCCGCTCTGACAGGCGGAGAGCACCACCAGCTCCGTGCCTTGCAGGTGAAGAGTGGTGACTTCCTCCGCGGTAAGGATGCCGTCTTCGCCGCCGGCCGGGTTGGCTTCTCCTCGTAGCCAGCGGTTGGCGCCGGCAAAAGCAAGGCCTGAGCGCAGTAAGGGGTTCTCGGTGGGTATCCGGCTGAAGGCGGGTATGGCTGAGGGCTCGGCTCTGTCAGGGGTGGCTGGAATGAAAAACCCATGGGTGGCCAGGTGGAGAATGCGGGGAGAATAGCACTGCAGGAGGCGCCCTTTAGTGGCTTCCTGGCCTAAGTGAGGCGCCACTCCAAGTAACTCGCCTATCATCCGGGCTTCCTGCCGGGCGCCGGGCAACTGGCGGAAGTAGCCCTGGGAACGCAGGACTTCCCGGCTGGTTGTGCTGCGGGGCGCCCGGTTAGGATGAGACGCCTCCTCCTGGATATGCCCGTAATCGGGATCGGCCAGGATCAGCGGGGCGCCCGGTGCTGATGGAGCGCCCGGTGTGCGGCGCAACAGGCCCCGTCCGGTATTGACGTAACTGATAGGGAAATGATCGAGCAGAATCCCTTTCTCTCCGTAGGGGGTCATCTCGAAGGGAAACAGCGCCAGGCCGTGATCGGGTGACAGAATGAGGTGGCTGCCCTCGGGAAGGGAGGCCCAGATGGGGGCCAGCCGCCGAAATGCTTCGGTTTGGAGCCCTGCCTCCGCCGTGTGCAAACTAATGCCCCGGCTATTGGGGCCGGCGACGGCCTGCCGCAGTTGCTGAATTTGGTTGTCCATCGTGATGGCGCTGCCGAGGTCGAAGGCTTGGGGTGCGGAGGTGGCGGAAAGGGTGAAGGCGAAATAGCCGGTAAGGCCTCCCTCGGGCCGTTTTTGTTTTTCAACCTCCTTATGTATTAGCAGGTCTGTAAAGTATACGAATTCGACCAGGACTGCTCCTTCTGGCAACGCTGCGGCTACATCGGCAAAGGTTGCTGTTGGTTGTTGTTGCTGGGCGGACAGGCTAGGTATCGGCCGGGCCAGGGCGGCTTCCAGCTCGCCAATTTGATTTTTTAACCAGGCCTGCTGAGCTGCTTTTTCTTCGGACTGGCGGCTCAGGGCTAGTTGGCTGGACTGCTGCCGCAGTTCGTTAAGGCGTTCTACTTTGGAATGTAATTCGGGATTGTGGCCGTCATAAGCATGCTGCCGCTGCCGGGCAAGGTAATCCTGTAGTACTTGCTTGCGCTGGAACACCAGTTGGAGGGCGGCTTCCACCATCCCGGCGTCTTCCTGATAGTGGTGGCGGAAGGCGGAGAGGAACAGGTCAAAGTTGGAGTCCAGGGCTTCGAGCGTCAAAAGGGCCTGCCGCTGGGAACTGATGGAAAATGCCTGCTGTAACAGATGCTCATCTATCTGCAGGGCTTCCATGAGAAGAGGCCGGGCTTCTTTCAGCCGGCCCATTTCCAGGTAAATTATCGCCAGGTTGCTCAGTGCTCTGGACAGGTTGGAGTGGTTGTCTCCCAGCCGCTTCCTCCATACGGCGATCGCGCCTTTGAGGTAGTGCGCTGCCTGGTTGGCTGCTCCGTTGTCGCCAAGAAATACGGCCAGGTTGTTGAGGCTTACGGCGTAGCTTTCTGCATCGGTTCCGTAGATTTCCTCCCTAAGTTGCAGCGCCTGCTCCAGACAGGGGCGGGCCTGCTCCGGCTTTTCCCACCGCCAGTACAATAGCCCGAGGTGGTTGAGCACCTTGGCGTAGTCCCGATGGCGCGCTCCGTAAATCTCCCGAAATAGTCGCCGGGCGCGCTGGTAGCAATTTTCTGATTTTTCCCATTCACTGCGCGCGGCATGCACCTGGCCCTGCTCGTCGAGGCAGGTAGCAAAATGCGGATGTTTTTCGCCGTAGGCTTGCTCGTAAATGCCGGCCGCCTGGCGGAAGTGCTCTTCTGCCCGGCCGAGGTCGTTGATGCGAAAGAGCAGCCGCCCGGTTTCTACCAGGCTGGAGGCGTAGTCGGGGTGGGTCTCGCCCAGCGCTTCCGCCCTGATCTCCTTGGCTTCGGCAAGCAGGGCTTCTGCTTCGGATAGGCGGCCCCAATCGGCATACATAAACCCTAGGTTGTGCAGGTAACGGGCGTATTCGGAATGGCCCTCTCCGAGCTGCTTTTTCATGATGGGCAGCGCTTCCTGGTAGTACTTTTCTGCTTCAGGGTATTCGCCCAGCGTTTGGTGCAGGGTGGCTAGCCCGAGCAGGGCGGTATGCCGCAGGAAGTTGCCTTCCGGCAGTTGCCAGCTGGCTTCCAGAGCTTGCCACCCCAGCTCCCGGGAGGCTTCAAAGTCGCCCAGCCGTTCGGCGGCATTGGCTGAGTTGAGCAGGCTGGTAGCGTAGTCTTCGCGATGGGCCGGGCCAGCGCCCACCCAGACTTGAGCGGCTTGCTGATAGTTTTCTTTTGCTTGGGCAAAGTCGCCCTTCACATGGTGCAAAACGCCCAGGTTGTTTAACGCCAATGCGTAACCGGGGTGCCCTTCGCCCTGTACCTTCCGGGCTACTTCAACGCCCTCGGTGAGGAGCGCTTCGGCCTGGCCGAGATTCCCCCGCAGGCGGCAGAGGTCGCCGGCATGAGCCAGGGTAAGGGCCAGCCCGGCTTCGGGGTTGTCCGCAAAGCGCCGGCCGATGGACAGGGCTTCTTCGTACGCGGGCCAGGCTTCTTCATATTTTCCGGCGGCGGATAAATACTGGCCCAGGTTGTGCCGGGCCTTGCCGAGCAGGATGGCGGCATCCTCGTCCTCCCGGGGTTGGGCACGGGCTATTTCTTCGGCTAAGGCGCAGGCTTGCCGGGCGAGAGCCAGGGCCTCCTGCAGGCGGCCGGATTGGTAGTGGTGAAGGGCCTGGTTGTTGAGGCTGAGTAATTGCTGGATGGCGTCAGTGTTCATGGGTGTAAAAATAGAGAATAAGCCTGTTTTGGTGGCTGGATTGGGTTTGGTTATATTAACAAACTGCTATTTTTCTTGTTTGGGCTTGAGTTCAGAGATGATTACGGAGCGGGCGATTGAGCCAAGAGTTCCTTTTCTGTATCGGACAGCTTTTTGAAATATGGGATGCTCAGCCGTATCTGGTATTCGCAGGTGATCTGCCAGGACGAGCATATCGCGGATATGCTCGTGTTCGGTGCTGGCCTGAATTTCGTCCATTTTTTTCACTTAAAAGGCCATATCTTTGAAAAAAGATATAGAAGCCTTTACTCATGAATCCTTTAATTCCTATCTGGAAAGAGAATTTGATGTAGCGTCTATGTTTCTGATTTAGAAAGGCGCGCCTAATATTTTTTTTGATTCTGAATTCGAGAACTGAAATTGCTAAGTACTCTGTTAATTAAGTAAATTATCGTTTCTGGGCGATGGATTTTCGTTCTAATCGAGGAGCGCCCGCCCGCCTGCTGCGCAAGCCGGCAGGGAGCCTGATAGCCTTAGCTATCAAGGCGAGGACGAGACGACGGGTGGGGCGGAAAGACACGTTCAGAAGCAGAAGATATTTATTTTACAGAGTACTAAGGGCAGCGGCACGTTGACCACCAACCGCCCCTCGTCAGACAGGTAATGGAACAATCCGTTGTCGGGATGAGCATCCTGCCGGAAGGCCTGATAGGTGAGCAGGATGGATCGCAGCCCGGGTTGCCCTTCCCTTATAGGCGCGTGCTGGTTCAGGAAATCGGACAGCGGCCCGGCTTGCTATTGAGCATACCATTCCGGCAATAGCTGAAAAAGGCTGTAGCAACGTCGTATCCGCCGTAGTACTCATGATTGCCCGGCAGAATATACACCGCCTTAAAGGAATCCGCCGCCCACCTTATGAAATCATACGATCCGTAGTCATCGCCCAGATAAAAACAGTCCCCAGCAATCACCAATATCTCCGCCGAGGGGATCAGCGGGTTGGCCGCCAGCCACCGGCGGTTGTCTGGGAATTCGCGGTGCAGGTCGGAGCAATACTGGATATTCACTTTGGCTTTTGGGGTGAGAACAGGATTTGGGATGGGATTAGTTCCTAATCTATAGGAATGTCTTTATGGCGGAAAAAATTGGTGAACCTTTTCTTTGTTGGCATCAGAAGACAGAAACATTGGCAAAAAATCCAAAAATAAATCGAGGTAACTGGACAGTGTTGATTCAAATTTGGCAGGACAAATCTTCGATAAATTTGGGGAAATATGTACTTTTATAGGGTCATGACAACTTCATTAAGAATACCGGTAATCCTTATTTTTTTTGTGCGGCATTTTATTTTTCATGCTTCACAAGGCGATTCTGTCTACCCCAATACCTTATAACCCAATGCCTACCTTAGATAAGCAGGTAGTTGAATTCAATCCACTATGGAAAGATGTGGTCATGCAGTTGCTGGATAAAGTTAGGAACGGCATTGGGTTGAACGAAGCTGAATTAGCCATCCTTGCCCAGATGTACCGCTCTACAAAAGATGGAGGGTACTCCGCAGAATTGGAACAAGCGGCTGAAGAACTCATGACGCTGATAGAAATGATTTTTGATCTTCATGGCCAAATAATAAAAGATGAAGGAGAACATCGAGGTGACCGCTCCGAAAAACCGGACGGCAACTGATACCTACTTTGATTATTGGAAGGAGAAGATATTTCCGCTGGAAGAAGAATCCCGCCAGGTGGCCTTTGCCACTGTTCTCATGAATGTCATTCAATCCCTCTACGGCATCGAAGCTATGTGGGAACTCGGTGCGCGCATGGTAGCACATAGCGTGGAGCAAAGGGCTGCCTTGAGGTGACGCTCTCTCCTTTTTGCTAATTCCCCGAAAAGTGTATCGCTTTCCTAAACCCTCAACGGGTTTCTATGCTGGGCCGCCTGTTTATTTCGGTTGCCCCGTGGCTACATGGCCGACAAGGCTTTCCTCATTTCAACATCTCCAGCACCTTCTCCCACAACAACTCATACCGCACCAGTTCGATATCAGAAATAGATTGTTCGGCGTGCAGCCGTTCCAGGTAAGGCCCCGATAACCTATCTACCTTTTCCCGGTTAAAGCTGCCTTTCACCAGGCAGGACAGCAGCCCTACAAAAGCCGCCGTGCGGAGGTCTCCGGCCAGGTACCTTCTCTTGTAGCGGTTCAGGCCATCCATCCTGTCAATGACGAACCCCCTTTTTCCCTCCTTCAGGTAATGGATCAACTGTGCAATGAGGATCGCACAATTGCTGCCCTCCTTATCCTTCGAATAGATCGGCACTTCATTCATAAACTTGCCGACCTGCACCGGGGCCGCCGCCATAAAAGCGTAATAGGCCCAGGCGATGCGCCAGTTTTCCGCCATGGCGGCCTGCATTTTATCCAGGAAAGGAGTGACTACCGCATACACCTTTTTAACTTCTTCCAACTGCAGCTGGTTCAGCTTGGAAATGAACAAGTACAGCATCAGGAGCGACCAGTTCAGGTGGCCTTTAGGCACCTTTACAACCGACCTCGAAATAGCCTCATCGGCGTCGAGGTACCGGCGCATCTGCAAAAAGGCAGAGACCGCCCCTATCTCAAAGGTGAAAAACACGGCATAGGGCTTTTTGCCAGGCAATAGCTTCAGGTGGCTCACCGCCGCTTCACAGGAATCGGCCACTCTCTCCCAATCCGAAGCAGCCTGATAACCCAGGACTTCAATTTTGAAATACAACTGCGACAACTTAACGTCCTGGAGCGCAATCGGCGAGCGGGCCTCCGCCAGGTACCTTTGCGCCATGTTGTTAACTCATCGGCGCCTACCTGCGCGAGCGGCAGCGCGAGGAGTGGGAACAAAAGAAAGCCGGCCATGCCCGAGCCTGGAAGGAGTTTTACGAGAACAACTTTGAGCAGATCATCGAGCAACTGAAAAGCAAAGCCACCGGCTGGCAAGGCGTAGGCGCCCACCTCTACGGCACCGCCCTCCGCCGCGGGCTGATCCGGTTTGAGCCCGGCGAAGCCCAGCGGATCTACGAGGAGGACCTGCAGTGCGCCCGCAAGGAAGCGGAGGCTGCCTTCGAGCAGGGCCGCCAGGGCGGCAGGAACTTGTTCCAGCTTCGCGAGCTCGAAAAGGCCATGAGGGATGAGAAAGGGTTGGAGGAGCGCGCCAAGGAAATCGCCCGGAAGATGTCGCCTGCTCCAAAACAGCCGCAGCAGCGAGGAGCCTGCCCTCGCCTACCAACAGATGAGCCTGGGGGTGGTGGAGAGGTGTAAGAAAGTGTTACAGGAGGTGGTGGAAACTCTGAAATGTTTGGAAGAAAGAACGTAGAGCTGAATTGTTTGTACAATTGTTTGCAAATGACAAAAACAGAAGTACAAACATATTTGAACCTGGAGCCTTTCCGGCGCAAGGTTTGAACGCGCTAAATGGGAGGAAATACGATGGGATTGGAAGTAAAAAACACGATAGGGCTTATTCCCCAAACAAGCTGTAATGCAGCGATGACGCGGGATTACTCCCGTGCGGTCGTGTACTTCGTGCTCGAACTCGAGATGCCCCGTTAAGAGTATCCCAGTTTAGCAAACTGGTGGTTTCAGCCGCTCACCCACGTCACCGGGTGTTTTTTGAATTTTTTCAAGTCGGGGTAGCAGGATTCGAACCTGCGGCCTCCTGCTCCCAAAGCAGGCGCGCTGACCGGACTGCGCTATACCCCGAATGGTCCGCCTTTACTAATAAATACAAGCGGACGGAAGCGGTGACGGCGGGATTCGAACCCGCGATACCCCGTTAAGAGTATGCCAGTTTAGCAAACTGGTGGTTTCAGCCGCTCACCCACGTCACCGGGTGTATTCTGAATCAAAAACTTCGGGCTGGCTTTCCAGCTTTTTCCGAAGCGATTGCAAAGGTAAATAGCCAGGGGGGATTATGCAAGGTGTTAGCTTTATTTTTTATCGCCTTTTTACTATGTGTTTCCGAACAGGAGGCTCAACGGCTTGTCTGTCAGGAAAGTTCCTCTAAAAAAACTTCTGTGGCGTACCTTTGTGAAATAAAGTCTATTGAATACCTTCCACCTATGAAAATTATTAAAACCCTACTCAAAGTTGCAGCTGGGGCCCTTCTTCTGCTTGTTGTTGCTTTCCTGCTGGGCCCCCGAGCTCATTTTCCAGCGTTCGACGGGAAAATGCCGGGAATTGATTGGGCGATAACAGATTTGGACTCTATCATCCAAACCCGCGAAGCAGCTGTCCCCAACCTCAAACCCGACAACCAGGCGCGCGTCATCTGGGCGGATTCGGTGCGCCGCACGCCTTATAGCGTGGTGTATCTGCACGGTTTTTCCGCCAGCCCGATGGAGGGTGACCCCGTACACCGGGAGTTTGCCTCCCGGTATGGCTGCAACCTGTATCTGGCGCGCCTGCCACAACATGGTATCGATGACGCGGAATCGTTCAAAGACGTGACGCCCAAAGACTGGATAGATGCAGCGGCAGAAGCCCTTGCCATCGGGCATTTGCTGGGCGAAAAGGTGA
The DNA here is from genome assembly GCA_020636095.1 of Lewinellaceae bacterium. Classification (GTDB taxonomy): domain Bacteria; phylum Bacteroidota; class Bacteroidia; order Chitinophagales; family Saprospiraceae; genus JACJXW01. Next base: position 996,561 of record JACJYN010000004.1, read on the forward strand.
TCCTGATGTCCTGCTCTACCGGGAGCACGCTTTCTATTTATCTGGCGGCGGAAAACCCGGAGGCAGTGGACGGGCTCATTATGTATTCTCCCAACATCGCTATTGCAGATCCCGCGGCAATCCTGCTTACTTATCCCTGGGGGCTGCAAACAGCCAGGGCTATGGTTGGAACGTACCGCACTATTCCAGGATTTATAGGCTGGGATGCCGAAAAATACTGGACGGTAAAGTACCGGACGGAAGGGTTGCAAGCGTTGCAGGCGCTACTCGATGCCACTATGCAACCCCGATACTTCGAAAAGATCCGCCAGCCGCTCTTCATTGGCTACTACTACAAAAATGAAAAGGAAAAAGACGAGGTGATCTCCATTGAGGCGATAAAGACATTTTTCGAACACACCTCTACCCTACCCGCAAGCAAGCAACTAGTGGCTTTTCCGGATGTAAACACCCATATCCTTCCTTCCAGGTTGTTTTCTAAAAGCCTTCCGGCGGTTCAGGAGGCTACTTACCAATTTGCGGAGAAGGTATTGGGTATGGAACGCACTACTGGGTATTTGGAGGACGGTAGGTGAGGTGTATATCAGTGTATCAGGGAGCGGTGTATCGGTGAGGGCGATCCGTCTCTGCCGGACGGAGGCCGGCTATGACGGACGGAGGCCGGAAACCCTCCGGAAGGAATGAAGGAACGAGGGAAAGAATGAATAGGAATAAAATATGTTTGAACCTGAAGGCCAGGATCAATTACATATGTAAAATATTCAATCATTCACTAATTCAGTTCTTTAAGTGCTTTTTAGTTTTAGTTTGTTCAAAAATAGAAAGAAAATTCCGACTGAGTAAAAGGACATACAAAAGTAGTAAAGATAAATATTTCTAGTGCGCCGGGAACGAAGTTATTGGTCAATAATTTGAGGCTGTTTTTTGGCCAGGCAAGGCGCGACGACCGACCATAGCCTAAGCTACGGAAGGAAGGAGCAACGCAGCATGGGCGAAAAAGAGCCCAAAGAATTGGTTAAAAATTTCGTTCCCGGCGCACTAGCTTATATAAACCGCTCCAGGAAATCGCGTTTGCGGGAGTTGGACACCAGCAGTTCCTTGCCGGTAGAAAGGATGACCGAACCGCCTTTGCCTTTGATATAGCGTTTTACATAGTCGAGGTTGACCATATAAGAGCGGTGGATGCGGCAGAAGCCCTGATCGGAAAGTAAGTTTTCGTAGAATTTCAGTTTCCGGCAGATCATGGGCTGTTGGCCATTGGTGAGGTGAAAATTCGTGAAGTTGTCATTGGCCTCGCAGTAGAGGATATCGGAGATTTCTACCACCTCGAATCCATCGATCAGGGGCAGGACAACCCGCTGTTTCTGTTTCGGCGGCAGGCTGAGGTTTTCTTTTAAAATACGAGCCGTATTGACCACTTGGTGCTCCTGGATACGTATCCGGGCTTTTTCAACGGCCTGTACGAGTTCTTCGATATCAATGGGCTTGAGGAGGTAATAGGCGGCGCTCAAATTGAGGGCCTGAATAGCGTACTGGCTGAAGGCGGTGATGAAGATCACTTCAAAATTGATCTCTTCCAGTTGCTCCAGCAGGTCGAAGGCATTGCCGTAGGGCATCTCAATATCGAGAAATACCAGCTCGGGTGCGTGCGTGGCAATAGCCGCCTTTGCTTCCTGTATATTGGCGCATTCGGCCACAACTTTTAGCCCCGGGCAGTATTTAGCCGCATAGTTGCGCAGGATCTCCCGGCTGTCCTGCTCATCATCGACAATAATGGCACTGATTGGGTTCATACCTGAATCGGGATTTTTAGGGTTACGGCCGTACCGGTATCCGCTGCATCGGGGAATTGATCTTCAATGGTTACTGTATATTGTTTCTGGTAAGCCTGGTTGATGAGGCTGATGCGCCGGCTGACATTCTGCAAGCCGGTACTATTGTATTTTATCTGCTGGCTGGTCTTGATGGCTATGGAGCGGCTCCGCCCGATACCGTCATCCCGGATCTGTACGACGGCCATACCGTTTTCCTTTCGAATGGCCACCTCCAGCCTCCCCTTCTCCTCTTTGTACCTCAGCCCGTGCCAGATAGCGTTTTCTACAAACGGCTGCAACAACATAGGCGGCAGCTCGATTGCGGCGTAATCGATATCCGGGCTTTTCTCAAAGGTATAGTCGAATTTATCCCGGAAGCGGAAATGCTCCAGTTCGAGATAGAGTTCCAGCAGGCCCACCTCCTCCTCGAAAGAGATAAAGTCCTTCTGGCTGTGGTCGAGCACCATCCGCATCAGCCGGGCAAAATTGGACAGGAATTTGTTGGCGGAGCGTTCGTCATTGCGGGAGATAAAGTTGTTGACGCTATTCAGCGCATTGAAGATGAAGTGGGGATTCATCTGAGTACGCAGGGATTTGAGCAACAGCAACTGATTGGCCTGTCGCCGCCGGCGCACATTTTTCACAATAAAATACAGGGAAATCGCCGCTCCGAGCAGCAAAAGGCAAAGGAAGATAATGATCAGCCGCTGGTTGCGCACCTGGCTTTGCAGCAGGGCCTGTTCCTTCTCTTCGATGTCAAAGTCTTTTACCAGCAGGTCGATCTTACCCTGTTCTTTGAGGATGGCCACCTGCTGGTCCAGTTCGTCCTGTTTTTGTTGCAGCACCTTTTCATTTTCATCCATGTACCGCCGGTAGTCTTCCAGGGCGGCTTCGTATGCCCCTTTCTTTAGATTGAGTTCTGAGCTTTTTTTATAAACCTCGGCGCTGCTGGCGGGATTGACATCCTCCCGGATCAGGCTGCGGGAGGCCTTGACGTATTTCTCCGCCTCTTCCAGTTCCCCCTTATTGATATAGAGGTCTGCCAGTTGCAGTTGTTCTCCGATTCTGGCCTCTGGCGGCAACTGGAAGTTCTGCTGGCTTTTGACCGTATTGAGGCTTAAGTCGATCTTTTCCTGTTCATTTCCTGAAGACTGAATGATCGCCCGGTTAGCCTGTTCAATAGGTTCGTAATCTTCAGGCTTGAGCTGCTGTTGCTGAACATAATTCAGGGAGTTAGTGTAAGACTCCCGGGCCCGGGGCAGGTCCTGCTGGGAAACGAAAAACCGGGCCTTTTTGGCGTCGATGCGAGCCACGCCGATACTATCCGGCAAGCTTTTGTAGTAGGCCCGCAGAGAATCGTAAAGCAGCTCGCCCTCCCCTATTCTACCGCTGGCGACGGCCAGGTCGGCCAACCCTTCCCGGCATCGGGCAGCCAGTTGTTGGTTGCCGGTGCTGGCCAGGCAGTCCTGAAAATGAGTGCGGGCAACCTGGTATTGCCCCTCCTTCAATTCTGCACTGCCCAACCAGTAAAGAATGATGGGCTTCAGGCCTGTGCTTTTTTCTCTTTGCAGCGCCTGTAGCGCCTCTGTATACCGCCGCCTGGCTAAAGTAGTCTGCCCGATCTGCTCGTAAATATTGCCCAGCAGGAGATAGGACTCCGCTTCGGTTTGGCGGTTTCCTTCTTTTTTGCTTTGCTGCAGAATGCTCTCCACCAGCTTGATAGCTTGCTCCGGCTTGGTAATGCTCAGCTGGCGTGCTTTTTCCAACATGGGGTCTTTTGCCTGCCAGAAACCGGAATGCTGAACCGGCTGGGCCGCGATTGCCTGAAAGAACAGCAGCAGCAAAAGCGATATGGAATAGCGGTATTTCATCATAGCCAAAGATATAATACTTCTGCGAATTGCCTTTAGGCGAAAATGGCTGGAAAAAGTATCTTCCCAAAACGAAGCGGCCAACTCCCAAACTCATCCGGCCACTTCCCAAAGCGCCGCTTTTTTCTTCTCTTTCTTTCACGGATTTTTAGGGCATTAACCGCAATTAAAAAATTAATCTATGAATTTCAAAAGCACCAACCTGAAAGCGATCCTCTTTGCTCTGGCGATCCTCTTTGCCGGGGCCATTCACCTGTCTGCCACCATTGGGTTTATGCAAAAATGGTGGCCCCAGGCTACGCAAATGAGCCCTGTAGCAACTGCTACCACCAATGTAATACAGGTCGCATTGCTCCTGGATACCAGCAACTCCATGGATGGCCTGATCGAACAGGCTAAATCACAACTGTGGAAAATCCTCAATGAGTTGGCCCGCGCCCGGAAGGAAGGGCAGGCCCCGGAGCTGCAGATCGCACTTTACGAATACGGTAACTCCCGCCTTGCTATAACCGATGGCTATATCCGCCAGGTGCAGGGCTTTACCAGTGATATGGACCTGCTGTCGGAAAAACTGTTCTCGCTAACTACCAGTGGAGGGGATGAATACTGCGGGCAGGTGATCCACACTGCCCTGAACGAACTGAAATGGAATATACATTCCGGCGCCCTGCGCCTGATCTACATCGCGGGCAATGAACCCTTTACCCAAGGCCACCTGCCCTACGCACAAGCTTGCGCCTGGGCTGTAGATAAAGACGTCATCGTCAATACGATTTTTTGCGGCGATTATGAAGAGGGCATCCAGGTACAATGGCAAAGCGGCGCCAAACTGGGCAAAGGCGCCTATTCCAATATCGACCACAACGCCGTGACGACTTTCATCGAAACACCTTACGATGAAAAGATCACGCAACTCAACCAACAACTCAACGCCACTTACCTCGCCTACGGCGCCCAGGGGCAAGATTTTAAAATGAATCAAACTGCCCAGGATCAAAATGCGCTGAAATACAGCAAGGCCAATGTAGCCGACCGGGCTCTTTTTAAAAGCTCGGCTAACTACAGCAACGCGCAATGGGACCTGGTGGATGCTTACAAAAAAGATAAGAAAATATTGACTCAACAAAAGGAAAACCTTCCTGATTCCCTAAAGCAACTATCCCTGCCGGATTTGGAGAAGGAAGTGCAACACCTCATACAAGAAAGGGAACGCATTAACCAGAAGATCCGGGAGCTGGGGGATGAACGCCGGGCCTATCTCGAAACAGAACAGGCTAACCGCACTGGTGATACAACGAACAGCCTGGAAGGCTCCATCCTCAAAGCCCTTCGGGAACAGGCCCGACAAAAGGGTTTTGTGATCGAATAAGCTTTCTTTTGGCCGCAAAATGTAAGCGGGAAACGGCTCAATTCCCCTTTACATTTTGCGGTTCCTCCTCTCTGTGCTAAATGTCACCAAAACTTTCCTGAAGTCCCTCTATACTTGCTGGTAAACACACTCTAAACGCCACCAGTATGAAAAACTTCAGCTTTTTTCTAATCCTTATCTTAAGCTCGACCTTTACAGCCCTAAACGGCCAGCAGGAATTCAGCTTGCAACTTCAGCCCTTTACCATAGGCGGTTTTACCGGCATCCAATCTTTTGCCACCGGCCAGGACGGCCCCTACATCCTGCTGGTGGGAGGGCGCACCGACGGGTTGCACCAGCGGCAGCCCTTTGCTTCCTTCGGCCCTGCCGGCAACAACACCTCCATTCAGGTGATCAACCCGGTAAGCCGGGAACATTGGGTAGCTTCCATTGACGGCCTTGCCGCCCCGCTCCGGGAGCAATTGCAGTCCACCAATATGCAGTTCTATCAAGAGGATGGCTTTCTCTACCTTACCGGAGGCTATGGGTACAGTGCAACCGCAGGGGATCACATCACGCACAACCGCCTCACTGCCATCGCAGTAGCTCCATTAATTGAAGCGATCCGGGAAGGACAGCAGGATATAGCGCCTTACTTCCGGCAACTCACGGACGACTACTTCGCCGTCACCGGTGGTTATCTGGAAAAAATCGGCGAGACGTATTACCTGGTGGGAGGCCAGCGGTTTACCGGCCGGTACAACCCCCACAACGGCCCTTCCTTTGTACAGGAATATACCAACCAAATCCGGAAATTCAGGATCATCGATGACGGAGAAACCCTCAGTGTTGCAGATAAAACGGCCATCACCGACGAGGTGAACCTGCACCGGCGCGATTACAACGTCCTGCCTCAAATATTTCCCGATGGGACGGCCGGCATCACCGCCTTCTCCGGCGTCTTTCAGTACACCCAGGACCTCCCCTTCCTGAACTCCGTGGACATCAGGCCTGCCGGATACACGGTCAATAACGATTTTCAGCAGTACCTCAACCACTACCACTGTGGCAGCGCTCCTATGTATGACGCCGACGGCAATAAGATGCACAGCATTTTCTTTGGCGGTATCAGCCAGTATTTCCTGGATGATGCGGGAGCGCTGGTGCAAGATAATGACGTTCCCTTTGTCTCCACCATCGGAAGGGTAACCCGCTCGGCCGATGGCAGCATGGTGGAACAAAAGATCGGGGAATTGCCTACCCTGCTGGGCGCCAGCTCCGAATTTATCATCCACCCCGAGACGCCATTATATGCTCCCGGCGTCATCAACCTGAATGCCCTGCCGGAAGACACCGCATTAATTGGCTATCTCATTGGCGGCATCGCCAGCACTCAGCCCAATATCTTTTTTATCAACGACGGCACTCAGAGCTGGGCGCAGACGACCCTCTTTGAAGTCCATTACGTTCCGCAAAGCATATCCTCCTACCCTTCCGTGGAACGGGCTTCCAACTTGTCCGGACTGGAAGCCTACCCCAACCCGGCACAGCGCGAAGTCAACCTGGCTTTCACGCTCGCGGAAAGCACTCAACTGGCCGCTACCGTTCAGGATACGAACGGCCGCATTGCCCTGGAACGGCAATTTCCGCTCCTGGAAGCCGGTGCTCAGAAAGTAATGCTGGAGTTACCAGGGCTCCCCGCAGGAGTGTACCTCATCACGGTCACGGATGGCAGGGAACAAAAGTCGGTCAAAGTGGTGGTTGAATAGTGCAAAGGGGCCAGAATTGGCCTGCCCGTTGCTCTGGTAACCGGCCATTTCCTTCAACATTCCCTATATTGGGCAAAAATCACTAAAACCTATGTCCGAAACAGCAAGCCGAAAAGCACTTTCCTTTAAAAGCCTGATAGACCGCATTCAACTCCTTAAATTTTCCGAACTCAAGGACCGCCAACCCACTCACGCATTGGTGGAAAACACAGATTTGGTCATTGTCCGCTACGATGAGGAAGCCTACGTACTCTACGGCCGTTGCCTTCACCGTGGCGCCATGTTGGCCGATGTCCATGTCGATGAACAAGACAACCTGATTTGCGGGGTTCATCAGTGGGACTATCGCATTGATTCGGGAGTCAGTGCCTACAACAACAATGAGTACCTCTATAAATTCAACCCTGAAGGCCTGAGTACTTTCGATTATGATATGCACCGCCTGGCGGGGGTCAATTATGCGGGGATAATATGAAAATATGGAGAAAGTAATTATAGCCGCCATGTCGGACAACCAGGTCATCGGTATCGATGGCGGCCTTCCCTGGCGCCTGCCGGCGGACCTTGCCTTTTTTTTCCGGCAGATCGAGGGTTGCTACTTATTGAGCGGCCGAAAATCCTACGAATCGGACCAGGGCAAAGAGATTTTTCAGGATAAACCCTTTGTGGTCGTAACCCGGCAGAAAGGGTATGAACCCCAGGGAGGCAAGGTAGCGCATTCTGTAGAAGCGGGCGTCGCCATCGCGGAAGCAGATGGCGCCGAACGGCTTTGCATACTGGGAGGAGGGGAGATTTACCGGCAAGCCTTATCCATAGCCGACAAGCTTATCATTACTGAAGTTCACACCCGGATTGAAAACGGAGATACCTTTTTTCCGGATATTGACCCACAACACTGGAAAGAATATAAGAGAGAAAGCCATAAGAAAGATGAGGACAACCCCTACGACTTCTCCTTTGTGTTCTATACAAAAATTGAATAGACTATTCGGTAATCTTTGGCTTTACTACGGTGAACACCCGGGAGATGTTGAACCCGAAATGTATGCCGCCATCTAACCAGTTCTCATTGGTTTCTGTCACGAAACCTTTTTCGATCATAGAGGTAGAATTGGTGAAATGAAGCTGGAAGACGTGCCCGCCGGTTTCAATATCAAACCCCAGGGAAAAAGAGTTGCGGAAACCAGGCGCCAGTTGATCGGGCAGCACGTAAATGTACTCTGCATTGAGCGTGATGCGTTTGCTCAGCTTAATTCGCCCGGCTGCGCCGAGGGCCAGTACGTCATTGCTTTCGACGGAGGTTTCCACCAGGTTGCGGTGAACCACCGTCGGCGATAATTGCAGGGTCAATCCTTCGCTGAACTTACGGCCAAGGATGAACTGATAGGTGTAGTACAAACGGGAGCTGAAATAATTCTCCCGGTCCGGGTTCTGCCATTTCAGCGTCTGTACTGCCGTGCTGGCAAGCAGGGCCGCGGTAATTGGCATATTGCGCTTTCCGGTGCTTTGCCGCAGAAATTTGTACTTGACAAATCCATCGTAAGTTTTCTGGAAGCTGCTGCGCCCCAAACCGATCGTGATCCGGTCGCTGATTCCAAAATCCGCACCGATCCGAATGCTGGCGTTATCGAGGCCAAAGAGTTCATAGGTTCCCCCGTTCAGGGTGCCAAAGCGGTGGGAAATTTTAACATCCAGTACCCCTCCGGCCGTACTTTCCAGAGAGTGTAAATTAACCACCCGGTTGGTTTTGAAACTAGCCGTGGTGTAATCGATGGTTTCCTCTTCTTCTCCCAACAGAGCAAGCAGGCCGTCTTCCTGTGCTTTTAAACCTAAAATACTCAGTGCAAGCCCGAAAAGCAGTACTATTCTTTTCATCTGTCCCTTTTTAATATAAGAAAATGGGAGGCTGTGCCTCCCAACAACCCACTATGGGGCAGTTGGGATACACAGTCATCCAAATGCGCTGTACCTGGCCGTCAGGAGCCTTTTTTCAACTCCTGTAACCCCACCTCTATATCGATGCGGACTTCTTTGGCAATATTTTCCCGAACTACGGCAGGAATCTCGATCTTATAATCCGCGACTTTGACCGTAAAACTGGAAGCTGCCGTAATATTCCCGTCCTTCACGATGAATTTACCCGGCGCTTCCACTTCATTGGTAACCCCGTGAATGGTCAGGCTACCTTTCACCATGGCTGCATATTCTCCATCCTTATTCAGCTTCACTTCATCCATATTGGTGATTTCCCCTTTAAAGGCCGCTTTGGGATATTTACTACTCTCCATATAATTCTCGTTGAAATGCTCCTGCATCAAAGCCTTTTCAAACTGGAAAGCCTTGATCAGGACGGCAAATTCCATGTTGCCTGTCTCGGCGTCCACCACGGCGGTGGCTTTGCTGTTGTGAGCTTCGATCTTTTCCACCGCGGCATCAGAGAAGAAAGAAACTTTACCTTCCCGGGTGAAATATTTCTGAGCATTTAGAGTGGAGCCCACTAGCAGGGCGGCCAGAACAAAAAACATGATTTTCTTTTGCATGATCTAATCAGTTATTTAGTGAAAATAGAAGCATTTCGCTTTTGGGTGTTCGCTCATCGCAGTAGAATGCCTCTATGTGCAGGCATCAAAGATTAAAGAACCCGTTCTTTGCTTCGGATTCGGGCGTTAGCGGCCGTTTCGAGTTGAGATGGCTGTGCCATTTTACCCTACCACACAGCGCACCAGTACCACATCCATAAGCATACCGGTACAAATACCCTTTAGGGTAACCTGTTCGCCTATCTTAAAATCCGTTTTCTCTTGTTTGGTAAGATTGTCCATCTGGCAAATGACGCCGAACAATTCATTTCCGCTTTCCAGGGTAAGGCTGATATTGCCTTCTTCATCTGTATTGACTTCCTTGACCGTACCGGAAATTTTGATGACCTTATCCAGGTATTTTTCATTGGCTTCCGCCTCATTGGCCTCGAAAGCTGAAAAAAGGGCTGTCGACTCGAGAGTCATATCCGCCTCGGCTTTTTCCATGTTTTGATGTGGTTTGTTATACATAAAGTAACCCACTCCCACCCCAAGCAAAGCCAACAAGAGTCCAATACCTATTAATTTTTTCATAACAGCCTGATTTTTTGATTTATTCCAGAAATTCTCTGACGGATAAACGGTTAGTTGTCGGGCGCGCCATTGGAGATCCACGCTTCTATCTTGAGGATATCGCACTCCGGCAGTTGTGACGCCCCCTGGGGCATGGAAGAAAAGCCGGGTTGGTGCTTGATAGCGCCCAGAAACCGCCCGTTGTCCACATAAGTTTTGAGGTTGTTGTACCCCTCCAGCGTTATCCCGGCTGTATTGATGGCAGCGCTATGGCAGGCCAGGCAATTATCGGAAAGGAGCGGTTCAACTGTGCCCGAATAGGTAGCGCTTTGGGTATCACAGTCGATTTCAGGATAGATTTCCTCTTCAACGTCGTAATAACAACTGGGCAAGCCCAGCATGAATGCCAAAAAGGATAAGCAGATGGTCTTTTTCATAAGTCAGTGTGTAGGTATGCGTTTTAAGCAAAACTGAAAATCCGAGCTTTTGTTTGTTACGCCTAATTATTCGGCGCCCCTGCCTCTATCCAGGCTTTGATCTTGTTCAGGTTGCATTGGGGTAGCGGAGCACTTGCTCCCAAAGGCATCGGGACAAAACCGGGTTCCCAGGCAACCGCTCCGTAAAATCGCCCACTGTTCACCTTGGCAACCACATCTGCGTATGTTTCCAACACAAAGCCTCCAGTAGGATTAGCGCCCTGATGACACCCCAGGCAGTTATTTTCTATTACCGGCCTGATGTCCGCCGAGTAGCTGACGTTATCCGTATTGCACCCTTCGGCTGCCGGGTCGCAACTTTCATTTTTCGCTCCCTGTAAAATCCACGATGCGACCAGATTGATCTGGGCCGAAGTCAACGGAGCATTGGGCGGCTGTGGCATGCGCTTGTCCGGATCCGTTTCCACAATCACTTCGTATATCTCGCTATCATTCAGGTCGAAGGGTTCTATTTTGCCGGTCGCCATTACCGATTGATAAGAGGTGAGGATCACTCCGTCCTGAGCAGAATTTTCATCGTGACAGCCACTTTTCGCACAATTAGAACGCAAAATGGGCAACACGTCCAGTTCAAAGTAAACTACATTTGGATCACAGGGAATGCCGGTGGTAGCTGTATCCGTCGGGTTATTGCCGGTGGTGTCGATTGGATTATTGCCAGTCGTGTCAACCGGGTTGTTATCTCCTTCAATAGTGATGGGCTCATGCTGGCAGGAAAAAATGCTCAAAACCAGCCCCATTCCAAAAATCCATGACGGTAACCAATACTTTCTTTTCTCCATGAGGTATATTAATAATTATGAGAGCAAATGTAGAAGTCCTGGCCCAATGGGGCAATTCAGATTTGCTGAACGGGCATTTTACGCCGCTGAACGGGCATCCTTTTCAGGATTCTTTAAAAAGTGACTTTTGTCCTTGTTTCTTAATGCCTTTACATGGAAACTTGGTACTGCCTGACAATATTGTTAAAACCAAGCCCTACATTATGAAATCAGATAAACAAGTGGAAGCGCTCAAAAAGGCCGCGCTCCAATATCACGAAAGAGATCGCAGAGGTAAGATCGAAGTGGTATCCACAAAACCGTGTGTCACGCAGAATGACCTCTCCCTGGCCTATACTCCCGGGGTTGCCGAACCTTGCCTGGCAATTCAGGCTGACCCGGATAAGGCCCGGCTTTATACGGCCAAAGGCAATCTGGTCGCCGTCATTTCCAATGGGACGGCTGTGCTAGGCCTGGGAAACATCGGCGCTTTAGCCGGTAAGCCGGTGATGGAAGGCAAAGGGATACTCTTCAAGCGGTTCGCCGATATCGATGTATTCGATATCGAACTGGATACGGAAGATCCGGAAGAGATCATCAAGACGGTACAATACCTGGCGCCGACCTTCGGCGGCATCAACCTGGAGGATATCAAAGCTCCGGAATGTTTTTACATCGAAGAGGAATTGAAGAAGCGCCTGGATATACCTGTCTTTCACGACGACCAGCACGGCACCGCCATCATCTCGGGCGCTGCCTTGATCAATGCCCTGGAACTGGCGGAAAAGGATATCGATAAAGTGAAGGCCGTTTTTTCCGGAGCAGGGGCCGCCGCCATCGCCTGCGCTAATTTTTATATTTCTCTCGGCATTCAGCCGGAAAACATTCTGATGACCGATAGCAAAGGGGTATTGTGGAAAGGCCGGGGAGATGAAGGAAAGAATCCATACAAAGACAAGTTCTTCCGGGAAACGGATGCCCGGAATCTGGCAGATGCCGTGCGTGGCGCCGATGTCTTTTGCGGCTTATCCGTAAAAGGGCTGTTGACCAAAGAAATGGCCTCTACTATGGCCCCCCGCCCTATCATCTTCGGCATGGCCAACCCCGACCCGGAAATATCCTACCCCGATGCAAAGGAGGCCTGCCCGGATGCTATTGTCGCTACGGGCCGCAGTGATTATCCCAATCAGGTGAATAATGTGCTCGGCTTTCCCTTCATTTTCAGAGGCGCTCTGGATGTGGAAGCCACGGCTATCAATGAAGAAATGAAAAGGGCGGCCGCCTATTCTCTGGCCAACCTGGCCAGGGAAGAGGTCCCGGAAACCGTCAAGCGGGCCTATGGTGACCCCAATCTGAAGTTCGGCCCGGATTACATTATTCCCAAGCCTTTCGATTCCCGTGTCCTGGTCTGGACAACATCGGCCGTAGCCGAGGCCGCCGTCCAGTCCGGTGTCGCCCGAAAACCCATAGATATAGAGGCCTACAGAGAACAACTGCGGGATAAGGTCGACTGGTCCAGAGATGTGATGCGCAAGATTTATATACAGGCGCGAAAAGACCCCAAAAGGATCGTTTTCCCGGAAGGCAACCATCCCAAGATCATTTGGGCCGCCAGTGAGATCGTGCGGGAAGGTATTGCCCACCCCATCCTGCTGGCAAAGAGCAAGGAGGAAGTCCTTGCCTTGTTCGAAGAGTTGAACCACGATCCGGAAGGTATTGAGATCATCGAGCCCAAACGCTGGCCTTATCGCCAACAGTATTTGGATGCTTTTTATGCCGAAACTCAACGCATCGGCTTTACTCAATCCCGGGCCGGCCTTGCCCTGCGCGATTATTTCTACTTTGGCGCTATGATGGTTCACCAGGGGCACGCCGATGGCATGGTTGCCGGTGTAGGCGTCAGTTATCCCGAGGTGCTTACGCCCGCCGTTCAGGTGATCGGGCCAAGAGTCGGTGGTAAGCTGATCGCCGGTTTGTACATGCTCGAACACGACCATCGTTTGTATTTCTTTGCCGATTGTACGGTCAACGTCAATCCGAATGCCGAAGAACTGGCGGAGATCGCCCTGCTGGCAGCCGACCAAGTGGAACGGTTGCAACTGGAACCCAGCATTGCCATGCTTTCCTTCTCCAATTTCGGATCGGTGCAGGCCCCCGAATCGGAAAAGGTGGCCAGGGCGGTAGAACTGGTGCGCCGGCAACGGCCCTCCTTGATGATCGACGGCCCTATGCAGGCGGATGTGGCCTTAGACCTGAATTCCCTCAAGGAGACTTACCCCTTCGCGAACCTGTCCAAACGCCCGAACCTGCTGATTTTCCCTAACCTCGATGCCGGAAATACCAGCCTGAAACTGGTGCGCAAGTTGATCAAGGCACACTACATCGGGCCCATCCTGATTGGACTGAAAAAGCCGATCCACCTGCTAGCCCGCGGTGTGGAGATCAATATGATCAGCAATATCACCGCTATTGCCAGTGTGGATGCTCAGCGGGTGGAAGAGGCTTTGAAAAAAGAGGCCCTGCAGCCCGTTAATGCCTGGTAGTGCAAGCCAGTATTGAAAAGGGAAGGCCGGGAAAAACCATTCCCGGCCTTCAAAAAAAACGCTTACCTACTTAAGCGTAAAGCGTATTTCAGTTCTATAGTTGGCAAAACTATTGGGGAATCTGCCTGATCGTTTTTGGACTCTACTGAACGGCTACTTTTCCTGTATAGGTTTGGGAGGAAGACTGAAGTTTGAGCAGGTACATACCGGCTGGTAAGTGCTTGTCAATGGGAAGATTCATCACCTCGCCACCGCGGGCCCATCCTTCCGTTTTCTTTTCACCCCATAGTCCATAAATCACATAATGAATGAGTTGGGAATGGCCGGAGGGGGCCAGGCCCGCCACCATCAACTGCCGGGTGTTTTGCCCTGCCGGGTTGGGGAAAATCCACAGGGGCAGGCTGCCGGTGCGGGCTTCGCCGGCGCTGGTCACTCCAATTTGCAATTCCTCGCAGGCGGCCTGGTTACAACCCAGGATCGTATCCTGAGCAAGCAGGCAAATGGTATATACTCCAGGCTGGCTATAGGTATGGAAGGGGTTTTGAACATTCGAGGTGGCGCCGTCCCCAAAGCCCCAAAGCCACTGATGAACGACGCCGGGGGTCTCGTCCACAAACTGCACTAGCAAGCTGTCCATTCCATCATATACGACACTAAAGCCCGCCATAAAACCTGCACAGGGTTCTGCACATTGGGGAACATCAACGAAAAGAGAGGCGCTGCAATTCGGGTTATCCATATCCAGAATTCCTAGCTCATGGCTCTGCCCGTCTCCATACAAGAGTATCTCCAACGTATTCGAACCGCCTGGCTGGTAATCATATTGACCGATCTCTGCTCCATCGACCAACAAACCGAAAGTAGGGCCCCCACCAATGGGCTCAAACGAAATGCTGGCCAGTACCGAATCCCCCTGGCAAGCTGGCAAGGCGGTGATGGCCCCGGACATGCCGATACCCCCCGGGCCACCATGAGGGATACAATAATAAGGGTGCTGGCCGGGCTCATTGATGATCAGTTCAAACTCGCCTCCCTGCCCGAGCAACCCACTGTCCCAACTGTCTACCCCGGTAATTGCGTCTGAAGTAGTGGTATGAGGAATAGTCCCGGTCCAGAAAAACTCTACCGTGTCTCCTGCCGTAACGGTGAGTTCCTTGGGTACAAATTCAAAATCCAGGACTTCTACCAGATGGCGTCTAGATTCAGGGAAAGAGACGGAAAGGCTTTCAATGGAGCAATCGCCCGAACAGTCCGGAGCCGTAAACTGGACCGTCGCTGCACAGAAACTCACATCCACGTCCTGAACCGTCAACAGGTGCTGAGCGCTGTCACCGGGGATACTCACAAGCGTGGAATTGACACCCATTTCATTGTCGTATGGAATAGGCCCTGCCAGATAAACTCCATCCAGGAAAACATTATATCCGCTACCGCTGCCATTGGTGGTGGTAAATGTCACCTCTACCAGAGCGGAACCATTATCACAGGGTTCGAAGGCTTCAATTACTCCGGACATGCCGATCCCCCCCGGGCCGCCGTGCGGGATACAATAATAAGGATGCTCCCCTTCTGTGGTTATGGTTACTTCATAAACGCCCCCCTGGTTCAGCAAGCCACTGTCCCAGGTATCGGCTCCAGTAGTCGCATCGGAAGTAGAGGTATGGGCAATAACGCCCGTCCATTCAAATCGAACGATATCTCCGACACTAACTTCCAGTTGAGCTGGAACAAATTCAAAATCCCTGACTTCGATAATATGGATTATTGGATTGCCAACGTCTGCAGCAGTTAATTCCAGGCCTGTAATCATGCAACCCAGGGAACAATCTGTAGTCGTTAAATTAGCCGACGCCGTGCAGCCGGCATCGGATAAGTCCCGTACTTCTATATTATGGCTTTGCCCGTCGCCCGGAACATTTATCGTTACTAAGGTGGAGCCCGTGCCGCTGTAGTTGTAAGTACCTGCGCCGGCGCCGTCCACCAGCACTTCAAAGCCGGATGCCCCGCCGCCTATGTCGGTTACCGTCAATTCTACCGCCACTTCGCCATTTCCATTGCAGCCACCGGCCTCCTGGGCGCCTAGGCCTAGCTGGCAGGCCGAAGCATTGCAGTCAGGCGTGGTGATAGTGGTAACATTCAGGCAGTTGGGGTTGTCTGCATCCCGCACCGTGAGCGTGTGGCTCTGGCCGTCCCCCGCAACCTGCACCGATATGGAGTTGTTGCCGCTGGCGTCGTAGGCAAAACTACCAGCAAGGTTCCCGTCCACCAATACTTCATAGCCGTTGAAGCCACCGCCGGCAGCGGTAAAGCTCAGCCCTACCGATACCTGCCCGTTGGTACAGTTGGCCTGCACCGTGACCGTCCCGCTCATGCCTACACCGCCCGGCCCGCCGTGTGGAATGCAGTAGTATGGGTGTACGCCCGTGGAAAGCACCGGCGACTGGTAGCTGCCCCCCTGGCTCAACAGCCCGCTGTCCCAACTGTCCGGCCCGGTAGTAGCGTCGGATGTAGAGGTGTGGGCCACCGTGCCCACCCACAACCACTCGACCAGGTCGCCGGAGGTGATGGTGATGTTCCGCGGGTTGAAAGCAAAGTCTTCAACGTTGACAGTGTGCACCGTGGAGGAGCCAGCGCTCGCCGTAAGGTTACTGATCAGGCAAGGCGCCGTACAGTCCGTTGTTGTCAGGTTAGTTGCCGCCGTGCAGCCGGCGTCGGCTAAGTCCCGCACTTCTATGGTATGGCTTTGCCCGTCGCCCGGAACATTTATCGTTACTAAGGTGGAGCCCGTGCCGCTGTAGTTGTAAGTACCTGCGCCGGCGCCGTCCACCAGCACTTCAAAGCCGGATGCCCCGCCGCCTATGTCGGTTACCGTCAATTCTACCGGCACTTCGCCATTTGCATCGCAGCCCCCAGCCTCCTGGGTGCCTAGGCCTAGCTGGCAGGCCGAAGCATTGCAGTCAGGCGTGGTGATAGTGGTAACATTCAGGCAGTTGGGGTTGTCTGCATCCCGCACCGTGAGCGTGTGGCTCTGGCCGTCCCCCGCAACCTGCACCGATATGGAGTTGTTGCCGCTGGCGTCGTAGGCAAAACTACCGGCAAGGTTCCCGTCCACCAATACTTCATAGCCGTTGAAGCCACCGCCGGCAGCGGTAAAGCTCAGCCCTACCGATACCTGCCCGTTGGTACAGTTGGCCTGCACCGTGACCGTCCCGCTCATGCCTACACCGCCCGGCCCGCCGTGTGGAATGCAGTAGTATGGGTGTACGCCCGTGGAAAGCACCGGCGACTGGTAGCTGCCCCCCTGGCTCAACAGCCCGCTGTCCCAACTGTCCGGCCCGGTAGTAGCGTCGGATGTAGAGGTGTGGGCCACCGTGCCCACCCACAACCACTCGACCAGGTCGCCGGAGGTGATGGTGATGTTCCGCGGGTTGAAAGCAAAGTCTTCAACGTTGACAGTGTGCACCGTGGAGGAGCCAGCGCTCGCCGTAAGGTTACTGATCAGGCAAGGCGCCGTACAGTCCGTTGTTGTCAGGTTAGTTGCCGCCGTGCAGCCGGCGTCGGCTAAGTCCCGCACTTCTATGGTATGGCTTTGCCCGTCGCCCGGAACATTTATCGTTACTAAGGTGGAGCCCGTGCCGCTGTAGTTGTAAGTACCTGCGCCGGCGCCGTCCACCAGCACTTCAAAGCCGGATGCCCCGCCGCCTATGTCGGTTACCGTCAATTCTACCGGCACTTCGCCATTTGCATCGCAGCCCCCAGCCTCCTGGGTGCCTAGGCCTAGCTGGCAGGCCGAAGCATTGCAGTCAGGCGTGGTGATAGTGGTAACATTCAGGCAGTTGGGGTTGTCTGCATCCCGCACCGTGAGCGTGTGGCTCTGGCCGTCCCCCGCAACCTGCACCGATATGGAGTTGTTGCCGCTGGCGTCGTAGGCAAAACTACCGGCAAGGTTCCCGTCCACCAATACTTCATAGCCGTTGAAGCCACCGCCGGCAGCGGTAAAGCTCAGCCCTACCGATACCTGCCCGTTGGTACAGTTGGCCTGCACCGTGACCGTCCCGCTCATGCCTACACCGCCCGGCCCGCCGTGTGGAATGCAGTAGTATGGGTGTACGCCCGTGGAAAGCACCGGCGACTGGTAGCTGCCCCCCTGGCTCAACAGCCCGCTGTCCCAACTGTCCGGCCCGGTAGTAGCGTCGGATGTAGAGGTGTGGGCCACCGTGCCCACCCACAACCACTCGACCAGGTCGCCGGAGGTGATGGTGATGTTCCGCGGGTTGAAAGCAAAGTCTTCAACGTTGACAGTGTGCACCGTGGAGGAGCCAGCGCTCGCCGTAAGGTTACTGATCAGGCAAGGCGCCGTGCAGTCCGTTGTTGTCAGGCTAGCCGCCGCCGTGCAGCCGGCATCGGCTAAGTCCCGTACTTCTATATTATGGCTTTGCCCGTCGCCCGGAACATTTATCGTTATCAGGGCAGGGCCGGAAAGATTATAATTGAATGGCCCACCGGGCGCCAGATTACCGTCAATGTATACATTGAATCCGGAGGCGCCTCCGTTTACTGCATTTATACTCAGTTCGGCCGGTACCTGGTTGCCGGCGCCACATCCTCCGGCCTGGGCCGCCGAAACTGAAATACTGCAGGCCGGAGCGGCGCCACAATCTGGAGCGGTAAAGGGCCGGGAAATGACACAGGCAGGTTCGGCAACATCCTGAATTTCAATAGTATGTGCGGCGCCATCTCCGGTGATACTGAACGTATTGCTCTGAGGGCCTGTCCCACTATAAGAAAAAGGGCTGCCTGGAACCAGGGTTCCATCCAAAAGAATAGAATAACCCTCCGGAGCAGCTATGGAAGTATTGAAGGAAACCTGCAGGGTAAACTGTCCTGAGGAAGGACAATTGGCGACGATCATACCTGACATGCCCTGCCCGTTCGGCCCCCCGTGTGGTATACAATAATAACGATGAATGCCGGGATTGGTAATATTAACGGTGTAAACCGAGCCAAAACCGATCACTCCGGAATTCCAGCTATCAGGCCCGGCCGTCGCATCAGAAGTAGTGGAATGGCCATCGCCTACCCATTGGAATTCAACAATATCCCCAATGTTAATGGTTGTATTCTGAGGGGAAAAGAAGTTGTCTCCGATCTGCACTACATGTGTAGCCCCGCCGGCAATATTGGCGCTCATACTGGAAAGAAAACAACCGGAAGAGCAATCCGGTACGGTGAAGGAATAGGTAGCCCCACAGGTACCTATGTCTGCCGACTGCACCGAAATGTTATGGCTCAATCCATCGCCGGGTACGGTGGTGTTAACTGTTACCGGTTGGTCGATTGCTATAGCGAAAGGGCTCCCGGGCAATAGCTGCCCATCTAAAGAAATACTGATGTCCTTTGCATTATCAAAAAGGTCGTTGACGGTGACCACTAACGGAATTTCGTTATTGGCATTACACTCACCCACATTTACAGACACGTCTAACACGCATATCTCAATCCGGACACAGCGTTCGCTGGCGCAGCCGCTTTGTGTAGTAACAATCAGGCACACATCGTATTTATCAGCGCTCGGGAAGGTATGGGCAGGATTCTGCAGGGTACTGGTGGCGCCATCTTCAAAATCCCAAAGCCAGGAGGTGATGGGGTCTCCATCTGCTGATGTAGATGCATCCGTGAATGCTATAGTCAGCCCGGTTTCCCCGAAGGAAAAGGCGGCCTGGCAATTTTGAGCCTGGGCGCTGGTTGAAAGGCCAAGCAGAAAAACCTCCAAAAAGAGCAGTACGGGTGTCCTCATTTTATTCCAGTCTGTTTAAGCAAAAAAAATGTTACTGCCTAAAATTAGATAAGTACTTGGGGGGAGAGGAAAAAAAAGTCCCGAACGAGAAAAAAAGCCTGCCGAACCGGAAAGAACTAATTCCTTTATTTTTAGCATATTTGCTAATCGTAGCATATTTATGCTATATCATACAAATCCAGAATAATGATCATACTGTCAGAAATCCCGACGACTCCTCCGAAAGATGTAAATGAAGATAAACTCAAGGATAAAACCGAGAAGCTGGCAGAACGGCTTGGTGAACTCCAAAAGGTGATGTTCGCTGAACAAAAGCATTCGGCCCTGGTCATTTTCCAGGGGATGGACGCCTCGGGTAAAGATGGGGCGGTGAAACACGTCTTCAAAGAATGCCATGCCCAGGGTATACAGGTACACAGCTTCAAAAAGCCGACTGATGAAGAATTTGCCCATGATTTTCTCTGGCGGGTCCACCAACAGGCTCCCCGCAGAGGTATGATCCAAATCTTTAACCGGTCGCATTACGAAGACATCCTCATACAGCGCGTGCACGGCTGGATCGATGATGAACGGGCTGACAAACGGATGAATGCCATCAATGCCTTCGAAGAATTGCTGGCTTTCGACAACCATACCGTCGTCTTTAAGTTTTACCTGCATATTTCCTACGATCAGCAGGAGAAGGAGCTAAAGGAAAGAATCAATGAACCGGACAAAAACTGGAAGCACAACCCCGGTGACTGGAAAGAGCGGGAACAATGGGACGATTACATGCGTTACTACGAATACGCTATCAATAACAGTAGCATTCCCTGGACGATCGTGCCGGTCGATGAACGTTGGTACCGAAACTATGTCGTGGTAAAAACGATAGTGGATCAACTGGAGAAACTCAATATGCAATACCCGCCTCTTTCTTCGGTGTAACAAGAATTGATAATGTAAATGTATGGGACAACTGGAAAAGGTAAGAGTTGATAAATGGTTGTGGAGCGTCCGCATCTTTAAATCCCGGACCCTGGCCACCGACGCCTGCAAGTCGGGCAAGGTTAAAATGGATGACACTACCGTTAAGGCCTCTCAAACAATACAACGAGGGGATGTACTTGAAGTCCGTAAAGATGGCTTCCTCTTTCAATACAAAGTCATAGGCCTTATCGAAAAACGAGTCGGCGCCCCCATTGCCCAAACCTGCTACGAAGACCTTACCCCCGAAGAAGAACTGAACAAATACAAAGACTGGTTCGTCGGCAAAGCCGGCGTGGAAAGACGGGAAAAAGGCGCCGGCCGCCCCACCAAGCGAGAGCGCCGGGAAATCGAAGATTTCAAGAGAAAAAGATTTTAGAGTGTGTTCAAAATGCGATCAATGGCCTGCCCCCAAGGGGCCCCTCCGGGGCGAGCGGCAAATTTTGTTCCATCCGGCGTTAAATTTTTCGCCGGTTTTCAAAGCCATAACCAGCGTCTTGGCTACCAGCCTAAGGTTGGACACGGTTAGAAGCAGGTAAGCCCAAGCAGCCTGCCGCGGTTGCGAACAGCGAATACCGAACCGCGAACTCGTCCAGCTAGACGGGTAGCCAGCGTCTTTTCAACATTGAATCAAAAAATGTAAAGAAAACTCTAACTGAGTAAAACAATTTAACGAATTAATTATATCTCACAATTCTTCCGAACAAATCGCGGGTATTCCTACTGCATATCTGTCCAAAGGCAATATATTTGTTGGACAAGTAGGATCCTTTATTAACTGATAAATTCAAGACTAGTTATGAAAAAAACGCTACTCATTCTATGGGCTGCACTGGCGAGTATGGCCTTGTACGCCCAACCTGCCAACGACAATTGCGAGGACGCGATTGCGGTCACTACCGGAGAGCAGGTTACGTTCACCACCATTGATGCCACCGATGTGGGGCCGGCTCATCCGGATTGCGGTTCCGGCGGAACTACTCCCGATTCTATTTTCAATGACATCTGGTATACCTATACAGCAGATTTTACCGGCCAGGCGCGTTGGAGTATGTGTGGCACAGTAGATTACGACACTAAAATCGCCGTTTATGTGGCAGGCGCCACCTGCCTGCCGGGAGACGCCGACCTGCTGATCTGCAATGATGACGGGCCTGGCGCCTGTGATGTTGCCTCCGAAGCGCTTTTTGATGTTACATCCGGAGACACCTACCTGTTGCGCCTCGGCGGATACGGAGATGGCGGCCCGGGAGAAGAAGGCTCAGGTACCTTTACGATTACGGAATTCATTCCCGCAGTGCCCAACGACAACTGCAGTAATGCCATAGCGATAGGCCTGGTTGATGAATACCAGTTTACCAATATTGACGCCACCACGGATGGCCCGGATCATCCGGGCGATCCCAACGGCTGTTTTGGGTTCAATGACCCGGGGGCAGGTTCAGATGTTTGGTATACCTTTACACCAGACTTTGACGGTTTTGTTCAGTGGGCGACTTGTAACACCATCACCTTCGACTCCCGGTTGGTGGTCTACGGGCCCAATGCAGCCTGCCCGCCAACTGCCGACGACCTCTACGCTTGTAATGACGACGGGCAGGGTTGCGCTTCTTTTTCATCCTCAGTTAACTTTCAGGTCCAGTCTGGCCAAACTTATTTACTAAGGGTAGGTGGATTTGGCGGCGACCAGGGACAGGGCGCCTTCAGCCTGACCGAGATCGAGCCTCCAATTCCCCCGGTTAACGATAATTGTACAGAGCCGGACTCTGCTTACATTCTCTCTCAGGATGAGGCCAATACGTTTGAAACCTTCTTTGCCGGGACAACTGTAAACGGAACCTTTGACAGTGACGGATACGTGCTCCCACAGTGCCTTACTAACCAGAACGGAGGTGAATTCTCTGATGTATGGTATTCTTTTAATACCCTGGGGAATACAGAACTCGAACTACGTCTGAATGCAGTAACGGAAGGCGCGCTATTTTTCGTTGACCTGTTCCTGGATTGTGGCAATCAAGTGGATACGCTGACTTTCCCGGGAGCCTGCCTTTTCAATACGATAAGCGAACCCTTTGTCACGACCACGGTCAGCGGTTTGCCCGCCGAGCCAATTACCCTGCTGGTTCGCGTGAGCACCAGGTTGACCAGCGACCCACCCGGTGAATTCTTCATCCAACTCGTCGGCGATATTATTTCAGGAACTGAAGAGCCGGCCCTGGTTGAAGAACTTGTCGCATTCCCCAACCCAGCCAGTAACCAAATCGTAGCCTCTTTCAACCTGCTGGAGAGTTCTGATGTACAAGTCTCTCTGCTCAACCTGCTGGGAGAATCGATCACAGCCCGGCGCCTCGGGCAATTGCCGGCCGGAAAGCACGTTGAATCACTGAGTGTTTCCACACTTCCCAATGGCATCTACTTTTTGCGCGTGACGGCCAACGGGCAGGCTCGCACCATCAAGTTTGTGAAGAAATAAGTTGATTTGAAACGATAGAACTGGAACGCGGATGATACAGAGGATTTCGACCCCATCCGCGTTCCAAATCAATCCTGACGCTTCTGAACCCCAACAACGTAACAATTTAGGGGTATCCGTCTAAAGTTGGACAGAATGGGCGGGGGGGGGTGTACGATGTACGAATACTGTGGGAGCCCTTGTATGTACGATGTACGAGGCTGTCCAACGGTAGACTGGTAGCCCAATTTAACAATATGACAATATAATCATTACACCTCCAACCCATGCCATTCCTTAGACCTCAGGTACCATAGCGTAAGCGCCAGCATGAGCATCCAGTAAAATATCTCCGCCGCCCAGGCCCAGGGCAGCCCGCCGTTGGTGAAATTCACTTCGATGTAAATGTAAGCCAGATAAAACAGCGCACACCAGGTCTGTATCTTCAGGCCGTAATAAGTGGCGCCGGTGCCCGCCAATCCATTAAAAAAAACGCTGCCAATAGAAAAAAGGGTAAGAATACCCACCAGCACAAAAAAGATGGGCTGCGAGTCGGTAATCAAAGTCATATCCGCCGAGCCTAGCAAAGGATAGAGGATCTGATGTGGAAAGAGAACGACCGGAAGTGTAATGGCCATAGTAGTCGCCCAGGCAATCTTAGCCGTCTTCCAGATGATAGGCACCACCGCCTGCCGTTTCTGTTGCCCAATAAAGTTACTTACCATCGTATTGACGCCGGAGGCAAAGCCCCAGGTGGGAATAGACAGGACCAGGTATACCATTCGCACCAGATTGGTGATAGCCAACTGGTGCTCCCCCAGATTCTCGACGATACCGAAAAAGACAAACCAACTCCCCAACCCCACGAAAGCCTGCGCAACGATGGGGATGGAAAGGCTGTATTGCTGCCGGATCAGTGCAAAGTCTATCTTTGGCAGGTGAAACAGGTGATAGGAACGGGCAGAGCGGTCAAAAAGGATATAAATGAAAAAAACGATAAAAGCAACGATTTCCGCAATGGTGCTGGCCAGGCCGGCGCCGGCAATCCCCATCGCCGGTAACCCCCATTTGCCAAAGATCAGGCCATAATCGAGGGCGATATTAATTACCCCCAGGATCACGGTGTCTACAATGATGAAGCTGGTGCGCGCCACGCCGGTGTACAGGGCGATGATCGCCACACCCGTATAACTGAAGAATACGCCCCAGGACCTGGTATCCAAATATTCCAGGCTTTTGGAGAAAACAACCGGCGAATCGACGATCAGGCTAAAAAAGTAGTAACAGCCATACTGCATGAAAAAAAACATAACGATGGCCAGCCCGAACTCGAAGTAGATCATTGAATAGAAGGTGCGCCCCACTTCCTCCGGGTTGCCCTCCCCCATCCGGCGGGCGATCATAATCTGCCCGCCTCGGGAAAACCCATATCCAATAGCAGCGATGACCAGGTAAAAAACACCGACAAAGCCAATAGAGGCGAAATCTTCCTGGCTGAGGTGGTACAGAAATACGCTATCGCTCAGGGCAATGACATTCTGCGCAGCACTGCCCAACATGATCGGAGCCGAAATGGAAAGAATTTGCCGGTATGATGTTCTTAGGCGCATAGCTGCGCAAATGTAGCATTTTAGCTTGAGGTAATGATATTTAAAAAATGGCTAAATTCGCATCGCAGATGGCTTGCGCCAGGATGCTCAAAAAGAAAAACAATCAGGAATATGAAGAAGCAAACCGCCCCGAAAGCCCCCCGGGCAACAAAAATACCCAAAGCGCTCAGCATTCACGGCGATACTCGTATGGACGATTACTACTGGCTCAAAGAAAGGGAGAATGAGGCCGTCATCCAATACCTGAAAGCGGAAAACGAATACAAGGATAAAATGATGGCCCCCCTGAAGCCCTTTCAGGAAAAACTGTACCAGGAGATCGTCGCCCGCCTCAAGCCGGATGAGGAATCCGCACCTTACAAAGACAACGGTTATTTTTACCTGGCCCGCTACGAAAAAGGTAAAGAACACCCCATCTACTCCCGTAAGAAGGAATCCCTCGAAGCAGACGAGGAAATTATGCTGGATGAAAATGAACTGGCTAAGGCTCATAAATACTACGAAATCGGAGGAAGGGCGGTCAGCCCCAATAACCGGCTGCTGGTCTTTGGGGAGGATACCGTCAGCCGCCGGCTCTATACCCTGCGGTTCAAAAACCTGGAAACCGGGGAAATGCTGGAAGACGCCATTCCCGGCGTCTCCGGCGCCGCCGCCTGGGCCAACGACAATAAGACGATCTTTTACGCGGCTAAAGACCCTACCACCTTACGCACACACAAAATATACCGCCACGTGCTGGGTACTCCGGTGGAAGAGGATGTGGAAGTGTACAGGGAAGACGACCCTACCTACCGGGCTTTTGTCTACAAATCCAAATCCCGGAAATATATTATTGCCGGCTCTCATTCCACCCTTAGCCATGAGTACCGGGTGCTCAACGCCGATACGCCGGAGGGAGCATTCAGGGTCATCCAGCCCCGGGAGCACAAACACGAGTACGATATTGCTCACCATCACGATAAGTTTTATATACGCACCAACCTGGATGCCCGCAATTTCCGCCTGATGGTAACCGATGAATTCGATACTTCAAAAGAAAACTGGAAGGAAGTCATCCCCCACCGGGAAGAGGTGCTGTTGGAAGACATGGATATCTTTGAGGAATACCTGGTGCTTTCAGAACGACAAAACGGCATTACCCAACTCCGCATCCGGCAGTGGAAAGGCCCGGAACACTATATCGACTTTGGAGAAGAAGCCTATATGGCCTACGTATCCATTAATCCCGATTTTGACACCGACTGGCTCCGCATTGGTTATACTTCTCTCACCACGCCCAATACTACCTACAATTACAACATGAAAACCAGGGAGCTGAAAATGCTCAAGCGAGAGGAAGTGATCGGCGATTTCAAACCCGAGAATTACCAATCGGAACGGCTTTTAGCCACCGCCGGAGATGGGGTTAAAGTGCCCATCTCACTGGTATATCGCAAAGGCTTCAAAAAAGACGGCAGCCAGCCACTGCTCTTGTATGGATATGGCTCTTATGGCCACAGCATAGACCCCTATTTCAGCTCCGTGCGCCTCAGCCTGCTCGACCGCGGATTTGCCTTTGCCATCGCCCACATCCGGGGGGGCGAAGAGATGGGAAGGTTTTGGTACGAAGACGGCAAGCTGTTGAAGAAAAAGAACACTTTCACTGATTTCATAGATTGTGCAGAATACCTGCTTGCCAACAACTATACGAGTAAGGCTAAACTTTTTGCCATGGGCGGCAGCGCCGGTGGCCTGCTGATGGGAGCCATTGTAAATATGCGCCCCAACTTGTGGAAAGGTATTGTTGCCGCAGTTCCCTTCGTGGATGTGATCACTACCATGCTCGATGACAGCATTCCTCTTACTACCGGTGAATACGATGAATGGGGCAACCCCAACGATAAGTTATTGTACGACTATATCAAATCTTACTCCCCTTACGATAATGTGGAGGCTAAAGACTATCCGGCCATGCTGGTCACCACCGGCCTGCACGACTCCCAGGTGCAATACTGGGAGCCCGCCAAATGGGTGGCCAAGCTGCGGGAACTGAAAACGGATGATAACCCATTACTAATGCACACCAATATGGAAGCAGGCCATAGCGGCGCCTCCGGGCGCTACCGCCGCTATAAAGAGACCGCCCTGCAGTATGTCTTTTTGCTGGATTTAGCAGGCTGGGTGGAGGAATAGGACGCAGGAGAGATGCAGAAAGGGAGAGGCAACAGCCCCCCCTTTCTGCATTTATAAATTAACGCACTACCACCTTTTGCCCTGCTATTCCTCCTTCTGCCGAGACCTTCACAAAATAAAGCCCCGCCGGCAACGTGCTGACATCCAGCCGGGTACTTACCCCACCCCATTTCTGTTGAGCTACTTGTTGGCCGGAAGCGTTGAACAGCCAAAGTTGTTTCAACCCTTCGGCATCCACCTGAATGGTTAGCCTTTCTTCCACTGGATTGGGAAACACCTTCACCGCTTGCTCCAGCGCCGCTCCCCGGATGGGCGTAGTGCTGTCCAGGCGAAGCGGCGTCTGGTATCCAGACAAACCACCGCGCTCATTGCCGACGATCATTTCCAGAAAGCCATCGTTGTCGATATCGGCAATAGCCAGGCTGGTGCGGCGCCCTACCCTGACTTCCCCCATGGTCTCTGTGACCTGGTTAAACGCGCCGGTAACGTTTCCTTCAATGCCATTATAGAACTCGATTTGCCCCACCTCAGTGCCAGTGACCAATACGTAGGAGCCTTGCTGATCCAGGACGAGCGGCGCGCTGTAACCCGTGATTGAACCCGGAATCGATGTCCTGATGCCGCCCAGGCCAGAATTATTAGGCGCCTCATCCGGATTGGGGTTGAACGCAGGGCTGGAGGAAGTGCCGGTATTCTGAAAATAATTGATATTCCCGGTGCGCTCTCCCACCACCAGGTCGGGCAGGCCATCCCGGTTGAGATCAACGATGAAAGGGACGCTCAACTGGCCGATATTGATGCCCATATAACCATACTGCCAGGGGCCGTAGGCCAGCGTATTGCCCGGCCCGGCCGTGTTTTCGGCATAGAACAGCTGGCCATAAATCTCTCCAACCAAGATGTCCAGGTCGCCATCGTTGTCCAGGTCGCCAAAGGCGGGCGCGAAAGAGTAGCTATCATCGAATAAATTGAGGTTCAAGTAGTTAGCGTCCACCAGTTCATAAGCCGGGCTGTTGGCCGTTCCGATATTTTCATAGAGGAACAGGCGGGAATCACGCTGTCCGCCCGGCTGCCAGAAACCGGTATTACCTACGACGAGGTCGAGCAGGCCATCGGCATTGTAATCGACGAAAGCCGGATAGGCGCCACTGCCCAGGTCTACCATATCCTCTACCAAAAGGTCTTGCTGCCGGAATTCAAAGGCCGGCTCCTCCGTGGTGTTGGTATTCTCGTAAAACCAGGCCGCGTTATAATTTTCGGATAGGTTGATGGCATTGGGAGACCCCACCAAATCCTTTTTCCCGTCATTGTTGAGGTCTAAAAAAAACGCTACCGGAAAGATGGGGATATTGGCGCTCACATTATCGCTGGGGTATTGCGTATCCTGGCCATTGACCCAGGCTTGCTGGCAGGTGCCGGCATTGACCAGATGGTTGAGTGTACTGAAGGTGATGTCGCCGATTACCAGGTCTTTATCTCCATCATTATCGCTGTCGAAGGTTAACAAAGTAGATCCGGGGTGGCGCATCGTCACCTGGGCGGATTCGCCGGCGAGGTTGAAACAATCCCCCGGTGATTCGGCAAAGCCTACCGCCTGTTCAATACTGCTTTCAAAGATGCCTCCCCAGCAGTCTTCCGTCAATTCAAAAATAAGGCTGTCCAGGCCGTACCCCCTTTCCACCGATTGATTGGTGTACAACTCAATATAACCGCCGGCCGGGTTGAACGTCAAAATATCCAGGTCACCGTCACAGTCCAGGTCATCGATAGCCGGATAATCCACATTGCTGACATAGACCTGGGTTTGGCTACCGTTGAACAGGGTAAAGTTGATCAGGCTGTATTCGTTGTCAAAGTATTGGCGCTCAAAGGCGATATGGCCGTTCTCATAAAAGCCGTAAAAGACAATAATTCCCTGGAAAGGCGCCCTTCCCTGCGCCTGGGTAAAAATATCCATAGCGCCGTCCTGGTTAAAATCGCGGAGCAGTACCCAGTCGTTCAGCGCCGGAGGGAAGTATTGCACGTACTGAGGGGCGTAGCGGTAGCTAACCTGCCCCGGGGCTCCTTCGTTGATAAAGGTGAGTTGCACGTTGCCGGTTCGGTCAAAAATATAAAGGTCCAGCACCTGGTCGTTGTTGAGGTCGACTTCGTTGAACTGGGGGTTATTGAGGCCGCCGGCCAGGGGAAAAGCCAGGTTATTGCCGTTGACGCGAAAAGGAATATTGGCAGGCTGATAAGGTTGGGAAAAAACAGATAAGGCAACTGCCAGAAGCAGTCCGGTGATCCATACAGCTCTTTTCATGACTTGATTTTGGTGAATTATTGAAATCTTCGTTTCTTGAGGCCTGCCCGAGTGGAGGCTGTAGCAATGACGCCCGGGCCAAATTTATAAAAAGCGAAAATGAAAAACCTTTACTGCCTCACTTTTCTCTTCTTTTGTTGTGTGCTTACCAATTCCTACTCGCAGACAGACACCCTGGCCATTCCTGCCGCTCCTGAACGCTTATCGTTGGAAACGTATACACTTAGCGTGGAAAAAGGAAACCTGGTTTTTTCATCTTCTTTAACGGAGGGCCAGGCGATGGTCACCATCAACGGAGAAGAGGCCCCACTGACATTTCAGAACGGACAAGCCGCCCTGCCGGCTGAGGCGGACGCCCTTGGGAAGTTGCTGCTGATCAAAAACGGGCATAAACACCACAGTTTGTATCACCTGGCTCAATATACCGATGGTACCTATCGCCTGAGGCACATCCCCATGTGGCTGTCAGTTATCCCCCCCCTGGTTGCCATCCTGCTGGCGTTGATTTTCCGGGAAGTAATCGTTTCGCTCTTCGTAGGGGTATGGGCCGGCGCCTTTATAGCCGGAGGCATGCGAATCGAATCGTTCTACTATTTCATCCTTAGCTTCCTCGAAGTGGTGCAGCGCTACGTCATCAGCGCCCTGAATAACAGCGGACACCTTTCCGTCCTCGTTTTTTCTATGCTCATCGGAGGTATGGTCGCCATCATTTCCCGAAACGGTGGTATGGCAGGCGTGGTCCAGGCCTTTTCGCGCTATGCACAGTCACCGAAAAGCGCACAGTTCATAACCTGGCTGCTGGGCGTGGCTATCTTTTTTGACGACTACGCCAACACGCTGATCGTGGGCAACACCATGCGCAAGGTGACCGACCAGTTCAAAGTGTCCCGGGAAAAGCTGGCCTATATTGTTGACAGTACGGCCGCGCCTGTAGCGGCGGTGGCCTTCATTACCACCTGGATCGG
Source organism: Lewinellaceae bacterium (assembly GCA_020636095.1). GTDB lineage: Bacteria > Bacteroidota > Bacteroidia > Chitinophagales > Saprospiraceae > JACJXW01. The sequence continues at coordinate 1,026,520 of JACJYN010000004.1, forward strand.
CGCGGAACTGGGGTATATCGACGACGGCATTTCCGGATTGCCCGGCTTTGAGGCGGATATGACCGCCTACGCTATCTTTATCGCCTCGCTGCGGTATTCCTTTTACCCCATCCTGACTCTGTCGTTTATATTGATGATCATATACCTCAAGCGCGATTTTGGCCCGATGTACAAGGCAGAAATCCGGGCGAGGAAAACCGGGGAGGTATCCCGGAAAATGTCCGCCACGGAAGAAGGAGACCTGGAAGACCTGGACCCGGTCGAGGGGGCTCCGCTGAAATGGTACAACGCCGTCATACCGGTCTCAATGGTCATTCTCATGACCATGTTCGGCTTATTCGATACAGGAATGGCCAATACCTACAGCGAGTTGTTGGCCAACGACATCAATATTCCTTCACAGGGTTGGGGAGATATCTGGAGAGCCACCAACCAGTTGCTGGGAGCCGACAGCAGCCTTTTCATGAAAGTCGGCAAACTGATCGGCAATTCGGATTCCTACGTGGCCCTGTTATGGGCCTCCCTGTCGGGAGTGACGGCAGCCATCGTGCTCACCGTCGGAGCTAAAATCATGCAGCTGGCGGAAACCGTTTCTACGATGATCACCGGCTTCAAGACCATGTTGCCGGCGCTGCTTATCCTGACCATGGCCTGGTCCCTGGCTGCTACCACCGAAGAATTACACACCGCGACCTTCCTCACGTTTGCCCTGCAGGACAGCGTCAACCCATTCGTCATGCCCATGATCATCTTTGTACTGGCGGCCGTCATCTCTTTCTCAACCGGTTCCAGTTGGAGCACCATGGCCATCCTCTACCCCATCGCCATCCCCACTACCTGGGCTATTTGCCAGGCGCAGGGGATCAGCCATGACCTAAGTATAGAGATTCTGCTCAATGTCATAGCCGTAACCCTGGCGGCATCGGTACTGGGAGATCATTGCTCTCCTATTTCCGACACCACCATTCTGAGTTCCCTGGCATCCGACTGTAACCATATCGACCACGTGCGAACCCAGTTGCCCTACGCCCTGACCGTAGGTAGCGTTAGCCTTGCCGCCGCCGGGCTGTCTACTTATCTGGGCGGTGGCTGGGCCATTTGTAGTTTCCTGTTACTCCTCGCCCTGGTTATACTTTTCTTATTCGTATGGCGTTTTGGAAAAAAAGTAGATTAAACCAGATTTTCCGATTTTCCAGATTTTCCAGATTTCCAAAATCTGGAAAATCGGAAAATCGGAAAATCGGAAAATCTGGAAGGGAAATCCGGAAATCTTTAATCTTTTAAAGCCAAAAAAATGATCAAAAGGTTAATCCTCATCGCGCTTGTTTTATCCAGCTTCCGGCTGGCCCGGGCCACCGAAGGCATGTGGCTCCCCCTGCTGCTCCAGCAACTCAACGAGGCGGAAATGCAAAGCATGGGTATGAAAATGACGGCGGACGACATCTATAGTGTCAACCAGGGCAGCCTCAAAGACGCCATCGTGCACTTTGGCGGCTTCTGCACAGCAGAGGTGATCTCCAGCCAGGGGCTGCTGCTCACCAACCACCACTGCGGCGATGACTATATTCAATCTCACTCCACTATGGAGCAAAATTACTACCTGGATGGATTCTGGCCCCGGTCAAAAAAGGAAGAGCTGCCCAATCCGGGCCTCTTCGCTACGTTCATCGTGCGCATAGAAGACGTTACGGACAAGGTGCTGGAAAATGTGGCGCCCGGCATGCACGACAAGGAACGGCAGGCCTGGGTCAGCCGAAATACAGAGCGGGTAAAGTACGAGGCCCAACGGGAGGAGTATCAGGATGTAATGATCCGCCCGTTTTTCGAAGGCAACCAGTATTTTCTGTTTGTAACCGAGACCTACCGGGACGTGCGCCTGGTGGCGGCTCCGCCGGCCTCCATCGGCAAATTTGGCGCTGATACCGACAACTGGGTGTGGCCCCGGCATACCGGCGATTTTTCCGTTTTCCGCATCTACGCCGGGCCGGATAACAAACCCGCCGAGTACGCCGCCGAAAATGTACCTTTTCAGCCCCGCCATTTCCTGCCCGTTTCCCTGGATGGCGTGGATGCCGGCGACTTTACGCTGGTATTTGGGTTTCCCGGCCGCACGGAAGAATACCTGCCCTCCCCTGCCATCGAGCAGCGGGTAGATGTGCTCAACCCCATTCGCATCGGGATACGCGACCGGACCCTGGCAGTCATGAATGAAGCGATGCGCAACGACCCCGAGGTGCGCCTGCAGTATGTTTCCAAACAGTCCCGGATCGCCAACTCCTGGAAGAAGTGGATCGGCGAAAGCCAGGGGATTCACAAAACCAATGGAATAGCGAAGCGCAAGGCCTATGAAGCAGAATTCCAAAAACGAGTAGCGGCAAACCCCGAATGGAAAGAACCATACGGAGACATCCTGGGGCGGTTCGAACAATTATACGCTGAGCAGGCGCCCTACGCCAAAGCACGGGAATACATCGGCGAAATCGCCGGGCGCAATATCGAACTGTTCCGTTATATCAACACCCTGCACGGAGTTGCCAAGTCGTACAACGCCAGCGGCGCGCCGGGCCTGGCGGGCCGGATGGACAAGATAAAAAACTATGTAGAAGGCTTTTTCAAAGACTACCGCCCGGAGGTCGACCGCCAGGTTTTTGCCTCCCTGATGGAGGTGTATTTCAACGAGCTCAGCCCGCAGTACCAGTCCGAATTTGCCATCGAGCAGTTCGTAGCCTCCAATAAGGATTATCAAACGCTGGCCAGCCTGATATACGGCAAAAGCCAACTCATCCGCCCGGATGTGATGCGGCAGGCACTCGAAGCCGGGCCGGATATATTGGCTAAAACCATTCAGGAAGATTACGCCTATCACTTCGTCCGGGGGATCTCGGAGGTGAATGAGGGGGAAGCGCTCAAAGAATACCAGCGAATCCAGGAAGATATCGACTTGCTCCAGCGCAAATACATGAAAGCTCAGATGGAAGTATTCTCCGAGAAGCGCTTTTACCCGGACGCCAATGGCACTCTACGTGTTTCCTATGGCAAGGTAGACGGTTATACGCCCCGGGATGCCGTGCAGTTCGAGCCCCACACTTATCTGGAAGGCATTATAGAGAAATACGTTCCTGGGGATTATGAATTCGACGTTCCGGATAAGCTACGCCAATTGTATAACAGCAAAGACTATGGCCCTTACGGCGAAGCCGGCAAAATGCCGGTTTGCTTCATCGGCGCCAACCACACTACCGGAGGCAATTCCGGCAGCCCCGCCATCGACGCTTACGGCAACCTGGTGGGCCTTAATTTCGACCGGGTTTGGGAAGGCACCATGAGCGACATCAACTACGATGCTTCTATCTGCCGCAATATCATGGTGGATATCCGCTATGTGTTGTTTGTGATTGACAAACTGGGCGGCGCCGGGCATTTGGTGGAGGAGATGGAATTGGTACATCCCAAAAAGTAAAATAGGAGCTTGTTCAAATTTCGTTCGGGGGGAGATGAAAAAGCCTTACAAATACTCACCCCGCACATACTCGATCACATCCGGAAAAAAGGCATTGAACTCTTTATTGAGGTCCTCAAAATGCAGAACCAGGCTTTCCAACGCCCCATCGAGGTATTCGGGGCGGCTGGTTCGCCGCTTCATACGGTTGAATGCGATCGCCAGGCCGTTGTGTGAACCGTAAGATTGCAACCAGTTGTCAGCAATCATCATGGGCAGGTGTGGCCGCAGGCTTTCGGGCATCAGTTCCATATTATCAGCCAATACCTGATACACATCTTGAGTAAACTCAGGCAGGGGTTTATCCGAATAGCGGGACCAGTTGAAGGACAGCAGGTAGTCGTAAAAAATATCGACCACTACCGGGGCATATTTGCGGTGTTTGCCGTACAAGCGCCGGACCCCCTTTAACACCTCGGGGTGGTTGTCGGTATAAGAGTCGATGGCGCGGTGGAGGCGTACGCCTTCCTGAATAGACTCCGGATACTGCCGCACCTGCTTATTATTCAGGTAATCCGCCAGAAAATTGCCGATCAGCAGTTCTTCTCGTTCGCAGGAAAGAAAAATATGCGCCAGGAAATTCATAGGCTGGTGTTCAACTTTTCATTACTATACAATAGTTGAACGGTTGTAGTTGTATTCTGCCCTATTTTACTTCATATCTCTTATCTTTGCGCCGCAAAAAAATTATGAAAATAAAAACACCAAATAATATATGGGATTGAAGTGTGGTATTGTAGGCTTGCCCAATGTCGGAAAGTCGACACTGTTTAACGCGCTGACTTCCGCCAAAGCCCTGGCGGCCAACTATCCGTTTGCAACCAAGGACCCCAACATCGGGGTGATCACCGTACCGGACACCAGGCTCGACCATTTGGCGGAACTGGTCAATCCACAGCGGGTATTGCCAACGACCATCGAGATTCTCGATATTGCCGGCCTAATCAAAGGCGCCAGCAAGGGCGAAGGCCTGGGCAACCAGTTTCTGGCCAACATCCGGGAAGTGGACGCCATCATTCACGTGGTTCGTTGCTTCGACAATACCAACGTGGTGCACGTCGACGGCAGCGTCGATCCGGTTCGGGATAAGGAGGTCATCGATACCGAACTGATGTTCAAGGACCTGGAAACGGTGGAAAAACGCCTGGAACGCCTGCGCCGGCAGGCAAAGGCAGGCAAGAAGGAAGACCTCAAGCTGGTGGCCATCGCTGAAAAGATCAAAACGCACCTGGAAGAAGCCAAGCCGGCCCGTTCACTGGAACTGGACGAAGAGGGAACCACCCTGTTACAGGATATGTTCCTGCTCACCGCCAAGCCCATCCTCTATGTTTGCAATGTCGATGAGGAATCCGTTGACAGCGGCAATGCGTATACGGAGGTTTTCAAAAAGGCGGTTGCCGATGAGCCCGCCGAGGTGATCCTGATCAGTGCCGATATCGAGGCGGAGATCGCCCAACTGGAAAGCAAGGAGGAACGCAAGGAATTTCTGGAGGAAATGGGGCTGCATGAACCCGGTGTGAACCGGCTCATCCGGGCAGCTTACCACCTGCTGCACCTGATCACCTATTTCACTGCCGGCGAAAAGGAGGTGCGCGCCTGGACGATCCGGAAGGGCTGGAAGGCGCCGGCCGCCGCCGGGGTCATTCACTCGGATTTTGAGAAGGGTTTCATTCGGGCTGAGGTGATCAAATACGACGACTACATCCATTACGGTTCAGAACCGGCCGTCAAGGAAGCGGGAAAAATGGCGGTGGAAGGTAAGGAGTATGTGGTGGGAGACGGCGATGTGATGCATTTTCGGTTTAACGTTTAAGAAAATGGAAAAATACTTCATCATTTACAAACCCTACGGAGTGCTGAGCCAGTTCACTAAGGAGCACCCCAACCACCACACCCTCAAGGAGCTGTTCCAGTTTCCCAAGGATGTCTATCCTGTGGGCCGGTTAGACCAGGACAGCGAAGGGCTGCTGATCATCACCAATGACAAACGCCTGAACCACCTGCTGCTCGATCCTTCCTTCGCCCATAGCCGTACCTATCTGGTGCAGGTCGAAGGAGAACCACAGAAGGCAGACCTGAAAATGCTTAGGACGGGAGTCAAAATACGGGTGGGTAAGAAGGAATACACCTCCCTGCCCGCACAGGTGCGAGCATTGCCGGCGCCTCCCGCCCTACCGGAGCGCGACCCGCCCATCCGCGTCCGCAAAAGTATACCGGATACCTGGCTCGAACTGGAGCTTCAGGAAGGCAAGAACCGGCAGGTGCGGCGCATGTGCGCCAAAGTCGGGTTCCCCGTCCTAAGGCTCGTCCGCTCTAAAATCGAACGCCTGGAGATCAGAGACCTGAAAGCCGGCGAAGTCAGGGAAATGGAGAAAGCGGATATGTACCGGCTGTTGAGGCTGGGGTGAAGCCAGGCCCTTCTATTTATCAGGTTAAAAAGCCGCCTACCCGCCTAATCCTGGACGGTATTGGCAGCCGTTGAGATGCGAAGGCTTATGCCCCCGGGACAACAAACAACCGGCAACGTGTCCAACGCTGAAATGATAGCCCAAAAGCCGGAACAGGTACTCTGAATGAGCAACAATGAAACCATAAATCCATGACTCCCACCCTCCTTCTCGGAACCGCCATGTGGGGCTGGACAACGCCCCGGGCCACCTGTTTTGATCTGCTGGACCGCTACTACCAGGCAGGCTTCCGGGAGGTAGACGGCGCCACCAACTACCCCATCAATAAAAATCCGGAAGATTTTCGGAAAGCGGAACATATCCTGTTGGAATGGATACAGGCCCATCAGGTAAACGACCTGAAAGTGATGATGAAAGTGGGCAGTATCAACAACCTGCGGACGCCAGACAACAACCTGTCGAAAAGCTTCCTGCTGATGCTGCTGGACGAGTACCGCAACGCCCTGGGCGCCAACCTGGATACGCTGATGATCCACTGGGATAACCGTTCGGAAGAAGGTAGTATCCGGGAAAGCCTGGAAGCGTTGGCCACCGCCGAAAAGGCGGGTTTGCAGATTGGGCTCTCCGGGATTCAACATCCGGAAGTTTACGCCCGTTTAAACGAAGATTTTAAATTAAACTTCCGGATTCAAATCAAACACAACCTCCTTCACTCCGACTATGCCCGCTACGAAGCATTCCACGGGCAAGCCGGCTTTATCACCTATGGCATCAATGCCGGCGGAATCAAGCTGAACCCGGAGCAATACCGCGAAGACAGTTCTCTAAGAGCCAGGGGGGGGAATACCCAAGCAGAACATCCCATCGCCGCTCCGCTGCGGGCCATCCTCCAGGAAGCGAACTCAAAGGGCAAGCGCCCCCCGGTTTCCAGCTTCAACCACTGCGGCATGGCCTTTGCCTTTCACAGCCCGGACGTAAAGGGTATATTACTGGGCGTTTCGAGGCTACAGCAATTGGAGGACAGCCTCCGTTTTTACACAGCCATTACAACTTACGACTACCAGGATTTGTATCAAAGGCTAAAAAACCTCTATGTACAGTATGCGGGAAAAGTATGATTTCCTGATCGTCGGGGGAGGCATCTTCGGCATCTACGCGGCGCTCTACCTGGCCAAACACGGCTTGCGCATCTGCATTGTAGAAAAGGAGAAAGAACTACTAAAAAAAGCCTCCATTGTCAACCAGGCCCGCCTGCACAGCGGGTATCATTACCCGCGTAGCGTGGCCACCGCCCTCATGTCGGACGACAATAAAGCTCGATTTACGGCTGACCATCAACAGTTTATCAACTTTGAGTTTGAGAAATACTACGCCATTGACCGGTTCGGTTCCTTTACCGACAGTTTGCAGTTCGAACGCTTTTGCGAATTTATTGAGATTCGTTGCGAGCCGGTGCTCCGGCACCCCCTGTTTAACTACCACCGGCTGGAAGCCCTTTATTCCACCACCGAATATACATTTGACCCCATCCTCATCGCCGAATATTACCGGCGAGAGTTGGAAGCCCATACCGGCCACATTGAGGTGCAGCTGTACAGCCGGGTAGAACGGGCGGAAATACAGGGAGCGGCCTGGATGGTGGAGCTTTCCAGCCTGGGTAGCGGCCGCCGCCGGGAAATAGAGGCCTGCCAGGTGATCAACGCCACGTATGCCGGAAGCAACGCCATCAACCGCCTGTTTGGGGCCCGGGATATCGACCTGATGCACGAAATATCCGAAATGGCTTTTGTCACCTCCCCTCAGGTAAAGAACCTCGGCCTGACGGTCATGGACGGGCAGTTTGGCTCCCTGATGCCCTACGGCCTGTCCGGCATGCTATCCTTATCCTCCGTGGCCTACACCCACCACAAGGTTTCCTATGACAACCTGCCGACTTTCGACTGCCAGGCGCAGAACCCGGACTGCCGGCCGGACTTCCCCTCCATCTGCAGCGCCTGCCCTGCCCGCCCCCGGTCCAATTCACATAAAATGATCGGCCAGATCAAACACTACTTTGCCGACGAAGTGGAATTCCACTACTTTACGTCCATGTATACTATCAAATCCAAGCTGAAAGCCAACTACATAGACGACGGGCGCCCTACTGAGATCTCCATTCTCAATGAAAATCCACGATTTTATTGCATCTTTGCCGGAAAGATCAACTCCATTTACGAAGTGGAAAAAGTGGTCAGCATTTAGCCCTTAAATCAACAAATATGACCAACCAGGTACATGTGTCTTCTGAGATCGGAGCGCTGCGGCGCGTTATTGTCCACCGCCCGGATGAAGGGATTGCCCGCATCTCTCCCAAACGAGCCGAAGAATTACTGTTTGATGACATCGTATACCTTCCCAAGATGCAGGAAGAGCACGATATTTTCACGAATGTGCTGCGCGCGTTCGTCGGCAACGAAAATGTTCTGGGAACGACTAACCTGTTGCGCGAAGCGCTGCGCCACGACGAGGAAAGCAAGCAAGAAATGTTGACCAAGATCGTCGATTATGAAGAATTGCCCACCTCTTACCGGGATATGCTGCTGGAAATGCCCGATGAACTGCTGGCTAAAGTCCTGGTCAACGGTTATTACCCGGAGGAGGATATTTTCCTCTTCGACCCCATCCCGAATTTTATCTTTACCCGGGATATTGCGGTAACGGTCAACAACCATATAGTGATCACCAAGCCCGCAAAGGAGGCCCGTTTCCGGGAAAACTACCTGACCCGGTTCATCATATGGGCGCATCCCATCTTCCGGGAACTGCGGGAAACTGACCGCATCATCAACATGAACCGGGTCGACGAATTTCCACCGTCCCGCCGGGGAGAAATGATCTCCATTGAAGGTGGAGACATGATGGTGCTCAATAAAGATTACCTGCTCATTGGCTGCAGCGAACGCACGACCGAGTACGCCGTTAAATCGCTAAAGGATGCCCTCCTTCAGAGAGATGTGATCAAGCATGTCGTGCAGGTCAATATCCCGAACGACCGCAGCTACATGCACATCGATACCGTATTCACCCAGATTAGCCGCAATCACCTGGTCGCTTACAAACCTATTGTAGAAGACGGGCTGGGGTCTTACGTAACTGTATACGGGCAGGACGGGGTAGAACGCCACTACCCTACCGTTAAGGAATTCATCCTGTCGGAGATCAATTCAAAAATGCAGTTCATCTGGAGCGGGGATGGAGAATCGCCTTATCAGGAAAGGGAACAGTGGACGGACGGCTGCAACCTCGTGGCCCTGAAGCCAGGCGTAGCCCTTACCTACGACCGCAACCCAATGACCGAGAAGGCGTTCGAAAAAGCCGGTTACCGTACGGCTCACGCCCGCGAACTGCTGGCTGCTTTCAGAGACGGGATCATCAAACCGGAAGAGATCAAAGATACGATCATCCTGCTGCCCTCCAATGAGCTTTCCAGAGCCCGGGGCGGTTCTCATTGCATGACCTGCCCAATCGAGCGGGATGACCTGTAGCAAACTGAAACCGGAAAGCAGCCCGGGTATTGTATTGGTTATTAGCTAATTTGTGGGCCGCCCATTCGGCCCCCGAACCGAAAGAACGAATCCCGAATCCCGAACCAGCAAATATGTATACACACGAATTCAAAAAAAGAGTCCGCTACGGAGAAACCGACCAGATGGGCTACCTGTACTACGGCAACTACGCTCAGTACTACGAGATCGGGCGGGTGGAGTTAATCCGGTCTCTGGGGCTCACCTATAAAGCCCTGGAAGCAGAGCACGGCATCATAATGCCGGTAGTAAGCATGACGACGCGCTATGTGCGGCCCGCCCTCTACGACGAGCTCATTACGATCCGTACGACGCTGAGAAAACTACCTGATCAATATATTGTTTTCCATATGGAGTTGTTTAATGAGGCGGGAAAACTGGTCAACGGAGGTACAGTTAAGTTGTGTTTTGTAGAAATAGCCTCCCAGCGAACGATCCCAACTCCTGATTTTTTAGTGGAAAAACTGATACCGCATTTTGAAAAAGATTGACCTGAAAGCGATACAGGATTACATTCTGAACCTCTCCCTGGTAAAGAATACCATTCAATGGACGAAGGAACATTCCCTACCCGGTTTTTTTAAGGTGCCCATTTATGATGTAGTTGTTTTTCTATACCATGAATCTCAGCGATATGACCTTTTCACCCGGGCCAACGCCATTGCCTTCAGCTTTTTCCTCTCGATCTTTCCCTCCCTGATCGCCTTTTTCACCCTCATACCCATATTTAAAATTGCCCTGATCGATTATTTACCGGAAGGTGAGAACTTTGACCTTTATCTGCGCAATGAGATTCAGCGCATCCTGCCCGGTGTAGCCGGAGACCGCCTGTTTGCCTTTGTGGATGACATCACCAATAACCCCCGCTTTGGGCTGCTGTCCTTTGGTTTTATCCTGGCCATTTACTTTGCCTCCAATGGCATGCTGGCCCTGATGCAGGGGTTCGAGAAATCGTATATGAAAACTTTCAAAAAGCGAGGAGAGATTCGCAAACGCCTCATTGCAACCGGGCTAACCTTTCAGTTGGGCATCCTGCTCATGGGAGCAGTCATCCTGATCATCCTCGGCGAATTCCTCCTGGGCCTGTTCTACAACCTCGTTCATTGGGATGTTTTTACCGGGGTCATGATCCAGGTTTTGCGCTGGCTGGCTATCCTGCTCCTTTTTTACTTCGGTATTGCCATCATTTACCGATACGGCGCTTCCGCCATACGCCGGTTTCAGATTTTCTCTCCAGGTGCGACCTTGGCGACGGTACTCTGCATCATCACCTCCCTGGTTTTTTCCGCCTATGTCAATGAATTCAACACCTACAACGAACTGTACGGCTCCATCGGCGCCATCATCGCCCTGATGTTGTGGATACAACTCAACTCACTCATCCTTCTGGTCGGTTTTGAGTTGAACGCCAGTATTGCCATCAACCGGGACCTGAAAGCGGAAATTAAGGAGGAGGATTTGTAAGAGGCATGGGCCACGAAGAGTGCTCCGCTGAAAGCAAATTGAATAGTTTCTATTTATATTTGCCCTAAAAAAAGTTGGAATATGAAAAGAAAGTTACTCTTTTTCAGCTTTGTAACGATGGCCGGCACTGCCTTTAACCAGGCCAACTTCCAGGATGTTTCCTCCCAGGCCGGCATCAACAATACCGGCAAAAACTACGGAGTAGCCATCGGAGATTACGACAATGACGGCCATGAGGATATTTATGTTTCCCGCCACAATTCCTCCAACTTACTGTACCGGAACAATGGCGACGGCACCTTTACGGATGTAGCACCCCAGGCAGGTGTCGCTCACCAAGGCGCCACCACCTGCAGCGTTTGGGGCGATATCGACAATGATGGAGACCTGGACCTCTACCTCGGCAACCGGGATGAACCCAACCTACTTTACCTGAACAATGGCGATGGAACCTTTACCGATATCAGTGAAAGCTCCGGAGTGAATACCCTTTACCGCACCCGCGCTGTGTTGTTTGGCGATATCGATAAGGATGGTTTCATCGACCTGTATGTTGCCAATATGACCGCCTACAATTACATGTTCCGGAACAACGGGGACCTCACCTTCACCGATATTACGGAGGAGTCCAATACGCAGGATTTCGGTGTGGCCATGGGCTCTCTTTTCTTTGACTATGACAACGACGGAGACCTCGACCTCTATCTTACCCATGACGCTAACCAACCCTATATTCTTTATCAGAATGATGGCGCCGGACGCTTCACTGATGTTTCGGCGCAATCCAATGCCAACTATGCCGGCCAGGGTATGGGGGTAGACGTAGGAGATGCTAATAATGATGGCTTCCTGGACATTTACATCACCAATCTGTATGCCAACGCGCTATTATTAAATAACGGAGACGGCACCTTTTCAGAAATCACCGCCGAAGCCGGAGTTGGTGACCTGGGTATGGGCTGGGGCACCTTATGGCTGGATTGTGATAATGACGGCCGGTCGGATATTTATGTCAGCAATGACAGTTATTTCTCTCCCTACCCGAACCTTTTGTACCAAAACATGGGCGACAATACTTTTCAGTCCATTGGCCAGAATTCACCGCTGGCCAGCATGTACGGAGGGTACGGAGCGGCTTCCGCCGATTTTAATAACGACGGGCAGGTGGATATCTTCCTCGCCAACAACGGCAATGATGGCAACCAGCTATTCATGAACCGCAACAATACGGGCAACAATTGGGTGAAAGTGAAGCTGAGGGGCAACCAGAGCAACCGGGCCGCCATTGGCGCCCGGGTAGAAATTGAAGCCGGTGGTAAAAAAATGATCGACGAAGTGACAGCGGGCGCTTCTTATGCTTCTCAAAGCAGTTTTGTCCTCCACTTCGGGCTGGCTGAGGCCGAGGTGGCCGACCGGCTCCGGATTCGCTGGCCCAGCGGGTTGGTGGAGGAATTTGAGCACCTGGACGTTAACACCAGTTATATTGTAAATGAGGGAGAAAATGCGGTAGTGAATACCCGTACGCCCGAAAAGCCCAATGCTGTGCTACAGGGCTGGCCAGCCCCATTTTCGAACAAACTGAATCTAAGCGTCAGCCTGGAGCAAGCCGGTTTCCTAGAGCTGAAAATCCGCGATATGAACGGCAGGACGGCCGCCCAGATCGCAAAGGGAAATTATACTGCCGGCAGGCATTCATTTGAATGGTTGCCCGAGAATGCAGCTCCCGGGGTTTACATTTGCCACCTTCAAACGAAGAAAGGGCAACAATTCCTCCGGACTGTTTATGTGCCGTAAGGCTGCAAGCTGACAAAACTCAGGGCCGGTGAATGCTCCTTATACTTTAAATGGTATACTTGCGTTTTCATTGCTAACTAAGAGTTTGTTCAAAATTCAATCAATGGCCTGCGAACGGCAAATTTTGTTTCATACCGCGTTAAATTTTTCGCCGGATTGCCCGCATCCGGCTGCAAAATTTGCCTTGTCTGAAACAAAATTTTCTCGCTCTCGGCTCATCATCGAAATTTGAACAAACTCTAAGCAATTTCACAATGGCTCCGGGCCAATAACACAAACAGGTATTTAAGCATGAATAGAACACTACGCCTCATCGGTATCGTCTACTTGATGGTATCCATTACAATCGTGCTTCAGGCTCAGAAGTACAGCAATGAATTTCTCTCTATTGGCGTAGGTGCGCGGGCACAGGCACTGGGCGGCGCGGTGATTGCCAGCGCAGAAGATGTAACTGCGGGCGTGTGGAACCCGGCGGGCCTCGCCAACCTCAGTGAATCAGAGAGCCTTCAGGTTGGCGCTATGCACTCCGAGTGGTTTGCCGGAGTGGGGAAATTTGACTACCTGGGCATCACCTTGCCGCTATCTAATAAACAAAGGCGCCTGGGGCTTTCCGTTATCCGCTTTGGCATTGATGAGATTCCCAATACACTGAGCCTGTACGAAAGCGACGGCAGCATCAATTTTGACAATATTGTGGAATTTTCGGCAGCGGATTATGCCTTCCTGCTCAGCTACGCACAGGTGGTGAAAACGCAAAAGGGGCGCCTGCAACTGGGGGGTAACGTCAAAGTGGTGCACCGGCGTATTGGCCCCTTTGCCACCTCCTGGGGTTTCGGACTGGATGCCGGCCTGCAGTATCGCAACAATGGCTGGCAGTTTGGCATTCTTGCCAAAGATATTACCACTACATTCAACGCCTGGTCATTCAGCTTTACCTCCGAAGAAAAAGAGGTGTTGGAACTCACCAATAACGAAGTACCCATCAGCAGTGTAGAGATTACCAAGCCGCAGCTTATCCTGGGCGCTGCCCGGCGTTTTGAATGGGGCAGTGTAGGCGTACTGCCAGAACTCGACCTCATCATCACCACAGATGGCCAACGCAATACGTTGCTATCCGCCAGCCCATTTAGCGTAGATCCCGCCTTCGGCCTGGAAGCTGATTACAATCAGTTCATTTTTCTGCGCGCCGGCCTGAACCAGTTTCAGCGCATTAAAGATTTCGACAACAGCGAAAGCCTGCGCATGCGGCCCAGTTTGGGCGTGGGGCTGCGTATATCCAGCCTGAAGATCGACTATGCTTTTACCGACCTGGGCAGCAATGAGAACACCTTCTCACACATCATTTCCCTTATGCTGGAGATTAAGCCTCGCAAAAAAGAATAAGCCTGGTTGTCAACTGGCCCACAAAATTTACCGGCCAGAGAGAAATTTTACAATTCAAAGTTGCCTTTTGATTTAAAACCTCATTAATTTGTGCATATCGATAGCCAAAGTGGCTATCAGCCACCGTGCAAGTATCAAATAGTTTTGACTCTACATTTTTAACAAATTAGGGTTAGACTTGGTGTGACTAGGGCGGGCCTCAATCCGGGCTATCCATGTCGGGATTCTCTTCGGAGACAAGGGGATTACTGAACCACACCGGCTGCCTTATACGTGTTCGTTTCGAGGGTCCAAAAACGTCCCTGATACTTGTGCGGTACTTTCTACTAAAAAAAGAAAAGCCGCCGCCTTACCTTCGGGAAAGCGGTGGCTTTTTCTGTTTTCATGCACAAGGCTTCCAACTCCTGAACAAAGAAAAATACCGCCACTCCTGCTTTCCACGGCTGTTTTGGCCTCCCATTAACCTAAAAACAAGCCTTTTCGTTGGTTTTATCCTATTTTTCTTAGTCCTTTTTCTCCTCAACTCTTTACTTCCTAGCCTAGAATAAATATCTTTACAGAATGAATGAGCGTTTTTTTGTTTAGCAAAATCTCAGTCCATCCTGAATTTGCTGCGCAATAAAGGCTCAAATTACCACAATTTAAATTCTTACTAATGAACATTTTCGTAGCAAAACTGAGTTACGACACTCATGAAGACACCTTGAGGAATGCCTTTGAGGAGTTTGGTGAAGTAAGTAGCGCCAAGATCATTATGGATAAATTTACTGGCAGGTCCAAAGGCTTCGGCTTCGTCGAAATGCCTAACGATGATGAAGGACAGGAGGCGATCAACGCCTTGAACGACACCGAGATGGATGGAAGAACAATTGTCGTTAAAAAAGCTCGTCCCAAAGAAGATAACTCCCGCAGAGGCGGCGGCGGTTATGGCGGCGGCGGCGGCGGCGGCTATGGCGGCGGCGGCGGCTACGGCGGCGGCGGACGAGACAGAAGATACTAAAACAAACTTCTGATCTACTAGTGCCTCGGGCATTAAATAAGGGGAGAATAGCGCGAGGTTATTTTCCCGCCAGACAAGGCGCGAGGAAGAAACATAGCGGGGCTACGTGACTGAGGAGCAACGCAGCCTGCCTGCCCGTGAGGCCACGGCCGAGCAGGCAGGTATGGTGGGGAAAGAGTCCGCGATATTCCCCCGTTATTTAGTGCGCGAGGCACTAGTCTGTCAAGCACAAATTGTCGGGTAATCTGCGGCGTCTTTTGCCCCAGCTCTGCGTCGCCTCCTCGCCTTGGTAGCTAAGGCTACCAGGTTCCGGGGGCTTCTAGATCTGAACCAAAATCCGCTAACACCTTACCCGACATTCATACCTTGACAGACTACTACTACTTTGGAAACGAAGCCCAGCCGGATTAATAACCTGGCCGGGCTTCGTTCGTTAACAGATCGCAGCAATAGGGCATGTTTAGAGGCGCCTTTTGGAGATAAGCGTCAATTATCGTTCTGAGGCGCCTTCAACCCTATTTCCTTTCCTTTTTCCAACATAAAATGAAAGGCAGCTCCGTACTCATTGGGAATATCTCCATCCAGGATAGCTTCACGGATAGCACTCTTGATGACACCAACCTCCCGGGAAGGAGGAATATTGAAAGTCTCCATTATTAGTTCACCGGAAATGGGAGGTTGCCACTCCCGGAGATGATCCTTTTCTTCAACCTCCTTCAGCCGATCGCGTACCAACTCGTAATTTTCAAGGTAGCGAGCTACCTTATTCGGATTTTTGGAGGTGATGTCAGCCTCGCACAACAGCATGAGGTCGTCGATGTCATCTCCGGCTTCAAACAGCAGGCGGCGTATGGCCGAGTCCGTTATATTTTCCTTGGTGAGGCTGATGGGCCGCAGGTGGAGGCGGACGAGTTTTTGCACGTACTTCATCTTGGCGTCCAACGGCAGGCGCAGGTTTTTAAAAATACGGGGAGTCATGGCGCCGCCCAGCGCTTCGTGGCCGTGGAAGGTCCATCCTTGTTCCGGGTGGAAACGCTTGGTCGGGGGTTTGGCGATATCGTGAAGAATGGCCGCCCAGCGCAACCACAGGTTATGCGTCTTTCGGCTCAGGTTGTCCAGCACCTGTAGTGTGTGGTAGAAATTGTCCTTGTGAGCCAGGCCATTCCGGACGTCAACGCCCTGCAGGGCGGCCATCTCCGGGAAGATCAGCTTGAGCAAGCCCGTATCGAAGAGTAGTTTAAAGCCCACGGAAGGCTCATCGGCCATAATGATCTTGTTGAGCTCGGTAGTAATCCGTTCTTTTGAAATGATGTTGATGCGATTGCGATATTTGCCGATGGCGTTTAGCGTTTCCGGGTCAATAGCGAACCCAAGCTGGGTGGAAAACCGAATGGCGCGCATCATACGCAGGGGATCGTCTGAGAAAGTCTTGCCCGGTTCCAGGGGGGTCTTGATCAGCTTGGCCTCCAGATGCTCCAGGCCGTTAAAGGGGTCAATAATAGAGCCATAATCGGCCTCGTTAAGGCTGACCGCCAGGGCGTTGATGGTGAAATCCCGGCGGTTCTGGTCATCATCCAGGCTTCCCTCCTCTACCGTCGGCTTACGGGAATCGGAACGATAGGACTCTTTTCTGGCGCCGACAAATTCCACTTCCATATCCCGTGTTTTCAGCATAGCTGTACCGAAGCGTTTGTAAACGGTGACTCTGGGAATGGGCCTGAGTTTGGCGGCTACATTCTGAGCCAGGCGAATACCGCTGCCCACGCATACAATGTCCATATCTTTTGAAGGACGGGCCAGAAGGCGATCCCGGACATACCCTCCTACCACAAAAACGGGATAACCCAGTTCTTCAGCAGTCTGGCTGATTACTTCAAATATCTTTCGCTCGTGTGGCTCTATATTAAAGACCAAGTTAAACTCTTTTGGTAGAATGAATGCTCAATACCGCTTCCCGTTTAATCCAATCCTGCCTGGTTACACCGGGAGCTCAACTTCGCTAAAACGCACTTCCATTTCGCGAAGAATATCAAAAAGGGCGGCCGGTGTTTCTTCGGTCACCAATTGCTTCCGAAATTCTTTGACGCCCGGATATCCCTTAAAATAATTGGTATAATGGCGGCGCATTTCCAGGACACCCAATTTTTCTCCCTTCCACTCCAGCGAACGGCGCAGGTGTTCCATTGCAGCCTCTACCCGTTCGTGAATGGTAGGCGGCGGCAATAGCTCCCCGGTCTTGAAGTAGTGTTTGATCTCCCGGAATATCCAGGGATGGCCAATGCTGGCCCGGCCTATCATTATACCGTCTATACCGTAGCGCTGCCGGTACTCCGCGGCCTTTTGAGGGCTATCTATATCTCCATTCCCGAATATAGGAATGTGAATCCGGGGATTTTCCTTGATTTTACCGATAAGCGTCCAATCCGCTTCGCCCTTATACATTTGCTTGCGGGTGCGCCCGTGAACAGACAAAGCTTTGATGCCCACGTCCTGCAGGCGCTCCGCCACCTCTTCGATGTATTGGGTCTGGTCATCCCAGCCCAGGCGGGTCTTCACTGTGACCGGCAGGCTGGTCGACTTCACCACGGCCTGGGTCAGCTCCACCATCTTATCAATGTCCTGAAGGATACCTGCTCCCGCCATTTTACAAACCACCTTTTTTACGGGGCAGCCGTAGTTGATATCCAGGACTTCCGGCCGGGCTTCTTCCACGATCTCGGCGGCCCGCATCATTGAATCCATTTCTGCGCCAAAAATCTGTATGCCAATAGGCCGTTCGTAATCGTAGATATCCAGTTTCTGAATACTTTTGTCGGCATCGCGGATCAACCCTTCTACCGAGATGAACTCCGTGTACATCATGTCACACCCCTGAGCCTTACAAAGCGCCCGAAAAGGGGGGTCGCTGACATCCTCCATGGGGGCCAGCAACAGGGGGAATTCTCCTACTTCAACATCACCGATTTTTACCATTCTGACTATTTTCTTTTTTCAACACGCAAAAATAAGGAAAAGCTGTACACCACAAAACGCATTAGCGGACAAACCGTTCCACGAGTCATCATTTTGCAGAATTATCCGAAAAAGATAGGCACAGCAGGAAGAAAATCATATTTTTAGGGCTGCCGGGCGGTGACAACCGCTAAAACAAAACTGTTAATACCAACAAGAACATCCATGATCACCGCAGTTATTCTTTGTTTTATCCTTGGCTACCTTGCCATAGTCTTTGAGCATCCTTTGCGGCTAGACAAGACCGTTCCCGCGCTCATTATGGCGTCGTTTTGCTGGGCACTGCTGGCCGTTGGCTTCAATTATGGCTGGTTATCCGTAATAGATACGCATGAGGAGGTCTTCAGTTTGGTTGGAGCCGGCAGCCATGCCGCCGAAGGGCACGGCGGGCCGAGTGAAGGATTCAACAACACGTTACTCCACCACCTGGGCAAAACAGCCGAAATTCTGATCTTCCTCATTGGAGCGATGACCATCGTGGAGATCATCGACCTGCACCGGGGCTTTGAAGTCCTGAAAAGCTATGTACGGACCAAAAGCAAGAAAAGATTGCTCTGGATCGTCGGCATATTGGGCTTTATTCTTTCTGCTATCATTGATAACCTGACGGCTACCATCGTATTGGTCACCCTGCTGCGGAAGCTGGTTACAAACAGGGATGAACGCATTTGGTTTGTCTCCCTGATCGTGATTGCCGCCAATGCCGGCGGCGCCTGGTCGCCTATCGGTGATGTAACCACGACCATGCTATGGATCGGCAACAAGGTCTCCGCCGGAGGGTTGATCGAGCATCTGGTCATTCCTTCTCTTGTTTGTTTTGCCCTTCCGGTCTTCATTGCCACCCTGCTGCCTCCATTTAAGGGCGAAATTTCTCTGGATGAAGACGCTGGCGATTTACAAGCTCAGAAATTACTGAGTAGCCAGATAATGCTCTTCCTGGGGCTGGGCGCTATTGTCTTTGTCCCGGTCTTCAAAACCCTGACCCATCTTCCTCCTTATATAGGAATGATGCTTAGTTTGGGAGTGGTATGGCTGGTTTCAGAATATATCCATCCAGAGGAAGACTTCTCGGAATCCCGCCGGCACATGTTCTCCGCCCATAAAGCCCTGTCCCGAATAGAAATGTCGAGTATCTTATTCTTCCTGGGTATCCTGATGGCAGTTGCCGCCCTGGAAAGCCTGGTATTCGGAACGGTCATGCATGAAGGGGCGGAAATACAGGTGGGCACGCTGCGCTATTTAGCCGAATGGCTGGACAAGGTGATTCCCAACCAGGATGTCGTTATCATTCTGTTGGGCTTTGCTTCTGCCATTATCGACAACGTGCCTCTGGTCGCCGCCTCCATGGGTATGTACGACCTGCCGATGGATGCAAAAATATGGCAATTTATTGCCTACTCCGCCGGAACCGGTGGAAGTATGCTGATCATTGGCTCCGCTGCGGGGGTAGCTGCCATGGGCATGGAGCGCATCGACTTTATCTGGTACCTCCGAAAAATCGCCTGGCTGGCTTTGATTGGCTTCCTGGCCGGGGCAATAGCCTTTCTTTTGCTGATTCCTTTGCTACCCTAGTGCCTGGGGCATTAAATAAGGGGAGAATAGCGCGAGGTTATTTTCCCGCCAGACAAGGCGCGAGGAAGAAACATAGCGGGGCTACGTGACTGAGGAGGAACGCAGTATGGTGGGGAAAGAGCCCGCGATATTCCCCCGCTATTTAGTGCGCGAGGCACTAGCGACATGCTTTTAAATTTTTAAACTACAAAAGCCACAGCGCATTGCTGTGGCTTTTGTAGTTTATTTTAATGTTCTCTTAAATTTGCAGCGCATTACAACCTAAGCGCCGTCCAGATGATTTTTAAGAAGGAATAAACAACTCAAAAAGAAATGAACCGTACATACAAAGCCTATCTTTTTCTTCTATTGCTGCTGGCCGCTTGTTCTCCGGTGGACAAAAACCTGATAAAGGGAAAATGGGCAGGTATTGCCGTTATGGAAGAGGGCTCGCCCATCAATATAGACCCCAGGGAAATAAAGATTTCGTTTGAAGATAAGGGTTATTCCTATTCCAGCACGCTCAATTACAAAGAGGCCGGCGTCTATTATATTGACTCCAAATATTTATACACCACCGATACGCTGAACCAAGCCTCGACGGAAAAAGCCGTAGAGATCGTAAAGCTCACCGCTGATTCTCTCGTCCTGAAAATGAATGAAGCGGGCAAAGAACGCCTGCTCCTGATGGAGAAGCTACCCTAACTGAAAGACATCAGTTCAACCCGTTCACCTTAATATTCAGTCGCCCGCTCAAAGCGAGGTCAACAATGATAGATTCTGGCGCCAGGTAAGCATTCTGAATAGAGATATCTTTCAATTCTCCCTTGAGGAGGACATCATCCGTAATTTTATAGGTAGACAATTGTTCCTGAAACTGGGCCTGCATCTCCTCCAGATTGTAGTCGAGCAAGAAATTCATATTCTCTTCTATTTTATTTTTCATGGTGCTCTTCAGCAACCAGCCGGCCGATTTGAGTAGAAAATTTCTGCTACTCAACTCATAGTCGAGTTTTTCAATTTCAATGGTGTTCTTGCGGAAATTGTACACGGGTTTGCCAACCAGATAGATACTCCCGTTGTAACTGCCCGACAATTTTGTATTGACAACGATCTTGTTGCCTTGCCCGTAGAGTTCCAGATCTTCCACGGTGACAGACCGCTTGCCCTGTGAAAAGGTTTGCCCCAGCAGTTGGGCCTTGGCAATACGCTCCGCTTCTCCGTAGGAAATCTCGGTATTGATGTGAATGGTAAAGTCATCGCCGGCTTCCCGGCGAAGTTGAAGATTGGGCAGAGGTTGTGCACGGATGTTTCCCGGTGGCCGGCCAATGTTTACCCGGGGCAGGCTTTCCACTAATATAACCCCGCTTATTTTATCTCCTTTCATATCCAGGGGAGTCATGCCTATTGCCTGTGGGTTGATGGCCAGCCAGGTGTTATAGGCCTCGGAAACCAGTATGGGTTCATACATTTTTCTCCAGGCTTCCCCCACCAGTTCCCTTAGGTTAAATCTTTGCTGCACCAGTTCATCGATGTTTCGGGTAAGCGTTGCTTTGCTGTTTTGTAAAACCAGGTCGGCAATAAAGCCAATGGGCAGGCTCACCACGCCCATCTTCAGGCGGGGCTTCTTCAACCAGTCATGGCGTACGACCTCCGTGACGGTGATGATGTTCCAGTCTTCCGTTATGGCAAAAGCCGTTTTAAAGTCGATAGCCAGTTCCCCTTCTGCTTCTACCTTACTGATGCCCAGGTCATATTGAATCCACAATGATAAAGGCACCCGGTACTTGATGAGCTGGCTGTCGATACCCAGGCGTATGTCCTGTTGCTTTTCCGCCCGTACCCGCATATGGTCCCCATCATTGAGGTCTTTATCTTCGTAAATGACCCCTTTCATTTGCTGGTTGAGTGAACGCTCCAGTTCCCGAAGATCGATATCGACCGGGATATTGATCACAGATAACCGCTCTTCAAAGAGGGATTCGTATTGTTCTGCCGGACGAACGGGTTCTTTCGTTTTGCAGCTGACGATTAATGCCACCGGCATTAGGAACAAAAAAAACCTTGATACTTTCATGCTGTTTGTTGAGTAAATTGTTCCCAAGGTAGTTAGAGGTTAGCTTTAAATAAAAGAGAATGGCGTTTTTTCCTACCTGTCAAAAACGGATGAGCGCTCAACCGAACCCTTTCAAAGAAGCAACCCTTTGAATATAGATAGTGTCTTTTGTGATGAAGTTGCCAGTATACAACAAGTCCTTATTTAACAAAAAAGTGTTACTGATGGCAGGGCGAGCGTTGGTTTGGATTCTCCTTTAACCTCCCAAGGTGGTTTCTGATAAGGCTCGTGAAGCCCGCCATCCGAAAAAACAGAATGATGAGATACTTTGCTATCCTTATGGCGTGTCTGCTTTGGGCAAGCCACCTTTCAGCCCAATACACAACCCGGGAGCCGGCTTTTCTAGGCATCTATTCCGAACAAATTTCCCAGGAAAAGGCGCGTAAACTAGGCTTCGACAACCTCTACGGGAGCTATGTCAGCCGGGTGGTGGAAAACAGCGCAGCCCAACGGGCAGGCGTACAACCCTTTGACTACATTTATGGCATTGATGAATACCGCACCGGCAAAGAGCAGACTCTGGCCCAAATCATCCGGAAATACACCGCTGACCAGGATGCTACGCTTCACTTCTACCGCAAAGGCAAAAACCGCACGCTCAACATTACCTTCAGCACGCGAAGTGGCCAGAGGACAGAAGCCAGTGACAAGTGCCAGGACCCCTTTTTCGGCATCAGTGCCGCTGAAATGAATGAGCCTGAAACGGAAGGAATCACTGTAAATATTATTGACAATTCAACTGCGAAAACCATTGGTATGGAGGACGGAGACCATATCACAGCCATCAATGATTACCGAATGTTGGATTGGCAGGATATTAAAACTGCGATCAACACCATGAAGGTTGGGAACCAGATTGCGGTTGATTTCATCAGGAATGGCAAAAAGATGAAAAAGCAAGGGCCTATAAAATCCTACTGTGAGACTAAACCCGATGAAGCTATGCAGATGGAGATCAATGTAGCTCCCCGGCCGGGAGATTGGTTTGACCGGTATTTCAAAAAAGGAGAAGAGCCCGCCATTGTTTTCAGATCGGATAATGAATTACAAATCAACATCCAAAGCCTCGGCGCCGATGAAGTGGCCAGAGTGAACCGGGAGAAGGGATTAAGCCTGAAAGGCGCCAACAACCTCGCCATTGAAGCCCTTTCCATTGAGCAGGACGAAGACACCGTTGAGTTGAAGTTCACCCTTCCCGGTAACGGAGAAACCACCGTCCGCATTTACAATGACACGGGCCGAATGATCTATCAGTATGACCTTGGCGACTTCACCGGAAATTTCAAAGATGAGGCCAACTTATTCCAAAACGGCGCCGGCAATTTTTTCCTGGAGGTACAGCAAGGGGATAGATCCGTAACCAAGAAGATCACTTTGTCTTTCAAATAGGATTTCAGTGCAAAAAAGCGCGCCGGGTATGCCTGAGCGCGCTTTTTTTATTCGAAATGGCAGAAAAAATTTATCTTCCCGGACGAGATTCTCCAAAAAAACAACGGACCCGTTCATGAAGAAAACGACGACTCTGCTTTTCAGCCTGCTGGCAGCAGCCCTGCTTTGGCCTCAACCGCTCAGCGCCCAGCAAACCAAAAAAGAGGCTCCGCAAACGGTTCAATTCAACCCAAAGCTCTATAACGCCATGGAGTGGCGCAATATCGGCCCCTACCGGGGCGGGCGCTCCTGTGCGGTTACCGGCGTTCCGGGAAAGCCCAACCTTTTCTACTTCGGCTCCACCGGCGGCGGCGTCTGGAGGACCAAAGACGGCGGGCAAAGCTGGGAAAACATTTCCGACGGTTATTTTGGAGGCTCCATCGGGGCAGTAGCGGTTAGTGAATACGACCCCAATGTGATCTATGCCGGCGGCGGCGAAAAAACAGTCCGGGGGAATGTTTCATCCGGTTATGGCGT
The DNA here is from genome assembly GCA_020636095.1 of Lewinellaceae bacterium. Lineage (GTDB taxonomy): Bacteria > Bacteroidota > Bacteroidia > Chitinophagales > Saprospiraceae > JACJXW01. Next base: position 1,050,215 of record JACJYN010000004.1, read on the forward strand.
ATGGAAAAGTTTGGATGCGGGAAAAACCTGGAAACAGATGGGCTTGCGGCAATCCCGTCATATTTCCCGCATTAGAATACACCCCAGAAACCCGGAACTGGCATACGCCGCTGTAATGGGCAATTTGTATCAATCCAGTGAAGAGCGAGGAGTGTACCGCACCAAAGATGGCGGTAAAAGCTGGGAACGCATCCTCTTTGCCAATGCGGACGCCGGCGCCGTAGACTTGCTGCTTGACCCCAACAACCCCCGGGTTATCTTTGCTTCCACCTGGCGGATACGCCGCACGCCCTACAGCCTGGAAAGCGGCGGCGAGGGTTCTACGCTCTGGCGAAGCACTGACGGGGGCGACAGTTGGGAGGACCTCTCAAAAAAAGAAGGTTTCCCCATGGGCCTGAAAGGGATTATCGGAGTGGCGGTGTCTCCCGTGAATTCCAACCGCGTCTGGGCCATCATTGAAGCTGAGGATGGAGGCGTTTTCCGTTCAGAAGACGGGGGCGACAATTGGCAGAAACTCAACAGCGACCGCGCCTTGCGGCAGCGCGCCTGGTATTACAGCCGCATTTACGCCGATACCCAGGACGAGGAAGTCGTCTATGTAATGAATGTGCGTTACCACAGATCTACCGACGGAGGTAAAACCTTCAAGCCCTATTCAGCTCCCCACGGCGACCATCACGACCTCTGGATTGCTCCCGAGGATAACCAACGCATGATCATCGGCGATGACGGCGGCGCGCAGATTTCTTTTGACCGTGGGGAAAACTGGAGCACTTACCACAACCAGCCTACCGCCCAGTTTTACCGCCTTACGACCGACAATCACTTTCCCTACCGCATTTATTCGGCTCAACAGGATAACTCTACGGTCCGCATCCTGCACCGAACCGAATCGGGTACGATCTCGGAACGCGACTGGGAATCAACAGCTGGTGGGGAGAGCGCCCATATTGCCGTCGACCCCATGGATGACGAGATCGTCTATGGCGGCAGCTACGGCGGCTTTCTTACCCGGAAAAATCACCGTACCGGTGAAAGCCAGGCCGTCAACGTCTGGCCCGATAACCCAATGGGGCATGGCGCTGAGGGTATGAAGTACCGTTTTCAATGGAACTTCCCCATATTCTTCTCTCCCCATGATCCGAAAAAATTATACGCTGCCTCCAATCACCTCCATGTAACCTACAACGGCGGGCAAAGCTGGGAACTTATCAGCCCGGACCTCACCCGAAATGACTCAACCCGCCTGACCCCCTCCGGAGGGCCTATTACTAAAGATAATACCGGCGTGGAATACTATTGCACCATTTTTGCCGCCACCGAGTCTCTCTACGAGGAGGGGCTGCTCTGGACGGGCTCCGACGACGGGTTGGTTCACCTTTCCCGCGACGGTGGTAAGAGTTGGAAAAACGTAACCCCTCCCAATATGCCGGAATGGATGATGATCAACAGTATAGAGCCCGACCCATTTACCCCGGGAGGCGCCTATATAGCTGGCGCCCGATACAAAATGGGGGACTTCCGGCCTTACCTGTACAAGACCAAAGACTATGGCCAAAACTGGCAACTTATTGTCAATGGCATCGAAAAAGAACACTTCACCCGGGTAGTTCGCGCCGATCCCCAGCGCCAGGGCCTGCTCTACGCCGGCACGGAAACAGGCATGTACCTTTCCTTTGACGATGGGGCCAGCTGGAGCGCCTTTCAACTTAACCTCCCCATTGTTCCGGTTACCGACCTGGCCGTTAAAAATGACAACCTCATTGCGGCGACTCAGGGGCGCGGCATCTGGATCATCGATGACCTTACCCCGTTGCATCAGCTAAACGAGCAAGTTGAAAAAAGCGGGCTATTCCTCTACCAGCCCGCTGACTCCTACCGGATAGATGGCGCTCAGAACCCCAAGGCGAAAAATGCGGGTATGAACCATCCCGGAGGGGTGGCCGCTTACTATTATATCAAGAATATGCCGGAGGATACTTCCACCCTCATCACCCTCTCCTTTCACGAAGAGGATGGCCAATTAATCCGGGAATTCAGCACACAGGCAAAGGAAAAAGAGAATAAGCTGGAATTCAAAGAGGGCGCCAACCGCTTCGTCTGGGACATGCGTTATCCCAAAGGTAAAGATTTTGAAGGCATGGTGCTTTGGTGGGCCGGATTGAACGGGCCCAAAGCGAAGCCCGGTAGCTACCGCATCAAGTTGACAATGGGAAGCGAAGAAATGGAACAACCTTTTCGGATTGTGAAAGACCCCCGCTCCCGCAGCACGGAAGAAGACCTTCAGGCCCAGTTCACCTTTATGCTGGAAGTCAATAAAAAGGTTTCCGAAGCCCATCAGGCAATTGTGGATATTCGTGAGGTGCGTAAGCAACTCCAACCCTTCACCAGCCGATGGAAAGAAGACGATGACAAAAAGGAATTACTGGCAAAGGCCCAAGCTATTGATTCTGTAATGACAATAGTGGAAAACGAATTATATCAGGCCAAAAACCAAAGCAGCCAGGACCCTCTAAATTACCCCATAAAACTCACCAATAAGCTGGCCCACCTCAACTCCCTAACGGGCATAGGCGACTTCAGGCCGACCGAGCAGGCCGAACAGGCCAGGCAGGCTCTAACCAAAGAGGTTGACGAACAACTGGCTGTCTTTTATCAACTTAAAAAAGTAGATATCCCTGCTTTTAACGCCATGGTAAAAGAAGCGGCGGTGGATGTGATCCTACTCCGGGAAACGGATGAGTAATACTACTGCAAAAATCCTTCCTGAAAGTGGAACTTACGGCGGCCCTCTCCCGTATAGTATAGTATATGCAGATTCTACAGCTTTCCCCTTGATGATATTTCTGTTTCTCAATTGCAGAGAATAGAATGAAAGAAAAGGCCATTCCAGGCCATCCCGACGAAAACGCATACATCATCAAACCATATAGCACTCAGTTGTACTATTTTCAAATAATTACATGAGTGGCTGTACCCAAATCGAACTTTCTACGTCAAAACGCAGCAGGCAAAGATAAAAGAGGCCGCCAAAAAGCCATTCAGAAAAAGCGTTTTACAGTCTCGCTCCGACGCCGGTACCCAGCAAGGCTGAAAACTTCAACAGCATTTATCCCATGATCAAACACACATACAATGAAGGACAGATGGATCAATTTCAGGCGCCGCTTTGCAGTTAGCTGGTATAACTTCTGGATCGACTATCCTGCCGCCGGATGGGCGGTCAAGGGTATCCAATTTTCTCTGTTTCTTGCTTTTTTAGCCGGAACAACCTTCGTTGGCAGCGTTGCCGCCGGAGCATTCGGCAAACTACCGACGGAAGAAGACTTGTCCGGAGTGACGCACTATGTGGCCTCAGAAGTCTTTGCATCAGATAGCACCATCCTCGGCCGATACTATTTCGAAAACCGAAGCAACGTTCGGTACAAAGATGTCTCGCCTCATTTCATCCACGCTCTGGTAGCCACAGAAGATGCCCGTTTTTTCGAACACAATGGCGTAGACCTCCGCGCGTGGGCAAGGGTGTTCTTTAAAACCTTGTTACAGCGGGAGCGCTCCTCAGGAGGAGGAAGCACCCTTAGCCAGCAATTGGCCAAAAATATTTACCCCCGTGAAAACTATGGCAAATACTCTCTTGCTATCAATAAGATCAAGGAAGTATTCATCGCCATGCGCCTGGAAAAATTGTATCACAAAGAAGAACTACTGGAAATCTACCTGAATACGGTCCCCTTCAGTGAAAACACCTTCGGCATTAAAGTCGCGGCTCAGCGTTTCTTCAGTACCAGCCCTGCCCGGCTCACGCCTTCCCAATCCGCAGTGCTGGTTGCCATGTTGAAAGCCACTACCCTGTATAACCCTGTCACCCAACCTCAAAACGCACTGGCAAGGCGTAACCTCGTTCTGGGGCAAATGGCCAAATACGGCTACCTTTCCCGGCGCCTGGCGGACTCCCTGGCCATGGAGCCCATTGCGCTGAACTATTACCCCATCACCCACAACAAAGGCCCGGCGCCTTATTTCCGCGAACACCTCCGCCTGGAACTCAAGAAGCTGATCGAGGATAAGCGGAAGCCCAATGGAATGGCCTACAACCTGTACACCGACGGGCTGAAAATATACACCACCCTGAACCCCCGGATGCAGGCCATTGCCGAAGACATAGTGGCCGAGCAAATGCACAGCCTGCAAAAAGACTTTACCCAACACCTGAACGGAGCCGACCCATGGGAAACGGAAGGCGTTCTGGAAATGGCCAAAAGGCAATCGGCCCGATACCGGGGGCTCCAAAATGCCGGGATGGACAGCCTGGGCATTGATTCTGTCTTCCGCATCCCGGTAGAGATGGAGATATTTAGCTGGAACGGTGGAAAGGAAAAGCGCAAAATGAGCCCTATCGATTCCATCAAATTCTACCTGGGGTTGCTCAATGCGGGCTTTCTGGCCATGGACCCCCAATCGGGGGAAGTACTGGCATGGGTTGGCGGAATCAATCACGAGTTTTTCCAATACGACCACGTTTTATCTACCCGTTCGGTAGGTTCTACTTTCAAGCCGATTGTTTACGCCGCCGCACTCCAAAAGGGAATTTCCCCTTGCACTTACTACCCCAATCAATTGCGGGTTTATCCTCAATATGAATACTGGATGCCTAAGAACGCAACGAATGAATACGGTGGCTACTATTCTTTGGAAGGCGGCCTGATCAACAGCGTCAATACCGTGACGGTTCAGGTGATGATGCAGGCGCGCCCGTCAAACGTTGCCCGCCTGGCGCACAGCCTCGGCATTCGAACTGAGATTCCACCCGTACCGGCGATCGCTCTGGGGGCGGTGGATGTATCTCTCCAGGATATGGTTACCGTCTACAGCACGTTCGCCATGCAGGGGGCCCGCCCCGACCTTCACTATATCCGGCGCGTAGAAACTCCGGATGGAACTGTCCTTATCGATAATGAATGGAAAAAGGATACCTGCAACTGGGAGCGGCCCCTGTGGAAGGAAGAAGCCGACATGATGAACCACATGCTACAGGCGGTAGTCGACCGGGGCACAGGCCGCCGTATCCGTTACCGCTACAACATGAAATTTCCTCTGGCAGGTAAGACGGGCACCAGCCAAAACCATTCCGATGGATGGTTCATCGGGTATACCCCCAGAATCGTGGCGGGCGCCTGGGTAGGCGCCGAATCGCCCGCTGTGCGCTTCCGGAACCTCAGCCTGGGGCAAGGCGCTAATACCGGGCTGCCAATGGTGGCTTTTTTCCTGGAAAAACTCACAGAAGAGGAACCTTTGGCCGACTACGTAAACGCACCCTTCCCCAAACCGGAAGCAACCGTAGAACAAATGCTTTCCTGCCCGAGTGTGGTATGGCCGGAACAAACACCGGAAACTGGAGGCACTGAAGAAAAGTCAACCGTTTCGGTGGATAAAGAAAGCCCCACTGCTACTTCCAACGCCACCGCCAAACTGAATCAATGACAAGCCAATAACGTAAAGGGCTGTAGGACAGGGCTTATCGCCTTTAATTTACCCTGCAGCCCTTTCTGTTTTTTGGCGCCGGTAGCGTTCACTTTCACCGCACTGTCAAATTTTAGTTAAGCATCTCTTCGTTTTTTTTGATTTTTTTAGAAAAAGGATTAACTTTCTTCTGCTTATCTAAATAAGAGGATTGTTATCCTTTGATTTCCTAATTAAATTTCTTCAGCAATGAATATTACATTCGAGGAGCTGCGAGCCATCAAGCACAAGCTACCTACCGGCAGTATCAGCAGAATTGCCACTGAATTGAACCTAAGCGAGCAAACCGTACGCAACTATTTTGGCGCCAATAAGTTTGGTGAAGGTGAAATTGCCGACAAACACATCCAACCAGGCCCCCATGGAGGTATAGTGCATCTGGAAGATACCAGTATCCTGGAAGCAGCCAGAAGAATATTAGCCGAATTTGAAAAATCCGAATTGCAGAAAGAAGAGAGTTGACACCCAACACAAAGAAAAACGGGAAATGAACCATTCATTTCCCGTTTTTCTTTAAACCTGTTGGCTTTCGAGCTACTACATTTTTAAATAAAAATCCCCCGCCAGCTGTTTATAGCCCTCCGTCCACTCATTCCTCTTGTTATGCTGTATAATGAGGGCGTCTTTTGTTACTGCCCTAGCCTGTCGTTCAAACTGCATGAGGAGGCGCTCCACTGGTTTTTCTTTTGTAGGCATTACCTCCGTTACCCGGGTACAGTTTAAATGGTATTCCTGGGACAACTCCTGGAAACGAAGGCCTTCGATATAAGGCAACACCAGGCAGAAGCGCCCTTCCGGCGCCAGTAAGCTGCGCACTGCCGATAAGAGGTCCCCGTGGGGAAGTTTTACCGTGTGGCGCACGCTATTGCGGTCCTGATTGTGAGAGAAAGTGCCTCCCGAGAAAAAGGGCGGATTACTGACAATCAGATCGTATCGGGTGGAAACAGAGCGGGCATATTCTTGTATGGAGGTATTAAAAACCTGTAAACGGCTACCCCAGGGGGAAGCCTCCATATTGTCTCCTGCCTGCCCGGCGGCGGCGGCATCTACTTCTACAGCGTGGATATGGGCCCGCTCCGTTCTTTGGGCGAGCATAATCGCAATGAGGCCGCTGCCCGTTCCCACATCCAGGATGTAGGAAGCGTTTTCCGTTTCAGCCCAGGCGCCCAACAGCACTCCATCGGTGCCGACCTTCATCGTACAGCTGTCCTGTTGAATACTGAATTGCTTAAAGCGAAAGGGTTCAACTTTTTTCTGTGGCGTTATCATACACAATCGGTATATATAAAAAAGGGAGCAATAAATTACTCCCTCTATAAAGTCTTTAGTATCTGAAAAGTTTCAAATCCTACTGTTCTATATCATTCAAATTGCGGATGGTCAGTTGCGGGTCGTTGAATTGAGAAACAACTGCCGTCAAGGTAAACGGACCGGCCGGAACATTTTCAGTGGCAAAAGTAGCCTGCGTGCGGGTAAATGAAACGATGGTACCCGTACCATCATCCAGCGTTTTCGCCCCGGAGTAGGTTCCTCCTTCCGCAATAGACACATTGCTGATCTTAACCAGCGTTGACTCCCAGGCTTCGGAGTTGTCGACAATCTCCTGGATCGTTGCCGCCCGGGCAGCAGGTAGTGCGCCGGGGCCAAAGCTGATGGCATTGGCGTTGGGAACATTATTGACCTGCAGCAGGCCATTGAATTCTGAAAGCTCCTGTCCGGAAATATTGATCTCTATTTCTTCTCCCAGCGCAAAAATATGGTTGTCGGTAAAGCGAATGACAATACCGCCGCTCTCATCCTGGAGGACGAGATTTCTTTCAGTCCAATTGAGTGCGTCTTTATCCGATATCACGACCCCCCGAACCTTCTTAGCGGCAGGAGCTGCTCCGGAACCGCCTTCAAAAAGGCCGCGCACTGCCGCCAGCGTAATTAGCTGGGGATCCCCCCCCATACCGCCGCCGCTAACGTCGCCGAGGTTTCTCATGGTCAGCTGCGGGTCATTAAATTGGGAAACGATCGCGGTAAGGGTAACGGCGCCTACCGGCAGGGGGCTACCGGAAAAACTGGCTCCGCTACGAGTAAACATTACGATGGAAGCCGTGCCGTCATTGACGGTGGTGGACCCATTGAAGGTTGCCGCCCCGGTAATAGTAGCGTCGCTGATCTGCACCAGAGTCGATTCCCAGGACTCGAGGTTGGCGAGTAGCTCCTGCACCGTGGCGGCACGGGGAACAGGCAACGTGCCGGCGCCATTGGACTTTGCCAGCTCGTTGGAAAGCCCGTTCACCTGCAGCAATCCGTTAAACTCGGACAACTCCTGTCCGGAAACAACCACATCGACCTCCTCACCCAGGGAAAAATTGTGGGGGCTTTGAAAACGAACAATAATGCCCGCAGTGGCATCCTGGATAACCAGGTTGCGGATATCAATATTGCCGTTGTCCTTATCAGAAATAACCACTCCGCGAATCTTCTTGTCAGCCGGCCCTTCCGTTCCTCCGTTGTTGAACACATCCCGGACTTCAGCGATGGTAACCAACTCCTCCTGGCCGGTACCGCCGTTGCAGCGCTGGCCGTTCATTTGGATATCGCTGAGTTCGCGGATGAATAACTGTTTGGTAGCGCCAAATACATTAAAAACGGCTACGATGGCGCCATTCCCTTCCGGAACCGTTTCATTGGCAAAAGTTGAAAAGCCGCTGGAACGCAGAACAATGGTGTTGCCATCACAATCCTGGATAGTGCGGTTGAGGGTCTGCTGGCCGAAGGCATCGGCAAAGGTTAGGCCTACTTCCGAAAAAGCAAATTCCACATCCTCCAGTTTCACCAGGGTACTGATATCCTGCGTCCCCAAAGAATTGATGGACCGAACCGCCGGTTCCGGCGTACCGATAAGCATGCCCCGGGAAATGCGCTGATTGTAATCCACTATATCTCCGAGTTGCTCGGAGCCTCCTTCTATATAGGTGTAGCCCCCCAGTTGAATGATACCGTTGTATTCTCCCAGCACCAATCCCTGGCAATCGATGGCCAGCTCGCGGCCGATAGGGTAAAAGTTGTAGTAATCTGTCAGGTTGATCAGCACCTCAATACCGGCGGTTTCATCCTGGAAGGCAAAAGAACGGTAAAAGTTGCCGGAGCGGTCATCGGCCACCACCACCCCACGGATAATAATGTCGTCCTCTATCCGGGTCAGTTTGCCCGGAACAAAAAGGCTCTTTAGTTCCGATATGGTCGTATTGGCTTCCTTGTCCAGGGGCGTACCCGTACTGGGCGGCTCGTCGAATTCGAGGTCAACACAGGAAGAAAAGCCCGCGGCCAGATAAAAGAAGAAGGACAGGTAGATGATGTTCTTAAGATCGAAGTTCATTATGAATGGTTTTTTACTTCAAATGTTATTGGTGAATAAAGGCCCATGCCGATATCGGCTCAGGATCAGAAGCGCAGGCTTACATTGACGAAGTAAGTCCGTCCGTACAGATAGTAATAACGGGGAATGAAAACCGTATCGTCGCCGGAGCGCACGTCAAAATCAAAGCGCAGCTGGTCGAATCCGCCGGTGATAAAATCCTGGTTATTCAGGATATTATTCACCCCGAGGTTGAGGTATAAAAAGATATCGCCGAACCGGAAGGATTTTCCGCCGAAGAAGTCGACGGTAAAGGCGTCATCACCCTTTTTTTGCTCGATGATCCGCTCAAACTCGGCGGAGCTGGGATCAACCCCCAGCACGGCTTCGCTGGTCCGCGATAGCGGGTTGTAATCGATCCACACCCCATCGAAGTAATTGAAGTTCAGGTAGGCAAACCAATAGCCACGGGGGCGGTACTGGAGGCCCAGGGTATAGGCATTCTGAGGGCGGCCGGGCACGTACACATTTTTGGAATAGACCTCAAAGCCTTGCGCCTCCGCATCAAACGCCTCGGAATTGTCCTCGTACAGATAGCCTGTTGCCCGCGAATTGTAAATGTACTGGCCCAGGGCCGCTACGGCGGTGGCGCTCAGGCTGGAGGTAATCTTGGCCTCCACGGCCAGCTCGGCGCCCATGTGGCGCTGGTTCAACCCGGTCATCACAAAAGCCCCGAAAGAGCGGCTCAGGTCATTGTAGAATTGAATGAGGTCTATCCTGTTTTCAAACTGAGTGTAATAGGCGCTCGCCCTGGCTTTCACATTCGGTGAACGAAGCAGGTACCCGGCTTCGCCGCTGTAGATGGTTTCGCTGTCCAGCCCCCGCACGGCCTGGTCGCGGGTGCGGGGAGAAACAAAGGCATTGCGCACAAATGGCGCCCGGGTCAGGAAAGCGGCGTTGGCGAAGAGATAGTTCCTGCCGTCCAGCTTATAAGTAGCCCCGCCCTTGATGCCAATATTTGTGAAGCTCTGCTTTTCGGATTCGCCGAAGGAGTTGTCCGGGAAACGGCCGGTGCGGTATTTGCCGGTGCGCCAGAACTGGGAATTGGAAACGTTGCCCGCCAGGAAAAGGTCGAGCTTGGGAAGCGACATTTGGCCCTGCATCCACAGTTCACCCTTGCGAACGTCGATATCGTAGTTGTACCCGAATACATCTCCTTGCCGGACGATCTCGCTGGGGTTGTTCAGGTCGTTCTGCTGTATGTCAAAATCATCCGAAAAATCCCGGACGGCAAAGGCGTCTACATTCAGAAAGAAATCTCCGCCCAGCAGGTCTTCCACCGTTTTAAAGGTCTCTACGGTTTGCGCCTGATAAGAGATGCCTCCGCTCAGGGTGAATTGGCTGGTGATGGCGTGCTGGTAGTTAGAATAGAAATTCATCTCCCTCGTATCATACCGGCGGTCTTCGACCATATATTGAGACCACTTCCCGGTGTACTCCTGCCCATCCAGCAAGTAGGAAAATTTCTCATCGAGCTGGCTGTTGCGGTTGGCGTCGTACAACTCGTCCCACGGGACCTGCAAGGCATTCGGGTCGGCAAGCAGGTCCTGTTCTACGATATCGGCGGCTTCATCCCATCCGCTTAGCCGGAAGAAACTGGGCATTTTGCGGTAGTAATCCGGGCGGGGATCCGGCGCGTCAAACCAGTTCAGGGCACTGCTGCCGATCCGCCCGAATTGATAAGAGGCGGCAGTGGTCAGCGTCGCTTCCGGGCTGATCTTCCAGTCGTGCCGGAGAATAACCACCGGCTGGTGGATATTGGAAACTCTGGAGTTGCGTACTTTCCCATTCTGATAACCCCAGAAGGAGTTGTAATAATTACTACCCGCCAGGTCATACACTTCCTGGGTGCTGGCTCCTGCCCTCCCCCGCTTGGTAGGCGAGCCGAAGATATTGAGATTCAGCATGTGGTTGTCGCCCAGCTTGCGGTCGACCGACAGAAAGTAAGCCCAGGAATCGTAGAAGGTTCCGGGTTGATAGCCCTCATCCGCCCAACGGTGAGAGCCGGAAAAAGTAACCGCCCAGCCGTTGTCCATCATGCCGCTGGAAACCGTGGCCATGGCGCGGTTGCGGTATCCACGATTGGACGAAGAGTAGGTCAGGCGAATTTCCGGGCGTTGCAGGGAGGCACGCGTATCGATCGACGTGGCGCCGCCCAACCCGCCAAAGGTATAGGAAACGGGTTCGAGGCCCACTTCAGTATCCCGGTTGCGGACCACATCGTTGAGGCCGCCCCAGGCGCTCCAGAACACCCGCCCGTTCTCCAGTTCATTGAAAGGGATGCCATTGACATAAACAGCCGCTTCTTCCGAATCGTATCCCCGGATACGGAAACGCGCCGAACCAAAAGTGAAGGCAGCAGTGGATACAAAAACATCGCGAGAGGCCGATAATACACCGGAGATGTTCTGGTTGTCCGATTCCTGCTCCAGGTCTTCATCCGACAGGGTAATGGTCGGAATGAAATCCTCCTTGTTGACGATGCCGGATTCCTGTTGTTCAGGCGCCAGCTCAATCGTACCCAGGTTAAAGTCCTGCTCGCTGTCGCTCTCAATGGCAACGCGAATAGATTGATCACTGTAACCTTCCGCCTTGACGGAAAAGGTGTGTTCACCTTCTTCGACTCCAAAAAAAAGAAAGGCTCCTTTCCCATCCGTCACTGCACTGGCTCGTGTACCATCCAGAGTCACCAAAGCACCTTCCAGAGGGGATTTGGTTTCGCTGTCGTTTACAACGCCACGGACATTGACCGTTTTGGCTTGAATAGAAAAGGCTAGAAGAAAGGTGAAAAGGGTAAGTAATGTGCTTTTCAAATGCATAGTTATTTTTGATTTCGAGAATACCGATGGGCCGAAGGGCAGTTTATTGGGAGAAATAGTCGTGCTATTGTCTAAATACGAGAGTGCAAAATTAGCACAATTGCATAATTGTTGCGCCTAACTTTTAAAAAAATTAACCGAAAGTTAATATCATTGCCCTGCGGCTTGGAGAATGGGGGGTTACTGATTCTTTATCTTTGGCCGTTCACAGGCTTAAAAAACCAAAACATACTATGCATCTGAAAACGCTTTTCCTGTCCTCACTGCTCCTTCTCTGCCTTCAGGCAGGCGCCCAGCAACAATACAAGGTAGGCGCCATCGGCTTCTACAATTTTGAGAACTTATTCGATACCCTCGACGCTCCGGATGTCCGGGACGAAGAGTTCACCCCTGCCGGAAGGAATGTGTGGGATACTCAAAAATACCTGGAAAAACTTCAAAATCTCTCCCGGGTAGTTTCCGAACTGGCCACCGATATTACTCCCGACGGGGTTTCTATTCTTGGGGTAGCGGAAGTGGAGAACCGCAAGGTACTGGAAGACTTCGTTCAGCAGCCATTGGTGAAAGGCAGGAACTATCAGATCGTACATCACGACTCTCCCGACGAACGGGGCATCGACGTGGCGCTGTTGTACAACCCCAAATACTTCAAAGTGCTGGGCGCCAAAGCCATGCCCCTGCTGATCTACCGGGATAATGGAGAGCGGGACTTCACCCGTGACGTACTACTCGTTTCCGGCCTGTACGACGGGGAGCCCCTGCACATTATGGTTAACCACTGGCCGAGCCGCAGTGGCGGAGAAGCCGCCAGCCAGCCCTTTAGGAACGCAGCCGCCATGATCTGCAAGGCAGCCGCCGATTCCCTGATGCAGGAAGACCCCAACGCCAAGGTCCTCATCATGGGCGACCTCAACGACGACCCCATCAGCCCCAGCGTCAAAACGATTCTCAATGCCCAACGGAAAAAGGAGGCAGTAAGAAAGGGCGGCCTTTACAACCCGATGTACAATCTTTTCAAAAAAGGCATCGGTACCCTGGCCTACCGCGACGCCTGGAGCCTGTTCGACCAAATCCTGCTCAGCTACGGCCTGGTGAACGGCAAAACGGAAGGTTACCAGTTCTACAAGGTGTTCATCTACAATGAGCCCTATTTGTTGCAGTCCAGTGGGCAGTTTGCGGGCTATCCGTTTCGCAGCTTCGGCGGCGGCGCCTATATGGGTGGATACAGCGACCACTTTGCCGTATATGTGGCGTTGGTGAAGGCAGTGGAATAAGATTTACCGATTTTCAAGGAGCTGTCAAATTTTCGTACTTTTATACCCTGTCCAAAAATCCACTCACCACCCCATGGCAATCGACAAAAACCCGTTAGAACTCAGCTCCGACTTTAAATATGCACTCGACCGGATTGAAAAGCAAGGGCGCAATGTGTTCATTACCGGACGGGCGGGCACCGGCAAGTCTACCCTGCTACAGCTTTTCCGCAATACCACCCGCAAAAAGACGGTCGTCCTGGCTCCTACCGGCATTGCCGCGCTGAATGTAAAAGGGCAAACCATTCACTCGTTTTTCGGTTTCCCACCCCGGCCGTTAGCGATTTCCGAGATCAAAAAGCGGCGCAACCGGCGCCTGTATCAGAATATGGAAGTGTTGGTCATCGATGAAATCTCTATGGTCAGAGCCGACTTGCTGGACAATATTGACTGGTTCCTTCGCATCAACCGGGATACCCCTTTGCCCTTCGGCGGCGTACAGGTAGTGTTCTTCGGCGACTTGTTTCAGCTGCCGCCGGTAGTGGCCAACGACCTGGAGGCCATGCGCTTTCAGTCGGAATACGACTCTCCGTACTTTTTTTCAGCCCGGGCCATGCAGGAAGAAAGCTTTGTTATGGAAAAAATGGAGCTGCAAAAAGTATACCGGCAGGAGAACCGGCACTTTCTTCGCCTGCTGGAAGCAGTGCGGCTGAACCGCGTCGACTACGACGACCTGGAGGACCTGAACAACCGCTGTCTGCCCCAATTCGAGCCAGAAGATTTCTACATTACCCTCTCCGCCCGCAACGCCACCGTAGACGCCATCAACAACAAGGAGTTGGGGCAGATTCCCTTGCCGGAACGGCTCTACCTGGCCAGTACTACCGGGAATTTCAACCCCAAGCTCTACCCTACCGAACCGGCGCTAAGGCTTAAACTCGGGGCTCAGGTTATGTTCATCAAGAATGACCCGGAGAAACAATTTGTCAACGGCACCATTGGCATGGTCGCCGGCATGGACGACAACACGGTCACAGTAACCGTACAGGAAGAGGGCGGGCAAACCCGCCGGGTCGAAGTCGGCCCGATGGAGTGGGAAATTCTGCGCTACCAACCCAGCCTTACCGACGCCGATAAGATCGAAACGGAAACCATAGGCACCTTCCGGCAATTTCCCGTAAAACTGGCCTGGGCCATCACGATCCATAAATCGCAGGGCAAGACCTTTGACAAGGCCATCATCGACCTGGGCCGGGGCGCTTTTGAACACGGACAGGCCTACGTAGCCCTCAGCCGTTGCCGCAGCCTGGAGGGTATCGTGCTGAAGCAACCCATCCGAATGCAGGATATCATTACCGATGAGAAGGTCGTGGAATACTATGAGCAATACTTTTAATAAGAAGTTGTTAAAAAAGAACCTTTCCGGCAGTTTTTACGTCAAAGAATTAGACAGCTTTCAGTTAAATTTGAGAAAAACAGATATATGGCACGCAGAGAATCTCCCAATCCATCGGGATCCAGAAATACACTAAGGGCTTTTTTACTCATTGTGGCCTTTAGCCTGATCGCCATCATTATTTATAAAAAGTACGTCTCGCCTCCCGGATACACCGATATTCCCAAAGAGTTGCAGATCAATTACGTCCCTTCCGACTTCAAGATCAACATCGATGAGGAGAACGCGCTGGCGATCCTTTCCAACCCGCACCGCTACCGGAAGGAATTCAACAACCTGGTGTACGATATTAATATGTCCATCCTCTATCACGTCGCCAACCGAATGGGGCTCAGCGAGGAGGATAAGGGGCGGTTACAGGAAGAATACGAAAAACACCACCCCTACCTGCGCAATCTCTATTTCCACGATTTCGTAGCGTTGAAGGACACCACTTCCAATCTTTACCAGACCTGGTATGACAATGAAGGCTCCAATGCGATCGAAGTGCTGAAAGAGGTGGCGGCCAAGTACACCTGCTTTCTGGTCACCCAGATCATGACTACGCTGGTGCCCACCAAAGGGGGCAGCATCTACGCCAAGGGGCAAAGTGTCGATACACCCTGCGGCGTAGCCATGCAGGAAGCACTCAACCCCTTGCTGAGCCGCCTCAAAGAAAGAGCTGCCATCGAGGATTTCAGCCGTTCCCGCGGCTTATTGCAGGAAAAGGTGGAAAAAGCGATCGCCGAGCTGGCCACCATGGAAGTAAGAGACAAGAAGGGCCTGAATAAACAGCTACAAACCAGGGTTTTAGGCTTTGCCGTCTCCTCTTCCGATATAGAGGTATCCGCCATCAGTATTCTGAAAGTCGGCTTTCGCCTGACCGATTACTTCGATATCAGCCTGAACCCAAAGCTGGGCATCGTGACCGTCACCCTCCCGGAACCGACGATCCTGTCCCACGAAGTCTACCCCAAAATCGACAAGCTGGACATTGGCTGGATGCGCGAGGTAAAAAGCATCGACCTCAACAAGAACTTCAACGCCCTGCGGGGTGAGTTTCGCCGGGAAGCTTTAGAGAGTGACATCATGGATAAGGCCAAGGCGCAGGCCATCGAGTTGATGAATACCATGTTTACCCCGGCCATCAAGGGCATGAACAACCGGTACAACCTGAGGGTGCAGTTCCGTCAGGTAGCCGAACAGCAGGAGTTCAATCCGGAATATTCATCTTCGACGTATGATTACGAAAATAAAGATTGAGCCGCCGGCAGACGTGCCTTATCTAAACTAAGTCTAAATAAATTTGTTGGAATGGTGCTATCTTTCTAATTTCGCCAGGCAACCATTTCATTACCCATGCGGCCAATATCAATTATTCTTGCTGATTCGCAGTATCTCGTCCGGTTGGGGTTGAGGCACCTCATCCGTAGCAAAGAGCAGTTCAAAGTGGTCGCGGAAGCAACAAAAGAGCCGCAACTACTTGAACAGGTAAAGGTTTTTTCTCCACAAGTCGTGATTCTCGACTACAACCAGCCGGAGAACTTTAGCCAGGCCACCGTTGAGCACATCAAGCGCACAGCGCCTCGAACCAACATCCTCATCATTAGCGCTGACAACAACAAAAAGAATATTTACGATATTCTGGAGCTGGGTGTAAACAGTTATCTGACGAAAGCCTGCGGGGAAGATGAGATCGTTGAGGCTATAAAAGCGACAGCCCGGGGAGAGAAGTTCTTTTGTACTAAGGTCCTGGATTTTTTGCTGGAAAGAACCTTTGCCAAAAACAATGGCAGTGAATCGTGTAATGCCACCCCTCTGACCGCCAGAGAGATCGAGATTGTCCAACTGATCGCTCAGGGGCTGATTGCCAAAGAGATCGCAGGCCGGCTCAACCTCAGTACCCATACGGTCTATACGCACCGGAAAAACATTATGAAAAAGCTGAAATTCAACACTGCTTCCGAGCTGGTGTTGTACGCGGTAAACATGGGCCTGGTGAAAAATAACCGGCCTTCCTCCCAGTAAAAGCACAAAAATGCAATCTTTTTGTTGTATCCTCCGTTAAACGAAGTATGCAGAACGCTCCAATCAGGGGACTAACTTGCATAAGTTGCTGATTTCATTTACCTTACTTAGGCTTTGAGCCCGCGAAAACAAGCTCTATATGTTTTCAGCCATGCTAATAAATTGATCCAACATGAAAAAAATTGTTCTGGCACTCTTTTTCGCGCTTCTTTTCAGTGCCTCCGCGCACGCAGCCAGCCTCTACATCCTCTACGACCCGGCCTGTATGGACCGCCTGGAGTACGTATCACTCAATGGAAATGACAAAAGTGATTACATCGTATATCATGTCAACACCAGCCCGGGAGTAAAGGTCATTCTGGAAGTAGGAACGGAAAGTACCACCTCCCAGGACTTCCCGCCCGCACAGGTGATCAAATGCAGTAATGCTGTATTTGATGAAAAGCTGGTCAATGCGATCAACAGTAATATCGAACGGGTATTCATGGTGGTCAAGAAAGGCAATAACCGGTACTTCATCTCTCCAATTACCCTGGCCGCCCGCTATCTCAGGGCGAATGACTATATCCTCTACGACTCCCCCAAATACCGTTTCCAGTTTGACACCAAACTAGGCACCATCGGTGAAAATATCGCCTACAAAAATCCCAAGTCAGAAGTGTATTTTGAAGGTATGCTGGAAAACGATTGTTCCGGCGCCCTGCTCTTCCAGCAAAAGGCGGAATTCGCCGGCAATCCACATACCAATATAGAGTTGGTTCCGGAGGTCGGTATTGTCGAGGAGCGCAGTGGCATCAATGCAACTGACGCCATGCGTAACGTCCTTCGCCTGGAAAAGGTCAACGGGAAAAAACTGGCGCCTTATCTGCGGCAAATCTGTAAAGGCATTGTCGAACCGGATGAAGTGGGAGCGGTTGCCGGCGACGGCCAGCCGGCGGACGAATTTCTCAGCGTAGGGCCCCGGTTAGAAACCACCTCTGCCAAGGGAGTAACGCCCGCTGTTGAAACATTATCAGCTCCGGCCGCTGCTAAAACGGCTGCTGAATTTCACTCGGTTAAGAAAGGTGAAACCCTCTATCGGATTTCCAAACAATATAATGTTACGGTTGACCAGATTAAAGCCTGGAATAATAAAGGCAACTCCAACACCATCCTGGTGGGAGAAAAGCTTCGGGTAACGCCCCAGGGACAGTCACAGTCACGAACAGCGCCGGTTGAAGGACAAATCCGAACGTTAGGGGGCCCGATGGGTTTCGACAATCCAACCGCCACCGGGCCGCAGCTTCCTGCAGTTAACACGCTAAAGGCTAAAGGCGGCAGCGGAGGAGGAGGATCCAGTGACATGTATCATGTCGTTAGGCCCGGAGAGACCGTAGCTTCGATTGCCATGAGTTATGGCTACACCGAGCAGTACTTCCGGAAATTCAATAACCTGGGAAGCAATGAAGTGGCCAAGATCGGCCAAACCTTGAAGACATCAGATTGTGATTGCCCGCAAATACCATCTCCCGCCCCGGTTACAGGAGGGCAGAATGTAACAGCAGTAGAACCCGGCCTCAGTAATTATAATGCTACTCAATCCAGGATAAGTACTCCAACCTACAATCCAGGTTTGCCGAATCAACAGATGAACACTACCGGTACGGTTACCCGGCAAACAGCTACCCCTTCCGGGCCTGCTCCCGAAGAATCCTTCTATAACCAGAATCTGGGACAAAGCAGTAGCTATTCGGTACGGGAGTACGACAACCTCAATACGCCTCTGTTTCTGGACCGGCCCAGTTCGCCGCCGCCGCCACAGACACAAGTAGCGCGTCAACCAGCCAGCCCGGCTCTTCCCCAGGAGGGCCGTGAGTACAGCCCACAGGGCGATTTTTACAGCATCACAGGAAGCAGGATCGACAATACCCGAAGTACGGACAATAATAACCTTGCCAGTAAAGGTATCATTTCCAGCAGCTTTTCCAGCCGCACGCCGGTGGCCGGTGGTGCTGCCCAGGAATACGGAAGCACTCCTACTCAAATGTCCAGCCAGGCCCGCAGCTTCTACGTGGTCAGGGAAGGCGATACGCTCTACAGCATTGCCCGCAATTATGGAATGACGGTAGAACGGCTTCGGGACATCAACAACCTCGGTGGTAGCGAAGTTATTATTCCCTACCAAAAGCTCTACCTCAATTAAAATGGGCTTGTTGATTCTTTTCTTCCTACTCTCTATCTGCTTCTCCTTCCTTTGCTCAATCTGGGAAGCAGTGCTGTTGAGCGTGACCCCTTCCTTTGTGGTGATCAAAAGTAAACAAGGCGCCCGGGCTGGCAAGTTGCTCAAGCAATTCAAGGATGACATCGACCGGCCCCTATCCGCCATACTGACGCTGAATACCATTGCTCATACCGTGGGCGCCATTGGAGTCGGCGCGCAGGCCAGCAAGGCGTTTGGCAGTAGCTACATGGCCGTCGGAGGGATAGAATTGCCATTCTCAGTGGAAGCATTTGTCGGTGCAGCCATGACGCTGGCCATCCTCATCCTGTCTGAGATCATCCCCAAGACTCTGGGCGCTAATTATTGGGAACAACTTTCCGGATTTACCGCCCACGCCATCAACATCCTAATATTTGTCCTGTTTCCACTGGTTTGGTTCAGCCAGTTCATTACTAAAAAGATGAAAAAGGATAAATCCAGGAGCGTCCTGAGCCGGGCGGAATTCACCGCCATGGCAGAGATCGGTGAAAAGGAGGGTATTTTTAGAAGCAACGAATCCAAGATCATTCAGAATTTATTGAGGCTGAACACTATACGCGCCAAGGATATTATGACGCCCAGAACGGTAGTCAAAGCCGCCGACCAGGAGAGAACGGTCGCGAGTTTTTATCAGGTGAATCAAAAACTGCAATTTTCCCGTATTCCCGTGTTCCGCAATACCAAAGACCACATTAACGGGTTCGTCCTCAAAGACGAAATACTGAGCTGCATGATCCACAGCAATGGCAACCTGCCGCTGAAAGACATCATGCGGGAGATCATGATCATCAACGAACAAATGGCGCTGCCGGACCTCTTCAACCGCCTGATGGAAAAACGGGAGCACATCGCTCTGGTGGTCGACGAATTTGGAGGGATGGCGGGCATCATCACCATGGAGGACGTTATCGAAACGCTGATTGGTATGGAGATCGTCGATGAGCAGGACAACATTGAGGACATGCAGTCACTAGCCCGGAAGAACTGGGAGAAAAGAGCGCACAGCCTGGGCTTGATCGATGAGGAAGGTAGAAATATAGGAGGTGAAGAATAAACCCTTGCCCCCTCTGCACACCTCAGCCGCTCTGTAGGGTCCAACTCAGGTCAGAAATCGGCATACACCTCTGCTCTCGGTACTCGTTGAGGCAAAGGCCCGAAGTGGGCCAGCTTCAACTCCGCCATACGCCGGCCGGCCTTGGCCCGGTTGATCAGCGGTTCATTATCGAGCCAGGCGGTGAGATAGCCCGACCAAAATGCATCACCTGCGCCGGTTGTATCCTTGACTTCTACCTTTCTCGCCGGCAAGAAAAGCCCTCCTTCCGCGTTGGCCACATAACATCCCTCGCCCCCCATCGTTATACAGGCTTCCGAAGCACCCAGCCCCATAAAGTGGGCGGCGGCTTTTTCCGGATCTTCCAGCTTTGAATCATACAGGCGCTCCCAATCCACCTCGCTCACTTTTATGAGCGCGCCATGGCCGCAGTATTCCGATACGATCTTCTGCGCCTGCTGCTGGCTCCGCCAGATCTTTCGGGCGTAATTGGCGTCGATACTCAGCTGGCAGCCTTTCTCAGCCGCCATCCTGGCAGCGCGCAGGATGCTGCTCTGCGCCGGCTCCCGGCTCAGGGCAAAACAGGTGGTGTGAAACAAGGCAACCTCATCAAACAGCCCGGTGGGAAACTGTTCATCGATGATCTCACAGTCAGCGCCCCGATAGGCCTCGAAATTGGAAACATTACGGGAACGCGTTACCAGGATAAGCGTAGTGGGAATATCTATGGCCCGAACATTTTCGCATTCCACCCCCAGGCCTTGTACATACTTGAACAGATAGCGCCCCATATCATCATTGCCCAGAGATGCCACGAGTTTGGATTTGTTGCCCAGGCGCGCCATATTCATACACATGTTCGCCGGGCTTCCCCCGAGAAGGCGTTTAAAATTGTGCACTTCATCCAGATTATCGGCAAAATCGGTGGAAATGAAGTCGATCAGTAACTCGCCTACTGCTAAAATGTCGTATTTTTTATTGCGCCGGCTTGACATTGCAAACAATTTTGTGTCTGTCGGTTTATAATTAGGGTACGATTGTTCTTGACCTTTAAAGCTTTGTGCAATTGCGCATCGCCTGGGAAGGCATGAACCGGTTTCACTTATTGTGTTTTTCACACAAAGCCTTTGTACTTTACACCGTAAAATAAGAGAATTTCCTTCAAAATCAAACTTTGCCACAATGAGCCTTTTGTCCTCTATCAATCGAAAAGAAATCATCGAAAAACTGGAAAGCGAGCCATATGACCTGATTGTGGTTGGCGGCGGCATTACCGGCGCCGGCATTGCCCTGGATGCGGCTTCCAGAGGTATGAAAGTCGCTTTGTTAGAAAAAGATGACTTCGCCTCCGGCACCAGTAGTAAATCTACCAAGTTGATTCATGGGGGGCTTCGCTACCTGAAACAGTTTGAAATAGGCCTGGTCCGCGAGGTCGGCCGCGAACGGGCTATCGTCCATAAGTTGGCGCCCCACCTGGTGGTGGCGGAAAAAATGTTGCTCCCGTTGGTAAGGGGAGGCACCTTCGGCCCGCTTGGCACGTCCGTTGGTTTATTTGTTTACGATCTGTTGGCCGGTGTCAGGGGAGATGACAAAAGAAGGATGCTGAACAAGAAGCAAACGCTGGAAAAAGAACCTTTGCTAAAGGGGCAGAGCGAGGCCCTCAATGGCAGTGGCTACTACGCAGAATATCGCACCGATGACGCCAGGCTCACCATCGAGAACATCAAAACAGCTGGAAAATATGGCGCGGTATGCCTCAACTATGTTAAAGTAACGGACTTACGCTATCAAGACGGGAAAGTTGCCGGCGTTCATTGTATGGATATGGAAACCGAAGAAATGCTGGAGGTGAAAGCCGCTTATGTGGTGAGCGCCGCCGGCCCCTGGGTCGACACCTTACGCAAAAAAGATAACTCATTGAAGGGCAAACGCATTTTTATGTCCAAAGGGGTTCATATTGTAGTTCCCCATAAACGATTCCCCGCTCGGCAGTCACTTTATTTTGATATTCCGGACGGCCGGATGGCCTTCGCCATTCCCCGGCAGCGGGTAACTTATATAGGCACAACCGACACCCCCTACGAGGGCGACCCCAATAAAATCCCCATCAACCAGGAAGATGTAGACTATCTGCTGAATGCAACCAACCACATGTTCCCCGGGGTGGGGCTCACGTCCGAAGATGTGGAGTCCAGTTGGGCCGGCGTGCGGCCGCTCATCTATGAAGAAGGCAAATCCGCCTCCGAGATGTCCCGTAAAGATGAAATCTTCGAGTCTGAATCAGGGCTAATATCCATTGCAGGAGGTAAGCTTACCGGATACCGGAAAATGGCGGAACGGGTGACCAGCCTTTTGGGGCAAAAATTCCAGAAGGAGCATAACCGAACGCTCCAGCCGAGCCAAACCAGGCAAATTCCATTATCGGGAGGAACATTCCGAAACGCAGAAGATGTGGAGATTTATAAGAAAACAGTGGCGCAACAGCTCAATGAGCTCGGGCTCGACAACTATCACGCCGACTATCTGGTGGCTAACTACGGCAAACAGGCGGGCCCTATCCTGGATAAATCCCGGGCATACAAGGATGAACCGGAAGTGGCGCTGGCCAGAGCGGAAGCCTGGTATGCCATTCACCATGAACTGGCGCTCCATCCCATGGATTTCTTCAACCGCCGGACCGGGAGGTTGTATTTCAACCTCCCCAGTATCCCGGCCGTCTTAGAGCCAATACTCGAAGATTTTCAGGCCTACTTCCAATGGAGTGCAGAGAGGCTGAAAGAGGAAACGGATAAAGTCCATGAAGAAATCCGGTGGGTTTCTGAATTTGAGTATACATCGAAGGCAGGTAAGCAGGTTTCTTCGTAAGGAAAAATCAACTTTAAACACATGATAGATTCAACTGAAAAAGGGCCTGGTTCTTCCATGATCAGGGATGAGGAAACCACTACCGGAGAACGGTACCCGGACATTTACCACGAATACCGGCCCAATACAACCGTTCTGCAGTATCAGGAAAAGGATGATATTTTTGTATACGAGTCCGACAATGGCGCAGCGCTCAAGGTGGAAGTGATATCCGAAGATATTTTCCGTTTTCGGTACGCCCCGGAAGGGCATTTCGAACGCGGTTTCTCCTACGCTACTGACCCGGCTCTGAAATACCGCCTTCCACAAGTAACCATGGGAGGAGATAACACGCATTATTTCATCCATACCCAAAAGGTGTTTTGCCGGATCGACAAGCAAAACCTCCAGGTTAGCCTCTACGAAGCGGAAGGCCAGAAGCTGATTTGTGAAGATGCCGAGCCTTATTATTGCCGCCGGACCATGCTCCGGGGTACGGATCAGGTGAGGATCACCAAGAAAGCGCCACCGTCCGAGGCTTATTTTGGGATGGGCGATAAAACCTGCCCGGCCAACCTTCGGGGCAATAAGGTTCAAAACTGGAATACGGACTCTTTCTCTTATAAAAAAGGACAGGATCCGCTCTACCGCTCTATACCGTTTTACTTTGGGTTAAGGGACGGTTTGGGCTACGGTATTTTTGTCAACAACAGCTACCGGACCCACTTTGACTTTGACAGCCAGCACCAGGGCGTCACCCGCTTTTGGGCCGATGGCGGGGAAATGGATTACTACTTCATTCACGGGCCCGCCCTCATGGAAGTAGCCCAGCGATACGCCTGGCTCACCGGGCGCCCCGAATTGCCACCGCTGTGGGCACTGGGGTTTCATCAATGCCGCTGGAGCTATTACCCCGAAAGCAGGGTCATGGAACTGGCTCAGGAGTTCCGCAGCCGGCAGATTCCCTGCGATGCTATCTATCTCGATATTGATTACATGGATGGCTATCGATGCTTTACCTGGAATAAGAATCATTTCCCCAACCCTGCCGCTATGATCGGCAAGCTTCAGGCTCAGGGGTTCCAAACGGTGGTTATGATCGACCCTGGCATCAGAGTGGATCCTCAATACATCGTTTATAAGAAAGGGCTGGAGCAAAATGCCTTTGTCTACCGCTCAACCGGAGAACTCATGAGAGGGCCGGTATGGCCGCCGGATTGTGTATTTCCGGATTTCACCCGCCCGGATATCCGCGAATGGTGGGGGCAGTTGTACAAGGGCCTGTACCTCGAAGACGGCGTCAGTGGCTTCTGGAATGATATGAATGAGCCGGCTGTTTTCAAACTGGATATCGCCACCTGCCCGGATAATGTGCTTCACCACTACGATGGCGCCCCCTGTGACCATCGCAAAGCCCATAACATCTACGGACAGCAAATGTCCAGGGCTACCTACGAAGGGCTGAAAAGCCTGAGGCCGGATAAACGCCCCTTTGTGCTGACCCGGGCGACCTTCAGCGGCGGCCAGCGCTTCGCTTCCGTCTGGACTGGCGATAATGCAGCTACCTGGGAACACCTTCAGCTTGCCAACCTTCAGTGCCAACGGCTAGCCGCTTCGGGTTTTTCATTCGTCGGAACTGATATCGGCGGCTTCAACAAGAACCCGGATGGGGAACTCTTCATCCGCTGGCTTCAGCTGGCTGTGTTTCATCCACTCTACCGGGTCCACTCCATGGGAAATAACGTAGATGGCGCCGCCGAAGCCGAAGCCGAACTCATCCAGGCAGCCGAGCAGGAAAACCGGATGGATCAGGAGCCCTGGTCTTTTGGAGAAGACAATACTGCCCTGGCCAGAAAAGCCATCGAATTGCGTTACCAGCTTCTGCCCTATATTTACACGGCTTTTTATCAGTATAATAAAACCGGAGCCCCGGTTATCCGCAGCCTTTTCCTCTACAGCCAGGAAGACCCGGCCGCTATCGGGCGAGAGGAAGAATTTTTATTTGGAGGCCATCTCTTAGTGGCGCCCATCCTGGAACCGGGCATTGAAAAGGTTCAGGTATACCTCCCAAAGGGCAGATGGTATGACTATTGGAACGGCGCACTCTACGAGGGGAAACAAATGGCAACCTTCGAGGTCCGGCCCGACCGCATTCCCATCCTGGCCAAGGCGGGCGCCGTCATTCCCAATTATCCGGTTCAACAGTATGTCGGAGAGCAACAGTTTGAAGAAATTACTCTCCGCATCTATTGCGGCGAGGGGCATAGCACCCTTTATGAAGATGCCGGCGAAGGATACGGCTATCGGGAAGGCGGGTACAAACTGCGTACATTCATCACAAAAAATGAAGGAAACAGCTTTTCCATTGCGCAGGAAATACGGGGTGAGTATCCAACCTCTTACCACACTTTCCAGTTATCCTTTTTTGGCCTTTCCTTCCAGGTGAGTAGCTGCCGGGCCGATGGCCAGGAGGTCGCGTTCGAACAGGATGGCGCCCAATTGCAGGCAAAGGTTGCGAAGGGCTTTAAAGAGGTGGTGTTGAAGTAAAGGCGGTGTTTGGCGGGGCGACATTCGCTTGCCTGAGTAGGGCTCACGCACGAGCGAATGCCGCCCGCCTTTGTACCTCAGTGCGCCGGGAACGAAGTTGTTGATCAATAATTTGAGGCTATTTTTTGGCAGGCTCGTCGCCATGCTCCTACGCTGTAGCCAGCTTCGGCGCAAGCGTAAGGCTATGGCCGGCGGAGACAGGCAAGGCGCGACGGCCGCCCATCCGTATGGACGGAAGGAAGGAGCAACGCAGCATGGGCGAAAAAGAGCCCAAAGAATTGTTTAAGAATTTCGTTCCCGGCGCACTCAGCCGGGTAAAAATTGCGAACACCGGATGGCCCGGCCAGGCTTATTTCTTTCGCTTCTTCTGCTGTTGCGTTTCCTTTTGTTCCTGGACGCGCTGCTGCTCCTTCAGCGCTGTTTCCAGCCGCTGCTGAAACCCACCTTTCTTCTTGGGTTTCTTCCGGTACGCTTCCAGTTCCTTTTCGATCTTTTCGTTATCGATGATGTAATTTTTGGTTACAATGGTCTGAGTGATATTGAAGAGGTTACTGAAGAGCAGATAACAGGTAAGGCCCGAAGCAAAGGTATTGAAGAAACCCAGGAACATAACCGGCATGATATACTGCATGTATTTCATGGCAGGGTTGGCCGACATGTCCATGTGGCGGGTATTATAGTACGTATAGATCAGCGTGGTGACAGCCCAAAGCACCGTAAACAAACTGATGTGGGCGCCCATGTGAAAGGGCAGTTCAAAGGGCAGGTTGACAAACACATCGTAGGAAGAGAGGTCATCCGCCCAGAGGAAGCCGGCTTGCCGGAACTCAATGGAGGCCGGGAAAAAGCGGTAGAGTGCAAACCAGATCGGCATCTGCAACACCATCGGCATACATCCACCCAGGGGGTTGACCCCAAACTCCCGGTAGAGTTTCATGGTCTCCATTTGCTGTGCCTGAGGGTCCTCTTTGAACTTTTCCTTCATCCCCTCCAGCCGTGGCTTCAGAGCGCCCATCTTCGACTGGGAGTAAAGCATCCGGTAAGTCAGCGGATAGAGTAATAGCTTGACGATGAGGGTCAGAAATAGAATGACAATCCCTTTACTGCCAATAAAACTAGACAAGAAGTTGAACAAAGGCCGGATCACCCAGCGGTTGATCGTCCCGAAAATACTCCAACCAAAAGGGATGACATCCTCCAGGTCATTGCCCAGCGCATTCAAGCGGTCGAACTCGTTGGGCCCAACGTAGAATTCCATGGCGAAGGTTTCGCTTGCCTCGTGCTGGTAGGGAACGTTGATCTCCGATACCAGCAATTTAAGGTCCTCCGCATCCTCCGGCAGCATCTTCGTTTCGAGGGTGGCCCCGTCAAAGGCGTCTTTTGCCACCAGTGAGCTGTTAAAGAACTGGTTGGCGTTAGACACCCATTTCACACGCTTGCCGGACACTTCCTCTTTATCATCAGAAGTGCAGGAGCAATAATCGGGATCCTCATCGACCGGTTTGAAGTAAACGCTGGAATAACGGCGCTCGTAAGTAGTATTTTTCTCCAGTTTACCCAGGTAGTTCACCCAATTCAGCCGGATTTCATCCGAATTCTGGCTGATCAGTGTATGGAGGTTTTCAAATTTGATGTCGTATTCAATATTGTAGGTTCCGTCCGTTATCCGATACTCCTGTTCGAAGTACCCACCGTTATCGGCCACCGCCCGGAAGGTAACCGACTGCTTATCGGCTTTTACCACCTCGAAGTACAAATCGCCGCTACTGACGCCACCGGTGGGCAGATTGGCGATCGGGAAAAAATATTCAAATTTGTTCTTTTCGTCCTCGAGCAGGGAAAGCGGCACTTTTACATCCTTCCCCTCTTCATCGTCAACGATCTTGAAATAATTTTTCAGCAGCGCGTCCTTGATTATTCCACCTTTGTTGCTAAAAGACAGCTTGAAAAGGTCGTTTTCCAGAACGACTTCCTGGCCTGTTCCGGCAGCAGCCTGGCTAAAGGGCCCAAAAGCAACCTGTTGACGGAGGAGCTTAAGAGAGTCCGCTTCTGTCTCTACATACTCCAGGCCGGCAGTTGTGTCTTTCTCAATTTCCTGCAGGCTATCCTGTCGTTGTTGAACCGCCTCGATCGAATCCTGTCGTTGTTGTTGCTCCTGGAGTTCCTCTTCTGTGGGCTGCATAACCTGTTGCCAGGCCAGCAACAAAATAAAAATAAGGGTTAACCCAATTATCGTATTCCTATCCATCAATTCAGCTTTAGGACAAATGAAACAGGCTGCGATTAACAGCCATGAGGGAATGCCCCCTCTCAGGTTTCCAATCCTACTTTTTTGAAAATCAAAACTTTATAACAAAGCAAGTGAAACTAGACACCTGCTTTTCTCTAAAAGCACCGCAAAGGTACAATTTTGTATGTTGATACCGCAACCCGAATAGATGATTATTGTTCAGGCTTCGACGAAGGGGGGCTATCCCCTTACCTGGCGCCTACTTCGAGGGTAGAGCGCTCCACGTCATCCAGGCGGCCGGTATAAGCCATCAGGCCCGCCTGCAGGCAATCCATGGCAGCATGCAGGGCCTTTTCATTGAGCACATAAGCAATTCGCACCTCATCCACTCCTAACCCGGGAGTGGCATAGAACCCCTCTCCTGGGGATAGCATCACGGTGGCGCCATGCAGGTCGAAATCTTCCAGCAACCAGCGGCAAAAACGTTCCGCGCTGTCTATAGGAAACTTAGCGAAACAGTAAAAAGCGCCTCCTGGACGATAACTCACTACTCCATCCATCCGGCTCAGCCGGTTGTACACCACATCCCGGCGGCGGGCGTACTCCGCCTTCACCTCATCGATATAAGTTTCTTCCATATCGAGAGTAGCTTCCGCCAGGATTTGCCCCAGGCCGGGAGGGCTGAGCCGCAGTTTGGCGTATCGGGTAACGGCCTCCAATACCGCCTTATTCCGGGTGACCATCGACCCCACCCGGGCTCCGCAGGCGCTGTAGCGTTTAGAGATCGAGTCCAGCACGATGACGTGATCTTCAACGCCCTTAAGGTTAAGAGCGGAGAAAAAGGTATTGCCATCGTAGCAAAACTCCCGGTAAACCTCATCGACAAAGAGGAACAGGCCGTATTTTCGGCACAATTCCGCCAGGCTTTCCATGGATTCTTTGGAATAGAAACAGCCCGTGGGGTTGTTCGGATTGGTTATAAAAATCCCCTTGGTATCGGAAGTAATCATCCGCTCAAAAGCAGCCGTATCCGGCAAAGTAAAGCCATCTTCTATATGGCAGGTAACCGGGCGGATGCGGACATCGGCAATCTGGGCGAAGCCATTGTAATTGGCGTAAAAGGGTTCGGGTACGATCACTTCGTCCTGATGGTCGAGGCAGGCCAGGAAAGCAAATTGAATGGCTTCCGAAGCACCGGTGGTCACGATAATCTCATCCGCACTTACCTCGATGTCAAATTTACGGTAATATTCTGTCAGTTTTTTCCGATAGGAGGCCAGGCCGACGGCGGGGCTGTATTCCAGAACTTTCATATTGGTGGCGCGAACCTGCTGCAGGGCATAGGCCGGGGTTTCGATGTCTGGCTGGCCGATATTCAGGTGGTAAACGTGCTTACCCATCTCTTTGGCTTTATCTGCAAAGGGAATAAGCTTTCTGAACGGTGACATGGGCACATTTTCACCCCGCTTGGAAATCGAAGGCATCACTTGTTAGTTTATAGTTCAAAAAAAATTAGCCGCAAAGATAGGCTAATTTGAAGAGTTTTGAACGAATAACTTTTATACGGAACAACAATATCACTTTTTAGCCAGGCTGCTATTCTGCTCGTAATGGCGCTAACGAAGTGAAGGCGCCTTCAGGAGCTTTTTCCAAAACGGCGATATCGGTTATGCCCCGCTCTCCGCGGTTGCCACTGAGCAGGATATCGCCATATTTCCTGTAATCATCCCAGGGCGTTATAAATGCCGGTTTTTCATCGCTGGCTTTCGGGAAGTAAGCCCACTGCCGCACCAAATAGCTACCGGTATCGACATACACATGGTATTTGTTCTCCGGCGTGTCCCCCACTTCCTGGAACGTGAGTTGAAGGACATAGGCGGGAATACCGGACTGGGTAGTGTCTTGACCCAGGTATTGGATGGCCACGCCCGAATTCTTCAACTTATAGGGCATAACCAGCCAATAGGAATCGTTGATCCAGATGCTGTTGGCGCGCTGGAGGCGGGCCTGCAAGGTGTCGGGGTTTTCGATTGTCCTTTCGCCTTCCCGCGCCTTACCGGTAAGGCCCTTAATATTAACCAGGTAAACGGCGCTGTCGGCAGGAATCTCAATGCGGACGTCTCCGGTAAATTTGTCCCATAGTAAAGTCCGGCGCCCGAAAAAAGTCCATTGCAAAAAGCGGGTATTGTCCCAGGCTTTGCGGCCGCCCATGGCCAGCATCACCGAATCGGCAATAGAGATCGCCCGTTCATCCGAATCGGCTGCATTGAAGCCTTTCGAAGCGGGGTTGGCCTCAGCCGTTTTGGCTGCTCCGGAATCAGTGGAGCCATCACCGGGTGTGGGTTGACAAGCAGATAGTATCAATGAGATTGAAAACAGCAAAGCAGTGAATCGTTCCATACGGTTGATTTTATCCATGCCCAACAGCGGAGGCCGGGTTTAGGTTTAGTATAGAAAAGATTAGAGCCGCTTTTTCTCAGGACAGGAAAAAGCGGCTCTAATGTGAAGAAGCCGGGGTTTCACCCCAAGCAACTCATCCTGGTAGCATTACTTGCCCCCATCGAGTTCATCCTGCCATTTTTTCAGCTCCTCCCATTTGCCTTCGTTAGCCAACTGGGCTTGCTTTGGCCAGGTATTCGGAACGGCAAGGCGGTAACGTTCGCCAGCCTCAGCCAGAATCTCCTTGATGCGGTCTACGGAAGTGGCGGCGAGTTCCGCCCAGGTGTTGATGCCGGCTGTATTGAGCAGGCCTTCGATCTTCGGGCCGATGCCCTCTACGATTTTCAGGTCATCCTGTTTAACCTTGCCGAGAGGGGTGGCAAATACCATGCCTCCTATACTTCTGCTTTTAGCCTCCGGTTTCTTAGTTGCTTCGGCGCCCTCATCGGCAGGGGGCTCGTGCTCAGCCTTCAGGCGGTCATATTTGCCCTGGATCACAGATTTGTCCGCCTCACAGATCCTGAGTTTCCGCTTCATTTCTTCCATCTCCTTCAAGGTCTCTTCATGCTGATATTTCAGCCCCATGAAGTCCTTTTCCATAGTCGTCAGGTTGTTTTTCAAGCGCGCATTCTCTTCTTCCAGTTCCTTAAGGCGCTTACGGTTACTGAACAATAAGGCGCCAAGTAGAAATCCGAGCAGGAAAGCAAGCAGGGAGAGAAGCAGCCACCAGAGCCAGCATGGTTCGAGGGCAGCCAGTAATAAGGTGTTATCTGTATTCATCTTTAAGTCAGTTTTTTGTTTTGCAATGGATTATTGTTTTTTGATCAGGCGAACCTCGACCCGGCGGTTTTCATGCCGCCCTTCTTCCGTTTCATTAGAAGCTACCGGCTGCCCCTCGCCTTTAGAGACCGTTTCAATCTGATCGGGATCGGCTCCATTGCGAACCAGGAAGCTCTTAATGGCCCGCGTACGCTCCATTCCCAAACGAATATTGGCCTCGTCCTCACCCACATTATCGGTATGCCCGGTAAGCGTAACTTTTTCACCGGTTTTCTTCATCCGTTCCGCCAGTTTTTCCAGGTATTCATCCACCTTCGGATCGTATTCCTTTTCGGTAGAGCCAAAGGGGAAACGAATGATGATACGGTCATCCAATTCTTCGACGGTCTCCGCTACCTTTTCTTCCGGGACGATCCATTCAAAGGCCGATGCCGAGAAAGGATGCTCCTGAACTCCTTCCCGGTCGTCCATGGTCCTCGCCCGGATACGCACACGATCGTCGACTAAGGCGTTTCCAAATAAAGCGCGGATCTGCTCAGCCCGGGCAAAGCCCAGATTTGCAAAATCTTCCGGTTTGGGTTCTCCTTCGAAGTACATACCTGTGATTTCCAGAATATTGTTGTCTTTCATACCGGCGAGGACCACTTGACGGAGGCTGTCAAAGTTCTCGTTGGTATAAGCTTTGGGATCCGACCATTTAAAGTAGACCGGATAATTGGCAATGGCCGCCGCACCTGTATCAGGAGCCGGGCTTACCGCTTCAGTTGTGGTTCCGCCCTTTTCGCCGCAGGCGTAACAGAGCTCGTCCCTGCATCCATTGTAAGTGAGCAGAAAATAGAGCAACCACACCACAAAAGCGATCAATAGTCTTAAGGGTAAGGACATATTTCGTTTTGTTTTGGTGAATAATTCAATTATTCAAAAGAAAGGCAGGCGGTTAGAGGATTGGGCGCCAGCACCGCCTACCGTATAAAATTAAGGATTAAATCAGGAAACACAACAAAACGTTTCCCAATATTTGCCAAGCCCCAAAAAAAATATGGTTCCCAGGCAGGGTATTCACCAAAGAGGGTATCCGGAGAAGGTAAACTCAACGTATTTTGCCCTTTCCTATCCCTGGCAGCCCATTCTTTTCCGTTTGTATCAAACTTTAGCCGATGTCATCCATTTATTATTAGTGCATTTCCATTGAGTAGCACTAAGTAATGCATTAAGTTGAATTCACTACTTACTTTTATTATTTTTGCAGGAATTTTGTAGCGCATAAACCACAACCTATTATGTTCGACAGTTTAAGTGAAAGGCTTGAAGGTGCATTCAAGACCCTGAAGGGAGAGAGCAAACTCACAGATATCAATATTGCCCAGTCGGTCAAAGAGATTCGGCGGGCGTTGGTGGCGGCGGATGTCAACTATAAGATCGCCAAAGAGTTTACGGATAATGTCAAGGATAAGGCCCTGGGCCAGGAGAACGTCCTGAAATCCGTCAAACCGGGCCAGTTGATGATCAAGATCGTCAACGACGAACTGGTGGAACTGATGGGGGGCACCGCAACGGATATCGACCTCAAAGGTAAGCCGGCGGTGATCCTGATCGCGGGCCTGCAGGGTTCCGGAAAGACGACCTTCTCCGGTAAGCTGGCCTTCCACCTCAAGAACGAACGGAAGAAAAGCCCGCTGTTGGTAGCCTGTGACGTTTATCGCCCGGCTGCTATCAACCAGCTCTCCGTCATTGGCGACCAGATAAAAGTGCCGGTATATAAAGAAACTGAAAATAAAAACCCGGTGGAGATCGCCCTGAAAGGCATCGCCCATGCCCAGGCCCACAACCACGATGTGGTCATCGTGGATACCGCCGGGCGCCTCTCCATTGACGAAGAGATGATGGCCGAGATCGCCAATATCAAGGAAGCGATACAGCCTAACGAAACCCTCTTTGTGGTCGACTCCATGACCGGCCAGGATGCAGTCAACACCGCAGAAGCCTTCAACCAACGCATCGACTACGACGGCGTCGTACTCACCAAACTGGACGGGGATACGCGCGGCGGCGCCGCCCTTTCCATCAAGTATCAAGTCGGCAAACCCATCAAGTTCGTCAGTATGGGAGAGCAGATGAATACCCTCGATGTATTCCACCCCGACCGCATGGCCAGCCGTATTCTCGGCATGGGCGATATCATCTCCTTCGTGGAAATGGCGGAGCGGCAGTTCGACGAAGAGAGCGCCAAGAAGCTGGAGAAGAAGATCAAGAAAAACAAGTTCGACTTCAATGACTTTCTCGAACAGATCGGCCAAATTCGTAAAATGGGCGACCTCAAAAGCCTGATGAATATGATCCCGGGAATGAGCAAGATGACCAAAAACCTGGACATCGACAACAGCGCCTTCAACAAAGTAGAGGCCATCATCTTCTCTATGACGCCCCAGGAACGGGAAAATCCCGAGATTATGAATATGAGCCGGAAACAACGCATCGCCGGCGGCTGCGGCCAGAATATCCACGAGATCAACGCCTTCCTCAAGCAGTTCGACCAGATGCGCAAAATGATGCACAAGATGAGTAAAATGCCCGGTATGGGTATGGGGGGAGGCAATACGGGCGGTGGCAGCCCTGCTGCTCGCCGTAAAAGCCGGCGGCGGAGGTAGAGATAGGTTTGATGTGCGTTGTGCGACGTTTGATGGCCCTTTCGGGCTGTCAACTTGATGCAGCCTCAGAAAGCCAAGCCAAAAATCGCACATCAAAAATCAAAAATTAGTACTCAGCTCTGGCTGCTATTCTAAAAATTCAGATACCGCTATGAGAACTACCCTCGGCTGCTTTGGCCTTCTCCTCCCCTTCCTGCTCTTTTCTCAACCTTCCGGCCAGCCCCTCCCGATCGACCCCGGCGTCAGGATGGGGCAGCTGCCCAACGGGATGCATTATTACATCCAGCACAACCCGAAGCCTGAAAACAGGGCGGAATTGCGCCTGGCTGTCCACGCCGGCTCTCTGCAGGAAGACGAGGATCAGCAGGGCCTGGCACACTTCGTTGAACACATGGCTTTCAACGGAACCGAGCATTTCGAAAAGAATGAACTGATCAACTACCTGGAAAAAACGGGTACCCGCTTTGGCGCCGACCTCAATGCCTACACCAGCTTCGAAGAGACGGTATACCTGCTGCAGGCCCGGACCGACAGCCTGCACCTGCTGGAGAAAGGTTTGCTCATTATGGAAGACTGGGCCAGCGGCCTCAGCTTCGAGCCCGAAGAGATCGACAAGGAGCGGGGGGTAGTCATCTCCGAATGGCGAACCCGCCTCAGCCCTGACCAACGCTTGCAACAACAGTATTTCCCTATTCTTTACCAGGGCTCCCGCTACGCCCGGCGTTTGCCCATCGGCGATCCTGAAATCATCGAAAATGCGGATTACAGCACCATCCGGAGCTTCTACGAGGACTGGTACCGCCCCGATTTGATGGCTTTTATCGCCGTCGGCGATTTTGATGTGGAATGGATGGAAAAGGAGATCATCCGCCGGTTTTCTACCCTGCAAAACCCGCCCTCTCCTCGCCCTCGCAAAGATTATGAAGTTCCGGGCCATTCTGAAACTCTTTCTGTGATCGCTACTGATAAAGAAGCTCCCTTTACCCGAGTGCAGGTGATTTACAAGCACGAGGGGGAACTGGTAAAAACGATAAGCGATTACCGCCGGGAGCTGTCCTATAGCTTGTACAATAAAATGCTCAATGCCCGGATGATGGAAGTGCAGATGCAGCCCAACCCGCCCTTTACCTTTGCTTATTCGGGCTACGGGAGCGATGTGGGCAACCTTGACGCCTACACCGTCTATGCTTTTGTCCGGGAAGGAGGCGCCATCGAAGGCATCAGCGCCGTGCTAACAGAGACGCGCCGGGCCCTGCTGCACGGCTTCACCGAAACGGAACTGGCGCGGCACAAAGCCGACCTGCTTCAAAGCGTGGAGAATGACTATAAGGAAAGGGAAAAAACGAAATCGGCCAGCCTGGCCAGCCGCTATATTTATCACTATCTCGACCAGAACCCGATACCCAGCCCGGAACAGCGCCTGGAACTGTACCAGGAATTGCTGCCCACTATTACCCTGGAAGACATCAACCCACTCCCTGGCCAATGGCTTACCGACAGCAACCGCGTAGTGATCATCACCGGCCCGGAAAATGAAAAAGTCCCTTTGCCTTCGGAAACAGAAATGCTGGCTCTACTGGCACACTTCGATACCCTGGAACTGGAACCTTATATTGATGAGGTAAACAATGCCCCACTGCTCAGTGAAACGCTGTTGCCTCAACCCATCAAAAGCCACGAACAGATGGACAGCCTGGGTATCACCGTGCTCGAACTTTCAAATGGTGTAAAAGCCTATCTTAAGCCCACCGATTTTCAGAACGACGAGATTCTGATGGCGGCCTTCAGCCCGGGCGGGCACTCTGTTTACGGATTAGATAGCTATTACAGTGCCGCCAACGCCGCCACCATCATCGACCAGAGCGGGATTGGGGGATTTTCTATGACGGAATTGCAGAAAAAACTGTCGGGAAAGCTGGTCAACGCCGGGCCCTACATCAATGAGTTGTCTGAAGGCGTCAGAGGCAGCAGCGACTCTGCCAGCCTGGAAACCATGCTGAAGTTGGCCTACCTCTATTTTACGGCGCCACGCCGCGATTCCGCTGCCTTTCTGTCTTTTATTTCCCGTCAGGAGTCCATCTTTGAGAATATGATGGTCAACCCGTACTATTATTTTGCGGACGTCAAGAACCAAATCAAATACCGGAACCATCCCCGCCGTCAGATCACCGACCTGGCCAGCCTTCAAAAAATAGGCCTGGATGAAGTGCTGCGCACCTATCGCGACCGCTTTGCCGACGCCGGTGACTTCACCTTTGTCTTTGTCGGCAACTTCGACCCCGCAAAGCTGGAACCACTTCTGGCAACCTACCTCGGTAATCTGCCCGCCATCGGCCGCCAGGAATCCTGGAAGGACGTCGGCGCCGGGCTGGTTGAAGGCTATATCGACACCACGATCGTCCGGGGACAGGCGCCCAAGGCCCTGGTGGAGATGAACTACCACGGCGCCTTTGAGTACAAAGGCATTCAGCGTTACCATTTTTACTCCATGTTGTCTGCCCTGCGCATCCGCCTGCGGGAAGCCATGCGGGAAGATAAG
The DNA here is from genome assembly GCA_020636095.1 of Lewinellaceae bacterium. Taxonomy (GTDB): domain Bacteria; phylum Bacteroidota; class Bacteroidia; order Chitinophagales; family Saprospiraceae; genus JACJXW01. The sequence continues at coordinate 1,085,996 of JACJYN010000004.1, forward strand.
GGAGGAGTCTATGGGGTAAATGTCAACGGTGTTGCCCTGCCTTTTCCAACTCCTCACTATCGCGTCACTCTTTCTTTCAACAGCGAGCCGGATCGTACCCGGGAACTCATCGCCACCGCTAAGGAAGTGATAGCCACTCTGCAAAATCAGGGTATTGATGAAGGAACCTTGCAAAAGGTAAAGGAAACCCAACTCCAAAGCCGCATCAAAGGGCTGAAGGAGAACGGTTACTGGCTCAGCCAGATCAGCACCCGCCTGCAGTACGGCATTGGACTGGATGGGATACGGATGGAGAAGTATGAGCCTTATGTAGATAGCCTTTTAGCCGAGGACATTCAGAAAGCGGCGCAGCGGTATTTGCAGGAGGATAATTTCATACAGTTGGTGTTGATGCCTGGAGAGAATTGACCGGATATTGCTACTGCCGCTTGATCTCCACAATCTCCACCCGCCGCTCCCGGGCCGCATCCGGGTGGTAGATGGAATTGCGCAAGTCGTCCAGAGCGTCACTAACGGCGCCGGAGGCTTCGGCTTCACCGAAGGGGCGTTCAGACACCTTCAACTGGCCGCTTTCCAGATAGGGCTGGAAAACGCCATCCTGGTAAGTTTGGAAGTGGTTGCGCACGCTGCTGATGCGGCGTTTGCTGAGCGCCAGGTTGTAGTCGCTCTTGGCGCGGGGGCTGGTGTAACCCTTCAGGAATATCTCTACCTCATCTCCGGATTGGAGGCGCTGAAGGAGTATCTCGGAGAAGCGTTGCAAAAAATCATACCCCTTTTTAGCCTCTTCTTCAAAAAACTCGTCGACGGCGTAAGCAGCCTCTTCCCGCCGCTCCTCTTTCAGGGGCTCGGCAAAGGCTTTCAGGTAATCCGGGAGGCGGGCGTAGTAGGTATCGTAGGTTTCGCCGTACGTTTTTTTGGTAGTAGTGCGGCGGGTGCGGCGGTCCGGCTCATCGTTGTCGAAGTAGAGGGCCAGGGGGAGAAAGTCCTCCAGGCGGGTAGGGATATCGGGCTCGGTGGGTGGTAATTCCGGCTGAACAGGAGGCAGGCTTACAATCGGGGTGGTATCCGCTGCCGGTGGTTCTTCCGGGATGGGTTCGAAACTGTAGAGGTCATTACAACAGGCTTTATTGCTATCATCCAGGTAGAACGAACCGGGGCGATTGGAGGAAAGGTAGCCCGAAACGCCGTCTTCGCCAAGAAAGTAATAGATGTCGTTGTAGCTGGAATTGATGGGTGTACCCAGGTTTTGGGGCTCAGTCCAGGCCTGTTCTCGCCTGGATTTGAACACATCAAACCCACCCAGTGCAGGATGGCCGTCGGAGCTGAAATACAAGGTTTGAGTGGGGGTATGAAAAAAAGGCGTGATATCGTCGCCGTCCGTATTCAGGGCGGACAACAGGCTGGGGCTGCCAAAGGCATTGTCACCTTCTTCCACCTTGGCCCACCAAAGGTTCAGCCCACCGGGGCCGCCGGGTTGATCGGAGGCGAAAAAGAGCACTTCCGCTTGCAGGACGGAATCGTAACCGATGGCAGGCTGAGTGGCGGTTTGGTTCGGTACGTTGATCTCCTCCGGCAATTTCACGATGCGCGAACTCCACCTTCCGCGTTTATCTTTACTGCGGTAGTAAATAGCGCAGCGAATCTCGGTGGCGTTGATGTAATCGCAGCGGGTAAAATAGAAACGGCCGCCATCCAGGCTGAAGGCGGTATGAGCCGTGTGCAGGTTGTCATCATTAAAATCCCGCCGCAGGGGGCGGCCGCGGCTACCGCCGCGCTGGTACAGCACTTTGGCAACTTTCCGCTCCGGGCGGTAGTCATCCTGCTCCCGGTCGTAGCGGAAGGAAGAATACAGAAGGGTATCACCGGCCTGATAAGGCGCAAATTCCGAATAATCGGTATTCACCTTTCTGCCCAGGTTCTCTACGTCGATACGCGCAGGTTCCGCCGTCAACTCCCTGGCCCAATCGCAGGTTTGCAGCTCGCTCCTTGCCCTGGAGGAATAGGGTTCTTCTACTGCCTGTCCGGCTAAATAGGCCTGGAAATAGGCTTTGGCCTCATCGTAGTGGCCCAGGTTCTTTTTCACTTCTCCCAGCCGGTAATTCGCCAGTGGAAAACGGTTGCCCTCCTTACTTTCCGCCACCTTACTGTAGTATTTTTCCGCCAGCTCATAAGCGTAGAAGCGGCGGGCGATCTCCGCATATTGAAACTGGATGCCGGTGTTCTCCGGTTGGAATTCCAAAGCGGCGGCGTAATGTTGCAGGGCGGCGTTGTAGTCCTTCTGCTCCAGGGCCTCTTCAGCCGCCTTGACGTAGGCTTTGAAAGACTGGCCGGAGGCGGGAGTGGCTAAGGCCAAAACAAAACTGGCCAGAATGGAAAGCTTAAGGAATGGTTGCATGGCTATAGGGTTAAATAGTTGGGCTCTGCGTGAAATTAAAGAGGAACTAAGGTCAAAAAATAGGGCAAGCCTTAAACTCCTTTGGCGGTTTGACGTGGCTGATCAGATACTGTATTGAGAACTCCGGCCCTCCATTGCGATTAGTGGCGGCCATGAAGGCTGAGGTGTTGATATCGTAGCTCAGCCCAAGGCGCCAGTTTTTATAGTACACATCCATATAACCAACTACTGCGTCGCTCAGGCGGTAACCGGCCCCCAGTTGCAGGGCCAGCTCCTTGCCCTTCTCCTGGCTGACGTGATAACGCGCGCCGCCCATGCCGATCATTTCCTGATACGTTCCTTGCTGTTGCCCCAGCAGATTAACCGCCAGATCCCAGCGTTCTGTCAACTCCACGAAGCCAAGGGCGTTCAGGTTGAACAGCATGGGCAGCTCCACCTTCCCATCATTTAGAAAAGAGACCGATGGTTGGTTGAGGTGGGTGGCGCCCAGGCCCAACCAGATGCGGGTGCGCGTACCTTCGGGCTGATAAAACCAGTTGACGCCGGCGCCCAGGCTGAAGTACCCGGAAGAGGTAGCGGTAAAAGACTCCGCAGTAAGCGCCCCCGGGTCAAAGAAGCTATCGGTGAACTGGTCGGCGAAATTGAACTGCCCGGGCTCCAGGGCACGCTGGCCAAAACGCAATTGCATACCTGCTGAGAGCACATGCTCATCCGCAGCCCGCCAGTTGAAGGCCCCGTGGAGGGCCAACTGCAGCCAGTTCAGGGAAGCATCGCCCGCCTGGTCGTAGGTGAACGTACCGCCCACGCCCAGCCAGTTATCGCCCAGCCAGGGCAGAAAAACCTTCTGGTCATAAGCTCCGAAAATGGTTTCATAGGGAACCGGCACGCTGCCCCATTGGTTGCGATAGGTTGCGGCAAACCGCTGGTCCTCATCGAAAGCGCCCGCCAACGCAGGGTTGAGCGACAAGGGAGCATGATGAAACTGGGAGAAATGAACATCCTGGGCCGCAAGGGGCAGCCGGCAGAAAAAGAGAAGAAAAAGGAAGTTCAGGTGTCGAATTCTTGCCAATACGTTTAATTTTGTTATTCTTTGACAAAGACAATATAGCAGAAAGTTATCAACTTTCGAAAAGAAACAAATTCCTGTATTTGAATTTGACTTTCACACTGCATTCAGGACTATGAGTAAAAACACAAGAACCATTCTTAAAGTGGGGATCACAGGGGGCATCGGCAGCGGAAAGACTACCGTTTGTAAAGTTTTTGAGGCCCTGGGCATTCCGGTGTACTACGCCGATTGGCACGCGCGCCAGCTGATGGTGAATGCCCCCCGGCTGGTGGCGGGCGTAAAAGAGCTGTTCGGCCCGGATGCCTACCTGGAAGATGGCGCCCTCAACCGCCCCTATATTGCTGAAAAGGTATTCAATAACGACAAAAACCTGCGGCAGCTGAACCACCTGGTTCACCCTGCTGTCGCTGAAGATGCGGACCGCTGGCACCACGCTCAGGAGAACGTACCCTACACGTTGAAAGAAGCGGCGCTCTTGTTTGAAAGTGGGATCAACAAACAGCTGGATAAGGTAATCACGGTTTTTGCTCCTGAGGAATTGCGCCTCCAGCGCGTCATAGCGCGCGACAAGGTAAGCGCCAAAGAGGTTCGGGCCCGTATGGTCAAACAGATGCCGGAAGCAGAGAAGCTAAAGCTTGCCGACTTTGTAGTGTACAACGATGGCGCCCACTCCCTGGTCCGGCAGGTATGGGATATTCACCAGGCATTGCTGGCTACAAGCGAAATAGTATGAAAGGCGGCTCCAAACGCGAAATCCTGATCACCGAGATCAAAACGTTCGAGCAGTTCCGCCAAAATGGAGCTTCCCTAAAGAACTGTACGCTGAAAGGCCTGGATTTTCGGGACAAAAAGGTAGACTGGAACCGGTTCGTGATCCATAATACAACTTTCCTGGGCTGCGGGCTCAGCCTGGAAGAGGAGATACTGCTGCGCCGGCGGGGCGCCTACCTTTACAGTGCCCCTCCTACCCTGCCCTACCAACCTTTTCGCCATGGCCTGTATTCCTGGCAGGAACTGATGGAGGGCTTCAGCGAAGAAGAAGACCGAAGTACCGATCTGCAGATCTATCGCCATTTCTCGGCTACTCGCTTCAACCCCAATATCAATGAAGCCTTGTGGCAACGCATTCACGACCATTCCATCGACGACGCCCTGCGGCAGCTGCTGGAATTCGACAACGAGGGCATGACCCGGCGGCCCTGCGTTGGTTTCATGGGCGGCCACAGCACCCGCCGGGATGATCTTTTTTATAAAAAAACAGTCCTGACAGCCAAACTGCTGGCCGAAAACGGATACTTCATCGTCTCCGGGGGCGGGCCCGGCATTATGGAGGCCACCAACCTGGGGGCTTATTTCCGCGGCAAGGAAGAAGCAGCCTTGCTCGACGCTATGAAAATCCTTAAAAAAGCGCCCCATTACAGGGACAAAGGCTATCATCAACAGGCCCTGGAAGTACTGGACAAATATCCGAATGGCGCGGAAACCCTGGCTATTCCCACCTGGTTTTACGGCCATGAGCCCAGCAACCTCTTCGCCTCCCACATCGCCAAATACTTCTCCAACAGCATCCGGGAGGATACCCTTCTGGCCATTAGCCTCTACGGCATCGTCTGCGCTCCCGGAAGCGCCGGCACTACTCAGGAGATTTTCATGGACGCCACCCAGAACCACTACGGCACGTTCAACTACTACAGCCCAATGGTCTTTCTGGGGCGCCAGCGATACGAGATTGAGACGTTGATCTTTCCGTTGCTCAAACAACTGGCCTGGGGCAAAAAGTACTACGATATGCTATTTGTGACGGATGAACCGGAGGAGGTGCTGGGGTTTTTGAAGGGGCGCCCGCCGGTGAGGGTGTGACGGTGTGTCGCGGTGTGTCGGTCTATCAGTTTCGAATTGTGCAACAGGTCCAGGCTGATCCTCAGGTGTGAGTTGAAGAACCGCTCTTTATAGAATGTCGATTTGCCGCTGGCCTGAATGCCGATGAATAGGATGCCTTCCATTTATATAGTTTTTGTATGGCCTCTGCTTACAACATTCTTTAAACGCTAACCACCTCATCCCTCCTGAACGTAAGATGCTCTCTACACCCAACGTATCCCAACTGATTTGTCAGCATCCGCGTACCGTTGATCTCAAAGTCAGGCACATTGCGGTGGCTGTGGCCGTAGATCCAGGCAGAGACATCCGACGCGGCAACAAACCAGGTTTTCTCCACACAGAAGGCGGGGTTGAGCACGCTTCCTTTAAACTGGTCGATGTTGCACTCGTTACTCGGCAGGTGGTGGGTGACAACCAGCTTCTTGCCTTCCTTCGCCACTTCCTTTTTCAGAAACTGAAAGGCGTTTTCGTGTAGGGCGTTGAAGTGGTTGACAGTGAACGGTTCGCCCTCGTATTTAATCTGGCGAAAGTCTGTCAGACTGCGGATGATCTCCCGGATGTTCTTGTTGATCAGCGACCACATCGTCGAAAAGATCAGCCTTACGCCTTGTGCCTCAATGGAAGTATTATTGACGAGGAAAACATTTTCTTTGATGGCCTCGAAAGTAGCCTGCAGGGCAGTAGCAACATCATACCCGCCGTAGTACTCGTGATTGCCAGGTAGGATATACACCGCCTCAAACTCATCCGCTACCCTACGGATGAAGTGATACGAATCGTAGTCATCGCCCAGGTAAAAACAGTCCCCGGCAACCACCAGTACCTCCGCTGAAGGGATCAGCGGGTTGGCCGCCAGCCACCGGCGGTTTTCCAGGAATTCGAGGTGCAGGCCGGAGCAGTATTGGATTCTCATTTGGGGTTTTGGTTCAAAACAGGCTTTGGGGTGGGAATGGTTCCAATAGGATGGATATAAGAGTATGGCCAACTAATCCAAAATGCTGGTTGCGGCCGAGAAACTATCTTTTCCAGCTGAACACAACCGTTTACTGAAATAAAACGCACCTCCCCTTCTGTACTCCCTTATTTTGCAACCAGAGCAACAAACTTTTTCCTGCCAGCATTGGACAACGTAGAGGCCACCTACGTCTGCGATGTCGACGCCAGAAGACAGGAAGCAGCCATCGGTAAGGTTGAGAAAGCTATGGGGAAAAAGCCCAAGGGGGAAAAAGATATGCGGCGCATCCACGAACAGCCGGACGTCGACGTCGTCTTCCACGCCACTCCCGGTAACGGGTTCTCCGAAATCCCGGACAACAGTCAATGTGGGCAACATTTCAACTATTCCCGTATCTTCGATACCGGGGAAATTGTAAACCCATCGGGCCTGGAAACGATAAACCACTTGTAATGCGGAACCAGGCTTATGGAGCCTCTCCCCAATAGATAATCAGTAGCCGGACAGATTCACATTACAAATAAAAACAAGCGTATGCCCGTCAAATCACTCATTCTATTACTCGTGGCTCTATCTACCTTAAAGACAGATAAACAAGTACCGCTGCAATCCAAAAATCCGCAACCGCCTAACATCGTGCTCATTTTTGCCGACGACCTCGGCTACGGCGACCTGAGTTGCTACGGCCAGCGAAATTACGCCACTCCACACCTGGACAAAATGGCGGAAGAGGGCATCCGTTTCACCAACTTTTACGTTTCCCAGGCAGTATGTTCTGCCTCCAGGGCATCGCTGCTGACCGGCTGTTACGCCAACCGGGTGGGCGTCGCCGGAGCCTTTATGCCTACTGATTCCGTCGGCCTGCACCCGGAGGAAACGACCCTGGCTGAACTGGTGAAGCAGCGGGGTTACGCCACCGCTATCTATGGCAAATGGCACCTGGGGCATTTGCCAGAGTTCCTGCCCACCCGCCAGGGTTTCGATGAATACTTCGGCATCCCCTATTCCAATGATATGTGGCCCCGGCATCCCAATAACGAAAACTTCAACTTCCCCGAATTGCCGGTGTTGGAAGGCGAAGAGGTAGCCCGCTACCTGCCGGATAACCAGGACTCGCTCACAACCTGGTACACCCAACGGGCCGTAGGCTTTATCGAACGAAGCAAAGAACGGCCCTTCTTCCTTTATGTGGCCCATAGCATGCCTCACGTCCCCCTTTTTGTTTCGGATCAGTTCCGCGGCAAGTCGGGCGCCGGCTTGTACGGCGATGTGATCATGGAAATCGACTGGTCGGTTGGGCAGGTGATGGCCGCCCTGCAACAACACGGGCTAGAAGAAAACACCCTGGTGATTTTCACCTCCGACAACGGCCCCTGGCTCTCCTACGGCGCCCACGGCGGCAGCGCCGGCCCCCTGCGGGAGGGAAAGGGGACCGTCTTTGAAGGCGGTGTCCGGGTGCCGTTCATCGCCAAATGGCCCGCAAAAATTCCCGCCGGGGTAATACAGGCGCAACCTGCCGCCACCATCGACCTCTTCCCCACCATCGCCCGGTGGCTCCAGGCAGATATGCCCGCTCATCCCGTAGATGGTAAAGACATCGCACCCCTGCTGTTGGCCGAGGAGGGGGCCCGGAATCCACACGAGGCGTATTTTTTCTACTATAAACAGAACGAACTGGAGGGGATGCTCAGCGGCGACGGGCGCTGGAAGCTCTATTTCCCCCATACCTACCGATCTTTGGAGGGCCGTCCGGGGCGGGACGATGGCCAGCCCATTCCCTACAATTACGGTGTAAAGGCCGGGCTGGAACTCTATGACTTACAGACAGATATTGGCGAGGCTACCGATGTGATCCGCACGCATGCTACGCAGGTGGAGGCCATGCAGGCCCTGGCGGATAGCTGCCGGATGGAACTGGGGGATGCCCTGACGGATAAAATCGGGAGGGGGCTGCGGCATCTTGGTATTTTGGGACAGTGATATAAGGCCGGCTAAGTAAGTGCTTGGACACAATATTAGCCGAACCCATGCTGCTTCGAAAGCAAAGTGCTAAATTATCAGGGAAGCTGAAAAATCTGATCCATCAGCACCCACTTTTGCCCCTCTTCGGCCCAGGGCAGCGGTTGCTGAAAGCTCCACATCAGCTGTTCCCATTCCTGCACCTTCGGATGGGTGGCGTCGAGGCGCTCTTTTGCCTTAAAGCTGAATTGCTCTGAAACTTCCATGATCATAAACAGGCGGTTGCCGGTTCGGTAAATTTCCATCAACTCAATGCCAGAAGCTTTGATGCTATCCAGCACTTCCGGCCAGGCGCCTTCCGGGCTGTGGAACCATTCGTACTGCCGGATCAATTCAGAGTCGTCTTTCAGGTCGAGGGCAAGGCAATATTTTTTTCTCATATTGGTGAACTTCAGGTTAAAGAGCGGTCCAGGTGAACGTACCCCCCATCCACAATGATCCACTGGCCGGTGGTGTGGCTCGACCTGGCTGACAGCAGGAATACCACCATATCGGCGATCTCTGCTTTGGTAGTCATGCGTTTTTCCAGAGGAATCTTGCCGGTGATCTCCTTCCTTTTCGCTTCCGGGTCATCAAAAGCCGTATTCAACCAGTTTTCGTACAGCGGGGTCAGTACTTCGGCCGGCAGTACGGCGTTCACCCGAATCCCGTAAGGCAGCAATTCGGCGGCCCATTCTCGGGCCAAGGCCAATTGGGCGCCTTTGGCGGCGGCGTAGCCCGAGGTCTGGCCTTGTCCGGTTAGCGCTACTTTAGAACTAATATTCACGATGGCGCCCCGGCTTTCCTTCAAATAGGGCAAAGCGAAATGCACCAGGCTGTAATAATGAAGGAGGTTTTTGTGAAGAGAGGAGAGGAAGCCTTCAGGGCTGCCATTCTCAAGCCCTACGCCATCGTTGACCCCGGCGTTATTGACAATGCCGTCGATCCGCCCAAAGCGGCTGATGGTTTGTTCCACCACCGCCTGGCACTGGCTCGGCTCCGCCAGGTCGCCGGCAATGAATGAGGCGGAGCGCCCGGTAGCCAGCAGTTCTTTTACAAGTTGTTCGGATGCCGCCACCGAGCGGGAGGCGATAACCGGAATGGCGCCTTCCGCAGCCAGCGAACGGCTGACCCCTTCTCCGATACCCTTGGAACCGCCGGTGACAATAAAGACTTTATCTTTGAGCATGAGGTCCATATCCTATGCATTAAGTTGATAAAATTCGATGGCATTGTCCGCCCATACTTTTTGTTTGGCCTCCTCCGAAAGCGGCTCCATGAAGCGTTCAAGGATGCCTTTCACCTGGCCGTACTCCGCTGCCAGTAGACAGACGGGCCAGTCTGAACCGAACATCAGCCGCCCGGGCCCGAAGCACTCAAAGAGGTGGCTCAGGTAAGGTACAAAGTCCTCGTACTTCCAACCGCTCCAGTTGGCTTCCGTCACCATTCCCGAGACTTTGCACCATACGTTCGGCAAAACAGCCATTGCCTTCATTAGTACCGCCCAGCCATCGAAAAAGCCGTCTTTGATGTAAGGTTTGGCCAGATGATCGATCACGAATTGCTGGTTGGGGAACCGTTTTGCCAGCTCCAGTGCCGCTCCAAGCTGATGTGGAAAAACCAATAGGTCGAAGGTAAAATCAAAAGAGGCCAGCACCTGCATGCCCGTCAACCACTTCGGGCGCAGTAAAAAATTGACATCTTCTTCCATTTGCACATTATACCGAAAACCTTTAATGGCTGGAAATTGCCTGTAATAATCCAGGCGGGTGGAAAGTTGGCCCGCCCGCAGGTCGAGCCAGCCGACTACTCCTTTGATAAAATGAAACTCGCGGGCAAGCTCCAGCAAAAAACTGTTTTCCAACTCGCTGCCCCTCGCCTCCACCGCCACGCATCCGTCAATTCCATTCTGGCGGAAAAGGATTTCCAGGCCAGGTGGCATAAAATCGCGTTGCAATAGATTGAGTTCCTCGTTGATCCAGGCGTACGCGCTGGAATTGTAGCGCCAAAAGTGCTGGTGTGCGTCTATGGTCATTGGATGATGTTTGTTGCCATTCACTCCACGTCCCCGATCCAATTTGGATAATCTGTAATGATCCCGTCTACCCCCAGAGCGATCAACGCCTTCATTGCTGTGGTGTCATTGACTGTCCAGGGAATGATGGCCATGCCCTTTTTGTGCACGGTGTCCACCACATTGGCGGCCACCAGTTTATAATAGGGGCTGTAAACATCAGGAGTGTAACCCAGCTCTTCCAGGTTGGCGGCCACCCCGTGCGGGTTGTCGATCAGCAGAGCGGTAAACACCGATGGGGCCAGCCGGTGGAGGTGTTGCAGAGGGCGGACATCGAAAGACTGCAGGCAGCAACGCTCTTTGATACCCAGGCGGGTGATCTCCTCCAGCACCAGCCGGGCGAAGGCTTCCGGGCCAGGGGTTTTGACGCCGTCGTAGTCGGGCTCGATCTTGATCTCTATGTTATAGCGTGGCCTGGCGCGCCCTTTTTCATCGCAATACTGATCTACGGCCTGCACCACCTCACTTAGCAGAGGTTTGTGAGCAGGCTGTGCCTTTTGCCCGGGAAAACGTTCATTACCCCGGCTGCCACAGTCGTACCGGCGAATAGAATCGTAGGGCATCTGATAGAGCAGCAATTGCTGCTCCTCGCTCTCGGCCACCGGGCGCCCATCCGGATGGCTGCAGATGTGATGAGACATCCAGGGCTCGTGAGAAACCACCAGCAGGCTGTCCCGGCTCACCGCCAGGTCCAGTTCCAGGGTTTTCACCTGGGGGTATTCCAGTGCCTTGAGAAAGGCCGGCACGGTATTTTCGGGCAACAGGCCCCGTGCGCCGCGGTGGCCCTGCCAGTCGAAGGCGGCTGCTTTTTCAGGATTCATATTTTTTTGGGTTGCCGGTTCGGAACAGGAAAATAATAAGGACAGAAAGCCCACGATTAATAGAAAACGCATGCGTTCGAGTTTGGGGTAAATGTAAGCCTTTTGTAACTATTGAGCAATTCACAGTTCGCAATTCGCTAATGCCTGTAGAGTCGCCGGATGAGATAGCTTTGCCCGGAAAATGTTATTTTCAATTTTTGATACTAAAGCTTTTGTATGAAAACGCTTTTACGCACCTCCCAACGCTACGGTAAATTGGCTCTGAAGCTCCTGTTTCCTGCCCTCGCTTTCAATAACGTCAAGGCCCGGGAACTTTGTCAAGCTACCTTTGCGCTAAGCTGCTTTTTGCTGGGTACGGCCTCCCAGCTTACTGCCCAGATTCCGGCCAACCCCATCGGAGCCAACCCGTTTTCGCTGCAATGGAACCAAATTGAAACCAACCGGGTGCAGGTGATCTTCCCTCAGGGCCTTGAAGCGGCCGGCCAGCGAGTGGCGAATGTGGTGCACTATCTGTGGGATAACAATACCGAATCGATAGGAAACGGCCGGCAAAAAGTAACGATCCTGCTTCAAAACCAGACGATCATCCCCAATGGGTTTGTCACCGTTGGCCCTTTCCGGTCCGAATTTAATATGACCCCTCCCCAGTTTAATAATACCACCGACTGGCTGGATGTACTGGCCATTCACGAATACCGGCATGTCCAGCAGTTTGGGAATTTAAAAAAAGGATTGACCAAACTGGTAAAAACCATCTCCGGTTCCTGGGGTTGGGGCGGCCTGTTTGGATTGGCGTTGCCGCGGTGGTACCTGGAAGGAGACGCCACCGCGACAGAAACTGCCCTCACCGCTTCGGGCAGGGGCCGCCTGCCTGCTTTCGAGATGGAATACCGTTCCCTCATCTTACAGAGCCTGCCCTATTCTTACGAAAAAGCAGCCGCCGGTTCGCTGAAGGATTTTGTTCCCGACTGGTACAATCTCGGTTATTTCATGACGGCTTATGCCCGTAAAGAATTCGGAAGGGAGGTATGGGCGGACGTAGCCGACGACGCCACCCGCTACCGGGGGCTCTTTTACCCCTTCAGCAAAAGCCTGAAAAAAAAGACGGGGCTGAACACCCGTGAATTATATCAGAATACAATCCAAAGCCTGGAAAGGGAATGGGTAAGGGAGGAAAAGAAAAAGCCCTCCTCCTCCGGAAAACAGGTTAATAAACAACCCAAAAAGAATATCACCGATTACACCCATCCGCAGTACCTGAACGAGGAAACGCTCGTGATGGCTAAAAGGGGTTTCGACCTGGTGCCGGTGTACATCAGGGCCGGGCCCGATGGCCAGGAAGAAAAACTCACCGAACCGGGTATCCTACTGGACCCATTAAATTCCACCTTGTCACTGGCAGATGGCCAGCTATGCTGGGCGGAGATCGGTTATGACCCTCGCTGGCGGAATAAAAACTTCTCCATCGTTCGCAGTTACAACCTGGCTACGGGGCAGAAGAAAAAACTGACTTCCCGAACCAAATATTTTTCCCCGGCCCTTTCTTCCGATGCACAGCGGATCGTAGCGGTTGAAGCGGCTGAAAGCATGGAATACAACCTGGTTATCCTGGATGCGGCAACCGGGGCGCTCCTCCACAAATTGCCCAATCCGGGCCATTACTATTATACTTTCCCTCAGTGGACGGGGGATGGCCGGCACATCGTCGTGGTCGCCCAAAAAGGGGAAACCAATGGATTGCAAATGATCCACTGGGAAACCGGCGTAATGGAATGGCTTACCCAGCCGTCCAATCAGCAGATAAGCCACCCCTGTGCAAAAGGGGAATACCTCTATTTCTCCGGCGCCTTCACCGGTATCAACAACATCTTTGCCCTGAGCCTGAAAGACAAAACGCTTTTTCAGCTCACTAGCTCCTCCCTGGGCGTTTTTCAGCCGGCTATTTCTCCCAACGGAGAGAAGCTGGCCTACACTGAATTCCACCCCCGAGGGTATAACGTCTTTGAAGTGAAGCTGGATCAGGCATTATGGCAGGCCTACGATGCGGGTAGCCCCGCTGTTTTCCCGTATGCCGAAGCATTGGAAGAACAGGAAGGGGGCAGCATTGTAGAAAAAGTAGGAAAAGAAGTGTTCCCGGTCAAAAAATTCAACAAGCTGAGTGGGATCATTAACCCCCACAGCTGGCTTCCTTATTTCGATCCTCCTACCTACGGCGCCAGTATTCTTTCTGATAATAAATTCGGCACCCTTTCCATGGAAGCCGGCGCCTTTTACAATGTCAATGAAAAAGATGGGGCCTTTCAGGCCGGAGCATCCTATGCCGAACTCTATCCGGTCATCAATGCCAGTTACCGTCTGGCAAACCGGTCTGCTGTTATTTACAATTTTTCTTCTGCGAATGACACCACTGTTTATGCCAACACCTATGTTGAAGGATGGAGGGAAAACCGGGTTTCCGGTGGGTTGGCCCTGCCTTTGAATTTAACCCGGGGCAATTTTTTTAACAGCCTTACCCTGCGGGCTGATTACCAAAACATCGGGTTGAACGTAGACGGCAATTTTGATGATCCGGGAAATTCGCGGGACACTTTGCTGATCGAAAACGGAAGGTTGGAAGAACTGGGTTTCTTGTTTCGGGAACCCCTGCAAACCACCTCCCTCCATGCCACGGACCTGCGCCTGATCTTTCGAAGTTTTCGCCGGACGGCCCTCCAGCATCTCAACCCCCGGTTAGGGCTCAATCTGGATGTGCGGTATCGGAGTACTTTTGGCAATACGGCTTATCAGGGCGATGTATTGCTGGGCAGAGCAGACCTCTTTCTGCCCGGGTTAAGCCGCAACCACAGCCTGGTGATCAACACCATGTACCTGCGGCAGGATGTACTCGACAACTACCGGTTTCCCAATTTATTCATCTATCCGCGAGGCTATGATCGCGTATTTGGGGACGAGGTATTCAAATTGGGATTCAACTATCACCTGCCGCTCTTCTATCCCGACCGGGCCCTGAGTGGGTTGGCCTTCCTCAAAAGGGTAAAAGCCAATGTATTTTATGACCAGGCCTGGTTAAATGCGGATTCCCCCTTTACGAACACCTGGGTTCAAAGCGCTACCGGATTGGAGCTGACTTTTGATGTGCGATTCCTCCGTTTGCTGGAAATTGATTTCGGCCTTCGCTATAGTTACGTGCTGGGAGATGACTTCCTGCCGGATGGCGGCCGGCATCAGTTCGATTTCTTGTTGTTGAGTATTTCGGAGTAGCCATTCCACCTTTCCATTTCGATCCCAGAGATATAAAAAGAGTGGAATTATTTCCTGAATATATCAAAAACCTTAACCTCGGATCGTAGCTTGCGGGCAAAACGCCAGTACCATGCATCAATATCCTACTTGCTCTTTCATTCTACTATTCCTGTATCTGCCTTTCCTCGGCGCCGCCCAGCTGTCCATCCCCCGCCTGGCGGAACTAGACGTGCAACATTATACTTTCCAGTTGGAGTTATCGGACGAAACAGACCAAATCTCCGCTTTAGCTTCTATCCGGATAAAGTATCTCAAGCCGGTTTCCAGTTTCACGCTCGACCTGGTGGAGCAAGGGCCAGATGGCAAAGGCATGAAGGTGCTATCCGTAACAGAGTTGGACCAGCCCGTAGATTACAGCCAGGAGGGAGAAACGCTTCTTATCTCTCCCCGGCCCGCCGCACTGGCCGGCGAAGAACGCACTTATCAAATCCGTTACCAGGGCATTCCCGCCGACGGGCTGATCATTGCCCGGAATAAATACGGCGACCGCACTTTCTTCGGCGACAACTGGCCCAACCGCGCCCACCATTGGCTACCCTGCGTAGACCATCCATCCGACAAGGCCACGGTAGACTTTATCGTGACGGCCCCGGACCACTACCAGGTGGTGGCCAACGGCATTCAATTGGAAGAAACCAACCTGGACGATGAAAGGAAGCTAACTCACTGGCAGGAAGAAGTGCCCTTGCCTGTAAAAGTAGCGGTCATCGGGGCCGCTCGTTTTGGCGTTCAATTCGCCGGCGAGGCAGCGGGCATACCGGTGAGCAGCTGGGTTTACCGGCAAGACCGGGAGGCGGGTTATTACGACTACAGCCTGGCGGTGGAAGTCCTTCAATTTTTTATCGACTACATCGGCCCCTACCCCTACCGCAAGCTGGCCAATGTGCAGTCGAAGACCCGCTACGGCGGCATGGAGAACGCCAGCAATATCTTCTACTTCGAAAATTCCGTAGACGGCAAGCGCTCGGAGGAAGCCCTCATTGCTCACGAAATTGCTCACCAGTGGTTTGGCAATTCCGCCTCCGAGCAAAATTGGTTCCATATCTGGCTCAGCGAGGGCTTTGCCACTTATGGCGCCGACTTGTATATGGAGCATAAATACGGCAGAGCAAAACTGGTGGATCGCCTGCAATCGGAGCGGCAGCAGGTGGTTACTTACTCCAGCCGCCGGATGGCCCCTGTCGTGGACACCACCGTCAGCAACTGGAATGACCTGCTCAACCCCAACTCTTATCAGAAAGGCGCCTGGGTGCTGCACATGCTGCGCCGCCAGGTAGGCGAGCAAGCCTTCTGGAATGGTTTGCGGCAGTACTATTTGCGCTTTCGGGGCGGAAACGCCCTGACGGAAGATTTCCGGCGCAGCATGGAAGCGGCCAGCAAACAGAATCTCTCCCAATTCTTTGAGCAATGGATTTTCCGCCCCGGACAACCCCGCCTGGACGTACAATGGGACAAGCCGAGGAGAAAACGCCTGCGGTTCAAAATCCAACAATTACAGGACGGCCCTGCCTATACCTTCCCACTTGATATCCAAGCCGTCAGCGCCGATGGCGCCACTTCCCAAACGTGGACGATCGGCCTAACAGAGAAATCGGCCGAAACGACTGTGAAATGTAAATTTGAGCCCGGCCAGATCATCCTGGACCCGGATACCTGGTTGTTGTTTTCAAAATAATGAGCCGCGATGTAACCCATTGAAAAGGAACCGGGTAGATACGCCCGGCCGAGTCGTATTTACGTCCACCAGGTGCTTATGGGTGACACTGTATAATTGTTGAAATGTGACTATTCAGCAATTGGCGATTAGCTGTTGGCTATTGGCGCCCAATGCCCATAAAAATGGGATGTAAGCTTAAGCTACCGGTTTTTTGCTTAACATACCAACCTTAAGGGCAGGCAATTGCTAATGGCTAACCGCCAAAAGCTAACTGCTGAATAGTTACGTTGAAATGTAAACCACAAAAGAGTATTCCTACTTCAACAGGACTGCCGGAATGGGTTTGATAAGGTCGAGCTCCATTTCATCCACCTTTTCTTCGAAGGCTTTCCAGTCCGTTTCGAAGAAAGCATTGACTTTTTCTACAAAGCCAACGATATCCCGTTTCACCTCCTCCACTACCGCCATTGCAGTGGGCGTTGGGGCATGGAAGGCAGGATTGGGCGCGTCATAGGAGGGCGAAAAATAGACCTCGGCCCGGGATATCTTCATCTGGAGCTGCTCTGGGTTCCGGTAGATACCCTGAATATCTTCCCCCGGCAAAACGATGAACTGGAGGGAGTCGATCCTGGCTCTTAGTTCTTTGATCGTTCGCTCAAAAGCAGCCACCCGGGCGGTATCCTGCACCTGGTCTTTAACCATGTCGGCCAGGGGCCCCAGGCGCCCTTCAGCATCTCTCAGGTTATCCATGGCGGCGGTGGCCGTTGCAATAGAGCCGTTCCACTCATCCCAGGCGGCATAAAAGGCGTTGACCTTGTCCAACTCAACCTCCATACGCGGGTCGGAATGCACCGTCACCTGGGTGGAGTCCTTATGCTCACCGTATTCCACGACTATGGTATAAAGCCCTGGCGCCACCGGCCGGCCATCGGGGGGTAAAGCATCTTTGTCCTTAGGTTTCGGCGTCGAGGGGCCGCGCACGCCATCCCGGTTCAAATTCCAGCTGAACCGGTTCATGCCTTTGCGGGCGGCTGCTCTCATTTGGCGAAGCCGTTGCCCCTGCTGATCGTACACCATTACCTTAACCGTATCGGATTGGGCCAGGCTGCCGTCTTCTTCCTTTTTTAAAACTTCTTTAATAGAGAAGGTGATCAGGGCGCCGTAGGGGCGGTTCTCTCCTTTGTAATAAGCATCGCCAGTGAACCGGGTGCCGGCCCCTTGCTTGTAATGCGCCAGATAGGCATCCGGAGCCGGATACACTTTCAAGGGCTGCCCCAGCACGGCGGCTCCTTCGGCGGCCAGGGTGCGCAATGGGCGGATATCATCCAGTACATAGGCCGCCCGGCCGAAGGTGCCGATCACCAAATCTTGTTCGCGGGGATGGATTTTCATATCTATTGTGGAAACGGTGGGATAGCCCGGCGCCCACTTCGTCCAGTGTTGGCCCTCATCCATGCTGACGTACAATCCAAACTCAGTGCCGAGGAACTGCAACTTCGGCTCAACGGGGTCCTGTACCCAGGACAGGCAGTAGCCGTCCACATCTCCTTCAAAGGTGAGCTGCTTCCACGTTACGCCATAGTTTTCGGTGCGAAACAGGTAGGGCTTCCAATCGCCCCGCCGATAATTGTTGATCACCACGTAGGCTTCCCCGGCGCGGAAGGAAGAAGCGTGTACCTGTGGTATCCAGCAGCTATCGGGTACCCCCGGTATATTGGGGTAAACATCGGCCCAGCTCTTGCCGCCGTCGCGGGTGAGTTGCAGGCGGCCGTCATCGGTGCCTACCCAAATGAGCCCCTTCTCCAGGGAACTGGGCGCGATGGACAGAATGGTGCAGTGGTTCTCTGCCCCGGTTACGTCGTAGGTCAAGCCTCCGCTTTGGGCCTGCTGCTGTTTGTTCGGGTCATTGGTGGTCAGGTCCGGAGAAATGGTTTCCCAGGTGCGCCCGCGGTCAGCGGAGCGATGTAAAAACTGGCTGCCGTAGTAGATCACGGTAGGGTCGAAAGGATCCTGAGCGATACCGGCATTCCAGTTAAACCGCAGGGGAATACCTTCCGGATGGTTGGGTTTTACCCATTGCTGAGCGCCGGTCTCGAAATCGATGCGCTGCAGGTTACCGCCCTGCCACATGACGTAGGCATAGCGGCTGTTGTCCTTTTCCACCACTACATCGAACCCATCGCCAAAACCGATCTCCTCCCACATGGCGTTGCGAATGCCTCCGGTGCTCCAGGTGTAGGCCGGGCCCCGCCAGGTGCCGTTGTCCTGCATGCCACCCAAAACGTTGTAAGGGATATGGCCATCGAGGGTAATATGGTAGAATTGCGCCACCGGCAGGTTCTCTATGAAGCGCCAGCTCTTTCCACGGTCCCGCGTGATGGCCATCCCACCGTCGTTACCGTCGATCATATAACTCCCGTCAGTGGGGTGAATCCACCAGTAGTGGTGGTCGCCGTGGATGTTGTCCCAGCCTAAGAGCGTGGTGAACGTTTTTCCGCCATCTTCACTCACCGAGATATTGGAATATACATTGTAAAGCCGGTTTTCATTTTCGGGGTCCACCGTTATATCAGCGTAATAAAAGGGACGGTCGCCGATATTCTTATCGGCTGTTTTTTTCCAGTTATAGCCGCCATCATCCGAGCGGTACAGCGCTGTCTTTTCAGATTCCACCAATGCGTAAACGACATCCGGATTATTGGTGGCAATAGCGATCCCAACTTTACCAATGGGCCCCTTTGGCAGGCCATTTTCTTCATCCAGCCTTTTCCAACTGTCGCCGCCGTCGAGGGTCATATACAACCCGCTGCCTTCGCCGCCGGACTGGAATGTCCAGGGCCAGCGGCGGAAACGCCACATGTTGACGAATAGCTTATCAGGGTTAGCAGGATCTACATCAAAATCAGCGGCGCCGGTTCTATCGTTCAGATAGAGGATTTTTTCCCAGTTTTTTCCGCCATCCACCGTCCGGTACACCCCCCGGAATTCCGAATCGGCCCAGGCGTTGCCCAATGCGCCCACGTAAATGACATCCGGATTATCGCGATGGATAATAATGCGATGGATATTGCGGGTTTCCCGTAGGCCCATATACTGCCAGGTACGGCCGCCATCGATGCTTTTGTACACCCCGCCGCCGGCGGACTGGCTATTCCTCGGGTTCCCTTCGCCGGTCCCTACCCAGATGACATCCGGGTTCCGCTGGCCGATGGCAATAGCGCCAATGGACGCCACACCAACCGTATCGAAGATGGGTGTCCAGCCCACCCCGCCGCCTTCACTTTTCCACAGGCCGCCGGAGGCTGTACCCACGTAAATCTCATCCGGGTTTTGCAAGTTGACATCTACAGCGGTGACTCGCCCGCTCATGCCCGCCGGGCCGATGCTTCGGGCTTTCATACCATCGAGCAGGCTCATGTCGAGCGGCTGAGAAAAAGCAAAAGAAAACAGCAGTGAAAGAACGGCTGTGGACAAGTATTTTTTCATAGACAATTCGGTTTTGGATTTGCTGCCCGAAGATAGGGAACTCCCGGGAATTGAGGAGGGAGGATATGGCACAGGCAGGAGTAATCAGCTTAAAAAACTGGAGCGCCACAGCTTTTCAGCCGCGCCCCACCTCCCGCTTCGGATCGGTAATCCACTCACTCCAGGAGCCGGGATACAGTTTGGCGTCCCCCAGGCCGGCGTGTTTATAGGCAAGGATATTCCGGCAGGCAGAAACGCCAGAGCCGCAATAAAAGATGGTGTGCTCCGCATCCGGTTCGCCCAGGGCTTGCCGGAAACGTTCCTGCAGCGCAGCCTCATCGAGAAAAATACCCTCAGCGTTTACGGTTTCCGCGTTGGATAAATTCAGCGCGCCGGGAATATGGCCGGCCACCGGGTCAATCGGCTCAACCTCACCGCGATACCGTTCCGCAGCCCGGGAATCCACCAATTTAAAACCAGGCAGTTGACGAATCCCTTCAACGGTGTATACATCCACGAGAAAATCCGGGCGGGGGCGAGGAATAAAGGCACGGGGTTGCGGTTCAGGGATGGCCGTTTCCACCGGCAGTTCCGCTTCTATCCAGCGGGGCCAGCCGCCATCCAATACGGCGACAGCATCGTGGCCGAGCCAGCGCAGCATCCACCACAGGCGGGAGGCGACCATGCCCCCGGCGTCGTCATAGGCCACCACCTGTACATCGTTACCGATGCCCAGGCGCTCGAAACGCATAGCCGCTACATCTGGATTCGGCAGCGGGTGGCGGCCGGTTTTTCCTGGAACAATGGGGCCGGAAAGCCCCTCATCGAGATGGATGTAGCGCGCTCCCGGAATATGCCCGTTGCGATAAGCACGCCTGCCTGCTTCAGTATCCGACAGGTTGAAGCGGCAATCAATAATCACCCAATCCTGGTTGTCCAGGTTTGAAGCCAAATCTGTTGTGGAGATGAGCGTAGTGTACATGGATCGAGATTTTGTGATTTCCTGGCCATAATACCCATTTTCAGCAATAATCCGTTAATGATTTTTTAATTGCTAAAAGAAATATAATTTGCCTTCTCCAAAATTCGTATATCCATTGCACTTAAATGCAAAAAAAACGCGCAATGAAAAGCCAGATAATGATTCTAACAGGTATGCTCTTCGCTGCCACGCTGACTGCCCAGGAAAAAGTCCGCTATACCGACGACTTCCGGTTCGCCCGGGGTATTTACACCAGTTTGCAGGACCTCAAGGCCAACGATCCGGTGAAACCTGCGGACATCATCACCGATATTGACGCCAGCTCTCCGAAGTTCTTTCAATTCTTGTTTACCAAGGAGCAGTTCCGGTTCCCCCGAAACAATGAAATCGTTTACCTGAAGCCCAAAGATATATTCGGCTATTCCGATGGGCGGCAGGTATTTTACGGCACTAAATACCGGGTTGAAGTGATGGGAGAAATCTGCCTGCTCAAAGAAGTCGATGTGGTCGACTCCTATTCCTCCTTTATCAACCCCGGCGATAAATACGAGGCTGCCCGCGAACAGGGCTCCGGAAAGCTCTACATCCTGGATTTCGAAACGGGATCGTTTTTCCGGTGTAAACCGAAAAAAGTGGAAGCTATCTTACAAAGAGATAAAGAGCTGTTCCAGGAATATCAAAATGCCAAAGGCAAAAGGAAGGATAAGGTGCTGAACTTTATCAAGGAGTACAATTTCCGGCATCCGGTGTATTTTCCAAAATAGTATCGGCCAACAAAAAGGAGCACCCGTACATTTAAGTAGTCGGACAGATTTATTTTACAAATTGATAGCACGGCCGGGCGTCCCCGCCTACTGTGCCAGTATGGCCAGCAGGCACGCCCGGGCGTGGCTCAGCCTAAGCTGCCTGAATCACTCACGGGCGGGGACGCCCGCGAGTGCAACATTAACCAACTGCTTACGGCTTTTCCCCCTTCATGTTCGCTCCTTCCACAAAATCCAGGGAAACGGAGTTGATGCAGTAACGCAGGCCGGTTGGCTCCGGGCCGTCATCGAAGACATGGCCCTGGTGGCCGCCGCAGCGGGCGCAAAGCACCTCGGTGCGGATCATGCCATAGGCGCTGTCTTCCTTCAGCAGGACATGCTCGGGGCGAATCGGATCCCAAAAACTGGGCCAGCCGGTGCCTGACTTAAACTTGGTTTTGGAGGAAAAGAGCGGCAGTCCGCAGCCAGCACAGGTATAAATACCCTGTTTTTTATTGTCCCAATACTTGCCGGTAAAGGCCCGCTCGGTACCTGCTTTCCGGAGGACGTTAAATGCCTGGGCATCGAGTTCAGCTTTCCATTCCTCCTCGCTTTTCTGCACCGGCGCCAGCGTGTCGCCGTCCAAACTGATGAAAGTTCGGTTTTCAGCTACCTTGCCCTGCTCGCCAATAGCATTATTGTCCTGCGCCTGGTTGCACCCCCAAAGGCTAGTCATAGAGATCAGCAGGCAGATGAAATACTTGTATTGCATAAATTGGAGTTTTTTAGTTGTAACAGTTCAGTGGCGGCTGAGGTGAAAAACAAAACCGATTTTAACGATTGTTTATCACTCTTCAGATTCATTATTATCTTGAGTACCGCCGTTCTTCCGTCCTCTCCCCCTTCGAATCCTGGGGTGGTTCCACTCTTCCCGCTGAGCAAATTCGACGATCTGCCGCATGAAGGCCATCATACCCAGGAAAACCAGGTAACCGATAGTAAGTACAATGTAAATCCAACGGTAGGAGCCGGCCTCGTCAATCGACATGGCTGAAAAGAAATAGGCTGCTACCCCGGATGCAAAGGCCAGGCCCAGATAACTGTAGATAGACCGGCCCCAATATTTCAGCATATTCTCGGCCGAAAGGGAAAACACGCTGTTAAACATGGCGAATAGCAGTAAAAAAGAGGCGGCTGTAATCCATGGAAAGCGGTCGGGAACATAAATCAAGCCCGTCAGTTTAATTAACTTTGCCACCAGGATAAAAACGATGACTCCCCCAAATGTTATGGAAGCCTGGAGGACTGGATTCAGCCCTTTATCAAAAATAGAAGTGGATTCAGTCCTATTCATAGATATGCTTTGATGTCGATTTAATTCTCCTTAGTAACAAATGAAGGAATTAATGTTGAATATAAAGTTCGGAATAATTGTTGGGTTCTTGTTGTTTAGATTCATTCCAAATAGCCTCGATGCCCAAACCCTTGAGATTTGGGAGATACAGGGCACCGGCGCTTCCAGCCCCTACGAATTCGAAATTGTCGCCACAGAAGAGAATATTGTCACGGCTAAAGGCAACGGATTTTTTTTTCTTCAAACCCCACCGGAGCGCAGTGACAACAACTCACTTACGTCGGATGCGCTATTGGTTTACGGTTCTTATGGCGGCCAGGTAGGCGATGTGGCCACCGTCGTGGGCCGGGTGGTGGAAATTGACGGCGCCACCAGCATCAGTTCTTCCAATATCCAGATTACTTTCGTTTCCAGCGGCGCCGCGCTGCCTCCTCCAGTGGTGCTGGGGGAAGGAGTGCCCTCACCGGAGCCCTCGGCCGTACACAGCCTGGAACGGCTAGAGAATATGCTGGTGCAATTCTCAGCAACGGCCACCGGCCCCACATCCAGCCAGGAACTCACCCCCCTCACCACTTCGGGGGCGCGCCCCTTCCGGGAGCCGGGGATTCTTTATCCCGGCCTGCCGGGCCTGCCCATCTGGGACGGCAATCCGGAGATTTTCTGGTTCGACCCCAACGGGCTCAACGCCCCCAACAACCGTTTCATCAATACGGGAGCGGCCGTAGAGGCCACCGCCGTCATGCTGGAGGCCGACGCGGGCTTCTGGCTGGCGCTGCCCCTGAATTATACGGTAAGCGGCAGTTCCGTACTCCGCCCGGCAAGGGATGCGGCGCCCGGAGAATTTACGGTGGGGTCGCTCAATGTATTGCGCCTTTTTGCCAATACGTCCAATACCAATCAACGCTTGCAAAAGCTGGCCCGTTATATTGACCGCCAGCTTCGCCTGCCCGATATCCTCGCCCTCCAGGAGGTGGGTAGCCTGAACGTTTTAGAAGACCTTGCCTACTACATAAACCTCGAAGCGCCGGGCGCCAACTACGAAGCCTACCTGATACCCAGTGGCGGAGAGATTGACCTTGGGTTCCTGGTCAAACCCACCATAGAGGGGGTTCAGGTGAGCCAGCTGGGCGCCAATGAAGGATTCAGCCTGGGCGGCAGGCTACACGACCGCCCCCCACTCCTGCTGGAGGCTTTTCTTCCCACATCCCCACCCACCTTTCTCCAGGTTTTGAATCTCCACCTGCGGTCCCTGCTTGGCATTGAAGGGCCGGACGCCAATTTTGTGAGAACTAAACGCTACCAGCAGTCCATTTCGGTTGCCAATATGGCCCAGGCGCTGCAGCAGGAAGGCAACCTCATTGTAGTTGGAGATTTTAATGCCTTCCAGTTTTCGGACGGATACGTCGATGTCACCAACCAGATCAGTGGCGCGGCTTCTATCGGTGCTCAACTGCCCCCTATGCCGATTGTCAGCCCGCCCCTTACCAATCAGGCGGAGTTGCTACCCGCCGAAGAGCGCTATTCCTATGTTTTCGATGGCAGCGCCCAAATATTGGACCAATGCTTGTCCTCTACCCTGTACGGCCTGGAGGCCAAAGGCATGCAGTACGGCCGCGGCAATGCCGATAATGCCCTGGCCTACGCCGACAACCCCTTCCTGGTGGAACGCGCTTCCGACCACGATGGCTTTGTGCTGTTCCTGGAAGCAGAAAACATGACGCCTGCTGCCTCGGCTGAATTGGCAGAGGGACTGCTCGTTCAGTTCGCCCAACCGATCCGGCCAGGGGGCGGCATTTATGTCAACAGCCGCAATAGCGGCCCGCTGCGAAGCCTGGAGTTTTTTGATTTACAAGGGCGCATGATCTGGAAAAAGTTACTCTCCGGCCATGAGGCCAGCCTGCAACTGCCAACGGTAGTACAAAGCGGGCAAATGTACATCCTCCGGGCAGCCGGCGAAAAAGGGGTACGGGTGGAAAGAGTAATCGTGGAGTAGGTGGAAGGGGGACGGCTCGCTATTCGCCGTTCGCAAGTTCCTGAAAATCAAGAGGCGTTTTTCAGAAGAGGCTACCATTCCAGGGTTGGACGAGTTCGCGGTTCGGTATTCGCTGTTCGCAACCGCGGCAGGCTGCTTGGGCTTACCTGCTTCTAACCGTGTCCAACCTTAGACTAGAAAATTGAACTATCCCATCCCAAGTAGAAAAGGAAAGCGGAAACCGCCCCCACGCCCCCGCGTGCATCCTATTCCCGCAAGTTACCTCCGCGCCTCTGCGTGCATTCACATTCCCCAAGTTACCCCCGCGCCTCCGCGCCTCCGCGCCCCTGCGTGCATTCACATTCCCCAAGTTACCCCCACGCCTCCGCGCCCCTGCGTGCATCCTATTCCCCAACCATGCATTCTATTCCCCAACCAGAAGCCCCCCCTAAAAGGTAAACTGCAGCCCCACACTAGGCAGGATAGGCAGTTGGTCCACCCGGCTGTTCGTCACCCGGTCCACGTAGAAAACGTTATCCCGGTTGTAGACATTGGTCACGCTCAGGGTAGCGTCGAGCTTACTATCCCCTTTAAAGTCGAAAGAACGCTTAAGGGAAGCGTCGAGGCGGTGGTAATAAGACAGGCGGCCGCCGTTGAGTTGATCGCTAAGCAGGGTTCCAAGGTCGAAGTTTCCGGTTAGAATATCGGTGAAGAGCAAGTCGGAATAATTATTGTCCTCATAGAAGCCCTGTGTTTCGGTGAAGGGGAAACCCGAGCCGAGGTTCCAGCGCAGGCCCGCTTCCCAGTTCTTATTTTTGCCAAAGTTGTACGAGGCCAGAAGGTTGACGTTATGGCGGCGGTCGAAGATAGTGGGGTATTGTTGTACGCCGTCGTCGCGGGTTACTTTCCCCAGAGAGTAGGTAGCCCAGAGGTAGAGGTTGCTCTTTTCGTAACGCACGGAAAGGTCAATCCCGTAGGCATCCCCGGTTTCGGTGATGAAATTCGGGTCGGTTTCGCTGAGTTTGTTGCGGTTGATATTGATCAGCTGAGTGAAGCGCTTGAGATAGGGCTCTACATTGAGTGATATATTACTGCTCAGGTCGATTTCCAGGCCGGCGATGGCGTGGTAGGCCTTTTGCAGGTTGTGGTCGGTGGGGGTACGCGTTCCCGGTTTGAAAATAGTCGATTCGGGGCCAGCCAGGAAGCCGATGAAAAAGTTGACGACATCCAGGTCGTTGACCGTGCTGATCAGGTTTTGAGAATAGAAGCCTCCGGCAAATTTTAAGCGAAGGAAATCGGTAATGTTATACTTCAGGCCTAAGCGAGGTTCCACCGACATTTCCGACTGTGATGCGTAGTAGTGCAGGCGAAGGCCCGGTTCAATCAGAAGGTTGCCCAGCTTCTGCTTGTATTTTACATAACCAGCCAGTTCAGTCGTAAAATCTTCCTGCTGAAAACGAACGCCGAGGGCGTTGCGAAATTCAAAATTCGTATTGAAGCCGGTAAAATCAAAACCGTAGTTGATCTGGTTGTTGCTGCCAAAATAAGTGAAGTTAAGGCTGGCGTTATAGCTATTCACGCCACTTTGCCGGGGCTGGCCATCCGTTTCCGCCAACGTGATCTGGTAATCGGAGAGAGCGATCGTTCCATCCATGATCACGTTGGAGTTGGGAGGGATCAGCGTGAAGTTGACGCCGGCGCCCAGGGTCTGCCAGTCCAGCTTGGCCAGGCCGATAAAATCGAAGCGGTCGGTAAAATTAAAACCAAAAAGATTGAGCTTACTCCCATTGCCCCCTACGAAAGACAACTTGCCAAAGACATCGGTATAGGTATACGGCAGGCCGATATCTGATTTTTTAAGATCCTGAATGCTGGTGTCCCCCGAAGCGAAGGAAAAGAAGGTCGGATCGACGGCATAGCTGTACAGGGCTTTGGAAGTCTGGTCCAGATAAGAGTGTTTGCCGGTGAGCAGGAAGGAGGTGCTGCCCGTTCCCGGCCCTTCCAGCTTCTTGATCGGCCCTTCGATGAGGGCTTTAGCCTGAAATGGGCTGGCCGACACCAGGCCGCTCAGCTTCTTCTTGTTTCCTTCTCTGGTCTTGATGTCTACCACAGCGGAAATCCTCCCGCCCTGGTCGGCATTGAACCCGCCGGTGAGTACATCTACGCTTCGGATGGTTTCCGTCTCAAAAACCGAGAAGAAACCGATGGAGTGGAAAGGGTTGTAGATGGTCATCCCATCCAGCAGTATCTTGTTCTGCACCGGCGAGCCCCCCCGGATATACAGCTGCCCGCCCTGGTCGCCGGAAACGATGATGCCTGGCAGAACCGGCAGGTATTGAGCGATATCCGATTCGCCCCCAGTGGAAGGCAGCGACCGGATTTGCTTGGGCGTAACCGTAACTTTGGAAACCTGAATATCGGAACGCGACTGCTCGCGGCGGCTCGATACGTTGACCGTTTCCAGGTCAACCGCATTGGGCTTCATGTAGAGGCTTTTGTAAACGATGGCGCCCTCCTTGAGGGTTACATCGACAACTACACTATCGTAGCCCAGGTAGGTCAGCTTGAGGGTATAATCGCCGGCGGGTAGGTTCCCGATGCTAAAGAAGCCGTCGAAGTCTGTATTAGCGCCGTAGTTGGTGCCTTCCAGCAGTACGTTTCCGTAAATTACCGGCTCTCCGGTATCTTCATCGTAGACGTTGCCCCGGATGGTGCCTCCAGTCTGGGCATGTGTATAATTTAAAATACAGGCAAAGAGCAGCAGTAGTATTCCTTTGAGCTTCATACGGTCAGAAATTGTTTAACAGCGGGTTGATGTGTGACTATTTGTGCGTTTTTTAAAACAGACACAAATATAACCAGCTTTCCTCCTTTGCCAAGGGATTCTTTTGTCTTCTTCGAAACAAAGTCCTTAGAGCTCCAAAACGCCGGCGCCTTCTCTCAATATCACCGGCTCGGCGCCGGTATAATCCACGACGGTCGAAGGCATATTGCCGCCAACGCCGCCATCGATGACCAGGTCCACCAGTTTTTTATAGTCTTCGTAAATATCGATGGGATCGGTAAAGTATTCCAGTATTTCGTCGTCAGACTTCAGGGAGGCGGTCAGAATGGGACGGCCCAGTGCTTCAATAATGGCCATGCAAATGTTGTTGTCCGGTATCCGGATTCCGATGGTCCGCTTACGGTTTTTAAACATCTTTGGCACCTGGTTATTGGAGTTGAGCACAAAGGTAAATGGCCCGGGCAGGTGTTTTTTCATGAGGCGAAAGACCTGGTTGTCGATCTGTTGAGAATAATCGGAGACCTGGCTGATATCCCGGCAAATTAGAGACAGGTGGGCTTTGTTGGGGTCCAGCCCGCGCAATTTACAGATTCGGTCTACCGCCTTGTTATCGTTGATATCACAGCCCAGGGCGTAAACGGTATCGGTGGGATAAATGATGACGCCTCCGCTTTCCAGTGTGTCCACAGCGCTGCGGATTTTTCTTCCTTCCGGATTGTCAGGGTTGATCTTTAGTAACATACAAGTTGGATTTTCTGTAAACAAAAACGGGAAGCATCCCGCCCAAGGCCAGATGCTTCCCGTAAAAGTAAGGAAAACTTAGGGGCCGGAGAAAAATAAGTTCCTCGTTTCAGGCTTTTGATGGCATACGACTCAGAATGCTATCTTCCTTCTCCGCCTTGTCTCATAAATTCCATCCCAAAACAAGCAACTTAATTCAAGTAAGGGAGAAAATAAGTCCTTCAGGCGATATTTCCCAGGCAAGGCGCGGGGAGGACGCATAGCCGAGCTACGCAACCGATCCCGCAACGAAGCCTGGCGGAAAAATAGCCGTATCAAATGGGGAAGTTATTCTTCTCCGGGCCCTTATTCTTCCATCAATTATCGAATTCATCATCGTCAAAAAGGTCGTCACCCAGCATATTGGCGAGCAGGTCGCGGAAGGCAAAGCTGGACTCCAGCACTTCTTTGTTGATGATATTCAGTTCGGCCAGGCCGTGCAGCGCCAGTTCCATATAAGTATAGGCGTCATCGCCTTTGACGTCGAGCTTGCTTTCCACCAGTTTGCGCAGGCCGGCTACTTTGTCGAGTGCTTTTTGGAAGTCCTTCTCATTAGAATCATTGAGCAGGTCCAGGTCATTGCCTCCGGAGAACCAGGCGCGAATGGTTCCGTAGGGGTCCCGCTCCACGCCTTTCTTGAGTTTGTCCGGATTGGGGAAATGGTCGAGGAAGGCCTTTTTGACAGCTCTGCCCAGCAGGGAGATGGCGACCTGGTAAGGCCCTTCCTGTTCGCCTTCATAAACCAGCTCCACTTTACCGGTAACGGAAGGTACGACTCCCCAGAAGTCGATGATGCGGGCGCGCGCCTTTTTTTCTTTGTTGATCAGCATGCGGCGCTCAGCGGTGCTGACCAGGTTTTCGTAGCCGGAGATGGTCAGGCGGGCGGATACGCCGCTCTTTTCATCGATGAACTCGCTTTCCCTGGCTTCAAATGCTATTTGTTCCAGCAATACCTGTAACAGGTCGGGCACTTCGATGGCGGAGCGCTGTTCTTCCGCCAGTTTGGCTTCCTGCATGGTAATCTGCCGGGCTATATCGATCGTCTTGGGGTAATGGGTCAGTATCTGGCTTTCAATCCGGTCTTTCAGCGGCGTGATGATGCTGCCCCGGTTGGTATAATCTTCCGGGTTGGCGGTAAAGACGAATTGTATATCGAGCGGCAGGCGCAACTTAAACCCACGGATCTGTATATCTCCTTCCTGCAGGATATTAAAAAGCGAAACCTGAATACGAGGTTGT
This sequence comes from Lewinellaceae bacterium, assembly GCA_020636095.1. Lineage (GTDB taxonomy): Bacteria > Bacteroidota > Bacteroidia > Chitinophagales > Saprospiraceae > JACJXW01. The sequence goes on from JACJYN010000004.1 coordinate 1,115,469, forward strand.
AAGTCGGGCAATTCGTTGATCACAAAGATGCTGCGGTGGGCGCGGGGCACCAGGCCGAAGTGGATCACGCGCTCGTCGGAATAGGGCAATTTGAGCGTGGCTGCCTTGATAGGGTCCACATCGCCGATCAGGTCGGCGACGCTCACATCCGGCGTGGCCAGTTTTTCCACATAACGGGTATTGCGATGGATCCATTCGATGGGCGTATCGTCCCCTTTCTCGGCGATCAGGTCGTGTGCATAGCGGGAGATCGGATTGAGCGGGTCATCATTGAGCTCGCTGCCGGCAACGATGGGCGCGTATTCATCCATCAGCGCCACCAGCATGCGGGCAATACGGGTCTTGGCCTGTCCTCTGAGGCCCAGCAGTAGTATATTGTGCCGGGAGAGCACCGCCCTTTCAATATCCGGAAGGACCGTATCATCAAAACCTAAGACCCCTTCGAATATCTTCTCCTTTGCCTGCAGCTTTTTAATGAGGTTGGTGCGCAATTCCTCCTTGACCGTTCTGGGTTGGTAACCGCTTTTTTTAAGTTCTCCTAAAGTCTGAATATCCGTCATTCCTTATATCCGGTTTTGTTCTGCTTTATTATATACTCCCCTCGGCCACCAGAAGTGATTTTTGTCGCTTTCTTTTTCCGTCCTGCTTCGTTGAAAAGCCTCGCTATAGCTTAGGCTATGTCTACGTTTTTCGCCTCGCAGGCCGAAAAAATAAATTTGTCAAAATTTCACCTCTGGTAACCGAGGGGAGTTTAGTAAATCAATGAAACGCATAAGAGTGGATTTGGTTGATAAAGTTAGAGGAGGGAATGAGGGAATGATGTAGTGAGTGGCTTTAAAGGCTACCGTTCTAGTGTGCCGGGAACGAAATTCTTAACCAATTCTTCGGGCTCTTTTTCGCCCATGCTGCGTTGCTCCTTCCTTCCGTAGCTTAGGCTATGGTCGGTCGTCGCGCCTTGCCTGGCCAAAAAACAGCCTCAAATTATTGATCAACAACTTCGTTCCCGGCGCACTAGTGTAGGACAGAAGTCGGAAGTCGGACACGAGCGAAGCGACTGACGGAGTAAAGCGGGAGTCGGAATGGCACCAAGCCTTCCGCAACTTCCTGGCCATCAAAAGTGTCCAACGCTAGACTGGTAGCCGCTCCCAAAAAAACGCCTCTTGATTTTCAGGAACTTGCGAACGGCGAACAGCGAATTGCGAACACTCCCATGATTTGGGCAAGGAATCGCCCCAATTTTCACTGGAAATATTCAAAAATCCAAGGCTTAAGGCTTACTTTTAGGCACTATACATACATCCAAAAAACTTAAACGATGACCAAGAACATTTTTCTTTTGCTGGCGGCCTGTTCCTTTTTGCTGACCAGTTGTATTGAGACCCTGGAGGAAATTTACATGAACAAGGATGGCTCTGGCAAATACAATGTCACTTTTGATATGAGCGAGTTCTTCAGCAACCCCATGATGAAAAGCATGATCGAAGAGGCGGCCAAAGAAGAAGGAGAGGCATCCGGTTTCGACCTGGGAGAAACGGATACCCTGATCCACCTGGGAGACAGCGGGCTGGCGGAAGGGGTAATGAAAAATGCAGTCATGCGGATGACCATGAGCGACTCGCTCGGGAAATTCCTGGTCAACATGAGCTTCCCTTTTGAAAATGTGGGGCAGATCGACGAATTTTTCCAGAAGCTCAGCGAGCAGGGCGCCGGGGCGGATGCCGGTATGATGGGCGGCATGGGCAGCCTGCTGATGCCGGGCGGCAAATTTGCCTTTCAAAAGAAAAGGCTCACCCGTATGAAAAACGATCAGGAAGGCGCCAGTGAGCTTTTTGCCGGAGAAGATGGCGAGTTTATGAAAATGTTCTTCAGCGGAGGGACCCACACCACTGTTTACCACCTGCCTGGTAAGGTAAAAAAGACAACCATCGAAGGTGCGGAAGTCGATGGCAATACCGTAACCGTCGAGCGCCCGCTGATGGACCTGATGGAAGGCAAGGTGGGGCTGGAAGGGGAAATACGGTTTAAGAACAAATAAAGCTATGATCGATAAATTCAAGAAAGCTATTCAGGATGCCTCGGACGTGCTCCGGGAGCAAGCCGCCACCCTCGGGGAGGGCGCTAAGGAAAAGACCTACCAGCTGATCGAAGAATGGCTGCAGATCTTTCCCAAGCTAGAGGTCTACGGGCTGGAGATCACCAGCTTTTCCCTGTCGGTTGCCCTCAGCCCCGCGCTGGAAGTGGAGCTGCTAGGGAAGCATGAGAAATTCTCCAAAGAACGCCTGGATGAGATCATCTACGAATCCCGCAGGAGCCCGGCGCTGACGTCCGTTTTCACGACGATCCGCACCACCTACAACCTGCACCGCCGCACTTACGCCAACCTCAACGACCCGCTGGTGGTCAAGATCCGAATCCGCCTGTCGCCGGAGATCAAGGTGTATATTGGGAAGCCGGTTATTGAGTAATTGAAGGAAAGCCGAAGTCAGCTGACAACTTCCCGTTGTCTGTTGACTTCGGCCCGGCAAGGCAAGGAAAACTCGGACGCCAATAGAAAATTGGCGCCCGAGAACCTACCGCTTTACAAACCCCTCCACCCCCACAACCTTCCCATTCCTTAGGCACTGCAAATAATACACCCCGCCCGGCAGCTCCCCCAACTCCACCAGCAGCGTCACCTCGGAGAGGTGGGTACTAAAACGCCGCCACTCCCGACCCTGCGCATCCAGAATGCGGAAGGCATACTCCGCACTTTCCTCAGCGGAGAAATACAGCTGTAGCTGTTCACCTACCGGATTGGGGTAGAGCAGCAGGTTTACCTTGGCATCGCCTCCCGTTTGTGGTTCTTCTACTGAATTGACCAACTCACACCCCGGAACCAGGCAGCCATACTCATCCACCTTGAGCAGCCAGCCCTGCTGCCGGGGGGCATTGACCGTATCCCGCACTTCGCCTACCATGATGAAGCCGCCGTCGGGGGCTTGAGCCAGGTCATTGATGTAGTGGCTGGGGCCCTGGCCGGCGATGTGCTGGTAATAACGTTTCCAGAGTAATTCTCCTTCCGGTGATATTTTGGCCAGCACCCCGCTGAAAAACCAGTTTTCCGGCGTCCGGGCGATCAAGTTGCCGGCAACGGCGTAGCCGCTGCCGTCTTGTAATTCTATTCCAGAAGTAAGCTGGTTGTTAGGAGAAATTGCCGGCAATGAATCCCTTATTAAAATACCCCATTCCACCTGCCGGTTGGAGTCCAGCTTGAAGGCGTAGTTGTGCCAGCGCATCTGGCTGAATCCAGGGCCAGCAGGTACTTCTACTCCATTTCCTGACACCACAAATAAGCCACCATCTGAAGCTTCTACTAATCCGGAGACAAAACTATGAAGTTCATTAATAGGACTAAGATATTCCCAAAGTTTTTCTCCAGAAGCTGAAACCCCCATTACAAAATCTCTAAAAATGTAATTCTGGACCGCTATATGACTATTATTTCTTGATCCTGAAACCGCAAAAGCACCTCTATAAGGAATGATGCACTTGGCAATGTCATTAGTACTTGAAATGCCAAAAATTTTTGACCATTCCAGGTTACCCAAATTGTCCAAACGAGAAACCCTTATTTCTGTATGCTTTATTTCATCAGGCTTACTATCCGTACTTAGTATGAGAAATCCACCATCCTCCAAAGTAAGAATATCCTCTCCTCTAATGAAAAGTGTATCATTGTAATAATTTGGAAATAGCTTGGTAAAAAGCGAATCTCCTGATGAATCATACTTAATCATTAACCCTTTTAACCTAGAGTCTTTTACACTAGTACCAAATGCGGCGAAACCCCCATCAGGGCATTGTGCCAGGTTACCTCGCCATATTTCATAAGTACGTATTGAATCTACAATTACCTTTTGTATTAACACCTCTCCTTCCAAACTAAATTTTATAAAAATATTGCCTTCATAGAAAGGTGCTATTGAATCTACCATTACTCCTATAGCATAAACACAACTATCTGTAGAAACTACACCTGTTAAAACAAGAGCTGGATAACCAAAATGAAATCGATAATCAAAAGTACTTTGGCTAATCAAAGGATTAAGTACTAAAAACCACACCAAAAACGCATAAACTATTTTCATATCAATAAACACTGTACGAGGGAAGTTAAATTAACTTCTCTTCCCTCGTATTGTTAAATCGCTAATGTATAAACATTATTTTACCTGTAGCCCTAATACGGTTATCCATCAGCAATTGATAATAATAGATACCATCCGGTAGATTCGTAACACTATAATCCATGTAGCCAGCCTGCGGTATAAGAGGAATATCTGCAATTGGCTGCCCCATCAGGTTGAACAAGCGTATCGAAGCCTTAGCTTTTCTGGGTAAAGCATATCTAAAGGTAACCTCCGTTTTTGTGGGGTTGGGGAAGGCTTGAATAAAAACAGGGGGTGTCTCTATCACGGAAGAGGTGCTTGTTAAGCGCGCCTCATAAGGTACAGGCAAGTCGTGATTAGGTTCCATTTCAACATCATAAGCATAATCCAGCAGGCTTTTTGCCTGCAAGCCCGCCAAGCCAGGTTGTTGAGCAATATCAGAAAGGGAATCTACTGCCAGGCTATCCATTTGCAGTATATCGGCCTGGCTTTCCAGCAACTGAAACAAGCTCTGCTTATTGCTGTGCGCTACTTGCTGCTCATGGGAAAGTTGAAAGAACACAGGGATAGAGTCCAGGGCGGCTTGTGCAGCCTCCGTTTGCCCGGTTTGGAATAAAATATCTGCTTTCAGATACGCCGCATGCAGGCTGCCTTTGTGATCCAACCAGGCCAGCACACTATCGGCCTGGTAAGCGGCCGTGTCCAGTAAAAAATAGGCCAGCACCAGGTCGGCTGCTCGGTGTTTGTCGGCATAGGCCGCGGAAACAGAGGCTTCCAGCCCGGAGCGGGCCGTTTGGGTACCGGCCGCAGCCCGCACCGTATCCAGTTCCGAAACATTCAGGCTGGAATTTTCCTCCAGGTAGCCAAGGAAGCTTCCCTTTCGAACCGCATCCGGGTTGGCCTCCAGTACGTCCACCTGCATCGCATTGGTGAAAATAGTGGGCCTATCGACTACGGCCTGTAGCACCTGCTGGGAGACATAAGGGGAGATAGCCAACAAGTCACTGGCCAAAGCCGCGGCCTGCCAGGCCTTGGCTTCGTTTACTTCTTCCACCAGGCCAGGCGTGTCCCCACCGTCCAATGCTGCTTCGTAAGCTGCTTTGTAGAGTTGGTGCTTGCCTTCGGCTTCGAAAAAGCGTTCTTTTTCCAGGCCGATTTCTTCACCAGGGATCTCGCCCCCCGCATTAAAGCCTTGACAAGCATTTTCCTCTTCGATACCAATAGCTTCAAGAGTCATTTCGGTATAGTAAGAAGGTGTTTCTTCCAAAGATCCATCATAGTAATAGTAGTCTATGAAAGTTCCATCATTATTAAAATCGCTGAATGAGTTATTCCCATTTTTTGAGAAAACATTACCAGCAGCTACCCCTGAAACACTTTGCTGATTTTCCGTAATCCCACCTCCCTCCTGCACCCAAAAATCGAAAGTGTTGCCGCCCAGGTTCATATTGCATTCATAAACAATGCCGCCCCCTTCCGGGCCTCCTGCATTATCCCCAATTGCCCCGTTGCCCACATACAATGAGTCAAAATTATTCCCGTAGATCACATTGGCGTTAGTGCTTGCTCCCGTATCCACCACTTTAACTCCCACCGTTGAATCCTGGCTGGCAGCCAGGCCCAGGCAGGTATTGTCCACAATTGAAAAGCCGGTGCTGTAATTCACCTGCACCCCTTCCTGAGACACCAGGAACGGCGGCAGGTTGGTTACATGGCCGCCGATGAGCAAGGTGCAGCGGGTAATGGTGAAGTGGTTGGCGCCGTCTATGGTAAAACCGCAGTTGACGAAGCGCCCGTAGTTTTGCCCCCCATATTTGCGGAATTCCGCCGAGCGGGCATTATTGGTGAAGCTGGCGTCGAAGGCCAGCACCAGCCCGCCGGAGGTGGATTCCACATCGCCGCCCGCTGCATTGGGGTTGAACGCCACAATGGCCTCGGTGGCGAACTCAACCAGCCCGCCGTCTATATACAGCTTGCCCTGCCCGGTATTGGGAACCTGCGTGGCCGTGGCGTCACCCCACACCTCGATGCCTTTCCAGTAGCCGGCGCCGGCTTTCGTCATCACGCCGCCTTCCAGGCGCAGCTCAGCCCCCGGCTTCACCACAAATTTGACGCCGGAATGCATAGAGGCCACAGAAGTAATGGTAAGCGTGTTCGGCGCTTCGATGTAAACGTCGGTGCACACTTCGACGGAGTCGTCCCAGGTGGTATTAGCATTGATGACGAGTTTGTCGGATTGCGTTGACTGCATAAACCGGTAATCACGGTCCACAGTATTGTCCAAATTGTATTGCACAAAATGAATAACCTTCCTCATCCTGGATACCTGGCCAGAGGTGAAGTGCTCGTAACAAGCGGTGTAGTAAGACATATAATTATTGATGTCAATGTCCCGAAAGGGGGTCAAGGGGCTAAGGGAGCAGGTATTCGTAATGGAGTCATATACTACTGGCTCCTGGGGTGGCGCCTCTACTTCACCGGCAAACAACCAAGGGTCAGTAGGCGTATCCGGCACACAGTCGCCGCATGAATACAAATCCTGTGAAAGAGAATCACAATAATCGACGGGAGAGTCAATTATGTCCTGATTTCCCGGCCACCTGATTTTACAAAAGTTTTCGGAGCCTCGAAAAGTATGGTACAGGCCAAAGCAATGTCCTATTTCATGAGTCAATACGCCACTGCCTGCAAGGCCACCGCGGACGTAAGTTGCAATACTGGGAATACCGCCGGCAATGCCCGTAGGGCTACCAAAATCACTGCCAAAGTATATACTGATTTTATCCGCCGGGTTATTGTTCGTGCTAATAAGGCCTGAAATTGTAGAACCCGTTAGCGTAGCATTTAAAATTTCAGTGCTATCCAGGTATTCCAAATTGCCGTCAAAGTCAAAATACATTTTATAGGGGGCAAAAGCTGCTTGTAGTTCGGCAATTACATCTTTAGCATAGTTATCACTTACCCCTCCATTCCCCGTGTCGTCACGGACGATCACTACTCTTAGTTTAAAGGACAACATACATGGATACTCTGGAAAAGTTTCCATGTCTTCACATCCATCTCCAGGCGCCGGAGCTATTCTGCAAACCTTTACCTCAGAAACGGCCAGAGTATCAAAGCAAGGGTCAAAAAAGAATTGAGCTTCCAGGTTACCCGTAATAAGCAGCATCGCTAAAATGGTGCAGATTCTTGTTGCAGAGATAGAGATAGCATGCGCCCTCCTTCGCCAAGGCTTCGGCGGGTAAATGTGTGTGTGTGTGTCCTGTCCTCCTTCACGAGGACTCTGGTGGGTATATCGGTGAACCTGCCTAAGATGAAACCAATCATAAGTATTTGGGATTTGGTGAATAAATCAAAGAAAACCTCCACTCCGGCGGGAGCGTCGGGCAACGACAGGTTAGAACGTGTAGTGGCGGTAAGATAGAGATAATATTCCAGCAGAGCAAATGCTTTCATCCTACTTGCAATGTTGTGGTTTCCACTCTGGCAATTGCTACCTGAAAATGCCGATATTTCATTTTCATGAACAATTGTACTGAAAAGCTTATTTAGGATCGTGTAAAGAATAACTTATAATCTCTGGCGGTTTCTTTTGCCCTCACTCTGCGTTGAGAAAATAGTCGCGTAGCTAGGCTATGCTCCCATTTCCTCGCCTTGATTGAGGGCAAAATAACCACCCCAAACCTTTATAACTTATTTTTTAAACGATCCTTACCTAAAAAAAGACATGAGATTCTTACTTCCTGCACTGCTTTCGCTGGCCGCCATTCAGACCGGCGCCCAGCCAGAAACCATCCCAACCCCTGAAGGGAACATCACCATCACCCCCATTCTGCACAGCACCATGGTGATCGAATGGGGAGGCAAAACCATCTTTTACGACCCTTACGGCGGGGGCGAACGATTCGCCGCTTTTTCAGCACCGGATCTGGTGCTCATCACCGACATCCACGGCGACCACCTTCATAAAGAAACCTTGGAAAGCCTGGACCTATCAGAAACTGAACTGGTCGCCCCACAAGCCGTAGTGGGCCAACTGGAGGGCATCTCGTTTCAGAATATTCGGGCCCTCGCCAACGGCGAACAAACGGAATGGAACGGCATACTGGTGGAAGCCCTGCCCATGTACAACCTGCCCGAAACGGACGATAGCCGCCATCCCAAAGGACGGGGCAACGGCTATTTGCTCACCATCGGCGGCAAGAGGATTTACCTGTCCGGCGACACGGAAGATATTCCCGAAATGCGGCAGCTCCAAGATATTGACCTCGCCTTTGTTTGCATGAACCTGCCCTATACGATGAGCATCGAACAGGCCGCTGATGCAGTGCTGGCCTTCCGGCCCAAAGTGGTGTACCCTTTTCACTATAGAGGAAAAGGCGGGCTTAGCGATGTGGAAGCGTTTAAAGCTTTGGTCCAGAAGGGAAATCCGGAGATTGAGGTGCGGTTGTTAGATTGGTATCCGGAGCAGTAAGTTTTTTCCTCGCAACTATTCAGCATGGGGTCTGAAATACGCCTGACGCAAAATTTTGTAGACTTTTTTCCGCTGGAACCCCTTCTCATTCCCCTTGGAAGGGGAAGGGCGGCTTACAAAATTTTGCTTGAGGGGTCAAATCACCACGATGAATAGTTACTTTTCCTCAATCAAACACCACCGTCTTATTTTTAAATGGCAGAATCTTATGCTGTATCTCCAGCCAAATGGCTCGGGCCAGCACCACCTTCTCCAGGTCTTTTCCGGTGCGGATGAGGTCTTTGACGCTATCCTTGTGGGAGATGCGACGGACATCCTGCTCGATGATGGGCCCTTCGTCCAGGTCGGCGGTGACGTAGTGGCTGGTGGCGCCGATCACTTTCACGCCTCGGTTATAGGCTGAATGGTAGGGCTTGGCGCCCTTGAAAGCCGGTAAAAAGGAGTGGTGGATGTTGATGATCCGGTTGGGAAAGGCGCTCACAAAATCATCGGAGAGTATCTGCATATACCGGGCCAGTACGATGAAATCGACATCTAAAGCATTCAGTAGTTCGATTTGTTCTTTTTCCCGCTCAGCCTTGGTCTCCCTGGTAATGGAAAAGACCCGGAACGGAATCTCAAAGCGCTCAGCAATATAGCGCAAATTGTCGTGGTTGCTGATAATCATGGGAATATCCACCGGCCATTCGCCGGAAACGCAGCGCTGAAGGATGTCGTAGAGGCAATGAGACATCTTGGAAACGAAGAGGGCCATCCGGGGGCGCTGGCTGGAAAAATGCAGCTGCCACTCCATCTGGAACTTCTGCCCGACCAGCGTGCCGAAGTAATCATCGATCTTTTCTTCCGGGATGGAAAAGCCCTGCAACTCCCATTCCACCCGCATAAAGAACCGCATGGCCTGGCGGTCTACGTACTGGTCCAGGCTGATGACGTTGCCGTTGTTTTTGAATAGGAAGTCCGTCACTGCCGCCACCAACCCAGTCTGGTCGGGGCAATGGATGAGTAAAATGGCGGTATTCCCGTTTTGGTCGTTCATCGATTTCTTGCTTTGGTAAAATGCGGTGCAAATATAGGGATTTTGATCACTTCTGAATGGTTGGAAAGAGTGATAGGGTGATATAGTGAGGTAGTGTATCAGAGAGCAGTGTATTGGTGTATCAAAACGAGACTGTTCAATGTTCTGTGTCCGAAGTTCAATGTAATTGAACCATACCCCCCCTACCCCTACCCCATGATCATGGGGTTTCGCCGATGAATTTTCCCCCTTACCTTTGTAGCAGCTTGAGTTAGTAAGGACTTTGTAAAACTAAACCCTAGTTATAAAATCTACATCCTTCCTATTCACCTATCAACAAGAAGCGTGTTTACAATGAAGGGCTTTCCAAATTCTCTCTCTGGAAAGCCCTCCTTTTTTAGGTGTTGGAAGGGGTACTCCGCTAGAAAGCAAAACCTCAGAAACAGCAGGGCAAATTTTTTGTCCTGCAATTTTTTTAATCAGATGTCCGGAGTAAATGGGGGTTTTAATGCTACCTAACTCCTTGCCCTGTTTAAGGGAAGCCCCCTACTCCATTTTCCAACTCTTTCCATCTATTGCTTTTTATAGAACTGATTTAATCAGTTCATAAAGAAAACCGCCGCTTCACCTCCACCCGCATATTATCGAAATAGACCGGATATTGGCCGCCGTTCCAGCAGTACACTTTCAGTTGCTTGTTGCGGCTATTGGCGGGCACCTCCAGGGTACAGTAGATGCGTTGCCAGCCTTTGTCGTTCGTTTCAACGGCCTCGTTGCAGCTTTTCCACATCAGCCCGGGCACTTCCGCGACGATATGGCCGGAGCCAGGATCGCCTTTCTCCACAAAGCGCCACACTTCGAGCTCCAGTTGCTCTATGCCTTTCAGGTTGGGTACGTTCAGTTCAAAGCCAAAGGGGTTGTCCGGAAAAATGACCAGGCTGTGGCTGCCTTCGAATGCGACCTGATCAGTTTGGCGCCGGGCGCCGGTAAACACCCCGCCTTTTCCTTTGAAGTAGGGTTCGGCCTGATGCTGAACAACCTGCTCCGCTCCACACTGAAAGGACAATTGGCGGGGTTGCAGCAGCCCTAGCCAGGCGGCGCCAAAGAGCAGCAAGGCCAGCCAGAAGGCCATGGTGAAGGCAAACTCGCGGGCTACCCTTCCGAAGCTGGGGGATTCAGGCGGGGGCCCCGTGCTGATTTTTTCCGGTGTTTTCGTATCCAATGTTCTATATTTGCCGCAAGTTATAAATTCAGCATGGTATTCAGCAGCCTTCACTTTCTACTTTCCTTTCTGCCTGTCTTCCTGCTCTTCTATTACCTGAGCCCGGTAAAGTGGAAAAATGCCGTCGCCCTGCTCGGCAGCCTGTACTTTTACGCCTGGGGCGCCCCTTCCTTCGTTTTCATCATCTTCACGTCTCTGATCATCGACTATTATATGGTGCGGCTGGCCGCCTTGTCGGAAGGCCGCCAGCGAAAGAGGCTCTTGGCGGCCACCATCCTTCTCGATGTCGGCATACTGGCCATCAGCAAATATCTCAATTTTGGGATAGAAAACCTCAACCTGGTAGCGGCGCTTTTTGGCAGCGAGGGTATCCGGATGGCGCGCATTGCGTTGCCCATCGGTATTTCCTTTATCACCTTCCAGAAGATCAGTTATGTGCTGGACTGCTACCACGGGCGCACCCGCCCGCTGGATAACCTCTTCGACTATGCCCTCTACATTCTGCTGTTTCCCCAGTTAATCGCCGGGCCCATTGTACGCTTTAACGAGGTGGCGCTGCAGCTCGCCGCTGAAAACCGCCGGCTCAGCAGCAGCATATTGCTGGAAGGCCTGCTGCGCTTCCTCATCGGCCTGTCCAAAAAGGTGCTGCTGGCCAATGCGCTGGGCGAGGTGGCCGATGCGGCCTTTGCCCTGCCCCCCGGCGAGCTGGGCATGCTGAGCAGTTGGGTGGTGATCGTAGCCTATGCCTTTCAGATCTACTTTGACTTCTCCGGTTACTCGGATATGGCCATCGGGCTGGCCCTCATGATGGGTTTTCGCTTTCCGGAAAATTTCAACTTCCCCTACATTTCGCAAAGTATCACCGAATTCTGGCGGCGCTGGCACATCACCCTAAGCCGCTGGATGCGCGATTACCTGTATATTCCTCTGGGCGGCAACCGGGTGTCTACCCTCCGCCTTTACGTCAACCTCAGCACCGTTTTTCTGCTTTCCGGATTATGGCACGGCGCCGCCTGGAACTTCGTCATCTGGGGTGGCTACCACGGGCTTTTTCTCATCCTGGACCGCCTCTTTCTGCGCAGCTGGCTCCAACGCATCGGCAAAGTGCCGGCAATGGCTGTTACCTTTGTCATTGTGCTCATCGGCTGGGTGTTCTTCCGGTCGCCCAATCTGGCGCACAGCACGGCCTACCTGGGGCAGATGTTCAGTCTTCAGGGAAGCGAGATGGCGGTATTCTCCAGCCACCGGTTTTGGTTTACCCTGGCGCTGGGCGCCCTGTTTTCCTTTATGGGGGTATTCCCATTGATTGAAAGCCGGAGCACCCAGTGGTACGAAAATACCGGCCGGATGGGGCAACTAGCCTTCAAGCTGGCATGTAGCCTCGTGCTGGGATGGCTCTGCCTGGCAGAGGTCTATGCCTCCGGCTTTAATCCTTTCATCTACTTTAAATTTTAATCCGCCTGCCTATGAAACAAGGAGCGCTGCGATACCTGCTGTTCTTTCTGGTGCTGGCGTTGATCACGCTGCCGGAATACTATCTGCCACTCTTGCAGCGGGCCGTACCGGGCCTTCAGGCGCCGGTGCTGGGCGGCAGCTTCGAACGAGTGGACTACCCTCAGTGCTGGCCTCAAAAGTGGCTCACAGGGGATTATCAGGAACAGTTTGAAAAAGCCCGCCGCAACCAGAGCCCCATCGCACCCTTTATTGTGCGCCACCGCAACCAGCTGCTCCGGGATGTTTTTGGAGACAGCGGCGCACCCCGGGTAGTGTACGGTGAGAACGATTATTTCTACTCCATAGAATACTGCCAGGCCTTTGCCGGGATGGACTACATCGGGCGGGCCGCCATTGAAGCCCGCGTGCGGCAACTGCAACGCATCCAGGAATTGCTCGGCCCGGAAGGCCCGAAGTTGCTGGTGTTGCTCCCGCCCGGCAAACCCCGGGTGCTGCCGGAAAACCTGCCCCCTTTTTTCCGCGAACGGCAAGCGGACAGCACCAACTGGCGGGTGTTCTCCGAGTTGCTGGCAACCAGCGGCGTTCCCTTTATGAATTTCGACTTTCTGATCCACCCCGAAGAGGGGTTCCCCTACCCCATTTATCCACAGTTTGGCCTGCACTGGAATTACTACGGCGCCACCATTGCGGCGGACAGTATGCGCCAAAAGGCCGGACAATTGCTTGGCGTGGAATTACCGGTTATGAATTATCAGCAGTCCATCCGCCTGAGCGACTCGTTGATGAGCACAGACAAAGAGTTGCTATATGGCGCCAATATCATGCGGGAACCACCGGTTAGGCCTATGCCTTACCCAACCATCGAGTACCAGCAGGATAGCCTCACTTTCCAACCGAACGCCCTCATCATTGGGGACAGCTATTACAAGATTTGGTATGAATACGGCATACAGCGCGGGCTGTTCGGCCCGGCGTCTTCCTTCTGGTATTACTACGGCACAATCTATCCGCCCCAGGCGGGGCAGCACGCCCAATCGCTCCCCATCCTGGAGGAAACGAAACGCCGGGACATCATCCTGCTGCCCCACGCCGAGATCAACCTCAATAATTTTGGCTTTGGGTATCTGGACCGGCTGGAGGAGGCGTTGAAGGGGGGAAGGTAGTTGGGGGTGTAGGGTGTACGGGCAGGACGGGAGTTGGGGGGGTGGACGATGTATAGGGTAACTCGTTGAACCAGGGCTTGATATAAGCCCAAAGTAATTTTGTGAATTAAAAAATTACTTCCTACCTTTATATTGATTTTTTTGTACAGTAAGCTGGCGCTTTCCATTCTTGCATTTCCCATGTAATATATCCCGACAAGCTTAACTTTGTTTGCAGTGGCCTGCCCATTGCTTATGAATGGATCAACATATAGTGTTTCATAGTGTGAGGGGTAACCGCCACGGCGGTTGCTCCTTTTTGTTTAGCGTGTGTTGAACAGAGGGCTAGGACTCCCGTTGTATCAGCCGAAGCGCAAGTTCCCGAAGTGGAGCTTTGCGTTCTTCGGGAGCGGCGATGGCGTCCAGGAATGCCATTGCGGTTTGCTGAACCCCGGCTTTCATTTGCTCGGCCCATTCTTCAATATTCAGTTGGCGAAGGATATCAGTAACAGCTTTGATCTTTTGCGCTTCATCCTCCGGGGTTGTGGACATGTAGCGGGCGAGTTGGCCCCGGGTTTCGCCCCCGGCCAGTTCCAGGGCTTTCAGAATAAGGAAAGTCTTTTTATTCTGAGCGATGTCTCCACCTACCTTTTTGCCGAATTTTTGTGGGTCTCCGAACGTATCGAGTATATCATCCTGGAGCTGGAAGGCCACGCCAATGTTGCGGCCGAAGGCGGCCAGTTTTTCAATATCCGCCTCCGGAGCATTGGCAACCACTGCGCCCATAACCAGGCTGCCCTCGATAAGCGCCGCCGTTTTCAATTCTATCATCAGAAGATAATCTTCGATCTTTACATCCTGCCGCAGCTCGAAGTCCATATCATACTGCTGCCCCTCGCAAACTTCAATGGCTACGCGGTTGAACTCCCTGAGCAACCGGGGAATAGCAGGTTGCCTGTCTACCTGGCGGATAAACTCATAAGCATAGATCAGCATGGCGTCTCCGGAAAGGATGCCGGCGTTGAGCCCGAATTTATGATGAAGAGTAGCTTGCCCTCTGCGCAGGGGCGCTTCATCCATGATATCATCGTGGACGAGGCTGAAATTGTGAAAGACTTCAACCGCCATGGCAACCGGCAATGCGGCCTGTACCTGATCCCCAAAAAGCTGGGCCCCCATTAGGGACAGCAGGGGGCGAAGCCGCTTGCCTCCCATGCCCATAACGTAGGCCATGGGGGCGTATAGGCCGTTCGGCTCTTTAGCAAAAGCATGCGTTTCAAGATAATCTTCAAAGATGCTGCGAAGTTGATTTATGGAATGCATATCCGGAAATTTGGGCAAAGATAGTCAAGCCGGCAGGCAGAAAGAGAGCGAATGGGCCGAAAATATCCACTCAACCAACAATTTTTGAGTAGAAGCCAAGGCTTAGCATAAAAAGCTGTATTTTTAAGGCATTACTCTGCTGAAATCTAAATGCGAATGGTAAACAGAACGCGTCCATACGTTATATTATTGATAGAAGACAACCCCGGCGATGTGCGCCTGACTCAGGAAGCCTTTAAAGAAGGAAAGAAAAATATCACCCTGGAAGTAGCCACCGATGGTATTGAAGCCTTAAGATTTTTGAGGAAGGAAGGCCCCTACGCTGAAAAACAAATACCGGACCTGATCCTGCTGGACCTCAACCTCCCAAAATGGGATGGCAGAGAAGTCTTGAAAGAAATAAAAAATGACCCTAGCCTCCGACGCATTCCTGTTATTGTCCTAACCACTTCCAATGCCGGTACTGACATTCTGAACAGCTATGACCTGCACGCTAACTGTTTCATCAACAAACCCATTGACTTTGACAACTTTTTCAATATCATTCATAAAATAGAGGAGTTTTGGCTTTCAACTGCTATTTTACCTACCATGGTCGTTTGATCAAAGGTGAATTTCATCAGCGGGGTAAAGGTTCCGGCAGCGTTCGCAAGACAGGAAAGCGTACAGGACTATGAGTACAACAAACATTCTGATCATTGAGGATAATCCGGCAGATATTGCACTCATCGAAGCCTATCTCAAGGACGCTGCGATGAAACACACCCTCTTTAAGTGCGAATCGCTAGGCGCCGGTTTGGATTTCCTGAAGGAACACAACGTCGACCTGGTCCTGCTCGATCTCAAGCTCGTAGATGTGGAGGGGTTCAAGACCCTGCAACTCTTCAGAGAGAAAGCACCTGATGTACCGGTCATCGTCCTGACCGGTTTTAAGAATGAGATCATGGGCATACAATCTGTAAGGGCTGGCGCTCAGGATTTCCTGGTCAAGGGAGATTTTGATTCCCGAAGCCTGGCCCGGACCATCCGCTATTCTCTGCAGCGTTTCGAATCTCAGGTGAAGCTACAGGAAAAAGCCAAAGAGCTAAGCCACAGTGAACGGCGCAACCAACTGGCCCATCAGATCGCGCGTTTCGGGAAGTGGGAAATGGATATTGTCAACAACGCCATGAAGTGGGACGAAGAGATTTTTCGCTTCTTCGGCTTTTCGCCGTTTAGTTTTGAGCCTACTTTATCCGACTATATCAAATATGTACAGGTTGAGGACCGGGAAAAAGTGGAAGCCTTTTTTGAGGAAGCCATCAAAGATGGACAGGCGCACCACATAGAACACCGGATCATCATTGAGAATACGATCGTTCGCTTCCTGCAGGTTAAAGCCCAGGTCAATTACGACGAACAATCCAACCGCATATTGCTGGTCGGTGGCATGCAGGACGTCACGGAGCTAAAACAAGCTTACGGGCTGGAGGATGAGGCGGTGCAGCCGGCCGAATCGCCATCCGTATCCCTGGAAGAAGACCTGCTTTCAGAGTTCAATTTCAACATACGGACGCCCCTGGCATCCATGGCCAATTTTTTGTACTTGCTGGAAAACAGCCCGCTTTCCAAGCCGCAAAAGGATTTCACTGACGGTTTGAAGTCATCGCTCGACGACCTTTCTTTTGCGCTGAACAACTGGCTCAACGTTTCCATCCTGAAAGAAGAAACGATCGAAATTAAATACGAGGAACTGGTACTCGATGAAGTATTTAAAATGCTTAAGAACGTATCCAAGGCCAGAAGCGGCCAGGCGGGCCTTTCCATAGACTTTGAACTGGCGGACAGCCTGCCCGCCATTATTTCAACCGACGGCCAGAAGTTCTCCCAGGTGCTGTACAACCTTATTGAGACGGCTATCCGCAATGGAGAACCCGGGCAAATCATATCTTTGGCCGCCCAGCCTAAAGGCAACCGCCGGGCGTCTTATATGCTGTCGTTCTGCATCTCTTTCGTAAGCCACTCCGCCACCGCTGAAGCCATTCAACAGGTGATCGAAGAACTGGATGAAGGCTCCACGATCAATAAACAACGCCGAGCTTACCTTCCCATTTTCATATCCTCAAAGTTGGTCAAAGCGATGGAAGGCCACCTGGAGGCCAGTCAAAAAGGCAATAAAACCATCGTACTTAAAGCAGATCTCCCGATAAGAATACCCGAAATCAGCAAGAAGCCTATCTCCTACTCCCCGGAAACTCCAGTGAATATATTGCTGGTGGAAGACCATGACTTACACCGGCTGGCCACCAAACGCATGCTGGCCGGATGGTCAGCGCTGGCAGAAGTGGACGTAGCCCAAAATGGACTGGAAGCCTACGAAAAGGTAACTCAAAAAACGTATGACATCATCCTGATGGACCTACAGATGCCCATCCTGGACGGGATCGAAGCAACGATTAAAATCCGCAACAGAACCCATACGCCGATCATCGCCCTAACCGCCAACGAGTCTAAACAAGAGCAGGAACGGTGCTCCATGGTAGGCATTAACGATTATATCGTCAAGCCCATCCACCCGGAAAACTTGTTCGCGGCCATCATGCGGCAGTTGCATTTGGGCCGGCAATAGAAAACCTCCGCCCGCTTATTGTTGTTCCTACTATGTTTAGCGGTTGTTACAAGTTTGTAAGCCGGATTTTAGAGTATGTTTAAAATAAAAGCAAAAATCCAACATGGACACCCATGATCTGATCATCATAGGAGGTGGCCCCACCGGGTTGAATTGCGCCATCGCAGCCGAAAAGGCAGGACTGGATTACCGGGTCCTCGAAAAAGGGGTGCTGGCTAATTCCATTTACCACTTCCCCGTCAATATGACCTTTTTTTCCACCTCCAAATTACTGGAGATCGGAGATACCCCCTTCATCTCTCACGGTGAAAAACCCACCCGCCGGGAGGCGCTGGAGTATTACCGCCGCCTGCAACAGAGCTACGCCCTGAAGGTGCGCACCTACGAAGCCGTGCAACGGATGGAGCGGCAGGCCAACGGGGTGTACCTCATCCATACTGAAAAAGGGCAGTACGAGGCGCATTCCGTGATCGTGGCTACCGGATTCTACGATACGCCCCGGCTGATGAATGTGCCGGGTGAGGGGCTTGCCAAAGTCAAACACTATTACGACGATGCGCATCCCTACGTGGGCCAGAAGGTACTGGTCATCGGCGCCGCCAACTCCGCCTGCCAGGTAGCCCTGGAGATTTGGAGAAAAGGGGCGGAGGTGGCGATGGCCATCCGCGATGACAAGATTTATAAAGGGGTAAAATACTGGATCAAACCGGATATTGAAAATCGGATCAAGGAAGGCAGCATTCAGGCTTACTTCCAATCGTCCGTCCGCGAAATACGGCCCCGGGAAGTCGTCCTGGAAACACCGGAAGGGGCCATAACCATCGAGAACGACTGGGTGCTGGCCATGACCGGCTACCTGCCCAATTACACCTTGCTGGAAAACCTGGGGCTGGAAATCCCACAGGAAGAACCCCGCATTCCCACCCACGACCCGGAAACGCTGGAGACCAGCCTGCCCAACGTTTACCTCGCCGGAGTGGTCTGCGCAGGAATGGAGACCAGCAAACTGTTCATCGAGAATACCCGCGACCATGGAGCGTTGATCGTTGAGCAGGTTCGGCGATCGGTATTCGAAAGCCGGGGTTTTTATCCGGCTGAGGGACGAAGACGGGCGGGATTCACTGGCGTTTAGGAAAAAACATAGAAACAACGTAATCAAATGGGGCTGAGCATACATTACCGGGGGGCATTGACGGACAAACGCGCCGTTTATCAACTGATAGACGAGGTAGAAGACATTGCCAGCGCGATGAATCGGTGCAAGTAGCCTTCATTTTCTATCTTTGCCGGAACCAAACCAACAGGCATTGCAGCGAATCCGGCCTTTCGTTATTTTTTTGTTGTTTTTAGGGGTAGCGTTATTGTTGCGTTTCTTCTCGTTTTTTCCCAGCGTTATCAATCACGACGAGTCCACCTATATTGTCATTTCGGATACCTTATTAGCTGGTTATACGTACCAGGCAGATTATATTGACACCAAGCCAGCCGGCATTTTTCTCCTCTATGCCCTACTGCAACTGCTGATGGGCAAATCCATACTCTTGTTGCGCATCGCAGCGGCAGCCACTCTGGCCGCCACTTCCTTTTTCCTCTACCGGGCCAAGCGCTCTTTTGGCAGCCGCCCGGCAGCCGCCTTTGCCGCAGGGATGATGTACCTCTTTCTGAATTCCATCTTCACCTACTACGGCGTTTCGCCCAACACGGAAACCTTTTTCAACCTGTTCACCGCTCTGGCCCTATGGATTTACTGTAGCCGCCCGGCTCTTTGGGCCTATTTCATCGCCGGGCTGAGCCTGGGGTTGGGTTTTGTCATCAAGTACGTTGTCTTATTTGACGGGATTGCCTTCGGGCTGTTCCTGTTGTGGCAGGCCCGGCAAGGCCAAGGCCGATGGGCGGCGGCCTGGAGTAAAATCCTGCTCCTGGCGCTGGGCGCTGCACTGCCTTTTCTGGCCGTTATTGCGTATTACCAACACATCGGCCATCTGGAGGAATTCTGGTTTTACACCTTTATCGTTAGCGGCCGATATATTGAGAGTAAGAGTTTACTGGACAACCTCACTTTCTTTCTGGATTTCACCCTGCGATTCCTGCCGGTATCTCTTTTCTTCTTTTACGCACTCTTCTCCCGTAAAGTTCACCTTCCCTCCCGGCAGTTCGGTTCGCTGTGGGCCGTGCTGGCGCTGATGGCTGTCCTTTTGCCGGGCAAACTATTTGGGCACTACTTTATACAATTTATGCTGCCCTTCTGCTTCCTGGCTGGTGAGTTCTTCGCGATCCCCCGGGAAACATTGCCAAAGGGCTTGCGCTGGCTGCGCCAGCCGAAGATTGGCTACCCGCTGCTGGGTTTGTTGCTCGTAAGCAACCTATTCCTGCAATACAAGGATTACTACCTAAAACCCGACTACCCCCGGCAGGTAGCCGCTTTCCTGGCGCCACAACTCGCCGCCGACGATATCGTTTATACCAGCAATGATCAAATCACTTACCATTTGTTGGGAAAGCTCCCCCCCCTCCCCTACGTACACCCCTCCCTTTTCTGGGAAGCGCAACACCTGGCGGCACTCGAAATTTCTCAGGAGACGGAGATTCAGAAACTGAAGGATCAACATCCACGATTTATGATCTTCCGCAACCCGGAGTATGCGGCCCCCTTTACGGAATGGCTGGAAAAGGAGTATCGGTTGGTGAAAGTAATCGGGGAACGGGTAAGCATTTACGAACGGGTCCGTTAAATCAAAAATTATTTCAGCCCAGGGTTTTGCTTTTTACGGAATTCTCTTAAATTTGCAATCGCTTTTGAAAAGCCAGATATGGCTAGAGCGTCCCGACATATCGTCGGGAAGGTCCGGGGTTCCAGTATCCCGAATCTGTTCTTTGCCAATGTCTTTTACATAATGGGGGTATAGCTCAGATGGCTAGAGCGTCCCGACATATCGTCGGGAAGGTCCGGGGTTCCAGTATCCCGAATCTGTTCTTTGCCAATGTCTTTTACATAATGGGGGTATAGCTCAGATGGCTAGAGCGTCCCGACATATCGTCGGGAAGGTCCGGGGTTCCAGTATCCCGAATCTGTTCTTTGCCAATGTCTTTTACATAATGGGGGTATAGCTCAGATGGCTAGAGCGTCCCGACATATCGTCGGGAAGGTCCGGGGTTCCAGTATCCCGAATCTGTTCTTTGCCAATGTCTTTTACATAATGGGGGTATAGCTCAGATGGCTAGAGCGCTTGCATGGCATGCAAGAGGTCCGGGGTTCGAGTCCCCGTATCTCCACCAATTACAACTACTTATAAGCCTGTAAACCAATCGTTTGCAGGCTTTTTTTATTTCAGTTATTGTGCTTTTTGTTGTCGGTTTGTTCATTCCTTCCAACATGTTTGTATTATATATCTCCCGCTTTATTTCCAGGGTATAGCCAGGCTTCCAAAAGAAGAGACAAGCACGCATGCAACCCCCGCATGAACAAAAATCCAAATTCAAGGTTTCATCTCTATAATAATGTTTAAACATTGATAATAGATTAAAACACAAAGTGTAAACCCCATTATCAGACGCTCTAAACTTGGATATCAATGCGTGCTGCTACACTGAGTTTTCTGGATAAACAAGGCAATCGCCAGGAATGGCCGTTGGATATCAGCCTTCGTGGAAAATTCCGCAGGATGCATTGTAAGGATATGCCGCCGCTTAGGCTGGATTTCAGTAAAAAAGACCTGGAGGAGGCTGGCTTGGCCCAGTTTGACGACCTGAAACTGGTCAATTATTGTATGGGGGATGACCGGCACCCTACTGCCGGTGGAACATGCGAACTATTTCGCTGGTTTTTCATAAGTTAGCTGTCTGAGAAGCTGTTTAAATTTAAGAGCTTCTAAAAACCGGAACCGCCATCTTCCCTGCCCGGTGAAGCAGCAAAGACTATGAAAAGGATCATCTACATCAGTAGGCTTACGAATCCGCTATCCATTAAAGAAATGGAGCAGATCGGTATTACTTCAAGCCAGAACAACCGGGCGCTTAATATTACGGGCCTGCTGGTCTATTTTGAAAGGCTGTTTTTCCAGATTATCGAGGGAGATGATGAAAAGGTCGATCATCTTTTCTTGAAAATTGGGCAGGACCCCCGGCACCAGGATATTATAAGATTGAAAACAGATTATGATGTGGATCAACGGCTTTTCCCGGCATGGTCAATGAAAACGATCAACCTGGATAGTAATGTGGATGAACTGGTACGCCCCATTAAAATCTTATTACAAGCCGTTACCGAATCTCATACGATCATAGAACAATATACCCAACCCACCATCCTGAAAATACTCAACAACGGCGTTAACCCACTTGGCGTTATCCCTATCCGGGTAGAAAAGATTATCCTTTTTTCCGATATTGTCTCCTATTCCGCCATAAGCGAAAAAAGTACAATCGAAGATGTGTTCCTGATCTTGAACACCTATTTTGAGATCTGTAGCCGGATCATTCTGGATAAGGGCGGAGAAGTCAATAAATTGCTGGGCGATGGCCTGATGGCTTACTTTGATGTTGAACAGGCGGACGACTCCATACAGGCGTGCCTCGATATTATGCAAGAATTGCGAAACCTACGCAATAGCGCTTCCGCACATTCTCCGTTACGCCTCCTCCACTCTGGTTTTGGACTGGCTCAGGGTACAGTAATTGAGGGCAATATGGGCTCAAATTTCAAAACAGACTATACGGTTATCGGAGATGCCGTTAATATTGCATCCCGGTTAGAAGGATTGACCCGGGAGGTCAACCGGTCATTGGTTTTATCGGAATCGCTCAAGCAAAGTACGAAAAGCCCCTGGGTTTTTGTTAGTCTCGGAAAATACAGCCTGAAAGGGAAAGAGAAGAATATGGAAGTCTATTCCATAGAGCATGATTTGGTTACGAGCCTAAAGGATATTTAATTAATACTACTGAGGGCTTTGGAAAAAAATAACAGTTCTACACCGGTCAATTTTCAATTCCGCAAAAAATATTACTTTTCAACCAAAAAAAGTCATGAAACTCAAAACCCTCTTCATCACTACCCTGGCCACCGCTCTGAGCATTTTCGCCTGCACCACCAAACCCGGCTATTCTTCCGAACGGCTGAGTGAAAAAATCAACCTCACCGTCGCCGGTTGGCAAAATATGCGTTCTACCGCTGACTTAAATCCCGAAAGCATCAACAGCTGGATTCCGGAGAGCGGTATCAGAGGCAGATACCAGATTGCCAAACAGGTGCTGAGCAAGTCCGTTCTGGAAAGCATCATCGGAGAAAAGGCCTTTTTGAGCGGCCCTCATGGGGAGGATATGGATTACAACAGCGCCCGGAAATTTGGCCGGTACAATCCGAAATTTTTAACCAATCTGCACAAAAGCCTGTCCAGCCTGTTCAGCAGTAAAATATTCGTAGACAATGCCCAGGCGCTTTACGACAGCGAGCTGAAGCAGTACCTGCGCACCTACTACCTGGCCTACGAGGTGGCCGCCAATGATCAGGAAGTAATGGATGGGTATATGTCCATTCTGGCCACCGAGCCCAAAAAGTATTCCGAGAGTGTTTTTTTATCCGAACCCAGCCTTTTCCTACAGGAATCTTTCCGGGATTTTGCTGAATCCATAGAACAAGAAGGCTACGATGTGTATGAAGGCTTCGTATGCCCCGGTTTTTGGGTAAGGCGGTCGATCGATGGGACGGCTGATGAGTTTTTCGAACTATTGACTCTGGCCCTCCGCACTTTCGACCCGGAATTCCTGTCTTCTAAATAAAAACCGCCGCCCGAAGGCGGCGGTCCATTCTCACAGCGTTTTTGGAATTCTAACCGAAGTTAGGGAGGGGAAATTCTTCTGCTGAAACCCCGGTTAATCTTTTACGATCAACTTGTGCACCCGGTATCGCCCGTCCGGATACTCAGGATGTAGGTGCCCGCGGGCAGGCCCTGTAGCGAAACGCGGCGGTTTTCCTCTTGTGGTACCTGCAGCTCTTTGCCATCCAGGGTGAGCAAAGTGAGCTGTTCGGGCTGGTAGCCATACTTGGAGGTGACCGTCACCCAATCCGTAGTGGGGTTGGGGAATACGGTGAAGACGCCTTTGGCCTCCGCCGGCGGTTCTTCCTCTTTGTACTGTAGTTCAAATTTCACCGTCCGTCCCTGAACGGGTATCAGCACTTCATCTACACTAATGGCCACCACATTTTCGATCGACACCTCTGTGTCCGGCCGGAAGCCGGCGATATCATCGATGATGCCGATCAGGTAAGCGACCGGGCCATAGCCCGAAACGTTGTTTTGATCGGTCCGGGTAAGGGCCACTTCAATACGGCCCTCCGCCGCATAGGTTCGGTCGATGGAGAGGGTGTTAATGCCCGGTTCGCCAAACCAACTCACCGGATAGGCGATTTCCAGAGCGCCGGGATCGAACACCTGCGGGTCAAACACCACGGTAAAGGCTATGCCGTAAACATCCTGAATGGGCAGGTTCTGAGAGCCTACTATAATAGGAATATTGAAAGAAGTGCCCACCGGGATCAGGCCCGGGAAGTCGATATACGCCGGGGGGTCGATATCCGTTCCGGGCAGGGAGGGCACCGCGCCCAGGGGCCCGTGGGTGAGGCCATAGTTCTGGGCCAGCACCTGGCGGTCGTTGGCATCCACTACTCCATCGCCATTGCAATCGGCGTGTTTGTAGTTGACGCCGTTGGCAAATTCCTGCGGCCAGCTGGCGGCGGCAACCCCTGTCCAGTTGGCGCCATCCACCAAGCGGGGCGTACCCTGGAAACCATAGGCCAGGCCGATATTCAGCAAGTCAATATGGTGGGCAATATTGTCAGCGTTGGCGTCGCCGGGCCACACTTCTTCTTCCTGTGGCGCCGTGTTGAAGCAGACATCGTCGATGGCCAGTCCGCTGCCGCCGATCTCGAATGCCTCAACCGTACCCGTCAGTTCTACCCGCCAGATATGGCCGTTGGGGGTGGAGATCATGGCCGTTATGGCCACATTCGACAGCATATCCGGAAGAGCCGAGATGGCTCCCCGATATGATTCGCCATTTATGAGGAGCAGAATATTCTGCTCCTGCCCGGGGCAGAAAGCCAGGTCGAAGGAAACGCTTTCCGGCAGGTTCAGCAGCCCGGTAAAGTTGAACCGCAACGCTCCGCCAAAGTGAAGGGCCGCATCGTCGTCGTCCATAACCCCACAGCCGCTTTCATCAAAGTCATATACCCCGGTGAAGAAGTTGGCGCCTCCATTCCATTCTATCCTGCGGGCAGTGACGATCACACCGTCTTCTTCATACAACATATCCTGGGGCTGGCCAAAATCCGCCAGGGTATCCGTGGGGAAGCCATCGTAAACATCGAAGCTGATGCAATCGTCAAGCTGTGGTGGCGGCTGATTGAAACAGAGGTTGTCAATGAATATCCGCTGGCCTCCGATAAGCAACTGCTCAATGGGGCCGTGAAGAATGATCTGTCCCTGACTCAACGAATTAGCCAGGGGAATGAACTCGATGGTAATACCGCCCGGTAAATCGCCCGGTAAATCGTTGATGGGGCCACTGTACAGCTCTCCATTGACACCGATAACGATTTGCGGAATAACAGTAGAATTATTGCAGAAGGTGAAATCGAAAGTGACAGTAGTAGGAACCGAAGGGAACTGGCTGAAGTCCATTTCTACCCCTCCGTTCACATACAGGTTGCCGCCACTCCCTACCAGGCCGCAGGGAGCGTTGGCAGAACCAACGACCCAGTCAAAGAAATTCGTATTGTTCCCCAGTGGAACGGCCACTGCATTGAAGATCACGCCCTCTTCATCGTAGATGGAATCTCTCGGGTTGCCAAAAGCCAGGTTGATGGTGTCATTCACCGCCGTTTCAAACTCATCGAAAGTGATGCACACCTGCGGATCATTATTACAGTCAAAGGCGCCAAATGTGGTAAAGCCGCGGCAATCCGGGTGGTTCAGGTCGGCTACGATGAGCTCGTAGACGAGGGCGCCGGTGGGCGCTATAGGGCCGACAACCACCGGGAAGGGCATGGTGTAACTGTACGTTCCATAGTCCTGCCCGTTGCCGAATACCCGAAAGCCCCCGCTGGATACATTATCAAAATTAAAGCTTAGCCGGACGTAGAAATTACCTGCATCATCGCAGTAAGCGAATTCAGCCTGTACGTCACTGATGCGGCAAACATCCACACAATCGGGCTCCGGGAATTCGATCACCTCGCAACAATTGGGGCGGTCGTTGATGCACACCCTCAGGTACCCTTCTCCCGAGGCGGAAGGGCTCAGCCCCTCGATAACAATCGGCCGTTCGTCCAGGCTATAGTAACCGATCAGGTTGCCATTGCGGCCATAGACTTCGAAAAAGTCATTGCCGGGATTGTCAACCTCAAAGTTGAGAAAGATATTATAGGTACCGTCGTCGTTGCAGCCCAGAGGTTGAACCAGCAGGTTGGTAATATCGCAAACCATACCGCAGTCGATGGGCCCCACCTCCGCGTATCCAAAGCAGGAGGGGTCTTCGATATCCAGGATGAGCAGGTCGTAGACAGTAACAGCATCGCCGTCAAATGGCCCGAGGGTAACGAAGGGCTCGTTGTAGGAATACGGGCCATTGATCTGCCCGTCGGCAAAAATGAAGTAGCCGGATGTTCCGGGGTTATTCACCTGCACCGCCACATCAATCAGAAACTGCCCCCCGTCACAGCTATAAGGCTCGGCGATCACGCTCGTGAAAATGCAGCCGCCATTGCCGCAGTTGGGGGTTATAAAGGTGGCCGTCTCCTGGCAATCGGTGCCGGGAATGTAGACGTGTACGGTTTGAGGCGCCCCCGTACCGGGGAATGGGCCGATCTCCACCGGCAGGTCCGCAAAGGTGAATTCCGCTATGTAATTAGCCGACTCGACAATAAAGACTGTCCCCACAGCCGGCGCCGGTGTCCCAATGTTGAGCGTAGCGGTGAAGGTGCCATCGTCCCGGCAATTATTAGGAGCGATAGTGACATCTCCGAACCCGGGGCAGTTGCAAGGGAGGGGGTCAACCGCAATCGACTCGCAGCAATCCGGGTCATCCGTATAACAAATGGTGATCACATCCTGGCTTTGGCCGGGATTGTATGGGAATACTTCAACGGGCCAATCGACCGGCGCGGCGTTGGTGGCGATTTGATCACCGTTCACATAAATATCGAGGTTCCGGCCGACAAGGGAGTCCGTCGCAAAGGAAAGCAACACTTCATAGGCGCCAAATTGTGTACAGCCCAGAGGCTCCGCTTCCAATCCCGGAATCTCACAATTGGAAACACAGCCGGAGACATCTACCGGTACCGTTACCGAGCAGATAGGCCCGGAAGAAGGGCCTGCCCAGGCTTCCACCACCACATCCAGCACTCCGAAGGAGCCGTCGTTGATGATTTGTCCGATTTCAACTGTCGTGTTCATAGCGAACCTGCCAAAGTACTGCCCATTGATGTTGGCCATCACCCAGGGAAGATTGGGATCGTTGCTGCTAGTTGTCAATGAAAACCGCAGCAAGCCATTGGCTTCGCAGGGTAACAAAGTGACCGTTGCCGTAAAATCGCAATCCGTATCACAGGGCACGGAAAAAGTGAGGGTGGTGCAGCAGTCCGGTTGATCGAAGAAGCAGATCGTCAGGGTTTCCTGCCCGTTGGGCGGCGCCGGCCAGCCCGATATTTGCAGCAGAGGTGCATTCAGAACACCATAGGCGAGGGTGTCGATGTGCCCGGTGACGGCGGATTCCACTAGTAACAGATCACCAAACTGGGCATTCTCTATACTTATCGGTATGTTGTACGTGCCGTCATCGTTACAGCCGGCGGCGGCGATTGTCGTAGTGGCCTGCCCCAGCACGCAGCCGTCGATGCAGTCCGGTGTAAGGAAGGTACCGGAACGGCCGCAGTCTCCGGACTCATTCGTGAGCCAGTAATTAAGCTGCTCGCCCAGCCCGGGAATGGGCCCCAGTGTCACCGGCAGGTCGGCGTAGAGGAAGGACTGCTCAAAACCATTGGATAATTGCAGGCTGAAGGTGTCACTAAACTGGCCCTGCGCGTTGAAATTGAGTACGAAAGAAAAGGAGGTGTCAATATTGCAGGGCAGTGGGTCTATTGTCAAGCCGGTTATCTCACAGGGCGGACAAGAATAATCGAAAGCCACCTCGACACAACAGAGTGCATTGGTGGACGAAAGCGGCAGGCAAACTGTCAATTCGTCAAAAAACTGGCCGGTATCGGGCATTTCCACTACCACGAAATCTCCATTATAGACGGCAGTCATCGAGAAGTTGGTAATGCTGGAGGTAATAGTCAGCAGGTCGCCGGCGGATGCCCCCTCTACCCGAAGCTCCGCGCGGTAGAAATCTGCCCCATCGCATTGGACGTCGTTAAGCAACTGGACGGACTCCAGCGGGCAATCGCTGTCACAGAAAACCGGTTGTGTTGTGAACACATAAGCGCAGGCATCGGTATTTTGGGTATAAATGGCCACCTCGTGGGGCTCGCCATTACCCGGATAGACCCCCACATCGATGGGTAAGCTGGCGGAAGAATAACTGCCAACCTGAACCCCATCGACACTCACGTTGAACAAAAAAGACAAGTTGGGCGGGTTGGGAAATAATTGATCAAGGACGATGGTGTAGTTACCGGCGTCATTGCAATCTGTTAGATAGTAGGCCACGCTGTCGATAAGGTTGTTACAGGGGTTGGCGCAGTTGTAAGCCGGCAATACACCCGAGCCGGAACAATCGGAATGTGCTGCATCCACTATTGTGAATTCCAACGCACTGGTAGGCGCTACAAACGGGCTGATTACCACCGGCAGGTCGGCATAAGCGAAGAAACGCCCAGTGCCATTGCCGTTGAGCCACAGTTCAAAGGTATCAGAAGTATTCTGATAGTCGAAGTCAAGCTTGACCTCGAATACGTTATTGGGGTTACAGGGGCCGGGATGTAATTCAACATTGGTGATGGAACATGGGTTGGCGCAAGGTTGCAGGTAGGACAGGGGCAGGCTGACGCAACAATGGTCCTCTCCTTCACAAACGGTGATTTCCTGAACAAGGTCATTGGTATTGCAGGGTACGAGCAACCGAATCGGTACATCATTCCAGCTGAAGCGTCCGTAGAGTTCGCCGCCGAAATAGACACTGAAGAAGTCGGTGAGGGCCGGGCCCACCAGTTCGAAGTCAAGGCTGATGGCGTTCAGCCCGTTGTCGGCCAGCCCCAGATAGTCGACAGACAAGCCTTCGAACGCACAGCCGGTGCAGGGAACCGCCTGTAGGGTGTCGCCCACCCAGCAAAGATCCGGGCCTGTGTCCGTAGCATAGTAGGCGTAGATACCAGAATTGTTGATGGGCGCATCGGCTATCGTTATCGGCAGGTCGGTGTAGGCAAAGGTACCGAGTGCCCCGGGGCCGGCGAGGATAAAGCTGTCGGAGGCGCCCTGGTAATCGAAGTAGATGGTTGCCGCAAAGGTGCCGTCGTCATTACAGGGCCCTACTTCGACGGCCATATTGCTCAGCTCGCAGGGTTCATCCACCGGGTTGACGCAGAGGTTGTCAATGCGGAAGTCGCCCTCGCCGCCGATGAGCAGGCTCTGCACATTACCGTAGAAGATGAGCTGGCCCTCTCTCCCACCGGCTGCATCAAAAACAGCCCGCATGGTGATACCCGGCGCCAGGGCGTACAGGCCCGGCGCCAGGGAATTCTGTATGAGGATGTTGGAGCCATTGGCAGCCAGGTTGATGGCGCCGCCGTTGTAATAGAAATCCACCACCACGCTGTCCACCGCCCCGGCATAACCGGTCAGGTCAAAAACAGCATTGATGGATTCAAAACTCAGATATCGGCCCGCCGCAGCCGTCATTTCCGGGTTGGTAGTTTCGTCCAGCACGACAAGATCGCCATAAGTAGTGGTCCAGAACAGACTCTGGAAAGGGATCAGCCGCAGCCCGATGCCGCTTTCACTGTAGATTTCCGTACCGGCGGGAGTACCGGCAGAACTGCCGTAAGACGCCTCTGCCAGTCCTTCAAACTCCATACAGCTGCCCGTCGGGCACTGCTTCTGGAGAATAACAGACTCACAGCAGTTGGGATTGTCA
The DNA here is from genome assembly GCA_020636095.1 of Lewinellaceae bacterium. Taxonomy (GTDB): domain Bacteria; phylum Bacteroidota; class Bacteroidia; order Chitinophagales; family Saprospiraceae; genus JACJXW01. The sequence goes on from JACJYN010000004.1 coordinate 1,144,982, forward strand.
TTCTGGCAAACGGTGAGGGTGAACTCCAAAGCGTCCGTAGCAGGCTGTACCCCTTCCAGCAAGTAGGGCAAATCGGCCTGGCTGATAAAGGCGGCCTGTTCTCCCTCGATAAGGATATCAAAACTGGCAATTACCGTCAGAGGGCTTAGCCAGTCGAAGTCCACTTCTATATTGTAATTGCCGGCATCATCACAACTGACGATCTCTGCCCGCAGGTTGGCAAGAGGGCAGGCCAGCACGGCATCGGCACATACATTATCAATACCGAACTCCTGGCCTCCGATCAGCAGGCTTTCGATATTTCCGGTGACGCAAACCGTACCCCGTTCCAGAAGGCTGTCCGAGGCAAAGGTAACCTCCACTGTAACTCCCGGGAAGTTGAGGGCTGCGATTTCCGAAAAATTTTCCACCACGGCAACCGCCGAACCGTTGACGCCGAAATTTTCCACTCCTCCCCCATCAAAAAAGTCAAAGCACAATTGGTTGAGCGCGCCATCGGCCTGGGAGAAGTCGAACGACAAGCTGTTGTTTCCCATTAGCAGGAACTGCCCGTCGAGCCAGCCGGTACTGGCGTCCAGAATGGAAGCGTTCCAGAAACCGGTGCTCCCATCGGGATACTGTATCTCCTGGATGCTAACTTGTATACCCGCCTGAGAAAAGAGTATATCTCCCGGGCTGTTCCCCGAGGCTGGCCCCAGTTGGGTATTGGCGGGAAGGCCTTCAAAATTAAAGCATGAGATAGGTTGGGCCATCATTTGGATGGACAGGAAAAGGATAAAGGCAGTCAGTGGCAAAGTTCTGTTCATAGCAGCGCGATGGTTTAGGTTTTGATACGATACAAAAATGCCATATTATTCCCTGTACAAAAAGTACTATTTTTATCATTTTTTGATTTTTTCTAACTAATTTTAAGTCTATAAAATCACTAACACTCTGACAAACAGCTTTTTGAAAAACTTAAACCGCTCTAAAAATTTGGATTTTTTATGCTAAACAACAAGCTAATAGGCTTGCTGCAAAGTTTTGAACGGCGGGAAATGACCCGATTTCGGGAGTTTGCCTTTTCTCCCTACTTCAATAAACACGAAGGGGTAAGGGCTCTGGTGGCTTACCTGAGTGCTGTTTTCCCTGATTTTGAGGAGAAAAACTGTGGGCGGAAGGTAGTCTTTCAGGAAATATTTCCCGGGCAAAGGCATGACCAGGCAAAGCTGGCGCTGATCTTCACCTATAGTATGCGCCTGGCTGAACAATTCCTGAAAGTCGAGCAGGCAGATCAGGCAGGAGAGTTTCAGGATACCTATCTGCTGCAGCAATTGCGCGCCAAAAAACAGTTATCGCTCTATAAACAGACGCTGAGCAAAGTTGAAGCCAGCCAGCAGGAAAATGGTACGCGGGACAGCACCTGGTACTATAAGCAATACCTGACCGCAACTGAGGCGGACCAATACTTCAACACCATTTCTGAGCGCCGGACAGATGACAGCCTGCAGCGCAAGCAATATTTCCTGGACCGTTTTTATCTGGCTGAAAAACTGAGGGACGCTTGTGAAATGCAGGTGCGCAGCCGCATCCTTAAGGTGTCCTACTCGAATCCACTGCAGGAAATGGCGCTTTCCGCAGTTGAGGCCCATCTGGACGAACTGGGCAAAGAGCCGGCTATCGCCATGTACTACTGGCTGTACCGGATGGTATCCAACCCGGCGCCCTCCTATTATTTCGAAGCACTGCGCGCCCTGAACCAGCACCAGTCTGCGCTTCCAATCGTAGAGCAAAAAGCCATTTACAATTATCTCCAGAACTATTGCATTCAAAAGATCAACGCAGGCGAAGAGCGTTTTCTCGAAGAGGTTTTCCAATTGTACAAGGCCCAGCTGGAACGAAAGCTGCTGTTGGAAAACGGGGTGTTGTCAGAATGGCATTACAAAAATATTGTGACTACCGGCCTCCGCCTTCGGGATATGGACTGGGTGCGAAACTTCATCGAAAGCTACCGGCAAAGGTTGCCGGAGGAGGCCCGCGAAAACGCCTACCGCTTCAACCTGGCCTCTTATTTTTACGCCACCCAACAGTACGATGAAGTGCTTCGCCTCCTTATCCAGGTAGAATACCGGGACCTGAGGTACAGCCTCGGCGCCAAGGCTTTATTGCTGCGCACCTACTACGACCTGGATGAGTACGAAGCGCTAAGCTCCCTAACCGATTCGTTCAAACAATACTTACACCGCAATCAGCTCATGGCCGACGTACGCCGGGAAGGGTACTACAACCTCTTTAAATTGACCCGCCGGGCCGCCAACCTGCGCGCCAATATGGGATATTATACAAAAGATAAATGCCAAAAGGAATTATTGAAGTTACAGCGCGGTATTGAATCAGCAGGAGCTGTTTTTAATAAAAGCTGGCTATTGGAAAAGGTTGAAAACCTGGCAACTATGCTGTGACCGTAATTTTTCCTCAAAAAAATATTTGGGAAATCCGCTAAAAAGCCGATTTTGTTCGTTATTGGTATAAATAAATTTATATACCCCCCAGGCTGTCAGCCAAAAATGGAATCACAATATCAAAAACCTCCGTTAAAACCAATCATTTATGAGAAAGGCCACTATTATCCTGGCATCTTTATTTTTATCCTTCTTCAGCCTGAACGCACAGGTAGAGACCGGTACCGCTGTTCACTACGCTGATGCCCTCAACGGACAAAGGACGGCTTTCGGTGAAATCTATCTGATGGATGGATATTCCGCCGCTCACAAGAGCTATCCTTTGGGAACGATCATCCGCGTGACCCGGCTGGACAATAACCGCTCTATTAATGTACGGGTCAATGACCGTATTGCGGCCAATAGCCGGGATATCGTCAGCTTGTCCAAGGCAGCCGCTCAGCAGATCGGCCTGGTTGAAACGGGCCGTTCCAAAGTGCGTGTCGAAAAGGTAGGTTACGCCCCCGCCAACCCCTACGCGGCGCAGGATAACCCGTATGCGGCTGCACCGCTGAGTAGCTATGACTATTATGGCGGCGCACCCAACCCCTATGAAAACGTCGTCCCAAATGTAACGCCTAAGGGGTATGGCGCCCCGGAAAGCGCCCGCCTCCCGGCAGCCAGCTATATCCTGCCGCCGATTACCTTTGGCTACGGCATCCAGCTGGCTTCTTTCAAGCAAGTGGAGAGTTCGGTTGAACAGATCGAAAAACTCAAAGCGGCAGGAGTGGAAAACGCCTTTATCTGGCAAAAAGACGGCAATAACCGAGTGGTGATCGCCTCCTTCCCGGATAAAGCCAGCGCCGCCCGCTACCTCGACGCGTTCAAAAGGAGATACAAGCAGAATGGCATCGTTGTTAGTTTCAACTAGCGGTTTTTAGGCTTGTAAAATTTCCTCCCGAAGCTAATTTCAGGAAGAAATTTTACAAGCCTAAACGCTTCCAGCACATGAAAAATAAGATCATCCTGATTCTGCTCTCTCTGCCGTATTGGACGCTCAACGCCCAATTCGGCGGCAACCATTATGAAGAGGGCCTTGCGGTCTACTATGCCGATGACCTGCAGGGGCAAGCCACTTCCTATGGTGAATTATACCAAAGAGAAGGCTTTACCGCCGGCCATCCGTTCTATCCCATTGGAACCATTGTACGGGTTACCCGGCTCGACAACGGGCAGTCCGTACAAGTACGAGTCAATGATAAAATGGCGCCCGACAATGAGCGCAAGATCATTCTTTCCCGCGCCGCCGCCATGGAGATCGGCCTGGTCACCGCCGGCAAACTGAGGGTGCGCATCGAAAGAGCCGACGGAGGCGGCAATCTTCCCTCCGATTATTCTACTCAACAGGGTATTAGCTACTCTTCCGGCGGCAACCGGGCCGGCCGGGTGGCCGCCAAGTCTCCCTATAGCACATTCAACTATTCCAGCGGCGCACTGCAAGCCCGGGACAGCCGTTATACCCCTGCCACGAGCACTGTTTACCCGAGCCCGCAACCCGAGGCCTACGAATCTGCCAACGCTTACCGGCCGCCCTCCGCTGGAGGCGGCATGTCAAGTGTGGTTCAAAACAGCGGCAGAGCCCTCGCTCCGGGAATCACCGGTTATGTCATTCAATTGGCTTCGTATGCGGACGGCGCCCATGCCGTCAGCAATGTCAATCAACTTTTGAAGCAAGGTGTGCAGCATGTTTACATCTGGGAAAAAGATGGCAACAACCGCGTTGTGATCGCCCGGTTCAGCGATAAAACCAGCGCCACCGATTACCTCAACAACCTCCGGCAGCAATATCTGCTGGATGGGATCGTCGTACAACTTAGGTAATATTAAAAAAGCGCTTGTCTGATAATCACCCGACAATGATCCACCTTCCAGGTTTTTCCAGCCTGGAAGGTTTCTTTTTATCCAACCTCACTCCAACACTTTCCAGTTAAAATACAAAATGATCAACAGAACCGCCCCCGCCGTTGCCCCAAACAAGGCCGCCGGGCTGAACTGAAACCAGATCAACCCCGCCAGGGAACTGGCCAGCAGGGTAGTTACCGAACGCAACCCTTCATACGTACCGATAGCTGTCGCTCGTTCTCCTGCCGGCGCCAGGTTGCTGATCCAGGCCTTGCCCACTCCTTCCGTGAGGGCGGCGTACAGGCCGTACAACAGGAAGAGCAGGCCAAACTGCCACCAATCGGCCGCCAGGGCCATTCCGCCGTAAACGGCAGCAAAGACGAGCAACCCGCTGATGAAGGTTGGTTTCAACCCCCATCGGTCCGCCAGGCTACCCGCCGGATAAGCCGCCAGGGCGTATACAAGGTTGTAAAAAATATAAAATCCGATTAGTACAGAATCGCTGATGCCCTTGTACTTCAGCATCAAAAGTAAAAAGAGGTCGGAGCTGTTGACCAGGGCGAAGGCCAGTAAACCCCAAAGAAGGCGCCGGTAAGCCGGGCTGCTTTCGGTGACGTATTTCAAAAAACTGAAAAATCCGGGGCTACCCGTTTTTGCTGCCTGGGTTGAAGGCTCCGCCTGATAAGCCGGCTCTTTCAACAGGAGGGTAAAAGCCACTGCCGCCAGGCCGGGGAAAACGGCGAGTAGAAATAAAGTGCGGTAATAGCCCGGATACGCCCACAGGAAGAGCAACGCCAGCAAGGGGCCGATGGCCGCCCCCAGGGTATCCATTCCCCGGTGGAAGCCAAACACCCGGGCGCGGGTGGCCTGGGTAGCCTCCGCCGCCAGCAAGGCATCGCGGGCCCCGGTGCGGATGCCCTTACCCAGGCGGTCAGTGGTGCGGGCGCCCAGCACCCAGAGGGGGGCCGTCCACACGGCCATCAGGGGTTTGGACAGGGCGCTCAACAGATAGCCTAATTGCACAAACGGCACCTTTCGGGCCCGATAATCAGACAACTTTCCGAAATAGCCCTTGCTCAGGCCGGCGGTAGCCTCGGCTATGCCCTCCAGGATGCCGATCCCCAACACCGAAAAACCGATGCTTTCCAGGTACAAAGGCATGATGGGATACAGCATCTCGCTGGCCATGTCGGTGAACAGGCTGACCAGGCCGAGTATCCAGATGGTGCGGGTGAGGAGGGTTTTCATGGAGTGAATGAATGAATGAATGAGTGAATGAAAGCAACGCAAATTACGGCCTTTTATACACTACCCTATCTTTCATCACCAACCTCACTTTCCGCAGGCTGGAAATATCAGACAACGGGTTGCCCTGCACAGCGATGATATCGGCCAGGAACCCCTTTTGGATACGCCCCAGCTCCGGAAGGTGAAATACCTCTGCCTTGCCTGAGGTGGCAGACCGTAAAACCTCCAACGGCTTCATTCCATACTCCACCATAAGTTCCAGTTCTTCCGGCAGGAAAGTCGGTTGGGCAGCTCCATTCGGGCCCCAGCGGTAGTCGGCGTAGACTTTTATAAAATCTGCCCCTTTGCCGATCTGATCCCGCACCACCCGAATGAGGGCGTCGCCATCAGCCGGCTCGGCGCCCAGAGGCACTTCGAAATCCGGCTTAAAACCTTTCGGCCCATAGCTGCCGGTAGTGACGATGGCCCTGCTCGAAACGATGAGCCGCGGGCCGGGGATAATGCCCTGCTCGATAGCCTGCTTGAGCTATGTATTGAAGGAGGAGAATGCATAACCACCAATATAGCCCATTCTTTGATATTTTGAGAAGAGATTTTCCGGTTACCCGCCGGATAAATCTGGCGCGTCCAGTTGTTCGATCAGGTCCACCGTCGGGAAGTTGCAAAGGTTGTAGTGGTAGTTGCGGGCGTCGGACAGCGCTTTTTCTGTCACTTCCACCTTATTGCTTTCCAGAGACCGGCGGGCGCAGAAACGCGCCGCATCGCCTGAAAAATAGAAATGGGCGATCATTCCGAAGTAATTGTTCATGATGACACCGTCCAGGTTATCTCGGTCCATCATTTCGGAGAGGACGTTGGTGGCGACCTGGAACTGCCTTTTATCCAGCGCCAGCAGCCCGATGTCGAAGAGCTTGTCGGAAGAACCGGGGATGAGGCTCAGTACGCTCAGCACTCGGGGCATCATGTCGGAATAATCCTTTTTGAGAGAGGCCAGGGCGATCTTGTAGGTGCAATCCTTGATTTTGAGGGTCTCATTGCCCTGGATAAGCGGG
>JACJYN010000040.1 GCA_020636095.1 Lewinellaceae bacterium
TCACGGAAAAATGAAGACGGTTCTGGGGACCCACTACCAATTCTCCTATAATTTTCTTTATTTCGCGTCGTTAACCACTAAACCAGTTCAAAATTAATACCCATGCAAAAGATCAAAACCATAGTGTTCCTCTTCGGAGGGCTCTTTCTTTTTTCATCCGTAAACGCACAACAAGAAATGGATTCATTAAGCTACAGCCTGGGCATTCTGCTGGGGCAAAACCTCCAAAGCCAGGGCTTTGATAAAATAGATGAGCAATCGTTAACCAAGGGCATTCACGACATGCTGGCCGGCAACGAGCCGCAAGTAAGCATGGAAGAGGCCAATACCATCATCCAGCAATACATGGAGAAGAAACAGGCAGCTCAATACGAGGGCAATATTGAAGAAGGCAAGGCCTTTCTGGAAACCAACGCGCAGCGCGAAGAAGTGAAGGTAACTCCCAGCGGCCTGCAGTATGAGGTCCTGACGGAAGGCACGGGCGCCAAGCCCGGCGCCACCGACAAGGTGACCGTTCATTACCATGGCATGCTGATCGACGGCACTGTATTTGACAGCTCCGTGGACCGTGGACAGCCGGCTACTTTCGGCGTCAACCAGGTGATCAAAGGCTGGACGGAAGCCCTCCAAATGATGCCGGAAGGCTCGAAGTGGAAACTGTACATCCCCTCCGACCTGGCCTACGGCCCCCGCGGCGCCGGCCCGAAGATCGGCCCTTACGCTACCCTGATCTTTGAGGTCGAGTTGTTGAAGGTTAACTAGTTGATCGTTGTCAGTTGTTCGTTGGCCTTCAGGAATGAGAACGATCAATAAACAACTGACAACAACCAACAATATATCCAATGAGGATTGATATCGTCTCCGTTCTCCCCGAATTGATGGAAAGCCCCCTGCAACACTCCATCATGAAGCGGGCGCAGGAAAAGGGCTTGCTGGAAGTATACCTGCACGACCTGCGGGCCTACGGACTGGGTAAGCACCGGCAGGTAGACGACTACCAGTACGGAGGCGGGGCCGGTATGGTGATGATGGTGGAACCCCTGGCCAATTGCATCGATGATCTTCAACGGGAACGCACTTACGATGAGGTCATTTACATGACTCCCGACGGGGAGCGCCTCACCCAACCGCTGGCCAACCGCCTGTCCATGTACGAGAACCTGCTCATCCTCTGCGGCCATTACAAGGGCATGGACGAGCGCATCCGGCAGCACTATGTCACCATGGAAGTGTCTATCGGTGATTTTGTGCTCTCCGGAGGGGAACTGCCGGCAGTGGTCCTGGTCGACGCCATCGGCAGGCTGCTACCCGGTGTGCTCAACGACGAGACTTCCGCTCTGTTCGATTCTTTTCAGGATAATCTGCTTGCCCCGCCGGTCTATACCCGCCCGGAAGATTTCCGGGGCTGGAAGGCGCCGGAAGTCCTGTTGTCCGGCAATTTTAAAAAAATCGAAGCGTGGCGCTATGCCCAGGCGCTTAAGCGTACCCGGGAGCGGCGGCCGGGCCTGCTGGAGGAGGAGTGAGAATGGAATGGGGGAATGAAGGAATGAAGGAATGAGGGAAGGAATGATTGATTGAATGGGGAGGCCTTGATCGCTATTCGTTCCATCATTTCATCAGTTACTCATTCCATCCCAAAGAGCTGCTTCAGCATATGCTGCCGTACATCCTCCGGAATCCCCGCCATCATCGCGTCCTGTGCTTCCAGGTAGACCGCCCGCCCGACATTTTCCAGTATCTGAAAATCGTACTTGCCATCTGTTCCGATCACGCTGGAAAAGATACTACAGGGATCTTCTCCATCCGGGCAAATGGAGTAGACTACGGAAAAAGCAGTACCCATGGAAGGTAAATTAACCAACTGGCTCTGCCCGCCTTTGAGATCCACCGTGGAATAGATATTGGGGGATTCGGCCTTAAAGGCCCTTCGGCTGATGATCTGGCCGTCGTTGACTTCAAAGAGGTAGAAGTTTAGCCGGCTCGACCAGGACGGAGAAAAAAAATCGCCCTGTTCCAGTTTTGAAACAATGGCGTAATAATTGGAGCCTTGTCCCGGCCACCGGGCGGCCTGCTGGAAATTCCCTTCGTAATCAATTATATCCGGCAATTGCCCGGCGTCAGTGATCAGGCCCTGGGCGTCCGCCGGTGGGGTTTCATTTTGCTGTGGCTCGTTGTCACCGCCTGGCTGACGGTTAG
>JACJYN010000041.1 GCA_020636095.1 Lewinellaceae bacterium
GATCAGGAATGAAAAGGTATTCCGGTTATTTAAGCATGACCCAGATAAATATGGAAGAGGGCAAAGCCCCTTTACTGCTTCAAGCCTTCTTCACTTGAGGGAGTATATTCCGAAGGAAAAGTATGAACGTTTAAAAGAAGATATCCGGCTGGCAGAGATGAAAAACGGCCTTGTCCATTGCAGTAGAGAGCAGTTGCAAATATTGTTCCCGCATACATTTCGGAATTTCAATAAAAGAGGGCATATTTAGTTCTACTTTTCACTTAAACATTCGGAGTGGCCGCGCTCCCGTTAAAGTGGAAAAGCTCATCGGCCGGGTTTTGGCGCTAAATCCCAGCCACGCTCCGGCTCTTACTTATAAAGCTGCCATTGCCCGGCAGGGCTTACACTTCGGCGAAGCGGAAAAGTACTTGCAGCAGCTCGGCCAGGCCGATCCGGAGGATGCCTACCTGCAGCGCCTCCTGGCGGAGCAGTGCCGCCGGAACGGCAATATCGCAACGGCGCTGGAGCATCATCTGTCGGCACTGCGGCAGGATCCCGGAGACCGGGACGAACTCTACAATTACTACGAAGCCTACGCCTATGAGAACCAATTGTGGCGGGCGGTCAGCCGTTGGGACAGAGGCGTGTTGTTAAACCCCATTTCTCAATTCATCACTACGATGACCGCCTTTGTCCTGCTCCTGCTGCTGATCACGAAAAGCCCGGAGTTTATACCTGAAACCGGGCGGCAGGCCCTGGCCTGGCTGATCTACCTGCCCCTTTTCATCTTCTGGGTAGTGCGGCTATGGCCCAAATGGGTGGCCCCGCGTCGCCGCTTGCATTTCCCCTTCACCAATAAGGCCGCCCAGTTCGTGTTCCTCGACCTCAACGGCGCCCTGGGCGTACTGGCCTTTGGCGCCTACCCGGCCACTGGCGATTTTATCGGTGTGACAACGGCCATTTTCCTGATGATATACGGTGCAATTGCCGCTGATGTTATCCTTTCCAGGAAAGGGCCCTTCGTTCGGCCAATGAGCCTGATCCTGGGGGGCATTTACCTCTGCGGCGCCGTCAACCTGGCCCCTGGCCCTGCTGGGGCTTCAGCCGTTTAAACCCACTGAGGTCATTGCCGTTGCGGCCTGGATGCTGATCCTTCTGGGAAATAGCCTGTTCGATGAGTTTAAAAATAAGGGGTGGTGGCAGGTTGTCAAACGGAAGATTAAAGGAAAAACAAGAAGGCAATGAGGCTCATTATTTTTATTCCCCTTTATTCGGTTTCCCTATTATTGTTGCTCTTGCTGGTGTATAATGCGCTCGAGGAGAATCTTTTTTCTCAGAAGATAGCCCAGGGCACCGCTGTAACAATATTCGTTTTTTCTCTTTTGGCCTTTTCATGGGTAATGGTTAGCTTGGTGAAAGCTATGAGACAACAAAAATGGAAAAGGGTTATCGCGCAAGCACTTTTTTTGATCCTGTTCGTTTTGCTGGTGAAGGCGTCCTTCTTTGTGTTGATGCTTTATTGGGGGGGGGTGGGGGTTTACACCGAAGGGTTCTAGGAACCAAGATCAAAATGATGTAATAATGAAATCCATAAAAAAATACAACCTATCCGACATCCACTCCATCGGCCGGGAATTGCCGCAAAATGTTAAGTTTCTGTAAAAACCGCTATTTTCAGTGATTCCTCCCCAAATCCCCTTACCTTTGCGCGCTTATTCAGAAAACGGCTTGCATTCTATTGTTGGACAGGCCCGTACATCGTACACCGTCAAAGGCCACAATCGGCCGGTACATCGTACACAGCCCCTTTAGTCTTCGTCCAGCCACAGAGAGGTAGCCGAAAAAACCTATTCTATGTTGACAGTTCAGGGCCTCGGCCTTCAGTACGGCAAGCGTATTCTCTTCGACGAGGTAGACCTCAAATTCACTCGCGGCAACTGCTACGGCGTTATTGGCGCCAACGGGGCCGGTAAAACCACCTTCCTGAAGATACTTTCCGGGGATATCCCGGCGATGCGGGGCAGCGTGAGCCTCGAGCCCGGCAACCGCATGGCGGTGCTGAAGCAGAACCACTTTGAATTCGAACAGGAAGAAGTATTGAATACCGTCATGATGGGCGAC
>JACJYN010000042.1 GCA_020636095.1 Lewinellaceae bacterium
GCCATTACTATTGCCGGGAAGGATCGGAAAATTCAGTACCTCAATGAATTGAGGCGGGCTTATTTATATAAGGATATACTGGCGCTGGCAAATATCCGTTATCCTGAAAAGCTGGATCAGTTGGTGCAATTACTGGCCTACCAGGTCGGGCAATTGGTTTCCATACAGGAATTAGCCAATAATTTACAGGTCAGCCGGGAAACTGTAAGCAATTATATTGACCTGTTGGAAAAGGGTTTTGTTGTCTTTAAGCTGCCTGGTTATAGCGGGAACCTCCGCAAAGAGATCACCAAAATGTCGAAAATCTATTTCTATGACCTGGGGGTTCGAAATGCGGTGGTCAATAATTTTAGCCCTCTGAACCTCCGTAATGATACAGGCGCTTTATGGGAAAATTTTCTGATCGCAGAGCGAAAAAAATGGCTCGCGTACAACTTCTCTTATGCCAATACTTACTTCTGGCGAACGCATACCGGTGCTGAAATTGATTATATAGAGGAAAAGGACGGCCGCTTACACGGATATGAATTTAAGTGGAATACCAAAAAGTACCGTTCTCGCTATGCCCCCTGGGAGCAGGCCTATCCGAATGGAACATTTGAATGTATTACTCCTGAACAGATCGGGGATTGGTTGCTGAATACTGAAACGTGATGGTGCGGTAGCTTTTCGCGTTGTTGCGTATCCCAACCTAAAATAGTAGCTTAGCCAAAGACAACCATCGACAGATGAAAAACAACGTAAAACAGAAAGAACTAACCGAAGCCCCAACCCGCCTCCCCATCCTCCCCCTCGACCTGGAGGTCATCAAAGGACTCCGCATCAACCGCTCGGCGGTGGAGCGGCGGGCGGCTACCCTCGGCAAACGGCGGACGGTCAAGAAGGAATGGCAGGCCGCCTGGCTGCTGCGCGCCATCTCCTGCATCGACCTGACCACCCTGGCCGGCGACGATACGCCCGGCAACGTCGTCCGCCTCTGTGCCAAGGCCCGGCAGCCAGTGCGGCAGGACCTGATGGACAGCCTGGGGGTAGGAGGTATGCAACTGCACACCGGGGCCGTCTGCGTTTATCACAACCTGATCGAAACGGCCGTAGAGGCGTTGAAAGGAACCGATATACCCGTTGCCGCCGTATCCACCGGTTTTCCGGCGGGGCAAATTTCCATGAAACAAAAACTCGGCGAGATCAGGGAGTCGGTCCAGGCGGGCGCCCGGGAGATCGACATCGTGATCAGCCGGGCGCACGTGCTGAGAGGGGAGTGGGAGAGGCTCTACGAGGAAATGGCCGCCTTCCGCGAAGCTTGCGGCCCGGCCCATGTCAAGGCCATCCTCGCCACCGGGGAACTGGCTACCCTGACGAATGTAGCCAAAGCCAGCCACGTATGTATGATGGCGGGCGCCGACTTTATCAAGACCAGCACTGGTAAGGAGAGCGTGAACGCCACCCTGCCGGTCAGCCTCGTCATGGCGCGCGCCATCCGGGAATACCACGAAAGGACGGGCTTCAAGGTAGGTTTCAAGCCCGCCGGGGGCATCCGCAGCGCCAAACAGGCCCTGGAGTGGCTCATCCTGATAAAAGAAGAACTGGGTAACGGCTGGCTAACGCCCGAACTGTTCCGCTTCGGCGCCAGCAGCCTGCTCACTGATATCGAACGCCAGCTGGAGCACTATGTGACGGGACGGTACTCGGCAGCTTACCGCCACCCGATGAGTTGAGTCGGAGCAGATCCAAATATATAGAAAGTGATGTGGTGATATAGTGATATAGCGTGGCTCACCACATCACCACATCACCACATCACCACATCACCA
>JACJYN010000043.1 GCA_020636095.1 Lewinellaceae bacterium
TTGAAATCAAACGTCAAACATCATTTACCCCTCCGCCAGCGTCGTCGAAATATCCGTCCGGCTGGCCTGAATGGCCGGCAGTATAGCGGCTACGAAACCAATGCCCAAGGCGCCGGCCAGTAAGTAGAGTTCTTCTTTCAAAAACACCCAACCGGAAAAAGTGTAGCGATACGATTCTTTCATCTGTTCGGCCAGTATTTCCATACCACCGTGGCTCAGGGCAATGCCCAGAACATAACCCAGCACAGCCAGCAACAGCCCTTCCATAATGATCAGGACAAACAGCCGGGCAGGGGAGGCGCCCATCACCCGCATGAGCGCCAGCTCGTAACGGCGATCCCGCAGCGAACTGTAGAGCGAGATGAAGATGCTCAGTCCGGAAACCACGACGATGATGATGGCCAGCCAGCGCAGCGCCTTGGTGCCGGTGCCCATCAAGGCATACAGGCGGTTGATCTCTATGGCTGGGGTAGCGGCCTGCATATCCGTATTTTCGTTGATGCCGCGCTGCATGTTGAGGGCCTGAAAGTTGCGGCCCTTGAATTGGATCAGAATAGAAGTGATGTCTTTTTCAGGATAATCGAGTAAAGGTTTGTCGGAAGGGTAGGGGGCATCATGGCCGTGCTCATTGACGGCTTCTCCGGGCTGCACTTCTTCATGATCGTGCTCCTCTCCCGCTTCGTGTTGAAGATCGGCTGCCTGGCTTTCTTCTCCCTCATGACTCTCCTCTCCGTGCTCATGTACCGCCCAGATACTTTGGGTATTGGTGAGTATAAGCTGATCGATGACCGAGCCGGTGGGTTTCAGGATACCCACAACTTTGAACGCGCCGGCATCATCGTGGATCAGGTTGTCATCCCGGATGAAACCGTGGGAGCTGTAAAAGGAATCGCCGACTTTGAGTTTCAGGTCTTCCGCCAGGACGGCGCCGATCGTCGTTTCCATGGTGGCCTTCCAAATCTGCCCTTCTCCTATCTTGGCTTCATAGAGGCCCAGGATGTCCGGCGTAGTCCCTACGATGCGGTAGCCCTTGTGGCTGTCGCCCAGTGAGAGCGGAACCGCCGTTTTGATGAGCGGGTGGCCGGGCCGCAGGAAGGGCGTAGCTTCCTCAATGGAAATATTGCCGGTTGGCGCGTCGATGTGGTACATGCTGCTGAGGATCAATTGCAAGGGGCTGCCCTTGGCGCCTACGACCAGGTCGATGCCCGCCAGGTTCTTGTCGAACTTATCCTGCAATTGCTGGTTCAGCAGGAAGAGTAAAGAGATCAGGCCCACGCCCAGGGCGAAGAGCACCAGGCTCAGCGCCATTGAAAGGGGTTTGTTGGCGAGGTTTTTCCAGCTAAGGGTAAATAAGTTCATATCTTCTTCAGGTTGTGCAGCCTGCTAAGAGCTTGTTTGGAGGCCGGGTTTAATAGCGAAAAGAGTCAGTTTTTTGATGAAACAAGGCGTCTTTTTGAAGAGCATACCCTGAGGTACGGTCGAAAAAAGCAACGCAGTGTCATCAAAAAAATGGCCTTTGCAGCTCAAAGATTGGCCTCCAAACAAGCTCTAAGAATATTAACTAAGGCCATAGAATTGTCAGGGGTTTTGTTCTCCTTCCCGCTTATAAGTCTGTTCGGATAGACTGGCCGTCCTTGGTGGTGATGATACTGGCGTCATAATCAGCTACCATAGCATTCAGGTGGCTACCATTCCAGGGTTGGACGAGTTCGCGGTTCGGT
>JACJYN010000044.1 GCA_020636095.1 Lewinellaceae bacterium
GAATTGGGCGGTGGGTTTTTTCACAGTCTGCCGTTCCAGCCAACCAAGAAAAAAAGAAAAATGAAGCTCATCTTAAACTGTAAAAATTGTCGAAGTGAAATAGAGTTAAAATATCCTGTAAATGATAGAGCTGAATTAGCAAGAGAAAGGGGTGATAAATTTAGCCTGAAATGTGCAGAATGCTCAAAAGAGAATAAATATAACGTAAACGAGGTAAAGGCGAAAGAAAGTAAATTGATTGCTATGATAGCATTTGGTATTCTCGTTTTCGGAACTGGAATAATTGGATATTTATTGAAGGATTATCTATTTATGCCAAATAATCCCTACAATGTTCTTGCAATCGGAGGAATGTTATTGATTCCTTCAGCTGTTTATATGATAATAACTAAACAAGAAAGAGATAACGCAAGAAGATTCAATCAATATTGGATATAAGAATTATGGAATTTAAATGCGATAAAATAAATATAACAGATTCAGGAATTGGAGTGGAGGTTCACTTTAAAAATTTGAATGGTGATAGTGAGTTGTATTTCTTGATTCAAAAGCATTTCGAAGAAGATGAAGATTATGACGAAGGAAGTTATATCGAAACACATGATTTTGAATTAGCTGGACACTATCATCCCAAAATAAAATTAGGCAAATCGAAATGTATTTTTGAATATGGAAAAAATCGCTTTGAAATTACCTATCAAATAGATGATAAGAAATTTAAAGAGTTGGAAGAATTTTTAAAGATTCTTGGCTCGGTAGAAATAACAAATTAAAAAGGAATGAAGGCTGGCTGGAACAATGCATCAGCGGTGCGACAAGAAGTTGCTCTAAATACTGATAGACAGCGCCCTGAAAGTGCTTGCATACTGGAAGGACAAACTGATCTATCCCCATGTGCTACCATGGGTTCCCTATGAGGACATGCGTGGCTGGCAATGGCCAAGTGTGAAGCTCCTCAGACAAAGGAAGCCTCTGAAGCGAAGCCGTGAGGCTAAGCTGAGTGCTGCCAATGCCAGGCGGCCGGGCCACTCGGGAGAACAATAAGCATAACATAAGTGAAGTGGCGCAAGGGCCGTTACTTTGAAACAGTGAAAGGCACTGAAACACTGTGGCTAAAAAGCAAGAAGGGAGGATGGGAAGTCGTTGCGTTCCCACGTAGCCCAATTCCTTCCGGCCTAAAGCTGCATGCTAAGCAGTTCAGTTGTATTTAGAGCGGAACTTGGTAAGCCCGTATCATTCCTTTTGAGGTAGGAGGAAGGCAACTTCCGACAATGATGGTGCGGGTAAAGGAATGCAGAGGAAGCGAAAGCTCAATTGTAACGATTGGGATAGATGCCTGAGTCAAGAGAAGTGCAAGACAGCTCCGGACAATATGGCGTTGTGCGAAAGCAAGCAGACTTCTGCAAGGTACACTATCACGAAAAGTTTGTACAAGATTTAGAATCAACGAAAAGCAAGAAGAGATGGTTAACAGCCTACCAGCGTTATACTCGATGCTTGGCCATCATGCGTTTGTTTCCGGGGGTACCGCCTGGCAAATGATCCGCTGGGATCGTGTCATGCGCTCGGTTAAATCTCTGCAAAACCGGATCGTGAAAGCAACCCAGGCAGGCAAGTGGCGCAAAGTAAACGCTTTACAACGGATACTGAGCCGCTCCTATGCTGCCAAATTACTTGCTGTGAGGCGAGTAACGGAAAACAGCGGACAAAGAACCGCTGGTATTGATGGACAGAGGTGGAATACACCTCAAGCGAAGTTTGAAGCTATAGCCCAACTACAAAACCGAGCGTACCGTGCTAAACCAGTGCGCCGTATCTACATTCCTAAGCCTAATGGAAAGAAACGCCCCCTCGGCATCCCGACTATGGGCGACCGCGCCATGCAGGCCCTCCACCTGCTCACCCTCGATCCAATATCCGAAACATTAGCAGATGCCAATTCTTATGGCTTCCGCCCCTACCGTTGTTGTGCCGATGCCATCGCCCGATGCTTCGACATGCTTGCCAAAAAAGATGCTCCCCAATGGATATTGGAAGGCGATATCAAAGGTTGCTTCGACAATATCTCCCACCAATGGATGCAAGAAAATATTCCATTAAGCCAAAAGGTGCTTGGGCAATGGCTTAAAGCAGGTTATTTTGAAAAACAAACTTTTTTCCCTTCCGAAGCAGGGACACCCCAAGGCGCGATCATCTCACCCTGCCTGGCCAATATGGTTCTCGATGGCTTGCAACAAGTTATCGACCAGGCAAGCGGCGTCAAATACTGGGGCCGCCAGGAACCCAAACGCCGCATCAACCCACATCACGTACATCTAATCCGCTATGCGGACGACTTCGTGGTCATTTGTTCGGACAGGGCTATTCTCGAACAACGAATTAAACCCGCCATTGAAGCCTTCCTGGCTCAAAGAGGATTAGAACTGTCTGAAGAAAAGACGTGCCTAACGCATATCAACGAGGGCTTTGACTTCCTGTCTCAAAACATACGCAAGTATAAAAATAAACTGCTGATCAAACCCAGCCGAAAGAGTATACACCGCTTTCTACAAAAGGTGAAAGAAATCATTAAAAAGCATACGGCTTCAAAAACGATTGATCTACTCCGGGAATTGGCTCCCGCCATTCGAGGTTGGGCTATGTACCACCGCCATGTAGTCTCCAAAGCAACCTTCTCAAAGGTTGACCATCAAATCTGGCAGATGCTTTGGCGCTGGCCTTACCGCAGACATGCCCATCGTAAGAACCTTAAGTGGATCAAAACCCGGTATTTCATGCGCTACAAGGGCCGTGATTGGACCTTCTTTGCCAATGATGAACATGGGAACCTGAATACCATCTTCCGTGCCAGCGATATCCCTATCCGTAGGCACGTCAAGATCAAAGGCCGAGCCAACCCGTACGACGCTTCACAAGAGATGTACTTCGAGCAAAGGTCAGATCAATTAATGCAACACAAGCTAGTAGGCAAACGAATGATTACTTTCATTTATAGAAGACAGCAAGGTTTATGCCCAGTCTGTCAGCAGAAAATCACGGAACAAACCGGTTGGAATGCTCACCATCTGACCCCCAAATATCTTGGAGGGCAATGGTCGGCAGAAAACTTAGTGTTATTACATCCGGTTTGCCACGTACAAGTTCATCAAAATCCGGTAGTGGCTGCTGCGCTGGCCTCGAAGGCTGGCGTTAAGTGTGCTTGAGCCGTGTGCTGGGAGCCGAGCGAAGCGACACATGAACGAAGTGAATAAACTAGCATGCACGGTTCTTAGGGGGGAAAGGGGCAGCAATGCCCCTGACCTACCCGACTTCATTGCCAGCAAAAGCTGGCAACGCCGCCGATGCGGGCCGTTCTCGATCATTAGAAAAATGATTGAGTAAAGACACCATAATTTATTAACAAAAAAGTGAAATCATGATTAGATTTATCACAGGTTTAATGATCGTCTTAACGGTTCAAGTGTCAGGTTTTTCTCAAGAAAACTTTAAGGAACGAACCTCATCAGCAGATGTGATAGTAGAAGGAAAGGTTATTTCCAAGCAGAGTTTCTGGGATAATAATCGAAGGTCGATTTATACTGAAAATAAAATTCAAGTATTTAAGATTTTCAAAGGGCTTACAGAACAAACACATTTAACTGTAATAACGAAAGGTGGCGTTGTCGGCAATGATTTCCAACTAAGAGCATGTTTGGAGGCCGGGTTTGGAGATAAAAAGTGTCAATTTTTTGTTGAGATAAGGCATCTTTTTGCAGATCATACTGGTGGTACGGGCAAAAAAAGTAACGCAATATCAGCAAAAAAAGGGCATTTTTTAGCCCAAAGATTGGCCTCCAAACATGCTCTAATTCCTCACTCGCATCAATTAGGCGAATCAACAGAAGGAGTATTTTTTTTAGAACGACTTGATGATGAGATGTATAAAATGGCCTATACAAATACGCCATTATTACATTATGAAGTTGATGGAAATTGTTTTAAGGCTGTTGATGGACAAAGAGTATACACAAATCCGAAAGATTTATATGTCCAATTAGAACTTGCTACAGGAGAAAGTTATGCCGCAATTAGTCTAAATACTATCGAAAGCTCAATAAAAGCTTGGCTAGATGAAACGCTGTCAATTGTAAGCCAAACTGATATTCTCATAGAGTTCACCTTCGAGAATATTGAGTTGTTGCCTAGTGGTCAGGTGGAGTTTGATATTATGGCCAAGTCGAATCAGGATGGTATAAGATTTGCTGCTTCAGATGTCTATATAACCTACAATACAGATGCTTTTGGAATCAATATAGTTGGAAACGATAAAATTGAAGCCTCGAAAGAAACAGTCATAGAAAATGAGGTTTACACTCTTGAGCTTACGGATGAAACGGCTTCTGTTGTCAAGTTTTTAGTTGATGCGGAAATCGTGCCAAATGAGCTATACTACCTCTCACAAGTAGCGGAAAAATTTCTTCACGTAGAAATTGACATTGACAATATCATCGAACTAGCAACGATTTCATTTGACGGATTTTCAATGTCTAATCAAAGTTTTTTCTATGACGAAATTTCTGGTGAGTTTGTTGGTTTTGATAAAGTAGCTGTTGACGATCCCTTTTCCGCGTTTCTAATACCACAAATTGGGAATATTTTACCGAACCCCGTACCTGCTGGAACTCGCCTAGATGAAGATGTTCTAATAATAACTAAGACAGAGGATCCTGGTAATGGTTTTGGTGACCACAACAATCCTGATGGTACATTTAACCAGAATTGTACAGAATGCCGTGTTCGCTTCGTTGACAGCGATAATCCATTTGGTCATGTTTACGCTAGGGGGGCGGATATAATTTCGTGGACTGATGAGGAAATCAGACTTAATATTCCTTCTGCAACGGCAATAGGAGGGTTTTATCAGCATTCGGCAGCCTCTGGAGGCATACGAGTGGAATCACCAGCGGGAAACAGTTCAGAGGTAGATATTCATATTCCATATTCAGTATTAAATTTTCAACCCAATCCCACAATTTTAAATCCTGCAAGAAGATTTGCTTCTGCTTTACAGGCTGAAAACGGGATTGTATTTAATTATCATGAGGATGTTGTAGGAGGGAAAAAAGTAGAAACAGACCGAGCTTTTTCTAAATGGTGTGAGACAACAGATATTGGTTGGGTTATTAGTGATCTAGTTTTAGATGATAGTGACATTTCCGGTCTATTGGACGGAATGGATAATAGAAATGTCATTTCAATTCAACCAGATGGAGAGTTTCCTAGTGCTAATGCTCGCGCGTTTGTTAAAATTACTGGCCATTTTGCTTTCTGTCCACCTAGTTCAGTAGCATATATCCGCGATGTAGACGTTGTATTAAGAGATGATCCATTTCAAAGTGATGAAGCTGATAGATGGTATAATTTTGTATTGCATGAATTAGGGCATGCTCACCTACTATATCATAGTATCAATCCCGACGAAGGAACTCTAGAAGAATATATCATGCACTACGATCTCTCTGATATTAATAATCTAGGAGATTCTCAGATGGGAATACTACATAGACACCCTATTCAAGCAAATGACGAGGAGGGAGCAGAAACCATTTTTTCATCAAGCGCTAATTTATTAAGTACTTGCAGCCCATCGGTTGCCCCAATAGATAATATTGGTTGCACAGGAGCAAATAATACTGCAAATATTCCTGAATATATTTCTGACGTTATAGTTTATCCTAACCCATTGACAGGAGGAAATCTTTATTTGTCATTAAGCTTAGATGCCAGAACAGATTTTGTAATTGATATTTTGGCAATCACTGGGCAGGAGATAACGTCAAAGCAATATGTATCTGGTCAGGTAGGTCAGAATTTAATTGAGCTACATAATTTAGAAATTATTCCAAGAGGTTCGTATTTAGTTCGAGTTTCATCAGAATCTAATTCTTTCCTTGTAAAATTTGTACAATTATGATTTGCAGAAATATAATTTTTGCAATCATCATAACTGTTGGTTTTTTAGGATGTAATACGCCCAAGAAACTACAGCGTACATTAGGTTTTTCTGATGATTGCCTTGAGAGCTATCAATACTTCAAGGATAGGATTATAAGAAAAGGCGAGGATAGACTTTTGGAGTTCATTGAGCCTGCCGCAGAAGTTTATCAAGAGCTATTGACGGAATATTATGAAAAAGAATCACCTTGCTGGTTGGGCACATTGCCAGAGAAAGCAGTGATTGATCTATTTGGTATTCCACATAAGCGAGGGGGAGGAGATCGTGATCAAAGTATTCTCTATTATATTAGAACAGAAGAATGTATGTCTCTAAAAGAACCTCATAGACTTGATGAAAGGTGTGGAACTTTAATGTTTGTGTTTTCAAAAGAAGGTGAACCGATTGGGGGAGCATTTTACGCATGGAAACCTGCAAAAATGGAATAGTAAAATTAAAACGACCGAGAACACGCCCTACCCGACAACCGCGCTAAGGCGCGGCTGCGGGTAGGGCAACCGTTGAACTAAACCGCCGTACCGGCGGTAGCTTCCCACCG
>JACJYN010000045.1 GCA_020636095.1 Lewinellaceae bacterium
CCTTATCGTAGCAGGAGGCACTATCGGTGGAACTTATGGTATGGCTTCTGGGACAGCACAATTGATTACTGATGCAAAAGGAAATTTTGAAAAATCGGATGCAATACCTGAAACGGCTGCAGGATTTCTTGCTCAACCTATCGATAAAGCTTTGGACGGCGAAAATAGGTTGGCTGAAAAGTCTGCTGACCTTGTTCAAAATATACTTACTGGCACTAACTCTAAGTCTGTATCCGAAGGAATTGTAGGTGCAGAACAAGTAGCCGATGCTGTCATAAGCCTTAAGAATGAGATGGCTAAAGTTGATGGGGCATCAGGTTCATCGCCTACAAAAATTGCAGGGAAAACTTCAAAAGCTATAACTCCATTCAGTGACGTTACTGTAAAAAAAGCCGGTACTGGCCTCTCGAATAAAGATCAGGTAATTCAACCTCAATCCGGGCAACTTTCTTCAAAGGAAATTAATGAAATCTCCAACTTTTTAAAAAGAAAGGATTAAAACTTAAAAACTAAGAAACAACTGGCTAACAACCCAATAAACCAGTTGTTCTTCATTTATAACAAAGCATAAATAGCATTTCTAAATTTGTTTCAATATGCAGGTTCGCGTTGAAGGCATGAATTATAATAATAGGATCGCAAGAGCAATGATCTGGTCAGTTTTTTTAGGAAGCATTTCATTTGGAGCACTTGCAATTTCTGGGACAATTGGCTCTTTTGATATTATTTTAGCAATAACAGTTACCTTACTTTCCTTTTTGCGCCACCTACCGTGGTATAAATTTTATTTAACGAAAGTTGAGTTTGAGACGACACAAGTCAAGGTCGAGTTTTACGAATATGATGATTTACACACCTACACAATCCCAATTGATCAAATCAAAGTAACAAAGGATAAAGCCTTTGGGATAGGCTCTTCAATTAAGTTGAACTTCTTTCAAAATAATGGGCTATTGTTCTATCAGTATCAAGTTATTGGCTGGCGGGATCGGAAGAAAATCCTTTCAATTTATTCTCAATTTGATAGTTTAGGCTCAGCACGACGTTCTATCAGTCCTTGAAGATGGAAATTCACTTTAATCAAGAGGCATAGACCGTCCTCCCCCTTGACCACTACCAACTTGACCACTATTCACCGCCCCCAAACTTCACCAAAAACCACCCCTTCGCAACTCGCTGCGATGTCCCCCGGCAGCCGAAGCGCCAAAGGCTAAGGTAGCGGCCCGTCCCGGTCTGGCTGGTAACCCCCATTTTGCGGCCAGGCAACCCTCCTATCCGCAGTGAAGATGCCAACAATTCCCCCCAATTTCCTTAATTTACCTTCCGAGATCGGCCAAATGAGGCTGGTTTACGACGCTACAGGGCGCAAGTGGTTCAAGTATGGAGAGTTCGGAACGACGAGCTATACCTCGGGCATCGAGTACCTCGACGGGAAACTGGAGGCCATCTACGCGCCGGACGGCCGCATGGTGGCGGAATACGCTGGCGGGCAAATAACAAGGTACCGGGCGGAGTATTTTCATCAGGACCATTTGGGTAATACGCGGCTCGTTTTCTCCGACTTCAACCAGGACGGCATCGTGGGCCTGGGAGAAGACGACCCGGCGACGCCGCTGAATGAGCTAGAAATTACTCAGGAAAGCCATTACTACCCATTTGGCATGAACCATTTGGGACCATGGTATGAGACGGTGGCGCCGGAGAACAAGTACCTGTATAATGGCAAGGAGCTGAATGGGGATTATGAGATCCACCTCATGGATTATGGGGCAAGGTGGTATGATGGGGCGATTGGGCGGTTTACAACGGTAGATCCGCTGGCGGAAACATTTAGTTTTCAATCTCCCTTTGCATACGCTGCTAATAACCCCGTATCAAATATTGACATATTTGGGATGGCTCCGTCCAGCACTGAAGACCTTATTGCCAGTGTTTGGGCACAAGGTACGGGTACATATGACAATACTGGGCGTAGGATAGATAATAACGATGAAGAATCTACAGAGGAAGATTGTTGCCCTGGGTTAGGCATAGGTGGAGCACAGGCTAGGTCACAAAATGCACAGGCTATTGCTGAAACTACGGGAGAGCGTTATGAAAGTAGTTATCTGGAGTTGTCAGAGTCTGAATCGAGAGCGGGGTTAGAAGGGGCAAAGGAAGGGATACTGTTCATCTTTGGTGAATGGGCCTTGGTGAAAGTTGGGACTTGGGCGGTCAGATGGGTAAGGGTTAGTAGAGCCGCTAAGGGGGTAACAAACTTGATGCCTAAAGGAAAACTTGCTAATCACTTGTTTAAAGGAGCGGGTAAACTTGCAGATAATCCAGCTAATAGAACATTAATACAGAAAATCGCAAATGGGAAACCGCTTGGGGTGGATGCGTATGGTAAAAGTTGGTATATGGGTGTAGATGATGCAGGTAAATCAGTTTATACTTACACACAAAATGGAATTGTCAAAGGGGCAGGTTATGCAACAATGACACCTGCCGAAATGATTGCTAAATATGGCTTAAAGTAAAAAAAAATGAAGTTATTAAGTGACGGTAAAATAAATGAAGACGGTATAATTTCCAGTAATGAAATGATTACTGAGAAAGAGGGTTATGAAGCAATGTTGTATATGCTTAAAGCATATTGGGAAGCAACAGGCTCAAATGATTTGACCGATATATTAAGTGGTGGAGAATATTGGCCAGTACCAAATAGACCGGCAGATAGTGCATTCTGGGAATATTGGTTAGAAGCGATAAACAAGGTTAAGAAAGAAGGCCCGCCTCCAACAAAGGAGTTACATTGAATAAAGCGTACTAGAAGTACTTGATTTAGAAGATGATTGGGGCGCTAAAAGGATAGATGCTAATTCGCTGTAAGCATGCGGTAAACTACGTCTTACCCAGCAGCGTCCTCTTTGCCATACCGTCCTGTTGAGGCGCCCAGTTTGCCGGCAGTAGTTCATCCAGGTAGTTTGGGGTTTGTACAGATGACTTGGAGATGGGGAGATTTGGTATAGCCTTATCCCCTTATTGAATTATCCTTATATTCTCTCCTTAAATTTGGGCAGCCTTGAGCCGGAGCTCGAATCCTGGCTAGGAAATAACGGGTACATTTTTGAAGATGTAGCCCTTACTGTGACGCCAGTTGAGAATAGGAATAATATCGATTATTTGGTGTTTTTAAAAATTTCTCAAACGGATTACCCCTTTGATTGGATTGAGTACACGGTAAAGTCCAATACATTCAAAAAAGATTTCATAAAAAGCGCTACCACGCCTATACCCTGCAACAACCTTCCCGGCAAGCCCAAAGGGAAGAACACGAGCAGCCACCTCACTGCTCCAAATGGAAGCCCTAATGGCGGGTAAAACGGTACCGGCAACCTCAGCTACCCGGCGGTGCTTTACAAAGTGCGCCTCAACAATGGCGCTGTGCGCTGGTATTCCCCCTGACGAGCTGAGCGTGGTAGAGGGTTCTTACACCCGTGAAAAACGCCTGCACATCAGCAAGGCTACCCAAGATTTCAAGGTGCGGTATACTGAAGGTACCTACCAAAACCTATCCCTCAGCGCACTGCTCAGCGAAAGAGCCACGACGGGCAGTACCGCGACATCCACGACATAGAAACGGAATCGCCTTCGGAAGAATGCAACCTTCCGGGTCTGGGCTGTTCCTACCAGGACAAAAAGAAACAGGAAGAATCCGTTGCCCAGATACAGAATGCGATGTGCAATATGTACCCCAACAATTATGAGCTGCCCATCACGCTGTACCTGGTAGAACTGTGCGACGGCTCCACTATGTACATCCTGGGCGACAGCCTGCTGAACCAACTCGACGAGGTACTTTTGGGTGCTCGATGAGCAGGAAATCACAGCCAACAGCCAGGTGTTCACCATAGTGGTAACGGAGCGCAAGCCCCTGTTCGCCATGCGTTTCGAGCAGTATGAGCCCAACGGCAACATCAAGGAACTGCGCTGGAAAATCACCAGCCGTACGAAATACTATCAGTACAGCTACGATCCCTCAACCGGCTCATTTCCGCCAACTACGGCTTCCTGGAATTGCCGGTACCAACGCCACCAGTATTAAAATATCAGTACCGTAGCTTCTGAAGAATTTAGCGTACCAGGCATTGGTTATGATGCAGTGGGCAACATCAAGTCCATCACCCGCAAAGTACTGGTTTCCGATGGAAGTTGCTTTGTGCCCCGGGAAATCGACCGGCTGACAATGCTTTACAACGGGGAGCGCCTGAACCAGATGAGCAATGTCAAAGACGAGGCGCCCATAGATAGCCGGGTATATGGCTTCAAGCCCGGCGCCAGCTTCACCGCCCTGTACCAGTACGACGACAACGGCAACCTCGAATATGACCCCCACAAGGGTTTGACGATGCAGTACAATTTCCTTAACTTACCTACCTCCATCGGCGCCATGTCCCTCACCTACGACGCTACAGGGCGAAAGTGGAAAAAGGATGGTGAGTTTGGAGCAGTTCTTTACGACGGCGGCATCGAATACCGCGACGGTAAACTGGAAGCCATCAACCTACCCGACGGGCGGCTGGTGGCGGAGTACAACGGCAGCCCTGGCATAACCCGCTTCCGGGCGGAGTATTTCCACAAAGACCATCCCGACCCTTCGGGTACGGGACAGGTTCTAGGCAACACCCGCCTGGCCTTCTCTGATTTCAACCAGAATGGCTATATTGAGCTAACAGAGGAGGACCCTGGTACGCCGGAGAATGAGTTGGAGATAACCCAGGAAGCACATTACTACCCATTCGGCATGAGGCACCTTGGGCCATGGTATGCGACGGTGGCTCCGGCCGAAGCGCAGCGAAGGTCCCGTACCTGAAAGGTCGGGAAGAATAAGTACCTGTATAATGGCAAGGAGCTCAGCGCCGACTACGAGATCAACCTGTACGAGTACGGGGCGCGGTGGTACGACCCGGCGGTGGGGAGGTTTACGGGGGTGGATCCGATCGCGGAGGAGTTTCCGCATTTGTCGGTTTATAATTATGCGAGTAATGACCCGGTAAGGAATATTGACTTGCATGGACTTCAGGGAGTTCCCTATGTAGTCGGAGAAATTCTGAATAGAGTAGAGAATGTATTTGCTCCAGTTAAAGAGAAGTATGATGCTATAAAAGCAACGGGAGAAACGCAAAAAAGGGCACAGTTAGTTACAAAAGGGACAGGCAATGTGGTATTTGGTGTTCTGGGTACACTTGGAGCTGTTGCCCTTGCTCCAGAATCAGGAGGAGCCTCTGGAGTTGCAATTCCATTCACTTTAGGAGAAGTAAGTATTGGAGCGGCTCAAATAGTAGATGGTTTCTTTGGGGATGCAGACCCTAATTCAAATCTGCATAATACAGGAAGTATACCTGGACTTGTCACAGCGCAAGCCGGAGGATCTTCCGAAGCAGTACAACTTGCAGATGCCATAGGCCAATTTACTCCTGGAATCCTTACTGGAGGAAATATTCTTGGTGGGGCCAAAGATGCAGCTCAGGCGGTTAAATCTTTATCAAAAGGTAACATTAAAGAAGGTATGACACAAGCTGCGCAGGTATATGACGCATTCAATGATACGAAAGGAGTGATAGAGGCAGCAGAAGTTTATAGAGAAAGAGGAAAAGGGAAATGCTCTCTGAAAAAGAAGTGATGGAAATAAAAAGGTTTATCAATGGACAATAGTGAAAACTTATTCTCAAGTTCAATGAGTAGCTTTTGGCGCTTCTTCATGATGGTGAATGCCTTAACCATCTTTATTGCATTCATTTTTGACCGGTATGACTTTTTCCTCTATTTAGTGACTTTGGGGATTTTTGACCTTTCAATCCTTTTTATACTTTTTATAAAAAAAGAGTTGAGTATGTCAAGGTGAATGAGATCAATAAAGAAGTAGAAATATCGTCAATATGCTGTTTTGGAAAAAAGGAGATAAATAATGTGAGTATTGATGAAATGCAGATACAGTATAGAGAAGAACAAGTCAGCCGAGCAACAAGATACCGGATATTAAAAGTTTTCAATAAAGATGGCGGTTTAATATTCCGAATATCACCTAGCTTGCTGATTTGGGATAAAGAAAAAAATTGATAAATTAACCAAAAAGCTTTTGGAGTTAGGGGTTAGTCCTGATTAGTTCACAGGTCTTGTTCATAACGACGTATCGTCGCAAACAGTACAAAGCCCAGGGCTTCCGCCCTACAAAACAATGCAAAATCCGAAAGCCCGGCGCTACGGAGAAGTACCGCCAGTATAACAAGGATACCATCAAAGTACCATCGATAAATATCATTCGCAACAGAAACGATTACTCAAATAAACCCGTTATCTTTAAGTATCTATTATGAAGCCACAAAAGCCACTACTCAATGGGCGCTGAACAGATCAAAAAGTACTCCACCTGCGCATCGAACAAGCTGACGAGAGCTTTCTGCGTATTCTTTATGCCATGACGGAGGCATATGCCAGCGAGCACCTGGAAGAGGAAATTGATGAGCAGCCATATACTATACCTCCTAACCCGGAGTGGAAGCGGCTAACCAAAGCTGAGCTGAAAGCAGAGATTGATGAAGCCAATGCCGAGTTCGAACGGGGTGAGTCCATCACACTGGAAGAGCTCGAAAAGGAAGCTGAGCAATGGTAGACAAACTATTCCGGGTAGCATTCTCGGGAATAGCAAAGCAGCGGTTGAGAGAAATATCAGATTATACCGCCCGGGCGGCATCCCCGCCGTGAGTAGAAAAGTACGCCGCGGAATACTGAAAGAAGCCGGAAAGCTCGAAAAATTTCCTGCCAGTAACCCGCCCTTACCTGGTACAGAAGATTACGGTTACGAAGTACGCTACACCAAAGCGTGGTCCTACAAGATCATCTTCCGGGTTTTCAACCCTGAAAACGTGGTCCGGGTTATGACCATCCGTCATGATGCCGAGCTGGATGAAGATGTCAGAAAGGACCTTGATTGAAAGATCTCCCCCTCGCTGACCCCTGCCAACTTGGCTACTATTCGTCGCCCCCAACTTCAACCAAACCAACCTTGTACAGTTCGATGCGATGTTTCCCGGCCGCAGGAGTTCCAGAGGCAAAAGGGGCTCATCGCACGCGGACTGAGGTAGCGTGACCGGATAATCTCGTCCTTTTGCGGCAGGGCAAGCCTCCTGTCCGCAGTGAAGATGCCAGCAATTCTCCCCAATTTCCTTAATTTGCCAAAACAGATCGGGCAAATGAGGCTGGTTTACGACGCTACGGGCCGCAAGTGGTTCAAATACGGCGAGTTCGGCGTCACCGGCTATGCTTCGGGCATCGAGTACCTCGATGGGAAACTGGAGGGATAGCTGACGTGGCAAGGATTGGCCACCAATCCTTGCCAGTCACTATGTGCCGACATTTATCGTCGGCACATCTACGCGCCGGACGGGCGCATGGTGGCGGAATACGCTGGCGGGCAAATAACAAGGTACCGGGCGGAGTATTTCCATCAGGATCATCTTGGTAATACTCGGCTGGTGTTCTCCGACTTCAACCAGGACGGCATCGTGGGCCTGGGAGAAGACGACCCGGCGACGCCGCTGAATGAGCTGGAGATTACGCAGGAAAGCCATTACTACCCATTTGGGATGAACCATTTGGGACCATGGTATGAGACGGTGGCTCCGGAGAATAAGTACCTGTATAATGGCAAGGAGTTGAATGGGGATTATGAGATCAACCTCATGGATTATGGGGCAAGGTGGTATGACCCAGCTGTGGGGCGGTTTACAACAACCGACAGGTTTGCCGAGAAATACTACCCACTATCGCCTTATGGGTATGCGGCGGGAAATCCGGTGAAGTTTGTTGATGTGAATGGGGATAGTATTAAGATCAATGGAGTAATTTATGTACCTGGGCAAACTTATGAAGGTGACAATGAATTTGTAAAGGCTACATTCACAGCTTTAAATTACCTTTTAGATAATGGTGCTGATGCCACTGAGATAATCGAAAGGCTTGCTGCCCATGAAGATAATCATATAGATATTTTACCAAGCAACAAAGAGCATAACCCATATTACAGATTACCTGGTGCCAAAACGTTGTTTTCAGTAAATGAGGATAATATCAATGATGGAAAACCTGCTGTTCTATTCCATCCTTATATGGCAATGCAATTCATGGAATCACGAGATTATTCCTTTTAAAATATTGGTTTGGAAATTGGGGGAAAAGGAGCCCTCGCGAGAGGGTCTGCTACACGAACTAGGTCATGCGGACAGTTATTTTTCAAACCCAGCCCAACACAAAATAGATACAAGGACCAAGGTGGAATATTATGGAAAGCTTGAAGAACGACAGGTAATAGATGCCGTGGAGAACCCTGCGGCAAAAGCTCTTCGCCCAGATTCTTACATTCCTAGGACACATCACGGAGGACAATATTACCCTGTTTCTTCACCTATTTCAATTGAGAAAAAATGAAATATATATATTTTTCATATCCGTTTTTTTTTATTGTGGGTTGTCATTCTACTCCACATCCTTACCCCGAAATTGAATTAGTTAAAGTATACTATTTATCTCCTAATATTCTTACTCCTATCCGAACGGACAGGAAATCAATTAGATTGGTTGAACCTTATACAATTGAAGATAAAGCTACGCTTGATTCATTGAGGTTTTTATCAACAACCTAGTTGAATTCGAAGGGGAATATCATGAAGGCAGTATTGTTCTTAGTTGCGACTTTTATTTTAAAGACGGGTCAAAAGAAAATTTACTTTATGATCTTGGAGAAATTGTATTTGATGGTGAAGTGTATTATAAAGATAATGATTTGATAAGGATATTATCATCAGACCCTCGCTAATACGTACTGTGGGGCTTGCTGCGAGATTTTGTGGTCGCCGAAGCTTTAGCTGGGCAATACTCGGCTTGTATTTTCCGACTCCAACCAGAATGGTTTGATCGAGCTGACGGAAGAGGACCCGACAACGGCAATCAATGAGCTGGAGATCACGCAGGAAAGCCATTACTACCCATTTGGGATGAACCATTTGGGACCATGGTATGAGACGGTGGCTCCGGAGAATAAGTACCTGTATAATGGGATCGAAATGGATGAAGATTATGGAATAAAACAATATTCCACTGAATTCAGAAATTATGATCCGGCGCTTGGAAGATGGTTACAGATTGACCCTATTCATAAGTTTCATGAAAGTCCATTTGCTGGATTTGCAAATAATCCCGTCCTGTATATTGATCCATGGGGAACAGATACTTTGAAGCAAATAGGGCATGATACATATGATGGCGGGTATTTGGATGGAGCCACAGTCACGGCGAAGAAATCTGAAAAAAAATCTAAAGATTCAAATAATTCAAGCCTATCGGCAATGCTTTCTAGTAATCGATTTAGCAATTGGAAACCAACAGGAACTGGATCTGGACTTTCAGTAAATCCTGACTTCCCTCAATATTCGGAATATGCCGAAGGTATTAAAAATATTTCATGGAATATGCTTAGCCCGTTTCTAATGGGGGTTGCTGGGGCTGGGGAGCTGAAGTAGGTGGCGCCAGAATCATTTTACAGCGTTTTCGGAGCCAAATGGATTTTTTAGGATATCGCGTGCTTTTAGATTCGCTCAACAAAACTCTGCTATTTCATTCCGGTATGCGGACAACCTTTATCAAAGTGCGCTTTTGCCGATTAGGCGAGCACCTCGCGGTGGTATTTTCATTGGCGAACGGTTCTATGCAGGAGGACAGTTTTTACCAGGTGCAAGAACGGTATCTTATAGCAGGGTTTACGCTCATCCTGAATATTTAAATTTGCCTGCCCTGGGGAATTCTTTGCGTCCTAGCCCAATTTTTTATCCATCTCTGAGCCCAGCTACTAGATGGGCTGTTGGAGGGGTGGAGCTGCAATAGGACTTTACTGGGGACTAAGTAAAACTAGACCAAAATAATTATGAAAAATACCATTGAGAATTCTCTTAAAAGCTTAATCACGAGCCAATTCCCCAAAACTCAAATGGATGTTTTCCACAAGGGACTGGTTGTTTTACAGGTTTTTAATCAATCTGATGTAAAGAATTGGAGCTTTGATATTCCTCTCAATGAAGAAGGGGGATAGTTTTAAATTTGTTTTTCAACAAAAATAAGAAGAACAATAAAGAAAACTATTCAAGGTTTGAAGAATCTCCATTTTCAAAGATTTCATTTTTGTTGAGTTGAATAGAGGAAAGATAAAATCATTTTATTCTCCAATCCCTCGTGCAACTCCGATTGGGGAAATTGCCCGAATGATTAATACGATTATTTCTCAAGTGTATCAGATATACCCAGGCGAACCCCTCGATATTTTGGTACGGGCATTTTGAATTTGCGTATCTTGGATACCATGTTTCTGCCTGTTTTTAAACAAAATCAACGTGGTAAGCTACACTTGGAATCGAGTACCATGTCCTCAAGGTGGAGGCATAGCTGAAGTGGCAAGGGTTAGCCGCCAATCCTTGCCAGTCACTGTGTACCCATATTTATCATCGGTATATATACGCGCCAGATGGTCGCATGGTGGCGGAATATACCGGTGGGCAGATAACAAGACACCGGGCGGAGTACTTTCACCAGGATCATCCCGGCCCTGCGGGTACGGGACAAGCTCTTGGTAATACGCGGCTCGTATTCTCCGACTTCAACCAGGACGGCATCGTGGGCCTGGGAGAAGACGACCCGGCGACGCCGCTGAATGAGCTGGAGATCACGCAGGAAAGCCATTACTACCCATTTGGCATGAACCACCTGGGCCCTTGGTATGAGACAGTAGCTCCGGAGAATAAGTATCTGTATAATGGGAAGGAGCTGAATGGGGATTATGAGATCAACCTCATGGATTATGGGGCAAGGTGGTATGATGGGGCGATTGGGAGGTGGACAGCGGTGGATTCGGCGGCAGCGGATTTTGCTGCGTGGTCACCTTTCTCATACACGTTTAATAATCCGATACGATTTATTGACCCTGACGGTCGGGCACCCGCACAACCAGATGGCTGGGTAAAAACCTCCAGTGGCGCTATAGTGTATGATTCTAAAGTAACCGACAAGGCGAGTGCTCAGGAGCGCTATGGGGCCAGTGCGCAGTACATCGGTGAATCTGCTGTATTCCAAGATGGCAGTGGAAATCAGGTTTCTTTGAATGAAAATGGCCGAATTACCCAGGCTTCCTTCCTCGATGCAGTAGAAGTTTCTGCTAGCAGAACAGAGGGAGGATTAGGCATTGCCAGTGATGTAGCTAGCAAATTTAATCTTGCCAAAGAGTCAAATACTGCTTTGGTTCAAGGGGCTATTGCTTTGTCCGGGGGAAATACTACTTAATATGCAGATGGACTTGCTACACTTGGAAAGGGAACAAAATTATTAGGACGAGCAACGGGTATCACTAGTATAGCTGATTCAGTTTCTGACGTTTACAATAACCCTACAGCAGGTAATACCCTGAAGCTCGCTTTTGATGTTGGAGTAACCATAGCTAAAATAAATCCTGTAACTGGTATAGTAATTGGTGCTTTAGAGGTCACTGGGGCTAAAGACAATGCTGCTATCACTATAGATAGGGCTGTTGAAAATATCCAGTACAGCAACTGGTTGAATGCTCGAACAATAAAAATAAAGTAGGATGAATTTAATCAGTAAAGTACTAGCTGGAATTTACCATTTTTATGCAGATGGGGACTTAAAAACGCTATCAGGATTAAATCTATTTATTGCCAAGCTAGCTCTAACAGCACCTTTAGTTATATTAGGGGTGTTCATTGTTGGTACAATAAGCGATTTTATGAATGTGGAGTCTCGCCAATTTCTGCCAAATGGTAAGCTTTCCTCCTTTTTGTTTTTCATGCTATTTTATCCAATCATACACTTCCTTTCGGCAAGTAAGGAGGAGTTGTTGAAGTTTATCGAGCAAACAGAAGAGCAGGAACTGAAAAAGTACTATCGCTATTTTGTTTATACGTTAGTGGCATCAGGTGTCTTATTTGTGGCAGCAGTTCTTATGACCAAATGAGTACTTCAGCAGTGGTGCCTAGGGTTCTAAAACAATGGCGCCATTGAAAGCATGGAACTCCGTTCGGCATGAATCACTTGGGCCCTTGGTATGAGACGGTAGCTCCGGAGAACAAGTACCAATGGCAAGGAGCTGAATGCCGACTACGAGATCAACCTCTACGAGTACGGGGCGCGGTGGTATGATCCGGCGGTGGGAAGGTTTACGGCGGTGGACCCGCTGGCAGAAGAAAGAAGCTGGATGACGCCGTACAATTATGTCCAGAACAACCCTATCCTTCGGATTGACCCAACAGGGGCTTTGGATAATCCAATTTATGATACAGGTGGTAATTTTCTGGGAACAGATGATAGGGGTTTGCAGGGGGATGCAATCGTGATGAACGCATCTAATTTTACTCAGGGAATGTCTCACAATCAAGCATTGGCATCCAATTTAGGTACAAGTGTAATGAGTGAAGGCGCACAGTCAGCAATGGCATCTCACTTTTCGGGGCTTTCAAGCCGGCCTGATTATGACGGATTTGTTACTGTATCTGAAGGCATAGAATGGGCGAGGGCAAACCCTGGAGCTTTGGTTGATCCGACGGCAGATAATACATTGTATATCGACGCTTCAAAATTAGATTTTGGGGACCTATACATTTCTGATTTTGTGAATGTAGGGGAAGCGAATCCTCAAAATTTGTTTACCGAATACAACTTACAGGCTGCAGTTGGAAATTCAAATATCAGGGCGACCGTATATGCATTAGGCAGGGTAGATATGATTTTACACGAGAAAGCTACTCGTGAGGTATCCATCGTCAATAATCCTGCAACTGATTACGATTGGAACAGAGGGGGAAGCGCAAAGAGACGTGCCTTCATCAATGCGGAGCGAGCGAGGACTGGCCTCAATGACACACATGGATTTAGAGCGTCTTACTATGGTAGAGGCACATTGAACAGGCCTTATGAACCAACATTCCCTAATGCTCCAGGTGCGACTGAACATGCCAATAAAGTAAACGAGGCATATTACAAGAAGCACCAAAGGCAATAAAAAAATGGACTGATGAAGTATGCCATATTCTTTTTGTTTTTTGGAACGGTTCTGTTCCGTTCATGTGATAATGTTTGTGATTTTGAGGGTGCCCACGAACTTGGAAACAACCTTGTTCTGTTGGAGGGCGATAGACTTGAGGATAGAATAATTATCCGATGTATAGGCAGGGACGAAATTAGTGGATGCTGCCGTGGAGGGCAGTACATTATTCCGAAATACGAAGAACACTATCATGAAGGCAGATACAATGAATATATCGAAGCTGCAAAATCCAATGACCAATGGATTGTGGCAAAATCCATTAGACTACTGGACAAAGAGCGGCCAGAGCAGTACTGGATAATCAGCAAAGAGTTTAATCTTGAAGGGATAGATTGCTCAAAGGTGAGTTGTGACAGTATAATCCAGTTGTCAATAGCCGGACCGTTAGGGCATGAAGAGTTTTTAGAACAGAAGAAGCGATTAAATGTGAATTTGAAAATAAAGTAAAGTGAGCGTCCCCCCTGGCGAGAAACGATAATCCGGAGAAAACCGTTAACTTTATGTATCTGCAATGAAAAATCATGCTTATGAGCGCCGCAGAAATCAGAGCCGAGATTGACCGCTGCCTGGGCCTTGTCGAAGATGAACGTTTCCTCAGGGTAGTCCATTCCATGCTGGACACCTATATCAGGGAACAGGAAACGGAGCCTGTCGTGGGCTATGAAACGGATGGCTCCGGCGTCAGTGCTTCCGCCTTTGTAGAGCAGGCAGAAGCCGCAGTTGCCACCGCCGCCCGGGCCGGCTCCGGGATCAGTGCCGAAGAACTGGACAAACAATCCGAGCAATAGCTGAAACGTACCAGGTACAGGCTTTGTGAGAAAAGCCCTTGAATGATAATACCTACTCCTCACCTCTCTTAATTCAATCCTGCAAATGTGCCTGGCCTCTGGCACCACCGGCCGCAAGTGCGCTTAAAGCGCTGATCACCAGGGCTGCTTCAACCGAGA
The DNA here is from genome assembly GCA_020636095.1 of Lewinellaceae bacterium. Classification (GTDB taxonomy): domain Bacteria; phylum Bacteroidota; class Bacteroidia; order Chitinophagales; family Saprospiraceae; genus JACJXW01. The sequence goes on from JACJYN010000045.1 coordinate 14,092, forward strand.
AGGGATGGCCAATCTTTCCCGTTTTCCGTTTCTTTCCTTAGATTTGTTACAACCGCCCCCGGCTGAAACTTTAAATTTGCCCGGTGCGTTGAAACAGTGAATAAAAATATTAACGCCATGCCTTCTACCGAACAGCCTCCATTGAATGACATTCAGCTAACCTTGTTGCGCCTGTTCAGCCGGGAGATGTCCACCGATGAAGTGGAGGCTATTCGCCGGCTTCTGCTGGATTATTACGAGCATGCCCTTCAGGGCGAGGTACAAAGGGTGATCGAAGAAAAGAATATTTCTCCAAAGGATTTTGAGGAACGCCTGAACCGGCAGCAACGGACATCGAAGTGAAAGTAGTCATCGATACCAACTGCCTCATCGTTTCTATCCCCGGAAAAACCCCAGTATTGGCTGTATGAGGGGCTTTTTCGCAGGGAATGTTCGATTGGCTGGTAAGCAATGAGATCCTTACCGAATATGAGGAGCAGCTTGCTGCGTTCTATTCTCCCAAAACCGCTGACCTGGTACTGAAGATTTTGTCGACCGCCTCAAATGTCGTTTTTACCGAGCCCTATTTCAAATGGGCCTTAATCGAAGCAGACCCGGACGACAATAAGTTTGCCGACCTGGCCATCTCGGCGAACGCCAACTATCTGGTCTCCCATGACAAACACTTCCGGGTTTTGGATTCCATCCCTTTTCCTACAGTAAAAGTAGTAGATCTTCCGGCTTTTAAAGCCATACTTTTTCCCGAAAAAGAATAAGTACCTGTATAATGGCAAGGAGTTTAGTGAGGATTATGGGATAAAGCTGATGGATTATGGGGCCAGGTGGTATGATGGGGCATTGGGCAGGTGGACGGCGGTGGATCCGATTGCGGAGGAGTTTCCGTGGGTGAGTACTTGCAATTATGCGGAGAATGAGCCGGTGGGGCACATTGATTTGCATGGATTGCAAAAGGTTCTAGCCATCACTCAAATAGGGAAAAATTCTAAAGGAGAAAATTTCATCGTTCAATCCAGTGAAGTTTTGAAGCCCTCGAAAGGAGGTTACAATCATCTATATTCTGTCTACGCCAATCCGGAAAAATATGGTACAAGAGGGCGGTTAGAGATAGTCCATAATGTTGACACTGGAGACAGACTGGAAAGATATGAATTAAGCGCTTCTGAAAAAATCGCCAAGATAGTTCTCATATCGACAGGATCAACGGAGAGGGTACTTTTCAAAAAATAAAGGAAGATGAAAAGGATTAGTTTCTCATGTAAGCTATTTCTGTTATTTGGGCTCATCTCATCATGTGGAAAATCTGGAAATGGTGATACCCAACTTTTTAAGTCTGAGAATGGTGATACAATATTTGCCAGGACATTTTACGAGGATGGCAGCTTGAGGGAAGAACAAATGTTCAATGCTGATACGGTGCCCAATGGGGTTTTTGTTTCTTATTATCAAAATGGGAAAGTGAAATATGAAAACTTCTTTATCGATGGAAAAGAAAACGGAATAGCTAGAGGTTTTTTTGAAAATGGTGAACCAAGATATTTGGGCAAGGTTGAAGACGGGAAAAAAGATAGTACCTGGCTGTGGTATGAACAGAAGCCTGATGGGCTCCATCTTAATATGATTGAGAATTATTTGAATGGAAAACTTTTTGGAGGTCAACTAAAGTTCAATAAAAACGGCCACTTTGAATGGTATAAGTTCTATAGTTTGGATGGCTTATTGGGTAAGGTTTCCTTCGAAGGCTCAGAGTCAGTAGTGGAAGGAGAACTTGGCAATATCTATTACGATCAGGATGAATTAGACATTGGTGAAGGTTTTTATTCAAAGATATACCTAGGAGTTCCCCCCGGATGGCAATCAAGATTGAATGTTAAAATATTAGATAAAAATGGGGATTTGTTGGAAACAGAATCAGGTGATCTAAGAAAAACTGAAGAAAGGAACACAGATGCATATCATTTTTCATTCGAATCCAAAGAACAGGGAACATATTCAGTAAAGTATTCAATGCACGTGATGGATGAGAAGGGGGCAATTGAATATTCGGATACTTTAGCCATAAGGCTTTCTGTCAAAGAGAGGCATTAAGGGGCCTTGCTTACTTTGCGGTAGCTCACATCTGCTCGCTGACAACTTACTTTTTTGTCCAGTTCCTTCCGGTGCCGCAACAAACGGCACAGTGTGAATGACCCCGCCGTCTGAAGAGTGTACGCCGGCGCCTCCTGTTTGTACGGAGGTGGATAGGCAGGAGCAGGAGGAGTCGGTTGCCCTGATCCATAGTGAGATGTGTAATACGGGCCTTTGTTCTATGCCGTTTCCGCTCACCATCTACCTGGTTCAACTCTGCGATGGCTCTATGATGTACATCCTCGGCGAAGGCTTGCTGAACCAGCTCGACGGCCCCTACACGATACTGGACGAGCTGGTGCTGAATTCGCCTGATGAGGAGATCAACGTGGTGGTTACTTCGCGCCGCCCCTTGTTTGCCATGAAGTTCCAGGAATATGAACGCAACGGCAATATCAAGGAACTGCACTGGAAGATAACCAACCGGGCGCCAAAGTACTATACTTACACCTACGACCCGCTCAACCGGGTGACGTCGGGTATGTACGGATACCTGCAGAAAAGTTCTACGCTGGTGTCTTTCTCAGGGCCGGTGATCACTTCGGTGCCGTCTGATGAGTATTCCGTGCCGAGTATTGGCTACGATGCCGTAGGCAACATCCAAAACATCAGGCGAATGGGGATGGTGACGGCTGTCAATTGCTTTGAGCCTAAAGAGATTGATGGCCTTTCAATGACTTATGCTACAGATGGCAGTAACCACCTGCTGCTGGTTGAAGATAGTGCACCTACCGATTCCCGGCAATATGGGTTTGTTCCTGGCAGGCCTATCGGCGGGCAGAATATTCCCTATCAATATGATGCCAACGGTAATCTTGAATATGATGCGGACAAAGGCTTGTCAATGCAGTACAATTTCCTTAGAATGCGATGGGATTTCCATGCTGAGCCGAAAATGAGTAGATTTTACCTCGATCAAGGCAAATTTTGCCCCGCTCTTTTTGAGCGGGAGATGCGGGTCCCGCTAATTGATAGCGGGAGCGAAAAATTTAACGCCGAGCGAGGGGAAATCTGCCATTTGGAGGCCAGTAATGGAATTCCCATCGCATTCTTATATATTACCTTGGTTTCCGAGATCACCAAATGAGGCTGGTTTACGACGCTACGCTGCTACGCCGCAAGTGGTTCAAGTACGGGGAGTTCGGCACCACGAGCTACGCCTCGGGCATCGAGTACCTCGATGGGAAACTGGAAGCCATCTACGCCCCGGACGGCCGTATGGTGGCGGAGTACGCTGGCGGGCAAATAACAAGGTACCGGGCGGAGTATTTTCATCAGGATCATCTTGGTAACACCCGGCTTGTGTTCTCCGACTTCAACCAAAATGGTATTGTGGACCTGGAGGAGGATGATCCGGCGACGCCCTTGAATGAACTGGAGATCACTCAGGAAAGCCACTATTATCCGTTTGGCATGAACCACCTGGGGCCGTGGTATGAGACAGTGGCGCCGGAGAACAAGTACCTGTATAATGGCAAGGAGCTGAATGGGGATTATGAGATCAACCTCATGGATTATGGGGCGCGGTGGTATGATGGGGCGATCGGGAGGTGGACGGCGGTGGATCCGCTGGCGGAGGCATACTATTCCTGGACACCCTACCAATACGTTTTGGGTAATCCCATCAAGTATTTTGATCCAGATGGAACAAGTACTCATACCGACAGTTTGGGCAATATTATTGCAGTATATAATGATGATAATTTAGGGTCTCTACAAGCATAACATATCTGCTAATGATTATGATGGCACAGAGTTGAATGTTACTGATGGCAAATTGATGGGAGCCACTGAATATTGGAATGAATTCATCAATCCAGACGACGGAAGTGTTTTCACTAATCATGTCATTGCGTTTGGTGAATCATGGGAGCCAATTCTACAAGAAAGTTTTGAAAATGCCGAGGGAATGGATTTAATTGAAGTTGCACAAGCTTCTGGTACAGGAGGGAAGTTAGATATAAAAAGATGATGACAATCGAAACAAAGGAAGACTACTTAATGGAAAGTATGCAACCGCAAGATCTACCGGCAATTATTTAGCAGGGTTCAATGCGGCAACTCACTCTGTCATGGGAAAAATTGGAGTTTCCTTTAATGCCTTTCAAAGGATGGCAGGAGCTCTACACAAGGAAGGTAAATTAAACAAGTTCCAACTACTTCGGTATTATATGGGAGCTACTGCTGGTACCCCACCTGCATATGGTGAACTCATGTATCAATATAGAATGAGTAAAAAAGGCTATACTAAGCGCGGTCACCAGAGGTGAAAAGTTGGAGAGTACCTATCTTGTGGGTGACTAAACCTATAAAATATGTACTCTCCGATAATCAACGAAGCTGACTATGAACATGCAAGGTACTACAAAAAGTACGGTTGTTCACCACTAATCCGCCAACGCATGCATGTACTATATCTTCGGGTAAGGGGCTTCGGTAGTACCTGTGCCGAGGTAGCTGACGTGCACCCCAATTCGGTTACCCGCTGGACGAAATACCTATATGGAACGGGGGCGGGCCGGGCTGCTGGCAGTAGAATGCTACCGCCCTTCCAGCGATTTAGTGAACTATGCCGACAAGATCAAGACAGATTTTGACAAGGATCCGCCTCGTTGTGCCAGCGAGGCGCGCAAACGGATCAAGCAGCTTACCGGCTTGGAGCGTGGAATGAGCCAAGTGCGCAAATTTGTCAAGCACGTGCTCAAGTTCCGCTATCGCAAGTTCCGCCCTCTGCCTGGAGGGAAGCTGCCTATCAAAGAGCTACCGCCAAGCAGGCAGCTTTCCTTGAGCAGGAGTTGAACCCTTGCTGGACAAAGCCACACGAGGAGTGGCGGATGTGTTTTTGTCGATGCGGCACACCCCGTGCAAGGCTTTCACAACAGTACCATGTATGGAGCGAGAAGCCCATCTCAGTAAGGACGTCAAGCGGCCGCCAGCGAGTGAACATCCTGGGAGCTATGCACGCTACCACGCATGAATTGTACAGCATCAGCACAACTGATTATATCAAAGCCACAACGGTTGTCGAGCTCATTGGCTTCCTTCGCGAAGAACTGCCGGGCAGGAGCATATACCTGGTTTTGGACAATGCCCGCTATCAAAGGTGCAAATTGGTGGCTAAGGCCGCCAGGAAATACCGGGTTCACCTGGTATTCCTGCCCCCATATTCGCCTAACCTGAACCTGATCGAACGGTTTTGGAAATATCTCAAAAAGAAAGTTTTGGCTGGCTTTCATTACCCCACTAAAGAGTCCTTCGTTGAAGCCATTGACAACTTCATTGACGAAGTCAATGAAGGGCTGCACGAAAATGAAATCGACGAATTGATGAACCTTAAATTCCAGCTCCTTGAAGCCGCTTGACATTTTCACCTCTGGTGACCGAGCGGTGTATATGAACATGGAAAACGAACTACCGATGGAGGCAGAAAGAAATCCAGAGGGTTTTAATTTTTTCAAGATGCAATTTTTTTACCTATCTCTAATTTCTTTATGGTTGGTATTTTGTATCAATGGATGTAGATCACCAAATGAGAAATTATTTGAAGTTTATGAAGAATATTATCCTCTTAAAATAAATAAGGATAGCTTATTCTTTAAGTTGGAAATATGGGGAATTAGTGCGAATCATACAAGGATTAGCCTAAGTACTCAAAAAAAAGACTTCAATAAACACTCCAAAACTTCGGATTATATTTATTCAGGTAATCTTCCCATTCTCTACAAAGTGATTAAAGAAGAATTACATATTTATTCTTTTTCCTTAGCTGAAAAACCAATTAATTTTCAGTCAAAAGTGAAGGTGGTTCAACATAAGCTAAATAGAGTAATGATGGATAATATATTAAAGGAGAATGATAGCATTGTAATAATAGACTATCCATCAAAAGAAAAGAAATGAATTATGGGCAATCCGCCGCAGCGGATTACATTTATCACGCCCGGCAGCGCGGTCAGGAATCACAACCCCGCTTGCGCCCCACTTGTTGGTACAGTTCGTTACGACGTATCGTCGTACACTACCAAGGTACAGGGCTCCTGCCCTATCTGGAAAGTATTACCGTCAGGCAACCCGTCCAGGAGCCCCCCGGCAAGCCAAGCAGCTGTGAACAACGCAGCCTAACATATACGTACCACTGCCCTCCACAAATACCGCCTGGGGAGAAACGATAATCCAGAGAAACCGTTATCTTTATATTTACAAAAACTAATGATCATGAGTGCGGTAGAAATCAGAGCCGAGATCCAGTCCTATCTGGAAAAAGTACAGGATGAAAGCTTTCTCAAAGTGGTCCATTCCATGTTGGATGCTTATGTGCGCGAGCATGAAGACCCTATTATCGGCTATGATGTTGACGGCGTTCCTCTTTATGCGAGTGTAGCTGAGGAAACTGTTCAAAGAACAGCTGGAGGGGGTAGAACGAGGAGAGTACATCACGATCGAGGACCTGGAAAAAGAAATGGAAAAATGGTAACCTACAAGGTTGTCGTGACCCAATGGCTCAGAATAGTTTACGCAGGATCAGTAGCCGCATCGAACAGGAAGCTTCTGCCGAAATGGCGGTAAAAGTTCGCCGGGCAGTAGGAAAAACCATAAAGAGCCTGGCGCGTTTCCCAGAGTCTCACGAAAAGGAACACTACCTCTGCGACGGGCAGCAAATATACCGCAGAGTGCTAAAATGGGACTACCGAATCATCTACTCCATCAACGACGAAAAGCTCATCGTATCCGTTGTTGAAATTACCCACAGCAACCGAAGCCAGGAATCTATCGAGCGCCGGGTTAAAGGCTGACCCCTGAGAAAGCCATACCACGCCGTTGCCCTACCCCCCTTCTTCATCAAAACCAACCCCACTTGGCTCGCTGCGGGGTTACCGATCCGCCGAAACCCCAGAGGCAAAGAGGCTCATCGCACGCGGACTGAGGTAGCGTGACCGGATAAACTCGTCCTTTTGCGGCCAGGCAAGCCTCCTGTCCGCAGTGAAGATGCCAGCAATTCTCACCAATTTCCTTAATTTACCTTCCGAGATCTACCAAATGAGGCTGGTTTACGACGCTACGGGCCGCAAGTGGTTTTAGAGCTTGCTTGCAGGTAGTCATTTTGGCTGCAAATGACAGGGTTGGGAACCTCGCTTCATCTATTTCCTCGCCCGTAGCGCTGCTACGCGCTCAAAAATAGCCTGTCCCGCCGAATGGCGGGAAGCCTCGCGAGAACCCCAAACCTGTCATTTTCGCTTCAAAAGCACCACCTCCAAGCAAGCTCAAGTACGGGGAGTTCGGAACGACGAGCTACGCCTCCGGCATCGAGTACCTCGATGGGAAACTGGAGGCCATTTATGCCCCGGATGGGCGCATGGTGGCCGAGTATACAGGGGGCACGATCATCAGGTACCGGGCGGAGTATTTTCATCAGGACCATCCAGTGAAGAATGGGGAAGGGGCCCTATTCTTCACTCGCGCGGCTCGTTTTCTCCGACTTCAACCAGGACGGCATCGTGGGCCTGGGAGAAGACGACTCGGCTACGCCGCTGAATGAGCTGGAGATTACGCAGGCTGGAGCGCACCGCCGTCGCCAGAGGCTATGGCGGTCAAAGAGCAGAAGTCCCGGCATTTATCGCCGGGAAAAGCCACTATTATCCGTTTGGCATGAACCACCTGGGGCCCTGGTATGAGACGGTGGCGCCGGAGAATAAGTACCTGTATAATGGCAAGGAACTGAATGGGGATTATGAGATCAACCTCATGGATTATGGGGCGAGGTGGTATGACCCAAGTATCGGGAGGTGGAATGCTGTGGACCCGCTGGCGGAGAAAACTCCGTCATGGAGCGCTTTTAACTATGTTCACGGTAATCCGATCAGGTTAATTGACCCTTTGGGGCTAAGTGCAGAGGAAAAGGATGAAAGGTATGACAGAAGAAAAGCGGCATACGATATTTGGCAGACTCAGAGAGATGCCGAGTATGGATTATCTACTCCTCCATTAAGTGGCAATGGACCTTCAAATGGAGGAGATCAAGATGGAGGAGAGGAGAATAGCGATTGCTGTCCTGAATTTGAGTTTAATTATTCTAAGCAGTTGGGGTTCCAAAAGAGAATAATTTGTTTAACCTTGAAAAAATATACATCTCTACCAAATGAATACGCAAATCTCCTAACAGCTACAGAGGTTATGGCAGGAAGTTACTCGCTACAGGTATCTGGTTATATTAGAAGTAGGTCTATTAACAGGTACAGTTGGTTATGCTCCCACCAAATATGATTTCCTCAGATTGAGATATATGGTTAAAGGAAAAGCTGTTTGGAATTTAGGGCGGTTTACCGGTGCAGTTGGAGCCCCACTAACAATAGTCGGAATTGGAAATGCTTGGCTTTCTGATCAATCTGTTGGATGGAAAATAGCAGACACCTCAGCAGGAATAGCTTCTTTCGCGCCAGGAGGATTTGGGCTCACGTTTTATTATTTTATGGTGAAGACAGGCATTTCCAACTATAGACAATTTACTCCGCAACAAAAGATTGATCATTCTTTAAATTTTCATCCTGGCGGATTCATCCCGCGCAATTTATTTAAGAAGTGAAAAAGGTAAATTAAAAACCGGCTAATTAAAGCAACCATGGAGGTGTATATCAGTATTTACTCAAGTTTTTTCAATTTCTATATAAAAAATATTTCCTGGAGAAAAGTCACCAGATGTTTATTCAATTGCAGCATTAAGCTGTTGTGAAGTCTTCTGCTTCTTTTCTCTTGCACATTTATTTTTCCTACTTTTAGCTTTACCACCTTAAGAGGATTAATAATGTATGTAATTTTCCTTTTGATTAACTATTTATTGTTCTTTAGATGGAAAAAATTGACCATAAATCAAAACCAAAAATTAAACAAACCTCTCCTGTAATCAGTATCATGATTGTTATTGGATCGATTGCTCTATATATATTTTCAACACAATTGTTGGATTAACTTATTTGGCTTGGCCGTTGCTTCAGTCTCTGGCGACCAAAGCCTTTGATGACGGACGCAGGCGGAAGCCCGAACGTAGCTTCGGGAAGAATAAGTACCTGTATAATGGGAAGGAGCTGAATGGGGATTATGAGATCAACCTCATGGATTATGGGGCAAGGTGGTATGATGGGGCGATTGGGAGGTGGACAGCGGTGGATCCGGCGGCAGACCACCCGAATGTTGTGAGTTGGTCTCCTTACCATTGCTCTTACAATAATCCAATAACCAATATTGACCCAGACGGACAGCTGCCTGTTCCGCTTATTACAGGGGGAATTGGGGCTGCTGTCGGAGGTGCAGTAGGTGGAGTGGTTGGATTTTTCACAACTAAGAGTATGTTTGGAGGCCGGGTTTGATGGCGAGAAGAGTCAATTATTTGATGAGATGAGGCGCTTTTTGCAGTTCGTACCTGAAAGGTACGGACAAAAGAAGCAACGAAATATCATCAAATAAGTATGTAGCCAAAGAATTAACATCCAAACATACTCTAAAGGTACTTTGAAGCAAAAATTAAAGGGAGCTGGAAAAGGCGCACTTGGTGGTGCAGTTGGCGGGTTTGTAGTTGGCTCTGGTGCTGGGCTTATTGGTGGTGTTGGCCTGACCGGAGGAAGCGCAGTTTTAGCGACTGGAGCTGCAGGTGGTATTGGAGGAGCAGCTTCCAGCCTTGCAGTTCAAGGTTTAGAAATAGGTTTGGGGGAAAGAGAAAGCATTTCAGGAGATGAAGTGGTTACAGATGCCTTAATAGGTATTCCTGCAAATATATTAAGTGCAGGTGCTGGTAATTTTGTTAATGATGCTGTTGAAGGCGCGATAAAATCTAGGGTTAATAAATCTGCTTTGCGAGAGCTAAAAAAGAACATTAGAAAGACTTTGAAAAAAGATCCAAATATTTCCACTAAAGGAGCACGGAGAGCAGCCAATGCAACTGCTAAAGAAGTCATGAAAAGCAGAACTGGTCAGCTATCAACGGTTAAAGTAACTATCCAATCTGGTTCTGTAGTATCAATTGAAGCTGGAGTACAAACTGTTACCTCTAGAGTAGATGAAAATGTTGGAGATGAAAACAGATAATACAAGTCGAATCGTTATGATAGCTTTACTATTTATAATGATTTTCATTATGAGCTATTTTATTAATCTGAATTTGCCATATTGGTATTTTAGGCTAGAACATACTGAAGTTCAGGGGAAAGTTGAAAATGTTCAGGAAGTCGGAGAAGGGTATTACAAAGTAAGGTATAGCTTTTTGTCAGAAGGAGTGGATAGAAAACGAGAAAGAAGCGTCAAAACTGCATTTAAGTTTAAAGAAGGTGATCCCATTATGGTTATGTATAATAAACATTTTCCAAACTATGTTGAGATTGAGGGAGTTGATAGCTCTCCAAATTTTTTTAGAACATTACTACCCGTAATATTGCCGTTAGCCTGCACAATTTTTCTGATTTTGGGGTTTATTGGGAAAATAGACCTAGATAAATTTTCATGAGACTTACAAAGCCTTCGCTCTGCAGACTTAGCTATTTAGTTGATATGGT
>JACJYN010000046.1 GCA_020636095.1 Lewinellaceae bacterium
TAGAATACATACTATCTGTCCATAAAACAATTCCTTGTCTTCGCAGGGCAGGCAACTTTTGTTCTATTTTTCTAATGGCTCGCCTCTCAAACCAATTCAGTTTCCCCCTTCTCTTAAATCTTCTTAAATCAGTTCGTATTTCTCCAATCACCATGGAGTTGAGGATTCTGCTGGAAGCAGTTGTTTTTGGAAATGTTAAGTTGATTGTCGGATCGACAAAAATGCCAACCTTACTGGCAAAAAATGCAGCAGTACTTGTACATTGAAAACCGGTCAATCCATACTTTTTCACTCTGGCACTTCCTTTAAATGCATTAATTTCTTTTTCTAAATGTTCTCCTTTGTCGTTAGAAAGTATCCAAGGCTTTATATTCAACCTGTTACTATAACCACCTCCACCGGAAAGCCATCTTCCGTCATTATAGATATGGCGTAGCCAAGCAACGGGGTTTTCCGGATCGGCAAGTTTACCCATACCAATTGGGGAACCCCAGCCCAGAATCTGTCTCTTTATTAATTCTCTCAATCCAGTTGCATAGAAGCGATAGGCTTTCTTTACACCAGGATCAATCCCTTTTTCTCCACTATGACCACCTTCCAAGTGATAAACTTTTTTTCTCGTCACAGGGTTAATTTTTTCAAGGCTGATCCAGGAATGGCCTACGCTACATTCATCTCTTCCTTTACATTTTCGCAAAATACTTATCAAAAATGATTCGCCATTAGAAATATTAAAGCCTTTCTTATGCGCTTTGATTCGGAATCTATAAATAAAAACAGATTTTAATTTTACACCAATTGATTTTGTCAATTTTTTAAGCTGTCTTTTGAAATTATTTCGGCTTTTGAATTTCATTTTGTCTTTTCGGATAACCCAATAATATACATGAGGCGCATATATTAATTGATAAACCCTAAATTTGCATATATTCAGATTTTTACATTTTTGTTGAGCAAACAACCACCGGGAACAGTTTTCTAAAACATATCTTCTCACCTTTGCTTCACTCCATTCTTTCCAAACCTTTTTTCTTCTATGGGTCTCCCTAATTAGTATTTTCCTTTGTAACAATAACGAATTGTTAGAAAAATTTTTAGCTTGCCTTAGTGAAACGAATTTGCCTTTTTCCCCTCTAACTTTGGAGTTGTCGAATAGTGTACCCCCCCCCTGCTGCCCCACATGCACCAACTCATGCGCCAGCAACCTCCTCCCCTCCGTCGTCTCCGGCTGAAATTTCCCTGAGCCAAAGTAAATATCCCGCCCATGCGTAAATGCCTGCGCCCGCAGGTCGCGGTTCATGCCCACCGCCGCGCCATCGGTGTGGATGCGCACCCCGCTCAAGTCAGCGCCGAAGGCGCCTTCCATTTGCGCGCGGGTATGGGCGGAGAGGTGCTGTCCGCTCCCTTTCGTAGCCTGCAGGCGCGCCGTGAGCGAGGGGCTTGCAGGGCGGGCGCACGGGCCTTCGGCCTTTGTTTGCAACGATGCCGGCTCTTCTTGTTCTTCCGGCTCGGAGGTATCTTCCCCTTCTCCCCCCTGCCGCTGTATCGGGAACGTTGAGTCCGCTTTTTCCTGTACCGTTTCTTCCGCTTCGGACGCTTCGCCAGAGGGTTCCTCTTCTTCCCTTGCGCCGGGTTCGTTCTGTCGTTGCACCAGGGGGGTAATCCCAGCGGCCGGGGGCTTGGTTTGCAGGTTTTTTTCTTTCTCCTTTTCCTCGCACTCCCCGCATTGGCGTTGCACGGTGGTTGCCAGTCCCTGATGGCTTCCTGTCTCCCGATCTGTTTCAAGATTTTGTCCTGTAGTGCTACTTCCGATCCCGACCTCCTTTACAGTCGGTACGGGATTTCGCCCTGCGGGCTCAACTTCCGATCCCGACCTTCGATGTGGGATTTCGTCCCGTTCTGGCTTGACGGGACTCAATTTTCCCTTTCCGATTTCCCTCACCACCTGATCGGCGATCCGGTCGGCTTCCTGTTCATACCGGTCGCCGGGTTGGCCGATGGTCAGCTTGGCTTGGATGGAAGGAAAGGGCGAGACGCCAGGATATACCATATTCTCTGGCCGCAACCAAACCGAAGCGGCCGGCCAATTCGTTCCCCGGGCTTTAATCCGGGGCGAGGTCGGCACTTTAGCGGCTTTGCTCACTTTTTGCTGTGTGGGCTGGTGAACCTGGGTACGCATAAGGAATCGATTTTTAGATAAGCTACTCTCCAACCTTCATCGTATCCTTCAACTCCGCCAAATCATATACGCCCCCTTTGCGCACTCTTCCCAGGCGGTCGCTCTTTCCGGCCAGGTAGGCGCCATTCCTGAGGAAGGCGAAATGCTCTTTATCGTTGGAAGCCAGGTAAAGGATATGCTCGATCTTCACATCCGGCGGCAAGAGGCAGTGATGTACATCTTTATTGCCCAGGTTATCACTGGTCCCGCGGCCTACCCAGAGCTCTTCCTCTTTTCTGAACCAGGCAAAGTGTATATCATTGTTGCTGGTGATAAACAGGAGGTTTTCCGGGTGGGCGCCCCGGGGGAGTTGCGATGGGTACCAGTCGCGCTTGGCGCCCAGATGATTACTGGGCCCGGCGCAAACCCACAAGAGATAGTCGGGATCTCCTTTGGGAATCCGCTCCAGGTACCAGGCGAAATGCAAGGAGTCGTTGGAAGAAATGCTAAGCAGATCCTGAATTTTTAGAGGCTTGCCCTTGAAAGGTTTGAGATCGAACTGGTAGGGCGGCCTTTTTTTCCAATGGCTGGAAATGGAGCCGACGCTTACCCTATTGTCGTCGTACCAGGCGAAATGCATCGAATTGTTTGCGGAAAGGAATAAAGCGTTCATGGTTAGATGCTTTTAATTTTGGAAAATCAGGTTGCCATTTAGTATAGTATTCCCCATTTTAAGGTCTACCTTTTTCACCAATTGGCCAATACCCATCCGACGAATGGCAGCCCTTGGTTAACGATCGGTATCCTGCCCGAACCAAGGGTTGTGAAGATTCGTAAATGCATCGTTGTTTGCTTACAAATGTTTAATCTGCTCCAGGAAAGCCAGCCGCCGCCGCCGGGCCACCGGCACCGTTGAACCGTCGCGCATGACCAGAGTACCTTCCCGGAGCAATTTCCGAATGTACTGCAAGTTGACCAGGTGAGATTTATGCGGAGAGAAAAAGCCCTGGTTTTCGAGCAAGTCCCGGAAAACGCCGATATGATAAGAGCTGATGATCCCTTTACCTTCCGTCGTCACAATGCGGGTAAAGCGCTGCAGGCCTTCGCAGCGCAGGATCTCCCCAATTTTCAGAAAGTCCATCCCTTCCATTGTCGGTATGCCGATAATATCATTTTCAGGGCGCTGATGGAGGAACCGATCCAGCAATTCCTGGTTCTTCCGCTGTTCCTCCTTCCAATGAATCCAGTGCTGCGCATGTTGCACCGCGTTGATCAGGGCCTCTGCCTGGACCGGCTTGAAAAGGTAGCTGCCGGCCTCTATGGGAAGGATATGGTTACTCAACTTCGGCCCGGAGGATAGGACGATCGTCTCGAAGTCGAAGGAAGGGTCTTCTAATAAACAATTCACTTCTCCACTGGCCAGTCCCATTTGCAAAAAAACGAGTTGGGGGTGCTTCTTCTGCATCATCTGGCAGGCGTCTTGCCCGGAATAAGCAGTACTTCCGACCCTTACCTGGGGACAATACTCCTCTAATTGCAACCTTAAAGCCTCTGCCGATTGAGGTTCTGTATCCGCTATTAAGGCCTGGATCATGGTATTGGTTTATTTGGGTTTGGTTAAGAGCCTATTTGGATTTCACCCTTGCCTTAAAGTTAGCCTGCGAATTATTTCAAAAAAAGAGTGGATTAGTCTTTCGGCAGATTGAATCAGGGGGACTTTAAATATATTGCACAATAGCCTTTCAGGCAATGATAATCGTCATCAACTGTTCAATGCTTTTGGGTGAGCAAGTAACGCTACGTCAATACCTGCTTACCTGCCAACCCGGAAGCTCCCCACCAGAATCTCCTGCCGCAGCACCGCCAGTTCCAGTTCCATATCCCTCACCCCCTGTTGCTTCAAAAGCCAGCCTCGCTTCGCTTTCAGGAAATCCCCCGGGCTAATCTCCCCTCGCTCATACCGGCCCACTTCCATCCGAAAGAGCTGCTCATCGATGGCCAGTAGCTCTCGGTGGGATTTCAGCGCCTCCAACCGCAGGAGGTAGGTAGCGTACAACTTCGCCACCGCTCCCCGGGCGCGGGCTGCCTGCAGCGCCCCCTTCTCTTCGATGCTGCGGCGCCGGGCGGCGTTGCGCTGTTTGTCGCGTTTCGCCTGGTATAGGATTCCGGTGTTGAGGCTTACGCTGGGGCGGGAGCGCCGGCTACCGTGTATGTAAGACCGACGTTGGGTAGGTACTTCAGCCATTCTCCTTTTTGTCTTCCTGGAATTCGAGGAGGTGGGCGTGGGTTTCGGCGGCGTAGAAGCTGTCGATGGAGGTGTAGATGGGGTAGCTCTTGGGAATATGCTGGCGATGAGAAAGAAGAAAGCAAAGAGCGAGAAGGCGCCTACTAAATTTATTCTTTTAACAAGCGGTCCGCTTCAGCTTTTAAGCTTGGGAGTTCGCGGTGAATACTGTCCCAAATCGCATTGGGGTTGTATTCATCATATTGATGAGCCATAGTATTTCTTCGGTTAATGATTTGATCAGCGGACGGCAGGCTCACTCCCTTACGGCGCATTTTATAAACTGCCTCGGCAATGATCATAATAAGCCTTCTTTCTACGGCGTCTTGCGTCTTCAAGTCAGCTTCATACTGGTAAAAGAATCAATCCTTTGAGGTAATCATCAAAGATGATTCGGATGGATTCAGAAATATCATACAGATACTTCTTCTCGGTTCTGTTCATACAACAGGACTTTCGTTTCTTCTACCTCTTCGATGAAGTAAGGGTTCTTCAGGCTTGGGTAATGAACCATATCCAGTTTCCGCCCTGGGAACAGTTCTAAAATACGGCAATTATACATCCAGGTTATATAAATACTCTCCTTCTGTAATAGCAGGCTTGTCCAATTCGTAGAGGAAATCTATGTCTGAATCACTCCTAAACTCACCTGCTAACACTGAACCAAATACCCAGAGGTGCTTTACCTTATACTTTTGGCAAAGTTCCTGGATAGCCGGGAGGTTGCTAACAAGAATAGGCGGTATTGTGTCTGCCGCTTGTTTCATGTTTTAAAATACGGAAAATAAGGCAGAAAGGAAAAATTCAGTAAGGTTTAAGGACCTATCTCCAACAGAACAGGGAAAGGTTCTCAAAACAGCTTACTGGCTCATCCGAAGCTCCCCAACAGGATCTCTTGCCGCAGCACCTCCAGCTCCATTTCCAGATCCCTTACCTCCTGTTGCTTCAGCAGCCAGCCCCGCTTCGCCTTCAGGAAGTCGCCTGGCTGATCTCCTCGCTCGTACCGACCTCCTCCATCCGGAACAACTGCTCATCGATTTACCAGCAACTCGCGGCGAAACGCCAGCGCTTCCAACTCGGACAGGTAAGTTGCATACAACTTCGCCACCGCCCCCGAGCACGTGCAGCCTCGCAGCGCCCCTTCTCTTCGATGCTGCGGCGGCGGGCGGCGTTGCGCTGTTTGTCGCGTTTCGCCTGGTATAGGATTCCAGTGTTGAGGCTTACGCTGGGGCGGGGGCGCCGGCTACCGTGTATGTAAACTGACGTTGGGTAGGTACTTCAGCCATTCTCCTTTTTGTCTTCCTGGAATTCGAGGAGGTGGGCGTGGGTTTCGGCGGCGTAGAAGCTGTCGATGGAGGTGTAGAGCTTCTAGCGGGGAGGGGTTGGGGAGTGGATGGTGGTTGTTGTGAAGCAGAGGAGTAGATACTTTGCTTTCTGGAAGTACATGGCTGTTTGGGGTAAATGGCACATTTGGTGGTTGGGGGCTTTCATGTTTTGGTTTTGGTTTTTGCTCATTTGGTTTTGTTTCCAATAGCTTGGGGTTCTAGATTTCTTTGTCCCCACTTTTCTTTTCCGCAAAAAGTGGCAAAAGAACTCCGGCTTACGCATCTTCACTTTGGACGACGTAGTCGCCTTCGGCAGACGGAGTCGGCTAAAGAGCTTTCACTTCGTTGCACTGTATAAACTCGCCAATTCGTTCAGGTATCTGCTTATACCGGGATTGATTGCCGTACCATAGTTTTCCATTCTCAGCGGCATCGAAGCTCAAACAGTATACAGTGCGGGCACTGCGTGAAAGCTCTTTCTTAACGCCGAACCTGCTAATGCCGGAGACCACCGCGTTGGCGTCTTAAAGGTGCTGCGAGTCAACTCCTGCGGGCGCCATCCTGTCTTCTGCCGGGCTGATACCGCCAAATGAGGCGGTGTTTGGGGGCGGTGCTTTGAAGTGTAGGCGCACCTCTCATAATCCATCAATTTCAACTGTTGTCAAATAGCCGGTGAATTTTGCGGGTTGCCGTTCTGCTTGGCGGTTGCGGCGCTCGGTGGCTTCCAGTTGGCGGGCGTTGTACCTGTTCCTGGTTCTCCGAGTGCGGCGATCTCTACTTGTAGTTCGTGGTTTTAGGAAAATCCGGTAGTGGCAGTTTCTGTTTTCGCCCTTCTGCCAACTGTTGGTAGAGGGCTTCGCGACCACCATATCCCTTTCCCTCAGTAGTTGGGTTTCGAGTTCCGCCAAGCGCTGAGTGTGGCGGGCTGTAGCCTCTGACCGGCTGAGGTTCTCCGCCGGAGGCTGCGGAGCTGCTCCCGCAGGACTGGAATCGGGGGTTGGGCTCGTAGACGAATACCTCTGCCTCTATTGAATCGAACAACTCGTGGAACACGGGTTCCAGCAGGAAGCCCGATTCAAAGCGGCGTTGTTCGGAAGTAACACCGTTTGCCGTCACCAGGAAGGGCTGTCCGCCACTACATCCAGTTTTGCGACGATGTGTTTGCCCACCAAGCGCTGGAGGCTATCTACGCCGATGCCCACGAAGCGGTGTTCCCGGAAGAAGAATTGCCGTCCCGTGTGCGTAGGCTCCACCTCCTTGACCACCAATTCCGACAGGTCCAGCACCACCAGGCTATCCCCCTCGGCAGGACTGCCCGTGCCGGCTTCGCCTCCAGGCAATAGCCTTTTCCCGACAACTCAGGCTCCCTTATGCGCCCGGTACCGCACCTCCAGCAAGTCCTCCGACCGCTGAAACTCCAGGTAGAGGTGCTGCATCGTGCCGAACAGGCGGTTGTAGGACGTCCAGAACCCATGCTCGAAGAGGGGGCGGAGGAAAAGCCCCAGCGAGAGGAACAAGCAGAACATCACGGCTCCGCCGGAGGTCGCCCGTGCGGATGCGGTAGCCCGGGTTGCCGGGGATCACAAAAGGGTTCTTGGTGATAGGGTAGAGTAGGGGCACCTTGCAGCGTCATCATGTCCAGCATCAGGTGGGAGAAGTAGGCAAAGAAGAAGACCAGCGCCAGGCTGTTGGCGCCGGTCTTCGATGATGCGATAGTCAGTATTATCAGGTCCGCCGCTGTAATGGTGCGTATAGCGGCGGTTGATGGTGAGGGAGGGGTTTCAGGAGGGTGCCGATTAAGGACTTGGGGTGGTCGATGTCGGGGAGGAGGAGGCGGTGATGGCTACGCCAGTTTGCAGGGGGAGGCGAAGAGGTTGACGCCGGAGAGGGAGGAGCAGATGCCGGTGAAGACGATACCGATGATGTGGTTGGGGGTTCTCATAGTTTTTTACTTTGGTTTTGCTCTTGTTGTCAGTTTTTCAAAGGTTTAGAGCCAGGTGTTCAATGCAATGTAGTATTTCGCCCTTTTGTCTTGACACAAAGGTACAAAAATCAAGGCTGTAGAGACATTTGATAGCTCTAAGCTCCATTTCCCGGTAGCGCAAGCAAAGCCGTTCGCGTAGGTTTCTTAAGGCTTTACGGTTTCCCGAATAGTGGAGAAAAGCTTGGGGAGCCGTTTTCCACTCTTGTGGCTCACTTCCCTGCTTGCTTAGGGGCTTTAGGGGAAATGGAGCTAAGAGCTATTAACCAAATTCTCTAATGGCACCACCGCTTTGGGGGCTCTCAGGTACGGGTCTATTTCTAACGAGACTAATCGGTTGAGCAGTTTCGTCATAGTAAACCTGTCAATCTCTGCTAATGCCGGAGTCCACCGGTTTGGCGGCCTCAGTACGAGTCATCCCTCATACAGCCTGTCAAACAAACCTTCGCTTCAAAGCCAGGAAGATCTTGCGGAGAAGATGCCACGATCAGGGCGACGCCGCCGAGGAGGCGGAAGGCGCCGGAGTGGTAAGTTCGCTGCCCATGTAGCGGAGCGCCATCAGGGAGGAGAAAGCGATGATCAGGGGTATGCTGAAGTCGACTTCCGATTTGGAGGCGGTGTGACGGACCTCCTACAGAGCCTCCAGGAAACGATGGGTTCTTTGCCCAGGCGCTCCACCAGTTCCACCACGAAGAGGGGATGCCCTGGGTATTTTCCCAGACCTGGTTGAGGAACGCCTCGTAATCCTCGATGCGTTCGGCGAAAGGCTGACCAGGCGGGACGCCAGCTCCAGGGATTCCGGGCGGCTGAGGGCTGGATTTCAATCCGCTCGAAGTTAGACAAGAAAGTAGCGTGTTCGATCTTGATGCGGCGTACGGCGATGATATGGAAGTGGTTTTTAGTTTCTCCAGGATGCTCACCCCGTACTTGGTGATGTCGGTCAGGTCGTCGAACACCAAGGTGAACTCCTTGCTGGTAGCGCCGATCGCCAGTTCGCAGAGCCGTTTGAGGCTCTCCTTCGTAGCGATCCGCTCCAGTTCCTCCGTTTCTCCACCTCCAGCAGCAAGCGGAGCACCTCATCCTTATCCCCGTCGAAGAGCGTCAGGAGCAGTCCCCAGCGTCTGTTTCGGCGACCGGAAGTCGTCCATGCGGATGATCTTCTCTCGATGATAATTATCCAGCAAATGCGACTTGCCGATGCCCTGCGTACAGCAGCAGCACATTCACCCGCTTCTCGCACAGGATGTGCAACCGTTCCAATTCCCCTTACCTACATGGAAATCAGTCATACCCGCTGCGCCGGGAACACCAGCACCGGTGGCGCTGGTGCAGCCGTCGCCACAACCGCCGCAAGACATTCCGTTCCTGTTCCATCCCCGCACCGCCTGCCGCAGCCGCTGCTGATCCACATGCAAGTAACGCTCCGTCACCTGCTGGCTACTATGCCCCAGGAGCTTCTGCACCACCCGGATATCCTCCCCATTATTCGCCATCCGCGTCGCGTAGTAATGCCGCAGCATGTGCGGATTCACCGTATTATTCGAGTACTTCATAATCCGCCGGTAGACCGACTTACGAGAAAGGTGAAGCTGGCTGCTCTGATCCGAAGGCGGAAGAGGAAAGCCTCCGGGTCATTCCAATCCACGCCCTTCGCCCTACGGCGGTAGTTCGCATACGCCTCGATGATCCGGCTCGTAATGGGAACCTTTCGAAACTTATCCTTGGAATGCGCCCGTTTCTTGAGGCTAAACACCACCAGCAGCTGCTCCATCGGCCGCACATGCTTCACCTGCAGGCGCACCACTTCGGTGACCCGCAGCCCGGCGTCCATCATCAGGAGGGCGATCAGCTGGTATTTGGCGTTGGCGCGGGAGAGGAGGAGGTCCAGTTGCTGGCGAGAGGGTAGCGGGATGGAGGAAACCATGGGTTGAGGTTAAGGTTGAGGTTAAGGTTAAGGTTGAGGTTAAGGTTGAGGTTGAGGTTAAGGTTGAGGTTGAGGTTGAGGTTGAGGTTAAGGTTGAGGTTGAGGTTAAGGTTGAGGTTAAGGTTGAGGTTGAGGGCAGGGAACTTACCATGTTAGGTTGTCTTCAAGCCTTTAACCTTGCACCCGTTTCAAGGATTTTTCCGTGCTACCCGTTAGCAAACAGCCAATATACGTCTGTGACAGGGTAAATGTCAATGGGTTGGGGTTTTGGGAAAAAAAGTTTTTAGTTACCGGGGGGTACGGGGGGGAGACAAAATGGGACTTTTGTCCCCCTGCTGGATGGAGGAAAAAGGGGACGGGATTTGGGCTATTTGTGGTAAATATCCAGCCTAACTAGTGACACTTTTTTGTAACCGATGGAGGCAGCAAGGAGGCAGGCGGCTGATAGATGCACAATTATAAGCTCCTGAAAAGAAACTCCTTTCCATTTTGATTGGTTTTATCATAAAATTCTTACTTTCAGAAGATAAAATTGCTGTATCAAAATGGAACACTTGGACCGCATAACGATCGACCCGGAAATCTGCCATGGCAAACCCTGCATTCGCGGTATGCGTTGGCCGGTAGAAGTCATTCTGGACCTATTGGGTTCAGAAATGACAATCGAAGAGATTTTGGAGGACCATCCCGAACTGGAAAAAGAAGACATTATAGCTTCTCTGAACTATGCCAGGCTACTGGTATCCGGGCAAACCATAAAACCAGCAGCCTGATGAAGGTGCTCTGCGATGTACACATCGCCCGAAAAGTTGTCCGGTTCTTCAAGGGAAAAGGAATCGATGCTATTCATATCAATGACATTCTGGATAGTTGGCACACCAAGGACAAAAAGATAGCCGATTATGCTGACAAGGAAGGTTATACCGTGATGTCAAAAGACAATGATTTCAAGAACAGCCATCTACTGAAACAGTCTCCCAAAAGTTTACTAATGATCAGCCTTGGAAATATTTCGACTTCAAAACTTATTGGAATTCTTGAAAAAAACCTTGAGTTTTTGAAAGAAAAGTTTGAGGCAGAGAAGAGCTATGTAGAAATCAGCCCCAATGCAGTAATAATTATCGTAAATTAAGGGGGATAAAAGCTTCTACAGCAAGAATAAGAGTTTTTCAGCTGAAAACAGAATGTCAATGAAAATGACAACAGGCGATAAAAGGCGTGAACTTCACGACAAGGCCACCCGGGGAAAAGAACTTTCCGGGGAAGAAAAGCAGCAATTGGAGAATTGGTATTCCCAACAGGATAGAATGGAGTCGGAGGCTCTGCAACAAACCACTCAGGAAAGCCTGCTTGTTGGTTTGCAATCCCAGATAGAAGCAGCATTGGCGCAATTGGTAAAGCTAACCGGAAGAATACAAGAAGTAGCTTCGGAGAATGAGAAAATCCGGAATGAAAATGCGGTGTTGCTGCATCAATTATCACAGCAGGCAAGGCAGCGGCCGGCATGAGTATTTCTAAAAAAAATGCGGGAGGAAGTAAGGCAAAGGGCTAATTTTGCATGTGAATTTTGTGGCGTAACAGAAACCGATACCGGAGAGATAAAGGCCAGTAAAGAAAAATTACCACTATAACACTCTGAACTATGCCCGGCTGCTCGTGTCGGGCCGATGTCTACATTGGCTCAAGTGTCAATAACCTTTCAGCCTTTCAAAACATAGAAAAGATACACGGCGAGTTGAGAATAGAGAATACCGGCCTGGAAAACCTGGAAGGCCTGGGACAATTAGCCGAAGTAGAAAAGTTGAAAATTGATAATAACCAAGTTTTAGAAACAGCAGTACTACCGGGCCTTGTTTCGGTAGCGCAGCCCATAAATTTCATTAACAACAATGCATTAAAAACGATAAGCTTGCCCAAGCTCGAAAGGGTAGGCGAAAAGCCTTACCAATGCCAATATAGGCATTTACACCATGAAGCGCTGGAGTCCGCCAGCTTTCCGGAGATGCGGTATTTTTTACAGCCTTACCATACTGCGGAACCCCAATTTAAGACACTCCAGGGTTCACGAAGCTCGAAAATGAATCTATCTATTACCTTATGCTGGAATTCAGCTCAATGGAATCCCCCTCAAGCCTGTTTGAGAACCTATCGAAACCATCCACCTTTGAAATCAAGGTGGAAAACAAAGCGGCAACAACTTCGATTGGCTAGGCAATATAGCCACTGGGAGCACAGTCACCCTGGAATGCAACCTGGTGGAACTGGAAGCCCTGTGCCTGTTGTACTTACATGCAGTAGACCCTGACAAGCCGGCGGACGTGACGGTCCTGAATACAGCCACAGGAGATTACTTTTCGGAAGGGACTTACTGGAGGCATGTGGTGAGTGGTGGGAAGTCGGAAGTCGGAAGTCGGAAGTCGGAAGTGGGAAGTGGGAAGGCGGAAGTGGGAAGGGGGAAGGCGGAAATGCAAAGGAATACCTTTCTGCAACCCCTGCATTCGAGCTCTGCCCCTTACCGCGTTAAAAAGCAGCGTAAATTAAACCATCCCTCAAAATCAATCCCACTCATCCCCCTGCGACTGCAACTGCTCTTTCTGCCTCCGAATCCGGGGAGTTGGCACATCCGCCCGCAAAAGGCTGTCATATTGCTCCGGAGTGAGCGGAACCCGCACTTCCTCCGGCGCCGGGTTAAAATTTTATCGCCGCTACTGTCGAACATAGTACTGGATGAACTGGACAAGGAGTTGGAACGCCGTGGGCACCGCTTCGTAAGATACGCTGCTTCCGGCTCAAACAGTGCAAAAGAGCGATAGGGATAAGCCGCTTCCTTATGAAGTTAGGCGTCCCGGAATGGCGAAGCTGGCTACTGGTACTTTATCATCCAAAGGCTGGTACCATAAAGCCAACAGCCCACAAGCCCACGAAGCGATGAATATGGAATGGTTTGCAAAGGTGGGTTTATACGACCTACACGCTAATTACTGTTTAACGCTTAAAGGAACCGCCCAGTACGCCAAACGTACGCCAGACTGTTCATTAATCCCTTTGATTACAACATGTTATTTTATTTTGGCTTTTAAGATGTTGATAGTTATGTTTTTATATTAATCACAAATTGTAAATATGGTGATTTAGAGACATTAATGAACAGTCTGACGCTGGGTGGTGAGAGATGATGAGAGTACTTGGCTACCGCCCGCCCTCATCTCCTACTCGATTCAGGTGCAATTTCAGGTGTAAAAAGGGGGTATTTTACCTATTTTGCCCGTCGGCATCTCGCGCCAAAACCGACGCTAAAGATGCCTGCGCTTTGGCGTTGTACGGACAGTTGAACCGCCCCAAGCCTTACCAGCTACCAAGTGACAAGATGCTGGAAGTCAGCCAATTGAGGACGTTTCTCAAGCAGCTTAAGAAACAGCAGGGAAGTATTGCCAACCAGTTGCATGCCCTGGAATTTCACGTCAGCCCGTTGGCTTATGTCGTGGAATCGTTGGGTAAGAGCCTGGCTTTTTGCCAAAGCCAAGAGGTAGAATTACTTCAAAGAGCCAACAGCTCCCAATTGCGCCCAGACCGGCAGATGGTCAGATATTTGCCTGCCCAACTTTAACTGGCTACACCCCCCCACAAAATCTATTACCCCGCCTTGAGGGGAGGCGATTTTTTTAGAAGGATAAAATATATAGTCTATTGCCCGGCTAAGATATTCCCCGTTATTGCATTGCGTCTTGAGCGTGGTTTTCCGGGAATGGGGCGATGACACATACCCTTTATTGTAAATGATTCGGAAGACAGGGTGATTGGCCTCCAGATTGAAATCCCCGGCGAAGATTAAGATGTCATCCGGATAATCATCAGGTAACTGAAATAAATGTTTTAACTCCTCCTCAGGGTTTTCCCTTGAATTGCGAGAATGATAATTGGCGATTAAAAAAGTATCTTCTTTAATGGTGAACCTCGCGAGGAATGGTTCCCGATATATCTTTTGGGAAAGAGGCCTTTCAAGCCAGGGAGAACCCACTATTTTTACTTTTCCGGTTTTCCATAGAAATGCATACCGCTCAGTTTTATACGAGGGGCTTTGTGTCGGATTGCTTATTCTGTAATCCCATTTTGCTCCCGTCCTGTTTAATTCATCTGCCAGCAAAGCAACTGCCCGGGCGCCTCCCGGCCCGGCGACTACTTCCTGAATGGCAACGAGGTCAAAATCCTTGATGATTTTACTGATCCATTCCAGCTCCCTGGCATTCTTGGTTTGGCCGAAATCCCTAAGATTCCAGGATAGAAGCCTTCCATTTACCGGCTCGAGGTTTGTCGTAAGGGAAGGAGCATGAGGCTCAAGGTTTATTTCATAGCTGGTGAAGCTCAAAATAATAGCTAAAACAACCGTACTGACAAGAATCGTCGGCCAGACATTGGAATCCGAACCTGAGGCATTGAGTACGGAACTTTTGGGCTGTTCCCTGACAATTTCCTTCTCATAGCCTGGCTTAATTCTTTGCATTAGGTTTGTTTTATCTTGTTCAGGTTGTTCATCAAAATAAGATCGTCGCAGTCCTACCTTAACTGGATGCGGTACTCCTAGGCATGAAAGATAACACACTACCATTCCAAGAGGGTCGCAGTCCTACCTTAACTGGATGCGGTACTCCTAGATCTGGCATGATAACCTGGCCAACTCTTTACGTAGAGTCGCAGTCCTACCTTAACTGGATGCGGTACTCCTAGCCGATGTATTATCTGGTTGTACTGGGCGCAATCGGTCGCAGTCCTACCTTAACTGGATGCGGTACTCCTAAGTAAAAAGCAAATCACAGAAGAGGACGTCATGTTCTAGTCGCAGTCCTACCTTAACTGGATGCGGTACTCCTAGTCATATCTACTTTACCCACAAATTCCGGAAATGCGTCGCAGTCCTACCTTAACTGGATGCGGTACTCCTAGAAATAAATTATGAACTACAAAGAAGAACAATTAGTCGCAGTCCTACCTTAACTGGATGCGGTACTCCTAGCACGAATATTACAGGCCACCTTATAAGTAAAGCCGTCGCAGTCCTACCTTAACTGGATGCGGTACTCCTAGCTCAAAGATATGTTTAATGTCCTGAGGTAAATGTCGCAGTCCTACCTTAACTGGATGCGGTACTCCTAGCATATAATCAGCCTTTACGTGGCGTAGTGGATAAGGTCGCAGTCCTACCTTAACTGGATGCGGTACTCCTAGCCATTAAATTGGTATCTTGGTCTACCGAGTAATATAGTCGCAGTCCTACCTTAACTGGATGCGGTACTCCTAGGAAAACAATTACAAAATGAAATTTGAACACTTTTGCGTCGCAGTCCTACCTTAACTGGATGCGGTACTCCTAGGGTTTGTGCTTGTGTACAATGGGGAGCTGAAAGACTGTCGCAGTCCTACCTTAACTGGATGCGGTACTCCTAGTATAACAGTTATAAAAGCCTGTTTGGTCCCGTTGGAGTCGCAGTCCTACCTTAACTGGATGCGGTACTCCTAGCGACTATATCCAGTTAATGAACGGAGAAGAAAAGAGTCGCAGTCCTACCTTAACTGGATGCGGTACTCCTAGGCAATCATACTCCTTTGCCGTATCGTGATAAATGTCGCAGTCCTACCTTAACTGGATGCGGTACTCCTAGGCACTAGAAAGTAGGCTACGTATGGGTAACGTTACAGTCGCAGTCCTACCTTAACTGGATGCGGTACTCCTAGGAGAAAGAGACGGTTAAAGCGCCATCACACAAAACAGTCGCAGTCCTACCTTAACTGGATGCGGTACTCCTAGAACAACTTTCTATTTCTTCGCCGTCGTCTTTTATAACGTCGCAGTCCTACCTTAACTGGATGCGGTACTCCTAGCTCAAAGGATACCTATAGTTGGGAGTATAAAAAATAGGTCGCAGTCCTACCTTAACTGGATGCGGTACTCCTAGTACACCCATCCAAGCAACCTCTTTGAATCAGTAAGTCGCAGTCCTACCTTAACTGGATGCGGTACTCCTAGTCGTTTCTGTTTTTTTGTTTGTTGGTCAAGTTGTTGTCGCAGTCCTACCTTAACTGGATGCGGTACTCCTAGCAATTCGAAGGCAAGTTGCAAGTTTTAATTTAAAAAGTGTCGCAGTCCTACCTTAACTGGATGCGGTACTCCTAGTCATTCCCTATAGGCTTCGCTTGTCTGGCTTCGGTCGCAGTCCTACCTTAACTGGATGCGGTACTCCTAGTTGGACGCAATACTACGACACGGTTGCTGCTAGACAAGTCGCAGTCCTACCTTAACTGGATGCGGTACTCCTAGATGCAACAGACCCGAAGTATGCAGAGAAGATCATAAGAGTCGCAGTCCTACCTTAACTGGATGCGGTACTCCTAGTTGCAGGACGATTTGATAGCTACATTATCAAACGAGTCGCAGTCCTACCTTAACTGGATGCGGTACAGGTTAGAGCCTACCTATTTCCGGTCGCAGTCCACCTTAACGACGACTAAAGCAAAAAGAAGAAGCAGAGGAAAACAATCTGGTCGCAGTCCTACCTTAACTGGATGCGGTACTCCTAGTCAGAAAACGAAGAAATCCAAGGGATAATGATTCACGTCGCAGTCCTACCTTAACTGGATGCGGTACTCCTAGCTAATTTGGGGAGAATTTGAGGAGGTCGATAGGTCGGTCGCAGTCCTACCTTAACTGGAT
This sequence comes from Lewinellaceae bacterium, assembly GCA_020636095.1. Classification (GTDB taxonomy): domain Bacteria; phylum Bacteroidota; class Bacteroidia; order Chitinophagales; family Saprospiraceae; genus JACJXW01. The sequence goes on from JACJYN010000046.1 coordinate 16,379, forward strand.
GCGGTACTCCTAGTACAAATGTCAGTTAGCAACATTAACGTGGAAACGTCGCAGTCGTAACTTAGCAAAATCGAAAAATGACGATAAAAACTTACTTTTCACAAAAGAGCAGCGGGCGGGATAGGCCGAGTCGCAGTTGGTGCTTGGACACCGTTTAGGATGTTGAGCCACCCGCCCGTATTTACCATTGGCGCCATACTGGACAGTTATCTAGGCTTCGAGCCTGTTTACGATGATCGTAGTAGCATCAATGGCCTGCTCAAAAGGTTTTTTAAACTACGTAAATGTACAAATTTTATGGAGACTTTGGCAGGACTTTTATCGGTATCGACGTCAGTAAGGACGATTTGGTGACGGCTTTTCCTTGTGAGCGGGAACAATGGGACGTTGTCAATTTCGGCAACGCCGCCGCCGGGATCGCCGCCCTGGTAGAGAAAGTGAAGGAGCATCCCGAGCCCCATGTCGTGCTGGAAGCCACCGGCAATTACTCCATGAAAGTAGTCTTTGCGCTGTGTGAAAATCAGGTTCCTGTCTCCGTTTTGAACCCAAAACAGAGCAAGGGTTTTATCCAGGGCGTGCTGCTGTCCACTACGAAAACCGACGCTAAAGATGCCTGCGCTTTGGCGTTGTACGGACAGTTGAACCGCCCCAAGCCTTACCAGCTGCCAAGTGACAAGATGTTAGAAGTCAGCCAGTTGAGGACATTTCTCAAGCAGCTTAAGAAACAGCATGGAAGTATTGCTAATCAGTTGCATGCCTTGGAATTTCACGTCCGCCCGTTGGACTATGTCGTGGAATCGTTGGGCAGAAGCCTGGCTTTTTGCCAAAGCCAAATCCAGGAGACAGAACAGCGCCTGCTGAGTATTTCTAAGGACTGTTTCGCTCAGGCTTACGAGTTGGCTACCTCCGTAGTGGGCGTCGGCCCGGCCATCGCCCAGGCGTTGCTCATCGCTACCAACGGCTTGCGGGAATTCGACAACGCCAAGCAGTTGGCCAAGTTTGTGGGGGTGTGCGCTACCCAGTTTGAATCAGGCTCAAGCATCAAAAAAAGAGGGAGTATCGCCAAGAGTGGCGACCCCAATTTGAGGGCCCTGCTCTACATGGGCGCCCGCTCGGCCAAGCGCTATAACCAGCCTTGCAAAGAGCTCTATGAGCGCCTCCGGGGGAGAGGAAAATGCCATAAAGTGGCCATGCTGGCGGTGTGTAACAAGATGCTCCGGCAGGTTTTCGCGGTGGTCAAATCAGGGGTGGAATTCGATAATGAGTACCATTTGAAAAATGAAAAAGCAGCCTGAATTTCGGCCCTTTTTCTTGGTTTTTTAACACAGTTCATCCTACCTTAACTGGATGCGGTACTCCTAGCAATATGAAAATGTGTAGGTTTTCCCATCTACAAGTCGCAGTCCTACCTTAACTGGATGCGGTACTCCTAGCCCTTCTTAATTCGAGGGCCGATTTCATCGTATTTAGTCGCAGTCCTACCTTAACTGGATGCGGTACTCCTAGTAATAATGGATCCCTGGATTCAGGTACTCGTGGTGTCGCAGTCCTACCTTAACTGGATGCGGTACTCCTAGTACTAAATATTTAATCATGAGTAAAAAGAACATTGAAGTCGCAGTCCTACCTTAACTGGATGCGGTACTCCTAGAGGAACCCATTTAGGGACAACCTTGACCAAGTTGTAGTCGCAGTCCTACCTTAACTGGATGCGGTACTCCTAGCCCCCACTAAAACAAGACCGTCTGGTTCATAACGAGGTCGCAGTCCTACCTTAACTGGATGCGGTACTCCTAGTATCGTTGCGCTTTTCTTCGCTGAGGCTGCGTATGGTCGCAGTCCTACCTTAACTGGATGCGGTACTCCTAGTGGGCCGGAATTAACCGAAAAGATTGTTGGGAATTGTCGCAGTCCTACCTTAACTGGATGCGGTACTCCTAGCAAATACAAGACATTGAACGGCACCAGGCCGACATGTCGCAGTCCTACCTTAACTGGATGCGGTACTCCTAGTGCTTCACATTCAGTATCAGTGCCTTTATTGGCACGCGTCTCACCAACTGATGCGATTGTGAGTATAAGCGAGGCAATAGTTGCTTTTCGTCGCAGTCCTACCTTAACTGGATGCGGTACTCCTAGACTGTTCAGCATACCCGTTAAGACTGCCGATTGCGTCGCAGTCCTACCTTAACTGGATGCGGTACTCCTAGTTAAACTAAAACCACATTGTATGAAGACTCTTATTGCCGTCGCAGTCCTACCTTAACTGGATGCGGTACTCCTAGAAAAACCATTGTAGTGTGGTAGGTAGAAAGTGTAGAATGTCGCAGTCCTACCTTAACTGGATGCGGTACTCCTAGGAAATGTTCAAAAAGTATTGGAGCTGGAAGAGCGCGTCGCAGTCCTACCTTAACTGGATGCGGTACTCCAGCTAACGAAGATATAGCCACAGATTCCGGCTGGATTAAGTCGCAGTCCTACCTTAACTGGATGCGGAAGCATGGGGATCGATTTGATATTGCAGTCCACTAACTGATGGTACTCTGTGCCCTAGCGCATCGAGCCTCCTTAACTGAACCCAAGAATGGACTTATATTGTGAACAATCTGCGTCCACCTTAACTGGATGTACGCAAAAAAGTCAGCCAGAATTGTCGAGTCCTTAACTGGATGCACTAGTAATATTGACAACAAGATACAAACATGAATAGTCGCAGTCCTACCAACTGACGTACAGCCAAAGGTGAAACCACGATCGATTACATAGGTCAGTCCACTAACTGTGCGGAAGAGAAGCAGCTGAAGCTTTAACATGGAGATGTCGCAGTCCATAACTGATGGTACCCAAAGAAATTATGAATCTGCTCGATCCACAACGGATGACTAGAGAATCCGGATGTCACCGTCCAGTCCACTTAACTGGACGCTAGTCTATCAAACGTTCATTAATTCCCGTCGCAGTCCCACGGATGCGGTACTTGGTAACAGGTCAACCTTCAGCGCCAGTCACCTAACGACGAGCATACGCGCTTCGAATGCACAACGGTCACGTCCACACCTAACTGGATGGTACGAAAATGTATGATGTGTCGTTGTTTTTGTGACCTACCTTAACTGGATGCGGTACCGCGTCATCGAGGTAGACATCCTATAGTCGCATCCTACTAACTGATGCGTACCGGCCACTAACGCAGATCGAATACATATGTCGCATCCTACCTTAACTGGACGTATGGCTCAAAAAAACCGCCGCCCATCGCCTAAAGTCGCAGTCCTACCTTAACTGGATGCGGTACTCCTAGGATAAGCCAAAGATGCGTACAGCGGCGTCGCAGTCCTACCTTAACTGGATGCGGTACTCCTGAGTGCAAAGTACTTTACCTTTGCGTTATACTTATAAGGTCGCAGTCCTACCTTAACTGGATGCGGTACTCCTAGGCGTTCAACTTATTATATATTACCTCTTAAAAATCAACACTTTCAAACAACATCGGGGGATGCCTCGCTAAGATACATCAAAAATGGGAATAAATAGAGGCTTCATATCAAAATGTGGAAACGGTCTTTCAATGAACTTTCCAGGCCTGGCGATTCGCCCTCCCAGAGCAACCCCGGGAGGTGCTTTTGGGTGACCGGGACGCACAGGATGCTGTCGTTGTCTTCCAGCTTTCCGTTCGCCAGAGCGTGCAGGCCGGCCTGCAGGGCCCGCAGCTCTTTGATGGCAAACTTGGGCGCGAAGAATACGGATTTCTGCACCCGGGTACACCCTTCGCGTTGTAAGAGGGCCGCTATTTTTTCACGCAGGCGGTCGTCGGCAATGTCATAACTGATAAAATAGCTGCTCATCAGTCGGAGCCGTGAGTGAAGTACAGGCGGGCCACGTAGCCGATGGTGATGCAGACCATCATGACCATGACAATGTGGGCGAAGTCATCGCCGCCGCTTCCGGCGCCGTAGGCTGCTCGTTCGTTTTCGTTGTAGGCCGCCAGGCGCTCTTTTTCTTCATCGGTAAAGGGAGCCGGATGGCTGTAGTGCCGCCGGGTGGGGTCCATGATGATGGAGTCGCCGTTTTGGTAGAGCCAGAAGCGGACGCCCCCGTAGCCGGCGCAGGCGCCGCGCCCCTTTTCATCCTGTGGGCTGCCGTCCATACAGATGCAGCCAATGCGGCGCCCTTCGGGGCGGTCGCTGATCACGGCGTCCCATTCGGACGTTCGGAAGGTTTCTTCCCACTCGTCCATGTCGGGCACCCAGGCGACGCTGTCTTCCGCCTCTTCTTCCTGAAGGGCTTCTTCGATCCGGTTGGCGGCTTCTTCGTGAAAGGCGTCCATCAGATCCTCCGCGCTGATGATCGGTATGTCATTGGATTGAGCGCCGGCCAGGGCGGCCCAGAGAAAGCAGCTGAATAATAAAATTTTTGTTTTCATGTGATATTGTTTTAATTTGAAATGTCTTCTCACCCTCTCACCCTCTCACCTCATCACCCTCTCACCTCATCACCCTCTCCCCCCCCTCTCACCCCCCAGGGCTAACGCATCATGATATTTTTC
>JACJYN010000047.1 GCA_020636095.1 Lewinellaceae bacterium
AAACCTTTGAGGTAGGCTGTTCAAAATATGTGGGTATTTAGAAAAAAACTACCCGGTGTTTTTGAACAGCCTGCGCCTTTGTGCTTTTGTAGAAAGCGGTAAATTTTCTTCGGACCACCGGTTAAGGTCAACGATTTTAACCTGCTCCATGGCAGCTTTGATTTCGGATTCATCTTGTACTTTTCCATAATTAAGGATACGTAAGCACTGTTGAGTGATGTTCTGCCCAGCCTGCATTTTGTATTTCCCAAAATAGGATTCAATAATATCTGAGCAGCAAATAATTTTCTGCCTGCCTGGCAGTAGTTGTCGATTTTGTTGTAGGTACTGCCGTAGGCTTTCCTTGAAGTGTTCGGCTATAGTTGATTCTTTGATGGCCGCTTTACATTCTACCAGGTTTTCATCATTAAGGCCCTCGTATTTAATGGTTTTTTGTATTTGGTTGAATAGCTTCAGTACCGCACTAGTTTGGATGATGAACGCTTCATATTCTTTAAGCCACTGCACGTGTTCAAGGAGCTGTTTTTGTCCTTTATCTAACTGCTTAGCCTTGCCTAGCAGTTTTAAACAATCAGAGGCCCAGCCAAACAAGGGCGTAAGGTTTAAATATCGCGCCTTGCTGCGTTGGGCAGGCGGTAAGATCGCTGTATATTTGCTGAGGCTGCCCTTACGGCGCATTTGCCCACATAGCTGGCAAAACCTTTGAAAAACCTCATGCTTCTTGTATTCCTTTTCCAGTATCAAACTAAAGGCATGCGTACAATCGGCAACATGGACAATGTCCATCTGCGCTAAGGTTTTACGTAAGTTATTGCCCTGGTCAGCTACTCCATAAACAATATTAAACCCCTTCTCCATTACTTTCTCTAGTTGGGCCTGTATTTCAGGCGCCTTCCAGGACCGGCTAATGGCCAAGCCTAATACCTCTACATCCTCAAAAGACAAGGGTTGGCCAAACGAATAGGCAGCTAAGTTAACGCCTAAGAACAACAGCAGCTTTTCGCGCCCTATCGCTATGCTCTCATCTATGATGAGTACCCATTCCTGCTCCGGTTCAGATTGAGCGGTGGACAAGCGGTGATAACCCATTTTTTGCTCCCAGTAGCGTATGCTGCTATAACTGGGCTGGCAAATATCTAAACACAGCAGCAGCTGCAAACTATATAATACCTTGCAGCAGCCTCGATAGCTTATCTCGCCTCGTTGCCTCAGCATTAGGGCTAATTGCATTACGCCCAGGCTGTAGGAATGCCCCCGTGGCTTGGGGTTATCCTTTAGCTCCCCGCCTTTGCCTAAACACTTTAACTGCTGTTCTAATTTCCGGATCTCCTCTAGCCGGGCCTTTGCCTTGTCCTTCCAATTGTCACGGCTTTCCTCAAGCCCCTGGGAACGCCTCTTCCAGTATTCACATTTCAAGCGGCGCTGCTTGGCTTTTTCTCGCCAATTTTGTAGTTTTGACTTCTCAACGGTTCCTCGCATAGTTGTGGCTATTGTTACTAGCTCCACAAAAATGCGGGGAATTTTTTTATCCTATTTTGAACAGCCTACCTTTGAGGTTTTGGAAACCTCAAAAGTTTCGATTTTACAGGGCATTACGAATCCCGGGTCAACGACTCCCCCACCGGTAGCTATCCAATTCCAGCCCCGCCAGGCCAATCACCCGGTCAACCACCGTGGCGGCCAGCTCTTCGAAATCTTTGGGGTTGCTGTAAAAGGAGGGGCTGGCCGGGCAGATAACGCCGCCCGCCTCGGTGATGGCCTTCATGTTGTTGAGGTGGATGAGGTTGTAGGGCGTCTCGCGCGGCACCAGGATGAGGCGGCGGCGCTCCTTGAGGGCCACGTCGGCAGCGCGGGTAGTGAGGTCGTCGGAGATGCCGTTCGCGATGCGCCCCAGCAAGCCCATGGAGCAGGGGCAAACGATCACTACTCCATATTGGGCGGAGCCGGAAGCGAAGGGCGCCATGAAGTCGCGCTTGCCGTAGAAATCGAAGGGATAGTTTTCATAGCTTTTGTCGCCCAGCTCGTATTCCCAGTTGAACTTGGCGTTGTCGCTCATCACAACGCCTACCGCTTCGAGCTGATCCTGTAGCTTGAGTAGTTTGTCGAGTAATACTTTGGCGTAAATGCTCCCGCTGGAGCCGCCGATGCCGATGGCTATTTTGGTCATGGAGGTTGGAAGGTTTAAGCATTTAGAAAGTGGGGGACGAATAGAAAGGTAGATTCTGCTTCAAAATTATACTTTGCTTGGCGTTACTTTGCCCAGGCGACAAAATTATGTTTAAACAGCCTGTAAAGTTGTTATTCTCCTATCATCACATTTTCACCCAAATCAGTCAAAACTTTATTGAGCAGTTTTTTAGAAAAGTATCTGCCAACCGAAACCCACTTTTCAAAAATGGGTTTTAATGCTACAATCAAGCCCTTTTGTTTTGCTCTAATCAAGAGGCCAATTGAACCAATACAGTTCACATCAAGCGATTCTGCAATCATTCGAGCTTTATTGTCATCTATCAGTAAATAATCAGCCTTCAATTCCTCGTACAAAATGACGGATTCAGACTCCCCGTAATCCATCACCATCCTCAAATTGTTTTTTGATTTGATTTTAACAACCCTGTTTTCAAGCACTTTAAAAATATTAACATCAAATTCTGGGTTTTCATAATTTCGCAACTCTTTCCAAACTGCCTCAGCAATATAAAAATCCCCGAATATCTCTTCAATTAAATGAATATGGCCTACATGCCCCAGAGAAATCAAAGCTCCGGTATCAGCTATAACAAGTTTCATCGCTTTACAAATCTTTTAATTTGTCTGCATCTGACATGATCTGTTCAACACTTAAGTGAGAAACAGGTATCTTATTTTTCGCAAGCGATTTTTCAAATTCAAACCGGGTCAAGCCAGATAATTGAATAGCTTTACCCAGCGTTAACTTTCCTTCCTGGAACAACATCATCGCTACAGCAACTTGAAAATGGTCTTTCAATTCCTGTTCCGATTCGTTCAAGGCAATCAAAATATCCGAAGGTACATCAACTGAGATGCTTATATTTTTCATATCGTATTTCTTTATTCAAAGATACATGATTATATTCAGATTCCTGGCATCATATTCCATTGGATTCCATTAGAGAGTAGTTGTGCCTTATGACCATAAAATGAGTCCTCCGACAGGCTCCTAGTCATTAGTTTCGCGTTTTTCGGGGGCTTTCAGGCATGCGGGCAGAGGCCGAACGTGCCCATAGGATGGCTTCTAGCTTATCCTATGGGTAAACCTCAAGACAAGCTATTAGCGTTGGCACCGAACCCGGCCTTTAGGGTATATCGGTGAGCCTCCCCTGCCAGTTTGTACAAGCCATCCAAAGAAGCGGGCCATCTGCCAGGCCCGTGCCCAAGGCCAGGAAATGTAGTTTCCATTATGAAAAAACCATGACAGCGCCTATTTTATAGGTATACGATTAAAAACCAAAACAGCGCCGTCATGGAAGCCTTTATGAACTCTTCTTTCGGGACATTCATTGCTTTTCTATTTGCCCGCCACTTTTGAACTGGAACGCCCTTTTCATTCTCGCAGCGAGCTGGCCCGGCAAATCATTGATTTTATG
>JACJYN010000048.1 GCA_020636095.1 Lewinellaceae bacterium
AAATTCCATTTCAATTCAACCAATTGGGGGTCTTCTTTAATTGGTCGAATACAAATGTCATCTGTCCTAATTGTATCTTTCTGAACCAAAATATCAGAGCCTGGCTCAAAAATTCCTTTAAGTGAATCTTTATAAAAAAATGTGTTGTATTTGTATTGAAAGAGATCGATAAAGCTATCACGCTTATCTACAGTATCTGCTGATACAGCTTCATCTACAATTTCAAAATAAAGCTTGTAATTTTTAATAGTAGCTTTGCCTGTATTTTTTATTCTTATTGAAAAGACTGATGAACTTCTGTTTCTTGTCATTCCATTCATATAGTACCTTTTAGGTTGTGGTTCCGTAGCAATTTCTAAAAGTTGTTTTCTCCGTTCCCTTGGAGTTATTTTATATAATAATGACCCTGAGTACTCAAATGGTTTTAATTTATATTTGATGAAATTCTTAATCAATTCTGGAGTAAACACTAACTTGGTTGAATCATCATGAAAAGTTACTAATGCTGAGTGTATGACCTTGTGATTGATATTCCTCACATACCAATCAAATGTGTTTTTATTTTCTTCGATTAAATCGGTGATGTCTTCCCAGCTAAAAAGATGAACTTCAAATAATCCCGAATTTCGACTTTCTATATCTTTTATTCTAATGTATTCTTCAATCTTTGAATCTTTATTTGCTGTTGTAGCGAAGTAAATTTTTTTGAGCACAGGTTTAAATAACTTTGCTTTTTCAATTTCACCGTCAATCTCCTTTTCTGACAAGGCTGAATTTGTATAATCGTCTTTACCCTTACATTGAATTCCCCAATATTCTGTTTCCCCTTTTGGCATTCCATATACGTCAACTCCGTGTTGAGTTTGTCCTGACCTACCATTCTTTTTAATTTCTGGACATGCCCATATTTCTCCCCAAAGCTTCTTACAAAGACTTTCGAAATCTTGCCAATTTTCTGGTTTTCTCAGTGTCTTTTTCATTTTTCTTTGCTTGCCACGAACTCAAAGGAATGTCTGCGCCTCCCTCCCAAACGCCAAGCCCTCAAACCGGCCTGCGCAGACATTTGGCTACGCCGAATCTTCGATTTCAGTTGAATGAACCTGCTGCCAAGGGCTGGGGCACACACTCTATAGGGAAAGCCTTTACTTCGCACCGGCCCTTTCCCGAGCCTAATTTACAGTATTCTGGATAAATTTGTGGACAACCGACACATTGATCCTGCTATTCTGTTCAAGTTTCCTTTATTAACAGTGCTTTGGAAGTAATTTTCACCAGTTTTCCTTATTTTTAAGCAAAGCAGAACCGGGCTTACCGCTTTACGGATAAGCAATCATTACCTGCTCGGCGGCGCCTGCCCTGTGGAATAGCTAAATTCCACAGGGCCTGCTTGGTTTCAAAACTGCAACCGCCGCAGTGTTCGCACTGGTAAGGCTCTTCTGCTAAAAGCGCCTACAGTATTTGGAGCACCGTCCTAACCGTGTGGCCATTCCTTTTTAGCTTATCCGGTATTTTGCCTTTCAGCTTTGCATAAGTTACCCCCGAGTGTAGGCCATCCCTCCTTCGCTAAAGCTTCGGCGGGCGAAGAGTGCCTCACCCGTTGAAAATAAGGTGGCAGTTGGTGTTGGAGGAACAGGTGCATGGCCACCAGCGGCGGTAAATCACGGTGCTTCTTGGGCGCTGCTTTGCCTTGCTCCTGGTTAGCGTAATCATTATACTCGATGCGCACGTTTTTACCACCTTTGTCATAATGCAGGCGCTTGCTGGATATTCCTATGCGGCAGATATAGCGGCCCAAGTATTCTTCGACTACCTTTGTTTCGGCGGTGGGGCGCTGGTGGTTCACCACCCAGCTCTTTTTGAGCAATTCCGTTTCCATTTCAGCAAAGGGGCGGTGATAGGCTATTGCCACAGGAAAAGTATTGATAGCGCACATCGCCGCATTGCTTACAGGTTATCCGCCGGCCACCCAAGGCCGGAGTACGGCACACCCGGATGGAGCGGATCAGCTTAACGGTTTGGCGGCTGGCTCCGTATACCCTTACAGCAGCACCATAAACACCTGGTGCTTGAAGGTACCGCCACACTCGATTATCTTTTGTACCTCTCCCTGAGAGCATGTTTGGAGGCCACCCTTTGGGCTAAAAAACGCCCCTTTTTTGCTGATACGGCGTTGCTTTTTTTGTCCGTACCACCAGTATGTACTTCAAAAAGCGCCTTGTCTCATCAAAAAATTGACACTTTTTATTTCCAAAAGTGGCCTCCAAACATGCTCTGAGATAATACCGGCGGTAAGCTCCTCTCTTTTCTCGGCCGGGGAATATGCTGGACATCCCAGCCCAGGCCCATCACTTCCCGGTAAAACTTGTACATTGCCGAATAGTCACCATTGATTGTCTGCCACTTCAAACCCTGGTTGTGCCGGTACAAAATATATTCCCGCGCCTGTTTCTGAGTAAAAGGGCCATCCATGCCATGCTTCTCCCGGTAAGCAAAAAACTGCCGCAGAGCCTGCCCCGTGTAATTCACACAGTGAATATTCCACGGGGGCGCATCCGTAGGCGTTTCGGGTGGCTTTGCTGAAGTTCTTCAAGGTAAGGTAAGCATCAAATTCTTCCAGGTGTTTTTGGTAGGTTTGCATCGCTATTGAGTTTGGTTATCAATAGCTGGGAAAATAAATGAAATTCGGTTTAACTTCTTGAAAAACAGAACTTTATGCCTTTAAAAACCGGCAGAGATTGTTCAACGTCCAGCATAAGCGGCGGCCTGGACGAATGGACAGGCTGATCGTTTTATGCCTTGGCGGCATCCTCATATCTTGATATTCCTTTCTATGCAGCTAAATCGGTAGGCCTGATATTTAAATCTTCCAATATTGAGCTTAACTCTTTCAGAAATTTCCCTCTTCTATATTGGTATTGGATCAACATGATATCTTCTTCATCTCCTTTTTGCTTATGGAGATCTATCATCTCGTCGACTGACTTTATTTGCTCCAGTAAATCAGCTACTTTGCTTATTCTTTCATCCATTATTTCTAAATCCTTCATCTCTGCTAATTTTATCCTCCGAAATTTATCTCAATATACCCTTTGGGGTATCTTTTCCTTTGTTTATTCATCTTGCTCTTGGTGAACCAATCATTCCAATGAAGCAAGTCTGATCTTGTCCAGTTATGCAATTTATGGTTTTCTGGATAAAGAATCATCAGGTAAGCATCAATTCCGTAGTTTTTTGGTACTGCTCCTCTGATAAATTCACCCCTAATCAAGGATTCTTTCTCTTCAACTATCTCATAATCAACCAAATTGACCAGGTCAATGTCTTTAGGGTTCCTCTTATTGGTTACAAAACTCCCATCAATCCACTGCTTAAAATTTGTTGTTACCTTTTCTTGAAAGTCTTCAATGTACCTCTGATAATGTTCGAATATTTGATATCTTGTTGAATCCTTTTCAAATGAATCTACAAAAAATCCTCTGAATTCTTCATAACTCAACTCTATCCTCTCATAAGGTTTTAAATTCCCTCTAATATCAAAGTTTAATTCCATTTTTGTTAATTCATCTTTTTAAATTTTGAGTTGAGCTACTCCTTTTACTTCAGTTGCCGCCAAAACTCAAAGGAATGTCTGCGCCCTTTCCCGGCGCAGACATTTCAGTCGCCGACGGCCATAGCCTATGGCGACGAGCCGTTGGACAAAACCAGCCTGCCCCGCTGTCCGGTTGCCTTAGGGGAAACGCGCGTGCCTTCCTCCTGAGTAAAGTGCTTGTAAAATATACTTTTTTCCCTACCCTGTCAACATTTTGGCCCATGTGGTTACTTTCAAAAGCCAAGCGGTTCCATTTAACTGCCCAGCGCTTCCGGGCGGGTATAGCTGGCCCGGCCCCATTCAGCATGTTTTGGGGGAAGCTGGAATACCGGTTGGAGCGCGTGAAGGCCTCATTGGGGGCCCGCGCCGAGCATTGTGCAACACCTCATACCGGGTATAAGCTGGATCTGGCGCCAGGAGTTCCTCCTGAAAATCTGTACCCAAGCATGCTTCGCAGCGGTAGGGCTCTTCTTTCAATAAGGCGCGTAGGATCTGGATGATTGTCCGCACTGTTGCCCCTTCCTACTTCACTATGCAGGTCAAATGGCCTTTCAGGCGTTCGTAGGTTGGAGCCGCATGCAGCCCATCCCTCCTTCGCTAAAGCTTCGGCGGGCGAAGAATGGCGCGAGCGCGGAAAATAACGAGGCAGTTGATGTTGTAATATCTGATGCATCGCTACCAAGGGCGGCATATGCCGATAGGCTTTGGGGGCCGGCTCCCCCGCCTTTTGTTCCCGGTAGTTGTTGTACTCAATGCATACATTTTGCCCGTTTTTGTCATAGGACAAACGCTTGTTCGATATGCCGATGCGGCAGATATAACGGCCCAGGTACTCTTCTATTACCTTCGTTTCTGCCGTAGGCCATTGATGGTTCACTACCCAGCGCTTCTTGGGCAGGCTGCTTTCCAGTTCCTCATAGCTTTGGTGGTAATCCACCTGGCCGGATTCCATCAGCTTTTTTAACCGCTTCAGGAATATGGCGCGGTACTTCCCGCTCAGCTTGCGGTAGGGCGCTATCTTCCGCTTGCGCTTCGGCCAGTGCCATTGGCCATCCTGCTCATTGTAGCCTCCAAAGGTTACCAGGCAGTGGAGGTGCACATGGTACTTCAAATCGGAGCCCCAGGTATGCAATACGGCACTCATCCCGGGTAAGCCGCCTACGTTCTTTAGCTTTTTGCACAGCCGCCGTACGGTTTGCCAGGCCGAGCGAAACATCAAATTATACACCTCCCAGGGGTTGCGCCGTGCCAGGCCATTCAAACAGTGAGGCAGCGTAAAAGTGATATGGCAGTAGGGAACTTGCAGCATGCGGCAGCGCAACCTGTCTTGCCACTGTAGGCGCTTGACGCCCTGACACTGCGGGCATTGGCTGTTGCCACA
>JACJYN010000049.1 GCA_020636095.1 Lewinellaceae bacterium
GGCGCGGGCGCGGGTTGAGCCAGAGCAGCCTGGCGGGCTGTTACAGCGGCATCAAGCTGCTGTGGGAGAAGGTACTGGGGCGGAGTTGGAACGCCAACAAGCTTCCCCGCAGCAAGCGAGCCAAGACGCTGCCGGAAGTATTGTCGGAAGAAGAAGTGCGCCAGCTTATTTGCCAGACAAAGAACCTCAAGCACCGGGCGTTTCTTAAGGTATTGTATACCACTGGCGTGCGGGTAGGGGAGCTGGTAAAGCTCAAGCCTGGGGACATTGATTCCAAACGGATGGTTGTGCGGGTAGAAATGGGCAAAGGAAAGAAGAGCCGGTACACGGTTTTGTCTATGCCCTTGTTGAAAGAGCTGCGCGCCTACTGGCTGAAATACCGGCCGCAGGTTTATTTGTTTGAAGGGCAGGTGCCGGGGCGGCATATCAGCATCCGCACGGTACAAACCGTGTTCAAACAGGCATGCAAACGCATTGGCCTGCGCAAGCAAGTAGGGGTGCATGTGCTGCGCCATAGTTTTGCCACGCATTTACTGGAAAACGGAGTGGACACGCTGACGGTGAAGGCGCTGCTGGGCCATTCTGACGTGTCCACCACTGCGCGCTACGTGCATGTGCAAAACAGCCGGATGAAAGGCCTGCCGGATTTGTTGGCCCATTGGTAAGGGGCCATGGGCCGGCCCCGATATGAAGTAGCCGATGTATTTCGGCTCAGCGGGCAGGCTTACCGTTCGAAGCATAAGCTGAGCAAGGCACAGCACAAGGCCATGCGGGCTATTGAGCAGTGCCGTACAGCGGCATTGGGCGGCCACCTTGATGCATGCGATGAATGTGGGCACATTCGCATCAGTTATAATAGCTGCCGCAACCGGCATTGCCCCAAGTGCCAGAGCTTAGCGCGGGAAGCCTGGCTGGAAGCAAGGCAGGCAGAGCTTCTGCCAGTGGGGTATTTTCACGTTGTTTTTACCCTTCCGGCGCAGATTGGCGATATAGTTCGCTACAATGAGCGGCTGTTATATGGAACGTTATTCCAAGAAGCTTGGGCAGCCTTGTCGAAGCTGTGTGCAGACAGGCATTACCTGGGCGCCCGGCCTGGGATGGTAGCCATCTTGCATAGTTGGGGCCAGAACCTGCATTACCATCCGCATGTGCACTGCATCGTTCCGGGCGGTGGGTTGAAGGGTGGCAAATGGGTATCGGCCCGCGAGGAGTTCTTTGTACCGGTGCAGGCCCTGTCAGCTTTGTTTAAGGGCAAGTTTGTCAGTGCTTTGCGCCGGCACTACCGGGCTGGGCGGCTGCGCCTGGAAGGGTTGTGCGGCCGTTTTCGCAGCAATCCGGCCTTCGACAGCTTGCTAAACAGGCTGATGGCTCAGGATTGGGTGGTTTATGCCAAGGCGCCCTTTGGCGGGCCGGAGCAGTTGCTAAGTTATCTGGGCCGTTACACCCACCGGGTGGCCATTAGCAACCACCGTATTGTGTCCATGGACAAAGATACAGTTTGCTTCCGTTGGCGGGATTATGCCGACGGCAACAAGCAGAAAGTGATGTGCCTGTCGCATGAGGAGTTTATCCGGCGGTTTTTGCAGCATATTTTACCTGCACGGTTTTGTAAGATACGCTACTACGGTATCCTGTCTAACCGGCTGCGAAGGCAGGCTTTGGCACTTTGCCGGCAAGCTTTAGGGGTAAAACCGCCGCCCCAGCTTCCGGCTTTGTCCTGGCGGGAGCGCTACCGGCAGGCCGCAGGCGTTGATTGGGATGTTTGCCCAATGTGCGGCACAGGCCGCATGCTGACGGTTGTTTGGATACCGGCCGGCCGGGCGCCGCCTTTACCTGGAGCCCAGCCCAGGCACGCCCAATGGCTTCCGGCTCAGGTATAAACAGGCCATGCCTGAGGTAGTTTTTTTATGGCTAATGCGGCCATTTTGCTTGAAAAAGAAGGAAGAAACGGCTATTTTAGGCTGCGGTTGCTAGCCAGAGGAGCCTACAAGGGGCCCGGCAGAGAAAACGGATAGCTACAGAGCCGGAAGAGAGCCCTTGTATAGGCCGATACAATGCCCATAAGAGACGTCGGGTTTGGCGGCTCCGTCCAACTGCATTGTATCTGACAGCACCGCTGCGCGGCCCCGGCAGATACAATGCTTAAAGTTCTACGCAAATATGGAAATTAATATTGAAGGTAGATGATGAGATGTCTTCAAAAAGCAAAGTGGATAAAATCTTCTTATGAACGAAATTTCAGAAATTACTAGGAGCAAGATATTTGATATCATTGCTTTAGAAGAGATTCATTGGAATGGTAAGCTTAACGAACCAGAATTTTTGTCGAGAGTGTTTGACTTGAGAAATTTACCTTCTAACGATTATAGATATAAAAACATGGAGGGTGATATTTGGCAACATAGGGTTCGCAATCATGACTGGGATGATAATTGGATATTTTTTGATGAGAGGCTAAATTTAATAAATTGCGATGATGCAATATTTTTACAATTTTTGTGTGAGATGGTACATCCAATAGTTAGAACAGACATTACAGAGGTATCGAAACTTATCCAACTATTTAATGAATATCTTAAATATGATGGATATGAATTAGCTGAAAAGATTCAAATTTCAGGACATTCTGTATACGCAGGGCGTAGAATTATCTTAAGTGATGAGTTCTTAAAAAGAAAAAAAGAAGAGATAAAAAATGTATTAAGTGATGAATACGTAATTAAGCAGATTAATATTATGGAGAGTTCAGTTGAAAGCTCACCAGAATTATCTATTGGAGTTTCGAAGGATTTAATAGAGACTATATGCAAAACAATTTTGAATGAGAGAACAATTGAATTTGATAAGAAATGGGATTTACCAAAATTGTTAAAAACAACAGCTTCTCATTTACAATTGACCCCAAATGATATACCTGATGAAACAAAAGCTGCTGATACTATTAAGAAAATTTTAGGTAGTTTATCGATGGTAGTTTATGGAATTGCTGAATTGAGAAATAATTATGGAACTGGTCATGGAAAAGAGGCTAAATTTAAAGGTCTTAATTCTAGACATGCTAGATTGGCAGTTGGTGCTTCTTCAACTTTGGCATTATTTTTACTTGAAACACACAAAATTAGAAAAGAAATAGAAGCGATTCAAAAAGGGCAATCTGACGAGAAAGCGTAGAACAAAGCGTATATTCCATGCCGGTTAAGCACCGGCCCGGCATATACGCTGGCCGTTCTCAGCAATTAAAATAAGCGGAAAATATGAAAATGAACAATCTTACAATTCCTGAACACATATCTGAAAGGTTTAAAATTGTACTAAAGAATGCAAAGAATATCCTAGAAGATCGAAGTTATTGTTATTACAATTTTGATGAGGATTTGCATAGATCTAATAATAAATTCATTGATCTCTTATGTAAGATGACTGATGGTCTATTAGAATATAAAGGTTTCAAGATAAAAGAGTCAAATAGAGATGGATCAATCATAGAATTGACATTAATGGTCAATATTCACAACCGAAGAGAATTGACTTATGAATTCATGAATTATGGTAGAAACTTACATATGAACGGTATTGCAAAAGCGTTGAATGAGGCTCTATATGATAATGGATATAGGGGAGAAAAATATTTTTGTGATGTGTCTTTGGATGTGAGTTATAGAGGAGTAGCATTTATGGAGTTTTCAAAAGAGAAACAGCTTGTCGAAGCTGCAAATCTTTTTCGTGGATTTAGTAAAAATGAACCACACGGATATGAATATTATTATGAAAAGTTAGACGCATACAATGAAAAATGAAATCAACTAAATTTAAAGTCGATATTATTTTGAAATAAACAGGAACACTCATATGGATCAAACAAAAAAATAATGTTTGTAAATAATAAAGAGAGAAGCAATTAAACTATTCCTGTTTAGAATTGAGGGATTTGAAAGTGAATTTACTAGCCATTTTATCTTATAAAAATTTGATTTGGCATATAGAGATAAATAGCTGAGAACAATGCGCATATGCTATGCCGCCTAAACGGACGGCACAGCACATGCGCCGGCCGTTGGCTGCAATAATGAAAACAAGTAAGCTGAAGACCAAAATAAGTAGGTAAATTTATGAATACTCAAAATGTA
>JACJYN010000005.1 GCA_020636095.1 Lewinellaceae bacterium
TCCAACCCCGGAAGCACAGCCGAGTGTATCATCTCACCGGGAACAAAAGGATACGTGTTCAAAATGATTTCGCGAAGAGCGTCGAGCGGATATTGCCATCGCTGGACATCTTTCGCCTCGCCGGTGATGATGACCTCCTGGTTGATGTGTTTTCGCTGTTTGGCTCAATTTAAGGGAATTACTCGTCATTTTCAACGAAGTAGCCCCAGCCACCGGCTTTTGTCTTGAATTATTTGAATTTCGGTAACTCCCCACTTTCCATAGCAGCTTTGCCACCTCCCCCCTTCGGGGGGATCGAGGGGGGCTCATAATACGCCCTATACCACTCCAAAAACTTCCTTATCCCATACGCCACGCTAGTCGCCGGCTGATACCCCAAATCCCCCGCCAAATCGCTCACATCCGCTGTGGTAGCCGGCACGTCGCCCGGCTGCAGGGGCAGCATATCCTTTTGGGCCTCTTTGCCCAGTTCCTGTTCGATGGCGCGGATGAAGTCCATCAGCTGGACCGGGTTCTGGTTGCCGATGTTGTAGACCTTGTAGGGGGCGGGGGAGGAGGCCGGGTCGGGCTGGCTGGCATCCCAGCCGGCGTTTCCCTGCGGCGGGTGGTCGATGACGCGCACCACGCCCTCCACGATGTCGTCGATGTAGGTAAAATCGCGCACCATTTCGCCGTAGTTGAACACCTTGATCGGCTCGTCCTTCAGGATAGCTTCGGTAAAGAGGAAGAGCGCCATATCGGGCCGCCCCCAGGGGCCGTACACGGTGAAGAAGCGCAATCCGGTGGCGGGCAGGCCGAAGAGGTGGCTGTAGGCGTGGGCCATCAGCTCGTTGCTCTTCTTGGAAGCGGCGTAGAGCGACACGGGGTGGTCGACGTTGTCGTGGGTAGACAGGGGCATCTTCTCGTTCAGCCCGTAGACGCTGGAGCTGGAGGCGAAGGCCAGGTGGCCGACCTGGGTGTGCCGGCACTGCTCCAGGATATTGATGAAGCCTACGATGTTGCTATCCACATAGGCGTAAGGGTTTTCCAGGCTGTAGCGCACCCCCGCCTGCGCCGCCAGGTTGACGACGGTGTCGAACTGCTCTTCGGTAAAGAGGCGCTCCAACCCCTGCCGGTCTTCCAGCCCCAGCTGGATGAAGCGGTAATTGGGGTGTTTGACGCTCTGGCTAACCTGCCCGTAGGCGATGTCTTCTTTTTCAATGCCGGCGTAAGCCAGCCTATCGTATTTGACGTTGATATCGTAGTAGTCGTTGATCACATCCAGCCCGACGACTTCATCGCCGCGGGCGATGAGGCGGTTGGCGAGGTGGAAGCCGATGAAGCCCGCAGTACCAGTGATTAAGACTTTTTTCTTGTTGGTATTATTGTCTTTCATAGGGGGGATAGTGTTGCGGTATCTCGGTATTACTGCGTTGCGTAGTTGCGATTTGCCCCGGGGACAGGCCCTGAGGACAGGGAGACGTTCCGGTTGGAGGAACTCCCCCAATCTTTCCGAATTGAGTTCGGGATAGGCTCTTTTATTTTTCTAGTGCGCTCTTTGGAAGAAGGGGCTTTGCTCTGGACTTCGGCGTGAGCTTCCAGTTTGGCACTCCTGTTTGCTCCCTTTGTGCTTGCAAGCGCCGAATCCGCGAAATCCGATGAACCCGCGAATATTTGCGTTCTATCCTACCGGAGGCGACACCTTTTTCCCCGTGAGAACCCACGCCGAAGGCGTCGCCTCAGGGGCGCTCAAAGGGATGCCGCGCCAGCGGCAGCTTCGCCAGCGGATGATACGCCCCCTTCAACCCCACCGGCTCCTGATGCCGGATGTCGTGCACGATCTCAATGGCCTTTTTGGCGGCGCCTAATTCAAATCCGTTGCCATCCAGAATAGCTTCGTAGCTTCTGGTATGCAGGTCAGTAAAGCCGCCGCTGAATTCAAACTCCTCGCCTTCGATATTAATGGAGCGGAACGTGCGGGCGCCGGTTTTGCGCACCGCCTCGGGAATGGTATTGTAGTTGATGCTCAGGAACCAGCGCACCCGGGCCTTCTCAAATTCGAGGAAGCCCGCTGCCCGGTCGTGGGTGTGAATGTGCACAATATTGTCCTGTACGTCGCCGAAAATCCACTGCAGCATGTCGTAAAAATGGACGCCGATGTTGGTCGCGATGCCGCCGGATTTGGCGACGTCTCCTTTCCAGCTGGTATAGTACCAGTGGCCGCGGGAAGTTTGGTAGGTCAGGTCCACATCGAATTTCTTGTCCGACGGCGCTTGCCGGGCCTTTTCCCGCAGCGCGATCACGCTGGGATGGAGGCGCAGCTGCAAGATATTGTATACGTTTTGGCCGGTCTCCCGGGCAATCTCCTCCAACGCATCGATATTCCAGGGGTTGAGGACCAGCGGCTTTTCGCAGATCACATCGGCTCCGTGGCGCATTCCGAAGCGGATATGGGCGTCATGCAGGTAATTGGGCGAACAGACGCTCACGTAGTCAATGGGGGCGCCGCGGCGCTTGAGCTTTTCCAGGTGGCGGTCGAAGCGTTCGAACTCCACAAAGAAGTCCGCTTCCGGGAAGTAGCTGTCGATGATGCCGACTGAGTCGGAGTTATCCAGGGCTGCAAGTAGTTGGTTGCCGGTTTCCTGGATGGCTTGCATATGCCGCGGAGCGACGAAGCCCGCGGCGCCGATGAGGGCGAAGTTTTTCATGTTTGGGGAACTTGGGGAAGTCGGAAGTCGGAAATCGGAAGTCGGAAGGGATCAGGGGGGAGCCTCCATTCAGGAAATTCCGCCTTCCGACTTCAGCTACAGCCTTCCTTTTGCCTTTTTTATCAGATAAACTATAATAGCAGTTATCTCGGTAGCCTTCATAGCGTATTTTTCATTGGAAACAACCTTTAGTGGGGGATGGTTCCGTTATAGCATCGCGCCTCATGAAGAAGGTATTTATCAGGTATTTCTATTTCCCCATCCTTCCTCAATGCTTCCCCCTTCCACCTTCCGACTTCCACCTTCCACTTTCCGCCTTCCGACTTCCGATTTCCGATTTCCGACTTCCACTTTCCGCCTTCCGACTTCCAAAAACGGCTTCGCCCTTGATAAGTCGCAGAGGGCTTATAGTCCGATGTATGAGAGACGGTAAGTAGATAGTCCATAAAAATCTGAATGCAAAAAAAAGGGCTGTAGGCGAGAATGCCAAATTATCCGGAGTTTATTTGTTGACGTGTACATTGTCAAAAAGCTAATACGTGAATTTTGTTGCTGGTTATCAGGTGGTTAGGGGTGTGTTGTGGAGTGGTTTTTTAGTGTGTCAGTGTATCAGGGAGTGGTGTGTCAGGGAGGGCGATCCAGTATTCCAGTATTCCCGCATCTTGATAGATGTTGAATTTTTCATCTGCATCTGCCTTATTGTTCCCTTCGGAAAGGATTTCAACGACCATATCCGGCGATCCCAGGAGCCTGTCGGAGAAGTGTTGGTGAGCCGAGAAAGAGAAAATATTGTTCTGAACAAGGCGCCGAGGAAGGAACATAGTGGAGCTACGTGACTGACGAGCAACGCAGTGCAGAACAATATTTGCCGTTCGCAGTCCATCAAGTGCTTCTCCGACAGGCTCCTAGTGCTTTGTCAACGTTTGGATGTCGGGTAAGGTATCTGCGAATTTTTCGTCTGGACAAGGCGAGGGTTCTCGACCTTAGCCGTAGCTAAGGGAGGTGGTTCCTCAACGAAGGCCAGGCGGAAAAGGCGCCATAGATTACCTGACTATTCAAGCTTGACAAAGCACTAGCAGCCTTTCTTATCTATTTTGCCGGGGTCACAGACCACCGTTATATCCGGTTGGACAACGGTCTCGACCTGGTCATCGGGCAGGACTACTGCCGTTTTGTTTCTTTTCTCGGAAATTGGAATCGCATTGGAGATCGTCAGGCGGACATCATAAGGGGCGTGCCGCACCTGGCAGGGGTTATTTCTCAAAAAAGACCAGATTACGCCATGTAAAGCTCCGCTGATCCGCTGATGTTCATCACTTGGCGCCGGAGACATTTTGAATACCTTTCCCTTGATCAGCTCTACCCGCTCTTTGAACTGCCAGGTAAGGTAGTCGGCATAGGTGTATTTTTTGTTGAGGTCGAGTTGGTTAATGTCTGTGATTATCGTGCGCGTACTCTTTCCCATTAGGATAATTCCAAACTTGCATCTAATACTACTTTGTTAGTTTAAGAAAAATGAGATGCAATGTCTCCGATTTTCCTCCCCCTCCCTGTGGTCGACCCCTCCAGAGGGGTATATTTGGGGCCCATTCGTTTTGACAACTCAGCCGGACAATGGGATTCATATTGAAAATTATTTGTAACTATTCAGCATCGTGGTGATTTGACCCCTCAAGCAAAATTTTGTAAGCCGCCCTTCCCCTTCCAAGGGGAATGAGAAGGGGTTCCAGCGGGAAAAAGTCTACAAAATTTTGCGTCAGGCGTATTTCAGACCCCATGCTGAATAGTAACAATTATTTAAACTAACAAAGTAGTACTAAGAGGTGAATGAAGAAATCACCAATAAATATAACCAAAAACCTTTTGTTATTGATATGGTCTAACAACTCTTCTTTACAGCCATTTCTCTGCCTACAAGCCTTCTGCTTCCCAATCCCCCCTCCCTCGGAGGGGGTTAGGGGGAAGCTATTCGGAGGGGGTTAGGGGGAAGCTTCCCAATCCCCCCTCCCTCGGAGGGGGTTAGGGGGAGGCTATTCGGAGGGGGTTAGGGGGAGGCTTCCAACTCCCCATTCTTAAACTCCAACTTCCCCAGCACCTTTGCCAGGTGCCTATCCCAGCGCATTTCCTGCAGCCGTTCCGCCTGCCCTTCGTGGTGCAGGTCGGTAGCGAGGAAGTCGATCATGCCGGCTTCGAGCAGCTGGTAGCCGCTTTCGCGGGTAGGCTTGCCGTAGTAGCCGCCGAGGGAGAGCAGGTTGAGCTGAAACTCGCAGCCGCGGTCTTTGAGTTCATGGTATTTCTTCATATCGCCTTTCAGGAAGAGGTAGCGTTCCGGGTGGGCCAGCACGGGGTGGTAGCCTTTGGTTTGCAGGCGGAAGAGGAAGTCCTCCAGCATGGGCGGCGCCGCGAAGAAGGACATTTCCACCAGCACCCGCTTACCGGGCAGGGTGAGCAGCTTGCCGCTTTCGATCTTATCGCCGAAGCCCTCGTCCATGAGGTACTCGGCGGCGGCGTGCAGTTTTACATCCGCCTCTTTTTCCTGGAGGGCGGCCAGCACTTCGCTGTGTTTGTGCTGGATGATTTCCGGGTTGTTGACAAACATCTCCGCCATCACGTGGGGGGTGGTGATGAGGGTGTGGAAGCCCAGGTTCTGCAACATTTCGATGAGGGCAAGGCTATGCCCCAGGCTGCGGGCGCCGTCGTCGATGCCGGGCAGCAGGTGCGAGTGAAGGTCTACTCCCAGGAAGGAGTAGTCGGGTAGTTTGGGTTTCCTTTTGAAAATATTGAGCATGGTTGTTTTTTGTTGCTTATTAGCCACAAAAGCACAAAGGCACGAAACTCCACGAAAGGGTTTTAGTGCGGCTTTAGGGTTTTGGTGGTTTAGTGGCATTCTTATTAGCCACAAAAGCACAAAGGCACGAAACTCCACGAAAGGGTTTTGATGGTGGGTTCAAGCCCTGAGAAGCTCATCTAACGAACCTCCGTATGCCTGATCCTATATTTACGACGTTGAAATTGATCAGATAACCCAACCGGTTTTCCGTTAGTTTCAGGTGGCTTAATACTTGAGCTTCCCAAACTGGATTTACTTCGTCCACAGCTTTTAATTCGCAAATTATCTCATTCTCCACCAGAACATCAAGCCTTAAACCTTCATCAAATTGCAGGCCATCGTACTTTATTGGTATTTCCTGTTGCCTTAAATAGGATAAGCCTCTTTTCCCTAGTTCATGGCAGAAACAAAGCTCATAGATTTTTTCGAGTAATCCGGGGCCAAGGTTTTTGTGTACGGTATAAGCACTGTCCACAATCAGCTTACCGGTTTCTTCCAGGTGTTGAGGAATGGGGGGGTACTTTTTCATGGCCTAAGGTTTTTGCCACTAAAGCAAAGAGACACGAAACCCCACGAAAGGATTTTAGTGCGGATTTCGTGCTTTTGTGTCTTCGTGGCGATTAAATCAAACAATATCATAATAATGCTTGTACCACTCCACAAACGCCCCAATCCCCTCTTTCAGCGGCGTATTCGGTTTATAGCCCAGTTCCTGTTCCAGGGCGATGGTGTCGGCGTAGGTGCTTTCCACGTCGCCGGGTTGCATGGGCAGCAGCTGCTTTTCAGCCTCGCGCCCCAGGGCCTGCTCGATAGCGCCGATGAAATCCATCAGGGCGACGGGCTGGCTGTTGCCGATGTTGAAGATGCGGTAGGGCGCCGGCGAGCTTGCCGGGTCGGGGTCCTGCGGATCCCAATCGGCATTGCCGGTGGGTGGGTGGTCGACGACGCGCTTCAGCCCTTCTACGATATCGCCGATGTAGGTGAAATCGCGGCTCATCTTACCGTGGTTGAACACCTTGATGGCCTCCCCTTTGAGGATGGCCTCGGTGAAGAGGAAGTACGCCATATCCGGCCGGCCCCAGGGGCCGTAGACGGTAAAGAAGCGCAGCCCGGTGGTCGGCAGCCCGAAGAGGTGGCTGTAGGTGTGGGCGATGAGCTCGTTGCTCTTCTTGGAGGCCGCGTAGAGCGACACCGGGTGGTCGACGTTGTCCTCGGTGCGGAAGGGCACCTTCTTGTTGAGCCCGTAAACGCTGCTGCTGCTGGCGTAGGCCAGGTGCTTGACGCCGTACTGCCGGCAGCACTCTATCAGGTTGGCGAAGCCGACGATGTTGCTCTGCACGTAAGCCGCCGGGTTCTTGATGCTGTAGCGCACGCCGGCCTGCGCCGCCAGGTGGCAAACGGTGTCGAACTGATGTTCCTGAAAGAGGCTGTGCAGGGCGGCGTTGTCCTCCAGCCGCAGCTGTACGAAGCGGTAATTGGGGTACTTGCGGCTTTGCATCTGCTCCTTGTAGGCTACCTCGTGGCGGTTGAAGCCCGCATCTTCCAGCCGCGCTATCTTGAGGCTGACGTCGTAGTAGTTGTTGATGCTGTCCAGCCCGACGACGTCGTCGCCCCGCTCCGCCAAAGTGTTGGCAAGGTGGAAGCCGATAAAGCCGGCGGTTCCGGTTACTAGAATTTTCATTGGTTAATTGTT
Source organism: Lewinellaceae bacterium (assembly GCA_020636095.1). GTDB lineage: Bacteria > Bacteroidota > Bacteroidia > Chitinophagales > Saprospiraceae > JACJXW01. The sequence goes on from JACJYN010000005.1 coordinate 7,211, forward strand.
TCTTTTTTTCTGGTTATAGGGGGGATTTTTATGGTTTATGGCTTAGTGGGGTCATGATTTGGTTTATGGCTTTTATGGGCGTAAATTGGTTTATATGGTCTTTCTCTCCTCAACCTCCCTGCCGTTCAGGCGTTCTTAAGCTGTGAATTGCGTAGGTTGTTGAGCATTTTACTCAGGGTTTGAGCGAGGCGCCGGGTTTCCAGGTAATCCTCTTTGGAAAGAAAGCCCAGCTCGAAAGAGATAATGGCCTGGTTGAGTAGTTCCATGAGCGTACTATAAGCTATGGAAGTAAAGTTTGCTTTATCTTTTCCTGTAATCCTTCCTGAGCCTTCCGCCAGATGAGATGGTATCCCAATCCCACACCTCCTCATTTGGCTCACCAGGCCGTACTTTTCTTCGGTTGGAAAATTTTTAGTAATCTGGTATACCCAAATTGCCAGTTCCTTAGCTTTTTTCCAGGCTGCCAGTTTCTCAAAGGAGTACTCATAAATTTCCATACCTCTTTTTTTGGTTGTAAATTTCCACTCCGCCCTCACCCCCCTCAAAGTCCCTCATCACACCCTCACCCCCCTCAAAGCCCCCATCACACCCTCACCCCCTCAAAGCCCCCATCACACCTCACCCCCTCCAATCCCCATCACCCTCACCCCCTCCAAGCCCCATCACACCTCACCCCTCCAATCCCCATCACACCTCACCCCTCCAATCCCCATCACCCCTCACCCCTCAATCCCCATCACACCTCAACCCTCCAATCCCCATCACACCTCACCCCCTCAAAGCCCCCATCACACCTCACCCCTCCAATCCCCCATCACGATACATGCCTCCTAAAATACTCCAACGTCTTTCTCAACCCATCCTCCCTTGGCACCCTCGGCTCCCAGCCCAGCAATTTGCGGGCGAGGCTGATATCCGGCTGGCGCACTTTGGGGTCATCCTCGGGCAGCTCGCGGTAAACGATCTTCGCCCGGGGGTTGCCCACCAGCTCGATGATCTCTTCGGCGAAGGCCTTGATGGTGATCTCCGCCGGGTTGCCGATGTTGACCGGCATGGCGTAGTCGCTCAGCAGCAGGCGGTAGATGCCTTCCACCAGGTCGTCGACATAGCAGAAGGAGCGGGTTTGGGAGCCGTCGCCGAAGACCGTCAGCCCTTCGCCGCGGATGGCCTGCGAGAAGAAAGCCGGCAGTGCGCGCCCGTCGTTCACCCGCATGCGGGTTCCGTAGGTGTTGAAGATGCGCACGATGCGGGTTTCTACCTTATGGAATTGTGGTAAGTATCGTTATGGTATCCAGGAAGCGCTTCGCCTCGTCGTACACGCCCGCGGTAGACAGGGTTGACGTTGCCCCAGTAATCCTCCTTCTGCGGGTGCACCAGCGGGTCGCCGTACACTTCCGAGGTGGAGGCCACCAGGATGCGGGCGCCTTTGTCTTTGGCCAGCCCCAGCAGGTTGTGGGTGCCCAGGGCGCCCACCTTCAGGGTCTGTATCGGCATCTGCAGGTAGTCGATCGGGCTGGCCGGCGAGGCAAAGTGCAGGATGTAATCCAGCTTGCCCGACACGTGCACGAACTTGGTTACATCGTGGTGGTAATATTCAAACTCCTTTAACGGAAACAGGTGCTCGATGTTCTTAATGTTTCCGGTCAGCAGGTTGTCCATAGCCATCACGTGATGGCCTTCCTGTATCATGCGGTCGCACAGGTGCGAGCCCAAAAATCCGGCTGCACCGGTGATAAGGACACGTTTCATAGTTTGGGTGGTTTTGGTATGTGGATGAGGAAAAAGAGCCCGTTAGAGATATTGAGTAATACTACTTTGTCAACTTAAACTATTCTATAATGTGTGACTCTCAATGCATCTTGCCTGCCAAAGCAAATGGCCCCCAAAGATTGGCCTCCAAACATGCTCTAAGTTAACAAAGTAGAAGTCAGCAATTCCCGCTTTGGCCAACATGGGAGCTGGCCACTTTTACCGGCTGCCGAAGCTTCAGGCGTAGGCATGCGAGTTGTCTGCTCCCTTCTCCCGGAAACCTTGCGGTAGGAAGTCAGCAGACAACAGAAAGTTGTCAGCTGACAGCGGAGCGGCCTTTCTGGATAGCCCAAGCAGCCTGCCGGGTTGCGAACAGCGAATACCGAACCGCGAGCTCGTCCAACCCTGGAATGGTAGCCTTATTTTACGTCTTGATAGCACGGTCGGGCGTCCCCGCCTACTGTGCCAGTATGGCCGGCCGGCACGCCCGGGCGTAGCTCAGCCTAAGCTGCCTGAATCACTCACGGGCAGGGACGCCCGCTAGTGCAACGTTAAACTAAATTTAAATGTGTCCTCACGGAACCCTCCCCTGAGAAACTGCTGTGTCCCGCGGACTGGTTTCTAAAGCTACCGAATCGAACCGTCCCCCTTTGAGAAACCTAGCCCAAGCAGCCTGCCGGGTTGCGAACAGCGAATACCGAACCGCGAGCTCGTCCAACCCTGGAATGGTAGCCTTATTTTACGTCTTGATAGCACGGTCGGGCGTCCCCGCCTACTGTGCCAGTATGGCCGGCCGGCACGCCCGGGCGTAGCTCAGCCTAAGCTGCCTGAATCACTCACGGGCAGGGACGCCCGCTAGTGCAACGTTAAACTAAATTTAAATGTGTCCGGCCACTTACGGAACCCTCCCCCCGCTTTGAGAAACCTCGCTGTGCTCCCCGCCGGACTGGTTTCTTAAAGCTACCGGAATCGGAACCGTCCCCCCGCTTTGAGAAACCTCGCTGTGCCTCCCGCTGGACTGGTTTCTTAAAGCTATCGGAACCTCGCTGTGCTCCCCGTCGGACTGGTTTCTTAAAGCTACCGGAAAAGCTACCGGAACCCCTCCACTTTCTTCCCCGCGCCCACCGTATTCCGGCCGATACTATCGTAGTAGAAGCCTTCCCGTTCCATGTCCCTGGCGTCGTAGATATTGCGGCCGTCGAAGATGGCGGGAGTGGAAAGCAGTTGGCGCATCACCTTGTAGCTGGGGCTGCGGAAGACGTGCCATTCGGTGACGATGGCCAGGGCGTCTGCGCCGATGAGGGCCTCGTACTGGTCGTCGGAGAACTCGATGCGGCCGTCGTAGAGGGCCTTGACGTTATCCATGGCTTCGGGGTCAAATGCCTTCACCTTGGCGCCGGCCTCAAGCAACTGGTCGATGATAGCCAGAGCCGGAGCTTCGCGGATATCGTCGGTATTGGGTTTGAAGGCCAGTCCCCAGATGGCGATGGTCTTGCCCGCCAGGTTGCCGTCGAAGTAGTTGAGTATCTTATCTGCCAGGATGTGTTTCTGCTTGTCGTTCACTTTCATCACGGAATTGAGGATCTGGAAATCGTATCCATTCTGCTTGGCGGTGAGGGCCAGGGCCTGCACGTCTTTGGGGAAGCAGCTGCCGCCATACCCCACGCCGGGGAAGAGGAAGCGCTTGCCGATGCGCGTGTCGGACCCCATGCCGAGGCGCACCATATCTACGTCGGCGCCTACAATTTCGCAGAGGTTGGCAATTTCGTTCATGAAAGAGATACGGGTAGCCAGGTAAGAGTTGGCTGCATATTTGGTCATCTCGGCTGAGCGCTCATCCATAAAGTAGATGGGGTTACCCTGGCGGACGAACGGCTCGTACAACTGGCGCATAGTGTCCTGTGCGCGCTTGGTGCTGGCGCCGATCACCACGCGGTCGGGCTTCATGAAGTCTTCAACCGCTACGCCTTCGCGTAAAAATTCGGGGTTGGAAACGACATCAAAGAGCTCCTCGTCCAGGTTTGCCGCCAGGATGGCGTGCACCTTTTCGGCGGTCCCTACCGGCACCGTGCTCTTATCTACGATCACTTTGTAATCTTCGATCAGGAAAGACAATTCCTTGGCCACTCCCAGCACATAAGACAGGTCGGCAGAGCCGTCGCCGCCCGGAGGCGTGGGCAGGGCCAGGAAAATGATCTCCGCATCCTTGATGCCCTTGGCCAGATTGGTGGTGAAAGAAAGGCGCCCCTGCCGGGAGTTGCGTTCAAAAATCAGCTCCAGCCCGGGCTCATAGATCGGCAGAATGCCGTTCTTTAACTTTTTGACTTTTGCTTCGTCAATATCTACACAGGTAACGTTGTTGCCCGTCTCTGCAAAACAAGTGCCTGTAACCAGGCCTACGTAACCGGTGCCTATAACTGAAATGTTCATCTTTTGTAGTGTTTAGATTCCTTGTGGTGGTGTTTTAAATTTCCCCTTTCAGAAGGGGGTTATAGCGCTATAAATGTTCTCTGCAGTGGGGGGGGTAAAAATAAACGCCTGGAGCAGCCTTTTGACTGAGTGCTGCTCCAGCGCAAGTATTTTTATTTTCCCTATGTTACGGATGTGTGAACTGAAAGTTGCACTAAGGTAAAGTTTTTCATCCCCCGCTTTGAGAAACCTCGCTGTGCTCCCCGCTGGACTGGTTTCTTAAAGCTATCGGAAGCTATCGGAAGCTATCGGAAGCTATCGAAACCGTCCCCCCGCTTTGAGAAACCTCCGAGTGCTCCCGTCGGACTGGTTTCTTAAAGCTATCGAAGCTCCCCGTCGGACTGGTTTCTTAAAGCTATCGAAGCTATCGGAACCGTCCCCCCGCTTTGAGAAACCTCCGAGTGCTCCCGTCGGACTGGTTTCTTAAAGCTATCGAGCTCCCCGTCGGACTGGTTTCTTAAAGCTATCGAACCTCATTGTGCTCCCAGCTGGACTGGTTTCTTAAAGCTATCGGAAGCTATCGGAAAAAGCTATCGGAAATCGATTTGGAACTGACGGTGCAGTTCCAGGAAGTTAAACCGCCAGTCTTCTGTCAGCCCCATTCTATGGAAAAAAAGCTGTACGCTTTCATAGCTAAGCCATTCATGATCATCACCAAGCAACAGTTTGTATGAACTAAACGCCCAAGAATCATATGTTTGGGCCAAGCGGTGATGAATAGGGTTATGATGAATATAACAAATGGTGTACAATAAACGTAAATCCGTTCTCAGTAACACTCGCTTGAAACGTTTTTGAAATACACTCCCTCTCTGGTTGTGGTATCTGTTAAACGAATGGGCGTAGCTTGCAAACAGCCGCTTAAATTGATCTTCCAGAAAACTTGAATAAGTAGCATGCCCTTCCAAAAGCGCTTTCGCTTTTTTAGTTGAAGCCTTCCGAATCAGTTCCTTCGATTTCACAGGCTCTTCAGGCACATGGACAAGAAAGTGAAAATGGTCCGGCAACAAGCAATATCCCCAAATATCAAGGAAGGGGGTGATGTATTCATTGAACTTTCCCAAAAAGAAACGATAATTCTCTGGAGACCGAAATATCAACTTACCGTCGACGACACTACGGTTATAGATGTGATAGAAATTGCCTTCTTCTAGAACTGCCCAGTAGTCTGTAGCCATATTGGATTAAGGTTTAAGCCACTTCCCCCCAAGAACCTAACCATCCGGGAGCCCATCGAAGGTTCTCAAACCGCCCCCCGCTTTGAGAAACCTCCGAGTGCCTCCCGTCGGACTGGTTTCTTAAAGCTATCGGAAACCTCCGAGTGCTCCCGTCGGACTGGTTTCTTAAAGCTATCGGAGCCCACTTCCCCCCAGGTTTAAGAACCTAACCATCCGGGAGCCCATCGAAGGTTCTCAAACCGCCCCCCGCTTTGAGAAACCTCCGAGTGCTTCCGTCGGACTGGTTTCTTAAAGCTATCGGAAGCTATCGGAGCCTCGAAATACGGCTTCGCCCCAGATAAGTCGCAAGCACTTATCTCCCGATAATAAGGTATGGCTGAAATTCCCTTCATAATAGCTCTCCCTCGCCACTCAGGCATCCGCTATTACAGGCTCCCGGGAGTATTGGGAATAATTAAAAATCAATACTGCCCTTCCGCCTTCCCACTTCCTTTAATACCGCTCAAACGCCCCCTTCCCCGCCGACGGCAGCGTAGCGCCCGGGCGGAAGCGCCGCAGCAGCGCCGGGTCGACCTGCATAAGCAGGTTATAACCGAGGCTTTCCAGCTCGATGACAAAATTTTTATCGCTGCGGCGCTCCAGCAGGGTGCCTTTCAGGCCGGTCAGCTGGCCGCCGATGATCTCCACGGCGTCGCCGGGGTGGAAGCCGTTGGGTTCCACCTCTATTTCTATATCCTCGCCCACCACGCGGCGGATGATATTGATCTCCCGTTCGGGGATAGAAATCAGGTTGCGCGAGAAGCGGACGAACTGCACCACGTCCTGGGTTTCCAGCACGGGCACGTACTCGGGCCGGGTGATCCTGGTGAAAAGGTAGCCGCTGATCAGCGGCAGCTCTACCTGCTTCACCTTGCGGGTGTAGTAGCGGGTGAGCCGCTGCAAAGGCAGGTAGCACTCGATGCCTTTCTCCTGCAGCCGCTGGGCAACCAGTTTTTCGCGCTTGTAACGCGCATACACGGCAAACCAGCGAGCTTCCGTGGCGTGAAGGTGGTTTTCAGGTTGAGGGGCGGTCGTACTCATTTCGGAATCTGTTTTGGTTTACTTCTAATCGGTTAAGAGCTGGCCACTTACTTATTATGACCTTTGGAAAGCCTCCTGGTAACATAGCATCTCTACAGGCGCCAGTAAGTGATGGAATGATCCACAGGCCGCTTGTAGATACCTTTGATGTCCATCAGTATGGGGGCGCCATTGGTAATGGACCGGAAATAGTCAATATCCAGATTTTTGTATTGCTCATGGTTGACGGCGACGAGGACGGCATCGTAGTCATCGCTGATGTTGTCAACGATGGTCAGGTTGTATTCTTTGGCCACCTCGTTGGGGGAGGCGTAGGGGTCGGTGATGTGTACATTCATAGAATACTGCATCAGTTCTTTGGCCAGGTCCGCTACTTTGGAGTTGCGGATGTCGGCCACGTTTTCCTTGAAGGTCATCCCCATCACCAGCACCTTGGTGTGGCTGGGGTTTTTGCCCTTCTGTATCAGCATCTGCGCGAGGCGCTTGGCGATGAAGGCGGGCATGCCGTCGTTGATGCGGCGGCCGCTGAGGATGACCTGCGGGTCGTACCCCATCTGCTTGGCCTTGTGGGTCAGGTAGTAAGGGTCGACGCCAATACAGTGGCCGCCCACCAGGCCCGGGGTGAACTTCAGGAAGTTCCACTTGGTCGCGGCGGCCTCGATGACCTCCTGCGTGTCGATGCCAAGCCGGTCGAAGATGATGGCCAGCTCGTTGACAAAGGAGATGTTCAGGTCGCGCTGAGCATTTTCGATGACCTTGGCCGCTTCCGCCACTTTGATGGAGGACGCCCGGTAAATGCCGGCGGTAATAATTTCGCCGTACACCCTGGCAATCTCCTCCAGGGCCTGCTCATCGCTGCCGGAGACGATCTTCAGTATCTTTTCGATCGTCCGCTCCTTATCGCCGGGGTTGATCCGCTCGGGGGAGTAGCCCAGCTTGAAATCCTGCCCCAGCTTCAATCCGGACTCGCCTTCCAGGATGGGCAGGCAGTCTTCTTCGGTACAACCCGGGTACACCGTCGACTCGTAAATGACGTAGTCGCCCTTCTTCAAGGCCCGCCCTACATCCTTAGACGCACTTAGTACCGCCTTAAGGTTGGGTACCTTGTGCTCATCGACCGGCGTGGGTACGGCCACAATGTGAAAGTGGGCTCCCTTCAGCGCCTCGGCATCGGCCGTAAAAAGTATGTCCTTGCCTTCAAAAGCGCTGCTTTCCAGCTCTTCAGAAGGGTCGATGCCTTGCTTCATCTGCTCTATCCGCCCGGCGTTGAGGTCAAAGCCGATGACCCGGAAATGATTGGCTAAGGCCAGCGCGAGGGGTAACCCTACGTAACCGAGGCCAATGACGGAGATGGTTTTTTCTTTGTTTTTGAGTGTTTGGTACATGTTGTTTGGTATTCGGTTGTTCGGTTGTTCGGTATTCGGAGTTCGGGAGTTCGGGAGTTCGGGAGTTCGGAAGGACACCTTGCGAACCTGCGAACTGCGAACCTGCGAACCTGCGAACTACGGACCTGCGAACCCACGCCAACCCTACAGGCGCGACATAAATGAATTAATCTTCTGTTGCTCTTTATCAATGAGTTCAAAAGCTTCAGAAAGCTCATCGGGTTCATAAAACCCAATGCGTTGGGCGCCCAGGAATTGCGTTTCCATTTCGAAGGCTGAACCCAATGCTATTTCAAGAAACCTTTTGAATTCTTTATTACTTTTTCTACTACATCCTTCTGCAATGTTCGAAGGTATGGAAACACCACATTTGCGCAATTGATGCCGCAATCCGAACTGCTCGGATGATGGCAACTTTTCAGTTAACTGATAGGTCATCACTAAAAGGTCCATGCCTAATTGCCATATCTCCAGGTTTCTGAAGTTTCTCATTTTCTTAGGGTTTTAGTGAATAGGCCCGGAGGTTTGGAATTCGGAATTCGGTAGGACACATATGCGAACCGCGAACCCGCGAACTCCGAACCTGCGAACCTGCGAACCGCGAACTCCGAACTCCGAACCTGCGAACTCCGAACTCCGAACTCCGAACCGCGAACCGCGAACTCCGAACTCCGAACTCCGAACCGCGAACCGCGAACCGCGAACCCCCTACCCCCTCCCCCCCGCCCCATACATCCTCTCAATCATATCCACCACCTTCATCCCTTCCAGCGCATTCGTCGTCGCCTCCTTCCTGCCCTTCAGCACATCCACCACATTCTGGATAACGAAGTGGTGATTGGCCGCCGACCCCTGATAGGGGCCGTAGTCGTTGGGCGGATTGGCTGCCGGCAGGGTAGGGGGGGCGCAATCCTCGATGTGGCAGTATTCCAGGGTATTCATATACTGCCCTCCGAGCTTGACGGACCCTTTACTACCGATCACGGTGAGGGTGCTCTCGAAATTTTTGTCCCAGACGGCGGTGGAAAAGCAGAGGCTGCCCATGCCGCCGTTGACGAAGTCGAAAAGCACCAGCCCGGAATCCTCGAAGTCGGTGCTGTGCTGGTGCTGGAAATCCGCCAGCCGCGCCTGTATGTTGGCGATATCGCCGAAGATCCAGTAGAGGATGTCGACGAAGTGGGCAAACTGGGTGAAGAGGGTGCCGCCGTCGAGGGCGCGTTGGCCGTGCCAATCGTGATGCCGCCCTTCCGGATAGTAGTAGCGGTCGTCGCGGTTCCAGTAGCAATTGGCCTGCACGAGCTGTATGTCGCCGAGCAGGCTGTGGCCCACCGCCTCCTTCAGCCAGGCTGCCGGGGGCGAGTACCGGTTCTGCATCACGCAGAACACCTGCCGCGATACGTTGAGCGCCTTAAAGATGATGCGCTCGCAGTCGGCTTTGTTGAGGGCCATGGGCTTTTCCACCACCACGTGGCGGCGTGCTTCCAGGGCTTGCAGGCACTGGCTGGCATGGCTCCCGTTGGGGGTGCAAATGCAAATGACGTCGGCCGCCGGGCCGTCCGTCAACAGTGTTTCCAGATTATCAAAGAACGGTACGGAATACGCGCCGATGGCGAGCAATTCCTTGTCTTTCACGTCACAGAGCGCTACCAGTTCACACTCTGGATTGCCGCTTATCATCGCTGCATGCCGCTTGCCGATATGCCCGCAGCCGACGACGGCGAATTTGATCTTTCCTTCTATGTAGGCCATTTCATGGTGTGTCGGTGTGTCGGTGTGTCGGTGTAACTATTCAATCTTTCCAACAACCCCTTTTTTCAACTCATACCATTCCCCACTTTCCGGGCAGGCGGCCCGGCCGTTCTCATCGAAAGCCAGGCGATGGCCGTATTCGCTCATCCAGCCGATCTGCCGGGCCGGGTTGCCGGCCAGCAAGGCGTAAGCCGGGACTCTTTTGGTGACTACGGCGCCGGCGCCGATGAAGGCGTAAGGGCCGATGTCGTTGCCGCAAACGATGGTGGCGTTGGCGCCGATGGTGGCGCCTTTGCCGACCCGCGTCTGCTGGTACTGCCCCTGCCGGACGACGGCGCTGCGCGGGTTGATGACGTTGGTGAACACCATCGACGGCCCCAGGAAGACATCGTCTTCGCAGATAACGCCCTCGTAGATGCTGACATTGTTCTGCACCTTGACGTTGCGGCCCAGTATCACGCCGGACGCTACGAATACGTTTTGCCCCAGCTTGCAGCCTTCACCCAGCACCGCGCCACTCATTAGGTGGCTGAAGTGCCAGATGCTGCTGCCGGCGCCGATCTGCGCGCCCTCGTCGATGACGGCAGTTTCGTGGGCAAAGTAGGTTGGGGTTTGTTTCATTACTTTAAATGAATGTTTTTATTCAAAAAACGCCTTCACGCCTTTACTAATATACTCCAGCATGTCCTTATCCAACTCGGTGTGCATGGGCAGGGAAATGACCGACCGGCACAGGTGATCGGTTACCGGGAGTTTGTCCATTCCATTGGCCATACTTTCTTTGTATGCCTCCTGTTCGTAGAGCGGCACCGGGTAGTAGATCATGCTGGGGATATCCTTGCTGTTGAGGAAAGCCTGCAGTTCATCGCGCCGGCCGTCCTTGACGATCAGGGTATATTGGTGGAAAACGTGGGTGGACCGCTCGTGCCGCACCGGCGTTTGGAGCTGTTCGATGCCGGCGAATGCCTGGTCGTAATAGTCGGCGGCGGCGCGGCGGGCGGCGGCGTAATCGTCCAGGTACCTCAGCTTGATGTCCAGGATGGCGGCCTGAATGCTGTCGAGGCGGGAGTTGACGCCCACCAGCCCGTGGTAGTAGCGCCGGGTCTGGCCGTGGTTGGCGATCATGCGCAGTTGTTGCGCGAGTTCATCGTCATTGGTGTAAATGGCGCCGCCGTCGCCGTAGGCGCCCAGGTTTTTGGAGGGGTAGAAGGAAGTACAGCCGATATGGCCGATGGCGCCTGTCTTCTGCCGGCGCCCGTCGGCAAACGTATAGTCGGCGCCGATCGCCTGGGCGTTGTCTTCGATCACCCAAAGCTTATGGCGGCGGGCTACTTCCATGATGGGTTCCATATCGCAGCTCTGCCCGAAGAGGTTGACCGGCACGATGGCCCGGGTCCGGGGCGTGATGGCTGGTTCGATGATCTCCGCCGTTATATTAAAGGTGTCGGGGTCTACGTCTACCATGACCGGGCGCAGGTGCAGCAGAGCGATCACTTCCGCCGTGGCCACATAGGTAAAGGCCGGCACGATCACCTCGTCCCCCGGCTCCAGCCCGATGGACATCATTGCGATTTGCAATGCGTCGGTGCCGTTCGCGCAGGGAATGACGTGCTTCACATCCAGGTATTGCTCCAGATGGGCCTGGAAATCGCGCACCCTGGGCCCGTTGATAAAGGCCGCCGAGCGGATCACTTCGAGTACAGCTGTGTCGATCTCCTCCTGCAGCTTTGCATACTGCGACTGCAGGTCGACCATCTGTATGTTTAGAGTAGTTTCTTTCATATTGTAAGTTGCTGTTTTTTTTGTCTTACTCCGGCTTTGCCGAGCGGTGTTGCGGTGTTATGGTATTGCGGTATTATGGTGTTTCGGTGTTGTGGTTAGCCCTGAGCACCTGGCCATAAAACCGAAAAACCATAAAACCATAATAGTTACCATATAACCCTCTACCCATGCCCTCTTCTCACCCCACCATTTCCATCGCCATCCCCGCGATCGTCTCCCCGATCGCCAGAGAAGCCGTAGCGGCGGGCGAAGGCGCGTTGAGTACGTGGATCACCCGGGGGCGGCGCTCGATGAGAAAGTCGTCGATGAGGTTGCCGGCGGCATCGCAGGCCATGGCGCGCACGCCGGCGCCGCCGCGTTGCAGGTCCTCATAGCCCACTTCCGGGATGAGGTGCTGCAAGGCTTTGACGAAGGCCCGTTTCGAGTAGGAGCGGTACATTTCGCCCAGCCCGTCGCGCCAGTAGCGGCGGGCGATCTTTTGGAAGCCCGGGAAAGCCAGCGTTTCCATTAATTCGCTGCTGTTGATATCCCATCGGCTGTAGCCTTCTCTTTTGAAGGCCAGTACGGCATTGGGCCCTGCCTCAATCCCTCCGTCGATCATGCGTGTATAGTGTACGCCGAGGAAGGGGAAATTAGGGTTGGGCACCGGGTAGATCAGGTTGTTAACCAGGTACTGCCGGCCCGGTTTCAGTTCGTAGTATTCTCCCCGGAAGGGAAGGATCTGTATATCCAGCTCGGGCATCGTCATGCGGGCGATCTTGTCGGAATACAAACCGGCGCAGTTGATCACCAGCCGGCAATGAAGCACCTGTTGGTTCGTATGGATGGTGGCCTCCTGCTTGTTGATGGAAATATCGGCCACCTTCATACCGAAGAAAGCTTCACCGTTTTGCTGCTGAACCAGCTCCAGGTATTTCTGAGCAGCCTCTTTGTAGCTGATAATACCTGCCTGAGGCACCCAGATGGCCTCCAGCCCGTTCACATGCGGCTCGATCTCCCGCAGTTCTTCCCGCCCGATCTTGCGGATGCCTTCCAGCCCGTTGGCACGCCCGCGTTCGAGGATGCCGTCGAGCTGCGGCCGCTCCTTTTCATTGGTGGCCACAATCACCTTTCCGCAAACGTCGTGGCGGATGTTGTGCTCCCGGGCAAATTCCAGCAGGTATTGATAGCCGCGCCGGCAGTTTAGCGCCTTGGCGCTGCCAGGCTTATAATATATGCCCGAATGGATGACCCCGCTGTTGTGCCCGGTTTGATGCTGCGCCGCCCTTTTCTCCTTTTCTATGATCGCTATCTTGAGCTCCGGGCGCCGTTGGGATAGCTGGTAAGCCGTTGCCAACCCCACTATGCCCGCGCCGATAATGCCAATGTCGTAGTTCAAGGTATCTCGTTTAAAGTTTTCCGCTCTGCCCGTTCATGTTCATCCGGGCCGAAATCATATTGAAAACCGTTACTTTTATAATGATTATGTTTGTAAGCTGTTAGGGGTGTTCGGTGTTCGCGGTTCGCAGTTCGCAGACCCCACGGAGTCCGGGCGAATTCCGAACAACCGAATTCCGAACTCCGAACTCCGCGGTTCGCAGTTCGCAGTTCGCAGTTCGCAGACCCCACGGAGTCCGGGCGAATTCCGAACAACCGAATTCCGAACTCCGAACTCCGGACTCCGCGGTTCGCAGTTCGCTATTCGGTGTTCGCAGTTCGCGGTTCGCAGTTCGTTGTTCGTTGTTCGCGGTTCGTTGTTCGCAGTTCGGTGTTCAACACCTCTAACCAGAACCACCCCAATACCAAAATACCATAACACCGCAACACCAGAACACCTCAACACCACCCCCTTCCAACACCATAACACCGCACCCCCCCCTCACTCCCTCGACCACAACAACAAAGGCTGCGGCTCAAACTCGTTCAAATTCATATTATCAAATTCCTCCCCATCGTAGATCAGGTATCGGATTTTTCTCTTGATCAGGCCTTCCGCTTTGTCGATCAGGTGGATGAGGTAATTTCGGTCGATATCGCCGATCAGGATGAGGTCGATGATTTGGCTGTCGGTGCCCTGGGAGAACGCTCCGATGAGGAAGACGCGCTCCACCTCGCCCAGCCGTTCGACGACATTCTCAATGACCCGGTCCAGGCCGATCTGCTTGAGCAGTATATTGTGAATCTCCCGGAACAAAGGGTGTTCGGTATTGGCCCGGAATATCTTTTTATTGCCGTTCATCTGAGACATCAGCATCCCCGCCTGCTCGAGCCGGTTGAGCTCCACCCGGATGGCGTTGGAGGAATCTCCGAACTCACTCTCCAGGCTACGCAGGTAGGCCGTAGTATGGCTGTTGATGAAAAACTTCATCAATAGCTTGATACGGGTCTTGGAGGATATGAGCGTCTCGATCATTTTGCTTATTGGGTGAAAAAATTACTCAAAGTTGACCAAAAAATCGCATAAAGCTTGATTTTTTTTGGGCAGATGATGATAATCAGGAGTTCAATGTAAGTGTGACGATAACAGGAGTTGAGTATTTTTTTTGCTCAATTAGTGGGCTAATTCCAGTGCAATTTTAGGGAATATTGGGGAGAAATCCATGAAGGAAAGGCCTTTTTTTTGGACAAGCTCTTAGCTTTCCTGGTTTTGTCTATCACAAAATGAGCCGGCCCCGTAGGGCCAGCTCCAGTGCGCGGATTAAAAGAACCAACATCTTGGGTTTCTCTTGCCAAAAACGAGCCGGCCCCGGGGAGCCGGCTCCAGTGCGCAAGAGTAAAAAACCAACATCTTTTATTTTTTGAAGAACCTCGCCTGTTGTAGGGACCGGCCCTGGGGCACTGATAGTACGTAGGCCCCGGGCGGCAGGTGGCCGACCGACAACTGGGCGCGCTGGCCCTGGGCGGCCAGTTCGAGTCTGGTGGCCACCTTCCCCTGTAAGTCAAATAGGGTGAGGGTCAGGGGTTGCCGGGGCGCCTGCTGCCATTCGATGGTCAGGGTGTTGTCTACTGCGGTGGGGTAAAGCTGGAGGGGGTTTCCCTGTCTTTCCAGCTCTACCGATAAGATTTCGGAATGGCTGCTGGCGCCGTCGAAGTCTACCTGTTGCAGGCGGTAATAGTTGAGGCCGGGTTCGGGATCCTGGTGCATAAATTCGTATTCCCGGGCTTCCTGGCTGAACCCGGCGCCGCTGAGGTGGCCGACGGGTAGGAATGGCTGGCCATCGGTGCTGTGTTCCACCACAAAATGGCTGTTGTTCTGCTCGGTGAGGGTACTCCAGCTCAGCCATACCTGCCGCCCTACCACCCTGGCTTCAAAACGGCTCAGTTCGATCGGCAGTACGAAGGTATTGCCGGCATGGCCGGGAGAGCCGTAATCATTGCGGCTGGCGCCGTTGTAGCGGAAGGGGGTAGAACTGGGCGCGTAGTGCCCCTCCTGGGTGATGCCGTTGTTGTGCAGGTGGGTGGCCGCCAGCTCCATGGAGGAGCCGAGCGGCTGATTGGCACTGTAACTGGTGGCCGCGATGAGCGTTCCTCCACAGGTGACGGTAATCTGGTCGCCGCCTATGTTATTGAGGCTGAATGGCGGCGGCGCGTCCGGATAGTAATAATGGGCGTACGGCACTGCGCTGGCGCCCACCACGGCAAATTCTCCGGGCTGGATATATACATCCGTCGACGGAGCGATGTACAGCGCGCTGGCATCCTGGATGACACAACCGTTCAGGTTGACCGCGTAGAAGGTGGTATTGTACAGCTCAATGTATTCGCCCTCTGCATTGGGCACCTCTTCCGAGTTGGCCATGTATTCGGAAATGACCAGGTCGCCGGGTAGCTGGGCAGGGAGCAGTTGGATATAAGAGAGCAGCGTTAGTGATGATAGTATCAGATTCTTCATGGCGTTGGGTTTGTACAGCTAATTTTTTAAGTTCCTCTATAAGTATTGTCGCAGAAATCGAAAAATTCCATAACGGGAGCGCGGAAATAAAAGGAAAAAGGAGTAGGGGAGTCGACGTAGTTTACTGATAATTAACGTCTTAAGTAGATAAAAATTTTTTTTAAATTTTTTACTGCCTGTTGAGCAAATTGGCTCTTGGCCGGCCCCGCTCGCCTGCCTTGCTTCGGCGCCATCCCGGCGGTTAGGGGCCGGAGAAAAATAAGTTCATCATTTCAGGCGAGCTATTTTTTCGTCAGGCATGCCCTCCAAAAATGTCTGGAAAGAAATCACAAAATGTCCTTGCTTTCTCCGCTCCGTTACCGGACAACTTGTCCGATATCGGACGCTTTTGAATGAGTGGGTGGAGTTTAAGTATTTGATTTTCAGTTGTTTAAACTTTGGCATGCTGCTTGGATAGGGATTCATAGATTTTTGTTCAACAAAAGAGAAACGAATGGACCGGGCAGTATCCGATACGATTCAAAGACGGCGATTTTGGAAGCAGTTGTCCTTCTGGCTGGCAGGGTTGAGTTTACTGATGTTGGGGCTGGTTGCTTTTCGTTATGCACTGCGGACGAGCATCAAACGCTCAGAGCTGCGAACGGCGGTGGCGGAGCGGGGTTCCATTATCCAAACCCTGGCGGCTAACGGGCTGGTCCTTCCGGAATTTGAAGAGGTGATCACTGCCCCGGTGACAACGGATATAGAAGATATATTGGTGACGGAGGGAACGGAGGTAACGGGTGGACAGCCGTTGCTGGAGCTGGGCCGGCAAGAACTTGAAGCCGAGGTGGGGCGCCTGCAGGATGAGCTTTCTCTCAAGCGCAACAGCATCAGCAAGCTGCGGCTGGAACTGTCCCGGAGCCTGTTCGACCTGCAGGTGCGCGACAGCATCAAGGCGCTCGGCATCAGCAGCCTGGAAGCAGCTCTGGATAATGCCCGCCGCCTGAAGCGCGTTGGGGGAGCTACTCAGGAACAGGTGGAGCAGGCCGAACTGGAGTTGCTGGTCGCCCGCCTGGAAAAGCGGCAGTTGGAGAACGAGCTGGCCACCAAGCAGCAATCCATACAAGCGGAACTGCGGGAGAGCGAACTGGAAGCGCAGATTCGGGAACGCAGCCTACGGGAACGGGAAAAGAAACTGGCGCAGACGGTGCTGACCGCCCGACGGCCAGGAGTAGTTACCTGGATCAATAAGCAGGTAGGGGCCAGTGTCCGGGAAGGGGAGCAGGTGTGTAAAGTGGCCGGGCTGGGCGCTTACCGCCTGGAGGGCAGTGTTTCCGAATTGTACGCCAGCCGCCTCCAGGTAGGCATGCCGGTGCAGGTGCGCATCAACGACAGCCTGCTCACCGGCGCCATTTCCAACATTCGCCCCACGGTGGAAAACGATGTGCTGGCCTTCGATGTCAGCCTCGATAACCCCAGCCACGCCCTCCTGCGGCCTAACCTGCGGACCGAGATATTCATCGTCACCGGCAGCCGCCCCGATGTGGTGCGCGTAGCCAATGGGGCCGCCTTTAACGGGCAAAGCCGCCAGGAGCTCTTCATTCTGGAAGGGGATCGCGCCCGCCGCCGCCGCGTGCCCATCGGCCTGTCTAATTTCGATTATGTGGAACTGGCCGAGGGGGTCCGCCCCGGAGAAACCGTCGTCATTTCCGATATGAGCGATTATGAGCATTTGATGGAAGTGGTGGTGCGGGAGTAGGACCTTATATCCCATTTTTATGGGCATTGGGCGCCAATGGCCAACAGCTAAACGCCAATTGCTGAATAGTTGCTGTTTTTCAAAATAAAATGCATGCTGATTTCTATTCATTGCTTCCTTCAACAAGAAAACCATGCGGCCATGAAATCACCCGATATTTTTCTATTCCTTTTGCTTATTTTTCTGACGCCCGGCAACGGCGGGGCGCAGCCGGAAAGCGGGCGGCTGTCCTTGCCGCAGCTGGTGAGCCAGGCGCAGGGGCAGTCGATCGCGGCGCGGCAGGCGAAGACGACGATGGATACCCGTTATTGGGAATGGCGGGCCTTCCAGTCGGCCCTGCGGCCACAGTTGTTGCTGTTGGGTAACCTGCCGGATTTCACCCGGGATTTTCAGGAAGTGGTGCAGCCGGACGGGACGGTAGAGTTCCAGTCGGTAACCGTTAACAATTCCGGCCTTCGCCTGGGGCTGAGCCAGTCGATCGCGGCTACCGGCGGGGAGCTCTTTGCTAGTACGGTGGTGCAGCGTTTCGATGATTTTGACCGCAACAAGGCTATCTACAATGGGCAGCCGTTTGCGGTGGGCTTCACTCAGCCTCTTTTTGGTTATAATGAACTGAAGTGGGACAAGCAGATCGAGCCGCTGCGGTATCAGGAGAGCCAGCAGTTGTATCGGCAGCGCCGCGAGGAGATCGCCGTGGAAGCTACGGGCTTGTACTTCGACTTGCTGCTGGCCCAGGTCAACCTGGAATTGGCACAGGGCAACTTGTCCAGCAACGATACCATCTTCAAGATCGCTTTGGAACGTGAAACGCTGGGGCAGCTATCGCGCAACGACCTGCTGCAATTACAGCTCAGTGTATTGAATGCCCGCAAGGATGTGGCTTCGGCCCGTCAGGGCCTCGAAGCGGCCCAACTGCGCCTGAGGGCGTATGTGGGCATTAAGGAGCAACAGGCTCTTAACCTGGAGGTGCCCGCCGACATTCCCGCCCTGAAAGTGGAAGAAGGCCGGGCGCTTGAACTGGCCTGGGCCAACCGCCCGGAAGTAACGGGCTTCAAACGGCAAAGGCTGGAAGCCGAACAAGCCGTGGCCCGCGCCCGCGGCGAGACGGGCATCGCCGCCACCTTGTCGGCCAGCTTCGGCCTGTCGAACCGCGCCGCCCGCTTCGATGAAATCTATCGCCAGCCGCAGGATTACGAGTCGGTGCAGCTGCAATTTTCCATCCCCATTATCGATTGGGGCAGGGCTTCTTCCCGGCGGGCAACGGCCCGCGCCAACCAGGAGTTCGCCGAAGCTTCTGTTGAACAGGATCAGGCGAACTTTGAGCAGGAGGTGCGTACCCAGGTAAAGTTGTACAATATGCTGCGCGAACAGCTTCAACTGAGCTACGATGCCGACCAGATCGCCGGCGAGCGCTACCGCATCGCCAAAGGGCGCTTCCTGCTGAGCGGCCTGAGCATCACCGACCTCAACCTGGCCCTGCAGGAAAAGGACTTCGCCCGCCGTGATTATATTCAGGCGCTGCGCTCCTTCTGGTTGGCCTATTACAACCTGCGCAGCCTGACCTTGTACGACTTTGAACGGGGGGCTGGGTTGTGAGATGTCTGCAGGTGAATGAGGTGAACAGAATTAATATTGAAACAGAGCGGTGGAAAGGTTCGGTGTTCGCTTTTGGCAGTTGGCAGTTGGCAGTTGGCTGATCGTTACTTTTGTTATTATTACTTTTGTAATGATTATAAATATAACGATTACTTTTATAATTATCATTTTTGTAATGATTTGATAAAGGGCTCCTCCTGATACAAGGGCCCTTTCGAAACCTTCAAAACAGAAATATCCAAATATGATCAGCTTAAATCAGGTAGAAAAGGTATACCGCACCAGAACGGTGGAGACGCTGGCGCTTAACAACATCAACCTCAGTGTGGAACAGGGCGAATTCCTGTCGATCATGGGGCCATCGGGTTGTGGGAAGAGTACCTTGCTCAATATCATCGGGCTGCTCGACGAGCCCACCAGGGGCAAGGTGGAGATTGCCGGCGCCCTCGTCCGCAACTATTCCGGCCGGGAACTGGCCCAACTGCGCAACGAGAAAATCGGCTTTGTCTTCCAGAGCTTTCACCTCATCAACGATCTCCCGGTGGTGGATAATGTGGAGCTGCCGCTGCTCTACCGCAAAGTGTCGGCACGGGAGCGCCGCCGCCTGGCCGAAGAAGCTCTGCAGAGTGTAGGCCTGAGCAACCGCATTCGACATTTTCCGACGCAACTCTCCGGTGGGCAGAAACAGCGCGTGGCCATCGCCCGCGCCATCGTCGGCCGCCCCAGCATCCTGCTGGCCGATGAGCCCACCGGCAACCTCGACTCCGTTATGGGCAACGAGGTGATGGATATTCTTCTGCGCCTTAATAAAGAATACCGAACTACCGTCGTCATGGTCACCCACGATGAGAGTATGGCCCGACGGACCAACCGCCTGGTGAGGTTGTTTGATGGCAGCCAGGTGGGGTAGGACTCTGTGGGGAGTGGGGGGGCGGAGTCCGGAGTTCGGAGTTCGGTTGTTCGGTTGTTCGGAATTCGCCCGGACTCCGTGCGGTCTGCGAACCTGCGAACCGCGGAGTCCGGAGTTCGGTTGTTCGGTTGTTCGGAATTCGCCCGGACTCCGTGCGGCTTGCGAACCTGCGAACAGCGGAGTCCGGAATAACCCCCTGCGAACCGCGAACCTGCAAACCACGACCACGACCACTTATAAAAATAAAAAAAACATGTTACAGAACTATATAAAAATCACCCTCAAAGTACTGGGCCGCAACCGTTTCTACACGTTTGTGAGCCTGTTCGGCATTGTGTTCACGCTGTTGATCGTGCTGGCCTTGTCGGCCTTTATAGATCACCTCCTCGCACCCCACTATCCGGATGTGAACCGGGGGCGCTGCCTGTATATCGGCAAAATCGACTGTTCGGATCCGGAGAAGCAAGCCCACCGGATGGGGCCGCCGAGTTTTCACTTTCTGGAAAAGTATGTCCTGACACTGGAAACACCTGAGATGATAGGCATCGCTTCCTTGCCCAGCTTTGCCAACGCCTACGTCGGCAACCGGCGGTTGAAGTTGAACTTGAAGTTTACGAACCCGGAATTCTGGGGCATCACGGCTTTTGATTTTCTGGAAGGCAGGCCCTTCAACGAGGAGAATATCCGCAACGGCGATTATGTGGCCGTTATCAATGAACGGACGCGGGACAATTACTTCGGCGAAGGTTTCCCGGCGGTTGGGCAATCCATCGTAGTGGAAAATGTGGCCTACCGCGTCATCGGAGTGGTGCGCGACGTGCCGATCACCCGCATTATGGTGTCGGGCGATGTGTACCTGCCCTATACGGTCGGCAAAAGCCAGGCGAGGGGCGAGGGGCTGGTCGGCAATTACATTGGTATTCTGCTGGCGGACAGCCCGGCGGCCCTGCCCCGCATCCGGGAAGAATATCAGCATAGCCTCAGCAAGATCGAGCTGCCAATGGAGGAGGATGGTTTTGTCTTCAGCTCCCTGGAATCGGAGGCGGAGACCTACCTGGAATACTTTTTAAACCTGGGCCTGATCGATGTGGGCTCGAAAGGGGTTTTCTATTCCATCCTGGGCATCTTTGTACTCCTGTTCATGCTGCTGCCCGCCATCAACCTGGTCAACCTGAATATCAGCCGCATCATGGAACGTTCCTCGGAGATCGGTGTCCGGAAGGCCTTCGGAGCTTCCTCTGGCAAACTGGTGGTGCAGTTTCTTATCGAAAACATTTTCATTACCCTGCTGGGGGGGCTGGCCGCTATCCTGCTGGCCGCCATCGTCCTGAAGATCTTCAACCAGAGCGGCCTGATCCCCGGCGCCGACCTGGCGATCAACCTGCCGGTGGCGCTCATCGGCCTGGGCGCCTGCCTGTTGTTTGGCGTCCTTTCCGGAGTGATCCCGGCCTACCGAATGTCCAGGATACATGTGGTGGATGCCCTGAGAGGAGGGGAGGGGTAAGGAGATATATTAAATGTACTAAAAACAACGGCCATGATAAAACATTTGATCCAACTCATCTGGAACAAAAAGCGGAGCAACTTTTTGTTGACAACGGAGATCTTTGCCTCCTTTATCGTATTATTTGGCGTGATGAGCCTGGTGTTCTACAATTACGGCAACTACGTACAGCCGCTGGGCTACGATTACGAGGATGTCTGGGCGGTGTATTTCACCGGGCAGGATACGCCGGATAGCGTGTTTTCAGAAGCGCTGGAACGGGCAAAGCAACAGGTGGTGAGCTATCCGGAAATAGACGGTGCAGCTTTGTGTACCTCCAATACGCCCTATTCGCAAACGACTATGCGCTGGAACATCACCTATGAAGGAAAATCTGTCTTATCGGAGATGATCCTGGCTGATGAAAACCTGGCCTCGGTTTTGAATATGCCGCTGGAAGAGGGCCGCTGGATGGACCGGGCGGAGGTGGAAAGCGGACAGCCAGTGGTGGTGCTCAACCGGCAGGCCAAGGAGGCCTTGTTTGGTGATGAACCGGCTCTGGGCAAGATGGCTAGCTTGTCCGATGACGGTAAATTCTGGAAGGTGGTGGGCGTTTTGGGCAATTTCAAGGCCAAGGGCGAGTTTCAGGAGCTGGAACCGGTAGTTTTTATCAACCACCAGTCGTATGACATACCTATGGATGTGATCCTGCTGAATACCAACGAGGGGGCGGACGCGGTTTTTGAGGCGGCGTTGCTTAAGGGCTTGAACCGCCTGGCCAGAGGCGCTAACATCGAGTTGTCGTACCTCACGAGCCAACGCCGGAATCAGCACGCCATCACCAAGGCGCCCATGATCATCGCCGCTACTGTCTGCGGGTTTTTGCTACTCAATGTCGGGCTGGGCCTGCTGGGGGTATTGTGGTTCAACATCCGCAAGCGGCGGGGGGAGATCGGTTTGCGACGCGCGCTGGGCGCTACCCGTGGCGGCATTCTGGTCCACTTTGTGAGCGAGGCCGTCCTTATCGCTGCCTTCGCCATTCTGGTGGGCCTGTTCTTTGCCGGCCAGTTCCCCCTGCTCGGTGTCTTTGGCCTGGATGCATCCATCTACCTGAGCGCCGCACTGGCGTCGGTAGGCATCCTGGTTGTGCTGGTGGCGGCCTGCGCCTTCGTACCCAGCCGCGAGGCGGCTCAGGTGCAGCCGGCCATGGTGCTGCATGAGGAGTGAGGCCTCCCCAACTCTTTCAAAGGAAGAGGGCTTCTGTTCATGTGTTTTTTGCAGTAATTTTCGTCCTGCAATTTTTCTATATTACGAAGTCCAAACCCCTTAAACGAATCTTATGATCCTTATCATCGATGATGACTTTGCAGTGCGGGCTTCGCTGGCCCTTTTGCTGAAAAAGGAAGGGTACGCCAGCCATGGGGTGGCCACGCCGGCCGAAGCCCTGGACTGGCTGGCCACCGGGCAGCCGGAACTCATTTTGTTGGATATGAACTTCTCGCTGGATACTTCCGGGGAGGAAGGGCTGCAACTGCTGGCCCTCATCCGGGAGCGGCAGCCGGCGGCAGCGGTCATCCTCATTACGGGCTGGGCAACGGTAGGCCTGGCGGTGGAGGGCATGAAACTAGGAGCGCGGGATTTCATCAACAAGCCCTGGGACAATGAGTACCTGATTCAGTCGATCCGGACGGTGCTGGATTTATCCCGACTCAAAGGCGGCAACATGAGCCGCAAAAAACTGGCGGCCGATTATGATTTCGGGCACATCATCGGGCAGGCGCCGTCCTTTATGAAAGTATTGGAAACGGTGGGCCGGGTAGCCGCTACCGATGCCCCCGTGCTGATCATGGGGGAGAGTGGAACGGGCAAGGAACTCATCGCCGAGGCCATTCATCAGAACAGCCAGCGGCGGACGAAGCCGTTTGTCAAGGTCAACCTGGGAGGAATCTCTTCTTCTTTGTTTGAAAGTGAGATGTTCGGCCATGTGCGCGGCGCTTTTACCGATGCCCGTTCTGATCGGGTGGGGCGCTTCGAGCTGGCCCATACCGGTACGATCTTCCTGGATGAGATCGGTGACCTGGGCTTGTCGAGCCAGGTGAAATTGCTGCGGGTGCTGCAGGACCGCACCTACGAAGTGCTGGGCAGTAGCCGTACCCGCCGGGTGGATGTACGGGTGATCAGCGCCACCAACCGCCCGCTGGAGGAGATGGTGACAGAGGGGGCTTTCCGCGAAGACCTGTTTTATCGCATCAACCTGATCACCATACAGCTGCCCGCTTTGCGGGAACGGCCGGAAGATATTCCCCTGCTGGTGGAGTTTTTTCTCAACAACCTGCGTGAGATTTACAACCGCCCCCGGCTGAAGGCCAGCCGGGCGGCTTTGCAATGGCTGCAGGAGCTGGCCCTGCCCGGCAACATCCGTCAACTGAAAAACCTGGTGGAACGCACCGTCCTGGTGTCTCCCCGGGACGAGCTGCAGGCCGGCGATTTTGAAGCACAACTGCAGGCGGCCCCGCGCCGCGCCGGCAGCGATGAGCTGCCGCCCGTCGGCGCCATGACCCTGGAAGAAATGGAAGCCGAAATGATCAAAAAGGCCATGGCTCACCATCGAAACAAAGTGGCAAAGGTAGCTCGCTCGCTGGGGCTGACGCGAAGTTCGCTCTACCGGCGCCTCGATAAATATGGTATTTCTTATGAAGATACGGACTAAGTTTTTTCTCTTCCTGTTGCCCATCCACCTGGCGGCCCTGGCGCTGTCCTTCTTTTTGTTCCGCGAAAAGTGGGCGGCCTTTATCCTCACCGAGGCGGCCATCATCGCTTCTTTTCTGTTTTGTCTCAACATCTTCCGCGGGCTGAGCCAGCCCATGGAATTGCTGCTCACCGGTATCGACGCTATCAAGGACCGCGATTTTAACGTCAAGTTTATCCCAACCGGCAAGCGAGAAGCCGACCGCCTGATCAGTGTTTTCAACGAAATGATCGATCGCCTGCGGGAGGAGCGCACCCTGCAGCAACAGCAACACTTCTTCCTCGACAAACTCATCCACACGTCGCCGACCGGCATCATCATTCTGGATTATGACGGCTGCATAACAGAATTGAACCCCAAGGCACGGGAGCTACTGCAACTGGCGCCGGAGGCGAGCGTCCTGGGCAAACCCCTGGGAGCGGTCGCCCACCCGGTGGCCCGCGTGGCGGCAGCTTTGCCTTCCGGGCAGGCCCAGACGGTTAATATACAGGGCCTGGAAACTTACAAGTGCCTGAAAGCAGAATTTATAGACCGCGGCTTTGCCCGCCCTTTCATCATGGTGGAAGAACTGACCGCCGAGATTCTGCGCGCTGAGAAGAACGCCTACGGCAAGGTCATCCGCATGATGGCGCATGAAGTGAACAACACCATCGGCGCCATCAACTCCATCCTGCAGGCTACCCTCAGCTATGGCGATCAGCTGCCGGCCGGCGGACGGGATGAATTTCAGCAGGCCCAGCAGATCTGCATCGACCGAAACGGGCGCCTCAACCGATTCATGCGCAATTTCGCCGACATCGTCCGCCTCCCCCCTCCGCAACGCGAGTCCTA
Organism: Lewinellaceae bacterium; assembly: GCA_020636095.1. GTDB lineage: Bacteria > Bacteroidota > Bacteroidia > Chitinophagales > Saprospiraceae > JACJXW01. The sequence goes on from JACJYN010000005.1 coordinate 31,784, forward strand.
TTCTCTGAACCGCCTCCTCGAAGACGTCGCCCGCCTGATGCGTGTGCAGGCCGCCCAAAAGGGCATTGTCATAACGGTAGAACGGCCTACCCCGCCTCTTTATGCCGACATCGACGTGCAACAGATGGAGCAAGTGCTGGTGAATGTAGTGAAGAATGCGGTTGAGGCCTCCCTCCCGCCTCCTTCCTCCCCCCCCCTCGGGGGCTCCAGTTCCCCCCCTTCGGGGGGGCTAGGGGGGGCTGGAGCTATCCGCCTCACTGCCTCCCCCGCCGGCTATATTTCCATCCGCGACAACGGGGCCGGCATCCCCCCCGAACTGGAGGAACAGCTGTTCTCTCCCTTCTTTACGACCAAAAAAGACGGACAGGGCGTAGGCCTTACCCTGAGCCGCGAGATATTGGTCAATCACGGCTTCGGTTTCTCCCTGCGCACCGGAGAGGACGGGTGGACGGAGTTTAGGATCACTTTATAACTCTAATTGTTATTCTTCGCCGGGCCCTAAGGGCAACAACAGGCTACTATCCCCGTAACTCAAAAAGCGGAAATCGTTATCCAGGGCATACTGGTAGGCGCGGCGCCAATCGTCACCAATGAGGGCGGCGATGAGCAACAGCAGGGTGCTGCGCGGCTGGTGAAAGTTGGTGATCATACCGCTGATGAGCCGAAACCGGTAGCCCGGGGCGATGATCAGCCGGGTTTGCCCCTCCAGGGCTTCTCCATTTGGGCTGTCTGGCTCATCCATGCTGTCCAGTATGGCCTGAAGGGCCTGGGCGGGCGGTAGCTGGGTGTCCGTTTCGTAAGGCTGCCATTGGGAAGTGCGAAGTTGGAATTCGGAACCCGGAAAAACCCGCTCCCCCCTTCCGCCTCCCCCCTCCCGACTTCCCGCTTCCGAATTCCGAATTCCGAATTCCGACTTCCGCCTCCCCCCTTCCCCCTCCCGACTTCCCCCTTCCGATTTCCGACTTCCCCCTTCCGACTTCCGATTTCCGACTTCCGACTTCCCACCCCGACCTCCTTCGTCGGTACGGGGCTCCCTACGGTCGCTTCCGAATTCCGAATTCCGAATTCCGAATTCCCACCTCCTTCCCACCTCAACCCCATGCCAATACAAACTCTCCAGCAACCGGGTGCTGGTGGTGCCCACCGGGATGATGGGCCGGCCGGCTTCTATCGCCTCTTTCAGGGCGGCGATCACCTCGCGCCGGATGAAGGTGGACTCTTCGTGCATGGGGTGGCTGCCGATGGTGTCCGTTTTTACCGGGCGGAAGGTGCCGGCGCCGACGTGCAGGGTGACGAACAGTTTCTCGACGCCCTTTTTTTCCAGGGATTGAAATACCTCTTCAGTGAAGTGCAGCCCGGCGGTGGGAGCGGCTACGGAGCCTTGCTCGCGGGCGTAGACCGTCTGGTAGCGGTCTTCATCGGAAGGCACGTTTTCGCGGTTCAGGTAGGGCGGCAGCGGCAGGATACCGGCTTGAGCCAGCAGTTCGCCGAAGGCCAGCCCGGGCTCGTTCCATTCAAACAGGATGTCGAAAGCGTCGGCGGAGCGGCCCTGGCGGGTAGCCCGGAGGCGAATCTCCTGCCCGCCCGCATGTTCGATCACTTTTTCGATCGTTCCACGCTTCCACTTTCGGTTGCCCCCGACCAGGCAGCGCCAGCGGACGGGGCCATTGCTGCTGAAGTTTTGCTGGTACTCGGCCGGGGCCAGCGGCTCCAGGCAGAGGATTTCCAACGGAGCGCCATTGGGGAGGTTGAAGTGCAGGCGCGCGTGGATCACCTTGGTATCGTTGAAGACGAGCAGGGCGCCGTCGGGCAGCTGTTCGCTTATTTCGCGAAAGTGGGTATGGCTGATTTTCCCGCCCCGGTACAGCAGCAGCTTGGAAGCGTCGCGCTGCTCCAGCGGGAATTGGGCGATGCGCTCCTCTGGCAGCCCGTAGTCGTAGTCCGCTATGCGAATGGACCGGGGGGAGCGGTTTTCGTCCTGTGCTGGCATTTTCGCACAAAGATAGAAAAAGATGGGAAGAGAAAGCTCCCAGAGCTTCGGGACGCTGCTCCGGGATTGCCTTTTTCCCCTCTCCGGCCGCCGAAGCCAAAGACGAAGGAGGTTCGGGGGGATTGAGGGGGTTCTTCCCCCCTTCGGGGGGATTGAGGGGGGCTACTGCTTCAGAAACCTCATCACTTCCACCTCCAGTCCCTGCATAGCCTGCAGGAAGTACACTCCTGCTGGCAGCCCGTTCAGCGGCGCCTCAAAAGTGTTCACTCCGGGCGCCACCTGGTACTCCGCCACTTTGCGGCCCGCTATATCGAGCAGCAGCAGGGTGGTTGGCTGGGTGGGGCTGGGCGCCCAGCGGGCCTGCAGAACGTCCTGCGCCGGGTTGGGAAAAGACTGTACACCCAGCCCGTTCCCTTTGCCCTCGAAGAGGACACTGATGATTTTATGATACTCGAACGCCCCGTCGAAATCCACCTGGCGGAGGCGGTAGTAGTTCAGGCCCGGCAAGGGTTTTTCATCGACAAAGTGGTACTGCTGGGGTTGCTCAGTGGTTCCCGCGCCTTTCACCCGGCCGAGTTCTGCGAACTGGACGCCGTCGGCGCTGCGCTCGACGGCCATATAGTCGTTGTTTTGTTCAGTGGCTGTATTCCAATAGAGTTGGATGGCCTGGCCTTTGACGGCGCCGGAAAAATGAGTGAGCTCGATGGGAAGGGCCGGGTTGCCGATCAGTAGAAACCCACCCCCGATCAGGAAGCCATTGACATTGATGGGGGAAATGACAAGGTTGGTAATGGAAGCGGTTCCACTGATGAGGGTGTAGAAGTGCCCGGAGACCGGAAAAGACGGGCTGGGCATTCCCAGGAAGACAACCTTAAGCGTCGTGATCGTAGCGGTTCCGCTGACGATAATCTGGTCAAAATCACTACCGGCTACGCCGGCGCCGCCCCCGCCGTCCCCCGGCCCGGTGATCTCCATCTCCAGGGTGCCGCTGACGGTTAAGTTGCCCGTGATCGTCATCGTGCCGGGAGAATTACCCGGGCTGACAATGCCGCCCGCATTGCAATCTACGTCGTCGGCTACGGTACCGTTTCCACCCAGCGTGCCGCCGGCATTAACCGTAACCGGCGCCCCTACCGTCTGCCCGTTGAGGTCCAGTACGCCGTTATTGACGGTAACGGAAAAGAAAGCATCCGAGCTATTCAATTGGGCCCGGGCCGTTGCATTGGCCTTGTCGACAGCCAGCCGCCGGTAGTTGCCGCCGCCCACTCCCTGAAAACTGTTGGTATTGCTTCCCGCCAGCACCAGGGTGGCGCTGCCGTTGATGTCGGCGTCTGTGACATGGATATTTCCACTCACTCTTATTTCCAGGCCAGATCCGTTCAGCCTGCTCACCTGGTTGATGTCCAGGTTATTCGCGATATTGAAGTTTTGGGAGAGCTTTACATTCTCCGTAGTTAGAGCCGTGCTGATCCGCACATTCGATACCGTACCCGAGAAGTTGACAGTCCCATTGCCGCCGAGGATCAGCTTGTTGGCGCCGGTGACCGCTCCGCTACCGGTAAGGTTGAAGTTATTATTCAGCGTGACATCCGAAAGCAGCTGCAGGCTGGCGCCGGCTTCCACGTTGAGGTTCCGCAGTTGAGTGCCGGACAGGGTGGCGCCGGCGCCCATAGCGCTGATGTAGGCTCTGTTATCCAGGTCTGGGTCGGTGATCAGGATGGCGCCTCCTACCCGGATGTTGCTTCCGGTCAGGTTGCCCACCTGAACGATGGTGAGGCCGCCGGAAATGGCCGTTTCCTGCTTGAACCGGACCCGGTCAGTGGCCACGGCCATATTGATCTCCAGGTTGGAGAAGGCCGTCAGGCAATCGACCGTAGATCTGGCGGTGATGGTTACCTTGCCACTCGTTCCACTGGTGAAGCCAGTGGCGTTAGCTATAGTAATATTGCCAGCCACCGTCAGGTTGCGGTTTCCCAGGCTGAGAGGCCCGGTATAGGTGCTTTCGATGGTCAGCCGGGCAATGGTGGGGTTACTGTTGATGGTGCAGGCCGCCGTGCTGGTATTATTGAAAATGACCCGGCTGGAAGCAGTGGGGGCGCCGGCCGGCGACCAGTTGCCGCCGTCCTCCCACATGCCGGTGGCGTTTCCATTGGTCCAGGTTTTATTCTGGCCGTGAAGGCCCGCCCCGGCCAGGGCCAGGATGCTTAGCAGAAGAAAGCGCAGCAGAGAAGAAGTAGCGTAGTTACTCATAGTTTAAGAATTTTATGGTCATTGTAGTTTTTTCCCCGTTTGGATGGCGGCCATCCATCAGCATACAGGCCATACCTGATTATACAGGCAGGCCTCCATGGCAATTTGCATCAAATTAGGGGGGATGTGAATTCGTCTTTAAATATAAGGGAAAACCTAGATACTTGGATTGGACTCTATTGTCTATTCAGTATTCTAGTGCAAACAATTGGGTAGATCATCTACTTATCTACGAAAATGGTTGGAGAAAGTTACAAGGCTCGATCAGAGAAATGAGCAGAATTTTAGCCCCCTCCAACTTCCCCGAGCCTGCTGCGTCGCTGGCTTCGGCGGCCGAAGAGGGAGAGAGGGGAGAGGGTTGGCTGTAGGGATTGAGGGGGGGCGGCTACTGCTTCCAAAACCTCAACACCTCCACCTCACTACTCTGCCTAGCCTGCAAAAAGTACAGCCCCTCCGGCAGCCCCTTCAGCGGCACCCCATAGGTGCTCACGCCGATAGCAGTCTGATATTCCGCCAGCTTCCTGCCCGCCATATCCAGCAGCAACAGGGTAGTGGCTGCTGGATATGGCGGGCAGGAAGCTGGCCTGCAGGCTATTCTGTGCCGGATTGGGAAAGGCCTGCATACCCAGCCCGGCGCCCTTGCCGTCGAACAGCACGCTGATGGTGGGCCTCTGTTTCTGGCCAAACTGCGTTTAGCCGAAAAGAAAGCCCAGTAAGTTTAATGTTAGACAAAGCTTGCCTTGAATCAATACAGGCTTATTTGCTGCTCCAAGGACTATTAAGAGTATTTTCAAATTTCGTTTTTGGAGATAAAATCAGTCAATTTTTTGCTTAGGCGAGGCATCCCGCTTTTCTGAAAAAACGGGAGAGCTTAGCGTTCGAACGTCGGCGTGAGCATAGTCGAACGCTGAGCTCACGCCGACGTCCTTAGTTAAATAGCCTGCCCCTACCCGCAGGGTCGGGGAGGATTTGAGGAACGAAGCACAAGCGAAAAAGTGGCGATTTTAGCCCGAAGTATGAAATTTGAACGCACTCTAAAAGATATGAATAGATATTCCAGATGTGAAGGTACTAGAGAAATACCTAATTGCCAAAGCTATACAGGGTTTTTTCACATAAAAAGAATAAAAATGATCAGGGGGCAGGATACATGAGCCCCTCAATCTCCCGAATCTAGGCCGAACTCTTTTCGGAGGCTTTGGGATAGAACTCACCCCCGCCCGATCGAAGATCGGCCTCCCCCTCTCTTATTCTGCTGGAGGACAGCGGGAAGAGAGGGGGGAAACGCGAGGCTGGCCAACGAGTCTCGGATAGCGGTATACTCTGGAAAGCCCCCTCTTTCAAGAGGGGGTTGGGGGAGTTCCATACCCAGGGAAGAGAGGGGGGAAACGCGAGGCCAGCCAACGAACCTCCGGATAGCGGTACACCCTGGCAAAGCCCCCTCTTTCAAGAGGGGGTTGGGGGAGTTCCAGTTAAACATTCAGCGAACTGAACTTATACTTATTGACGAAAAACGAAATCACAACCCTTTCATTAACAGTTGATTGTCGGATAAATAGATGTATTTTTTATAAAAATAGCCTTCTACAAGCATCTGTACACTGTCCTTGTTTTCCATGCCGCAATTGCGGAGCTTGAAGCAGAAAATGCTTTTGAAAACTCATCCATATTATGAAATATAGAGACATCCTCCACTTTGCCCGCGAATTGCGAAAAAACCAGACCCCTGCGGAGGAGTTTTTCTGGAAAATGGTGCGGAACCGGCAGTTTATGGGAAAGAAATTTTCCCGGCAGTACATAATAGAACACTCCGAAATACAGGGAGATAAATCCTTCTTTATTGCCGATTTCCACTGCCATGAGAAACGGCTGATCGTGGAGATTGATGGCAGAATACACGAGCAACAGGTGGAGTACGACCGGATTCGGGAGGAAGTCTTAAAGGATATGGGGTTTGTCATTGTCAGGTTTCGGAATGAGGAGGTGCTGGAGGGGTGGGATATGGTGGCGAGGCGGTTGTGGGAGGCTTTGGGATAGAACTCACCCCCGCCCGATCGAAGATCTGCCTCCCTCCCGGAACGAGTCCGGGACAGGCTCTCTCTTCATGTTGCCCGGAGGCTATCCGGAAGAGAGGGGGAAGTGTAGGGCTCAGCCCCCCTCAATCCTCCCGAAGGGGGGAGGTTGGCTACCCAACGGCTTTCCAAAGTGGAGCCACCCAAATGCAGCCCCATTTAGTCTCTTCCCCCCTTCGGGGGGATCGAGGGGCTGGGTTTTCCCTCTTCGGGGGCTGGGGGGCTACACATCATAATTCAACACCGGCGCCAGCCACCGTTCCACCTCCTCCACGCTCATGCCCTTGCGCTCGGCGTAGTCCTCCACCTGATCCTTGCTGATGTCGCCCAGGCCGAAGTATTTGGATTCGGGGTGGCTGAAGTACCAGCCGCTGACCGAGGCGGCCGGGTACATAGCATAGCTTTCGGTCAATTTCATACCTGTATTTTCCTCCACATTCAGGAGTTGCCAGAGCGTGCCCTTCTCGGTGTGCTCCGGGCAGGCCGGGTAGCCCGGCGCGGGGCGGATGCCCTGGTACTTTTCGGCGACCAGGCCGTCGTTGTCCAGTTGCTCATCGCAGGCGTAGCCCCAGAATTCCTTGCGGACGCGCTCGTGCAGGCGCTCGGCGAGGGCCTCCGCCAGGCGGTCCGCCAAGGCTTTGAGCAGGATGGCGTGGTAGTCGTCGTGCTGGGCTTCGAAGCGCTTTACGTGTTCTTCGATGCCGATGCCGGCGGTGACGGCAAACATACCGAGCCCCCCCCAGCCCCCCCGAAGGGGGGGAGGAGCCCCCCTCGAATCCCCCCGAAGGGGGGAGGGAAGCGGAGTTGGAGTTTCCAGGGTTGTTAGGATGGTTGCCAATACGGCGTCCACATCGCCGAGGACTTGCTCGTTGGTGAAGCGAATGACCTGAAAGCCCAGTTCATTGAGCCGCTGCGTCCTTTGCTCATCCTTTAATTTTACATCCGGCAACTGGTGAATGTTGCCATCTACTTCGATGATCAATCGCTGCTTCAGGCAGATAAAATCGGCAATGAACTGATCTATAATATGCTGCCTGCGGAATTTGTAGCCGCCAAGCGCTTTGCCGCGAAGGTGTTGCCAGAGCACTTTTTCGGCTTGCGTCGGATTGTCTCTCTGTTGTTTAGCAAAATCTTTCAAATATCCGTAAGCGATTGAGTCTGCTGTTTGATAGCCGAGCCCCCCTTTAGCCAACTCCCCCTCCTTCGGAGGGGGTTGGGGGGAGGCTGGAGCTATGAAGTCAGCAAGACTCATATTCGGCAGCCCCGGCGCCTTCTGCCTTTGCTGTCTCAACATGTGTAAGGTAGCCTTCACCTCCGTCCGGCTTTCATCCGTATACACCTCGATGTCGTCGTCGTTCACCGTGTTGGCGGGGAAGAGGCCGATGACGGCCTTCGCCTGGAGCCAGCCCTCGTCGATGATCTGCCGGAGCATGCTGCGGGCGTCGTTGTAGAGCTTTTGAGCCTCGTGGCCCACGATCTCATCTTCGAGGATGGCGGGGAACTTGCCGGCCAGTTGCCAGCTGGTGAAGAAAGGCGTCCAGTCGATGTACTCGGTGAGTTCCTCGATGGAGTAGTCGTCGAATACCGTGATGCCCGGAGCGTTGGGGGGCGGCGTTTGGTAGCCGGCCCAGTCGATCTGCAGCTTGTTGGCGCGGGCCTGTTTGAGGGTGATGTATTTTTTGTTGGACTGGCGTTTGCCGCGCAGCTCGCGCACCCGCTCGTAGTCCTGCCGGATGTCCAGCAAATAGTTGTGGCGTTGATCTTCATCTTCGCTGAGCAGGTTGCTGGCCACGCCGACGGCGCGGGAGGCGTCGAGCACATGCACCACCGGGCCGGAGTAGTGGGGTTCCACCTTGACGGCGGTGTGGGTCTTGGAGGTGGTGGCACCGCCGATCAGGAGGGGCACGGTGAACCCCTGGCGTTCCATCTCTTTGGCCACGTGCACCATCTCGTCGAGGGAAGGAGTGATCAGGCCGCTCAGCCCGATGATGTCAGCGCCTTCCTCGCGGGCGCGGGTGAGGATTTTATCGGCGGGCACCATGACGCCCATGTCGACGATGTCGAAATTATTGCAGCCCAGCACCACGCCGACGATGTTCTTGCCGATGTCGTGCACATCGCCCTTGACGGTCGCCAGCAGCACCTTGCCCTTGCTGTTGCTCGTGTCGCCGGTCCGGGCCTTTTCCGCTTCGATGTAGGGGGTGAGGTAGGCCACCGCCTTTTTCATCACGCGGGCGCTCTTGACCACCTGGGGGAGGAACATCTTACCGGCGCCGAACAGGTCGCCGACTACGTTCATGCCGTCCATCAGGGGCCCTTCGATGACGTGGAGGGGAAGGGGCAGCTTCTGGCGGGCCTCTTCGGTATCTTCTTCTATAAAATCGGTGATGCCGCGCACCAGGGCGTGTTCGAGGCGTTTCTCCAGCTACCATTCGCGCCAGGTACCAGGTCTTTTTGCACGGTGCGTACTGCCGTCGCCCTGACCCGTTCGGCGTAGTCGGTCAGGCGCTCGGTGGCGTCGGGCGGCGGTTGAAGAGCACATCTTCGACGCGCTCCAGCAGGTCTTTGGGAATTTCCTCGTAGACCTCGATCATGCCGGCGTTGACGATGCCCATGTCCATGCCGGCCTGGATGGCGTGGTAGAGGAAGGCATGCGTGCATGGCTTCACGTACCACATTGTTGCCGCGGAAGGAGAAGCTGATGTTACTCACCCCGCCGCTGATCATGGCGCCCGGGCAGCGCGCTTTGATCTGCCGGGTGGCCTCTATAAAGTTGATAGCGTATTCGTTGTGCTCTTCGATGCCGGTGGCCACGGCGAAGATGTTGGGGTCGAAGATGATGTCCTGGGGTTTGTAGCCCACCTTTTCGGTGAGGATGTTGTAGGCGCGTTCGCAGATGCTGACCTTGCGTTCGATGGTGTCCGCCTGCCCTTTTTCGTCGAAGGCCATAACGATGGCGGCGGCGCCGTAGCGGCGCACCAGTTTGGCCTGGCGGATGAACTCCGCTTCGCCCTCCTTCATGGAGATGGAGTTGACCACGCACTTGCCCTGCACGCACTTGAGTCCTGCCTCGATTACCGAGAACTTCGAAGAGTCGATCATGATGGGCAGCTTGGCGATCTCGGGCTCCGACATGACCAGGTGCAGGAAGTCGACCATGGCCTTTTCCGAATCGAGCAGCCCTTCGTCCATATTGACGTCGATGATCTGGGCGCCGCCTTCTACCTGATGCTGGGCCACCGAGAGGGCCTCCGGGAAATCCCCCGATTTGATGAGGCGGGCAAATTTGCGGGAGCCGGTCACGTTGGTCCGCTCGCCTACGTTGACGAAGTTGGTGTCGGGGCGGATGACCAGGGGCTCCAGGCCGCTGAGTTTGGCATACTGCGGCACCTCCGGTATCTGGCGGGGAGGCAGCCCTTCCACTGCTTCCGACATCAGGCGGATGTGGTCCGGGGTGGTGCCGCAGCAGCCGCCGATGATGTTGACGAAGCCGCTGGAGGCGAACTCGCGGATGTAGTCGCGCATCTCCTCGGCGGGCTGGTCGTACTCGCCGAACTCGTTGGGCAGCCCGGCATTGGGGTAGGCGCTGACGAAGCAGTCGGCGATGGCGGATAGCTCTTCCAGGTGGGGGCGCATCTCTTTGGCGCCCAGGGCGCAGTTGAGGCCCACGCTCAGCAACGGCATGTGGCTGATGGAAATCCAGAAGGCCTCCACGGTCTGCCCCGAGAGCGTACGCCCGCTGGCGTCGGTGATGGTGCCGGAGATCATCACCGGCAGGCGGCGGCCGTATTCTTCAAACAGGACATCGATGGCGAAGAGGGCCGCCTTGGCGTTGAGGGTGTCGAAGATGGTCTCCACCAGCAGGAGGTCGGCGCCGCCGTCCATCAGGCCTTTGGCCTGCTCGTAGTAGGCGTCGCGCAGCCCGTCGAACGTGATGCCCCGTGCGCCCGGGTTGTTGACGTCCGGAGAAATGGATCCCGTCTTGTTGGTCGGCCCCAGGGCGCCGGCTACAAACCGGGGCTTGCCCGGCGTCCGGGCGGTATATTCATCGGCGGCCTTCCGGGCGATCCGGGCGGCTTCCAGGTTGATCTCGTAGGCCAGCTCCTGCATGTCGTAATCGGCCAGAGAGATGCGGGTGGCGTTGAAGGTATTGGTCTCGATGATGTCCGCGCCGGCTTCCAGGTAGGCCTTGTGGATGGCCTCTACGACCTGGGGCTGGGTGATCGACAACAGGTCATTGTTGCCTTTGACGTCGCTGGGCCAGTCGGCGAAACGCTCGCCCCGGTAACCCTGCTCATCGAGTTGGTACTGCTGGATCATGGTGCCCATGGCGCCGTCGATGACCATGATGCGCTGTTGGAGGATATCGTGGATGGACATGTTTGTTCGATTGTTGGATTGCTCTATTGTTCAATTGTTTGGCCGAATTCGGCGGTTTTGCCCAATGGGCGAATACCGAACCTGCGAAAGCCGTTAATTACCAACACGCCGGCGGCAATTTCGGTTGACAAAGGTAGGTAATTTGGGGGATTTGTGGAGCTTTAGCCCTTACCACAAAGTGGCCTTTTTGGGGCAGGACTACGCCATGGTGGGGCTTTTATCCAGGGCCTGGCGGAACTGGCAAAGGACTATCGTCCCTCCGGGACGGGTGGTGCTTGCCGGCTTTGTCAAATGGCGGCTACCATTCCAGGGTTGGACGAGTTCGCTGTTCGCAACCGCGGCAGGCTGCTTGGGCTTACCTGCTTCTAACCGTGTCCAACCTAAGTACTCTGTTAAATAAATATCTTATGCTTCTGGCCGTGCCTTTTCGCCCTACTCTTCGTCCCGTCCCCGCCTTGATAGCTAAGGCTATCAGGCTCCCTGCCGGCTTGCGCAGCAGGCGGGCGGGCGCTCCTCGATTAGAACGAAAATCCATCGCCCAGAAACGACAATTTACTTATTTAACAGAGTACTTAGACGGGTAGCCCAAATGGCTATTGTTTTTTCGGGCCTGACAGGGTTGCCTACTTTGCCTGTGGCATGTTTCCGAAAGTGCCTTCAGGGTAGGCCATGGGACAATCCTGCAGGGATGTCAGCTCCTTGTGGTGGGGTGGGAGGCAAAGCGCTGTAAGAGCGGCAGATCAATATGGCCGCTCAAGTAATTCGAGCAGATAATGTTGGATTGCGGAGCAACCCGATTTGCAGTTTTTGCGTAAAAAAACATAAATTGAGGAGCGCCCTAAGGGTGACGCCTTCCCATAAAAGGATGGCCGGGCAGAAAGGTGTCGCCTTCAGGGGGGGGCGACACATCACTTCAGAGGGGGGGGAGGCGACACCTTTTGTCAAATCGGGGTTAATTGGGAAGGCGTCACCTCCGATTGGACAACAGAGTCTGATTTTCTGCCTGTTATTAAAAATAACCGGCCCTATCCGCTGGTTTAATAGCTCAGAAAACCAGACTTTTGCAATGATATAATCCCAAAACAAGAAAAAACAGCAGTTATGCAGATCGACGTAGGCTCCCACATTGCAGATTTATTATATGAGCACCACTCGGTGAATATCCCCGGGCTGGGCGGTTTTGTATCCAGCTACAAGGCGGCGACGGCCGACCAGGTGCAGGGCGAGGTGTACCCCCCTTCCCAGGCGCTCAATTTCAACGCCAACCTGGTGGCGGATGACGGCCTGCTCGCGCAGCACCTGCACGAAAAGCTGGGCATTTCCCTGACGGATGCCCACCAGGCAGTGGAAGGCTATGTCAATGAGGTGAAGGAGGCGATTGGCCGGCGGAATATTGTCGTTTTCCCGAAGGTAGGCCGCCTGTATAAGGACTACGAGCAAAACCTGCAGTTCCTGGCGGACACCACCAATTTTAACCTCGACTCCTACGGCCTGCCCACCCTCCATTTTTATCCGATAGCCCGAAGTGCGGTGCAGGGCAGCAGCGTACGCCCCCCTAATGGCCAGCCACAGGTTGCTAAGGCCGGCGCCGCCGTCGTCAAAACCCGTTTTCTCAACAACGGGCTGGCTATTGCCGTGAGCATAGCGGCGGTAGTCGTACTCATCGTGGCTTATTTCCTCTTTTTCTATCGATCGTCGGGCGGTGGCGAGAACGCCCAGCGCCTGCCTACCTCGCGGGTGAACGTCAGCCCCTCTCAGGCCGATGGCCAGACGGTGGCGCCTTCCGGGCCGTCCGAAGATACCGACGAATCCCTCACCGAAGATAGCTACCTGGGGGAAGATGCACCCACCGGGCCGGAAGAACTGGATACCGAAGGGGCCACCACAGCGCCTGGACAGAAGTACTTCGTCATCGGTATTGGCGTTTTTAGCAATGAGGAAAACGTTCAGCGCCTCATCGAGCGCATCTACAAAGCCGGCTATGAGCCCTTCACCGAACCCAAGGGCAACCTGACCCGTGTCGGCATCCAAAAGGCCTATTCCAATGAATCGGAAATACAGGCCACCCTGCGGGATGTGCAGAAGAAATTCTCGAAGGATGCGAAGGTGTTGAGGAGGTAGAGCCCCACTCGATCCTTCCGAAGGGGAAGCCCTTCCGAATCAAGTTCGGAACAGGCTCTCCGAGGGAGGACGCACATTGCAGCCCTGCATTAGCCAACTCCCCCTCCTTCGGAGGACGGCAGCGGACATCGCTTCAGTAGAAGGTTACCAGGCAGCCCTGCATTAGCCAACTCCCCCTCCTTCAGAGGACGGCAGCGGACATCGCTTCAGTAGAAGGTTACCAGGCAGCCCTGCATTAGCCAACTCCCCCTCCTTCGGAGGGGGTCGGGGGGAGGCATCAATACACGCCCCCCACTACCCGTTCATTCCACTCCGGTTCCCCTTCAAACATTGGCAGCCGTTCCGGCACAGCCGTCAGGCCGGTAGTATCCGTCAGGCTTTCCATGAAAGCGGCGAGGGCGGCGATTTCCTGCTCATTCAGGTTGAGGGGCGTTTCGGGGAGGGTCTGGTAAGGGACGTCCAGGCCGAGGCCACGGCCGCCGCCTTTGTTGTAGAAATCGATGACTTCTTCCAGGCTGCTGTACAGGCCGTTGTGCATGTAGGGGGCGGTGAGAGCGGCGTTGCGGACGGTCACTGTTTTAAAAGAATGAGCGTAGAAGGGCGCCTCATCCTGCGGGCGGGCGCTGGCGATGCGGCCCGGGTCAGAGTCCAGCGCCGGGCGGCTCTCCGATTGAGTAGCGGGCACACCCAGCACTTCCGATTCCGATTCCTGGTAATAGGGCGGTACCGTGCCGTTGAAGGCCGGCGCAAAGTGGCAGGTTCCGCAGCTGGCCTTGCCCATGAACAGGTTGAAACCCTGGACGGCCAGCGGTTCGAGCGTTTCTTTTTCACCGCGTACGTACTGGTCGAACGGGCTGTTGAAGGAGCGAAGGCTGGCGACGTAACAGGCCAGGGCGTCGGAAATAGACCATTTGGATAGTTGGTACTGCGGCTGGCTCTGGTATGCTTCGGCAAACAGCTGCCAGTATTCCTGGCTCCGGCTCAGTTTATCGATGATGGCCAGAAAATCGGTCCCAAACTCTTTGTGGTCGCGCACCACGTGTTTGACCTGGCGTTCCAGGCTGGGTTCCCGCAGGTCGTAGAAATAGCGCTCCGAATAGATGGCGTTGATCAGGGTAGGGGCGTTGCGCTGTATCTTGCCCTCGCCGTTGAGGGCCAGACTCTTGTCCTGTCCGTCGGTGAAGGCCCGGCCCGGCTGGTGGCAGGAGGCGCAGGACCGCTGGTTGTTGGACGAAAGGATGGGGTCGAAAAAGAGGAGTCGCCCCAGAGCTACCCGTTTGTCATTGAGCTCGCCGGGGCTGTGGTTGGCGAAGTAGTGTACGTTCAGGAAATCATCGTCGAAAAGGTTGCCGGCCCGGTAGTTGATGGACTGAGGCAGTTCCGAAACCTCCCCGGGTAGTTCTATCTGGAGGGCTTCCTGTGCCTGCAAGCTGAGCGCGAACATGGGGTTGAGGAACGTTTTGAGAAAATGCAGGCGGCCGAAGGTGTCAAAATCCGGGTTGGCTTGCAGGTAGGCCAGGGCCTGCTGCTGGGTGGCGGCCAGCTGACGGGCTACCGCCGGCGCTTGCTGTTCAATCAGTGGGAGGTAGGCTGCCAGGGCATCGGCGGCGCCCTTGAGCGCGGCAGATGCTTCCGGCAGGGCGTTGCCGGAGCCGGGCGTATCGAAACCGGTGAGGCCAAGGGTGAAAATCCGGATCAGCTCGTAGCGAACGGCTTCAAAGACGAAGCGATGCTGCAGCGGGATACCTCCCTGGTAGGTGCGGGCCGCCGCAAAGTCGTGCCCCAGCTGGTTTACCAATGCAGCGATCTGTTCTTTTTCCGCTTCCGGGCTTTCGCCAAAGACCAGCTCGTCCAGCACCTGCAGGCCAATGGGCTCGATGATGCGCACCTCCGGCACTTTGGCCTCGGTTGTCGGCAGGGGGGGGCCGTTGAGGTATTTTTTGACCGCTTCCCGGTCGTTGTATTCCAGTAGAAATTCTATTTTTTTAAAGGCCAGGCGGGCCGCCAGGTGGGCGTGCTGCAGTGCCGGCAGGTTGTTATTACCTTGCTGCGCAAAGCGCTCCGCCTGCTCCTCGTAGGTGTGGATGGCTGCCGTCATTTCCTCCAGCCCCGTTTCGAACTGCTGTTTTACCTGGCCCAGCGCATCGGCGCCGGTGTATTCCAGCTGCGAGCTGAAGCTTAGAAAGTGTGTGGAGAGGAGTAGGGCAAAAAGGTAGAGAATACCGTATAGTTTTTTCATGAATGGCGTGTTTAGAGCCTCCCCCCAGCCCCTTACCGAAGGAAGGGGAGTTGGCTAATGCAGAGCTGCGAAGAGAATACCTTCTGCTTGCAGTTCCCATCCGCCGACTCCCCTCCTTTGGACGGGCGGGGCAGGCTTGGTTTAGTTCACCACCAACTTCTTGGTTTGGCCATCCGACGTTTGCAGGAAGTAGGCGCCGGCGGGCAGGCCGGAGACGTCAACCTGTGTTACGTTGCGGAACACTTTGATGCGCTGGCCGTCCGCATTATAGATAGCCAGGTCGATCGCCTGGTTGAAGTAGACGGCGCGGGTAGCCGGGTTGGGGTAGAGTTGCAGCCCTTCGACATCGCCAAACTGCGGGTCTTCCAAACCAGAGACGGTGATCTCGTCGAACCCGTGTATGGCGTAGGTCAGCGAATGGTTGAAAGGGAATGGGTTGGTGGAAGAAGGATGCTGGGAGTTGACCAGCAGCGACTTGCCATCGGGTGTAGCAATGGCGCCCGTCACCTCAGCGCCGGCGGGCACAGCCGAGATGCGGATGAGGTCGTCAACGGTAGGGTTCTCGGTGTTGAGGTCGAGCAGCCACAGTTCACAGGTGTTGTTGCTCACTCCTGCAGGCACGCGGCCATAGCTGCGGCCGTTGAGGTCTTCGCAGATCACCAGGAAGCTCTGTCCGTCGATGTTCATGACGTTCAGGCCATCGGGGTTGGAGAGATGCTTTCGGAAGTAATCGGCTTCAGCCGGGCTTTCTTCCTCATCCCATTCGGGCCCGCCCTCGATCAGCACCGTATTGTAGTTGGTGGCCGGGTCATACACCCATACGCGGCCGTAGTAGTCGCGGTAATCCGAGCTGCTCGGGGTGCCCCAGCCTTTGTCGATGGCGCGTTGAATGTGATAGGGGTCGTGGGTAGCGCCGGCGCTCTCTTCATCCGCCCAACGGCTGCCGGGGGAATCGCGGCCCGTCTCCGTCCAATACACCAGGCCGGTGGCCGGGTCGATGGCGACCCATTCAATGCGGTTGTACATGGTGGCGCCGGCGGCAACCGCCTGCGACTTGAAGTTTAGCATCTTTTCCGGGTCGGTATTGTCGATCTCAATCCAGCGGTCGTCGGCATCGGCTTTGTAGACATAAAGCTTGCCTTTGGTGAAATCACCGGGCGCATCAGCGACGAACTTGGTCCAGAAGCCGGGCGTATCATCCGGGCCGAGGTAGATGGTGGTGTTGTCCAGAGCGACTGTGCCGCCTTCATAAGGCTGGCGGCCCCAGTTGTACTGCTTGCGGATGGCCGTAGCCTGGCGGGGGTCAATTTCCACCATCCAGTTGAAGTTCTCAAACTTCCGAACTTCCAGGCCATCGAATCCCTCGATATCGGAAGAAATTACGAAGCTGGCCGTGTCGCGCACACCCTGGTTTTCAGCGCCGCCCGGCGCCTTAGGGTATCCACCTGAACCCTGAGAGGAGGTAAAGCTGCCGTTGTAGATGCTGGAGTTGCTGGAGCGGAACCACTCCTCCGCCGTCCAGATGCGGCCATCGACAACTGAGCTGATACCGCCGCAGTTCATACCGGTTTCACCCACGGTATTGACAAAATCTACATTGAAGAACTTGCCCTTGCGGCCGTCTTCCAGTTGCTGGTCGACGACGTTGAGCAGGCCGGTGATGGGGTCCCGCGCTACGCGGAAAGCCGTCATGCCGCCCCCGTCGCCAATGCGGTCGTCCTGGTAGATCATCTCGTGGTTGACCGAAATCCAACCAAGGCTTTCTTCGGTTTCATCCGGCGTAAAGCCGATGAAATCATGCCATTCTTTAGCGTAGGCGATACCCGCTTCGTAGCCATAGGTCGGCGTGGTCTGTACCAGGTCGACCCCACCTACGAAAAGGACCTGTAGGGAAAGAGGAGAGGGCGGCATCAGTACCGTTTCGGGCACAAAGCCGTCGGGAAGCTCGATCTCCTCTGCGAAGATCGTAGCCTGAGCGTTGACAAAGAGCATAGCCATGCTGCTAAGCAACAGAGATAGTATTACTTTTTTCATAGTTAAGAGACAGTAATTAGTGATCGAATTTGGCGTTCGATGCGAAGGTCTTAAGCAGATATTAAGTAGGAGTAAAATAAAGGTTAGGCTTTGATTAGTAAATTGTTAATTTAATGTTACTTTGTTAAATATTTATAAAATTAAGCCTTGGTTCTTTGAAATTTAACCTAAAAGTGTTCGCAGAAAGCATGATTTTTTATTTTTTTTATTTTTTGTCCAAATAAAAGAGCAGTAAGGAAGAGTTCCCGGCCTGCGCTCCTGGAAGCTATTAGTTTGCCTGCAAAAATGCTTGGTATTTTAAGCCTTTATAGTATATTTGCAATATAGCAATATAGCAATATAGCAACACAACAATACAGCACCTGAAAGCAATGGGATTAAACTCTGGACTCTCCGTTTACACAGCATCTTTAGATAAAAAGGAAAGCGCCATTTCCACGGAGCGCCGGGATTTACTGGAAAAGATCGCTACATTCATCAGAGAAAAGCGGCGTATTGGGGAGCTTGCCCGGCTGACCTTTATCTGCACACACAATTCGAGGCGGAGTCATTTTGGCCAGGCGTGGGCGCAGGTAGCGGCTTATTATTACGGCGTGGAAAAGGTAGAATGCTACTCGGGCGGTACGGAAGCCACAGCCGCCAATCCGCGTACGATTGCAGCGCTGCAGCGAGCGGGCTTTCAGGTTGATATAGTTATGAATGGGCCGAATCCGCAGTACCGGCTTATTTTTGCCGAAGGGGAAATGCCGGTGATCGCCTTTTCCAAGGTGTACGATGCGCCGGTCAATCCTTCGGAGGATTTTGTGGCGATCATGACTTGCACTCAGGCGGATGAGGAGTGCCCTTTCATTCCGGGGGCGGCCCTGCGGGTGGCGCTTCCCTACGAGGACCCCAAGTCATCGGATGACAGCCCGGCGGAAGCGGCTACCTACGATGAGCGCTGCCGGCAGATCGCCACAGAAATGTTTTATATTTTTAGAGCAGTATAGTTATAGGGTAAATACAGTATCAAGCAAATGAAAGAACATTGCCACAACCCTGCCTGGCCGGCTGGCTAGACGAACCTACTAAAGATTTCGTGGGGATTTTGTGTTTTCGTTTTTTCGTGGTGATATTCAAAAGCAAAGAAACATGGGTATTACAAAAACAGAGGACTACACGGCCCGGCAAAACGCGCTGGCAGCTGTGTCCAAAGCTTTGAGCCATCCCGCGCGGGTGGCCATCCTGGAACACCTGGCGAGGGTCGACGCCTGTATTGGCAGCGACCTGGTCGACGAGCTGCCGCTGGCGCAGCCAACGGTCTCCCGCCACCTGCGGGAACTCCGGGCGGCCGGCCTCATCAAAGGCAGGATAGAAGGGACGAGCGTCCATTACTGCATCAATGCTGCCCGTTGGGCGGAGGTGCAGGGGATGTTCAGCAGTTTTTTCAGCCGGCAGGTTTCAGATCAGGACTGTTGTTGAGCCCCAATCGGTATTCGGTATTCGCGCATTCGGGGCAAACGAACGCCGAACTGCCCAAGTTGGGGCGGCTAATCTAGCTTGGATTAAGATACATTTTTCATTACACTGATAGTAATAAGGAGTGTCTCCTCGACAAGGCGCCCTTTTTCCCTTACCCACATGAAAAAGAAACAACCCACCACCGCAAGAAAGCAACTTTCTTTTCTCGACCGCTACCTGACCCTCTGGATCTTTCTGGCCATGGGGGTAGGAGTGGGCCTGGGCTACTTTTTACCGGGTACCGCCGGTTTCATCAATTCCTTCTCCCGGGGGTCCACCAATATTCCCATCGCCATCGGGTTGATCCTGATGATGTACCCCCCGCTGGCTAAAGTGAATTACCGGATGATGCCACAGGTATTCCGGAATGTAAAGCTGCTGAGCCTTTCGCTCTTACTCAACTGGATCATCGGCCCGATGCTGATGTTCGTCCTGGCCATTTTATTGCTGCGGGATTACCCGGAGTACATGACCGGCCTGATCCTCATCGGCCTGGCGCGTTGCATTGCCATGGTGATCGTCTGGAACGACCTGGCGGACGGCAGCCGGGAGTACGCCGCCGGGCTGGTGGCGCTCAACAGCATCTTCCAGGTGTTCTTCTACAGCTTTTACGCCTGGCTGTTCATCACCTGGCTGCCGCCCCTGCTGGGCTTCGAAGGGGCCATCGTGGATATATCGATCCGCACGATTGCCGAAAGCGTGGCCATCTATCTGGGTATTCCCTTTGCGGCCGGGCTGCTCAGCCGGTTATTGCTCGTCCGATGGAAGGGAGAACAGTGGTATACAGAGCGGTTCGTACCGGCCATTTCGCCCATCACGCTGATCGCCTTGCTGTTTACCATCGTGGTGATGTTCAGCCTCAAGGGCGAACTGATCGTACAGATTCCGCTGGATGTCCTGCGCATTGCCCTGCCCCTGCTGATCTATTTTGTGCTGATGTTCTTTATCAGCTTCTTCATGGGCAAGGCGCTGGGCGCCGACTACGAAAGGAACGCCTCGGTGGCTTTCACCGCAACCGGCAATAATTTTGAGTTGGCCATCGCTGTGGCCATTGCCGTTTTTGGCATCGATTCCGGGCAGGCGTTTACCGGGGTGATCGGCCCGCTCATCGAAGTGCCCGCCCTGATCCTGCTGGTGAATGTGGCGTTTTGGCTGCGAAGGAGGTTTTATGGGGGGGAGTAGGGGAAGTAGGGGGGAGAGGGGAGATATGGTGTTACAGTCGTTATAAATATAATCGTTATAAAGGTAATGATTATATTTATAACGATTATAAAAGTAACGATTATAAAAGTAACGATTAGCGCTTCAACGGCACGCTCTGCCACCTCCTCAGGCGTTGCCCTATTTTTCAAACCAACCAATCAATGGCCATGAAAAAGTATTTCTTTACAGCACTATGTATATCCTGGCCTCATCGGCCTATACGCAACACGATCAACTCAGCCCTAAGAGTACCGTAACCTGGGTGGGCAAAGCGGCTTTCAGCACTTATACCCTTAGCGGAACCATTGAGGCAAAATCGGGCGTGCTCAGCTGGCTGGAGGGGCGCATTCAAAAAGCTTCCCTCATTATGGATATGCAGAGCATACAGTCGGACATACCCCAATTGACCGATCATTTGCGAAGCGCCGATTTTTTTGAGGAAGAAGAGGTGGAATAATCCTGTGGGCTTTCGTACCTTGGTTGTGAACCACAATCTACGACATGAACGATTCATTCCGTCAACAGTTTCCATCCCTAAGCCGCCAGCACAATGGCGGGCGGCTGGTATTTATGGACGGCCCCGGCGGCACGCAGGTGCCGCAGCCGGTGATTGACGCCATTAGCCATTATTACAAAAATTCCAACGCCAACAGCCATGGCGCCTTCGTTACCGCTCAGGAGACGGACGAGGTGCTGGACGGCGCCCGGGCGGCCGTTGCGCACTTTCTGGGGGCGGAAGGGCCGCACACCATCTCCTTCGGGCAGAACATGACGACCCTCAACTACTCACTCAGCCGGGCTGTCGAGCGCCTGCTGCAGCCGGGCGATGAGGTGCTGATCACCCAACTGGACCACGAGGGCAACCGAGGCCCCTGGCTGGCTCTGCGGGAACTGGGCATCGTCGTGCGGGAAGTGCAACTGAAAAAAGATGGCCAGCTGGATTATGAGGATATGGCCGCCAAACTCAACGAGCGCACCCGCCTGCTGGCGCTGGGGTACGCGTCGAACTTCATGGGCACGGTCAACAACGTGCAGCGGGCGCGGGCCCTTACCTATAAGGTAGGCGCCTGGCTGCTGCTCGACGCCGTGCATTTTGCCCCCCATTTCCCACTGGATGTGCAAGCCATCGGCTGCGATTTCCTGCTGTGTTCGGCGTATAAGTTTTACGGGCCGCACGTGGGCATCCTCTATTCCCGCCCCGGCCTGCTGGACCGCCTGCCTGCCGACCGCCTGCGCACCGCTGCTCAGGAGGCGCCTTACAGTATCGAGACCGGTACCCTCAATCACGCCGCACTGGCCGGAGTCAAGTCGGCGGTAGACTTTATCGCCAGCTTTGGCAGTGGGGCCGATTATCGCTCTTGTGTGGTGGATGCTATGAACCAAATCCATCACCATGAGATCGCCTTGGCCAAAAAATTGTACACCGGCCTCTCTGCCTTGGATGGGGCCCGGATCATTGGCCCTCCTATCGATGCGTCTTTGCGGGCGCCTACCCTGGCCTTGCACACGCAAAGCCTGCGCCCGGAAGCCCTGGCCCGAAAACTGGCCGGCCGCAATATCCTGGCCTGGGACGGGCACTTCTACGCTATCCGCGCCGCCGAAGTGCTGGGCCTGCTGGAAACGGGGGGCGTAACCCGCCTGGGCCTTTCCGCCTATTCTTCGGAAGAGGATGTGGAGCTGGTGCTGGAGGGGGTGAGGGCTTGTATGGGGTAGGGGTTCGCGGTTCGGAATTCGCAGGTTCGCAGGCCGCACGGAGTCCGGGCGAATTCCGAACAACCGAATTCCGAACTCCGGACTCCGCGGTTCGCGGTTCGCTATTCGCGGTTCGCAGGGGGTTATTCCGGACTCCGCTGTTCGCAGGTTCACTGTTCGCAGGTTCGCAGACCGCACGGAGTCCGGGCGAACTCCGAACAACCGAATTCCGAACTCCGAACTCCGGACTCCGCGGTTCGCAGGTTCGCTATTCGCGGTTCGCAGGCCGCACAGAGTCCGGGCGAACTCCGAACAACCGAATTCCGAACTCCGAACTCCGCTGTTCGCAGGTTCGCAGACCGCACGGAGTCCGGGCGAATTCCGAACAACCGAATTCCGGACTCTGCGGTTCGCAGGTTCGCTATTCGCGGTTCGCAGGGTGTGCTTCCGGACTCCGCGGTTCGCAGGTTCGCTATTCGCTGTTCGCAGGGTGTGCTTCCGGATTCGGACTCCGCAGTTCGCAGGCCGCACGGAGTCCGGGCGAATTCCGAACAACCGAATTCCGAACAACCGAACAACCGAACTCCCCACCGAGTCCCTCCGAACTCCGAATACCGAACTTGCGAACCTCCGAA
Source organism: Lewinellaceae bacterium (assembly GCA_020636095.1). Lineage (GTDB taxonomy): Bacteria > Bacteroidota > Bacteroidia > Chitinophagales > Saprospiraceae > JACJXW01. The sequence continues at coordinate 53,900 of JACJYN010000005.1, forward strand.
TACCGAACTCCGAACTCCGAACTCTGAACAACCAACCCCCTCACTCCCCCCTGCCCAGCGCAGCTTCCAGTTTCTGTAGATTATCCTTGATCATCAGGTCAGTAGGCTGCAGGGATTGGGCGGTGGCAAGGGCTTGGCGGGCTTTGGCGAAGTCTTTCTGAATATAGGCAATATGAGCGAGGTTGAGTTGTGCCAGGGCATGGTCGTTGGGGGTACGCAGGCCCAGGGAGACGGCCTTTTGCAAGTATTTTTTCGCCTGTTCCCGCTTTTTGTGTTGCAGGTGCAACATGCCCAGGGTGAAGAAGTAGTAAGCGCGGTTGCGGGGCAGGAGCCAATTGGGTTTCCATACCTGGCTGAGCAGGGCTTCTGCCTGTTGGGGGTTGCCGCGCTTCAGGCTGTTGAAAGCCATCCAGACGTTGCCGAAAAGAATATGGGATAGCAAAAGCAGCAGGCCCGCCAGGTACAGATACCAGGACTGGGACAACCCCAGCTTCACATGCAGCAGCATACCGAGCCCCCAAAATAAGGCGATCAGGGCGTAGCGCAGGTAGGAATAAGTCATATCAGCTTTTTTTGCCCGTTGCTAATATAGGTTTTAAAATCCCGATTTAATATACAAAACCTGCCTTTTGGCTTTAGTTTTTAGCGATTCACTCGAAAAAAAGCCTATTTCCGTCGAAGGCTTTGTATTTTGCAGTTCATTATTTCGTAAGCTTGTGGCCGGTAATCCGGCGCAGCCAACGCACAACGCTTAAAACACACCCAGGCTGAATAATGTCTACAAAACGAGCAGAAGACATACTTAACCGCCTAAAGTCCGATGACCGGGCTGCCCTGAAAGACCTCTTTCAGGAGCACTACTCGCTTGTTTGCCAGTCGATTCACCGCTTTATACGAGACCACGCCACTACCGAAGACCTGGCCCAGGAAGTATTCCTGCGGTTTTGGGAAAAACGCCATTCCATACAAGTAACCTCCTCGCTGCCCGCCTACCTGCGGCGGATGGCCATGAACGAAGCGCTGGGTTACCTCCGGCGCAATAAGCGCTACGAAGAGGATGAGTTCGTCCCCGAAAATGAAACCGAAACCGGCCCCAGCGCCGAAGAGGCTTACCTGCACGAGGAATTGCAGGAGAGCGTGGCGGCGGCGATCAACTCCCTGCCACCCAAATGCCGAACGGTCTTCCAACTCAGCCGTTACGAAGAACTGACCTATAAAGAGATCGCCGATCAGATGGGTATTTCCGTAAAAACGGTGGAAAACCAGATGAGCAAAGCGCTTCGGGTTCTTCGGGAACGCCTGCAGGGGTACCTGCATTTCTTTTTGTAGACAAGAAAAGAATATAGTTTTCGATCTCCAACGCCTCTCCCGGCCCGATAAAAAAAATCAAAAAAAACCTTCCTTCCATAGGGGTATGCCCCGGGCAGGAACATCCTACAATCGGAAAGAGAAACTGAACAATGGAAAACACAAAATATATGGATCTTATCGGCCGGTACCTTTCCGGTGACATTTCGGCCGGCGAAAAAGCCGAGCTGATGGCCTGGGTGGATGCCGACAGCGCCAACAAGGCGTTCTTCGATGAAATGATCCGGTTATGGAGTGTGTCCAGTGAGTACGAGGAAGAACCATTCGAGACGGATGCGAAAGCGGCCTGGGCTGCTTTCGAAAAAAAGTTTGACCAGCGCTTCTCCGGCAGCCCCCCCGGCGCCCTTTCGGGGAATCATATTCCGGAGGCGAAAGTAGTTAAGATGCGCCCTCTGCGGCGGGCGCTTCAATATGCGGCTGCCATCTTGCTGCTGCTGGCGGCAGGATACTGGCTTTTCTCTACCGTTGGAGACAGCTCCATCCAGATGGCCAGCGTTCGCACCGGAGCCGGCGAACAAAAGGAACTCGCTCTGCCGGATGGAAGCAAGATCGTGCTGAACGAAAATTCGGAACTCGCTTATGTGGCATCTTTCGAAGAACGAAGGGTAACGCTCTCGGGCGAGGCTTTCTTCGAGGTCACCAAACTCAATGGAAAAACCTTTACCATCGATGCCGAAGGCGCCACCACAACGGTGCTGGGCACTTCCTTCAATGTGCGGGCCTATCCATCAGAAGATAAAGTGGAGGTAAGTGTTAAAACCGGGAAAGTCGCCCTGGAAAAAGCGGAGGGCACCAGCCAGAAAATCATCCTGGAAGCCGGTAAAGCAGGCACTTATAATAAGCAGAAAGAGGTGGTGGAAGAAATGCTCATCTCCAATGCGGATGCCTGGAAGACCAGCCGCCTTGATTTTGACAGTATTCCGCTGAGCGCCGTAGTGGAAGCGCTGGAACGGTACTTTAATGTTGATGTCGAAGTGGCGAACCCCCAACTGCTCAAGTGTTCCTTCAACGGCCAGTTTGTGCAACCTGAACTTCAGGATATCCTGAACACCTTGTCCTATACCATGGCGCTGGAGGTTGAAAAGCAAAACGGCGCCTATGTGCTGAGCGGAGATGCCTCCCGATGTAAGTAACCGTGAATTAAGCGCAGGATCAATTATGAAAAACACCGGATTGTTATTCTTTTTTGGCTTTCTTTTCGGCCTGTCAACCCTCCAGGGGCAGCCGCTGGAGCAGCTTGTCACCCTGCGCTATTCCAGTGAACCGCTGGGCGATGTGCTGGCCGATATCAGCCGAAACTATCCGGTGCGCTTCTCATACAGCCCTAACTTCATTCCGGTAGATCGCCATGTGACGCTGAACGTGGTCAATGAACCACTGGCGGCTGCGCTGGACAATATTGCCGAGCAGGTGCCGGTAGCTTATGCGGCGGTGGGCGGCCAGGTGCTCCTCAAACCGGACAACAGCCGCGAAAACCAGCTGGGGCAATTGCAGACCCTCAAGGGCAAGGTACGCCAGACGAGCCCGATTTATCCCAATGAACCGGCAGTTGACCCGCAAACCAAAGCGGAAAGAGAACGGCTGATGCGCAAAATGTATCCCATCGGGGAAGCGGGCAAAACCAAAGTGATCCAGGGCGGCGGCGACAGCTACCGGGAGATCAACCTGGCGGTTTTTTACCGGCCGGCTCCCGAGATCATGAAAGAAGAAGAACCCGCTCGGAAAAATACGGCGGATACCCGCCTGGCGCAGATTTCGCTCCTGCCTTTCGTAGGAACGAACGCCTTCCGAAGCAATGAGATCACCAATAAGTACTCCGTAAACCTGCTTTGGGGCACCAACGGCGGTGTCGATGGCATGGAAGTAGGCGGCTTTGTGAATAATGTGAAGAACGACGTACGCGGCGTACAGGTGGCCGGCTTTGGCAGCCGGGTAGGAGGCAAGGTAAACGGAACACAGGTCTCCGGGCTGTTCAATATCATTGGCGATAGCCTCACCGGCGTGCAGGCCGCCGGGCTGATGAATATCGCCGGTGATGCCCAGGCCGTGCAGGCCGCCGGGCTGTCCAATGTCACCAACGGCGATTTTACCGGCGTTCAGGCCGCCGGGTTGTTCAATGTCTCCGCCGGCAATGCCGATGGGCTGCAGGCCGCCGGGTTGTTCAACTACTGCGACGGCAAAACGAAAACCCAATTGTCTTCCCTGTTCAACATTGCAGGGGACGTTCAGGTGGGGCAGGCCAGCGCCCTGCTCAATGTTGGTAAAAAAGTCAGCGGATTTCAGATCGCTCTGGTCAACGTGGCGGATACGGTGAGCGGCGTGCCGGTCGGCTTGATCAACATCATCAAAAATGGTTACAACCGGTTCGAACTGTCGGCCAATGACGCCTTCTACGCCAATGCTTCCATGAAACTGGGCGCCTACCGCTTCTATAATATCATCCAACTCGGCGCCCGCTGGGATAAGGCGCCGGACGCAGGCGGCGCCTCGCTGATGAGCTGGGGGCTGGGCTACGGACTGGGCACGGCCCTGCGCATCAATCCACGCCTGCTGCTCAACGTCGAAGCGGTAGCCATCCACATCAACGAAATGGAGCGCTGGACCCGTGAGCTGAACCTGCTGAACCAACTGCGGTTCACCCTGGATTTTCACCAGGAAAACCGGCGCACGAGCTTTTTCGCCGGCCCGGTGGCCAACGTCCTGGTTTCCAAATTGTACGATCCCGATACCGGAACGGTGGGGTCAACCGCCATAAGCCCGTCGTATACCTTCCTGGATCATACCAAGGGCGGCGCCAATGTGAAATTATGGGTAGGCGTACAGGCAGGGGTTCGGTTCTGATGAGCTAACACCCAACCGTTACGGAACGCAATATTCGGAATGCACCTATGCCTTCCGGCCTCATTCCTATGCCAGAAAGAAAGGACCTCCGCCCGGCCAATAAGGACGCAGCAAAGGCTTGCCTCCGCTGCCGGCGAACGAAAACAATCTACATAATCATTTTAAAAAGCAGAAAAACATGAAAAGGATAGTATTGGCTTTGGTTTTGGGCTGCCTGGCTATGGCGGCCAGCGCACAACACGAAACTATTTTCAACAACGCCCGGGTAGTGGGTGGCTTTGGCGCTCCCATCGTGGAAATGGGGCTGGGCAATGAAATGACAACGGCTGTAGGCGGCGGCGGCGCTATTGTGATCGACAACTTCTTCATCGGCGGGTACGGGGTCGGCAGCGTGGATTTTAATGCCCTGATCGAAGATGAGAATATTCAACAGATCGACCTGGGGCACGGAGGTTTCTGGCTGGGTTATACGCTCGCACCGTATAAGATCATCCACCTCTACACCAGTGCCCGTATCGGCTGGGGGGGCGTAGGGATCGATGTGTCGAACAACTCCAACTTCCCCAGAGATGTAGACAATGTGTTCGTCCTGACTCCTGAACTGGGCGTCGAACTCAACGTCGCTAAATGGTTCCGCATTGCCGGCACCGTCGGCTACCGCTACGTCGATGGCGTCAACGAAAATCTCGGCTTCTACAAACAGGATGACTTCAATGGCGCCCTTGCCAACCTGACTTTCCGCTTCGGCTGGTTTGGCTGGCGAAGGGGGAGCAGGTAGGAGCAGGGGATGGGGGTAAGTGTATGGACTGAATGATTGGCTACCGTTCGGAAGGGGGAATTCGGAGTTCGGAGGTTCGGGATTCGGGGATTCGGAGTTCGGAGGTTCGGGATTCGGGGATTCGGAGTTCGGAGGTTCGGAATTCGGAGTTCGGAGTTCGGAGGTTCGGAGTTCGGAGGTTCGGGATTCGGGATTCGGAATTCGGAGGTTCGGAATTCGGAGGTTCGGGATTCGGGGATTCGGAGTTCGGAGGTTCGGGATTCGGAATTCGGAGTTCGGAGGTTCGGAGTTCGGAGGTTCGGGGTTCGGGGGTTCGGGGGTTCGGAAGGCGGCTGAAAGAAGTTGGAATAGAACTCCAGCTCTTCTTGAGTTGATGGGGATAGTCCAGTTTTCTGTGTCTTTTAAGGCTACCGTTCCTGTGTTGGACGAGTTCGCGGTTCGGTATTCGCTGTTCGCAACCACGGCAGGCTGCTTGGGCTTACCTGCTTCTAATTGTGTCCAACGTTAGACGAGTAGCCTCTTTTAAAAAACGTCTCTTGATTTTCAGTGATTTGCGAATTGCGAACACTCCCGACTTAAAAACCAAAAAAAAATCTCATTATGAAACAGATTCAATGGATGTTATTTGCATTAGCAATAACCTTAACTACCAGCAGTTGCTTCATCAACGTCAACGATGAAGACGGGTTCTTTGGCAGCTGCGTTAATGGGTCCGGCCCCATCGTTACCCGCGAACTGGTCGTGGCGCCCTTTACCGGCGTAGAAATGCCTATCTCGGCTGATGTGTTTCTCAAGCAGGGCCCGGAACAAAAGGTGATCGTCGAAGGGAAAGACAATATTATTGACGAGATCGAACTGGATGTACAGAACGGAATCTGGAAGATCGAATTCAACCGCTGTGTCCGCGATATCGGCCAGCTGCGTGTTTTTATCACCATGCCCGAACTGACACACCTGCGCGTTTCCGGCTCCGGCGATGTGGTCGGCGAAAACACCTTTGTCATACAAGACCTGGAGATCGATATTCCCGGTTCCGGCAATGTCGACCTCTCCCTCGAAGCCGATGACCTCGATATCGATATTCCCGGTTCCGGCCGCCTCACCCTTGAAGGGGTTGCCGATGAGACTAAATACCGCATTTCCGGCTCCGGCGATGTGCACGCCTTCAACCTGGAGTGCCGCGTAGCCGATATCTCCATCCCCGGTTCCGGCGACGTGGAGGTGTTTGCCACCGAACTCCTCAAAGTACGCATCAGCGGCTCCGGCGATGTCTTCTACCGGGGAGACCCCGCGCTGGATATCAGCATTACCGGTTCCGGCGATGTGATTGACGCCAATTAAGAAAGTCGAAAGTGCGAAGCCGGAAGGCGGAAACTTTCCCAAGACAAACTATTTAGGGTGTTTCTTTTGAGAGTGCGTTCTGGAGAGCCCTGCTTTTGGCAGGGCTTTCTTTGTTTCGCAACTTTTTGCCGCCCCCCGTACCCGTAGTCGGGGGGCCACCTCCACGTGCTCTAAAACCTCGAATCCAGATAATAGGGCAGCATTTTGCGCCAGGAGGGCCAATCGTGGGGAATATCGTGGCCCCAGATATCCAGTTCATGGGGGATGCCTTTGGCGTGAAGCAGGGCGGATAAGCGCCGGGAAGCGTCGGGCTGCTCCCAGTCGCCGGAGCCGGTAACGATATGAATGTGGCCGCTTTTTTTAATCAGCGGCAGATAATAGTCATCGTTGAGGTTGGGCAGATACTGTATGGGGGAGTTGAAATAGACATCTTCATCGTGATACCCTTTGGTGTAAGTGCTCAGGTCGTAATCGCCGCTCATGGCAATGACGCCATTGATGAGGTCGGGCCGGCGGAAGAAGAGGTTGGCGGCGTGCAGCGCGCCAAAAGAAGCCCCACTGGCGATGATGGAGGTTTCCTGGCTGGTCATATTCTTTACAAAAGGAATCACCTCATTAAAGATGTACTCGTTGAACTGCTGGTGGCGGATGGCCTTATGGCGGGGTTGCATGTACTGGTTGAGCCAGCTCTCCGCGTTGATGCTGTTGACGGAAAATACCTTTACCTTGCCCTCGTTGATCTGCCGGCTGATGGAGTCGATCAGATGAAAGCGCTCGTATTCCAGAAAATCCGCAGCAGCAGTGGGGAACAGCAATAAGGCCGTGCCGTAGTGGCCATAGACAGCTACTTCCATCGTCTTGTTGAGGGAGGGGCTGTGCCAGGAGTGGATTTCTCGTTTCATGGTTGAGGACTGAGTGAATGAATGAGTGAGTGAATGAATGAATGATTGATTGAATGAAGGGCGAAGATAGTCTGTTTTACTGTTGCAGCATAAAAAAAGTAGCGCCCATCACCAAGATCTTCCGGTGATGGGCGCTACTTTTTTGTTACCTGTAAGAGCATGTTTGCCGCCCAATCTTTGGCCTCCAAACATTATTTTCCGTTCGCCACCGCTTTGGCATCACCAGTGGAGAAGGAAGCATCGCTGAAAAAATCCCCCTTGGCCAGGCTATCGAAGAAATGCTCCAGATAACGGGCCATTTCCTTACGCGACCCCCTGTCCAGCAATGAAAACGTTTCCACACAGCTGATCAACTCTGCTTTTTTAGCCTGGAAGAGCCGGATGGTTTTGTCTATGTCTGAACGGCTGGCCTTCTCTCCCATATACACCCGCTGGCCCACAAATTCCTGTCCGACATCCTGGTTGGGAATGGCGTAGTTGGCATCGACCAGGCCGGAGAAGTCAAAATCGTAGGGGCTGATCCAGTAGTTGCCGCCATCAACCGGCTTCATGATCTTCAGGTTGCGGCCCATTGCCAGCGACCAGTCGGTATTGCCGATCATGTACTGGAACATGGCATGGGTGAGGTACACTTCCGTGTTGATGTTGGAAGCGCTCAGGCCGTAACATTCTTCGCATTCCTCGCTATTGAGGCGGGCGGCCAACTCATCGGTATCTTCCAGCAGGATGCCGTATTTGGTGAAGCGGGCATCGGTATCGGTATCGATGTAAGTGACCTCCACCAACTGAGCCCTGAAGTTATAAGGAGTCAGCTTGCTGTAAAGTTGGTAAGCCAGGTATTCGCGAAGGACGGCTTCCTGTCCTTCCTTACCTTCCTGGCAGTGGGTGACGAGTTTGAGGTCGTCGAAGGGAAGCAGGCCGCGAGCTTTCAGGTCTTGCTTGGAAAAGTCGATCTTGATGGGCGGGAATTCACAGATGCGCCGGCGAAAACGGCCCCGGACGTTGACTTCCGTGCTCCATTCCTGGGCTTGCCCCTGCTTATCGGTAAAGCGAAAGACCGCGGCTTGCTCCGCATCCGTTCTCGCGTGGCTTTCCAAAGTAGCCAGGCTTAGCTCCAGTTCCACCTGCAGGACGCCTTCGCGTTGCATTTCATTGAAGATCGTCTGGAAGTTGGCCAGAGCTAAGCCGGGTACAAAAATAATCGCTGCTAAAAGCGCTTTAAAATAGGTTTTCATGATAAATTTCACTTCTGGTGTCGGGTGATTTGATGTATTCAAGTGTCAAAAGGTTACTCCAAAAGTGAATTTTTTAGGTGCGGGGTTCAACTTTATTTGATTAACCTGGGCCAATTACCTATTAAATGATCATTTCAAATGAATGAATGCTGAAACTGGGGGCTATTCGGCCCCAGGAGCCGGGGCGATGGCTTGTGCCCGCCTCTGTAAGGTCTCCATAATTTCTGCTTCGGAGGCAAAAGTGCCATCGATATTAATGACGTGGCTGGCCAGCTTTTGGTAGCGCTTATTCATCAGATAGTAGAAAATCTGCAGGAAGTCCAGGCCTTCGAAGATGATGGCCTTATTTCTGGCGTACTCCCCTGTGTTGCTCCTGAAATTTTCGGGGTGTTGCGTCCAGTGGAGGTTGGGGCGTACGTGGTGGCTGGTGTGATAGCCATCGTTCCAACACCGTTTATTATATCTAATGTTAATGCAGTTGATACTGCTTTTGTAAAAGTTATCCGGCTCTTCCGGATCGATAAAGGAATGCTGAGTCCAGTTGCCCATCATCGTGAGAAACCTGAAAATGAAAAATGGAATAATGAAAGCCACGAGCGTTGCCGGGAAGTTGATAAAAGATAAGACGATGACAAAAATAAAGAAGCCTCCTTCGCCGACCGCCAGGCGCCGTTTTAGGGTGTTGCGCTTTTTATGGCTGAGGTATTGATACACATCGATGGCGCCCCGGGAGAGGAAACGCCAGAAGTAAGACAGGAAAGACAGAAAGCTGTCGCGCTGGTACTTCATCGTGCTGCTTCTGTCTTCTTCCATATTATTTTCAACATGGTGCATTCCTATGTGGTGGACGAAGTAGGTTTCCGGGGAGTGCCCGAAAAAAGGCGCCAGTATCCAGGGCAGGTAGTAATTCATCCAGTTGTACTGCTTTTTAAAAAATATGCGGTGGCTGGTACAGTGCAGCATGAGGCCAAAGGGGCCCTTGAAATATAAATTGTTGAGGTATAAATAGAGCAGGGCGGCTGTCCACCAAACCCATCCCGGTATGCCTGGAATATATAAAAGCACAGCCAGCGGTAAGATGGCCAACGTGATGGCCAGGGTCAGGGAGGCAAATGGCAAATCCCGTTCATCATTGATGAAATTCAGGAAAAACCGGTGAATAAAAGAATGCTTCTGTTTTTTCTCAAAAACAGGATCGTAGATAGTGCCTAAAGTACGCATTATTTGTTTGAGTTGATGGATGAATAAAAAGTAGTGTAGTAATGGGTGCGATTTCGAAGGTAATCTATCGGTAGTGAGGAGATTTGAGAGAATTAGTGTGGGATAAGGGTAATGGATGCCAGCCCGAATATAAGCATAATTCAGGTAACTATTGAGTAATTGGCGATTAGCTGTTGGTTATTGGCGCCCGATGCCCATAAAAATGGGATAAAATATATACCTGAGGTTTGAGCCCTGGTGGTTGGCTTATAGCCTGATGGCTGGTTCCCTGTCCGACAAGTGTACGATGTATAGGGGGTACGGTGTACGGCGCCAGCCCAATCGAACATCGTACACTTTCAGGTTCCTGTCCAGCCCCGCACCCGTACACAATTTCGGGCAAAAGACCGGATAGAAAGCTGGAATCCAACACTTTATGCTCAAACTTCACGTTGACATACCAACCTTAATGACTAGCCGCTAACCGCCAAAAGCTAACTGCTGAATAGGCGCAATTCCTCAGCGAACCAAAGACAACTCGCCTTCGTAAACCCGGCTGGATCCATCCACGAATTCAACCTCTGCCATCCAGACAAAAACGGCGGGATTCATCAATTCGCCCTTGAAGGTTCCATCCCATCCGGCCAGCGCGCCGGCATCATTGCTACCCGATTCAAACAGCTGGTTCCCCCAGCGGTCAAAGACCTGGAAGCGGACAATGCGGGAAACGCCTTTGCCTGGATAAAGGGTGAAAACATCATTGCGGCCATCCGCATTAGGCGAAAAGGCGTTGGGAGCGAAGAGGTTGCGGCTGTCTTCCACCCTGATTTCTACCTGCAGCAGGCCCGGGCAGCCGTTGGCGTCTTCTACGGAAACCAGATAGGCCGTCGACTGGTTGGGGGCGGCTACCGGCGCCGGACAATCGGCGCAGCTCAGCCCGGTGGCGGGCTGCCAGTCATAAACGGCCAGGCTGTCCCCCAGGCTCTGTACCTGAAGCTGCGTGCTGTCCCCCAGGGCAATATCCAAACGGCCGATAATATTGGCGGCTACCGGCGGCGGGTCGAGAAGCTGAATGAGCTCTGACCATTCGCAGCCCGTAGCATCCTGGACGGCCAGTTGGTAAGCCCCCGCCGTCAAGCCGTTGAAAACTCCGGTTTCCAAAAAGGGGCCGCCGTTAATGCTGTACAGGAAGGGGGGCGCGCCGGCCTGTATATTCGTGACACTGATGGCGCCGGAGTCGTCGCCGGCACAGAGTGGATCCAATGCCTGGGCCTGGGGTGTAAAGCCGGCCTCTCCGATCAGGACGCTATCAACGGCCGTGCAGCCCCGCTGGCTGGTGACGGTTACCGTATACCAGCCCGGGCTGCTTACCACCAGTTCGGAAAGAGCGGTTCCGGTTGACCAGGCATAGCCGGCAAAGGAGCCGGCGCTGAGGGTAACCGCAAAGTCATTGCATAGCGGGCGCGCACCTTCGATCTCAAAATCCGAAAGATCTTCTACTGAAATCAAATAGGTGACGATGCTATCACAGCCCGCTACCGACTGCCCCTCGAAGAGGATGGTCGTATCCGAAAAAACGGGCTGGCCGGCAAAGGCGTCGCCCCGGCAAAGTGCTACCGTAAACTGCTGGTTGTAAGTTGGCAGGACGGACAGTTCGAGGGTGATGATGCTGTCACAGCCGTTGCTGCCTGTCTCTACCCGATCGTAGACGCCCGCCTGAGTTAGCGACTGGGCGCCAAACGGGTAGGTTTCCCCTTCACAGATCGCCGCTTCCACGCTCGCGGCCGCCACCGGCAGTACTTCCAGTTCGAGGGATACCAGGCTGTCACAGCCATGAACGGTGGTAAACGTAAACGGATATACGCCAGGAGCAGTGAGTTCCTGCCCGCCAAAGGAAAGGCTTTCGCCCTCACAGATAGACTGGAAAGCCATACTTTCTTCATTCGGCCAAACGGTGAGCAGCAGCGTGGTGATGCTGTCGCAGCCGTTGCTGCCCACATCCGTAGCTTCATAACTACCGGCCAGGGCGAGACTCTGGCCGGCGAAGGGGTAACTCTCGCCTTCGCAAATCTCGCCAAGGATGGTATCCCGCAATAGGGGCAATACGGCGAGCGATAAATTCACCGTACTGTCGCAGCCAAACTGCGTCTGGTAAAATGCCTGGTAAGCGCCCGGCGCAGACAAATCCTGCCCGTCAAAGGGATAGGTTTCTCCCTCGCAGATGGTGGCTGCAATATCGAGGTTCACATTGGGGCGTACCACCAACCGCAGGGTGATGATGCTGTCACAGCCGTTGCTGCCGGGTTCGGTGCGGTCATAGCTGCCCGAATCGGTGATCTGCTGGTTGCCAAAGGAATAGTTTTCCCCTTCACAGATCTCTTCCATGAGGGTGTCCCGCAGGAGGGGCAGTACCGTCAGGGATAAGTTGAAAGTGCTGTCGCAGCCCTCCGCAGTGAGATACGGTTGTTGATAATCGCCGGGCTGAGACAGCTCCTGCCCCTCAAAAAAGAAGGAATCCCCTTCGCAAATGGTATCCGTCCGGTTGAATTCATACACTGGATTGACCGTGAGTTGCAGGGTGATGATGCTATCGCAGCCATTGCTGCCGGTGATGGTGCGTTCGTATGCCCCTCCTGTATCCAGTGCCTGCGCGCCGAAGAGGAAGGATGCTCCCTGGCAGATGTCCTCCGCCAGGGTATCCCGCAGGATGGGCAATACGGCCAGGCTAAGCCGGTAGATACTGTCGCAGCCCGCAGTCGTTTGGTAGGTTTGCTCATAATCGCCGGGTTGAGACAGGCCCTGCCCTTCAAAAAAGAAGGATTCGCCTTCGCAAATGGTTTCCTGTTGGTTGAATTCATATACCGGGTTGACGGCCAGGTTCAGCAGAACGGTACTGTCACATCCGTTGGCGGCAGTGAGCACTTCGGTATACATGCCAGCGTTGGAAAGAGGGTTTCCCTGGAAAGAATAGGACTCACCCTCACAGATCGAAGCTGCCAGCATTAACTGGGAGGTGTCCAGTACCGTAAGCAACAGCGTGACAATACTGTCGCAACCATTGGCGGCTGCGAAATAGACATCATAAGCCCCCATCTGGGTAAAGGTGGAGTCGCCGATTGCGAAGGTTTCGCCACTACAAATGACTCCGGTTGCGTTGCTGGCAGATTGAGGAAGGAAGATGATGGTGTCTACGGAAGAGGTTAACCGGCAGAACGTGCTGTCGAGGTTTTCCTGATCCGCCGCCAGGAGGTAGCGGTATTGGCTGTTAGCCACGGGATTGGGCAAAAGCAAAGTAGGGCTCGTTTCGCCCGGCAGGCCCGTCCAGGTGGCGCCATCATCCGTACTTTGCTGCCATTGTATGGCCGGCGAAGGGAAAAGGCCTCCATCGAAGAGCGCTTCCACGGTGGCCGGTTCGCCCAGGCAGATGGGGCCGCGGCTGATTTCTGCCTGTCCGCACATCCGGAAACGGATGTTGTCCAGTATGAAATCGTTGCCGTTGCCTCCGGGAGCGTTGTTCCGCAGGGCGAAGGTAATGGCGTTCACTCCGGGTTCAGTAGTAAAGGAAAAGCCGTAGGTATTCCAGGTACTGTCGTTTAGAATGTCGCCGGTATTAAAAACTTCAGGAGCAATCTGCATTAACTCGAAGGGCGCCCCGGCGACGCCGATCACGAAGTCAATATTGGGTAAAATGATGGTGTCCGTGCCATTGGCATTGAAGGGATAGAACCAGCGGCTATTCAGGTTGAGGATATCGGCAGAGAACTGATAGGCCGTATTTTCACACAGGCCGTCGATGGTGGCGGTGTAAAAAATGCCGGTTGCTCCCTGAGTGGCGTTCACCACCATGCCATAGCCCTGAGGGTCCGCGCTATTATCCGTGATGGGGAGTATCCAGCAGGGCGTTGGAAAGAAACCCATACAAATATCCTCATCCCAAAAGTTGATCAGGGAATAGAGTCCGTCGTTGGGCCAGGTGGTGTCCTGGTATATTAAATTGGTCGTGCCGGCGGGCAATTCCGGGCCGAATACCGCCGGGCCGGATCCGAAATCTCCTTCGGGGAAGATGTTGTCACCGTACTGGCCGCCACAGAGCCCTCCTTCCGGGATCACCGGCAATTCAAAGCAGCTGTCGATATCCAGGAGTTGAGGTTGCAGTACGTTGGACACCAGGTAGCAGTTCTCGCTTTCCAGGCCGGCTTCCGTCACGGCTAACAGCGCCCGGATTTGAGTATTGGGCGGAATGGCAGGAAGGGTATAACTGGCGGCAGTCGTGGCTGCACCGCTATTTTGCCAGGTAAGGCCCCCATCGGTAGAATACTGCCATTGCAGGAAGGGATTGCCCACCACCGGGCCTATATTTGCCTCGAAAGCTACCGGGCTCCCCGGGCAATAGGGCCCGGCGCCTGTTTCGGCAATGGCCACTTCCGGGCCACAGGGCCTCAGCGAGATATTATCGATTGCCAGGTCATTACCGATGAAGCCCTGCCCGCCCGGAGAATTGTTGCGGAGGGCCAGCACCACCTCTGTCACTCCGGAAGATATGGTGAACGTAAAGCGGTAGGAATGCCAGCTGGAGTCAATCGGTACGTTGCCGGTATTGAAGATGGCCACTCCATTGATCAGGAACGAAATATTGGGGCTGACCAGGAAACCGGCAAACTGCGGTTGGTTCATGGCAATGATGTCGGCCGAAAATTCATAGGTGGTTTGTTCACAAACGGCTACGGTGTCCACAAAGAACAGGCCGGGGTGGCCACTGGCATTGACGACCATCATGTAGCCTTCCGGATCGGGGCTGTTGTCGCCAATATCGATCCATCCGTCGGCAAACCCACCCCAGGGCGTAGTGTTGTTGGTAATGGTGTAGGCGCCGTCATTAGGAGGAGGGGCCAACTCGTAGGTATATCCGGGCGCAAATCCTGGGTCAAAGGGTAGTACATTATCCGGGCCGGCGCCAAAATCTCCATCGGGGAAAATATTGGAGCCGAGCTGCCCCACGCATTCATCGCCAACCGAACTGATCACCTCGCTGCATTCGGCAGGTTCCTGGTATATCACTTCTATTGGCTGGGAGTAGATGATACAATTAGGGTTGTTCAGTTCCTCCTCAGTAGCGGCCATGATCACCTGAAAACTGGCGTTGGGAGGGAGGTCGTCCATGGCGAAAATTACACCGTTGACGGGGTCTCCCAGGTTAACCCAGTTTTGCCCTCCGTCCGTCGAAATCTGCCATTGAAACCAATAGTCCTGAAATTCAGGCGTAACGCCAACCTCAAACGCCACCCTTTCTCCCGGGCACAGGCGTTCCTCAAAGTTGCCCCGAATCTCCAACTTGGGGCCGCAGCGGTTGAGGGAGATATTATCGACCGCAAAACCACTGCCGGGGCCGCCGGAGAAAGAATTGAAGAGCTGGATCAGGAAATCGCCGCCGCCGGGTTCTACGTAAATCAGTTTGACCAAATTATTCCATTGCCCATTTTGGGGAATACCGCCAAAATCGGCACGTACAGAATCATTCACCAGCACCTGGATATTGGGAAGCGGAAGCGGAGCAGTATTCGGATCCTGCAGGTTGATGGCATCTACCGAAATCAGGTAATAGGCGTCGCCGCAGAGGTTGATGGTTTGCTCCCAGAAGGCGGTGCTGTCCGGCGTGGAATTGACCACCATCATATAGCCTTCCGGATCGGGGCTGTTATCGGGTATTTCCAGCCAGCCTCCCGCCCAGGGCGTTGTATGGTTGGTAATGGTGTAGAAGCCTTCCTGAGGAGGAGGGCTTAGGGTATAGATATACGGAGAAGGGGCGACGTAAGGGGTATCGGGGGCTACGTTGTCGGGCCCGGCGCCAAAGTCTCCACCTGGAAAAAGATTGGGGCCCAGGTTGGAACAATCCTGCGCGTTCAGGTAGGCCGTAGAGAACAGGAACAGCGCCGGCAAACACAATTTCAGAAAATCCATAGGGTTTTGGATTATGACGGGTTGATTAGCCGCGCAATTTACAAGTATTTTGGGACAGACAAGTATTCTGTCGGAAAGCTCTGGCAGAATACGCCTCATTATCCAGTATGATGGGGGGCTATGTTTCGGCGCCTTTTTTCTCTCCTGATCATTACCCGCGAGCTGTGGAGCGTGGAAAATGGCCTGCTGCCCCCTACGGTGAAGGTGAAACGCAACGAGCTGGCTCAGCGGTATGGGATGCACTTTGAAAGCGGGAAGGGATCAAAGGAGTGCGGGTTGTTTGGGAATAAAAACGCCGGCTATGCCCTTGTGGGGGGTAACTACGAGTGAAACTCTGGTTGGTTGATTCATGATCTTCAATTTATTGAACAAGCGATTGTGAAAAAATGGTTGAAACGGGTAATAGTTGAAATAAAGCCTGGAATTTGAATTTTCCCTATTGGACAAAGAGAGTAGGAGGGAGGTGGCAGCTTGGAACAGATATTTTGCAGTGTTCGGAGGTTCTCGCGGTTCGCAGGGTGTTCTTTCGGATTCTGGACCCCGCAGTTCGCAGAACCCCGAACCCCCGAATACCGAATACCGAACCTCCGAATACCGAACCCCCGAACCCCGAATACCGAATACCGAACCCCCGAACCCCGAATACCGAATACCGAACCTCCGAATACCGAACCCCGAACCCCCGAATACCGAATACCGAATACCGAACCTCCGAATACCGAACCTCCGAATACCGAACCCCCGAACCCCGCTTTCAACCCTTGACCTGGCAATACGCCTGATTTTTGGCAATATTTACCACGGTATTTTCCTTTAAAGGCCGTAGTTTGGCTGCAATAAATTTCAAAGCGTACAAAATGATGAAGAACCGAATCATTCTCTGTATAACGGCGCTGTTGCTGGGCTCTGCTGCTTTCGGGCAGGCTACCCTGGAATTGCCCTATCAGATTCATACCCTGCCCAACGGGCTGACGGTTATCCTGCACGAAGACCACCGGGTGCCCATGGTGGCGGTCAATGTGTGGTACCATGTGGGCTCCGGGTACGAGAAGCCCGGCCGGACCGGCTTCGCTCACCTTTTCGAGCACATCATGTTCGAAGGCTCCGGCCATGTGGCGGAAGGGGATTTTGACAACCTGCTGGAGTCGGTTGGCGGCACCAACAATGGCTCTACCAACACCGACCGGACGAACTATTTCGAAATCCTGCCTTCCAGCGCATTGGATATGGCCCTGTTTCTGGAATCGGACCGTATGGGTTTTCTGCTGGATGCCATGTCTCCGGAAAAGGTGGATGGCCAGCGCGACGTGGTGAAGAACGAGCGGCGCCAGTCCTACGAAAACCGGCCCTACGGCATGGCCTGGATTCGGCTGATGGAAACGCTGTATCCGAAAGGGCACCCTTACAGTTGGCCGACCATCGGTTATATGGAAGACCTGACCGCTGCCTCTTATCAGGATGTGGTGGAGTTTTTCAGCCGATACTACCGTCCTAATAATGCAGCTTTGGTTATCGCCGGAGATATCGACCCCGGCCAGGCTCTGGAGCGCGTGAAGTATTGGTTTTCCGAGATTCCGGCAGGGGAGCCGGCGCCGGAGCCGGCATCGCAGCCTTTTGAATTGTCCGAACCGGCTTACCTTACGCTGGAAGACAAAGTGCAGCTGCCCCGCCTTTATCTGGCTTACCCTACCCCTTCTTTTTATGAACCCGGCGATGCGGAAATGGATCTTCTTGCCGCGATACTCACCGATGGGAAGAATTCCCGTCTCTATAAAAAGCTGGTCTACGAGTTGGGCATCGCTCAGGATGTTTCCGCTTACCAGGCATCCCGGGCGATGGAGTCTATGTTTATCCTGACCGCCACCGCCCGCCCCGGCCATTCCCTGGATGAACTGGCGGCGGCTATCGATAGCGAGATGGCGAAGATAAGGGAGGAACCTCCTTCTTCGCGGGAGCTCCAGCGCGTTGTTAACCAACGCGAATTAAGCACGTTGCGCTCCTTCCAGAGCTTGAACCAAAAGGCCGATGCCCTGAACCAGTATTATTATTATACCGGTAACCCCGATTACGCCAACGAAGACTTCAGCCGTTATACTTCTTTGTCGGTTGATGATCTCTCCGCTATGGCCCGGCGCTATCTCGATCCTGCGAAGCGGGTGTTGCTGAGCGTGGTGCCGGAGGGACAAACCGAATTAGCCGTTTCGAAAAAAAGCATCAAACCATGAAAACACCTATCCTTACGCTGTGCCTGTTGTTGGGCGCAGCCATAGCATTTGCTCAGACTGCGGACCGCAACCAATATCCCAGTGCCGAAAGCCCCAAACCCCTTCAGTTGCCGGAAGTGCAGCGTTTTAAAATGGACAACGGGCTACCGGTATATCTGGTGGAACAACACGAGCTGCCATTGGTGCAGTTCAGCCTGGTGAGCCAGGCCGGCAGTATCTACGACCCGCCCGGGCAGTTGGGCCTGGCGGAGATGGTAGCGGATATGATGGACGAAGGCGCGGGAGAACGAAATGCCCTGGAGCTGTCCGAAGAGATCGATTTCCTGGGTATTTCCCTGAGGGCTTATGCCAATCGGGAACAATTAGGCCTGAGCCTGTTTACGCCTGCCTCCAAGCTGGAGGAGGCTTTGCCGCTCTTTGCCGATGTGCTGCTGCGCCCCCGGTTTGAAGAGGAAGAGCTCGCCCGAAAACGCACGGAAGCGCTGGTTGCCCTGGCCCAATCGCACGATGAGGCGCGGACAGCGGCTATGGAGGCTTTCAATCAGCTCATATATGGGAAAGATCATCCTTATGGGCGCAGTGCGTCCGGAACGGAGGCCAGCCTGAAAAGCCTGACGGTGCAGCACCTGAAAGATTTTCACCGCGAATACCTGACTCCCGCCAATTCTTTTATGGTGGTAGTGGGAGATATTGGCCGGGAGGCCCTGGAGCAGCGGCTTGGTAAAGCCCTGGCTGGCTGGAGCGGTGGCCAGCTCAAAACTCAAATGATCGCTCCGCCCTCTGAAAAGAAAGGTTTTACGATCTATCTGATCGATAAGCCGGGCGCCGCCCAATCGGTCCTGCGGTTTGGCCATCCGGGAGTCAGCCGTAACACGCCGGACGAGTACCCTATTTCCGTGATGAACACCATCCTGGGGGCGTCTTTCACTTCCCGGCTCAACCAGAACATTCGTGAAGAACACGGCTATGCCTACGGAGCGGCGTCCTTTTTCTGGCAGCCTCGCTACCAGGGGTATTTTATAGCTTATGCGGATGTGCAATCGGATGTGACCGGGCCGGCTATTCAGGAGTTCCTCAAAGAGCTCAAGGGCATCCGGGAGGTATCGGAGGCGGATGTGGAAAAGGCGCGCAATTACCAGGCGCTGGGTTTTCCCGCCGAATTTCAGAATATAGAGTCCATCGCGGGCAACTTGTCGGATGTGATCTTTTACGGCTTGCCGGAAGATTACCTCAACCGCCATATCGGTAAATTATTGGCTGTGACGAAAGAGGAGGTGGAAGCGGCGGCCCGGCAATATATTCATCCGGAAAATATGATCCTGGTCGTGGTTGGCGACCGCGAGCTGATTGCCGATGAAGTGGAGGCGCTGGGGACGGTCAAATACCTGAGTATCGAAGAAGTATTGGGGGCGGTGCCGGTTATCGAGGAGAAAAAGTAGCATTCTGAAAAGGCCTCAAAAAACAGCCGCCCGAGCTATGCCCGGAGCGGCTGTTTTTTGAAGTGAAAATCCCTTTCTCTATCTAAACACCACTTTGCCGGTCCTTATCCTGCCATCTTGCCCTTCCAGATGATAGAAGTACAGGCCAGCGGGCAGGCCATTGCGGCGAATAATGAAGTCGGGAGCAATCAGCCCACCCTGTTGCCACACCACTTTTCCGGTAGCGTCGTGCAAGCGCAGCTGCAATTGGCCTGCGGAAGCAGGCAGGGAGAAATTGATCTCATCCTGAGCCGGGTTGGGGTAAGCCCGCACGTCATTGACAGGCTGCGCTAACTCCCGGATGCCGGTCACAATTCCGACGGTATCTTCGGTGTACATAATGATCATGACCATCATCTCGTCGTCGGAGGTGGGCCCCCAGCTGACGGCCTGCGGGCCGTCGTTGACCCAGCTGGCTTCGTGGATCAGTCCATTGGCGGCATTGAAGGTGATGGGTTCCAGCGGAAGGAAGTACCGCATGGGAATGTGCTGATAATCGAAGAAGGGCGAAACGCAGCCGGGAATCCCCTGGGAGCAGGCGGCGTCATAGATCAGGTCCCCTCTTTGGCCACCGGGCAGGCGCTTGAAGATTTTATAGCCGGTGCCGTATTTGTGGGTATGGCCCATCAACCCCCAGGTGTACACTTCACCGAGGTCAAAATTCAGGTGCTGGGTATGGGTTACCGGCGCGCCGTTGTTGGGGATGGGGATGGTAAGGTTGGCGATCAGCTCCGTTTTCATTTCCTGGGCGGCGGTGCCGGCCGGTTGGGTGTATATGTTGATATAAGTTTCCGCCTGATAGACATTGGTGGAGGAGTAGTTGATGTAGTGGGAATTGAGGTCCAGCACCAGCTGTTTGTCCCAGCGGAAGGCGGTGCCCTGCGGTAGTTTCAGGTCGGTGGATTCCTGGACGGCAGCCACCAGCCCGATGTCGGAGTGGTTGGCGTTGAGGCGCAGGCCGGGAGGGATGTTGTTGCTGCCGCCCGGGTTGAAATCGTAGAGGATGAAGTGGTGGGAGTAAGTCCCGATCTGTATATCCACGCGGTTGACTTCCACATCGGCGGGCAGGTCCAGCTCGTATTTCTGATAGTACTCGATCTCGCCGCCGGGCTCTACGTAGAACGGCCCCATTTTGACCTGGAAGCCCTCACCGGCGGCGGGCGCCGGCGGCGGGCCGTCGGGAAAGGCCATCTGGGCGCTGCCGTTGTAGTAGGTTGCCAACCGCTCTTCGTCGGCCACCGTGCTATTGAGCGGCGCCGCATAGAGAATCCACTGGCGGATGAGCTCCTTTTCCACGTCCGTCAGCTGAGGCTGCCCGTAGGGCGGCATGGATTGATTCTCGCCGGCATCCAGGCCGAGAGTGGGCTCCAGCCCCTGGTTGACCTTGCGGAAGAGCAGGCTCTTGTCCACCCGCCCGGGGTAGAGGTATTTGTGGCCTTTGGCAGCGGACGCCTGGTTGGCGGGCGTGATGTTGAACAGGTTGTTGCGCACTTTCCAGGCCCGGCTGGTTTCGGTTGTTCCTTCCTCCTGGAGATCGAGCCCTGCTTCCGGGCTGGCGTGGTCGTGACATTGCACGCACTTTTCCTGGAAGATGCGGTATACCCGCAGAGTGGTGGAGGTGGTTTGAGCGCTGAGGGCCGTGGTCAGGAACAACAGCGCGATCAGAGGAGTAAAGGTTTTCATTTAACAGAGTATTAAGGGTGATGGTTAATAATAGGCACAATATACAGATGTTTTTGGGAGGGAGCTACCCCTATGGGCGGGGTAAAGGTTGGCAGGTTGTGTCTGTCTATCCTGATGAAGGGACGCTGTACTGTACTCCGGATGGCCGGTTGGATGATAACAACTGCGATAATTACTCCGTCTACAACATTTACATGTGGAAAGACGGGGCGCCTGAGCATTATTGCCCGGAAGATGGGACGTTCGAATATTCCACCCAGGTAGGGGGGATTTATGCAGGGCACCACCCTTGTATGTGTGGCGACAACCTGTATTCCGGCTTATCCTGGGACATGAAAAACTGTACACCGGATTAACCGTTTCGGGGCCTTCGGCACGCTTTGCTCGGAATAATTGGCCTCAACACATCCGCAGGGAGGCAGGAATGGGAGTTTTTTTTTAAAAAATTCAGCCTTCAAACATACGCTGAGTTGGGCATTCAATGGTATTTTGGGCCACTAAGAGCGTGTAGGGGATTTACTTTTGATGTCGAAAATGAGCAGATTTTGGTTCTCAGGAAGCCATTTTTGAGCCGCATAGCATCGCTACGTGGCGAAAAAATGGCGAAATGAGGTTCAAAAGATGCACATTTGCAGGCCAAAGGGTAAATCCCCAACACGCTCTAAAACCAAGGGAGTATTGCAGTATGGAATTAGCGGCAAAAAATACCGATGGCCTCTGGAGAATTGCCTGGAAACGGCCCCGGTTCCGCGTGGCCACTTTTTTGTCTGTGCTTGTCCTTTTAATGAGCTGGATCGTCCTGCCCTCCTTTTTTCAGTTTCTGGAACAACGCCCGGGAGCGCTGCTGGATGATCCGGTGCTGCGGATACTGCCGGCCAAGGATTTTTCGGAGATCATTTTTTTTCTGATCTATTTATCGCTCTTTTACGTCATTGCCAGGAGCTTTTTTTCCCCCGCTGTTTTTATCCGGTTCCTCTCTTCTTATGCCCTCGTAATACTGATGCGGGTGGTAACCTTGTATATCGTTCCGCTCGATCCTCCGGCGAACCTGATACTAATGCCGGACCCGTTGACGCCCTTCTTCTCCGGGGCGCAAGCCCTGACCCGGGACCTGTTCTTTTCCGGGCACACGGCCACCGCTTTCCTGGTTTTTTTATCCCTTACCGGGAAAGCGGAAAAGTTGGCGGCCCTGGCCCTTGTGATCGTGCTGGCTCTATTGCTGTTGTTTCAGCATATTCATTATACTATTGATGTCCTTGCTGCCATCCCCTTTGCCTATCTTTGCTACAGGATCAGCAAGAAGATCGTTTCTTAATCTGCAAACAGGAGCATCATGTCTATCACAGTAAAGGAAGTTGCCGGCAAAAAAGAATTGAGGGCTTTCATCTATCTCCCGGCCCGCATCCATGCCCATCACGAGAATTGGCTGCCTCCGATCTACATGGATGAATGGGACTTTTTGAACCCCCGAAAGAACAAATCTTATGCCCATTCCGACACGGTGCTTTACCTGGCCTATCGGGATGGCCAGCCGGTGGGCAGGATCATGGGCATCATCAACAAAAAATACAATAGCCTGCATCAGGAAAATACAGCGCGGTTTACGCATTTCGATTGTTTTGAGGATGAAGAGGCGGCTTTCGCTTTACTCGATTCCATTGAACAATGGGGCAAACAAAAGGGCATGGAGGAGATCATCGGCCCTTTCGGGTTCTCGGAAAAGGACCCTCAGGGGTTTATGATCAAAGGCTTCGATGAATTACCTGTGATCGCCACAAGTTGTAATTTGCCCTATATGCCGATGTTCACAGAAAAAAAGGGGTACGGGAAAAAAATGGATTGCTTCGATTTTCTGATCGGCCTGAAAGAGGGCCTTCCTGCTCACTATGCCCGGATTTATGAGCGGATCAAACGAAATACGCGTTTTCAGCTTTTGGAATTTGAAAGCAGGAAAGAGCTCCGGCCATATATCGTTCCCGTATTTGAATTGGTCAATGAGGCCTACAAGGATATCTTT
The DNA here is from genome assembly GCA_020636095.1 of Lewinellaceae bacterium. Taxonomy (GTDB): domain Bacteria; phylum Bacteroidota; class Bacteroidia; order Chitinophagales; family Saprospiraceae; genus JACJXW01. The sequence continues at coordinate 76,926 of JACJYN010000005.1, forward strand.
GGTTTCCAACCGCTGGATGATGGAGAAATCAAATTTATCGTGGATCGGTATTTGCCTTTACTAAACCCTCGTTACGTCAAGATCGTGGCCGACGAAACGGGAAAAGTGATCGCCTTTTTTATCGGCGTACCCAACATGACCAAAGGCATACAGCGGGCAAAAGGGAAATTGTTCCCCTTCGGTTTTCTGCACATCATCGCCTCGGCCAAAAGAACCAGGCAGCTCGACCTGCTCCTGGGGGCGATCGACGGCCGTTACCGGGGAATGGGCTTAGACATCCTGATGGCCTGGCCCATGATCCTTTGCGCCCAACAGGCCGGCATACAGACTCTGGAAACACATCTGGTCTCCGAAGACAATAAGCCGATGCTCGCCGAATACCAACGGATAAACGCCCGGATGCACAAGCAGTTCCGCATCTACGGGAAACGGATCAACTGACCGGGGCGGGGTTTGTGCGTTCCGCCTTCGTACTTCCGACTTCCCACTTTGTTTTCTACCAACTCACCCCGCCGCCCCCGCCCGGAACCGCCGCCGCCCCAGCCGCCGCCGCCCCCGCCGCCGCCCCCCGCTGAACCCGCCGCCGCCGCCGGAAGAGCGGACCTTTTGAGGGATCGTCTCGACCCTGACATCAATATAATTGCAGTTCTTACAAGCAAAGGTGATCTCCCGCTGTCCGCTGTGGGAATAGGTAGCGTTGCGCAGTATGCGCGAGCGTTGTTTGGAGTAGGTGAGGTAACGGCACTTGGGGCATTTGTCGTACTTGGCCCAGCGGCTGGCGTAGCGCAGGATGAGCACGTCATCCTGGTCGTCGGTCACCCAGACGTCGTAATCCACCGAGCCGAGTTCCTCTTCGGTGACCTGTCCTCTTTCCAGGAAGGCGTCGTCGGCCTGTTCATCCAGCTTGTGCATGAGCTTGCCGTTTACCTTGCTGTAACGGGGGTGGTCGCGCAGGCGCTGCAACAGCCATTTTAAATAAAAATAGATAGCGATAAACGGGATGGGGAACAGGATGATAAAGATAATAGAATGAAGAGGGCGGATGGCCCGGTATCGGTCGTACAGCTCCTGTTTGCTGAACCGGGTGTAGAGCAGCCAGGCCAGTAAAAAGAGGAGGAAAATGGAGGTGGCGATGATGTACCAGCCCAGGGCGGCGGGCAGGTAAGGTACAGGGCGGAAGGGTTCATTGCCGCGTAACTCCGAACGGATTTCCTCCAGAGCGGCGGGATCTTCCAGGGTTTCCTTGATCCGGGCGGTGGCGGCGTAAAGGCCCTGTCCGTACTGCCCTTGCCGGAAATAGGGCGCCAAATCCTGCATGCCAATGCGGTAGCAGATCACATCGGGCAGCACGCCCTCCAGGCCGTAGCCGGTTTCAAACTCGGTACGCCGCTGGTCCATGACTGTGAAAATGAGCAGGCCGTTGTCTTTATCCGCCTGGCCGATACCCCAGTGCCGGAACAGGCGGGTGGCAAACTCCTTGGGATTGTCCTCTCCGATACTGTTGACCACCACGATGGCCACCTGGGCGGTGGCGTTGCGCTCCAACTCGGCGATGAGGGTATTGAGGCGCTCTACATCCCCTGTGGACAGGACCAGGTCGGGGTTGCTGACGTAACCGCCGCCGCTGCGCTTGGGGTCGGGCACGGTTTCGACGGTGTAGGCCGTTTGAGCCAGGGCGAGGCTGCCGGTCAGGAGGAACAGGAACAAGATCAGGAAGCGGTGCATTATGGGGTGGCGGTTTTAGATGCTAAGATAGCTACCAGAATAGAAATATAGAGATATTATTGTAGGTATTCTTCCTACCGCCCTGAGGGAAACGCCTTTGACACCTCCAAACATACTCTCCAGTTTATAGTCTCACCCGGCCCAGCTGCCGACGGGAAAGCGATTTGACACGAAAAAATGGTTTCGTTGTCAGGATACAATGGTGATAGTTTTTACACAATCTGCTTTCCCCGCATTCAGGCAATCACCTGAATTTCTTTTGATACAATGATGGCCATTGCTGTAAAGGCCATTGCGGTTAGATTTGGGATTGGATTTTTCATAGGATTTGGTTTTATTGGCGTGACAATAGTCGCTTGAACAGTAGTCATCCTTTATACAATAGGGTACTCAGGAAAGCCCTTCATCCTTTTGCTGGAGTTTCTTAAGCACTTCCCCATGCACAGTTAATGCATCACCGCACCAAAGCCACCTCGCCGGAGAGCGTCTCCTGCCTTCCGTCCACCAGCGTTATGACTACCTGGTAAACGTAAAGGCCCGGCCCGGCCTGGCTTCCGTTGGTATTGCCATCCCAGCCGGCATTGCCGGCAGCTTCGTACACCAGCCCGCCCCAGCGGTTGAAAATTTGCACCCTATCGACCGACTGCACGCCTTTGCCGGGGTACAGCAAAAAACGGTCGTTGCGGCCGTCCTCGTTGGGCGAAAAAGCATTGGGGATGTAAATTTTTGAATTGCTGTCTACTTCAATGCGCAGGCTGGCCGTGGCCTGGCAACCGTCGCTGTCGGTGAGGGTGAGGAGGTACTCCGTAGTCCGGAGGGGAGCGGCAAAAGGGGAGGGGCAGTCCGTACAACTCAGCCCGTCGGTGGTACTCCATTCGAAGGTCTCATCTCCGTCCAGCAGCCGGTTGGATTGAATGTTGAGCAGGGCGCTGTCGCCCAGGCTGAGCGCAGGCGTACCGGTAGTGATGGACAGGCCAAACGGCTGGGGCTCGGCCAGCGCCAGCGTGAAGGCCGTGTCGCAACCGTTGGCGTCGGCCAGCAGAACGTTATAAGCGCCGCCGCTGAGGTTGACAAACAGGCCCTGTTCCTGGACGGGGGCGCCATCCAGGCTAAAGCGGTAGGGGGAGGCGCCGCCGGTGACATTATTCAGCGCGATGCTGCCACCATCGGGCGCCAGGCAATCAGGATTTGAAATTTCCAGTTCGAAAGACAATGGCGCCAGGATGGGTAACTCCCAGCTGAAGCCGGCGGTGCAACCGGCGGCGTCTGTAATAGTCACAAAGTACGACCCCCCAGACAGGTTCCCGATGCTGCCGCCTTCTTGGGCAAGAAGATTACCCGAGCCGTCCTCCCATTCAAAACTAAATGGCGGCTGCCCCTGCTCCACCTCCAGGCTGATGTTGCCATCGGAAGTGCCACAGCCGGGTTCCTGCAGGGTGGCTTCAACAGCGGGAGTGGGAAGAGGAGACAGGTTGGCCACCTCTGTCGCTATCGTGCATCCATCGGTAGCCAGCAGGAGGAGGGTGGCGGCGGCGTCCAGGGTGAAGCTGTAGGCAGCGCTGTCCGACAGGTTGTTTCCGTTCTCGTCCTGCCATTCATAAGTCAATCCGGGGCCACCGGCAGCGGAAAGCGTAACGGCGGTGTTGGCGCAAGCCGGCTCCGCTCCACTGATAGAAAAGGCGAACGGCGCCGGGGCATTCACGTCCACCGTATCAGCAACGGTTCCACAGGCATTGGTAAAAACCAGGATATACGTCCCGGGCTGATCCACCGTCAGGTTGGAGCCTGTAGCGCCGGTATTCCAGTTGTAATCACCGTTGTAAGTGATTGCCGGGGCCAGGGTGAGGCTTTCTCCGTCGCAGAGGGTAGCGTCAGGGCCGAGCGCCAGCACACTAGACAGGGTAGCCACCAGGATGGTGTCCGTCGCCGAACATTCGTCCTGGGCCACTGTCACGCTGTAGGCGCCCTCTTCGGTTACCGCAAGGGTGGGGGCGGTGCTGCCATCTTGCCACAAATAGGTAAATCCAGGCCCCAGATCCGAATCGAGGGTGAGGGTGGCGTTGGCGCACAAGATGGTATCCGGCCCCAAGTCGATCTCGATGCTGGCATTGGCGATGGGGCTGGCCGTGAAAGTGCGGTTGCGCACGTTGGTCGTGACGGCAGTTTGCCCGGCTTCGTCCGTTTCGTTGAAAGCTCTGGGCGCGACGGCGAGGCTGATGTCGGTAAAAGCCGGCGTTACGGGGCTTACGCACAGATTTTGTGCGGCGGCATCGATTTTAGCAACCCGGAGGGATTGCCGTTCTTCGACACCCTGATAGAGAATGGCATAGTGGTTGTCGGTTGTGAGGGTCAGGTTGTCTCCAAAGTCGCCGCCGGTAGGGAAATGAAGGAATCCGGGTTCGGAAAATTCGCGGCCCCAGATGAGATCGCCGTCCTGGTTCAACTTGAGGAGGTTGGGCCGTAGATCGTCCGAATTATCCGTATCGGCCCGGGTGTAGAGCACAATATCGGCGCCGTCGACTTGCAGGCCGCCCGGCGAAGCGCTGAAGGCATAATTCAGGCCGTTGAAGGTGATCGTGGTCAATGCTTCGTCGATGGGCAGCAGGCGCGACCATCGCTCGTCGCCGCCTTCGTCCAGGCGGCTCACAATGAGGCCGGTTGCTCCGCTGAGCGGATCATCGGAAAGCTGGGTGGCTTGCAACAATATGATTTCGCCGGAAGGCAGGGGGGCTATCGCCGCGCCGCTATTGGCGAACCCCTGGTAATCGTAAGTATTGGCCCAGAGGAGGCTGCCGGTATCGCTCAGTTTGACCACCAGGGCATCCTCATTGAACAGTTCTCCGTTGCTGCCACAGATCAGAAAGCTGCCATCGGGCAGTTGCTGAACGCTGTAGGCAGTCTGTTCCTCATCGTTGGGCAACGTGTACACTTTAGACCACAACTCCTCCCCGTTGGGGCCGAGTTTGGCAACGAATAAATTGGTTCGAAAAAAATTCAGGTAATGGCCTACCAGCAGATAACCGCCATCGCTGGTAGTGTTGATATCGTAAATGCGTTGCAGTTCCTCATCCCCCACGAATCGGGCCCATTCAATCTCGCCATTGGCATCCGCCTTGGCCAGGTAACCATCGAAATACTCGGTGGTGGTGGTGCCGCCGATGATGAACCCGCCATCCGGGGTACCCTGTATGCCATTCAGAGACTGGAAGGTGCCGGCGTCGTACTCTTTGCTCCAGAGTAATTCGCCCTGGGCATTCAGGCGCAGCACCAGCCCGTCGCTGGCGTTGATGTCATTGGTGGTAGCAGTACGGTCGACGGTGGCCAGTACCCAAAGCCCTCCGTTTTCAGCCGCCGCAATATCGGCTATGACTACCGAATCGTTTTCGGCATGGGTGTAGAGGGCTTCAAAAGCCTGCCCGAAGAGGAAGGAGGGGCAGGCGGCCAGGCAAAATATGAGGATGGACAGGGAATGAATCGAGCGGGAGATTAGGTTCATGTTGCTGTTTGCGAATTGGTGTCAGGAATGATTTTGTGTTTTCAACAAATCACAGCAAAATGGTTTGCAAAAACAGGCGGCGAATGCAATTATTTGAAGGGGAAATTGCTTTCTTGTCAAAAGTTTGTCATTCCTGCTCCTCTCTGGTGGGCCAGGCTTCCGCCAAAACTCACCCCCTGCGTTAAGAACTGTTAAAAAATGGGGGATTCTGCCGGATAAGCCTATTTTAGCCTCACTAACACACCAAAACACGCTGAAATGCCAACGCCCGACACCAACTTTGACCCACAGGATGACGAATCCCCCCCGGCTTTTTTCAGGAGCTGGAGCCAGATGTACGCCCTCGTACTCATTCTTCATGCCATCATCATCACCTTGTTTTATATCTTTACCCATGCTTATTCCTGATCCTGGCGTCAGCAATAACACTATAACCCTATAGCAATATAGCATGAGCATTTTAGATTGGATCGTGATGTTAGGGACGCTGCTGGGCATTGTGGCCTACGGCGTCTGGAAAACCCGCAACATAGCCAGCGTACAGAGTTACCTGTTAGGCGACCGCGACCTGCCGTGGTGGACGATCGGCCTGTCGGTCATGGCCACTCAGGCCAGCGCCATTACCTTTTTGTCAACCCCCGGACAGGCCTACGAGGACGGCATGCGTTTCGCCCAGTTCTACTTCGGCCTGCCGGTGGCGATGGTCATTCTCTGCATTTTCGTACTGCCCCTCTATTACCGCCTCAAAGTATATACCGCCTACGAGTACCTGGAGGGCCGTTTCGATTTGAAAACCCGGACGCTGACCGCCCTGTTTTTCCTCATCCAGCGAGGGCTGGCCGCGGGCCTGACCATTTACGCGCCGGCCATCATCCTGTCCACCATTCTGGGCTGGAGCCTCAACTGGACGATCTTTTTCATCGGGCTGGTAGTCATTTTTTACACCGTCATGGGCGGCACCAAGGCGGTGAGCGTTACCCAAAAGCAGCAGATGATCGTCATCCTGTCGGGCATGTTCATCGCTGCGGTCATTCTATTGCTGCAGCTGCCGGAGAACATCAAATTCGGAGATGCGGTGAGCATAGCCGGCAAGATGGGCAAGCTCAATGTGGTGGATTTCGAGTTCGACCTCAGCAACCGCTACAACTTCTGGTCGGGTATGCTGGGCGGGGTATTCCTGTTTATGTCCTACTTCGGTACGGACCAGTCGCAGGTGCAGCGCTATCTCAGCGGCAAGTCGTTGACTGAAAGCCGCCTGGGGTTGCTGTTCAATGGCATACTCAAGGTGCCCATGCAGTTTCTGGTGCTCTTTGTGGGCATCCTGGTCTTTGTTTTTTTCCACTTCGAACAGCCGCCGATCCACTTCAATACGGCCAACATGGAGAAGCTGGAAGGCACCGTTTATGAACGCGAGCTGGACAACTTGCAGGCGCAGCACAACACCCTTTTTCTGGAACAACGGCAGGAATCGGAATACCTGATCGAAGCCATCCGCCAGGACGATGAGGCGGCGGTTGACAGATCTCAGCAGCGCATGCAGGAACTCTCGTCCAAGGACAAGGAGATTCGCAAAGGAGTGGATGACCTCATACTCCAGGCCGACCCGGGCGCCAAACTGGAAGACCGGGATTACATCTTTATCACTTTCGTGACCAACTACCTGCCCATCGGGCTGGTGGGCTTACTATTGGCGGTGATCTTCTCGGCGGCCATGTCGTCCACCTCTTCCGAGCTGAACGCGCTGGCCACTACCACGGTCATCGATATTTACCGGCGGAGCTTCGTTAAAAATAAGACCGACCGCCACTACCTCAACGCTTCCAAGGCCTTCACCGTGCTATGGGGCTGTATCGCCCTCTTCTTTGCCGCCACGGCCGGCCTGTTCGAGAACCTGATCCAGGCGGTCAACATTATCGGCTCGCTTTTCTACGGCCCCATTCTGGGCATTTTCATGGTGGCCTTTTTTATGAAAAGCATTGGCGCCCGGGCGGTTTTCATTGCCGCCCTGATCGGAGAGGCGCTCGTGCTGGGGCTTTACTGGGCCAACGGGCAGGATTACTGGCTGCTCATTGGAGACACCTGGCATGTGCTAAAGATCGCCTACCTCTGGTTCAACCCCATTGGGTGTTTGTTGGTGATGGGGATTGCCTGGGGGATGGAGCGGAGGTAAGGGGGCTCTGGGGGGCAGTGTATTGGTTCCCAATTTTTTCTATATTGGGTTCTAATAAAGTACCATGGCGACGGCGCGTGGTTCAAATATTTACAACACCAAAACTCAAACCGAATACTATGTCTCTGATGCTCGATCTGGCCGAACTGGATGATGAAATTGTTGACTTTCCAGCAATACCTGCTAACCCCATCGATTATGAAACCCTGAACTTATTCTTCCGCAAACAAGGGGAGCAAGTTTTTATTGAGGCGGCCGGCCCGGGAGGGGAGCGGGTGGAGGTGCCCACGGACGACCTGGCCCGGGAGGGGAAGGAAATCAGTGGAGATACCCTGGGGGCAGCCCTGATGCCTGGTAATGTTTTGAAGATTTACGCCGGGTTGCTGCAAAAAGTGGCGGGAAGCGGGAAGGGGCTGCGCATCCAGCTGGATTTTCCCGGAGCAGCGGCTCCGCTTGCGCATCTACCCTGGGAAAAGGCCCGGATTGGGGGGCAGACCATTGTTGCCGACCCTCGGCTGAGCATCGTGCGGACCGTCTCTTCCCCTATTCCGGCATTGCCATTTGAAGCCAGTCAGAAACCCTACCGTATTTTGATGGTATTGGCGAACCCTCAATTTTATTTAAGGGGCGGGGAAAAAAAGCCGTTGCATGAACTCAAGCTGGATGAGGACTACAAGCGGGTTAAGGAAGCGGTTCAACCCCTGGTGGAGGAAGGCCTGCTCGAATTGATATTATTGCAGGAAGGAGAGGCTTCACTGGAAAATGTCGCCAGGATCATCAATGAAAAGGAAATACATAGTCTTTTTTTCTCGGGAAATGGCGTGATAGGACGTTTCGAAGATTCGCCGGAAGAAGTGCGAGCGGGGTATCTCTTGTTTGACAGCCCTTCGCGGGAGGCGAAGGTTATTTCCGGCAGCCAACTCATTCAGGCAGCCGGCCTTTCCCGGGAAAAGGCCGGCGTGCGGATGGTTTTTCTCAGTGCCTGCCACACTGCATACGGAAAAAATGGAGGAGAAGGAGTGGCTGAAGCCTTACTGCGTGCGGGCGTTCCTTCTGTGGTGGCATTCAACACCGTCGTTTTTGATCAGGTGATCAGCAATTTCATCGGCGCTTTTTTCGCCGCGCTCATTGAAAAGAATTCGTTGGAACTGGCAATGTTTGCGGGCAGAAAAGTGATTTCGGAAACCGCCGGAATACCCAATGCTTCCTGGTCGGACCCGATTCTTTTCTCCCGGGTCCGGGAAGGGAAGAAGGTGTTTGCCGGCGAGTTGGTCGGTAAAGTGGCAACCTATGTGAACGATCAGGGAAAGCTGGAAGTCATGGAGCAGAAAGGAGGCCAATCGGCTATCGAACTGTTCAACCAGTTATTGAAAAGCCTGGCCGGGCGGCTGGAAAAAATCGGTGATTCCGAGAACTATGCCATTGCTCAAAACCTGATCACCAAAGCCAACCGGGAGTTGCGCACCAACCCGGATTTGTCTATTGATATTCTATCCGACGCATCGCTTCATGTGGCCCGGGCCCTAAAAGAGGAAGAGGCTGAAAGAATTCGTATTGAAAACAATAGAAAGAAACAGCTGGAAGCGGCTTTTGCCAGACAAACACTGCTGAAAAAGAAGATACAGCAACGCAGCATTGTTTTGGGCATGGCGGGGATCATGTTTGTTCTTATCGGTGTTTTAAGCGCCTTTTTAGATGGAAAAGCGGAGATAGGCGTGCTCGGGTTGCCTCTGCCGGTTGTGCTGTGGAGTTTCATCGGCGGTATTGGCGCTACCCTCTATGCCTTCGTAGGCACTCAGCAGCAGGTTGAAAATGAGCCCTTCCGTTTGGATTGGCTGATCGGCCGCCCCCTGGTCGGGGTCATTATGGGGTGTGTCGTTTACCTGGCGGTGGCCACCAGCATCAGCGCGTTGACTTCGGCGGAAGTTTCCCCGGGCAGCTCTTACAATGAAGGCGCCAAGCCTTATCTCCTATGGGCGCTGGCTTTTCTCGGCGGCTTTAGCGATAAATTTGCCCTCTTGCTCTTTGATAACCTGGTTGGCAAATATACCTCCGGTGGACGGGAAGATATTTCAAATGATTCGAATCAGAATCCGGCTGCAACGCAGGAACCTGAAGCCTCCATCGCTCAAAACCCACCGGCGGAAGTGGAAGAAAAAAAGGCGCTTGCGCCCGACGACAATGGCCTGGTGCGCTAAAGATGGAGTAGGGAGGGGCGTCTCTTGAGAGTATGTTTGGAGGCCAAACTTTGAGCTGCAAAGGCCACTTTTTTGATGATCCATCGTTGCTTTTTTTCCCGCTTTTCGAGAAAAGCGGGATACCTAAGGGTATGCTCTTCTGCCAAAGGCATGGCTTCGCCAAAAAAGACGCCTTGTCTCATCAAAAAATTGACACTTTTCGCTATCAAATCCGGCCTCCAAACATACTCTGAGTTGTTTGTTGGCGCATTGTTCCTTCAGGAGGGAGCCGCCAAATGGTTGGGCTGAACAGGCCTAATGATAGAATAGCCCCCCCCAAACAGAAAAAGCCCCGGTTGCCCGGAGCTTTTTCTCTTAAAGTTCTATTATGTGAGGAGCATTGATTAGATGCTCCCTGCCATTAATATCGCTTATTGTAGCCGCCGCCGCCGCCATTGCCGCCACGGTTGTAGCCACCGCCACCGCCGCCGCCGCCTCTGCTTTCGCGGGGTTCAGCTTCCTTCACTACGATGGTGCGTCCGTCCAGTTCCTGGTCGTTCAGGCCATCAATAGCGGCCTGTCCTTCCTCGTCGTTGGGCATTTCTACAAAGCCGAAGCCTTTAGACTTGCCGGTGAACTTGTCCATGATGATTTTCACGGAATCGACGCTTCCATACTCCTCGAAAGAATCCTGAAGGTCATCTTCGTGAGTGTCGTAGTTTAATTTTGCAACAAAAATATTCATAAAAAAAATGAAATTGAGCTCCGCTTGACGCGGAAAAGTTAAAAGATAAAAAACCGGAAAAAACTAAGGGAGGATAAAAGAAAATGAGAAGCAAAATACGATTAGCCTGAACACTTAATTAATTCGGATACAATGATACGGTAAAAATATCATATTGTATGCTTTATAGACGATTTAATTTCTTAAAGTCACATTGGAAGGGTGCTTTTTTTAATATGGTTCGTATTTATACCACAAACAGAAGCATTCATGGCGCCAATTTCGGCATTATGGTTTTTGGGCGAGGCAGTTGCATTGCCTCTGTGAGCCTCCCGGCCGCAATACCGGAACACCGTACAACCGAAATACCTAAATAGATGCCATTTAGGGCCCGGCGAAGAATAACTTCCCCATTTGATGCCGATCTTTTGCCGCTGTACTGCGTTGCTCATCACTTGCGTAGCTGGGCTATGCGCGTTCTTCGCGCCTTGTCCAGCGACAAAATCTCTGGCCTGAAACGGGGAACTTATTTTTCTCCGGCCCCTTATGTATGAATTAGCCTGGCATCCATTAACTTTATGGAGAGTTGAATTTGGTGCAGTTGTTCTGAGTTCTTAAAATAGTTACTATTTGCATGAATTACCTAAAACCAGAAGAGAACCCACTTCGGTTAGTCGTACCAACCGGCCATACAAAAGCGATCTCTTCAGTCGCCTTCTCTCCGAACCGGCGCCTGGTGCTCACCGGCAGCAAGGATGGGATCGCCAAACTTTGGAACCTCGAAGGCCAGGAACTAGTCGCTTTTGCGGCTGCCAGCGCCGACAAAGTATTCGCTGTTGCATTCTCAAAGGACGGCAATACCATACTTACGGGCAATGAGGATAAAAAAGCCAGGCTATGGGGGCTACCGGGAAATTTGATCCGGGAAATACCGAATGGTGATGTGAACCGCTTGTTATTATCCAAAGTTTCAGAGTCCGTTTATGGAATTACGGCTTCCGCCCTTTATGCGGATACCGGTTTAATCGTAAACGGGCACATGGGCGGCAAGCTTACCTTATGGAAAGTCAATGGGGAATTTGCAGGAATCTGCAAGCATCCGGAAGCAAGCGAAAGTCATCATAACGCCTGGATCCATGCCGTCGCTTTTTCGCCGGAAGGGAAACTGTTCCTAAGTGGCAGCAGAGATAAAACCGCCATCCTCTGGGATCTGGAGGGGAATAAAAAACAAACCTTTCAGGGCCAACACGAGGGAGAAGTGTCATCCGTTGCTTTCTCGCTTAAAGGAGACAGGGTGCTTACCGGCGGATATGACGGTAAAGCAGTTCTTTGGACTCAGGACGGCTCAATTGACAGGGCTTTCCAGGCGCCTGGCCATGGCCGCATTCACGCCATCGCTTTTTTCCCTAAAGAAGATCACGACGCTTATATCCTCGCCGGGACGGATCAAGGCGCCGTCTTATGGGATAAAAAGGGGAATGTCTATCGGGAATTCAAAGGGCAGGGGGCATTAACGGCGGTTGCTTTTTCACCCGACGGCGAGTTGATCTTCAGCGGCAGCCCGGATAGCAAACCCAGATTGTGGGGCCTGGACGGAAATTTAAAAAAGATATTCGAAGGCCACGCCTCCTGTATTAATGCCGTATCCTGTTCGAAAAAAAACCAAATCCTCTGCGGGAGCAGTGATGGAACAGCAAAGCTCTGGGACCCCGGTAAGAGTCAGATCCAGGTTTTTGAAGGTGGCGGCTCTGTCTCTTCCGTCGCTTTTTCTCCCGGGGAAGATTTTATCCTCACGGGTAGTGGCAAAGCGAGGTTGTGGAACCTGGCGGGCGAAGTTCATCCGCCAAAACCAAAAGAACTGGAAGGACACGAAGGCATCACTTCGGTGGCTTTTTCTCCCAGCGGCCGATTCCTACTCACCGGCGGCCACGATACAACCGCAAAAAGCTGGGATCTTACCGGAAACAAACAAGCGGAATTCATCGGGCATACAGCGAAAATTAACTCGGTAGCTTTTTCTCCCGATGAAAAATGGGTGCTCACCTCCGGTGGCGATTTCAGCCCGGATGGGAATTACAGCGCCGCCCGTATCTGGGACCTCAAAGGAAACCTGAAACAAGATCTCAAAGGAAATACCCATGCGGTTTCTTCCGCTGTTTTTTGCCCTGCCGGGAATGAATTGTTGATATTTACGACCGGTGGCGTCGATGCCAACGCCCGCTTGTGGAGCCTCGATGGAAAACAAAAAAAAGGGCCGCTCAGGGACCCCAGAACCGATTTCGGGCTTACCTCCGGGGCATTCGACCCCCATGGCAATTATCTGCTCACTGGCTGCAGCAACGGAACAGCAAGGCTGTTGAATCTCGATGGCAACGAAATACACCTTCTGGAAAAACATCTCGCCGACATTACTTCTGTCGCGTTCTCTCCGGATGGGAAATATGTTCTTACCGCAGGAGAAGATGGAGCCATTATCATTTGGAACAAAATATCCGGCGAAAAAATGGCGACTTTGGCCTACCTCGATCAAGAGGACTGGGCCGCCATCGCTCCTTCTGGCCTCTTCGACGCCTCGCCTGGCGCTATGCTGAAAATGTATTTTGTGTCCGGGCTCGAAGTAATCGAGCTCGATCAGCTCAAGGAACGGTATTACGAACCGGGCCTTTTATCGAAAATAGTGGAAGGAAAGGAGGAGGATATTCGCTATGTGGACGAATTGGAGGATGCGCCCCTTTATCCCAAACTTAACAAATATACAATAGCGAATGGCCGGCTGCAGATCGAGTTGGAAGAGCGAAGCGGAGGTATTGGAAAAGCAAGCTTGTTTATCAATAATAAGGAGGTGCTGGAAGACGCCAACCCTGATAGGAAAACTGCTTTTGAAATTGAGCTGCCATCATTTAAATCCTATTTTTTACCGGGCAAAGAGCAGAATACCATTGCCCTTCGCCTCTATAATAAAGAAGGCTGGCTGAAAAGCCCGGTACATCAAGTGAAATATACCGATGATGCTATCGGCTCAAAAGGGATTGAGATCAGTGATGAAGAATCGGAAGAGATCATGCTTCCGAAGCCCTGCTTGTATGCCATTATCACAGGCACTTCCAAATACAGAGGAGGCAAACTGGACCTGGCCTATCCCGATCAGGATGCCGCCAGTATGGCTTCCGCAATACGGGCGGCCGGCAAGAAACTCTTTGATGACCGGCTGGATATACAGTTGCTGACGACCCAGCCTGGAAAGGACTCAACGCTTTCCAGTAAAAAAAATATTGAAGCAGCTTTTGCCAGACTGGCAGGAAAAGCCCAGCCGCAGGATGTGGTATTTGTTTATTTCTCCGGGCATGGGGCCAATTACGGAAGCGCGGAAAAAGGCCAGTTTTATTATCTGACCAAAGATATTGGAAGCCCCAACCTAAGCGATTCCCAAATTCGCAAAAATGGCGCGGTCTCTTCGGAAGAACTAACCAGATGGCTCAATAATATTCCGGCCCGAAAACAGGTGCTCGTCTTCGATACCTGTCATTCGGGTAAAGTGATAGAAGGGCTGACTGCCGGGAGGAAATCTCTGGACTCCACCCAGGAAAGAGCGCTCGAACGGATGAAGGACCGTACCGGTATGTTTGTGCTGGCCGGCAGCTCTGCCGATAAGGTCAGTTTTGAGGCGTCCCGGTACGGACAAGGCTTGCTAACTTACAGCTTGCTGTGGGGTATGAAAGGCGCCGCCTTGAAAAAAGATGATACATCCAGGCCGACGGTGGACGTTATGAAATTATTCCAGTATTCAAGGGACGAAGTGCCTCGGCTAGCCAAAGATATTGCACAAGCGCAGGAACCGGTGCTGGCCTTTCCTTTTGGAGGAGACAGTTTTCCAATCGGTATCACCGATTCCGAAACGCAGGCAGCCATTAAACTGGCGCAACCCAAGCCGATCTTTATCCGGTCTGTTTTCCTGGACAGCCAGAAATATATTGACCACCTGGAACTTTCCGCCGCCCTGGATAACCGCTTTATCGAAGCCGCCGCAAAAGGGAAAGATGCCCAGGCGATATTTGTCGATACCTCTTCTTTTCCCAACGCCTGGATCGTGCGAGGCCTGTACTCAGAGAAAAAGGGTAAATACGAGGTGAAGGCTAAATTGTACCAGGGAAAAGAGTTGAAACAAGATCTTACACTCACCGGAAAGGAAGCCTCCGAGCTGGCTCAAAACCTGGAAAAACAGATCGCCACAATAATTAAAATAAAATAAAACCTATATTATGACTATAGCGGAAAAGCTCAAAAACGCAAAAGGTTATCAAGCCGACTTCATCGGCCCGGAATTCAAAGTGCCCTTTCCCCGGCTAAGCGAGTCGCAAAAAGCGGAGATCGCCTTTTTGAAAGGCTCCAAACAGGACTACCTCCTTCACTATCAAAACTATAGTGTCGTTCAGAACAAAAAGCGGAAATTCCCCTTTTTTACGGCTGCAAATATTGACGGGGCCTTGTTTAAAGAGCTGAGCCGCAAAGACTCCTGGCGTTTAGATCCCCGGATTAACCGGAATCATCAGTGGGGGGCTGAATTGTACAAGGCGAAAAAAAGCGATTTTGACAAAGGGCACATGACCAAGCGGGAAGATGTACAGTGGGGAGCTACTCCCAAGGAAGCCCGGATGGGGGCTGAACTCACTTTTTTCTACACGAACGCCGTCCCGCAGGTAAGCAACCTCAACCGGCAGATCTGGCAGTCACTGGAGACCTATATCCTCAAAAAAGAAACCGTTAAGCGCGGAATGAAAATCAATTTGTTCACCGGGCCGGTGCTGGAGGATGGGGATCCGGTCTTTAAAACGGCGGTGAAGGGCAATCAAAAGATCAAAATCCCCACCCTCTTTTGGAAAGTCATCTATTTCCGGCGGGACAACGACGACAAATTATATAAATTGGGCTTTTTGATGGGGCAGGAAGCGTTGTTGTTAAAAAACGACATCGTTTTTCCCCGGGATCGTTCCAGGAATATTTTTATGGAATTTCCGATGTCCGAAACCTACCAGGTCAAAATGTCAACCATTGAGGAATTTACCAAATTGGAGTTCCCTCCGGCCTATGAACTGTATAAAAAAACGGAAGCCACGCCCTTGCAAAAAATAGTCGATCGCGTACAGGCTAAAAATGTATTGGGTGAGGAAACCGACGGCCCTGATTACGAAATAGAGGGGCTGGTTTTGTGAAATGGAAAGCCGGATAAAAATTGCGAACACCGAAATCGGTTAATAATTCAAACATGCAACATGGCAAGAAGCAGCAAACCTAAGCATTCATCCCCTGATCTCTATGCTTTACTGATCGGTATCAACAGCTATAAAAATAACAAGTTGGGCGGATGCGAAAATGATGTCAGGCGGGTCCGGGCCTACCTCGACCATTCATTTGTGATCGGACAATTTGGAAAGATCCGTACCAGGGAATTGCTTAATGAGCAGGCTACGAAAGACAATATTGTCCAGGCTTTTAAAGATCACCTGGGGAAGGCGAAGAAAAACGATACGGTATTGCTCTATTTTTCCGGGCATGGCGCCCGGGAAAGAACCGGGTTGTCCATTTTTCAGGAAGAGGAGGTGGATGGAAATATTGGGGGTATTTTGTGTGCTACTTTTGAGGGTAAGGAACAGGCCAACTTGTATCGGCATGTATTGAGCAATAAAGAACTGCGCTACCTCATTCGCCCGCTGGCTATGGACGAGGCGAATGAAACGAAAGCGCATGTGGTGGCCATTTTTGACTGTTGTAACTCCGGCTCTAACACCCGTTCCGTCACTGAGCATGAATTGCCGGGGAATTCCCGCCAGGTCAGCCGGCAAGCCTTACCCGGCCGGGCCGTTGATCAGTTCATTTTCAAGGAAAACCCGGAGATACTGGCCCGGCTGAAAAAGCAGGGACAATCGCTGGATGAAATCCTGCCTCAGGGCGATCACGTCATGCTGGCCGCCTGCCGGGAGGTGGAACTGGCCTGGGAAAGAAAAATAGATGGGGACAAGCTCAGTGGCGCCTTTACTACCGCGCTGATCGATGTGCTCCAACAGCACAAGGGGCATATCAGCTATCACGAATTATATTCGCGGGTACTGAACCGAATGAAGTTCAGCCTGTCCACCGTCAAAGATAATAAAGGGCAAACTCCGCAGGTGTACGTGCGTA
Organism: Lewinellaceae bacterium; assembly: GCA_020636095.1. Classification (GTDB taxonomy): domain Bacteria; phylum Bacteroidota; class Bacteroidia; order Chitinophagales; family Saprospiraceae; genus JACJXW01. The sequence continues at coordinate 93,395 of JACJYN010000005.1, forward strand.
CTCGTAATTTGAACGACCGCTATAATATATTCCTGACCAATCAGCCCAATGAGCAGCCTTCCTACGGTTCGGTGGAATACAGCGATGAAGACCGGGAATGGCGGATTGACCTGGGGGCCTTTCACGGCATTCCCGCCGATCAGAAAAAGGCGCCTACAAAGGTGAAGGTGTACCCGCTCAAAAAGAAACGGGAAGCGGTCGAGGCCAAGGTCAAAAAGGCCTACCCCTTTTACGCGACCCTGGATTTTTCTTCTTCGGCTAAGCCTGAAAAAGGCACGACCTACCGGGGCGAACTCGAAGGGCTGGGTATCTCGCCTATTAATGTATTCGTAAAGGGCGAAAGAACGGCTAAAGAAGAAACGAAAAAAATACTGAAAACCAAATTGGACGAATCCGGCGGGCAATTGTTTAAGCTGGTAACTAAAGAGCTGGATGCCGATTTCGTGTTGCGCACAAAAAAGGGCGTTTTCTCTATTTCCCGCCCTTTTGATGAAACCCGTCCGGTCGTAAAAGAACTTCATTATACCGATGGACAGGGGGAATTTAGTGCCCGGGCAACAGATGCAGTTTACACTTACCTCCAGCAGATCAGCCGCTGGTCTTTTCTGAAAGGCCTGGAGCATACCAGCAATGAATTACCGGCCAGCCTGGTGGGCAAAACCACCATGTACCCGGTGGAGTTCCGCCTGTTCCGCTTAAATGAAAAGGATGGAACGGAACAACGCGTCCCCTCCCTGCCAAATGAAAGTGGTAAATTTATCGTGGAACCGGAAGCGACAAGCCAATCCGTTCAGTTGCGCATTGAATTGGTCAATCACGCTCCCCAGATCCTGAATGCCAGCCTGGCGATTATGACCGGAGATTTTGGTTTTCTCGTTCCTCGCAAAAAATTCCTGATGAAGGCGCCGGTTTTTCAGCTTTATGAAGCGGAAGACGAATCCGGCGGGCATATTGTACGATCATTAGGAGGACTTCCCAAGTCTCTTTCCCCGGAAGCAAAAGCCAACCTAGAGGGAAAGAAGTACGTTTCAATTTCTGTCGATAAGTATTACCGGGATTTTAATATACAAGGCGAGCAGACCTTTTTCAAACTCATCGCCAGCACCAAGCCGCTCGACGCTATCGAAACCTTTCACATGGAAGGGCTGGGCTATCCCGAAAAGGAACGCACGAAATCAAAAGGCGATTGGGGCGATGCCTATAAACTGGAAGAACCCGATCTCCCGGAAGTGGAATGGGACGTCCGCACCATTGAAGTGTATATGACGAATCCGGGGTATGATCCGAATCAGGCCTGACGGGTTCACTTTGGCGCTTCCACCGGATTTTCCTTGGGTTTTTCCACAGCTACCGTTTCCACTGTAAAGGGCAATGCATTGGTCTCCTGCCCGTTGAGCAGCAGGCTTGCCCACAGGCGAGGGCTGCCGTTGTATTTAGCCATCAGGGTGGAGTCCAGGGAGAACATCACCATTTGGTCGGTCCAGAGTTCGACGGGAGCGGCCGAGGGCTGGCGGTTGATAGCCAGCTGGCGGAAAAACAGGCGTTTTGCGCCCCTTTCCGACTTACTCCCTGCCTGCCAGGCCGCCAAGGCTTGCCTGGCGGGTAGGCAGGCGTCAGTCGCTTCGCTCGTGTCCGACTTCGCACTTCCGACTTAAAAAGGAAGGGGAATAACAGCAACCATGGTACAGGGAAGCCGTGGAACCATCAATTCCAGGAACCCTGCACGGGCCATCTGCTACAGGAGTATTGATGAAAACCGAACCTGCCTGCCTGCCGGGGCAGGAGGAATATCCTGGCCTGCAAACAGGTCCAGGATATTCCTGTTGGCCCTACGCCAATGCCGGGGAACAAACAACCCCTAGGGCCCGGAGAAGAATAACTTCCCCATTTGATCCGGCTCCTAATCCCTGGAAGGGAACATTCCGGTGGTGCAGATAATAAAATTAATGCAGGTAGAGGGCTGCACATTGGGAATTTCCCTGCCCGTCCCTGTGACCACCATACTGGAAACCGTATCGGCGCTCATTTCCTTGTTGGTGTGGAGGTTGGCAACCTGCTGGGGATTGGCTTCTGTTCCGACCTCTTCGCCCAGCCTTCGCGGCGTGAGCCCCGGGCCGCTGCCGGGGTGCATGGGCACCCGCCCCCGCAGGTCGGGCAGGGCAAAGGTGGTTCTTCCGTCTCCGCCATACGTCGTCCCCAGTATGGAAAACAGGGCGCTGTGGTCGGCGATTTTCAGCATGCTGCCGTCGCAGAATGCCCAGCCTTTCGGAGCGAAGTTGCCGGCAAACATAACGATGGAACCAATAAATGCGTCGTTCATGATGGAAATTTTATCGGATGACCCGAGATAAGGGCGATCCATGGTTTGGTAATGAAATGGTTGTTTTTGTCTTTTGCCCCCGGGGTTCAACAGCTCTGCGTCAGGTTTTTGCCTTCGGCATATTTTCCGGCACTTCCTTTGGCGCCTCAACCGGGGCTTCTTTGGGGTTTTCCCTGGCTTCCACCGTGATAGGCAGGGCATTGGTCTCCTGCCCGTTCAGGAGCAGGCTTGCCCACAGGCGGGGGCTGCCGTTGTTTTGGGCCAGCCGGGCGGTGTCCAGGGAGAACATGACCATTTGGCCGGTCCACAGCTCAATGTGGGCGTCTGTGGGCTGGTGGTTGAGGGCCAGCTGGAATTTGTCCTTATCGCTGGGCTCGCCGGTTCCCCGCAGGGACTGCCCGAAGAGGGTAACGGTGAGGCCTCCCTTGCCTTCGTTCTGGACGAGGTAGTGCAACTGCGGCGGCTGTTTCAGGTTCTGCCCGTCGGCGTACACCTGGATCAGGTGCATGGTGCGCTCCATGGCGTGGTCGATGCGGCCGATGGTCTGGCGGAGGTCGAAATCGGTGAGCACGCCTTCGGCCACGTACTGGCTCTGGATGTAGGTGCCGTTGAGGTTCAGCTCCCAGACGAAGCTGGTGAAAGCGGTCTGCACCTGCACCAGGTCGGCCATGGCGCGCTGGATGCGTTCCAGCGGGTCTTTGAGGAATTGGGTGAGGATGGCGGCCAGCCCACCCAGGCCGGCCAGCACGCCGGTGACGCGCCCGCCCAGCTCCTGGCTGGCCACGGAAATGATCACGCCGCCCATAATGAGGATAGCGCCCATGGCGAAGGTGGCGACGTTGAGCTGCTGCAACAGGCGCATGGTCTTCTTGGCGTTGTCCACGGCATCATTGAGCAGGATGGCGGCCTCTTCGCTGCGCGCCTTGGAGGGCTTCAGGTAGTATTCGGAGAGCAGTTCCTGACGGGCGGCCCGCTCGCGTTCCTCGCCGGTCACGGTGCGCACCAGGGCGTCGACGGCCACCCGGCCGCCGATGTTGCCCAGTATTTTGACGAGGTTTTCGCGGATATCGAGGTTTTCCTCCTTGGGCAGGCGTTTGCTGAGGGGCTCGATGGCCAGGCGCTCGAGCTGGCTTCTGATCCGGGCGTAAACCTCCGTTTTGTCGTCGAAGAACCAGCGGTCGCTCATCTCGCCGAGCAGCTGGGTGATCCATTTCTGCACGGCGATCTCCTGTTCTTTCATCTGCTCTTCCATCAGCAACTTCAACATGGACTGCCCCATGCTGAAGGTGGCCTCTGGGATGAGGCTGCCGTCGGGCCGGCGCACCGTTTCGTCCTGGCTGGCTACGATGTCGGCGTAAGCTTTTGACCTTTCCCTCAGGGAGTAGCACCAGCGGTAGATCTCGTTGGTGGTGTGGTTGTCCAGTTCGTCCTTGTCCAGTTTTTTGTCCTCGAAGACCCGCTTGACGGTGGGGTTCTGCTGGTCGTCCAGCACTTTATGGAAGACGTAGTCCCTCACTTCTGCTTCCTTGCTCAGGTCCTGGCGGTTGTTCAGCAGGTTGGTCAGGGCCAGCACGGCGCCGGGCACGTAGCGGGCCTTGTGGGAGGCGCGGTCGACCAGGGTGCCGTTCTTATCGCTTACCACCCAGATGACGCATTTTTCGAGGATTACCTTCAGGGCGGCCTCTCGCTGCCGTACTCGATGGCGCTGGCGATCAGCTCGCTGGTACCTTGTCCTCCTGGTTGAGGTCTTTGATCAGCTCGTTGAGGCGTTCCTGGATGACGGCGGACTTCCGTTTGAGGAAGGCGCTGGTATAGTAATATACTTCCGGATCTTCGTGGTTGACCGTAGCCAGGATGACCGGCAGGAGGTCGTCGTGGTTGGGGAAATCGGGCGCTTCCCAGCGGGCCTCGAGGATGCGGGGCGTGGCCAGCAGCAGTTTTCCTTTTTCCTGCTGGGTGAAAGAGATGTTTTCGAGTAGTTTTTTGGCCGCATCCGCCCGGTATACCCTGGCGATCCTTTTAAAGGTTTCGCGGCCGTCTTCGTTGTCCTCCGGCCCTTCCCGCCTTTCCATATACCGCAGGTATTTGAACAGCTCGGTTTCATGCGGTTGCAGGAATTGAATGGCTTCTTCCCGGACGTTCTGTTCGTCGTGTTTCAATGCCGCCATCAGGGCCGGCAAAATTTTATGCTCCAGCTTTTTGTTGGCTTTCCAGCGGTCGTCCAGGTCGCTGAAGCTGAGCCATGCCCTGCCGCGGTCCTTGAGGAGAAGGCTGTCGTGATGCGTCAGGAAGTCGAATACATCGTCATCGCCCAGGATTTTTCGGATGTCCTCCAGGTCTTTCTCCAGGGAATTCTCCTCTCCCGATTCCCGCAGGTATTTGAACAAGACGAAGTAAATTTCCCGGCGGATCTTTTTTTCCACCGGTATTTCATCGCGCTTGTCGTTCAGGTAATCAAAGGCCTCGCGGGGCTTATTGGGGTGGGCGGCAAATTCCGTTTCAAAGTTCTCCAGCCGGTAGCAGAGCAGCCGGTAGGTGGTTAGTTTTTGGTTGGCGCGGTAGTCCCACGCCTGGAAATAGGGTTTTCGGCCGTCTTTGAACTTCCCCCATATCTCTTCCCAAAACACGACGAAAGCTTTCCAGTACTCGCTCATTTTGGAGTTGAAAAAGCGCTCTATGCGGCTTTCGTCGTCTCCCGGCAGTTGAAATAGCGTGGTCAGGAGGGCATCTACCACAAATTTTTCCTGCTTCCAGGCCCGGGGGCGAACATCCTTGCCGGCATTCTCCACGAAAGCGGACCAGGCCCCCTGGGCGAACGCTCCCAGTGCTTTCCACAGCACATCGATGCCGTGCTCCCAGTCATCCTCCGGCGTATAGCCTTTTGTCTGCAGGTGGTGGAGCAGGGTGGCGCCTTCTTTCAGCACCGCCCAGGTATTGTCGCCGGGTTTTCCCTCTTTTGCGGCTTCTTCCAGCAATTCCAGCGCCTGGTTGGCGAGGGTGTCCATGTCGTTGCCGTAATCTTCTATCAACCGGTCAAAAAGCCGGGGTTCCGGGTCTTCATAGACGCTCCAGTTCTTGCCGATGGAGCCTTCGGCGGAGAGGAGGAGTTTTTTCCAGGTGGGGTGGTTGGGTAGAGGCTGGGCTACAGCGTTCATCTGTGAAAGTTTTAGGCAGTTTAGAGCTTGTCTAACATTCTGCTCGAAGGCAGAAAATTGGACAAGCTCTCAATCCTTTAATGTCTAATTCAAAAAAGTATGATAACCGATCTTATCGATCAATATAGCGTATGAGCCTTGGTTTGCCAGCGTTTTATTTTTTGTTTATTGTCTCACATAGACTTCGCCTGCACTATTTACCACCACCGGCAAGCCGTTTTTGCCCACCGAAATTTGTTGGGCCCGGCCGTCTATCGCTTTCCAGTAATTACCAGGCATACCGGTGAAATAATAGATCTTGTCATACTTATCTGTCACCCAGGCTCCGCCCTGGTTGACGCCGACGTCCATTACGTTTCCATCGGTGCCGCTCCAGAATTTCCACTCCTCATTTACTTTCTGAAATAACCCGCCGCCGCTGTTGACGCTCCAGGGCATTCCCAAGGGATCCACGGCAATCCGGAGGCTGATGGCTGCTTCCTCTTTTTTCAGTGTCCCGTCTTTCAATACCTGACATACCCAGTGATCAGGATACGGTTCCAAACGTTCTTTTCCAATGATCCATACTTCCCCGTTCGGGCCCACTCCAATATCCTGGGCCATGACTTTATCGGCTACAGTTTTCCAGGCCCAGGCCTGGTTGGCAAACTCTCTTTTCAAAACACTACCGGCATCGTCGACTCCCCAGAGTGTTCCGTCATCGCTCAAAGCCAAGCGGGTTAGCCCTCCGGGAATTGGGTTCCATTTGGCGCTATTGTCATCATAGCGAAAAATACTGTAGCCGCCGGCAACTGCCGACTTGGACGTCACGTATATGTCTCCCTTTGAATTAGCGGCAACATCCCCGGCTTCAACTCCACTAATGAGCTTCCAGGCGCCCAGGCTTGTAGTTTGGATTTGGAAAGACTTGAGAGCGGCGCCGCGCGACCCTCTAACCAGAGCATCTACCTGGGTTGGGGTACTGTTCAGCGGTGCATCGCCCGAATCCACCAATACCAGTAGTTGTACTTTACTGCCAGAGTCTTTCGGGATATTGCTTTTGCTCAATTCTATTGTTGCCACCATAGGGACTCCCGGCTCCCAGTTAGCGGGAGGCGACAGGCTTTGCGTTCCGAGTAATATCCAATTGCTCCCTACTTTGTTATTGGGTGCAAGGCTTCGCAGTGTCGTCATGAAATTGGACGGCAGATCTGGCAGGGTAGCGTCTTTGGAGGCGAGGACATATACTTTCACGTCTTTTGGCCATTTTCGGCTGTTGTTGTGTATTTGAGCATACACTCTGAATACCTCTGGCAGGCTGGCTTGCTTTGAATACCTGCGCTGGATGATACCGTCCGTCAGAACCGTATCCGTAGCATCGCTTGTCAGGGCCGGGCTATTGATGGCCTGCCGGTTGAAAGCCAGGCCGTCCGGAAGTATAGAGAAATCGTAAAAGGAAACAGCCCCAGGGCCTTCAAAGGGGTACCGGCCCGCCCCATTCGGATAGGAGATCTTGATATCCGGCGAATCGTTGATCCCGGCGCCAGGAGGCACATCATAAAACCCTCTGTCCATTTCATTTTTCCGGATGTATAACAAAGGGCCGCTATTATTAAAATCCTTATTCAGGGAGCGTTCGAACATCCCCCTGCCGTAGGTGGCCGCCCGCAAAAAGCGGCGGCTGTCGTCCGTTTTCTGGCCCTGGCCATTCGGGCCGGGCTCGGGAAATATTTTCAGGTGATTCACCGTTACGCCGGGCAGGCCGTTGGAATATGGCATCCAGGACTGGCCGGCATCGGTGGAGTAATAGATGCCGGCGTCGTTGCCCGCGTAGAGGGTGTTTTTGTTTTGCGGATCCACCACAATCGTATTATGTTGAATGTTGGGCAGGCTGGGCTGTATCCGGTTGTCGGTAGAACCCAGGTAAATTCCCTGATCGGTTTTATCAATAAAACCCAGATATAGCTTACCCTTGAATTCCAGGGGAGCGAGCTGATGGGCGGACTGCCAGGGCGCTTTAACCAGAACCTCGGTATTGCCTTTGTCCGGCCAGTAGATGCCATCGGCAGAGGTGGTGGCTATAATACCGGCGCCATTGTAAAAGGCGTACAGCAGGCCGTCGTATTCTACCATGCCGGCGGGGTAATCCCGGTTACCATGATCCCCACTCCGGTACTGCGCCAGTTTTTGCCATCCACCGAGCAGGTTGTATAGGCGACGGAACCGAGGTTCCAGGTGAGGAACAACTGGTTTTTGAAAACAGACAGGCTCACCGGCGCATTTGTTTCGCTTACGCCGGGCGGTTTGACCATCACCGGGGTTCTCCAGGTTTTGGCGTCGGCGGAAGAAGACAGGTAGATGTTCTGGTCTGTGCCTACATAGGCCAGGTAGAAAGAACCGTTAAACGAGGCGATGCTCACGGCGTGGTTGGTGGTTTTTTGAACGAATATAGGAACCGGTGCCTGCCAATTGTCTCCGTCAGTTGAAGAGGTGATGAAAATCTCCCCGTTCACGCCGACAAAAGTCATGGCCAATATTTTTTTGGCGCCTTCCTCTAAGGAGGCGAGGTATACGGGATTATTCGTCACCAAGGGGTCAAAAAGCCGTTTTGGATTAGCTGTCCAGTCTTTGCCGTCCGGCGAAGCGGTTAAAAATACGCCGTGCGTTTGGTTGTCGACAGCAGCGGCGTACAGCTTATCCTGAAAACTTGCCAGGCTGGCCGGATACAGAGAAGTCAGAGAAGGGAACAACCGCAACCGTTGCTTGCTGGGGCCCCAGCTCACCGGGTTCGGGCCGCTGCGCTGTCCCCATTTATTGGTCGCCCCATCGAAGCGCCATACCCGGCGGTAGTCGCCCATGCCGCCGAGGGTAATGTAAATGGAGTTTCCCGTGGTGTCTGTGGGATCGATCGCAATACCGGTGATGGGCACCTGATGGGAGGCGGGCAGGCCGCCGTCGTTTTCCGGGACGCCGAGTTTGTCCAGCCTTTCCTTCTTCCAGGGTTTAGTGGAAGAAGTATCGGTGAGCCGGTACACCTGCCCGTCCATCGTGCCGGCGTAGATCTTGCCATAACTGGCAAAGGTGAGGGCTTTGATGCGGGCATCGGGGCCAGACACATCCATGTCGGCTATGGATTTCCATTCGCTTTGTTCCCCGAACTGGTCGTTGAGCCATACCTTATTGCTGCCGAAAGCAATCCGGTCGGCCTGGCTGGTTGTGCCTTTGTTGTAGGGCGTGCCGGCCAGAGGCGCGTATACCAGGACAGTTGGCTGATCGCCGTAAGCGGACGGAATACCTCCAACAGCTGGAACGGTAGCGTCATAGCTGCGGACATCATCTATGAAACAGTCCATCCCTCCACCGATTATGGTTCGTATTACTTTATTCGGCGCCGCCCAGTTGACCAATACCGTACCGCAGTCGCTGCCTCCCACAATACTCCATGCGCCACCGCACTGATACTTAACGGCCGCCATGTCCTGCGTACCGGCATAAATAACAGCATCATTGGTGGGGTGTTGCCCGAAACCCTCCATCAGGATGGTGGGCAAGCCCTGGTTTTTTGAGTAGAAAACGGGGGCTGCAGCGGTGGCGTTGCCGGAATAGTTGAGGCCGCCGTCATTGCCATTCCACAGCTTGTCCGGGTCTAATGTTCCATCGGCTTTGGGCTCATAGGTTAAAACGTGCATGTCGGGATGCACCATGTGCCAGTAGTCACACACTTCCTTTTTTTTACCGGAAATTTCCCAGTCGGAATTGACGATAAGGCTGTAATAGTAGAAGTTAGTGCCGGCCATATACAGGCGGTTGGGATTGCCGGGGTCAACAGCAAAAGCCATCTGCCACCAGCCCCTTCCGCCTCCGCTATAGGTTCCAAATACGCCGATGCAATCCCCTTTTACAGGATGCCAGGTTTTATCGCCCGCCCGGTTTAACCGATAGACGCCAAAAAGCCCGCCGGCAGTGGGTTCCTCGCCGGCAGCAATGGCATACACGATGTTGGGATTATTGGGTTGGACAGCCAGTTCTATCCGGCCTACGTGGTAGTCCGGGCACGAGAGGAAGGGTTCTTCAGGCTTGGTCGACATTACAAAGGTGTGGTTAAGGACAGGATCGGTTATAGTATATTTGGCAGGAGAATCACTTATTTTTTTTACCAGTATTCTCTGCCCTTTTTCTCCCAGAATGGCATTGTACTTTATGAACTCATTGTTGATATTGTCAGCGTTCTTGCTTTCCAATACCGCCACCATCGAATTGACATCTGCCTGCGATACCGTGTCGAACCTCCATTCCTTAAGGAAACCAATCCCTGCATCTTTCCATTTCTTTCCCCCATCGTCAGACATGAAAACCCCTCCGCCCCACCGGGCGGCATAAAATACGGTTTTGCCGTTGCCATCTTTAGCCACCACCACGCTGGAGACAGAATTGTCTTCGGGCCCCATGTCTTGCCGGATCCACGCATACTTTGGGGGAGAAGAGGCGTCGGCCACCCGCCGGTATAGCCCGTTGGTCGTCGCTCCCAGCACGTTATTGTAGTCATTGGGGTCGACGGCCAATTGGAAGAAGGCGTGGCCGACCAGGCTGGGGGTGCTCGGCTCCTGTTTCCAGGACTTTCCTTCATCGGAAGAAAACAGTACGCCTACGCCATTATAGCTGTACCCATCGTAGGCCAGCTGGCAGTCGGCGGCATAACGGCTGCCCTCGCCGGTGCCGACAAAAATATAATTTCCATTATTGCTCGTTGCGATAGCCCCGCAGGACATCAGGTCGACGTTGGGCATTTCTACTTCCACATCGATGGCATTGGCCAGGTAATTTTTAAAATGATGCCAGCTGTCGCCGCTGTTGTCGGAGTACCACACGCCTCCGTTGGCCGTGGCGGCGTATACCCGGGGCCGGCCGTTGGGCGCCATTTCACCGAAGGCAATACCGGTCACCCTGCCGCTGATGGCGCCGTAACTGTCGCCGACGTTTATTGCAAAGGGCCCCAGCGGCATCCAGCAGTTGGTGTTCGGTTCCTTTGGAGTGCCTCCCTTCAAAGGCACCTTGTCCGACCGAAGGGTTTTCCCGGCCTGTTGCAGGGCATGGGCTGGCGTAGGATGTGCCCCTGGGGTGCCGGCCGAACGATGCTTCATAAATTCGCACTCACGGGCGCCGGGGTCGTCGGCTCGCTCGCCCTGGGCAGGAAGGAAAAGGATATTCACAAAAAAGAAAGAGAGAGCAAGGCCGAAATAAAGCCTGCTGAGCTTGTTCAAACGGAGCTTCATAATAAAATGAGTTGATGGTTATATGAAAATACCGGGGATCTGCCATGATCTATTGTTTCGTTATGCAGATCAATTGCATTGGCCCGGCCTGGCGCTAATCTTCCGCTTCCCGTATCGCCACCAATTCCACCCTGAAGTCCAAACTCGTCCCCCGCACCTCAAAAACCGCCGCCCTACCATTGCGGGCAACCCGCAGTTTTTCCGCCGCCTCCAGGGCTTCACCCATCACCGCCTTCGCCCGCAGCGCCACTTCCGTCCCTTCCGGGAAACCGCCTTCCGTCAGGTCGAGGATACCCTCCCTTTGGATGGGGAGGTCATCGCTGCAGAGCGAATGGCCATTCGGGCCCACCACTTCGAAGGACAGTACAAACCAGGCGCGGTTGATGCATTTAACCTTTTGTACCGCCTTCATAGTGGATGGTTTTGGGTGGTTTCAGGTGTTTTAGGGGGTAGGTTAAAACGCTGTCTTATTTCACTGCAGCTGATCCGGCGGGATCGGCGCCGGCACGACATTGCTGACCGGTTTGGTGCTTTTCAAATAGGCGAATATGGCTTTTAGGTCGTTTTCCTCGAGGTTGGTGTAATTGAACCAGGGCATGGGGGGCAGCAGCATCCGGGTGCCGTCCATCCCTTTTGATTTTCCTTCGGTCAGGGCCTTTCGAAACTGCTCTTCGGTCCAGTTGCCGATGCCGGTCTCGTCGGAGGTGAGGTTGGCGGCAAAGGAAATACCCCAGGGGCCGATGCCCGCCGTCAGGTCCGGATTGAACAGCGACCAACCGGGTTCGAGGGCGCCCATGGCCACGGCGATTTCAGGCAGCGGCCGATCAGCGGGATAGCCGGACAGCATGGTTTCGGGAATGACTTCCGGCCCCTGCGGGCCCATGCGCTTGGGGGAATGGCAGTCGTTGCAGCCCATGACCCCTACCAGATAGGCGCCTCTGGCAACGGCCTCTTCCTGTGTGGGTTCCGTGGGAACGGCTGCCGGCCCTGCTTCCGGCTGGGTGCAATAGGTGAATAGAAAAACGGACAGGACGGTGGCGATGGACAAGGCTTTCTTCATAAGGGTTTAATATTTGTTTGCTGTAACTTTCAATATTCCCCTACAAGGTAAGCGGATGAGCTTTCTTTTTTCAGGACAAATTCGGAGCGTTATTTCAAAAAAAAAGTGATATTTGTTGTTGTTTGTTTTTTAATTCACTGATTTTTAGGTGGTTTTATCGGGAGTTGTTTGTGCGTGTATTTCAAAAAAAAGGCCTGAATGAAAGAAAGTAAGCTGATCGGTTTACTGCAATCCATACCGCCGGAGGAGCTGCGCTGGCTGGCCAAGTGGGTGCGGTCGCCTTATTACAACTCCAACCCTCTGGTGGTGGCGCTGTTTGATCATTTGCGGAAATACGCCCCGGCCTTCGATTCACCGAAACTCACTCGGGAAGATGTTTTTAAGCAACTGTTTCCGAAAGATCCCTATGACGGCCGGCGCCTGCAGCTGCTGATGTTCCGCCTGTCCGCTCTGGCCGAGGAGTTCCTGGTGGCGCAACGCCTGAAGCGCGGCCGCATCACCCATCAGGAACTGCTGCAGGCCGAGCTAGGGGAGCGCAATCAGTACGAGCTGTTCCTCAAACAAAACCAATCTCTGGCCGAACAACTGGAGCAGAGCCCCTACCGCGATGAGTACTACTACCTGGCGCGGTGGCGGCAGCAGCACGATCATTTCTTCCACCCCCGAACCGCCCGCTATGGTTTCTCCACCGATCAGCTCGAAGGGATCATGCAAAACCTGGACGCTTTCTATATTTTGTCGAAAATGAGGTACAGTGCGGAGCTGCGCAACCGGCAGAACATCCTGCCGGAGGCCTACGAAATTGCCTTGTTAGGGGAAAGCATTCAACTGGCGGAACAGCATCCGGTATTTGGGGGCGATAAGGTGTTTCAGGCCTACCGGGACATACTGGCGCTGATGGAGCAGCCGGAAAACGAAAGCACCTACCGGCGGTTGGAAGACATTGCCTATCACCACCTGCATTTGTTTCGCCCTACCGATCAGGTACCCCTGCTCCGCTACCTGGTCAATACAAGTATTCAATTATACAATAAAGGTAAGCAGGAATACCTGGGTAAGCAATTCCGGCTCTACCAGCTGGTATGGAAAAGGGCTTGTTCTTCGACGAATACCAGCTTTCTGAGAATACCTTCCTCAATATTATCGTAACGGCTTCTGTCCTGGGAGAACTGGACTGGATCGAAGGCTTCATCGCCCGGTATGCGCCCGCATTACCCGCCGCTCAGCAGGTGGATGCGGTAAGCCTGGTACCACCGCCTACTGGTACTTTGCCAAAGGCGATTTTTCGGCTTCCAACGCCCTGCTTCAGCAGGTGGAAAGCTCGGCCCTGCAGTACCAGCTGCGCCTGAAGTCCCTGTCTTTGCGCAATTACTTTGAGCTTTTCCTGCAGGACGAGACCTACTACAATCTGGTGATTTATGAATCCAGGGCCTTCGCGAAGTTCCTGCGCCGCAATGAGAAAATAACGGAAAGCCGGGCCCGGGGTTACCTGGCCTTGTGCTCTTTTATCCGCAAGCTGGCCCGGCTGAAGGTGACGGGCCAATGGCCAGCCGGCAAGCTGGCGAAATTGCGGAAAAAACTGGAGCGAGAGCGCGCGGTTGTGGCCAGGCCCTGGCTACTGGAAAAACTGGCGGAACTGTCCTGATTCTTTAGTACACTGTAAATTAAGTTCTTTCGTGTTTTGGGATGGGCATTTTGGCGGAAGGCAAGGCGCGAGGAGTGAGGGTAGCCGCAGCTACCTGATCGATCGAGCAACGCAGTATTCCGCCAAAAGGCACTGCCAAAACCGGACGCTACTTAGTTTACAGTGTACTTATCCATCCATAATGTCTTCCGTAACCAGGAGCAGGCGCCTGCCAATAGGGGATTGCCGGAGTGGATGCACGATGTTTTTCATAATAGGTAAGTTGTTTATAGTCCTCCAAGCCAGAATTTGTGAATCTTGACTTGCTCTTTTTCCGCCTCGCTGCGTTGAAAAGCCTCGCCGTAGCTTCGGCTATGCCTATGTTTTTCGCCTTGCGAGTCGAAAAAATAGCGTAGTCAATTTTTCACATCCCCTGACTTGGAGGACTATTGATGTGGATTTTAAAGTGGGAGCTGGCCTCCCCAACGAAAGGGTTTTTCCGGGAAGCCAGCTCCTGTCATTGCGGCTGTATTCTACAGTTTCACAAACCGCCTCACCGCAAATTGGCGGGCGCTCCTCAACTCCAGTAAATACGGCCCGGCGGGCAGGGCTGAAACATCCAGATCTTGCCGGGCCTCCCGCAACGGTACGGACAGTAGCAGCCTGCCGTTGAGGTCCCGGACAAAGGCCTGCGCCGGGCGTTCGGCAATGCCTTCCGTAGCGATCGTCAGAACCGTGGAGGCCGGGTTCGGGCTGATCCGGATGGCCTCAGCGGCCCAGCTTTCCTGCGCACTATTGATAATCACCATAATGTTGGTGGTGACGATGCTGTCGCAGCCATTGGCGGCGGTGAACACCTCGGTGATGGTGGTGTCGGCATTGATCACGATACCGTTGTAGGTGTCGCCCATGTTGAGCGAGAGGTCCACCTCGGCCATGGCATCGGGCAGCCGGCTGACGGTAACCATATCGTCGGTTTGCCCGCAGGCATCGCTCACCGCCAGGGTGAAGGTGGTGGTTTCCTCCATCGTGAAAACCGGGGAGGCGCTGGCGGGATTGTCCAGCCCGGCGGCCGGTGTCCAGTCGTATTGGTAGGGGGCTGCTGGCCTCGCCTGAATGGCAAAGGCGAGGGTTGGGGTGGTTGAAAACAAGTCGCGGATGAAACGCACCTGGGCGCCGGTAGCCTTATCCACTTCATTCATCGACTGCCAGGTGTAAGTGGATGGAAAGCCGTTCGCCGTCCGGGCGGTCAGGTACATCCGTCCGTCCGTGGGGTCGATCTCCAATCCTCTTATGGCAATGGGGTTGACGGTGAATGGGGCCACCAGCGTAGGCTCGCCGGTACTCAGGCTGGCCGTGTACAAATTCTGGTCGAAGGTGAGGAGGTATATCGTTCCGCTGTTGTCGATAGCGGCCTGGTTGATTTCGGCCAGCCCGGTGGCAATGACGAAGGTAGCGGCGGCGGTGGCCGGGTCCACTTCGTAAACGTCGCCGTTGCTCGTCAGGCAGTACAGCGTTCCGGAAGCAGGCACGTAGCTGAGGTCTACAACGGAGGGCAGGCCGAGGCTGCCGATCAGGGCCGGCTCGCCGGTTGCGGTGTTGACCTGGTACAGCTCATTGAAGGAAACGGCATACAGGGCATCTCCCACAAATTCCATCTCCGAGAACTGAACCGACAGCGCAGACGAAATGGTGTCCTGTAGTTCGGGGCGTTCCAGTTCGGTGCTGATCAGGCGGCGGTTTTCATTGCTGACAGTGTTTTGGAGGAAGACCCGGCGGGTGTCGATCGGCAATCCTCCGGAGGCGGAGGCGTTCAGTTCAACCGTGCCGCCGCCGCAGGCGGAATCATCCGTGCCGGCGTCGGCCGTAAGCGGAGAGAAAGCGCTTTCCGGTACGGTGAATGCCTCCACGTATTCGGCTCCGCACTCGTCAGTGATGGTTAGGGTGTAAGTGCCGGCAGAGAGGGAACTGATGATGGCGGGGGTATCGTCTCCGGTGTCCCACAGGTAGGACAGATCGCCGGCTCCGCCCGTTCCGCGCGCGATGAGGCTGCCGTTGCTGCCGCCCGGGCAGTCCGGCCCTTCGGCCAGGATGGCGGCGTCCAGCGGTTGGATGCCGGCGCCAAGTATCTGGATGGAAAAGTAACCCTGGCCGGCAATGGGCTGGAATAAGAAAGAGTTGCCGCCATCCACCAGTATATAATAAGTTTTATTGCCTTCCAGGCAGAACAGGTCGAGGTCGGGCGAGATCGCAAAGATGCCTACTCCCCCCGTAGGAAGTTCATTATCTGCCGCGCCAATTAAAGTATAGGTGCTGAAATCATTGCAATCGGTAGCTTCATATACCGCAAGTTGGGTATTGAAATCGCCCGGCACGCCTAAAGAACTGGACAGGTCGATCGTGATGTTGCCGCCCTCGGCCGGGGTGGTAAAGGAAAACCAAACCGAATGGTCGATGAAATTGGTGCCGAGCGCCCAGCCGTCATCGCCGACAGCCAGGGGCCCTCCGGTGCCGGGAGGAGGGGAGATCGCGATCTCTCCCGGCTGGGCGGTGGCGCCGAGGTTGGTGAATACCTGCGGATCGGCGTTCAGCTCGAGGCTGATGGCGTTGCAGGCATCGTCATTGGCGGGCGCTACCACCTCGATGATGGACAGGCAGCCGGTACTGGAGAACACACCGGATGGGCCGGAGAAGGTACTTCCGGATATCTGCAGGTAGTAGGTTTGTCCTTCTTCCAGGGTGGTGAGCAGAGCCGGCGCCGTTTGCAGGCCGGCCTGCGGGGCATTGCAGTCTACGAGTTCCAGGTTGGAAAGGCTGGAGCAGTCGCCGTTCAGGGTGAAGAGGTTCATCCGGTACGACAGGTTGGCCATGGAGGTGTCGTCCGGTGCGGCCAGGATATAGATCTGGCCGGCCGGGGCGACAAAGCTGTACCAGACGGAGTTGTACACGGCCGTATCCCCGGAAGCGCCGGGGCAGTTGAACGCCGGCTCATCGGGTTGTACCGTGGCCAGTTCGGTGTCGATATTGGGAATACCGTTGCAGTCTTCGCCAATGGTTATCGGAGTAGCGTTGCAAAGATCATCGTTGGCTGCGCCTCGGGGCGCGGTGGTGAATATATGGCCGTCGGCGTTTACTTCCAGCCCCCCGGAGTTGGGGAAGCCATCGGCGAAGATGGAAATTTGCCGGGCGTTGAGGCAAAGGCAGCTGCAAAGCAGCGCCAGGGTGAATAACCTTGTTTTTTTCATAATTAGTGTGTGTTTTTGTCTTTTTCTTTTTGAAAAAGACATAGGTTAACCTATACCAGTGGAGGTGTTTTCCAATCGAGAGGAAAGGCTGATGCCGTACGCCTAAATGTTCATGAAGTAAAAAGCTGATGCTACAAAGATGGGCCCGGCCGGCCTAAATGGGTTTGTCGAATGGGTGCGGAGGTTTGTCAATCCGTTGCATTAGCCCACTGAATTTTTGTCAATTCGTTGCATGGGCTGGTTGTGTCGTCTGCCTAAGTGTTTGATAGGCAATCAATTGCTGGTTGCGCTGGGCGGAAAGCCAAAGGCCTCCTGATAAGACCTGGAAAAATGGGCGACATCCTTGTACCCCACCTCCCATACCACTTCGGAAACGTTCAGGTACCAGAAGTTTCCAGTAAGCCTCTGGCTTTATTCAACCGGTAGGAACGGATGAAATCGGAGGGGAGCGCCGTAAGTAAGGTACTTCCATTTACGGTAGAGCTGGGAGCGGCTCATGCGGATCTTCTGACAAAGCTGGGGCATACTGAAATCTTCGTCTTTATAGTGTTGCTCAATGATGCGCCGCACCTTTTGGATAAACTCATCTTCCACCTGGACATCTTCTTTTTGACCTCCGGAATCGGCGCCCTGGCGGAAAAATAGTACCACCATGCGCTGCTGCCGTTCCACCAGTTTGGTAAGGCGGACGAGCAGCTCTTCGCGGTCAAAAGGGCTTGGACAGGTAGGCGTCTGCCCCACGGCGCAGCCCCGCGATCTTCGAAGCAGCATCGGTAGCCCGCGGTCAGCAGGATGATGGGGATATGGCTGGTGCGCTCGTCGTTTTTCAGCGTATCGCACACCTCGTAGCCATTTTTCTCGGGCATCATCACATCGCTGATGATGAGGTCCGGGATGTTTTCGATACTTTTTTCGATGCCAATGAGGTGTTGTAAGCCACGTCCAGCTGGTAAATATCACTCAGGCAGCTCTTGAGGTAGGTGACGACATCGGGATTGTCTTCAATGAGGAGGAGGTGAGGGAGATCGTGTATTTGTGCATTAGTGTTTTCGTGCATTCGAGGGCGGGAGGCGGACGATGGGGATTTAGGTGGATGGCTGGCGCCTGAAGGTTCCCTCAACTGCGGGCAGGGTGCTAAGAGGAGTCGGTAAGCCTCCATTTGAGCACCTGCGTACCCTTCTGGTTCAGCCGTATGCCTGATCGGTAGCGAAATGGTAAACGTGGAACCTTTTCCCAATTGACTTTCTACGGCAATGTCGCCGCCCATCAATTGCACCAGCTCCTGCGTATGCGCCAAACCGATACCCGTACCTTCCCCCGCCGGGTCGTAGAGCTGTCCACCTGATAAAAGCGATTGAATATAAAGGGTAATTTTTCCTGATCAATCCCCACCCCGGTATCGGATACCTCCAGGAACAACTGTTTGTTTTCTTCTCTGATTCGCACCGTCACCTCCCCCGCCGGAAGGCGTGAATTTTACGGCATTGGAAATCAGGTTCGTCACCACCTGCTTGAGCTGCTCCGGGTCGTAGTCCATCACCAGCGACTCCAGCGTTGCGTGGAAAACGCAGGGACAGGTTTCGGCTATTGGCATAGGTTTGAAAAGATTCCGCCAGATAGCGGAGATAAGGCACCACATCCCCTTGCCGGAGCTGGAGTTGAAACGCACCACTTTCTAGTTTAGACAAATCGAGCAGTTGGTTGATCAACTGCAGCAGGTTCTTACCATTATTCCGGATGAGTTCAACCCCGTCGTCCAGATGCTTTTGGGGCGCCCTTTTGATCTGCTCCGCCATACCCAGGATAACGGTCAGCGGCGTGCGGAACTCATGGGTGAGGTTGGTATAGAGGCGGCTTTTAAAGCTGTCCAGTTCTTTGAGTTTATCGGCTTCCACCTTTTCCAGCGCCAGGTTGGTTTTCAACGCCTGCCGGTGGAGTTCGGACCTTCGAACAATATACAGGATGCCGCCCAGCACTACAGCGTAAAGCAGGTAAGCCCACCAGGTACTTACCACCAGGCGGGTGGACGACAATGGTTAAAGAAGTAGTTGCTTGATTCCATCTGTCGTCGTTGTTGCTGCCTTTTACATTTAAAGTGTACTGGTACCGGATCGAGGTTGGTAAAGGTGATCTCCCTTTTGGTTCCCAGGTTGATCCAGTCGTCGTTGAAGCCATCCAGTTGGTAGGCGTATTGGTTTTTTGGGAGTTGCGAAAATTGAGCGCCGTCAGTTCGAAAATGATAATGTTGTCCTCATAGGAAAGGTGTACCTCATCCCGGTGGGTTATGCCTTTCACCTTCGTCTCCAGGGTTTTGCCTCCTTGGTGTTGTATTTTTTAAAGAGGAGATAATAACCGCAGGAATAAAAGGGTTCTCCCGGATGCTGTCCGGATAGAACAAGCTCAGCCCGTTTTTACCTCCGGCGTAGAAGGCAGCCTTACTTTTGCTGCTGATGAAGGCATTGGGGTTGAAGCCATGGTTTAAGAGCCCGTCCCTGGAGTCATAGTTTTTAAATTTCCCGGTTTCCGGGCAAAACCGGGAAATGCCGTTTTTGTGTACCAGCCAGAGGAAGCCTTGTTTATCTTCCTGGATACCGATGATGTAGCCATCGGTACCAGCCTTCCGATTCCAGATAGTGTTCAAAGGAATGGGTGGCGGGGTCGAATTTTTCCAGCCCCCTGCTGTGCCGATCCATAGTTGCCCCGGCTGTCTTCAAAGATGGCGTTTATCGTATTATTGGCGAGTGAATTTGGGGACTTCAGGTACTTGTTGATACAAAATGAAGGCGTCCGTTTCGGGATCAAAGCGGTGAAGCCCGTCTAAAGTGCCCACCCAGATGTTGCCGTTTTCAGACTGCGCAGGCAGGCAGGTACCTGTTGTGGTTCAGGGCGCCCCGCTTTTTGGGAGAGTGCCAGTAGCTTTTGAAGCGGTATTTTCGATAGCTTCCTGATCTTTTAAAACCGAAACACCCAGGGTGGTGCTTACCCAGATCTCGTGTTCGGCGGTTTCGAGAATATCGGTAACAAAGTCATCGGACAGGCTGGTGGAGTCCTTCCTGTCGGTCAAAAAATATTGAACGGTTTGCGTTTTTGGTAAGGTAAAGGTTGATCCCTCCGCCCCAGGCGCCGATCCAGATATTGCCCTTGCTGTCCTGGAACAGGGCGGATATCTCATTGGTGTTCAATCCGTTGGGAGGGTTTAGCCAGCGTGGAGGGCACGGGACGAAAACTGTAGGTTTGGGGGTTGAAAATCTTCAACCCATGCCTTCTTGTCCAATCCAGACTTCATCGTCCCCGACTTCCAGCAGGGCATTGATATAGGAATGGGGCACTCCGTTGCTCTGCCCTGCCTGGTATTGGAAGTTGGTGAAATGGTTGCCTGTTTTTACGATATGGAAAACCCCAGTACACCGGTGCCGAACCAAATATCACCTGCCTGGTCTTCTATAGGTACCCAGCGCCCAATTGTGGGCTGGGATAAAAGGAGCGAGCCCTTCAGGTAGAAAAAAGCTGGTTTGCTGAAAATTGGCATCCAGGACGTATAACCCCTGCCAGCTCGATGCCAAATAACACCGGAAAGGGTGCGCCTGAAACCATTGAGCCCGATGCTTACCAAAGCCGCCGAGCTCGTGCCGGCTAGGCAAGATGGTATCCTCTGTGTACTGATAAAGCTTGTCAGCTGCCACAACCCAGTTTTTGCCGTCCTGAGGAGGGGCGATCCGGTAGATATCAGGTACCATGCCTTTGTCGGTACTTTTCCTCCACCAGGACTTGCCGGAAGGTTCCCGCTTTCTGGTCAAAAAGCATCAGGTACCATTCCTGCGTACCCATCCAATTAGTAGCCGGTACTGTCGGCTGATGAGCCGATGGTAATCACGATATGAGTAGGTTCCTTTTCCCAGGGCAGGTGGTGGGTAGCCTGGTGCCAGAAGCGGGAAAAGGTTTGGCTGGACTTGTCGAACCGGTTCAATCCGTTGAAGGTGCCCAGCCACAGTAGCCCGGATTCATCTATCAGAAGGTTTTTACCTGGTTGTGGCTGATGCTTTTCTCATCTTCAGGATCATGCTGGAAACTTCGGAAAGTTTCCGTCCGGGGGTCAAAGCAGTTGAGCCCCCCGTCGGTGGCGATCCAGAGGAAGCCCTCCTCGTCTTCCAGCAGCGCGTTGATCTTGTTGTTGCTTATGCTGGAAGAGTCGCCTGGGCTGTGTTTGTAAACGGTGAAGGAGTAGCCGTCGTAGCGGTTCAGGCCGTCGTGGGTGCCAAACCAGAGGTACCCCGTCCGGTCCTGAAGGCAGGCATTGACGTTGTTATCCGATAGGCCCTGCTCAATGGTGAGCTGTTCTACGGAATATTTCCGGCCTGCTCCGGTGGCCTGCCCGGGAGCGGCATGTTTTTGCCCGGAGAGGGGCGCCGGGGTAAAAAGGAGCAAACCCATACAAAAGGTTAGCGCCCGGGAGAGGTGGGGGCGCCATGTGCTGTGTTCTAAGGTGAAGCAGGCTATCGGTGAAATGGCCGGAGAAAGAAGCAGGCGAAGGAATTTGTAAGAAATAAAGCTCATTGCTGTTCAGGGCGTTTCCCATTTATTTGCTGAGCGTGGAATGGTTACCCAAAGATAAATAGTTTTACGGCGGAAAGATAGCATGGTTGCATTAACAATAGCATGGGAAAAATGCAGAAAATCACTAATTTGCACAACCAACACAATTCCTTTGGCCATGTTACCCAAGATCACCCAATGGTTCCGCCTCCAAAACCGCAATCCCTTCAAAGTCCGCAACTGGGACTGGAAGCGCGCCGTGCAGCTCGAGCGCTGGGCTACCGGCCTGGACCGCCTGGCGACCATCGCCCTGAAACTGGGCACCCTTTTTCTGATCGTCATAGCCATGGTGCTGGCCAGCCGTATTTTTCAGGACCAGGGTTATGTGCTCGAATCCTTCAGTGTGCCGGCGCAGCTGGAAGAAAGCGGCTATAAAGGAGAGGTGGTCGCCCGTAAGGTGCAGGACGAGGTACTGGCGCTCAAAGGCCTGGCCAGCTCGGTGAAGGAAGACTCCCTGCAGCTGGCGGGCAACCAGCAGCCCGACCTGAACGTTGCGGTCATGGGCATCGGCGTCTCCCTACGGTCCATCACCTACCACCTGAGGGAGATGTTCGGCCGGCCCAACCACCTGATTCATGGAGAGATTACTCGGCTCGATGATGAATATGCGCTGACATTGCGGATGACTGGTTATCCAACGCACTCCGCTACGGTGCGGGTGGAAGAAGGCCGGGAGAAGGCCTCGCTGGACTCCCTCCTGCGGCGCGGGGCGGAGTTGATCATTACCAATACGGACCCCTACCGCCTGGCAGTGGTCAAGTACCAGCAAGGTAAAAATGACGAGGCGCTGGAGCTGGTACGCATCATCTTGCGCAGCCGCCCGCAGGAAGCCCATTGGGCCTATTTGGCCTGGGGCAGTATTCTGGAGGAGCAAGGTAAGCCTGAACTAGCGTTGGAGAAATTTGAAAATGCCCTCCGCTCCAATCCTGATTTTGCCCTGGGTTACATCCGAAAAGCCTGGCTGCTGAATGGGCTGGGCCGGCAGGAAGAAGCGGTGGCGGCCATGCGGAAGGGCATAGCGCTTGATCCGGAAAATATAGACCGCTGGACCGGGTTGGGCTGGCTCCTGCATAAAATGGGGCAGTACGATGCCGCCGACAGCGCCTTCGAACAAATTACCCTTCTGGCGCCCAACGACCCCAATTCCTGGTCTGGCTGGGCGGATAGCAAAATAAGCCGGGGGGCGATCGACGAAGCGCTGGAAGTAGTGGAAAAAGCCGAAAAAATGGCCGGCGAGAACGCTCAGGGGTATATCGTGCGCGCCCTGGCCAGCATTGCCCGCGCCGATACCGCCCTGGCCATCCGGCACGCCAATACCGCCTTTGAGATGGACCCCACCCTCCCTTATGTAGCCACTGTGGCTATGCAGGGCAATTATTACAGTAAGAACTATAAGAAAGTGACGGAGATATTCCAAACGGCCAGCCAATACAATAACCTGAAGGGGGAAAAACGCCAACAGGCGTTCAACCTGGCCGCCATGGCTCATAATATGCTCGGCGAGCACGCCCTGGCCATGGATAAAGTGAGGTCGGCCATAGCTGTTGACCCGGCCACGGGCTACCCTTATTCCACTCTGGCCGAAACCTTCGCCTTTACCGGGCAGGTGGATAGCTTTTATTACTACCTGGAGGTGGCTTTTCAAAAGGGGTTCAAGGCCCACAGTATCCCTGCTTCTCAGCCGCCGTATAATGCTTTCGTACAGGAATCCAGGTATCAGGAGTTGGTGGAAAAGTATGGGTTGAAGGATTGAGGCAAGTTGTTGGTTGAAGGGCGTAGCAGGGATGCGGAACAACCAACAACCAACCAACCCAACCTATCACTCAATCACCCTTGAATAACTCGTCTCATCGATAAAAATAAGCCCGTCAAACTGGTAGGGGATCGCAATTTTGGCCTCATAACTGTAGTCGGAAGCCATGTAACCGATGGTGCGAACAGGGCGGGGCTCCAGCAGCCACGGCTGGGTGTGTCCTGACTGTAGATCAAGCAGTACGCCGGGTGCTCCGTTTTTAAGAGCAATGCGATGCAGGGCTTCATCCAGGCTACCGGCAGGAGAGGGGAAGGCCTCTACCTGGGCCATGTCGCGGCTTTTAAAGCTCAGCGTGGCGCTGTAGCTTCCTTTGTACGTTGAAAGGCCGAATGCGCAATAATTGTGGCCGTATTTTTTCGCCAGGTGGCCGCCCATGGATTCTCCCAGGAAGTAGTTGTACAACGGGTCGGGCCCTTCCACCCGGCTGATGTGGGAGTCGTGTGCCCAAATGACCATCCGCGTGCCGGGCGGGCGTTGAGCCATTAGCCAACCGATGTTTTCCGCCATCGCTTCATCGCGGCTGGCGATATCCTGGGCTAAAGCGGAACGGGCGGCCTGGCGG
Source organism: Lewinellaceae bacterium (assembly GCA_020636095.1). GTDB lineage: Bacteria > Bacteroidota > Bacteroidia > Chitinophagales > Saprospiraceae > JACJXW01. The sequence continues at coordinate 117,019 of JACJYN010000005.1, forward strand.
ATCACCCGGGCGTTCTGGATGGCCCATTCTACCCGTTTTTTTTCGGAGTGGTGTTTAGCCTGCCGTAGCCAAGCCTCCTTTTGAGTAGAAACTAGCTGCCAGGCCTGGTTCGCATGATCTGCCCAATTTTGCCGAACGCTATCCGGGCCGGCGGGGTAGTACTGTTGCCGCCAGGCTTCCCGGTAAGGGCTTAGCAGACTGTCGATCGGAGGCAGCAGTTCCGGGGCATAGCCCGCCAGGAAAGCCAGCAGGCTGTCAATGGGCAGTTGAGGGTCCTGCATATCGAAGCCTACGAATTCTACTTTTCTCTCAGGATTTTCGAGGTTGAAGGCGCGCAGCCATTCGATGAGGGCCAGCATTTCTTCGGTATTCCAGACTTTGAACATCACTTTAATGGCCGTCCGGGCGTCCCCTTCACCAAACAGGACGTATCGGTTGATCTGTTCTACTGCCAGTTGGTTGGCCTCGACGGCGAAAACGGATACCCCCATTTCCTTGACTGCGTATTCCAGCAGCCGGTGTTTAATGCGGAAGAACTCGCTGGTGCCGTGGGTGGATTCCCCCAGGGCGATGAGCTGGGCGCTACCGGAGATCCGGCGAAAAGCAGCGAGATCGGAATAATCCGGTTGGGCGCCTTTAGGGGTAGCGTCTACTCTCTTCAAGGGTGCTGCCTGTTGGCCCAGCCAGTCCATTTGAGCGGTGGAGAATTCAGGGGCGACGGGCACTTCGTCCATTCTTACTCCATCGGCGGATAGAGCGAAGGCATCAAACCAGGCAGTTCCGGCGCCGGCCAGGCCAACAGTCAGCGAAAGGGTGTACGCAGAGGAGTCAACCTTTATTTCCAGGCTGAAAGAGGTCCAGTTTTTATTTATAGGATCTTTGGGCGTAGGGTTAATATTCATCGTATCCGCACCCAGCTTTCCGGCTTCCCCCCAGGTTTCCAGGGTGATGAAGGCCTGGCCGTTCAGTGCCTCCGTTCTCAGCCTCCCCTTCAGTTCCAGTTGTTTTCCCTTCAGTGCCCAGGGGTCGATCCAGTAGTTGAAGGCATGGGCGGTGGCGGCATCCGGCGTTTCCTTCCCGGTAATGCGGAAGCTGTACTTTCCGGAGTAGGCTACGGTGCTGTCCATCCCCGCCTCGGCATGGGGCGCCATTTGGTAATAAGTCCAGCCCCAGGGGCGGGCGGGGCCTTCAAGGCTTATTGTTTCGAAATCGAGGTTGAGGGGTTGCTGGGCGTGGATGGCCTGGCTGCTGAGCAAGAGTGCTATTGTGATAAATATTTGGAGGTGTCGGTACATGGTAATGCTACTTTGTTGGTTTAGGTTGATAGTAACTATTCAGCATCATGGTGATTTAACCCCTGGCGCGAAATTTTGTAGGCTTTTTTTGCCGGAACCCCTTCTCATTCCCCTTGAAAGGGGAAGGTTTGCTTACAAAATTTCGCACCAGAGGCATCCATAGCCTTATGCTAAATAGTAACGGTTGATAATATATAGAATAGTTTTTTCGGCTAAATTAATTACCGCGGAGATGGCGGCGGAACGCAGAGCGAAGTACAGGTTCTTCTCTTTTGGGCAAGCCTTTGCTCCGCTGCGCTCCTCTGCGTCCTCCGCGGTTCAAAACGATCAATCGCTGAGGCCTCAGAGAGCCGCTGAACAAGCTTTGGAGCTACAACATAACCCAAAAGGACCTATCTTGAAGCCTCATTAAGCGAATGAGACTTCTTTTTATCATGAACGGAAATGGATTGTTCGAAGGGGCCACCTTTCTGGTGGCGATTCAGACGGTGGTGGTGTGTGGGCTGAACCTGTTCAACGCCAACCGCTCGAGCCGGTACCTGGGCGTGCTCATTCTGATATTCCTGGGGAGCACCAAATATTTCGCATTTTCCTATCTCGGATACGGGGCAGTGTATGAATTCCTGAACGGCTTGTCTACCCGCCAGTTTTACGGGCCGGTTTTTTACCTCTTTCTACTGTCCCTGATTGGGGAGGGCAGCCGGCGGCAGCTGATGGCACACCTTGCCCTTCCGGTAGGGCTGATGTTTCTTTCCTTCCTCAGGAGTTATGGAGGCGTCTGGAACGGGGAGAGCTACCTCCGGGTGGTGACGGCACTGGAATACGGTATGATCCTGTTCTACTTTATGCTTTGCCTGCAACTTTTTCGCAATGGCCATTTCCGGCAGGTGAAGGTTCGACAAAGATACTGGCTATTCTTTTTGATCGTTTACGGTTATTTGATCTACAATTTCACCGACCTGCTGATCATGACCTTCCTGCCTGCCTTCTGGCAGAGTCTGATGCCTGGCTTTTTCTACCTGGACATGGCGTTGTACCTTCTCTGCTTCTGCTTTCTGATCCTGTTCGGCCTCACAGAGTTGAACTGGGTGCGCAAGCTGGTGGTGCCTGCCTCCGTGCATTTTGCGAATGGGGCCACGCCTACTGCGTTGGAAGACCTGGGGCGCCGTCTGGACCGCCTGTTCGAAACAGATGGCATACATACGGACCCGGAACTTAGTCTCAGCGGGCTGGCGGACAGGTTGGGGGTTTCCAGTGTTACCGTTTCCGAATACCTGAAAAGTCATAGGAACACGTCCTTTTATGATTTGCTCAACCACCATCGAGTTCGGGAATTTAAGCAGAGGCTATCCGATCCGAAATATGGGCACCTTAGTTTGCTGGGCCTGGCCTACGAAGCGGGCTTCGGCTCCAAGGCTACCTTCAACCGGGCGTTCAAGAAGGTGGAAGGGGTGACTCCGGGAGCGTATCGTCGGAGAATGGGAGGGGGAGGCGCATAAGGGGCATTGACTTGGAGAGGGGCAGGCAAGGTGAAGGGGTGATAAGCGGTGACGTGGAATGGCGCTCCGAATTTTCACGGAATTGAGCAAAGAACTTGCCCAAAACCCGCCCGAAAGCCTATTTTTGCGGGGGCTTTGATGCTTCCCTGCAGACAAACAGAAAAGCCCCGCGCAAAAAGAAAAAAATGAAACAACCCGAAATCTACTTCCACGTTGGCCTGGGTAAGGTGGCCTCCACCTACCTGCAGCACCGCTTTTTTCCCAAACTGAAGGGCATCCATTACATCAAAAGCACCCGCTACCGCCGCAGCCCGAAGATCATAAAGGATACGAACTACGATAAGTACTTCCTCTCCCGGGAGTTCGACCAGCAACTGGAGGACGAGGTGAAGTGGTTTTCGTCCTATTACCCCAACGCCCGCCCCATCATCATCTTCCGGCGGCACGACGGCTGGATTGCCTCCCAGTACCGCCGCTACATCAAAAATGGCGGCTACCTGCCCTTCGACGAGTTCTTCGACGTGGAGAACGACAGGGGCCTGTGGAAGATCAAACATGTCACTTTCTACACCAACCTGGAAATTCTGGAGAAATACTTCGGCACGAAGCCCCTGGTGCTTTTCCACGATGAACTCAAGGAGGATGCCTGGGCCTTCTTCGACAAGATCGCCGATTTCTGCGGTGTCACTTACAACCGGGCCGATATTTCCCTCGCACCGGTGCACCGCTCCTACAGCGAAAAGCAGCTGCGCATCATGCGCTCGGTGGCGCGCAACATCTTTGGGGAGAAGCCGCCGGAGTTTTCCACCCAGCCCCTCCTGCACTGGCTGCAACGGCGGGGGCGGCTGCTGGCCTGCTACGGCATCCTTTACCCGGCACAGTTGGCGCCCTCCTTTGTCGTACCGGATGAACCTTTGACGCCAAAGGAAGACCTGAAGCAGATCCGGGATTTTTTTGAAGAGGATTGGGACAGGTTGAGGAAGTATGCCGAGGAGTATAACCCCTCGTGGCGCGATCATCCTGATCGCCAGCCCAAATGACAAAAAAGAAAAGAACCCAACACAATAGTGGCGCGATCATCCTGATCGCCAGCCCGAATGCTCGTGGCGCGATCATCCTGATCGCCAGCCCAATAGATTAATTCACCAACAACAACCAACAACAATATGAAAAACACCTCCCTTCTAATATTTGCTATCCTGGTTTTCGGCAATCTGGAGGCACAGGAATCGGCCGATACATTTAGCCACCAGGAAATATCCGATATCTCTTACCTGGCGCCGGAAGCTGTCGTGACGGACAGCTTACAGCGCCTCAATTTGGTATTGCCGGAAGGGGATACAATCCCTTTTATCTTAACCGGGCATAACAACATCTCCATACAAGCTATCCTGAATGGGAAGGATACAGTACAATTGATGTTTCACACCGCCGCCAGCTCGGTAACGATAATAAGAGAAGTCGCAGAAAAACTGTCTAGTTTGAAGCTGAACCAGGCAGATACCGTAAAAAGCTGGGGCGGAGAACATGCCTCGAGATACAGCGACGATAACTCCCTGCAAATAGGCAACCTCCATTGGGAGCAATTAACCGTTTGGGAAAATGAACATTCCGGCCCGATGACGGACGGGAAATTCGGGCCCGACTTGTTTCAGGATAAAGTAATAGAAATCAATTTCGATGAGAACTTTATGGTTATTCACGCTTCCCTTCCGGAGACCGGCGAAGATTATGAAAGACTAAACCTCATTATGGAGAATGGCTTTCTATTCATTGAAGGCACGATCAGGATTGGGGAAAACGAGTATAAAAACCGGTTTTTAATCCATTCCGGTTATGGGGGCGCCCTTTTATTGGATGACGAATTTGTGCGCGAGAAGAACATTGGAAGCCAACTGGAAATTATTGAGCAAAGTGAGCTGAAGGATTCCTATGGCAATATATTGAAAACGAAAAAAGCGATATTGCCTTCGTTTACTCTTGGAAACACGACGCTTTCAGATCTTCCGGTGGGGTTCTTTGAGGGCTCCATAGGCAGGCAAAAAATGAGTGTCATGGGAGGGGCGGTTTTAAAGCGGTTCAATATGATACTGGATTTGAAAAATTCTTGTATTTATTTGAAAGGCAATAGCTTAATTAATGAGGAGATAACTTCACAATAAATTCAAGTCATGAAAGGACGAAAGGCGTTATTTCCTATTCACCCTTCCACCAATAACTCCCCGTAAGGCACCGCCTTCCATTCCGCCACCGCCTTCTCGGCCGAGCTGAAATTTACTCCTAAAGCAACGACCTCTTTTTCCTGGCCCAGGAAGGGGTTGCCGTAGCGCTTCTCCCGAATCTGTTGCAGGGCCGATTCTGCGGATCCGTCAAGCTTAAACTCCATGACATAAATCCGGCTTTTCGTGTGGACGACGGTATCGGCCCGCCCTTTGGCGGTGCTTACTTCAGACTGCACCAGCAGCCCGATCCCGGAAAAGCTTAAATGCAGGATGGCGTGAAAAAAGGCTTCCTGCTGTTGTAAAAAAATCTGGTAAGGAATGGAGGAAAACAACGTGTCGACCAGCTCAATAAAACGTTCGAGATTCCCCTTTTCCAACGCCCGTTTGATCTGGATGAGCACCGGGTAGCTTTCAGTGTAAGGCGCCTCGCGAAATGCCGCCAGCAGGTGTTGGTGCATGGTATCCTTCACTTCCAGGTTGGGGTAGTCGAGGGTGTACAGCCGGTCCTCCGGATCATAGCTTTGGATGGTGAGGTAGCCGGTTTGAAAGAGCAGCGCCAGCCAGTTGAGGTTGTCCAGGGTGAAGCTTTCGAACATGACGTTACTCGCTTCGAGTTGGTTCAGGTTGTAGTGGAAGCCCTCCCTGAGTTTTTTGATCAGGAAAGTTGGCGTGCCCGTCTCCCACCAGAAATTAGCGAACCGCTGTTGTTTAGCCAGATTCAGGATGGAGAAGGGGTTGTAAAGCCTTTCCGGCCCGTGCCATTGATAGCCGTTATACCACAGGCGCACTTTCTCGAGGAGCGCGTTGGAATCCACCCTTTCCGCTTCGGCCAGTTCCCGGAGCGGTTCTTCAAAGTACAACTCCAGCTCGGCCTGGGTGTAACCAGTGAGGGTAGCGGCAGCCGGCGCCAGGGTGATGTCTTCCAGGTTATTCAGGTCAGAAAACAGAGAAACTTTACTGAATTTGGACACGCCGGTGATCAGGAAGAACCGAAGAAAAGTATCTGAATCCTTCAGTACGGAGAAAAGGTTTTTGAGTATTTCTCTGTTTTCCCCGGCTTTATCAGGGGTGTCAATATAATCCACCAGCGGCTTGTCATATTCGTCGATGAGCAGCACTACCTTTTGCTCACCTTTTCCCAGGCGCTGGATGAGTTCCTGAAAACGGGGCCCGAGGCCTCTTTGGGTAAGGGTGAACCCGGCCTCCGCGGCCTTATTGTCGAGCGCCTGGTACAGCCCGGCCTCCAGTCCGATGTCCTTATACCCCAGGGTACTGAATGAAAAATGCAGCACAGGATGCGGTTGAAAATCGTATTTTCCCTCTAGCCACAAGCCCTCAAACAGTTCCCGTTCGCCCTGGAACAGATACTTAAGGGTGGAAATAAGCAAAGATTTGCCAAAGCGACGGGGTCGGGAGAGGAAGTAGTATTTCCCGGATTCGATCACTTTAGCGATCTTTTTGGTTTTGTCAACATAAAGATATCCCCCTTTCCGGAGCTCGCGAAAATCTTGTATGCCGATGGGGTACTTTTTCATAGTAGTAAAGATAGGAAAAAGCAAAGATAGTTTTTTGGCCTATCTTTAACTCCATGAGATCCCTCCAACTGATTCTATCCAACCCTCGCTACTTCGCCCCCGCCTGGGTGTTTGCCTCCCTCAATATCCTGGTTGGCACCTGGGTGTTGTACATTCCTTATGTGAAGGAAAAACTCAGTTTGGATGACGGCCAGGTCGGTATTGCCCTCTTCTTTTTTGCATTGGGCACCCTTTCCATGGTGCCTGTTTCGTCGGCCTTTATCGGCCGGTTGGGTTTGGGGAAAACGACGCTCGCCGGTATTGTTATTTGTTCGGTGGCGTTCTTATTGCCCCTGGCCGCTTTCAGTTACCCGTTGCTTTGCGCCGCGCTTTACGTTGCCGGCACGTTCGCCTGCCTCACCGATATCGCCATGAATGCGCTGGTATCGGAAATAGAGCAGGAAGACGACGTCCACTTCATGTCGGCCTCCCATGGGTTCTTCAGCCTGGGGGGCGTGATCGGCGGCGGGCTCGGCAGCCTGGTGATCACCTGGTTTGAAGCGCCGCTTACGCACATGGTTTGGGTAATAGCCGGAGTAATACTGGCCAATATGCTGTTGGCCAAAGCGTACCTGAATATACCCGGAAAAAAGGTGGAACGACAGCAGCAGCCGTTTAAAATCGGGTTGCTGAAGCCGCTGCTGGGGCTTACCCTGATCGCCTTCCTGATCATGGGCAGCGAAGGCGCCATCGAACACTGGAGCAAACTGTACCTGAAAGAGGTGGTTTTGATCGCTTCCGAACGGACTACCGGGCTGGGCTTTGTTATATTTTCGGCTACGATGACCCTGGGGCGGTTCTTCGGGGACGGCATCAGCAAGCGTTTTGGAGCAACCGCCATTATTATTGGAGGCTGTTTGATCAGCATGTCGGGTTTTCTGAGCATCCTGATGGCGCAACTCGCTCCCGCGTTGATCGGGTTCGGCCTGGTGGGCTTAGGGTTTTCCGTGATCATCCCGGAGCTGTTTCGGCTGGCCGGAAAAACGGAGGGCGTCTCGTCGGCGGAGGGTATCTCCTTCGTCGCCGGCTTTGGGTATGTGGGCTTTCTGATTAGCCCGGCTTTTCTGGGTTTTCTGTCCAGGTTGGATAGTTTGAAGCTGAGTTTTACCGCCTTGCTGGTGGCGGCGGGGGTGGCTATGGCAATCACGATTTTTCTGAAAAAACGAAGTTTGAAAGGGGCGGCCAGTGTGGGTGGATTCTGAAAGGAGCCTGGGCAGAAATACTTTGGCATATATAGAAATGCAAGGCTTTGGACAACAATGTCAAAAAGCTTATATTAGAGGAGTTTTGGAACCGCCTGTTTCGAAATTCTAAAAAATATAAGCTATGAAAACAATGAAACTAACGGCCGGGTTCATTTTTTTATTTCAGGCCCTCTACGGACAAAACATCAGCAGCAAAACTTACCAGAATTTTGATGCCGAGACAGGAGCGCTCTACCAACAAACCAAATATCAGTATCAATATGATGGGTCAGATAATGTGGTGGAGGAAACAACCAGTTATTGGGATACCAGCCAGCAGAATTTTCTGGAGTACGCCCGAATGGAAAGAGATTATGAGGGTAACAGAGTGAAAGAGATACGGCATTACGGCACAAACTCGGAAGATGGATCAGTTGAATTGAAAAGGAAGGTCGAATGTACGTATGATGAGAATGGATTGTTGGTTGAGCAGGAACGAGCTCGGTATTATAGCGAGGAAGAAATTGAAAAGGTCATCTTCGCCAATGAATTTGATTCGGCCAAGCCATGGAAAAACCGCCAGGATTGGATTCAGAGTTTCTTTACCCCTTTGAGAAGGGTGGCCAGGATTCGGACAGATACAAGCGAATTGGAGCTATTTGAGGAGTATGGAACGGATTCGATGTGGTATTTCTTAGGCAGGCGGGAAAGGTTGTATGATGCCCAGGATCGGTTGATCGCTTATTATAACTCCTATACTGATTTTGGATCTGACCATCTACAAAGAAACAAGTATGATCACCCGGCAGGGTTGATCACGGAATCAGAGTATTATACTAAGGACGATCTCACTGGAGAGTGGAGAAAGAGAAACATTGTCCAACACCTTTACCTTTTAGACGAATCGGATAAAGTATTGAAATGGACAAGAATTGGCACTTCGTATGATTATTCTGGCGCCATTGAAAAGATTGACACTACCCTGATTAACAATTATTATTATTGCAACGGCCTCCTGGAAAGGCAGGATTACCGAACGGGCTCGGAGACGGTTGGGCTCAGCATCCTTTACGAATATGAAGGGCAAATAGATTGTAATGATCCTTCTGTGGATTTGACTATTTATCCCAACCCAGCTCAAGGGTGGGTTAGTATCAGGACCAACATCCTGAAAGAAAACGGCTGTGTGATCACACTCTTTACAGTGGATGGGAAAAAAGTGAGGCAAATAAAATTGCCGGAAAGCCTGGAACAATACGAATTAGATCTTACTCCGTATGACAGGGGCGTGATGATCATTCAAATTCAATCTCAAGAAAACAGGGCAGTCGGAAAACTGGTGAAAATGAATTGATCATTTGGCAGTGGGTTAAATCCGTTGAAACTGTAGTGGAAATGGAGAGGGGGCCCCGCAATTCTGCAGGGCAGGCTCTCCAGGCCCGCTGTATTAACCCACTACCAAGTAATACTCCTGCGAACCAACAGCCCGCTTCACCGGCTTCAGCGTCTACCTCTACCCGCCCAACTCCTCCATCAACCCCTTCCAATACCCCTGCGTGACGTGCGCCTTACCCTTGTATTCAGCCTCCTGCATCAACAATTGGTGAAGGGCAGGCAGGTTGTAGAACGGCACGCCGGGATACAGGTGGTGCTCCAGGTGGTAGCCCACATTGTGCGGGGCGAAGAAAAACCGCTCCAGGGCGGTGGCCTTGACCGTCCGGGAGGAAGTGAGGGCGTGGTCGTGCTCCAGTTCCCCGAAATGTTCGGCTACGCTGCGGACGTACTGGAACATGAAGAAAGTGGACAGGTAGGGGATCACCCAATACAGTGCGAAATATTTCCACAACCCCAAAACGGTAAGGGCGCTAAAAAGAAGGATGGTAAAGGTCAGCCGGGCCAGCTTATCCCCACCCTTTGCCGATTGTTTTTTCTGAGGTGCGCTAAACCGCTTCAGGAACCAGATGGCGTCCCTGACGCCGCGGTACAGGGTGAGATAAGACAAAACGATCAACAGAAATTCCCTCTTGGTTTTGGGAAACTGAAAGGCCTCCACACCCAGTTTGGACACCCAGTCCGGGTCGTGCTCTGTATTCAGGTGCTTGTGGTGGCGGAGGTGGTTCTGGCGGTACTGTTCCAGGGAAGTGAACAACGGATACATTGTGGTGACATTGGTGATGAGGTCGTTCCACTTTCGGTTTTTCAGGAACCGGTAATGGGTGGCGTCGTGCATCAGAATGGCCAGGGCGTGCATCCGGGCGCCGATGACAATTACCGTAACAAAATAGACTATGGGGTGAAAGTACCGGTTGCACAGGTACATGGCCGCCAGGATAATTGCCCAATTGAGGGCCATGGCGGCGGCGTGTTTCATTGGCTTAGTTTGGAACAAAGGCTTAAAGGTCTTAGGATCGAGGTTCAGGTTCGGGGCCGTTGCAGTATGCTTTGTCATGATCTTTGAGTTTTGTGATGATTCTATGCAAAGATGGAGGGGAAATAGCCAAAAAGGAAGGAGGGCGCCGCAGCGGGTAGGGGATAGTCGGTAGGTGGACGGAAATGGCGGGTAAGTGGTAAGGGCCCGGAGAAGAATAACGGCGTAGAAAATGGTTTTGTCTCATTCTTATCTTTGTTGTACATTAAGGAAAAATCAAAAAGATGGGTAAATCGAAATTTTTGTATTGCTTGCTGATCCTCCTATCGCCAGCCTTTAGCTGTTCCCCCAAGGGCGCAGATGCTACCAAAGAGCAGGAAGCCCTTTCATCCGTCAAAGCCGGCGAAGCGGATGCAAGGGTTGAAGAAGAAGCCCACATCCCGGTTTTTTCCGATAGTTCCAAAGACTATACCATTGTGTTAAAGCCCGGTATCGGCTTCGTAGCCCTGGATAAAAAGGGCGAGATGTTGTACGAAATATTTCCTTATGACAATGGCCCGGATTACCCCGCTGACGGTTATTTCCGAATCGTAGACAACGGTAAAATCGGTTATGCCGACGAAGAAACGGGCCAGGCCATGATCCAGCCACAGTACACTGCGGCCCGCCCGTTCGAAAATGGCTACGCTCCGGTCTGTCCGGATTGTGAAACCCAAACCGATGGGGAGTATTCGAGCTGGGTGAATGGCAAGTGGGGGCTAATCGATAAGCGGGGTAGGGTAGTGGTGGCGCCTCAGTTTGAGGAGGTCATTGAGGTGGGAAAGGACAGACGGGTTTTGGTGGTAGAGGGTGGGCGGCAGAAGTGGGTGAAATTTTAACACATTCTGAAATAAATTAGATATGCCATTTCTAACCAATGAATTTGGTTTTTTTGACCTGAACAATAATGCTATATTCATAGTGGAGGATACGATCATCGTAGCTATTTAGAGCGTGTTGGGATTTTATCCTTTGGCCTGCAAATAGCCATCTATGGAACCTCACTTCGCTATTTTTTCGCCCCGTAGCCCTGCTACGAAGCTCAAAAATAACTTCGTGAGAACCCAAATCTGGCCATTTTCGGCATCAAAAACAAAATCCCAACACGCTCTTAGGTATTTCGGTTTTATGGTGTCCCGGTATTGCGGCCGGAGGCTCACAGAGGCGCTGCCACTGCCTGCCCGCAAAACCATAATGCCGGAATACCATAATACCTAAATTAGGTGCCGATCATCTGAGGATAAGGGGTGAAAAATGAGGAGGTCTGAAGCGCGTGAGCTATCTTGTTATAAATATCCTGTTACTATTCAGCATGGGGTCTGAAATACGCCTGACGCAAAATTTTGTAGACTTTTTCCCGCTGGAACCCCTTCTCATTCCCCTTGGAAGGGGAAGGGTGGCTTACAAAATTTTGCTTGAGGGGTCAAATCACCACGATGCTGAATAGTTACAATATCCTTAAACAAACAAAAAAATGGCGGAACAAAGAGACTTAGATTTTACCTATACTACGATTGACGAAATATTCCGGTTGAGTGTCGGAGAAACAGGGGACTACAGTGGCGCCAAGTACGACGGCGATTTTTCGATGTCTTTGGAAGATGCTCAAAGGGCCAAACACCAATTCATAGCTGATAGCCTGCACATTAAAAAAGGCAGTAAGGTGTTGGATATGGCCTGTGGCTGGGGCCCTTTTTCCAGGTATATCCAGGAGGAAAGAGGAGCGGAAAGCATAGGCCTGACCTTGTCGCAGGGGCAAGCCGATGCCTGCCAGAAAAACGGGCTGAATATACTGGTGAAAGATTGCCGCTATGTCAAGCCGGAGGACTTTGGAACGTTCGACGCCATCACCTGCATCGGTGGGTTGGAGCATTTTTGTTCGGTTGAAGAATGGAAAGCGGGAAAGCAAGAGAAGGTATACCGCGATTTTTTTCAAACCCTTTACAACCTGTTGCCAAAGGGAGGCCGGTTTTATATGCAGACCATGACTTTCAGCAAGAACATGGTCGATTTTGAAGAATTGGATGTCCATGCGCCCAAGGGCTCCGCCGCTCACGTTTGTGCATTAATGGTCAAGGAATTTCCGGGCTCCTGGCTTCCCTACGGCCCTGAGATGGTGATCAGGAACGCCAGTCCTCATTTTAAATTGATCTCTCAGAGTAGCGGCCGGTTGGATTATATTGAGACCATAGGGCAATGGAGAAAAAAATTCCGGGCCTTTAACCTGAAAAAGTACTGGCTGTATTTGTCGCTTCTGCCCAGGTACATAATGGATAAAGAATTCAGGCATCAGGTGGAAGTCTTTAGAATAAGCCCCAACCGGGTGTGTTTTGAAAAGGAGATCATGGACCACTATCGGCTGGTTTTTGAAAAAATATAGCCTGCCCACAAGGAAAACAAGTTGATGGGAATTTTTAGAATGTGGTGGTAATTCCATCACTGTCTTGCTGAAGGCGATCCGCCAAAATCAAAATGACATGAAATCCAAAGATTTAAAAAAGTATGTTGCCTTTTCATACCATACTGAAAAATGACACTCGAAGATCTGGGATATACTATCGAATTGGCAAACTACCGGCGAGAGCAACGCCTCGATGCTTTTGAAGTCGGAAGGGTTGTTTCCGAACACAAGGAAAGATATGGCGTCAAAACGGCCGAAGGCGAATTTGACGCGGAGCTGATCGGCCATTTGAGGTATTCGGCGCAGGAAAGGGCGGGCTTTCCCGTTGTCGGTGATTGGGTGGCCATTCAGGTGTATGACGAACAGAAGGCACTGATCCACGGCATTTTTCCCCGAAAGAACAGGATAGAAAGGAGGGCGGTAGGCAAACATGGTGAGAAACAGGTTATTGCCACCAATATCGACTATGCTTTTATCGTCCAGGCAGTCGGCTGGGACTTTAATATCAACCGGATCGAAAGGTACCTTACCATCTGCAATGCTTCTAACGTAGAGCCCATCCTCCTCTTCAACAAGATCGACCTGATCAGTGAACCGGAGTTGAATGCGCTGGTGGAAAGCGTCAGGGCGAGGGCCGGCGAAGTGCCGGTGATCCCGATCAGCAATGAAACCAGAAAGGGATATCCGGAGCTGAACCAATGGATCGAAAAAGGGAAAACCTATTGCCTGCTGGGTTCATCGGGCGTAGGGAAATCAACGCTGATCAACAACCTTTCCGGCCGGCAGCTGATGAAAACCAATTCCATCAGTGAAAGTACGAGCAAAGGCCGACACGTCACCAGCCACCGGGAAATGGTGGTGCTGCCCAGCGGAGGGGTCTTAATTGACAACCCGGGAATGAGAGAAGTAGGCATTGCGGATTCGGCCGGCGGCCTGGAAATGACATTTCAGGCCATCGTTGAGCTGGCAAAGGAATGTAAGTTCAAAGACTGCACCCATACCAACGAACCTGGCTGCGTCGTATTGGCTGCGGTAGCATGCGGAGAGCTGGACGAAGAGGCGCTTGAAAATTACCTGAAGATGGAACGGGAAAAAGAGCACTACGAATCCACGGTGGCGGAACGGCGCAGGAAGGACAAGGCATTTGGGAAAATGGTAAAGAGCATCAAGAAGAATAAGAAAACAGATAAGCCATAAAGAAAACAATCCATCTGTGGAACGGGCAATGGGGTGGTGAAATGGACCGGGCAACTATTCAGCATGGGGCCTGAAATAAGCCTGACGCAAAATTTTGTAGGCTTTTTTCCGCTGGAACCCCTTCTCACCTGCCGGCTGAATACATGGTTCAGCAAGAACGGCCCCCCGGCGCCCCGCCAGGCGCCGCGGTTCGCGGGTTCGCGGTTCGCGGGTTCGCGGTTCGCTATTCGCAGTTCGCAGTTCGCAGAGGGGCCCGCCGCGGTTCGCGGGTTCGCAGTTCGCAAGTTCGCGGTTCGCAGGTTCGCAAGTTCGCAGTTCGCAAGTTCGCAGAGGGTCCTGTCGAATACCGAACTTCCGAATACCGAACCCCGCCGTTCCCCGAGTGTCCTACCGAACAGCGAACCCCGCCGTTCCCCGAGCGTCCTGCCGAATAGCGAACAACCGAACAGCGAACCCCGCCGTTCCCCGAGTGTCCCCCCGAACACCTCTTTACCGGTAGATCAGAAACCGCTCCCGCGTCTCCAGGAAGCCTTCTATCTCCTTTTGACAGGCCTCCACCACCTCTTCCACCGTCACTCCCGGCTCCTCCAACCGCCTGATTACTTCCGGCGGCGCCCACTGTAGCACTCCCGAACCCGCCTTGCGGTAGGCATCGAAGATGTGCAGGGCGGTGCTCACCGAGCGGTAGGCTGCCGGGTCTGTCAGCATGATCTCTACACCGCCGCAGAGTTCGTTCCAGGGTTTGTTCCGCGGGTTGGCGCGGGTAGATTCAATGTTGGGAATGAAGTAAGCGGGGCGGAAGGCTACGCCTGGCAGGTTGCGGCCATTGAGGTCATCGGCGGCCTTTTCGGCGTCGATCCAGGGGGCGCCGGTGAGCAGGAAGGGTTTGGCAGTGCCGCGCCCTTCCGAAAGGTTGGTTCGTTCGAACAGGCACTGGCCGGGGTAGACAACCGCCGTTTCAAAAGTACCCATATTGGGAGAGGGCATCACCCAGAACAGGCCGGTGTCGTCCCACAGCATGCTGCGCTTCCAGCCTTTCATGGGCACCACGGTGAGATCTGCGCCGAAGCCTTCCGTTTCGTTCCACATCCGGGCCAGCTCGCCGTAGGTCATGCCGTGGCGCAGGGGCAGGCGGTGGCGGAAGATGCTGGCCAGGTTGAGGTAAGGGCCTTCCACCACCTCGCCGCCCAGCGGGTTGGGGCGGTCGAGCACTACGAAGGGGATGCCCGCCCTGGCGCAGGCCTCCATCGCGTAGGACATCGTGTATTTGAAGGTGTACCAGGCGGCGCCCACCCCCTGGATGTCGAAGAGTAGTACATCGATCTTATCCAGCCACTCCTTTTTGGGGGCATAGCCATCGCCGTATAAACTGTAGACGGGCACACCCGTTCTAGGGTCCGGCTCGCCCTCCTGTTGGATCCGGCCTTCCCGGGCGCCCCGCACGCCGTGCTCGGGGCCGAACAGAGCGGCCAGCTCCACCCCCGGCGCTTCGGCCAGCAAGTCGATGGTGCTGCGCAGCTGCCCATCCACCGCCGAGGCGTTGGTGATCAATCCCACCCGCTTGCCGCGGATAAGATCGAGCTGCTCGCTGAGCAGCACCTCGACGCCGAGCCGGACTTTAGGTTTCGGGAGTTTTGGCCCTGTCGCCTCCATAGGCTCCGGCTTCGGCTCGGGGAAGAGGGAGGCCACGGGCGGCGCCAGATCGAAGGCGAATGCCGGCAGTGTTATGGCAGTTGGCAGCCCTTCATTGCCGCTGCGGCTCACGGCGGTGACGTAGAGCTCGGCCAGCGGCTCGTAAACAGCCTCAGGGGCAGGCAGCTCGGCGGGTTTTTCTTTAGGTAGAACGCCCGGTTTCACTTTGAACAACGGAATAAGGGTACTGGGCTCTCCCGAATTGATGATGTGGTAATCCCACTCGCCGCCATGCCGGAAATAGGCCACCCATCGGAAGGCCTGGCCAGGTTCGGTAAGAAACACCCTGGCCATCAGTTGATCTTCCTGCATTTCCATATTCATGTCCACCTCCGGCGCCGGCGGCAGGGCCTGGTCCAGCCAGGGCGAGGGAGGCGCCAGGGCCGCCTTTCGGTAGGGCCCCTGGGCGATGGCCTGCAGCAAGCTGTCGTTGCGTTGCAGCACGCCGATACTCCAGTGAGCGTGGCCCGGCGCTTCGGGTATCATCCCGCGGGTAACCATGATCTGGTTGATCACCTCGTCCGCTCCTTTTTCTCCTTTAATGCGCCCGATGCTCATGCCCGGCCAGAGGTGGCGTCCGTGGGTATTCTCTTGTTTCCACCAGCCCAGCAGCACCGGGAAGCTCTGCGGGATCTGGTTGATGGGCCAGTACAGCTGGGGCGTCCAGTAGTCGATCCACCCCTCATTGAGCCAGAGGCGGGCGTCGGCGTAGAGCTGGCCGTACTGGTCGAACCCTTTTATGGAGGGCGGGTAGTTGGGCCGCCAGATGCCGAAGGGGCTCAGCCCGAATTTAACCTGCGGTTTTTCGGCTTTGATGCTTTGGTATACTCTTTGAATGAACTGGTTGACGGCCTGCCGCCGCCAGTCGTCACGCGACAATCCTCCCCCTTCTGACTGGTAGGCCCGCCAGCTGAGGCTATCCGGAAAATCCTGTCCATTGTTGTAAGAAGGGTACGGGTAGAAATAATCGTCGAAATGAATGCCGTCTACGTCGTAGCGGCGCACGATGTCCATCACCACATCGTGGGATTGGTCCTGGGTTCCTTGCAGCGTAGGGTCGAGCCACCACATACCGTTGGCCAGTTCCAGCGCCAGTTCCGGCTTTTGACGGACGATGGAAGAGTCGGTGATCTCCCCGCCGACTGTATGGTGGGCCCGGTAGGGATTGAGCCAGGCGTGCAGCTCGAGGCCGCGCGCGTGGGCCGCCTCGATCCAGAACTGGAGCGGGTCGTAGAAAGGTTCCGGCGCTTTGCCCTGCTCGCCGGTGAGGTAGTACGACCAGGGTTCCAGCGCGCTGGAGTAGAGGGCGTCTGCCTGCGGCCGCACCTGGAAGATGACGGCGTTGAAGTTGTGATCGGCCAACAGGTCGAGCAGGGTGATGGCTTCCTCCTTTTGCTGTGCTACCGGCAACCCCGGCTTGCTCGGCCAGTTGATATTGGCTACGGTGGCTACCCAGGCGGCGCGGAACTCGCGCTCGGGGGTGGGCAGGGCAGGGGTGTAGGAAGTTGTTGGCGCCGTCTCCTGGGTGGCGGGCGCCGGTGTCTTACAGGCAAACAGGGTGGTGAGAAAAAGGAGCCCGGCTGCTGCATGGATGAAAGTGCTCCATCTGGAAAGCCGGAATGGGAGGAGAAGAGTGTGGCGGATTGGTTTCATAAACAATATTGGTTAATGGCCTTCTTTGACGGGTATACATGGAAACTGGTGGAAATATATGGAAAATAAGTAACTATTCAGCAGTTAGCTTTTGGCGGTTAGCGGTTAGCAAACGTCTGCCCTTAAGGCCGGCATGTTAAGCAAAAAACCGGTAGCTTAAGCTTATATCCCATTTTTATGGGCATCGGACGCCAATAGCCAACAGCTAATCGCCAATTGCTGAATAGTTACGAAAACAATCACCCCCCTTTCCTTCGCACGATGAGGATTTCCTGCGTAGAAAAGGCCATCCAGGCGAAGTCGTAGACGTTGTGATACATCTTTCCTTGTTTGTTGGTATAGATGCCAGTAATGAAATCAAAATTAAACCCCATTTGGGTGAGTTCCAGCCGGGCGATCGTCATTTTGTTTCGTTTTTCCCCCATGATGGTTTGCAGGATCTCCCGGTTTCGGTGGAGGATTTGGTCTACCTCCCGGGTTGCGAATCGCGTTTCCCGGCGCTGGGAGGAGTAGAAGTCATTTTTACATTTCACGCTGCAAAAGCGTTTATCGCTTCGGCCTGCCAGCGGGTTGCCACATTGTTCACACTGTCTGTTCATTTTTGGAAGCGTTGGATGGCTTGATAAAGATAATTGTTTTTATCGGATGATGATCCGTTGTTAACGGTTGTTAACCGTTAATTATTGGATAATTATTTAAATTATTGAAAAACAGTTGATTGTGGTTTTATTTTTTTGGAAATTCACAGCATTGAGAATAAATAAACCTCCAAATCTTTATGAAATTATCCATTACAGCGCGCCCCCTGCACCATCGGGGAGAAGACCGGATAAAAGTTGAACTTCCCCACAAAGACTGGGCTGCCGCCGGTAAGGTCAAAAGCATCCCCGGCCGGCAATGGAGCCGGACGCACGGATGCTGGCATATTCCCTTTACAGAAGAAGCCCTGCAGCATTTAAAAGACTGCTTTGGCGGCCAGTTGGATATACAGCCATTGGAGGGCTTGTCCAGGCAGAGAAGCGAGCATGCACACCGAACTCACACCGAGCTTCAATACCCCGAGCCGGCGGCCGGCCGGCCGGCCGCTTCGCAACTACCAGAAAGCCCTGCCCTGGTTTCCAGCATCAAGCCGGAGTTTCACACGGTAACCCAATACGGAGGCGCCTACCGGATAGTAGTGGGCAACCGCTTGATCTTATTACAATCTTCTCCTGAGTGGATTCAGGCTTTCGTGCCGCATGACAAGAAATCCTGGATCGAGCATATTAAATCCATACCCGGCAGGCGCTGGGACGCGGAGCAATGCTCCTGGCTGCTGCCGATGACGGCCGAGAGCGTCCATGCTGTCCGGGATTTCTTTGGAGAATTGGCAGTGTTCGGCTTTGCCATTCCGGAAAAGCTGCCGGAGAGCTGGATGCCTCCGCCCTCAAACAAGCGGCGGCCCCCAAAAAAACAGCTCAACGAGCGGCAGCGCCGCGCCGTTTCCGCCCTGGAAGAGCAGCTCATCCTGGAAGGCAAGCGGCACCGGACGATCAAGTCGTACAAGGGCATACTCATTGGCCTATTGCTGCACTACCCCAAAACAGAACCCGAGCAGGTTTCCCTGGAACAGGTGAAAGCTTACATCGTATACAAGAAAAAGTCGGCGGATATAGCAACCAGCACCCACAACCAGATCATCAACGCGCTGAACGCCTATTTTGGGCGGGTGCTGAACCAGAACGAGAAGGTGCAGGCGATAACTCGCCCCCGGCGGCGGAAAAAATTGCCTAACGTACTGAGCAGAGAAGACGTAGAAAGGCTAATCCGAGCAGTTGACAACGTAAAACACAAGTCTTTGCTCATGCTTATCTACTCTGCCGGCCTGCGGAAAAGCGAGGTGTTGAACCTGCGCGTCCGGGATCTGGATTTCAGCCGGGAATGCATATTTGTCAAGGACAGCAAAGGCGGTAAGGACCGGTATACCTTGTTCGCTCCAAAGGCTATGGCGTTCTTAAAGGAATACATGCGTACTTATAAGCCCCGCTATTGGCTATTCGAAGGGCGGGCGGGCGGCCAGTATAGCGAGAGCAGCCTGCAGTCGATATTCGAGCAAGCCCGGGAGCGGTCGAATGTCAACCCATTTTTCACGCTGCACGGGCTAAGGCATAGTTTTGCTACCCACCTGGTGGAGCAAGGAGCGGCGCTCCATGAGGTGAAGAAGCTTTTGGGCCACGAAAACATCAAAACGACAGAAATCTACCTGCACCTGGCGAAAGATTTTTTCCGGAAGATCAGGAGCCCGCTGGAGGGGTTGGATTTGTGACCTTACTGCCGTGCGTCATGGTTTTGTAGCTGGGATACCCTGACAATGTAGCATGGTTTAATAGTTTTTTGTATTTTGAGGGGCTGTTTTGGGCTTCGGGCAGGTAGGGAAAGCATGGCGGGTATTACGGAAATATCAACGAAATCGTTGATATACACAAGTTACCGCCAATGAATAAAAAATAAAACACAGTTTTAAAGGCAATATTCAATTTGAGAAACCTTCATTTTATATAGCGAGCTAAATTTTTGATTAAGAAGGGAGAATTATTCAATTAAAGTAATGGATTATGATAATTGAGTTGATTTTTATACAGGCAAAGGCATGGACTGATTTGATCGATGACATGTTCCAAACAAAAAGCATTACAACAATCTTGCTATTGGGGGGTGTAATAATTATTTTGGCAATAATCAATAGAAATAAAGAAAAGCAAAAACTAGCCAATAAAATTCACCAGAATAATGCAGAAAAGGACTTAACAGATCAAAAAGGTAATAGAACAAAGATGCCACTTGAGGAACTTCTTAAAACCTGCAAAAAATTGATTCAAGAGGGAGATACAAAAAAATCACTCCAAAACCTTTTGCTTAATTTAGAGGAAATGGCAGAAAGCAATAATAAATTTCAAAAATACTATGAAGAGGCATTAATGCTATCTAACAGAATTAGAAGACTGGAATACAATCAGCGAAATAGTTTGGAACAACCTGAAGGATTAGGAATACAGAATAATAGTATAAACAGAGCAATATTGGACATACTCGATGAATTAAGTAAAACTGAAAGGCTGTATGGATGATTCAGTAATTGTCGAATCGAAATTTAAATTTCCAATGCATACAGATATTGGAATTACAAATTTAGTGGCTATTTTTTATATTGTTTTTGTAATTGGTAAGCTAAATACAACCCTTAGTGGGAATGCAGATATTATAGGCTTTTTACTTCTGATTTTATTTGGTGTAGGAGGTGGGATGTATTTGATATGGAGATTAAGAGAATTTTTAAAATTTTTTCAAAAAATAACAATAACCAAAAATAGCATAAGGTTTGAAAATATCCTGACAAAAAATCAAATAGAACTATACTTTAAAGAACTTGACGGGCTAAAAGAGGAAGAGATAAGAGGCTTTTTTTATTCAAGTGAGATTACACATTTTGTAAAGAATGGTTGGTACATAAAGGAAGTTAATGTAAACAGCCTATATTATAAAAACTATGACGAAATTGTCACAAATTTGAAGTTGAAATACTTAGGAAGAAAAATTACTGAATGGAAACCCTAAATAAAAGAACACTGGCGGTAACAATAGCTACCCGACAAGCTTCCTAACGTCAGCCTGCGTGTAGCAGCAGAGTTCGCTTCCACCAAAAAAACAAAGAATGAAACAGAACACCTAATTTATTTTATGACTAAAATTGATAAAAAACCAAAATTAAAACACCTCCAATATGAACGAGTTATTCAGATTTATGGTCGTTCGCTCCCCTAAGCAGCGGACTGAAAATCCCCAAAAACGGATGCTTCCTCTTTTTCAGGGACTTTCTCCAGATAATATTCAACATTTTGAGCGATACCATGCTAACCATGGTAAAGACATGGTGAGTAATGTAGCTGATACTTTTTTCAACTCGAATGAGTTTATAAAAGATTGGTCACAACTACATCAAAACCGCCGATTAGTTTTGAATGCTATCAAAGCACTTTCTGAACCAATTTCTACTGACCAAATTCAACAGATATTAAGTACCCATTTCAACGAAACGGTGACCGATTATTTGAAGGGGGCTAATTACGGTGAAGAAAAGGTACAAGTCATTGAAAGTTTAGTGGTTGCTATGTTATTAGGTGAAAAAACAGCTGATTTTAAAGAATCGTTATTACAACTATTCCAACTACTCTCAGCAGTTGAAAAAATTGTATTATCCAATACGAATGCTTCATTTCAAGAATTGATGCAACGAGTATTAATACTACCTAAAGAAATTTTTCCTAAACCAACTAATGAAGCTTATCTATCCAAAAAAAGAGAATTGAGAGAGGCTGCTCTAAAAGCGGAAGAAGAGAAAAGGGCAGATATAGAAAAAATCGATCAAGAAATTGAAGAGCACAAGGAAGCCATTGATGAAATGATTCTCTTATACAAAGATGAATTAAGGGAAGGCGAATCAACTACAAATACTAATCCTACACAGACTACTTCTCCAGAAATAGTCCGTGCTTTTACTCCTTCATCAAACATTTTTGATAAACTCAAAAAACTAAACCAAGCAATCGTTAAAAAAAATACAGGGAAAGCTAAATCCATGAATTTTACTGAATTGATTGGGAAAATGGAATCCAATATCAAGTCATTGGTGAAAGAGAAAGAAGTTTTAGCTAAATCAAATCCATCAAAAGGGTTAGTTGTTCAGGGCTACTTTGTTGATTATGGAACAATGGGTGATTGTGCAGAAGCAACTACTCCTACGTTTTCACCCTTTCCTGAATTTCCAATCACCCTTCCTAAATTAGTACCTGTTATTGGTGACTTATTCAAAGTTCGACAGGATTTAGTCCGTTATGAAAAAGGTGAGATTGCACATATTGAAAATGTGATGAAAGGAGAATCTAAGGTCAAAAAGCATCGGCGATTCACTAAAATTGATGAAACCAATATCGAAGAAACAGAGACTGTAAATGAAACTGAAAAAGACTTACAAACTCACGACCAGTATGAATTACAATCAGAGACGAACCGAACCATTTCGAATGATAAATCTTCGGATGCAGGCATGACAATTTCGGCTTCTTATGGTCCAGTAGAATCTACTGCTGATAGAAATACCTCAAGTGCTTCTTCCAGTCAATCGGATAGCCGAACCAGTTCTAATTATGCCAGAGATGTCACCAGTCGGTCTGTGCAAAAATTAAAAGAACGAGTGTTTAAAAAAAGGTCGGTAACAAAGATAGAAGAATATGAAATTATTAATGAACACTCCATAGATAATAGTGCTCCAGATGCTCAACATGTAAGAGGGCTTTATCATTGGGTGAATAAAATTTACAAAGTACAGGTAGTTAATTATGGAAGTCGTGCTATGCTGGAATTTGTGATTCCTGAACCTGCTGCCTTTTATCGATTTGCTATGACTTTCCAACCTCAGGAGGGCAAACAATTTAAAAAACCACCTACTCCAGGATATTGTAAAAATGGTGTTTTTTCTAAATTACAAGTATCCGATATTAGTGAGTATAATTATCTGAAGTGGGCAGGTATGTATAATGTAGGAGATTTAGAATCGCCCCCTAAAAGGTTGATTACTGTTTTTGCTAACAAATCTATTCAGCTGAATGAATCGGGAGGAAATCCTGCGACCATTTCAGAAAATGAAACATCCCTCAAAATTCCAAAAGGGTTTTCATTTTTAAAAGGTCATTATAAATTATCTTGGGGACGAGGGTCTTCCGCTGCATTAAATAATGATGCCAAAGGAGAAATAGGTCTTTCTGTTCAAGTTGGAATGAAAAAGGCATTGCAACTCTGGGGAACAGAATATGGAGGTGATGATAATTGGTTGGATGATAAATTCTTTGGGTCGAGTGGTGAAGCATTATCGGTTGGAGATATTGCAGAAATATCGGGTGCTGCCATTTGGAGTGATTCTACGAATAATGACATTGCCATTCCTATCAGTATCTCAGGGTTCTGTAGTTTGTCTCTTTCTATCAATATTGTGGTGTCTGCACTTTGTGAACGAACTATTGATGTATATGAACAATGGCAATTAGATACCTTCCATAAAATTATTAATGCTTACAATGAACAATTGTCACAGTACCATCGAGAAATTGAAGTGAGGGCATTTAATGCCAGCATGGAAATCCAAGGTCGTAATCCATTCGTCAATCGGGAAGTCGAAAAGATAGAACTAAAAAAATTATGTATCGCCCAAATGACGGGTCAACAATTTGAGTCTTTTAATTCAGTACAAGCAGGTGCTACTTCGGTCGATTTTCCAGAGATAAACTTGAAGGAATCAGAAAAAGAAGGCAAGATCGTTCGCTTTTTCGAAAATGCTTTTGAGTGGCATAATATGACTTATTTATTCTACCCTTACTTCTGGTCGAACCGTAATCATTGGATTGACCTGCTTCAAATTCAAGACAAAGACCCTTTGTTCGAACGCTTCCTGCAAGCAGGTTCAGCACGGGTACAAGTACCTGTTCGCCCTGATTTTGAAGATACTCTCTTTACTTATTTAAATTCCACAGAAGCTGAGTTGAAAAATAAAGCACCGTGGAGTGAGGATGGCGACCCTGAATACTATCTTTCCATGTTAGATGACCTCTTGGCGCAAAAAGGAGTTGACTTTGAAATGAATACAGCTGGAACGGTATCTGTCCAAACAGCAAGCAAGCAAGTAGCAGGCAATGGTACCAGCTTCGACCCTGAAAAAGACATTGACCGAGAAATTATTATTCAAACTCAAAGCTACCGAATTGCTTCGGTGGAGTCTTCAACTGCAATCACTTTACGAGAGCCTTTTGAGGGTGAAACTATGGAAGGAATTGGTTACTATCTTGGACCTAAGTTCGTAGGTGAGGCGTGGGAGGAATTGGTACCAACGGAGTTGGTTTATTTATCAAATAAAGATGATTTTTAACATGGAAGAAATAAATATATTAAAGAGTAGATTAATAGAGGTTAAAAGATTTTGGGAAGATGTAAGAGATAGTCTTAATGGAGCAAGTGAAATGGTTCAAGATGAAAAAATAAAAAGCCTAGAATATAAAGCTTACGCTCCTGAAGTACATGGTAAATCATTTGAAGAAATTGCTTTTAGTTTATTCATTGATTTGCTATTTGCAAAAGTGGGAGGTGAACTAATAAATATGATGGTTAATAAAATTATTCCTGCTGATATTGCTCTAAAGACCATTATTATGGTTCCCAAAAATAACAGGGATTCAAAAAAAGTTGTCCGAGCTCTAGAAGACTTTAAAAAAGTTGATTTGAATAACATCCGTAAACAAGTTGAAATAGTAATTAAAAATCCAACGAACACATCAGATTATAAAAAATGGTTTTTTGAAGGAGTATCAATTGGCGGTAAAAAAGGATTAGAAATAGCAGGAGATAAAATTAAGAAATCAAGGTTCTCATCTTCAAATAGTAAGAAATCCTTGAACTCAACTGATGGTTTTAAAAGTGCACTTCTCGACACTTTTAAAATTGAAATTAGAGTTATTGAAGATTTTATTGAGACGTTGGGAAAAGAAAATTTGCTAGATTATATGGAGGGAAAAGAAAAAAGGAAGTTGAAAGAAATCATTAACAAGATAAATGACCACTTCATAGAACATGATAAAAAGGAAGAAATTTTTTATAGGAAAACAGGCACCAAACTTAGATTTGAATCGGAATTAAAAATCTATTACGCAGCTTGCTTACTTTCTTTAAGTTATGGAGGGGAATTGTTTAATTATAAAGTTTCTCAATATAAAATTTTGGGTATTAAACCTGATAGCATTCCGCAGAGGATAGAAAGTAACGCTACTTATTCAACATATCGAAAATTCTTAGATTCAAGGAATGGTGAAACATCGATAATTCCAATTTTAGACGCTAGGGTTGTTGATAATTGGGTTTACTATTTCCCTCATTATGGATACAAGAATAGTTCGCTCAATTTTTCTCAAATGTATCCAATCCACTATCTAAATAAAAAAGAGAAATACAATGTTCTCGATAATTACTTCCGTTGGGTTTACTCTAGTATTATTTATTTGCCTTCTATAATAATATTTATTACTGAACTCAAATTCAAAGTACCCGAGCCAATTAAAAGAAGCTATTCTAATGGCTATAATTCTGTCAAAGATTCAATTTCAGGTTATATTAAATAACTTAGAATTCAAGCCAAATTCAAAACCAATCACCATGCACCAAAAAATCTTCATCCTCGCTTTTATCCTAATCATAAGCAGCTTTATATTTTTCGCAATGCAGTTCACCTCAGGTTCTCCAAGTAGTAGTAATTTTTTTATTGCGATGGGGTTGATGATGGCAGGAGGAATTCTTTTAGCAGCTTCTAAAGCCAAGAAATTTTCAATGGAGAATGAAACTTCTTTTTTGGATGAGTTGATAAATATGGTGAATAAAACTCCAAAAATGACTTCTCCTTTAAAGCCATTATTACCAAAGGAAAAAGCAATTCAGATTTCATCGTTTAGAAAACTATTAAGTGAAAGTGAATTGGAAAAATGCCTCAAGCAAATGGAGCAACTTTTTCAAAGGGAAGGGAATAAGGCATCATTAAGAGAAGTTACCATTCTTCAATCAAGGCTAAAGGAAAATGATAAAAAATTCCTTGCGGGTAAAATCTCCCATGAAGATATGAGTATCGAAAAAATAAAAATTTCATATGCCATCAATCATTTGATAGAAAGAGAAATTGAAATAATTTAGCTTGAAAATAGAAATGAGTAATTGGGCAAACCGTCAATTATGTAAACCAAAACCAATAAGTTGGATATGACTTCTATCCTATTAATACCTGTAATTTTAGTTGCAGGCAGTTTACTGTTTTATCTGTACTACAGACTATTCCTTTACCTGTGGGCTAAATCAAAATATCACGAATTTAAGAGAAGGTATGTAATACCTTTCCAGCCTTTGAGCAATCAATTAAAGCATGATCCTCTTACCAGAGAACCGTTTAAGGAAGGTGAGCTGGTAGTTAATAAATGCAAACAGTTAATTTCATTAGATTCTTGGGAGTTATCCGGAAGGCAATGTCCCAATTGTCCTCATTGCATTAATTCTTACTTTCCCTGTAATGGTGATGGAGTTTATCGAGATAAGATTAATCCAAAACCGATAGAAAGGTTATTGAGTATCTGTTTTGGGTTTTGGTTAGTAATCGCTCTTTTAAACTTTAATGATCTTTCGCCTACGAAAATTGTTTTGCTTTTCGTGGGCTCATTTTTAATATTAATCATCGCATGGTTTTGGTATTTTTTCAAATATTCTGAAAAAAAAACCATACCCCAAAAACTTGCAGTAGAATTAAACCCAACTTCATTGAGTAAGATAACCGACCATCAAATGATTTTCATAACCGTCCGAATCATGCCTTCAGGAGATGAGTTTGATGTTGAAATACCTGACTCACTTACAGGACGTGAGATCATCGAAGAGTTATTGTTGAATAACTTGATGCCTCAACATGATCCACAAGGAAATCTCTTTATTTATGAGATACTTATAATGGAGACGGGAGTCCCTTTGAAGGAAGGAGTAGCTCTGGCTGAAGCAGGGATAGATGATGGTTTTACCCTTTTTGTAGTTCCTAAGCTAACAGCTGGAGGATATTCTGGAAATATGATTTACTACTTACCTGATAAATTTCAGTTTCGTAAAAAGGCGCAATGTACTGTAAGGATTGGCAAAAAAGAACTGGAAGAATACCTATTGGCAGAAGGTTTTTTAGATAAACCAAATGTCGGAAATATTGAGATTAATGATTTGATGATTGTGCGGTTAGAAGAAAATGCAACTCGTCCTCATTTTAGAATTATTGGTCTTAATGAAGAGGAACAAATTATTAGTGATGGTTATTTTTCCCAATGGGTTTTTGAATTGCACCCCGAAAAAATTGGTTACACTTCTTTGATTTTACGTATCAGCATGCCTCAAATAATTGATGGATTTGGTGAAAGGAGGAAAGATGTTTTTCTTCTGAACCAGGAAGTTGAAATAACCGCTCATAAAGAAGAATATGGTTCCGGTCAAATTACGCTTCAGGAAATCTTTGAATGGACTGAACAAAAAGAGACACTTAAGTCAGAAGTTTACAAATACATTGGAAAGAATGAAACAGGTGCAGCACTAACCAAACTGATCAATTTTTTTCAAAAATCAGATTTAGAATTATTGAATGCGATGATACTTTTTCAAGCTCAATGGAACGAAGGAAAAAACAAAAACTTAATGGGTTTAATTGCTCAAAATGAGTGGATGATGATTCAAAACAAAGTGAATTATGGAATTTTAGAAATAATGAAAAACCTGGAAAATGAAATGAAATCAAAAGATAAAAATTTACCCTTTGTGAAAAATATAAGTGCTGAAATTAGCAAAGTAGTATAATAAGAATTCAAATTTTATGGACAATGGACAAACTCAATTTCAAGCTCGCTAAGTGGGTATTAGGTATCATCGGATTGTTTTGCGTTGGCATCTTGATTTACTTGTATGTATCAGGTAATGCTACTTCCATAGAGGTAACAAAACTTCGTTTTGAGATAATTAAAGTAGTTCTGGCAAGTGTGGTTATAGGGTTGCTAGGTATATTGGTACCTCAACAACTGGCAGAGAGAAAATATAAATCAGAGCTTGAAATGCAGGATTTTGAACTAAAAAAAGAAGGTCGCCGCTTGTATAGTGTTGTAGAAACTGGATTAAAATATCTACCGCAGAGAATGGCTGCCATGGAATATGAAGAGGCTATGCAACATTTGCAGAATATCCATCAAGCATATCATCTAGTGGTACTCTATCCTGATTCAGATGATCCTGACATTGGTAATTATCGAAGCTTCTTTAACAGAAGAAAAATACATAAATTGAGAGAAGTTTTTTCGGAATTGATGTGCCAAGAAGATTATAAGAAAAATGATGATGTACTAAAACGGATTCAATTAATAAATGAAGAATGGAATAAAGTATCGCAAAAAGAATAAGAAAAAAGGCGAGAAGCGAACACCGCATAAAACGGCCATGCCTTCGATTCCTCAGGCACGTCGTTTATGCAAACGTTGAACTAAACCGCCGTACCGGCGGTAGCTTTTGACCTCCAAAAGCCTTAACTCGTAAAGCGAAAGGTTATTATATCACCAAAACGCTTTACGATGAAACCATTAAGAGCAAAGATGTTGCGCTATATGGAGCGCAGGGGTTACAGCCCATCGACAATCAGGGCTTACACGATGTGGGTATTGCAATTTGCTTTGCATTACGGCAAGAGCCCGGATTTGTTAACCGAAGAAGACATTGGCGCCTACTTTGACCACCTGAGGCGAAGCCGGCAGTTAAGCCAGAGCAGCCTGGCGGGCTGTTACAGCGGCATCAAGCTGCTGTGGGAGAAGGTACTGGGGCGGAGTTGGAACGCCAACAAGCTTCCCCGCAGCAAGCGAGCCAAGACGCTGCCGGAAGTATTGTCGGAAGAAGAAGTGCGCCAGCTTATTTGCCAGACAAAGAACCTCAAGCACCGGGCGTTTCTCAAAGTATTGTATACCACGGGCGTGCGGGTAGGGGAGCTGGTAAAGCTCAAGCCCGGAGACATTGATTCCAAACGGATGGTTGTGCGGGTAGAGATGGGCAAAGGAAAGAAAAGCCGTTACACGGTTTTGTCTATGCCCTTGTTGAAAGAGTTGCGTGCTTACTGGCTGGAATACCGGCCGCGGGTTTATTTGTTTGAAGGGCAGGTGCCGGGCCGGCATATCAGCATCCGCACGGTACAAACCGTGTTCAAACAGGCATGCAAACGCATTGGCCTGCGCAAGCAAGTAGGGGTGCATGTGCTGCGCCATAGTTTTGCCACGCACCTGCTGGAAAACGGAGTGGACACGCTGACGGTGAAGGCGCTGCTGGGCCATTCTGACGTGTCCACCACTGCGCGCTACGTGCATGTGCAAAACAGCCGGATGAAAGGCCTGCCGGATTTGTTGGCCCATTGGTAAGGGGCCATGGGCCGGCCCCGATATGAAGTAGCCGATGTATTTCGGCTCAGCGGGCAGGCTTACCGTTCGAAGCATAAGCTGAGCAAGGCACAGCACAAGGCCATGCGGGCTATTGAGCAGTGCCGTACAGCGGCATTGGGCGGCCACCTTGATGCATGCGATGAATGTGGGCACATTCGCATCAGTTATAATAGCTGCCGCAACCGGCATTGCCCCAAGTGCCAGAGCTTAGCGCGGGAAGCCTGGCTGGAAGCAAGGCAGGCAGAGCTTCTGCCAGTGGGGTATTTTCACGTTGTTTTTACCCTTCCGGCGCAGATTGGCGATATAGTTCGCTACAATGAGCGGCTGTTATATGGAACGTTATTCCAAGAAGCTTGGGCAGCCTTGTCGAAGCTGTGTGCAGACAGGCATTACCTGGGCGCCCGGCCTGGGATGGTAGCCATCTTGCATAGTTGGGGCCAGAACCTGCATTACCATCCGCATGTGCACTGCATCGTTCCGGGCGGTGGGTTGAAGGGTGGCAAATGGGTATCGGCCCGCGAGGAGTTCTTTGTACCGGTGCAGGCCCTGTCAGCTTTGTTTAAGGGCAAGTTTGTCAGTGCTTTGCGCCGGCACTACCGGGCTGGGCGGCTGCGCCTGGAAGGGTTGTGCGGCCGTTTTCGCAGCAATCCGGCCTTCGACAGCTTGCTAAACAGGCTGATGGCTCAGGATTGGGTGGTTTATGCCAAGGCGCCCTTTGGCGGGCCGGAGCAGTTGCTAAGTTATCTGGGCCGTTACACCCACCGGGTGGCCATTAGCAACCACCGTATTGTGTCCATGGACAAAGATACAGTTTGCTTCCGTTGGCGGGATTATGCCGACGGCAACAAGCAGAAAGTGATGTGCCTGTCGCATGAGGAGTTTATCCGGCGGTTTTTGCAGCATATTTTACCTGCACGGTTTTGTAAGATACGCTACTACGGTATCCTGTCTAACCGGCTGCGAAGGCAGGCTTTGGCACTTTGCCGGCAAGCTTTAGGGGTAAAACCGCCGCCCCAGCTTCCGGCTTTGTCCTGGCGGGAGCGCTACCGGCAGGCCGCAGGCGTTGATTGGGATGTTTGCCCGGTGTGCGGCAAGGGCCGCATGTTGACGGTTCTCTGGATACCGGCTGGCCGGGGGCCGCCTTGTTGCCTCATGGCTAAAGGGTTGTCCACCCCATTGCCTGCGGCTCAGGCAGCTACAGTTCAGCCCTGAGGCTGTATTTTTATGCCTTGAAGTGGGCATTGAGCTTGAAAAAGAAGGAAGAAACGGCTATTTTAGGCAGCGGTTGCTGGCCAAAAGTGCCTATAACGGGGCCCGGCAGAGAAAAATGGGCGGTTGAAGGGCCGGAAGAGAGCCCCTGGATAGGCTGATACAATGCCCATAGAGGCCGCAAATACAGGCGGCTCCGTCCAACTGCATTGTATCTGACAGCACCGCTGCGCGGGGCCGGCAGATACAATGCTTAAAGATGGGCGCAATTTAAATAGAAAAGTAATACCTAACTTTGTATCTGAGTAAAGAAAGCAAGTAATTATGTCAGACAGCTACAACGAGATTCTTAGAAAATACATTCTTAATTATGGACAGTTCGTTGTTCCTGTCAAGGCTTCTTGGTGGCCAATATGTATTGATTTTGTATTAAGAATAATAAGTCTTGTACTGTTTAAAACGGGCTTATTCTCTTTTGGACAATTTATTCAACAACAAGTATTTATTATTCCGTTGGTAGTTGTGACATTCGGAATTATCCGTGGTAGAAATACTGACAAGAAAATCTCAGCAAGACTAAATATTTCGTTATTTTATGGATCTCCTTCATTTAAGATGGTAATTGGAATTTTAATTGCTGCAATTGTGAGTTACTTTGTTATGGATAATGTGACTCATGATTCATTTACGTGGGGAAGAAAAACCCTATATAGCCTTTTATTTTCATTTGGTTACTTAGTTTATCAATTCATTATTATCTTTTTGTTTAGTAGAACAGCTGTAGTTGATGGGGAAATTAAGTTCTTTCCACCCGAGAAGAAAAGTTACTATTGTCTACAGGTTCCGACCTTAGAAAAAATAAATAATGGTGAATTTTTTGCTCATGGAGAAGAGGGGGAAGAGGAAGTTGACACAAACGATAACTCTTTAACGATATTAGAGACAAATGCTAAAAATATAGCAGGAAGAATAGAGGTTTTTACCATAGAGAGTGTATTTATTGGAGCACTTGCCTTTTCGGCTTTTGTTGGAATTTTGAGTTCGGATAACGTACAGCAGGAAATTCTGCAACTTAAGAATCTTCCAGATTTGTATTATGAGCTCATTAATGCCTTTTCTAGCTTTCAATTTGATAGATCGCAAGAGTTATGGGGAACTCTAAGTTCAGGAGTTAACTTATTTGGATTATTAGCTATAGAGATGTTAGTGTGTTCTATATTTTTTATTCTTGTATTAGCCAACAAGATGAGATTAGCAAATAGTATTGACAAACTAAATCACATCGTAAACTTAGCTAATAGGTATAACTCTAAAGAAGAGGAAATTAATTATTTGTCTCTTCAGAATATCGAAGGTTTAGAGGTTCGGAAAAAATATTTAGCCAGAAAGTTAGACGCACTAATTACAGACGGGCAACATGTTTATGATCAAATTACACCTCTGTATAAGCTAGTTTCCACTTTACGGAGTACTGGAGTGTATCTGTTCTACCTAGTCTTGGTTACTTCTGGATTGTTTTACTCAGGATGGTTGTCTGTTTTAGTTGTTGTTGTATTCCTGGTAATTGCATTAATTCGATATTTGATAAATAGCTCAAGTGTACGAATGATTGATCTAATATTTGAAGTCAATAAACCAAAAGGAAAAGCAGATAAGGTTACCGAGGGTTAGTAATTAGACACTTCGCCCATCTTTGGCTAGGACGACAATAGCCTCCGCAAAGCTCCGGCTACTGCGCCTAGCCTGGGAGTTGTAGCCAATTAGTAAAACAAAAAAAAATCGCAAGAGCCGTAACCCTTGTGATTTTATACAATTAATTGAATGTTCAACGATTAGGCAGAAGCACCTGTAAGAATGGAATCCAATTGCATTTCTTTGAGGACACTATCTTGAATGGGTTGCGTCAATTCATTTATTTTGTCAACACCCCAAGTAATACCAACTACGGTTCGTGTAGGACGTTTGCCAAAAGGCATTTCGGCTAACTTCAAATAGGCATCCACTACCCATTGTGGGTCTGGAGCATCTTCGCTCTGTAACATTTGAGCAAAGTTTTCGCCCATAGCTTTTGGGACTCCTGCCAATTCTCCATAAGAATCAAGTACTTCGGAATGTGCAGGAGCTTGACCAGATGCTAAAAGTCCTGTTCCAAAAGGTCCTGGTTCTACCATTACCACATCCACACCAAAAGGCGAAACTTCGTAACGCAATGCTTGTGAATATCCTTCCAAAGCATGTTTGGTTGCGGTGTAAGTACCAAAAAATGGTGGCGACATACGACCAACCAACGAAGATGTATTGATAATTAAACCTGAACCAGCATTTCGCATTGAAGGCAGAACAGATTGCATCACTCTAATAGCACCAAAGTAATTGGTTTCCATTTGAAATCTGGCTTGCTCAACGCTGAATGCTTCGGTAATTCCCAAATACATAATCCCTGCATTGTTGATGAGTACGTCAACACTTCCTGCTTCTGCAAGAATAGTTGCCATAGCTTCTTTTACTGAAGCTTCATTGGTGACATCCATATCTACTACTTTTATATTGGTAGAATGGCTTTCCAAATCCGATTTTGCATTGGCATTTTTACCATTTGGATTACGCATGGTTGCAAATACTTTATTTCCTTTATCGGCAAAATCTTTTGCAGCTTTCAGACCAAATCCGTTGCTGCTTCCTGTGATGATTACATTTTTCATTTTTGAAATGTTTAAAGTTTAAAAATTAAATTGAGGCATACGTAAACGCCAAATAATTAAGTACCGATGCTGCGAGCCAGAATACAGATAATACGATGCCGACATTTCTGCCATTTCTCGATACTTTAGGATGTTTACCTAAGAAAGGAATACCTGCATGATTGGCATTGACCAACATGAACATTACCGACATCACCAGTAGCAACAGGTGCAGAACAGCACGGTCATCCAAGGGCAACTGCATGGCATAAACTGCACCTGCTATTACAGACAGAAACGCCAAGGATCCCTGTCGCTCTTCAAAAAGCATTACAAAAATGTAATCCTCTGCTGCTGTTCTTTTCGCTTTTGGTGCGGCTGAAATAGCTGCATCCAACATCGCTATTTGATCTTTAGCAGTCAGATTCTGACTGCTGCCTTTCGGCAAACCAGGTCCAAATAAAGGAAGTAAATAATTAACTAACCAGCGTACCAACAAGGGATACGCCACTTCCACTGAGTGAAGAATGCCGGGTGCAAAACCCAACGCCAAGGCAAGTATAGAAATTGAATTTTCAGTCATGATTGTTTTTTCGTTGCTGACAAGATTAAAATCCTCCAAACATTCCATTATTATTCGCCAGACCAGTTGTCGGAACTGGTTGTATTACATCCCAATGTTCTACTGCTTTTCCATTTTCCATTCTAAATAAATCATAAAATGCATTGGAAGTGCCATTCCAAGTTCCTTCGCTAACGGTAAGCACAAAGTTTCCTTCTCCTATCACTTTATGAATCGTGTTGTATTGAAACATATTATTGATTGAAATTAGATAATCCACAGCGGCTTGAATCCCCACCAAACCATTATCGATACCAGGATTATGCTGAACATAATCCTCAGCGATATAATTGACAATGTTATCTGGGTTTTGCCCCATCAAAACATCCTCTATTATAGATATAGCCAACGCTTTATTAGCCTCTGTTTCATCCAAATTAGTAATATTGGTTGGTCCATCAACCATCGTATTGCCATTTGCCGTTTGGCTTTCCCAAGGTTGAATGGCATCCCAATGTTCTGCAATTTTCCCATTTTCGTCAAACCGTAATATGTCGAAACTCACTACTGTGTCCGCTCCAAAAGGCGCAGCATTAGTCCATAGATTATGAATAGCGACAAAGTTACTTTCTTCAAGTATTCGGATATTTTCGACCCTTGTGCCATTATCCTCCAATACCGTTGTCAAAAGACCAACGAAAGGGTCTCTGCCTGTAGGTATAAATGGATTGTGCTGTATGTAATCTTCCGTTACCAACTCCTCTATGGTAGTAACATCACGGGTATTAACAGCTTCAAAAAATGCTGTTATTTTTTCTCTTTGAGTCAACTCGGGAGTTGAGTCATCGTCCTTGTCGCAGGATGCAAAAAATGCGGTTAGAATTAAAAGTGCGACTATTATTTTAAGATTTAGTATTTTCATTTTTTTAGTTTAAAAGTTAAACATGCCGTTATCATTCGCCAAACCTTCGGTAGGGATAGGCTGAATCACATCCCAATGCTCCACAGCTTTTCCATTCTCAAAGCGTAATAAATCGTAGAAAACATTGGTCGTCCCATTCCATTGCCCTTCACTTACAGTAAGCACGAAGTTTCCTTCGCCCAACACTTTGTGAATTTTAGTGTATTGGAACATATTATTTTTTGAAGTGAGGTATTTTACGGCTTCGACGATTCCCGACAATCCATCTTTGATGCCTGGATTATGTTGGTCGTACTGCTCCGTACTGATGTACTCCGTAATCTTCTGTGGATTTTTACCCATGAGAATATCTTCAACCATAGCTTTTGCCAATGCCTTATTGGCATCCGTTTTATCTAAATCTGTTGGCGTTGTTGGTCCGTCTGTCTGTGTCCTTCCACTCGCAGTTTCTTTTACTAATGGAGTCATGGCATCCCAATGTTCGGCTACTTTGCCATTATCATCCAATCGAATAATATCGAACGATACCATCTCATCGGCACCAAACGGCTTGGCATTTCTCCAAATGTTGTGCATGAATACATAATTGCCATCCTGGAACATTCGGATATTTTCAGCAGTTGTTCCATTTTCTTGTAAAACAGGAAGCATTTGAATAAATGGCTCTAAACCTGTTGGGATAAATGGATTGTGCTGGATGTAATCGGCATTTGCCAATTCACGCATGGTGGTGGTGTCCCCTTTCATTACAGCACCTAAAAAAGTGCCTACAGTTTCTTTTTTACTCATTGTTGAATTTTTAGATTGTTGAATATCATCGCTTGCCGGTTTCGTCGAATTACAAGCTGTGATTAAGCCTGCAAACAATAGGATTGAAAAAATTTGCTTCATGATTAAAAATTAATTACTTTTGATTTGCAAGCAAAATTATATAAATAACTTTTGATTTGCAAGTAAAAATCAAATAAATTGCATTTTGCAAGTAAAAATTAACATATACTTAACATGAAACATAAATTTCGCTGCAATTGTCCGTTTACTTCAGCCTTGGATATCTTAGGTGACAAATGGACATTGGTTATCATAAAGCAGATGCTGGTAGAGGACATGGAAACCTTTAAGGACTTTGTTGAAAGTGATGAAGCCATTGCTACCAATATTCTTTCAACCAGACTCAAATTGCTGGAAGAGTTAGGGATTGTTATGAAAACAAAACGACCTGATAATAAAAAGACCAATCTTTATCTGTTGACCGAGAAGGGCTTAGCTTTAACCCCCATACTTGTAGAACTTGCAACTTGGAGCGATAGTTACCTCAGGGATGTTCATCCGACCATTGTAAATGGAGAAGCAATGGAATTCCTACGGAAAGACAAAATGGCTTTTGCGAGTGCATTGGAGAAAAAATACCGAGAAAAACTGGCTGCAACAATGTATATGCGATAATGCTCCCTAAGCGGTCGCACTACGCATATACGGACCGTTGAACTAAACCGCCGTACCGGCGGTAGCTTTTGACCTCCAAAAGCCTTAACTCGTAAAGCGAAAGGCTATTATTTCACCAAAACGCTTTACGATGAAACCATTAAGAGCAAAAATGATGCGCTACATGGAGCGCAGAGGGTACAGTGAATCAACCATTCGTACGTACACGATGTGGGTATCTCAATTTGCCTTGCACTATGGCAAGAGCCCGGGCCTGCTGAGCGAAGAGGACATCGGGGCTTACCTGGATTACCTCAGGCGCGGGGTAAGCCTACGACGAAGGGCATCTTGCGCCGCGCCGCGCGGGCCACTAACTTTGCCGGCTGCGTCCAGCGGTTTGTTTATTCTGCTGCCGGTTTCCAGTTCTGCGGGAAGAGTTCGTGCAGTTGGCTGACTTTATGATCGTGGATGCGGTTGAGCACGTCGGTGAGCCATTTTTCGGGATCAATGCCGTGATGTTTGCAGGCGGCGAAGAAGGTATAGAACATAGCCGTGCGTTGAGCAGCCTCATGGCTGCCCGCAAATAGGTAATTCTTACGCCCGATAGCCGCCGGGCGGATAATGTTCTCCACCAGGTTGTGCCAAGGGCATGTGGCACAACTTTAGGAGAGTTCTGTCCATTATTGGCGTAAGGGCCTTGTTAGAGAGGCTGGAAGGCCTGTTTTTCAGTATTTCCCGGCTCAGTGCCTGGAGAGTGGGCCTCAGAGCCGCAGGCAACGGCCGGTGGTACGGTGCGCTGTGGGCCGGAAGGGCACCACCATTAAGTTAAGCATACGAACTGCGTAACAAATAGCACGGAAAAGAGGATATTCGAGAAAACATCACTAATCATGAACACCTCCCTCCGTGCATATCTTGACGCCATCCGGCAGTTTCCGCAGTTGGCGAGACAAAGCCCCCAACAATATTTTTCCAGGCCCGGGAAGGACTTTACCCGAACCCGCATCTTGCACCTCGAACGGGTTGTCTGGCTCAACATCAGCTTACTCAAAAGTACGCTTTGTGTCGAATTGGACCGCTTTTTTGATTGGCTTAATACCGGAGAATTTTCTCCGACGAAAAGCGCCCTTGTCCAAGCCCGCCAAAAACTCTTGCCCAATTTCTTCAAAGACATGTTCATGTTTGGCGTACGCCTGTTCTATGAATGTTTCAAAACCAAGCGGTGGAAAGGCATGCGCCTTTGGGCTGCCGACGGTACCGGTTTCCGGCTCCCCGACGAGCCGTGGCTTGGCGAAGAGTTTGGCTGGCACGGCAACCAACATAAAAGGGTGCCTTCCACTTGCCTGCTAGCGCATTATGATTTACTCAACCAACTCGTCACTGCTGTGCAGTTCCACACCCAGCAAGTGAACGAGACAGTGGTTGCTCGACAAGCCATTGCCGAAATCCCGGAGGATGTTTGCGTTGTCTACGACATGGGCCATGCTTCTCACACTATTCCTTTTCTTCACCAGCACTACGGTTCCCATTGTATCGTCCGGATGCCCGTTGGCTTCAGCAATACCGTCAAAACCTTCGTTGCCAGTGGTAAAAAGAGCAAACCGTCACCGAAAAGCTATCTTATAAGTCCCGGGTGGTACTCAATGAACTGGGCATCTGCGTCAACGCTCAAACCACTATCACATACCGCCTCATCCGGGTGATGCTGTCTACTGGCGAGGTTGAAGTGTTACTCACCACTCTGCTTGATACCAGGCGCTTCAAACATGGTTATTTCTCAGAAATATACTGCAAGCGCTGGGGCATCGAGACTTGCTTTCACGTCATCAAATCCTTTTTGGAGTTGGCCAACTTCTCGGCCTATACCGTCAACAATTGCTGGCAAGATGTTTATTCACACTTTATCAATTACAATATCCAAACAGCCCTTTTCATGGCAAAGGAGCGTGAAATCAAAAAAGTAAACAAACAGCGGCAACACGATTACAAGCCCAACGGGCGCAGTTGTAATTTGTCCCCCTATCGGGCCAAGTTTTGGATAACAGTATCCCATCTTTTAGAGAGCAGGGCGGCGCGGAGGAAGTATAGTTTTTCTACAGCCGGTTTATCCCAAAATGCTGAAGTATTTTTGAAGCGCAAGTTAATAATACGCCGTACGCCGGACTCTATGATACCACTGCCACACATTAAGTTACCAGCCTTATAATCAGCATATTGCATTCGCTTTTCATGCTTTTCTAAATACGCCATGTACCGATCTGTCAACTCATTTGAATACTTGAAAATTTTTCGGCAAGACTGGGCAACCTTTCCGGCCTGCCCGTCCCAAAACCAATTCAAAAACTTTTTCAACAGGTTTGGTTTTTCTTTTTCGCTTACTCTGCTGTTCATCATTTCTACCAGTTTGTGGACATATCCGGTTCCGTGATAGGCATCCAGGGTTTCAATGATTTTATCCTCAGCAACTCCCATGCGCCTTAATAAAGCTGGTACGTTATTCCATATCCAGGATGCTCCGTCGCCTAGCAACTGGACGTATTCGGCATCTTTTATTTTCAGCTTTGTCAAGTAACTTTCCAGCAAATCAAATAAGTGTTCCTGATCGAAACGGCAGCCGTATATGGGCAGTTCCGCCCGGTCCAGTTGGCCCTCTTCGTCCAGGACATCAATGACAAATAGTTTGGGCTCGCACCATGCTGTATCGTATTGCTCATAGCCCTTGTTGGTATAAGTGCCACTATTTTGGCGGATACGGGTACGCCCGCCATCTAAGGCAATGACTACCCGCTTGCCGGCTAAAGATTCACCGCTTTGTGTGGACAACTCCGCTTCTCCTGCCGTATGGCAGGCCTGTGCCAGCCGGTTGCTAATTTCTCGTACTGAGCTAAGCCCAAGCCGCACGCCAAACTTCGTAAGTGCCTGGTGGGCAGTATCATACGAGGGGCCTAATGCAGCGCAGAACCCTACCTTGTCATATAGTGCAGGGCTAGCGCTGCCGATTAAACTCCAATGCCCTGCCAGTAAATGGCGTTTTTCCTGATACCCCGCAGCAGGCACTTTAGTATACGGGCTGTCTACCTCAATATAGCTTCCTGTTGATAGCCGTATTTGCACAGGGCGGGCTATAATTTTCCGGCAGCCATCCTCTTTGGCTTTAGCCGCCAGCTTCTCATATACTTGATCTGCTGCCGCTGGCAAAACCACTTCGCAGACTTCATCGTGTAGGGCGCTAAGCTGCGCACAGAGTTCTGTTTCAAAACTATATAAGTCCCCTTTGAATAATTGTTCCTGCCAATTTTCCAACCGGCTGATTACATTTTGCTCAAAGAACTTCCGTATTTTTGATCCAGTAGTGAGGCCTGACATTTTTTTTTGATTAAGCACCATAAAGATGCTCAATCCTCACTACTTTCTATATCCCTACGCACGGGGACAAATTACAACTGCGCCCAGCCCAACCGGAACGTTACAGCCGGCCTGCTCAAGCGCTTCCTTGTGAAACTCATGCTACGCCCGGCAAAAGAACGTAAGCATTGGATGGAGGACTTCAACCGCCAAATTCTTCAAACTATGGAACCCATTAGGCCCGAAAAAAACAAGGAGCGGCAGCGGCGTTCAAAGCGTGGCACCGAGCGGCACACCCATGAATCAAATTACCGCCGCGCATTGTAGCAATTTCAATTTATCCCCCGGAAAACCGAACTTAACTCCACTAATATAGACGCTTTTTCCGGTAGCCTTGATAGTTGGTTGCCCAATAAATTATTGGTGCCTTTCTATCATTTTGGGTATTTTTAGCCCGATTCTTTTATCGGGGGTATCATTCAATGATCTTCTTGGGGTGTCCTGTCAGGTTTTGAACAGCCCATCAGCTTAACTTAATGGTGGTGGCCTCGAAGGCTGGCGTTAAGTGTGCTTGAGCCGTGTGCGGGGAGCCGAGCGAAGCGACACATGAACGAAGTGAATAAACTAGCATGCACGGTTCTTAGGGGGGAAAGGGGCAGCAATGCCCCTGACCTACCCGACTTCATGCGCCCTAAGCGGGCGCACGCCAGCTACACAGGACGTTGTAGGCCATGGAAGGGCAAAGCACAGATAATTGATAATCAATTGATTAACTTTCGTCTGACAACCTTCTGAGAAAAAAAATTGCGAAAATCAGTAAATAAACTTAACTTATTAAGTTATAACAAGGAACCGATTCAGGATTGAAAACTTAATATGTTAATAACCATAGGATTATGAGTGTATTTCAAATACGGATACCGGATAGTGTCAAAATCAATGATTTTGAACTAAGAATGTTGATAGCGTCAAAATTATTTGAAGAAGGTAAATTAAGTTCTGGACAAGCAGCAGAAATAGTTGGCATATCCAAGAGGGCGTTTGTAGAGATATTGGGTAAATACAATGTTTCGCTGTTTGGATATGAATATGAAGAGTTAGAAGAAGACCTGGAAAATGCCTGAGAAAATAATAATTGCGGATTCGAGCTGTTTAATAGCGCTGAGCAACATTGGTGAATTACAAATCCTCCAACAGGTATATCAACAAATAACGATCACACCAGAAATTGAAAATGAATTTGGAGAAGCTATCCTTGATTGGATAATAATCGAAGAGGTAACTGATAAAAAGAAGATAGAGATATTGGAGCTAGAACTTGACAAGGGAGAATCAAGTGCTATTGCATTGGCAATTGAAAAGGAGAATAGTTTATTGGTAATTGATGAGAAAAAAGGAAGAAATGTAGCAAAAAAGATGGGGATAAAAATAACTGGAATATTAGGGGTAATAATAAAGGCAAAAGAAATTGGATTGATTAAAAAAATTACTCCTCTAATTGAAAAACTAGAAAAGGTTGACTTCAGAATATCAAAGACATTGAAAGAGAAAATATTAAGGAGAGTTGGTGAATTGTGAACACGGCCTACAACACCAGCTACCTGTCCATACTCCGCATCCGCTCCGTACGGCAGGTAGCCCCCCGTTGGCGGTAATGAATAGAAATGGAAAAGCTACAGTTTGAGCGAACAAAATACGGCAAGGAACTCCTGATTGACGCCTGCAATGAGGCTGAATTAGAAATTGTTGCGGACACGATGGTATTGAGTTTCTATACCCTGATCTTTTTTGAAAACGGGAGTGGCACCTATTACCTAGACGCCGAGACCATCCCTTTGGAAGAAAACATGGTTTTGTTTGTCAAACCCGGACAAATCAACAAAGTGGACCAGGCCACCTTCGAGAAGTGCCATTTTCTCTTTTTTGAAGGCGATTTTCTGGACGAGTTTTTCAACGACAAGGACTTTATTTTCAA
Organism: Lewinellaceae bacterium; assembly: GCA_020636095.1. GTDB lineage: Bacteria > Bacteroidota > Bacteroidia > Chitinophagales > Saprospiraceae > JACJXW01. Next base: position 158,318 of record JACJYN010000005.1, read on the forward strand.
ATTCGGGTACTTCCATAATCCTGAGCTGCCTTCCTATTTGAAGTTGGAAGCCAAACAGTTTCATACCTATTATGAGTTAGCGAAAGAGCTCCGCGAGGAAATCCACCAACAAACGATGGATAGCGCTCACATTTTGCGATCGATCATTTATTACCTCCTCGTTCGCCTCAATCAAGCCTACGCCAAGGTGTATGGAACCACCCGGCAGACTCTTACACATCCTGTCATGCGGGCTTTTCTCAAGCTCCTTGACAAGAAAATTAAAGAGCAAAAAACTGTAGAGGGATTCGCAGGTGAACTACAGATCAGCAGGGTGCAGCTCAACAACCTGTGTCAAAAGTATTTTTCGAAAACAGCCACCCAAATCATTCGGGAGCAAACCATTACCGAAATCAAAAAAGCACTCAAGTACTCCTCCCATAGCTTTTCTGAAATCGCCTACGAATTCCATTTTTCGGCTCCTTCCCACTTCTCCCGCTTCGTCAAGCAGATGACAGGCCTGTCTCCGCAAGAATTTAAAGACAGCTTATCAAACTGGTAAGTCCTTTTTCAAAAGGGTAAAACCGAAGGCCTCCCCCGTGTCCATCTTTGCAGGATCAATTTTTCAATTACCATCTGCAAAATGGACAGAAACAATTCGACCTCTTTGGTCATCAAAGATTTTCAGGGGGTGAAGATTCACACCTTTGTCTCGCCTTACGCCTATGCCGCAAATGCGACACACATCATCGAGACCGCAAATGAACTGGTCATCGTTGACACTCAATTCATCACGCCGCTGGCGCTGGGCTTCCGGGCGTATGTAAACAGCCTCAACAAGCCCGTTAACCGGGTATTCATTTCTCATGGTCATCCCGACCATTACTTCGGACTCGCTTCTGCTTTTTCTGATTGCAAAGCCTACTCTTTATCGGGCATCAATGAGGTGATTGCCGGATGGGGACCACAGATGATTATCAATCAGAAACCGGCTTTTGGTGCCCTGATTCCGGATGCTGTTGTCGTTCCTCAATATTCCGTCGCTCCCGGCACCTCTGAGGTCATTGACGGATTGACCTACGAATACGAAGTCATAGAAGGTGCTGAATCAGAAGCACAACTCCTCCTCAAACTGCCTGAACTCGGGACGATCATTGCACAGGACCTCATTTACAGCGGCGTGCATATCTGGCTGGGGATGGGCTGGTTTGAGAAATGGGCAGCAGAATTGCAACAGCTCGCCGCCACCGAAGGCTATGACTACCTCCTGGCCGGGCACGGCATGCCTTGTACCAAGGAGGAAATCCACCACAACATCCAATACATCCAAACGGCACAGCAGCTGTTTGAAGATGGGCTGGAAAAAGACGCCTACAAGGCCCGATTGATCGAAGCCTATCCCCATCGCGAATCGCCGATGATGTTTGACCTCTATCTCGGCTTCCTCTTCGGAGAAATGGGCAGTCATTAATTTTTAAAACTTTACAAATCAATATTAAGATGAAATACATCACTTTTATCGCCTTGATTGGCTTGTTAGCAAGTTGTTCCCCTGTGAAAAAGGGGCTTTTAAATGAACAAGAAGCACCTGTTTTTGAAATTGCAGTTCGCAAAGTAAAAGACGGAATGAAAGACGACTTTGTTAGTCGTCGTGCAGATTTCATCGCCGCACTCAAAGCACAAAACGGCGTTAGCAATGACCGTGAATTTCAATCTTTTTATGCACTACCCGAAGCCGATAAGCAGGAAGTTTTTATTGGTATGACCCAATATGCGACGGGTAAAACCGTGGGCAAAGTGCAAGGAAACGTATTGGGTAAGTTTATGAAGTTTGCGAAAACGATGGACTTGAAAGCCTACGCTTTTGTACAACCGATAGAAGGGGGCAATTTTGATTTGGGCAATCTTGCAGCCAAACCTGGGCAAGTGCTCGAATTGGCAGTTCGTCGGGTAAAACCTGGAGAGGAAGCCGCTTTTCAATCTTCCCGCAAGGCTTTTGTCAATTGGTTGAACGGACAAGAAGGCGTAGTTGGTAGTTGGGAATTCAAAGTGGTTGGCGGCAAAGATATTGATGGCATGACGGTCGGTATATCGGTTTATGAAAGCCAAGCAGCCTTTCAAGCTATTGCAGGCAAGGTGCAAACCTTGCCCGAAGCAGGTGCTTATTTTTCCACTTTTGACCCTGTCGCCTTGCAGTATGCGGCATCAACCACAAATCAATAAAGATGATCGTCGAAAAGCATAAAAAAATCGCCCGCGACCTTTCCCAAAAGGTGGTCAATGAAAAGGATTATTCGCCCATTGAGGAGTACTTGACTGATGGTTATGTTTATCACGGTTTAGGTGGCATGATGTCCAAGACACCCCAAGGTTTTATGGAAGCCATTAAAGGATTTCATGCGGCTATCCCCGATTTGAAATCGGAAATTATAGACATGGTAGGCGAAGGCGACCGCTTGGTACTGCGTTTCAACTTTACAGGAACACATCAAGGTGAGTTTTTGGGCTTTCCTGCAAGTGGTGCTGCATTACATTTCGAGGGCATGATTATGCGTCGATTTGTCAACGGAAAAGTAGCCGAAGATTGGGATTATTTCGATTTCCCAACTGTGGTTGCACAAATTCAAACTCAATTAAACTCATAAACTTTATGAAAAAAGCATTTCTGTTTTTCGCAATGGTCGCAGTGTCTTTTCATGTAAAAGCGCAGAGCAGCGAAAGCAACACCTATTGGCAGGTAAAAGTAGATTTTCTTGAACCAATTGTCAATCAATCCATCGTAGCACGATTAGATTATGGTTTTGGGCGGCATATAGTTGGGCTTGTCGGCGGTTTTGGAGGTCAAATTTCGGAATTTGATAATGCACAATTCGATACCTATGAGGATAAAATCAATTTTCGCTTAGGAGCAGAATACCAATATTTTCTAAGCCCGAAAAAGCAAAATAGAGGATTTTTTGTAGGGGGAGATATTGATTTTGGAACTCGAACGATCGAATCAAAAGTATCCTCAGAATCTGTTGAGAATATTGGTGTTTTTACCCCTGGGCTTTGGTTTGGATATTTATGGAAACCTTTTAAAAAGGCTAACCTTTATGTTGATTTAACCATCATTCACCCTCGCTATACTTTTGGGGATATTGAGAAAGTTGAATTTCAAACCAATGCAACCCCTTATGAACCTGAAAACTTATTTAATTTTTTAGGCCCGTGGAGCATTGGCTGGCGGTTTTAATAACAACATTTTTCCAAATTCAATTCAAAATGAAGTTCAAACATTTCTTTTTTGTGGCTCTGCTGATGATCGGTGCCGCTGGTTTACAAAGCTGTAAACAAGAGGGCTGTACCGACCCCAAAGCATCCAACTACGACCTTGACGCCAAAGATGACGACGGAAGCTGTACCTTCGACAAAACCGATGACATTGTAGAAATCGCGATCCGGCAGGTAAAAAATGGCCAGGAGACCGCTTTTGTTACGGCAAGGCAAAATTTCATCAACCTCCTGACCCAGCAAGAATATGTGTATAACGATCGGGAGTATGAGTCTTTCTTCCATTTCAACCCGGCGCAAGATTCTACCAGGGCAGTATTCATTGGGATGACCCAATACGAAGATTTGGAAACCTTCCAAAGTATTGGAAATACCCTGGGAAGCAGCTCGGAAGCCGGAGCATTTTTCAGCACCTTCGATCCGCTGGTCTTTACCGCCATGAAGCCCAAAGTGGCAGGCACAGAAGTAGACTTAACGAAACTCGCATCTTCAGGTCAAATCCTGGAAATTGCAGTCCGGGATTTGTCTCTCTACCCCAACTTCGATCAGGCAGACTATGATGCCAAGCTTGATGCATTTTTGGCGGTCCTGGCGCAACAAGCAGGACGAGTGGCTGAATACCAGTGGGTCTCCGTTCTCAATCCCAACATCGTAGTGGGAATGACCGTGTATGAAAGCCAGCAAGCGTTTTTTGGTATCGCTTCAGACCCTGCCTTCAATTCAAACCCAGCCGTTGGCGCGTTTTTTAGTGCTTATTCTCCAAATATGGGCGGAGAAGTGAGTACCGTTGTAAAATAAGCATAAAATATAGGTATCTTTGATAGGGCAAATTGGAGCAATCTGATTTGCCCATTTTTGTTTGAAGGCAAAAGGACACTACCGCCAACACTGTATATGCGGTGCGACAAGAAGTTGCTCTAAATACTGATAGACAGCGCCCTGAAAGTGCTTGCATACTGGAAGGACAAACTGATCTATCCCCATGTGCTACCATGGGTTCCCTATGAGGACATGCGTGGCTGGCAATGGCCAAGTGTGAAGCTCCTCAGACAAAGGAAGCCTCTGAAGCGAAGCCGTGAGGCTAAGCTGAGTGCTGCCAATGCCAGGCGGCCGGGCCACTCGGGAGAACAATAAGCATAACATAAGTGAAGTGGCGCAAGGGCCGTTACTTTGAAACAGTGAAAGGCACTGAAACACTGTGGCTAAAAAGCAAGAAGGGAGGATGGGAAGTCGTTGCGTTCCCACGTAGCCCAATTCCTTCCGGCCTAAAGCTGCATGCTAAGCAGTTCAGTTGTATTTAGAGCGGAACTTGGTAAGCCCGTATCATTCCTTTTGAGGTAGGAGGAAGGCAACTTCCGACAATGATGGTGCGGGTAAAGGAATGCAGAGGAAGCGAAAGCTCAATTGTAACGATTGGGATAGATGCCTGAGTCAAGAGAAGTGCAAGACAGCTCCGGACAATATGGCGTTGTGCGAAAGCAAGCAGACTTCTGCAAGGTACACTATCACGAAAAGTTTGTACAAGATTTAGAATCAACGAAAAGCAAGAAGAGATGGTTAACAGCCTACCAGCGTTATACTCGATGCTTGGCCATCATGCGTTTGTTTCCGGGGGTACCGCCTGGCAAATGATCCGCTGGGATCGTGTCATGCGCTCGGTTAAATCTCTGCAAAACCGGATCGTGAAAGCAACCCAGGCAGGCAAGTGGCGCAAAGTAAACGCTTTACAACGGATACTGAGCCGCTCCTATGCTGCCAAATTACTTGCTGTGAGGCGAGTAACGGAAAACAGCGGACAAAGAACCGCTGGTATTGATGGACAGAGGTGGAATACACCTCAAGCGAAGTTTGAAGCTATAGCCCAACTACAAAACCGAGCGTACCGGGCTAAACCGGTGCGCCGGATTTACATTCCCAAACCTAACGGCAAGAAACGCCCCCTCGGCATCCCTACTATGCGCGACCGCGCTATGCAGGCTCTCCACTTGCTCACTCTAGACCCAATATCCGAAACGCTGGCGGATGCCAATTCCTATGGCTTCCGTTCCCACCGTTCCTGTGCCGACGCTATCGCCCGATGCTTCGACATCCTCGCCAAAAAAAATGCTCCCCAATGGATATTGGAAGGCGATATTAAAGGATGTTTCGACAACATCTCCCACCAATGGATGCTAGATCATATACCGGTAGACAAAAGGATGTTACGGCAATGGCTCAAAGCAGGATTCTTTGAAAAGCAACAATTTTTTCCCACCGAGGCGGGAAGCCCACAAGGCGCAATCATCTCCCCCTGCCTGGCTAACATGGTTTTGGATGGCTTACAAGCGGCCATTAGCCAGGCAAGCGCCGTCAAATATTGGGGCCGCCAGGAACCCAAACGCTGCATCAACCCGCACCATGTACACCTGATCCGTTATGCCGACGATTTTGTGGTCATTTGTTCGGACAGGGCTATTCTCGAACAACGAATTAAACCCGCCATTGAAGCCTTCCTGGCTCAAAGAGGATTAGAACTGTCTGAAGAAAAGACGTGCCTAACGCATATCAACGAGGGCTTTGACTTCCTGTCTCAAAACATACGCAAGTATAAAAATAAACTGCTGATCAAACCCAGCCGAAAGAGTATACACCGCTTTCTGCAAAAGGTGAAAGAAATCATTAAAAAGCATACGGCTTCAAAAACGATTGATCTACTCCGGGAATTGGCTCCCGCCATTCGAGGTTGGGCTATGTACCACCGCCATGTAGTCTCCAAAGCAACCTTCTCAAAGGTTGACCATCAAATCTGGCAGATGCTTTGGCGCTGGCCTTACCGCAGACATGCCCATCGTAAGAACCTTAAGTGGATCAAAACCCGGTATTTCATGCGCTACAAGGGCCGTGATTGGACCTTCTTTGCCAATGATGAACATGGGAACCTGAATACCATCTTCCGTGCCAGCGATATCCCTATCCGTAGGCACGTCAAGATCAAAGGCCGAGCCAACCCGTACGACGCTTCACAAGAGATGTACTTCGAGCAAAGGTCAGATCAATTAATGCAACACAAGCTAGTAGGCAAACGAATGATTACTTTCATTTATAGAAGACAGCAAGGTTTATGCCCAGTCTGTCAGCAGAAAATCACGGAACAAACCGGTTGGAATGCTCACCATCTGACCCCCAAATATCTTGGAGGGCAATGGTCGGCAGAAAACTTAGTGTTATTACATCCGGTTTGCCACGTACAAGTTCATCAAAATCCGGTAGTGGCTGCTGCGCTGGCCTCGAAGGCTGGCGTTAAGTGTGCTTGAGCCGTGTGCTGGGAGCCGAGCGAAGCGACACATGAACGAAGTGAATAAACTAGTGCCTTCGGCACTAAATTATGCACGGTTTAATTGCTTCAATTTATGGGCTTTAATGAAGCCCTTAAATTTCCATTTGAGCGGTTTAATGAGGCAACGATTATAAAAGTCGATATATCTTTCAATTTTATTTTCAAGTTCTTTGACAGAAGAGAAGTTACCATGTTTGATTACATGCCTTTGCAATTTGGCGAACCAATTTTCAATTGGATTTAACCAAGAACAATGCTTGGGCGTGAAAACAAACCTAATTCTATGCTCAGGTGATTCGAGAAACTTCTTTCGGGTTTCCATGCTTTTCAAGATGCCTTTGTAGCCTTTAGTTCCTAAATCCCTTCAAAATTGATCTGTTGGGCAACCCATCTAACCAAAGATTCAGATTGATGAATGTTGAGTTGGTCAGCCATAAAAATGATCTCATCCGTAGGGGCTATTGAATCTGCTGTTTGATCAATGAAGATTACAAAATCCTGCTCGTTTCGGGTAGGGTGGAGCCTATGGTTGATAAGCTTGCCTCGCCCAACATCAATAGCACTATTAAGCAGGTGGTTCCATGGCGGGTATATTCGTATTCGATCCTGCGAGGTTTCCCTTTTTCCATTGGCTGGTACCGGAGCAATGCGTTCCAAGGCTTGAATTCCTGTTTTTTCATCTACACTGATCAGGTGGAGTTGGGGCTTTTCCAGGCTAATAGCTTGCAGGATAAGGTGACAAATTAAAGCCACTCGAATAACAAAAGCGTCCCAATCTTCTATTTTTGAAACAGCCAGTAGTGGGACTTATGAGGTTGAAGCTTGGCTCTTTTTAAAATCTCGCTCACGTAGCGTGGCGAGATAGCCTCAACGACTCCTTGGATTTAGTACATGAGCCAACATCTCTCAGTTCCACTGTGTAATGGGAACGCCATAGTCCTCCGGTTTTTCGCAGGCTAAGGCGATGATTTGCTGTTCTTGGGCTAAAGTAATTCGCTTAGGTGCACCACTTCGTGGATTATCCTTTACAACAAGTAGCATCCTTTTAAGAAGGGCTTTATCACCCACCCTTGCCCGGATTCCCCTAATTCAAAAGCCTTTATGGAATCAAATTCCGTTTCCCAACGGCGGCGCCATCTTTTCACCGTATTAATATCAATCCTTAATTCGCGTTTTATTGATGCATGGCTATAACCTTCGTTCGCCAAAAGAAGAATCCTTATTCTGGTTTTAATATGATGCGCCAAGGAATGTTTGGCCCAGTGCTGGGACAGTAAACTATATTGGCGTTCTGTCATAGTAATCCGCGGGGCTGGCCTGCCTCTACTCATGGTAATCTCAATTTTGTCAAAGAACTACAAGATACAAAACTATGCGTCATTTAGTGCCGAAGGCACTAGCATGCACGGTTCTTAGGGGGGAAAGGGGCAGCAATGCCCCTGACCTACCCGACGTCAGTCGGGCTAAGCGCCCGCCCGCCGTATATGCACACGTTGCACGCAATAATTGTATTAACAAAAAATGTCAAGTTCAAGTAGATAAGAATGTTTCAAAATTAGTATTGATAATCAGAGTTAGTTATTAGGATTTGTGTGCTTAGATTTTAGTTGGATAGAAAGAGTAAAAGGAATATGAGGAATAAATATTTATTTTAAAATGAGACGTGATATTTGAGAACATAAATGTGAGTTAAAAGAGTTAATTATTCAATAATTTAATTTTAAATTGACTATAGATGGATCACTCATATGTGTTTAAGTATTTTGGGGGAAGATTAACTGAACTTAAAGATGAGTTTGGATTTAAGCTGTTTGATAATAATCCATGCTCTATTAAGGATAAAGGAGACTTAGTAAAATTTGTAAATCGACTGGCTGAAGAACTCTTTGAAGAAGATAACTTCTCTTTCATTAATGAAGATGAATCAAATACTGTTCTTAAATTTAACTATAAAGGTCAAGAATTGTCATTTGCAATCGATAGCAAATTTGGTCATATTGAAACTGATTTTTATAAAACAGTTCAATTCATGGCATTTCTTTCAGATAAGATGATTGCAACAGTGAATCCTTCAGGAGAATACATAGTAGGTGATGAAGAGGATATAAGAGAGGCTTGGTCGAGGGGATTGCCAATTCATATTCCTGAAATTAATTTTAGACACCGAAATATATCAGGTAAATATTTTAAAAAGCAAGAGGTTGGAGCAAAATTCCTTGTAGAAGGAACAGTTACATTAGAAAAGTATGAATCGGAATTGATAGCTGGATTAAATGATTTTTTAAAGGAAAGAGCATATAATATAGAGTATTCTTCGAAGCAAATTAAGGCTTATTTTGACCATAAAAAACAGATTTGTGTATTGATAAATGGTGACTACGGTGGAGGAATAATTGTCAATAGTGATCAAATGATAGTTAAGAATAGCTTTGAGAATCAGATTTTTCTTTCTAGATATTTTAAAAGGTATCCTGAGTCGCGAATTCTGTATAAGGAGGAAGGAAGTGAAAAAGCAGAAGTTGTTTTGAATTTTTTTGACTTTATCTTAAATTTTGGTAGAGATGAATAAAAAATATTATAAAATGCGTGCAACAATAAAGCGCCAAAGCGAGGCGGAGCATAGCGACGGCCGTATCGATGGCGCTATGTTGAACGAAGCCGTCGAATATCGAGGAATTATGGTCAATGAATAATATCTGTTGCTTTGGGGCTGGCCGATTTGGCGAGCCAGCTGTACCTTGGGCGCGAGAAAGCGGGCAGACGTGGCGGCGAAAGGTTAAATTTAAGCCCGGATTTTGGCGATTTGTGTACTGTTTAGGCATAACAAAGGCTGACGATCAAAGGATCGTTGCTAAACCAGGCTATATAAACTTCGCCACCTGCATGGCAACGGGCGGTGGATCGCGGCAGCAAGCCGGGATGATTGCTACTCGCTGTATAGATGCCTTAGCACCACAATGGGGGCAATCATAGGGATTTCGCCCCAGCCATTGTTCCAGTACTTTTTCCCTCTGCTCAGCAGCTTCCGGCTTTTGTGTAGGCTGGGCAGGTTCCACTTTCAGGGCTATTCTAGCGGCGTGCAAAGCCCGAGCTTTGTGGAAGTTGCTCAGGATGCCGTAGTGCCGCATCCGCCTGAATCCTGGCGGAAGTATGTGCAAGCAAAACCGGCGGAGGAACTCAGCTCCTTCCAAGCTCATGGTTTTGCGCTTGCCATCCTGGCGGTAGTCCTTGTAGCGGAAGGAAACTCGTTGCTTGTCGATGTTAGTGATGCGGTGGTTGGAGATGGGCACTTTGTGTGTGTACCGCCCCAGGTATTCCACCACAGCTTGGGGCCATGAAAAGGCGCTTTGGCATAGACAACCCAATGCTGGGCAAAGCGTTCGCGGCGCCATTGAGCAAAAGGCTTCTTTTGCCTGGGCGGGATGTGCAGGCTACCTTGTTTGTAAGCATCCGTAAAATGCCGCAGGTATATGGCGCGGAAAACTTTGCTCATACTTTAACCGGGAAGAGGAAGCCTCTGCTGCCCGCCCGTTTAGGGTTTTGCCATTGCCCCTGTGGCGCGATCCCTCCACCAGGTACAATACAGTGTATGTGTGGGTGTAAGCTCAGGTTTTGCCCCCAAGTGTGGAGCACCATCGTGGCGCCTGCCTGAGCGCCGAGCCATTTGTCATCAGCGGCAAAAGTGCGCAAGGTTTGCCAGGCAGCTTTGAAAAGCGTGTCATAGCAAAAAGCAGGGTTGTACAAGCACCACTCGTTGAACTGCTCTGGGATGGTAAAAACGACATGATAATACTTCACCGGGAGGAGTTCTTCAGAGCGGTATATATCCATAGTTCGCGCTGCATACCACCGCACTTTGGGCAGTGGCGGTTGCGACAAGAGTTGTAGCTGATGCGCACCGCGCCACACTCGGTACAGGCGTCAATGTGCCCGCCGAGAGCAGCGGTGCGGCAGCGCTCCAGGGCGGAGAGGGTGCGCAAGTGGTGTTTGCACACCCTCCCTGGGCGCGGAAGGCCTCGCCGAAGCGCCGGATAACATCAGCTACTTCCCAACGGGGTTGTTTAGCCCTTGTACTCATCGGACAAAAAGTCGAGAGGCGAAGGGATATCCCGCAGGGTGATGGAGGCATAGCGCAGGTAGAGCAGCGTGGTACTCAAGTAGGCATGGCCTAGCAGTTGCTGAAGGCGCACCAGGTTGCCTCCGTTGTTGAGGTAATGAACGGCGAAGCAATGCCGAAGGGTGTGTGGGCATACTTTTTTGCGGAGCCTTGAACGTTGCAGGGTAGTACTGGTGATGTATTGTACGCCGCGTAAGGAAATACCCTGAGAACTGCTACGCTCCCGCCCCGGAATGAGGAAATCCTTGGGGCGTTCCTGGCGGTAGTACTGGTTGAGGGTATCTCTAAGGCGCCCACCATAGGGCAGCACTCTGGTGATGCCGCCTTTGGACGTACGGACGGTGAGAGTGCCTTGCTCCCGGTTGAAATCGCTGATGCGCAGGCGGCCCACTTCACCAGCTCGCAGGCCCAGGCCGAAGAGCAGTTCGAGTACCAGGCGATGCCTCATACTGCGCGCTGCGCCAAGAAAGAGGCGCAGTTCGTCGGCATTGAGCAAGTCGCCAAGTTGCTTAGGCTTACGAGGGTTGGGGATGTCCACTACTAGTTCGAGCCGCCGGGCTACTTCGCGGTAGTAGTACTTCAGAGCACATACAACCGTGTTGAGGGTGGAGGCGCTTAGATGCTTGCGCCGGGCAGCCAGGTAGGCCAGCAGTTCGTCGCGGGTAAGTTCATCGGCCGGCTTGCCGGTGCGCTCCTGCACATCGCGTAGGGAGCGCACGTAGTTCAGGGCAGTACTTTTGGCAAGCCCTGCTACGGTAAGGTGGTTGGCCATGCGGTCAAGGGCCTCTTGAAATGCAGGGCGGCTAGCCTGATAGGCTTTGGGTTGGGACTTTTTTTGACATGATGAATATTGTTTTGATGAAATACTGGAATATACGTTATTTTGGGCTTGCCGCGATAGCGGCTTAGTTCAACACCGCGCCAGCGGCCATAGCCAGCAAAAGCTGGCTACGGCGCCGGCGCCAACCGTTGCTGCGCAAGCCTTCGCTTCGCTCCGGCCTGCGCAGCAACGGGCGCGTCTCGGCGCGCTATGCGCGCGCTGTTCGAGACAGCGCCCTGCTTCGGCCTACGCTCCCTCTAGGGAGCGCTCGGCCGTGCGCAGAACACTGTCTCAAACGCCAACCCGAGGACTCCGGATTTTCAAAATTTTTTTCGCTTCGCGAAATTTTGAAAACCCTCCGCCTCGGGCTGCGCCGAGACGCGCCCGTTGTCGGTCATTTAAAAAGAATAAATGCGATTGATTATAGCCATTGTTTTTGCTTCTATGCTCTGTGCTTGTCAAACTAATTGCGAAAAATATAGTAGTGAGGTTTATATAGAGCCGTCTCTTGAAGAGACAATGAGTCCAGAAAGCAAAGCAAATTTTTTGAAAAACCTGGAAAGATGGGAGGAACCAAGACTTGAAGAATTAGGATATGAATCGTACAGGCTATTTGTGCTGCGGGCGTTTCCAGAAGACACAAACCATATTATCCGAGTAGAAAAGAACGCTTTAGAAATAAAATTGATTCATAAAAACTCAATTTCTCCATTTGATACGACAATGACCATTATTAATGAAAAGGTAAATTTTCTTTCAATAGAACAATGGGAGAAATTCGAAAAAATGGTCTATGAGGCGAATTTTTGGACATTACCGATCGAAGTCAACCGAATGGGATTTGATGGTTCTTCGTGGGACTTAGAAGGGTTTAGACCAGATGCGGCCAAATGTGGTAAGAGGACTCATCATGGCGTATCAAGGTGGTCTCCAGAAAAGGGAGCTTATCGAGATCTTTGCGAAGAACTTTTCAAGTTAAGTGAATAATAAAGAGAAACGAACCGACAACAAACCGCTAGCCGCCCAGCCTCCGCATGCGCTTCGGCCGATCGTCTAGCGAAAAGTTGGCGGCAAGCAAGCATCGAACAAAAAATGAACTGAACCAAGAAAAAAAAGTGTTATCTTGTTATCATAGATCAATTAGGATAATCATAAATGATTGATAATGAAAACTATAACAATAAACCTTCCGGAAGAAGTTGAACTACATAAAGTCAAAATGATAATAGCAGCCTCGTTGTTTGAACAAGGAATACTGTCATCAGGACAAGCTGCGCAATTAGTTGGAATAACAAGAAGACAATTCCTAGAAGAAATTGGAAATTACGGAGTTTCAATATTTGGAGAGACAGCAGAGGATCTTGAAAAGATTGGGGACATTGAACTATAAGCGGATATGAAGGTAATTATTGCAGATACAAGCTGTCTTATAATCTATGACAAGATTGGTCAATTTGAAATTCTTCAAAAAACATTCGTCGATTTAATGGTGACAAAGGAAGTCGCTGAAGAATTTGGAGATTTGCCAAATTGGGTAACAATAAAAGAAGTTACAGACAAGAGCCAATATTTACAATTGTCAGAGAATCTTGGAAAAGGAGAGGCAAGTTCAATAACCTTAGCCTTAGAATTTGATGATAGCCTGCTGATAATTGATGAAAAAAAGGGGAGAAAAGTAGCTAAAGATTTGAGAATTGAAATAATAGGATCATTAGGAATTTTGATCAAGGCTAAAGAAAAAGGAGTAATAAAATCGGTAAAAGAGGTTCTAGCCTTAATTGATGAAACGGACTTTAGGATATCGCAAACAATCCGAGAAAAAGTATTGAAAGAGTCGGGAGAATTAGCTTAGAAAGCCAGCCGCCAACACCAGCTACCTGTCCATACTCCGCATCCGCTCCGTACGGCACGTAGCCCCACGTTGAACTAAACCATCCTGTTTTCCACCCATAAAATTCTGTTTTTCAGTGCATTGCACTTGTTTTTCTCTTAGGTTTGGGGGTATTATTTCACCAAATCAAGAGAGATGAGTACACACACAGAACACCTTCAGAAGTTACAAGACTGGATGGAGCTGCGCAACTACAGCGAAGCCACCATTTCGGCCTACCGCTGCGCCTTAAAACAATTTTTGGAATGGCGAGAAGCGGATGGCTTTTCGGCCCCATTCGGCAAGGAAGAAGCGCGTCGTTATTTGTTGAGCCGTTACCGCAGTGGCAAGAAGTGGCAGACGGTGAACGGGGATTATTCGGCGATGCGCAAGTTTTACGAGCACGTCCTCGGGCAAGAATGGGATGTGGAACATTTGCCCCGGCCGCGCAAGGAGCGGAGCCTGCCCGGCATATTGTCCACCCAGGAAGTAGAGCGTTTGATCAGCTGTGGGCGGACCTTCAAGCACCAGGTTTTTATGGTGCTGTTGTATGGCACGGGCCTCCGTTTAAGCGAAGCCTTGAACCTTCGCATAGTTGACATCGACGGCCAACGCCAGCAACTCCGGATAGTAAAAGGGAAGGGTGCCAAGGGCCGTTATGTGTCCATACCGGAGTGCCTGTTGGAAGTATTGCGCAATTACTACCGGGCATACCGGCCGGAAGGATACCTGTTCAACGGCAAGTACCGGGGGAGCCGCTGGGCGAACCGCTCCGCCCAACATTCTTTGGAGCAGGCGCGACAGGCGGCGGGCATAGAGCGGAACGTGTCGCCACATACCCTGCGGCACTGTTATGCAACTCACCACCTGGAGAATGGCACTAATTTGGTATATTTGAAGGAGCAGTTAGGCCACAAGCATTTAAAAACAACAGCCCGTTATATCCACTTATGCCAGTCGTACCACAAGCGAGTAGCCCACCCAGTTGCGGGCATGGAGATTGCTTACCGGCAGGAGGCCGATAGGGGAGCTGTTCCGGGATCATGGAGAGGAGTACATCCAGGTTTATGGCGCCAACCGCCGCACTATAAAGTTGATCCGTTCCATAAGAGTGTGCCGCACGCCTGCCTTGGGCGGCAAACGCATCACCTGCCAGGGTTGCGGGCAGGTTCGTTACCAATACCTATCGTGTGGCAACAGCCAATGCCCGCAGTGCCAAGGCATCAAGCGCTTGCAGTGGCAGGACAGGCTGCGCTGCCGCATGCTGCAAGTACCCTACTGCCACATTACATTTACTTTGCCACATGATTTGAATGGCCTGGCTCGGCGCAACCCCTGGCAGGTGTATAACCTGATGTTCTACTCAGCCTGGCAGACGGTACGGCGGTTGTGCAAAAAGCCAAAGAACGTGGGGGGCCTGCCGGGCATGAGCGCCGTGTTGCATACTTGGGGTTCGGATTTAAAGTACCACATCCACCTGCACTGCCTGGTAACCTTCGGCGGCTACAATGAGCAGGATGGCCAATGGCACTGGCCGAAACGCAAGCGAAAGATAGCGCGCTACCGCAAGCTGAGCGGGAAGTACCGAGGCATATTCCTTAAAAAGCTAAAGAAGCTGATGAAATCGGGGCAAGTGGATTACCACCAAAGCTATGAGGAACTGGAAAGCAGCCTGCCCAAGAAGCGCTGGGTGGTGAACCATCAATGGCCTACGGCGGAGACGAAGGTGATAGAGGAGTACCTCGGCCGCTATATCTGCCGCATCGGCATATCAAATAAGCGCTTGTCCTATGACAAAAACGGGCAAAACGTATGCATCGAGTACAACAATTACCGGGAGCAAAAAGTGGGGGAGCCGGCTCCTAAGGCCTACCGGCATATGGAGCCTCTGGCGGCGATACATCAAATATTACAACACCAGTTGCCTCCCTATTTTCAGCGTTCGCGGCACTACGGGCTGCATGCAGCGCCAACGTATAAACGCCTGGAGGGCCGTTTACCCAGCATCGTAAAGCAGGAAGGGGCAACGGTGCGTACCGTCATCCAGATCCTGCGGGCTTTGCTGCAGGAAGAGCCCTATTGTTGCGAAGGTTGCTCGGGGACAGATTTCCGGGAGGAGCTCCTGCCGCCGGATCCGGTATACACCCGCTATCACGTGTTGCGCAATGCCCGCCGCGGGCCGCCGGCCGGGCCAACGCGCGCTCCATCCGGTACTCCAGGTTCCCTCAAAGCACACTGAATGGGGGCTGGGGCAGCTATGCCTGCCCTGTGGAATAACTACCCTGAAGCCGCCTTCTGCAATTCCACGGGGCCTAACCAGAGATGCCAGGCAATAAAATGAAGCCATTTGGCTTTGAGCGGTACGCTAAGTTTGACAGGGTAGGGAAAAAAGCATATTTTACAAGCACTTTATTCGGGAGAAAAGCAAGCGCGTTTCCCCTAAGGCAACCGGACAGCGGGGCAGGCTGGTTTAGTCCAACGGCTCGTCGCCATAGGCTATGGCCGTCGGCGACTGAAATGTCTGCGCGGGTTGGCTCGGGTGCTTGGCGTTCGGGGTGGGGGAAGGGCAGACGCATTTAAAATCCAATTAATGTTTTGAAAACGCCCCGATTCTCGATTTAATATATTATGACATCCATTATTATTTCAGTTGGCAATGCCCTTGAAATTAAAATACTTTGACAATAATCCCGGATGTAATTCTAAACTTTGATCGAGTTGGCAAACAGACCAGATGTCAATTTTTTATGTTGCAGCAAAGCGGTTGTTCAATATTTCTATATGCGTCTGCCCTTGGGGTGGGGGCGCAGACATTCCTTTGAGTTTTGCATCAATGAGAAAAATAAAAATCAAAAAGAACCCTTCGCTTTGGGTAAAAGCGGAAAACTCAGGGCAATGAACCTGAAAGGGGATGGTTTCTATCTTTCGATTTCAACGGTTTTGTTCACAAATTAAATTTAAAAATTATGCAAAAATTCAAGATTTCATCATTAGCAGCACTAATGCTGCTATTTCTGCTAATTTTTTCTTCATGCAGTAAAGAAGACGAAATACAGAAAGGAGTACCCAAAGAAGAGGAGCAGAAGGAGAATTTTTCTGCTCAAATCGAAACAAGGGATTTCATTCCTTCACTTTTTGGCAGCAATAAAATTGTTCCTGCGCAGGTTGCACGTTCAATTGCCGAAAGAATCAACATGACGGTATCAGAAGGAATGGTAGTAGGGACGTTGACATCAATCAGGATTGTTGATAGCCTTTATACCATTTCAGACAGTCTGGGAACGCCAATAATGTACATTGCAAACTATGCAGATGACGGCTTTGTTGTAATCTCGGCAGATGAGAGACATGACCCGATAATTGCGATTTCGCAACAGGGCAGGTATGAATCCGTAGAAGTTCCGTCCATGCTGTTGGATTGGCTTGACCTCACTTTTGAAAATATTCAACTTGCCAAGTCGAAAGATTACAGCAGTTCAAATTATTCGGATAAAGAGTGGTTCAGGATAATTAAGGACATTGAAAAGGAAGAATATCTTGTTATTGACGATTGTTGTCCAGAATGCCCGAATTATCCAGAATGCCTCAACCACCCCAATATTGGTTGTGGAGAACCAGATATTCTTTGTGAAGGAGGTGGCGGAGGTGACCCTTGTGCGCCATACACTACAACCATAAAAGGTCCATTAATGACAACTAACTGGAACCAAGGTTGTACCTACAATGAGCAATGCCCGGACAAGAATTGTGACGATGTCTGCTTTTCAAATGAGAATGCATGGACTGGATGTGTTGCAACAGCCATGGCACAAATCCTGCGATACTGGTCGCATCCTTGCGACCAAGCGTACAACTTTGCCACCATGCCCAACAATTCAGGCAACGGTGAGGTGCAAAGGATGATGAGGGATATTGGAGATGCAGTAGATATGGATTATGGGTGCGATGGTTCCGGTGCTGATGGTGACAAGACCGACAATGCGTTTAAAAATGATTTTTGCTTTGGGTCTGCCGACAGGGATGGATATGGCTCGGGCAGTTACCAAGTGGTCATACAGGACATTAATGCAGACCGTCCAGTCTTACTTGATGGGTGCCGCACAAGGAAAAGAAAATTTCCTTGGCTATGGTATACTTATTCCAACTGCCATATGTGGGTGTGCGATGGCTACGAACGCCATCAAAACAGTTGCTATTCCATTCTGAAATTCCATATGAATTGGGGTTGGGGCGGTTCATTCAACGGTTGGTATGGGTTCAACTCATGGAGTCCAGGTTCATCCAATTATCAGTATGCCAAGGACTTCACCCACAATATCCACCCATAATTTTTCACTTTTAAAATCTACTCAAATGAAATATTCATTTTTTTTAATGCTCAGTTTGTTGTTTTCTTGCAACAAGGACAATCCAGTGAAAGAGGTGGTTGATACTCAAATAGATATCTTCATTGAAGATGCAAGCGGGAATAACCTTCTAACTGGTGCGTCCTCAAATCCCATTAATTTTGATTCAATCAAATTGATGTACCTGATAAGCGGCACTTCACACACCGTTTATAACTCAGATTTAGATTGCCCTCGTGCAATCTGTTTAATAAGCGATACTGGAATTGAGCGGGTACGCATTTTCCCAAATGATGAAGTTGGTGAAGAATACCCGATAACTTACATAGATTGGGGGAATGGCGACATTGATACCCTCAAATGTCATTTTTTAAGAAAAGACAATGATGAGGAATCTTCGATAGTCTGTGACAAGGTGTGGCTAAACGATACACCAATGTTTCCAGATAATGCGATTACTGAATTTGGAAGGGCATTTAAAATAGTGAAATAAAACACTGATGCCAACAATAAAGCGCCAAAGCGAGGCGGAGCATAGCGACGGCCGTATCGATGGCGCTATGTTGAACGAAGCCGTCGAATATCGAGGAATTATGGGCAATGAATAATATCTGTTGCTTTGGGGCTGGCCGATTTGGCGAGCCAGCTGTACCTTGGGCGCGAGAAAGCGGGCAGACGTGGCGGCGAAAGGTTAAATTTAAGCCCGGATTTTGGCGATTTGTGTACTGTTTAGGCATAACAAAGGCTGACGATCAAAGGATCGTTGCTAAACCAGGCTATATAAACTTCGCCACCTGCATGGCAACGGGCGGTGGATCGCGGCAGCAAGCCGGGATGATTGCTACTCGCTGTATAGATGCCTTAGCACCACAATGGGGGCAATCATAGGGATTTCGCCCCAGCCATTGTTCCAGTACTTTTTCCCTCTGCTCAGCAGCTTCCGGCTTTGTGTAGGCTGGGCAGGTTCCACTTTCAGGGCTATTCTAGCGGCGTGCAAAGCCCGAGCTTTGTGGAAGTTGCTCAGGATGCCGTAGTGCCGCATCCGCCTGAATCCTGGCGGAAGTATGTGCAAGCAAAACCGGCGGAGGAACTCAGCTCCTTCCAAGCTCATGGTTTTGCGCTTGCCATCCTGGCGGTAGTCCTTGTAGCGGAAGGAAACTCGTTGCTTGTCGATGTTAGTGATGCGGTGGTTGGAGATGGTACTTTGTGTGTGTACCGTCCCAGGTATTCCACCACAGCTTGGGTATGAAAAGGCGCTTTGGCATAGACAACCCAATGCTGGGCAAAGCGTTCGCGGCGCCATTGAGCAAAAGGCTTCTTTTGCCTGGGCGGGATGTGCAGGCTACCTTGTTTGTAAGCATCCGTAAAATGCCGCAGGTATATGGCGCGGAAAACTTTGCTCATACTTAACCGGGAAGAGGAAGCCTCTGCTGCCCGCCCGTTTAGGGTTTTGCCATTGCCCCTGTGGCGCGATCCCTCCACCAGGTACAATACAGTGTATGTGTGGGTGTAAGCTCAGGTTTGCCCCCAAGTGTGGAGCACCATCGTGGCGCCTGCCTGAGCGCCGAGCCATTTGTCATCAGCGGCAAAAGTGCGCAAGGTTTGCCAGGCAGCTTTGAAAAGCGTGTCATAGCAAAAGCAGGGTTGTACAAGCACCACTCGTTGAACTGCTCTGGGATGGTAAAAACGACATGATAATACTTCACCGGGAGGAGTTCTTCAGAGCGGGTACTGTATCCATAGTTCGCGCTGCGCATACCACCGCACTTTGGGCAGTGGCGGTTGCGACAAGAGTTGTAGCTGATGCGCACCGCGCCACACTCGGTACAGGCGTCAATGTGCCCGCCGAGAGCAGCGGTGCGGCAGCGCTCCAGGGCGGAGAGGGTGCGCAAGTGGTGTTTGCACACCCTCCCCTGGCGCGGAAGAAGCCTCGCCGAAGCGCCGGATAACATCAGCTACTTCCCAACGGGGTTGTTTAGCCCTTGTACTCATCGGACAAAAGTCGAGAGGCGAAGGGATATCCCGCAGGGTGATGGAGGCATAGCGCAGGTAGAGCAGCGTGGTACTCAAGTAGGCATGGTACCAGCAGTTGCTGAAGGCGCACCAGGTTGCCTCCGTTGTTGAGGTAATGAACGGCGAAGCAATGCCGAAGGGTGTGTGGGCATACTTTTTGCGGAGCCTTGAACGTTGCAGGGTAGTACTGGTGATGTATTGTACGCCGCGTAAGGAAATACCCTGGGAACTGCTACGCTCCCGCCCCGGAATGAGGAAATCCTTGGGGCGTTCCTGGCGGTAGTACTGGTTGAGGGTATCTCTAAGGCGCCCACCATAGGGCAGCACTCTGGTGATGCCGCCTTTGGACGTACGGACGGTGAGAGTGCCTTGCTCCCGGTTGAAATCGCTGATGCGCAGGCAGTACACTTCACCAGCTCGCATACCTATAGAAGAGCAGTTCGAGTACCAGGCGATGCCTCATACTGCGCGCTGCGCCAAGAAAGAGGCGCAGTTCGTCGGCATTGAGCAAGTCGCCAAGTTGCTTAGGCTTACGAGGGTTGGGGATGTCCACTACTAGTTCGAGCCGCCGGGCTACTTCGCGGTAGTAGTACTTCAGAGCACATACAACCGTGTTGAGGGTGGAGGCGCTTAGATGCTTGCGCCGGGCAGCCAGGTAGGTACCAGCAGTTCGTCGCGGGTAAGTTCATCGGTAAGCTTGCCGGTGCGCTCCTGCACATCGCGTAGGGAGCGCACGTAGTTCAGGGCAGTACTTTTGGCAAGCCCTGCTACGGTAAGGTGGTTGGCCATGCGGTCAAGGGCCTCTTGAAATGCAGGGCGGCTAGCCTGATAGGCTTTGGGTTGGGACTTTTTTTGACATGATGAATATTGTTTTGATGAAATACTGGAATATACGTTATTTTGGGCTTGCCGCGATAGCGGCTTAGTTCAACAACGGGTATAGTGCATGCCCTGCGGGACACGCACCATACCCAAACCGTCAGACTGTGAAAAAACTTACCCCCCAGCTTCTCCGGCCGGGTAAAAAACCGTAAATTGAGAAGGCAACAACCACAGGTGCGCATGCCACAGATCGAAGGAACCAGCCGCCATCAAATGCAGATTTTTGCGTTGGAACAGGCCATCGCCGCGGACAACCCGGTGCGGGTGATCGATGCATTTGTCTCCACTTTATCCCTGGAAAAATTGGGCTTTCTCATCAAAGGGGAGGGAGATGAAGGGCGCCCGGCGTATGCGGCGGAGATGTTGCTGCGGCTCTACCTGTATGGCTACCTGAACCGGATCCGCTCCTCGCGGCAGTTGGAGAAAGTATGCCGCCGGAATATAGAATTATGGTGGCTGCTGAATTACCAGCACCCCAGTTACAAGGTGATCGCGGATTTTCGCAAGGACAATGCCCGGGCGCTGCGGGGCGTATTCCGGCAGTTAAACCAGTTGTGCCTGGACATGGATCTTTCGGTACCGGGAACTGGTACTATAGACGGCTCGAAGTTCAGGGCGCAGAACAGCAAAAAAACAACTACAACGCCGCCAAGGTAGAACGGCATATGAAGTATATCGATAAGAAGCTGGAGGAGTACTTCGAGGCGGTGACAAGCTGGATGAAGAAGAGCAAGGCGAAGAGCAGGCAGAAGCATGGGAAGCGCTCAGCGGGCGAGTGGAGGAGTTGCTGGAGAGGCGCGGTAAATATGAGAAGTTAGAAAAGCGTTTGGAGCAGAGCGAAGAGCGGCAGATATCGACAACGGACAAGGATGCGCGTGCGCTGCCATTGCATATGGGCATAGTAGAGGTAGGCTACAACATTCAAACGGCAACCGACGATAAGCATTGCCTGATAGCGGACTACGAAGTAACCAACGAGAAAGACGATTACGCGCTGGCGAAGATGGGCCGGCGGGCGAAGGCGGCAATGTCGGTAAAGGAATTGGAAGTGCTGGCGGACAAGGGCTACCATACGGGGGAAGAATTGAAAAATTGCAGCGAAGAGGGCATCACCACGTACGTACTCCTACACGCTGCTGAAGGGCAAAGAGAAGGTGTCCGGGGAGTTCGCGCTGATCTTCACGAGCTATGCCGAAGGCATGCCATGTGGCACAACTTTAGGAGAGTTCTGTCCATTATTGGCGTAACGGCCTTGTTAGAGAGGCTGGAAGGCCTGTTTTTCAGTATTTCCCGGCTCAGCGCCTGGAGAGTGGGCCTCAGAGCCGCAGGCAGCGGCCGGTGGTACGGTGCGCTGTGGGCCGGAAGGGCAGCGTGAAGGTATTTTTGTGAATTGGGCGGTGGGTTTTTTCACAGTCTGCCGTTCCAGCCAACCAAGAAAAAAAGAAAAATGAAGCTCATCTTAAACTGTAAAAATTGTCGAAGTGAAATAGAGTTAAAATATCCTGTAAATGATAGAGCTGAATTAGCAAGAGAAAGGGGTGATAAATTTAGCCTGAAATGTGCAGAATGCTCAAAAGAGAATAAATATAACGTAAACGAGGTAAAGGCGAAAGAAAGTAAATTGATTGCTATGATAGCATTTGGTATTCTCGTTTTCGGAACTGGAATAATTGGATATTTATTGAAGGATTATCTATTTATGCCAAATAATCCCTACAATGTTCTTGCAATCGGAGGAATGTTATTGATTCCTTCAGCTGTTTATATGATAATAACTAAACAAGAAAGAGATAACGCAAGAAGATTCAATCAATATTGGATATAAGAATTATGGAATTTAAATGCGATAAAATAAATATAACAGATTCAGGAATTGGAGTGGAGGTTCACTTTAAAAATTTGAATGGTGATAGTGAGTTGTATTTCTTGATTCAAAAGCATTTCGAAGAAGATGAAGATTATGACGAAGGAAGTTATATCGAAACACATGATTTTGAATTAGCTGGACACTATCATCCCAAAATAAAATTAGGCAAATCGAAATGTATTTTTGAATATGGAAAAAATCGCTTTGAAATTACCTATCAAATAGATGATAAGAAATTTAAAGAGTTGGAAGAATTTTTAAAGATTCTTGGCTCGGTAGAAATAACAAATTAAAAAGGAATGAAGGCTGGCTGGAACAATGCATCAGCGGTGCGACAAGAAGTTGCTCTAAATACTGATAGACAGCGCCCTGAAAGTGCTTGCATACTGGAAGGACAAACTGATCTATCCCCATGTGCTACCATGGGTTCCCTATGAGGACATGCGTGGCTGGCAATGGCCAAGTGTGAAGCTCCTCAGACAAAGGAAGCCTCTGAAGCGAAGCCGTGAGGCTAAGCTGAGTGCTGCCAATGCCAGGCGGCCGGGCCACTCGGGAGAACAATAAGCATAACATAAGTGAAGTGGCGCAAGGGCCGTTACTTTGAAACAGTGAAAGGCACTGAAACACTGTGGCTAAAAAGCAAGAAGGGAGGATGGGAAGTCGTTGCGTTCCCACGTAGCCCAATTCCTTCCGTCCTAAAGCTGCATGCTAAGCAGTTCAGTTGTATTTAGAGCGGAACTTGGTAAGCCCGTATCATTCCTTTTGAGGTAGGAGGAAGGCAACTTCCGACAATGATGGTGCGGGTAAAGGAATGCAGAGGAAGCGAAAGCTCAATTGTAACGATTGGGATAGATGCCTGAGTCAAGAGAAGTGCAAGACAGCTCCGGACAATATGGCGTTGTGCGAAAGCAAGCAGACTTCTGCAAGGTACACTATCACGAAAAGTTTGTACAAGATTTAGAATCAACGAAAAGCAAGAAGAGATGGTTAACAGCCTACCAGCGTTATACTCGATGCTTGGCCATCATGCGTTTGTTTCCGGGGGTACCGCCTGGCAAATGATCCGCTGGGATCGTGTCATGCGCTCGGTTAAATCTCTGCAAAACCGGATCGTGAAAGCAACCCAGGCAGGCAAGTGGCGCAAAGTAAACGCTTTACAACGGATACTGAGCCGCTCCTATGCTGCCAAATTACTTGCTGTGAGGCGAGTAACGGAAAACAGCGGACAAAGAACCGCTGGTATTGATGGACAGAGGTGGAATACACCTCAAGCGAAGTTTGAAGCTATAGCCCAACTACAAAACCGAGCGTACCGTGCTAAACCAGTGCGCCGTATCTACATTCCTAAGCCTAATGGAAAGAAACGCCCCCTCGGCATCCCGACTATGGGCGACCGCGCCATGCAGGCCCTCCACCTGCTCACCCTCGATCCAATATCCGAAACATTAGCAGATGCCAATTCTTATGGCTTCCGCCCCTACCGTTGTTGTGCCGATGCCATCGCCCGATGCTTCGACATGCTTGCCAAAAAAGATGCTCCCCAATGGATATTGGAAGGCGATATCAAAGGTTGCTTCGACAATATCTCCCACCAATGGATGCAAGAAAATATTCCATTAAGCCAAAAGGTGCTTGGGCAATGGCTTAAAGCAGGTTATTTTGAAAAACAAACTTTTTTCCCTTCCGAAGCAGGGACACCCCAAGGCGCGATCATCTCACCCTGCCTGGCCAATATGGTTCTCGATGGCTTGCAACAAGTTATCGACCAGGCAAGCGGCGTCAAATACTGGGGCCGCCAGGAACCCAAACGCCGCATCAACCCACATCACGTACATCTAATCCGCTATGCGGACGACTTCGTGGTCATTTGTTCGGACAGGGCTATTCTCGAACAACGAATTAAACCCGCCATTGAAGCCTTCCTGGCTCAAAGAGGATTAGAACTGTCTGAAGAAAAGACGTGCCTAACGCATATCAACGAGGGCTTTGACTTCCTGTCTCAAAACATACGCAAGTATAAAAATAAACTGCTGATCAAACCCAGCCGAAAGAGTATACACCGCTTTCTACAAAAGGTGAAAGAAATCATTAAAAAGCATACGGCTTCAAAAACGATTGATCTACTCCGGGAATTGGCTCCCGCCATTCGAGGTTGGGCTATGTACCACCGCCATGTAGTCTCCAAAGCAACCTTCTCAAAGGTTGACCATCAAATCTGGCAGATGCTTTGGCGCTGGCCTTACCGCAGACATGCCCATCGTAAGAACCTTAAGTGGATCAAAACCCGGTATTTCATGCGCTACAAGGGCCGTGATTGGACCTTCTTTGCCAATGATGAACATGGGAACCTGAATACCATCTTCCGTGCCAGCGATATCCCTATCCGTAGGCACGTCAAGATCAAAGGCTGAGCCAACCCGTACGACGCTTCACAAGAGATGTACTTCGAGCAAAGGTCAGATCAATTAATGCAACACAAGCTAGTAGGCAAACGAATGATTACTTTCATTTATAGAAGACAGCAAGGTTTATGCCCAGTCTGTCAGCAGAAAATCACGGAACAAACCGGTTGGAATGCTCACCATCTGACCCCCAAATATCTTGGAGGGCAATGGTCGGCAGAAAACTTAGTGTTATTACATCCGGTTTGCCACGTACAACTTCATCAAAATCCGGTAGTGGCTGCTGCGCTGGCCTCGAAGGCTGGCGTTAAGTGTGCTTGAGCCGTGTGCTGGGAGCCGAGCGAAGCGACACATGAACGAAGTGAATAAACTAGCATGCACGGTTCTTAGGGGGGAAAGGGGCAGCAATGCCCCTGACCTACCCGACTTCATTGCCAGCAAAAGCTGGCAACGCCGCCGATGCGGGCCGTTCTCGATCATTAGAAAAATGATTGAGTAAAGACACCATAATTTATTAACAAAAAAGTGAAATCATGATTAGATTTATCACAGGTTTAATGATCGTCTTAACGGTTCAAGTGTCAGGTTTTTCTCAAGAAAACTTTAAGGAACGAACCTCATCAGCAGATGTGATAGTAGAAGGAAAGGTTATTTCCAAGCAGAGTTTCTGGGATAATAATCGAAGGTCGATTTATACTGAAAATAAAATTCAAGTATTTAAGATTTTCAAAGGGCTTACAGAACAAACACATTTAACTGTAATAACGAAAGGTGGCGTTGTCGGCAATGATTTCCAACTAAGAGCATGTTTGGAGGCCGGGTTTGGAGATAAAAAGTGTCAATTTTTTGTTGAGATAAGGCATCTTTTTGCAGATCATACTGGTGGTACGGGCAAAAAAAGTAACGCAATATCAGCAAAAAAAGGGCATTTTTTAGCCCAAAGATTGGCCTCCAAACATGCTCTAATTCCTCACTCGCATCAATTAGGCGAATCAACAGAAGGAGTATTTTTTTTAGAACGACTTGATGATGAGATGTATAAAATGGCCTATACAAATACGCCATTATTACATTATGAAGTTGATGGAAATTGTTTTAAGGCTGTTGATGGACAAAGAGTATACACAAATCCGAAAGATTTATATGTCCAATTAGAACTTGCTACAGGAGAAAGTTATGCCGCAATTAGTCTAAATACTATCGAAAGCTCAATAAAAGCTTGGCTATATTAAGCGCGGTCACCAGAGGTGAAAAGTTGGAGAGTACCTATCTTGTGGGTGACTAAACCTATAAAATATGTACTTGTTGATAATCAGGTCAGCTGACTATGAACATGCAAGGTACTACAAAAAGTACGGTTGTTCACACTAATCCGCCAACGCATGCATGTACTATATAACTTACAATACAGATGCTTTTGGAATCAATGCCGAGGTAGCTGACGTGCACCCCAATTCGGTTTACCCGCGACGGAAAAAGTCATATGAACGAGGGGCGACTCTTGAGCTGCTGGCAGTAAAATGCTACCGCCCTTCCAGCGATTTAGTGAACTATGCCGACAAGATCAAGACAGATTTTGACAAGGATCCGCCTCGTTGTGCCAGCGAGGCGCGCAAACGGATCAAGCAGCTTACCGGCTTGGAGCGTGGAATGAGCCAAGTGCGCAAATTTGTCAAGCACGTGCTCAAGTTCCGCTATCGCAAGTTCCGCCCTCTGCCTGGAGGGTTTTTGCCTATCAAAGAGCTTTCTGCCAAGCAGGCAGCTTTCCTTGAGCAGGAGTTGAACCCCTTTTCTGGACAAATACCACACGAGGAGTGGCGGATGTGTTTTTGTCGATGCGGCACACCCCGCAAGGCTTTCACCTAATGAAGATGTATGGAGCGAGAAGCCCATCTCAGTAAGGACGTCAAGCCACAACCAGCGAGTGGTACATCCTGGGAGCTATGCACGCAATGCGCATGAATTGTACAGCATCAGCACAACTGATTATATCAAAGCCACAACGGTTGTCGAGCTCATTGGCTTCCTTCGCGAAGAACTGCCGGGCAGGAGCATATACCTGGTTTTGGACAATGCCCGCTATCAAAGGTGCAAATTGGCATTCGGCAGCCTCTGGGAAATACCGGGTTCACCTTATATTCCTGCCCCATATTCGCCTAACCTGAACCTGATCGAATATTCAGTTTTGGAAATATCTCAAAAATCCCAAGTTTTGGCTGGCTTTCATTACCCCACTAAAGAGTCCTTCGTTGAAGCCATTGACAACTTCATTGACGAAGTCAATGAAGGGCTGCACGAAAATGAAATCGACGAATTGATGAACCTTAAATTCCAGCTCCTTGAAGCCGCTTGACATTTTCACCTCTGGTGACCGAGCGGTGTATAGTTTTAGATGATAGTGACATTTCCGGTCTATTGGACGGAATGGATAATAGAAATGTCATTTCAATTCAACCAGATGGAGAGTTTCCTAGTGCTAATGCTCGCGCGTTTGTTAAAATTACTGGCCATTTTGCTTTCTGTCCACCTAGTTCAGTAGCATATATCCGCGATGTAGACGTTGTATTAAGAGATGATCCATTTCAAAGTGATGAAGCTGATAGATGGTATAATTTTGTATTGCATGAATTAGGGCATGCTCACCTACTATATCATAGTATCAATCCCGACGAAGGAACTCTAGAAGAATATATCATGCACTACGATCTCTCTGATATTAATAATCTAGGAGATTCTCAGATGGGAATACTACATAGACACCCTATTCAAGCAAATGACGAGGAGGGAGCAGAAACCATTTTTTCATCAAGCGCTAATTTATTAAGTACTTGCAGCCCATCGGTTGCCCCAATAGATAATATTGGTTGCACAGGAGCAAATAATACTGCAAATATTCCTGAATATATTTCTGACGTTATAGTTTATCCTAACCCATTGACAGGAGGAAATCTTTATTTGTCATTAAGCTTAGATGCCAGAACAGATTTTGTAATTGATATTTTGGCAATCACTGGGCAGGAGATAACGTCAAAGCAATATGTATCTGGTCAGGTAGGTCAGAATTTAATTGAGCTACATAATTTAGAAATTATTCCAAGAGGTTCGTATTTAGTTCGAGTTTCATCAGAATCTAATTCTTTCCTTGTAAAATTTGTACAATTATGATTTGCAGAAATATAATTTTTGCAATCATCATAACTGTTGGTTTTTTAGGATGTAATACGCCCAAGAAACTACAGCGTACATTAGGTTTTTCTGATGATTGCCTTGAGAGCTATCAATACTTCAAGGATAGGATTATAAGAAAAGGCGAGGATAGACTTTTGGAGTTCATTGAGCCTGCCGCAGAAGTTTATCAAGAGCTATTGACGGAATATTATGAAAAAGAATCACCTTGCTGGTTGGGCACATTGCCAGAGAAAGCAGTGATTGATCTATTTGGTATTCCACATAAGCGAGGGGGAGGAGATCGTGATCAAAGTATTCTCTATTATATTAGAACAGAAGAATGTATGTCTCTAAAAGAACCTCATAGACTTGATGAAAGGTGTGGAACTTTAATGTTTGTGTTTTCAAAAGAAGGTGAACCGATTGGGGGAGCATTTTACGCATGGAAACCTGCAAAAATGGAATAGTAAAATTAAAACGACCGAGAACACGCCCTACCCGACAACCGCGCTAAGGCGCGGCTGCGGGTAGGGCAACCGTTGAACTAAACCGCCGTACCGGCGGTAGCTTCCCACCGCCAAAAGCCTTAACTCGTAAAGCGAAAGGCTATTATTTCACCAAAACGCTTTACGATGAAACCATTAAGAGCAAAAATGATGCGCTACATGGAGCGCAGAGGGTACAGTGAATCAACCATTCGTACGTACACGATGTGGGTATCTCAATTTGCCTTGCACTATGGCAAGAGCCCGGGCCTGCTGAGCGAAGAGGACATCGGGGCTTACCTGGATTACCTCAGGCGCGGGGTAAGCCTACGACGAAGGGCATCTTGCGCCGCGCCGCGCGGGCCACTAACTTTGCCGGCTGCGTCCAGCGGTTTGTTTATTCTGCTGCCGGTTTCCAGTTCTGCGGGAAGAGTTCGTGCAGTTGGCTGACTTTATGATCGTGGATGCGGTTGAGCACGTCGGTGAGCCATTTTTCGGGATCAATGCCGTGATGTTTGCAGGCGGCGAAGAAGGTATAGAACATAGTAGTGCGTTGAGCAGCCTCATGGCTGCCCGCAAATAGGTAATTCTTACGCCCGATAGCCGCCGGGCGGATAATGTTCTCCACCAGGTTGTGCCAAGGGCATGTGGCACAACTTTAGGAGAGTTCTGTCCATTATTGGCGTAAGGGCCTTGTTAGAGAGGCTGGAAGGCCTGTTTTTCAGTATTTCCCGGCTCAGTGCCTGGAGAGTGGGCCTCAGAGCCGCAGGCAACGGCCGGTGGTACGGTGCGCTGTGGGCCGGAAGGGCAGCGTGAAGGTATTTTTGTAAATTGGTCGGTAGGTTTTTTCACAGTCTGCCGTTGGGCACCATTAAAAAGAACATGAAATACATAATTAGCATTCTAGCAATATCATTCCTTGCGAACTTGACGTTTGGACAAGATTTCAAAACCAAATTTGACCAATACTGTCAGGAGAATGACACAACACAACAACTGAATACTCTGAAAGAATGGGAAAAAGCTGACCCAAAAAATGCGGAATTGTTCACGAGCTATTTCAACTATTATTTTCTAAAATCTCGACAAGAAGTTTTGTCTTTATCCACCGAGCAACCAACTGGTGAAAGTCTATCACTCGAAGACAGTACAGGCAAGACAGCTGGGTTTTTAGGAAGTCAAATCATGTATATAAATGAACCTTTGGAAAAGTGTTTCGAGAAAATTGATGAAGGACTTCTGCTCTACCCGAACAGACTGGACATGAGATTCGGAAAAATCTATGTACTTGGACAGACGGGAAACTGGGACAGATTTACCGAAGAAGTATTGAAGGCAATTAGATATTCATCAAAGAATAATAACAATTGGACCTGGACATTCAACGAGCCAAGAGAAGGTGGAAAAGACTTCTTCTTATCTTCCATGCAAGACTATCAATTGACTCTCTACAATACTGGCGATGACAATTTACTAGTCAATATGAGAACTATTGCTGAAGAAATCCTAAAATACTACCCTACTCATATTGAGAGTCTTTCTAATCTATCAATAACTTATCTCTTAACCGGAGAATATGACAAGGGAATAGAGCCATTATTACGAGCAGAGGAACTCGACCCAACAGATGCGATTGTTCTAAGCAATATTGCTCAAGGCTATAAACTGAAAGAAGACAAAGCGATGGCAATTAAGTATTACGAAAAAGCCGCGAAGCATGGAGATGAAAGGACTGCACAATATGCTCGGGAACAAATAGAGGAATTAAAAAAATAAAAAAACGGTGCCCAATAATAAAGGCTGAAATGTCTGGTGCAACTGACATTTTCAGTCCCGCACCGAATGTGCGGGATTGAACGAAGGGGAGCCAAGAGTAAGCAGCGTCCCTTCCTTATGGGGTTTCAATTTTAAGATTAGGAGCTTACCAGCCCCGGCGTCGGGGCGAGGAGTAAAAAGAGAGGGCTGAAAAAGTTCTTTGAATACAGATAAATTCGGGAAATAGGAGGGCAAAAGGCGTTTATCAGGCCTAAATTCCTGCCGCCGGACAAAGCAAAGCCAGGGCAGAGCCGTGCTGCCAGCCGGGATCAATTATAGAACAGGGGCCAGAGTTGGACAGGGGGGCTTTTGTTTGCTTCCAGCGTTTCGATGGTAACCATCTGTCCTTTGTGGCAGCAGGGGCATTTATCGGCAGCCTTGCCAAAGAGGCGTTGTTTGGCGAGTGCTTTGCGCTGGCTGCGGGAAGAAAGCTGGAGTTTCTTGTTAGCCAGAGCGGCCAGGGCTTTCGCCAGTACTTTGTTTTTGCAGGCGTTGGCCAAAAAGCCATAGTGCCGCACTTTCCGAAAATGCGGCGGCAGGATCCCGTGATGCCACGGGACAGGTAATGCAGGCAGAACCTCCTGAGAAACTCCAGGCCGTCCAGTGCCATTTCCTTTTTTTGTGCGCCATCGGCATAATCCTTATAGGCAAAACGGACAGTATCCTGGCCAATGTCCAGGATGCGGTGGTTGGTGATGGCAATGCGGTGAGAGTACCTGGCCAGGTATTGCACCACGTTCTGGGGCCCTGCGAAAGGCTTTTGGGTGTGGGCCACCCAGCTTTTGCGGTACAATGCTTCTTTCCAGCGGTAATAGGGGCCGCGCTTATAGGGGAAGCCCTTGGGCAAGGCCAGCAGCCCCTGTTCCAAAGCCGAACGGAGGTGTTGCATGAAGTAAGCCCTGAAAACTTCTTTCATCGCCTCCACGGGGTAAAGGAACTCGGCATTACCTCGTTTTGGGAGCTGCCAAGTGCCATCCTGGCGCAGGCCGCCACTGGGCACAATGCAGTGGATATGAGGGTGCAAAGACAGGTTTTGCCCCCATGTATGAAGCACTATTGTGGCGGCAGTGCGCGCGCCCAGCCACTTTGGGCTGTTGCCAAAGCTATTCAGGGTATGCCAGCCCGCTTCGAGCAGCAAGCCGTACATGAAACGGGGGTTGTGCATACACAGGCCATTAAGTTCATGAGGCAGGGTGAATACGACATGAAAATAAGGAACCGGCAGGAGTTGCTCCTCCTGTTGTATGGCCCACATCTCCTTGTTAAGCCCCTGGCACTTGGGGCAATGGCGGTTGCGGCAGCTATTATAGCTAATGCGCAGGTGGCCACATTCACCGCAGGCATCAATATGGCCGCCCAGAGCAGCCGTCCTGCAAGCAACGATGGCTTGCAAGGTGCGCTTCTGGTAAGTTGTCAGGCTATTTGCCGGCAGGCGGCGCCCAAAACGGGCGGCCGCCTGGGCTATGTCAAAGGCCGGCCTCACTGCTTGAGGGTATCTAAAACCGACAAAGCGTCCCGGCCGGGGATGTGTGCATACTTGAGGTAATGCAAGGTGGTGGTGATATACTCGTGTCCGAGCAGTTGCTGGAGCTGAGGCAGGGTACCGCCGAAGTTGAGGTAATGCACCGCAAAAGTGTGGCGCAGCGTGTGTGGGTGGATGCGCTTGCTGATGCCGCTGCGCTTTACTGCGTCCCGCACGATATACTGCACGCCTCGTTGGCTGAGCGGCTGGCCGGGTTCTTTGATGCTCTCAAGCAATGTATTGGGCGGAACGCTGCCTCTGGCTTTGCAGTATTGGCGTAAAGTTTGGCGCAGCGTTTCGCCATAAGGCACGGTGCGTGTTTTGCGCCCTTTGCTGTTGTGGATGGTGACGGTGCGTAGCTGTTTGTCAAAATCGGCCGTGCGGAGCCTCACTACTTCGCGCACCCGCATGCCTGTCTCGTAAATGAGCTGGAGCACCAGCAACTGGCGCATATCCCGGCAGGCGCCGAACAGGCGGAGCACCTCCTGGGTGTTGAGGATCTCGGTGAAATACTTCTGGTGCCTCGGGTTGGGGATGCTGACTACCAAATCCAATCGGTGGGCTACCTCGCGGAAGTAGTACTTCAGGCCGCACACGCGTAGGTTGACAGAGGAGGAACTGAGCTGCTGTACATCACGGGTATGCACCAGGTAGGCTTTGAGTTCGTCAACTGAGCAATCTTCCGGGCGTTTGTTGAAGTGGAGCATCAGGCAGCGTACGCCACGAAGGTAGTTTTGGCGGGTTGCCCAGGCATTGTTAGCCAATGCCATATGGTTGTCCATGCGTTGGAGAGCCTCATCTAATTGGCTTACGCCGGTGGGCTTCCAGGTCCTTTTTTGGTACTCATAATGAATTTGTTTAGTGAATAAATACCAAGAATATGCTATTTTACAGCATATTGTGCAAGGGCCAAGCCTTCGGCCGCTCCGAAGGAGCTTTGTTCAACATCGGCTATAGCTAATGCTGGCTTGAAAGTAAAAAATGATATTTTGTACTTTCAATAACCATCCTGCTGGCGAGGACGGAAACGTTTCCAAAAACCCGCACTAGCCATAGCCAAGAACGTTAGCGTCCAGCAGAAAAAGCTCTACCCTGGCATATCGTTCAAAAAGGCTGTAAATTTACCCCAAACAAAGATCAAGCAACATGGCGCTTCAAGATAAATACATCAACCCCTTTACCGACTACGGATTCAAGAAGCTGTTTGGGACGGAAATAAACAAAGACCTGCTGATCGATTTCCTCAACCAGGTGCTGCCGGAGCGCCATCATATCCAGGACTTATCCTATACCCCTACTGAACAGTTGGGCGCCAGCGAGGTAGACCGCAAGGCCATCTTTGACCTATATTGCACCAGCCCCAGTGGAGAAAGGTTCATCGTCGAGATTCAAAAGGCGAAGCAGAACTACTTCAAAGACCGGAGTGTGTATTATTCGACCTTTCCCATTCAGGAACAGGCAAAGAAGGGAGACTGGGATTACCAATTAGCGGCAGTTTACACGATAGGCATTCTGGACTTTGTATTTGACGATGGCCGCCACAAGGAACAAGTGCGCCATGAAGTGAAGTTGAAGGACCAACACTGCCAGGTATTTTACGACAAGCTTACCTTCATATACCTGGAGATGCCAAATTTCAAGAAGGCGGAATCAGAATTGGAGACGGACTTTGACAAGTGGATGTATGTGTTGAGGCATCTTCCATATCTGCAAAACCGGCCGGCAGCTTTGCAGGAGCGGGTATTCCAAAAACTGTTCGAAGCAGCGGAGATTGCCCGCTTCGATGCGGAGGAAAAAGCCAGGTATGAGGAGAGTTTGAAATATTACCGGGATTTGAAGAATGTGGTGGATACGTCTTTCGAAGAAGGCAAAGAAGAAGGTAAAGCAGAAGAAAAAGTTGAAGTGATCCTCAAATCTCATGAAGCAGGGCTTGACGTAGAAACTATATCGAAGATTACTGGGAAATCTATTGAAGAAATAAGAAAGGTTATCGACGAAGCCGAACGCTAACAATGGCTATGACGATCAGTGGCTCCATTCGTCGCCACCGCCGCATAGCCAAACCGTCAGACTGTGAAAAAACTTACCCCCCAGCTTCTCCGGCCGGGTAAAAATCCGTAAATTGAGAAGGTAACAACCACAGGTGCGCATGCCACAGATCGAAGGAACCAGCCGCCATCAAATGCAGATTTTTGCGTTGGAACAGGCCATCGCCGCGGACAACCCGGTGCGGGTGATCGATGCGTTTGTCTCCACTTTATCCTTGGAAGGATTGGGCTTTCTCATCAAAGGGGAGGGAGATGAAGGGCGCCCGGCGTATGCGGCGGAGATGTTGCTGCGGCTCTACCTGTATGGCTACCTGAACCGGATCCGCTCCTCGCGGCAGTTGGAAAAGGCCTGCCGCCGGAACATAGAATTGTGGTGGCTGCTGAATTACCAGCACCCCAGTTACAAGGTGATCGCGGATTTTCGCAAGGACAATGCCCGGGCCCTTCGGGGCGTATTCCGGCAGTTGAACCAGTTGTGCCTGGACATGGATCTTTTCGGGCGGGAACTGGTAGCGGTAGACGGCTCGAAGTTCCGGGCGCAGAACAGCAACCAGCCTTCGCCAGGCTTCGGCTGGCAGAGAAAGAACAACTACAACGCCGCCAAGGTAGAACGGCATATGAAGTATATCGATAAGAAGCTGGAGGGTAACTATTCAGCATCGTGGTGATTTGACCCCTCAAGCAAAATTTTGTAAGCCGCCCTTCCCCTTCCAAGGGGAATGAGAAGGGGTTCCAGCGGGAAAAAGTCTACAAAATTTTGCGTCAGGCGTATTTCAGACCCCATGCTGAATAGTAACGCTGGAGGAGTACTTCGAGGCGGCCGACAAGCTGGATGAAGAGGAGCAGGGTGAAGAGCAGGCAGAAGCATGGGAAGCGCTCAGCGGGCGAGTGGAGGAGTTGCTGGAGAGGCGCGGTAAATATGAGAAGTTAGAAAAGCGTTTGGAGCAGAGCGAAGAGCGGCAGATATCGACAACGGACAAGGATGCGTGTGCGCTGCCATTGCATATGGGCATAGTAGAGGTAGGCTACAACCCCTTCGGCACCTTAAAGCGTGGCTGGGGGTACTCCTACACGCTGCTGAAGGGCAAAGAGAAGGTGTCCGGGGAGTTCGCGCTGATCTTCACGAGCTATGCCGAAGGCATGCCATGTGGCACAACCTTAGGAGAGTTCTAACGATTATTGGCGTAAACGCCTTGTTAGAGAGGCTAGAAAGCCTGTTTTTCGGTATTTTCCGGCTCAGCGCCTGGAGGGCCGGCCTCAGCGCGGTTGGCATAGGGCGGTGGCACGGCGCTTTGGGGAGCCGGAGGGCGGCGTGAAGGGATTTTTTGTAAATTGGGGGGTGGGTTTTTTCACAGTCTGCCGTTCTCGATAATATAATGATGAAACAAGTAATAATCATATTTTTGGTTTTTGTAGCAATTGGTTGTAATCATAAGACTATTACACCACTAACTTACAGTAGCCGAGATTATGAATTTAATGAGGAAATATCAAACACTTTAAAACAGAGTGGTGAAGTCGGCTTCAGTGCGACTAGATTCTCATTTGTTTCAGAGCATCAAAAACTTCTAGAATCACTCGAATATGGAGACACTGTAAAGCACATTATGGCTGACTCAGAATGGGGAAGATTGAAAATTAGTAACAACCATTTAAATGCTAAAGACTATATAGTTTCAAAGGCTAAAGAACATGATATAGTAATGTTTAATGAGAATCATTTTCTTCCAAGACACCGAAATTTCGTACGATCATTACTTCCTGATTTATATGAATTAGGCTATCGATACTTAGCAATTGAAGCTATTGGAATGCTTGGTGATGGAAGTATGTACGACAAAGATTTGATTGCCAGAGGTTATCCAATAATACATACGGGATATTATATAAAAGAACCAGAATTTAGTACGTTGGTACGTACTGCAATTGAACATAAATATTCGATTATTGGATATGATGAAGGAAGCTCATATGGTTATTCTGGTGGAGAACGAGAAGAAAGAGGTGCAAATAACATTTTATCTCAAATGGAATCGGATGGCAACCAAGGAAAGCTTATAGTCCTATGTGGTTGGGATCACCTAAAGGAAGGAAACTCTGGAACTTATTGGGAATATGCTTTAGCAGAACGCCTCAAACAAAAGACGAACAAAGATCCATTAACAATAAATCAAACGGAATATAACGAACGTTTAAATAGAGGATTTGAAAAGCCATTAATGCAGAAAATTGAAACAGATGAATCGATTGTTCTTACGGACATAGACAAACAACCACTCGATCTATCAACTGATACTTCATGGTATGACGCATTTGTAGTACACCCTCGAACAAAATTCAAACACGGTATACCAAATTGGATATTGGAAGAAGGTCCGATTAAAAAATACAACTTATCTGACCTTAAAATTATGCTTCCAGCCAAAATATTAGTCTTCGATTCCAAAGATGATGTAAGTTTAGCATCACCTATCTATGTCTGTGAGGTTTCTGATAATAAGGAGGAGATAATTATCCCAACAAGGGGAAAGAAGATAAAACTAGTAGTGACTAATAAAAAGGAAAGTGTTCTAATTGAATAGGAAATACTATCGAGAATCGAGTGGCAAGGAATAACGGTTGAGATTTAGACCTACGGACTCCGCAAAGGTCTCGCCCGTTATTCCAGAGCCCTCACACCACCGTACGTACGGATCGCGTATACGGCGGTTCACAGAACAACTTACTTTGTTTTCGGAGTTTTGGTTTTGGAAGATGGGCCATATTTTGCTTTGAGGAAATATTCCAAAAATGGAATATATCCCCGTTGGCGAAGGCGATCTTCGGTAACCGTTGTGCCCATAATTGGGCTACAGGCTATTGCCCACCCTCCCATTCGGGAGTAGGCAAATCGCCGTGCCCAACTTTCTTCCACCCCTGGTTGCCGGAACGCTCTTAGTCGGCGTTTATACTTCCATTGTTTCCAAATACAGTACCGCAGGCGGCAGCGTATCCACGAATCCAATGTTTTGAGCTTTTGATACCCTGTGGCGTGTTTGAAATAATTCACCCAGCCATACATCAGGCTTTTCAATCGCTCGATGCGCTCGGTTAGTGGGATGGGACTGGTTTTACGCGTGATGATTTTGATTTTCTCTTTTAGTCGTTGCCAGCTTTTCTTGGCTATGCATAGGCGGTATTTACCGCGATCTCCTTTTATAGGAAGACACAAATCCATGTCCCAAGAGTTCGAAATGGACGGGGCGGCAGATTTTCGTTTTCTCCTCGTTGACTTCCAGATGAAGCTTGCGGTTTAGAAATCGCGTAATACTGGCCAACACTCGTTAAGAAAATACTACAATCATCAGCATAGCGGACGAATTTATGTCCTCGTTTTTCCAGTTCCTTATCCAGTTCATTCAATAGAATGTTGGATAATATCGGCTTCCTAATTGGTGTAAGATTCAGATAGCTAAAGGCTGTTCCATGTTCAGCCCTTCACATACGTGTATCTCAACACGCTCTTACTGAGCCGTTACCGCAGCGGCAAGAAGTGGCAGACGGTGAACGGGGATTATTCGGCGATGCGCAAGTTTTATGAGCACGTACTGGGGCAAGAATGGGACGTGGAACATTTGCCCCGGCCGCGCAAGGAGCGGAGCCTGCCGGGTATTGTATCCACCCAGGAAGTAGAGCGCTTGATCAGCCATGGGCGGACATTAAAGCACCAGGTATTCATGGTGTTGCTGTATGGAACGGGCCTTCGGCTGAGCGAAGCGCTAAACCTTCGGATAGTGGATATTGACGGGCAGCGGGAGCAGTTGCGGGTAGTAAAAGGGAAGGGTGCCAAAGGGCGTTATGTGGCCCTTCCGGATTGCCTGTTGGAAGTATTGCGCAACTACTACCGGGCATACCGGCCGGAAGAGTACCTGTTCAACGGCAAGTACCGGGGCAGCCGGTGGGCGAACCGCTCGGCGCAGCATTCCCTGGAGCAGGCGCGGCAGGCTGCGGGCATAGAACGCAACGTATCGCCGCATATCCTGCGGCATTGCTATGCCACACACCACCTGGAGAATGGTACGAATTTGGTATATTTGAAGGAGCAGTTAGGCCATAAACATTTAAAAACGACCGCCCGTTATATCCACTTATGCCAGTCGTACCACAAACGAGTAGCCCACCCAGTTGCCAGCATGGAAATCACCTTCCGGCAGGAGGCCCGATAGGGGAGCTGTTCCGGGATTATGGGGAGGAGTACATCCAGGTGTACGGCGCCAGCCGGCGTACCATAGAGTTGATCCGCTCTATCCGGGTGTGCCGTACGCCGGCCCTAGGCGGCAAGCGCATCACCTGCCAGGGTTGCAGGCAGGTACGTTACCAGTACTTGTCCCCGGCATTCGCCGGGGCAGGCTATGTGGAAACAGCCAATGCCCGCAGTGCCAGGGTATTAAGCGTTTGCAGTGGCAGGATAGGCTTCGCCAGCGGATGCTGCAGGTGCCCTATTGCCATATTACCTTTACTTTGCCTCACGATTTGAATGGGCTAGCGCGGCGCAACCCCTGGCAGGTGTATAATTTGATGTTCCGCTCGGCCTGGCAAACGGTAAGGCGGTTGTGTAAAAAGCCAAAGAACGTGGGGGGGCTGCCTGGCATGAGCGCCGTGTTGCATACCCCGTAATTCTACGGGGCAGGCTGTGGGGTTCAGACTTGAAGTACCATGTGCACCTCCACTGCCTGGTAACGTTCGGAGGCTACAATGAGCAGGATGGCAACTGGCACTGGCCGAAGCGCAAACGGAAGATAGCGCCGTACCGCAAGCTGAGCGGGAAGTACCGTGCTATATTCCTGAAAAAGCTAAAGAAGCTGATGGAATCGGGCCAGGTGGATTACCCCCAAAGCTTTGAGGAACTGGAAAGCAGCCTGCCCAAGAAGCGCTGGGTAGTGAACCACCAGTGGCTCACGGCAGAAACGAAGGTGATAGAGGAATACCTGGGCCGTTACATTTGCCGGATAGGAATCTCAAATAAGCGCTTGTCTTATGACAAAAACGGGCAGAATGTATGCATCGAGTACAACAACTACCGGGAGCAAAAAGCAGGGGAGCCGGCGCCTAAGGCCTACCGGCATATGGCGCCTCTGGCGACGATGCACCAGATATTGCAGCACCAGTTACCCCGCTACTTCCAGCGCTCGCGCCATTCTTCGCCCGCCGAAGCTTTAGCGAAGGAGGGATGGACTACATGCGGCGCCAACCTATGAACGCCTGAAAGGCAGTTTGCCCAGCATCGTGAAGCAGGAAGGGGCAACGGTGCGCACCGTCATCCAGATCCTGCGCGCATTATTAAAGGAAGAGCCTTACCGGTGCGAAGGTTGCTCGGGTACAGATTTCCAGGAGGAACATCTCGCGCCTGATCCAGCTTATACCCGCTATCATGTATTAGGTAGGGCCAGCCGCAGCCCACCGGCGGAGCCAAAGCGCGCTCCATCCGGCATTCCAGCTTCCCCAAAGCACGCTGAATGGGGCTGAGCCGGCTATGCTTGCTCGGAAGCGCCGGGCATCAAAATTGGGGCCATTTGATGTTGAGCGGTACGTTAAGTTTGACACGATAGGGAAAAAAGCATATTTTACAAGCACTTTTAATCCGGAGGAAAGTAGGCGCGTTTCCCCTAGGGTAACCGGGTAGCGGGGCAGGCTGGTTTAGTCCAACTGAAATCGAAGATTCGACGTAGTCAAATATCTGCGCGGGCCGGTTTGGGAGCTTGGCGTTCGGGGTGGGGGGCGCAGACATTCCTTTGAGTTGTAGGCAACTGTGGATATTGAATGATAAGAGGAAAAGATGTAAATTGTAACCTAAGGCTGATATAGCTAAACTAAGAAAATATTGTTAATTGATTGATTACCAGTAAAGAGTAGAGAAAAATGACAAAGGATTTAGATAGCAGAAAGTATAAACTGATCCAGGAGATAATGAAATTGGATAATGAAGAAGCATTGTCTAAACTTGAAGAAGAAGTTGAGTCCATTCAACAAGAAGAAGTTTTTGGACAGCCATAAAGCCATTGAGGAAAACGATAACCCTGGAACAGATGATTAAAGAACAAAATTACAAGCCAATAGAAAAAGATGAATTCTTCAAAATGGTTGATGAATTGGAGATAGAAGAATCGATCGAAGAACTGTTATCAATGCTTGATTAATGAACTACTTGATCGATACCAATATCCTTGTTATCTATGTGAGAGATACGGATTTGACAAGAAGGCTTGAAGAAAATTTAAGATTACTGACAGGAAGAAATAATTTGGTAATATCAGTCGTGTCAATCGGAGAGATAAAATCTATAGCCAAGCAAAACAAATGGGGAGAAAAAAAGAGTGAGAAGGCTGATAGAGATATTGAGCCAATTTCTGATTGCAGATATAAATTTAGAAGATATTATTGAATCTTATTCAGAAATCGATACCTATAGCCAAGGCAAATTAGAAGGAAAGGCAACAAGCTTCACATCAAGAAATATGGGTAAAAATGATTTGTGGATAGCAGCAACTGCTTCCACTTTGAATTTGGAGTTGATAACCACCGATAAAGATTTCGACCATCTTAATGAAGATTATCTCCAATTGAAGAGGATTGACTTATCAGAATATTCTAATGAAAAAGGTTACTATTCAGCATGGGGTCTGAAATACGCCTGACGCAAAATTTTGTAGACTTTTTCCCGCTGGAACCCCTTCTCATTCCCCTTGGAAGGGGAAGGGCGGCTTACAAAATTTTGCTTGAGGGGTCAAATCACCACGATGCTGAATAGTTACTGAAAAAGATTGATTTAGGACGTTTGCCTACAACACCGGCTACCTGGCCATACTTCGCATCCGCTCCGTACGGCAGGTAGCCCAACGTTGAACTGCATTGTATCTGACAGCACCGCTGCGCGGGGCCGGCAGATACAATGCTTAAAGTTATGGCCAAGCAGAAAAGGAAAGCCCCATCAAAAAGGGAATGGATTAGAAGGCTTATTGACTTTTACGTAAGGAAAAACTATTTTTGTACGTAAAAAGTGCGATCATGAATACCAAATTAACATTAAGCCTTGATAAAGATATCATTGAACGGTCTAAAATTTATGCAAGGGAACACAATGTGAGCCTCTCTTCCCTAGTGGAGAACCTCCTTCTTAGGATAATTTCAGAATACAAGGAAGGAAATGACCGCAAAGGGAGTATTGTTAGGGAGTTAAGTGGAATAGTCAATTTAGAAGGAGTAGACTATAAGGCAGATCATGTAAAATACCTTGAAGAGAAATACCAATGAAAAAAGATTCTGTATTCGTTGATACCAATATTATTTTGGATTGGCTAGGGAAAAGGGAGCCATTTTTCAAATATGCGGAAGAATTATTCTTAAAGGCAGAGAATGAAGAAATAGAGGTCCTGATCAGTACAATGAGCTATATTTCCACTGAATATATTCTACGTAAACAACTAGGCAAGGATAAAACAAGACAAGCCTTAACGGGAATTAGAACAATTAGTACAGTGTGTAATAGTGGAGGTAAAGAAATAGATTTGGCATTAGTATCTGATATGAAGGATTTTGAAGATGCTTTCCAGTACTATACCGCGATCAATAATTCAGCGAGTATTATTGTTACAAGGAATCCGAAAGATTTTGAAGATTCCAGGATACCAATCATGAGTGCAGAAGAGTATGTCAAATTAAGCCAGCAAGATTAGCCTGGCCATAACAAGGCATCAACACCATTAAGTTAAGGAGATGGCCCGCACCAAATATTAAAAAGCGGCCCCAAAAAAACTTTGAAATAATTAGCCGATAAAAGAATCGGGTAAAAAGCGCCAAAATGATAAAGAGCTGGCAATACTGTATTGGGCAACCAACTATTAAGGCCACCGAAAAAGCTTCCATAATTGTGAGGTTAAATTCGATTTTTCGAGGGTAATATAAAAATGCTAAAATGCGTGGCGGTAATTTGGTTCATAGATATGCCGCTCGGTGCCACGCATTATACGTCGTCGGCGCTCCTTGTTTTTTTTAGGCCTTATGGGCTCCATGGTTTGAATGATTTGGCGGTAGAAATCCTTGATCCATCGCTGGAGTTCTTTTTCCGGGCGAAGCATGAATTTAACAAGGAAGCGTTTGAGTAGCCCGGCGGCGACGTTCCGGTTGGGTTTGTAATCGTGCTGGCGTTGCTTGTTTAGTTTTTTGATTTCCCGCTCCTTTGCCGTGAAAAGGGCCGTTTGGATATTGTAATTGATGAAGTGCGCATAGATATCCCCGAAAAAATCGGGGCAGGCTCTGCCAGCAGTTATTGACCGTGTAGGCTGAGAAGTTGGCCAACTCCAAAAAGGATTTAATAACAAGGAAGCAAGTTTCGATGCCCCAGCGTTTGCGGTATATTTCTGAGAAGTAGCCGTGTTTGAAACGCCTGGCATCAATCAGGGTGGTGAGTAACACTTCCACCTCGCCGGTAGGCAGCAACACTCGGATGAGGCGGTAGGTGATGGTGGTTTGTGCGTTGACAAAGATGCCCAGTTCATTGAGCACCATGCGGGACTTGTAAGAGAGCTTTTCGGTAACGGTTTGCTCTTTTGATTGCCGTGCCAGCCAAACTCTTCGCCCAGCCATATGGCGTCAAGATAAGCACGGAGGGAGGTGTTCATGATTAGTGGAATTTTCACGAATATCCTCCTTTCCGTGCTGTTTGTCAACTGGCCTGATTCCTTAACTTAATGGGAATGAACAACGGCTATGCGCACATGCTCCTATCGTCGCACGATCGCATTGCCTGGCCGTTAGCCTCAATTGAAAAATACAAGCTATGAAGAAAATAACCATATTACTTATTTTCGTAGTAACTGCAATTTGCTGTACTGCCCAATCAAAAAATCAAATAATTGAAGGAGCCGAAGGAGTGAAATTGGACAGTTTACTGACTCCCTATTTGCTGCAATTACGGAATTTAACTAATAACAATGCAGGCTTAGCAGTTGGCGTAACGAAAGGTGACAAAATAATTTATGCTCGAACTTTCGGATTTTCAAATATTAAAGATTCTAAAGAAACGGATTTTAATACTGTTTTTCATATAGCCTCTGTTTCTAAACCTTTTACGGCTGCGGCAATAATCAAACTTGTTGAACAAGGAAAACTGAACTTAGACGATTTAATCGTTAAGTTCATTCCCGATTTTGAAATGAAAGACATACGTTGTAAACAAATCACCATTAAGCAAATACTCACTCATACTTCAGGTATTCCACGTCACGTAAGTGTTAATGATTGGGAAAATCCGATATATGATGAAAAAGCCTTAGAAAAAAATTTAGAGGATATTAAGCCCTTAATGCTTGATTTTGAACCGGGCACAGAATTTAGCTATAGCAACTCTGCTTTTGACATTTTGGGTATTGTTGTTAGCAGGGCAAGCGGAATGACGTTCGAGGAATATGTAAAAACCAATATCTTAATTCCTTCGGGGATGTTACATAGTTCTTATTCCAAACCACAGGACACTTTGCCCGTAAATTGGGCTGTACCATATTCGTATGGAATAGAAACGCAAATATGGTCGCCATTTCCATACTCGGAAAATTATTTTCCAAGCTCAGGTTTGCATTCCACTTTATTGGATATGTGTAATTGGGGAATGTTATATACCAATCATGGAAGGCATAAAGATAATGTCATAATCAAACCCGAATACTTTTCGTTATTATCGACACCTAATTTTGATACTCCGTGGGGCGACAAAATTGGATTGAGTTGGTTTGTACAAAACTATTTAGACCGACCAATTATCATGCACCAAGGTAATGATACGGGTTTTGAATCGCTGATGTACGTTTATCCGAAAGACAGTATCTCAGTAATAATCATGGCAAACCGTGATTTTTCAAGAACAGGAAGAATCATCAATGCCGTCTCGGAATTTTTCTTTGAACAGAAAGCAAAAGATTACAGCGTTTCTGCAAAGTATCCATTCACAATAGCATATAAGGAGTATGGAATTGAATATGCTTCCAAACAATGGGAAGAATTGAGAAAAGATACTACTGACATCTATCAGGTAAATGACGAAGATATTTTAACGACAGGAGCTGTTCTCGAAAATGGAGGAAATTGGGATACAGCAAAAGACATTTTGGAATATTACCTCACATTGGATAGTAATTCGGCCTACGCTTGGCGACTTCTTGGAAATGTATATCTGAATCTTGGAGATAGGTCACAAGCCAAATCATGCTACGAGAAGACATTACTCATTAATCCTGAGTATGAAA
Source organism: Lewinellaceae bacterium (assembly GCA_020636095.1). Classification (GTDB taxonomy): domain Bacteria; phylum Bacteroidota; class Bacteroidia; order Chitinophagales; family Saprospiraceae; genus JACJXW01. Next base: position 202,518 of record JACJYN010000005.1, read on the forward strand.
AAGGAAAAAAAGCACTTGAAGATTTGGAGAAAAATAAAAACTGAGGCGAACAATAAGAGGAATTATGGGCATTAAATGAAGCCTGTCGGCAGGCTCTGGTTTTGGTTCCGGCTGTGCAGGTTCCACTTTCAAGGCTATCCTGGCGGCGTAGCGCGGGATTTGTTGAAGTTGCTTAGAGCATGTTTGGAGGTGGTCCCCGATATACATCGGGGCAGGCTATTTGGGCTGCCCCCAAGGGCCCAAGCCGAAGAGCAGTTCACCCACAAGCCGGTGGCGCATACTGCGTGCCGCGCCGAGGAAAAGGCGCATCTCGTCGGCATTGAGCAGTTCGCCAAGCTGTTTGGGCCTGCGCGGGTTGGGGATATCCACCACCAAATCCAGCCGCTGGGCTACTTCGCGGTAGTAATACTTCAGGGCACAGATAAGCGTGTTGAGAGTGGAAGCGCTCAGGTCTTCCCGCCCGGTAGCCAAATATGCCAGCAGTTCGTCGCGCGACAGCTTATCTGCTGGCTTGCCGGTGTGTTCCTGCGTATCGCGCAGGGCGCGCACGTAGTTGAGGGCGGTGCTCTTGGCAAGCCCCGCAACGGACAGGTGGTTAACCATTCGGTCAACTGCCTTCTGAAAGGCCGGCCGGCTAGCCTGGTAGGCTTTGGGTTGTGATTTTTTTTGATATGATGAATATTGTTTTGATGAAATACTGGAATATACGTTATTTTGGTGGCAAGCATAAGAAACCAAAGTGAACTGAAGAGAGGAGAAAAAGTGTTATCTTGTTGTCAAGGAGGATTAGGTTGAATTATAAATAATTGACAATGAAGGCGATAACTATAAACCTTCCGGAAGAAGTTGAACTCGATAAGGTAAAGATGATAATAGCAGCATCATTGTTTGAACAAGGAATATTGTCATCAGGACAAGGGATTCAGAGACGAAAATCCTCGAAAATCCCCCTCCCCGCCTGCCAAAGTCTTGTAAGGCGGGCAGGCAGGGGGAGACAACTGCCTTAGAGGGAGAGCTTGGAAGAGGACAGCCCCTTCGAGGCAAATGCCCGCTTTGGGAACCTCATTTCGCCTATTTTCTTGCCCGTAGCGCTGTGGGGCAAGAAAATGAGCCTCCTGAGCAACGCAATATTTGTGGGCCGTCCGCTTCTATTATTAGATAATTAAAAGGACAACCTATGGATTTCGTTGAAATTGAAAGACAAGTTAGAGAATATATAGGCCAAAACAAGATTCAGGAATCTATTGATTTGTTAAGCTCGGTTTTCAAGGATGATGCTGACATAGATGAGATTATTTTACAATCGGCCAAGTATCATTCTATCAAGAAAAGAGAGAGACAAGGCACGCGAGATAACCTTGAGCTAGAATTAGAGTTAAATAATCTACGTGCCAATATTTTGAAAATATTAAAATCGAAGAAAGATTATCTTAAATACCAAAAACAAACATTTGGAAAAGAGTCCATTTCAGAAACAAATAAGGATAATCTGATCAGAGTTTTTTTAAGTGTTGCGAGTCCATTCAGTGATGAACAACAAAATTATATAGACAAACTGACTTTATATTTTAAAAATAATGGAATATTACTTGATACATTATCTGACTGGGATGACAACGACCCGTTAGTGCCCATAATAAATCAAATGAAAGAATCTTCCGGATGTTTAGTATTAGCACTGGAAAGATATCATGTTAGCAGCGGATTAGAAAAACGAGGAAGCAACCAAGAAGTCAAAATCATTGACAAATCTTACACGAGTCCTTGGCTACATATAGAAACGGCATTAGCCAGATCGTTTAACCTTCCATTAATAATTCTTAAAGATGTTTCATTAATTAATGAAGGGTTAATCCATAATGACAAACAAGAATGGGGTATAGTGAGAATTAATCAGTCAAAGATTAATGAAATAGACGAGTACCCAGTCAAGAATTTCATATTAAACTGGATTAACCAAGTAAGGCAATATGACAAAATAAAAAAAAGAAGCTAACTTTGTTCACACGTCCATAGCGCTGCATTCGCTTCGCTTCGTCGTGTGCACTCTCGGCTGGCGAGCAGGCGGGTTCGCTTCCAAAGCACCACCTCCAAACAAGCTCTGAAAGCGACAACCATTGGAAACCCGAATCAAACAGGTTATGTTCAAAAGAGTTTATTTAGAGATATCCAATATTTGCAATGTGCAGTGTTCATTTTGTCCGGTAGTCGAAAAAGATAAGCAACTAATGGATTTGGTTGAATTTGAAGCCGCCCTTATACAAGTTGCTCCGCTGGCCCAAATTGTCTGCTTACATCTGATGGGAGAACCGCTGGCACATCCCAAATTTCCGCAAATACTGGATATTTGCGAAAAGTATAATACACAAATTGAACTGACTACAAACGGTATTCTGATAAACAGATACAAAGAGAAGATTGTAAACTCCAATTGTATCCGACAGGTCAATTTCTCATTGCAAGCGTTCAAAGACAATTTTCCTCATCGTGGCCTGGGCCCGTACCTAAAACCAATATTTGAATTCGTGAGATTGGCCAACGAACTTAAGCCGGCCCTCTATACCAACTTTAGATTGTGGAACCAGGAAAGCAATGATTCAGATAATGAAGATATATTTTTAAAAATAGAGGAATACTTTGAGGTAAAGATCAATAGAAACATAGAAGTGGGAGCTATTAAATCTAAAAATATTTGGAACAGGCTTTACCTTCATTTTGATTCTCGATTTGAATGGCCCTCGCTTTCATTGCCGCATCAGGGAACACAAGGCCGTTGCCATGGTGTTGTCAACCACATCGGTATTCATGCTGACGGCTCGGTGGTCCCTTGTTGTTTGGATAAAAATGCGGTCATCAATTTGGGCAATGTCAAAGAACAATCCCTGGCAGATATTCTCAATAGCGATAGATTTGCTGAAATGAGAAACGGCTTTCTGAAGGGAGTATTGGTAGAGGAGCTTTGTCAGCATTGTACATATATTAACCGGTTCAAAAGAAATTAAGAGGCGGCGAAACTGCCCTCGTATTTAGTCCCGTACCTTCCCGCTAAACACACTCACCTTCGGATTGAACGGGTTGCCCGACGACCGCCGGAAGGAAACCACCTGCCCAACATGCCAGAGCGCATCGGCAATGGGGCCGTTGATCAGGTTCCAGAAAGGGTATTCCGAAGTCTCATTGCCTCTTTGGAAGATGAGGTTGTGCCCGGCCATATCTTTATCCTCACTAGCCCTTAGCAGATCGCTTGCCGTTTTGAAGTTGGCCAGGGTCTGCCTTCTTTTCTGTTCAAAAGTGAAGGCCGTGTTTTCTTGGGCGCGCTGGTTGGGCTCGTGCTGCGGAGCATTGACGATGAGGATGGACAATTCATAGATGTGATCCAGTGTTTCTTCGGTTGTCCGGGCCGCTTCATTGGGCCTGAACTGAAGGTCTTCAGGCCTTAGCCCTTCGGTGGCCCAAAAATAGCGGAAGCCCAGCCCGTCGATCAGGCGCGCGGCCACAGTACCGGCCGTATACGTTTCGGGATAGGGCGGGATTTGGTAGTAAGGCAGATCCGACTCTACATTGGCATCTTTCATGATTTCATCTTGAGCGTTGATCCCGGTGGCCAGGAAAAAAAAGAGCAGCAGGAAAAAGCAGGCTGATTTCATGTCTTAAACATTTTGTGAACAATCGGGTTGTGCATCTATATTTATCAAAGGTATACAATTACAGAAAGAAGGAGAAGGTGGGCCTTGACTTTGTAACAGCAAGAAAAGTTCCTATTTTTACATCCAAAAAGAAAATTACTGGAATAATGGATCTTACGAACCCACTTGTTTACGGAGTACCGTTTTTTGTTGTATTGATACTTCTGGAATTAGCCTACAGCCGATCTCACGATGAAGAAAAACACCTGTATGAATGGAAAGACCTGATGGCCAGTTCCGTTATGGGCCTGGGCGCTGTCGTCCTCGAACCGCTCTTCAAGGTCATATCCGCTATCGTCATTTTCAACCTGGTCTATGAAGTTTTCAACCCGGAACTGGAGGGCGTGCGGACCAACATCATGGGCTACCAATCCTTTGGATGGGCCTGGTACGTCTGGCTGATCTGCCAGTTGCTGGATGACTTCAGCTACTACTGGTTTCATCGGCTCAACCACACGGTGCGGTTTTTCTGGGCCGCCCACATCGTTCACCACTCCTCCCATCATTTCAACCTGGGCACCGGTATAAGAAACGGCTGGTTCACCCTGTTGTACAAACCGCTGTTCTACATGTGGCTGCCGATGATCGGCTTTCATCCCGGAATGGTGGTCGTCTGTATGGGAATTGAATCGTTGTGGCAGTTTCAGCTCCACACCCAGTACATACCGAAGCTGGGCTTTCTCGAAAAATTCCTCAATACCCATACGCAGCACCAGGTGCACCACGCTCAAAACCTGGAATACCTGGATAAAAATCACGGCGGCTACCTCAACCTCTTTGATAAGTTGTTTGGAACCTGGGCCGAATACGATGAGCAAATTGAGATCAAGTACGGCGTCATTCATCCGCCCAGCTCCCATAACCCGGTGGTCATCCTTTTGCACGAGTACCAGAATATCTGGAACGATGTGAAAAGCACCGACAACTGGCGCGATAAACTCATGTACATCTTTGGCCCTCCCGGCTGGAGCCCGGACGGGTCCACCCTCACGGTCAGGCAAATGCAAAGATTGTTCAAAGGAGAGCAGAAAGAAGGGGAAAGCTCCAACGGCCGGGCAGAAGCCGGTAACGTACAACTGGACCTCATTTCGCTACACGTCAAACCAGACAATACGGCGCAGGTAGCTAAAAATGAATAAGGAGAGCTTGTTCTTTTTGTTAACTTGCACTGATTTCGTACTTTTCCCTTTGGAAAAAATTACTGAATGGGATTTCTTGACCGCATCTTTGGCCCAAAATCGGAGGACACGGAACAACCGAAGATCAGCTTCGGGCGCTACAGCGACTCCTATAAAGACAGCTCCCGTTATACCGCCTGGGATGTAGCGCTGGAGAAGTTCGACAGTAAGGACTATCTGGAGAGCTATAAGCAATTCTTCTATTACCTTCGGGATGAGGAGGAAGAAAACGTCCGCTGCGAAGAAGTGAAAGGAGGATTGCAGTTCGAATTGTACCAGGGATCCAAAAAAATAACAGGCATGGCTACGCCGCAGAAAGTAAAGGTGGAAGCCAAGGTCGTCAAAGCGCAAGCCCTTAATGTCGCATTTATGCGGCGCCTGCTGGAGCAAAACTTTAACCTTAAATACAGCCGCTTCGCTCTGGATGAACAGGGCAATATCTCGATTATCTTCGATACCTATACCCTCGACGGATCCCCCTACAAGCTTTACTACGCCCTCAAAGAGCTGGCCACCAAAGCCGATAAGCAGGACGACCTGCTGCTGGAAGAATTCAAGAGCCTCCAGCCCGTCGACGCCAGCCACCTGGAAGAACTGCCGCAGCCCGAAAAACAGGCTAAGTACAATTATATCGTCAGCCAAATCCGGCAAGCGCTGGAAGAGGCCGAGCATGGCAAGCTCGACAAGATACAGTACTCGGGAAGCATCGGTTATTTGCTGCTCGACCTCATCTACCGGCTCGACTACCTCATCAAGCCGGAAGGTTTCATGATGGAAGCGCTCGAACACCTCCACCGCAAATACTACGAAAACGACGGCATGGCCACCGCCGGTAAAAACCAGGTGTTGTGCGCCGACCTCAAAGAACTGCTGGAAAGGGGCCAGGAGGAGTTCTTCAAAGAAATGTACCGGGTCAAGTCTACTTTCGGTATTACCCATTCTGTACACCACGACCGGGTCGTCAGCATCATCGATGCCGAACTGTTTCACATGGATTGGTATAAGGAACATGGGTATGACAACATCGCCCTGGCCATTCCCGGTTATATCGTCGGCTACTGTATGTTCAACTACGCAGTGCCGAAACCCGACCGCGACCTGTTCCATCTGTATTACCAGATCGTAGAATCCGATTATTTCAAAAGCCTGGGCTTTACCCATAACTATTACGACAAGGCCACTAACAAATTTGACAAACGCGCCATCAAGAAGGCCATCGGCCGGATCGTGGAGCAAAACCGCCCCTATTACCCCAACCTCAACCCCGCCACCGGCTCTCTCGGGTTTGACAGCTTGCCCGATTTTGCCCGCTCCTACCTCCTCATGGTCCGCAACCTGGAAATGGTTAAAACAGATTGATACGAACAGTTGTTAGTTTTTTAGGCTATCAATAAACCCTAACCATGACAACCACGACCACAAAAGAAGGCCTCCTTTCTATTCTGGAGGAAGTAACTGATCCCGAAATTCCTGTATTGGCCGTCACCGATATGGGTATCATCCGGGATATCGTAATCGGGGAGGAGGAACTGGAGATCGTCATCACGCCCACCTACTCCGGCTGCCCGGCCATGAACACCATCGAGGTCAACATCCGGGCGGCTCTGCAGGAAAAGGGCTTTGATAACGTAAAGGTCACTACCGTCCTCTTTCCTCCCTGGACTACCGACTGGATCACCGAACGGGGGCGGCAACGGCTCAAAGATTACGGCATCGCCCCGCCCGTCGACGGCAGTGTAGACAAAAATGCACTCTTCCAGAACGGCCCCGTAGTGGAATGCCCGCAGTGCGGTTCCCGGCATACCGAAATGGTCAGCCAGTTTGGCTCCACCGCCTGCAAGGCCTTGTACCGCTGCCTGGACTGCAAAGAGCCTTTTGATTATTTTAAGTGCCATTAATACTCTGTAAATTAAAAGTCCAGTAAAAGTAGGTTCCCTGTCCTGATTCCCGGCGATCCCAGAGGAATGGAAACAATATAACCCTTTACGCACTAAAAAAACATCAATGGAAGACAATAACACCATCCTCTTCGAACTGGACGGCCACGTGGCCAGGATCACCCTCAACCGGCCCCAGGTCTACAACAGTTTCAACCGGGAGATGGCCCTCGCCCTGCAGTCCCGGCTCGATCAATGCAAGAACGACCCGCAGGTCCGCGCTATTTACCTCACCGGCGCCGGCAAGGCCTTCTCCGCCGGGCAGGACCTCCAGGAGATTGTCGCTGAAAACGGCCCTGAGATGACCACCATACTGACGGAGCATTACAACCCCATTATCATGCGTATCCGGGAGATTGAAAAACCGGTGGTTGCCGCGGTGAATGGCGTCGCTGCCGGCGCCGGCGCCAACATAGCTCTGGCCTGCGATGTGGTGGTAGCCGCCGGGGCGGCTTCTTTCATCCAGGCATTCAGCAAGATCGGACTCATCCCCGACAGCGGCGGCACCTTCTTCCTGCCCCGGCTGGTTGGCTTCCAGAAAGCTTCCGCCCTTATGATGCTCGGAGATAAGGTGAGCGCTGAAGAAGCCGAACGACTGGGCATGATCTACCATTGCTTCCCCGACGAAGGTTTTGCCGAAAAATCCATGGAAATCGCCCGGCGGCTCTCCTTGATGCCCACCAGGGGCCTGGGCTATACCAAACGAGCCCTCAACCAATCGCTGGCCAACAATTTGGAAGGCCAACTCACGGTTGAGGACGAGCTGCAGTCGGCCGCCGGCCAGACGGAAGATTACAAGGAGGGGGTGAATGCTTTTTTGGAGAAAAGAAAGGCAGTGTTTAAGGGGAAGTAGATGGATAGGAGAGGAGGGGGGTATATGGCTATAGGGCGAGCTTGATTTTCCGGAACTTGCGAACAGCGAATTGCGAAATGCGAACAGCCCCTTTTCCGGCTACTTAGAGCGTGTTGGGGATTTTCCCTTTGGCCTGCAAATGTGCATCTTTTGAACCTCATTTCGCCATTTTTTCGCCACGTAGCGATGCTATGTGGCTCAAAAATGGCTTCCTGAAAACCAAAATCTGCTCATTTTCGACATCAAAAGTAAATCCCCAACACGCTCTTGGAAAACCGCCGCCGCCAGCCCGATGCGAGGATGAGAGTCCGGCAATTACCGGTTTAACCAAATAATTGCGTTGCAAGGGCCGGCTGACGGTGGAAGTGTTACGAATCTGTAAGGGTGTGCATAGCGCGTTTTGAGAGGCCGGGGAGAATGAGAATGATTCATTGGTTCACAACCCCAGGGGGCCATGAGCCAGATAAAAAGCAAGGGGAAAAAGGTTCATTTCCATTTTCCCCTCTGCAAAAAATATAGTTTTCATAGCATTGAAAATTGTTTTCAAAGGTTCTCCCGGGAGTACAGGGTTTTCAGGTGTAAAGAACTTGTAGATTGTTTTCAAATGTTTTCCGAACTTACAAAAGCATGTAGATTGTTTTCAAAGGTCTGGTGCAAAGAAGTGGAAAAAGAAAACAGCGGTCAAGAGGGTAAACGCCCTTCTCCTTCAATTTAGGACAGTTTAACCCATTCGCCGGCGTACGGTCAACAATCGTTAAGTTAGATGGAATGCATAAATGGCTAATAACCAGGCCGTTAAAAACATGTGTTAAAATCTTTATTTAAAAGCTCTTGAAACTTTAACAAACCTTAAGTAAATGTTAGGAGCCTGATTTAGAGCGTATCTGCCAAGGATACGGAAGAAAAGCTTATATTTTGATCTCTTGATTACAGGAGTGTATCTGTTTGTTCGCTGTTCGCACTCCGAGCAGGGCTATTTCGAACAACCGAACTCCGAGCAACCGAACCGCGAATATGCCCAAGCAGACAAAACCACAAGTCAGAAGCGGGGTATCCCCGCCGGGAAGCCTGAACCCCCGTTTGCAGGCGCCGCATCGCCAACTGCGGCCGGCCAGCGCCTATGTACAGGGTATTCTTCGGGGCGACCGGGTCCTGCTCAGCCAGGCTATCACCCTGATCGAAAGCACCCGGCCGGCGCATCAGCAACTGGCGCGGGAAATCATTGATTTATGCCTGCCGCACAGCGGCCGTTCTATCCGGATCGGCATTACCGGCAGCCCGGGCGTGGGGAAGAGTACCTTTATTGAAGCCCTGGGGCAACACTTGCTGGAGCAAGGGCGCCGCCTGGCCGTTCTGGCCATCGACCCCACCAGTAAAGTGAGCAAGGGCAGTATCCTGGGCGATAAAACCCGCATGGAAAAGCTGGCAAGCAGCGAAGCCGCCTTCATCCGGCCCTCTCCTGCCGGCGAATCGCTGGGCGGGGTAGCCCGTAAAACCAGAGAGTCCATCATTCTGTGCGAAGCAGCAGGCTACGATACCATCCTTATTGAAACGGTAGGAGTGGGGCAATCCGAGACCGCCGTACATTCCATGGCCGATTTTTTCCTGCTGCTTCTCTTGCCCGGCGCCGGCGATGAGCTACAGGGCATCAAACGAGGCATTGTGGAAATGGCGGACCTCATTGCCGTCAACAAAGCCGATGGAAGCCGGTTGCCGTTGGCCCGGCAGGCCCGGCAGGAGTACCGCAACGCCTTACATCTGTTTCCACCTAAAGAAAGCGGATGGACACCGGTAGCGGACATTTGCTCCGCCACCACCGGGCTGGGAATTGCTGAGATTTGGCAACAAGCCCAAGCCTATTGGGAAAAAACCGAAAAGAATGGCTACTTTGAGCACAACCGCCGGACGCAGGCCCATTACTGGCTGAACGAAGCCGTCAACCATCAGCTTCGCACCGCCTTTTTTCAGAACCCGGAGGTTCGGGATAAATTGAAAGCAGTCGAAAAAGCCGTGCTCGAGGGCCGGCAATCTCCTTTTCAGGGAGCGGAAGAACTGGTGGCCCTTTTCCTGAAAAGATGACTTTTCCATCAAATGGCCGTCAAATAAGGTGGTTTTGCAGAAAAAGAACAACTCTGCCGCCTCCGCCAGCATTTATTAAGTGGCGATCTTTTTTGATATTTACCAATAAAATTCAAAACAAAACATTTGTTCTGATGAGATCACTAGTCTTAGCAGTAGTCCTGATCGGCCTTGGGCTGATCCTTTTCGCCGGTGGCTGTAACAGCTACAACAACTTTGTCAACATCGAGGAAGATGTTGAGAATGAGTGGGGCAAGGTGCAAAGCGCCTACCAGCGCCGCGCCGACCTCATTCCCAACCTGGTGAACACCGTCAAAGGAGTCGCCGATTTCGAAAAGAATACCCTCACTGAGGTAACCCAGGCGCGTGCGCGGGCTACCAGCATCAACATCGACCCCACCAACCTGACGCCGGAAAAGATGAAGGAATTCCAGGAAGCCCAATCCGGACTGAGCCAGTCGCTGGGGCGCCTCTTGGTCGTCTCCGAGAATTACCCGCAGCTACGGGCCAGCGAGAACTTCAGGGAACTACAGGTGCAATTGGAGGGCACCGAAAATCGCATCAAGGTGGCGCGCGACCGCTACAACGATGTCGTGACCAGCTACAATAAAAAGGTCCGCCGGTTCCCCGGCAGCCTCTTTGCCGGTATGTTCGGCTTTGACCAAAAGGCCCAGTTCGAAGCTGAGGCCAGCGCTCAGGAAGCGCCGAAAGTGGAATTTTAGGAAGATTAGTTGATAGGTGATCGTTGTTGGTTGCGGGTACCCTGCAAACCGACAACGATCAACCGACAACCGACAACATGCTCAAGTTTTTCGATCCTGAAGAGGAACAAAAGATCATTGCGGCTATCAAGGCAGCGGAACTCAATACTTCCGGAGAGATTCGGGTGCACCTGGAAGCCAATTGCAAGGGTGAGATCATGGAGGAAACCAGGAAAGTGTTTCACCGCCTGCAGATGCATAAAACCGAAGCCCGGAACGGGGTGTTAATCCTCCTGGCGCCGGAGCGCAAGGAATTTGCTATCCTCGGCGATGAAGGTATCAATAAGATGGTGCCGGAAAACTTCTGGCAGGAGGAACGCAACCTCATGCAGGAGCACTTCCGTCACGGCGCCTTCGCCGAAGGTATTTGCCTGGCTATCGGCCAGGTGGGCGAAAAACTCAAAGCCTATTTCCCCTATCAGCAAGATGACACCAACGAGTTGCCGGATGATATTTCCTACTCTTAAATGTAAGAGCAGGTTCAATTTTGCAACGCGTCCCCTCAATCGGGCTTCCGCCCACGAAGGCGAATTAATTTTACATTGATAGACATGTTCAGATCCATTTTCACCATTTTCTTTTTATGCTTCTCTTTTTTGGCCATTGGCCAAAAACAAACCCCGCCGTCAACCAATGCCTTAGTCAATGACTTTGCCGGCCTGATGAACCGGCAGGAGGTAGCCCAGTTGGAGCGCAAGTTGCGGGACTACGCCCTGGAGACTTCTACCCAGATCGCAATCGTTACCGAGACTTCCCTTGAAGGTGAGGATCCCTTTGAATACTCCTACCGCCTGGCCCGCGAATGGGGTATTGGCGGCGGTGAATACAACAACGGCGTCCTGATCTTTATTGCTGAACAAGAACGGGAGATTCGCATCCAAACCGGCTTCGGCGCGGAAGGTTTCCTGCCGGACGCTCTGGCCAAAAGAGTCATTGAAAAAATTATATCGCCAGCCTTCCGCCAGGGGAAATACTACGATGGCCTCAACCGGGCTACAAGTGCTATTATGGATCTGGGGCGCGGCGAGTATACCGGCGAGGGCCAGCAGCCAGATTCTCGCGACGCCAAGGGCGGTGTACCCGCCATATTGGTGATTGCCGTGCTCATCTTCCTGATCATTGTCTTTTCCCGTATGGGCAACAATGATGATGACGACGACGACGACGGCGGCTATTACCGCGGCGGCCGCTACGGCCAATACCCCCGCCGCAGGCGGCGCGGCGGCGGCTGGATATTCATGCCTGGCCCCTGGATCGGCGGCGGTGGTTCCGGCGGCGGCGGCGGCTTCGGCGGCCTGGGTGGCGGTGGCGGTTTCGGTGGTTTTGGCGGCGGCGATTTTGGCGGTGGCGGCGCCGGGGGAAGCTGGTGAAAAAGAGGGGGGCATGAAGGCTGTGCAGCAAAACAATCGTGAGGGCGATCCGTCTCCGCCGGCAGAAACGGACTGCCCTCAATCGTGAATCCGCGAACACCTACATTCTGGACGAATACAAACAGCTATGAAAAAAATCATGACCCTTATGCTGATTGCGCTGGTAGCCGGCGCCTGCATCCCGGTTTTGCAAAGCCGTTATCTGACCCCGGCCGATATTTCGGCCGCTCCCAAGGACGACCCTGCATGGCAGGTGCGCAGAGGGCGAAAAGACCCCTGTCTTCAGTGGGCATCTTACCTGCCGGACACCAATCATCTGGGCCATACCCCCATGCGCTACCTCCGGGTGAACGTTCATTGGATGAACACTCCCGATACGGCCTACCAACTCACCGGAGACCAGGCCATTCACTTTACCAGAGGGCTCATCCGGGCGGCCAATTACGACCTGGCCAAAAACCGGAAGATGTGGTTGCCCAACCGCAATGATACCCCGGTTTACCCCACCAATTTCCGGTATATTCTTACGCCCGATCCCAATATCCCCAACGATGAAGGCATTTATTTCCACTATGATGCCGATGATACCTATTACGTGCACAAGGGGAAAACAAGAAACCTCTACCGGCGCGAAGTATTCGAGAAATATGGGGTACAAATGGACTCCGTACTCAACATCTTTATTATGCCTCACCATCCGGATAGCGTGGCTTCCAAAACTTACGGTACCCATAAGGTCGGTGTGGCGCTCGGCAATGCCATTAAAATTGCCGGCGTCTATCACGATGCGAAGGGCCGGGATGATTATTGGGACTTCCGCGGCGTATTCAACCATGAGGTTGGCCACATCTTCGGCCTTTCCCACGCCTGGGTTACGGATGGCTGTGACGATACCCCGGCCCACTCTCAGGATTGCTACGCCAAGGGGCAGTCTCCTGAATGCGACACGCTCGCCTCTAACAACGTCATGGATTATGCGGCCGTGCAAAATGCATGGACGCCCTGTCAGGTGGGGAGAGTACAACAGCGGATGGCATTGGAAAACAACCGCGCCCGCAAGTTTCTCCTTCCGGGCTGGTGCGAATGGAAGGATAGCATGGAGGTGGTGATACGGGATACTATTGCCTGGAACGCCTCGCGTGACCTGGAGGGAGACATCACCATCGAAAAAGGAGGACAGCTGACCATCCGTTGTCGTTTGTCCATGCCTCCGGGTGGGGTTATTACCGTCCGCCCCGGGGGTGTCCTTATCCTGGACGAAGCCCGGATTCACAATGCCTGCGGCTTACAGTGGGAAGGGATAGAGGTTCAGAAATTCAGCACGGATGTGGGGCGGGTCATCTATCTGGGTGAGCCCACATTTGAGAATATGGCGCGGGAGGTACGGTGACTTTTATCCCAATTCCCTTATTTTTCGCTGGTAGGCAAAGAGGTGGAGAAATTCCCGGGCTGTCGTACCGTGAGACAAATAGGCTACCCCTCTCCGGCGGTTGGCCCGGGCGATGCGGCCGATGATGCGCCAGTGGTAAGCGATATCGCGCAGGGCGCTCCAATAAGATCCCCGCTCGGGGTCGTAAATGTGGGTGGGTTCTGAGCAGGTTCCGTTGATCTCGATGATCTTCATGCCCTCGCCGGTGTATAAAGAGTCCAGGCTCTGGCATTTGATATCAAAACGGCCGTAGTAAAAACCATCCACTTCTTTGCTGATACGGTCAAAATGTCGACAGAGGGCCGGATTGATCAGGTGGTTGCTGTTGATGAAGCGGGCGCCTTTGGCGTGGTTGCCGACGATACCCAGCCCAACCCGCTGGCCGGCGTCCGGCACCTGTATTAGCAACTGCGGATCTTGTGTGCGGATGCGGCCCAATTGCAGCAGGGCGCGGGGTTTATGGCGGATCAGTTCTTCCACCGTAGAGGCGCCGTCGCCGGTAACATGAAGAAATTCCTTGGTAGTGATGGAAGTGACCTTGCCCTGTTCCTCCCCGGGCATGCGGTGATACAGGACGCCTACCTCCTCGGGCAGGCCGATGTATTCCTGGAGGATGAAATCCAGTGGATAACGCTGCAGGTAAGTGGCCAATGCCGCCTGATCCTCTATTTTTTTTACGAGGAGGCCCCGAAAGCCCAGGTCGGGTTTGGCGATGAGCGGAAAGTGGATTCCTGACGCCTGCAGGCGTTTTGGTAAAGAAGAGAGCGGTTCTCCGGTGCGGAAAAGCAGCGCCCGGGGGCGGTAGCGTTCCGGCGTCTTCAGGATGGTATCGTATTTGGATTCCATCCCCATCCCACCCGTGTAGATGCCGGGATTGGCGGCTGTGAAAAAACAAAGATGCCGGGCGCGCAACATCAACCACAGGATTTGAGGTACGACCGGGTAGTAGAAGGCTTTGGACGGCCAGTACTCCCAGTTGAACAGCTTGATGAAAAACGGCCTTTTCTCAACGCGATCCCACCACTTCACCTTGCAGCCCGATTTTAATTTGTTTCATCTGTTTATTGAGCAGGTCATGGTACTGCATGTCCATAAAGGTATCTTCTTTGACGATGCTGGTGATGCTCACGGTGCGTACGATGCCGCCCCGGTTCATCACCACGTCATTCCAGGGGTCGCCTTCGCCGGCATTGCGGTGAAAATCGAGAATGTCATTTCGCGTATAGTGGCCCTTTCCTTTTAGCCATTCGGCGAACCATTGTTCGCGCTTTCGGCGGATTTCCCGTGGATAAAGCGGGGAAGAAGACCAGATCCAGGGTTGACTGGCGTCCAGCCACTGAAGATATCCATGGTGCTCATCCCAGCGGAACTCCAGGAGTTGCCCCCGCTCCAGCGCGATCATGGTGAAAGGTTCCATACCTTCAAATTGGTAACGCTTGAGGAAATCCTCTGCGGAAGGGTAGTCAAAAAAGTCGAGGGCCATGAGCCCGCGGCTGCGCTGGTAAGGCGGCCGGCGCTCGTGCTTTTCAAAAGCTCCGTTGAGGATGCAGGCCAGCCGGTTAGCGCTGGAAATGGCGATCCAGGTTCCTCCGGCGGCTTCGTCGCGCGGAAAAGCTAACTCCTGTCCGGCGATGCGCTGGTGGGTAATGTTCTGCGGAGAACGCGCCGGCGCCTCATCGCGGTTAGAGGTTAGCAGGTAGTTGGCCCCTTCCCGGGGTAGGTATGTTACCGTACACATTTTCTGATGCCGCTTTAACAGGTTATCTATGGATTGAAGAAAAAGCCAGGCTTACTTATGGGAGTGTTCGGAATTCGCTGTTTGCCGTTCGCAAATTACTTAAAATTAAAGACACAGAAAATTGAACTATCCCTTACCGATTCTCCTCATCATTCACTCCTCACTCATACAAAACCATAACCTCCCTCAATTCCTTACGGGAAATATCCGGCACTTGTGCCTCCTCTGCCGGATAACCTACCGGGATCAAAAGAAAAGGACGCTCATTTTCGGGTCGTTCCAGAATCTCCTGCAGGAAATTCATGGGGCTGGGGGTATGGGTCAGCGAGGCCAGCCCCGCGTTGTGGATAGCCGCCAGCAGGAAACCGGTGGCCAGCCCTACGGATTCATTGACGTAGTAGTTTTTCTTCTTTTCACCGTCGACGAGGTCGTAGGCTTTTTTGAAAACGATGATCAGGTAAGGAGCGGTTTCCAGGAAGGGCTTGTGCCAATCCGTGCCAAAAGTAGCCAGGTCGGCCAACCACTCATCCGACATGCGCCCGTGGTAGTTCTGGTATTCCTCCTTTTCCGCTGCCTCCCGAATCTTACGCTTGAGGCCCGGTTGGCCGACCACGCAGAATGTCCAGGGTTGTTTATGTGCTCCTGAGGGCGCGGAAGAGGCGGCCAATAGTATGTTTTCTATCACCTCCAGGGGCACCGGTTGATCGGAAAAGTTGCGTACCGTGCGGCGCTTGTCCATAAAATGATAGAAATCCCGGCTGCGTTGAATCATCTCCGCCTGGGAGTATTGTACACGCTCGTAGAGGATGAAACGCTGTTGTGCTTTAGGCATATACCTGGCAATTTAGTCTTTTCCCAAGCTGTAAAGTTAAAACAACTCATTGGATAAATAGAGGGATTGCCGAGAAGACAGTTGAATTGGTTGTTATTTGCTGCCGGATGATGGTTGCTTGTTCGGCGGCCCTTTCGCTCTGTCCTGACAACCCTCAACCGCTCCCCTTACGGCGTCGAAACCGAAACCGGAAGTACCTTTCCATTGAAGAAATGGTGGGCTTCGGTAGCGAAATAGGCGATAAAAGCGCCCATTTTTTGAGCGCTGACCGGCGCCTCAAAGCCGGGGAAGGCCTCTGCCAGCATTTCCGTCTGTACGGCGCCCAGGCATAAGCAATTGCAGGCAACGTGGTGCTCTTTCCACTCTTCAGCCAGGCACTCCGTCAGGTTGGCAAGGGCCGCTTTACTGGCGCTGTAACCCAGCAAGCCCGGAAACTTGGCGCTGCCCTGGTACCCGCCCATGCTTCCAATATTGAGAATATGAGCACGCTCGCTTTTGACTAAAAAAGGGCGCAGAATCTGGATCAGGTGGGCGGGGCCGAAAAAATTCACGCCGAAGGCCCGGTTCCAGTCAGTGGTGGTGATCTCCTCAAAGGGCTTCTTCAGCAGGTATCCGGCGTTGTTGATCAGTACATCCACTGTTTCCATAGGCTTCACCTTGTCGAGAAGCGCCCTGGCATCAGGTTTTAGGAGGTCAAACTCCAGAACGTCCAATTGCCCGCCGGCGTCCGCTTTCAGCGCTTGCAAGCCTTCTTTATTTCGGGAAAGGGCCAGCACGCGGTGCCCCTGTTTAGCCAGTTGCAACGCCGCATCGTGTCCGATGCCCCGGCTGGCGCCGGTAATGATGATATTTTTCATGCATTGATTATTTGATTCTCAGAGAAGGGATTATTTCTGCGGCCGCATCAATATCTCTTCCACCACCGTATTCCGGCTCATCGACCAGGCGTTCCACACGGCGAGGGCCACATCTTCAGCGCGCATGAGTTGTTCTTCCGGGACGCCGGTGCCTTCCCAGGAGGCCGACCAGGTGGAGCCGGGCAGCACTGCCGTCACCCGGATGCCCTGGTCTTGTAGTTCCAGCCGCAGTGCTTTGGTAAAGCCCAGCAGGGCAAACTTGGTGATGCCATAGGCCCCTTTATCGGGCTCAGGCGCCAGGCTGGCCGTCGAGCAAATATTGAAAATATGCCCCTGGCGGCGTTTTTGCATAGCCGGTAGCAACGTTTTGGTCAGATAGTAAGGGCCGTAGAGGTTCACGGCCATCATTTGTTCGAGGACATAGTCTTCTTCCTGAGTAAGGTCGTCCAGGAGGAACATGCCGGCGTTGTTGACCAGCACGTCTACGGTTGAAAAATGATCCAGTACCGCCCTGCCAAAGGCTTTGGCTTCTTCCTTGTGCCCCAGGTTGGCAGGTAGCGCCAGAACTTCCGACTTGGGGAAGTATTGCCCGAAACTACGCCGCATGGCGCGAAGATCCTCGCCGGAGCGAGCCGTCACCGCCAGGTTGAACCCTCCCGCAGCAAAGGCCTGAGCAATAGCATATCCGATTCCTTTGGTCGCTCCGGTGATGACTGCATTCATTATTTTACAGTTTGCCTGAGTCTATTCAACCGGATTTGCACAGGCATTGTTTCGTGGGATAGGGATATTGACATCCCATCCCTTTTTTAGCTGGTAAATTTCCACTAATTTTGGCGATCCTAAATAAACAGGGAATTCAAGCCTATGTTTTTTAAGAATTTTTTATTCCACATGGGGCGATACACCATGATGTTGGGTACCAGCTTCTCCCGGCCGGAGAAATACTACATGTATTACAAAGAGACGATGCGGCAGATGAACGATATCGGCATCGGCTCGCTGGTCATTGTAGGGTTGATCGCCATTTTTATCGGAGCAGTGACCGCCGTGCAGTTCCTCTATCAACTGGATGGGACCCTGGTGCCGGTGTACTATATAGGCTACATCATTCGGGACAGTACCATCATCGAGCTGGCGCCGACGATCACCTGCCTGGTTCTGGCCGGCAAGGTGGGTTCCAATATGGCGGCGGAGATCGGCGGGATGCGCCAGAAGGAGCATATCGATGCAATGGAGATCATGGGAGTCAATACGGCAGCGTACCTGATTATGCCCAAAATCATCGCCGCGCTGGTGGTCATTCCCTTGCTGGTGGCCATCGCCGCCTTTGTCAGTGTTATTGGAGGCTATCTGGCCGCTGTTCCAACCGGGTTGATGTCCGATGCCGAATACATACAGGGAGTACGTTCATTTTTTGAGCCGTTCAATGTCGTCATGATGTTCGTCAAAGCACTGGTCTTTGCCTTTTTGCTCACATCTATCTCCTGCTATCAAGGCTATTACGTTCGGGGCGGTAGCATCGAACTGGGGCAGGCCAGCACCAATGCGGTTGTCTTCAGCGATATCATGATCCTGCTGGCCGATTACATCATCGCCGTTTTGCTGACCGGTTAATTCAGAAAATATGATCAGAGCAGAAAATATATTCAAATCATTTGAAGACAATGAGGTCCTGAAAGGCATCAGTACCGAATTTTTTCCCGGTAAGACCAACCTTATCATCGGACGCAGCGGCGCCGGCAAAACGGTGCTGCTGAAGTTGCTGATCGGCCTGCTCAAGCCCACCACCGGAAAAGTATTCTACGACAAGGTGGATTTCTTCAGCCTCGGTAAAAAGGAGATTCGCACCATACGCATGCAGGTCGGCATGCTTTTCCAGGCTTCCGCCCTTTTTGATTCTATGACCGTGGAGGAAAATATCCGTTTCCCGCTGGATATGTTCACCAATATGACCTGGAAGGAAAAGAAGGACCGCGTCAACTTTTGCCTGGAACGCGTGAGCCTCGGTAAGGTCAACGACAATTACCCCTCGGAGATCAGCGGTGGTATGCAGAAGCGGGTGGGCATCGCCCGCGCCATCGTCCTCAACCCCAAATACCTGTTCTGCGACGAGCCCAACTCGGGTTTGGATCCCAAGACCTCTATCGTCATCGATGAACTCATTCATGACATTACCATCGAGAACAACATCACAACAGTAATCAATACCCACGATATGAACTCCGTGATGGAGATCGGCGATAATGTCATTCTCCTGTACCAGGGGCAAATTGCCTGGCGGGGCAACCGGGACGATGTGCTGCACAGCGACAATGAGGTGTTGCACGACTTTATGTTCGCCTCGCCATTCCTGCAACAGCTGCGGGATTCTGCGTTGCAGAAATAATTCAGCCTTTGCTTGTCAGTTTTATTTGAATTCTTGTATCTTTGCAAAACTTTTTGAGAAAGGCAATGCCCAGGTGGCGAAATTGGTAGACGCGCTAGCTTGAGGGGCTAGTGTTCGCAAGGACGTGCAGGTTCGACTCCTGTCCTGGGCACAACAAAAAGCCTGGCTGCTTTGGTAGCCAGGTTTTTTTTTGCCCTGCTTTTCGTTTACCTTAGCCTCGGATGTGTTTTAACTCATTAACCCCGCAGGGAGCCACCCCCAGCCTATGAAAAGGAGGCCTTTACTCCAGGATCAATCACTTTTCATCGGAAGCATCCTCGCTTTCATAGCCCTGATCTTTGATTTTGGCTTTCAGAACAACTTCTGGCATCAGTTTCTCACGGATACCTTCTATGTGGCTTACGGGCTGTTGTTCTTCATCCGCGTCCGACGGATCATTTCCGACAGCCCGGCGCCCCGGCGGGCCCAGCGAATCAGCCGTTATATCATCTTCGGCGCTGCCGGAATGTTGGTCATCCTGGCCTTGCTCAACCTGACGGAATTTGCCATACTGAAACGGGGGTTCATCCAACCGACCGCCGGCCTGGTTTTATTGCTGGCGGTGCTCGACATCTCGGCGCGGGTTTACGCCATAGAACGGCAGACCCTTCACCCGGCTCTCGCCTTCGCCCTGAGTTTCTTTCTGCTGATCTGTATAGGGACGATGCTTTTGTTGCTCCCTCTGGCTACCCGGTCCGGCATCACTTTCGTCGACGCCCTGTTTACCTCCACCAGCGCCGTCTGTGTAACGGGCCTGGCCGTATTGGATACGGGCCGGGACTTCACCTTTTTCGGGCAGTTTATCATCTTGCTGCTCATTCAGCTGGGGGGCCTGGGGATGCTGACTTTTACCAACCTCTTCGGCCTGTTTTTTCGGGGATACGGCTCTTACCGCAATCGGCTGATGCTCAAAGATATGATCAACGCCAATGACATGGCCGATACGTTTAGCACGCTGATCAAGATCATCACTTTTACCTTTGCCATCGAAAGCATAGGCGCTATTTGTATTTATTATTCCGTCAGCCCCGACGCCGGCGGGCAGGGAGGAAGGATATTCTTTGCTATTTTCCACGCCATATCGGCCTTCTGTAATGCCGGTTTTTCCACCTTAAGCAATTCGCTCTACGAAGTGGAGTATCGCTATAACTATTTTCTACACCTGTCCATAGCGGGCCTGATCATACTGGGAGGAATTGGCTACAGTGTTTTTATCAATTACTACACTTATATAAAAATCCTTCTCAAACGATACTTCCAGCGCCTGTTCAAAAAGGAGCAGGATACCGTTTATCGGAAGCCGGCCATCAGCACCAATACCAGGATCGTGATCTACACCAGCCTGCTGCTGTTGCTGGCCGGTACGGCTGTGTTTTATGTGTTGGAATACAACAACAGCCTGGCGGATCACAGCGGCTGGGGTAAACTGGTGACGGCGTTCTTTGGCTCGGTAACTACACGGACGGCAGGCTTCAACACCGTAGATACCGCCGCTCTGGCGCTACCTACCCTGTTGGTGGTTTTTCTGCTGATGTGGGTGGGCGCTTCTCCAGGCTCCACTGGCGGAGGGATCAAAACGACCACCTTTGCCCTGTCCCTGATGAATATTTATCGTCAGGTACTGGGGCAAGACCGCATTATTTTCGAGTGGAAACAGATACCGGTACACGCACTGCAACGGGCAACCGCGGTAATCCTGCTATCCTTGCTGGGTATTGGATCCGCTATTTTTGCCGTCGTTTATTTCGACGGACAACTGGGGGTGCTCCCCATCGCCTTTGAGTGTATCTCCGCCTATAGCACGGTCGGCCTGAGCATGGGGATAACCGCCAGCCTCTCTACCGCCAGCAAACTGACACTGGCCCTGGCCATGTTTGTTGGCAGAGTCAGTTTCCTGACCTTACTGACCGGTGTGGCGCGGCAATTCGCTCCGCGCCGCCATAATCCGCTTTGCTATCCGGAGGAGGATATATTGATCAACTAATTTATAAGTTTATGAAATTCATCATTATTGGCTTGGGCAATTTTGGGTCTACCCTCGGCTTGCGCCTGGTGGAAGACGGGCACGAGGTGCTGGGGGTGGATGAAAACATGAGTATTGTCAACTTGTTTCAGGATAAACTGACGCACACGATCTGTGCGGACACTACCGATGAATTGGCAGTGCAACGTTTGCCTCTTACCGATACGGATATTGTCATCATAAGTATCGGTGAGAATGTAGGCGCTTCGGTAACGACAACGGCCCTCATCAAGAAATACTGTAACGCCAAGATCATCAGCCGGGCCATTTCACCGGTCCACCACACTATCCTGGAGGCGATGGGCATTAAGGACATCATTCATCCGGAAGCAGAGTTCGCCGACCAGTTGGCCACCCGCCTGATCGTGGACGGCGCTTTGAAAACGTTGGTATTGGACAACAAGTTCGAAATCGTTGAGGTGGCCCTCCCCACCCGTCTGGTGGGGCGAACGATAGCAGAGACAAGCCTGAGGGAAAAATATGACATCAGTATCGTTACCATCTTGAAGAAGAAGGAACGGCGGAATATTCTGGGCGCCAAAGTAGAACGCAGTGAGGTGGCCGGCGTACCCCGGCCAGATATGGTTTTCGAAGCCCGGGATACGCTGGTCTTGTTTGGGCGAATGCAGAATGTCCAGGCTTTTTTGAAAGAAACCGGAGAATGAGCATGCTTTTTTTTAGAAAAGGTAACTTTTTTAACCAGATTACGTCTTACCTTTATGGAAATTATGAGAAATCGTTTGTCAGTAGCCTTATTATCACTGCCTTTTACAAACTGCTAGTGCGCCGGGAACGAAATTCTTAACCAATTCTTTGGGCTCTTTTACGGCCATGCTGCGTTGCTCCTTCCTTC
This sequence comes from Lewinellaceae bacterium, assembly GCA_020636095.1. GTDB lineage: Bacteria > Bacteroidota > Bacteroidia > Chitinophagales > Saprospiraceae > JACJXW01. Next base: position 224,542 of record JACJYN010000005.1, read on the forward strand.
CGTAGCTTAGGCTATGGTCGGTCGTCGCGCCTTGCCTGTCTCCGCCGGCCATAGCCTTTGGCGACGAGCCGGCCGCAAAACAGCCTCAAATTATTGACCAACAACTTCGTTCCCGGCGCACTAGTACGAGTAGATTCATACGCCGATCATTTTCAGTCCCCTATACTTTTGAACAGGGCCGTATCATCAAATGAAAGGTGAGCTCGTTTTTGCAATACTGAATATAATCCCGAACATACTTTAGAATTCGAAAAATGACAGAGGCAAAAATTGGGAAATTATCCCTTGACCAACAACATCAGGAGAAAGCTACGCTGCACTGCTACTGCCCGCAAGCCGGCGTCCTCACTATTGACTTACTCGACAGCCTTGGCCGTTCGTTCCTCCATCAGCAATATCCACTCCAAAAAGGTGACAACGAGGTCAGTTTTAATATCAGCCGGCTGCCCGCCGGCGATTATAATACCTGGGTGAGCATCGGCAGCCAAACCGCCATCCGCCCCCTGGCCATACAACCACGCAAAAACCTTCAGGGGCTTTTGCAACGTTGGTTCCTTTGGTAGCAGGGGCCTTCTTCCATGACCCCTTTCGTACTCCTGTCGGCGCGATCGCGCACTTCAACCTTTAGCATGCAAACTTTGTTTCATGAACATATATTCATATCTTTGCAATTATGGAAAGTAAGACAGGAATACTCAAAGAAAAAGAAGCGGAAAAGCTGGAGCGCATTGCATTCATTCTGAAAACAGTGGCGCACCCGCTTCGGCTGGGGGTTATTCACCTTCTGGAGCAGTACCCCCGTCTTTCTGTTTCTGAGATTTGCGAAAAACTGGGTAGTGAACAATCGCTCACCTCTCATCACCTTCAGAATATGCGCCTGAAGGGCATCCTTAGCGTAAAAAGAGAGGGCAGGAGTATGATGTACACGCTGAAGGAGAGAGACGTATCCCTTATCATTGAGTGTCTGGAAAATTGCCAGTGTAATATGTAATAAGTGGAAACCCTTTCCAACGTGCTTTTTTATCAGGTAGAATCCATAACATTTCTTTAGAGATTGGTTGCTAACGATTTTTTCGCAAGGCGCCGGTTTTGAAATACCATGAAAGAATTCTGGGATCAACGATACGGCGAGGCGGCATACGCCTACGGCAAAGCGCCTAACGCCTTTTTGAAGGAACAGCTAACGGGCCGGCCGGCCGGCCGCGCGTTGTTTCCGGCAGAAGGAGAGGGGAGGAATTCCGTCTTTGCCGCTACGCTCGGTTGGGAAGTTACCGCATTTGATTACAGTGAGGCGGGGCGCCAAAAAGCCGAAGCGCTGGCCAGTGAGCAGGGCGTGCATATCGATTATCAATCCTGTGCGATTGAAGCTTTTTCCTTCCCCAAGGCGGCATTTGGCCTGGTGGGCCTCTTTTTTGTCCACCTGCCTCCAGACGGGCGACGGTTGCTCCACCGGCAGGCTGTCAGGAGTCTGAAACCCGGAGGGATGATCATTCTGGAAGCCTTTTCCAAACAGCAATTGGGCCGGCCTTCCGGCGGGCCCCAACGAGAAGATATGCTCTTCAGCGTTCAGGAGATGGAGGATGATTTTTCCTCTTTACACCTGCAATTGCTGGAAGAAACAGAAACGGTGCTCGCAGAAGGGCCTTACCACAGCGGCGCGGCGCGAGTCATACGCTTGCTGGGCATTCGGCCCTGAATCGTGACTATTCAGCAGTTCGCTATTCGCTCTGCAATGCCCTTAAAAGCAGGAATCCAGGCTTGATGAACCAGTTATTTGCTCTAAGCCCCGTTTTGGGCAGGTTCTTGCGAACTGCGAATGGCTGAATTGTTATCCTGAATCAATCATTCAATCAATCATTCAATCAATCATTCAGGCCATAAATTGCAGCGAATATGAGCATTTTTAAAAAAGGAACAAAAGGCTACAGCATCTTTAGCCTCAAATGCCCCAAATGCCACGAGGAAGATTTATTTGATACCGGCTCTTTCAGCTTTAACAAGCCCTTTGATATGAAAGATGAGTGCCCCCATTGTGGCCAGGATTTCATGCCGGAACCGGGGTTTTATTTCGGCGCCATGTTTATCTCCTATATTTTTACCGCCTGGTTTTGTATCTTATTCGTCCTGTTTGTACACTGGGTCCTTGGGTGGAGTACCGCCGCATCCTTTGGTGCGCTGATTGCCATTTGTGCTGTCTTTTTCGTGTACTTCTTTCGCCTGGCCCGGTCTATTTGGTTGAATATCAACTTTAAATACGACCCGGAGAAAGCCCGGACATAAACTGGGGTTGGCGTATGGGCTTTGATGGGGGCTGACAATAATATCGAACCGCAATTAAAGACAAAAAAAACTAACCATGGCGATACAAGATCTCAACCAGGAAGTACTCAACCTGGTGCGTAAGCACTACCCACAGATTGCCGAGCGGACTTTACAGGAAGATATCGCTCAGGTTGGAAAAGTAATGCACTTCAGGGCCGGTGAAATGATCATGGATTTTGGTAGCTATGTCAAGATTGTTCCGCTGATCATCAAAGGCAGTATCAAGGTATCCCGGGAAGATGAGGGAGGCAACGAGCTTTTCCTCTACTATCTGCAACCGGGAGAAACCTGCTCCATGTCCTTCACCTGCTGTATGATGAATAAAAAGAGCGAAATTCGTACGGTCGCGGAGGAGGATACCACCGTCATTGGCATCCCTACCCGCTATATGGACGAGTGGATGAGCCGCTACCCCAGCTGGAAAAATTTTGTCATGCTTTCCTACGACAACCGCATGCTGGAACTCATCCGTACCATCGACAGCATCGCCTTCAAGAAAATGGACGAGCGCTTGCTCGACTACCTCGAAAAAAAGGCCGAAGCCAATAATTCCCGCACCATTAACGCTACCCACCAGGAGATCGCTTATGACCTCAACGCTTCCCGGGAGGCCGTCTCCCGCCTGCTTAAACAGTTGGAGAAGGAGGGGGAGGTGGAACTGGGGAGGAACCGGATTGAGCTGTTGTAGGGGGTATTAGTGTATCAGGGAGCAGTATATGTCACTGCTCTCTGATACACCGATACACTACCCCCTGATACACTGCTCCTTGGTACACCACCCCCTGTGACCTTCATCACTGCCCCTTTCCCTCAGAAATCCCACCTTTGCACTAAAACCACACAAGCGATGCAGTTAAAGAAATTCTTACCTATACTGGAGTGGCTTCCGGCCTACAAAACAGAGAACCTCAAAGGCGACCTTTCGGCAGGGTTGACCGTGGGCGTGATGCTCATCCCTCAGGGCATGGCCTATGCGATGATTGCCGGGCTGCCCCCTATTTATGGTTTATACGCTTCGACGATCCCCCTGATCCTCTACGCCATTTTTGGCACCTCCCGTCAGTTGGCGGTAGGGCCGGTGGCCATGGTGTCCTTACTGACCGCAACGGGAATTGGCGCTTTAGCTCAGGGTGGAACCGAAACCTACATCATGCTGGCCATCACGCTGGCCCTGTTCGTAGGCCTGATCCAGTTCCTGCTGGGGGCGTTCCGGCTGGGCTTCCTGGTCAACTTTTTATCTCACCCGGTGATCAGCGGGTTCACTTCGGCGGCGGCGCTCATCATCGGCCTGTCGCAGTTGAAGCACTTGTTGGGGGTCAAACTGGAACGGAGCCACTATATTCATGAAATATTGCTCGATGCTGCTTCCCGGATCGGAGAGGTGAATCTGGCCACCTTTCTCATTGGCATGCTGGGCATCGCTCTGATCATGGGCGTCAAGCGGGTCAATAAGGCTATTCCGGGGCCCTTGCTGGCGGTTGTCTTTGGCATCCTGGCCGTCTGGGGGTTGGGGCTTACGGAGCAGGGGGTGAAGATCGTAGGAGAAGTGCCGGGTGGCCTGCCCTCCTTTGCGATTCCCAGCCTGAGTATGGACAACCTTAGTGCGCTGCTGCCCGTCGCGTTGGCTATCGCGTTGGTTAGTTTTATGGAGAGCATCGCCGTAGCCAAGGCCATACAAGCCAAGCACAAAAACTATAAGGTAGACGCCAACCAGGAGCTGATCGGCCTGGGCATCGCCAATATCGGCGGTAGTTTCTTCCAGTCCTATCCCGTCACCGGCGGCTTCAGCCGGACGGCAGTCAACGACCAGGCGGGTGCAAAAACGGGGCTGGCCGCCATCATCAGTGCGGTGCTGATCGCCCTGACCCTGCTGTTCCTCACGGGGCTGTTTTACTACCTGCCCAACGCCATCCTTGCTTCCGTGATCATGGTCGCTGTTTTCGGCCTGATCGACATTAAGGAAGCCGTGCACCTGTGGCATGCCGACCGCTCCGACTTCTGGATGCTGATCGCTACCTTCGCCGGTACGCTGGCGCTGGGCATCGAGCAGGGCATCCTCATCGGCGTGGTCTTGTCTATCGCTATTATTATCTTCCGAACCACCATGCCGCACTTTGCCGTACTGGGCAAGATACCCGGTAAACCCCACTATAAAAATATTACCCGCTTCGACAATCTGGAAGTCCGCGACGATGTACTCATCATGCGTTTTGACGCCCGCTTGTACTTTGCCAATGTCAATTACTTCAAAGAAAAGATCGAAGAGGAAATAGCTGAAAAAGGCGGCCAACTGAAGCTATTCATCCTCGACGCCAATAGCATCAACGGGATGGACAGCAGCGGCATGCACGCCCTGGAGGAGATCGTCGATTTCTGCCGCGAGTCGGGCGTAGAATTCAACGTGGCCAGCGTGAAGGGCCCCGTCCGGGATATTCTCGTTAAAGGCGGGCTGGATGAAAAGATCGGCGAAGCGAACTTCTTCATGCGCATTCAACATGCTATTGATAACTTCGACGAGAAGGATAAGCAGCGGTATGAGCGGTATGTGCTGCAGACGAATGAGTAGGTCGTTGTTCGCAAGTTCGCTATTCGCAGGTTCGCCTACCGAATACCACTGTTCGGCGTTCGTAGGTTTGCTGTTCGCAGAGTGTCCTACCGAATACCGAACTCCGAAAAAAGGGATTCAGTTTGAGAAACTTCCCTTCTACCCAGGAAGGGTAGTTTCTTAAACCTTCCCTAAACCTTCCCTAACTTCCCTTCTACCCAGGAAGGGTAGTTTCTTAAACCTTCCCTAAACCTTCCCTAACTTCCCCTCTACCCAGGAAGGGTAGTTTCTTAAACCTTCCCTAAACCTTCCCTCCCCATGAGGGCCGTTTCTTAAACCTTCCCCCAGATGGGTAGGTTATTTTTTTCCAAACCCCTAACCAACAACCTAATCCAAGCGTCGGTGGTTCAATAACTGAATCAAATCAACGCGGTCATGGCCATTCGCAATATCGACGGGATCATTAAGCACCTGGAGGACAACGCCTCCGATGAACTGGCCTATCTCGAATCGGTGGGCGCCGAATTCTTTACCACCGAACAATTGCTCAGGCTCCGGGGGCAGTGGGAGGTCAAGAACTATCTCTTTAAAGTTTTTCAGCAGCTGGTGGTCCGCATCGTGGCCATCTCGCCGGTTTGGATTGGCGGCTACTACCTGCTGGCCTTCCTGAAGTTGAAATACCTGGCGCTATTGAGCCTGGCGCTGTTCCCTCTTTCCTTTGTCGTATTTTTTGCCGGCCTGGCCTTCATCTACAGCTATTTCCGGGGCAAGGGCCACCTGGACCGGGTGGGGGAAATGATCGCGGAGGAGCTTACCCGGCGCAAGGAGGCGGGGAAAGGGCGTGAGGGGGGCGTTCGCGGCTGAGCCCGGGATAGCGGGCGTAGTGCCGGCGATACCAGCCCAGCACGAGGAGAAGCTGTTTTTCTTCGGCGGTGAGGGAGAGGTTCATGGAGTAAAAATAAAAAAAAGAGCTTTTCCCATTGATGCAGGAAAAGCTCTTTTCTTATTAAGCAACTCGCGCGGCCTGCTTTTGCCAACCTGGCCAACGCTTATTGAAGCCGGAAAGTACTACTATTGGGCAGAGGAAGCCGCTTTTTTGGAAAAGCCTTTCTTTTCCTTCTTGGATTCCCGGGCTTCCAGTTCTCCGCTCAGGTCAGACATGATCGGGGTAGCTACAAAGATAGAAGAGTAGGTACCGACCATGATGCCCACCAGGATGGCAAAGGCAAAGCCTTTGATGCTCGATCCGCCAAAGGCGAAGAGCACCGCCACCACGAAGAAAGTAGTAAGCGAGGTGATCAGGGTACGGCTCATCGTACTGTTGATGGCCATATTGATCACTTCCTCCTTCGGCCGTTTGGTGTAGTTATTCAGGTACTCCCTGATCCGGTCGAACACGATCACCGTATCGTTGATCGAGTAACCGATCACCGTCAGGATGGCTGCGATGAAGGCCTGGTCGATCTCCAGGGTAAACGGCAGCACGCCGTGGAACAAGGAGAAAACGCCCAGGGTGATCAGGGTATCGTGGAACAGAGCCGCTACGGCGCCAAGGCTGTATTGCCATTTGCTGAAGCGGATAAAAATGTAGAGGAAGATCAGCAAGAGGGCAAAGATAGCCGCGTAGTAGGCGCTGGTCTGTATGTCATCCGCAATGGTGGGGCCTACCTTACTGGAACTGGTCACGTGGGTGCCTTCGCCATCCGGAGCTTTAAACTGATCGAAGTCGATGTTGCCGCCGGCGACGCCATTTACTCCTTCGTACAGTTTTTCCATCACGCGGTCGGAAGCGTCTTCGCTATCGTCGTCAATAAGGTAATCCGTTACTACATTGAAGGTATTTTCCGTATCCACGGCCTTAACGATGGGAGTATTGCCTTCGAAAGCCACCGCCAAGGCCTGCCTTAATTCGGGCGCATCTATCGCAGGGCCACCTTCGAAGGTCACGTTGTAGGAATACCCGCCCTTAAAGTCTACCCCCAACTCAAAGCCACGGGTAAAGAAGGAGATCAGGCCCACCAGGATCAACGTTCCGGAGATCATGTAAGCAATGCGGCGATTGCCCAGCCAGTCGATGTTCAGGTTGGCCAGGACATTCTCTGACATTTTGGTAGAAAACGTCATGTTGCGCCCCTTGGTATTGGTCCACCAGTCCACCATCAGCCGGCCGACCAAAACAGCCGTAAAGAGAGAGGACAAAACACCGATGATGAGGACTACCGCAAAGCCTTTGATCGGCCCCAGGCCGAAGTAGGCCAGTACGAAGGCGGTCAGCAGGGTCGTTACGTTGGCGTCGATGATAGCGGAATAAGAGTTCGAAAAGCCATCACTGATCGACATCAGCAGGGACTTCCCATCGCGGAGCTCCTCGCGGATACGCTCGAAGATGATCACGTTGGCGTCTACCGCCATACCGATGGTCAGCACGATACCGGCGATACCCGGTAAGGTCAGTACCGTACCGTAGGAAGCCAAAGCTCCGAAGATGAAGAAGATATTGAGGATCAGGGCGATGATAGATACAATACCACCCCCGGCGTAGTAAAAGATCATGAAACCCAGGACGATGAGGAAACCGATCACCAAAGCAACGGTACTCTTCTGGATGTTTTCAGCTCCCAGCGAAGGGCCAACCAGCGATTCCTGAATGATCTGCGTTTCTGCGGGCAGCTTACCGATCTGCAGGATGTTGGCCAGGTCTTTGCCCTCCTGAATGGAAAAGCTACCGGTAATCTGGGAATCGCCGGTGAGAATGGGATTGATTACCCGGGGAGCGGAGACCACCTCATCATCTAGTACGATAGCGATCTCGCGGTTGTTATCCTGTGCGGCTTCGGTAGTCAGCTGGCCCCATATTTTGGCGCCGGTATTATCCATTTTCAGGGAGACGGCCACCTGGTTGGTCTGTGGGTCCGGGTTGGCGCTGGCGTCCACCACGTGGTCACCGGTAAGCGCCGGCTTGCCGTCGCGGCTCAACTTAATGCCGAACAGTTCGTAATCATCAGTAAATTCGCCGGTTTCGTAGTTCTTCGCCGGGTCTTTTGACCAGCGGAACATGAGGTCCCGGGGGAAGAGAGTCTTGATATCTTCACGGTTGAGCAGGCTGTCGAGGTAGCGGCGCTGGTTGCGTTTGGCGGTGCCCAGCACGGCAAGCCCCTGAGCCCCGGTCGTGTTCAGGGTCAGCATATCGAAAAGCGGCCCCTGGTCAACTACTGAATTGTTGTAAGCGGTGTCAATACGGACGATCTGGCTTTCATCGACATTCCCAAGAGTGTCGGTAGCAAAAGTCGTGTCGATGCGCAGAATCTCAGGCTCCAGCTCCCCTTTGCCAATGGTTTTAGCCAGGCGTTCGTTGGCGGCGATGAAAGACTGCTGAATGCCCGGGTCGTTCACGCGGAAAACGTTCCAGAATTCCAGTTTGGCGGCGGCCTGCAGGAAGGTGCGCGCCCGCTCGGGGTTATCGATGCCGGGCAGTTCCACTACGATCAGGTCGCGGCTGGCGTCCAGCGATACATTGGGTTGGGTAACCCCCAGCTTATCGATGCGTTCTTTGAGCAGCTTGAAGGTCAGGTCGACGGTTTCATCGGCCTTTTTGCGGATAATGCGCGCCACTTCGCCATCGGAGGTCTCGTAATTGATCTGGTCCCGCAGCGCTTCGTTGCGGGTGAAAATAGGCGCTAGCCTCTTGTCGCCGGCTACTTCCCGCCAGGAGTCATAGAAAAGGGTTACGAAATCATCCTGTGCATTCTTTTGCGCTTGAGATGCTCTGTTCAACGCTTCTGTAAAAGTAGGGTCTTTGCTGTCATTAGCAAGTGCTCGTATGAAATCGCGCAGGTCTACCTGCAGCACCACGCTCATCCCTCCCTTGAGGTCGAGGCCTAATGCCAGTTGTTGCGATTTGAGTTCCTGATACGTGTAGGATTTCAGCATAGGAATCCTAAACACTTCCTCCGAAGACATGGAGTCTAAATACTCCGCGCGCTTCGATTTGAAGGCTGTCTTCTGAAGGCCTTCCTCCATGTTCTGAGTGGCCTGGCTGGCGTACTTGTCCGCTGCTTTCTCTACCTTCTGAGTAGGAAGGATAAAGAAGTATTGCACCAGCGTTACAATCGTCATGACCACAAGGAAGAACTTCACTACTCCTTTACCTTGCATAAGTCGTACAAACTTTTGTAGAAATGTTAAAAAATGAGCATCTGTAGCCTTCTCCGGAAATCATAACGCATTGAAAAACACTGCTTTCTGAGATTTGTCCGGAGAAAAACTCCGCAAATATACGCCTTTTACGGGGCTTTGGAAATCCTTTGTAAAAAAAATAGAAAAGCGGCGTTATCGAACGTTGTCCGGCGGCCAGCTGTTTTATTGGGAGATTGTAAAAAGAAACCATGAGCGAAGACAAGATATTTTTGCAAAAGGCACGCAATCTGGGCCGTACAGCCGCCCTGATCACAGGTATGCTGGGCCTGATGGCTGCTCTGGGATACGCCCTGTTTGGATTTTCAGGGCTGGCCTGGGCGGGAATCATCGGCCTGATCGGGCTGGTGGGCAGCACACAGATTCCCTCTCAGCTGATTATGCGGATGCAGGGCGCCCGGCCTCTGAGCAACCAGGAAGCGCCGGAGCTGGCCCGTATCCTCCGGCAACTTTCCAAGCGGGCAGGCCTGAGCGCCATGCCCCAACTCTATTATATTCCGAATGGCCTACTCAATGCTTTTGCCACCGGAAGCCAGCAGGATCCGGCAATCGCCATCACCCATGGTTTGCTGAGCCGCCTTAGCCTGCGGGAACTCTCCGGCGTTCTGGCGCATGAGCTCAGCCATATCCGCAACAAAGACCTGCAACTCAAATTGACGGTTAATATCATCCTGCGGCTGACGCGGGCCTTCTACCTGGCGGGGCAACTTCTGCTTTTCATCTACCTGCCCATGGCCCTGATGGGCAAGCCTCCTTTTTCCTGGGTAGTGATTCTGTTATTGCTCTTTGCTCCAACCCTGATGGCTCTGATGACTTCGGCTTTCTCCCGGACCCGCGAACTGGATGCCGACCTGGAAGCCTCCCGCCTGACCGGCGATCCGGAAGGGCTGGCTCTGGCATTGCAAAAACTCGACTACTTCAATGAAAGCGGCATATTTGGCTTCCTGCAGCCCAAACCGGGAGCCAATGTTCCCAAATGGCTCCGCACTCACCCCACCACGGAAGAACGCGTCGGCCGGCTCCGGGAACTGGGCCCCCCAAACAATTAGCTACACAGAGATTTCCCTTTCACCTTTACAACTGCTCATCCAAAAAAGTGTAACTTTCGTACCCAAACCGGAATTGGCTCGTCATAAGTTGCCAATTCCAAAAATATTGGGAGCAATAGAATGGTTGCCCACAAAAAGGAACATGCACGATGAGAAAAAATGTACTCTTATTTCTTGCCTTCATACCAACGATTGTATTTGGCCAGATCACTTTTACGGATTCTTCCAGCCAGTTGGAAACCGGGACGCTGCGCAGCGGAGCCCCGATGGGTGTGGTGGATATGAACAATGACGGGCTGGATGATATTGTCTGCCTGGACAACCTGCACCTGCTTTACATCCATTATCAATTGCCGGATACGGCTGCGTTCAATAGTGAATTCATAGCCGACCTCGCCGGCCCCAAATGGAGCCTCTGTGTTGCCGATGCCGACGGTAACGGGTATAATGATATTTTCACCGGAGGCGCCTACAACGGATTGTACCTGCTCAAAGCCAGCAATGACGGCAGCAGTTACAATACTTCGATCTTTACCGACCCCTCGATCTTCCTTCAGGGCTCTAACTTTGCGGATATCGACAATGACAGCGACCTCGATGTGTTCGCTTGTCATGATGATGGCCTCAGCGTCCCTTTTGCCAATGACGGATCGGGCAACCTTTCTGTTGATTACAGCCTTATCAACGCCGCAACTTCCATCCCCTCCGACAATTCCGGTAATTATGGGTCTGTCTGGACTGACTACGACAATGACGGAGACCTGGACCTGTACATTTCCAAGTGCCGCTTGGGCGTAGATGACCCTACTGACCCCCGGCGCCTCAACCTGCTTTTTCAAAATGACGGCAACAACAACTTTACGGATGTCGCTGCTCAGGCCAACCTGCAACCTTTCGGCCAATCCTGGGCCGCCGATTTTGCAGACATCGATAATGACGGAGACCTGGACTGCTTTGTCATCAACCACGACATCAACAATACCCTTCACCGCAATAACGGCAACGGCACTTTTACCGACATTACCCTGGCCAGCAACCTGCTCTCCGCATTTAACGGAGTGGGCGCCGGCATACAGGTGAAATTTGCCGATTTTGACAACGACGGCTTTGTCGACTTACTTTTTACTTCCCTCGGCGTCGGCCATGCACTCCTGATCAACAACGGCAATAATACCTTCACCAAGGCCAATGTCCCTTTTCCCGGTGCTCCGACGCGCATCCACAGCGCAGCGGTAGGCGACCTCAACAACGACGGTTTTCTGGATGTTTACGCCGGCTTTGGCTTCAGTTTCAACCAGCCCAGCAATGAGAGCGACCGGCTGTTCCTTAATGACGGCAATGACAACCACTATTTCAAAGCCCGCCTCAAGGGAGGTGTCTCCAATATAAATGGAGTGGGCGCCCGGCTGGAGTTGTACGGAAGCTGGGGAAAACAGATACGGGAGATACGTAGCGGCGAAAGCTATGGCATCATGAATTCTCTTACAGCCCACTTCGGGCTGGGCGCCGCCAACACCATCGATAGCCTGATTATCCGCTGGCCATCCGGTAATATAGACTTTCTTACCAACCCGCCTGCTGACACCACCCTGCTCATCGAGGAGGGGGATTTCTGCCTGCCCAATGCGGGCTTCCAGTTCTCCAGCCCCGGGCTGTCCGTCATTTTTCAGGGCGGAGGCGATGCCGGAGTCACCGACTGGCAGTGGGATTTCGGCGACGGGCAAACGGGCAACGGCCAGCAGGTTACACATGGCTACGCCGCCCAAGGGGTTTACACCGTCTGCCTGACTACCAGCGGCAGCTGCGGGCAGGCTCAGGCTTGCCGGCAAGTATCGGTGAGTTGTTTCACCCCGGTTTCCGATTTCGTATTCGCTACCGACGGCCTGGATATTTCTTTTCAGGACCTGTCTGTCGGCAACCCCAACCAGTGGTTATGGAATTTTGGGGATGGACAAAGCTCTGTTGAGCAAAACCCCAACCACGGCTATGACACGACGGGCGTCTATTTCATCTGCCTCACCGCCAGTAACGATTGCGGGACCTCCACGGTTTGTGAATTCGTGCAGGTGAGTTGTGGCAATATCACCACCGCCTTCGACCTGGATGCCGACGGGCTGTCCGTACAGTTCATCGATTACTCTTCCGCCGGCACTAATGTGTGGCAATGGGACTTTGGCGACGGCACTTTCTCTTCGGAAGAAAACCCGCTGCACAATTTCCCCATGACGGGCACTTACGAAGTATGCCTGAACATCAGGGGCGTTTGCGGGCAAGGGCAGTATTGTCAGATAGTAGAGGTTTCCTGCCCGCCTCCGGTGGCGCAGTTTACCACCCTTGAGGACGAACTCGTTATTACCTTTCAGGATCTTTCCACCAATATCCCGACAGCTTGGTTGTGGGACTTTGGCGACGATAGTACCTCCACCCAGGAAATGCCCGTCCATACCTATGCCGGACCGGGTACTTATACGGCTTGCCTGTTGGCCAATAGCCCCTGCGGGCAGGATTCCATCTGCCAGGAAATTGTCGTCACCTGCAATGCCCCGGAAGCGGGCTTCCGTATTGCCAGAGATGAGCTGACGGCCACCTTTACCGACACCTCCACCCATCAGCCCTCTGCCTGGCTTTGGATTGTGGAAGGGCAGGACAGCCTGACGGGGGCCGTACTGGAATACACGTTTGACAGCGCCGGCACTTATGAGGTCTGCCTACAGGCCAGCAGCATCTGCGGAATGACGGAATATTGCCAGATGGTGGCGGTCAGTTGCGCCGCCATTCAGCCGGGATTTACGTATGAGGCAGATGCCCTGCGCCTCTCTTTTACAGACACTTCCACGGCTACCGCTACCGCCTGGGCCTGGGATTTTGGGGATGGCACAACTTCCTATCTCCAGAACCCGGTTCACAATTACGCTTTACCAGGTGATTACGAGGTATGCCTGGCGATTGGTAATACCTGTGGCGACACGGCCAGTACCTGCCAGCAACTAAGCATCAGTTGCCCGGCTCCTGAGGCGGGCTTCTCTTACCAATCGAGTATGTTGTCCATCTTCCTGAGTGATACGAGCACCAATGCCCCCGGCCAATGGCTGTGGTCATTTGGCGATGGCAATTCTTCTGCCCAGCAGAACCCTCAGCATACCTACAGCGCTCCGGGCGTTTATGAAGTTTGTATGACCGTTACCAGCCCTTGTGGCAGCGGCCAAGCCTGTAGTATGGTTGTCATCACCTGCGCCGAGCCGGTAGCCGGCTTTTTGGTGCAACGAGATGGACTCACCCTTAGTATTACCGATACTACCTTGAATATGCCTACTCAATGGCTGTGGTCTTTTGGCGACAGCAACAACAGCAATACGCAGAACCCTCAACACACGTATGCTGCCCCGGGTACTTACGTCGTTTGCCTGCTGGCCAGCAGCGTCTGTGGCAACGACCAGGCCTGTCGCCAGATAACGGTGAGCTGCGATGCCCCGCAGGCCGCCTTCAGTTTTCAGGCCGATGAACTAGCGCTTTCGTTTTCCGATATGTCTTCTAATACACCGGACAACTGGAGTTGGAATTTTGGCGACGGCGCTTCTTCCACCGAAGCCAACCCGCAACATACCTATGCACTGCCGGGCAGTTATCAGGTTTGCCTGGAGGCCGGCAGCATTTGCGGCAGCACCGAATCCTGCCAGACGGTCAATGTAAGCTGTGCGGCGCCCCAGCCTGCTTTCACCCTGCAAGCCGACGAACTGAGCCTGTCTTTCACCGACCAGACGGCCAACAGCCCTGAATCCTGGCTCTGGACCTTCGGCGACGGCGCTTCGTCTGCCATAGCCAACCCACAACATACTTACGCTGCCCCCGGTAGCTACCAGGTCTGCCTTCAAGCCAGCAGCCTCTGTGGAGAAAATACCGCCTGCCAGTTGGTTGAGGTGAGTTGCACCCCGCCCCAGTCCGCTTTCAACATTTCAGCGAATGCCCTTACGGTTGCCTTTTCGGACAACTCTCTGCCCGCCGCCGGCCAATGGCTCTGGACTTTTGGAGACGGCGGCAGTTCTTCCGAAACCAACCCGCAGCATACTTATACCACTCCCGGCGCCTATACGGCTTGCCTGGAGGTGAGTACCCTCTGTGGCAGCACCCAATCCTGTCAGACATTCTCGTTGAGCTGTACACCGCCTATTGCCGGTTTCACTTTCAGCGACAACCAGCTGGAGGTCAGCTTTACCGACCAATCGGCCAATACCCCGACGCAATGGCTGTGGTCATTTGGCGATGGCAACACCGCCAGTACCGCTGGCCCAATTCATACCTATGCCATGCCCGGAACCTATCAGGTGTGCCTCACCGCCAGCAGCGTTTGCGGAATGACCCAGTTTTGCCAGAACATCACGGTGAACTGTTTTGCTCCTCAGGCCAACTTTACCTACAGTGGGCAGGAGCTGGCTTTCAGCTTCAACGATATTTCCACCAACAACCCCGCCGTCTGGGTGTGGTCTTTTGGGGATGGCAGTACGGCTACCGAGCCCAATCCGATGCATACGTATCAATTCCCGGGCAGCTATCTGGTTTGCTTGTCGGTTAGCAGTCCCTGTGGTAACACGCAACGTTGCGAGCTCGTTGAAGCCGGATGTACGCCGCCGCAAGCCGGCTTCTCTTACATCGCTGATGGGCAGGTGCTCTCTTTTCAGGATACGTCTACCGACGATGCCGTGGCCTGGCTTTGGTCTTTTGGGGATGGCAGCGGCGCTACCCAGCCCAACCCTCAACACATTTACAACCAGCCGGGAGCCTACGAGGTCTGCCTGACGGCCAGCAATATCTGTGGCAGCACTCAGAGCTGTACCGAGATACTGGTCAACTGCCTGCCCCCCGAAGCGGATTTCTCCTTCAATATGCAGGGGTTGTCCGTCAACTTTACAGACGCTTCGGCCAACGGCCCGGAGGAATGGCTGTGGGATTTTGGGGACGGCAATAGCTCTACCCAGCCTGCCGTGCTCCATACTTTTGAAGCGCCGGGTATTTACGAGGTCTGCCTGATCGTTGGCAACAACTGCGGTAAGGATACGCTTTGCCAGCAGGTAGAGACTATGACCACGGGGCTGCGGGGCCCAACCGGTGATGAACTCATTTTGAGGGTTTATCCTAATCCCAGTTCCGGCCAGGCCTACCTGCTAGTGGAAGCACCGGTTCAGGAGGCCTATTACTGGGAGGTTTTCAATAGCCTGGGGCAGCGGGTGGATACCGGCGAGGGTAGGGCAGGGGCGATTCTGCCGTTGGCCCTTTCATACTATCCGGCCGGTGTTTATTGGGTGAGCGTGCAGGCAGGGCGGTACCGGGGAGCCGTGAAGGTGGTGAGGGAGTAATGAGTGGGCTTTAAGGCAGGACAGGTTTCCAAAAGGAGGGCACTGAATGCAGATAAATCTTTTTAAATTATGAACTGCCTGATCATCTTCGCTCATCCCGAACCCCAGTCGCTTAATGGACGGTTGAAAAGCCGTTCAGTGGAAGCGCTCGAAGCAGCCGGGCACACGGTAAAGGTATCCGATCTTTACGCGCAGGGCTTTGGCGCCGCGGCCGGCCCCGGAGATTTTACCCGTCGCGCTAATCCCGATTATTTCGACCTACAGAAGGAACAGATTTATGCTTTAAAGCACTGTATGGCACTTTCGCTTTTTGTGAAATGAAAGTGCTGATGCCTTATGTCGTCTACCAGGCCAAGCGGCTGGAGGAGGAGGAAAAAAAGAGGGTACTGGAAGAATGGGGGAGATACTGCGGAACCTGGATAAAAGGGGTTTTTTGTATTGAGTGGAAGCCATTAGCGTAAAAAGTTTGGCATCCAAACCTATTCTCAGGAGGTAGGCCCTTCCGGGCCAATGGTGGAAATTCCCAGTATTTTGGCTTTTCTTACTAAGCGTTTATCCGAGGTTAATAAAGTAGCTTCCAGTTGTTGAGCAAGAACCAAATAATAACAATCATAGGCAGGATGCTCTAACCTACAAGCTAGCTCCAGGGCTGCTCTCCAAAGCGGCCCAGTGGGGAAGAAAATGTCCACTAAGCCAATAACTTTTTCTGCCAGCTTCAAAGATTCATCAGGGGCAACTCCTTCGATGTGGTGAAACTTCCAGGCAGCGTTAGTTGCTTCTGAATAAAACAAATCCGGGGCTGAAACCTGAGCCGCAGATTCTAAGCTGGGTAGAAATTGCCTGTCGCCCGGCGCCCCGGTTACAACGGCAAAGGCAGCGCTTACATCTAAAATGATTTTCATCGGCTATCTCGGTCTTCTCTAATCCAGGAGGCTACGTCCACGTTTGCCCATTTTTTCCACAAGTGAACCTCCTGCTTGATTTCTGCAATAATTTTCTTCCTACGCTCCCGAAAATCAACCGGCACGTCCAGCCCTTTCGCCAGCGAAATGATTGCCTGCTGGCTAATACTCCTCCTTTCGCGCTCTGCTTCATCTTTTAATGCCTGATAAATATCATCCGGCAGTTTTCTGATTTGAAGTGTTGGCATGTATCTTTTTTTTACGAAGATACGCTTAAATTATATTGCATGCAATATGCATGCAGTTTCAGGTTTCTATTTGATTGGCTTTAAAAGTCAGATTTGCCCAAGTGATCAATATCATTGTTCCTGATTAGTATTTTGTGTAACTTTAATAGCTACTGTGCTGTGTGATGTTGAGAGAAAGTGATTTAGAGCTTGTTCAAATTTCACCATCGCCTCAAAAACGAAATTTGAACAAGCTCTTAGCAATCGCAAAGGGCAAAACCGTATAACCAGGAATACCGATGTGAAATACTCCGTTTAGGGAACCTTGCATACATTCCAGGACGAACAAAAACCCTAACTATGGCAACCAAGATACGCCGGGTGGATTACTTCTACGCCACCATCAGAGACCAGCCGGGTGAAGCCTATCTCTTCCTCCAGCAACTGGCCGACCTGGGCATCAACCTGCTCGCCTTCACCGCCGTGCCGGTCGGCCCGGCCTGTACTCAGATTTCCATCTTTCCGGAGGACGCCAAAAACCTGACGGACCTGGCCCGTCATTCGGGCCTTAAACTCGAAGGGCCGCACCACGCCATCCTGGTGCAGGGCAATGATGAAGTCGGCGCCCTGGCGGAGGTCCATAAAAAGATTTACCGGGCGGGAGTCAATGTGTATGCTTCGACCGGAGTGGCTACCGACGATGAAACTTACGGCTACCTGCTGTATGTCCGCCCCGAGGCCTTCGAGCGGGCGGCGAAAGCGCTGGGGGTGTAGTTTTTAACGTCAAAACCTGCCTGTCATCTCACGCAAGCCTTCCGGCCGGCCCGTTTTCGTTGATCATGGTCCAAACCTTCCGTTTACTTATCCTGGGTCGATACTTTCAGCTCATCCGTCCGGAATGGGGCGGCCGGCAAGCCGGCGTCATTGTAGAGGTCCAGTTTCCCGGGATTGTCGGCCCAGGCGTAACGAATGTATTTTGGATTAGCCACAGCTTCACTAAACACGACTATAGTGTTGTCCTCGCTGATGCGGGCTTTGGCGTTATGAAACTGGCCATCGGCGCCGGCGACACTAAAACCACGCAGCCATTCCAAGCCCTCGCGGCTGATGAGTTCCCTGCCGGTATGGTTAAAATAAAGCCGGATTTGGTTGCCCTCCACCTTTGATGCTTTGTACACAGGGCCGCTGTATACGAGCGCTTCTTTGTAAACGATAGCCCGGGCGGCCAGGGCCAGCCGGCGCCCCACTTCCTGTTTATTGCGGGGGTGAATGTCATCTGCCGTTCCGATATCAATGGCTACGGCCATACCGGTATGGGGTTCTTCCAGGGCCCGGGCCTGCGACTCCCGCAGTTCCGCCCATTGGCTTTCCGAGGGTTCTCCCTGTTCTGGGCGGAAGTTGGCCAATTGAACGAACAGGAAAGGGAAGTCACCCTGTTTCCATTGCTTTCGCCAGTCGCGGATCATCAGGCGGAAGCGTTCCCGGTAGCGGAAGGCATCCCCTTCATTGCTTTCCCCCTGGTACCAGATGGCGCCCCGGATTCCGAAGGGGATCAACGGGTGGATCATCGCGTTAAAGAGCAGGGCGGGCAAACTATTGGGGTGTACTATCGCCGGCTGCTCCGGCAACTCGGAGGCGCCGACCGCAAAATGCCATCGCCCCGATAGAGGGATGGTTCGTTTGGCGGTAAGTATCCGCAACGCTTCCGGCTTGCCGTAGAGGCCGCCGTTACCGCCCGTATCGACCACCCGGACGGTAATGGTGTTTTCCCCTCCCTTCAGCACTTCCGGAGGGATGGTATAAGAGCGGTCTGCGTTGTATTGGTTGATCATCCGGCCTACTTCCATGCCGTTCACGAAAGTAATATCACTATCGTCAATGGGGCCTAATTCCAGGGTGGCGGGTTTGGCCAGTTCATCTGCCTGCAGGGTGAAGGAGCGTTTATACCAGACGGTACCGTCGAGCTCGTCGTAGCCTGCCTTTTCCCAGGGTTGCGGAATTTCCATGGTTTTCCAGCCACTCCAGTTGTATTTTTCTTCGAACCATTTTTCTTTGAGGCCCGGGTCCAGATCATCGATGGCTTGCTCCCAGGCGGCCTGTTCGGCTTTGGAGCGTTCCATCATGGCGCCGAAGTCCATCGTCTTGAGGCTCTTTGCCGCGGCGCCCAGCTGAGGGTCATCGGCCAGCGCTTCGGCGCTGGTCCAGGTTTCCACCACGGTGCCGCCCCAGGAGGCGTCGACCAGCCCGATGGGAACTTCCAGGTTTTTCCAGAGATCCCGCCCGAAAAAATAGCCCACAGCCGAGAAATCGCCCACTGTTGCCGGGCTGCAGCGTGCCCATTGAGCTGGCAGGGTGTTGTTCAGCGGCTTCGTATTCATATCTCTTGGCACTGTAAACAGGCGGATTGGCGGATAATCAGCTCTGCTGATTTCCTGCTCGGCATCATCGGCCAGGCTGACCGGCCATTCCATATTCGACTGGCCGGAGCAAATCCAGACCTCTCCCACCAGGACATCCTGTAGCCGGATGGCGCCGGACGGTCCGCTAACTGCCAGTTCATAGGGGCCGCCAGCCTCCATTGCGGGTAGTTCAACGGCCCAGGCCCCATCATCATCGGACCTGGCGATACTTGTCTGTTGGCCCAGCTCTACCTTTATCGTTTCGTCGGGGCCCCCCCAGCCCCATACTTTTATGGCCTGGCCCCGTTGCAGCACCATGTGGTCGGAAAATAGGTGAGGAAGCGAAAGCTCTTCCCCTTTCGGCTGGCTGTGGGCGGGTTGGATTGCAATGGCAGTTAGCAGGATAAAGGCGATGGCCGGGCGGAGAATGGAAAGCATAGATTTTTTGCACTAAGATAATATTCCTGGGCGATTAATGCACAGGGAGTTATAGGAAACCGAGGATGTGGACACTCAATCGTTTCCTTTCAAGTTACTTCATCACACTTTACTTATGGCCTCGATCAGCCAGTTCTTATTGGCCACTGCCTTGCCCGAGTCCACTTCCCGCCGCAAAGCGCCGATGCGTTGATCGAGGGTTTCCCGCCGCAGCCCGGGCGCCTCGATGCGCAATTCATAAATCTTTCTGGCTAGCTGCAGGAAGCTGGCATTGGCCTTTTTGCGGTAATCGGAAATCTCGCGGTTGCGCAGCAGGTATTTTTTGAAGGCTTCAACCAGTGCGAAAAAGGGTTCGGGTTCATCCAGTTCGTAATAACTTTTCAGCTGTATAATCTTGGCTCCCAGGTGGTAGGAGGTGTCGGTGAATTCCACGTCCTGGAGCTGCAGGAGGGCGTGCTTGTACTCCGCCCGGGCGTAGTATAGGGCGGCCCGGTTGTAGGCTACGGCGTTAGAGCGCCCTTCTTCTGGCAGGAACGGCTGATATTGATTGATAAACCGTTCCGTCCAGCCGTAGGCGCCCGTGCGGATGGCGGTGGTGACGATGTTCTTAAACGACCACTCCGATAGTTGCCCGCGCACGAGCAGCAGCTCCCGCTCCAGCATGAGTTCGTAGAGTTGGAACACCTCGCCGTAGTAGTTGCCTTTCCCGGAGTTGATCTGCCGGATGCAGTAGTTGAGGGCGTAGTGGTAGAGGGTGCGCAGCTCATCGGCGGTGACCACCTCCGATAGTTCCGGCAGCAGGCTTTTGAGGTAAAAAAAATGCGCTTCCTCCTCCGGCTGCTCCAGCATCAGCAGGGCCTGGTAGTAGAGCCTTAGGGCCGGCTGTTCCTGCAAGGCGGCGTTGTTGCTATAAATATTGCGCACCTCTTCGAGGAAATGGCACTCATAGCCCGCGTTGATTACCGCATTGCGGCTGGCCATGTCGCAGGCGATGCGCAATTTGTTGCACCAGTAGTAGCGGTCCAGTGCGTCGTTCTCTTGTTGCAGGTGTTTGGTGAAACGCCGTTGGCGGCGGTTGAGCTCGTACTGGTCCAGCTGTTGTTCAAGCAGGGATTCCTGCAAAAAGTATTCAAAACTGCGGCCTCCCTGCCGATCCAGCAGTTGCCGGGCGCGGCGGGCATTGCGTTGAGCGTGTTTCTCGGCATCGCGCTCCAGCAGTTCGCCGATGAGCAGGCGCCGTTCAAGGACGGGCTGTTGCTCGTATTGCAGGTAGGCCAGGAAGCCATACAGCAACTGCAGCAGGTCGCTGATGAAGTTGTCGAGCCGGATGTTGTTGTAAGGCTCGTTCGGATACATCGCGGCCCAGACGCCTTCGCGGCCCATTTCTTCTGCTTCAAAACCGGGGGCAAAGCTGTTTATCCAATCGTACAGGGCCGCCACCTTATCGTGGCGGTTGAAAAAGGGAGAGCGGACGTAGTGGCCGAAGCGGGTGCGTTCTCGGGTGCTCAGGGTGGTTAGGAGTTGAACAAGGCCGGTGTTGTGCATAGGAGGAGTGATTCGAAGTAGGGAAAAACCGTTATAAATATAATGATAACTTTTATAATGATTACAAAAGTTATCATTACTTTTATAACGATTATGAAAATAACGATTGCCGCATGGGATAATTGGCACTTTTCAGGCTGCTGTTAAGAGCTTATATCGCATTTTTATGGGCATCGGGCGCCAATAGCCAACAGCTAATCGCCAATTGTTGAATAGTTACCAGTGAAATTCGTAATAAAAAATCTAGATTTTTTTTTAAAAAATCAATAGATATAGGCATAAAAGTCAGTAAAGACGATTAAAAATAACTAGAAATCTCAAAAATTGTACTTTCCTGCTTCCTTTCCTGCCCTTACTTTTGTCACAACATTTGATCCCATGAACGAACGCTAAACTCAGTTCCTATGAAATGCGCACTTTCCTTTCTTGGTTTCTTACTCTATCTGATCACGGCATCGGCGTCTGGCGCCCCATCCAACCTCCCTGTTCCATCAGCACCAGCCACCCCGCTTTCCCTGGATACTATTGCTCTGGACACCACCATCTGCGTAGGGGATAGTGTGCAGCTTCAGCTCCCTATATCCGGCGCCACCAATATCCAATGGCAGGCCGCAGCCTTTCTGAGTTGCAGCGATTGCCCCGATCCGGTTACCGAGCCGCTCTTCGGCGACCAGCTCTTCACTGTCACCGGTCTGGACGGACAGGGTAACCCCTTTAGCTACGAATACAATATTTACATTCGCAACTACCTCGACTTCGGCCTGTTGCCCTTTTCCAACAGCCCCCTCTGCGAGGGCGATACCCTGGTGTTCTATCCCAACGTAGTCGGCGCTCAGTCTTATACATGGGCCAACCCCAGCCAGGCAGTTTTTTCAACGGCCCCCTTCCCCCTGCTTCCCAATGTCAGCCAGGCTGATGCTGGAACCTACTCTCTTGATCTGATCGACGACCTGGGGTGTCAGGCCGGCGCTACCTTCGATGTGATCGTCCGCCCGGCCTTTACCGTTGGCCTCAGCATTACCGGCGCCAGCTGCAACGGCCTGTGCGACGGCGCCATTAGCCTGGACATCAGCGGCGGCACGCCACCCTACCAGGTGAGTTGGGACCAGGGCCTCAACTGGAGCCCCGACACTGAGCTTGCCGGCCTGTGCACCGGCACGCATCCGGTGTGGGTAATGGATGAAAACTGCCTGCAAAAGCTGGAGGCTATCATCGAAGAAGCCGAGCCGCTGGGCGCCAGTTTCAACATTAGCTCGCCCAATTGCCCCGGCGACGATATCATCATTGAAATCTACAACTTCACCGGAGGAGCTGGTAGCGGGCAGGTGTATTTCTACTCTGTTGACGGAGGGCTTACCTTTCAGCCGACTTTTGACGTGCAATGGCAGATTCCGGCCAGTACGACTTCAATCGTCATTGCTGACGATGCCGGCTGCCAGAGTTCTTACCCCATCAATGTAGTGTTGCCCGAGCCGATACAAGCGGATATTAGGGTTGTCAACGCCTCCTGCATCAGCCTGGACGACGGCAGCATTACCATTAGTGTATCCGGAGGAACGCCTCCTTACTCCTATTTTTTCAATAATGACCTCATCACTACCTCAGTAGTTTCTCCAATAGATACTGGCGTGTATTATGTGGAGATCGTAGACGTCAACGGCTGCTCCGTCGAACGCGAAATCGCCATCACCACCTCTCCCATCGACGCCATGGCCAACGACACCGTCATCTGTGCCGGCGAGCAGGCGCTACTGCGGGCCGAAGCACCCGGCGCGGTGGGTATACAATGGACACCTGCTACCGGCCTTGCCGCTCCTGACCAGCTCACCACCCTGGCTACCCCCTCTGAAACCACCACCTACGTGCTTACCGTCGAAGATGATGAAGGCTGCCTGGGTACGGACAGCGTGCAGGTGGCCGTGCTGTCTGGCCTGCCTTGCCGGGAGGAGTGGCGGGATACGCTTGTCATTGGCCAGTCTGGCCAGTGGTGCAGCGTGGCCAGCATGTTCGGCTCGCCCATACCCTACGGCATTACCGCGCTCGGGTGCGGGTTGGGGTATGTCGGCCCCGATGTGGACTCCCTGGGCCTTTGCATAGGCTACCGCGCCCTGGAGCCCGGCCAGGACACCCTCTGCCTTACCATCTGCGAACTGCTCGACACTGCCACCTGCTGGGAAGCCTGGCTCTACCTCACCGTCACCGAAACCCTGGTGCGGCCCGGCGATACCGATTCCAGCGGGATGGCTGATCAGTACGACCTGCTCAACATCGGACTGGGCTACGGCGCTACCGGCCCGCTGCGCCCCAACGCGAGTCTCGACTGGCAGGGGCAGCCGGCCCCTCTCTGGGCCCACTATACACCCACCTCTGGCGTCAACTACCGCCACATCGACACCAACGGGGACGGGCTGGTCTCCACCGCCGATACCCTGGCGCTGAGCCAGAACTGGGGGCTGACATGGGAAGAGGGCGAAGGGCGCCCTTCCGGTGGCTCACCGCCACTGGCCTACCGCCTGGACGCCCCCTTTTACCTGCAGCCGGATACTCTCATCGAAGGAGCGGTGATGCAACTGCCTTTGATTCTGGGCAGCGAGGATGCCCCCGCCACCGGTGTTTACGGGTTGGCTTTCAGCCTTTACTTCGACGAGGCGGTGGTCAAAGATGGCGCCGCTGCCCTGGTGCTGGCCGATTCCTGGCTGGGCAGCCCCACCCAAAACCTGATTTACATGCAACGGCTGGATGATGCCGCCGGGCGGATCGACATCGGCATCACCCGAATTGACGGCATCGACGCCGAGGGCTACGGCCCTATCGGTGATCTGTTCATTACAATAGAGGACGACATCCTGGCGATGGCCAGGGATTTTAGCCTGGAAGCCCGTTTCGAGATCCGGGATGTGCGCATCATCAGTTACGCAGAGGAACCGCTTCTGGTAGCTACTCCGCCGACGGTTTCACCTGTACTGACCGCCCAAAGGGATCAGCCGCTGGGGTCGAGGTTTAGCCTTTTTCCCAACCCGGCCACCCAGTTTTTCTATCTGCTTGGCGAGGAGGTACAACTCGATGCGGTGCAACTGCTGAATGTCCTGGGCCAGCCGGTGCGCCGTTGGGAGAGGCCGGAGCAAGGGAAGCCGCTTTCTCTACAGGGAATAACTCCAGGCCTTCACCTGGTGAAGGCACAGGCTGGCGCTGGGGTAGGCGCCTGGTGGCTGGTGGTAGAGTGATTTTGGGCTACCCGTCTAACGTTGGACACGATTAGAAGCAGGTAAGCCCAAGCAGCCTGCCGCGGTTGCGAACAGCGAATACCGAACCGCGAACTCGTCCAACCCTGGAACGGTAGCCTGATTTTGAAGAGGGGCAGGGGCGCAGTTTACATGGATCAATCCTGTTTGCCGGCACTTGCAGGGATAATTTGTAACTTGCCTCCCAAATTGCCCTTTTTTTATGCGAGTTATAATCCCTGTGTTTTTTTGCCTGATGGCGTTCAGCGCCCGGGCCGGTATGGTTATCGATACTTTAACGCCTCCCAACGGCAACATCATTTACAGCCCGGATTGTGCTACGGGTGGACTGGGTACCTTATTTGGCTTTGTCATTCCGCCCAACCCCGGCGCTACTTACCGCTGGCAAGGGCCGGATGGCTTTATCGCCAATCAGGCCAGTTTCACACCGGCCGATACCGGGCTGTATATACTGACTGTTACGGCCGATAATTGCCCTTCGGTTCCCGACAGTATAAACGTTCAATATTTCGAGCCCCCGACGGTTTTGGCCAATGCCTCTTCGGATTTTTACTGCCCCAATGAAAATACGTTCCTGTTGAGCGCTACGGCCAACACCGATGTGCTGTTCTGGCGGCGGCTCCTGCCCAATGGCAATTCTATCTACCTTGGCGGGGGTGACAGCCTGCCGGTAGCCGGCAGCCTTCTGGGGCTGCTTACCGAGCGCATTTTGGTGACCGCCAACGGCGCTTATGGTTGCGAAGGAGCGGATACACTGGTGCTCCGCCGCCTGGGTGGGCTTACTGCCAGCAATACACTGCTGGAGTGCCCGGGAGATACGATTCAGATCAGCGCCGCCGGCGAGGGTTCCTTTCTATGGAATACCGGCGACACCAGCAGCCTACTCCAGGCGATAGTCGATAGCGCCGGCACCTTTAGCTTGCAATTTGACGACGGGCAAGGGTGTGTGGTGGTGGACAGCCTGAGCATCTTCATTCAGGGAGGGGCCTACGTCAGCCTATCGGCGGATCAGCCGGAGCTGTGCCGGGGGGACAGCACCCTGCTGCGGGCAGCCGGTGGGGCCAGCTACATGTGGGAGGACGGCAGTGTTAAGGACAGCCTGCTGGTTGCGCCTTTGGAAAATGACACCTTTCGGGTTACTATCACCACGGCAGAGGGGTGTGTGGTAAAAAAGGAACTGCCCATCCGGGTGATATCTTATCCGGTGGCGGCGCTGAGTATCTTCCCGCCTGCCATTTGCCAGGGGGATACCGTGCACATCCTTCTCGCCAATGCCGACTCTACCTACTACAACTATCGGGAAAGCCCGGATATCAATACTGTTTATGCTCTCACCATCGACAATCAGGGCTGTGCGGTTACTTTTACCGATTCGCTTGCGGTCTACCCACGGCCCGCTCTGGCCATCGACGGGCCGGAGCAGGTTTGCGAAGGGGAATCAGCTCAGTTACTGGCATCCGTCAGCCAGGATAGCCTGTTATTCCTTTGGAATACGGCGAGCAGGGACAGCATAATCAATGAAATACCTCTGCCTCCGTTTTCCACTTACAGCGTTACGGTTACAGAACCGGTTACCGGATGCCAGGCCGCTGATACGTTGAAGGTCCAAGCTTCGCCCTTACCGGTTGCACCGGTAGTTGAATGCAGCGCCACTTACGAGGATGTTTTCTTTGTATGGAATTACGATCCCGCCTTGCAGTACAGCATGCAGATTCCCAGCGGCCCCGGCGGCACCCTGCTCAACGACAGCACCCTTCGGGTAGCCAACCTCAGCACCGGGCAGGAAGTCGTTTTTAGCCTGGCGGTGACGGACACCCTGGGGTGTGCAGCTAGTAGCCAGCAGGCCTGCACAACGGCTGAATGCCAACTATCGCTCACCCTGGATACGTTGCGTGGCCTCTGTCTCTATCCCAATACTGAACCGGTCAATCTTACCGCTGAAGTTAGTGGAAGCCTGCTTCCCGGCTCCGGATTCTGGGAAGGCTCCGGCCTGGTGGGGGATACCGGCCTTTTTGACCCCTTTGTTGCCGGCCCCGGCCAGCAGGTGCTTCATTATACCTACGAAGAGGGCCCCTGCCAGATCGGGGATTCCATCAGCCTGTCTGTCTATCAGCCTCTGTCGGATTCGATGGTAACCTGCGAGGCCAGCTCTAACCGGGTTCGTTTCAGCTGGCCAGCCCTGCCCCAGGACAGCCTCTATGAGGTGCAGGTGCTTACCGGGCAGGCCGGTTATTTCGTCACGCCCCATTCTTTTTTGGTGGAAGGGCTCATTTCTGAAGAAGAAGTGGCCATCGCCATCCGTGCCTACGGTGAAGGGCCCTGTGGCCTTGTAACAGTAGAAAAAACCTGCCGGGCGGCCTTCTGCGAGCGGCCCGGAAGGGGTGTCAGCAAGGTGATTTGCGCAGGTGACAGCACGCTTCTTGCCGCCTCTCCGGTGACGGCCGTTGCCTTCAACTGGCAACCGGCGGCCGGCCTCAGCTGTACCGATTGCCCTTTCCCCATGGCGTCGCCGGCCAGCACGGTGGATTATACCCGGACCGCTATTGATAGCCTGGGCTGCATTTACACCAGCACCCTCACCCTGGGCGTTGAAGAATGGCCTCCAGCCCTGATTCCCGACACCCTTTACGCCTGCGCGGATGAACCCTTCTTTTTCTGCCTGCCCAATGGGCAGTATCAGTGGATCGGCCCCGATGGCTATAGCTTTTCCGGGCATTGCCTGTCCTTCTCCTCGCCCGGCCCGGAAATAACCGGTACGTATACCCTTACCGCCTACCTGGCGGACAGTTGTCAGTTAAGCCGGGAGGTTGCCCTGGCATTCAGGGGCCAGGGGGGCTGTGCCGTAGCAAGCCGGCCGGTAGTGGGCAGTCCAGTGATCTTCCCCAATCCGGCCAGCGGGCAAGCCTGGGTTTCGACAGGTACAGAACAACCAATGCTCATTGAGATTTTGACCGGTAACGGACAAGTACTGCATCGCCTGCAGCCGGATGGCCCGGTAGCCGCCCTTCCTGTTGATGGGCTGAAAGCTGGCCTGTATTTTGTTCGGATCAAGAATCCTTCCGGAACGCAAGTTCATAAATTGGTCCTTCACTAGCACGAAGTCGGAAGGCGGAAGCCGAACGCAGTGAGGCCCCGCCGCCGTCTCCGGCGGACGGAGGCCGCGGGCGGAATAGGGCGCCAATGGGCATTCGGTTCCCACTTCCAACTTACTCCCTGCCTGCCAGGCCGCCAAGGCTTGCCTGGCGGGTAGGCAGGCGTCAGTCGCTTCGCTCGTGTCCCACTTCCGCCTTCAAACTACCTTTTGTTAAGGTAGATCACTTTTTTTCGGTGCTGTAAGGCACCTGGAAGCCTTCCCACTTCCGCCTTCCTTTGTTTCCCGGATATTCTTTCCTAAATCGGTAAAGAAATAGTATCTTTAGCTCTTCATCGGCTGAAAACGTTACCCCTCTGCCACCGATGAAGTTAAAAGACTTTATTTCGAATTATAATCCTAAAAACTTGAGTAATGAGAAAAGCCATCTTACTCCTGCTGTCTTGCAGCATGCTGACTTCGTTAATTGCCCAACCCCTTAACGACGACTGTTCCAACGCACTGAGCCTGCCACTGAAAACTCCCTCGCCCTGCCCGGTGAGCGATGAAGCGTCCGATACCTTTTACTATACCAATACCGGCGCCACGGCCAGTAGCCCTTTTCCCGCTTTGGCGGGCTGTAGCGGCGAAGCGCCGGATAGCGGCGCTGATGTATGGTTTCGGTTCAGCCCCAGGGGAAACAGCATCACCATCGCGCTGGCCGAAGGGCTGGAGACTCCTTTTGTCGCCCTTTTCGAAAGTGATTCAGAGAGTTGTAGCGGAATGTATCCGGTGGCCTGTGCCTCCGGCGAAGGAAGCCTGGAACTCTCCACTTATGTCGATCCCACTCGCTTTTACTTCCTGCTGGTCAGCGGCGGGGCCTTAGAAGACCAGGGCGACTTCAAATTGTCGATCACCACCACCAACGAATGCAACACCTGCATCCTGGAGCGGCAGGGCTTCTTTACCACCAGCCCGGCTTCGGACAACGGCGCTTTCAGCGGCGGCCAGACGGTGCAGATGTGTTATGTAGTGAACCGGTGGAACGCCAGCTCCGGCGGAGAATACCTGCACAGCCTGGAACTTGACCTGGGCCCTGGTTGGGACCAGGCCAGCCTCGTTCCCAGCCCGCCTCCATCCTGCTCCGGTGAAGGCGCCTGGGGGTATTACGAAAGGTGGACAAGCAACAGTAATGGCCATCAGTACGGCCCGGGTTTCGCCTTTGACGGCCCCAATCCGGACGGCAACCCCGGTAACAACCGGGGAATGAGTGGAGAAGGATGCGCCAATATCGGCATTTCCGCCCCTCAGCTCTCTTTCTGCTGGACGGTCACCGCCGCCGAGTGCAGCCCTGAGCATTATGGCGTACAGAACAGCCTCAACCTGTCCGTGCGCATGCTGGGTGACGGCGTTTCGGGCACTGGCCTGGGCACCTTTTGCTTTGAAGAACGCTGGGATAATTTTCTGGGGGTACTCAATTGCCCGGACCCCCTGGCGCCGGAGGTTATCGCTATCGATGGGAGCTGCGGAGACAACTGTGACGGCGCACTGATCATCACCGGTGGTGGTGAAGGCCCCTGGGATTATGCCGTGACCGACAGCAGCGGCAACGTTTACTATTCCAGCACCGGCAGTATCGGAACGGATACGGTCCCTGATCTGTGCCCGGGGCTCTACATAGCCAGTATCTTTAGCATTTCCACCGGTGAGAACCGAACCGTCACTGCCACCATAGGAGCGCCGTTGATTCCCCAGGCCAGTGCAACTTACAATCTGCCCTGTTATGAAGGAGAACCCATCGACCTGTACGGCCAGTCGAATCCTTCAACCGGCGCTTCTTACAGCTGGACGGGCCCGAATGGCTTTAGCTCGGCGGAGAAAAGCCCGCTTGCCCTTTATCCCGGTATATACACGTTGGTTGTAACGGTGAATGGCTGTGCTTCTGCTCCATTTGAGCTGGAAGTACCGGTTATCGGCCCGGCGGCCGTGACCATCGAGGAAGACACCCTTATCGCCTGCCCGGGCGAGCCGCTGTCCATTACGGCGGGTGGCAACGCCACTCATTTTACCTGGTATTCCAGTAATAGCGATACGCCTATTGGCTCGGGGCCGTCCATTACGGTAGACCCCGAGGATGGCGTTATCTATCGGGTCACCGGATTTAATGACTTCGGTTGCGGAGGCTTCGATGAAGTGGTCGTGCTTCTTCCTTTTGATCCGGCGATCAGCGCCGATACTACTGGCCTCTTGTGCCCGGGCACTACCGTTACGCTTACCGCTGATGCAGGAGTGCAATTCCTCTGGAGTACCGGCGACACCACTGCCTCAATAACGGCCAGCCCGGATCAATCCAGCATTTATTACCTTGAAGTTACGGGCCCCAACGGATGCGTAGCCCATCTTTCGGCTGCTGTATCGGTCGCCAGTTCCGCCGGTATATTCATCAGCCCCGGCGCCGCGATATGCGAGGGCGAATCCATCAGCTTGTTTGCCGGGGGGGGCGACGTCCTCTGGAGTACCGGCGATTCCATTTCCACTATCAGCGTAAGCCCTTTGCAAACCACTGCCTACGCAGCCACTATCACCAACACCCTTGGCTGCGTTTTCCAGCGTGAAACCACTGTTGTGGTCAGCCCGGCGCCCGCCATTGAGCTGGTTCCGGCCGATACCACTTACCTCTGCCAGGGCGATAGCCTTCAACTGCTGGCCTATGAATCCGATACCCTGATTTATGAGCGTATAGTGGCCCCGGCTCAATCAACCTATTACGCCCTGCCGGGGGCAACCGATTACGGCTGCCGGGAGATCGGCGGATTCACGGTGATCGTCAACCCGCTGCCCCTGCTGTCCATCGATGGGGAGGAACTGCTCTGCAGCAGCGACAGCGTCCTGCTGGTTGCTAATAGTAATTCTTTGTTAAGCTGGAGCACCGGGGAGGACAGCGATAGCATTTACGTTTTTCCGGTTGGCACGCAAACCTATTCGGTAACGGCCACGGACGCCAATGGCTGCTCCCGCACCGACTCGGTGCAGGTAACGCAGGCGGCTCCGCCGGATGCACCACAGGTCAGTTGCACCAGCAGCCTTGGGCAAGTGATCTTTTCCTGGGTAGCAGAGCCCGGGCTGTCCTATGGGCTGTCCCATCTTGAAGGGCCGGCTGGTGTGCCTATGGGCAACAACCAATACGTTGTCACCGGGCTACTGCCCGGGCAGACGGTGCGTATCGAACTGGACGCCACGAATGCGGCAGGTTGCACCGCCACTACCGCTGCCAGCTGTTCAGCAGCAGATTGTAGTGTGCTCAGCCTCTACACCGGCGCACCCGACAGAGTCTGCTCCAGCTCCGGCCCGGCGCTCCTGACGGCTTTGGCTACAGGCGGCACGGGTAATGGTATTGGCGGATGGACGGGCCCGGGGGTAGATGACGCTACGGACACCTTCCACCCCGGTATTGCCGGCGCCGGCCTGCACGAGCTGGCCTACACCTATACCGATGCCGGCTGCACGGCCAGCGACACCTTATGGATTACGGTAGAACAGGCGCTGGAAGCGGCTATGGTTACTTGTGAAGCTTCCCCCACCAAGGTGATCTTTACCTGGCCGGTGCTGCCGCAGGATACGGGTTATCAGGTGACGGTGCTCACCGGGCAAGCCGGAGATTTTATAGATGCAACAACGTTCGCGGTGGCCGGCCTCAGCAGTGGAGAGGAGGTAACGATAGAGGTCACCTCCCTGGGCGTTGGCGCCTGCGGCGAAACGACAGTCAGCAGCAGTTGCTTCCCCACCGGCTGTCCGGCGATAGAAGCGCCAGCTGACACGATGATCTGCCCGGGTAGCATCATTCAGCTCTCTGTAGAAACGGAAAATTGGGATACCTTTGAATGGTCGCCGGCCTCCACCCTGAGTTGCGCTGACTGCCCCAACCCCTATGTTTTTCCTTCGGGGACCACTACCTACACCCTGGTCGCTGGAAATGCGGCGGGATGTACAGATACAGTAGAAATTACCGTTTATGTCGGTGAGATTCCGGATTCCTATATTCCGGACGGCCCCATCTTTTTCTGCGAAGGCGAGCCTCTGGAAATATGCCTTCCCGAATCCGGTTTGCCTTTTTGGGTAGGCCCCAATGCCTTCATCAGTACAGAGCAATGCCTGAGCTTTGAAAACGCAACAGCGGATATCGCCGGCCCCTATTACGCCATCCTGCGTACGAACGGTTGCCGGTTTTCCAAGCGGGTTGTGCTGGCGCCGGCGCCCCCCATCGAGGTTCGGGACATCAGCGATTTCCAGACGGCCTGCCCGGACGAAACCTTTACCCTCTATGTGGAGGCGCCCAATGCCGTCAGTTACTCGTGGAGCCCGGCTGAATATCTGGACTGCCCCACTTGTGCGGTGACGGAAGGCAGTGTGCCGCAAACGGCCACTTTCACCGTGGAGATGACGGATGTTTACGGTTGTACCGCCACGGATAGGGCCATCGTTTTTGTCGATGGCTGCCAGAGCCGCCCAACGCCGCCCGCTGCCGGTACTTCGGTGACAGCAACTGCCTTGCGGTTTTACCCCAACCCGGCTAGCTATAACGTGCAACTGGAACTGCCTGGCGAAGGCGTGAAAACGGTTCAGCTGTGGAGTAGTTCCGGTAAACTCATCCGGGAATTCAGTACTTCAGCCCAGGCTTATACGCTGCCGCTGCAGTCCGTTCCCGGCGGGGCCTACTTGCTGAAGATGGTGTCGGGACAAGAAGCCCGCACGGGTTGGCTGGTGGTGAGGGAATGAGGGAATGAAGGAATGAGGGAATGACAAAGGGCAGCTTATGTGAACGGGGTTGCCCTTTGTCATTTCAAAAAAAAAGGCGGCCGGGCAGCGAAAACCAGTTTCGGGGCGTCTTAAGATATGAACGCACTACCGCTCGGGAGACTCCCGGCAATAAATGAACAACACACCACCTAAAATAGAGGCCCAAACCTGAATAATCCAAGGCACTACTACTTTTCCTTGTGCCCCCCATTTTGCATCCCCCCGGCATTTGTGCGCTATTCAAAAACATTGGAGAATGAGACGACCTTGGCTCACGCTGTTGTTCATCGTGTCCGTTTTAGCTATTGCTTTGGGGCAACCGAATAATGATAACTGCGAAAATGCGATTTCTATCCCTCTGGGCCCTGCCGGAGGATGTACTTCTGGCGGAAGTACTACCGCTACGCTCAGTGGCGATAATCTGGACGCATCCCCCAGTACTCCCGTATTTCAACTGGCTGATGATTTCGGCGACGGCCCCAGGCTTAACAGCCCTTCCGCCGATGTATGGTACGAACTATGGCCTACGGGCAACCGCCTGGCTATCAGCCTGGAGAGTGAACTGGACAATCCGGCGCTCATTCTTTTCCAGGCGGAGGATTGCACCGGGCCATTGCCCATTGCCTGGGCGAAAGGGACGGATGGTACGGGAGCGGTGAGCCTGGAAAGCCCGGTTGAACCCGGCCAGCACTATTTTCTGGTAGTCGGTGGGGCTACGCTATCCGATCAGGGCCCGTTCACCTTATCCGCAGCCACTTCCAACGATTGCCATACCTGTAGCCGGCGGCAAGGGATGCTGAGGGCGGACCCTCCCCCCGTCAATGGGGCATATCAGGCCGGGCAAAACGTGCAGTTCTGCTATCAGGTGACTTTCTGGGATCCAGGGCTGTCACTGGAGTGGCTACATGGGGTGGAGGTCGATTTTGGCCCGGGCTGGAACCTCAGCACGCTCGAAACGGTAGCTCCTGAAGCCTGCACGGCGCCCTCCGGCCGTTGGGACTGGTATGATTCCTGGCAGGGGTGCAATACCGGCGCCTCCTTTGGCCCGGGTTTTGCTTTTGATGCGGAGTACGGGCTGCTCTGCCCTGGCGGTGGCCGGTTTGACGGAGACCCTGGCAACAACTTTGGCGACGGCCCCTGTAGTTCGGTCAATGCCGGCCCTTTGCCGCTGGAATTTTGCTGGACGGTACAGGTCAACGAGAATTTCACCAACCCTCAGGAGGCCAATCTCAACCTGGAGATCAACCTGCTCGGCGACGGATATTCGGGCTCCTGGATGCCTTTCAGCTGCGATATCGGCCCGGCAACTACCTTTTTCGCTACTGCCATTCCCGATGCCAGCCTGTTGCCGGATATCGAAATTGTTCATGCCCCCTGCGCTACCGATTGCGACGGCATAGCCGCCATTACCGGAGGCGTTGCGGGTATCTGGCGGTATAAACTTACCGATGAAGCCGGCAACCTTCTTTACAGCGTGCTGGCGCAGCCAGGTACAGATACCATCTATGGCCTGTGTGCGGATGCTTATTATTTTGAAGTATCCAATACCAGCGGCGCCATCCGGCAGTCCATGCAGTTCGATATTGAGGCAGGTATTTCACCGGAAGCGCAGGCAGGGTTCCTACCCGGCTGCCTGCCCGGCGAGCCCATTCAGTTGGTAGCGGGCGTCAATATCAATGGGGCGAACACCACCTACCAATGGACGGGCCCCAACGGCTTCAGTTCTACTTTGGCGAGTCCCACAACCGATGAACCCGGAGCCTACTTTCTGGAGGTAACGGTCGATGGGTGCAGCGCTCCTCAGGCTTTCATACAAGCAGAGGCCGGCGTACCGGAAATCAGCTGTGAAGCATTTCCCGGAAGCATCACTTTCAGCTGGGTAAGGGAGCCGTGGGATACGGCATACACTGTAAACGTACTTAGTGGGCAAGCCGGCACCTGGCTTTCTCCTACATCCTTTGAGGTAACCGGCCTGGCGCCGGGGGATGATGCTTCGATCGAATTGACGAAAAGAGGCGTCGGCTTATGCGGCATTGCCGTTGGCGAGGCAACTTGCCAGGCTCTTTCCTGCCCACTACCCATGATAACGCCCGACACCACCATTTGCCGGGGCGAATCGGTCCGGCTATGGGCCAATATCCCTCCCAATACGAACGCTGTCTGGAGCCCGGCCGACGGGCTGAGTTGCACCAACTGTATTGCGCCGTTGGCGAGCCCTACCGCGAACACCACCTATCAGGTGGATATCACTTATGCAGATGGTTGTACGGCTGTCCGGGAAGTAGCGGTCCATGTGAGCAGCCTGCCGGAGACCATCCTTCCCAACGACGCCTTGCCGTATTGCGTCGGGGAGCCCTGGGAGATCTGCCTGCCGGAAGGCAACGACTACCTGTGGATAAGCCCGGTAGGTTTTATTACCACCGGCAATTGCATCAACTTCCCGATCACCACCGAATTGCTCACCGGTACGCATACCATCCGGGTGCGGATGCCCAATGGCTGCGAGTTCTACGACTACCTGTACCTGTACCCCAAGGATTGCGAAGGGAACACCGGCCTACAGATCGGGTTATACCCGACAGCCCGGCCCGGGAATGATGGGACAGGCAAGAGCGTCAAGGCTTTCCCGAACCCGGTGCGCCAGGAGCTCAGGCTGGAAATGGCGTACAGCGGCCCTAAGATACTGCAACTGTTCCGGGCAGATGGCCGGCGAATATTATATCTGGAAACGGAGGAAGCTTACCTGGAGATTCCTACCCGGCAATTTCCGGCGGGAGCGTACTGGTTGGACGTAAGCTCTTCCGGGGGGCATGAACGCATGAAGATCATTATGATAAGATAAAATTAAACCGAAAGCTGGTTTTACTACTCTCTGTTTACACGCCCGTTTGTTTAGCCGGGCCTTCGCCTGCCAACGGGGCTTCAGCCCGCGGCTTCCGTCCGTCTTTGGCCGGACTGCGGCCAGCCGGAGCCGGAGGCGGGTACATGTACACGAAAGCGATGAAAAGGGACAGCCCTGGCCAACTGGCCGGGCTGTTCTGTTTTGGCCAAACCTGGATTTCCGGGACGCTGGCTGAATTGGGCTGCCCGCCCTTTTAATAAACCATTTCCTGCATTTTTTTATTATTAATGCTACAACACAGATCAACATGCGGGAAAGCCGTCAAAAAGCATTGTTACACTACAAAGTTTACCACCTGAGCCCACAGGCGGAATGGGTGGTTTTTATCCATGGCGCCGGAGGTAGCCTGATTACCTGGAAATATCAGGTAGAAGCTTTCAAGCCATTTTTTAACCTGCTACTGATCGACCTGCGCGACCACGGGCAGTCCAAAAATATTGAACCCGCCTACAAAAATTACAATTTTGATATTGTCACCGATGATGTCATTCGGGTGATCGACCACCTGGGGGTCAAGCGGGCACACTTTATGTCGCTTTCCCTGGGCAGCGTAATTCTGCAAAAGCTGGACGAAGAGCGGCCCGACCTAATCGACAAGATGGTGATGGCGGGCGGGGTCTTCCGGGCTACCTTTGCTATCCGGTTTTTTGTGCATTCCGCCAAATTCCTGAGCTACTTTCTACCGTACCGGGTGATGTACAACGTGTTTTCCTGGATCGTACTACCGCGCCGCAACCACCGGCAGGCGAGGCGCCTTTTCCGGCTGCAATCCCAGAAGCTCAGCTCCCGGGAATACCTGAAGTGGGTAGGCCTTTACAAGGACTTCTTCCGGCTGTTGCGGCGTTTCTTCAACCGGAAGTTGGAAAAACTGAGCCTGGTCGTCATGGGAGAACAGGACCACGTGTTCAATAAGGCGGCGCACCGGTTTGTGTCCCAACACCAAAAGGCGCGCATGGCGGTTATCGATAAGTGCGGCCACGTCTGCAATATCGAGCAACATGAGCGTTTCAACCAGATGGTGCTGGCGTTTTTGCTGGGAGAGGAGGAGGGAAGGGTAGGGGGGTAGGGGAAGTGGGAAGGCGTGTTCGGAATTCGCTGTTCGCCGTGCGCAAGTTCCGGGAAATCGGAAGGCGGAAGGCGTGTTCGGAATTCGCTGTTCGCTGTTCGCCGTTCGCAAGTTCCGGGAAATCGGAAGGGGGAAGGCGTGTTCGGAATTCGCTGTTCGCTGTTCGCCGTTCGCAAGTTCCGGGAAATCGGAAGGCGGAAGGCGTGTTCGGAATTCGCTGTTCGCCGTGCGCAAGTTCCGGGAAATCGGAAGGGGGAAAGCGGAATTCGGGAAGCGAACCTGCGAACAGCGAACAGTGAACAGCGAGCAGTCCCAAAGCTGAACTCCAAGCCCTTGTCAAATCTCATTTCCTTTCTGTCTCAGCTGTTTTATCGGCCAAGCCGTTCCCCATTTGACATCCCCCCCTCAAATCCCTATCTTTATACCCACTTATGCCAAACTTCCAAACCACCGTCCCCCTGCCGGAATACTCTTTCCGCATCGGCTACCAGGAGCATCTCCTGAGCCTGGGTTCTTGTTTTGCCGAGCACATGGGGCAGCGCCTTGCCGATCATCATTTTTTTAGCCTGATTAACCCCTATGGGATTCTTTACAACCCGTTGTCCATCGCGCAGGGTTTGCAGCGGTTGCTCCTGGACGCTCCCTTTCAGCAAAGAGAACTGCTGGAACACCAGGGGTTATGGCACAGTTTCTCGCACCACGGCGCTTTCTCCCATCCCGACCCGGAGCAGGCTCTTTCCGGTATCAACCGGTCGTACCGGCGTGCACAAGGCTTCCTGCTGACCGCCAACCGGTTGATCCTGACCCTGGGGACCGCCTTTGTGTTTGTCTACCGGCCTACAGGCGAGGTGGTAGCCAACTGCCACAAGCTGCCGGGTAGCGCCTTCGAACGCCGCCGCCTGAGCACCCG
The DNA here is from genome assembly GCA_020636095.1 of Lewinellaceae bacterium. Classification (GTDB taxonomy): domain Bacteria; phylum Bacteroidota; class Bacteroidia; order Chitinophagales; family Saprospiraceae; genus JACJXW01. Next base: position 261,501 of record JACJYN010000005.1, read on the forward strand.
GGAGGCCATTGCGGTTCTTGAGCCGGTGCTGTACGAGCTCAAAAACCGGCAACCGGAACTGGAGGTGATCCTCACGGTTAGCCCGGTGCGCCACATCCGCGACGGGCTGGTGGAGAACCAACGCAGCAAGGCTGCCCTGCTGCTGGCCGGTGCAGAGCTCTCCCGCCAACTGCCCTTCGCCCATTACTTCCCTTCCTATGAGATTGTGATGGACGAGCTGCGCGATTACCGCTTTTACGCCCCTGATATGATTCACCCCTCGGAAGTAGCCATCGATTACATCTGGGAGCGTTTTGGACAGGCATTTTTTGACGAGCCTACCCAACTGTTGAGGCAGCGCATCAGTAAGGTGATCGCCGCCAGCCGCCACCGCCCGTTTCATCCGGCATCTGAACCCCACCAACAATTCCTGCAACAGCAACTGGCCATCATCGCCCAACTGGAGCAGGAGTTCCCGTTTCTGAATATGAACCGGGAGCGGGAGGCCTTTAATGCGCAGGTGGCCAGTTAATAATTGGCAATAAATTACCTACATTTGGCAAAAAAACATGCCAAAACTTTACCTGTTCGCTCTGCTAACCCTGATGTCCTCCTTCGTCCTTCGGGGGCAGGGCCTGATTGACGCCACCTACCTCGAAAGCCGCACCAGAACTGAACTGGCCACGGAATTCGGGTTTTTCATCAATTACGGAATTGATGTTTACAAAGTCCGCTACACCACGACGGATGTGCAGGGCCAACCGGATACGGCCTCCGGCGCGCTGGTGATCCCTCAGGCCCGGGGTTTTGCCCTGCCGTTGTTTATTTATCAGCACGGCACCTCCGGCGCTAAAGACGATGTTCCTTCCAACCTGAACATCTCAGATTATAAAGTACCGCTGGCATTCGGTGGGGTGGGGGCGGTTTCCCTGGCGCCCGACTATCTGGGGCTGGGTGATTCGCGCGGCTTCCACCCCTATCTGCACGCCGCTACCGAGGCTTCTGCGGCGGTCGATATGCTGAAGGCCATAGGGCCTTATGTGGCGGGGCTGGGGCAGGCCCTCAACGGGCAGCTCTTCCTGGGCGGCTACTCTCAGGGCGGCCATGCGTCAATGGCGCTGCACCGCGTTCTGCAGGAGGATTACTCGTCGGAGTATCCGGTGACAGCAGCGGCGCACATGTCGGGCCCTTACAGCCTGGCCAATGTGATGAGGGAGTATGTACTGAGCGAGGATGAATACAGCTTCCCTGGTTATATTGTGCGGATTATTCTGGGGCTGAACGAATACTACCAGATATATAGCGACTTCAGCCAGGTGTTTCGGGCGCCTTACCTCGGCCCTGCCCAGGCTTATTACAATAATGAACTCACCATGGGCGCCCTGCACGACACGTTGGCCACTTTGCTCACTCAGGAACTTGGGCTGGTGCAGCCCAAGTACATCATACAGGATAGCGTACGGCAGAATATCCTGGACAACCCCAATCATCCGGTCAATGTAGCGCTGGCGGAAAACGACGTCTACGACTGGGCGCCCCAGTCTCCCACCCGCCTGTTCTACTGTACTTCCGACGAACAGGTACTCTACACCAACAGCCTGCTGGCCGATTCAGTGATGAACGCCAACGGCGCTCCGGATGTGGAGTCGGCCAACATCAGCTCCACCCTGAGCCATTTCGATTGTGCCCGCCCGGCCCTGACCCAGGCCCTGCTGTTTTTCGTCCAATACCTGGATGTCGTATCGGATGCGGAGGAGCAGGCTGCTGAGCAATCTTTTCGGGTTTATCCCAACCCTACCTCCGGGCCGTTGACGGTGGAAGGGCTGTCGCCCGGCGCCCGCCTGGAACTCTATTCCCCGGATGGCCGCCGCCTGAGCCAGTTGCAGGCCGAAGGGGAAACGGTGCAATTGCCGGTAGAGGGGCTGGCGCCTGGTTTGTACGTATTGAAATTACAAGGAGGGGATTTCCGGACGGTGAAAAAGGTGGTGGTGAAATGATAATGGGAAGGTAGTTTTTTAGAATTTGGCTGTCCACAGTTCGCTGTTTTGTGAATGGCGAGCTGCGAATGGCGGAACAATAACAAAGAATTTCAGAATCCTTCCCACAGAAACGGGATTCTTAAATACTCTAAGCCAAAAACTATGAAAAGCAACATGCGCGTCCCCTTGATAATCGCCTTGGCCATCATCAGCCTCTGGATGGCCATCGACATGGTGCAACGAAACAATCAAGAGCTACTCTGGGGATACCGGCCGCTTGCCTTTTTCCTGGCCAGTTGGGGCGCACTGGTGCTGCTGTTTGAAAAACGCTTTTCTCCGTCCCCCAACCGCCTGCGCTGGCTGGGGCTGTCTACCCTGAGCGGGCTATTACTGGGGGTGGGCTTCCCGGATATCCTTCCCGTACCCTTTCTGATGCTTATCGGCTTCGTGCCCCTGCTGATCGTAGAACGGGAGATCGCTCAGGACTGGGGCAAGGCCGACCGCTGGGAGGTGTTCAAATTCACCTACCATACTTTAGTCCTCTGGAATATCATCGCCACGTACTGGGTGGCCAACACGGCTTTTATCGCGGGCTTTTTTGCCATCTGGGTCAATTCGCTGCTGATGAGCATTCCCTTTGTGTTGTTTCATCAATCGAAGCAGGCCATGCCCCGCCTGGGGTACCTGGCCTTCATCGCCTATTGGCTCACTTTCGAATACATCCATCTGCGCTGGGAACTGACCTGGCCCTGGCTGACCCTGGGCAACAGCTTTGCCGAGTATCCGGCCCTGGTGCAGTGGTATGAATACACCGGCGTTTTCGGCGGCGGCCTTTGGATACTGCTGGCCAATGTGCTGGCTCTGAAACTCTGGGATGTTTATCAAAGCCGGCAACAGGCCATATTGTGGCCGGCCCTGAGGCTGTCTGCGCTGATCCTGGCGCCCATGCTGCTTTCGCTGGCCCTTTACAACCGGTACGAGGAGAAAGGTGCGGAGCGGGAGGTGGTGGTGGTGCAACCCAATTTTGAACCTCATTACGAGAAATTCGAGCGGGTGGAGGAGCGCGATCAGGTCACCCGTTTCCTGGAGTTGTCCCGCCAACAGGTGGACGAAAAAACGGATTACCTGGTTTTTCCTGAGACCAGCTTCGGGCTGATGGAAACCAGCCAGATCAATTCCTACCCCGCCATCCAACGCATCCGGGAAACCTTTCGGGATTTTCCCCGGCTGAAGATTGTTACCGGCATAGATGCGTATCACATTTTCGAGCCAGGGGAACCCCGGAGCGCCGCCGTGCGCGAACAGTTGCGCCGGCCGGGAGACACCTTGTTCTACGAGATTCTCAACGCCGCCATACAAATAGAACCGGGCAAGGAGGAGGTGCCGCTTTATCGCAAGTCGAAGCTGGTGCCGGGCCCGGAGATTCTCCCTTACCGCCGCATCTTTTTCTTTATGAAGCCGCTGATCGAAAAACTGGAAGGTACGACGGCGGGTGTGGGCACCCAGCCCGAGCGCTCCGTCCTGAGCAGCAGCGCCGGCAAAGTGGCGCCTGCCATCTGTTATGAATCGGTATTCGGAGAATACGTCACCGGTTATATTAAAAAGGGCGCCCAGGCCATCTTCATCATGACCAACGACGGCTGGTGGGACAATACCGCCGGCCACCGCCAGCATCTGCATTTCGCTTCCCTGCGCGCCATCGAAACGCGGCGCGCTATTGCCCGATCCGCCAATACCGGCATCTCCGCCTTTATCAACCAGCGGGGGGATATTCTCCAGGCCACTCGCTATGGCGAGCCGGCCGCCATCAAGGGTACAATCCGCTTCAATGATGTGATTACCTTTTATGTGAAATGGGGCGACGCTATCGGCAGGGTGGCCCTCTTCGCCACCATCCTGCTGTTGCTGAACACGTTCGTCCGGAGCCGGCTGAAGAAGAACGTGTAAGTATTTTTTGATTTCCTTAGGGCCCGGCGAAGAATAACTTCCCCATTTGATGCCGATCCCTGCCTGCCTTGCGGCGATCAGGCAGGTTTTGCCGCTGTACTGCGTTGCTCATCACTTGCGTAGCTGGGCTATGCGCGTTCTTCGCGCCCCTGCCTGCTCGGCCGCCTCGCGGGCAGGTTGCCTGGCGACAAAATCTCTGGCCTGAAACGGGGAACTTATTTTTCTCCGGCCCCTTACCAGGATAGCTTGTCGAGGAAATCAAAAAATAACAACAAAAAGGGGCGGCAGTGATGCCGCCCCTACTTATGTGGATTGTTTCATTTATAAAAGGCTACTTATTATCGCATTTTCGGCCGCCGCCGTTTGCCGCCCGGCCGCATAGCGCCGCCTTTGCCGCCCATCTGGGTATGCTTTGCCTGTCCGCGGTTGGAGAAGGCCTTTTCAAACTGTTTGAATTGTTCCTTGACGTTGGGTTCGGTGATCTTGCACTGCTTGGCATTGCGGTAATGCAATTCAGCCTGCTTCCACTTGCCCTTGGAGGCGGCGATATTCGCCAGTTGGAGTTGAAGCATGGCCTTTTCATTGTCGGTCGGCACGTCTACCTCTTCCGCCTTGCGCAGCCACATCTCCCCTTCTTCTATATCCTTGCGCGCCAGGGCAATAGAGCCTTTGATCATATAATAGTAGGCCCGGTTGGTGGCGTACAGCCATTTGGGGTTGAGCGTGAGGTTCAGCCGTTTCTCCGATCCGTCAAAATCGGTGTTCTGCATCAACACGGCCGCTGACTGAACAGTGCCCAGTAGAATATAGGTCAACAGCATAACAATGCCCAACAGCACGAACCAGATGCCGTACCAGACTCCAAAGGCAACCCACAAGGCCGTGCCTCCGATCAATCCAACGGCAATGAGTGCAAATTTCAGGTAAATATTAATGGTGAACATATGGATGCTCTTGTTTTTTTGCAAAGGTAATGAATTGTTTTGGAATCCAATCGTACATCCCTTACAACTCCCTCACCTTCTGCCTCAGCCACCCTTTGTTCGCAATGGCCTCTGCTTGTGAGATTTCCTGTTCGAGCTGCTCGAGTTGTTGTCGGAGCTGTCGGTTATGGGTGATGGCCAGTTGCAGGCGGAGGGTATTCAGCTTACCGGCGATCTTAAGAAAACCGGCATTGGACTGCTTTTGATAATCGGACAACTGGCGGTTGCGGCGGATGTATTTGCGGGAGGCTTCCAGCAGGGAAAAGAAGGGCTCCGTCTCTTCCAGTTCGTAGTAGCTTTTCAGTTGGATGATCTTAGCCGACAGGTGGTAGAAAGCGTCGGAAAATTCTACATCCTGAAGGGATTGCAGGGCCTGGTGGTAATTTTTTCGCTCGAACTCCAGGGCGGCCAGGTTGTAGGTGTAGACATTGTCGCGCACTTCCGGGGCCAGGTTGGCCTTATAGGTGTGAATGAACTGTTCGGTCCATTCGAAATCCTGGAGGCGGATACCGGCGGTCACGATGTTGATATAGGTCCATTGGGTGAGGTAACCGTTGCGGAGGAGCAGTTCGCGGCTCAGCATTTCCTTGTAGAGGTCCAGGATTTGTTCGTAGTATTGGGTTTGTCCCGAGTTGACTTTCTTAACGGAGAAGTTTTGTACGTAATCGTACAAGTCGTTCAATTCTTCCCGGGGAAAGACGTGGGGGTTGTGATAGAGCAGGCGGCGGGCCTCCCGGTAGTGGTGGCCTTCTTCGCTCTGCAGCATCAGCAAGGTTTGGTGATAGGCCTGTAACGCAGGTTCCTGCCGGAGCCAATCGGGCGCCTCTTCGAAGGCCCGGAGCAGGGTATCGATAAAGTGGCATTGGTAGCCCGCCTTGATGGCCTTATTGCGGTTAGCCATATCGCAGGCGGTTCGTAGCTTATTACAAAAATAGTAAAGGTCCAGGGCGTCGTTCATTTCCTGCAGGTATTCATTGTACGCTCTTTCTTCGTGGAGCAGGGCATGGCGGTCCATCTGGCTGGCCAGCAATTGGCGGTGATAGTAATAAGCGTAACTGCGGCCTTCCTTTTGTTCCAGCAACTGCCCATAGCGGCGGGCATTTTGGGGAATGTGCCGCTCCATCCGCCGCTGGAGGAATGCTTTCATCAGATAGGATCGCTTGATCGGTTCGTCCTGCTCCAGGGCCTGCTGGGTAAAGAATTCATAGAGCAATTGGAGCGTATCGGAGATTACATTGTTCAGCCTCAGTTCGTGATAGGGTGCTGCGGCGCCAAACACGGCGGGGAAGGTATGGGCCTTTTCCAGCGCCGAATCCTGAAAATCAGGGGCATATCGGAGGATGTAGTCCGTTAGCCGCCGTACCTTGCGGTTTTTGTTGAAAAAGGGGGAGTAAACCAGCTCCCGGAACTTTGTCCGTTCCCGGGCACTGAGGGGCCGAAGGGCGTCGAGTAACTTCGAGTTGATCATGGGTGATTGTTTTCTGGAAATAAATAACGGATTTTTTAATGTACTAAGAAGAAAAAATCTATAAAAAAAACACAACGCTCCTTTTTTTAGTCATTTTACGGTGATTATCGATTGTAGGAAAATCTATAACTGGGAAATAATGTACTTTCTCTCAAGAGGAGGAAGCGATACTTTTGTAGTGTCCAAATTATAATTCCATCAACAGATTTAAAATCACAGCTTATATGAAACAAATTTTTCTAACTCTATTCGTATGCTTTCACCTCTCTCAGCTCCTGGCCCAGTCCTCCTGCTTCTCTATGTATATCTCTACCGAGGCGGCTACACCCGGGCAGATGGCCTGCCTGGATGTGAAGGCGGAGGGCATAGACAACTTACTCGGTTTCCAGTACACCCTGCGCTGGGACCCGTCGGCCCTTCAATTCGGCCACCTGGAGAACTTCAACTTGCCGGGGCTCAATGCCTCTTCCTTCAACACGCAGCCCGCTGCTGTTGACAACGGACGGCTATTGGTTTCCTGGTTCGACGGCACGCTCAGCGGGGTGGATGTCTCCGGGGGGCAGGTGGTTTATTCCATTTGCTTCGAAGTACTGGATGCTCCGGCAGCCCTGCATTCGGTGTATTTTAACGGAGACCCTACCCCCATTGAGTTCAGCAATGCCAACACAGAACTCATCACCAATTATGCCCTGATCAATGGCGGAGCTTACACCGGTGCGGGTTCAGCGCCGGCCATCACCTCTGCCTGTGCGCTGCCGCCGGATTGCCAGGGGGGCGAAGGGTCTATTGAGATTACAACCAGCGGCGGCCAGCCGGGCTATGCCTTCGACTGGAGAAAAGGCGGCGTTACGGTTTCCACCAATGAAGGCCTGGCCGGCGATATCGGCGGGCGATACAGCCTGCAGGTTACCGATCAGCAAGGATTGCAAGCTTCCGCCCTTTTTTCCCTGGCGCCGGAGGGGTTGCCCTTCATCAACCATTGGGAAGTGGCCGACGCCAGTTGCAACTCGGCCAGTGATGGCAGCCTTTCCGTTTCTATCCCTGGCGGGGTGGGCAATGCCAACCTGTTATGGAGTACCGGCGCTACTACCAACTATGCCATCAATCTTGCCCCGGGCACTTACACCCTGGAGGTATCGAACGATACCGGTTGTTCGTATCAGGAATTTTACACGGTGGGGATAGCCGACGAGCCTGGATGGGACGCTTACTATACCTACGAATGCTCGGGGGTTACCGCTGATGTGGCCTGCACGATCGCCTCCGGCGGCACGGCCCCTTTTACCTTCAGCTGGAACACCGGACAGGTAGACACCAACCCCCAGTCCAGCACCCTTAGCGGAGTACCCGGCACCGGCGATTACTCGGTGTCCATTACCGACGCCGCCGGCTGCACGCAGGTGGTAGATACCCTTCAGCTGGACTGTGGACAGGCAGGCCAGTTGGTAACGGCCTACGCATATGATTGCCAGTTTTTCGGAGATGGGTCAACCCTGGGTGATATCAACCTGACGGTTTGGGCCGGCGGTACGCCGCCCTATACCTTCGAGTGGAGCAACGGAGAGGTAGATGTTGATTCGCTCCTGAGTGTGAACGATGGGCTAGCCAACGGAATCTACACTGTTACCATTACCGACGCGAATGGCCAGGTGTATTATCCCGATCCTACTGTTCTTGATTGTGAACCAGCGCCTCAGGATTTTATAGTGGGCTCCACCTACGAGTGTACCTATTTCCCCGCTGAAGATTCGGTGAGTATTGACCTCTCTGCCCTGGTATGGTCTGGCCCGGCGCCGCCCTACACCTTTAGCTGGAGTACCGGCGAAGTAGAAACGGATACCCTTTCATCCACGATTACTGTTTCGGCTACCGGCGTTTACAGCGTTACCATTACCGACGCAGCGGGCAATATGCACATAGAGCCGGTCAACGTCTCCAATTGTGGGCTGGGCGGTGGCCTGCTGGCCATCGGAGAAACGTCGGTTCTGGCCGGGGAAATGGTTTGTGTCGATGTAACCGCCGCTCAGTTTCAGGATCTGGATTCCCTGCTGCTGGCCATTCAGTGGAACCCGGATTATATGACGCTGGACAACGTGCAGCCCGGCCTGATCGCCACCGGCTTTGACCTGTCGGCAACCACCGCCGGTATCTTCCAATTGAACTGGGGCAGCGGAGGGCAGCCGGTGAGTACTTCCGGACAGGACGTTCTCTTCCAGTTGTGTTTTCAGGTGCTGGCCCCTGCCGGGCAAAGCATTCCGATCTATTTCTATACCAGCGTACAAGCTCCGGAAGCTTATGGCAGCAACGGCCAGGCCATTGCTTTTGACTGGCAAAGCGGAGCCATTCTGGTGGAGGACGATACGCCCGGAAATGCCGTCCAACTCAATGTGGAGAGTGCCTATTTGGATACAGAAACATCGGCTTGCCTGGCTATCACGGCCGCCAATTTTACAGATATTTTGGGTGTTCAGTTCACGGTGCGCTGGGATGCGGACAGCCTGCAGTTCGACTCCCTGGTGTATGGCGCCCTGCCCGGCCTGACTTCCGCTAATTTCAACCTGGACAATACCGGCAACGGCTTCCTGCAGCTTTCCTGGTTGGCCAATTCTTTGCAACCTACCACCCTGTCCGACGGGGCGAGCTTGTTCAGCCTCTGTTTTACGACGGCCGCCACGCCGGGGGCCAGTACGGTTGCGATCTCTTCGGTACCAACCCCGGTTGAGGTTACCGATGGCAATACGGTCCTGCCGGTTGCCATCACCAACGGTACGGTAGTCACCCTGCAACCGGAAGTGTGGCCCGGCGATACAGATGCAGATGAAAATGTCAATCACTTCGACCTGCTCAATATCGGCCTGGCCTACGGCGCTGCCGGCCCCCCGCGGCCCAATGCCAGCATAGGCTGGATTCAACAGCCGGCCACCGATTGGCAGCAAACTACCCCGCTCTCTCTGATAGATTACAAACACATCGATACCGACGGCAATGGCCTGGTCGACGCCGCCGATACACTGGCCATCGTGCAGAACTGGGGGCTGGAAGCCGAAGGGGAAGGCGCCCCGCCGGCGGACATGGAGTTCGCCCGACAGCTCAGCACTGTGCTGTACGTTAAGCCCGATACGGTTACGCTGGGCCAACCCGCCGTTTTCGACGTCATCCTGGGTGATGCATCGGCGCCGGCAGAGGACATATACGGCCTGGCTTTTACCATCGTCTATGATACCGCGGCGGTAGAGCCCGGTAGCGTTTCCATGACTTTCGGCAACTCCTGGATAGGCCAGCAATCTCTGGACCTGCTCGCCTTGAGCCGGGACCACTATAACAGCGGCCGCGTCGATGTTGCCCTCACTCGTACTGATGGACTGAATGTGTCGGGGCAGGGCGCTATCGCTCAGTTGCACATCACCATTCAGGATGTGATCTTCCTGCGGCGATCAGAGTACGAAATGATGCTGGATATTGAAAATATTCGCCTGATCAATAGCGCTGAGGAATGGGCGGAGGTTGTCAGCCAACCTTCGACTATTTCTATCGGCGGTACGGTGAGTTCAACGGGCCATAACGCTGCGGACGCCACCCTGCAGGTTTACCCGGTGCCGGCGAACGGACGGGTCTTCATCCATAGCCCTCAATATCCTGTGCAACAGGCAGAAATATTGAGCATGGACGGGCGCAGCCTGCTCATCCGGAAAAATACGCCCGAACTATCCGTCGACGAACTGCCCGCCGGGCCTTACTTCCTTCGGATATGGACAGCAGGGGGAGTGAGTGTGCGGAGGATTATGGTGGTGAGGGAGTAGGGGGAGTGTCAGTGTATTAGTGTGCAGTGTAGGGATAGTTCAAATTTCTGTGTCTTCTGAAAAACGCTCCTTGATTTCCCGGAACTTGCGAACAGCGAATTCCGAACACTCCCGCAGTGTATCGGTGTAGTTGAACGCCCGAATTCACTTTTTTCCACCTTCTTACTTTAACGAAGGTTCATAAAAAGAAAAAAACATGAAAAAGATAATTCTCTTTTTGGCATCCTTTTTGGCCGTTTCGATGGCCATGGCCCAGTCGGCCTCCATTTCCGGAACCATTTTAAGGCCGGACGGCGCAGTGGTGACGGGTATAACCGTAAAACTGCTGAATGCCCAGGGCCAGTTGGTGGCCAGCACCGGTGTATTCGGTAACGGGTTGTACCAATTTGCCAACATCCCTACCGGGCAGGAGTACACTCTGGTTCCGGAACTACAGGGGCAGGCCCTGCTCGACGTTTCAACCCTGGATATCGTCCTGGGGGCTCAGCACATACTGGGGATTATTCAACTGGATTCCCCCTTTAAGGTACTGGCCGGTGACGTCAACCAGTCGAACAGCCTGACGACGCTCGACCTGGCGCTGATCCGGCAGATGGTCCTGGGTATCACTACTGATTTTCCCGCTAACTGGCGGTTTTTCCGGACAGATACTCAGTTTATTAACGACAACAACCCCTGGCAAGGCCTTTCCGGTGGCGACGACGGTTCCTTTCTTCTGGAAGAGGACATTACCGGCCTGGATTTCTACGCCGTCAAGGTGGGGGATCTGAGCTGGTGATTGGCCGGATGGAAAGCCGTGGATAAGAGCGGTGCACCCTAAACGGTAAAATAACGTTAGGTTTGAGCATAAAGTGTTGGATTCCAGTTTTCTATCCGGAATTTTGCCCGAAATTGTGTACGGTGTACGGTGTACGGGGCTGGACAGGAACCTGAAAGTGTACGATGTACGATTGGGCTGGCGTCGTACACCGTACACCCTATACATCGTACACTTGCCGGCCAGGGAACCAGCTATCAGGCTAAAAGTCAACCACCAGAGTTCAAACCTCACGGTAAAATAGAAACTATTGAAGTGGCGCTCTGAGTACAACTCATGAGCGCCACTTTACATTCTCCTAAACTCGGGGGAGATGTCCGAAGGACAGAGGGGCTACAACCCAAACGCCCCCTTCACCTTCTCCACGTAATCCAGTTTTTCCCAGGTGAAAGTTTCCACCTCTATTTCTTTCACATTGCCGGAGCCATCGACGAAACGTACCGTCTTGATTTCCGGTTTGCGGCCCATGTGGCCGTAGGCGGCCGTATCGCTATAGATAGGCATGCGCAGCTTCAGCCGCTGCTCGATGGCGTAGGGGCGCATGTCGAAAATCTCGCGAATTTTATTGGCGATTTCCCCGTCCGACATTTTTACTTTGGCAGTGCCGTAGGTATTGACGTAGATATTGGTCGGAGCGGCTACGCCGATGGCGTAAGAAACCTGTACGAGCACCTCGTCGCAGACGCCGGCGGCGGTGAGGTTCTTGGCGATATGGCGTGTGGCGTAGGCAGCCGAGCGGTCAACCTTGGAGGGGTCTTTGCCGGAGAAGGCGCCGCCGCCGTGAGCGCCCTTGCCGCCATACGTATCGACGATGATCTTACGGCCGGTCAGCCCGGTATCCCCGTGCGGGCCGCCGATGACGAACTTGCCGGTGGGGTTGATGTGATAGGTAATATCCTGGGCGAACAGTTTTTGCCACTCTGCCCGCAGTTGCTTCTGAACGCGCGGGAGGACGATCTTGATCACATCCTGGCGGATGGTGGCCAGCATCTCCTCATCCGTGGAGAAATCATCGTGCTGGGTAGAGACGACAATGCTGTCGATGCGCTGCGGGATATTGTCGTCCGAATATTCGATCGTTACCTGAGACTTGGAGTCGGGGCGCAGGTAAGTCATCTCTTTGCCTTCTTTGCGAATGGCGGCCAGTTCCTGCAGAATCTTATGCGCGATATCCAGCGCCAGCGGCATATAGCTGTCGGTCTCATTGGTAGCGTAGCCAAACATCATACCCTGGTCGCCGGCGCCTTGTTCTTCCGGCTTGGCGCGCTCCACCCCCTGGTTGATATCCGGGGACTGTTCGTGGATAGCGGAAAGGATGCCACAGGAATTGGCTTCAAACATGTAAGCGGACTTGGTGTAGCCGATGCGCTTGATCACATTGCGGGCGATTTGCTGGACGTCGAGGTAAACGGCGGATTTGACCTCGCCGGCCAGGACGACCTGCCCGGTGGTGACCAGCGTTTCACAGGCTACCTTGGAGCTGGGGTCAAAAGCGAGGAAGTGGTCGACCAGCGAATCGCTGATCTGATCGGCAACTTTATCGGGGTGTCCTTCAGAGACAGATTCAGAAGTGAAAAGATATGGCATTGGAATAGTCGGTTGTTATGGTTAATCAACTGGCCGGCTTGTTCGAATCCGGCAAAAATCGCTGCAAAAATAGAAATTGTTTTGGAACTATTTCACCTGGCAACTGAACAGTTGCCGGATCTCTGTTCTGGTATGGATGAATCCCTCCAGTTTATCGCCTACCTGCACGGGCCCGACTCCAGCCGGCGTACCAGTGAAAATAAGGTCGCCCATCTGCAGTTTGAAGAATTGGGAAACGTAAACGATGATGTCTTCAAAAGAAAAGATCATGTCTTTGGTATTGCCGTGCTGTACGGTTGCTCCGTTCTTCTTTAGCTCAAATTCTATGGCGGAATGGTTGAGCTGGCCAATGGCTATGAATTTACCCAGCACGGCAGAGCCGTCGAAGCCCTTGGCGATTTCCCAGGGTTGTCCTTTTTCTTTGCACTCCTGTTGCAGGTCGCGGGCGGTAAAATCGATGCCCAGCGATACTTCCCTGTAGTAGTCATTGGCAAATTCCGGCTGCACGTGGCGGCCGTTCTTAGCCACCTTCAGCACTACTTCCAACTCGTAGTGCAGGTCTTTGGTGAATTCCGGGTAATACAGGGGCTTGTTGTTCACGAGCAGAGCAGAAGGCGGCTTCATGAAGACCACCGGTTTGGAGGGGACGGGGTTGTTCAGCTCTTTGGCGTGTTCGGCGTAGTTGCGCCCGATGCAGATGATTTTCATAGTCTGACATTCTGCAACCCAGTCAACTCCTTCACCTCCCTCACCGTCTCCTGCGCCCGTTTCCGAATCTCGGCGGAAGAAGCCTTGATCTGATTTTTCACCTCTTTCTTATCGGCCATCAATTCCGCTTTGCGGTTGCGGAAAACGGTGCTGATCCCGGCCAGGGCGTCGGCGACAGCGTCCTTGAGGTCGACGTATTTCAGCTCGCCGGCCTGGTAGGTGGCCATCAGTTGATCGTGGGTATCGTATTTTTCGGCGGCGCTGAGCAGCAGGAAGAGGTTTTCCACACCCGGGCTCATTTCTCCCTCCGGTGTATCACCGGTGTCGGTGACGGCCGACCGGACCTGTTTGCGCAGGCGGTTCTCCTCTTCGAAGACGTTGATGTAATGCTTGGGGCCCAGGCTCTTGCTCATCTTCCGTTCCGGGTCGGCGGTGGAGCGCACCTTGAGCACTTTGGTGAACAGGGGCTCTGGCAGGACGAAGTACTCCTTGCCTACCTGGTTGTTGAAACGCTGCGCAATATTGCGGGTCAGTTCCAGGTGTTGCTCCTGGTCTTTACCGATGGGTACGTAATCGGCCCGGTAAATGAGGATGTCGGCCGCCTGCAGTACCGGATAGTCGAACAGGCCGGCGGAGATGAAGCCGTCGCCGCTGTCTTCGGCGCTTTGCGAACTCTTATCCTTGAATTGCGTCATGCGGGTGAGCAGGCCATAGGAGGTGAAACAGTTCAAAATCCAGCACAGCTCGGCATGTTCCGGGACCAGCGACTGAATGCATAGGTTCTCGGCTTTGACGCCGGTGGCCAGCAGGTTGAAGATGAGGTCCCAGGTATTTTCGCGCAGCTTCTTGGGGTTGTAGGGCATGGTGATGGCGTGGTAATCCACCACGGTATAAACGCAGTCGTATTTTTCCTGCAGGGCGACCCAATTCTTTACCGCTCCAAAGTAGTTGCCAAAATGCATGTGCCCGGTGGGCTGAATGCCGGAAAGCACCCGTTTCTTTTGTTCCATCTCAGGGATCGTTTTGCGATTTTTTTTGCACTAATGCGAGCCAAGGCTCAGAAGTTCCCGCGAAGATAAAATTTATTGAGGAAATATACCCCGTCCCTCATGGAAGTCCAGGGCAACAGCCATATAACAATATGGCCAGAACCCAGGAAAAACGGGCTTTCGAAGCAGCATAATATCCAAGCCCTTATTGCCAGCAGGGTCAGGGCTTCCTACTTCTCTCCGAAAAACCAGCCCAGGTAGCGGTTGGCCTCGTCGTACATCAGGCCTTCGCGGTCGTCGAGCAGTTCGGGGGTGGCCGGTATGACGTTCCAGTTCTCATCCAGCCAGTACTCCAGTTTACCCTTAATGAAAATGAAGCGGGCAAAGGGTTGGCCGACGAAAAAGAGGTCTTCCCCTCCGAAGTAAAAGGTAGACTGCCGCACCATAGCGCCGGTTTCATCCGGCTCGCTGACGGCCAGCTTGACCGCTTTTTCGTTTTCCATCCACAATTTCAGAATGCGGGGCTCTTTTTGCCCTTCCTCCAGAGCAAGGGTGTCAATGACCGGGGCCTGGGCCGCCAGGCGGTCCTCCAATGAGCCGATGATCTCCTGTACCCGCTCGGTGACGCGCACGGCTAATTCAGACTCGGAGTTGACGTTCTGAAAGCCGTCCTGCCCCATCAGGGGGAAGGCGGACAGGAGGGATAGGATCGTGCTGGTGATGTGTATCTTTTTCATGGTTGATGGTTGTCTGGTTGGGTGCTTTGGGTTGGTTATACGGTTACCGGTTGGCGGCCTCCGTTGGGATAGGTCAGTTTTCTATGTCTTTTTAAAAAACGCTTCTTGATTTTCAGGCTCTAAAACGCCTTTCCGGATCTTTCATTGTGAGGACGGCGCCTGTTCTTCTCCGTCAGAGAACAGCCCCAGGTATTCCGCTGCCTGCTCCAGTAGTTTCTGCTCCCAGTCCCTGCGGCCCTGCTCTGGCGCTTGCAGAGGGTTCCAGTCCTTATCCAGCCAGTACTTCAGCTTTCCGTCGATGAAGATAAAGCGGGCGTGGGGTTGAGTGGCGAAGAAGAGTTCCTTATTGGCAAAGTAGAAAGCAGAAAGCCCTGCCGTTTGACGGCCGTCATTGGCCTCGGTAACCGTCAGCTTCACGGGATTGCCTTCTTCCGTCCACAGCTGCAAAATGCGGGGTTGCTGGTTCTCTTCCGCAGCCAGTTCCAGGCGTTGCGGCTCGTAGGCCCGCAATTGCTGGTCAGTCGACAGGATCACCTTCTGCACCTCCTTGATGATGGCCAGGGTATATTCCTCCGCCGTTTTGGGGGCCGGCTCGCTGGCTTCTTTGCCCCCGCCCGGTTGGCAGGCCCCGGCCAGCAGCAGGATGGCGAGAAACAGTATGTTTGTTTTCATAGATCTTATTTTAAGCCTACCATCTCTTTGGGCCGCCTCCCAGAGTAGCAAGGCCACGATTAACCCCCCCTCCTTTGGAGGGGTTGGGGGAGGCGGAGGGGGCTAATCAAACGCCGCAATCACCGAAATCTCCACATTGACCAGTTTGGGCAGGTTGGCCACTTCCACCAGCTCGCGGGCGGGGGCGGTGGCCTCATCGAAGTAAGAAGCGTACACCTCATTGATGCGCCCGTAGTTGTTGATGTCAGAAACAAAAATGCTGCATTTGACCACATCGGCGAAAGACAAGCCGGCCTCTTCCAGGATGGCCCGGATGTTTTCCATGACCTGCCGGGCCTCCGCTTCAATATTGTCGGTGACTAACTCCCCGGTGGCGGGGTTGATGGCGATCTGCCCGGAGGCGTAAAGCGTGTCGTTGTGGATGATGGCCTGGTTGTAGGGCCCTACCGGCGCCGGCGCTTTGTCCGTTTTGACTATTTTTTTCATGCTTTTGGTATGTATTAGGCGATTGGAAAAGAGGAGGAAGTAAATAGGGAACTGTTCGCAATTCGCAAATCACGGAAAATCCACATACCCCCTATAACAATATAACCAACCCTTCTCCACTCCAATCTCACGATCAAACACAAAAAGCCCCACATCGCGATAATCGGATGGGAGCTTAATGTATTCTAACTTATCCAGCCGAAGCCAGTGGCATAGCTCTGGTCGAACCAGTGCTACAATTCTTCTTCAGCTTTGATCAGCATTTTGCCCCGGTAGTACATATTACCATCCAGGTCGCGGTAAGCGCGGTGCAGCAGGTGCTTCTCCCCGGTGTTGGCGCAGGTAGCGACATTAGGAATGGGGGTATTCTTGTGCGTGCGGCGCTTGCGCTTTCTTTGCTTTGATATTCTACTCTTAGGATGTGCCATCGTGCTACAAAGTTTATGACGTTCTTTTCACAAATCAATTATCGTTGCTCAACTTCTTCAATTCGGCCCAGATCGGGTTCGGTTCTTCTTCCTCCTTTTCAGCTTCTTCTTCGGTATGGCCGCCGTTGCTCAGGAAGCGAAGGGCTTCCTCATTGCAGGGGCGGGGGTCGTCGTTCTCACAATCGTAGACCTTAAACAGCGGGATGGCCAGGCAGATATACTCGTATATGTACTTGGCAACATTAAGCTGCGGGGCCTCCGGGTTGATATAAATGACTTCGGCCTCTTCCGGCTGTTCCTCCAGGCTGAACTTGACCAGCAGGCGCTGGCTGTCGGAGACCGGAAGGTCTATATCGGCGGCGCAACGGTCACATTGAGTGCGCACCGTACCTTCCAGGTCGAACTGCAATACGTACATATCGCTGCTCTTGTCCAACTCCAGCTTCAGTTGTATATCGCTCTCGGCGACCGGAGAATTTTCAAAATTACTGAAAAAGAAGCGGTCAATCTGAAACTCAAATTGGTGGATTCCATTGTGCAACCCCTTCACCGGGATTGAATAGGAAATTAAGGGATCCATGATTGCTCTTTTTGCTGAGCCCTTGCTGTACTTCGCTTTTGAAGTGTCAAGGCTCCTTTTTTCTAAAGCGGATGCAAAGATAAGGTTTTTACCTCAGAATGTCGAGCCTCGGCCGGAAGATTTTCTTCGGGGAGATGTCGGCGTTCGCTGGCTCGGCGTTCGCCGGTTCGGTGAGCGGAACGATGGGAACCGAATTCAGCCTAGTTCCGAAAAAACTTCCGCCTTCCGCCTTTCGACAAATTAATCGGCAATTAACACAGTGGTTTTTTCTCATCTGTAGAATTGGTGTATTTTTGTGGCAGTGCATACGCCCCTTGAGAAAACAAAAAATACCATATCTACTGCATCGGTTTCCTTTCCGGGAAAATATACAAGCATAACTATGAATGTACGATTATTTTTCTGCCGTCCACTGCTTCAGTTTACCAGGCTTTTCTGGCGTTTGTTATACCTGGGGCTAGGGCTCCTGTGTTTTTCCAATATAGCCAGCGGGCAGGTTCTGCTGAGTGACCCGGGGGAGAGTTATACGAATACAGATGGCACGACATTCGATAGTTATGGCCCTGTAAATATTAGTAATTGCACTACCGTTCGATTCTCTGTCCAGTACAATATTCCTGCCGGTTGGGAAGGCTCGGGCAATTTGGAAACGAGTGACGAATGTGCTACCTGCAACGGTGATCCAGCCAATCAATCTCCGGATTGTATTACTACCGGAGCTTTCATCAATGGCTGTTGGGATTTCCTATGGGTCCGTTTCTTCATTGATGGTATCGTGGTTGGAGGCGATTTGATTGGAGAAGCTGGGACAACTGATGCCGAGTCAAGTGGCACCATTACCCTGGATTATTGCACCAATGGTATGGCGAATAATGCAAGCATACAAGTTGTAACCCAAACCTGGGCAAGTAACGAGACCATCATATTCTCCAACGTCACGATCACCTGTATAGACGATTCTCCCACGGTCGGGCCGTTTGGGCCTTTCTGCCTGGCCGATCCACCGATAGGGCTTGGCTCCAATCAGGGGGGGGTAGATGGCTTCTGGTCCGGAACCGGTGTGGCCGGCAATACTTTTAACCCGGCTGCGGCGGGCGCTGGAACCTGGCTCCTTACTTTTACTGCGAATCCGGGTGAATGCGCAGGTGCGGCTACTACGAATGTCACCGTCAACCCGGCCACTACTCCTGTATTCAACCCCGTTGGGCCGTTGTGCGAGACGGGCGCCCCCGTATCCCTGCCGACTACCAGCCAGAACGGCATTACCGGCAACTGGGCGGGCGCCGGGGTCACCAATAATTCTTTCAACCCGGCCGCGGTGGGTTCGGGTTCGTTCACCCTTACTTTTAACCCCGGCCCGGGGCAATGCGCTTCTACCGCTACGCTCAATATCCTGGTCAATGCTGCCGTCAGCCCTAACCTCACTCCCATCGGGCCCTTCTGCACCGGCGACCCCACGGTGCCCCTGCCCACCACGGTAGGCGGCATCACCGGCAACTGGACGGGCAGCCTGGTGACGAACAATATTTTCAACCCCGGCTCCGCCGGCAACTGGACCGTCACTTTCACTCCAACTCCGGGGCAGTGCGCCGTTTCCAATAGCCTTATGGTGCTGATCACTCCGGCGGTGACGCCCATGCTGACCCCCCAGGGCCCCTTTTGCAGTACCGATCCGCCGGCCAACCTGCCCACCACCCAGAGCGGCGTCATGGGCTCCTGGATCGGCAATGGCGTGACCGGGGGTAATACGTTCAACCCTTCCCAAACCGGGAGCGGCTCGTTTCAACTAACCTTTATCCCCGGCCCCGCCGAGTGCGCCAACAACAATAGCATCAGTGTAATGGTGAGCGGCCCCGTGGCCAACCCGCCCGGCCAGCCCCTGCAGATCTGTTACACCCTGATCCCGTTCTCCTACAGCGATAACCTGGCTGCCATCATCAACGCCATCAACGGAGGCTCGGGGCAGCAGGTGAACTGGTACCTCGATATGGCCGGCACCAACCCGATTGACCCCGGCGACCCTTCCGATATACAGGCCCTGATCCTCGGCGGCCCCAACCAAACCGTCTACGCTACGGTCTTTGACGGCTCCTGCGAATCGGCAACGGTACCGGTCAACGTAGTGCTTACGCCTTCGGTGACGCCGGCACTGACTCCCCAGGGGCCCTTCTGCCAGGGCGATCCGCCGGCCAGCCTGCCGACCAACCAAAGTGGAATCAACGGCTCCTGGTCGGGAAACGGAGTCAGCGGCAATACCTTCAACCCTGGCTCCGCCGGTAATTTCACGCTTACTTTCACGCCGGCTGCCGGCCAATGCGCCAGCCCCAATACCATCAATGTTGCCGTCACGCCCCGCACCACGCCGGCCCTCACGCCGGCCGGGCCCTTCTGCCAGTCTGCTCCGCCGGTAGCCCTTCCCACCAATCAAAGCGGGGTCAATGGTTCCTGGTCGGGCCCGGGCGTCAACAACAATACCTTTAACCCGGGAGCAGTAGGTCAGGGTACGTTTACGATTACTTTTACGCCCTCTGCCGGCCAGTGCGCCAATCCCAACAACCTGAACGTGACGGTGGGCAACATTACCGCCAATAGCGCCGGCCCGCTCACCGAATGCGATAACGGAACCGGCCTGGCTACTTTCAACTTGTCCAGTCTCAACCCGCAGGTCAGCCAGGGTGCAGGAACGGTTACCTGGTATCTGGACCCCGGCGCGACGGCGCCCATCAATAACCCTGGTAGCTTCCCGGGCAGCGATGGGTTGGTGGTGTACGCCACCGTATCCGACGGCGCCTGCGTGTCGGCGGCTGTACCCGTGCAACTCTTCGTCCTGCCGCTACCTGCCGCCAATCCGTTTTCATTACTGGAATGCGAAACGGGCAATGGCACGGCCAGCTTCAACCTGGCCGCTATTGAGAACAATGTGAGCGGCGGCGCTCCGGTGGCGGTAAGCTGGTCATTTGACCCGGGCGGCAACACGTCCGTCCCCAATCCGGCGGCTCTGGTGAGTAGCAGCACCACCGTTTATGCGATTGTTTTCAATGGCAGCTGCCAGAATTCGGCTCCGGTCAGCCTCACGGTGCTGGATGCTCCGAATGTTTCCCTGGCCGTAGCCAGTCCGATATTGTGTAATGGCGACGCCAACGGCAGCCTCAACCTCACCGTAAGTGGCGGCCAGCCCGGCTATACTTACGACTGGAACATCAACGGCCTGGATGGAACCGAGGACCCCGCCGATCTGGGGCCGGGCGCCTATATGGTTACCGTTTCGGATGGCAACGGCTGTGAAGGCACGGCCAGTATTACCCTCACCGAGCCGGCCCCATTGACGATGGGCTGCGCAGTGACCAACCCGGTGATCACCCCCGGCGGCGCCGAAGGGGAAGCCAGTGTTAGCTTTAGCGGGGGCGCCGCTCCCTACCATATTGATTATGTGGGGCCGGTGAACGGGAGCGGAACCTCTCCCAATGCCGGTACGATCCTGCTTCCCGATCTGCAGGAAGGTACTTATACCGTCACGGTGGAGGATGATAACGGTTGCATTACTACCTGTACCTTTACGGTGAACGGCCCGGGATGCAGCCTTCAAATCAGCTTCGACAATATCCAGCCCGAAAGTTGCCCGGGTGCGCTGGATGGCGCTGTAGATTTGGTGATTACCAGCGGAACGGCGCCTTTCTCCATCAACTGGAGCGATGGCCCCACCGGCGTCACCAACCGAACCGGCCTGGCAGCGGGCCTGTATAGCGTCACTGTGGACGATGGTGACGGTTGCCAGGCGAGCAGCACCTTGACTATTGGTAATACCAACCCGGCTCCTCAGGCTGCCATAAGTAGGGGCGATACCCTTTGCGAAAATGAATGCTTCGTTTTTGATATACAATTTCAGGGCGCCCCTCCCTTTGTGCTGGAGTACGCCGTGGATACGGGCCTCAATCAGCAGTCTTTTGTTTTGGAAAGTATGGTGGCCGACACTAGCCTGGAGGTATGCCCGGCGGGCTATGGCTATTCCGACGGCTTGCTGGAGGTACTGTTCACGCTACTCTCCGATGCCAACTGCACGGATAGCCTCGGCCAATTGGAGGGGCTACAGATATTGCCCACTCCGGCGGGGACTTTCAACGTCTTGCTCTGCCCGGGCGACAGCCTCACTTATAACGGCGCCGTTTTTAACGCCGCCAACCTTACGGGTATGGAAGTGCTGCCCGGCGCTGCCGCAAACGGTTGCGATTCCATTGTAGCCGTTACCATTGGGTTCTTCCCGGCCGATACCATTATGGTAATGGCCCAAACTTGTGACCCTGCTCAGGCGGGGCTGGATACGCTCGCTCTGCAAGGCGCCAATGGCTGCGATAGTGTGGTGGTCACCGAAACCCTCTTTGTTCCGGCGGATACCACCTTTATGACGGTGAGCAGCTGTGATCCTGCGCAGGTGGGTATGGATACGATTTTCCTGCAAAATGTAGCAGGGTGTGATAGCCTGGTGGTCACAGAAACGGTATTCGACGCCGATGCGGCCGACACGACCTTCCTGACGGCGGGCAGTTGCGACCCGCTGGCGGTAGGCGTGGATACAGTCATTTTACAAAACACAGCGGGCTGCGACAGTTTGGTGATCACGGAAACGGTGCTGCTTCCGGGGGATGAGACCTTCCTGACGGCGGGCAGTTGCGACCCGTTGGCGGTAGGCGTTGACACAGTCATTTTACAAAATATAACGGGCTGCGACAGCCTGGTGATCACGGAAACGGTTTTGCTTCCGGGGGATGAGACCTTCCTGACGGCGGGCAGTTGCGACCCGTTGGCGGTAGGCGTTGACACAGTCATTTTACAAAATACAACGGGCTGCGACAGCCTGGTGATCACGGAGACGGTGTTGCTTCCGGGGATGAGACCTTCCTGACGGCGGGCAGTTGCGACCCGCTGGCGGTGGGCGTTGACACAGTCATTTTACAAAACACAACGGGCTGCGACAGCCTGGTGATCACGGAGACGGTTTTGCTTCCGGGGATGAGACCTTTGTGACGGCGGGCAGTTGCGACCCGTTGGCGGTAGGCATTGACACAGTCATTTTACAAAACACAACGGGCTGCGACAGCCTGGTGATCACGGAGACGGTGCTGCTTCCGGGAGATGAGACCTTCCTGACGGCGGGCAGTTGCGACCCGCTGGCGGTGGGCGTAGATACAGTCATTTTACAAAACACAACGGGCTGCGACAGTTTGGTGATCACGGAAACGGTGTTGCTTCCGGGGATGAGACCTTCCTGACGGCGGGTAGTTGCGACCCGCTGGCGGTGGGCGTAGACACAGTCATTTTACAAAATACAACGGGCTGCGACAGCCTGGTGATCACGGAGACGGTGCTGCTTCCGGGGATGAGACCTTCCTGACGGCGGGCAGTTGCGACCCGCTGGCGGTAGGCGTTGATACAGTCATTTTACAAAACACAGCGGGCTGCGATAGTTTGGTGATCACGGAGACGGTGCTGCTTCCGGGTGATGAGACCTTTCTGACGGCGGGCAGTTGCGACCCGCTGGCGGTAGGCGTTGACACAGTCATTTTACAAAACACAACGGGCTGCGACAGCCTGGTGATCACGGAGACGGTTTTGCTTCCGGGAGATGAGACCTTCCTGACGGCGGGCAGTTGCGACCCCTTGGCGGTAGGCGTTGACACAGTCATTTTACAAAACACAACGGGCTGCGACAGCCTGGTGATCACGGAGACGGTGCTGCTTCCGGGAGATGAGACCTTTCTGACGGCGGGCAGTTGCGACCCCTTGGCGGTAGGCGTAGACACAGTCATTTTACAAAACACAACGGGCTGCGACAGTTTGGTGATCACGGAGACCATCCTGTTGCCAAGCTATGAGACGTTGCTGACGGCAAGTAGTTGCGACCCATCTGCGGTGGGGGTGGATACCATCCTATTACAAACTACAGCGGGCTGCGACAGTTTGGTGATCACGGAGACCATCCTGTTACCCACCGATACCACGCTTATTGAACAGGAATTATGCACAGGAGAAATCTTAATCGTCAATGGCACGGAATACACCGAGGCGATGCCCACCGGTGTGGAAATCATTCCGGGAGGAGCAGCCAATGGCTGTGATTCAATTATCCAGATCAGCCTGGACTTCATCGATGTAGCCATGGGCGCTATTAATTCCACACTCTGTCCAGGGGAATTCATCCTGGTAAATGGCCAGCGGTACGATGAACAGAACCCTTCGGGTACGGAAATCTTTGAGAACGGTGCTGTCAATGGGTGCGATAGTATAATACAAGTGGCTCTCACCTTTGCAGAAGGTGCTTTCGGTTTCATCGAAGGGGGGCGGGCGATCTGTCCGGGAGAAACGGCCGAACTAACTGTTCGCCTGCAGGGAGCCGCTAGCTTTAACGTCAATATTTCAGATGGGACAAGCATTGTGGAGGCCTTCACCGGCATCAACGGAGATGTGACATTTAGCGTAATGCCGTCCGTAACGACGAACTATCAGATCAGCCTTTTAACCGCGGTCGGCAGCCTTTGCCCGGTGGAGATCGGAGCCGGAGCGACGGTTTCAGTATTACAGGCCGGTGATATACAGGCCGAGGTATTGAGCGACTTCGGCGGCTTTGGCGTCAGTTGCAACGACAGTCAGGATGCCACGGTTGGCGTTACTACCTCCGATCCCAGCCTTTCCTTCCAGTGGAATACCGGCCAGGTAACCCCCACGTTGGCGAATGTGGGGGCAGGCGTCTACACGGTTACCATTACCAGTACAGCCGGTTGTTCTTTTACAGACAGCGTGCAGGTGACGGCGCCGGCGGCCCTGATCGCCAAAGCCACTGGTATCGGCGTAGACTGCCTGAGCGAGCTCAGTGGCAGCATACAGGTAGAAAGCCTGGAGGGAGGCGCCGGGCCCTACGAGTACTCTCTCGACGGGCAGTTCTATACACCTGTGGGGGGATTGCCGACGGCTATCACCGGGCTGAGCGCCGGGCTGTACACCCTTTCCTTCCAGGATGCCAATGATTGCCGGGTAGAACTGTCCACGGAGGTAGCTTCTTTTGAAGGCCTGGCCCTCACGTTGGGGGAAGACCAAACCCTCAAACTGGGAGACAGCCTCCTGCTCCGGCCGCAAGCCAGTTTTGAGGTGGCAGATTTCAGCTGGTCCCCCCTGACCGGCATCCTCGATTCGGCGGCCTTCAGCCCTTACGTCCGGCCTATGGAAACGACGGTTTATTTCCTGACGGCCGTCGACAGCGCCGGTTGTTCCGCCACTGACCAGATCCTCATCTTTGTCAACAAGGCAAGAAACGTCTATGCGCCCAACGTCTTCAGCCCGAACGAAGACGGCCGCAACGATTTTTTCACCCTCTTTACCGGCCCGGACGTAGCGGCCATCAAAACCTTCCGCATCTTCGACCGCTGGGGCAACCTGCTGTTCGAGAAAGCCCCCTTCCAGCCCAACGTGGAGAACCTCGGCTGGGACGGTTCTTTTAAGGGCGAGCCGATGGACCCCGCGGTGTTTGTATTCTACGCCGAAGTGGAGTACGTGGATGGGTTCGTGGAAGTAGTGGAGGGGGATTTTGTGTTGATGCGGTAGCCCCACCCCGGCCCTCCCCGAGGGGGAGGGGGAAAGCCTTCCCCAGCCCCCATGCGTATCAGGTTGATATGTTAAAATCCGGGAGTGGCGGTGTCTGGGGCTAGAACTCACCCCCGACTGCCCCCAACTTGCGTTGGCAGCAGTCTCCCCCTCTCTTGATCTTCACCGGGAGCACGGGGAAGAGAGGGGGGGGAGGGCAGCCAGACTGGGAATTCAGGGCAGGAAAGCCCTTAGAGCCTCACTTTAACAGTTCAACCTGATGCGTATGCCCTCAGCCCCCTTCCACGGAAGGGGTGTAGGGTTTTCGGATATTTATGGCCTTTTGCAACATCTGTACTACAACATGTAAGATTTGTACTAAACCGCAACTCTCCAATCCCCATATCTTACCCTAAGGGGCCGGAGAAAAATAAGTTCCCCGTTTCAGGCCAGAGATTTTGTTGCTGGACAAGGCGCGAAGGACGCGCATAGCCCAGCTACGCAAGTGATGAGCAACGCAGTACAGCGGCAAAACCTGCCTGCTCGCCGCAAGGCAGGCAGGGATCGGCATCAAATGGGGAAGTTATTCTTCGCCGGGCCCTAAGTGATTACTCCGGGCAGCTAGATAAGTAAACCTATTTATTTTACGTATTGATAGCACGGTCGGGCGTCTACGCCCGGGCGGGGCTCAGCCTATGCTGCCTGAATCACTCACGGGCGGAGACGCCCGCGCGTATATGAAATTGATTTTTTCAACCTAAACCTAACGAGCATGAAATTTGGACATTTACTACTCCTTTCTTTTTTTATTACGTTGAATGGCAGCATCCTACAGGCCCAATGGGCGAGCCTGGGCAGCGGAATCACTGCTTCACCCAGGGCGATAGGAGGCATTGCGCCAGCCGATGAGAACGTGATTTGGGGCTTCACCTGGCATGCCAACAGTTTTGTTCCCACCCACGAATTCACCCGCACCGTCGATGGAGGACAAACGTGGCAGGCGGGAACCCTAACCGGCGTAGAGGTACCAGTTTCCGATTTACATTTTCCCTCGACAGCCAGGAGGCCTGGCTCGCTACCGCCGATGAGCAAGACCCCATCTCCGGGCGAATTTACAAAACCATCGATGGCGGCAGTTCGTGGGTGCATCAGAGCACGGGCTTTACAGGATTCAACGAGACGCCCGCCGGAGTCTATTTCTGGAATGAAATGAGGGCTTTGCCTACGGAGCTACCTGTGCCGCCAATTTCGATGACCAGATTGCCATTTACACGACTACCGATGGCGGTGAAAATTGGTTGAAGGTGATGGCGCCTAATATGCCGGCTCAACTATCCGGGAAGGCCTTTGCCTCTGGAACCTGGCGGGTTTTTTCTCCGTTGTCGGTGACAGCATCTGGTTCAGGACGAACAAAGGGCGAGTTTTCAGGAGCACCGACCGGGGGTGACATGGGAGGCATTTTCCACTCCTCTACCCGGTTCAATTACTTGTTACCTTCAAGGATAGCCAGACAGGCCTTGCCATTTCTTACAGCCCCTAAAGGTTGCCCGAACTACAAATGGTGGGGATACATGGGACTTGATCCCCCTTTCTGCCCCGTCCAGTTTCATAGGAGCGCAAATTGAATATATACCTGGCACTAGAGGCACCTGGTTTATACCACAAACTCTACTCAATACATGTTGTCCTATGACGACGGGACTCATTGGGAAACGATCAACTCTAATATCAATGTATGGGCTGTTG
Source organism: Lewinellaceae bacterium (assembly GCA_020636095.1). Lineage (GTDB taxonomy): Bacteria > Bacteroidota > Bacteroidia > Chitinophagales > Saprospiraceae > JACJXW01. The sequence continues at coordinate 287,979 of JACJYN010000005.1, forward strand.
AGTTTTTGACTCCAGGACCGGATTTGCCGGCAGCATCATCTCCTACCTGCGCAAGGTGGAGTGTACAAATGGGGGCGAGGCGCTCGGCAACCGGCTTTACGTCAAAGGCGACGCTACCGGCGCCAACAATGGCGCCTCCTGGATAGATGCCTTCACCTACCGCAAGATGCCCTCGCCGCCGCTACCGAAGGGATATCATCTGGGTGGTGAAGGCTTTTACCGGCCTGATGGTACGGGAGGCAGTGCCGACGCTAGTTTCGTTCTGGATAAAAATGTGAAGCTGTACGGCGGCTTTGCCGGCACGGAGGAAAGGCTGGAGGACAGAGGAACCCCGCAGATTTCCCCACCCTCCTCTCCGGCGACCTGAATGGGGATGATGTAGAGGACAATCTCACCATGAACCGGACAGATAATGTGTGGACCGTGGTGACGGTGAGCGAGAATATTACCGAAGCGGCCGTGATCGACGGCTTTACCATCAGTGGAGGGCATGCCAATGGAAGCGGCGCGAATGAGGATCCCGGCAAAAGCGGCGGCGGCCTGCACGCTTTGGGCCATCCGGCAGTGAGGAATTGCCACTTTGAACAGAACTACGCAGCCTGGCGGGGCGGCGGCGCTTATTTTGTGAATACGGACGGGCTAACTATTGAAAATAATTCGTTTGTACACAATGAGAGTGACAACCTGGGCGGCGGGTTAAATGTAGAATCCGACTCCTCAAAGCTGCTGGCTATCCGGGAATGTACTTTTACGGACAATGCAGCGCTGCGGGGCGGCGGGCTCAATATTCAAAATGCTGATTGCACCGTCGAGGATTGCACTTTCCTTTATAACTTAACCCCTCAGCATGCTGGAGGGATGAGGTATGACGCAACGGCCGGCGGGCAGTCCATTGAGTTGAAAGGGTCCTATTTTGAAGGCAATGCTTCCAGCTTTGGCGGCGGCTTCTTTTTCGAGGCAAGGTCTGATAATAATTCTTTTACCATATCGGATTGCCGGTTTACAGAGAATATTTCAACCAATCTGCAACCCGGCTGGGGGCAGAGCGGAGGAGGCGCACATATCACCGATTGGCCAAATACGGAGAACAATTCTTATTTGATGCGCGATTGTGAATTCCAGAGGAACACTTCTACCGGTTATGGTGGTGGGCTGAGTACGTTTATTGCCGGGAATGGTTCCAATCTGGAATTCCGGAATTTAACCTTCCTGGAAAATAGCAGTGATGCAGGTTCAGGAGCGATGGATGTGACCAGTGATTTTGCCACGAGCTATGGAACGGTATTAATTGACAGCTGTCATTTTGAACAAAATGCTTCCGATTTTATCGGTGGGCTTGCCGTATATGCCGGATATGAGGATGCTCCTTCCGGAGAATACAGTGTAACCAATAGTACTTTTATTGCTAATGAAGGCAGAGAAGGGGCGCCCTATACTTTGGAGCAATGAAGGGGCGACCGCCAATTTCCTGGTTGATAACTGCATCCTCGATGGCAATACTGCTGACGAAAGGGGAGGGGGCCTACTGATCAATCCCCACAGTGGTGATCATCATGTAATCATCAAACATTCCCACATCATCAACAACCAAAGCCCGGATGGAGGGGCGGTTGAAGCCTATATTGCGATGGCGAATGCACCGTTTCCTGAAAACGCTTCCTGCCGGATCGAAAACAGCCTCATTGCCGGTAACAGCAGCAGTAATGCCGCCATTTCCATGGAATTGTTCCCCGATCTGGAACTGATCAATAGCACCGTTGCCGATAATACCGGCGGCGGTGTCGAGCTGGCCGGTTTGAGTGGCCTTACGCTGCAAAACACGATCCTGTATAACCCCAACAGCCCTGAATTTACAGACCTTTTAGAAGATGCTGCTGTCACTTCCAACGGCGGCAATCTCATCTTCGACAGCAGCCTGGATGGCTGGCTCAACAACACCGATCAGCCTTCCACTGACCCGATGCTGGATGCAGAATACCACCTGATGCAGGGCAGCCCTGCGATAGATGCCGGGGTAGCCTATGAGGATATGCCTGGCCTGGACCTGGCCGGCAACGACCGCGTGAGAGGCAATGCAGTAGACATCGGCGCTTATGAAAGCCCCTTTATGGTTGGCGCTAGGGAGGCCCTGGCGGAAGCCTCTATCGGCCTGGCGCCCAACCCCGCAGGCGCCTTCCTGAAGGTTGAATTGCCGATAGCCGCCCCACAGGCATTCCAAGCCCAGGTGATGGACGCTCAGGGCCAATTGGTGGCCCGGCGATTGATCCGCAACGGCGAACTGCTGGATGTGAAAGGGCTGCCCCAAGGCATGTACCTGGTGAAAGCGGCAGTGGATGGAGTGGTGTATACGGGGAGGTTTGTGAAGCAGTAGAAGACCTGAAATGCACAGATACGTATAGAAATGTGGAAATGCCTGGCCGGTGGAATTACAAGCCTTGTTATTCTTCAGGACAGGCATTTCTATACATTTCAATATATTTCCTTATCCCGCCCGATACTCCGTCGGCGTACACCCCATCACCTTCCGGAACTCCCGGGTGAAGTGGGTATTCGAATTAAAACCCGTATCTCCCGCGATGGCGCCGATGTTACGCCCCGGCTCCTCCAGCAGCAGCTGAGCCGCCCGGTGGATGCGGATCTGCCGGATGTACTCCTTGACCGTGCAGTTGGTGAGCGCCTTCACCTTGCGCAGGCAGGTGGCGTAGCTGACGAAGAGCGCATCGGCCAGCTGCTCAGCGCCGAAGTCCTGGTCGCTGAGGTTGTCCTCGACGGCGGCCAGGAGTTTTTCGAAAAATTCCCGGTCGGCAGGGGAGGGGTGGCCTTCTCCGGCGGGCGGCCGCGCTTTTCGGCCGATGAATCCGTTGGAGGTGTAATACTCCCGCATCCGTTCCCGGTTTTCCAGCAACCTTTTCAGGTGTACCTTCAATTCTTTTTCTTCAAAAGGCTTGGCCAGGTAGGCATCCGCCCCCTGCTCGAGGCCTTCCATGCGGGAGTCGAAGTCGGCCCTGGCGGTAAGCAGGATGATGGGGATGTGGCTGGTTGGCAGGCCGCCTTTCAGCCTTCGGCATACTTCGTAACCGTCCATCTCCGGCATCATCACATCGCAAAGGATGATATCGGGTATTTCCTGCAACGCTACGTCCATGCCTGCTTTCCCGTTGGGAGCGGTGAGGAGCCGATAATTGCGCCGAAGGAGGGTGGAGAGGTAGTGGGTGACGTCGACGTTGTCTTCGATGATGAGGAGGGTGGCAATGGGGGGGGATGCTGTGGGTGCTGTGGGTGCTTTAGATGCTGTGGATGCTATGGATGCTATTGTTTGCTCTGCGACAGGATCAATAGTATCGGCAAAGGCGCCAGCCGAGGGAGCATCCATAGCATCTGCTTCATTTGCAATCGGCAAGAAAACATTGAATGTAGCTCCTTTCCCCAATTCGCTTTCCACTTCAATTCTCCCACCCAAAAGTTTCACCAGTTCTTTGGCCAGGGTGAGGCCGATGCCCGTACCTTCTCCGGAGCGGGTTGCCGAATCATCTATCTGGTAGAAGCGGTCAAAAATTTTATCCAGCTTATCTTCAGGAATCCCCTGCCCTTGGTCGATAACGGCAATAGAGAGGTAGCCGCCAGATTTGAGTGGATGGTTGGTGGCTTTTTGCCGAATGCCTAAGTTGCCTCTATTGATTGAACCGGCGCCCGGCAACTGACAACGGCCCACCCTCATCTCTACTGCTCCGCCTTCTGGTGTAAACTTAATGGCGTTGGACAGCAGGTTGCTCACGATCTGTTGCAGCTTTCCGGGGTCGAAGTCCATCAGGATGCCATCTTCGGTTGAGTGAAATTGAAGGGTGATGTTTTTGACGTCGGCCAGGGAGTGGAAAGACTCGAGCTGGTATTTCAGAAAGGGCATCACATCGCCCTGAACTTTATTCACGGACAGGCCGCCGCTTTCCAGTTTGGCCAGGTCGAGCATCTGGTTGACCAGGTTGAGCAGATGCTGTCCGTTGTGCTGGATGCGTTTCAGCTCCTCCCTTACCTTGTATTCAACCTTTGGTTGCAACTGGTAGCGATGCCTTTGATGATGGTGAGTGGGGTGCGGAATTCATGGGTGATGTTGGTGTACAGGCGGTTTTTGACGGCGTCGAGCTCCCGCAGCCGACGGGCTTCAGTATGAAGTAGTTGGCGGTAAGCTGGAAGCGATAGAAAGCGTACAGGCTGCCGGACAGCAGGGTAGCCCACAGGGCGTAGGCCACCAGGTGCGATACCAGGGCGGACGGATGGTGAAACGGTACTCAAAAGGTTTGCTCCAGTATGGGCTTGGTAGATACCCGGACTTTGAAAGTGAACGTGCCAAAGGGCAGGTTGCGGAATTCGATCTTGCTTTCTTTGGTGGGGGCTCCATCCTTCGTCCAGGTATTCTAGTTGATAGCTGTACTGTAGTTTGTGTGGCGCCGCCCAATCGATACCTGTAAAATGAAAGGCGAGGTCGTTGATGTAATGAGGCAGCCTCATATTAACCGGGTAGTTGAAGAAAGGAACGATGCTGTCGAAAGCCCGGGCGAGGTACTCTCCAAAAGAGAACGTATGGAGGTAGGTAGTATCGCTCAACCGCCGAAAATCAATGAACGCCTGCTCCATCTCAATATGGTCCAGCAGGATGCGGGGAGGCTGGGAAGGCAGTTCAAATTGGTTGAGATCCAGCATGGTAATCCCACTGCCGGTTCCCCACCAGATGCGGTTCCGGCTATCTGAAAAACCATCGACGATCCTGTTTTCTCTGGTATTTAATCCATCTTCTTTTCCGAAAGTGAAGCATTGATATGGGCCGGGTTCGCCGGACAAAGGCGCTTCCGGCTGCGGAACCATTACACTGATACCTCTTCTGGTTCCCAGCCATATCCTGTGCTGGCCATCTTCCAGGATGGATCTGGTAAAATTGTGACTTAGGCCGTCTTTGGTGGTGTAATAGGTGAAACTGCCCCGATCGCCGTTGGGGTTGTAAAGGTTGACTCCGCCTCCTTCCACTCCGATCCAGAGCCTCTCCCGGCTGTCTTCGAACAGAGATATAATGGCATTACCCTTCAGGCCTTCTTTTTCGGAATAATGGGTGAAATTGTTGCCATCATAGTAGCTGATCCCGCCGCCGTAGGTTCCGAACCACAGGCCTCCCTGCCGGCCCTCTATCATACAAAAAACCTTGTTGAAGCTCAGGCCTTCTTTTTCGGTAAAATGGGTAAAGCTCTTTCCATCAAAACGGCTTAGGCCGCCCCGCTCCGTCCCCAACCATATATCACCCTGCCTGTCCTCCAGCATGCACAGGACTCTAAAGTCGCTTAAGCCTTCCTTTTCTGAATAATGGGTGAAGTTTTTTCCGTCATACCGGGTCGCCCCGCCGCCGCCGCCAAACCAGATGCTGCCCTGGTTATCCTTCAGGATGGCCTCGACGCCCCTCAGCCCCAGGCCCTCTTTTTGGGTGAAATGTAAAAAACGGGCGCCGTCGTATTGAAGGGCGCCGTTGGACGTTCCAAACCACAGGTTGCCCTGGCGGTCTTCAATGATGGAAGAAACAGCATTGAATGCTAAGCCTTCTTTTCCCGTAAAATTTACAAAACTTCTGATATCCAGGCGGCATACCCCATTTCCACCCCCCATCCAAAGGCCGCCCCGGCTGTCTTCCACTACAAAATTGAAACTATTGCTATTTGAGCCCTCATTTTTGGTGAAAGAGGTGAAGGCCTTTCCATTAAAACAACTCACACCGCCGCCATGGGTGCCCAACCACAAAAGGCCCCGGCTGTCTTCCCTTATGCAACGGATAAAGGGGGCATTCAGTCCTTCCTTTACCGTGTAATTCGTAAAGCTCTGCCCATCGTACCGGCTGATTCCTCTGTGGGTGCCCAACCAGATACGGCCCTGGCGGTCTTCCTCAATAGACAAAATGACATCACCAACCAAACCCTCATTTGTTGTGTATCGGGTAAAGCTCACACCATCGAACCGGTTCAACCCATTGGCAGTACCGAACCATAAATTGCCCTGCCGGTCCTCTTCAATAGACTGGATGTTGTTGTTACTCAGGCCTTGTTTTTCCGTGTATTGGATAAAGTGGGTTCCATCGTAGCGGGTGACGCCATCCGTAAAACTCCCCAGCCAAATATTGCCCTGGCTATCTTCAAATAGATTACTGATGCAATTATGCGGATTGCCTTCCAGGTTGAATTGCGTAAAACTTTTGCCATCATACCGGCTAACGCCGCCGCCACAGTTCCCGAACCACAAATCGCCGCGGCTGTCTTCCAGTATAGAAAAGACGAGGTTATCGATTAAGCCTTCATTTGTGGTGTAATGGAAAAAGTGCTGTCCATCATACCGGTTCACGCCATCCCCAACGGTTCCGAACCACAGCTGGCCCCGCTTGTCCTCGATCATGGAGGTAATATTATTGGAACCCAGGCCCTGGTCCACATCCAGGAATTGAATATCGTAAACGGACCCTTCATTCTTTTTTGGCGGCAGGGCGGGTATGGGCGGAGGCTGAAGGGCAGGCACTACTATGCCCTCTATTTTGATCGTATCGGGCAAAGGGATGCCGTCTTTGCCGGGAGTGATGACGATGAGGTCTTTGGGTATGGCTACCACCTGGGGCGTTCCGGCAATGCGTACATTGGGGTGGGCAGGTATTACTTTGGGTATTCCTGCCGGGACGGTTTTGGGTTTCGCGACCGAATCGGGGTTGATCCATTTCCCTGGGGTATGGGGACGCCGGTGGGCCATACGGCTTGCGCCATCGCCCCCTCCGGCTTTAGGCCAGTAAGCCAACCACGATACAACATTGCAGAAAACAGTACAAGGCCCGGCCCTTCATCTTGTCCTAGGATTTACTTTGGACAAGGTAAGCAATTGCATCAATGTATTTATGTCAGAGCCGGGTTTTCCCTTGCGCCCCCTCATTCGGCCTTACCCACCATCACCTTTTTCATTGCGACACCTGTACCTGTCCTCACCTGTAGCCAGTACATCCCCGCCGCCAGGCCCTTTGTGGATATTGGGCGGTGTCTGGAATGGCGCCCCTGCCGTACCGGCCGGCCCATCGCATCATATAAGATATACTCACAATCGGCCATCCCTTCCGGCAGTTGAAGGTAGAAGGCTTCCTGCACCGGGTTGGGAAAAACCTGTACGTCTATTTCAGAATGGGATTCTGTAGTTGAGGAAAGCACCCCCCACAGCGCCATATTATTGACATTCACACCGCCGGCCTGATTGAAGAAACCGCCTACCAGGATGCCCTCACCGTAGGGAATAATGGCCTCCGCCTCACCCGCCAGGCCGCCATCCATTCCGTCCCAGTTTTCCCCGTCGAAGGCGAGGATGCCACCGCAGGGGATGTCGTTGCCATTGGCGTCCGTGCACTGGTCGAAACCGCCGAGTACATACAAACTACCGTTGATGCTTCGGAGCGTGTGTGCGAAGGGGAAGGGTGGGGTAGAGGCGTAATCAATCGTTATGCCCGGGTTGATCCATTCACTACCGTTCCATTTGGCGATGAAACCCAGCTCATTTTCACCGGATTGGGTGAAGGCCCCGCCGGCGTAAAGTTCGCCATTGTGAATTTCGATTCCGTACACAGCTCCGTTGAAGCCTGCGCCGACGGCTTCCCACAAGCTGCCGTTCCAGCGGGCGATGCCGTTCACTTCCACCTCGCCCGCCGTTTTGAAATTGCCGGCGGCGTATAACCAGCCTTCGTGCACTACCATAGAGTGGGGGTACATAATCTCCGGCCCGCCTTCAATATACCCGGCGAAGCCCTTGGCCAATGGTTCCCATTTCACACCGTTCCAGGCGGCGATCCCACTGATGGTGTCTGCCCCGATGCGGTCAAATTCGCCGGCGACGATCAATTGGCCTTCATATTCAGCCAGGGCGTACAGGGAAGGAGTGTTGCTGGAAAAACCGGGTTCGGCAGTGGTCAGGTAAAAGCCGCTGCCCAGGCGGCTCCAGGTGGAAATGCCGCTGTTCCATCGAAAGAGGTAGTTGGAGTCTGCATTCCACTCATACTTGGCCACGTGCAGGGCGCCCTGGAAGGACAACATGCTATGCCCTTCATCGGGCAGGCCGCCGCCTACAGGTTCCCAGGTTGCGCCATTCCAGCGGGCGATGTGGTTGGCCTGTACGCCGCCGATGCGGGTGAAGAAACCACAGGCATAAACAGAACCTTCGTGTTCGGCAAATTCTACAATGAAACCATTGGTGGCGCCGGTGGAAAAGGGCGTCCATTGAGCCGTGGCCCATCCGGCGGAGAGGATAGTCAGGCCTGCGATAAGCAGCACCTTAACAGAGCGTTTTTTCATACTTTTTTATCAGCAATAATAAAGATTAACCAGAAATTGGAAGGTGCAATTTTTTAGAAAAGTCAGGTCTCTGATGAAGGGGGCTATATGGCCGAATGGGTTAGCGTGTAAGAGTGAAAAAGTGCAAGGTCGATGGCCCGCCGCGGTTTGCGGTTCGCAGTACTCAGAGTGTCCTACCGAACACCGCAGTTCGCAGGTTCGCGGTTCGCAGGTTCGCAGTTCCCGGAGTGTCCTACCGAATAGCGAACTTCCGAATTCCGAACACCGCAGTCCCCAGAGTGTCCTACCGAACACCGCAGTTCGCAGGTTCGCGGTTCGCAGGTTCGCAGTTCCCGGAGTGTCCTACCGAATAGCGAACTTCCAAATTCCGAACACCGCAGTCCCCAGAGTGTCCTGCCGAATTCCGAACACCGCTTACACCCTTACCCTTACGCACGTTTAAACAGTCTTAGGAAGTAGCAGGAAGAAATACACCTTACTCCTGGCCTTTCGGTTCAAACGCCACCATATAGCGTATCGGCTGGCTGCGGTCCCCCGGGCCTTTCATCAGGAAGAGCGGGTTGTAGGCGCCCTGGGCCCATTGCTCCACCATGCTTTGGTAATAGGGGCTGCCCGGGTTGCCCGATTGGCCGCCGGGGTAGATGCCATAGGCCTGCACCGGATCGCTCAGTTCCACCACCATCCGCCAGGAGGGGCCGTGGCCTTCTTTTATGGCATTGGGGGCATCTGCGAACCCGCCGACATCGATAAAGCCGGAAGAAAAGGCCCCGATCCGCGCCAGGTGGTCAATGTGGGTATTCTTGTAGGCGCTCCAGTTCTCGCCCTTCCCATCCTGGATAACGGCTTCGAGCGCCTTGAGCACTACCTCAGCGGCGGTTTCCCGGCCGGCGGTTCCCTGAATGTCAAAGATCGCATGATCGGGTTGAGAGCGGAGCAAACTCAACAGCACCCATTTTTCCGGGATCAAAACTTCTACAGAATCTTCCAGGCCAGATAGCTCATCGAAAGCAAGCCGGTGGGTTTCATCCAGCCAGCGATCGAAGAGCACGGGAGCGGTAGCTTCTTTTTCGAAGCGGAAATCCCATTGGCGCAGCGCTTGTATTTCGGGATGGGTGCGCAGGCCCGAGGTAGTTGAATCCAGCAGGCCGAGCAACAGAGGAGCGCCTTCTTCCGCCAGGATGCTGTAATTGTCCAGTTGCAGGCCCATCATATCTTCCACGGTGATACTGTCCATCTCTTCCAGGCGGCGGTTGATGTACCGCCCGCGGTAGTGGTCGAACCGGCCATTGTAATAATAGGGATAGCTGGCGCCGGTGCTATTCTGGTTGGCCGAAGCGACGAAGCCCCGCTCCGGGTTGCGCACCTGGGGGACCTGATCCCGGGGTATAAAGCCGAACCACGCATTTTCCGGATCGCTGCCATCCTGGACGAACCGGCCCTGCTGATCTCTTTTTAACGGCAAGTCGCCATTCACCGTAATCGCAATATCCCCGGATTGGCTGGCGAAGGCGAAATTCTGGGCCGGGCTTTCGTAGCCCTTCAGGGCGGCGGTATAGTCCTCCATGCTCTGCCCCCTCATCAGCCCGAGGAAGGCGCCCATCTCATAGAAAGGCTTGGGCTCGGGCGCCTCCAGCGCCAGCCAGTGCATCGCCATATCCTGGCGAGGCCCTTCCGCTTCGTGCACAACCGGCCCCCAGATGGTATATTTAACGGTGTCCAGCACCGGCTCCTTTCTTCCGCGTACCTTGATCACTTCCACGAGGCGGCTGGCCACCTTTGTCTGCCCTCCGTAGTGGTAGGTGTTTTTCTCCTCATCTGCCCATTGAATCTTATACCAGTCCACCACATCATGGCCGACGTTGGTCACTCCCCAGGCTATTTGTTCGTTAAAGCCGATGATGATGCCCGGCACGCCAGGCAAAGAAACGCCATAGGCATTAATACCCGGGAGGGACAACTGCAGCTCGTACCAGATTGCCGGCAGCCGGAGGCCGAGGTGGGGGTCATTGCAAAGAATGGGGTTGCCCCTGGCCGTCTTACGGCCGGCTACGGCCCAGTTGTTGCTGCCGATGCCTTTCGGCGCCTGCGGTAGCTGCCGGTGGGGGATCAGGCCGCTCATCATTTCGGGGGAGGGCGCGGCTTCGCGTTCCAGCGGAATGGTTTCAAAGTCCCAGTTGACGGTTTCGGGGATGACGGGCGATTGTTGGGGGTCTTTTTCCGGGAACAGCTGGGCAAAGAGCTCCGGCCCCAGCAGGGCCAGCGTATTGGTGGCCGGCAGGTCGTCATTTCGAAAACAAAGGCTTTCAGCCATGTACTTGAAAAAAATGGCGCACTTCAACGGCGCCCAGGGTTCAGGCGCGTAGCCCATCAGCTTGAATTCCAGCGGGTAGCTCGCCGGTTGAAGGCTGTTGACATAAGCATTGACGCCAGCCGCGTAGGCCTCGAGCAGGGCCAGTTCTTCGGCAGAACGGCTCCATCCCTTCAGTGCGTTCTCGGCGGCCAGCAACATGCCCTTCCTCCGCTGATTCCGGTCGTATTCCAGCGCCTGTTCTCCGATTATCTCCGATATGCGGCCTACTGCGGCGCGCGAAATAAAGTCCATCTGCCACAGCCGGTCTTTGGCGGTAATATATCCCTGCACGAAAGCCGCGTCGTGCAGGTTCTCAGCAAAAATGTGCGGCGCCATGTGTTCATCGAAGGCTACCCGCACCGGCGCTTCCAGTTCGGGAAAAGAGGGCGCTCGGTCCGGATGGGTTCCCAACGGTTCGGCGTTTTGCCAAAAACCGGTAAAAGGGCTGAACAAAGGGCCGAGGGCCGGAAGCTTCGAGCCAAATGGCTGGTGCGTAGTTGCGAGTACAGCCAGGGCGACGGATAGAGCGGCTGCAGCCAAAAACTTTACGGTCTGCATATTGTTCGGAATGTGTTTTTTACATTGCAAAGCTCTAAATCTATGAAAAAAAATATTCTTTTCAGCACTCTTTGTATCCTGCTGGCGGGATGCACCGGGCCGGAAAGCACCAAAAGTGAAGCCTCTGCCGGCTCGCCATACCGAACGACCGCCCCTTCTTTGCTATATTTCAAAAATATACGCAGCACCTACTACGAGCAAAGCGAACAGCCGGGCGCCCGCATCGAGCTCTACCGGCTGCGGCAATTCAGCCAACCGGCAAAGGAGCATGTGCTCATACCGGTTATCGCCAATAACTGGTTGGAGGATGAAGCTTTTATTTTCCTGGAACCCGTGGATTTTGGCCAACCCTGGGCACAGCCCCTGACAGTCAGGTGGCAGGGCGAGAAGGATAGCGGCCTGTACCGACTGCAGCCGGCGAATGTTGACAAGCAGTATGAACTGGCGCTCCAGCTCTATGAGAGCCTGCTGGCCGGGCATCAGCTGAATGCCCTCGCCGCCGATTCTACCTGGGCGCCGTTGATGGAAAGCAAAAACACCCGGGGGTATTACCTGACAACCATCCGGGATTACCTGCGGCTGACCGAAGCCCTGTGAACTATCGGGTGAAGGTTAGCTCGTAATCCGAGGATAGCGCTTCGTTAAAAGCATAGCCTTCCCAGTCAAAGCCTTTAAGTGCTTCCGGGTTTTCGATTCGGTTCCGAATCGCGTAGCTCGCCATAGCGCCTCTGGCCTTCTTGGCGTAAAAGGCAATGACCTGATAAGCACCTTTGCGGTTTTCTTTGAAATGAATGTGAAATAAGCGCCCTTTTAACAGCGCGGGCTTAACCGCGGAAAAGTACTCCCGGGAAGCGAGGTTGACAACGGCTTTCCCGTTGGTGGCATCCAGGTCCTCATTGAGCAGGCGGGTAATCTCTTCTCCCCAGAAATTGTAAAGGCCTTTGTTCTTTCCAATCTGCAGGCGGGCGCCCATCTCCAGCCGATAGGGCTGCATCAGGTCGAGCGGGCGCAGGAGCCCGTACAGGCCGGAAAGTATCCGAAGGTGTGACTGGGCAAATTCCAGGTCTGCCGGGCCCAAATCGGCGGCTTCCAGGCCCAGGTAGACGTCTCCCTTAAAAGCCAGGAGGGCCTGTTTCGCATTCGTGAGGTCAAATGGGGTTTCAAAATCCTGGTATCGTTCAGCGTTGACGGCAGCCAGCTCGTCGCTGATTTTCATCAGGTTCTTTAGCTCTTCTTCCGACTTTTCGCGGAGTAAATCTACCAGGAACTCGCTTTTTTCCAGTAATCGCGGTTGAGAATAAAGCCGGTGTTCCGGCTCTGAATAATCCAGGGTTTTGGAAGGAGAAAGCAGTAGGATCATGTTAGTGTCTAATTTTCTATGTCACTAATTTTGTGAAAATGTCATATAAGGCAAAGATTCATGATTCAAGACAAACTGTGACTTTGAAGTTGCCAAGGAAAACCAGCGTGTTTGTCACAACAAATTTCTTGTAAACCAACTTAAACAAAGGGCTAATCCTAAATATAGGAATGAACGGTGTTACAAAAAAAAATAGTAGCCAGTTGTCTTTTATTAGAAAACATCCTATGTTTGTAGAATCTTAAAAAGTAGTTTTTGTGTTTATTTGTTTGGGTTAGAGGCCCTTGCTTCTTTTGAGCAAGGGTTTTTTGTTTCTATACCCCAATTCCGTTCCCTTTTGCAGACAAATAAAGGCGGAAAATGTTGCTAAACAAAAAAGCCCCGGGAAATGCTCCCGGGGCTTTTTATGTATTGAAGGATAGCGGATGCAGGTTGACGATCCTGCTGTCCTTTTTAGTTGTTGTTGAACATATTGCCTTCATTCTCAGGCAGGCCGGCCGGTTCTTCCGCTTTCTGAACAACCTCACCCTGAATGGTCAGCATTTGCTTCTCTTCACCGGCATTGGTGGTCAGCGTTACCCGCTTGGTGAATTTGCCGAGCCGGTTAGTATCATAGCGCACCTTGATTTCGCTGGTTTCACCCGGGCCAATGGGCTCCTTCGGGTAAGTGGGTACGGTACAACCGCAGCTTCCTTTGGCATTTGTAATGATCAGGGGGGCATTACCGGTATTCGTGAACTTGAAAACGCGGTAAGGGTCAGACCCCTGTTCGATGACACCATAGTCAACGGTTTCCGTTTCGAATGCCATTACCGGGCCGTCCTGTGAATCAGCAGCCTGGGCTGTAGCGGCTACGTCATCCTGGCTATATCCTACGGCAGCTACCAATAGCAGCATCGCCAAAGCTGAAAGTAATTTCTTCATCACAATTTTTTTTAATTTATTAATTAAGTTAGGACAAAAATACTGTACTCCAGGGCAAAAAAAAAGTTTTGTATTTGAGAAATGGTTAATGAGATGTTAAGAGTGTGTTCAAATTTCATACTTCGGGCTAAAATCGCCGCTTTTTCGCTTATGCTTCGTTCCTCAAATCCTCATTTAACTAAGGCTAAACTCTCCCGCTTTTTCAGAAAAGCGGGATGCCTCGCTTAAGCAAAAAAATGACTGATTTTATCTCCAAAAACGAAATTTGAACACACTCTAAACCAAAGCCTGTTCGGGTTTTTTATTCTATTGACGATGATCTGTTCCCGTGGCCACTATTCTGTCAAATTAATCCAGGAGAGAGCAAAATGCGGGCCGGCGAAAAGACAACCCCGGCAGCTTTAACCGCTTCAATATGAACATTTAAGGCCGCTGAATTGTATTCTATTTGCTTTAGAATGTACAGAATTTTTTGTATATTCGCGGTAACAATTAAAAGCCTTAAGAAATTTTATTTCGCAAAAGAGCGGAAATCCTACCAGATTAACCAAATTTAACCAGACGAGCTTATGTTAGACCACCTGACCGTAAATGAGCCCGCCACTACAGATAGTGAGCTCTCCCGGGCGTCCATTCTTCGCGATTTTGAAATTTGCTGTGTCAGCCGTGAAGCCAGCATTCTTGCCCGGAAAGAGGTATTGACCGGTAAAGCTAAATTCGGCATCATTGGCGACGGCAAGGAAGTCCCGCAGGTTGCTATGGCCCGGGCTTTCCGAAAAGGAGACTGGCGCAGCGGATATTACCGCGACCAAACCCTTCTGTTCGCGCTGGGCTTGTGTTCAGTCGAAGACTTCTTCGCCCAGCTCTACGCCGATGCCGAAAATGACCCCTTCTCCGGCGGCCGGCAGATGAACAGCCATTTCGCAACCCCCACTATTGATGAAAACGGAGACTGGGCCGATCACCTGGCCGCCTACAACATCAGCGCCGATATTTCCAGCACGGCCGGCCAGATGGCGCGGGCCCTGGGCCTGGCGCTGGCCTCCCGGAAATACCGGGAAAGCGGGGAATTGGCTTCCGGGACTACCTTTTCTCACCAGGGCCGGGAAGTTTGTTTCTGCACCATCGGCGATGCTTCTACTTCTGAAGGCGTCTTCTGGGAAACCGTAAATGCCGCTGCCGTCCAGAAAGTACCCCTGGCTATCTCCGTCTGGGATGACGGATACGGCATTTCTGTACCTATTGAATACCAAACTACCAAAAGCAGCATTTCAGCGGCGCTGGCTGGTTTCCAGATCGAAAAGGGGGGGCGCACCGGTATGGAGATTTACACCGCCAAAGCCTGGAACTATCCCGCTCTGGTGAAATTGTACACCTCTGCGGTCGAGAAGATGCGAACCACTCATACGCCTGCTTTATTCCACATTCAGGAAGTAACCCAGCCGCAGGGCCACTCTACTTCTGGTTCTCATGAACGCTACAAGACCAAAGAGCGCCTGCAGTGGGAAAAAGAAAAAGACTGCATTCTGTTGATGGCCGACTGGATGATAAAGGAAGGCATTGCGACTCAGGAAGAGCTGGAAAAGATCAGGAAGGAGGCCAAAACTTATGTTAAGCATTGCCGTGACCGGGCCTGGAAAGCATTCAATACCCCGATCAAAGAAAACCTCAAATCCCTGCTGGCCCTCTATTCCCGGATACCATCTGACGGCGGCGAGATGGATGCCATCCAGGGGGAACTGAAAAGCCTTACCTCCCCTCTGATCAGCGAGTTGACGCAGAATGCCCGGCGAATGTACTTCCAGCTCATGGGCGCCGGGCAGCCCGTTGAACAGGAATTGGCGGACTGGATCGCCCGGGTGTACCAAACGGCCAACCGGCGTTATCATACCCACCTTTACAGCAATTCGCCCCGCTCGGCGCTTAAAGTACCGGCCGTACCGCCGGCATATCCCGACAATCCGCAGCTGAAAAATGGCTACGAGATTCTCAACGCTTTTTTCGATAAGGCGCTGTCGCAACGCCCCGAGCTCTTCGCTTTCGGTGAAGATGTGGGCAAGATCGGCGATGTCAACCAGGGTTTTGCCGGCATGCAGAAGAAGTACGGTGAAGAACGTGTTTTCGACACGGGCATTCGCGAAGCCACCATCATGGGCCAGGCAATCGGTATGGCTATGCGCGGCCTTCGCCCTATTGCCGAGATTCAATACCTCGATTACCTCATTTATGGCCTTCAACCGCTGATGGACGACCTGGCCACGGTGCGCTACCGCAGCAACGGCCAGCAACAGGCGCCGGCCATTATCCGTACCCGCGGGCACCGCCTGGAAGGGATCTGGCATGCTGGTTCGCCCCTGGGAATGGTGATTAATTCCCTGCGGGGCATCTACGTATGCGTGCCCCGCAACATGACTCAGGCCGCCGGCATGTACAATACCCTCTTGCAGTCGGATGACCCGGGCCTTGTCATCGAATGCCTCAACGGCTACCGCCTCAAAGAGCCCATGCCGGAAAATATCGGCGAGTACACCGTTCCTCTGGGGGCGCCGGAAGTGCTGAAGAAGGGCTCCGACCTGACACTGGTGACCTACGGCTCCTGCGTCCGGGTGGCCGAGGCCGGCATCGAACTGCTGGAGAAACAGGGCATTTCCGTTGAATTGATCGACGTACAGACCCTGCTCCCCTTCGATCTGGAGCACCGCATTCTGGCGTCCCTGAAGCAGACCAACCGCGTCCTGTTCATGGATGAAGACATACCCGGGGGCGCCACCGCTTTCATGATGAGGGAAGTGCTGGAAAAGCAGGGCGGATATCAATATCTGGATTCGGCCCCCGCTACCCTCACCGCCCGCGAACACCGCCCCCCCTACGGTTCGGATGGCGATTACTTCAGCAAGCCCGGCCCGGAGGATGTGTTCGAAACGGTTTACAAGATCATGCAGGAGGCTAACCCACAGAGGTTTCGGGGTAAGCTGGTTTGAAGCTTCAGAAGTGACGATGGTCAAAGTGGCCTTCCATTTAAAGCCAAATCTTTCTATATTGAACGGTAAATTCAATCGAAATTCATGGAAATCCTACTGGACCAACGGTTAATTACTGTGGATGAATACCACAAAATGGCGGAGGCAGGCATCCTGAAGCCGGATGACCGGGTTGAATTGTTGAATGGCAAAATCATTAAAATGAGCCCAATTGGAAGCAAGCATGCCGCTTGTGTGGACAAAACTGATGAATTCCTGAGAAAAATACTTTCGGGAATCGCTTTAGTGAGGGCTCAAAATCCGGTGATCATGAATGACTTTTCCGAACCGGAGCCGGATATTGCAATAGTAAAAAGGAAAGAAAACTACTACGCTGACAAACATCCTACTGCGGAGGAAGTTTTCCTGATCATAGAAGTGGCCGATTCTTCCCTGGAAATAGACCGCCAGTCAAAACTGCCTATCTATGCAACCGGCCAGATTCCGGCATATTGGATCATTAATGTCGAAAAAAGGGAGATTGAAGTTTACCGGTCTCCGTTCAAGAGCCAGTATCGTTCCCGGGATATTTTTTTTCCGGAAGATGAAATTCCCATATCTGAATTAAATGTCTCTGTGCCAGTAAAAGCCCTCCTTGTATAGTGAATTTTTAACTTGACAAGCCTGCGGGGAATTCGTCTATTCGAAAATCTTGCCAAGTCTTTGGGTAATCCAATTGTTTCATTGACCCAAAGCGCTTATATTTAATGGTTCCCTACCAACTTAAACCATTAAACAATGAGCATACCCATCCTATCCTATCCCGAGGCCAGGAACTATATTGCCGGCGAATTTCAGCAAAACGGCTCCCGCTCCCTGCCCGTCATCAGTCCGCTGGACGGCAGCACCATTTCTTCCGTTACCCTATCGGATAAAAAAGTTCTTGGCCAGGCCGTGCAGGCGGCCGGCCGGGCCTTTAAAGAATGGTCGGCCCGGACCTTGAAAGAACGAGTGCAGGTTTTCTTCCGCTTTCGGGCTTTACTGGAAGAACAAAAAGAAGAACTGGCCAACCTGGTGCGCATTGAAAACGGCAAAACGTACGAAGAGGCCGAGGCGGAAGTACTCAAAGGCATCGAATTGTCGGAGTTCGCCTGCTCGCTGCCCCAGATCATCACCGACGAGGTGCAGGAAGTGAGCAAAGGGGTGGAATGCCGCACTTCTCACCTTCCTATTGGAATTGTCGCCTCCATTACCCCGTTCAACTTCCCGTTCATGGTGCCTTTGTGGACGATTCCCAACGCCCTCTCCCTGGGCAACTGTATGATACTGAAACCCTCTGAACAAGTGCCGCTCAGCGCCCAGAAGATCGCCGGCCTGCTGAAAGAAGCCGGCCTGCCGGATGGCGTATTTAATATTGTAAACGGCGATAAGGAAATCGTTGAAGCGATCTGCGCCCATCCGGGCATCCATGCCGTGACCTTTGTCGGCTCCACCCGGGTGGCCGGCATCGTCTACCGGCAGGCCACCTCCCATCTCAAACGCGCCCTTTGCCTGGGTGGCGCCAAGAACCACCTTATCGTATTGCCGGACGCCAACCCGGAAATGTCCGCCGCCAATATTGCGGCTTCCATGGCGGGCTGCGCCGGCCAACGCTGCATGGCCGCTTCGGCCATGGTGGCCGTAGGGAAAACGGATCACATCATCCAACAAATCTGTGCGGAGGCCCGCAGGATCGTGCCGGGGAAAAACCTGGGCTCCGTCATCAGCAAGGAGGCCAAAGAGCGAATAGAACGCTATATTACCGAAGCGGAAACCGCCGGCGCCAAAGTGTTGGTGGACGGCCGAAACGCTACCGTACCGGGGAAGGACGGCGGCTTTTACGTGGGGCCGACCGTTATAGACTATGTTACCCCGGAAATGGCCATCGCCAAAGAGGAGGTCTTCGGCCCGGTGTTAGCTATCCTGCGCACCGATGATGTCGACGAGGCGATCCGGATCGAGAACAGCTCCAATTACGGCAACGCCTCTTCCGTTTTTACCGAGAACGGCGGCCTGGCGCAATACGTCATCGAAAGAGTCAGCGCCGGGATGGTGGGCGTCAACATCGGCGTGCCCGTACCCCGGGAGCCCTTCCCCTTCGGCGGCTGGAACGAGTCGCGCTTCGGGGTGGGCGATATCACCGGCAAGAGTTCCATCCCTTTCTGGACGCAGCTGAAAAAAACCACTACCAAATGGAACCCGGAAGCGTGGACGGATTGGACGACGTAGCCTCAGGAACTCGTTCCTGGCCGGTTATTGCCGCCAATCGAAGTGCACCGGATTTCGCAGAATGCCCGAACACCGAAACAATTTATTGCTTTCACTCAACCATTACCCATGGAAACCGGAAAAATAACAACCGACAAAAAAGCGGAAATCCTCGAGAAGCAGAAGAAGTACCTGTTTCCCAACCACCTCTTGTACTACACCGAACCGCTGCCGCTGGAGCGGGGCGAAGGCATGTACGTCTGGGATGTAGAAGGCAGGAAATACCTGGACTTTTTCGGCGGCATTCTGACTACCAGCGTGGGGCACAACCGGCCGGAGGTGACACAGGCGGCCCGGGAGCAGACGGAAAAGCTCATCCACTCTTCCACCCTCTACCCCAACGAGGCGCACGTCAACCTGGCGGAAAAAATGGCGGAGCTGGCGCCGGGCCGGGTGCAGGTTTCTTACTTCACCACCTCCGGGACAGATGCCGATGAGACGGCGGTGATGCTGGCCCGGACGCACACCGGCAACCAGGAGGTCATCGCCCTGCGGCATGGCTACAGCGGGCGTTCCGCCATGGGCATGAGCCTGACCGGGCAGTCTTCCTGGCGGATCGGCGGCACTCAGATCATGGGCGTCAAGCACGCCATTAACCCTTACTGTTACCGCTGCCCGCTGAAGCTGGCCTATCCCTCCTGCGGCATGGCCTGCGCCCACGATGTGGAAGATGTTATCAGAACGACCACTTCCGGAAAGATCGCCGCCTTTCTGGCCGAGCCCATACAGGGCGTAGGCGGTTTCATCACCCCTCCACCCGAGTACTTCAAGATCGTTGCCGATATCATCCGCCATTACGGCGGCCTGTTCATTAGCGATGAGGTGCAAACCGGCTTCGGGCGCACCGGCGACAAGTGGTTCGGCATCGAACATTGGGATGTGGAACCCGACATCATGACCATGGCCAAGGGCATCGCCAACGGCTTCCCGCTGGGCAATACCATGAGCCGGCCGGAGATTGCCGCGAGCACCGCCGGGGCCGGCCTGACCATCAGTACCTTCGGCGGCAATCCGGTATCCTGCGCCGCCTCCCTGGCCACGATGGGGGTGCTGGAAAAGGAAGCCGATCCGCAGCACGTGGCCCGGGTGGGCAAAGTGCTGCGGGCCGGCCTGGGCCGACTGACGGAAAAGTACGCCTTCATCGGCGACGTCCGGGGCATGGGGCTGATGCAGGGGTTGGAATTCGTCAAAGACCGGCAAAGTAAGGAACCGGCGCCTAAGGCCGCCAGCCATTTCATGGAACTGTGCAAAAAAGAGGGCCTGCTCATCGGCAAAGGCGGCCTGTACGGCAACGTGATTCGTATCTCTCCGCCCCTGACCGCCACGGTAGATGATGTGGAAGAGGCGCTGGAGTTGGTGGGCCGGGCGTTGAAGGGGGTCGTGGTTGATTAATCGTGAAAAGGCAGGAGAATTCAGGGTATAACGAGTAGTTATCCCATGAGCAACCCGGTGTTGGCGGGGGGTGATTTCCTGTAATGGCCTAATCCAGGGGAAATCACTCTAGCCAGTAAAAAACTACCTCACATGAAAGAAGAGATTGTCGAGCTCACGGAAGACGTGAGTTCCTCCCCGTTGTACAGCGAGGACTTCGCCCCTGTACCGCGGGCCGGACGCACCTGGAACCGTTGGAACATCGCCGCCATCTGGGTGGGTATGGCCGTATGTATCCCTACCTACATGCTGGCCAGCAGCCTGATCGAGCAAGGTATGAACTGGTGGCAGGCGTTGCTCACCATCCTGCTGGGCAACGTCATCGTACTCATTCCCATGATCCTCAACGCGCATGTAGGCGCCAAGTACGGCATTCCCCTGCCGGTTTTTCTGCGCCTGAACTTCGGGGTGGATGGCGCTATTCTGGCGGCGCTACTCCGGGGGCTGGTCGCCTGCGGCTGGTTCGGCATCCAAACCTGGATCGGAGGGGCGGCAATCTATCAGTTGTTGCTCATCATTTGGCCGGGGCTGGCCAACAGCCCCTACCTGGGTGATTTCATCGGCCTCAACCTGGGGCAGCTCTTTTGCTTTTTGTTGTTCTGGCTGATGAACATGTGGATCATCTACCGGGGCATCGAATCGATCAAACAGCTGGAAAACTGGGCGGCGCCCTTCCTGCTGCTGATCGGCGTCGGCCTGCTGCTCTGGGCCTGGTTCCGGGTGGGCTCTATGAGTGACATACTCGATGCTTCCTACCTGCTGGCGAAAGAATCGGACGTTAGGTTCTGGAAGATCTTCTGGCCGGGGCTCACCGCCATGGTCGGTTTCTGGGCTACGCTGAGCCTGAACATTCCCGACTTCACCCGCTACGCCAAAACGCAGAAGGACCAGATCGTGGGCCAGGCCATCGGGCTTCCCGGCACCATGGTGCTGTTTTCCTTTATCGGTATTGCGGTGACCAGTGCGACGGTCATCATTTTCGGAGAACCCATCTGGGACCCGGTCGTACTGCTTGGCAAGTTCGAATCGCCGTGGGTGGTAGCCCTGTCTATGATCGGGCTGACGATCGCCACCCTGTCCACCAATATTGCGGCCAATGTAGTGGCGCCTGCCAACAGCATCGCCAACATAATGCCCAGTAAGATCAGCTTTCGTTTGGGCGGGTACATTACTGGTGTCATCGGCATTCTGATCTTTCCCTGGAAATTGCTGGCCGACCCGCACGGCTATATTTTCGTGTGGTTGATTGCCTACTCTGCTTTGTTGGGTGCACTGGCCGGGGTGATGATCTGCGATTATTACATCATCCGAAAAACCGAGCTGGATCTGGCGCAGCTGTTTAAAGTGGACGGTATTTACAAAGGGTGGAACGGCAGGGCCTGGATCGCTTTTGGGGCCAGCCTGTTGCCGGTATTACCCGGTTTCCTGGCTACTGTTTACCTGATTCCGGCGGAAAGCATTGGTGGATTCTGGATGGAGGTATACTCTTATGCCTGGTTTGTGACCTTTTTTGTGTCTTTCGCCTTGTATTGGGGGCTGGTGCGGGTTCTTAGGAAGTAAGTGCCTGGACCTCTGTAGGCAGATAAATGTGGCGCGCCCATTGGCAGTTTAAAAAAAAATCATCTAAATTAGGCGAACGCAATGAAAACAAGAACTCAACTGTATGTCCATCCTCATCAAAAACGCACGGGTCATCACTGCTTCGGACGACTACCAGGCGGATATTTTTATTAAAGGAGAACGCATAGAGGCAATCGGCAACAACCTGGACGTCCAGGCGGGCCAAACCATTGACGCCGCGGATAAGGTCGTTTTTCCCGGAGGTATCGACCCACATGTGCACCTGGATATGCCCTTCATGGGCACCTATTCCAGCGACAGTTACGAGACCGGCACCCGGGCGGCCCTGCACGGCGGCACCACTATGGTCATCGACTTCATACTGCAAACCCAGGGCAAGTCCCTTCACCATGCGCTGGAAGCCTGGCGCGGCCGGTCGGACGGCAACTGCTACGGCGACTACTCCTTCCACATGGCGGTTACGGACTTTAATGAAGACACCCGGAAGGAAGTGGGGCAGCTGGTCGAAAAAGAGGGCATCACTTCGTTCAAGACCTTCATGGCCTATAAAGGCGCCCTGATGATCGACGATGGCCAGATGGTGGGGCTGATGCAGGAAGTGAAAGAACGGGGTGGAATGGTGACCGTACACGCCACCAATGGCGACATGATCGACAGCCTGATCGCTCAACACCGGGCGGCGGGCAAACTGTCGCCCCTGTACCACTGGCTATCTCAGCCAGAGGTCACCGAATCGGAGGCTTCCGGCCGTTTTGTGGATATGGCACATTACACCGGTGTGCCCGCTTACATTGTACACCTCACCTGCGAGGGCGCCCTCAACCAGGTGCGCGAGGCCACCTCCCGCAACCAGAAAGTATTTGTCGAAACCTGCATACAGTACCTGCTCCTGGATGCTTCCCTTTACGAAAAGGACCCCGAAGGCGCCAAATGGGTGATGAGCCCGCCCCTGCGCCAGAAGAAGGACCAGGAAGCCCTTTGGGCCGGCCTGAACCAGGGGCTGGTGCAGATCGTCGCCACCGACCACTGCCCCTTCAAATGGGAACAGAAGTTGATGGGCAAAGACGATTTTTCTAAGATACCCAACGGCCACCCCGCCATCGAGCACCGAATGGAGTTGCTTTGGTCGGAAGGTGTGGAAAAAGGACGGATCAGCGCCAATAAGTACGTGGAAGTGACCTCCACCAACCCGGCCAAAATCTTCGGCATGTACCCCCGAAAGGGCTGCATCGCCGTCGGTTCCGACGCCGACCTGGTCATCTTTGACCCCTATCATCAACATAAGCTTTCGGCATCCTCCCATCACATGAACGTGGATTACTCCGCTTATGAAGGCTGGGAAGTACAAGGTAAATGCGAAACGGTGATCCTGAGGGGTAAGGTGGCCATAGATAAAGGCGAGGTGAAGATTGAAAAGGGATATGGGCAGTTTGTGAGGAGGGGGAAGGCGTCGAAGGTGGTTTGAAGGTGTACTGGTGTTTAGGTTTATTAGTGTATTAGTGCGGGGCTCTGAAAGCAGCCTGCTGCGGTTGCGAACAGCGAATACCGAACTGCGCACTCGTCCAATTCTGGAATGGTAGCCTTTTCTGAGGGCTTCCGTCTAAGGTTGGACAGTAAGCTACGGGGGCATGTACGTTGTACGAGCCAATGGCAGCCCTTGGGTGTACGATGTACGAGGCTGTCCAGTGTTAGACGGGTAGCCTTTTCTGAAAAACGTTCCTTGATTTTCAGGAACTTGCGAACGGCGAACACCGAACTGCGAACACTCCCGGAGAACTTTTCATTCGCCGAAGCTATAAAAGCATAGTCAGACATTCATTCATTCATTCATTCATTCACGCCCAATGCCCAGAAAAATAAAATCAGGATTAATCCAGATGAGCCTCGCCAAGACGGAAGGACAGGGGACGATCGAAGAGATCAAGGAGGCCATGGTGCAGAAGCACATCCCTTTTATTGAAGAAGCGGGAAAACAAGGGGTGCAGATTCTGTGCCTGCAGGAGATTTTCAATACGCCCTATTTCTGCCCGGGGCAGGACGCCGGCTGGTACGCTTCCGCCGAGTCGATCCCCGGCCCCACGGTGGAACGCATGGCGGAATACGCCAAAAAGTACCAGATGGTGATGATCGTGCCCATCTTCGAGAAAGAACAGCCGGGGGTGCTCTACAACACTGCCGCCGTCATTGACGCGGACGGAACTTATCTGGGGAAATACCGTAAAAACCATATACCCCATACCTCCGGTTTCTGGGAGAAGTTCTTCTTCAAGCCTGGCAACCTGGGGTATCCGGTTTTTGAAACGCGCTACGCCAAAGTGGGGGTGTACATCTGCTACGACCGCCATTTCCCGGACGGCGCGCGGATACTGGGCCTGAACGGCGCCGAGATCGTGTACAACCCCTCCGCCACGGTAGCCGGCCTTTCCCAGTACCTCTGGAAGCTGGAGCAGCCGGCCCATGCCGCCGCCAACGGTTACTTCATGGGCTGCATCAACCGGGTGGGAACGGAAGCGCCCTGGAATATCGGCCGCTTCTACGGCAGTTCCTACTTCGTTGACCCGCGCGGGCAAATCTTCGCCCAGGCCTCCGAAGAACAGGACGAGCTGCTGGTGGCCGAGTTCGACCTGGATATGATCGAGGAGGTGCGCTCCACCTGGCAGTTCTTCCGCGACCGCCGGCCGGAAACGTACGGGCGGCTGACGGAGCTCTAAATGGTATGATTTTCCTGGCCAAAAGGTCGGGCTGTAAAATTTGCAATGTGAAATCTAAAAGGCTGCTTGATGGAACTGGCCATTTATGGCATCCTTATTCATTCATTCCCTCATTCCTTCATTCCTTCCTCATGGCAGAATACCCAACACCCACGACCGAAAAAGACCTGGAAAGCAGCTTCGGGCAGATCAAGCCGTACATGAATGCCACTATGGCTTACTACGAAAGCTCGCGCTGCCTTTTTTGTTATGACGCTCCCTGCGTGCAGGCCTGCCCGACCGGTATTGACATCCCTTTGTTCATCCGCCAGATTCACACCGGCAACCTGAACGGCGCTGCCCGCACCATTTACGATTCCAATTATTTCGGCAACATTTGTGGGAAAGTATGCCCTACGGAGGTCCTTTGTGAAGGCGCCTGCGTGTACAACCTGCAAGAAGTAAAGCCTATAGAGATCGGCCGGCTGCAAAGCTACGCTACTTCGCGGGCGATCGGGCAGGGTAGGAGGCTGTATGAACTTGCCCCGGCCAACGGGCACAAGGTGGCGGTCATCGGGGCCGGCCCGGCCAGCCTTTCCTGTGCCTGTGAATTGCGCCAGATGGGCTATGAGGTGGACGTTTTCGAAGCGAAAAGCCATCCCTCGGGCCTGGCTCTCTATGGTTGTGCCCCCTACAAAGTCACCAATGAGGACGTGCTGGAGGAAATCGCTTATTTGCAGGATCAATTCCAGTTTCGCATCCACTATAACCGGCCCATTCAAACCAAGGAACAAATTGCCGAACTGGAACGGAATTATGCGGCAATTATGCTGGGAATCGGCCTGGGCCATACCCAAACGCTGGACATTGAAGGGGAAGCGCTTGGCAACTGCATTGGCGCCACCGAATTTATCGAACAGGTAAAGCTGTTGCCCCTAACCGTGGAAGTGGGGCGACGGGTCATCGTCATTGGCGGTGGCAATACGGCCATGGACGCTGCTTCCGAATCAGCTCGCCTGGGCGCCGAGGCGGTAACCGTGGCCTATCGCCGTTCTAAAGAGGAGATGAAGGCTTATGCCTTTGAATATGAACTGGCCCGGTCGGCAGGTGTCATGGGGCTGTTCAATGCCGCCCCGCTGGCCATCCTGGGGGAGGAAAAGGTGAGTGGCGTCCGGTTTATCAAGACTCGTACCGAAGCGGGAAAAATGAGGCCTGTTCCGGACAGTGAATTTGAGGTGTCCTGTGATATGGTGATTCTCGCCACGGGGCAATCCAAAAGGTCGGCCTTTCTGGACCTGGCCGGCAGCCTGGATAGGGATGAAAGGGGCTGTATTAAAGTAAACCCGCAGTATTTTCAAACTTCCCGGCCGCAGTACTTCGCTGCCGGCGATGCCGTCAACGGTGGCGCCGAGGTGGTGAATGCAGCTGCGGAAGGGAAACTGGCGGCGAGAGGGATTGATAAATATGTTTCTAATAATGCTAATTGATCTTTCGCTTGCGAAAGTATTTGCTTAGGGCCCGGCGAAGAATAACTTCCCCATTTGATGCCGATCTTTTGCCGCTGTACTGCGTTGCTCATCACTTGCGTAGCTGGGCTATGCGCGTTCTTCGCGCCTTGTCCAGCGACAAAATCTCTGGCCTGAAACGGGGAACTTATTTTCCTCCGGCCCCTTAGTACTCTGTAAATTAAGTAAATTCTCGTTTATGAACGATGTATTTTCGTTCTAACCGAGGAACGACCGGAGCCTGATAGCCTTAGCTATCAAGGCGAGGACGAGACGACGGGTGGGGCGGAAAGACACGTTCAGAAGCAGAAGATATTTATTTTACAGAGTACTTAGCATCATCAGAACAAAAAATTAATGAAATCAAAATACCTATGCCAAACCTAACCGCCAATCTCGCTGGCATCCGCTCCCCGAACCCCTTCTGGCTGGCCTCCGCGCCGCCCACCAATTCGGGTTATCAAATCATGAAGGCCTTCGAAGCCGGCTGGGGCGGCGCCGTATGGAAAACGCTGGGCATTCCGATCATCAATACTTCCAGCCGGTACGGAGCGATTAATTACCGGGGCAACCGCATGGTGGGCTTTAACAACATCGAGCTGATCACCGACCGGTCGCTGGCCGACAACCTGCGGGAGATAGAAGAAGTGAAAAAATACTTCCCCGGTCACGCGGTGGTGGCCTCCCTCATGGTGGAGTCCAGAAAGGAATGGCACCAGATCGTCAAGGATGTGGAAAATGCCGGGGTGGATGGAGTCGAGTTGAACTTTGGCTGCCCGCACGGTATGTGTGAGCGGGGAATGGGCTCCGCCGTCGGGCAGGAGCCGTCGGTCCTTAAGCTGATCACCGAATGGGTGAAGGAAGTGGCCACGGTGCCGGTGATCGTCAAGTTAACTCCCAATATTACCGATATTACAGAGCCGGCGAGAGCGGCGGCACAGGGCGGAGCCGACGCTATTTCCCTGATCAACACGATTCAGAGCCTGATGGGGGTCGACCTCGACCAGTTTGTTCCTTATCCGATCGTGGATGGAAAGAGTACGAATGGCGGTTACTGTGGGCCGGCCGTGAAGCCCATTGCATTGAACATGGTTAAGAACTGTGCTCAGCATCAGGGGGTGAACATCCCGATCTCTGGTATCGGCGGCATCGAAAACTGGCGGGATGCCGTGGAGCACATGCTGCTGGGCGCCAGTAATGTGCAGGTGTGCACCGCCGTTATGCACTACGGCTTTGGCATCGTCCGGGAAATGCTGGCCGGCCTGGAGCAGTTTATGGCCGGAAAAGGCTTTCTACAGTTGGAGGACTTTATCGGAAAAGCCCTGCCTCAAACGACGACCTGGGAAAACCTGAATCTGAACTACAAGGTCATTGCCGAGATCGACGCCGCTACGTGTATCGGCTGCCAGCTCTGTTATACGGCTTGTGAAGACGGCGCCCACCAGGCTATTGCCCTGCCGGGAAATGGACAAAGCCGCGTGCCGGCCATCATTGAAGAAAACTGCGTTGGCTGCAACCTCTGCTCGCTGGTTTGCCCGGTGGAAAGCTGCATCAGTATGGTGAGGAAGGACAAACCCGGCCGGCCGGAAAGCTGGAAAGATTATGCCGCATCAGGCAGGGCCCCTACTGAATTCAACGACGAGCGGGCCGGCGGGCACGGGCACTGGATACCGGAACCAAGGGCTGGGTTGAGGAAGGACGAATAGGCGGTGTTGGGGTTGATCGAAAGCAAAGGGCCCCTGTTCGGAATTCGGAGGTTCGGAGGTTCGGAATTCGGAGGGACAGTAGACGCTCTGCGAACCGCGAACCGCGAACCGCGAACCGCGAACCGCGAACCGCGAACTGCGAACCGCGAACCGCGAACCGCGAACTGCGAACTGCGAACCGCGAACCGCGAACTGCGAACCGCTCCTGTTCTTTTTTCGACGAAAAAACAGCAACCTGTTTTCCGAAAAGCCGCGTATGGTATCTCTTACACGTTTATCCTATTGTGTATTAAACCAAGCATGAAACAGGTTAGCAATAGCCATTTTTTAACCAAAACTCACTAGAGCATGAAGCATTTTACTAAAGCATGCCTGCTGTTAGCGATGCTATTCGTTTCCGCAGCAGCTATGGCACAGTATACCGTAACCGGTGATGTGAAAAGCGAGAGTGGGGAACCCCTGATCGGGGTCTCCATCATCGTAAAAGGTTCCACCAGCGGGACCGTCACCGACTTCAACGGTAATTTCACTATCAATGTAAAGCCGGACCCGGGCATTCTCGAATTTTCCTACACGGGGTTCAAATCCAGGGAAGTGGAAGCTTCTTCCGCCAAAAACTCGCTCAGCGTCACCCTGGAAGAAGACGTCGCCAACCTCGAAGAAGTGGTGGTGACTGGTTTGGCCACTTCCATTAAAAGAACGAACCTGGCCAATGCCGTCGAGCAGATCAATGCGAAGGAACTCACGGGGGTGACTCCGCAGCAAACCATGGACGGCGCTCTTTACGGCAAGTTCAAAGGGGCCAATATCTCCGCCAACTCCGGCTCGCCAGGTGGCGGTATCTCCATAAAACTCCGGGGGATCACTTCTCTTACCGCCAACTCTCAGCCACTTTTCATCGTCGATGGTGTTTACGTCGACAACTCTGCTGTAAAGGCAGGTTTCGATGTGGTGTCCAAGTCACAGGCCGGGGGTAGCCAAAGCATCCAGGACGACCCTTCCAACCGAATTGCGGACATCCCTTTGGATGATATCGAGACCATCGATATTCTCAAAGGGGCCTCTGCCGCCGCCATTTACGGCTCACGCGCCGGCGCCGGTGTGGTTATCATTACCACCAAGAGGGGTAAAGCCGGCAAAACCCGGGTGAACCTCACCCAATCCATAGGCCTTAATACGTTGCTTAATCCACTGGGGCAGCGCCAATTTGACGCCGCTAAAGTAGAAGCCTCTTTTGGTGCGGATCAGGTGCCTCTTTTCCAGGCCGCCCAGAGTGCCGGCAAGATTTTTGATTACGAAAAAGAACTTTACGGCAATACCGGGACCATTTCCAACACCAATGTAAGTATGAGCGGCGGTAGTGATAAAACCCAGTTCTACGGAGGTTTCAGCTACCGCGACGAGGAGGGCATCGTGCTGGGTACGGGCTACCGCAAGGCCAGCGCCCGCCTGAACCTCGACCACGAACTGTTTGACTTCTTCGACATCAAGCTCAGCAGCGTTTACATCAATTCTTCCGCCGACCGCGGCTATTTCAACAACGACAACTCGGGTACGACCCTGGGAATCTCCTATGTATCTACCCCGCCCTGGGCTGACCTCTTTCCCGATGCAAGTGGCAACTACCCCAATAACCCTTATGCGGGTGGTAACTTCCTGCAGACCGCTAACCAGGTGACGAACAATGAATCGGTTGACCGTTTTATCGTCGGAGGTATTGGCGAAGCCCGCCTGCTGACTACCGACAACAACGCCCTTCGCCTGATCATTCGCGGAGGCACCGATTATTACACACTCGGCACCAAGGCTATTTTCCCGCGTACCCTGCAGTTCCAGAAAGGAGGTAACGGCACCGACGGGGCAGCGATTGTAGGCAATACGCTGAATACCAACTCCAACTTTGCCGCCTTCCTCGTACACTCCCTGTTTACGGATTCCGGCGTCAGTTTCACCACCCAGGCGGGGGTTACTGCTGAAAATTTCAATCAAAATACCATCCGCTCTACCGCTACTTTCCTGGTGGGCCTACAGACGAACCTCGACCAGGCCAATTCTATCATTGCTGAACAAAACCGCGTTATACAAAAAGACCGCGGCTTCTTTGTCCAGGAAGAAGTCAATTTTCAGGATAAGGTCATTGCCACTCTGGGCCTGCGGGGGGATAAGTCTTCCAACAACGGCGACCCCAACCAACTCTACTACTATCCGAAGGCCTCTCTGGCGCTCAACCTGCATGAGTTCGGCTTCTGGAGTTCCGCCAATATCAACCAATTCAAGCTTCGCGGCGCCTTCGGCCAATCCGGTAACTTCCCCGTTTTTGGGGCCATTTACAACTCGCTGCCGCCAACCATCGTCGATGGCAGCACCGGATCTTTGATCGACGCTCGCCGGGGGAATAAGGACCTGGGCCCTGAACGGCAAACGGAAGTTGAAGTGGGATTCGACCTCGGCCTGCTCAACAGCAAGCTGGTATTGGACGCCACTTATTACGTGAAGAATATCGATGATCTCGTTTTGGATGTCAATACGCCGACTTCCTCCGGATTCTCCCGCCAGTGGACCAATGTAGGGTCGCTGGGCAACCAGGGCGTGGAAATAGGGCTGACCGCTAATCCTTACAACAGCCGCACTTTCAGCTGGCTGAGCCGCACCGCTTTCTGGTTGAACCGGGCAGAGGTTACCACCCTGACCGTTCCCGCCTATAACATCGGAGCATTTGGGGCGACATTGGGCACCTACCGGATCGAACAGGGAAAAAGCCCAACTCAACTGGTTGGGGTTACGGATAACCCGAATGTCGAAGGCGGACTGGAAGTGTTCGGCGACGCTACGCCTGATTTCGAGATGTCTTTTCTCAATGCCTTTAGTTTTGGCAGGCTGGAATTTTCTTTCCTGATTCACTGGAAAGCCGGTGGGGAAAATATCAACCTGACCTCCTTGCTTTCCGACCTGAGTGGCACCAGCCCGGATTACGATGACGTCACACTTGACCCCAGCGGGCAACAATCCAACGGCGATTACCGCCAGGCGCAACTCGGTGTAACTGCCCAGCCCTGGGTGGAAGACGCTTCCTACATGCGCGTACGGGAGATCGGCCTGTCTTATTCTATTCCCCGGGGGTTACTGGGTGATATTGCCGACCTCAAGATTGGCCTTTCCGGCCGTAACCTGATCAACGTCTTTAACTACAACAGTTACGACCCCGAAGTGTCTAACTTCGGTTCAAACGCCATTTCTTCAGCGGTGGAAGTGACACCCTTCCCATCCGCCAAAACATTTTATTTCAACGTCAGCGCCTCTTTCTGAAAGGAGGTGAGTGTCCTTTAACTATTTCTTGGGGAACGCCAGAAACTGAAAAATGCTTTCCACCGTTCCTTCAGAATAAAAAAAACAAGAACTATGCAATTTCATATAAAGAAAACGATGCTTTGCGCTCTGGCTATGCTTAGCCTGGGTTTGTTTTCCTGCGAGCTAAGCGAGATTCCGGATCCGAACAACCCCACCCTGGAATTGATCGAGCAGGATGCTACTATCGGGGAGATGCAAAATCTGGTGGACGGTATTGAATCCTGGATGCGGGACCGGCACGCGACCTATTTTGATGGTGTCGGCATGATTGGCCGGGAGTACTATCGGTTTTCCAACTCCGATCCCCGTTTTACGTCCGACCTGCTGGGTAAAGGAAGCGCGGTTCTCGATAATAATACCTTCTACACCACCAACACCTTCGCTTCGCGTTATCGGGTCATTAAAAACGCCAACATTCTGATCACTGCCATTCAGAATACTTCCGCAACGGTAACGCCCGAGCAGATAAGCTCCACTTTGGGCTATGCCAAAACCATCAAGGCCCACGAATTGCTGATGGTGCTCAACCAGCAGTATAATAACGGCGTACGGGTTGATGTAGCCGATCCCGACAACCTGGGCCCGTTCCTGGGGTATCAGGAATCGCTCAATGCCATTAAGGGATTGCTGGATGAGGCCACGGAAGACCTGAGCAAGGGAGGCGATGAATTCCTTTTCCTGCTCACTTCCGGATATGCCGACCCCAGCGTGGGCGGCTTCACGCAGTTCAATCGCGCGCTGGCCGCCAGAGTGGACGCTTACCGGCAAGACTGGGGCGGCGTTCTGTCCAACCTGGACCTGTCTTTCTTCGATTTGAACGAAGACTTCGGCCTCGGCGTTTACAACGTGTTTTCTACAGCGGGCGGCGACCAGCTCAACGGCATGTGGTTCCCGCCTAACGCGACGGGGGAATTGCGTGTAGCACACCCTTCCTTCCTGGCGGACATCCGTACGGGGGACACCCGCGCCGATAAAGTAAGGCAAAGAGCCGAAACCGCAACCCTTGATGAACTGGAAAGCGACTATGATGTGAATGTCTATGCCAGCAACACTTCTTCCATTGCCAGGATTCGCAACGAAGAGCTGATCCTCCTCTACGCCGAAGCCAAGATTCAGGATAACAAACCCAATGAGGCCGTCACGGCCCTCAATATCATCCGAAACGCCTACGGCCTGGGTGATTATGCCGGCGGCACGGATAAGGATGCCCTGTTGGATGAACTGCTGTACCAGCGCCGTTATTCCCTCTATGGAGAAGGCCACCGCTGGATCGACATGCGCCGTTATGACCGCCTGGATGAACTGCCCATCGACCGCGCCGGGGATGATGTCTGGTTGGAATTCCCCCGTCCCATGACGGAGAACGAAGGCTAAGGTAATTGGCTATTATTAACCTTTAGCATACAGGCCCGGAGGGATCTGCCGCTCCGGGCCTTTGTTTTAGCTTCCCCATTTTAACGCAACTATTCTCAGGAATTCCTATCTTTGTCCCGTCCGGGGAGGCATAACCCGGGCTCTCCGTTTGCGCCCACACACCCTTACTTGTACTGTTGCGCGTTGATCATTGTCAGTTGTTGGTTACGCCCTAAACCCGGGGTTTGGAAATCGAGCTTACAAAAAGCGATCCGTGGCCCAGTATCACTCAAGCATTGGAATAATCAGCGGCTTAAATTTTAAGCACAAAACCACCATCTAAGCCATGAAGAAGGAATTTATCGCCTTCGTGGGGTTGATCGTTTTGATAACGGCCAGCCTTCGCGCTCAAAACTGTAACGAAACGCTGGATGCGGGGGCCGACGCCACCATCTGCCAGGCAGGGGAAACCGCGCCTCTTAACGCCGTCTTCAGCGGCCCCACGCCCTTATCAATAGGCTGGGCGCCAACTACCGGCGTGGGCAACCCCGGCAGCTTGCAAACCACGGCCATCGTCAACGCCACTACCACCTATACCCTCACTGTCCGGTCGGTAGCTTCCCAAAACCTGATCTTCAACGGCGATTTCAGCGCCGGCGATAACGGCTTCGACAGCGACTACATCTACGGTACCGGCGGTTCGGTCGGCCTGCTTACCCAGGAGGGCCAGTACGCCATCGCCACCAACCCCCGCAATACCCACAACCAATTCGTTAACTGCGCCGACCACACCGGCGGCAACGGCAATATGATGGTGGTTAACGGCTCGGGCGTACCCGATAGCGTCTGGTGCCAGACGGTCACCGTTCAGCCCAATACCGAGTACGCTTTCAGCGCCTGGGTGACCTCGGTGGTCTCCCAGAACCCGGCCGACCTGCAGTTCTTCATCAACGGGTTCCCGCTGGGCACGCAATACGACGCTACCTCAGCCACCTGTAGCTGGCAGCAATTCGCTCAGTTTTGGCCCTCCGGCGGAGCGGCTTCGGCGCGCATCTGCATCGTCAACGTCAACGAGAACCCGGCGGGTAATGACTTTGCCCTCGACGATATCGCGTTCAACCCGGTTTGTGAATACCAGGATTCCGTTACGGTTACCCTGTCCGCCCCACCCCCGGTTCCGGTGGTGAGTTGCAGCAGTACGACCGGTTCGATACAGCTTAGCTGGCCCACTATTTCCGATGCCAGTGGTTATGAGGTGAATGTGCTGAACGCCCCGGCCGGAGTATTTGTCAACGACACCACCTATCTGGTGGACGGGCTCGATCCGGACACGCCGGTAGATTTTGAAGTAGTGGCGCTGAGCAGCGGCCCCTGTGGCAACAGCGCGGCAAGCCTGAGCTGTAGTACCGATCCCTGCCCGAACCTGATGGTGACCATCGACGGCCCTGCCGCTGTCTGCCTGGGTGACGAAGCCGTTTTCACTCTTAACATCAATACGACCAGCCTGGGCCCTTTTTCCGTTACGGCCGACAATGGCCAGTTTCCCCTAATGCTGTCCGATCTGGAGGCAGGCGTTAATGATTTTTCCTTCAGCCCGCCTCAGTCCTTTTCTTTATCCCTGACTTCTTTTGTGGATAGCAGCGCGCCCAACTGCGTCTTTACCGGCCTGCCGCCGGCGGTGTCGGTAGAAGTCAATACACCTGCCAATGCCGGCCAGGGCGGCCAGGCGGCGGCGTGTACAGGCACGGAAGCCTTGTTTCAACTCCAGGATATCCTCAGCGGTGAAGATGCGGGAGGGGAGTGGGCCGACGTTTCCACTGTCTCCAGTGGCAGCGCCTTCGACCCGGCTGCCGCTACGGTCAACCCGGCTCAACTGGCGCCCGGCAGTTACACCTTCCAATACGCAGTGACCGGCCCTGCCGGCTGTGAATCCAGCAGCAGCGAGGTAGCGATCAATGTGTTACCCGCCCCGGTGGCTGACGCCGGTATGCCTCAGGCCCTCGATTGCGGCGCTTCGGCGGTCACGTTGGGAGGGGCGTCGAGCAGCGGGGCAGCGTTCCAGTACTTGTGGGAGGTTATCCAAGGGGCTGCGCTGAGTAACCCGGCCAGCGCCAATCCGGAAGCCCAGGCGCCCGGCGTCTATGCTTTGACGGTTATCAACCAGCAGACCGGCTGCCAGGCTGCCGATACGACAGTTGTCGAAGAGCAGATCACTTTTCCGGAACCTCAGCTTTCGGCCTATACCGGCGATTGTTTCATCCAGGGCCAGGCGGTGATCTCCGTCGATTCAGTCAGCAATGGAGTGGGGCCCTTTCTATTCAGCCTGGACGGGGAGAACTACAGCGCTTCGCCTCAGTTTTTCAACCTCTCGGAGGGCGCCTACACGGTGTACGTCATCGACGGCAACCAGTGCGATGGCAGCGCCGCCATTACGATCCAGGGGGGCAGCCAATTAGGCGTCGACCTCATCGCCCGTTCCAACGGCAGCGAGGCGCGTATTAACTTTGGCGACAGCCTGCTGCTGGAGGCCGTGGTTAGTATTGACTCCGCCGCAATCGACTCCATTTCCTGGTTCCCGGCCCTGCCGAATTGCAACAGCTGTGCGCAGGCCTTTGTCACTCCGGAAAAGACTACTACCTATACTGTCACCGTTACGGACGTCAACGGCTGCCGGGCGTCGGCCAATCTCACGGTATTTGTGGAGCAGAAGTATCGCTACTACATACCCAATGCCTTCTCGCCCAACGAGGACGGCCGCAACGACGTTTTTTTTGTGAATACCGGCCCGGAATTCCAGCGCATCCTCACCCTCCGCATCATGGATCGCTGGGGCAATATGGTGTATAGCCGGGAGGACTTTCCGCCCAACGACCCCTCTTTCGGTTGGGACGGCTTCTTCAACGGGGACCTGGCGCCGACGGGCATCTACGCCTTCGTCGCCGAGCTGGAGCTGATCACCGGCCAGGTAATTGTGGAGAATGGGGCGCTGACGGTGGTGTATTGAGGTTTATCTGCTAATCGATTTTGTCTTATTTTAAATAGGAAACCGCGGGGTATGCTGAAAAATGCAGTAGGTGCAAGCGCCTACCGGCCAGCGGTTCCCTTAGTGGCTCAATACCCTCCCGGCGGTTCATACAAGCAGGTTGCCGCCATTCCCATTTTGATTTTTCAAGAAGGCCTTATTTTGCCCAAAGCAGGAATGGCCGATTGTCTTGATTTGTCCAATATCACCCACTTTTCTCTCCATACATTACAAAATAAAAACCGATTCAATATCTTTAGTGCCAGGTTGATCATTTTTTCTACCCACTTCTCCCCCCACAGCTACCCTGAAACACCTCACAACCATTTAATATGAACACCACATCCATTTGGCTTCTCCTATTGTTATCGGCTGCCGCCTGGACGGGCCCTGAACCGGCGAATGAAGAAGGCGCTGTTCTGAACTGCACCATTTCCGTTGACGCCGGGCCGAACCAGACGATCTGCAACCCTGGCCAGCCGGTCAACCTGAACGCCAATGTTTCGGGAAACTACCTGAGTATACAGTGGTCGCCTTCCACGGGCCTTTCCAACCCCAACAGCCCCAACCCGGTGGCTACCGTGAACACCACAACTACCTATACCGTCACAGTCAATGCCGCTTCGCCCCAGAACCTGATGTCCAACTGGGATTTTAGCCAGGGCTTTGCCGGCTTTTCCAGCAACTATATCCCCGGCAATGGAGGCGCCTTCGGCCTGCTCTCCAACGAGGGCACCTACGCCGTATCCACCAACCCGGCGCTCACCCATACCAACTTCGCCAGCTTCGGAGATATTTCGGGCGACGGCAATATGCTGGTGGTCAATGGTGCGGGGGTAGCCAATCAGGCCATTCTCTGTCAAACCGTGCCGGTGACGCCCAATACGAATTATGCCTTCAGCACCTTTGTGGCTTCCGCCATTGCCAGTTCGCCGGCCCGGTTGCAATTTTCGGTCAACGGGCAGCTGATCGGCAGTATCTTTAACGCCAGCGCTACCCCCGGGCAGTGGAATCAGTTTTACGCTACCTGGAATTCCGGTGGTAGCAATTCCGCCACCATCTGTGTTGTCAACCAGAATACGGCCGCCAGCGGCAACGACTTTTGCCTGGACGGCCTGTTCTTCAGCGAACTCTGCGAATCTTTTGACGATGTCACCATTACAGTGGTTCAACTCAATGCCAATTTCAACCCGCCCTCTGGCCTGTGCCCCAGTTCTCCGCCGTTCAACCTCAACAACTACCTCTCGCCCGGCGCCAACCCGGGAGGCAACTGGACAATCAA
Source organism: Lewinellaceae bacterium (assembly GCA_020636095.1). Classification (GTDB taxonomy): domain Bacteria; phylum Bacteroidota; class Bacteroidia; order Chitinophagales; family Saprospiraceae; genus JACJXW01. Next base: position 324,701 of record JACJYN010000005.1, read on the forward strand.
CGGGGTGGCCACCAATATCTTTGACCCATCGCAATGGGGCGCCGGCGTACACAACATCACCTATACCGTTTCGCAACCTCCCTGCACCGAATCAGTTACCCTGCCCATCATTGTCGATCCATTACCGGAAGCCCTCTGGGCCGCCCCCTTTGGAATCTGTGAAGCAGAGCCTCCCCTGGACATGAACAACTGGCTGGCTCCCAACAGCCTGCCCGGCGGCTTCTGGACGATTAACGGGCTGCCCGCCAACGGACAATTCAATCCAGGCGTATTGGGCCCGGGCCTGCACCTGGTTACCTATTCGGCCGGCATTCCACCCTGTATCAACGACTTTGTTGAGTTCGTCGAAGTCAGTGCGCTGCCTTCCGCCGGCTTTACGGCGCCCCCGGAAATTTGTGACCAGGCAGCCCCTATCAACCTGAATTCTTACCTCGATCCTGGTAGCAGCACCGGCGGCAGCTGGACGGTCAATGGCATCCCCACTACCATTCTGGATCCTTCCGATTTGGGGGCCGGCGTCTACGACGTCATTTATCAGGTGGGCAACCCACCCTGCCAGGGCATCGACCAGGGAACAATCATTATCACCTCCGGGCAGGCGCCTATGCCGTCCTGCGCCCAGGTAAGCAATAATAGCATCACGGTAGAATGGCCCCCGGTGCCAGGCGCGACCAACTATACCGTGCAGATTCTCAGTGGGCAGAGTGGCGGTACCCTTACCGGGACCTCGTTCAGCCTCGGCGGCCTCAGCCCGGGTGAAACGGCCAGCCTCATCGTGATTGCCGAAGACGGCTCTGCCTGCCCCGGAACGCCAAGTGGCGTCATCCAGTGTACTACGTTGCAGTGTACGCCTCCCGATGTTATGATTCAGAATGAAGCCCCCCGCTGTGAGGATGCTCCTGCCTTCAACCTGATCGCCATGGTAGCCGACACATTGCCTCCGGGCGTTTGGAGCGGGCCGGGTATTATAGATGCTGTCAACGGCACGTTCGACCCCGCTGTCGCAGGAGTAGGCATCCATACCGTGCAATTTGTCACCAACCCTACGGGCTGCCCCGGGCAGGATGTTGTCAACATCCAGGTCCTGCCTGTACCGGCCGCGTCGTTTGCCATGCCGGACAGCATCTGCCGGGTGGATACGGCCCTTGTTCAGTTTACGGGCATGGCCGGCAACAGCGCCACCTTTCTGTGGAACTTTGACGGCGGAAGCAGCGCCGATGCCCCCAATGATACCCTTCAGCACCTTTCCTGGGCCAGCCCCGGGACGAAAATCGTCAGCCTGCAGATTGGACAGGAGGGCTGTTTGTCCGAAATTTTCACTGATACCATTGAAGTGCAGCCCCTCTTGCAACCACCCCTGGTCAATTGCCGGAGCACCGAAACATCGGTGGAATTTTTCTGGCCTTCGAATCCGGCAGTGGATTCCTTTATCATCACGATCCTCAGCCCGCACACCGGCACGATGCCGTCCGATACCAGCTTTCTGGTGGAGGGGCTCACGCCCGGGGAAACCGTAGATATCAGCATTACTGCCCTTAGCGCCAACGCCTGTCCGGATACGGCGGTACTGGCCAGTTGCGTCGCCGAGGCCTGTCTGGATATTACCCTGGCCATCACTCCAGTAGCAGCCATCTGCCTGGATGCGGATACCGGGCCGTTAACTTTGTCAGCCACCGTCAGCGGCGGCCCGGCCGACGGCGTTTTTTCCTGGCAGGGCCCGGGTATTATCGACGGCCCGGCCGGCCTATTCGCTCCTGATTCGGCCGGTGTCGGTACCCATACGATCAACCTTACCTATTTTCGGGGCAGTTGTAGCTATCAGGCAAGTACCAATATTACCATTCGCCCAACGCCCATTGCCGCTTTCGATGCTGTCAGCCCGATCTGCCGCACCGGCTCTTCCGAAGTATCCTTTACCGGCACGGCCGGCAGCACCGCTACTTTCGATTGGTCGTTTGATGGAGGAATTCCTGGCGTTGGAAATCCATTCGACGTCCAATGGGCGGCGCCCGGCCTGTACACCCTATCGCTACAGGTGGAAGAAGAGGGGTGTTTTTCCAATGTTGCTACCCTAATGGTGCAGGTGGCCGATACCCTCAGCGCCCCCACGATTCAGTGCGAAGCCACTTACACTTCGGTTTTATTTAGCTGGAATGACGTTCCCAACGCCTCCTCCTATCAGGTGGCTGTAACGGATGGGCCGCCGGGCAGTATGCCCACTTCCACCAGCTACCTCATCGAGGGCCTGCAGCCGGGCCAGGCGGTGAGCATCGAACTCACGGCTCTCAGCGCTAATGCCTGCCCTTCGGTAGTTACCGAAGCCACTTGTGCGGCTCTGCCCTGTCCCGATGTCAGCCTGGCCATACAGCCCCCGGCTGACCAGTGCTTCGACGGGACGCCCTTTGACATCGGCCTGCAAATTGATATTCTGAACGATACCGGCAACGGCAGCCTCAGCTGGAGCGGGGCGGGTATCACCAATTCCGCCAGCAACCAGTGGACAGTGGCCGGCAGCCAGATAGGCCAGCCCAACCCCATCATTGCCACCTGGACAGAGGATGTGTGCGTGGTGGCCGATACGGCCTTCCTGAATGTCTTTGCTAACCCTACCGCTGATTTTACCGCTACGCCCGTGATCTGTGTAGCCGGCGAGGCTACTGTCACATATACCGGCACGGCTACCCCCGGCGCTTCCTACAGCTGGGATTTTGACGGCGCGGCGGTGGCCAGCGGCAGCGGCGCCGGCCCGTATCAACTGCAATGGCCGGCCGCCGGAAACTACACCATCCGCCTACAGGTAGAAGAAAACGGCTGTACTTCCGGGCTGGGTGTTCAGCTTGTGCAGGTGGACGAAACCCTTATGCCGCCAACCATACAGTGCGAAGCTACCTATACCTCGGTGCTCTTTAGCTGGAATGACGTTCCCAATGCCTCCTCCTATCAGGTGGCTGTAACGGATGGGCCGCAGGGTAGTATGCCCACTCCCACCAGTTACCTCATCGAGGGCCTGCAGCCGGGCCAGGCGGTGAGCATCGAACTCATGGCCCTCAGCGCTAATGCCTGCCCTTCGGTGGTTACCGAAGCCACTTGTGCGGCTCTGCCCTGTCCTGATGTCAGCCTGGCCATACAGCCCCCGGCTGACCAGTGTTTCGACGGGACGCCCTTTGACATCGATCTGCAAATTGACATCCTGAACGATACCGGTAACGGCAGCCTCAGCTGGAGCGGTGCGGGGATCGCCAATTCCGCCAGCAACCAGTGGACGGTGGCCGGCAGCCAAATAGGCCAGCCCAACCCCATCGTTGCTACCTGGACAGAGGATGTGTGCGTGGTGGCCGATACGGCCTTTCTGAATGTCTTTGCCAACCCTACCGCTGATTTTACCGCAACGCCCGTGATCTGCGTAGCCGGCGAGGCTACCGTCACGTATACCGGCACAGCTACCCCCGGCGCATCCTACAGTTGGGATTTCGACGGCGCGGCGGTGGCCAGCGGCAGCGGCGCCGGCCCGTATCAACTGCAATGGCCGGCCGCCGGGAACTACACCATCCGCCTACAGGTGGAAGAAAACGGCTGTACTTCCGATATGGTCACCCATACAGTACAGGTAGACGAAACCCTTATGCCGCCAACCATACAGTGCGAAGCTACCTATACCTCGGTGCTCTTTAGCTGGAATGACGTTCCCAATGCCTCCTCCTATCAGGTGGCTGTAACGGATGGGGCGCAGGGCAGTATGCCCACTCCCACCAGCTACCTCATCGAGGGCCTGCCGCCGGGCCAGGCGGTGAGCATCGAACTCACGGCCCTGAGTGCTAATGCCTGCCCTTCGGTAGTTACCGAAGCCACCTGTGCGGCTCTGCCCTGTCCCGATGTCAGCCTGGCCATAGAGCTCCCGGCTGACCAGTGTTTCGACGGGACACCCTTTGACATCGATCTGCAAATTGACATCCTGAACGATACCGGTAACGGCAGCCTTAGCTGGAGCGGCGCGGGTATCACCAATTCCGCCAGCAACCAGTGGACGGTGGCCGGCAGCCAGGTAGGCCAGCCCAACCCCATCATTGCTACCTGGACAGAGGATGTGTGCGTAGTGGCCGATACGGCTTTCCTGAATGTCTTTGCCAACCCTACATCTGATTTTACCGCAACGCCCGTGATCTGTGTAGCCGGCGAGGCAACCGTCACGTATACAGGCACGGCTACGCCCGGCGCTTCTTACAGCTGGGATTTCGACAGTGCTTCGGTTATCAGCGGCAGCGGCGGCGGCCCGTATCAACTGCAATGGCCGGCCGCCGGGAACTACACGATTAGCCTGCAGGTGGAGGAGAATGGCTGTACTTCCGGTATTTCTACTCAAAGTGTGCAGGTAGATCCGATACTCGAGGCGCCGGTGGTAGCATGTGAGCCCGGATTTGGAATGATCCTTTTCACCTGGAGCCCGGTGGACAACGCCACCAGTTACCAGGTAAGCGGGGCGGGCAGCATGCTGAATGATACTTCTTATCTGGTGGAAGGGTTGCTGCCTGGACAGGAAGCCAGTATAACCGTCACCGCCCAGAGTGGCAATGCCTGTCCGTCGGTGAGCACTACCGCCAGCTGCAACGCCCTGCTTTGCCCGGAGGCGGCGGTCAGCCTGGAAGTAACGCCTTTCCTCTGCGAAGGCGAAGTTGCCCAGCTGGCTATAACCCTGTTCGGCAATGGCGGCCCCTACGATATGACCCTACTCATCGACGGGCAGCCCACGGCCCTTTCCGGAATCGGGGATGGCTATACTATGGCCTTGCCCCTTACCCAAAGCACTTTGTTTAGCTTGCAGGATATTATTGATATTGGCCACCCCAACTGCAGCCTGCCCAGCCCGCCTTCGGTGACCGCCGTGGTGCGGCAGCCCGTGACGGCCGGCGCACCCACCGGTGATATAGAGCTATGCAGCCGCACCGATACCAGCATTCCGCTTTTCAGCCTGCTGGAAGGCGAGCAGGCCGGCGGCGTGTGGAGCCTCAGCAGCGGCCCTGCTTTGTTGCCCGGCAGCTTCAATCCGGCCAGCGCCAGTTTTCTGGCCGGCCAGCAGCCGGCGGGAACCTACCGGTTTAATTATCACATCCAGGCACAGGCGCCCTGCCCTAACGATAGCGCCACGGTAAGCATCGTTATCAATGAACGCCCCGTTGCCGATGCCGGAGAGGATATCACCCTTAGTTGCACCTTCAACATCGGCTCCCTGGGCGGAGCGAATACCAGCCAGGGGCCAGGGCTTCAGTACGCCTGGACATCCGATGACGATGTCGATATTATGAACCCCGGACAGCCCTTTATCGATGCCGGCCAGCCGGGAACCTACCAACTTACGGTCCTCAATACGGAAAACGGATGCAGTGATACCGACCTGGCCCTGGTCGATTCCGAGATCGCCTTTCTCGTGCCACACGCCTCGGTCAGCCCCATAAACTGCTTCCAGTCCAATGACGGCTTAATTTCCATCGACTCGGTCAACGGCGGTACCTTGCCTTACCGGTATAGCCTCAACGGCGGGCTCTTTACCGGCTCACCAACCTTTGTTCCGCTGGGGCCGGGCACTTATGACATCGTCGTGGAGGACGCCACCGGCTGCCGGGCGGAGCTGCAATTCCAGCTCGAAGAGCCCGATGAACTACAGGTGGTCTTGCTGGCGAACATCCAGGCGGAAGACAACAGCATACAAATTGGCGACAGCATACAGCTCCAGGCGCTGGTCAACATTCCGGCGGAGGAAGTCGGCAAGGTATACTGGCAGCCCGACAGCCTGGGGTGCGACACCTGCCTCACGGCTACCTTCGCTCCGCAACTCAGCACTATCTTCTCGGTGAGGGTAACGGACATCAACGGCTGCTCGGCGGAAGACCTGGCGCGGGTCATTGTACGCAAAGACTACCATGTGTTCATCCCCAATGTCTTCTCGCCCAATGGAGACGGCGCCAATGATGTGTTTATGATCTTCGCCGGAAAGGAGGTGAAGGAGGTACAATCCTTTATGGTATTCAACCGGTGGGGAGAATCCGTTTTTGAAGATTACAACTTCCTGCCCAACAACCCGGCGCACGGCTGGGGTGGCGCCTTTCGCGGGCAACCGATGAACGATGCCGTCTTCGCCTATTTTGCCGAAATAGAAATGGTGGATGGGCAGGTGGTGGTGTTTAAGGGGGATGTGTTGTTGATGAGGTAGGAAAAAAGAAACGCTATGCGAGGGTATCCGTCTAAAGTTGGACAGAATGGGCTGGGGTTGTGTACGATGGACGGACACAGTGGGAGGCCCTTGTGTGTACGATGTACGAGGCTGTCCAATGTTAGACGGGTGGCGCTATGCGACAAAGTATTCTTTGCCCTCAATATTTTGCGGAGCAGCCTCGTAATCACCTGTTTGGTTTTTTTGAAATACAAACCACCTTGTCAGTTTAACCGGCAGCCAACTTCCAAATTGCGCATTTTTTTTCTGAATGTGGGCCAGAATTGGTTTCTTTATAGCGGTTCTGGCGGATATGAATCCAGCTTATCCATTGCGGATACAATTCCCTTAGGGGCCGGAGAAAAATAAGTTCCCCGTTTCAGGCCAGAGATTTTGTCGCTGGACAAGGCGCGAAGAACGCGCATAGCCCAGCTACGCAAGTGATGAGCAACGCAGTACAGCGGCAAAAGATCGGCATCAAATGGGGAAGTTATTCTTCGCCGGGCCCTTACAAGTAAACACGCTATATTTGAAGTCAATTTTGGCCGCCTGGTTTATAGACAAACCAAGCGCCTGATCCCAGAAATGGACCAAACCCTTACTAATGAGAGAATTGCCCTTTTACACAAAAGCACTGCTATTGTTCTTCGTATTGTTTCTGCCGCTCTTCAGCCGGGCGCAGAGCGTAGTCGTCAACAATCCTTCTCAATGCCCCATTGGGTTGAATATCCCGGATGCCGGCTGTGACCCGAATGTCAATGTCGTGCCTGACCCGGAGCACGTAGTCGTCAATGTCAATAATGCGCCGGGCAGCCAGCTGGGGGTGGATGTATTCCTGCGGGAAGTGCAGTTTATCATCCGCCACCCCTGGGCCAACGACCTGGATATCACCCTGACTTCACCGGGAGGCATTACCGTAGCGCTCACCCTCGACAATGGGGGAGGGGATGACAATTACGGCGACCCCAATGTGCCGGATTGCGGTGCTCCGGTTCGGCTCACTATGGAGAGCTGTGTTTCCGTCACGGAAGCCGATGCGCCTTTTACCGCCGAACCGCTGCGCCCTCAGGGTAGCTTTTTTCAGTTTAATGATGGGACGACGAACCCCAACGGCCTCTGGCAGCTCAACATCTGTGACGACGCCCAGGTGCATACCGGGCGACTGGATTATATCAACCTGATCTTCGCTCCGATCTCCTGCCTGCCTGTGGAAACGGTCAGCGTAATTGCTCAGGACACCAACGCCACCACTATCAACTGGTCGCCCTTTAACAGTTGCGGGGTTTCTATAATAGAATACGGCCCGCCCGGGTTCCTCCCTGGAACCGGTGCTGCCGCCGGGCAAGGGGCCGTTATGATGGTCAATGGTTGCCCGCCCTTCACGCTGCCCGGCCTGCTGCCGGAAACCCGCTATGAACTATACGTCCGCAAAAGCTGTGACGGCGGTTCCTTTTCCAGGAACTCCTGTCCGGTTATCTTTGAGACGGGCTGCCTGCCGGCGCCTCAGAGCCTGGTTACGGATTTTGATGACCTTCCCACCTGCGGATTTTTCTGCGATACCGAATGTGACATCACCGGTATCTGGCGCAACAGCCGCGATGACGGCTTCGACTGGTTGGTGGACGCGGGTGGCACCCCTACGGTGGGCACCGGCCCATCCGATGATGTGAGTGAAGGGAGGAATTACATCTATCTGGAAACTTCCGGGGAGACCTGCCTACCCAACAAGACCGCCTACCTGCTCTCCAACTGTATACAACTGGACAAGCAGGGCAGCGACACCTGCCACCTGTCCTTTTTTTATAATATGTTTGGTGCTGGAATAGGTACGCTGAAGCTGGAAGTCTCCGACAACGGAGGCTTTTCCTGGGCAACCCTCTGGCAAAAAAGTGGCAATCAGGGTACGGCGTGGCACAAAGCTTACATCAGCCTCAGCGATTATGACGACGGACAGGTGCTGCAATTCCGCTTTGCCGGCGCCGAGACCTTTAGCTCCCGGGGCGATATGGCCTTGGATGAGATTCGCTTTTACGGCTCTGTAGACCTCGGGCCGCCCACCTTTGAGTACTATGCAGATAATGATAACGATGGCTTTGGGGTCAACAACCAAACCATTAGCAGCTGCTCGGGGCCTGCGCCCGCCGGGTTTGCCAGCCAGGCCGGCGACTGCAATGACAACAATCCCAACATCAACCCCGGCAAGGCGGAAACTCCCTGTAACAGTATAGACGAAAACTGCAATGGCAACGACGATGACGCCATCCTTCCGCCCCCCGCCACCTTCAACGATACCATCTGTTCCGGTGAAGACGCCTTTCTTCGCGCCACGCCCGGTTTCGACAAGTTCATCCTCTGGTATGAAAACCCAACCGGAGGCGATCCGGTCAGCGCCGGCGAGCTCTTCAGCCCCGATCCACCCCTGGCCAACGAGGGGCCGGCGCCCATCTTCGTCACGTATTACGCCGAAGAAACCGATGGCTTTTGCTCGTCTGGCCAAAGGGCGGCGGCGGTGGTGGTGGTCAACCCGGTTCCGGACATAAGCACCGGAGATATGCCGGAGATATGCCGGGGCGAAACCTTCGACCTGGCCAGCCTCAACCTTCAGGACGCCAACTTTACCGGCAGCAGCATCAGCTTTCACGCTGGCCTGCCGGCTACGGACGCCAACCTGCTGCCATCGACTTTGGTGGCGCCAACTCAGAATACCACTTATTATTTTAAGGCTACGACCGATGCAGGATGCGCCGATGTTGGCAGCATAAGCTTACCCGTGCGCCCGGGGCCCGCCCTGGCTTTTTCTCCGGCCGACACCTTTTCCCTTTGCCTGGACAACAACACCCAACTGAGTGTGCAGGCTAGTGGTGGGCAAGCGCCTTATACCTACTTGTGGAGTACCGGCTCTACCGGTAACAGTACAACCATACAGGCCGATTTTACAGCGGGCGTAACCGATTATTATTCGGTTCGAGTGACCGACGCGGAGGGTTGTTTTACCATAGACAGCGCCCAGGTTAACACAACGGCCAGTATCGATTCGCTGCGCCGGTTCGTTACGAATGTAAGCACCTGCGCCGGTTCCGACGGCAGCATTACCCTGGTGCCGCTGAACGGCAACAGCCCTTTTTCCTACCAGTGGCAAGGCAGTAACGGCCTGGTTGGAGACACGGCCAACATAGCGGATACGCTGCGCATTTTCAATCTTTCCCAGGGCTCCTACCGAATCACGGTAACGGATAACTCCGAGGAAGCCTGCCGGCTTATTTTGCGCTCCGTCATTATCAATGGGCCGGGCGCGGTTGTTCAGGATATCATCGTGGAGGACGTCAGCTGCGCAGGAGCTGCCGACGGGCAGGCCTGCCTGGAGGTCTTTGGAGGAACCCCCCAGTATCTTTGGAGCAACAGCAGCACCCAAAGATGTGCTGCCGGCCTGTCCGGGGGCGTTTATTCGGTGACTGTTTCGGAAGGAATATGTGAGAGTGTGATCGAAGATATAACGATCCGGGAGCCGGATAGCCTCCGGGCGGCGGCCAGCCTGCAACATCCATCCTGCGCCACCTTTAACGATGGCTCGATACAGCTGAATATTTTCGGTGGGACAACGCCCTACACTTACCGTTGGAGCAACGGCAGCACCGGCCGGAACGCGGTCAACCTGACCAGTGGCAGCTATACCGTGACTGTGACCGACGCCAACAATTGCCGGCTTATCCGCAGCTATGCGCTTTCGGCGCCCAGCCCGGTTGGCATAGGCCTGGATTCCCTGGCGCCCATCAGCTGCCATGGCTGGACGGACGGCCTCATTAAGGTAGCCGGGCAGGGAGGGACACCGCCCTATCACTACAGCTGGAACACCGGCAGCAATGCGCCGCTTATCGTCAATTTAGGGCAGGGAACCTATTCCCTAACCATCACCGACTTTAACGGCTGCCAGGCCTTACAATCTTATACGATAACGGAGCCGGATCCGGTTAGCCTGGCGCTGGTGGAATTGACCCAACCGGAATGCGTGGGCGACAAAAACGGGGAAATCATAGTGGCGGCTTCCGGCGGCACGGCGCCCTACCAATACAGCTGGAGTGAAATGGGAACCGACAGCATCCTCATGAACCTGCCCGTAGGCACTTATTACGCTTATGCCGCCGACGCCAATAACTGCCCGCCCGACACCCTGGAGGTAGAACTCTCCGCGATTTCTATTCTAGACCTGGATATTATTACTACAGAGCCAGTCTGCATCGGGCCCAAAACCGGGAGTATCAGCCTGCAGCCCAATGGCGTCCCACCTTTTTCCTATGCCTGGTGCAATGGCGACACCACCTCAACGATCAATGGCCTGGACACCGGCTACTACTGCGTCCGTATTGAAGATGGCGAAGGCTGCCTGTACGATACGGCGGTGGTGCTGACGGCCCCCCAGGTTTTTCAGATCAATACTATTGTGGTGCAGCCCACCTGCTTTGGCACCAATGACGGGCTGATCGATATCAATTTGCTGCAAACAGGTATACCCCCTATCACCTTCATGTGGGATGACGGGGCCACCGGCGTGCCCAGGCTGGACTTGCCGGACCGCGACTACCGCATTACCATCAGTGACGCCAATGGGTGCTCTTACGAACCTTCTCCCATTACCATTCAAAGCCCTTCCCGGCTGGAGCTGGGGCTGGAAGGAGTCGGGGAGATCAATTGCTTTGGCGACACCACCGGCTTTATCGAAGTGACGGTTCGGGGAGGCAGCCCGCCTTATGCCTATAATTGGGTCGGGCAGAATTACACCAGAGAAGATATTTTCAATATTCCAGCCGGCAGCTACCGGCTGCTGGTACAGGACGCCAACTCTTGCCCCATAGATACCATTTTTAACCTAAGCCAGCCGCCTTTGCTCACCGTCGGTATAGCAACCCAGGCAGAAGACATCTGCGAGGGTGGTGCGGTGCAGAAGCTGCTGGCCGAGGTAAATGGAGGAGCGCCGCCGTACAGCCTGTTGTGGAGCAACGGCGCCGCCGATTCTTGTCTGGTGGAACCCGCTCCGGCCGATTATATCCTGAGTGTGACGGACGCAAATTTCTGTGTTGCGGAGTCCGGTTCGATCAAGGTAGATGAAAATACGGAACCCTTCCGCCTGGATACCTTCTTCGTCGATAACGTCAGCTGCAACGGCGCCAACGACGGTTGTGCCACGGCGGTTATCTCCGGCGGTTCTTCCAACTATCGGTTCCACTTCAGCAATGGGACTATTCAACAGATTTCGGGTGACAGCCTGGCCATCTGCGGCCTGTCTCCAGGAAATTACCGGGTGACGGTCACCGATCAATCCACCGGATGCCGGGCCACCTCCGGCTTGCTGGCTCTTACCCAACCCGGCCCGCTCTTCTTCCGCCGCGACAGCATCGAAGCGGTCAACTGTTCTGCCGGCAATGACGGCGGTATTTTCACCACCACCACCGGCGGTACGATGCCTTACCACTATACCTGGGTCAATGCCCAGCAAGATACCGTTAGTAATGAGGCCGATCTGGCGGGCGTGCCCGCCGGGTATTATACCGGCTATCTCACCGATGCCCATGGGTGCGCCGCTTCGGTTATGGGCACAGTACCGTCGGGCAATGCGCCCATCCGCGATACGTTGGCCAGTGTGCAGCATGTGCAGTGCAAAGGTGAAAACACCGGCGCCATCAGCCTGATGGTGCTGGGAGGGTCGCCACCCTTCAGCTACGCCTGGAGCAATGGCCGCAGCACTCTGAACATCAACAACCTGGCGCCCGGGCTCTATAGCCTTACCGTCACGGACACTAATGACTGCCAGGCCGTTTTCAGCAACTTCCTGGTAGGAGAACCCAGTACGCCCCTGGAGTTAAGCGTTCTGGCTGATTCGGTTTCCTGCTTCGGCGCAGAAGACGGCGCCCTGGCGGCCAGCATCAGCGGAGGGAATCCCCCCTATGACTTCGAATGGTATTTTGGAGGCATGCTCATGCCTACTCCCGACACCAACTATCTGGATGAGCTGGCGACAGGTTGGTATACCGTCATCCTGCGAGACTCCAATAACTGCGTCCGGGAATACCAGCTACAGCTCCCCGGGCCTGGCCGGATCGACATTTCCATCAACCTCACACCGCCGGTGGGGCAACAGGACGGAACCGCCACAGCCGCTGTCACCGGCGGAGTCCCGGATTACAGTTTCCTTTGGAATACGGGAGACACCTCTGCCACGATCCCGGTGATGCTAGGCTCCTACAGCCTCACCGTCACCGACCAGGACGGATGCCAGGGTATAGCCAACATCAACGTTTCTTCTTCCTATGAGGCAGAACTGGTCCGTAGCGCCCGCCTTTTTCCCAACCCCACTTCCGGAGCGTTGTGGCTGGACTTGCAACTGGCAGAACCGGCGCCCCTGGAGTTGTACGTTCAGGATGTGCTGGGGCGGGTTTGGATGGAAAAGGCGTTGGCTCCTTTACCGGAACAACGGGTACAGGCCGATGTGGGAAGGCTGCCAGCGGGGGTGTATTGGCTGGTGTTGCGGTCGGAGGGGCGGTTGGAATATAGTGGGCGGTTTGTGGTTTATTAAGTGGCGTCAGAGTTATTTGAAAACGTAAAAGTTACTATTCAGCATGGGGTCTGAAATACGCCTGACGCAAAATTTTGTAGACTTTTTCCCGCTGGAACCCCTTCTCATTCCCCTTGGAAGGGGAAGGGCGGCTTACAAAATTTTGCTTGAGGGGTCAAATCACCACGATGCTGAATAGTTACACGTAAAATAAATCTGTCCGACCCTAAGCTGCCTGAATCACTCACGGGCGGGGACGCCCGCGAGTGCAACATTAACCGGCAGATTTGTAGTTCGTTGATTCGGAAATTGAGCGTTTAGATTGGCTCTTCACCAATCAACGAATTCCGAATCACTCAATAATCTTAAACGTCGTCCGCCTATTCGTCTGATGTTCCTCCTCGGTACAGCGGGCGCAGATACAGTCCACTTCGGGTTGGCTTTCGCCGTAGCCGCGGGCCACGAGCCGCGCCGGGTCGATACCTTTGGAGATCAAATAGTCAACGGCTGACTGGGCGCGTTTTTGGGAGAGGTCCTCGTTGTAGCGGTTATTGCCCCGGCAGTCTGTATGCGAGCCCATTTGGATGCGGATATCCGGGTTGAGTTTCAGGTTGCGGGCCAGGTCATCGAGGGTGGGTTGGGCGTCCTCACGGATGTCCCACTTATCAAAATCGTAGTATATATTTTCGAGGGTGATCTCTTTGTCGAGGAATATCTTGTCGAGCACGATCTCGATCTCGAAGGTCTGGACCGGATTGTTGGGGTCGCGGCCGATGCCCACGGTGGAGAAGGCCGCATCGTTACTGAGGTACTTCTCCCTGGAGGCCAGGAAGCTGTAATCGGTATTTTCTTCCAGTTCCAGGCGGAACATCCCATCCTCACCAACGGTAACCGTTTCTTTTTGCTTATCAAATTGAATATCCACCTCAGAGCCCGGTAGTGGCTTGCGGCCCAGCACCTTACTGTTGGGGTCGGTAGGGTTGTTGTAGATTTTTTCCAGCACATAGCCCTCCAGGAGGAGCTTGTACTCGATCTCTTCGGGCACTTCCACGACGGGCGGCTCCGGAGGTACGACCTTAGTGAAGCGGTAGATATCATCTCCACCGATACCATCTTCCCGGGTGGAAGTGAAGTAGCCTACCTGCAGCACGCCTTCCGGTTTGGGGGCTTTGTAATCGATCACATAGCCAAAGTCGTCGCTTCCCGAATTGATGGGCGCTTTGAGGTTGTACGCCGGGGTCCAGGAGCCATTACTCAATTTATAACTGCGGAAGATATCGAGGCCGCCCATGCCGGTATGGCTGTCGGAGGCAAAGTACAGGGTGTCGGCATCGATAAAGGGGAATTTCTCATCGCCGGGCGTATTAATGGAACGGCTAAGTAGTTGGGGTTGACTCCAATTGCCGTCTCCCTGGCGGGTAGCGAAATAGATGTCATAGCCACCCCAGCCGTCGGGATGGTCGCTGGAAAAATAGAGGGTGTTGCCGTCGGCAGAAAGGCTGGGATGAACGTAATTGACCTCTTCTTCTATGAAAGACAGAGGCTGTGGAACAGACCAGCTATTTCCGCTGCCTTTGCTGGCCATCAGTTTGCAGTAGGCATCTTCGTATTTGGCATTGTTGAAGCAACGCGTGAAATACGCTTCCGAATAGTCTTGATTGAAGGCGACCGTCCCCTCGTTATTTTCGGTGTTGAGATTCTTGTCGAATCCAGTTACGCTGTTCGATTTCAGGTCGACCAGGAAAAGGTCGGAAAAGGCATTGCCCGTCCAGTTGTAGGTATCATCGCCCTCGCTGGCGGAGCGGTCGGACGTGAACACGAGTTGATTGTCTTTGTATACAACCGGGGAGTAATCCGAATTGCCGCTGTTAAAGCTAAGCACCTCTATTTCGTATTCCGGCGGCAGTGCTTTCCATCCCAAAGCGATCTGGCAGGCGCTGATCTCCCGGCGGTACTCGTAAGGGCTGCCGATCTCGATGCCCAGGTCTTTGAAGGCGCGCATGGCTTCCTCGTAGCGTTCGGCCCGTTTGAGGCCGTAGGCATACTGCTTGAGGGCATCTACCCCGAACTGGTTGTCATAGGCAATGCGATACCAGCGGATAGACTGATCGCTTTTGTTCAAATGCCGGTAGGACTCCCCCAGCAGAAAGGCGATCTTGCCCTGCTCCACGCGGCTCTTGGCCTTGTCGTATTCTTTTTGTAAAAGATCTACCGCAACGGCGTACTGTTTAACATCGACCGCGGTACGCCCGTCGCGCACTTTCATGGTGTAGGTACAGGCGGCAGTCAGTCCGATGAGGAGGGCGAGCAGGGTTAAGTTCCGGGCCATAATTTTATCTGTTTTAAGTACCGGCCTCACCCTGTTGCAGCGGCAGGGAGCGCCTGGCATTAGATAAAACGCCAGCCAGGAAAATATTGTTGTAGAAAATCGGCGGCCGGTGGGCGAGATGTAGGCTGGCAGGCATTTTCTTGATTCGTCTAATTCGAAATATCAGGAATGGCGAATCACAGCATCCACCTCGATCTCCACCAGGAGTTCGGGGCCGATCAACCGGCTCACCTCCACCATCGTAGCGGCGGGGCGTATGTGGCCAAAAACTTCCCCATGAGCCCGGCCGATGGCTTCCCAGTCGGCTATATTGATGACAAACAGGCGGGTGCGGACGACATCCTCGAAAGAAGCCCCGGCCTCCTGTAGTGCGTTGCCGATCTTTTCGAAAATGTACTTAGCCTGGGCGTAGGCATCGCCGTTGCCCATGATCGTACCGTGTTCGTCCACCGCCGTAGTGCCGGAGACGAAGACCTGATGGCCCACCCTGACCGCCCGGGAGTAACCGACGGTGGCTTCCCAGGGGGCGCCGGAGGAAATGAGTTGTCGTTGCATGAATTAGTATTAACTGGACTTTGGACGTAAGTCGGAAGTGCGAAGTCGGAAGTCGGAATACGGCACTAAATAGGCGTTTGACGCTAATTTTCCGTCTTCCGATTTCCGATTTACTCGTCAGTCGCTTCGCTCGTGTCCGCCTTCACCGTTGGACCGTCCAAAGTCTAGTAGTATTAAGGGGTTTGGAAAAAAATAACCTACCCATCTGGCTTGTTCTTTCTCCGCTGGGCGTCGTTGCTCATCATTCACGTAGCTGGGCTATGCTCACTCTTCGCGCCTAGCCCAGCGAAAAAATAACTGCGCCATTTTGAGTACCTTATTTATTTCCAAACCCCTAACTTTTTCCAATTATACCGCCACCGCTACCTGTTCCATCCCGGCCTGCCGGGCGACTGTGTTTGCGGTATATTCCAATCCATTCTCTTCCTGTATGGCCTTTCCCATCATTTTGGCTTTGTACTGCATGGAAAGGCGCAGCGCCTGCTCCAGAGCTGCTTCCAGAGCCGTGGCCGTTGGCGGTTCCTTGCGCAAGTGAATGCCAATGCCATTTTTTGTCAGAATCTGTCCCCACCGGTTAGCCATTGCTCCGGAAGCGCACAGGATACTGGGGACGCCTGCCCGGATGGCAGCCGGCAGCTTATCGCTTTGCCGGTAGTGGATGACGTTTGTCTGGCAGGGCAAATGTTACCGTCCGAAGCACTTCTTTCTGCTTATTCTTATGTTCGTATACCGGGAAAGTGGAGGGAATCCCCCAAAAGTTAACATTTTTTTAATTTGGTTTCCGTTTTTTCTTTACAGATTTGGAATTCAATTCCAAATCTGTAAAGAAATGATCCAGCGCCAGGCGGAAGAAAAAGTAAAGAACCTTGCCCGACAATTCAAAGCAGTGGCAGTAATGGGGCCGCGTCAAAGCGGAAAGACTACGCTCACCCAATAAACTCTAAAACTCCGCATTGCCCGGCGTTCTTGGGAAGCCGATCACATCGCGGATGTTGCCCATGCCGGTGATGAACAGCACCATGCGCTCGAAGCCCAGGCCGAAGCCGGCGTGGGGGCAGCCGCCGAATTTGCGCAGTTCCAGGTACCACCAGAGTTCTTCCTCGGGGATGCCCATATCGTTCATGCGCCGAACGAGTACATCGAGGCGCTCTTCCCGCTGAGAGCCGCCGATCACCTCCCCGATGCCGGGGAAGAGTACGTCCATGGCGGCGACGGTTGGGGCCGGGATTTCCGGGTTGTCGTCGTTGATGCGCATATAGAAGGCCTTGATGCTGGCGGGGTAGTCCCGGACGATAACCGGTTTCTTGAAGTGTTTCTCTACCAGGTAGCGCTCGTGCTCCGCCTGCAGATCCTTCCCCCATTCCACTTCATATTCGAATTTCCCTTTCTTATAAGGCTTGGAGTTGCGCAGGATTCGGACAGCTTCCGTATAGGTAATTCGTTCAAACTCATTGTCGGCAACGAAACGAAGCGTTTCGGCCAGGCCCATCGGGCGGCGTTGATCCTGGGGCATATTCTTTTCCAGGCGCTGGATGCGCTCGTCCAGAAAAGCCAGTTCGTCCGAATAGTTGTCGAGGATATAGCGGATGAGGTATTTGCAAAAGTCCTCCGCCAGGTCCATATTGTCGTAGATATCATAGAAAGCTACTTCCGGTTCGATCATCCAAAACTCGGCCAGGTGGCGGGAAGTATTGGAATTCTCGGCGCGGAAAGTAGGGCCAAAGGTGTAAACCTTGCCCAGTGCCAGCGCTCCGATCTCACCCTGTAACTGACCCGAGACGGTCAGGTTGGTGGGCTTTTCGAAGAAATCCTGGCTCCAGTCGACCTTTCCGTCCTCGGTACGGGGCGGGTTGCCGACATCCAGGGTCGTAACCCGGAACATCTCCCCGGCGCCTTCGGCATCGCTGCCGGTGATGATAGGGGTATGGAGGTAGAAGTAACCGTGGTCGTTAAAGTATTTGTGAACGGCATAGGCTATGCCATGGCGGATGCGGAATACAGCGCTGAAGGTATTGGTGCGCATGCGGAAGTGAGCCTTTTCGCGCATAAACTCCATGGTCTGAGACTTGGGCTGCATGGGGTATTGCTCGGGGTTGGCTTCTCCGAGAATCTCCAGCGATTCGGCCATCACCTCCACGTCCTGTCCGGCGCCCTGCGATTCCACCAGCTTGCCGGTCACTTTGATGCAGGCGTGAAAGGTGACTTTCTTCAGGATGGCTTCATCAAACTGTTCGAAGTCGACCACCGCTTGCAGCGTCTTCATACTGGTGCCGTCGTTCAGGGCAATGAAACGGTTGGAGCGGAAGGCCCGAACCCAGCCCATAATGGTGACTTCCTGGCCGATCAGGCCCTTGAATTCGGTGAGAATGGTTTTGATCTCTGTTCGCTTGCTCATGGAGGTGTAGACGTGTAAATGTGTGTTTGTGTAAAGGTGGCCTTAGGCCCTTGGATTCTGTCCTGTGTTCATTCCTTTCCCAGGGGCTTTACGGCGCTTGTTTCAAAGAAGTTGCGAAAATACAGGTTTTAGCAGGAAAGATCAAATGAGGAAGAGATTAATCCACATACCCTCTGGCCTGCAGCTGGAACAGCTCTGCATATTTTCCGTCCTGGGCCACCAGTTCTTCGTGGCTGCCGATTTCCAGCAATTGGCCGTTCTCCAGGAACAGGATGCGGTCGGCCATTCGGACGGTGGAGAAGCGATGGGAGATCAGCACCGCCGTCTTGCCCTGGATGAGGTCGGAAAAGCGAAGGAAGACCTCGTGTTCAGCGCGGGCGTCGAGGGCGGCGGTCGGCTCGTCGAGGATGAGCAACTGGGCATTGCGCATGTAGGCGCGGGCCAGCGCGATTTTCTGCCACTGGCCGCCGGAGAGGTCCACGCCTTTGGCAAAGCGCTTCCCGAGCACCTGCTCGTAGCCTTCCGGCAGTTCTGCCACTACCGTATCCGCCAGGCTCTTCGCGGCGGCCGCCTCGATCATGGGCATATTGGCCACCTCTTCGATGTTGCCGATGGAAATGTTTTCCCCGGCCTTCAACTGGAAGCGGATATAGTCCTGAAAAATGATGCCTATATTGTCGCGCAGGCTTTGCAGGTTGTAATCCCGGATATCAATCCCGTCGATGAGGATGCGCCCCCCGGTGGGTTCGTACAGGCGGGCGAGCAGTTTGACCAGGGTGGTCTTGCCGGCGCCATTTTCTCCCACCAGGGCGAGCTTTTCGCCAGCCTGCAGTTGGAAAGACAGGTTGCGGATGGCCCAGCGCTCGCTGTTCGGGTATTTAAAGCTTACATTTTCGAAGGTAAAACCCTCTCTGATCTTTTGAGGAAAGGGGCGGCTGTCTGCTGAGGAAAAGATCGAGGGTTGTATTTCAAAAAAGTCGAACAGGTCTTGCAGATAAAGCGCACCTTCTGCGATGCGGGAGAAACGGTTCATGATACCCTGCAACATGCCCCGCATCCTGTCGAATGAACCGGCGAGGAAGGTGAGGGTACCCACCGTAATCACTCCGCCGATGGCCTGCACGATGATAAATACATAGGCGCCGTAATAGGATAAGGTGCCGAGGGCCGAAAGCAGGCTGCCCCAGGCGGCCCGTTTGACGGCGATGGACCGGTTGGCTTTGTAGTATTCATCCGATAGAAAAGCAAAGCGTTTGGCAATGAAGTCCGCCAGGTTGAAGATTTTTACCTCCTTGGCGGTCTGATCGCTGGCGCCGATGTAACGGAGGTAATCGAGCTCGCGCCGTTCGGGCGTCCAGTTGCGGGTCAGGGAATAGGTGCGTTGATTAAAATGGGTTTCGCCGAGAAAGGAAGGGATCACCGCCAGGATCAGGATGAGGATCAGCCAGGGGTTGAAGGCCACCAGGCCGGCGCCCAGGAAGAGCACGGTAATGATGTCCTGTACCTGGGAGAGCACCTGCGACATGAGGATGGTGCGGCCCGTTGTCTGACGGCGGGCGCGTTCGAGCTTGTCATAAAAGGTGGCGTCTTCAAACTGGTAGAGGTCCAGCCGGGCGGCGTGGCGAATCAGGTCTACAGAGGTGCTGTTGGCGAAGAGGTCGCCCAGCAGGCTGTCCAGCAGCGTAATGCCCCGGTTGAGCAGGTCGGAAGCGATGGCCAGGGCAAACTCCAGCCCGACCAGGAGCCAGAGATAATCCGTATCGGTTATATCTCCGTTGATCAGGCCGATCACTTCATCGATGATCTCTTTGCCGATGTAAAGGGCGATGAGGGGCACGGCTGATTTGAGCAGGCGCAGTGCGGCATTGGCAACGGTCATGTAGGGGTTGGCCCGCCAGATAAGCCGGAAAAAACGGGGCAGGTTCTTTAGTGCGGCAAACTGTTCGCGCAGCGCCGTCTTTTTTTCTTCAGCCATGGATGAATGGGGTTGATGCGGTCTTCGAAGCATATGTAAATATACACATGAAGAGGAAAGATAGTTGTAAGAAGGAGAGGGAAGGGATTTCAGCTTAGGTAGATTGAACTGATTCTCCGAAAAGGAGTTAATAGGAATAGTAAATGGAAAACATGTCAGAAGCATTGAAGGAACTGGCGGAGCTCTCTGAGTTGCTTCAACTGGAGAAAGAGGAAGGCCTGGAGCAATTCAAGCGGATGGTGCAGCGGCTGCCTTTGGAGGAGCGAAAGAATAAAGGGTATTCCTGGTACCCCTTGCAGGTCGTCAAGAGCGGTTATACCTATGGTGAGCGTGCTTTTGTCATTGTAGAACGCCATGCCGCTGCCGATGAGCACCACCACTTTCGGCCGGGTAAGGTGGTGAACCTGTACACCCGCCAGCCGGCGGTTCAACACCCGGAGCGCAGCGGTGTCATCCAGTTCGTTGACAAAAACCGGATGAAGATCGTGCTCAACTCGAAAGACTTGCCGGACTGGCTGGGGCTGGGCCTCATTGGGGCCGACCTGTTGTTTGATGAGACCACTTTTCAGGAGATGGAAAAGGCGCTGAAAAAGGTGCGGGAGGCTAAAAAAGGCCGCCTGGCGGAACTGCGCGCTATCCTGCTGGGGCAGCAACCCCCTCGTTTCGCCCCGGTGAACAACCCGGTCATCGTTCCCGGCCTCAACGCCTCTCAGAACGAAGCGGTCAATCAAATCCTGGCTGCGCAGGACGTAGCCGTGGTGCACGGCCCGCCCGGCACCGGCAAGACGACCACCCTGGTTCAGGCCGTCCGGCTCCTCGCCCAAACGGAAAATACCATCCTCGTTACCGCCCCCAGCAATACCGCTGCCGACCTGCTCACCGAGCGTTTGTCGGACGCAGGGTTGGAGGTGACCCGCATCGGCAATATCTCAAGGGTGGATGAGAGCATCATCAGCCATACGCTGGAGATGAAACTGTCACAGCATCCCGAAGCCAAAAACATTAAGAAGGTCAAAGTACAGGCGGCGGAAGCCCGGCGTAAAGCGCAGCGTTACAAACGCAGCTTTGGCCACGAGGAGCGGGTAGAGCGGCGGCAACTCCACCAGGAGGCCAATGAGCTCTCCGCCTGGGCCCGCCAGTTGGAAGACCGCCTGATCGATCAGATACTGGAAGCTTCTCACGTGATCACCGCCACCCTGGTCGGATCCGGGCATGATTTGCTGAGCCGGCTCAAATTCCGGACCGTCGTTATCGATGAGGCGGCCCAGGCGCTGGAACCCGCCACCTGGATACCCATCACCCGCGCCTCGCGGGTCATCCTGGCGGGCGACCCTTTTCAGTTGCCGCCAACCGTGCAGTCGCGGGAGGCTCAAAAGCGGGGGCTGGATATAACGCTGATCGAAAAGTTGCTGGGGCGGCTCCCGGAAGTGAAATTGCTCAACGTACAGTACCGTATGAACGAGGCAATCATGAACTTTTCCAACAGCCGCTTTTATCAGAATGCCCTGCGGGCGGACAGTAGCGTCCGAAACCATCAATTGGATATTGAAGACAATATACCGGTATCTTTCATTGATACGGCGGGCTGCGGGTTTGAAGAGAAAGTGCAGGAGAAATTCCAGAGCCGGTACAATCCCGAAGAGTTTCTCATTCTGCTGGAGCACCTGTACCAATTGAGAGATGCTTTCAACGGAGGCCCCCTCCCTTCCATCGCCATCATTTCTCCCTATCGGGAGCAGGTGTTGCACATGCAAAAGGCAATCGAAGAAGATGCCGGGCTGGCGGGCTTGCCCCTGTCCATCAACACCATCGACGGTTTCCAGGGGCAGGAGCGGGATGTCGTCTATATTTCCCTGGTGCGGTCCAACGGCAAGAGCGAGATTGGCTTTCTCAAAGACTACCGCCGCATGAACGTAGCTATGACCCGCGCCCGCAAAAAGCTCGTGGTGGTAGGGGATAGCGCGACTATTGGAAATGATGGTTTTTACGAAGCCTTTTTGATCTACTGTGAAAAGGAAGGGCGGTATCAGACTGCCTGGGAGTATATGCGGTAGGGGGGGAGTGTAGTAGCAGTGTAGTAGTGTATCAGTGAGGGCGATCCGTCTCTGCCGGCAGCAGTCCGTCTCTGACGGACGGAGGCCGGAAACCCTCCGGAAGGAATGAAGGAACGAGGGAATGAAGGAAAGAATGAAGGAATGAAAAAAAACCGGTTGCTTCCCTAGGGCAGCAACCGGTATGGATGTAGATCGTTCGATTCAATATGGGGAACGATTGCCCTTTCGGGCGGGGTTATTTTGGTTGTAGGTCAACATGGCTGACAAGCAACTATCAACGAACAACAACAAACTTTTCTATTCTTCCACTACTTCAAAGTGCAGCGTAATCGGCACTTCGGGGTGGAGTTCCAGCGGAATGTTATACGCTCCCAGGACTTTGATCTCTTCCGGCAGTTTGATCTTGCGGCGGTCGACTTCGATGTCGAGCTGCTCTTTGAGCGCGTTAGAGATCTGAACGTTGGTAACGCTACCAAAAATCTTGCCGCTGGTGCCGGCTTTGGCGCCAATCTTAAGGACCTGGCCTTGAAGTTTAGTAGCTAATTCTTCGAACTCGGCCTTGCGGGCAGCCAGTTTCTCGGCTTCCAGGCGCTTGATATCATCCAGTTTGCCGCGGTTCGTATCGTTGGCCACCAGGGCCAGCCCCTGAGGGATGAGGTAGTTGCGAGCGTATCCTGGCTTAACCGATACGACTTCATGCTTATCGCCTACCTTCTCTATATCTTCGAGCAGAATAATATCCATCTTTCTAAGTTTTAGAAGGGTGGTTAAGGAAAATTACTTCAGCAGGTCCGTTACGTAGGGTAACATGGCCAGGTGGCGGGCGCGTTTAATAGCAGTAGCCACTTTGCGCTGGTACTTCAGCGAGTTGCCGGTGATGCGGCGCGGCAGAATCTTGCCCTGCTCATTGACGAACTGCATCAGGAAGTCCGGGTCCTTATAATCGATATACTTGATACCGAATTTGCGGAAGCGGCAGTACTTCTTGCGCTTCTGGCCGATCTTAGGGTTGCTGAGAAACTTTATATCGTCTCTTGATGCCATTTTCTTGTGGATTTAAAGTTGAA
Organism: Lewinellaceae bacterium; assembly: GCA_020636095.1. Classification (GTDB taxonomy): domain Bacteria; phylum Bacteroidota; class Bacteroidia; order Chitinophagales; family Saprospiraceae; genus JACJXW01. Next base: position 347,828 of record JACJYN010000005.1, read on the forward strand.
CAAATCGAGGGGTTATTCCTCTTCTTCAGCAGCGGCAGCCTTTTTAGGGGCGGCAGCGACGGCAGCTTGAACGGGCTCCTTGGGCTGTTGGGCAGGAGTGGGCGCGGGCTTTTTGTCCCGGCGGTCATCCCGGCGGCCGTCCCGGCGATCATCGCGGCGATCGCCTCGGCGGTCATCCTTTTTGCTGTCCTCGGTTTTCTTCTTCTTTTTGCTCACCTTGCCGATCTTGCCGGCGCGCTTGTCGGCGTTGTACTTCACGCCGTACTTGTCCAGCTTGACACTCAGGAAGCGCATGATGCGCTCGTCGCGACGCAGCGCGAGTTCCATCTTGTCAATAAATTCGCCCGATGGCGCTTCAAATTCAATACAGTAGTAGACCCCTGATGTACGCTTGTTAATTGGGTAAGCCATCTGGCTTAAGCCCATCTCATCCACATGTACGATTTTGCACCCCTCCGATTTGAGGTGTTCGACATATGTCTGAGCTGTCGCTTTGATCTCTTCCCCCGACAGCACAGGGTCTACGATGAAGGTTACTTCGTAATTCTTCATATGGATCAGACATATTTAAGGTTAATAAATAAAGTGCTTTTTTAAGCGGATGCAAAGGTAGGGATAATTTGGGGAATTGCCAAAAAGTGTTGGTTATATTGTTTGTAGGGGCCGGGCGCCCAGGTTTGAGAACCTTTACCCAGCCCCGCCCGGATAGGTTCTTAAACCTGGGCTGCCCTTAGCCATTGCTACTTCCCCCGAAAACCTCATCCATACTCAACTCCCGCACCGGGCCGATCCGCTCCAGGAAATCCCAGTCCATATACTTACGGCTGCCCAGGACGAGGTATTTGAACGCCCGTCCCTGAACGTATTGCTGCTGGAAGCCGCTCAGGCTCTGTACGGTGCAATTTTGAAGGTGTCGGTAGAGGTCGCTGCGCAGGTCGTGCGCAAACCCCAGGCGTTGGGTGGCCCGCGCCTCCCAGTAAGCCTGAGCAGGCGTGATGCGTTCGCTTTCCAGGCGCATCAGCAGGGACTGCCGCGCCTGCTCGGCTTTGCTGGCCACCAGGGGCATTTCTTCAATGATGGAAGAAAGGGCGGGGATGGCGTCCGGCAGCTTATCCGGTTGGGTGCCCACATAGGCTTGCAGGTAGTGAGCTTTCTCCTTTTGGTTGGGGGAGGCATAGTAGGCGTAGGTCGAATAGGCCAGCGCCTTAGCTTCCCGGATTTCCTGGAAGACAATGGACGACATGCCGAAGCCGAAATATTCGTTGTAGAACTCCCGCATGAGGTGCTCTTCCAGGCTGAACTGCGGCGTGCCGCGGGAAATCATCATCACATCGGCCTGAACGATGGGGAAGTCTACAAAAAAGACTTCGTTCTTTTCGGTGGGAAGCTGGAAGAAATCGCGGGGCGCCGGCGGGGGGGACAATTGCGCTGGCGCCCGGTGATGGCGACGGATGATTTGTTCCACTTCGTTCATGGGCCGGGGGCCATAATAATGAAGGCGGTGCTCATAGCTGTTGAGGCGGCGCAGCCAGGAAGTCAGCTGGCCCGGCTCCAGGCGGCGCAGCTCATCTTCCGGCAGGCGGTAGGTGAAGGGCGAATCAGCGCCATAGCTGGCGTAGTTGCTCATGGCGTTGCGCAACACCTGGCGCCGGTCTTTCCGGGCATTGGCTCGTTTGGCCAATATATCGGCGATGACATTCTGAAGTGCCTGGGAGTCTTCTTCTACCTCGGCAAGAAGATGTTCCGCCAGTTCCAGCCCCTCTTCCATTGAGCTATCCAGCCCGCTGATGGTGAGGTACGAATATTCAGCGGTGGTATTGATGTCGAACGCCAGGCCCAGGCGGAAAAATTCCCGCTGCAGGGCGGCCGCCGAATAGCGGCTGGTGCCCAGGTAAGGGAGGTAGATCAGCGCCAGTGGCAGGAGTTGAGCGTTCACCTTGCCCATCTCAAAGACGTAGTCGAGGCGGAAGAGTTCGTTTTCTTTATTGTGAACATAATCGAACCATAGGCCCGGTTGTAGTTCCCTTTTGCAGATCAGCTTTTCGAAATCGGCAAATTGGGCTTGCATGCGGGCGGGCGGCTGGGCCAGGAAATTGCTGGCAAAGGCGGAAAGCGCATCGCGGCGCAGCTCCACCGGCGTGATGGGCGGTTTTTCTACCTTGATCACATTGGGGTCGTCCCCTTGTCGTTTGTAGGCCACTACATAGTTGTCACGCAGGTGCTGCTGTGCAAAGGCAGTAATGTCTTCTTTGCGAAGCGCCTTCCAAAAGTCGAACCGCCTCACCATTCGCTCCCAATCTATACCCAGGATGAAAGCCTGGGCCATCATACCTACCCGCGAACGGTTCGATTCGCTGCCTTTTATATCGGTTAAACGCAGGTCATTGATCACGGCTTCCAGCAGCCAGTCTTCAAAATCGCCCTGTTTGAGTCTTTCCACCTCATTCAGTAGCAGTTTTTCTACTTCTTCCAGGCTCTGCCCATCGCGAGGCTTGCCGTAAAGGCCGAATACGGAGTAGTCCTCATAGGGCCATAACCAGGCGTGGGAGCTCAGTACGCGTTGCTGCTGGTTGAGGTTGAGGTCGAGCAGGCCGGCCTGGTAATTATAAAGTAATTCTTTGATGATAGACAACATCAACGGGTGGTCCGTACGGGCGCCGTCAAACCGCCAGCCGATATCGACATAGGCAGCCTGCTGGCCGAAGACTTCCCTTCGGATGGGCCCTTCAACCGGGGGTTGCTCCTGGTACCGGAACGGCGGGGCCGTAGCGGCGGGATAGGCCCCGAAATACTGCTCGGCCAGCCGGGCGGCGGCTTCCGGCTCAAAGTCGCCGGAGAGCACAATCGCCATATTACCCGGCACATAATAAGTGCGGAAAAACTCCTGTATTTTTGCCTGGGAGGGATTTTTTAAATGTTCCGCCGAGCCGATGGTGGTCTGGGCGCCATAGGGGTGGCTGGGAAAGAGCGCCTTGCGAATGGCGTTATTGGCTTTGCGCGTGTCCTCATCCTGGCTGATGTTAAACTCTTCGTAAACAGTCTCCAGTTCTGTATGAAAAAGCCGCAGGGCCATCATGCGGAAGCGTTCTGATTCTAGTTTCATCCAACGCTCCAATTCATTGGAAGGAATATCATTGACATATACGGTTTGCTCCACCCAGGTATAGGCATTGGTGTGGTGAGCGCCGATAGCGCTGGCCAGCCGGTCGTATTCATTGGGGGCCACCAGGGCGGCGGCGGCCGAAGACAAACGGTCGATCTCCTGGTAAATGCGGGCGCGCTCCTCCTCTGAATCGGTGTCGCGATGGCGCTCAAACAAGTCGGAGATCTGTTCAAGATACCGGGATTCCCGCTCCCAATCCAGAGCGCCGATGCGGCTGGTGCCCTTGAAGAGCATATGCTCCATATAATGCGCCAGCCCGGTAGTGTCTGGCGGGTCTTGCTTGGAACCAGCCCGCACGACAATATTGGTGAAAACGCGTGGTTCATTGGCATTGATGCTCATGAAGAGTTTCATGCCGTTACTGAGCGTGAAGGCCTGCACCTTGAGTGGGTCGCCGGGTACTTGTTGAAAGCTGGTCTTTGGATCTGCTGCTGTCATAATTAAGCCGCTGTTTTGAATTTATTTCTTTCAAACGGAAATTGGGGGGTAGAGGTTGCACTGCTCACCGATACCCAATCCCCTCCCTCACTTCCCCTTCCCCTGCATCAATACCAAAATCGTATAGAAGAGAATCTTGAAATCCAGGGCCAGGGACATATTCTCGATGTATAGAATATCAAACTTCAGGCGCTGCAGCATCTGCTCGATATTCGAAGCGTAACCGTACTTGACCTGCCCCCAGGAGGTAATGCCGGGGCGTACCTTCAGGAGGTGTTTGTAATGAGGCGCCTGCTTCATAATTTGTTCTATATAATACCGCCGCTCGGGGCGTGGGCCGACGAGCGACATGTCGCCTTTGAGGACGTTCCAGAATTGAGGAAGTTCGTCCAGCCGCCACTTGCGCATGATGCTGCCCCAGGGGGTGCAGCGGTTGTCGGTGTCGTGTGACAGTTGCGGGCCGTGTTTTTCAGCATCGGTGTACATCGACCGGAATTTGTATATAATAAAGGGCTTGCTGTTCACCCCGACGCGTTGCTGCCGGAAAAAAACAGGCCCCGGAGACGACAGGCGAACGCGAACGGCGATATACAGATACAAAGGAAAGAGGACAACAAGCATAAGCGCCGCTACGGTTACGTCGATCAGGCGTTTGACCAGGCGTTGCCATTTGGGCATGAGGCCCTGCTCTATCTCAATGAGCACTGCGCCAAAGACGTGGTTCATTTTGACGGTGCCGAGCATGATGTCGTACATATCCGGAATGATCTTAACCAATACCTGGTCGAAATCAAAAAGGACATTGAGGATTTCCCTCAGGCGGTTGTGCTCGGAAGTCTCGATGGCTATGATGGCTTCTTCGATATTGTAATCCCGGACCACTTGCTCCAATACATCCAGTTGGCCCAGGGCGGGAAGATAGGCGGACAGCTCGCTTTTTTCCTGGCCGTTGATGTCCACAAAGCCGATAAACTTATATCCCAGCCCCTTTTTTCGGGCGGATATCTCCTGGTAGAGTTCCAACGCGTTCTGATTGCTGCCGATCAGCAGGGTATTGTAGGTGATCAGGCCTGCCTTTAGCCGCTGGCTGGCCTGGGTGAGCAGCACCATCCGAACGGTGGCGGTCAGTATGAAATGGAGGAGAAAGAGGGTGACAAAGGAATTGTAGTAAGTTTTGTAATTCGTGACGACATCGTCCAGGATGAGGGTGAAAAAAAGGAAGAGTACGCCAAAGAAACTGAGGAAGAAGGTCCGGGTAAGAGTGGCCAGCCGCGAGAGGCGGTAAATATCGGCATACTGGTCGAAGATGGAATAAAACAGCAACCAACCGGTGGGAATGACCACTACGCCATACCAGAAGTTGGCGTCATTGAGGATGCTCCAGTCCAGGATGGCTCCTTCCAGGCTTTTGCGGTACAGGAAAAAACAGGCCCAGGAAAGCATCGCAGTTATGAAATCCGCAACACTGTAAAACAGGGTGTGCCTACGGCGCCGGCGGGTCATGTTTTGTAGCATAGCAGTAGTGTAGTTAGTTGCCTGGGCTTTGGGGAGCGTTGTGGGTTGTCAGTGGATTGTCGTCGGTTTGCAAACAACGAACAACCGGCCACCCTCAAAAATGCACCAGCTTGATATTGTCCAGCCATACCTCGGCCGAATTTCTGGTCAGCTGCCCGTTCTCAATAGGGATAAAAGCCTGCAGGACGACCTGATATTCCTCCCGGTTGACGTCTATGATCATGCGGGAGAGGTTGAAATAAATTTTGTTCCAGTCTTCCCGGGGGCTAAAGCCCGGATCAAAGGCGATATCGCCCTGGGAAGGCAGGCCGTTGGCTTCGTGGCCGATGACGCCAAAGACAACCGGAACGTCGGAACGGTAATTGACTTCCAGGTAGACCAGCGGGCTCTGCTTGGTGAGCTCGCTGTAGCGGGCGTTGGTAGCCACCTCGACTACAGAGCTGGACGTGTCCAGCCTGATCCTCAATGACTGGCTGCCTTCAAACACCCCTTCCGTAACCAGTTGAATCTGGCTGAGTTGCCCCCGGCGGACATCCTGAAACAAATGAGCGCTGCGCTCGAAATTTTCAATGAAGGCAAATTTCGCCGCATCCTGGTAGCGAGTAACGGGCCGAATCGTATCTACTTCGTTGGAAACCAACGTTTGGGTGTAGGTTAAAGACTCGTAAAACGGATAAATTTCCGGCGTTGAATTGATGCCGTTGTCTTTGATCCCCGCCTGAAGGATGAGCTCGCGGTTTCCCGTTTCGAGTAAGGGGATCAATGCAGGCAGGGGGTAAGCGCCGAGGAAACCGCCGTCGAGGCTGAGCCACACATCCGTGATCTTCTCCGAGTTAGTGCCCTCGGAGATATTGTTTGTCTGCAACTCGATATCCGGTACGTAGATATACGCGGGAATATCTTCTTCCGGGTTGATGACATCGCAGGAGGCCAGGGCCACCATCGCCAGTATTCCGATACCGGCGCCCGTCCATCTTTTCATAGGCCTTTTTATTTTTATTTTCATAGCTTTGAATTGGTAGTGGTCAATAAATTCAAACAGCTTATTTAGGGCAACGAATTTTGCCTCCTGCCCATTTCATCGATGATCTGGTGGGCCAGTTTCAGGGCTTCATATCCATCTTCAATACTTACGATCGGGCGCTTATTTTGGACGATGCTTTCGGCGAACGCCTCGAGTTCCATTTTTATAGCGTTAACCGGTTCGATCTGAGGCATGGAAAGGTGGATGAATTTTTTCCCATGAGGCGTTTCGAGCTCCAGCAGGTTATCGGTGGAAGGGCTTTCGCTTTCCCGGTCGAACAGGCGGACTACCTGTGCTTCCTTATCCAGGAAATCAAGGCTGATATAGGCGTCTTTCTGAAAGAGGCGAAGTTTGCGCATCTGCTTCAGCGATATGCGGCTGGCGGTGAGGTTGGCCACGCAACCGTTTTCAAATTCGATGCGGGCGTTGCAGATATCGGCCGTTTCGCTCACGACCGGCACCCCGCTGGCGCTGACGGACTTGACTTTCGACTTGACGAGGCTGAGCACGATGTCCAGGTCGTGGATCATCAGGTCCAGGATCACGGAAACGTCGGTACCTCTTGGATTGAAAACCGCCAGCCGGTGGGCTTCGATAAACATCGGGGCAAGGGGCATATTATCCAACGCGAGCAGGGCCGGATTGAACCGCTCCACATGCCCGACCTGCGCTTTGACTCCGTATTCCCGGCACAGTTGCAACAGCAGGTCCGCTTCCGGCAGCGTATGGGCCAACGGTTTTTCAATAAATAGGTGCTTGCCTTTCCGAATGGCCCGGGACGCCACTTCAAAGTGAGTGATGGTGGGCGTGACGATGTCTACTACATCCACTGCCTCCAGCAGGGCGTCGAGCTCCGTCCAGCGCCGGACTCCAAATTGTTCCTCGACCTGGCGGGCAGCCTGGTCATCGGGGTCGTAGAACCCTGCCAGTTCATAGGCTTCGGCCGCCAGCTGAATACATTTCAGATGGATCTTTCCAAGGTGCCCCGCACCCAGTAACCCTATTTTTAGCATAAGCGGTTTGGTTTTGATTTGCAGCCTTTTGGCCGGGTCAAAAGTAAAAGAAATTCACCAACTGCCGGCCGCTACTCCCGGAAATACATCAAAATAGCACCGAACAGGGTGATCAGCGCAATAAGCACGGTCGCCATACGGATGGAATAGCGCAAATGATTGACGAAAGTTTCTATCTCCTTGCGCATGTGCGGATACTGAGGCATGATCTCAGCTTCCATCTTTTCCCGGTTGAATACATGCGCTGCGCCAAACTCGACCTTGTTGTTGACCAGTTTCCGGTAGACGCGCAGCACCTTTACCCGAAAGTACACATTGAGAAACAACATGGCTACAAACAGGCCGATGACGATAGATATAAGGAGGACAAACATGTTTTATTGTTTGGTTAATGGCTGATTTCTTGCCGGATGATCAGATTCGGTTTGCTTTTTGCGCTGCAAAATTAGGTAAAATTTCAGTGTTTCCGGTTCAATGCCGGCGGCGTAAGTGGATACTATATATATGGTGTGCCTTCCCGCAAAAAGAGAAAATTGTTTCAGATTTTTAGCAAAAAGGTTGCACGGTAATATTTGCACCCTTACATTTGCAGCCGCTTTGGAAATAAATGCTGTTCGAAAAGGTTCGAAATAAATTTTTTCCGCGAAAAGCTTGCAAAATCGAAAGGAGGCACGTACATTTGCATCCGCTTAGGAAGAAAGCGAAAGAGAAGGCAGGATAGTAGGATTTGGGGAGGATATAGAACAGTGTGTTTCCGTGAGGAAAAAGAGAGGAAGAAAGTTGCCCTAAAATTTTGCCAGGAGTTGAAGTTGAGTTATCTTTGCATTCCCTTTGCGGATGAGTGAAGGGAAAAGTTGAAAAATAACCTGAAAGGGTTAGAGATAAGAGGAAGGTTTGAGAGCGGAAGCTACCCGAAGGCGGTAGGTAGAAGCGTTCAAACATCCGAAGAGCGAAGCGGGCAGCTAAAGGCCTGCAAAAAGTTCATTGACACTGTGGTGACAGAAGGTAAGCACTACGCGAAGTAAAAATACTTCGATGGATTTTAGATTTATTTAGAATAACCACGTTAGATTCAGCTGAGTTAGAAAAATGCCGTTAGGCATCAAACTTATTCACTATGGAGAGTTTGATCCTGGCTCAGGATGAACGCTAGCGGGAGGCTTAATACATGCAAGTCGAGGGGTAACAGGGGCTTCGGCCCGCTGACGACCGGCGCACGGGTGAGTAACGCGTACGCAACTTACCTCCAAGCGAGGGATAGCCCTGGGAAACTGGGATTAATACCTCATGTGATTATGATGCCGCATGGTGTTATAATTAAAGTTCAGGCGCTTGGAGATGGGCGTGCGTCCTATTAGCTAGTTGGTGAGGTAACGGCTCACCAAGGCGACGATAGGTAGGGGCGTGAGAGCGTACTTCACACGGGTACTGAGACACGGACCCGACTCCTACGGGAGGCAGCAGTAAGGAATATTGGACAATGGGCGCAAGCCTGATCCAGCCATCCCGCGTGCAGGATGACAGCCCTACGGGTTGTAAACTGCTTTTGTTAGGGAAGAAACCCTCGATTTATCGGGGGCTGACGGTACCTTTCGAATAAGCACCGGCTAACTCCGTGCCAGCAGCCGCGGTAATACGGAGGGTGCAAGCGTTATCCGGAATTACTGGGTTTAAAGGGTGCGTAGGCGGCGCAGTAAGTCAGAGGTGAAAGCCCGTGGCTCAACCATGGAAATGCCTTTGATACTGTTGTGCTTGAATCAGGTTGAGGACAGCGGAATGTGGCATGTAGCGGTGAAATGCATAGATATGCCATAGAACACCGATTGCGAAGGCAGCTGTCTGTCCTGTATTGACGCTGAGGCACGAAAGCGTGGGGAGCGAACAGGATTAGATACCCTGGTAGTCCACGCCCTAAACGATGTTCACTCGACGTTGGGTCTCGGGTTCAGCGTCCAAGCGAAAGCGTTAAGTGAACCACCTGGGGAGTACGTCGGCAACGATGAAACTCAAAGGAATTGACGGGGTCCGCACAAGCGGTGGAGCATGTGGTTTAATTCGATGATACGCGAGGAACCTTACCTAGGCTAGAATGTGAGCGCCAATCCCGGAAACGGGATGTTCCTTCAGGACGCGAAACAAGGTGCTGCATGGTTGTCGTCAGCTCGTGCCGTGAGGTGTTGGGTTAAGTCCCGCAACGAGCGCAACCCTTGTCCTTAGTTGCCAGCACGTAAAGGTGGGGACTCTAAGGAGACTGCCGGCGTAAGCCGCGAGGAAGGTGGGGATGACGTCAAATCATCATACTTTTATGCCTAGGGCTACACACGTGCTACAATGGCGGGTACAGAGGGTAGCGAAGCCGCGAGGTGGAGCCAATCCCAGAAAGCCCGTCCCAGTTCGGATTGAGTCTGCAACCCGACTTCATGAAGGTGGAATCGCTAGTAATCGCGCATCAGCCATGGCGCGGTGAATACGTTCCCGGACCTTGTACACACCGCCCGTCAAGCCATGGAAGCCGGGGGTACCTGAAGACGGTGACCTTACGAGGAGCTGTCTAGGGTAAGACCGGTAACTAGGGCTAAGTCGTAACAAGGTAGCCGTACCGGAAGGTGCGGCTGGAATACCTCCTTTTAAGAGACACGGCTGGGTATAATGCGGAGTATTAAGAAAAGTGTTGAGTTTGCCTTCTGCACAGTGCAATGTAAAAAGTTCATTACAAGCAAGAGAAGCGAGCGAAACGGGACAAGAGAAGCGGAATCAGAAGAAAGTTCTGTGAATCGCAGCTTAAAATAGTCTCGTAGCTCAGCTGGTTAGAGCGCTACACTGATAATGTAGAGGCCGGCGGTTCAAGTCCGCCCGAGACTACGGAGGTGGTGAGGGATTGAGGTAATGATATAGTGAAATGTTGAGAAGGGGTGCCTTAGGGCATTACCTGTCTGAGGCACTAGATCACTTACTCACTACATCGCCACATCATTGGCTACATTATCCGGGGGATTAGCTCAGCTGGCTAGAGCGCCTGCCTTGCACGCAGGAGGTCATCGGTTCGACTCCGATATCCTCCACCAATTGAAAAGGAGAATAGGGAAGTGGGCTAGAGCGTCCCGGTATTACACCGGGAAGGCCATCGGTTCGGCTCCGATATCCTCCACCAATTGAAAAGGAGAATAGGGAAGTGGGCTAGAGCGTCCCGGTATTACACCGGGAAGGCCATCGGTTCGGCTCCGATATCCTCCACCAATTAAGGATTGTCACCACGAGAAATGCAGCGAATGAGCTGCATTAGTAATGAAAGCCAGAGAAGGTAAAGCCTGTCAGGAGGCGTCCAGAGCGGTTCGATTCCGCGATTACCTGCAAGTGAGCTGCCAGGAAGCCCGAGATACCCAACCACCTTAGCGAGTGGGGTATAGCCGGTTGAGAGGCGAGAAAGGCTCAAAAAGTTCATTGACAAGTTGGGAGAGAATAAAGATAGCCGTGAGGTGTAAGTGATTACACAGCACGGTTAAAAATCGAGCAAAGAGCGCTGAAAGGAAACGCCTTTACGGGCGTAAGAAGCAAGATAAGGGCACACGGTGGATGCCTAGGCTCTCAGAGGCGACGAAGGACGTGGTAAGCTGCGAAAAGCTACGGGGAGGTGCAAACGACCTATGATCCGTAGATGTCCGAATGGGAAAACCTACTATGGTGAAGCCATAGTGAGCAATCGCAAACCCGGGGAACTGAAACATCTAAGTACCCGGAGGAACAGAAATCAATGAGATTCCCGTAGTAGCGGCGAGCGAACTGGGAAAAGCCCTAAAGCTATTATAAAGGTAGTGGAACTGCCCTGGAAAGGCATACCATAGAGAGTGAAAGCCTTGTACACAAAATCTTTATAGTAGTGAAACGAGTAGGGCAGGACACGTGAAATCCTGTCTGAATATGGGGGACCATCCTCCAAGGCTAAATACTCCTGAGAGACCGATAGTGAACCAGTACCGTGAGGGAAAGGTGAAAAGAACCCTAAGAAAGGGAGTGAAAAGAACCTGAAACCGTGTGCTTACAAGCGGTCGGAGCCCTGAGCGATTGGGGTGACGGCGTGCCTTTTGCATAATGAGCCTACGAGTTACTCCTTGCTAGCGAGTTTAAGTGCTTCAGGCACGGAGGCGGAGCGAAAGCGAGTCTGAATAGGGCGACCAGCTAGCAGGGGTAGACGCGAAACCGAGTGATCTACCCATGGGCAGGCTGAAGTTGGGATAGTCTCCCAATGGAGGTAGAACCAGTAAACGTTGAAAAGTTTTTGGATGACCTGTGGGTAGGGGTGAAATACCAATCAAACTCGGAGATAGCTCGTACTCCCGAAATGCATTTAGGTGCAGCGCCAGGGAGAGTGTCATGGAGGTAGAGCTACCAATAAGGCTAGGGGCTTCACCGCCTACCAACCCTTGATGAACTCCGAATGCCATGACATTGCACTGGCAGTGAGGCTACGGGTGCGAAGGTCCGTGGTAGAAAGGGAAAGAACCCAGACCATCAGCTAATACCTAAGTATATGCTAAGTTGAACAAACGAGGTGGGGATGCTATGACAGCTAGGATGTTGGCTTGGAAGCAGCCATCCATTTAAAGAGTGCGTAACAGCTCACTAGTCGAGCGTTCCCGCGCGGAAAATGATCGGGCATCAAGCATATCGCCGAAGCTATGGTAGTGATGACTTGTCATCACTAGGTAGGGGAGCATTCCAGTAGGGTAGAAGGTGTGCTGTAAGGCATGCTGGACTAACTGGAAAGAAAATGTAGGCATGAGTAACGATAAAACGGGTGAGAAACCCGTTCGCCGTAAGACTAAGGGTTCCTCGATCGATGCTAATCAGATCAGGGTTAGTCGGGCCCTAAGGCGTAGCCGAAAGGCGAAGCTAATGGCAAACTGGTTAATATTCCAGTACCTGCATACACTAAAAAGGGGACGGAGTTGTGGACTGCCCGCGCACTGACGGAATAGTGCGTTAAACCCTTCGGGGATAGTACAGCGAGCCAGCAATGGCGAGCTGATAGTAGCGGAAAACAGCTTCCAAGAAAAGCCGAAGTATGCAGCCCGTACCGTAAACCGACACAGGTAGTCGAGGAGAGCATCCTCAGGCGCTCGAGTGATTCGTGGCTAAGGAACTAGGCAAAATAGCCCCGTAACTTCGGAGAAGGGGCGCTCTTCCAGGGATGGAAGAGCCGCAGTGAAGAGTCCAGGCGACTGTTTAGCAAAAACACAGGACTCTGCTAAGCTGAAAGGCGAAGTATAGGGTCTGACACCTGCCCGGTGCTGGAAGGTTAAGGAAGGGTGTTAGGAGCAATCCAAAGCACTTGACTGAAGCCCCAGTAAACGGCTAGTAACTATAACGGTCCTAAGGTAGCGAAATTCCTTGTCGGGTAAGTTCCGACCTGCACGAATGGTGTAACGATCTGGGCACTGTCTCAGCCACGAGCTCAGTGAAATTGAAGTATCGGTGAAGATGCCGGTTACCCGCAACGGGACGGAAAGACCCCGTGAACCTTTACTACAGCTTCGTATTGTGCTTGGGTATAGGATGTGTAGGATAGGTGGGAGGCTTTGAAGCTTGCACGCTAGTGTGGGTGGAGCCGTCCTTGAAATACCACCCTTCCTATAGTTAGGTTCTAACCCCGCAAGGGGACAGTGCGTGGTGGGTAGTTTGACTGGGGTGGTCGCCTCCTAAAGAGTAACGGAGGCTTACAAAGGTACCCTCAGCATGGTTGGTAATCATGCAAAGAGCATATGAGTACAAGGGTGCTTGACTGAGAGACCGACGGGTCGAACAGGTGCGAAAGCAGGTTCAAGTGATCCGGTGGTTCCGCATGGAAGGTCATCGCTCAAAGGATAAAAGGTACTCAGGGATAACAGGCTGATCTCCCCAAGAGCTCATATCGACGGGGAGGTTTGGCACCTCGATGTCGGCTCGTCACATCCTGGGGCTGGAGAAGGTCCCAAGGGTTGGGCTGTTCGCCCATTAAAGTGGCACGCGAGCTGGGTTCAGAACGTCGCAAGACAGTTCGGTCCCTATCTGTTGCGGGCGTAGGAGTATTGAGGAGGGCTGACACTAGTACGAGAGGACCGTGTTGGACGCACCTCTAGTGTACCAGTTGTGCCGCCAGGTGCATTGCTGGGTAGCTATGTGCGGAACGGATAAGCACTGAAAGCATCTAAGTGCGAAGCCGGCTCCGAGATGAGTACTCCATTGAGGTAGTGGAGATGACCACGTCGATAGGCTACAGGTGGAAGTGCAGCAATGCATGGAGCCGAGTAGTACTAATTGCCCGAAAGCTTCTGGAAAACCGTAAAAGCTCCTTCAAGCGCACTTTGCAGATTTCTTTTTTCTCTCCCTATACTTGTCTTTAAAGAAAAGCCCTTGCCCATTCCTCCCCCCTTTGGGGGGATAAGAGGGGGGCTGGGCAAAGAACTGCTGGTGGCTATAGCGAGAGGGCCCACCTCTTCCCATTCCGAACAGAGAAGTTAAGCCTCTCAGCGCTGATGGTACTGCCCGTAAGGGTGGGAGAGTAAGTCGCTGCCAGCTCAATACAATCAACAAGCCCCTGTACGCATCCGCGTGCAGGGGCTTTGTTGTTTTGATCCCGCCTCCACATATTTCCTGAAATTATCCAAAATGGCCAGAAAGAAAAAACGGGACGGTTAAAACGGCCTCGCCCTGCTGTTGTGTTTTGCCAACTTTTGAATCGGGAAAAATGGGCGAAGAAAGTTTTTTTGAGAAATGGCCATTTTTCGAAACTCAAAAAGCACTCATTTTTTGAGTTAGAAGAGAAAATAACCGCCAAAGTTGATAAACCTGTCCTTTCGCCTTAACTTTAGGATAGTAAATCATTCATTAATATGTACGAAGAACTACGCAAAAAGGCAGAGAAGAAAGTAGAAGCTAAAATGGGATTCTTTATCTGTGGCATCACATTTGCTTGTACCGCCGTTGTTCTGATAATGTTGAGTATTTATTTGCCAAGTATAGCCTTATGGCTGTTGCTTCCCATACCGGTTATGGGTATGGTATTGGGCATTTTATACATCCTTGTTTTTGGCTTACCTACTTCCGGGGCACTTTCAACAGAGTGGCGAGAGGAAGAAATCGAAAAAGAAATGATCAAGCTCTATCAGGAAAAAAAAGCTTCTCAACCTATTAATGAAGCATTACCTGAGGCCGGCCGCCTGGAGTTGAAGGAATTGGAGCGTTTGAAAATAAAAAAATGAAACATTCTTCCCTAATCCTTTCTGTTTTCCTGTTCCTTGCCTCGACGGCCCACTCCCAGTCCGAGAACCTCTTCTACATGGTTGATACGCCTGATTCGTTCGAGCGTTTTCAGAAAAATGCGGCCCAAATTTCCATCGTCTGTCCGCAAACCTTTCTGGTTAGTAAGGAAGGGGTGCTCACCGGGTCGGTGGATCCCCGGGTGCTGGAGATCGCCAAAGCCAATGGTGTAAAGGTGATGCCGCTAATCGTCAATAAGGGCTTCGACCAGCAACTGCTGCACGACATCGTTTCCAATCCGGCCTCCCGGCGGCGCTCCATCGGGATGATGCTGGAATACGCCCGGCGATACGAACTGGACGGCTGGCAGTTTGACCTGGAAGGGCTGCACATTTCCGACCGCGACAGTTTTACGCTGTATTTCCGGGAGACGGCGGAGGCCCTGCACAAAGAAGGGCTTCAACTTTCGGGGGCAATAGTCCACGCCCTGGAAAATGTGGGCGGCCCCGGTATGTACCAGCGATTTTTGTACGAGAACTGGAGGGCGGGCTACGGCCTCAAAGAGCTGTCGGAGATCGGCGATTTTATTTCGATTATGACCTACGACCAGCATACCCGCCGTACCCCTCCGGGGCCGGTAGCCGGCATCGAATGGGTGGAGCAGGTCGTACAGTATTTGCTTTCAGAAGGGGTCGCTCCGGAGAAGATATCCATGGGTATTCCCTCTTACTCCGTCCACTGGTTCGCGGATTATACCGAGGAACGGGGCGGCTTTTCTAACGGCCGGCAGGTCGGCTACGACTGGGTGCAGCATCTGCTGGGAAAATACGACGCTACCCCGCAATGGCACGAAAAAGCAGGCTGCCACTATGCCTTCTGGGATAATGGCGGTGTATTCGAATACCTGTTTATCGAAGACGCCGAATCCCTGAAGTTGAAACTCGGCATTTTGAAAAAATATAACCTCAGAGGCATCTCGGTATGGGTGCTGGGCAGGGAAGACCCCCGGTTCTGGGAAGTGCTGCAAGAGATAGCCGTGAAAAAATAACCGGATCGTTTCAGCAACAGGCGCAAGACGTGTCTCCAACTTTTTCAGGAAAGACAAGATGGGAATTACCCATAATTTCACAACCATTTCTTCCTGAAAACTGTCCTGAAGAGTGTATTCTACTCTTTTTTGAAAGGACTAAGTAAAACCATGCTCGACGCAGCAAAAATAAGGCGGCAGTTCCCCCTCTTCTCCCACTATCCCGAGTTGGCCTATCTGGATAATGCCGCCACGACGCAGAAGCCGAAATCCGTCATCGAAGCCATTACCAACTTCTACGAGAAGGGCAACGCCAACATCCACCGCGGCGTTTACGAACTGGCCGCCCGGGCCACGCAGCAATACGAAGGTGTGCGTGGGAAGGTGGCCGCTCTGATCAACGCCCCGAAACCGGAAACCATCGTTTACACCACCGGCGCCACCGCCGGCATCAACCTGGTGGCCCAGTCCTTCCTCGAGCCGCGCCTGCAACCCGGCGATGAAGTCGTGATCTCGTATATGGAGCACCACGCCAACCTCATCCCCTGGCAGATGGCCTGTAAGAAAAAAGGAGCGAAACTACGGGTTGTTCCTATGAATAAAGAGGGGGTGCTGGACCTGGCGGCATTTCGTAAAATGCTTTCCCCCCGCACCCGCATGGTAGCCCTGGTGCACGTTTCCAATACCCTGGGCGCCATCAACCCCATTGAGGAAATGATCGCCCTGGCGCATCAGCACCAGGTTCCGGTACTGACCGACGCTGCTCAGAGTATTGCCCATTTCCCCATCGACGTACAGGCGCTGGATGTGGATTTTCTCGTCTTTTCCGGCCATAAAATGTTTGGGCCAACCGGCGTGGGCATCCTGTACGGCAAGGAGGAGCATCTGGCGGCTACGCCTCCTCATCACTTTGGCGGCGATATGATCCGTCACGTGTCCTTTGAAGAGACGGCCTTTGCCCAGCCTCCTCAACGGTTTGAGGCCGGCACGCCCCCCATCGCCGGCGTCATCGGCCTGGGCGCCGCCGTGGATTTCCTGCAAACCCTGGATAAAGCCGAGATACAGCAGCACCTTAAACTGCTGGCTCGCGCCGCCCGGGAAGCCCTCGCCCGCATCGACGGGCTGACAATAATCGGCAATGCGCCCGCATCTACGGCCATCGTTTCCTTTGTGCTGGAAAACATTCACCCGCACGACGTGGCGACCTTCCTGGCCGAAGATCAGATCGCCGTGCGCGCCGGCCACCACTGCACCCAGCCCATTATGGACTTTTTCGGGATAGCCGGCGCCACCCGTGCTTCCTTTTCCGTTTATAATGATTTGGAGGAGATTGAGCGGCTGGCCCAAAGCCTGAGGGGTATACAGCAGTTTTTCCTGGGTTGATAGCGGGGCATTGGGAGTGTAAGTGGTATTTTAGTACTCTGTAAATTAAGTAAATTCTCGTTTATGAACGATGTATTTTCGTTCCAACCTAGGAACGCCCGGAGCCTGATAGCCTTAGCTATCAAGGCGAGGACGAGACGACGGGTGGGGCGGAAAGACACGTTCAGAAACAGAAGATATTTATTTTACAGAGTATTAGGGGCCGGAGGAAAATAAGTTCCTCATTTCAGGCGAGCTATTTTTTTGCCAGGCAAGGCGCGAGGAGGGAAGATAGCCGGAGCTACCTGACCGACGAGCAACGCAGCATGGCGGAAAAAGAGCCGTATCAAATGGGGAAGTTATTCTTCTCCGGGCCCTTAGTGTATCAGAGAGCAGTGTTTTGGTGTATCGGGGACATTAAATGGGAAGATTCAGTGTTCGCAAAGCCCGTTCGGACGCCGGCGTGAGATGAAAATCAGAGGTCGTTTTTTTAAAAGACACAGAAAATTGAAATATCCCATGGAAAGATTCAAAATGCCGTGACACACGGACACACTGCTCTCTGATACACTGCTCTCTGACACACCGCAACACCAAACCACCGAAATACCGCAAGAACTATGAACGACCGCCTCAAACAACTCTACCAATCCGTCATCCTGAAGCATAGCAAAGAACCGGTTCATTTTGAAAAAAAGGAGCAGGCTACCCATGTATTGGAAGCCTATAACCCCCTCTGTGGCGACAAATTTCAGCTCTTCTTTGAAATAGAGGACGGAAAGATCAGCCAACTGAGCTTTCACGGCTATGGCTGCGCCATTTCCAAGGCTTCGGCCTCTGTACTGGTTAAAAAGCTCGAAGGCCGGCCGGTGGAGGAAGGCCTGGCGTTATGCCGGGAGTTCCTGGCCATGCTCCAGGCAGAGAAGGAGAACCCGGAGGACGTTGACGAAGAATTGGCCGCCTTCGCCGCCGCCCGGTCCTTTCCCGGGCGGATGAAGTGTGCGACGTTGAGCTGGGAGGAAATGGAGACGTTTTTGGGCAAACCTGATTAAAGGCGACGCCTTCACGGAGTACCCGCCTCGGACAAAAGGTGTCGCCTTCACATCGAAGGCGACACCTTTTGCTAAACAGTGTCTGGCGGGAAGGCGTCACCTAATAGGGTTGGAGGGGGCTCACCTCACCCTTTCCAGCGTATACTTCACATCCACATTCCCACTGAAGGTGAGCATACCGTAAACCGGCGTATTCTCCCGAATATCTTTCAGGTTAATGATGTGCGAATCCGCCCCGAGGTCATCGTCATCGCCAGCGTCCCGTTCCTTTAGCCATCCGTCCACCTTGATGTAATCCGTGCCATAATCCGGCCGGTACAGCTCCACATCCTTTGAGATGCCCAGGCCGTACTCCTGCCCCTCGTGAATCTCCCAGGCTTCATCTCTGGACCGGCTCCATTCTGCTTTGGGGCCGGCCGCACTGCCATTCACATAAGCCCGGCCGGTAAGGCGCCCGTATATTTCAGGATCTCCGATCTCGGGGCAATCATTGCATTTCAGGGAATTGATCTTGATCCGGAATTTAGGATACGCCAGGTCACAGGTTCTCACCGCGTACTCGGACGCCAAAACGACCCGGGCTACCGGCGTACCTGCTTTGAGGTATCGCAATTTGTAGGACAAGGGCGCCCCCGGCGATTCCTTAGAGTAATTTCCGCCTTCAGCAATGTAGTTGTACACCTCACCCGGGCCATTGATGATCTGCGCAGCAGCGGCGGCTGACCCTCCAATGACGACGGCTTTGATGTTGGACGAGGCGATGGTTTGCTGATAATCGGTGTCGATTGACCCGCCGCCGGAAGAGAAGGCGGCGCTGAAGGCAGCGTTCACCTCAGTAAAGCTCCGGTTCGTTTCCACGGTGTATAAGACCATTCGTCCGTAAGCGATGGAAGCGACGTATACCGGGCTGGCCGAACCGAAAGTGCTGATCTCCGGCAGAGACTTGAAAAGATCGCTGGGGTCGGCCGGAGGGTCCATGTCTATGGTGTAGTAGGTCTGGATGTACTTGATGATAAATTTGTTGCTGTAAGTGGACTGGCTGAAATTGAAGGCTGCCGACACACTGTTGCCCGCCGAGCGGTAGTTGGCGCCCAGGGCTACCTTCAGGTGTTCTTCCGAATAGACTTCGGAAATCTCAAAGCTTAGTTTAGCCGGCGTCGCGGAGGTCACCTCCTGGTCCAGGATGGACTTGATGCCCGTCCTGACCGTCGATAATTTGGGATCCTCGATCTCCACAACCGGGCTGCCGCTGAGGTTCTGGAGGGAAATGGAAAGGGTGATCGGCGTTCTATCGGCTATAATAGGAATGTACTCTCCCGTAGGAATGGATTCCCCCAGCAGCATGGCCCCCGGGTAGATCACATCGGTGGTGGGGTCCAGTGCGAGCATTTCATCAAAGCCCGGCGCCACTTTGTAGGTGGTGTAATAACATTCCAGGGCAGGATTGGATCCATCCTGTTCGGGGCTGGATGTTCCCAATACAACGGGGCCGGGTATTTCCTCCGCCTGGATGAAGGGGCCCAGGTCCTGCAGGTTGTCATTAAAGGTGGCCGTATCTTCCGTAGAGGGGCCTTCGTTTTTCTCCTTATTGCAGGAAAAGGTCAACAGTACAAAGGTAAACAGGGTAAGGTAAATTGCTGATTTGGTAAACATAGGTATTCAATTTTTTTGTTTGCACAAACCTATGGTTACGGGCGGGAAGCTGCAATTTCAGAGGGTGGACAAAGGGTGGACAAGGGGTCTCGGGCGCCAATTTTATTCCATTTCATTCCCTGCCGGCCTGCGGCACAGCAGGCGGGCATCAGTCGCTACGCTCGTGTGCCATTGGCGCGCGAGTTGTGCCCTTTGGGGGTTTAAGTCGGAGCGCAATGGGAAATTGCGCCCCGACAGGGTTCTCGGGCGCCAATTTATTCCATTTCATTCCCTGCCGGCCTGCGGCACAGCAGGCGGGCATCAGTCGCTACGCTCGTGTTCCATTGGCGCGAGAGTTGTGCCCTTTGGGGGTTTAAGTCGGAGCGCAATGGGAAATTGCGCCCCGACAAGAGCTATACCGCCTGCCCCGGCGAAGAGCACTCAAACAGCAGGCCGGGATCGATATCAAAAGCGAAAAACTGCATGCGGCTTTCAAATATAGGCACTGAGCGGGTAAGATGCAATAAATAGTCATTCCACCAACTGGAAACGCCCGTCATTTCCTTTTCTTTTTCTTCTTTTTTCTGTTCTCAAAAGCTTCTATCTCCTCCATCAAAGCCCGATAATCATTATTCCGTTCCCGCTCGATATTGACCGTGTCCGAATATTCATGTTTGTCCAGGTCCAGCACTTTAATTTCTTTGTCCAGAAAACCCTGGATTTCGGAGAGCGTCTTTCGTTCTTCTTCAGCGCAAAAGGAATAGGCATTTCCTTTTTTCTTGGCTCTTCCCGTCCTGCCGACCCGGTGCACATAATTCTCCGGTTCTTCGGGCAGGTCGTAATTGATAACGATTTCTATATCGGGAATATCAATGCCCCGGGCGGTCACATCGGTAGCGATCAATAAATTTGTTGCTCCCGTTTTGAATTGATCGAGGACTTCCGACCGTTCGGCTTGGTCCTTATCCCCATGTATGGTTAGTGCCGGGATGCCCGCCCGTTCCATGGCTTTGGCGACTCTTTCTGCCCTGACTTTGGTTCGGACAAAGGCCAGTATTTTGGTGTCCGGGTTTTCGCGGATCACTCTTTCCAGAAAGAACCGCTTGTGGTCCATCTCCATAAACAAGACCGAATGGTCAATATTTTTCGCAACCGGGTCTTTGGGAGACAGCTGGATGCGAATGGCATTCTGTTTGACCAGGGAGTAGGCGATCTTTTTGATCTTATCGTTGATGGTGGCGGAGAAAAAGAGCGTTTGCCTTCTTTTGGGCAACTTGCGCATCAGGTCCCGGATGTCCTTGATGAACCCCAGGTCGAGCATGTGGTCGGCCTCGTCCAATACGAGCATCTCAATATGATGGGTTTGCAGGTGTCCCTGGCTGATGAGATCGAACATCCTTCCGGGTGTGGCGATGACGATGTCCACGCCCTCCTTAAGCTGTTCAATTTGCGGGTCCTGTTCTACGCCGCCGATGAGCGCCGCTGTCTTCACAGGGGTAAATTTGGCAATGGCATCGAAGGCATCCCTGATCTGTATGGCGAGCTCATGGGTCGGAACCAGCACCAGGCAGATCACCCCCGTTTGCCTTCTTTGCCTGGCTTTTTTGCGATAGATCACGTCAATAACCGGAATGGCAAAGGCGGCTGTTTTACCGGTGCCGGTTTGGGCCACCGCCAGCAGGTCTTCCCCGTTGAGGATATTGGGAATGGATTTGTACTGAATGTCGGTGGGGCGTTTAAAACCCATCTGGGCCAGTCCCTTCTTGACCTTTGGGTCAAAATTGTAATCTGCAAATTTCATATGGATGTCAAGGTACGATATTTCCTGGTTGTGACATTTTGAAGATATTAAAAATTCGTAACTATTCAGCATCGTGGTGATTTGACCCCTCAAGCAAAATTTTGTAAGCCGCCCTTCCCCTTCCAAGGGGAATGAGAAGGGGTTCCAGCGGGAAAAAGTCTACAAAATTTTGCGTCAGGCGTATTTCAGACCCCATGCTGAATAGGTAACAAAAAATCTATATCTCGCACGTCGGTTAGGCCAGGGAGCCAGTGGCCGAAGGGAGTGTGTAGCTGTTCAAAGTGCTGTGTTGAAGGTTTGAAGTTGCACCGGAAACCAAGGTTACGGCAGTGTTCGGAATTCGGTGTTCGCAATTCGCAAATCCCGTTCGGCTGAGCGTTCGAACGTCGGCGTGAGCATAGTCGAACGCTGAGCTCACGCCTAAGCCTCACGCCGAAGCTTGAAAATCAAGAGGCGTTTTTTAAAAGACACAGAAAATTGAACTATCCCGTCTCTACATTGGTTTCCGGCGAACCACCGAACAGCGAACCACCGAACAGCGAACAGCGAACAGCGAACCCCGAACAGCGAACAGCGAACACCGAACACCGAACCACCGAACCACCGAACACCGAACACCGAACACCGAACAGCGAACACCACCGAACCACCGAACACCGAACTGTGGATGGCCGGCGATCAGGATGATCGCGCCACGAGGGCCTTATAAATAGGCATTCTTTATTTTAATGATCTCCCCCATAATGGCCAGGGCGATCTCCTTCGGCGTCTTCGCATGGATGTCTAGGCCGATAGGAGCGTGGATGCGGCCGATGGCCTCGTCGGAGAAGCCAGCCTCCTGCAGCCGCTTCACCCGTTTGGCATGCGTTTTTTTGCTGCCCAGCGCGCCGATGTAGGCTATATCGGAGGGCAACAGGATATGCAGGGCGTTGTCGTCGATCTTGGGGTCGTGCGAGAGGACCACGGCGTAGGTGTAGGCATCTAACGTGAAATCGTTGAGCACCTCGGCCGGATATTTGTCGATCAGCTGATCCGGCGCCTGCGGGAACTGGGATTTATGGGCGAATACCCCTCGGGGGTCGATCACGATCGTTTCAAAATCGTACAAATGCCCGAGCTGGATCAGGTCGGCGGTGATGTGGGCCGCTCCGATGATGAGCATTTGGCTGCGGCTGGGGAATACCTGCAGGAAGTAGGCCTGGCCTTCCCATTCCACACTCTGGCTTTTGCGCTCGCGGTAGGCGCGGAGGGCTTCGGCTTTCAGCCCTTCGGCTATGGGCTGGCCGGCCGTAGCGCCATTGGGTAATACCACATGATGAAAACCCTGTCCGTCTTCCAGGCGGGAAGCGAGGATACAGGGCTGGTTGCTTTCCAGCTTGTCCCGCAGCAGTGCCCAGGCAGCCTGCTCTTCCGGCCGTTCATCGAAGGCCAGGAAGCGCTCGGTAAACACCTGTATTTTACCGCCGCAGCTCAGTCCCACCGCCCAGGCATCCTCGTCCGCTACGCCGAAGGCCAGCCGTTTGGCGGCGCCGGTTTCGATCAACGGCATCGCCTCCCGGATGACAGCGCCCTCCACACAGCCGCCGCTCACCGAGCCGGCCATTTCCATGTCTTTCGAAACGAGCATGGTGGAGCCCACCGGGCGGGGCGACGACCCCCAGGTTTGAATAACGGTGGCAATGGCAAACTCGTGGCCTTTATCGGCCCATTCCTGGAGGTAGGGAAGCAATTCTTTCATTTTGAACAATTTTTTAGAAAAAATATTCTAAATTAGCAAAGGATTTCTTTTTTGGTAAAAGTACAAAGAACCAATTAGAGTTTATTAAAGTGAGTTTTTTATAGGCAATGGATAAAGATTTTTTGACAGGCCAAGGAACGCCCGGAACCTAGTAGCCATAGCTACTAAGGTGAGGACGTGACGCAGGGCTGGCGAAAAAGATTATTCAGGGCCATACAAAATTTGCTTTAATAAACTCTATTAAATATTTGCCTGGATACAAATAGTGGGAGATAAGGCTCGGTTGAAAGGCTCGGTATTCATTCATTCACTCATTCATTCATTGACATGTCCCATTCACCCAATTCCTGTCCTTGCCCATCGGGGAAAAAGCCGAAACAGAAGGCCAAGTCCCTTTCCGTACTCAGCGGGTTGCTGATTATTCTGCTGCCGAAATGCCCCTTCTGTATCCTAACCTTTTCAAGCGCCATAACGTTGTGCAGCGGAGCCAAGATTTACCAACATGCGCCCGGCTGGGCTTCTTTCATTTCTATAGGCCTGGCCGCTGCCACTCTGCTTTTGCTGGCCTGGAATTACAAAGGGCCTCGAACCATAGGGGCGGTTTCGCTTGTTCTATTGGGGAGTTATTTCATCATCTCCAGTGAATTGCGGACGGGTGAATTGGCCGAATATTACTGGGGCGCCTTCTTTTTGTTGCTGGGCGTTTGGATGAATGGCAGTTTTTACTTTTTTTTCCGAAAGTGGGTGCGGCCGGTGTATGGTTTTGTGAAAGATAAATATCTGGAAATAGTGAAAGGCTGATCTAATGAACGGATAGTATGGAGCTGTTCGCAAGTTCCGTTCGACTGAGCTCACGCCGAAGCCTCAAAAGAAAGGGGCGTTATTCAGAAGACACAGAAAATCGAACCATTCCTTTGTCCCAGCCACATAACCATAAAACCACATAACCATAAAACCATAAAATACATGCCAACCATCCGATTCACCACCGCATTGCAGCGCTTTTTCCCTACCCTGAAAGAGCAGGAAGTAGCCGGAGGAACCGTCGGCGAAGTGCTGGAAGAAGTTGAAACCAGGTATCCCGGTATCAAAGATTACGTATTGGATGAGCAGGGCCGCCTGCGCCAGCACGTCAATATTTTCCTGAGCGGGGAACTGATCGAAGATAAAGAAACCCTGCAGGATAAGGTCGGAGATAAAGACGAAGTGTATGTCTTTCAGGCCCTGTCGGGGGGGTGAGGGATATAATGGGGGGTGATGTAGTGATGTGGTGAGTTCGCCAGGGAATCGGGAGTGTTCGAAATTCGGTGTTCGCTATTCGCAAATCACTGAAAATCAAGGGCGTTTTTCAGTAGACACAGACAATTGAACGATCTCGAATCCACCGCTCATCCCATCACCTTCTCACCGCCTCGCCTTCTAACCTCTCACTCCATCAACATACCCGTATCTATGAAACTACTCGTCGGAACCTCCAAAGGCCTGGTCGTATACCACCGCGTCGCCTCTTCCTGGAAGGTCGAAAAGGCACATTTCATCGGCATGCCCATCTCTATGGTATACGCCGACCCACGGACTAATACCTGGTGGGTGGGCCTGGCGCACCGCCACTGGGGGCAGAAGCTGCACCATTCTCAGGATGAAGGGCGGAGCTGGCAGGCAGTGCCCATGCCCAAATACCCCGCTGGCGCCGAATACCGGCCGGGTAAGCCCGCTGTTTTGAAAAAAGTATGGTGTATGCAACAGGCAGGCCCCCGCCGCCCCGGCGGCCTGTGGCTGGGTACCGAACCCGGCGGCTTGTTCTACAGCGCAGACAACGGCCGGCACTTCGAACTGGTAGAGAGCCTGTGGAACCACCCCAGCCGCCTGGATGAAAACCAGTGGTTTGGAGCAGGGCGGGACTATCCTTTTATCCATTCCATTGTAGTAGACCCCCGGGATGAAAACCATGTCTATATCGCCGTCAGCTGCGCCGGCGTGTTTGAAACTAAGGATGGTGGAAAAAGCTGGGCGCCCTGCAATACCGGGCTGGTGGCGGCCTATTTGCCCAACCCCAACGTGGAAGTCGGCCACGACCCCCACCTCCTGCTGGCCTGCCGGGCCCATCCTGATGTGATCTGGCAGCAAAATCACTGCGGTATTTTCCGCACCACCAACGGCGGCCAAAACTGGGATAACGTAACCGATAAGAACGGCCTGGCTGATTACGGCTTTGCCCTGGCCATCGACGAGGAAGACCCGGATAAGGCCTGGGTCATCCCCGCCGTCAGCGATGAGATGCGGGTGGCGCCCGATCTGGCGCTTTGCGTCTGCCGCACCGAAGACGGCGGCCGCTCCTGGCAAGCGCTGCGCAGGGGCCTGCCACAGGATCATTGCTTCGACATAGTTTTTCGCCATTCGCTGGCTAAGCAGCACAACGTGCTGGCTTTTGGCGCCACTACCGGCAACCTTTTTCTTTCGGAAGATTACGGCGACAGTTGGTCCTGCGTATCTTCTCACCTGGCCAGAATTGATGCTGTTACTTTTGCCTGAACCTTTTTTCTGCTTTGTTGTTCCAACTTCCAATATGGTTAAAACAGGTTAAACGTAACTTCCTCTCATTCCCTCCCCAATCCGGGAAATTATATTCTCTCCACCACTTTATCTGGAATTTTTTACTCTGAATAGTTAAAAAAGCTTATAAATTAGAATTTATTTTCTAATTTAGGGCCATGTTTAATTTTTAAATCCAGAAACATGATACCTGCAACATTCGATTACGCCGCTCCGCAGAGCCTGGAAGAGGCTTTTTCTCTGCTGGAGCAACACGGCGATGAAGCCAAGATCCTTGCAGGTGGCCATAGCCTGATACCAATGATGAAACTGAGGTTTGCCTCACCGGAATTTTTGATTGACATCAATAATATACCGGGGCTTTCCTACATCAAGGAAGAGGATGGTTACCTGAAGATCGGGGCGATGACGAGGGAGTCCGAACTGGAGACCTCAAAAGTCATTCACGCCAAGTATCCCATTTTTCTTGATGCGACCAAGCTGATCGCCGATCCTCAGGTTCGCAACATGGGCACGCTCGGAGGCAATCTCGCCCACGGGGATGCCGCCAACGACCATCCTGCCCTCATGATGGCCATGCGGGCGGAAGTTGTCATCAGCAGTGCTGAGGGGCATCGCGCGGTGCCCATCGACGAATTTTTCTACGGATTCTACATGACGGCCGTGCAGCCCAATGAGATTCTCACCGAAATCCGCATACCGGTTCCCGGGCCGGGCACCGGCAATGCGTACCACAAGCTGGAACGAAAAGTTGGCGATTATGCTACAGCTGGCGCCGCTGTTCAAATCACCCTCGACCAGCAGGGCGTTTGTACCTACGCCGGCATCGGCCTGACCAACGTCAACCCGACGCCGATGAGGGCCGCCCGCTCCGAAGAGGTGCTGGTAGGGCACAAACCGGATGCGGAAAGAATTGAACTGGCGGGGCAATACGCCTCTGAAGACTGCAGCCCTTCGTCCGACCTGCGGGGCGATGAAGAATATAAGCGCGCCATGGTAAAAGTGCTGACCAAACGCATGATCACCAAAGCTATTGAGAGAGCTCATTCAAAAGGCTAAAAACTAAATTAAAAATGAAGAAAGAAATTACCATATCGGTCAACGGGGAGAAGCACACCCTCGAAGTCGAACCCCGGACACTGCTGGTGCACGTCATCCGGGAACACCTGCGCCTCACCGGCACTCACATTGGCTGCGATACCAGCAGCTGCGGAGCCTGCACCGTCTTGTTGAATGGGAAATCCGTCAAATCCTGCACCATACTGGCTGTTCAGGCCAACGGCAAGGAGGTTTCCACCGTCGAAGGCATGGCCACTGCCGATGGCCTGCATCCTTTGCAGGAAGGTTTCAAGGAAAATCACGGGTTGCACTGTGGCTTCTGCACTCCTGGCATGTTGATGCGGGCGGCGGAACTGCTGGAAAATAATCCCAACCCAACAGAAGAAGAGATCCGCTGGGGCATTTCGGGCAACTTGTGCCGCTGTACGGGTTATAACAACATCGTGAAAGCCATTCAGTATGCAGGCGCTAAGATGAGAGGCGAAGAAACGCCTTCCACTGAGCCGGAGTTTGTGTAGGTAGTTCGCTGTTCGCTCGCGAACCCGCGAATAGCGAACCTGCAAACCGCGAACCCGCGAACAAATCCATTTGTATTCATCTTCAATTTTAATAAGAAATGATTAAATGTAAAACATCCAAAGAAATAGGCGGAATGGGCCACTCCCTCAAGCGGAAGGAGGACGCACGTTTCATCCAGGGCAAGGGGCACTACGTGGATGACATCCAACTGCCGGGCATGCTCCACATGGACATCGTCCGCAGCCCGTATGCCTATGCCAAAATAAAAAGCATCAATGCCGAAGAGGCTCTGAAGATACCCGGCGTGGTCGCTGTGGTGACGGGCAAAGACCTGGAAAAGTACAACCTGCACTGGATGCCGACCCTCATGTCGGATACCCAGATGGTGCTGCCCACCGACACCGTGATGTACCAGGCTCAGGAAGTCGCCGCCGTAATCGCTACCGACCGCTACGCCGCCCGCGATGGCAAGGAAGCGGTCATGGTGGAATACGAGCCGATGAAGCCGGTCATCGACCCGTACAAGTCGCTCGCCCCGGATGCACCGGTGCTGAGAACCGACAAGGAAGGCAAGAAGGACAACCACATCTGGCACTGGGAAGTGGGTGATAAGGAAGCTACCGAAAAGTTATTCAGTGAAGCGGAGGTAGTCGTCAAGGAGCAAATGCACATTCCCCGGATTCACGTGGCCTCTATCGAGACCTGTGGCTGTGTGGCCGATTACGACAAGATCAACAACCACCTCACCATGTATATGACCACGCAGGCCCCGCACGCCATCCGCACGGTAATTGCCCTGGTGGCGGGCCATGTGGGCCTGACGGAGGAAAAAATCCGGGTGATCTCTCCCGATATCGGGGGAGGATTCGGCGGCAAAGTGCCGGTATATCCGGGCTATGTGATCGCCATCGCCGTTTCCTTCCTGGTGGGCAAGCCGGTGAAGTGGGTGGAAGACCGCAGCGAGAACCTGCAGGCCGATTCCTTCGCCCGCGATTACCACATTACCGTTGAAATGGCGGGCACTAAGGCGGGCAAGATCCTGGGCACCCGCTTTAAGATTCTGGCCGACCATGGCTATACCGACGCTGCCGCCAACCCTTCCAAGTTTCCGACGGGCATGTTTTCTATCGGCACGGGGTCCTACGATTACCAGACCACCTTTATGGAAGCGGATGCTGTTTATACCAACAAACCGCCTGGAGGGGTGGCCTATCGCTGCTCCTTCCGCGTAACGGAAGCTGTTCACGCCATCGAGCGCATTACGGACCGCTTTGCTTTCGAGATCGGCAAAGACCCGGCGGCGCTGCGGATGGAAAACTTCATTAAAAAGGAAGACTTTCCCTGGAAATCTCCCACGGGTTGGGAATACGACAGCGGCGACTACCACGCCGGCCTGAAATTGGCCATGGACACGGTAGGCTACGACGAACTCCGCAAAGAACAGGCCGAGAAACGCAAACGTGGCGAGCTGATGGGCATTGGCATCTCTACCTTTACAGAGATAGTGGGCGCCGGGCCGTCCAAAGACTTCGACATCCTGGGCATCAAGATGTTCGACAGTGCGGAAATCCGCGTACATCCCACCGGCAAAGCCATAGCCCGGTTCGGCACCAAGTCTCAGGGGCAGGGGCATGAAACGACTTATGCGCAGATCATCGCCGAAGAGTTGGGTATTCCAGCTGAGAATATACAGGTTGAGGAAGGCGATACCGATACCGCCCCCTACGGACTGGGAACGTATGCCAGCCGCAGTACGCCGACCGCCGGCGCCGCCGCCGCCGTAGCCGCCCGCAAGTTGCGGGACAAGGCCAGGAAGATCGCTGCTTACCTTTTGGAGGTGAGCGAGGACGACCTGGAGTGGGAACCGGGCAAATTCTTCGTCAAGGGCGCGCCGGAAAAAGCCAAGACCATACAGGAGATCGTCTTTGCCGCCTACACCAACCACCCTCAGGGTATGGAAGCAGGCTTTGAAGCCACCCACTATTACGACCCGCCCAACCTGACTTTCCCATCCGGCGCCTACATCTGCATCGTGGATATTGATAAGGAGACCGGGGAGATCAAGGTGCGCCGCTTTGTCGCTATCGACGACTGCGGCAATATCATCAACCCCATGATCGTGCAGGGGCAGGTACACGGCGGGCTCACTCAGGGCATCGCTCCGGCCATGTACGAAGAGCTGATCTACGACGAAGACGGCAACATCCTCAACGGTACCTTTATGGATTACCTGGTGCCCACGGCGGTGGAGTCTCCGAGCTGGGAGACCGGCCATACCGTTACCCCCTCGCCGCACCACCCGATCGGCGCCAAAGGGGTAGGGGAGTCGCCCACGGTAGGCGCTCCGCCGGCTATTGCCAACGCCATTGTCGATGCCCTTTCGCCGTACGGCATTACCCACCTCGATATTCCGATTACGCCCTTTAAGGTGTGGAAGGCGTTGCGGGAGAAGGGGGTGAATTGAGGGAAGGAATGAAGGAATGAAGGAATGAAGGAACGAGGGAATGAAGGATTGAATAATTGGCTGCCTCGGTTTAGGGGGGGATAGGTTTGAGAACCTTACACCCAGCCCCACCTGGATAGGTTCTTAAACCTGGTGTACCGGGGCAGCTTCAAATAAAAAAAAATGAAGACTACAATAGAAAAAAACTTCCAGGTCGAACAGCCCATATCCAAAGTATGGGAATACCTCAGCGACCCAACTAAGATCGTCACCTGCGTGCCGGGCGCCAGCCTGACCGACACCATCGATGAGGACAACTACAAGGGTGAAGTCAGCCTGAAGTTCGGCCCGGTAAAGGCCAAGTACAACGGGCAGATCACGTTCCAGGAAAGAGATGCCGAGAACTACAAGATGCAACTGCTGGGCAAAGGCCTGGACTCCAAAGGCAAAGGCAGCGCCGACATGCTGATGAATGGCGTGCTGGTGGAAAATGACGGCAAAACCGATGTGACCTGCACCATGGAAGTGACCATCACCGGCATGCTCGCGCAGTTCGGTTCCCGCCTCATCAATGATGTTTCCGGTTCGGTGTTCGACCAGTTTGTGGACAACTTCAAGGCCAAGCTGGCCGGTGGCGAGGTAGACAACACCCTCAAGGCGGGCTCCATGGTGGGAACGGTGGTGAAGGGGATATTTGGGAAGAATAAAGATGCCTAAGCCCCCTTTTATTGTGAAAGACTTGATCAAAGACACAGAGACGATCACCCGGGGCCTCAGCCAGTTGGGGTATGTAGCGGACGAAGAGTTGGCCACCATACTCTTTCTCATGCTGCGCCTGGGCAAGCCGCTCCTGCTGGAGGGGCATCCGGGGGTAGGAAAGACCGAGGTGGCCAATGTACTGGCGGCTTATCTCAACACCGACATCATCCGGTTGCAATGCTACGAAGGGCTGGATGTAAATTCCGCCGTTTACGAGTGGAATTATCAGAAGCAGTTGCTTTCCATCAAGATCCAGGAAGCCACCGACAAGACGGAAGCGGAGAAGGAGGCGCACATATTCGGCGAGGAGTTCCTGCTGAAGCGCCCCCTGCTGCAGTCCATCACCCAACCGAAGCGGGCGCCTGTTCTGCTAATCGATGAGATCGACCGGGCGGACGAGGAGTTCGAGGCCTTTCTGCTGGAGCTGTTGTCCGCCTTTCAGATCAGCATACCGGAGTTGGGAACCATCAAGGCGGTGCACCGGCCGTTGGTGGTTCTGACTTCCAACCGCACCCGGGAGCTCAGCGACGCCCTCAAGCGGCGCTGCCTCTATCACTGGGTCCACTTCCCGGATGAAGGGAAGGAGCGGCGTATCGTACAGAAGCACCTGCCGGATATAGAGGAACAGTTGCTCACGAGGGTGATTCGCGCGGTGCAGGCCATCCGGCAGCAGAAGCTGGAGAAGACGCCCGGCATCGCTGAAACACTCGACTGGGTGCAGGGCCTGCAGGCTTTGGGCTTCAAAGAGCTGACCGAAGAGGCCATGGCCAAAAGCCTGGGCTGCCTGCTCAAGTCGGCTAAGGATATTGAGCGGGTGAAGGCGGAGGGGCTGGAAGCCTTAACCGAACCCTGATTTTTTTTCTTTTGATGGGATGCTGTTGATGCTTGTTCCATCTCCGTTCCGGTGATGGAACGATTCTACGGCGGCCTTCGGGCGGCTGATGCTATAGCATCAATGGCCCGAAGGGGCCAGTATCACCTGGTTTTCGCGAAGCGAAACAAGGGGAGTATCCACTTACTTAGCATCCTTTTAAAACGGCCAGCAAAAAATGTCAGAACGCCCACATGTATCTTCCTACGCCAGCATCACCGAGGCCGTCATCGGCTTCGCACATCTGTTGCGGCAGGAAGGCTGGACGGTGGGTGTACAGGAGACGCAGGACGCGCTGGTGGCTGCCTCGAATGGCACATTGGACAAGCCGGATACCTTCAAATATGCACTGAAAGCGATCTTTTGCATCAACAAAGAGGAAAGTGAGCGCTTCGAACCCTTTTTCGAGCGCTTCTGGGGGAAGCGTAAGGGCGCCGTCAAAAGCCGGATAACGTACAAGAACCAGTCGAACATCCAGCGAAAATCACCGGGTTCGCTGGTTTGGATGGGCCAGGGGAAGAACGAAGAAGAGAGCCGGGAAGAAGGAAAGAACGTTTCGGGCGCCAATAAAATAGAACGGCTGCGGCAGACCGATTTTTCGAAGGTTGAGGAAATGGACAGCGAACTGCTGGAAGAGCTGGCCCTTCAGCTGTGGAAGCAGATGAGCCTGCGTATGAAGCGGCGGCTTAAAGCATCTGCCCGTCAGGGGAAAATCGACCTGCGGCAGACCATTCGCGCCAGCATCCGTTTCGGGGGCGATCCCCTCGACTTGCGCCGCAGGAGGAGGATACCCCGCCGTCAGCGGTTGGCCATCCTGCTGGACGTAAGTGGTTCGATGGACAAGTACAGCTTTTTCCTCCTGCGCTTCATCTGGACGCTGCGCGCCCACTTCGAACAGGTGGAAGCTTTTATTTTCAGCACGAACCTGGTGCGCATTACCGACTATCTGGACTCCAAGGATTTGGGGCGCACCCTGGCGCTGCTCACTGCCCGTGCCCACAACTGGTCAAGCGGAACGAAGATCGGAATGTGCCTCCAGCAATTTAACGAACATTACGCCAAGCAGGTATTGTCAGGCAGTTCCACTGTAATTGTGCTCAGCGATGGGCTGGACACCGGAGAGCCGGAACTGCTGGCGGGCGAGTTGGCTCGGATCAAACAGCGCACCCGCCGGCTGATCTGGCTCAACCCGCTTAAAGGCATGCAGGGCTATGAACCCATCGCCAAGGGCATGAGCGCCGCCCTGCCGGAGATCGACGTTTTTAACTCAGCTCACAACCTGAATAGCTTGCTGGAGCTGGAAAATTATTTGACCCATGTTTAATCAATTTCTGGAAAAGGCCCAGCGCCTCACGTTGAATAAAGAACCCTTTGCCATCGCCTTTGTAGTGAACCGTCAGTTGCCCTCCTCGGGTAAGCCGGGTGATAAGGCCGTTATTGAAAAGGATGGAACTGTAACCGGCTGGATCGGAGGAGGTTGCACGCGAGGCATCGTCCTCAAGGAAGCGGCGGCGGCGCTCCAAGACGGCAAGCCCCGGGTGGTGCGCATCAGTCCCGAAGGCCCGGGCGAATCCCGGCCGGGAATGATAGATTACAATATGACCTGCCACAGCGGCGGCACAGTGGAGTTGTACATCGAGCCCGTCCTGCCGCGGCCTCATCTGTTGATCCTGGGCAAATCGCACGTGGCCATGGCGCTGTCGCGTATCGGCCGGGCGATGGATTACCCGGTTACGGTAGTGGCGAGAGGGGTGGACAACCACGCCTTCCCGGATGCCGAGCGGGTGATGGATACCGGCACGGTAGACCCGGCGCTGCTGACGCCCAACACCTTTATTGTGGTTTGTACGCAAGGGGAGAATGACGAAGACGCCTTGCAGCAGGCGTTGGAATCGGAACTACCGTATGTATCCTTTGTGGCCAGCCGGGCGAAGGCCAACGCCGTCTTCCGGGTGTTGCGGCAGCGGGGCCTGACGTTCGAGCAACTCAAGCGGGTGAAAACCCCTGCCGGGCTGGACATCAACGCCAAGCTGCCCGAAGAGGTGGCCATCAGCATCCTGGCCGAAGTGATCGCCTTTTTGCGGAGTGAGGAAATACCCCTGCCGGCTGAGGCCGCCCATACAGCAACAGCAGCAAACGATAAAATTTTCATCAATCCGGTGTGCAATGTGCCCGTGGAAAAGGCCACGGCAAAGCATGTGCTTGAATATGCAGGGATGAATTACTATTTTTGCTGCGACGGGTGTAAGGTGTCTTTCGAGAAAGAACCGGAAAAGTACGCCCTGAAACCGGAAGAAGCGCAATAGTTACAGTAAGCCAGTAACCGTTCATGCTCTCCCTGGCCCTTCTTTCACGCGCCTTATTGATATACAGATGAGCCGAAATACGAAGCAACGCATCCTGGATGCCGCTCTCCAGTTATTCAATGAAGAGGGTTATGTAAATGTCCGGCTGGCGCAGATCGCCGAGCAGGCGGATATGAGCGTGGGCAATATGGCGTATCACTTCCCGCATAAAATGCAAATCCTGGAAGGAATTTACGAAGAATTACAGGCGGAGCAACAGCAATTGCTGGCCGGGATCAACCTGGCCCCTTTGTTTGAAAATTTCGATCATTTTATCCAATCGACGTATCATCTGCAGAAAAAGTACATATTTTTCTATCTGGATACGCTGGAGCTGATCCGCACCTCCGAAGCATTGAAAAAGGCATATCGGGAACATTTGCAGTGGCAGCGCATGCAGCTTGAATTGTTGCTGGAGTTCAACCGGGCCCGGGGCGTAGTTGACTGGAGAGCTAATCTGGAGAACCCTCAGCGCCTGGCGCGCCATCTGAGGCACATGATGGACAGCTGGCATAGCCTGCAACTCATCGAAGGATTGGCAGCCGATGATTTCGGGGCTTACCGCTCCTGTGCCTGGTCGGTATTGCAACCT
This sequence comes from Lewinellaceae bacterium, assembly GCA_020636095.1. Lineage (GTDB taxonomy): Bacteria > Bacteroidota > Bacteroidia > Chitinophagales > Saprospiraceae > JACJXW01. Next base: position 381,970 of record JACJYN010000005.1, read on the forward strand.
TATTTCACGGATATGGGCTGGAAAGAATACGGGCAGTTGAAAAAGGCTTCGGATTCTACCGTTGTGAAATGATGATAATTTGTATTACGAACGAAAGAACAAACAGAAGAAGTGTTAGCGATGGAAAAAACGGCTGGCATGGGTACTGCCCAGGCTGAAAAAGACTTATTGGCGAGGGTGTACCTCAACCGTAAGGGCGCCGTTACCCGGGCAACCTTCAGCTCTGCTATTTATCAGGGCGATAAAGGGCTACTCACCGGGCAGCCGGCCCGCGCGGCTTTGGTCATTCCGTCCCGTATTTTCGGTTTTTGCGGGGGATCCCACCAACTGGCGGCCGCCATGGCCCTGGAGCATGCCTGGGAGGCGCAGTTGCCGCCCAATGCGCTGGTGCTCCGTTCGGTGGTTCAGGCAGCTGAGATTCTTCAAAATACCAGCCGTTGGTTTTATACCACCTTTGGCCCCGGCCTGGCCCATCCCGCCTTTTCAGATAAGCCTCTCTTTGCGGAAGCCAGCCGTCGCTTCACAGCTTTTAAAGGCGATTCTTTTCGGCCGGGTATTATGGCGGGTATGCACCCCATGGCCCTTTACGCGCTCTTTGCCGGCCAATGGCCCCACTCCAATTTCATTATTCCGGGAGGTGTGTCTGGCGCCGTCCGTCCTAAAGAACTGACCCGGGCCTTTTCTCTGCTCGACCAATACTGCCGGGAATGGCTGGAACCTGCCTGGCTGGGTTGCTCCCTGGAACGCTATCTGGAAATTGAGGACTGGGAGGGCCTGATGGCCTGGCTGGATGAAAAAGAAGCGCATTTTAACAGCGATTTTGGCGTCTTTATAAGGGTTGCTTTAGAATACGGATTGGATCAGCTGGGCCAGGTGGAACCCAATTTGCTTTCTTATGGAGCATTTCCCAACAAAAATGGGCATTTTGCTGTTACACCACAGAATCACCTGCAAGCAGTGCAGTTTCCGGGAGCCTATTTTGATGGAAAAGAGCTTCATGCTTGCGATCACCGGTGGCTGACAGAAAGCCTGAGAGATAATAAGGAGGCCCATCGGTTTGGCTATCGGGGCGAAGCGGTGGAAGTGGGCCCTGTGGCGCGTATGCTGATCAGGGAAAAATACAAACACCAGCACAATGGAACGCATCCTTCTTTGTTTGCCAAGGTATACAGCCAAAAAGGAGCCTCCGTTTTCACCCGGGTGTGGGCGCGTATGCATGAAGCCTGTGTGCTGTTGAATAAAATGCGGCTTTGGTTGTATCAGCTGGAAATCGGAGCTCCCTGCTCATTGGAAGTCAAAGAGCAGGATGGGTGGGGATTAGGGCTTACCGAAGCCCCCCGAGGCGCCTTGTCTCACTTTGTTCAGTTGGAAGGCGGGCGGATCAAGAATTATACAATTCTTCCACCTACTATGCTCAACCTCCAGTCTGGTGAAGCATTGGGAAAAACATCCCCAATGGCCGACGCCCTGAAAGACACCGAAATCAAAGACCTGAATAACCCGATCGAAGTAGGCCTGATCGCCCGCTCGTTCGACGCCTGCCTGTCCTGCCATGTAGAGCTATTCAAGAACAGGTCGGAAAAGGAGATTGGGAAGTCGAGGGTGTAGGTAATACTACAGAACAATCAAGCAATCCGGCCATATAGCAACATAACAGTATAGCCATATAACCAATAGAACCATGTGCCTAGCCATACCAGGAAAAATCAAATCCATCGAGCAAACCGAAGGCCTCATTCGGAGAGCCAAGGTAGTTTTTGGAAGTATTATCAAGGAGGCGTATCTTGATATGATCCCTCAGGCGAAGGAAGGAGACTACGTTCTCGTCCACGCCGGCGTGGCCATCAATCTCGTCAATGAGGAGGAAGCTTTAAAGACCTTCGCCCACCTGGAACAATATGGAGGGCTGGAGGATTTGCTTCCGGAGCAGGGGCTGGCAGCGCCAACAATATAGCCATCGAGCAAAATAGCCAATAGCCATATAGCCATGCCAGACTAAAAACAGCATGAAGTACTTAAAAGAATATCGCGACCCGGAGCTGGTGGAAAAGTACCTGCGAGAGATCAAAAAGGTGGTGACCAAGCCCTGGGTATTGATGGAATTTTGCGGCGGACAGACCCACAGCCTGGTCAAGAACGGGCTGATCCGTATGCTTCCCGAAGAGGTCCGCATGGTGCACGGCCCGGGGTGCCCGGTCTGCGTGACGCCGCTCGGCGTGATCGACCAGGCGCTTCAGCTGGCCTTCAAAAAAGATGTGATCCTTTGTTCTTTCGGCGATATGCTGCGGGTGCCGGGCACCGAAAAAAGCCTGCTGCAGGCCAAAGCCGAGGGAGCTGAAGTCCGCTTTTTCTACTCTCCCCTTGAAGCGGTTCAATTGGCAAGAGAGCAGCCTCATAAAGAGGTGGTTTTCTTTGCCGTGGGTTTCGAGACCACCGCTCCTGCCAATGCCCTTTCCGTTCTGCACGCCCAGCAATACGGCCTGAAAAACTACTCTCTCCTGACCTCTCACGTGCTGGTGCCGCCGGCCATGCGCGCCATGCTGGAAGACGAGGAAAGCCAGGTCGACGGCTACCTGGGGGCCGGCAATGTCTGCTCGGTGATGGGGCTCGAAGAGTACGAGCCAATCGTCGAAGCATATCAAATCCCCATCGTTGTTACCGGCTTCGAACCGGTGGACCTCCTGCAGGGCATCCTCATGCTCGTCGTGCAACTGGAAAAGGGCGTGGCCCGCCTGGAGAACCAGTACAGCCGAGTAGTGCCTTACGAGGGCAACCCGTCTGCCCGGGCCATCATCGCTAAGGTCTTCGAACCCACCCACCAGGAATGGCGCGGTATCGGTGTCATACCGGGCAGTGGGCTGAAAATGCGCGCTGCCTTCGCTGCCTTTGATGCCAATGTCAAGTTCAACTTATCTCCCAAAGTCATTCCGGATAGCCAGGAATGCATCGCCGGCGAAATTCTCAAAGGGCACAAGAAGCCGCTGGACTGCCCCCACTTCGGCAAGAAATGTACGCCGCTGAACCCGCTGGGAGCGCCGATGGTATCGTCGGAAGGGGCCTGTGCGGCGTATTATCACCTGATGGCGGAGGTGGAGGGGGCGTAATGGCCAATTTGGGAAGCTGTTTGAATAACAAGAATAATCGGGAAACTCCATTCCATGACGCCTTATCTCCAGCAACGTAGCCTCTACCCCCCGCAGATCAGCAATCCGCCTCCGGACAACCTGGCCTTGGTTGTCGGTGTCCCCGCTTTTGATGAGCCTGGTTTATTGGAAAGCCTGCAGTGCCTGTACGAATGTGTCATCCCCGAAGGGGTTGCCGTTGAAGTCATTGTGGTGGTAAACGAACCGGAGGATGCCTCGGATGAAGTGGTAGCCCGCAATCTGGAGATATTCAGCCAAGCCCGGAATTGGGCGGCTTCCCATCGAAGGCCTGGCTTGCAGTTTTTCATCTTGCACCACGCGCTGCCCGTCCGGCATGCGGGCGTCGGCCTGGCCCGCAAGATCGCCATGGATGAAGCCTGCTGGCGGCTGGAGCAGGCGGGCCGCCCGGAAGGATTCATTGCTTGTTTCGATGCCGATAGCCGCTGTGACGCCAACTACTTTCAGGCTCTGGTTCATCATTTCCGAAACCATCCGGAATGCCCTGCGGCCTCCATTTACTTCGAACATCCGCTGATGGGCAGCGATCATCCTCCCGAGGTGTATACGGCTATTCTTTCCTATGAATTGCATCTGCGGTATTATATTCAGGCTCAGCGCTGGGCGGGCTTTCCACACGCTTTTCATACGGTAGGCTCGAGCATGGCGGTGCGCTGTTCGGCCTATCAGAAGCAAGGGGGTATGAATAAACGAAAGGCAGGGGAGGATTTTTATTTCATACACAAATTCACCCTGCTGCCCGGTTTTGCCAATATTACCGATACACGGGCCATCCCTTCGCCCCGGCCCAGCCATCGGGTGCCATTCGGTACGGGAAGGGCCATTACGGAGATAATGGAGAACGGCGGGAGATATCCTACCTATCCGCCTCAATCGTTTATTGAATTAAAGGGTTTTTTAGGCCAGCTGCCTAACTTATACGAGAAGGAAAGGGGCTGGAAAAGCCTTCCGTTGAGCTTCGTATTGAAGGAATTTCTTACGGAACAGGGTTTTGATGGTAAACTATCCGAAATGCTGCAACATACTGCCTCTTATGAAACCTTTCGCAGCCGTTTCTTCCGCTGGTTCAATGCCTTTATGGTCATGAAATACCTTCACTTCTCCCGAAGTAAAGGGAGGGCGGATGTGCTTACCTCTTTTGCCGCCCGCTGGTTGTTGAATGAACTGGGCCAGTTGCCGGAAAAGGAGGATGATTACTCCCTGTTGTGCCGGTACCGGGGCATTGACTTGAATGGGCTACTATTCTAACGTTGGGCACATTGGCCGTTGCCGGTTGTTTGTTGTCCCGGCGCAATAGGCATTTTGAACAAACTCCAACTCTAATGCAAAGCCGGCCTGATCTCCAACCCGTTCACTACTTCCCCTTCCTGCTCCATCCACCAGTTGAGGCGATTGTAAACTTTTTCCTCCGGAAAATAATTCAGCGCCATCTTGACGTAGATGTGCCCGTGTTTGGCCTCGGAGGTCCACAGCATCTTGTAGAACCGTTTCAGTTCGGGGTCTTGCAGCGCTTCCTCGATCAACCGGAAGCGTTCGGCGCCGCGCGTTTCGAAAACTGAACCGATCAGGAGGCGGTCCAGGAAGCGTTCCTCTATACCTGAATGCATGCGTTTCATCAGGCCTTTGATGTACGGGTCTTCCGGGATGGAATGGAGTAAGGGCACACCCCGCCGCTGCATCAGTTCAACTACCTGTTGGAAGTGTTCCAGTTCTTCGATGGCCGTTTCAACCAACTCCGGGATGATCTCAGAGCGGTTGGGGTATTTCGCGACCAGGCTCATGGCTGCCGCCGAAGCCTTGCGTTCGCAATCGGCATGGTCCTGTAAGAAAGTGTCGAAGTCGTTCATGACGGCATCTATCCATTCCGGTTTGCTGGCTACTGCGATATCAAGGTTGAGTTTCATAGTGTAAAAGTAAGGTTTTTGAAAATTAAAAAAACCGCTTCCCCAATCGTACAACGTACACCTCTGGCCAACCCCGGACATCGTACATGTCTCCGATCGAAAATCCAGATCCTGGCTTAAAAACACACTCTTATCCTCAAACCTCACGTTACATTAAAAAAACCGCTTCCCCTCCCGCGCCATCTTCCTCAGCAATGGGCTGCACCGATACCGATCCTCCAGGTACTCCCCGTACAGGCGGTCCAGGGTGGCCACGCAGTGGTTGATCCCTTTCTCATCCGCCCACTGCAGCAGCCCTTTCGGATAATTTACCCCTTTGGTCATGGCCAGCTCGATGTCCTCGCGGGAAGCGATGTTGAGGTAGAGGGCGTCGGCCGCTTCGTTGATCAGCATGACGAGGATGCGCCAGACGATCTGCTCGCCCAGCTTCTTGTCTTTGGCGGGCGCCGGATTCTGAGCGCCCTCGCGGTAGTCGTAGAAGCCCCGGCCGGTTTTTCTGCCCAGGTAACCGGCCTCCATCAGGCGCTTTTGAGTAAAGGAGGGTTTATAACGCGGGTCGTAATAAAAAGCCTGGAAAACAGTTTCCGTGACCGTATAATTGACGTCGTGCCCGATGTAGTCCATCAGGGTGAAGGGCCCCATGCGGAAGCCGCCGATTTCGGCCATGGCCCAGTCGATGGTGGCTGCGTCCGCCAGGCCTTCCTCCAGGATGCGCAGCGCCTCGCCGTAGAAGGGGCGCGCCACCCGGTTGACGATGAAGCCGGGGGTGTCTTTGGCTGTCACTGTGGTTTTGCCCCAGCTTTGGATCAGCTCGTTGGATCGTTTCCGGGTTTCCGGGCTGGTCTGTACGGCGGGGATGACCTCCACCAGTTTCATCAGGGGGGCGGGGTTGAAAAAGTGGATGCCAATCATCCGGGACGGGTCTTTGCAGGCAGAAGCGATGGAAGCAATGGAAAGGGAACTCGTATTGGTGGCCAGGATGCAATCATGAGGGACGATATCCTCCACTTGCTCGAATACCCCCTTTTTTACATCCAGGTTCTCAACGATGGCTTCGATGACCAGCCCGGCGTCTTTATAGGCATACATAGAATCGACAAAGGTGACGCGCCCGAAGATTTCATCCGATTCTTTGGGTTTCATCTTACCCTTTTCCACCAGCCGCGCCAGTATCTTTTCCAGTTGGGCCTGCGCCCGTTTCAGGGCATCCGGGTTGTTGTCGTAAAGCAAAACCTCATGCCCCGCCGTAGCGGCAACCTGTGCTATGCCCGAACCCATGGAGCCGGAGCCGATGATGCCTGTTTTCATGACAGATGTGTGAAAGTGTGTGTATGAAAGTGTAAACGTATCCCGGATACATTAGCGTTTATGTGAATGAGTTTTGTATAGGCCATGTATGAAGATTTTTTGTTTTTTTCTCCACGGAGCCAATAATATACTAGCCAAGGATGAAGCTTCATAATATATTGCAGCTTATTTTCAGCCGCCAGCTGGTTAGGTGAGTGAGGTCACAGGAAATACGATATAGAAGCAACAATTTTGCCCCATGAAAAACAAGCAGTTTACGCCAAAGCTGTTCTCTCTGATTGCGACAGGCATCTCCCGAAAGCAAGTCATGAGGGATATTTTATCAGGGATCATAGTTGGCATTGTCGCCCTTCCCCTGGCCATTGCATTTGCCATTGCTTCGGGTGTTTCTCCGGATAAAGGGCTGGTTACCGCCGTTATTGCCGGATTGATCATTTCCGCTTTAGGGGGAAGCAGGGTGCAGATCGGCGGCCCCACCGGGGCCTTTATTGTTATCGTGTACGCCATCGTTCAGGATCATGGGGTAAGCGGGCTGACGATAGCCACCTTTATGGCCGGTTTTCTGATTATCGGCTTTGGGCTGGCCCGGTTGGGCGACCTGTTGAAGTTCATTCCCTATCCTTTGATTGTCGGCTTTACCAGTGGTATTGCGCTGATCATTTTTTCATCTCAGATAAAGGATTTTTTAGGCCTTTCCATCGATACTTTGCCTGCCAATTTTATTGAAAAGTGGAGGGTGTATTTTGAAAATTTCACCCAGGTAAATTGGTATGCCTTTGTTATCGCTTTAGCCACGGTTTTTATAAGCCTGAACTTTTATCGCATTACTACCAAAATACCGGGCTCCGTCGTTGCCATTTTGTTGAGTACATTAGCCGTTCTTCTATTCAAGCTGCCGGTGGAAACGATCGAGACCCAATTTGGCCAAATCCCCAACCGCATTCCCTTACCCAGTATCCCGAAAGTAGATTTCAATACAATCAAAGCCCTCATTCAGCCTGCTTTTGCCATTGCTTTTTTAGGGGCTATAGAGTCTCTGCTATCCGCAGTGGTGGCGGATGGCATGATTGGTGGGCGCCATCGGTCTAATATGGAGTTGGTGGCGCAGGGCACGGCCAATATATTTTCGGCGGTATTTGGCGGCATTCCGGCTACCGGCGCCATCGCCCGCACGGCGACCAATATCAAAAACGGCGGGCGCACCCCGATCGCCGGCATTATACATGCCCTGGTGCTGCTGCTGATTATGTTGCTATTTGCACCTTTAGCCAAGCTCATACCCCTGGCCACACTGGCCGGTATCCTGGTGGTAGTGGCCTGGCACATGGGGGAATGGCATCTATTTGTCACCATGCTGAAAAGCAACCGAAAGGACGTCATCATCCTGCTCACCACTTTTTTGCTTACCGTTATTTTTGACCTGGTCATCGCTATTGAAATAGGCGTGGTGCTCTCCAGTTTCTTCTTTATGAAGCGAATGAGCGATTCTCTGATCATTCGCAATTCCGTCGATATTCTTGGCGAGCAAGCTGAAAATGGGGATGAATCCTTTGAGGAAGAGGCCCTTACCGTTCCGAAAGGGGTTGTCTTGTACGAGATTCACGGGCCGTTGTTCTTTGGCGCCTCCCAGAAGTTTCAGGATACCCTGCTGAATCTTCACCAGAAGCCGGAAATCCTGATACTGAGGATGCGGAATGTGCCTTTTATGGACGCCACCGGCGCCTACCACTTGAAACAACTAGTCAAACATTTAAAGTCCCAAAATATAGAAATACTGTTATCCGGAGTAGGAGAAGAAGTGAAAGAAGAATTAGAAAAATCCGGTTTTCACGAACTGGTAGGCAGGGCCAATATGCTGAGCGATATTCAGGAAGCGCTTAAAAAGTCAAGAGAAATATTGAAGCTTAAACGCAATAAAACCAAAGCGTAAGAACAATCAATCTAAGAAATTGTTTGAAGAAAATAGTATTACTACTAAAACTGAATAGCTATGCCTGAAACGTTTAAAGAATTACTCAAAGGAAACCAGAATTGGGAAAGGAATGTCCTGAAAATGGATCCTGATTTTTTCGAAAAATTATCCTCCGGGCAAGCACCCCAATTTTTGTGGATAGGGTGCTCCGACAGCCGGGTGCCCGCCACGGAAATCACCAATGCCATGCCAGGGTCCATCTTTGTCCAGCGGAACATCGCCAACATGGTGATCCATACGGATGTGAACTTGCTAAGCGTCGTTTTCTTTGCCGTCAAAGAGCTGAAAGTCAAGCACATCATCGTGTGCGGGCACTATGGCTGCGGTGGCGTTAAAGCGGCGATGAGCAATAAAAATTACGGGTTTCTCAACAACTGGTTGAGGCACATCAAAGACGTGTATCGCTTGCACCAGGACGAGCTGGACGCCATCGAAGACGAAAACAAAAGAGCGGACCGGTATGTAGAACTCAATATACAGGAGCAGGTGAATAACCTGTCTAAGGTATCTTTTATTCAGGAAGAGTGGGAGGAGGGAGAATTTCCCTATATCCATGGATGGGTCTATAGCCTCAAGGATGGTTTGCTGAAAGACCTGGGAGTCACCAGCAACAATGCGGAAAAACTGGATCAGGTTTTCCAGTACAACACCAGGACATAATCCAGGTGGAATAGGGTAGGGGGCCGGGGAAAAATAACTTCTTCATTTGAAATGGCGCCCTGCCTGGCTTGCGGCGAACAGGCAGGCTTTTATGCCAGGCTGCGTTGCCCGATCGGTTATTCAGCGTTGCTCCCTCCTCGCACCCCTGCCTGCCCGGCCGCTTGTCCAGGGGGTGTGTAGAAAGGCCGAAAGTAGACAACCCGCCTGCCGGCCAGGCGGGCACAGCAGGCGGGCTGTCAAACTATTCTCTTTTCTCAACCCCGAAAACAAGCCACCAACTGTTCCAGGTCCCTCTTGTCATTATATAAATGGCAGGATATCCGCACTGCACTACCCCTCAGGGAAACGAATACCTTCCGTTCCTGGAAGGCTTCTTTTAGTCGTCCCAAATCCACCCTTTCCGGCAGGCGCACACCCACCAGATGATGCGCGCGGTAAGCTGCCGGCTCCACCCGGCAGCCCAGTTCCGACAATTGCTGCAAGGGCTCACGCATCAGTTCCCGGCAGTAGGCCTGTATGTTGGGTACGCCCCATTCAAGCAGTTGTTGCAGGGCGCGCAGTTGCATGGGCGCCAGTATGAAGTTACTCTGTTCGCCCACCGAATAGCGCCCCGCCAGCGGCTGATAGGCGGGCTGGTAGTTCACCAGGTTCCTGAAATCCTCGCTGTGCAGCCGGTTGATCCAGTTTTCCTCAATCGGGATGCCGTCGTCAAAGGCAGGGCCGAAGTAGGCCAGGCCGAGGCTGTAAGGGCCCATCAGCCATTTGTAACCGGCGCAGATGAGCGCGTCGGGTTGAATCTCCTGCACATCGAAGGGCAGGGCGCCTACCGACTGGGTGCCATCTACCACCAGCCAGGCGCCGACTTCGGTGGCCCGGCGCCGGATGGCCTTCAGGCCGAAGAGCGTGCCATCGGCCCAATGCACGTGGCCCAGGGTAACCAAAGCGGTGCGCTCATCGATAGCCGCCAGGATGCGTTGGTTCCAGGCTTGGCAGCGCGGCATGTCCGTGGGCGCGGGCACGAAGCGCAGTTCCGCCCCTTTTTCCTCCGCCAGCCGCTGCCAGGTGTAGACGTTGCTGGGAAACTGTTCTTCCACCAGCACGATATTGTCTCCGGCCTGAAGCTTCAGGTTTCGGGCGGCGATGGCCAGGCCGTAGGAGGCCGAAGGGATGACGGCAATGCGGTTGGGGCTGCCGGCATTCACCAGTTGGGCGAAGGCCTGCTTGAGTTGCTGCACCGGTTCGAAAAAATGAGGAATTTCGATTTCATAAGGGCGGCTCTTCCTCTGCACGCCGTCGTACCCGGCCTGCTCCACGCTTTTGGGCAGGGGCGACATGTAGGCGCCGTTGAGGTAGGCTATTTCGTCAGAGATGGAAAAGAGATGTTTTTGGCAGTGGAGCATGATTGTGGGTATTGGAAGCATTACCTTACCCTGCCTATTCCTCAGGGTTGGTAAGACGAACCCGATGTTGTTGTTCTCCCGATGGCAATGGGGATTTTACACCAGGCAAAACACGGCTCAAAGCTCAGCAGCTTGATTTTAGAGTTCCAAACCCCTGAATTCTGTTGTCCTTGAAATCACCTGCTTTATAATTAAAACGAAACAGTTTCTTAGAGTTATTTTAACCTTCTCCCTTGACCTTTGCCTCCAATTCCCGGATGATGGCTTGTACCCGCTCCACCGGCATATCCGCCAACTCGGCGATTTCCTCCGGAGACATACTTTTTTGCCAGCCGCGGGTAACTACGATCCGTTCTTTTTCATTGAAGGCTTCTTCTCTGCCCTCTTCTTTGCCTTCTTCTTTGCCTTTCTTATAGAGAAAGTCTGATCTGACATCGTACGTTACCGGCATATCTTCAATAGTTTTAATTGTTAGTTCATGCAATTTACGCAATCCAGACATTACATTCAATTGGCGAATGTATTTCTGTAGGGAAAGCTCGCCTTTCACCACTTTTTGCAGCCGTTCCACGATAGAACGTATGGCAGCCTCCGGCGGTTTATTTTTGAAATTTGCGAGGATGGCCAGCACTATGACCTCCGGAACCTGGCTACTCAACAGTTGCTCATAATCCAACCGCCCGAAATCGACCAATTCAAAGCCAGTAAACAGATGATCTTATCGTACTTATTGGCTTCTTTTTTGGAGTCCATGTTGTAAGAAAGCAAAAAAGCCTTTGTTGTGCAACAAATTAGTTTGATTTAAACAAATTATGTTGAATTTTTTTGTTTTTACACAAAAAGGATTGCTCCGCTTATATATGTATTTTTTACTCTGTTGTTCTGAAAAGACGCCTTGAATACCCATAGTCTGTCTCTACATCCGGGTAAACACGGCGGAAAACCATAATACGATGGGCAGGCCTCACATCCAGAATGTAAAAAGGTGAAAACATCCACCTTCGCCACCACCTTCGCCAAAGCTTCGGTGCTCGGAGAAGGCTACGGCGGACAGAGAAATCTAACGGCCCGACCTGGCAAGACGAAAACCGATAACGCTGCTACGGGCGTCCGGGTTGAAGATGATGCGATCGGCGCAACGGGCGTCGACGGGTCTGTATTCCCACGAACCGCCACGAAGATTTCGGGAGGAGCCGCTTTCCGGGCCTTTGGGGTCCTGAGCATTATTGCTTTTCTTGTAGTATTCGCCGCCGCCCCAGTCCCAGCACCATTCCCAGACGTTGCCGCTCATATCGTACAGGCCGAGGCTGTTGGGGGCGAAGCTGCCTACTTCTTTAGTCTTTAGCCGATATACCCCTTCTTTGGAATAGGGTTCCTTGTATTGGGCGCTACCATTAAAATTGATCTCTTCAGGGTCGGCGATATCCTTCCCATTGCCAAAACGCACTTTCTCGCCTCGCTGCCGGGCAGCGTATTCCCATTCCGCTTCGGTGGGGAGGCGGTAGCCATTCAACGAAAAATCACAATAATTTTTTTCGATTTCTTTTTGGCCTTTAATAAGCCCGAAAAAAGATTTCTCCTCAATCATTTCCTTTTTTCTTTGAAAGCAAGGCTCAAGCCCTTCCTGCTTACTGCGCCAATTGCAGTATTCCAACGCATCATTCCAGTTCACATTAATCACTGGTTGGCGGCCGCGGCCCCAGCCATTGTCGCTTGGCCAGCCCCGTTTGGTAGCTGCGCAGAAGGCGTCATATTCCTCGAAGGTAACTGCAAAGGCGCCCAGGTAGAAGTCACTGACGGTAACCGTGTGAACCGGTTGCTCACCATTACCACCATCCCTAATTTATCCCCCATCTCAAAGGAGCCTAACCCAGGTGAATGAGAAAGTAGTGGCATTCTATTCCGCCTACTACTTCGAACATATCCAAAGAATTGAACAAGCTTCCAGGCTACTCGAGAACAGTATGCAACCCCTAAAACAAGCCGGAGAAGGAGAGTACAAAAAAGGGTGACTTCCTCAAGAAGGGGCGGGGTGATGGACGATGTACGGGCGAACGCAGGGGCTGGACATGTATGGTGTACCAGCCGGCCCGTTGCTTTTTCCGGCTGCGCCCGGCCCCCACATCGCCCAGCCGGAAAAAGCAACGAAAATACTAAAAGAAGAACGCCCCCGTGATGTTGACCCTGTTGGCCTTATTATCCCCCCGAAACATAATGGCATTAACCACAAACATATCGAAGGGGCTGAACCACAAGCCGCCGCCGTAGGCGTAATGCCAGGTATCGGACTCCTCCTCATCCAGCCAGACCCTGCCGTGGTCGAAGCCGGCGGAAATGCCCAGTGAGAAAGGCAGCGTCGCATTGGAAGAGCTGATCAGCTTCAGGCGCAGGTCGATATTCTGGTAGAAAGCAGTTGTTCCGACAAAGCGGTTGCGGCGGAAGCCGCGGAAGTTGGCGTCCGGCCCCGGCCCGCTGAGCATCGCCCCCTGGTAAAATTCGTACTCATTGGTGAAGCGGTGTTGAAAGCCCAGGCGGGTGGCAAAGACCAGGTTGCGGGCCCGGTCGAGGTTCTGATAAGCGGAGAAGGAGGCGTTCAGATAGGGGAAGCTCTTGTCCACGTCATTCAACTGGTGCTTATAGCCGACATCCAGGAACAAGCCGATGCCGCGGGCAGGCAATGCAATGTTGTCCAGGTTGCGATAGTCCAGCATCATCCGAAACCCCAGCAAGTCCTGGCCGTTAAAAAACGTATCGCCCAGTTCATCTCCGACTATGTCGATGTAGCGGCCTTCAGTCCGCTCAATGCCAAAAGATTCGAAAGTAGGGCCGATCAGGAATCGGGACTGGCTGTTGAGCCGGCGGCCGATTGAGGGGATAAAACGATACAAGCGCTGGCGGACGCGGTTGTAATCCAGGTTGCCGTCGTCTATTTCCGCCTCCAGGTTCTCACTGTCGTTACCCATACCGTAGAAGTTGATCGAATAGAGCGGAGTTTGCACCAGGCCGTCCAGCGAAAACTCCCACTTGCCGAACAAATCTATGAACTCGCTGGAATATTCGATGGAAAAACCGCCGGTGGCGAGGGCATAGCTGGCTTTGAGGTTGTGCTGGGACGCGAATGGTGATTTTTTAAAACCATAAGCGGTATATTGTCCGAACAACCCCACCAGCAGTCCGTCATCGGGGTTGAAACCGATGGAAGGCAGTGTGCTGAAATAGTTGAAACTGTGGTCGATGGTGCGCCGGTTGTACATGTTGTATTTAGGGTCTTTTTTAAATTTGGCGATTGATTTCTGCCCTAACTCCACCTTGTTGTCTTCCTTGTTTGTATCGTAATAGATCACCCGATTGCCATCTTCCCGGACCTCTGATTTATCGATAAAGGTATCTTTGCCCAGGCCGCCGACCACCCGGATCAGGATCGCCTTCTCAGACTGGCCGGAGATTTCGAAAATATCGTCGTCATCCAGGCCGTAGAGGATGATCTCTTTGGTTTCATTGATATCGAAGGTGCGGCCGAAGAAGAGAAACTCCTTTTCTCCCTTGTCGTTGGTATCGTAAACGCGAAGGCGGGTTTTTCCCCCGGGCAGTCGCTCTACGGTGAACAAATCCTTTTCGGATGTGCCGATCACTTCTACTTTTTTAGCGATGTATTGGTAATACGCGCGGGCCATTTCCAGGAGGTTATCCCGCCGGGCTTTCACCTTGCGGACGATCTCATCTCCGTTGAGCGCGTAAACGGCCGGCGGCCAGCTCTCCCGGAAGGCCGCTTCAATGCGCTCGTCGGTCGCCGCAGCCTGTATGCGTCGAACTTCTTCCTCCCAGGTGCTCCAGTCTGCCCCGGAGAGGAAGTTGTGGTCAAAATGCCGGGCATTGTAGATTTGCCATTGTATGCGCCGGGTCTTGTCTTTAAAGATCATCAGCTTTTTGATGTCGGGAGCACTGCCCCGGGCAATGCCGAGCAGCAGGCCGTCGTACTTGCAGAAAGCCTGGTCGCGATCTCGGGGAATGGGGCGGTAATATTCGTATTTGCCCTCGTCGATCTCGGCCCACCGCCATTGGTCGTCGTGGCGGTCCCAGTCGCCGATCAGCACATCGAAGAGGCGGGAACGCACCACCCAGCGGTAGTCGATCAGCCGGTCGTGTTTGCCCAGCACCTCGTCCAGCATATCGGTAGTGGAAAGAATCTCTTTGGAATTGCCGAATTGAGGCGTATCGCTCCAGACATCATCGTCGGGGCGTTCTTCGAGCAGGTACAGCGAATTGGCAAATTCGTCGTTGTAAATATCCAATTCCCGCTGGGCGGGAAGATAAACCAGTTGAGGGTCGGTATAATAGATGCCTACCGCGTCGGCCAGTTTGGCGGCGGGGATGGCGGACAAGGGGTGAGAAGCGCTGAAATTGTCTCTGACCACCTCTGTCACAAAGGATTCGTTGAAGGGATAACCCAGGGTCCGGGAGGGGTCTTTATCGATAGACCGGACGACGTACTGCTTGCCATCTTTGGTTTCGAGGCGAAGCGAGTTGGTTTGGTAGCCTCCTCCTCTCTTTACGGGTTTCACCCCTCCTTTGAATTCTTCGAGTTTGAGGGTAGGCACCTTCACTACTGCATTATACGCATCCCGGTAGTGTTCTCCCCAAAAGAAGTCCCATAGCTTTCCTTTTTTAAAATCAATCTGGCTAATGGGTATTTCCAGGCTATCGGGAATGGGGGGAAAGTCGTCGGGCACTTCTTCCACGATGTCCGGCAGGGGCCCCTTTACCTGTTTGCGGAATACCACCCGGCCAGTACCGCCATCCCCTTCCGGAGTCCAGTATTGAATCCAGGCCGAGCCATCTTCGTAAAAATCCAACTGGGCGAACCCACGGTGGCCGTAGGCGAATTCCGTGCCTTTGCCCAGGCGGGACGGGCTTTTTTTAGAACCGGCGCCACTGACGACGAAGAACTGCTCGTCCTGCTCGGTATACTGCAAGTTGTGCTCATGGCCGGAGGCGATGAAAAAGTTGCCGTTCTTGCGGGCGGCACTAATGATGATATTCGCCAACTCCCGGTATTTGGGGTGGCTGGCGTCCTGAGGATGGCCAACGGTGCCTCTCAGAAACTGAACTACCGACCCCAGCACCGGCAGCGGAATCCAAAGATTATCATTGATGTCCGTCAACGGAAAGAGATGCTGTTTGAAGGTGAAATCGCCACCGTGGGGCCCATTGGTATAAGGGGGATGGTGCAAAGCAATGATCATATTTTTATTGCGGTTGCCTTTAATGGCCTCTTCGACGTACTCCTGGAATACATCGCGGCTTTTCACTTCGCAACCATCGTTGATCTCGGTATGGCCATCCCAGTCCTCCAGGTACCATTGGGAGTCGATCAGGACCAGGACCAGGTTGTCGGTCAGTTCCACTTCGACCGGATCTCCACAGCCCGGCTCGGGCAGCACTACATCTTTTCTGTCCAGGTACTTTTCAATGAACCTTTTCTGCCGCTTCACCCCATCCAGCCCATACTCATACCAGTCGTGGTTGCCGACAATGAAATTGATCTTCCCTTCATATCCTTTGAGGACATCCAACTGGGCTTTAAGGCGAGTCTCATCAGCGGCCCGGTCCGGCCCATCTTTAGGCGCCAGGCCGTTGGGGTAGATATTGTCCCCCAGGTAAAGCACGGCGCTGTTCTTGCCGGCTTGCCGGAGCTTTTTCCCCAGCAGGATCAGGGCCGGAGAGGTTTTGCCATCCACCAGTTCCCCTGCGTCGCCGACCAGAAAAACGGAATGCTCGAGCGCCAGTTCCGGGTTGGGCGAATCAGCCTCCCAACCCTGGGCTTCCCGGGAATAATGGAGTTTGTAATCGGCGCAGGAATTCAGTAATAAGACGCCGATGATCAACAGGTATCCTTTGAAGGTTTTCATAGTATGGACAGTAGGTTTTGCATGCATTACTAGTGCGCCGGGAACGAAATTCTTAACCAATTCTTTGGGCTCTTTTTCGCCCATGCTGCGTTGCTCCTTCCTTCCGTAGCTTAGGCTATGGTCGGTCGTCGCGCCTTGCCTGTCTCCGCCGGCCATAGCCTTTGGCGACGAGCCGGCCAAAAAACAGCCTCAAATTATTGATCAACAACTTCGTTCCCGGCGCACTAGTGCGCCGGGCATGAAGTTAAGAAAACAGAACGGGGATTGGCCCCTTTGGTTTAAAATTTGTGTCTTGCTCCCTTTAGATTAGTTGGGCATCCGTCATCACCTCCACCTTGGCGTCCAACAAGCTCTCAGATAAAAAATACGGTGGCTATTCAGCAGTTCGCTATTCGCTCTGCCATGCCCTTAAAAGCAGGAATCCAGGCTTGATGAACCAGTTCTTTGCCCTTAGCCCAGTTTTTGTGCAGGTTCTTGCGAACTGCGAATGGCTGAATAGTTTCAAAATACTCAAAAATAAACGACCCGCTCATCATCGGTGATGCAGGGTATCTGCCGGGGATTGATACCCAGATGCAGGATGCGGCTGCCGGTCTGGTTGATGGGGCTGACGCTCTTCCCGATCACGATACCGTCTTCCGGAGCATAATATTCCCGGCTGGTTTTCCCGAAAATAGTCCGGACCTTCGCAATGAGGTCGCCCTTTTTAATCAGATTCCGGACCTTGGGTAATACTTCGAGTATTCCTCCTTCATCGGTATACATCCAGTAGGAACGTTCACATAAAGTAGTGGAAACGGCCGGGCACAGGATGGCCCCGTCCAGCATATCCAGGTCGTAGAGGATATTGCGAATACCAATCAGGGCATCTTCGATGACACCAGACTGGAAGACGTGTGGATCGCGCAACTCCAGGGTAATAGCGTGGATGCCCAGGTTGCTGGCCGCTCCCCGAAAGGTGCCGTCATTGGGTGGATTATGGAGGATGATGTCCGGATTCTGCAAACGCGCCATGCGGGCCGTTTCGGGAGTAGACATATCGGCCCGGATGTACCAGGAGTTGATCCGCCCGAAGCTGGCCGTATGAAGGTCTACCAGATAGTTGAGCGGCTTCAGGATTTTTTCGATCACCCGGTAGATATACACTTCACTCAGGTTGCCTTCTTTATTGCCCGGGGCAATGCGGTTGAGGTCGGCGCCATCGTTGAACTTGCGCTGCTCCAGTAGCAAGCCCGGGACGTTCATCACCAGGCCGCCGATTACCGTCCCCCGGAGTTGTTCCACGTCAAGTTCCCTGAATAACTGCTGGATCACGGGAATACCGTTGAGTTCGTTACCGTGAATGGCGGCGGTAAGGCCCAGCGTCGGGCCGTCCTTTTTACCCCGTGCGACAATAACCGGCAAGCGGACTGGTTCGCCAATACCGTTGTTGATAATGTGCAGCCAATAGTGGCGGACGGTCCCTTTGGGAGTGTGGCTGACATTTAGTTCGAGCTTATGTTCAACAAAACCATTCCATTCCATGAAGAATATTTATAAACTGCTACAATCTTCTAAAAGATCAGCAAAATAAATGTTCCGGAGGGAACAGAACGGAATATTTTGTAGGAAAATAAAGAAGAAAGGATAAAAAAAAAGCAGCCTTGGGCAGATGCCCAAGGCTGCAACTTTACACTCACTAGTTTATGAAACTTTAAGCCAACGTCAAAAACAATTATTATTCACTTAACCTAAGTATTTACTTCTTTATTGCCCTTAGAGAATATTTTTTGTATTAAATATCTCGTAAAAGCAAATTTAGTATAGTATACGGCGATTCTTTTTAAAAAGTTTCACGAAAAACGAAAAAAATGCAAAAAAAATGCTATCGCTTCAAAAGCATTTTCACCCAAAACCAGGGTTTGGCCAGCTGTTCTCTCAATGTAAAATCGTTGTACATACCAGAGAGCAGGGCGACGATGCGGCGATTGCCGGCAATGATATTGGCCAGGAGGTTAACCAAAAACGGGTAGGCCAGCATTTTCTGCAACCGATAGCTCAACCGCATCTCCGAGCCAAGCACCCGGCTCACCCGCTGGTCGTAAGCCTTGAGGAAGGCGGCCGAAAAATCGTTGTCAGCGAGGCATTGTTGTAATTGCTCCGCGGCGATAAACCCGCTGTAGAATGCATTGCCAATCCCTTCGCCGGTAAGCGGGTCTATCAGGTGGCCGGCATCTCCAACCAGCATGTAATGATTGCCGGAGAGCGGCCGCCGTTTGGAGCCCAGCGGCAAGCCGTAGCCCTTAACCTCGCCAATTAACCGGGCGTTTTGGAAGCGCTTTCGCAATACGGGATGCTCTTCGATCACTTCCTGCAGGGTTTTACGCAGGTTGACTTTGCGCTGCCGCAGGATATCGCTGCGCATGCCCAACCCTACGTTAGCCTGCCCGTTGGGTAGAGGGAAAATCCAGAAGTAGCCGGGAGTGATCGAATGGATAAAGTGCAGTTCAATAAAATTTTCTTTACTGAGGTTTTCAACGTTGGCATAGTAGGCCCGTACGGCGCCGGCGTGATGCCGGAAATCCTTTTCCAGTCCCGCCACCTTGCGGCTGAATGCGGAATGCGCGCCATCGGCCGCGATCAGCATGCGGGCCTGAACCTCAAAGGGGCCATTTCCATTGCGCCCCGATATCAGCCAGCCCTTTTCCGTTTGGGTGTACTGCTCCACAGCCAGGCCTTCCCAAAACTGAATATTATCCCGGCGGCGTACTTCCTGCACGAGGAAATTGTCAAAATCATATCGACGGGCAACATATCCCGGAGCACTACTGGCATTGCGCACATAGTTGGGCTGAAAAGGAATATCCAGCTCTTTGCCGTTCGGCGCAATAAAACGAATCCCCCAGACGTCAATTTGCATCGATTGCTGGTTGAACCGCTCCAGAATATCAGGGTCGAGCCGGTTGAGCAGCGTGGTGACCTTACCACTGATGGCGTCGCCGCAGACTTTATCGCGGGGAAAGGTTGCTTTATCAATCAATAGGGATGGAATACCCAGGTAACTCAACTTGAGGGCTGCCGCTACGCCCCCCGGCCCCGCCCCAACAATACAGACATCGGTTTCTATCATGGCGTAAAAATAGCAGAGGCGGATCTTTTACCCAAATAAAAATCGTGCGCCCCCCAGGAAAATTAATTCCTGGCGGGCGCACCTTTGATTCCCCCTTACGTAACAGAGATTCTGTTACCTAAGATAAAAATTAGCATCTTAAATTAACTGGCGCAAAGGTAGGATAAAAATACCCCTTTGTAAACCACATTTTCATGGGGTGTTATTTCAGGACAATTCCGCGGGGATAACGATGACCCGTTCTTTTCGGCGTTGGCGCAATACCAGTAACTCCCCGGCCTTACCGATGGTTTTTTCATCCAGAAAACGGTGCAGGTCGTCAATCGTGTGAACCGGCTTGCTGTTAAACCCGATAATGACATCGCCCGGTTGCAGTTCGGAATTATAGGACGGGCTATCCGGTTCGATCTGCTGGATCAAAATACCGGAGTTCACCTCCAACTGATAGCGCTGAACGAGTTGGGCATTCAGTCGGATCATCTGCCCCGCAATGCCTATGTATCCGCGGCGGACTTTACCATCGAGGATCAATTTGCCCACGATGTAGGCCGCCAGGTTGGAAGCCACCGCAAAACACAAGCCCTGCGCGGGCAGGATTACAGCGGTATTTACACCGATCACCCGGCCGTGAGAATCGACCAAAGGCCCTCCGGAGTTGCCCGGGTTGAGCGCCGCATCGGTTTGAATGACATCGTCGATCAGCCGGCCGCTTTCCGAGCGCAGCGTGCGGCCCAGCGCGCTGACCACTCCAGCTGTCAAAGAGTACTGGAAGCCGTAGGGGTTGCCAATGGCCACTGCCAGTTGCCCGGCTTGCAGACGGCTGGAATCTCCAAACTCCGCAATGGAAAGCTGATCGGCATCAACCTTGACCACAGCAATATCGCTCGCCGGGTCATTCCCGATCAGGCGGGCATTGAAGTGCCTGCCATCCTGAAGGTTGACCTCAATAGCATGAGCGCCATTGACCACATGGCTATTGGTCACGATGTATCCGTCGGAAGAAATGATAAAGCCAGAACCTGTACCGTAAGGGCTGGGTGAGCGGCGCCCGTTTCGCCGGGCAGCCGGTTTATCTACTTTGATCTGAACAACAGCGTCGCTGACCTTTTGAGCCACGCTGACAACCGTTTGGGAATAGGCGTCCAGTAATTCGGCATCAGGATTCGAGGCAGGAGGGCCGCCCTCATCCTGAATAAGGGGGGAATGATCAGAAAGGTATTGTACCATAGCTTGGTGATTTATTCGGATTGTTCAGCTAAAGGCCAGCTGAACAACCCGCCGCTGAGTAAATATCTGAACACCTACTCTAAAACAATACCAAAGCTACATTGACGCCAATTTGGCAGTTGGCGCCGACAGAAGGGCAGGAGGGGCCATAGATATCCTCAAAGTAGAGCAAGTACCTTGACACAATCAGTGTAGTGAGGTATGAAACCCGGATAGAGCCCATTATATTCAATCAATCATTCATTCCATATACTTAGCCGTAAATCAATGACCCCGTACCCTCCATACTCAATTCCCTCCCAGGATCAGAGGCAGGCCGCTGCCGCCACTGCCACCGACGATCACTACTTTGGAGTTACCGGATTTGGCCAATTCGAGCGTGGCTTCTATTCCTTTATCCTGGAGTATTTTATCGGTGAGGCTGGCGCTTAAGATGCGGTTGGACTCGGCTTTGGCCTCGGCTTCGATGATCTTGCGCTCGGCTTCCTTGCGCTCCTGCTGGAGGATATAATCGTACTTCAGGGCCGATTGCTCTGCTTCTATCTTGGTTTCAATAGCCTCTCTTACCTTATCCGGCAGGGCAATATCCCGGATGAGGGTGGCTTTCAGGTCGATAAAATTATTGCCCAGGCTTTTCTCCAGGTCAGTCTGGATTAAAGCCTGTACCTCGTTGCGCTTAGTCGAATACAGTTCTTCAGGTGTAAACTGTCCGATCATTTCCCGCACAGAAGAACGGATTTCCGGCCGTACCAGGCGCTCGATGTACTGCGGGCCGAACTTTTCGTGCAGGTCTCCGATTCGCCCGTAGTTGGGGTTGACGCGCACTGTTACATCTACCTCAATGTTCAGTCCGTTGCTCGAAAGAACAGACATATCTTCGTTGATCTGTTGTTCCCGGATATCGTAAACGTACATAATATTCCAGGGAGCGATGACATGGAAACCCGGCGAGAAGATATTTTCCTTCTCCAGGCCTCCGCCAAATCGTTTGAAAAGTACGCCGCGCTCACCGGCTTCGATGGTTAGAAATGTAGCATTTGAAAAAATCAGGATCACGATTAACGCAATAAAAACGACGATCCCGGTGGTGATCAATTTACCTTGTCCCATATTTTTATTATTGTTTCCTTGACTCATGTAGAAAAGATTTTTTAGTAAGTGACATGAAAAAACAGCTTTTCAAGATGTCGAGCCTGTTTTTTAGCCTCTACCAAGGTCTTAAAAATTAACAACTTTTAGGGCATGGTGTTCTCAATCATTCTACGGAAGTCCTGTTTTTTCAGATGAGTGGAAGGCCAGGCGCAAACCCTGGCCCCTTATTTTTGTTGTATCTTCGCGGCGATTAGCTGCAATGCAAAAACATTGTCTGAATAAAACAATCTATCGCACTCATGAAGAAATGGTTCCTATTCCTTGTGCTGGCAGGTTGGGTGCTGGCCTGTGGAAATACCGACAACCAGGGGCAGTTGGCCGCCAATGCCTTTGAGGCTGAAAAGCCCAATGGAGAAAAAATTTACAAACAATATTGTGTGACCTGTCATGGCCTTTACGGCGATATGGGCGCCAGCGGCGCTTTCAACCTTCAGGAAAGCCAGCTCGGCCTGGAAGAACGAACGGCTGTGATCACCAAAGGCCGCAATGCAATGACGCCTTTTGAAAGCCTGCTCAGCAAAAAGGAGATCAAAGCGGTTGCCGAATACACCTTTTCTTTTCAGGAAAACTGAATCCGTATAGCTCATGTCTCAAAAAGTGTTTGAAGCGCTGGGCCTGATGTCAGGCAGTTCTCTGGACGGGTTGGATATTGCCTACTGCCGGTTCACAGTGGAACCTGAAAACCTGGGCTCAGAGATTCTGGACTGGTCTATTCTGGAAGCCGAGACCTTACCCTTTAATGAAGCATGGCGAAAGCGCCTCATGGCGCTGCCGGCATCGAGCGCCAGGGAACTGGCCCTGGCTCACGCCAACTTTGGGCAATTTCTGGGTACACTGGTGTCGGGCTTCCTGGAAAAGCATGACATCGAGCCGATGCTGATCGCCTCACATGGGCACACCATTTTCCATTATCCCGAAGAAGGAATGACCCTGCAGATCGGTGATGGCGCTGCTATTGCGGCAGTCACGGGGTATCCCACCATCGACAATTTCCGGATGCAGGATGTGGCGCTAGGCGGACAAGGCGCTCCTGTCGCGCCGATTGCCGACAAGCTCTTATTCCCGGAATACGATTGTATGCTCAACCTCGGAGGCATTGCCAACCTGACCGTCAAAGCTCCTCAACGCTATGTGGCTTTTGACAGCGTTGGCGCCAATCAGGTGCTCAATGCCCTGGCGGCCCTTCGGGGCCTGCCCTACGATGATGGCGGGCAACTCGCAGCCAGTGGTAAGTTGGCGCCCGGATTGCTGGAAAAGATGGAGCAACTGGATTTCTTCCGAAAACCCTACCCTAAATCACTGGGCAATGATTGGGTGAGGGATTGTATGGTTGAACCCTATCTGGCCTATGATGCGCCACTGGAAGACAAGTTGCACACCGCCTGCCGGCAGGTGGCCCGGCAGATTGCCCGCGACCTGTCCCGGGTATTGGAACAGGAAAAGCTTTCTGCCCGGCAATATCGAATGATGGCCACCGGAGGCGGCGCCTTCAATACATTTTTGATGGATTGCATCCGACAAGAGTGTGAAAAAGTTGGTTCCTTAGCGATCGAGGCCCCTGCTTCGGAAGTTGCTGCGTTCAAAGAGGCCGCATTAATGGCCCTGATGGGAGTGCTCCGCGTTGCGAATATACCCAACTGCCTGCCTACCGCCACCAACGCAACCCGTCCTGCTATCGGTGGCGCTATACACCAGGGATGGAAAAAGCAGATATGAGGCAGCGTATCGGTGTATCCGTGAGGCTGCTCCGGAAAGTCCGAGGGTGGAGTCCAAATAAAAGTTTTCGTTTTTAATGTCAGGGCTCCAGCCTCGGACTTTCCGGAGCGCCCTCATTCACTCATTCATTCACTCATTCATTCATTCATTCTTTCCATATACCTATATGACCGAAACATCTACCGCCAGGAACAAGCCGATACTGATCACCGGGGCAACGGGTTTTGTGGGATCTTATCTACTGCGTTATCTCTTGCAGCAAGGGTACCGGAACATTCGGGCCATTCGCCGAAAGAGCAGTTCTATGGAGCTGTTGGGCCCTGCCGCAGACAAGGTAGAATGGGTTGAAGGAGATATTGTTGATCCGGTTTTTGTGGAAGAAGCCATGAGTGGCATAAAGTGGGTTTTCCATTGCGCGGCGGTAGTTTCTTTTGCTCCCAGCCAGGCCAGGCAAATGCGGCAAACCAATGGAGAAGGAGCTGCCAATATCGTCAATGCCGCCCTGTACGAAGGTATTGACAAGCTACTGCATATAAGCTCTATTGCCACGCTGGGAAGGGTGCATAACAACCTGATGCTGAGTGAGAAAGACACCTGGCAGCGTAGCCCTTTCAACACGCAGTACGGCGTCAGTAAGTACATGGCTGAGCAGGAAGTGTGGCGTGGCATGGCAGAAGGGCTCAGGGTAGCTATCGTCAACCCCTCCGTTATTCTTGGCAGTGGAAAATGGAACGAAGGCACTCCCCGCATCTTCAAAATGGCTTATGAAGGCCTTTACTTTTACCCGGAAGGGGCTACCGGGTTTGTCGATGTACGCGATGTGGCCCGATTTTCGGTTCAACTCATGGAAAGCGATATCGAAGGAGAGCGCTTTATCCTCAATGCCGAGAACCAAACGTATCAATCCCTGCTGAATCGCATCTGCCATCATCTGGACTCCTCCCCGCCTTCCCGTAAAGCTACCTCTCTGACGCGGGCTGTGGCCTGGCGCCTGGCATGGTTGTATTCCCGGCTTACCGGCAAGCCGCCCCTGCTCACCCGGGAAACCGCCAACCAGTCCGGCCATTCTTTCTATTATGAAAACAAAAAGTCTCTGGAAGCATTCCCGTTCACTTATCACCCCATCGAACAAACGATAGCCGAAACCTGCGGCCAATTGTTGCAAGCCCGTCAGGAAGGTTTTGCATCTAGGATACTGCCGTTTGGGGATGTGTAAATGTGTAGAAGCGATGGCTCACCGGGTGTACGCCAGGCAGCCAGGCCGGATGCCTCGCTGAACTGCGAACCGCGAATACCGAATCCGTCCAGCCCTGGACGGATACTCCATATTTCTCCCATCCTACTCATCCTCAACTCCTCTTTATTTGTTACCTATTGCACAACCGCCGTTAAAACGCTGAACATCCCCTATCGGAAGGGCCGCCGGTGAAGCCAGCCGAAAGGAAAACATTAAATGAAAAGACCATGGATGCTAATATGATCATGCAAAATGAGCATGCCTTGTCCGAAAGCCGTATAACGCCCCCTTACCAAGAGGAAGATGTATTCAAGGAAATCGGGATTGCCCGTGTCCCCTTTTCATCCATACTAAGTTTTGAGCCGCTGATCCGCGAAGTCGAGCAGAAGGCTAAAGGCGGCAACCCCACCGAAGAGGCGATTGCCAGTATGGTTCTCAAGAAGCTGGAAGAAGTGCCGGCGTTGCTCAAACCGATTGAAGGCCGGGCGATACTGGAGGAACAGAAAGAGATCGTCGACCTGTTGATGATGATGGTCATCCCTGGTTCGATGCGCAAGAAGCAACTGGTAAAGGCCTCCGCCCCCTTTGATATGAACCCCATCTACTGTACTGAGTCTCTTGAAAAGTTGATGAGCGCAAGAAAGGTGAAGTATGTGGTCAACAACAGTAGTAATATACTTTATTGTGGTATGGTCATCAATGCCTGTAGCATGATTTTGAATAAATTCTATGGCCAGAATATCAATGTCGACCTCCCTTTGGCCTTATCCATACAGCCTGAAGGTTACACTCTGGAGCGGCATTACAAGACTCAGCTCGATGCGCAGTACGTCGATATTAAACAACTCAAACCCTTGCGGCCGTTAAGCCAGGAACAGATCAACAGCTTGCTGAGTAATATTTATGATTTGGATCTCTGGTTGCAGCACATACCTCCCGAGAATTTCCAATTCCAGGGCTTTGTCATCGGTACATTAATCGACATCACTGAAGAGGAAGCTTTGTCGCGGCTGAAATACAGCCTGCTGGAAAGAGACGCCGTGTTGGATACCCTTAAGGTACAGCGGCTTCAGCACCTGATACGCACCTATTTTGACTTGCCGGAACTTAGGCTGGGGGTCACGGCGATCGACTATCCGGCGGAAAACAGTGCAGCCCATAGATATAGAATTCGATTTGATTTCCTGGCCAGCCGGCACGAATGCCTGCTGGCGCCGGAAAACAAAAATTCCATATACGAGAAGGCCTGCCGTTACGGGGAAGTATTACTGGTCGAGGACCTGGAAGAGGCCAGCAGCAAGACTCCTATTGAAAAAGACTTGCTGGAAGCAGGCATAAGAAGCATCATTGTGGCGCCATTATTCAATAAAAATGAGCAGGTAATCGGCCTGCTTGAGATCGGCGCTCCCCGGCCTTTTGAGTTGAACAGTTTCATCGAATTGAAATTCAGAGAAATCACCGGCTTGTTTAGCATAGCGGTTGAACGCAGCCGGGAAGAGGTCGACAACCGGGTGGAAGCCATTATCCGGGAGCAATATACCGCCGTCCACCCCAGCGTGGAATGGAAATTCATCGAGGCCTCTTACAACCTGCTCGAAAAAAGAGAACTCGACCCCAAAAATGCCATTATAGATCCCATTGTTTTCCACGACGTGTACCCGCTCTATGGCCAGGCCGATATCGTCAGCTCGTCGGTAAAACGAAACAACGCTATACAAGCTGACCTTATTGACAACCTCAAACTAGCGAGCCGGATTCTGGAACGAGGTAAAAACCTGGGGCGTTTCCCCCTGCTCAATCAGTATATGGTAAAGGCACAACAGGACCTCGAAAACCTGCAGAATGAGTTTAACTCCAATGATGAATCCAGGATTGTCGAATGGCTTCATTCCGAAATTCATCCCTTGTTTCACCAGCTTCGCGCTAAATATACCGCCATGGCGGGGCCGATCTCCGGATATTTCGAATACCTGGACCCGGAACTGGGCATTGTCTACCGGGAGCGGAAGGCTTATGAAGAGAGCGTGACCCGGATCAATAATACCATATCCAATTATCTGGAGCAGCAGGAGAAGGAAGCGCAGAAGATCATCCCTCACTATTTTGAAAAATACAAAACGGACGGTGTAGAGTACGATATGTATGTCGGGCAGTCTTTACTGAAAAGAGACCGGTTTAGTATGATGCACCTCAAAAACCTGCGCCTGGCTCAGTTGATCGACATGTGTGAAGTAACCCGTATTGTCAACAATATGCAGAGCCAATTGAAGGTTCCGCTAAAAACGGCGCAACTGATCTTTGTCTACAGCACCCCTCTTTCCATCCGCTTCCGAATGGATGAAAAGCAATTTGACGTAGACGGGGCCTATAATGTCCGATACGAGATACTAAAAAAGCGCATCGATAAATCGCTCATCGAAGGCACCGAAGAACGGCTGACCCAAGCCGGTAAGGTCGCCATCATCTATCTCCAGGAAAAAGAACGCCAGGAGTACCTCGAATACATCGATTACCTCATCCACGAGGGGTACATCACCGATGAAGTGGAAGACCTCCGGATAGGAAGGCTGCAAGGCGTTCAGGGATTGCAGGCCCTGCGCATAACTGTAAAAGAGTAAGGCCGGGTAACCATTTTGATGTTCATAAAATAAAGTTTGCAGTGCAGCCGTTTTTGCAAAAGTAATCGAATTTCCAACACAGCTTCCATAAAATAAAAGCGGTTTCCCCGGTGCGACACAACTGTCCGGTTTATGACATTGGAGGCGCCCCCTATTGAATCAAATGTAACTTTGGGTAATCTTTCACGTCCAAAAAAATTACAAACCAGCTAGTATGACACGTTACAGCTCAGCTAAATATGGGGGGGTACTGCTCTTTGCGCTATGCAGTTGGCAGCTAAATGCCCAAAAAGTACATTCTCCGGACGAAGATCAGATAGAACTGGCTAAGGAAAAGGTTGCTTTTTGCCAGCCAGGAGTTACCAATCAATCCAGAGGGCGGGGAGCACTGATAGAATACGGGGCGGTAGGCGGCCACAACCTCCTTCCGGGAAGCGGGCGGTCAGATGGAGTAAACCCCGGCAGCCGGGTTAGCTATGTAGAACTGGCCACGGCCAAGGTGAAAATACCCATCATCAATGCCCCCAGCCTGAAGGTGCTTGCCGGTTACGAATATTCATCAGAAACGTACCACTTCGGGCAGATCGGCTCGGATCAGAGCAACTTATTTGAAAGCCTGGATGACAATCCCCTGAGAAACAACAAATACTCCCTGTACATCACCCAAGCTTTTGGCAGCAAGTTCTATGGGGGGCTGCGCCTGCGTACTTCCTACCGGGGAGACTACGATCAGGGCATGTCATTTGAGAGCCGGTATGCTACTTACAGCGCCTTAGCTGTATTCGGTGTCAAACCCCGCCCCGGCCTGGAATGGGGGATAGGGTTGACCTACAGTGACAATTTTTTCAACCGCCAGGTACTTCCCTTTGCGGTTTACAACCGGACCTTTAATGAAAAATGGGGTATTGAAACCGTATTACCGGTGTCCATTATGGGGCGCTATAATTTCCGGAAAGGCCGGCTGATCCTTTTCGGCGCTGAATATCAGAGCGATTCTTATGCCATCGATGTGCTCTCCGGCAAAAACGAACCGGCCAGCCCTTATTTTTTCCGTCATTCGGAAATAGCCGTCAAAGCATCTTATGACCACCATCTCCGTTCCTGGTTTTGGTTTAATGTAGAGGGCGGGTATCAGATTCCTGTCCGCAACCAGTTTGTTGCTTCACAAAACGGGCCAACCATCAACAATTCCGTAACCGGCCAGCCCTTTTTCAAGGTGGGTTTGTTTATCACTCCGCCGAAAGAATGTTTCAAATAGGAGCTACCCGTCTGACGTTGGACAGGCCCGTACACCGTACACGCCCGTGGGCTTCCCTTGGCTCGTACATCCCCGGCCCTTTGGTTAGGGGGCAGGCGTACACGCCCCCGTAGCTTTCTGTCCAGCATAAGAGGGATCGTCCAAATAGGCTATCTTTATAAGACAAACAAGGAGTAGCTGATGCCGAAAACGACAACGGTGGCGATGACCCCCCACATAAAAATGGTGTAGCAAATCCGCAATTGATAGTACTTTCTACCCAGAGAGTGCCCCAGGTAATAAAGATCACGCATAATGGCCCCTTCGAGGTTTTCATCGTTGGATACAACCTCCTGCATACCATCCTGGTACTCTGTGAACGTCATTTTATAAAAATTGCCAAAGAAAAAGAGGTTAGATTTCCCGGATTCGATGAGATCTCTGCTGGTGTATCCCATCATTTTAATCGGGCGGGTAGCCAGGGTGGCGAAGATCATAGAAAGCAGGCAGGTAGCCAAAAGGGTTGCCATAGGCACCAGTAAGTACAAGTTGCTTTTGACATAGGAAGCGGCCAACGGCATCACGATCGTGATGATCAGGGCATTGACGCTGAGCATGATATTGGCTTTATTATCCGCGAGGTTACTAAGGTCGAGATGGTTGCGCAACGCCGTTTTAAACATCATCTGAGCACTCTTACTGCCGGCGATGTGCCCAAATTTGGAGGGTTCCTTTTCCACTTTTTTCTTTTTATCTGTTTTTTTCTTTTTGGGTTCAGTATAGCTTTTCCGAAGCGCCTTGAGCTTTTGCCGATTGACTTCCGACTGGAAGCCATATAGTTCCCTTGCCGCAGAAGTGAAGTACTCGTGTTCTTTTACGAACTTGAAATTCAATTTATACCATTCCTTTTCATCGTAGGCCTGATTCAGGAAAACGGCCCATTCGTAGCGAAGGTCTTGTAAGGTGTCAAAGTAAGATTCACTGCCCAGGTTGCTCAGGTCGGCATCTTTGATGACCTGCTCGAGTATACTGGCTGGATGTTTGGCAGGGAAAGTAGCGTCAATCAGCAATAGTACCTTTTCAATTTTTTCCGGAGGGTAATCATGACTCTCTAAAAACGCCTGAGCGATTTGTCCACTTACTGCTTCGTGCCCTTCATACGTTTCGGTGAAACCGGTATCGTGAAACAAGGCCGCAAGGCCGAGCAATTCCAATGCTTCATCCTCCAACTTCATCAACCTGCCCAATTGCAGCGCCGCGTCCCGCACCTTGAAAGTATGCTGAAGGCTATGGTACCGATGGTCTTCGGTGAGTTTCTCTTTCAAGAGAGCAGAAATATAGTGCTCGGCTGCACCAATAATAGTTTTTTCGGCCATTTTATTCATTTTACCGGCTTTTTCGTTGGTCGAACCATGGTATTTCCTAAACATTACACTATTAAGCTACTAAATTGTAACTTTTTAAGCAATTGTGTAATATTTTTTACACCAACTTGTCAAAAGAGTAGCCTCTTTTTCAGCATTCACTCGTCTCATTTGCTCAAAAACAGAAAAACGCTATATGGACGGCACCTTGTTTTTCATCGGCCAACTCATCATCACCCTGTTAACGCTAGGGCTGATCAGTAGTCTGTATTACGGTTTGTCTCAGGCTTTCCAAAGGCTTCGCCTGCCTGTCCTGCAAAGGGAAAAGCTACTGCAGTTTATCACTACCGGCATTGCGTTCTGGTTAACTATTCTGGCCCTTTTGGCCTATATGGGGTATTTTTATGAACCAGGCGCCACCTTTCAGCGCTTGTTGCTGGCTATGGTTCTTCCCTTTGCTATTGTCGTCCTTTTACTCTTTTCCCGCTTTTTCACCCTGATACTAGAGGTACTCCCGATTCGCTGGCTGGCCTATTTGCAGGCTTGCCGGATCATTACGGAATTATTCTTCTGGATGGGGATGAAAGGAGGGTATATACCGGTTCAAATGACATTCGAATGGCTCAATTATGATATCATTGTAGGCATTACGGCCCTCATGGCCGGTTATGTGTTTTTCGGCCGGGGCCGTTATCGCCGTTTTGAAGGCATTCTATGGAATACTTTTGGCATAGCCTCTCTGGCAAATGTAGTGTTTATTAGTTTATTTTCACTACCGGGCCCTCACCGCGCTTTTGCCACCGTTCCCGATAGCGCTTTTCTCACACTTACCCCATTCGTCTGGCTGCCTGGTTTTATTTTCCCGCTGGCCCTGGCCGCCCACATCTTCTCGCTGAAAAAATTACTCCGCCCGCAGAAGGGACGAATCCGGCAATTCCTCAAGCAGAAAAAATAATAATGCCGAAGTGGCAACCACCACTTCGGCATCATTATCTGAAAAGCGACTGAAAGTAGGTTTATGCTTTTTCCGACCGAAACGCAACTCTGAGGTTGTATTCCGTGAAGGCTTCCAACCCATCGGCGTCTACTTTCTGTTTGTTCAGGCTTTGCTGGATATACTCCGTGATGTATTCACTTTCGCAAACTACTTTGAGCACCACGATCTCCTTGTTCTCATTGACCGTGAAAGTGATGACGGCCTGCGTTTCCGCTATTCCTTTTTTGCTCAGCTCAGGGGTTTTGATCAGCTTGGCCACCTCCTTGCGCAATTCGGAATTGGGATTGATTGCCGTTGGAGAAGCAAAGGCGAAACTGGTTGCAAAAAAACAAAGGGCTAAAACGATACTAATACGGAAGGTTTTCATGACAAAAAATTTAGGGTTCAACAATCGGGTTAATATGTGTATGCAATAAGAGGCGCCCCCGGCGCCTGTCAATTCGCCGGGATCACCCCTACACAACACGGCATAGGGTCGTTTTCTAATCTATAGTTTTTATTTTTTTGTCCTGAAGTGTCTTTGATAACAAAGACGAAACTATAACGCAGAAGTTGCATGAGATGATCTGCAAAAAAGGGAGCTTTCTATCAACCGGCGCTTTTCTAAGATGAGCAGGGGCCTGAGTTCCATACAAGCTATTGATTCAACTAAGAATAATACAATCCGGGTTTTGAGAAAAAAATCAACTACCAAATTCTAAAAGTCAAATTCAAACAATTTCCCACAAACCTTTGATAGTCAGTTTGCAATTACGTTTGTAACCGTTTACAAACGACTACAAACGCAATTAAACATTTATTTTTCGACTAGCGCTTGACCAGTCCCACATCTTTGTACCGTCATCAGCAACAACCATTCTCAATCTCAAAATTATTTAAGTCATGAACAACTTACGCAACAAAGTTCAACTGATCGGCAACCTCGGCAAAGATGTCGAATTCAAAGAACTGGAAAACGGGAACGCCATCGCCCGGGTTACTATCGCCACCAAGGAAGTATACCAAAACCCCAAGGGTGAAAAAATAGTAGATGTACAATGGCACAACCTGGTCGGTTGGGGCAAGGTGGCCGAGATCATGCAGGTGCTCCTGAAAAAAGGCAAGGAAGTGGCGGTGCAGGGCAAACTTACCCATCGCAGCTTCGAAGACAAAGAAGGGCGGAAACGCTACATCTCGGAGATCATCGTCAAAGAGTTTATGCCCTTAAACTGACCGAATCGCAAACGCTGAATCTTGAGGCTGCTCTAAGAAGAAGGAGGGCAGTTTTTTTTTAACTTTTTATAAAACTGAAGACCATGCGAAACATTAAAAACAGCATCACTTTGATCGGCCATCTGGGCGATGACCCGAAAATAATTCAAACCATGAATGGCAATACGCTGGCCAATTTTTCACTAGCCACCAACGACTATTACCGAAACCAACAAGGAGAAAAGGTCACCAGTACCGAGTGGCACCGCTGCGTTGCCTGGGGCAAGCTGGCGGAAGTCATGTCTTCCATCTGCAAAAAAGGTAAGGAAGTGGCTATCCGCGGTAAGCTGACTTACAATAGTTATGAAGATAAGGACGGCATCCGCCGTAAGATGTCACAGATCGTCATCGATGAGTTTGTACTGCTGGGCAGGAAAACAAGCGAAACGTAAGGAGCGCTTAAACCTGTACACCGTAGCGTATTTCCACTTTGACCGTCCTGGCTTGCATACAGAAGAAGAAGTGAAACTGGGGCATGCCCCAAACGAGGGGTTTGTTGCAAGTTGGGTTTCTTTTGCAGTGCCCGGCCCTTCCATAGTCTCTTGCCTTATTAGCGAAGGCGCCGGTGCACTGCCTTTTATTCCTGCAGTTGAGAAAACGGTGTATGTGGGGGCGTAAGTAGGATGTCTACTTCCGGTTGCGAATATCTTCCAGGTATTTATCCAGTTCGATCTCATCGTAGATGAGCACCTCACGGGCTTTGCTACCTTCGCTCGGGCCGACGATGCCGAGCGCTTCCAACTGGTCCATAATGCGGCCGGCTCGGTTATAACCCAATTTGAGGCGCCGCTGTATCATAGAAGTAGAACCATGCTGATTCTGGATAATAAGCCGGGCGGCATCTTCGAACATTTCATCCAGTTCAGCATAGGTGAGTCCCTGAGCGCCGGATATCTCCTCATCATCCCCATGGAATTCCGGCAGGAAAAAGGGCTCCGGATATCCCGGTTGGTTAGAGATAAAGTTGACCACCTCTTCCACTTCGGGCGTATCGACAAAAGCACCTTGTATGCGTTTGGTTTCTCCACCGACCGACAGGAGCATATCTCCCCGGCCGATGAGCTGGTCAGCTCCGCCTCCGTCCAGGATGGTTCTCGAGTCTACTTTAGAACTCACTTTGTAGGCGATCCGGGCCGGGAAGTTGGCCTTGATCACGCCGGTGATGATATTGACCGAAGGCCGCTGGGTAGCAATGATCAGGTGAATTCCTACGGCGCGGGCCAACTGGGCCAGACGGCCGATCGGCAATTCTACTTCCTTGCCTGCCGTCATGATCATATCGGCAAATTCGTCAATGACCAGAACGATAAAAGGCAGAAAACGGTGGCCTTTATGAGGGTTGAGCCTCCGCTGGACAAACTTCTCATTGTACTCCCGGATATTGCGGGCCGCCGCCTTTTTCAGCAGGTTATAGCGTTGGTCCATTTCAATGCACAATGAATTGAGGGTGTGGATCACACGGCTGGTCTCAGTAGTAATGGGCTCATCCTGGCCCGGCAGGAAAGCCAGGAAGTGGTGTTCCAATTTACTGTAAGGGAAAAGCTCCACCTTTTTGGGGTCTACCAGCACCAGTTTAACCTGGGAGGGGTGCTTTTTATATAACAAAGACATAAGAATGGCGTTGACCCCTACCGACTTACCCTGGCCGGTAGCGCCCGCCACCAGCAGGTGCGGCATTTTGGCCAGGTCGGCTACAAAGACCTCGTTGGAAATGGTCTTACCCAAAGCGATGGGCAGGTCCATCTTAGCCCGCTTGAATTTTTCCGATTGCAGGACCTCCTTCATGGAAACGACCTGCGGGTTCTTATTCGGTACTTCAATGCCTATGGTTCCACGCCCGGGGATGGGAGCAATGATCCGGATTCCTAAAGCAGCAAGGCTGAGCGCAATATCATCCTCCAGGTTTTTAATCCTGGAAATCCGCACGCCGGGCGCAGGGATGATCTCATACAGGGTAACCGTTGGGCCGATCGTGGCCCGTATCTTGGTGATCTCGATCTTGTAATTAAGCAGCGTTTCAATGATCTGATCCTTATTGGCTTCCAGTTCCGCCCGATCAATCTCCACCCGTTGGTCGGAGTAATCCTTGAGCAGGGAGGTCACTGGAAATTCGTAGGAAGATAGTTCGAGGGTTGGGTCATAGGGCTCGCTATGGTCCTGGTTTTCTTCCTGAAAGGATAGTCTTGGGCCCGTCGGCCCGGTAATACCTGGCCCGGGGCTGCCCTCCGACGGAATCGCCTCCTTCGAGGCCATCTCAATCTCCAGTTCTGCCTCTCCAACCTTGAGCGGGCCGGATTTCTGGTGGCTGACATCGTCGGGCAGCTCAAAGGCGAGCTGTTTTTTCCCGTTTCCAGAAGGGGCGTCTATGCTGTCTTCGTCCAGGCCTTCGTCCGTTTCTCCATCTCCGGCGCCACGCTCTCCCGGGCGCAGGGTAGCCAGTGCTTTATCCTGCCCCGCCTGAGAAGGGCGGCGGCCAGGTAGGCGGCCGGTAAGCCAGTTATTGATATAGTGTATAGAATCCCTTACGGCGCCCTTCGGAGTCAACTCGTTGAAGTTGGGGTTGACATTCCAGACCACTATCCCCAAAACCAGGAATAGCAATAAAATGATCATGCCCGCCGTACCCACAAAACTGAGCAGCCAGTCGCTGACCCCTTCGCCAAAGGCGCCGCCCCAGGGGAAGGCCGCCCTCCCGGCTACAAATTCCAGGAAGATGGACAAAACGACCATCAGCAGCAACCACAAACGAAATTGCGGCCAGTGCTGACGCAATGTTTGCCTGCGTATCAGGGCCAGGCCTCCTACAACGAAAATGGCAATAAGGAAATAGGAGGGCAGGCCAAAGCCCCAGTAGAAGAACATATTGGAGACGATTGCTCCCAGACGGCCCAGCCAGTTGGCCATTTCCATATCACTTTCCAGAAGCAGTCCCCAGGAAAAGCGAAGCACCCGGTCCTGGTCTACCTTCCAGGTAAACAGGTAGGAGGTGAAGGCAATGAACAAATAAATGGATAGGAATAGGCTGAGTATACCAACTAATTTGGGTACCCGTTCATCGTTAAGTCCGAGTTTGAGGCTCAACTGCCCCTTCTTCTTGCTCTTTTTTGCCGTCATTATGTTTTTCTAAACTCAACTACCAAAACTACTGCATTGGCGAGAAAATGCCTTCTCAATTGCTGAAAAGGTTTACAAAAATAGAGATTAATTGGTGCAATTATAGCAAAATCCCCTCATAGTTCAAGATGAACTATCAACAATGCGATGATTTTTATTCAGCAATTTGCGAACCATAGGCCGCTTTTCTCTTCTCTGATAACGGTTTTTTAATAGTACCGAACGTTCCAATCTATGAATTATTAGCGTAATATTGCATCCTGCCCCAATAAAAACCAAGCCTTTATTCAAAGTGGCCTTTTAACATTCTTGTAGTCTGAGACTACGGAAATGATCGAAAGAAATTTTTATCAACCTTCAAAACTCAATCGTATGCTGTCCCTCAAAGCAGTAGATAGGAGGGGAGGGCTTACGCGGGAAACCTTCGCCCGGGAATATCTGGAGCCCAGAACCCCTGTTATCCTGGTTGACCTGATGGATCATTGGCCCGCAAAAACTAAGTGGACCGTAGATTTCTTTAAAGAAAATTATGGCCATCTTTCGGTGCCTGTGTTTTCAGATAACGTCTCTAAGCCAGGTAAAAAATACATGGCGCCCGATAAAACAGTGCCTTTCCGGAAGTTTTTAGAGGCCATCGAACAGGGCCCTACCAACCTGAGAATGTTTTTGTTCAATATTTTTAAACACGTTCCAGAACTTTGCAACGATTTCCAAATGCCAACCATCATGGATGGGTTCATTCGCGATTTCCCATTCATGTTCTTCGGGGGAGAAGGTTCTAAAGTAGCCCTTCACTATGATATCGACCTCTCGCATGTGTTCCTCAACCAGTTCCATGGCCGCAAACGGGTCCTGCTTTTCCCTCCTGAGCAATCGAAGTACATTTATCAGCACCCCTTCACCGTTGCCAGTTACGTAGACGTAAACCATCCGAACTACGAGCAGTTTCCCGCCCTGCGGAATGTGCAGGGCTTCGAAGCCATCCTGCATCCGGGAGAGTCCCTCTTTATGCCCAGTGGCTACTGGCACTATGTAGAATATCTGGACGGCGGGTTCTCGATTTCTCTCCGTGCGAACGAATCTTACTTAAGGCGCGCCCGGGGCCTGTGGAATATTGCTAAACACTACATGGTAGACAAGGGCATGAACCGGCTCATGGGACAGGAATGGCGGCGCTTGAAAGAAGGGATGGCCAAACGAAGAGCGGAAATGGTTGATTGATAATTGCCCCCTCTCCCGGGAAGCGCTCACCAACCGGTTGTTTCGCTGCGATTGGTGAGCGCTTTTTACTAAATTTCCAAAAAAAAATGAAAGCATCTGTAGAAATAAGCATGTACCCGCTAACTAAGGACTATGAAGGCTTTATTCTTGATTTCATCGCCCGCCTTCGGGCCCACGATGGCCTTCACATTGAAGTCAACACCTTAAGCACTCAAATATTCGGTGATTACGACGCAATCATGAATGCCCTTCAGCAGGAGATCAAGCTGAGTTTTCAACAGGGAATTACCGCCTCGATGGTGGTCAAGGTTCTTAATATCGAAGGAGTAAAATGAACTTCAGTGCAATGAAGTCGTTACAAATATAATCATTATAAAAATAATGATTATATTTGTAATCGTTATTTTCATAACCACTCCTCCTCTATGCCCGTTACCAGTGACCAATTATTAGAATTTCGCCGGCATACCCCCGGTGTTCAGGAACGCATCCACTTTAATAACGCCGGTGCGGCGCTGCCTCCGGATGCAGTGCTGCAATCCATAGGCCAGCACCTGGCCCTGGAGGCGCGCATCGGCGGTTATGAAGCAGCCATCGCCGCCCGCAAAGAGGCCGCCGGGTTTTACAAGTCCTTAGGCCGGTTGCTGAATGCGCCGGCAAAGAACATAGCCTTTGCCACCAGCGCTACAGAAGCCTACAACAAGGCGCTGTCTTCCATCCCTTTTCAGGCCGGCGACTTCATTCTTACCACCGAAGATGACTATGTTTCCAACCAGATTGCCTTCCTCCAGATGCAGGACAGGTTTGGCGTCCGCCTGTTGCGGGCCGCCAGCCGCCCGGAAGGGGGGTTCGATGCCACATCTATGGAAACGCTCATCAGAAAATACCGCCCCAGGCTGGTGGCTGTCACCCATATTCCCACTAATTCAGGATTGGTGCAGGACGTGGAAGCTGCCGGACAGCTTTGCCGCCAGTACGATTGCCTGTACCTCCTGGATGCCTGCCAGTCGGCAGGCCAGATGCCGCTGGATGTAGAACAATTGCATTGCGACTTCCTCAGCGCTACCTTTCGCAAGTTTCTGCGCGGGCCACGTGGCGCCGGCTTCCTTTTCGTTTCCGACAAAGTGCTGGATACCGGGCTGGCTCCGCTCTTTCTGGACCTCCATAGCGCCGACTGGGCCGAAGCGGGCTGCTATGTCCCCAAAACCAATGCTCAAAGGTTCGAGACCTGGGAACGCTCTTATGCTTTGCTACTGGGTAGCAAGGCGGCGGCCGAATATGCCCTGCAGATCGGACTGGGCGCTATCCAGGAACGCACTTTCCGGCTCGCGGCCAACCTGCGTGAACAGTTATCCGGTATTCCGCAGGTGCAACTACTTGACCGGGGCGAGCATCTTTGCGGCATTGTCTCCTTACACGTCAAGGGATGGAAACCAATGTTCCTCAAAATAGCCCTGGAACAGAAGGGGGTCAACGCCTCCATCGCCGGCCGCGGCGCTGCCGTCATCGATTTTGCCCAAAAAGGGGTAGACTGGGCCCTGCGCCTGTCTCCCCATTATTATAATACAGAAGAGGAAGTCGAGATGGTAGTGGAACGATTGAAGGAAATATTAAAATAGCAAAAGAATCATATCCATTTCGGGTGGTAAATAGCCGGTAAATAAGCGCGCCACCAGAACAAACCCCCTCCGGTACTCACCCCCATTCCACCGTACTCCACGCCTTCGGTTTATCCGAAAACAATGGTTTGGTGCGGCTCCAGGTAGACCGGAAGAGTTCGGACCGGCGGTAGCGTTCCAGCGCCGAATCGTCTTCCCAAAAACTGTAGGTAAAGAATACATTGTCAGGCTGGGTACAGCGTAGCAGCTCTACATGATGGCAACCGGGGAAGCCCAGGATAAGGGCTTTGCTCTCCCTGAAGACCGCCAGGAAATCATCGATCTTATCGGCCTGGAAGCTGAGCTGTACGATTCGTTTGATCATGAGCGAAAATCTATTTGGATGGTTTCCTCTTCCTTGAGCCCAAAAAGAGTGGCCGCCCTGCCCATATTAACGGCAATTTCCAGATAACCGGCCGAATTGAAAAGGCAGAGCAGTTCGCCAACAGGGAGGTCCTGATAGTGTTTGCTCAGGCGTTTGATCGGCGGATGGCGTTTAAAATACAATTTGAAGGAGCGCCCTCCCCCTACCTTGTCAAAGAGCTCCCTGTTGATATTGGAAATGGCATTGTCGTAGTTATCCACATAGATGATGGAACCTCTAATCTGAGAATGGCCGATGACCGGCTGCAGGGTGATGCGCTGCTCTATGTCCTGAGCAGGCAAGCCGATCTCGATCAGAGGCTTGCCATGCGCCAGGTACCCAACGGCCTGAGCATAGATGTCTTGGAGCGGAAAAGGGCTGCTTTCATCATAGTCGAGCTCATAGAAATGAGGGGGCATTTCATCGTCAAAAATGAGGCTGAAGACGCCATTGTCCGGCGCTATGAAAAAGTGGCCCTCGCGGGTAGTAGCCAGGAAGCGTTTCCGGGCTGCATAAAAATTGTTGATGCTGATTAGGTGGATGGCGCCTTCGGGAAAGCTTCGCCAGGCATTTTTAAATAGAAAGGCGGCCTGGACAATGTCGTAGTTTTTGACGCTGTGGGTAATATCAACTATATTGAGCTGCGGGTGCTCGCACAGCATGGCTCCCTTTATCATCGCCAGGTAATAATCTCGCCATCCAAAATCTGTGGTAAGGGTTACAATGGGCATATCGAAGTCGATGGTTTTGGCTTTTTAAGTTTGTTCAAATTTCGATGATGAGGCGAAAACGAGAAAATTTTGTTCTGAACAAGGCAAAAAACACAGGCATACCTGTAAGGTATGGCGAGGCTTTTTAACGCAGTGCAGGACAAAATTTGCTGTTTGGAGCCCATTGATTGAATTTTGAACAAACTTTTTACTTTCTGTGGCCCTAAAATAGGCTATATTTTTGGGTTCTTTGACAAATTTCGTGGTAATGAGCCCTCTAAACAGGTTTCTACTTCTTGCGATTATGTGTACTTTTGCCATATCCAGGGCCCGGCAGCCGTACAGTCCCGAAGCTTAGCCAAAAGCCTGTATCAGGGCTGAACTTTTTACAACTGCCGGGAGTTTCCATGTAGGCGCTATGGTGAAACGGATCAACTGCTTCATCCGAGCCAGAAAAGACATTGTATCACAAAAAAGAGGATATAAGTATTGAGTGAGATCATTCTGACCGTTGACGGGGTTGACCTCGTCGAATTATACGGGGAAAATAACGCCAAATTAAACCTTCTGCGCAAGGCTTTCCCCGAAGTTGTCATGACTTCGCGGGGCAGCAGCCTTAAGCTTTCCGGTGATAAAAAGCATACCCAAAAGGCAAAATCCAGGTTCGAATTGATGGTTCGTATGCTCAAGGAGCATGAAGAGCTGCCCCTGCAGATGGTCCAGGACCTCATGGCGGGCAACAACCCCTTTGAATCCAAGCTGGGTAGTAGCAGCCGGGGAAATAAGACGATCCTGTTCGGCCGAAATGGTAAGCAGATCAAGGCCAAGACCCGTAACCAGAAGAAGCTGATCGAAGCTTCGGAGGAAAATGATATTGTCTTCGCCGTTGGCCCTGCCGGTACAGGTAAAACCTATACGGCCGTAGCACTGGCAGTAAAGGCTCTGAAGAACCGGACGGTCAAGAAGATCATTCTGACCCGGCCCGCCGTAGAGGCCGGCGAAAGCCTTGGCTTTCTTCCGGGTGACCTCAAGGAAAAGATCGACCCTTACCTGAGGCCGCTTTACGACGCCCTCGACGATATGCTGCCGGCAGAGAAACTTCAGCAATTTATGTCTACCCGCGTAATCGAGATCGCCCCGTTGGCCTTCATGAGAGGGCGTACACTCGATAATGCCTTTATCATTCTGGACGAAGCGCAGAACTGCTCGACCATGCAGCTGAAGATGTTCCTCACCCGCCTCGGCCCTTCGGCGCAGTGTATCATTACCGGGGACCTTTCCCAGGTTGACCTGCCGTTTCACCAAAAGTCGGGCCTGCGCCGAGCCATCGACCTGCTCGAGCACCTCGAAGGCATTGAAGCGGTTTACCTGGATGCCGACGACGTGGTGCGCCATCGGCTGGTCAAGGAGATCATCCGCGCCTATGAGCGGTCGGATGAGGCCATGCACAATCGAAGGAGCGGCCAGGATAATGAGAAGAGTGAAGGCCCTGCTGCCGAGAATGGAAGCAGCTTCGAAACCCCTCCCTTGCCATTTTTTCCCCAGGTGGAAGACGAAGAAGAGTAAGTGTGTGTTCAACAGGATAAATTTTAGGCAACGAAATGTCCTATACTTTAAATTATCGCGGCCGGCGCCTTACCGGAGAGATCACCCTTGCCGGCTCGAAAAGCATCTCTAACCGGGCATTAATCATCCGTGCCCTCAGCGGAACGGATTTCCCCATACATCGGCTTGCCAATGCCCGGGATACAGCGCTCCTGCTCCAATTGTTGCAAAGCAACGGCGAAATCCGCGATGCAGGCGCCGCCGGTACGACCTTCCGGTTTATGACCGCCTTTCTGTCTGGCCAGCCCGGCGTGCAACTGCTCACCGGTACCGAACGAATGAAACAACGGCCCATCGGAATACTCGTCGATGCGCTTCGACGGCTGGGGGCTGATATCAGCTATCTCGAAAAAGAAGGGTACCCTCCCCTGCGTATTGGCGCTCCTTTGAACTTTGGACAAAACTCCAGGCTCTCTATTGCCGCCGGCACCAGTAGCCAGTACATTTCCGCTTTGCTCCTGATCGCCCCTACTTTGCCGGGCGGCCTATCCCTGCAATTGGAAGGTAAAATCGTTTCCCGCCCTTACATCGAGATGACCCTCGGGCTGATGCAGTATTTCGGTGTTTACCACAGTTGGAAAGGGGATACCGTTCACATTCCCTCTCAGCCCTATCAACCCCGTCCTTTTCAGGTGGAAGCCGACTGGTCGGGAGCCTCCTATTTTTATGCAATGGCCGCCTTAGCCGACGAGGCTCACCTACAATTAAACGGGCTGTTCGAAAAGAGTATACAAGGAGATGCGGTACTGGCGGAAATGATGCAGGTATTTGGAATCGAAACTACCTTTAATGAAACCGGCATTTTGCTGAATAAAACCG
Source organism: Lewinellaceae bacterium (assembly GCA_020636095.1). GTDB lineage: Bacteria > Bacteroidota > Bacteroidia > Chitinophagales > Saprospiraceae > JACJXW01. The sequence continues at coordinate 423,683 of JACJYN010000005.1, forward strand.
CTCCCGTCCTCCCCGCCTCTTTTGATTGGGACTTTATCCTTTGCCCGGACCTGGCGCAAACCCTGGCAGTTGTTTGTGGTGGACTGGGCGTCCAGGGTAGGTTTACCGGCCTCGACACGCTGCGCATCAAGGAAACCGACCGTATTGCCGCCCTCCAGGCGGAACTGGCCAAGGTGCACTGCCGGCTGGAGGCATTGCCTCCGGAAGGTGCGCCGCAAACAGGGCGCCAGTACTTCCAAACGGAAGGAAAGGCCAGCGTTGAAGGTACGCCTGCTTTCGCCACGTATGAAGACCACCGCATGGCCATGGCCTTTGCTCCATTGGCTATGCTTGGGCCCATACGTGTTGAAGACCCCATGGTGGTGGTGAAGTCTTATCCAAACTTTTGGGAAGACCTTAAGCAGATTGGATTTGAAGTCTCAGAAGCATAAAAGCGGTGTCTTTACCGAAGGATAAAGCCCCAAGCGCTCCCGGAAAACCGGCAGTTTTTGATCAGCCATCCCCCTCACCCATTTCCATGATCTTGATCTCCACTCGTTGGTTTTTTCTCCGGCCATAAGGTGTCTTATTCGAGGCAACGGGCTCTCGTTTACCGTAGCCCTTGAACTGTAGCCTTTTACGGGAGATTCCTTTGGATGCCAGGTAGTCCGCTACTGCTTTGGCACGGGCGGTTGACAGCCGGTCGCAATATTCATCGGTGGGTAAATTGTTGGTGTGTCCGCCAATCTCGATGATCACATCCTCATTCAGGTCGAGGAATTCGTATACTTCATTGAGGAAATCATAGGATTCTTTTTCTATACGGGAGCTATCTGCTTCGAAATACAGCTTATCCAGGGTAATGGATAAGCCTTTGGCCATTTCGGAGCGCTTCACCCCGGCAATAGTTTTCTCCGGCGCCGGTTTGGGCGGTGACTTGGGCGTCGCCTGGGCAGTAACTGCCGGTTGCTGGGGCTTAGCCGGTTTGGGCGCCGGTTTAGGCGGCTCTGTCTTAGCAACATCGGGTTGTGCCGGCTTAGCAGCTATGGGTTCATCTTCCACCTCTTCATCACAGGGAATGGGTTGAATAGGAGATGCGTTATCCACCAGTATATTTCCATTATAGGGAAATAGCGTGGGCGTTTCGTAAAAGGCCTCCAGCGTGATAAAGGTATAATCGGCAATGGGCTCAAATTTGAAGTTGAACTGCATCCATTGGTACTTGTTGATCATGGGGCTTTCGTCGAGCAGGAATTGCTTATCACAATTGCCAAAACCGCCCCAAATCCTCAATTTGGCGGGGGTTGTATAATTTGCCTGCAAGTTGTTGGCGCGGCTCAGGCTGATGTACAATTCGGAGCGGGCCAGGTCGATACTGAATTCATAGCATTGCCCTTTCTTCAGCGGGTGGCTGAGCTTTTGAGAAACGGACTCCCATGTATCATTATCCCGTACGACCATGCCCAGGTAGGTAGCTCCATGGTTGGCCGGCTTTGTAACGCTGAATTCACCACTCGGCTGAATATCGGGAGGCGATTCAGCTGGAAACCGAATGCTCCCGCAGTCGAACCACCCTGCGGGTTCTATACTGTGCCGGGGCATATCTTCAAAAGACGGATTGGTCAGATAAATGGCATCTTCCTGGCTAAAGGCGAAATAACAACTGGCGATAACTAGGAGTAATAGCAACGAACTTCGTTTCCTCATTTTAATTAATTATTTTCTTCAAAAATATAGGAAACCGGCTGTACAGCCAGGTAAATAAACGCTTCATTCCCACCCCTTCTTTTACGAAAGTAAAGATTTCCTGTGGTGTATAACGTCGCCAACCGTAAGAATTGTTGTAATAAACACTTTCTTGTTTGGGGGCAGTTCTTGGAAATTAAGGGAATAAACCCAAAAGAGCGGGTTCTATTATTGCTCTTAACGCTTTTTTAAGGAAAAATTGGCGCGATACCCGGAGGCAGGCATATCTCTGCCATTGCCTCCGGGTAAAAGGTTAGCTAAAGGCGTTAAGCCCGGTGACGTCCATACCTGTGATCAACAGGTGAATGTCGTGGGTGCCCTCATAGGTTACGACCGATTCCAGGTTCATCATGTGGCGCATAATGGGATATTCGCCGGTAATGCCCATGCCTCCGTGTATCTGCCGGGCTTCCCGGGCTATCTCCAGCGCCATTGCTACGTTATTGCGTTTGGCCATGGATATCTGCGCCGCCGTCGCTTCTCCGCGGTTGGCGAGTTGCCCCAGGCGCCAGGCCAGTAGTTGAGCTTTGGTGATTTCTGTGATCATCTCCGCCAGCTTCTTTTGAGTCAGCTGGAACTGTCCGATCGGCTTGCCAAACTGGCGCCGCTCCTGGGCATATCTCAGGGCGGAATCGTAGCAATCCATCGCAGCGCCAATAGCGCCCCAGGCAATGCCATAACGAGCCTTGGAAAGGCAGGACAAGGGGCCGCGCAGGCCTTTGATCCCCGGGAATACGTTCTTCTTGGGCACCCGCACATCTTCAAATACGAGTTCTCCGGTGACGGAGGCACGCAGCGACCATTTACCGTGAATCTCCGGGGCGGAGTAGCCCTCCATGTCTTTTTCTACGACCATACCCAGTATTTTGCCTTCTTCATCTTTGGCCCAAACCACTGCGATATCCGCTACGGGTGAGTTCGTAATCCACATCTTGGCGCCGTTGAGGATATAGGCATCTCCATCGTCTTTTACCCGGGTAACCATTCCACTCGGGTTGGAGCCGTGATCGGGCTCGGTCAGCCCAAAGCAGCCGATGAGCTCGCCCGCGCCGAGCTTGGGCAGGTATTTGCGTTTTTGCTCTTCCGATCCGTACTTAAAGATCGGATACATAACCAGAGAACCTTGTACAGAGGCCATGGAGCGAATGCCGGAATCTCCCCGCTCCAGTTCCTGCATGATTACCCCGTAGGCCATTTCATCCATACCCCCGCCACCGTATTCAACCGGCAGGCTGGGGCCAAAAGCCCCGATCTCCGCCAGGCCTTTAAATAGGTGCACCGGGCATTCGGCCCGCTCGGCGTACTCCTCAATGACCGGGCTTACTTCCTGCTTTACCCAGCTGCGTACAGCATCCCGGGCCAGCAGGTGGTCATCATCGAGCAGTTCGTCGATGAGGTAATAATCATGACCCTGAAAGCGGTCCTCTTTTGCCTTCTTCGCGATAGCGCTATGAGCGCCGTTGTTGTTGCTATCCATTATTTAGATTTTTGGATTTTGGTTAGGATCTACGATCACCACAAAGGTAAACATTTCGCTACTTCTTCGCTCTATTCCGGTAAAGATGCTACTCAATTATGGCCATTTCAGAAGCATTATTGCTTATTTTTGCCTCCGTACTCAATAATTGGATACCTATGGCCACCATTGCATTGGAAGGTATGCGCTTTTACGCCTACCACGGTTACTATGAAGAGGAACGAATACTCGGCAACGAATTTATCCTGGATGTCTATGTCAATACCGAAACCATCCTCACCAAGTTTGTCGATGACCTGCACGCTGACCTCGACGAGGTGGATGAAATGCTGAAGGCCGCCGATATGTCATTGAAAGACATCGGCGTTAAAAGAGGAAAAGCCGAGAAAGATAAACACCGGCCCACTACAGTCAATTATGAAACGGTATATCTTCTTTGCCAGGCCGAGATGCGGGAGTCTACTCAACTTCTGGAAACGCTGGTCGAAAGCATCGCCGAACGCATAATCGGTTATTTCGATAATGTGGAGGGCGTGTTGGTGCGGCTGAAAAAACGCCACCCTCCTCTGGGCGGCAGGGTGGATAACGCCTGGGTAATGACGGTCAAAGGAGAAATCGAAATTCCTATGTTGGGCGAATAGTGAAAAAATAACTTTTTTGTAACAGGGCCACAGCAGCGCCCTCCGTTAATTGATTGACTATTTAATAAAAAAGAAAACTATGTTCAAAAAGATCGCTGCCCTTGTGATGATCACGTCGATAATGGCGGCTTGTACTACCCAGCAGATACAAAGTACGCTCGACACCCTGGCCGGCGCCCAGGGGCTGACCACCGCCGAGGTAGGAGCGGGGCTGAAACAAGCGCTGGAGTTTGGCATTGGAGAAGGGGCTCAGCGCCTCTCCCAGGAAAATGGCTATTTCAAAAGCCCCTATAAAATATTGCTGCCGCCCGAGGCCAGAAAAATTACCGATAAACTGCAAAATGTACCCGGGTTCAGGTCCGTGGAAGAGACGATACTGGAAAAGATCAACCGCGGCGCTGAAGATGCCGCCAAAAAGGCCAAACCGATCTTTGTCAATGCCATTAAGCAGATGACCTTCTCCGATGCCATGGATATCCTGATGGGGCCGGGCGATGCCGCCACCCAATACCTCAACCGCACCACCTACGACGCCCTTTACAATGAGTTCAACCCGGTGATCGTGCAATCCCTGGATAAGTTCAACGCACGAGACTACTGGGCCGACGCGGTTAACACTTACAACAGTATCCCACTGGTGGAAAAGGCCAATCCCGACCTGGGTGAATATGTCACTCAGGAAGCCCTGAAGGGCTTGTTTGCTATGGTGGAAAAGAAAGAACGAAGCATTCGTACGGATGTTAGCGCCCGCACCACCGATTTACTCAGGAAGGTTTTTGCCAAACAGGATAAGTAAAAACAAAAACTCCCGAATTGTGTGCAACCCGGGAGCGCAAATCAAAAAACAGCAGGATAAATCTTTGATTGCTTCGAAGATGTCAACTACGCGTTAGAGCAGTTGACATCTTCGAAATCGCACAGAGTAGCACTTTTGTATATCAAAATTTGCCTTTTGCTATCTGGTTGCACCAAGGGCATCTCTTCTATCCAATTATCCGACTATCATGTTAAAACAAAAGGCAAGCTTTTGTTTCAACCTATTCTAAGTACTCTGTTAAATAAATATCTTATGCTTCTGTCCGTGCCTTTTCGCCCTACTCTTCGTCCCGTCCTCGCCTTGATAGCTAAGGCTATCAGGCTCCCTGCCGGCTTGCGCAGCAGGCGGGCGGGCGCTCCTCGATTAGAACGAAAATCCATCGCCCAGAAACGATAATTTACTTAATTAACAGAGTACTAAGTGCAGCGTACTACAAGTCGCTGATCCTTCGGATAACCTGATACAGCCGGGTATATTCATTTACCTCTTCGACAAAGGGGTCGTGCTCCAGGTGGTTAGCGGAGATTAGTTTAAGGTGCGTAACCCTGCCCCGGGAATCCGTAATGCCCTGAACAAACTTCACCCATAGCTGTCCGTTGTTCTTTATGGCGTATATCTTATTATCCCGAATCTCATACACACTATTGATCTCCCGGCAGATAACCATATCGCCATCGACGATGACGGGCTCCATACTGTTTCCTTTAATGGGAAAGGCAACCAGGCCGCTGCCCGCGAGGCCGGGAAGGCTGAAAAATTCGTAGTCTTCTTTGGTGAAGCCGCCGACGTCGACAGAAGCGCCCGCGAACGCTTCAGTAGTCGTGTACAGGATATTGCCCATATAGGGCATCGGCTCCGCTACTTTGGAAAGCTTCGGGACTTCGATACCGAAGGGTTCTCCCTCGCCATCCAGCATGTAAGACTCGTTGATTCCGTACTCCTGGCAAAGCGTCCTTGCGTGCCGGTAATCAATACATCTTTTATCCTCGGAATTCAGGAAGGCCCGGATAATATGCCCGTAGGCGCGGTTGCCCAGAATGCGCTCTGCGAAATCGCCCATGCCCTTCCCATTTCGGTCATTCTTGACAATCTCACCCCTTTCTTCCAACATATTGAACACCTTGATGAATCGCTCATTTAATTCGAGCCTATCTTCTCTGATCATGATGAGGGTTTTCGTTTAAAACAAAAGCAAAATATTTGGTTGGCAAGTTAAAACAAAACCTTTTATAAAACAAAAAATTTTAAACTTTTTTGCCAAACTTTTCTGCCTTCAACTGAAATCCCCGGCTACCGATGAAATGGCCAGGACAGCCCTCTCAGTTGTTTAACCAGTTGACAATACGGCCGCTCTTTTGAACCTGATGAATAGAAGGCCCGGCTCCAAGATGGGGCCCCAAACATCTAAACCGTCCCCCAGTTCCGGGTACGCCACACGGAGACGAGCAAGCGGAATGGAAAGGACACAGAGCTGATAATGCTCCCGGTGCCGAATAGCAACATTTCGCTGCGGATGTAATCAACCATATTATTGCGGCGGGCATAGGGCAAATCACCGACCAGCGCATCCAGCCCTTTTTCGTCGATAAACACCTGGAAGTTGTTTAATTCCTGAACGAGGTAGAAAACGAAGGGAAGGCATAAAAATACCAGTATAACCTTGAGCGGCTGCAGGCGGGCGAGAAAAGTATGAGGCAGCAAAAACAGATATCTGGTGACGGTAATGGCCGTCACGATATACACAATATTTATAAACAAAAAGGGATATCCTTCCACTTCGTTGACGATCGGCAGAAGTACGGCTATCGCAACCACCACGGTGAAGGCCCAGAAAAGGATCTCAAGTAAGGCTTTTCTATGCATTGGATTTTTTTTGGTTTGACGGTTTAAGTAACCATCAGGAAGAACTCAAAGTTCATTCCTTAATAACCTTCCCCACCCAGACTGCTTCCCCCGCGCTTACTTTCACCACATAAAAACCCGGCGCCAGCCCGGAAATATCTACCGGCAGAAGCCGGCCGCTCCCGGTGGCATTCACCTGATATTGCCTTATGTGGCGCCCATCTATTCCGGCCAGGCCTATCGTCACCTGCGACGGCGCCTCCAGCTCCAGCATCACATTCAAAACATCACGCGCTGGGTTGGGGAAGAGCTTCACCGCCAATTCCCGATCCCGGGATTTCGCAGCGGAGACTATCGCCGATTCCACCACCGTTCCCAAATAGGGCGCGCGGGTACAGGCCTGATCTCCCAAAAGGGAAGATACGCAAGCTTCCCCATTGTAATTCACCAGATCCAAAAACTCAATATCATCGACATACCACCCAGGATTGAAAGCGTTCGGGGCGCCCGAACCATTGCTGCCGAAACGGAAGCGGACGAGTAGTTCCTCTCCGAGGTAAGAGCGGAGGTCAATATAGGTATCCAGCCATTCGCCGCCCGAGCTGCCGGAATAGGCCCGAAGCGCCGGAACAGACAGCGTGCTGGCGGCCAGCGGGCGCACATATGGCGTGCGGGTGATCAGCTCCTGAACGGGCTCCCAGGAGCTGCCGCCATCGGTAGAGACTTCCACGAAACCGCCATCCAGGCCGGCTTCGGTCTCGAAGCGGTGGTAAAAACGCAGCGCAGGCTGGGTTCCGGACACCACAACTGCTGCCTTTAATTCCAGCGCCTGGTCATTGGCGCTTGCCGTATTTCGAACGTACCAACTGTAATCGCCGCTGTGCGCATCATTATCTGAATAGGACCAGAAATCGAAGCCCGTGGGGTTGAGGTTGGAGGCTATCCAATTGTCCGGCCCATTTTCCATATCGTCGAGAAACTGGCGTACGGAGGGAAGGCCTGAAAGGGTACTCAGCTGATAGCTCAATACCCGCTCTTCTCCGGAAGCCATATCTCCGATGTCAAACCGGATCTCGCCACCACTTAACTCGGGAGCGCCGCCGGTAGCGGAGCCCGCCACATAAACTGTTTCGGCGGGAATCTCGTCGCTCACCATCACTTCGGTGGCCGCCGCGTCTTTATGGTTCGTCACGGTGAGGGTAACGGTAAGCACCTCACCTGCATTTAGAAGAGGTGTAGCGCTTTTGCTGATCTTCAGTTCTTTTACACATTCCGGAAGCGGGCTGAAATCCGCCAGGCCGTCGTTGCGGTTGAAGCGGCTGCCTTGTTCTGCCGCGTAACCCAGCCCACGGCGGGCGAAAACTTCCCAAATATAGCAGGCATTGGCGCCGCCGTTGTTTATCGAGTCGGCAGCCAGCAAAGCGTCGCGGGCATCGATGAAGCCGGGGCTACAAGCCTGTAGCTTCATCGCATCCATTACCAGCTGTATGGCCAGGTTGTTACCGCTATTTCCGTTGACGGGGTCTTCATCCCAGCCGTATTCGTCCACCAGCTTCCAGTAGAGGCCCCATAACATAACCGCCCAGGCTTCTCCCAGGCTTTGGTAGGTGGTTGTGCCTGTGATATCTTCATAAGTTTGGTTGTTGATACTCCAATCGGTGGAATAGGGCTTCCGCCGCAGGCCCGTGCCGCTGGCGCCCTGCCGCAGGACGTAATTGGCGTACGTGCGCGGCGTAGCGCCCGTATCTCCGGGCTTAACGGTAGCGGCCATCGAAAGGAAGTCGCTCCACCCTTCTCCCATCTGTTCATCGTTCGACAGGCAACTGGTGGAGGAAGGGCCGCCCACCAGGCGGTTGGAAATGCCGTGGGTGTATTCATGGGCCACGACTACATTGTCCAGGCTGCCGTCGAGGCGGATAGGGCCGTTGTCACCGGGGAGTTGAAAAGCCACTTCCACCTCCTGGTTCAGGGACTGGCGCAGCGTCTGGCAGTGGCTGTAACGCATCGATACAACCGGTATGTTGACCAGGGCGCCCACTGAGACCGGCCCCATGTTCACCAGGTCGTCCGCATAGTTACAAATGATAACCGCCACCGCGCCGGCATTCTGGGCATTCAGCGCTTTGCGGTCGAAATCGCAGGTTCCGCGGTCGATCAGCGCGACACTGCCGTTGAGCGCCGCTGCATTTTGGGCCGGCGCGCAGGCTAGCGAGGGCAGGCCGGTACCGCCGTTGTATTCCACTACCGGCCCTGCCAGCAGATCGTTGGTGATGTTTCCTCCGAACAGAGCGGGGCGCACCTCGTAGAAGCCGGCGATCGCCTCCGGCGCCGTAACCGAAAAAACGGCGCCGGGTGAGTTCCAGCGGTACATCTGCATACGCCCGATGCCTCCATCGGGGCTGGTAGTGAAGTTGGCGTTGTTGACATCACTCCCATCCTGTGCTTCAGCCGCCACATAGTCTCCTGCCGCCCCGCCGTTGCCGTAGTTGTTCTGCTGGAAGTTGCCGGCCGGCTCATCGAATCCGTAGGCGTAGGCCAGGTCGTGCATAAAGTTATTCGTATAGAACAGCTGCGTCACCGAAGCATCCTGGTAGGTTTCCGGCTCCTGAGCCAGGTTGAGGGGGAAATCGAAGTTCAGGCCGGCGCCACCGTCGGGTTCGTCGCCGGCGGAGTTGTTGTTGCCATTGCCATCCTGATAAGCGTGGACGTTGTTGCCTCTGGTAATCTGAAATTCGGGGCCTTCCTGCCCGTCGGTATCGTGCCAGCCGTAAGGGGATGCAAGGGGGTCGTGTGGGTTGAGGAGGAGTTCGCGTGCCCCTTCGGCAGGGTTTTCCAGAGGGATGGGGAAAACGCGGTATTGGGCGTCGGCGAAGAGCGTCTCCTGGTTTCTATGCTTCAGCGGCTCTGAGGAATGCCCTTCGGAGGCATGGTTGAAGCCGGAAGCCGGAAGGCGGAAGGCGGAAAATGGGGGCTTGGTATTCATTTCTGACTCCGTTCGCACTTCCGGCTTCGCACTTCCAGCTTCGCACAAGGCTTCGGTGGGCGGGGAAAACGCGCAGTGGGCCGTCCAGTTATCCTTGCTTAGCACCGCGCCGGTGAGCGCATCAATGCGCAAGTTCCAGTAGTTGGCGTCATCGGGGCGGTCGATGGCCAGGCCCCAGGCCAGGCGGGCGGCGCCGTCGGCCATGAGTTGATACACCAGGCGCACCTCGATATCAGAATCGGAGATACTACCGCCGGCGTAGGTGAAGCGCCGTTCGTCTTCCTGTGCTTTCAGGGGTAGCCCTCCCCGGATGGTTAAACCCAGGTGGGCGGCGGCGCTTTCGATGGCCCGGTAGGCGGTAAGCAACGGATGAGTGGTATTGATTTTGGAGGCGAGGCCAGGCGTAAAGCGGTTGGTGGCAAAAGCCACCTGGCCTTCTTTGGTAATGTGCAGCCCACTGATGGCGTTGAAAAGTTCAATGCCTTCGTGTTGCTGGGCCAGGTAAAGATGCGTCAGGCCATTGTGCTTCGTCTGATACTGATCCGTCACCCGAAAGTTATTGATATCGGCTTCGGTGAGATGCCATTTTTCCCGCTGTTCGGCCAGGTAGCGCTTAGCGATATCCAGCGGCGCCGGTGGCTGTGCCCAGGCGGCTGAGGCAAGGAAGAGGGAAATGGCGAATACTAAGAGGAAAGTAAATCTGGCTATCATAAGGTGGTGAGTGATGATATGATGGTGGAATTAATTCTAGTGCTAAAAGTACCTGAACACAATAAGTGAGGCATAAAACCCGGGCATAGCCCATTATATTCAATCAATCAATCATTCATTCTGTCCATATACTTACAGGCTCAAAATTAGCCATTTTTTTTTGTTTCTAATGGATTGCTTGCGGCTCCCGGCGGCGATTCAGACAGGCCATCCGGTTGCCTCAATTTATTAGGGTTCGAAGCCGTTTCCTTTTTGCTGTTGAAATGTTGGTTTAGCCTCCGGCAGGGTTGTGCAAAAAAATCCGATCTTTGAGGCCAAACCTTGAAGAGCAAGCTATGCCAAAAGAAAAAGATATCTCCATCATCTACGGCCACCATCCGGTTGCGGATGCGTTGCGTTCGGGCACGCCCATCGACAAGGTGATGCTGCAGCAGGGTATCCGTGGTGAAATGGAAAAGGAACTCCGGCATTTGTGTCGCGATGAAGGCGTTCCCCTGCAGGTGGTGCCCAGGGAGCGCCTCAACAAGATTGTACGGGGTAACCACCAGGGGGTCATCGCCCTGCAGGCCCTGGTTCGTTACTACCGGTTGGAGGATGTGTTGCCGGGCATTTACGAGCAATCGGAAACGCCCCTGATCGTTCTGCTCGACGGGGTGACCGACGTGCGCAACTTCGGCGCCATTGCCCGGACAGCCGAGGCGGCCGGCGCTCAAGCCCTGGTCGTCGGCCAGAAGAACAGCGCCCAGATCAACGCCGATGCCATGAAAACCTCCGCCGGCGCCCTGGCCAGCATCCCGGTCTGCCGGGAAAGCAGCCTGGTGGCCGCCATTGAATACCTGCAACTGTCTGGCATCAAGGTGCTGGCCAGCAGCCTGGATGCCAGCAAGCCCCTCTATGATTTAGACCTCCGGCAGCCGGTAGCCTTCATCCTGGGCGCCGAAGGGGAAGGCATCAGCCCCGCCGTTGCCCGTGCCGCGGACGAACAGTTCATCATTCCGCAAAAGGGCACGACGGATAGTTTTAACGTGTCGGTAGCGGCGGGTATGATGTTGTACGAGGCAATGCGGCAAAGGAGGGGATGAGGCTAAGGTCGGGAATCCCGCAATTCTGCGAGACAGGCTCTTCGCCTCGGTTAAAGCCAAAATCGCTACCCTACTTAGTTTACAGTATCCTTAATTGAACAGTCTCCAAAAATTCAAGAATTGGCCTTGTCAAATTGCATTTTCATTAATTTTTGAGCAGCCAATTTAATTGTTTTTAGTAACTATTCAGCATCATGGTGATTTAACCCCTGGCGCGAAATTTTGTAGGCTTTTTTTGCCGGAACCCCTTCTCATTCCCCTTGAAAGGGGAAGGTTTGCTTACAAAATTTCGCACCAGAGGCATCCATAGCCTTATGCTAAATAGTAACTGTTTTTATACAATCCACCTGCCTGGTAGGCAAGAAAGAAGCAAGTTTTTTTCGAAGCAGCGGCATTATATTGATATGAAATGCTAATTTCATTTGAACAATGAAAACCGGCACAACCCATAAGATAAGACTATGAAGAAAGGACCACTACCCCTGTTCAACCTTAGGCCCAAAACGAGGTGGCGCTGGCCCCTTATCCTGGCCATAGCCCTGCTGGCTGGCCCTTTGTCCTCATCCTACGGCCAGGAAGCCGCGATCAACGTAACCGTAGAACACAACGTCATGATACCCGCCGGCGATAGCGTGTTGCTGGCCACCGATATCTACCGGCCGGCTGTTGACGGGCAGCCGGTAACCGAACTCCTGCCTCTGCTGCTACAACGCACCCCCTATGGTAAATCAGAAGGACGGTTTGCTCCGCAGGCTGCCTATTTTGCCAGCCAGGGCTATGTGGTGGCGTTGCAGGACTTGCGCGGGCGGTACGACTCCGGCGGAACCTTCACCAAATACAACCCGCTGGAAGCGGCTGACGGCGCTCAAACGGTGGAATGGCTGTCGCGCCTGCCTTATGTGGACGGACGGGTGGCCATGTGGGGCACGTCCTACGGAGCGCACACGCAGGCAGACGCCTCCAAGCTCAACCCGGAAGGTTTGTCGGCCATGGTCATTAATATGGGGGGCATGGCGAACGCCTGGGACCACGCGGTACGGCAGGGCGGCGCCTTTGAACTGGGGCGGGAACTCACCTGGGCCTTCCGGCAAATCCCGATGGAAGTCAAGGATCCGGTTGTACAGGCACATTTCGAACGCGAACAGATCGAGGACTGGTACCCGGCCTGGCCGTTTCGACGGGGGCTCAACCCGCTCTCCATTGCGCCCAACTTTGAAAATTATGTGCTGGAAGAATACCGGCATGGCGACTACGACGACTTCTGGAAGGGAACCGGCATCAACTGGGAGGAATATTACGGTCAGACGGCCGACGTGCCTATGGTGCACATCGGCGGCTGGTATGACATTTTTCTGAGCGGGACCATTCAGAATTATCAGGAGCTCTCCCTTCGGCAGTCAACTCCCAAATGGTTGATTATCGGCCCCTGGACGCACAGCGGCAACGAGCGCACCTACGCCGGCGATGTGGACTTTGGGCCCGAGGCGGCGATCACCGATTTCAACCGTGATTTTCAGGTGCGTTGGTTTGACCATCTGCTAAAAGAAAAGAAGAGTGAAGCCATTCCGGAAAAACCTGTCCAGCTATTCGTGATGGGAACCGGGGACGGTAAAAAAAACGAGGCCGGCCGCTTAAACCACGGCGGATACTGGATGGAAGCGGACAGTTGGCCCCTTCCCGATACGAAACCGGTATTTTTCTACTTTCATGCCGACGGCAGCCTGAACAACCAACCTCCAGGGGAGGCCGCCTCTTCCACCACCTTCACTTTCGACCCCACCCATCCCGTGCCTACTCTGGGCGGTAATGTTTCGGCACGGGTAAAAGACGGCGCCTATGACCAGCGCGAACGCCCCGATTTCATCGGCAGCCGCCCCCCTTACCTACCTCTAAGCGCACGGGGCGACGTAGTCGTTTTCCAGACTGAACCGCTGGAGGAAGACATGCAGGCCGTTGGCCCCATCATCGTGTGCCTCTGTGTGTCTTCCACCGCCGAAGATACCGACTTCACGGTTAAACTCCTGGATGTTTATCCGCCCAGTGAGGATTTTCCCAGCGGCTTTGATATGAACTTAACCGACGGCATCGTCCGGATGAGCTACCGAAACGGCCGCCCTGACCGGGAACTCATTAGGCCGGGCGAGGCATACAACGTGGTCATTAAACCATTCCCCACCGCCAATGTATTCAAAAAAGGACACCGCATCCGGGTAGACATTTCCAGCAGCAACTTCCCCCGCTGGGATGTCAACCCCAATACAGGGGAACCGTTCGAAAGCAGCCGGCGAAAGGTGAGTGCCGACAATACGGTTTTTCATTACGCCGAGCGGCCTTCCTACATTGTTTTGCCGATAGTGCCTTTGGGGAAGTGGTAGGCATCCGAGGGGGAAGGGCTGAATTTTTGGGCTACCATTCCAGGGTTGGACGAGTTCGCGGTTCGCAACTGCGGCAGGCTGCTTGGGCTTACCTGCTTCTAAGGGGCCGGAGAAAAATAAGTTCCCCGTTTCAGGCCAGAGATTTTGTCGCTGGACAACCTGCTGCTCGCCGCAAGGCAGGCAGGGATCGGCATCAAATGGGGAAGTTATTCTTCGCCGGGCCCTAACCGTGTCCAACGTTAGACGGATAGCCCATTTGCGATTTGCGATGGTTGATGTTCTGCTGGCCTGAATTGGACTTATCTCTTTTATGAAATTGGCTATTTGCAGCAAGCCAATTTTAGGTTTTCTTTGCAGAAAAAAATAGTTACCGGATATGGCAAGATCATATTTGCAGGAGGCGCCCAATCAGATGCGCCGTAAGGACAGGGCCGTTGAAGACGAAGATTGGATCAAGGCATTCCTGGCTCGGGCGCCCTTTGGCGCCTTTGCCTTCAGCCAGGAAGGGCAGCCTTTCATCAACAGCAATATTTTCGTTTATGACGAGGCGCGGCACGCCATTTATTTCCATACGGCGCGGGAGGGGCGCACTCGCAGTGTGTTGGAGCAAAACCCAGGCGCCTGTTTCAGTATCAGTGAGATGGGGCGGCTGTTACCGGCAAAGGAAGCGCTGGAAATGAGTGTGGAATACAGCGGAGTCACTGCCTTTGGCAAGGTACAAGTGGTGGAAAATAAAGAGGAGGGCTTTGCCGCTCTGCAGTTATTGCTGGACAAGTACTTCCCTCATCTACGCCCGGGAGAGGACTATCGGGCCACAACCCCGGAAGAATGGAAGCGCACTGCTGTTTTTCGCTTTGATATCGAACTTTGGAGCGGGAAGCAGAAAAAAGCGGATTCGGATTTTCCGGGAGCATTTTTGTACAAAGACAATCTGCTTTAAAATGGTGAACGGCCGAACGATGTGCTCTTGCGGTATGCCTAGTGCCTCGCGCACTAAATAGCGGGGGAATATCGCGGGCTCTTTCCCCACCATACTGCGTTGCTCCTCAGTCACGTAGCCCCGCTATGTTTCTTCCTCGCGCCTTGTCTGGCGGGAAAATAACCTCGCGCTATTCTCCCCTTATTTAATGCCCGAGGCACTAGGAAATCACCCGACAAATTCTCCCAACGCCCGGCATAAAGGAAGGGCGCTGAGTTCCGGCCTTCATCATCGAGTAGGGTGAATGAAATAAAAAAAGTGACGGTCAACTGAAAAGTTCCAGCCACTTTTTCGTTTCTTTAATACGCACCGGGCCAATTCGGTGCGTTTGATTACAAACCATCCAGATGAAACCCAAAGAACGCAGGCTGGCGGCCGTCATGTTTACGGATATCGTAGGTTATTCTTCTATGATGCAGAAAAATGAAGAGATAGCCAATCGCTTGCGGGTGCGGCATCGGGAGGTGTTTCAGCGCCTGCATGAACGATTCGGAGGGAAAATACTGCAATATTTTGGAGATGGGACGCTCAGTGTCTTTTCCAGCACTACGGCGGCGGTAGAATGTGCCGTTGCCTTGCAGCAAGCTCTTAAAAAGGATCCTCCGGTTCCTATTCGTATTGGCATTCACACCGGCGATATTACCTTTAGTGAAGAAGAAACCTACGGAGATGGCGTGAATGTCGCTTCCCGCATCGAATCGCTCTGTGTTCCGGGAGGTGTTTTCATTTCCGGGAAAGCCTATGACGATATTAAGAACCATCATCGGCTGAAAGCCAAACCCATGGGGGCTTTTCAGTTGAAAAACATACGGGAGGAGGTATCCGTCTATGCCATTTCCAATGCCGGTATTACTGTGCCGGAATATGGGTGGCAGCAAACGCTGTTGAAAGAAAAGCCGAAGGGCGGACAAAAAAACGCCGGAAGAAAAAAGAAATGGGTGGCGGCCTTGCTGGCCCTGTTCTTCGGTATTTTCGGCGCACACCGCTTTTACCTGGAGCAGCGCAATCTGGGCATCCTGCACCTGGGATTTTTCTTTCTGGCGGCTTTCATTATTCCTGGCCTGAGTGAACTGCTGGGTATACCCGCCATTATCGGTTTCATTGACTTCCTCGCATTTCTATCCATGTCTAAAGCTACCTTTGATGCGAAATATAATAATATCGAAGAAGAACAGGCCGCAGTTCAAAAACAGCAGGCGGAAGCCAGCCATCCCAAGCGAATCCTTCAGGATCAGTTTGAACAGTATCGGCAAAAAGCCATAGCGGAGTACCAAAATTACGATTACGAAGGGGCCATCGAATATTTACTCAAAGCCATCGAGATCAAATACGATGACCCGGAGTCACATTTCCTGCTGGCCTGCTGCTATTCCGTTAATGAAAAAACGGAAAAAGCCATGTCCCACCTGGATGTAGCGGTGGCTTTTGGCCTCACAGATCCGGAGCGGATCAAAACCCACGGAGACCTCTCTTATCTGCGTATCCAGCCTGCCTTCAAAGCGTTTGCCGAACGTGGTTACCGCCAGGCACAAGAGCTGCCTCCGCCCAGCACGGAATGGTTGGACCCCGACGATACAGACCAGCCCGATCTGCTGGAGCAACTTGCTCAGCTCCAAAAGCAGTGGCAGGCCGGGCAATTGTCGGATAAAGAGTATCAGCTGCGGCAAGAGGAGCTGAAGTCCGGGAAGGAGTGAGTTTCAGGTTGTATCAGGAGCTGTACAACACCGGATTGAGCGGCGTGTCGATCACCGCTCCCACCTTAGCTCCCGGGCACCAGGCATCCCAATCGGCTTGCTGGTTGTCGTTCTCCGGCGTTTTGAGTTCCATATCCTGATCCATGTAAATCACCGTCATTACCTGCCGCATTTGATCGGTGGTATTGGCGCCGGCCCGGTGGAAAAGCCAGCCGGAATGGAAACTTACTTCTCCTAATTCGAAGGGTTCGACGATGTGTTGGAAATTCCCTGTTCTGAGCATCCGTTCGATTTGCTTTTCACTCTCATCGCTGATCTTCAGGCTGCGGCCGTTGTTCAGGCGGTGGCTTTGGGCGCTGAACTCCAGCGGGCCCATGTCCAGTGGCGTCTCCTGCAGGGGTATCCATACGGTGACGGTGTGGTCATTGGACAAAGGCCAGTAGTACTGGTCGGCGTGCCAGGGAGTGAAGCCGCCGCCCGGTTCTTTAAACAGGGCCTGGTCGTGGTAGAGGCGCACCCCGCGAACGCCCATCAGCTCAGTGGCGATACGGGCCAGGCGCGTGCTGAATACCAGGCGTTTGATCTCCTCGCTTTTTCTCCAGAGGTTCATCACCTGCAGGAATGCCTGGCTGTAGGTGTCCCGTTCTTCCAGGGGCAGGTGCATAGTGTTTAGTTCCTTGACCTTATCGTGGATCACTTCAGCGTAATGATGCAGTACATCCGGTGGCAGCACTTGCTTCAGTTTGATGTAGCGGTTTTCCTGATAGAAAGCGATCTGATCCGGTGTCAGATGAAAAGGCTCCTCTAAAATGGCCAACTCGGCGGTTGTTTTTTCCATGGCGGGTTGTTTTGTCGCTTCAAATATACGACGGGGAGTGAAAGGGAATCCAACCCGGAGTTGAAAAATTTATCAAGCTTTAGTGGCAGTTAGTTTTTCATAACAACATGCGGGCGTCCACCACCACTATTCTGTCCTTTTGGGCGAATACCGGGTTGAGGTCGATTTCCTGTATTTCGGGAAAATCCGTCACCAGTTGCGACAGCCGGAGCAGTCCTTCGGCCAGCGCCTCCAGGTCGGCGGCGGGAATGTCGCGGAAGCCCTTCAGCATTTCATAGGCTTTCACCTCCTTGATCATTTCCTCCGCATCTTCCCGGGTGAGGGGAGCGAGGCGGAAGGTAACATCTTTAATGACCTCTACGTATTTTCCGCCCATACCAAACATGAGCAGGTGCCCCAGGTGTTCGTTGTATTGTGCGCCGAATATCAGTTCCGCCCTTCTGTCACCATTTCCTGCACAAATACGCCTTCAATATGCGCGCCCGGCACTTTTTGGTACCACCTGTACCATGATTCTGTCGTAGGTTTTACCAAGTTCTGCCTCATCGTCGATATCGAGGATCACCCTCCGGTATCGGACTTATGGATGATGTCAGGAGAAACGACACTGGCGGCAAGGGGTATCCTATTTCCCTGCCTGCTTTCAGCGCCTCCTTGGCTGCTGGTACCAGGCGATGGCGGTAGTGCTAATGCCATAGCTTTCCAGTATGCGGTAGCTTTCCGGTACTTTGAGGAAGGCGCCCCGGGCATTCTTAAGTTCCTCTTCCACTGCCTTTTGTCAACCTCAAAGGTAGTAACCTGTCCGATCACTGCTGGCGGAGTTGTGTAAAGCGTATGGCGGTGGTGCAGGCTTGCACTGCATTTTCCACGAAGGGATAATTGGGGACGTTTTTCGCGCGCAGGATGCGTTCTGTTTTTTCCATCATTACTTCTTCGAAAGAAGCGAAGGAGGCAACCAGGGTAATGCCCTTTGCGCGAGCCGTATCGGCCAGGCTGGCCACCCTGCCTGCAATCTCCTCCATATCGGTCATCATCTGTGGAGTGCAGATGACGAGGATAACATCAGCTTCTCCGGAATGTAGAATGGTTTCCAGGGCGTGTTCATAGCGTTGTACCCCGGCGTCGCCCACCAGGTCGACCGGATTGCGGACGCTAACTGTCTCCGGCAGTCCCTGCCTCAGGTTTTTCTTCAATTCATCGGACAATTCGGGGATTTCTGCTCCCAGCCGCTCCGCCTCATCGGCGGCGATGATGATGTAAAACCGCCGGCATTGGTCACAATTGCCATGCGGCTGCCGGCAGGAATAGGCTGGATGGACAAGCAAAGCGCCTGGCTAAACAATTCTTCAATACTCCCTACCCGGATGACCCCGCCCTGGCGGAATAGAAAGTCGAGCACGTCGTCGCGCTGGGAGAGCGCGCCGGTATGGGAAGCGACCGCCCGTTTCCCGCTTTTGCTCCTTCCGGATTTAATCGCCAGAATGGGTTTGGCATTTTGCCCCTGGTAATGCGGGAAGCAGCGTCGATGAAAGCCCTCGGGTCGATCAGGTCTTCCAGGTAGGCCAGAATGGCCTTCGTAGAGGCGTCCTTGGCGAGCAAATTCAGCATGTGGTTTTCATTGAGCATGGCCTTGTTGCCCAGGGAGACGAACTTGGAAAAACCGATGCCGTTTTCAGCGGCGAATTCCAGCCCGTAAACGCCGACGGCGCCGCTCTGGGAAAGGAAAGAAACGTTGCCCCGTTCAGCTTTGCGGCGGGCGAAGGTGGCGTTCATCTGCACGTCCGGCGCGGCATTGATAATGCCCAGGCAGTTGGGCCCCAGAAAAGTGATCCCATGGCTTTGGGCGATCCCGATGATCTGCTCTTCCAGTTTTTTGCCCTTTTCTCCGATCTCTTTGAAGCCGGCGGTGATGATGACGGCTGCCTGGATGTTTTTTTCTCCACATTCCTCCAAAACCCCGGGCACAGCTTCCCGGGGCACGGCGATAAGGGCGAGTTGGACTTCCTCCTCGATTTCCAGAACGGATTTGTAAGCTTTGAGCCCCAGGATACTATCCGCTTTGGGGTTGACCGGATAGAGCCGCCCCTTGAAATTGCCCAGCAGCAGGTTTTTGAGCATACCAAAGCTCACGCTCTTTTCGTCGCGCGAGGCGCCGATGATGGCAATGCTTTTGGGGTTGAAAAGGGTGGGAAGTAATTCTGTGGTTTGGGGTTGCATTTCAGCGATCAGGTTGGCCATATTCGTTGGTTTTATGAGAGGTGATTACCAATCTTTTAAACAGTTGCGGGACGGGGCAGGTTTTAGGGTAGAACCGTTATTTTTATAATGATTACTTTTGTAATGATTATAAAAGTAATCATTACAAAAGTAATCATTATGCTTGTAACGAAATAGCTACTCTGCCTTTCTCCGCCAGGCTGGCATCCGGTATGCGCATACACCCTGGAATGAGCGCATACAGCCTGCCGTTGATGTATTATTGAAGAAAAGAAGGAAGGACGGCGCCTGGCCCCTCCAGTCCCAACACCCCGGCCAGGTGCACTTTGACATGGAGCAGGCGGGAAAACCGAGCCGCTGGAATACGCTGCGGGCGCTGCGGGTATTGAAGTACATGGGTGAGATACAGGATAGGAGTAAAAAGGAAAAGTGATACAATAGACTTTATTCGTAACTATTTCGGTGTTATGGTATTCCTGCCTGCTCACCGCAGGTAGGCAGGTTGGCATTATGGTCCCGAGGCAAGGCGTAATACTGCTGAATGCCGGATACCAAAAAATATTGTAAACACTGACCAAAATCATTTTTCCGCCCGAATAATCTGCTGAACTTTTTGTTGCAGATAACATATCAAGGCAAAGAGCTGTTATCTAAATAAGATACATAAACCAAAACGCAAAACTGATATGAAAGAAGGCTGGGTAAAAATCTATTCTTCCGTTGAAGAATTCAAAGCCAGGATCGTCGAAGACATCCTCAAGCAAAATGGCATCGAAAGCCATATCCTCGAAAAGCGCGACTCAGCTATCCCCTCACTTGGAGAGTCCGCCCTTTATACTCCTCTGGAAAAAGCGGAAGCTGCAATGGCCATCCTGAAGAAAGAGCAGCTGATTGATGAGGAATGAAAAGAAAAAATAACCTCACTATGAAAAGTAAAGAAAACTGGAACGAACTCAGCAAGGAAGAGTCGTACGTCATTGCCAACAAAGGCACGGAGCGGCCTTTCACGGGCGAATATTACAACCACAAGGCAGCCGGGGTGTATATCTGCCGCCGATGTGAAGCCCCTTTGTATCAGTCTGAGGATAAATTCGACTCCGGCTGTGGCTGGCCCAGCTTCGATGACGAGATTCGGGGAGCGGTGCGCCAGGAGCGCGACGCCGATGGCCGCCGGACGGAGATTCTCTGCAATAATTGTGGAGGCCACCTCGGGCATGTATTCACCGGAGAGCGCATGACGCCCAAGAATACGCGCCACTGCGTGAATTCCCTTTCCATGAAATTCATTCCTCAGGAAGAATGGGAAAAGCGGGCGCCTGAAAAAAAAACTTCCCAATAGCCGTATTCGCCTGCGGCTGCTTTTGGAGTAAGGAATATTTCTTCAGCCGTGCACCCGGCGTGGTGGCTACCCGCGTAGGGTACACCGGCGGGCACAAGGAGTATCCCACATATAAGGAGGTTTGCACCAAAACGACCGGCCACGCCGAGGCAGTGGAAGTCACCTTCGATCCGGAGCTCGCCTCTTATGAAGAACTGGCTCATCTTTTCTTTGAGCTACACGACCCCACCATCGACCGTCGCGACAACGGGGGGCAGTACCGCTCGGCTATTTTCTACCAGAATGATAGCCAAAAAGCCGTTGCCCTCCAGCTCATTGAAAAACTGCAGCGCAACGGCTCGGAAATCGTTACCCAATTGGAACCGGCTTCCACTTTATGGCAAGCGGAAAACCGCCACCAAAAATATTGTGACACCCACGGGATGACGCCAAAGCGCTATCGGCTTACCCGATAGGTATAAGTTAGCCCAAACGAGACATAACCATCATACCAGTCACCTCCCCGGCGGTAGAGATTGGTGATGTACTCCGCCTCCTGAGGCGATAAATCCGGCCGGCTCAGGCGAGCCGCCAGTTCTCCCTTTTCGTCATAGATTTGGTCGTAGTCCAGAATAGCCCCGGTGACATCGTCGAGGTAATCAGTGAATAGCTTTCTGGCGCTTATCTCCAGACTCAGCGCACCGCGCTTGCTCATGATCATGCGCAAGCCGGCGCCAACCGGAATGGCTATCTGCGTCCGGTTATAGGGCCGTTCATAGTATTCCAGCCCCTGGCCCTCCGTACCGACCGGCTGAAGCGCCACATAACCCGATTCAAACTGCGCTTCCGGGTCGAAGTGGAAAACCGCCACGCCTCCAAAAAGGTAAGGTGTGATCTTCGGAGAGTCCCCCAGGAAGTTGTCCGGGATGAGGTACCATTCGCCTACGACAGCCGCTTCGAGCAGGCTGGTCTGGAAGGACAGCTTCCGGGTTGGATAGGCGCTGCGAGCATCGTCACCAGTGAGGTTGCCGTAGGTAATGCTACCCCTGATGCCCAAAACCCCTCGGTTGCGATAACGGAACACGACGCTTCCTGCCGGTTCGACAAACCGGGTGTAGCGGGAAAGGATTTTGGGGGAGAGGTCTCCGCCATAAACGAGCCCTCCAATGCCGATGCCCCCTTCAAAGTCTTGTGCCTGCACGAGCATCGCCCATGCCAGTAATGCACTGATAAGTAAAAGTCTCATAGTAATAGTATGTTTGTTTTAGCGTTTACGCTGCTGTTAGCAGTCCTGCCAGTCAAAGGAGCACTACTCTGAAAACGGCCATTGCCGGCAGGTTACTTTTGGAGATAAGCTGAGATTTGCGTGGCGAAAGCGGACGATTCTGTTCGTACTCACTTCCGTCGTTTCAAGGAGAATGTTTTTTAACGGAAAGGTAACTGAAGGCGGGCCGAATATGCCAAACGCACTGTTGGCCCGAATATCCGGTTTACGGGGGGCGTATTTACCGGATATCCTACTTCATATCACCTTGACAAGTTTAATGATATTGCGGTTTAAAAATACGCAATAAATTTGAGATTGTCCAGTTTTTATTTTACACATAAAATGTGGCAGCCTTCTTAATGTGGCAGCCTTTTCATGCCTGCCTGCTGCGCCCAACCGGCCTTGTTCTATTCGTCTGTCACCGGATGGCTACAGCCAGTTCTTGCGCCTGAATAAATAGACCAGGCCCGCCGTGATCAGGATCATAACTCCCCAAAGTACGAAGTAGCTATATTTCCAATGCAGCTCCGGCATATATTCGAAATTCATACCGTAGATACCCGCCAGAAAGGTAAGGGGGATGAAGATGGTGGAAATGATCGTTAACAGCCGCATGATGTTGTTCATCTTGAAGCTAATCTCAGAGAGGTACAGGTCGTACAAGCCGCTCATCACATCGCGGTAGGTGTCTATGGTATCCATCACCTGTATGGTGTGGTCATAAAGGTCGCGCAGGAAGATGCGGGTCGATTCTTCAATGACATGGCTCTCACTTTTGGAAAAGCGCCCGATGGCTTCCCGCAGCGGAGAAACCATTTTGCGCAACAGGATAGATTGAATTTTCAGGTTGTGTATCTTCTCCTTGCTGGTGCGGCCCGGCCGGGAAAGCACCTCCTCTTCCAATTCGTCAAGTACATTCTCTATCTGGTCGAGGAGCAGGTAGTAATGGTCCACCAGGTTGTCGGCCAGGGCGTAGGCCATATAGTCGGCGCCTCGTTTTTTGATCTTACCCCGCCCGGAGTGGATGCGGTCACGAATGGCGGGGAAAAGGTCGTCCTCGTCTTCCTGGAAAGAAATGACAAAGCCCTTGCCGGCGTAAATGGCCACCTGCTCCATTTTGATCTCCAGGTTTTCTTTATCAAAGGAGAGGGCTTGAATCGTGAGGAAGATGCCATCCTCATGTTCCTCGAATTTGGGGCGTTGTTGCGTGTCGAGTACATCTTCCAGCACCAGGGAGTGGATATTGAACCGTTCACCGACCGCCTGGATTAATTCAACATTGTGAAGGCCGCGAATGTCATACCAGCTCACTAAACTACCAGGCTCGGCAATAGGTAGTTTTTCTTTGAGGTGTTGTTCGAAAATCTGTCCTTCGGGATTGAACTGCACCAGGGTTACGTGGGTCTCCTCCACCTTTTTGCGGCCGGTGAAGATGAGTGTGCCTGGCGGCAGCCCCGTCTTGCGGAGCCGGTTCGGAATACGGATGGTAGGGAGCTTGGCTTTGCGGAATTTCATCATGGAGGGCAAAATACTCTAAATTTCGAAAAATGAAAAGAAGGTAAAGCGAATTCCCAATGTGCTCGAAACGCTCCGTTTTGAAAATATGAAAGAATCTTCATAATTTTGAGCGTCATCTCATTGGTTTATCCGATAACACATACCAAAAATCACATTTCCTATGAAAATCGAACAAATATACACCGGATGCCTGGCTCAGGGCGCTTACTATATCGAAAGCAAAGGGCAGGTAGCCATCATCGACCCCTTGCGGGAGACAGAACCCTACCTGAAGAAAGCAAAAGACAATAACGCTACGATCAAGTATATCTTCGAGACGCATTTCCATGCCGACTTTATCTCCGGGCACCTGGACCTGGCGGAGAAAACGGGCGCGCGTATCGTCTACGGGCCAACCGCTGAAACGGCTTACGAAAAACACGAAGCAAAGGACGGAGAAGAATTCAAATTGGGCGATATCACCATTCGCGTGCTGCACACCCCCGGCCATACTCCGGAGAGCACCACGTATCTGCTACTGGATGAAAAGGGTAAAGAACGCGCTATCTTTTCCGGCGACACGCTGTTCATCGGCGATGTAGGCCGCCCGGACCTGGCCCAGAAAAAGGGAAGCCTGACCAAAGAAGACCTGGCCGGCTGGCTCTACGACAGCCTCCGCAACAAGATTATGGTATTGCCGGACGAGGTGATCGTTTACCCTGCCCATGGAGCCGGTTCTGCCTGTGGCAAAAATATGAGCGCCGAAACCTGGGATACTCTGGGCAACCAGAAAAAGACAAACTACGCGCTGCGGGCCGATATGGCCCGGGAGGAATTTATCAAAGAGGTTACCGAAGGCCTTCAGCCTCCCCCGCAGTATTTCGCTAAAAATGCCAGGATCAATAAGACCGGGTACGAGAGTCTTGATACCGTTATGGAGCGAGGCGCTCAATCTCTGAACCCGGAAGCCTTTGAACTGGCGGCCAATGCCCATGACGCGCTGGTGCTCGACGTGCGGGATAAGGAAGATTTTGCTAAGGGTTTTATACCTAATAGCATCTTCATTGGGCTGGACGGCACTTTCGCCCCCTGGGTTGGCGCTTTAATTCCCGACTTGCAGCAGCCCATTCTCATCGTAGCCCCCCAAGGTCAAGAAGAAGAGACGGTCCTGCGCCTGGCGCGGGTAGGATACGACAATGCCATCGGCTTTCTGGAAGGAGGCTTCGAGGCCTGGCAGGCCGCCGGCAAAGATGTGGATACGATCGAATCCATTTATGCCGACGAGTTTGTCCGGCGCTTCAAGGCGCAGCCTGGCATGAAGGTCCTGGACGTGCGCAAACCCGGAGAGTGGGATGCAGAACGCCTGGAAGCCAGCGAGCATTTTGCCCTGGATTTTATCAATGATAAGATGGCGGAAATCAATCGCGAAACGGAGTACTATCTCCACTGCCGTAGTGGCTACCGGTCGACAATAGCCGCTTCTATTCTGAAAGCCAGAGGTTATGATAAGCTGATCAATGTGCAATCTTCTCTGGAAGAGATCATTGCCGCCGGCATGCCCCAAACGGACTTTTCCTGTTCGGGAAAGGCTGAGGTATAAAACCTGGCGGGGCTCAGGTTAACCATTCAACAATGAAGGATATCCGTACGTACATACCCATTCTCGACTGGCTGCCCAAGTATAAAAAGTCATACCTCCGGGGTGACCTCCTGGCCGGCCTGACGGTGGGCGTTATGCTGGTTCCTCAGGGTATGGCATACGGCCTGCTGGCGGGGCTTACCCCCGTATATGGGCTTTACGCCAGCATTGTTCCTTTGTTTTTTTATGCCTTTTTCGGTACGTCCCGGCAATTGTCGGTTGGGCCGACGGCGCTGGTTTCCCTGTTGGTCCTCGCCGGAGTCAGCCAGTTTGCCGAAACGGGCACGGAGGCTTTTATTACCATGGCCATCGCTACCGCCCTGATAGCGGGGGTGATCCAGATATTGTTGGGCGTATTTCGCCTTGGCTTTCTAATCAACTTTTTGTCCCACCCGGTCATTGCCGGGTTTACTTCGGCGGCAGCCTTCATCATAGGGCTCAGCCAGTTGAAAAACCTGCTGAGGATCAATATTTCCCGCAGTAATTTTATTCATGAGGTCCTCATCGACGCCTTCCGGAACATAGGCGATATCCACTGGCCTACGGTGGCGCTGGGCCTCGGGGGCATTGCCTTTATTCTGCTGTTAAAACGGATCAACAAATCCCTTCCGGGAGCCCTGCTGGTGGTTATTCTCAGCACGGCTGCCGTTTACCTTTTTGGAATGCAGGATATCGGGGTGGAAATCGTGAAGGATGTACCCAACGGCCTGCCGCCGGTTTCCGTACCCCATATCGACTGGCCAATGGTGAAGCAACTACTGCCTCTGGCACTGACTATTTGCCTGATCAGCTTCATCGAATCCCTGGCCATTGCCAGAACCATAGAGGCAATGCATAAGGACTACCGGGTCGTCCCCAACCAGGAACTCATCGCGCTGGGGGTGACTAAGATCGGTGGGGCTTTTTTCCATTCCTATCCCACTACCGGAAGTTTTACCCGTTCAGCAGTTAACAACGATGCAGGCGCACAAACCGGCGTCTCCTCCATGGTGAGCGCTGTGCTGATCGCTTTGACCATCCTGTTTCTGACGCCTTTGTTCTTCTACCTGCCGAAAGCTATCCTGGGGTCTATCATCGTAGTGGCTGTAATTAACCTGGTGGATTACCGGGAGGCCATCCACCTGTGGCGAACCGACCGAACTGATTTCATGACCATGATCGTGACCTTTGTCGCTACCCTCACCCTGGGTATTCAAAATGGTGTTTTCACCGGCGTGATCCTTTCTCTTGCGCTCATGATCTATCGGAACTCCAAGCCCAATATCTCCATACTGGGGCAGCTACCCAACTCCAATAAATACCGAAATATTAATCGTTTCGAAAAGGCGGTCCGCCACAACCAAATCCTCATTGTACGATTTGATGCTCAACTGTATTTCGGCAATGCTACCTACTTCCGGGAGTCGCTGGAAGCTATGGTGGAAAAAGAGGGAAAGGAACTCAAATTACTGATCCTCGATGCCTCCAGCATCCACGATATCGATTCGAGCGGGATAAAATTATTACTGGAACTTATGGCCTTCCTTCAGCAAAGAGACGTCCAATTCTACCTGTCCGGTGCGATCGGCCCGGTGCGGGATATCCTTAAGAAAAACGGACTCATCGAAAAAATCGGTACCAAGAATCATTTCATGTACATTCACGATGCCGTGGATGCCTTCCACAAAAGGCAAAAACCTGATGAGGAAGATAGCTGGAGCCCGGATGCGGTACAAACGAATGATGAGGAGTAGGCTCTTAACCTTCCCAGTGTTTATTTATTTCGTTTCTAAATTAAGCTCCCTTTCGATATTTTTAGTGCCGGTGGTTGTTATATATTATGCCTGATTAGCTTACCCATTCCCTATTCTGCCACCTATTGGCCTGCTCCTCGAGCGACTTGGAAAGTGTACCATGACATAAGCCAGCCATGGGAAAACGCATCAAGTTCACCGGGATATTTTGAAATATGAAAATGTGTTCATACTTTTATGAATAATTATAAAAATATATTCCGAAATCGAGTATGAAGTACGGATTTATCATTGACAACCGGAAATGTATAGGTTGCCACGCGTGCACTACTGCCTGCAAAGCAGAGCATCAGGTGCCGCTAGGCGTCAACCGAACCTGGGTTAAGCAGGTAGAAAAAGGGGAGTTTCCGCATACGCGGCGCCTGTTTTCTGTAATGCGATGCAACCACTGTACGGATGCACCCTGCGTAGAAATATGCCCGGTGGAGGCCTTATTTATTCGGGACGACGGCATCGTCGATTTCGATAAAGATCGCTGTATAGGTTGTAAGTCGTGTATGCAGGCTTGCCCTTACGATGCGCTCTACATCGACCCGGAAAACCACACTGCCGCCAAGTGCAACTACTGCGCGCATCGTGTCGATATCGGATTGGAGCCGGCCTGCGTAAACGTCTGCCCGGAACACGCCATCATTTCGGGCGATATGGATGACCAGGAATCGGAAATCTTCCAATTGCTGGGCCGCGAGCAGGTCACCGTTCGCAAGGCCGCCAAGGGTACGGTCCCCAATCTCTTTTATATCAACGGCGACGAGGCTTCTCTGAACCCGGTAGCGACGGAAAAGTCAGACGACTATTTATGGAGCAACCAGGCGCGGGGCGTGGGGCACTACGCCAAGGCCGCTGAAAAGATGGCTTTCTCCAACGGCGATGCGATCGATGCGTTGATGGAGGCAAACGGCCATACTACCTACGCAGGCAATGTCGCTCAAAATGGTACTGCCAAATCCGTAGAATTATTGATGAACAAGCCCCGCCGCGTGTACGACGCGCCCGACAAAGGGGTCCTCTGGGGCTGGGAGGTTTCGGGTTACGTACTGACCAAGGCCATCTCCGCCGGTGTGTTCCTGGTATCTTTCCTGGGGGCGCTCTTCGGATGGGCTCAGGCCAGCGTTCCTGCCTGGTGGTGGGGGCTGGGCGCCGGGCTGCTCTTCCTGGCGGCTACCGGCATTCTGCTGATTATGGACCTCGACCGCCCGGACCGCTTCCTGAACGTGTTGCTGCGGCCACAGTGGAAGTCCTGGCTGGTGCGCGGTGGCTATTCCTTCAGCATTTACGGCGGCCTGCTGACCCTTCTGGGGCTGACTGCTTATTTTGGCTGGGATATGCTCAAGGCGCCGCTTGAATGGATCACGCTGGTATTTGCCGTATTGACCGCCGTTTATACCGCTTTCCTTTTCGCACAAGCCAAAGGGCGCGATTTCTGGCAGAGCCCGGCGCTGGCCGTCCACATGCTGGCCCACAGCTTTATGGCCGGCGCGGCGGCTTTCACTATTATCGCATTGTTCACACCGGCTACAGCCGAGTGGCTGGTTTATTTGAAATACCTGTTGATTACTGGTATCATTATCAACCTGCTGACTGTACTGGTAGAACTGACGATGACTCACCCCACTCAAGAAGCCAAGATCGTAGTAGGGATGATCACGAAAGGCCGTTACCGCAATATGTTCTGGGGGGGCGCTATCTTCTTTGGCAACCTGGTGCCGCTGGCTATCCTGTTGATACCCGGCCTGGCCACACCGATGCTGGCCCTCGCCGGCCTGATCGTTCTGATCGGCATCTACTCTATGGAGAAGATATGGGTGGAAGCGCCGCAGCGGGTGCAGCTGGTGTAGGGCTGGTTGTGGATTGTTGCTTGTCAGCCGGAAGTATCAGAGACTGCCCAACAAACAACGAACAACGAACAACAGCTCCCAAGTACTAAACTGGAATAACAAACTCAAACATGAATAAAAGGAAGCGTTCATTCATAGAAAAAATCGCAGAAAGCCTGCGCATCATCCCCAACCTCAGCAAAACCGGCCCTGATCCGGAACCTAGACTCATGGAGCCGGGCAAGCTCACGAAATTTCCCCCGCCCGAGCAATGGAACGACTGGGTGGAGTACGAAGCCAAGGCCTGGCCCCGGGTGGAAAAGAAACATTATTCCATCGTGCCGACCACCTGCTTCAATTGCGAGTCGGCCTGCGGTTTGACCGCCTATGTCGACAAGGAGACCTGGCAGGTGCGCAAGTTCGAAGGCAACCCCTATCACCCGGGCAGCCGGGGGCGCAACTGCGCCAAGGGGCCGGCCACCATCAATCAACTGACTGACCCGGACCGCATCCTGTACCCACTCAAGCGGACGGGCAAGCGGGGTGAAGGCAAGTGGGAGCGCGTCAGCTGGGACGAAGCGCTGGACGACATCGCCGGCCGCCTGCGCAAGGCCATCCAGGAAGGGCGCAATAACGAAATCGCCTATCACGTCGGCCGCCCCGGCCACGAAGGTTATATGGACCGCGTGCTACAGGCCTGGAATGTTGACGGCCATAACAGCCACACCAATATTTGTTCTTCCGGTGCGCGCTTCGGCTACGCCGTCTGGTACGGCCACGACCGGCCCTCACCCGACCACGCCAACGCTAAATTTATCTTCCTGATCTCTGCTCACCTGGAGTCCGGGCACTACTTCAACCCGCACGCCCAGCGCATTATAGAAGGTAAAATGAAAGGCGCCAAATTGTGCACCATGGACCCGCGCCTGTCCAACACAGCCAGTATGTCGGACTACTGGATGCCGAGCTATCCTGGCACCGAGGCTGCCGTACTGCTCGCTATGGCCAAAATCATTCTGGATGAAAGCCTGTATAACCGTGACTATCTGGAGAACTGGGTCAACTGGGACGAATACCTGGAGGCCCGGCATCCGGGCCGGGAAAAAACCTTTGAGAACTTCATCGAGGCCATGCGGGAGGAGTACGTTCAGTATACCCCTGAGTTTGCCGAGAAGGAGAGTGGTGTGAAAGCGGATATGATCGTTGAAGTAGCGCGGTTGATCGGCGAGGCCGGTACGCGCTTTGCAACGCATAACTGGCGCAGCGCTTCTTCCGGTAACCTCGGTGGCTGGACTGTCTCTCGTGCCCTCCATTTTCTCAACGTACTGACCGGTAGCGTGGGTACGCCGGGTGGCACTTCGCCCAACACCTGGAACAAATTCCACCCCAAATTCTTTGATAAGCCGCCTGCCCAGAAGTTCTGGAACGAGCTGCATTTCCCCAACGAATATCCGCTGGCCTTCTTCGAGATGAGCTTCCTGCTGCCGCACATGTTGAAGGAAAACCGCGGCAAGATGGACGTGTACTTCACGCGGGTGTTCAATCCTGTTTGGACCTACCCGGACGGCTTCAGCTGGATTGAAGCGCTGAGCGACGAAGATAAATTCGGCATGCACATCGCCCTGACGCCCACCTGGAACGAGACGGCCTATTTTGCCGACTACGTCCTGCCCATGGGCCTGGCCAGTGAACGCCATGACCTCAATTCCTACGAGACACACGCCGGCGTATGGATCGCTTTCCGTCAACCGGTACTGCGCGAGGCGCTGCGCCGCGCCGGCAAGAAGGTGGAGTTCACCTACGAGGCCAACCCGGGCGAAGTGTGGGAGGAAGACGAGTTCTGGATACAGCTTAGCTGGCGTATGGACCCCGACGGAAGCCTGGGGATTCGCAAGCATTTTGAATCACCCTACCGGGCCGGAGAGTGTGTCAACATCGACGAATACTACCAGTACATTTTTGAACATACCAAGGGCCTGCCCGAAGCCGCCGCCAAAGAAGGGCTGACACCGTTGGATTATATGAAAAAGTACGGCGCCTTCAATGTGGAGCCCAGCGCTTACCACGGGCACCTGAAAGAACTGACGGCCGAGCAGATGAAAGGGACGGAAGTCGACCCCCAAACAAAAGTGGTCAGTAAAGAGGGTAAGGCTATCGGCATTATGAACAATGGCAAACCGGTGGAGGGTTTCCCCACACCGTCCCGCAAGAATGAATTCTACTCACAGACGATGGTGGACTGGAAATGGCCGGAGTACGCTATTCCTACCTACATCAAGAGCCACATCCACGAAGAGGAGATGGACCGCGAGAAGGGAGACTATCCATTGGTGCCCACCTTCCGCCTGCCGACCCTGATCCACTCCCGCTCCGGCAACGCCAAATGGTTGTATGAGATTTCCAACCGCAACCCCATCTGGATACATCCTAAAGATGCCGCCAGGTTTGAGGTCAGAACCGGCGACTTGCTGCGGGTGAACACCGATATCGGTTATTTTGTCGATAAGGTATGGGTTACCGAAAGCATGAAGCCGGGTATTGTCGCCTGCTCCCACCACCTGGGCCGCTGGCGCCGCCCGCAGGACGCTCCCGGCAACCGCTGGGCAGTCAATACCGTTAACATCGAGACGGACGGCAATGGCAGCTGGAAGATGACCACTCAACATGGCATTACGCCTTTCAAGAGTAGTGACCCGGACAGCGCCCGCATCTTCTGGAGCGACGGCGGGGTTCACCAGAACATCACTTTCCCCGTTCATCCGGACCCGATCAGCGGTATGCACTGCTGGCACCAGAAGGTCCGCCTGGAAAAGGCTCGCCCGGAGGATACCTACGGCGATATCTACGTGGATACCAAAAAGTCATTCGAAGAATATAAGAAGTGGCTGAAAATGACGCGCCCCGCTCCTGGCCCCGATGGCCTGCGCCGTCCGCTGTGGATGAAGCGCGCCTTGCGGCCGGCGGAAGAGATGTTTTATATGAATGGCAAGCCGGAAGGGAAGCCGGAGGAAGATAAGGCTGAAAAAGCGTAAACCACTAGTGGGAAAGTTTGGGCCGGGTTCCGTTGGAGCCCGGCCTTTTCTGTTGTTCCTTCTGTTTGATCAATAACTTAGCCCATGGCCAAATTGATACAGTGGCGCTTCCGAATCGTAAGGCACATCCGGCTTTTGGCCTAGGACAGCTTCCATAGAGGAGGGGAGTTCGAACGGTAGTTTTCCTTCCGGCTTTGCTTTGCCAAAGAGTACGTCGAGCAGGGCGGCATCGCTGGCGCCGAAGTTAGCTAGCACCGCTTTTGCCTGCGCATTGATCTCGGGGATAACAGCGGGCCGGTCGAGGTAGATATCGACGATGGTGGGCACAGTATGGAGCAGGTTCATGATTTTTTCCTTTTCCTCTCCTTTGAAATCAAGGTCGCCATGATGGAAGCCCCGGGCGAAAGGGTTGTCCGTTTCTACCGGGTACCAGGGTGTGTTGAGGCGGATGATGGCAATATCGGCTTCTTCGGGCGTCTCCACTACATTGCCGTATTGGGCGGCTGTGGTGGAATCCAGGTTTTCTACGTACAATGTAAGCGTTCCGGTTTCCAGGGGGAGGAGGCCTTTTTCATTTTTCAGCAACGTCATGGCGCGGCGCTGAGCGGCCTCGCCGGCCTTGACAAATTCCGGTTTCCCGACTACCTGTTTCATTTGATCCAGGTCGATGTATGGGTTGTCGAACAGCCCCAGCTGGAATTTTACCCGAAGCAGGCGCCGAACGGATTCGTTAAGCTGTTCTTCGTTCAGTTGGCCGGTTTTCACCAATTGCACTACTATCTCCGGGATAGCTTCTCCACCAAACTGGTCTACTCCGGCCTCGATGATTCGGAGCACCCGCTCTTCCGTATTCAATTCTTCCACCCCCCAGGCCCGGGCATTCCAAACCACACCAGGGCCCATAGGGGCATCAGTCACCAGGCCCCAATCGGTGCAAACCACGCCGTCATAATTGTATTTTTCGCGCAGCAGCCCGGTGATGATGGCTTTATTGTAGGAAAAGCCCACCTCTTCGTACTCCATTCCGGTGGGTACGCCGTAGTAGGGCATGATGGCGGCTGTTCCGGCTTCAAATGCCGCTTCGAACGGAATGAGGTGGTAATTGAAATGGTTCCCCGGATAGGCCTGCCCTTTGTGAAATTTGAAGTGAGGATCCAGCCCTTCCCGCTGCGGCCCGCCACCGGGGAAGTGCTTCGTCATGCAGGCTACTCCGTTGGAGTCGAGTGGTTCGCCCTGGAAGCCCAGGATGTAGGTTTTGGCCAGGCGGGCAGACAGTTCTGCATCCTCACCAAAGGTGCCGCCGATGCGCGCCCAGCGGGGCTCAGTCGCCAGGTCGATGGAAGGGTGCAACGCCTCGCGGATGCCTACGGCCAGGTATTCCTGCCGGGCGATATCGGCAAACTCCCGCATCAGGGCGGTATCACCGATGGCGGCAAAGCCGAGCTGCTCGGGCCATTGGGAGAAACCCTGAGCGGCTACGCTAAAAATGGATTTGCTGAAATTGTGCCGCGGGTCGGAAGCGATGGTGACGGGAATGCCCAGGCGGCTATCTTCAGCCAGCTTCTGGATGTTGTTGTACCATTTAGCTAAAGCCTCTATGGATGGAATGTCCCAGATATTGATGTGATTCATCTTTTGGCCTTCGATGAGCATGGCTGCGCTGGGCCTGGGGCGGTTGTGCACGGTCACCGGGCCCTCGCTTAGCGATCCGTCTTCCCTGATACCCACGCCGTCGATGAACAGCATGCCGGCCTTTTCTTCCAGCTTCATCTGCTGTAGCAAATCGTCTACTCGGGTGTTTATGGGCTGGCCGGGGTCTTCGTAGGCATCCATTTTACCATTTTTATTGAGGTCGCGGTAGGCAACCTCATCATTTGAATGGGAAGCGCAGCCGGTGAGCAAGGCCACTATTAGCAGGAGTTGAATCTTTTGCATAGAGTTGTGGATTTTCTCTCTAATTTAATAAATAAGGCGTAATAGCAATTAGCTTTTGCTGTTAAATGGCAGCCAACCAGGCAGGTTGAAACGACTTTGAGCTTATCAATACCTCAAAGGTATAAATGGCGCCCTTTGGCTGGCAATGGGGCCACTAATTCCCTCCCCCAGGAGCTACCCCACCGGTACGCCCACGCCCCACTTCACCTGCGTCATGACAAAGGAGCTCTGTACGTTGCCGATGTTATCCAGCGCCGCCAGTTTGTTGACGATAAAGTCCTGGTACGATTTCATATCGGTGGAGACGACTTTGAGCAGGTAGTCGAACATGCCGGCGATGTGGTAACATTCCACCACCTCGTTGAGGTGATGAACTTCCCCCTCAAACTTCTGCAGGAAGGCCTGGGCGTGTTCTTTGAGTTGCACGTTACAATAGGCCACCAGGTGGTACCCCATTTTTTCTTTATCCAATAGGGCAGCGTAGCCACTAATATATCCATGCTCTTCGAGCCGCCGGATGCGTTCGTAAACAGGCGTGGTGCTCATACCCAGGCGGGCGGCCACTTCCTTATTGGTGTATTTGGCGTTCTCCTGCAGCAGGTGCAGAATGCGGCGGTCGGTGGCGTCAAGAGGCTTCATAGGCGAAAATTTTTCTATTGTGAGGTGGTTAAATGAGGTTTGTTGGGTGTGTTTTCTTTCAAGTGGGTAAAACTAAGTTTTATTTTCTTTGATTGATACTTGTCATGGTATAATAATCTGTTATCGGGTATATTTGTAATGCAAAATAAAGACTTTCCCTAACCAAAAAAAGATACAATGCCCTACCAGAAATTTCAACCGGAAAGCCTGATGATGTCTTATGGCCATCAATCAGGCATGGCTAGGGGCGCCGTCAAAGCCCCTCTCTATCAGACCTCCACCTTCACCTTCGAAACGGCAGAACAAGGCAAGGATTACTTTGAATTGGCCTATGGCCTGCGTGAACCGGTGAACGGCGAAGCCCCGGGTATGATTTACAGCCGCCTGAACAACCCCAATCTGGAGATTTTGGAAAAGCGGCTTTGCCTTTGGGATAAAGCCGGGGGCTGTGCCGCTTTCGCCAGTGGAATGGCGGCCATTTCCACCACGGTATTCGAATTCCTCAAGCCGGGCGATGTGCTGCTGTACAGCAGCCCTCTGTATGGCGGTACGGTGCACTTCATTACGGAAGTACTTCCTCGTTTTGGGATTCAGGTGGTTCCCTTCTACTACGATCAGCAGCCTGAGGCCATCCTTCGGCACCTGAAAGCCAATAATCAGTCTCATCGAGTAGCCATGATCTACATTGAAACCCCTGCTAATCCGACAAATACACTGATTGACATTGAAGCTATGAGTGTTCTGGCAAAAACATTGTCAACAGAAGAACGGCAGGTGCTCACAGTAGTAGACAACACCTACATGGGGCCCCTTTGGCAACATCCTCTGCAATTGGGCGCCGACCTGGTGATCTACTCCGCTACCAAATATATCGGCGGGCATAGCGATGTGATTGCCGGCGCGGTGCTGGGTAGTGAAGATTTGATCGCCCGCATCAAAGTACTGCGCACGTTCTTCGGCAGCATGGCCAGCCCTTTCGATGCCTGGTTACTCACCCGCAGCCTGGAAACCCTCAAAATGCGCATGGAAAAACAAACGCGAAACGCCCAGCGCGTGGCTCGCTTTCTACAGCAGCATCCCATGGTGGAAAACATTCACTTCCTGGGCCTGCTCACGGAATCCGATGGCGAGCAATACCGGATTTACCAGCGACAGTGCACCGCCCCCGGCGCCATGCTGGCCTTTGATATTAAAGGGGGTGAAAAGGAGGCCTTTACCTTTCTCAACAACCTTCATCTGGTGAAATTAGCCGTCAGCCTGGGCAGCACCGAATCGCTGGCTCAGCATCCGGCGACTATGACCCACGCGGGTATTCCCGAAGATGTGCTGGCAGAGATGGGTATTTCCGAAAAACTGGTCCGCTTGTCCATCGGCGTTGAAAATGTGCGGGACCTGATTGAGGACATCGAGTTCGCGCTGGAGAAAGCGGCGGAAGTACGCGAGGCGGAAGTAATGGCCTGATGCGGCTTTTTGTTGATGGGTTGGTAACCCTCTTATTATAATGAACCTTTGAGGTTTCCAAAACCTCAAAGGTTTTCTATATTTACCCACTTCATTTGTATCTTCCCTTTTTACTATAAACGCCCACGATATGACCCGTGACGAAGCCTACGCCCTGCTTACCGAAATGACCGAAACCGATTCTCTCCTGCGCCATGCCCGCACCGTAGAGCTGGTGATGCGCGCCCTGGCCCGGCACTTTGGAGAAGAGGAGGAAAAGTTTGCCGTCACAGGCCTGCTGCACGATGCGGATTACGAAAAGTATCCCGGCCGGCACCCGGATGTGATCGTTGCCCGCCTGCAGGAGATGGGCGAGAAAGAGATTGCCCATGCCATTGCCGGCCACTACACCCAGTGGAAGGTGGCACGCCATTCCAGGCTGGACAAATGCATCGTCGCCGCCGATGAACTGGCCGGGTTCATCTACGCTGCTGCGCTGATCCGGCCTACCCGTATAGAGGGCATGAATGCGCGATCCGTTTTAAAGAAATTGAAAACTAAGTCCTTTGCCGCCAGTGTCGACCGGGAGGAGGTTCGAAAGGGGGCGGAACTGTTGGGCTGGGAACTGCGGCAGTTGATCGAGTTCATCATTCGGGTGTTGGAAGAACACAAGGAGGAACTTGAGTTGGCAGCACCTTAACTTATAGAGGATTGTATAATTATTTCCCAGGCAAAACAACGAATTTACATGCGCCGACCATCCAACTTTGAGCAACTTCTGGATATTATTGATGCCGATGTGCAACATCATTTTATAGATGCTGCCGGCATCCGCACGTCCTATCTGGAAGCCGGAGCCGGGCCGCCTCTGGTATTGCTGCACGGCGCCGGTGGTGGCGCCGTCACCTGGTATAAGGCCATTGGGCCCCTTTCCCGCCATTTCAGGGTGATCGCTTTCGACCGGCCCGGCTATGGAGAATCGGAAAAGCCCAGTGCGCCATACGATAAGCCTTTTAATACCAATTGGCTGTTACAGGCGGCACAGTGCCTGGGGCTTCAGCGGTTTTCCCTGGTGGGCAATTCCGAAGGAGGGGCCGTCGGTATCCACTTTACCCTAAACCATCCGGAATACCTGGACAAGCTGATCCTGGTCGGCTCGGCAGGCCTCGGCAATGACTGGAACAAGGCCATCATTTTCAAAATGGCGCTTTACAAACTATTGCCCTCGCCACTATGGGGTGATTTGCTCGGGCGCAATGTGATGCAAAACCCGGACGACGCCCATCCCGCCTGGCACGAATATTCGAGCGATGTATTGAAGAAAAAAGGCGGCCGCCGGGCTTTTTTCCAGGGCCGGGGCCGGGCGGTCATTACCTATACCGATGAGGAATTACGGGCTGTGAAAGCCCCTACGCTGCTGATTTGGGGCGAAGATGAGGCCTTTTTCCCCGTTTCGCACGGGGAGCGGGCGGCCCGGCTGATCCCCGGCGCCCGGTTGGAGGTCATCCCGGGTGCGGGGCATCTGCCGTTTATGGAGAAGCCAGAGGTGTTCTGCCGCCTGGTGGAGGTGTTTCTAACGCCAATGTAAATTGGCCTCAAAAAGCTCCGATGCGCCTCCGTCACTATCTGTTACCAACAGCAGGCGAAGGTCATTATGGAGGGTGGGGTAGAAAACTGCCAGTGACTCCACTTTTACATTCAGTGGTTTTCCTTTATCAATCAACCGGACGCAGTCGGGTGTGACGTTATCTTTTAGCCCCTTTAAGTCGATCATACCTACAAAACTCCCCAGTACTTCTCCATCGTTGATCCAGTCTTCCGTATTCTCTACTGAGGCTGTAAAAAGAACCTGATCTTCATTGGGGATTATGGCGGCGCCGGAAAACCCCGCTTTTATTCCTTTGATCTCCGGTAAGTTGATGAAGTAGGTTTTGGGCGCAGGGCAATCCCGTTCTCCGGCCAGATATCTTTCCAACTCTTCCAGCTTGTATTTCAAGATCAAATTTTCTCCCCGGTTGAACAGCAAAAGCTCATCATTTTTCACCACCGCTCCCTCGATATTTAGCGCTCCTTCTTCGAGTCGCGCCGTTTCTCTGAGCTTTTTATAGAATTCTACCAGGGAATAGGTGTTGACGGCCCCCGTACCCAGGTTTACCGTAACCATGTTGTCTCTTTTTGGAGACTTGGAGCCGGAAC
The DNA here is from genome assembly GCA_020636095.1 of Lewinellaceae bacterium. GTDB lineage: Bacteria > Bacteroidota > Bacteroidia > Chitinophagales > Saprospiraceae > JACJXW01. The sequence continues at coordinate 461,637 of JACJYN010000005.1, forward strand.
CAAAGATGAGAAATTCTTTTCCTTCCTCTTTCTCGACACAGGCGATTGCCTCAAAATCCATCTTGATCTCTTTAGGAGTCACGCCATTTACCATGCCTTCCACCGAAGCTATCGGCTGCTTTTCCTCGATCTGGTAATTATTGTTGATCCGATAAAGAAAGGGGGAGTTATCTCCAACGGCGTAAAGGGTCTTATCCAGTATCTCCAGCCCGGAAGCGGACGGGACGCCTTCCAGTTCCTGCCGGCTTAATACCGTAACTTCCAATGCCGGTTTTTGGGTGCAACCGATGGCCAAAATCCCGGTGATTATAAAAAGGGCGTTCTTGAATAGAAACATCTGTTTGTATTTTCTGCTGGTCAATTCAATTTAAATGCAGGATTGAATACGTAAACAAATGCGTTTAGATACCACCGCCGGCTATTTTTTTTAAGCGTGTGTTCAAATTTCGTTTCCAGGCCGAAGTATGAAATTGGAACACACGCTAAAATTGCACACATGGAGGTAGGCACATTCACCGCCTCCCCCTCTCTTCCCCACCTCCCCCGCGGAATCTGATCTCCACCCGCCGGTTGAGGGCTCTTCCGGTTTCGGTCTCATTATCGGCGAGGGGTTGGGATGCGCCGTAACCGGCAGCTGAGATCTGCCCGGCATCCACACCCTGGCCCAGGAGGTAAGAACGAACAGCTTCGGCCCGGTTTTGGGAGAGAGCCTGGTTGTACTCGGCGCCACCGGTGTAGTCGGTATGGCCGGCGACTTCCACACTCAGGGCATAAGCCTTGATCAACGACGCCAGCCGGTTCAGCTCTGGGTAGGATTCAGGCCGTATCCGGAATTGATCGGTCTCAAAGAAAAGGTTTTTTAAAGGCAAGGTGATGTTGCCTTCCTGTATTTCCGCCAGGGTGGGCGCCTGGATGTTCTCTTCGGCCTCGCGGATGGTTATGCTGTCCCGGAGGTCAATGTTGTTGCTGACGGGATAGAGGCCCGGCCCTTCCACCGTATAGCTATACAGGCGCCCGGACGGGAGGGTGACGAAAAACGCACCGCTTTCGGGGTCTGCTTGAATCCGCCCTGCCGGCTCGCCGGTGCTGAGGTCTTCGAGTATCAATTCTGCCGTTAGCGGCCTCCCGTCCAGGCCGAGGATGTGGCCGCGGATGGTGGCCACCGGTTGCGGGCGGAAGCGTTCCGGGACGGCTACCTGGTATAGTTCTTCCCGTTTGCCGGGGGCGTCGCCGGAGAAGTAGGCCGTTGTTCCATCCGTGCTTATCTTGTAGCCCCAATCCCTGCCAGGTTTGTTGATCTCCTTGCCGAGGTTTTTCGGTTCCGTCCATTCCAGCCATCCATCGCCGATACGCGTTGTGACGAAAACATCGAGGCTGCCCAGGCCGCCGTGGCCGCGGGAGCTGAAATACAGCGTGCGCATATCGGGATGCAAAAAGGGTGAACGGTCTTCGAACGGCGTATTCAGGATGGGCCCCAGGTTAACGGGTGGGCCCCAGTTCCCATCAGGCTGCCGCTGAGAAACAAACAGGTCGATATTGTCGTCGTTGCGGGCGCCAATGATGTCCATCGACCGGGCGGCAAAGATGACGGCTTCGCGATTGCTGGCGAAGGTAGTGCTGCCTTGCCATTCGGGCGCATAAGGGCCGGAAAAGAAATTGCGGGGCGCCGACCATCCGTCCGGTTGTTTATCGGTGTATTTGACGATGCCGCCGTCGTACATCAATAAGGTGGTATTGTCTGTGCTGATCGCCAACGGCGCCTCGTGGTTTTCGGCGGTATTCAGGGCTTCGATAGGGTAGGGGTTGCCCCAGCTTTCACCCTCCCGGCGAGCGGCGAAGATATCTTCATTGTTGCCCCTATTGCGGCAAAAGAAAAGGCGCTGCCCGTCGGCGGAGATAACCGGGGCGTATTCGCCGAGCTCCGAATTGACAGCCTCACTGATCGGGAGGGGGGCCACGCCTTCTTCCGGCTGCGCCAGCATGTCGAGCAGGCTGGCTATCCGGGAATCGCCTTCTCCAAAGTAAGGGGCAAATTGACGGACGGTGGCGGCGGCCGATTCCCATTGCCCGCGTTCCAGGCTGCGGGCAATGATTTGCTGCAAAGCTACGAAAGCCTGATGTACAGGCGCAGCCAACTCTATATAATGTTGATATACCGGCAGGCGGCCGTCGGTAAAGCCCAGCCCGAGATCGGGTGCGGTGCGGGCGATGGTGATGGCGGCTTGAATGTTGAAGGAATCGGCATATAAGGGGTAGCGGTTTTGAAAGCCCAGCAGGTCGCCCCAATCTCCAGTAATGTAGTGGTAATAGTAGACCACGCGAATCGTTCGGGGCAGTTGGCTGTGATCCAGGCCGCGCAGGTAACGCTCTGCCTGAGCAATAAAGGGCTGTTCCCAGAGCACCTTACTCAGGGGAGCATCCAGTCGGGCGGCTGCTTCAGGGTAGTCGGCCAGCAGATTGAAGAGGCTGTTCAGGTGGGTACTGTCTCTGTTTCGGAAATAGGCATCAAAAATGGCATTTTGAAGGGGATCGGCCAGTCCGGGAAGGTACTCCCGGATATCTCGTTTCCGGGAACGGGCAAAATCGCGAAGGCCTTCGTACGCACCTGCTCGCTGCAACTCTTCGAAGCGAGCCTGCAAAAAAGCCTGCATGGCCTTCATCTCATTGTCACTGTCCAGGCGGCTGTAGTGTTCCATATATTGGGTAAGGGCTTCACTGCCTCCTTTTTCGATGGCAAAAAGCAGCCCCTTGTCGCGAATCTCGTTCTTCAGGCGCCGGATACTTGATTTGTCCAACCCCGCCCGTTCCAGCTTTTTCTGCTGCCCACCGGAGAGCTTACGGATGTGCCGCTGCGCTTCCCGGAGGTAGATGTAAGCCGTGTCGGGATTGTATAGGGTGTAAGCTTCTTCCGCATAGAGCCGGGCCATGCCGAGCAGCGCCTCTACGGACTCCTCGTCCTGCCGGAGTTCATTTTCGAAAGCAACCCGGGCGGTTTCGTATTCCTTCCGCTCCAGGAGTTGTTGCCCGCTTTGGGAGGAAAGGGCTGTGGATAGGGTACAGAAAGCAAATAGTAGAAAGGCGCGGGTTAACATACAAGGTTGTTTTAAAACTTATTCAAGGAGTAAACGCCTGGAAAGGACAAAGGCTTGTTGGAAAAGGCCAAATAGTAGGATTTTCCTATTTTCCACTTCCGCCTTCCGGCTTCGCACTTTCCATTTTCGCCTTTTGCATCTCCGCCATCACCATCTTGATCTCTCCATAAGAATAGGCATTGTCAAAATGAGTTCTAACTTCTGATAGCGTGGTTACCCCCGGGTGCTCCGTCAGGAACTGCCTGATTTTTCCGGCCGTTTCTTCCGGGATAACATCTGCGGCACTCAGTTCACCCTGGCTGATAAAGTGGGCCAGGTGGCCTTCAATGGTGGAAGCTACCAGGCCGCGCTCCCCGGCGATCTCTTGAACGGTTTTACCCGATTGGAATAGCTCGAAGCTGAGTTTTTTGGTATCGGCCTTGGGTGGCTTCGCCGGTTTTTCCTCCTCTTCCGGCATTAGAAGGGAGGCAGTAGAGATATCGTTTTCTGCACAATAGCTTTCAATAAGGCTGATGAGTTCGGCCCCGTATTGGTTGGCTCTGCCCTTACCGATGCCGTGAATCTTTTTTAACTGGGCATTGTTCAGCGGGAGTTTCTCGGCCAGATCGAGCAGGGAGCGGGTGGGCAGCACCATGTAGAGCGCCACGTCCTGTTCGTCGGCGGCCTCTTTGCGCCATTGTTCCAGGCGGGCGTACAGCTCCGGATGAGCGGTGTCCTGGGGGCCCACTTTTTTCGGGGCGGCTGTTGGCGCCTTTTGCCGGGCCGCCTGGAAATCCAGGTCAGCATGAGCTCTGGTGCGAAGGTAGGCCTGGGTGGTGAACCGGCTTTGGATGGCGGTAAAGCAGGCGATTTTGGTGAAGATTTCCCTTTGCAGCTTTTCCAACGTCTCCAAAGCAGTCTTTCTGATCTTTTGATTATCAGTAATGACCTCGATGCCTTGGGCAGCAGGCTGAAGTTCGCTCTTTACCTTTTCGGCGAACCAGGCGCCCGCCTTTTGAATGCGGCCCTGGATTTCTTCGTTTTTTTCCGGCAGGCCCCCTTGGGCGAATAAACCCCGAAGCTGTCGCCTGAATGTTTCCCCCACTGGAAAGACCTGCTCCTCGGCCCGGCTTGCGAGCGTTTTAAATTGTTGTAAAGCGCCGGGCAGCATTTTGTTTTCGTGCTCCAGCAGCACGCGGTTCATTTGGTTGAAAGCCCTTTTCAAGGCTTTAAAGCTGAACAGTTCGAGGATGAGCGATTGCTGATAAGCCGTCTTGTCCTGCTCCAGTTGGGCTGGGCCGGGTGCGTTTTTTTCCGCCTCTTCAGAGAAGCTTTTGACCCTCCCATCCGTACGGACGCTGGAGGGAGTGATTTTAGAAATCAGCACGATGCCTTCAAAGCTTTTACAGCGGCTGAGCGCCACGTACACCTGGCCATGAGCGAAGGCAGCCTGCGCGTCCAGGATGACGCGCTCGAAAGTGAGCCCCTGGCTTTTGTGGATGGTGATGGCCCAGGCCAGCCGTAGGGGAAACTGGGTGAAGGAGCCCACCATTTCCTCTTCCACCTCTTTAGTATGTTCATTCAGGCTGTACTTTACGTTGGCCCATTCAGCCCGGGCCACCACGATCGGCTCCGCTTCGCCGGGGCAGAGCACGTAGGCCTCATCCTTTTCGATACGGGTGACCTGTCCGATCTTACCATTGTAGTAACGTTTCTCGCGCTCCGTGTCGTTCTTGACGAACATAACCTGTGCTCCGGTTTTCAGCTCGAGCACTTCGTCGGCAGGATAAGCGTGAGCGGGAAAATCGCCGGTTATTTCGGCCTGGAAGGTATGCACCTTTTGGGAGATGCCGGCCAGCTTTTGGGCATTGATCTCATTCGCCGAAGCATTGTGAGTGGTCAGGGTGATGTACCCGTCCTCTTCTCTGGCCTGGAAATTTGGGTCGAAGCGGCTGTTCAGGGTTGCCAGCACGCCGGCGTCCATGTCGTTGTTGCGCACCTTGTTCAGCAGGCGGATGAACGTGTCGTCCGACTGCCGGAAGATGTGTTTCAGCTCGACCACGATCGGCTGGGCTTCCTGCAGGGCGAGGCTTCCGAAAAAGTAGGGCGTGCGGTAGTGGTCGCGCAGCAGGTACCACTCTTCATCTTTTACCACCGGCGGTAGTTGGTGGAGGTCGCCGATCATGAGCAACTGCACGCCGCCGAAGGGTTTGCTGGGGTCCTTATACCGCCGTAACACATCGTCGATCCCATCCAGCAGGTCGGCCCGCACCATGCTGACCTCATCGATAACCAGCAGGTCGAGGCTGCGGATCAGGCGGATTTTTTCGCCGGAGAACCGTCGCTGGCGGGCCGCTTCCCGGGCGTTGCCTGGCAAATAGGGGCCGAAGGGCAGCTGAAAAAAGGAGTGGATGGTCATCCCTTTAGCATTGATGGCGGCTACCCCCGTAGGCGCCACTATGGCCATGCGCTTAGGTGCTTCCTTCTTTATCTTGTGCAAAAAAGTGGTCTTGCCGGTTCCTGCCTTACCCGTCAGGAAGATGCTCTTGTTGGTGTAGCATACGTATTCATAGGCCAGCTCGAGTTCGGGGTTGGATTGGAGAGGCATGGGCTTTTGGGTAAAGGTACCAATTATTCGCCTTTCCTGAAAGTGGCATAGGAAATGCTGAATTTACATCGAGGCTGTTTTTTTAGGTTTTTATGCATTGGAAACCAGTTGTTTATGGCGGAATTTTAACATTTTTTTTCAAAAATAGCACTGGACAAGAGTTGATATTCTGTCCCATCCTGTCTGAAGAATATCATAATCATCTGAACCCCCTGGCGGTGAAAAGCGGATTGAAGCTCTTTTCCTTTCAGGCCTCCTTAAGTTTAACACTTCATTAGCAACTCCCTGCTTGTTTGTTTTGGTAACAAACCAGATATTAGGGCAAAGACCAATCTATGTCCATTCGCACCTGTCCGATGTTGCTGTTGGCCCTGAGCCTTTGGGCCTGCCAGCCCGCTGTCGCCCCCGTTTCGGAGCCGCCGCCCCAACGGCAGGATATCCTCAATATCAACGAGCGGCCGGAACGGGAGAGCCCTTATACCGTAGAATGGGGCGGCCTTCAAATCCCTCTGGTGAAGTACGCCAACCCGGAGGTATATAGCGGTAGCATCGAAATTGAAATTTCAGCATTCCGGAATATGGTTGGCCAGGAATTGAGGCTACTGAAGTATGAAAGCGAGCAGGAAGTGGAAGTGGTGAGTATTCACCGGGAGCCGTACAGCCGGTTTTCTTCCTTTTGGTTTTCTTACCCGGGATTCCAGGGGCGCCGTCTGGAAACTTCGGTGGCCACCACCCTGCAGCAGGGCCTGCAGCCGGGCGATGTGCTGGCGGTCCGCCTGTTTTCCAAAACGGATAGTACCATCGTGCAATCCGTTTTGATCAAGGTAGCGGACCCTTTCGAGGAGTATCATCCGGAGGTACCCGTACCCCGGCCTCGCTACGATGGAGATGTTTTTGGCTTCCAGCTGATCCAGGAATCCGGGCGGCGCCCTTTGTTGCGCATCGATACCGCCGAGGAGTCCACCCGCCATATTTACGATCTCTATCGGCATAACCGGAGATATAAGATCGTTCATGTGCCAGGCTTTAAGACTCGCCGGCGCCTGCTCACCGGCCGGGATCAGCTTTTTGAGGCGTCAGAGGCCCATCGTTCAGAACTGCTCAGCACCGGGTACGATTGGCTGGCCTTACCGGAATATACTGCTTTCGAAGGAGCGGATGTCAGCCTGGAATGGGGGGAGCTGTTGGCTTCACCTGCCAGTGAGAATTACCACCTGGCAGACTTTCGCAGCAATATTAAGGAAGAATTGAAACTGCGCATCGGAAATGCCGATCTGTCCATTCGGGGGTTTCACCTTTTCATCCACAACTGGCGCCGGCACCCGGAATTATACGTGGCCGACAGCTTGCAAAGCCCGGTTTTGCTTAAGGCACTGTATAAAATACAGCCAGCCAGCACCGTGTATTTTGATAAGATCGTGGTGGAGGATGAACATGGGAAACGCTGGCTCATACCAGTGGCTTTTGCTTTCAATATTGGGGCGGAGCTCCCCTTCTCTTTCAATCTGGAAGAAAGCTCCACGGAAGCAGTAGCGCCTGTGGTGCAGGTGAGGGGGCAGAAAGGCGGCGCCTTCATCCGTTTTCAGAACTACCCTTTATCTAAAGTTCTTCCTCTTCTGCTAGGTCTGGATAGTACCCAGCTTCACCAGCAGAATTGGCGGCAGGATCCCAAACTTGATATTGTCTTTTCCTCTGCTTATTACTCTTTGGAGGATGGAAAGGCTTGGACTCTCCGGGAACTGAAGCGCAGGTTCGGCATCGAGCTGAAATGGACAAGCGTTCCGGAGGTTTACCACCTGGTGGTGAAGGATAGTGTGGCGCTGTCAACAATCATGGCGGAGCCGGATAAAGATTTTATTCAGTATGTAGATGGCGCCAACAAGACGGCGCTGCTGGTACACATCACACCTGCTCACCTGGCCCGCTTCCTCACCCAGGAGCTAAACGTACCGGTGGCCAACCATACCTGCCTGCCCACCGATGCCAAACTGAAGGTGGAAATGGATTTTTCGTCCCTTGCTTCCGCCCGGGAAAGCCTCTCCCAACTCGGGCTTGCTCTGGAAAGGGGCAAGGAAGGGGCCTCGGTAGAGGTGTGGCTCCGTGACAGGTGACGCCTCCACGTAAAGACTCCCGCTGGAGGAAGAGGTGTCGCCTGCGCCTTCGTGACAGGTGACGCCTCCGCGTAAAGACTCCCGCTGGAGGAGAGGTGTCGCCTGCCCCTTCGTGACAGGTGACGCCTCCACGTAAAGACTCTCGCTGGAGGAGAGGTGTCGCCTGCGCATAAGGGATAACATGTGATGGTGAAGCTTTCAGGGGGTTATTGGGGGAGGCGTCACTTCGGAGAGGGGTAGGAAGCGACACCTCTTTGTTTTCAGGGGGTTATTGGGGGAGGCGTCACTTCGGAGAGGGGTAGGAAGCGACACCTCTTTGTTTTCAGGGGGTTATTGGGGGAGGCGTCACTGAGAGGGTAGGAAGCACACCTCTTTGTTTTCAGGGGGTTATTGGGGGAGGCGTCACTTCGGAGGGGGGCAGGAAGCGACACCTCTTTGTTTGGGGGGGGTATTGGGGAGGCGTCACTTCTTATTCGTCTTCTACAATCAAGCCTGAAATTTTTTCAAACCCCTCATCCATCCTATGAAATTGTATAAAGGCTTCTAACCCTCCAAACCATTCTAATACCTCTTTTCTGAAGAGATGAGTCGGGGCACTGGAGAGGAATATACGGTAAGAACTCCAGTAATAGCTTGTGAAGTCTGACACGATTCCATGTTTTTGTGGATTGAAATGGATGTAGTATATGAGATAAGTAAAGTAGCCTTCATTTTCCACTTCTATTCTCTTGAATGGACGGTTAAAAAGATTGCCATCTCTTTGGTGGCGATCATTGAACACTACTGCGTAAGAGGTGAATAATCGGAGGAATTGATTTTCCAGGACTTTGTGAACAGTTCGAGATTCAATATCAGCTGTGAGAAGCGCTTTTTGCGTTTTGGTACGATCTTTTAGATTTAAATTTTCGATCCAAGCGATGATTTCGCCCTGGTTTTTTACTTTAATCAGGAAATGAAAATGGTTGGGTAATAATGAAAAGGCATACGTATCGGCGCAGGGAGAAATGTATTTCTGGTACCTCTTAAGGAAAAATTTTCTGTCATCATCTGATTGGAAAAGAAGTTCTCGATTGTTGGTTCGGTTGTAAATATGATATATGTTATCGGCGTGAAGTTCTGCGTAATGGTGGTTGGTAGTGGTGTGTTTCATAGCTAGATATTTGGCTTAAGATAAGGAATATTGGAGATGGGAGCAAGAGGCAACGGCTCTCAGGTGACGCCTCCACGTAAGGATTCTTGTTGGAGAAGAGGTGTGGCCTGCGTGCAAAGGATAACACTTGTTGGTGAAATTTTCAGGGGTAGGAAGCGACACCTCTTTGTTTTCAGGGGTATTGGGGAGGCGTCACTAGAGGGGTAGGCGACACCCTTGTTTCAGGGTTGGGAGGCCACTGAGGTAGGAGACCCTTGTTTCAGGGTTATTGGGAGGCGTCACTGAGGGTGGGCGACACCTTGTTTTGGGAGGTCACTGGGGGAGGAAGCGACACCTCTTTGTTTGGTTTGAGGCGTCACTGGAGGGGGTGGAAGCGACACCTCTTGTTTTCAGGGTTGGGGAGGCGTCACTGGAGGGTAGGAAGCGACACCTCTTTGTTTTCAGGGGGTTATTGGGGGAGGCGTCACTTCGGAGAGGGGTAGGAAGCGACACCTCTTTGTTTTCAGGGGGTTATTGGGGGAGGCGTCACTTCGGAGGGGGGTAGGAAGCGACACCTCTTTGCTCTTTGGGGGTTATCGGGGGAGGCGTCACTTCTTAGGCTGGCATCCCATTTCCGGCAAAAACCTGTACAGAAGCCTGCGCCTTTTGCTGTCCGTGTTTCATCCTGCGGCGGATGAGCGCTTCGTTGGCGCAGAGCATATCGCCGAGGATGTCTTCGGCGGGCTCGATCAGTATGGTTTTGAACTCCCGCAGCGGGCATTCCTGATTTTTAAACACCTCGATGCCGGCGGCCTTAGCCTGGCAGACGATCTCATTGATGCGCAGGAAATGCCGGATATCGTTGTTGAAAATCTCGCTCAGCGTGATCTCTTCCAGAGAGCGCAGGGCGATCTGGAAAATATTGGAGCGGCTGAAGTCCTTTTCCTTGACCGAACCGGTGCCGCAGTTGATAATAAAAATGGTGTAATCCACATCCTTCTCCGGGTCGTCCTGGATGGCCTGGATCACATCACCCAGCGGCGAATTGTTGCGGATGCCCCCATCGACCGAGTTGCGGATGCGTTTGTTGGCAGTACGAATATCGGGTACGGGTTTCCAGACGATCGGCATGGCGGTAGAGGCCAGGACGCCATTGATGAAATCCTCGTTTTCAAGAAAGTGGCTACTGGGGACAGAAGTATAGTTGCCGTCATCAAGGGAAACGAAGCCGCATAGGTATTGGCAATCGGTGATGGCGTTTTTGTCCATGATCCGTTGCAGTTTTTTGTAGAGCGGAGTATTGTCTGCAACATTCTGGAAGTTGGCGATTCGGGAACCGATGCTGTTGGCTGCATCTTCCATCGTTTTTTCGATAAACTGTTGGCGGGCTTTTTTGGAGAACAACATCTTAATGCCATCCCACAGTTTGGCGTTGACTGTGAATTCGGGGAGAAATTGCTCTTTGAGTACTTCTGCATTGAACTTGAACTTAGGTTCTTCCCCCTGAGCTTTGGTATCTATGAAGGGAGAGGTGTAGATTTCCTCGACACCGTTCTGGGCGACCTGCTCCCAAAGTTCATTTAATTCCTCCTGCTTGTTCATGGCTATCATGGCGCCATTGAGGGCGCCAACAGAAACACCGGCAATGATGTCGAAATGCATGGGGCCGGTGTTGGGCGCGATTTGGCCCCAGTTGTCTTTAAGATAATTCAGCGCGCCTACCTGGAAGGCGCCTTTGAAGCCACCGCCACTGAGCACTAAAGCAAATTTTCTCTTTTTCATGATAAAGGTTTTTTTGGGTTTTGCAATTATATCGAGAGATGAAATTTGCTAAGCTGCAGGAACGTCCTTATAAAGAATAACAATTTTAGCAGCGGGAAGTATTAATGAGAAGGGGAGATTCTGGGCAGAGGTATTTGAAGGGTAGGCAGGTATAAAAAAAATGCCGGAGCTCTGAAAAGCAACTCCGGCACTTACCTATTACTCAAACTGTATTTTCCGTATCTATTGGAAATGCACTCTGGATTGTCCTGACGCGCATTTCGAGAGCAAGTATAGAATAATTGAGAGGCCCAGTCGTTGCATATTATAATTTGGGCCCTATTTGGGGCTATATTTCGCTCCTGGATGTCGGATAGTTGTCAGTTGCCCTCATCACTAACGAACTACGAACTTCCGAATCCCGAACGCTCTCTCAAATATTCGGCGACCAGACCGTATAGCTTTTAGGCGGGCACTGAATTTGCACCCAACCTCCCCCCTGCGTGGTAGGGTACCAGTTGGAATGCCCTGTAAAATCCTTGATTTGGGTATTGTTCCAGTTGGTTGGCACCCATCTCTGCTGCCAGTTGTTGGAATTGTTGAGGTAAACGATCAGGCCCGGGCCGTTGTAGCCATTCCGGCGGGCCACGTACTCATCATTGTCAGCATAGAGGATAGAGGTAGTTCCGGTAGCCTTATTGTTGTGTATCCAGATCAGGTTGTTCAGCCTCTCTTTGTTCAGCCATTCTTCATAGTCCCGGTAAAAGATGGTGGGGTAGCCCTCGTGGGTCAGGATGTAGGCGTAGGCCAGCATCTTATTCCAAATCTCGTCCGTATCGTGGTTGGCCACAAAGGTCACAGCCTTGTATGGATTTCTCTTCCACATCATATCATCGTAAAGGACGCTGAGGTTGTTGCCGTCGAAGGCGTCATTCATTTTATAATAGCAGGCGAAATCGAAAACACTGCTGTTGGCTTCATTGGCCCACCAGTTCAGATAATCGACATTGCTGTCCCAAAGTTCGCCAACTGAAAAACCCCCTACGTAGTTATTCCATTCGCTTACGACCCAGGGAGCAAAGCCTTTTACATAATCAAAGCGCCAGCCATCAAAGCCGATGTTGTTTTTGTAGTACTTACCTACGCCGTCAGCTCTTTTCCAGAGCCAGTCCTGAACGAAAGGCACCTCATGGCACAGGTCGGGGAAGCCTCCGAAGTAGCCTTCATCGTTGGTATGCACCCAGTTGGCGTGAAAGTCGTGTTGGGTGCGGAGGAATTTGCCGGACGCTACCTGGGTGAAGTCCGTCCAGGTCTGGCCGCCGGTGTATTGGTTGTTTTCCAGTTGGCCGCCGCTGTTGTGGTTGAGTACGATATCGGCATACACCTTCATATTCTGGGCGTGGGCATCGCTGATCAGGCTGGCCAGTTCGGTTTTTGACCCAAAGCGGGTTTCGACCGTTCCGTTCTGGTTGTAGTCCCCCAGGTCAAAATAGTCGGTAGGGTCATAGCCCATGGAGGTGGCGCCCCCTTGTGCTTTGGAGGCGGGAGGTAACCAGATGGATTCAATGCCGGCGCTGGACCAGTCTTCCAGTTTGCTGCTGATGGTGTCCCACCATACGCCGCCGGCGGGGGGATCCCAGTAGAAAGCCTGCATCATGACACCACCACCGGGGCCGCTGGCAAAGGTCCGGGTGGATACTTCCTGCCCGTTGGCTTCCGTGCTGAATGGAGCGCCGTCGTGCTGGGTTACATGGACGATATTCAGTTCGCGTTCTTCAGTAAGGCCTTCCTGCAGTTGGTCCTTATTACAGGAGAAGAGGGAAAGAATCAGAAATAAGAGGTAGGGCGTAAATTTTTTCATCGTTTTACTAGTCTTAGGTTTTGGTTTAATAAGTAGATTCGTAAAGTTGTAATGTTCACGATGCAAAATTATTTACAATACTTCAACAAATCGCCGCAGATTATAATCTGAGGCAAGCTTTTCTGCACAGAAGGGTTGCAGATCATGAAACGACCCTTATACAGCAAGCATCCGCTCAGCCCACTACTCTTTTCAGGTACTCTCTCGGAGTGCAGTCTTCCAGTTTTTTAAAGGAGCGGTTGAATGCCGATTTGGAATTGAATCCGACGATGAAGGCGATGGCCAGGAGGGTATGGTTTTGATAATCTTCTTGTTGGGCGATCCGTTTGAATTCTTCGATTCGGTAGGAGTTGACGAAGTCGTTGAAGTTCATGCCGTAGCCCTCGTTGATAACCCTGGACAAAGAATGGGGGCTGGTGCCGGCCATTTCGGCCAGGGAGTGAAGGTTGAGGCCCGGGTTGCGGTAGGGTTGGCTTTCCTCCATGGCCTGTTCCAGCTGCTCTTTGATCTCGTTCATTTCTTCTTCCCCCATAGAGGCGGCTCTTTCTTCTTCTTCCTGCCCTTGTTCGGAAGGTGGCGTATCTGAGGCGGGAAGCTTGAAGATTTCGGGTTGGCGCATGGTATAGTAGCCCAGGAAGAATGCCGTCAGAGAAAAAGCAACCCAGAGCGTATCGGTGGTTATTTCGGTCATAAAGCTCAGGTCTGTTGCCAGGATGAGGCCCAGCCCACCGATGAGGTAAGTAGTTGCCCAGATGATCAGGCAGGCAAATTTCAGCCACATCACGACCCGGAGAAATTCCAGGTTGGGTTCAAACGCAAGGGTGTCTCCGGATTCGCGCTCGTATTGCCGAATGGTGCGCCGACAAAGGAACCAGTATACGGCGTTGAATACCAGCGCCAAACCACCGGACCAGGCAAAGAAGGGTTTAAACTCCTGGTTGACTACTTTGGCGATAAATTCACCCTTTGGCATCAGGATCAGGGGAAAATAAAAAGCTACCTGTAGCAGGAAGGGGACGAAATGCCACCAGTTGATTCCCCCCTTATTTCGGGCGGGGGTTCTCAGCAGCCGGTTTATGTACAACAAAAAAATGGGTGCATAGAGGAAATAAATGAAATCGGGAAGCACCAGCAGGCGAGGTATCCAGTTGAAAATATCCCGGTCGTAGGTGGAGACTCTTCCGGCCAGCGCTACGGACAGCATAAGCAGGAGGACAGACAATACCCGGTTAGCCGCCCGGTTGTTATCTTGCAGGGTATTGATCGCGAGTATCAGCAACAGGCCCTGGAAGGCAGCCAGCAGCAGAAAAAAGGTATACAGGTTGATGGGGTTGCCCGCCAGGTCTTCCCAGGATTCAATGGCCGCCGTTACGTTTTTTGAGCTTTGTTCATGGAGGATATACTGGCGGTTGATGCGCGCCCGGCCATTGCGCCGCCCCTCGATCGTTTCCCAACTGCCACGGGTAAACTTGTAGTAGGTGGTATCCTCCATGAGAGGGATGCGCACCTGAAAAGCCCCGTTTCCCAGGGGGGCCAACTGATAAGCAGGATCGCCGGGGTGCCAGTCGTTGAACCCCCCTACAGCGTAAAGAGATGCGTCTGGCGGCGTGTTTTTTGGCGTCTCTGTGATAGTAATGGTGGCCCAACCATGGCGTGGGTTGACGGGAAGGTCTTCCCAACTCAGTATTTTCAGAAAGGCGGTATCACCCTGGGCCCCGCCCTGGTACTGGCGGTTGTTGATGAATTGGCCGAATTCATTGGTTTCCACCCGCTTCCAGGAGCCCCGTGTGATCTTGTACTCGAAGGATTGCTTACCGGGGAGGGTTAGGAAAAGCCGCCCGGAAGTGTCCCGGACAAACAAAAAATCCGGGTCATTTGGCGTCCAGTTGTTGATGGAGCCGCTCAGGAACAGGGAGTCCGGTTCGGGAGTATTCGGAGGAAATTCATCTATAATAAAAGTGGCCTGGGCACTTATGGCAAGCGCCAGCAAGCAACACCCAAAAATCGCAAAGGCTTTTCGCATAGGTTCGTTACTCCTTTCCGGCTAAAATTAAACATTTAAAAATTAAGCTAGAGCGGATGCGATGCGAAAAGTCAGCGCCTTAAGTGCGATCGGTCATTCGCCCGCTCTTTTCCTCAGGGTATCTTAAGTGCGGAATCAAAAAGGAGCTGGCGGTATGCCCGCTCATTTGTTAATTTAAAAAGGCCACTATGTTCCTCTATGTAGAATTATGGAAGCCGCGCCCCGAATGGAATGACCTGCCCTGTGAACAACGGGAAGAGTTCTTGGCAATGTTCGCCCCCGGTGTCCACCGGATGCAGGGCCTGAATGTAGAATTGGTGGGCTTCGCTGTCTGTGACGAAACGGCGCCCCTGGATTCAGAATACCGTTATCTGGCTGTATGGAAAATGCCCAACCTGGGCCATGTTCACATGCTGGAAAAGGCCGTGCGGGATGAAGGATGGGCCAATTACTTCGATATTACCAACGCCCGCGGCCGGGTTCTTCCGGTAAAGGATTTTGTTGGCGATATGGTTAAGGTGTAGAGTAACTATTCAGCCATTCGCAGTTCGCAGGAACCTGCCCAAAACCTGGGCTAAGAGCAAAGAACTGGTTCATCAAGCCTGGATTCCTGCTTTTAGGGCATGGCAGAGCGAATAGCGAACTGCTGAATAGTCACGGTGTAGATTACTCTCTTCGCCAGAAAAACAATGGCCGCAGCGCCAGCTGAGCGCCGTACTCATCGATGATCGATATGGCCGGCCCGACGGCGAGGGTATGGCATTGCACACTGTTGCGGGAGGGCGCGAAAAACCAGTTTTGCTGGACTCGAAAATCCGAAATATCTGACGGGCCAAATTCAAGGCGGACGACCTGCACTTGCTCCTCATACGTTTCGGGGTCAAAGGTAATAATGGTATCCTTCTGTACGAAAATATCATCGGTGGAAGCGGCCCCGAGGGGTTGGCGTTTTTGGTCGTATCCCATTAGCTCTCCGGCTTTAAACCTTTCAATGAGAATCTCCTTGAGCGGGGTTTCCTTTCCTTTCAGCACTTCTATATGCTCTTCTGAAATATCGTATCGGATAAAGGCCGCGAACTGCACCGCCGGGGACTTTAGCTTGAACAGGCTTTTTCGAGGCGGTGGCAATTTGTACCACAGCAGGGGTTGATACTCCCCTGCCTTCCCGGGGTTGCTAACTGCCGGAGCAATGGCCAGAGCGATTGTTTCCAGTTCGTTGGTTTTTCCATTGTACAACCAGAGTTGCTGCGTGATAAAAAAAGGCGTTTCTCCCAGCAAATCGATTGAAATGATTTGTATTTTTTCTTCATAAGTCTCCGGGTCAAAGATGATGACCGTATCAACTGCAAACATGCGGCTGCGGGCTTCAGCCGGAGTGAGCGGCTGTTGTAAAGTTTTGTCGGCGTAAGCGGGAAGAGCCCCCTGGCCGATCATACGGGTGAGTTTTTCTGTAAAGGGTTGGGAGAGGGGCGCCTCAGGGTTGTCCTGCATGGCTTTAACCGGCACAATTTCAAGCAGTTGGGGAGGAAGGGCGCCATTGCTAACATCAAAGCTGAGAACTGACTCAACCTTTGCCGCCCAGATGATGTCTTTCTTATTGATCAGGCTTTCAAGCTGGCCCAGAGCGGATAAAGGCAAAAGAAATAACAAGATAGTGGATCGGATGCTCATTGGAGGTATGTTTTATTTACAGATCGTCTCGGGAAAATACATATTTGTAACCAAAGCATTTGTATAAAGTAATAAGCGATTTATTTATTGTGCATTCGTTCGCTTTATACCCATGCGCAAATACTTAACAAAACTTTAAGAATCGTTTTTTAGATAGTAAACGGGCCCTATGCGTTAGTAAACTGCCTGTTTGCCTTAACAACCGAACCATTGCCCTTCACTCTGTCTGCCCGATTGCCGGGCAGTTCTCATAAATTTAGTAGTTTTGCGGGGCCTTTTAAAGCAGCAAATACAATGTCGGTAACGGTACAGAACCTGACCAAAATATACGGAACTCAAAGAGCGGTCGACCACGTCTCCTTCCAGGCAAAAGCCGGAGAGGTGCTGGGCTTTCTCGGCCCGAATGGTGCAGGCAAGACTACCACAATGAAGATCATTACCTCTTTCATCCCGCCAGATGAGGGCACGGCCACCGTTTGTGGGTTCGACGTTTCGAAGGATCCCATGGAGGTACGGCGCCGGATCGGTTACCTCCCCGAACACAACCCCCTCTACAAAGATATGTACGTGCGGGAGTATCTGGGCTTTATTGCCGGCCTGCACCAGTTGAAGAAGGCCCGGCAACGGGTGGATGAGATGATCGAAATGACCGGCCTGGCACGGGAACAGCACAAGCTGATCGGGGCCTTGTCAAAGGGGTACCGTCAACGGGTAGGCCTGGCGCAGGCCATGCTGCATGACCCGGAGGTGCTCATTCTCGATGAGCCTACTTCCGGCCTGGACCCCAACCAACTGGCGGATATCCGGAAGCTGATCAGGCAGCTGGGGCAGGAAAAGACCGTCATTTTTTCTACGCATATCATGCAGGAAGTCAAGGCGATATGCGACCGGGTACTGATTATCAACCGGGGAAAGATCGTTGCCAATGATTCTATCGAGGACCTGCAACGCCGCATTGCCGCCGAATCAGTCGTGACGGTGGAGTTCCAAAAGGCGCCCCCTCAAAAGGCGCTTTCAGCGATCTCTCAGCTGAAAGAACTTCGCGAATTGGGAAAAAACCGCTTTCAGCTTATTGCCGGCCCGGATGCCGACCTGCGGCCGGCCCTTTTCGATTTTGCGGTAGAACACCACATCAAACTGCTGGAATTGCGGAAGGAAGTGTACGAGATCGACGAAGTCTTTCAAAAATTGACCCAATAGATCATGAAACGCCCGTTGTACCTAATATATATCCTGTTTTTGTTGGATGCTACTACGATGGTAGCACAACCGGATAGTGTACAGGTCACCAGGAATTTTCAGTTTGAGGATGGTATTTACCTGACTTTTGAAGAACTGCAGGCCAACCGCCCTTCACTGAGCTGGGAGGACGTGGATGCCCAGCTCGTTGCCAGCCAGCAAACATTCATGGCACAAGTAGTGTATATCCGAAAGAAAGATGGCGGCCAACTGCTTCTGGATTCTATCTGGGGCATTTGCCTGAAGGGTACGCCCTTCGTCCGCCTTCCGGATACCGCCCCGGAACAGCAGGCGATGATGTTTTCCGGCCTGCGCGTCCGAGGGCGCATCGGTTATTTCACCTATGAAGTAGAGAAGACTGAAATGGTTGAAATGGCCGCCTACAACCCGTTGACCGGCCGGCCCTTTCGAAAAGGCGCCATCCCCCGAAAAGTAGCGGCCGTTCAGGAGCAGATATTACATTTTGAGGACGGGCGGCGAAACCCTTTTAGCCGGGAGGGTTTTCTGGAATGGATAGAGGACGACCAGCAACTCTGGCGCACAGTAGCCGATCTGTCGGATGAAGAAGTGCAGGAGAAGCTTTACAAATGCCTGCTCATCTACAACGACCGAAACCCGGTTTATGTACCGGCGAGGGAGTAATCCCGAACAACGAACAATCATAACATGCTAAGCATATTTTTCAAGGAGGCCAATGCATTTTTCAGTTCCCTGATCGGATACATCGTCATCGGTGTGTTTTTGGTGATCATGGGGCTGGTCATGTTCGTATTTCCGGACACCAGCTTGCTGAATTACAATTACGCTACGCTCGACCAGCTCTTCGAGATAGCTCCGATAATCTTTGTTTTTCTAATTCCGGCCATTACCATGCGTTCTTTTGCCGAAGAACAACAGGCGGGCACCATCGAGTTGCTGGTAACCCGGCCCATAACCGACCTGCAGATTATCCTGGGCAAGTACCTGGCCAGCCTGCTGCTGGTAGCTTTTGCCCTGTTGCCAACCGGGCTCTATTACTATACCGTCTATCAGCTGGGCTCCCCGGAGGGCAACCTCGATTCGGGAGCTATCCTGGGGTCTTATATCGGACTCTTCCTGCTGGCCGGCGCTTTTGCGGCTATTGGGCTGTTTGCGTCTTCTTTGTCCAGCAACCAGATCGTCTCTTTCCTACTGGCTGCTTTCCTCTGTTTCTTCATACATTGGGGGTTCGACTTTCTAAGCCGCCTGCCTGCCTTTGTCGGCCGGGTTGACGATGTGGTTCAGATGTTCGGTATCGATTATCATTATAACTCTATCAGCCGGGGCCTGCTCGACACCCGGGATATCCTATATTTTTTCTCTGTGATCGCCCTGTTCATCATGATGACGCTGGTGTCGCTGGAGAGGAGGAAGTGGTAGGGTGGAAGTGTGTAAATGAGTAAGTGCCTGGACACAATTAATGAAATATGAAAGCTGGCCTAAATCCCTTGTATTCAATGATTCAGTCATTCACTAGGGTTGGACAACCTCGTACACCGTACACGCCCAAGGGCTGCCATTGGCTCGTACAACGTACATACTTCCGTAGCTTTATGTTCAACCTTAGGCGGATAGCCAGTCATTAATTCAGTCCATATACTTAAAATCAGGTATTATGGTTTTGTGGCCAGGCAGTGGCAGCGCCTCTGTGGGCCTCCGGCCGCAATACCGGGACACCATGCAACCGAAACACCTAAATAGTCACTAAAATAGAGAGAGACTGGGATTACAAAAAGTAAGATGAAAAATAAAAACAACAGGAAAGTACAATCGCTGCTACAGCTGTTGCTGTTTGCCGGGGTGTTGTTGTTTCTGAATATTCTGGCCAATGCACGCATTAACGGGAAGGCGTTGTATGGTTATCTGGACATGACCGAGGAGCAGCGCTATACGCTGACCGGCGCCACCCGAAACCTGTTGCAGGGGCTGGACGATGTCGTTTACATCAAGGTATTGCTGGAAGGGGATTTTCCGGCGGGATTTAAACGCCTGCAGGCGGCTACCCGCGATGTGCTCGACGATTTCCGTTCGGCCTCCGGCTATATAGAATACGAGTTTGAGGATCCGGGCGCGGGAACAACAGAGCAGATCAACCAACGGAGAGAGCAATTGTCAAAAGAAGGCGTCAACCCGGTCAACCTAAGGGTAAAGGGCGTGGAAGGCACCTCCGAAAAACTGATTTATCCATACGCTATTATTTACCACAAGAACCGAAGCTTTACGGTCAATCTACTGGAAAATGAGGTGCCGGGGGTGCCTCCGGAAGTAACCCTCAACAATTCGGTGGGCCTCCTGGAATACAAACTGGCGAATGCTATCCAGAAACTACAGTTGGCCCGCAAGCCCAGTATCCTCTTCACAACCGGGCAGGGAGAGCTCAGCCCTATGGAAACGGCCGACCTGGAAAAGTCCCTTCTGGAATTCTACGAAACCGGCCGCGTCAACCTCGACAGTGTAGTCAATATAGGGGCCGAGGCTGCCGCTCTGGTTGTCGCTAAACCCACCTTGCCCTTTTCAGAAAAGAACAAATTCAAGATCGACCAGTACATTATGAACGGCGGGAAGGTGCTCTGGCTGATAGACAAAGTAGCCGTCAGCCTGGATAGCCTGCGCGGCCGCAAGAGCTATTACCCCAACGAATATGACCTCAATCTGGATGACCTCCTGTTCAAATACGGAATAAGGATACAACCAGACCTGGTGCTGGATATTCAATGCTCCACCGTCCCGTTGGCTACAGGAATGGTAGGCAATGCGCCGCAGTTCGATTATTTCCGCTACCCCTACCACCTGGTCGTAGCCCCGCAAACGGACCACCCGGTCGTGAAGAGCCTGGGCGCGGTTAACTTGCTTTACGCCAGCTCTATCGACACCAGTGTACAAACCAAGACCGGTGTCCAAAAAACGGTGCTGCTACAGTCTTCCCGCAATACCCGGGTGCAGCTCATTCCGATGGAGTTGGACTTCGATTTCCTGCGCTATGACCTCGACCCCGCCAAATTTAACCAGGCGCCCCGGGCGGTGGCCATGGCGCTGCAGGGTGTTTTCCCGTCCATGTATGAAAACCGGGTTACCGAAAGTATGCTGGACGGGCTCCAACAGCTTGGGTTGGCTTTCCGGCCTCAGAGCCTGCCCACCAAAATGATCGTCATTTCGGACGGCGATGTGGCCAAGAATAAGATCAACCCCCGGAATCAGTCTATCAGCCCCCTGGGGTATAACGAGTTCGACCGGTACCTCTTCGCTAATAAAGATTTGTTGATCAATGCTTTGGAATATCTGTTGGATGACAATGGCGTTATTGAGGCTCGTGGTAAAGAAGTTCGCCTGCGCTTGCTGGATACGGTAAAGGCCAAACAGGAAAGCGCGTCCTGGCAATTGTTTAATATCGGGCTGCCTTTGGCCTTCCTGCTGGCCTTCGCGCTGCTGTACAGTTGGGTTCGGAGGAGGAGGTTTGCGAGGTAGGAGGGAGTAATATTATAGGAAGAGCACAGCTTTTAAAACAAAAAAGATGAATCGGACACTAGTACTTTTGATTGCGTTTTTACTTCTGGGCGGCGGGGTGTTTTGGTACCTCAGCCAGGGGAAGGACGAAAAAACAACGCTGGCCGGCGCCGACCGTGATTTTGCGGTCAAAGATATCGGCCAGGTGTATAAGATTTTCATTGCCGACCGGCGGGGAGAGCGCACCACGCTGGAACGCAAAGATGGCTATTGGCTTTACAATGGGCAGTATAAGGCCCGCCCTTCCGTAATGCAACCTTTGCTGGAAGCTATTGCCCGGGTGCAGATAAAATATCAGCCTCCTCAGGCGGCTATGGAAAAAATGGTGGAGGCGCTGGCCACGGAGGGCATCAAGGTGGAATTGTACGATAAGGAGGGCAATCTACTCAAGGCCTATTATGTGGGCGGCTCCACTTCCGATGAGCGGGGCACTTATATGATCATGGAGGGCGCAGAGCAGCCCTATGTGGCCCACTTGCCTTTCTGGGAGGGCAACCTGAGTGTTCGCTTTCGCCGCTACGGCGATGAATGGAGAGATAAAACCCTTTTTTCCGAAGAGGTCGATAATATTCAATCGGTGTCTATCGAGTACCCCAAGCAGCGCAATCAGTCCTTTATTTTGGAAAACACCCCCGATGGCTACGAAATCCGGCCTTTCTATGACATTACCCCGGAGATCAGGCGGCCTTTCAAGGAGGGAAGTGCGGAGGCCTTCCTGATCAATTTCGAAAGGGTAGGCGCGGAGGCTTTCCGCAACAATTACGAAGGCCGGGATTCTATTTCCCGCCTGGTGCCTTTCAGCATTATCACCCTGGTTAACAAGCAGGGGGATACAACCCAGGTGAAACTGCATCCTATTGTCAAGGAAAATATAATCTCACAGGATGCAAAGTCGGGCGAATACGTCCTGTACAGTAGTGAAATCGAAAGATACTTCGCCGACCTGAACGGAAAGGATTTCCTCCTGGCCCAACACCTGGTGCTGGAAAAACTATTCTGGGGGTACAGCTCCTTTTTTCAGGACAAGAATTTGTTGAATTAATCCCTGCTGAAGCCATGAAAAGAGCCTTTCTTTTAACAGGTGTGGTATGGGTTGCACTGCTGCTTCTTGGCTCCGCAGCCAGGGAGCGCTGGGGCTTCTTTGGGCACCGGCGGATCAACCGCATGGCGGTATTTACCCTGCCTCCGGAGATGATTGGCTTTTACAAAAAGAACATAGAATTCATCACCGAACATGCGGTCGATCCCGATAAGCGGCGCTACGCCACCCGGCACGAGGCTGTCCGGCACTACATCGACATTGACCACTGGGGCGAATATCCCTTCCCGGAGGTGCCCCGTGACTGGACGGAGGCCCTCATGAAGTTTACCGAAGTGGGGGCCGTCACTGCTCTGGGCGATACGCTGCGCCTCCAGCGGGATACCATCAGGCAACAGGTTTTTATCGGCCTGAGCTACCAGGGGGTGCTACTCTCAGCGCCTTACACTACCGCCTACCGGGACTTTTTTGAACAAAACATCCAACCTCAATATTACGAGGACAACTGGGTGGTGGACTGCGACGCGCTGGGCGCCCTTTTTGGATTGGAGCCAGGCAGCCTCGACTGCCGCTCGGCCTATGCCGTCGATCATTTTTCGGAATATGGCATCGTACCCTTTCACCTGCTGCAGATGCAGTACCGGCTGACGGAAGCCTTTCGCAAACGGGATCCCGGCCGTATCCTCCGCCTGTCGGCTGAGATGGGGCACTATATCGGCGATGCCCATGTACCGTTGCACACCACGGAAAACTACAACGGGCAGCTCACCAACCAGGTGGGCATTCACGCCTTCTGGGAGAGCCGCCTGCCCGAGCTTTTTGCCGATAAGGATTACGATTTTTTTGTCGGCAGAGCCGAGTATCTCGACAATCCAAAAGACTTCTTCTGGGAGGCCGTTCTGGCCAGCCACGAACTGCTGGACAGCGTCCTGACGATCGAACGGGAACTCAGTCAGCTATATCCCGAAGATAAACAATACTGTTACGAAGAGCGCCTGGGGCGGACCATCCGGACTCAGTGCCGCGAATACGCCGCTGCTTATCACCAGCGTATGTCCGGTATGGTGGAAGGCCGCATGCGCGCCTCGGTGCACGCCATTGGCAGCAGTTGGTACACCGCCTGGGTGGACGCGGGGCAACCGACCCTGCCCGCCTTCAGCGAGTATGAGCCTACGGTGGCGGAGAAAGAAGAACTGGAAGAACTGGAACGGCAGGCACAGGGTGGAGAAGCCAAGGGAAGGGGGCACGAGAATGAGTGAGAAACGCCCCAACTCCTTTCCAGTTTTTAGGGTTTTGGGCTATTATTTGAAAAATCCAACCCCGTTCTTTGTGCAACTCGGGGTAACCTCTTTCCGTAATGGTAAATAGATAGGTAGGCTTTTTCCCGATTTTTCATTAGATTTGGATAGGGAAGTACCCCAATACTCTATTTATACCCAAACCCAAGTGTATGGCTGAGGAAAGCGGCAAGACCCGAGGCATCGACCTCAACGAAGTAACCTCCCACATCCGAAAGGTGCGCAAGGCGCATTTTCTGGGCATTGGCATCGATAAGTATGCACATTTCCCCGAGCTGGCCAATGCGGTAAAAGACGTAAAGGATATTGCAGAAATACTCGAGGGGCAATACCAGTTCGATCCGGAAAATATGGTCTTGCTGTTCAATGAGGCAGCTAGCCGGGAAGGGGTCATCAATGCCCTGGAATCCATGGTCAATACGCTTGGCGAGGAGAACGACCTGGTCATTTACTATTCCGGCCACGGCCATCTCAACGAAAAGACCGGTAAAGGCTTCTGGATACCTGTCGACGCCGAGCCGGGTTCACCTGCCGGTTTTATCCCCAACACCGTGGTTAAAGGGTATATAGAAGATATTCCTGCTTTTCATACCTTCCTGATCTCGGATTCCTGCTTTTCCGGCTCTCTCTTTGTCGAGGGGAAGATGCGCAGCACCAGTGAGGCCATTGATGACCTGGACAGCCGCTCGTCCCGCTGGGCCCTGTGCTCGGGCCGTCACGACGAAGAAGTGTACGACGGCAAGCCCGGCGAGAACAGCCCTTTTGCCATGAGCATTCTCCAACAACTGAAACAGGGGAAATCCTCAGAGCTGAACGTCAGCCGCCTGATCGAAGAAGTAATCATGCAGACGCGCTCTCACTACCGGCAGCTTCCCGAGGGCAACCCGCTGTTCGATGCGGGCCATGAGGGCGGGCAACTCATCTTTCGTTTGAAATTTGACGACGCCCGGGACTGGGCCGCCGCCGAAGCCGACAATTCCATCAAGGCTTACGAAAATTATCTGTCCCTCTATCCGGAAGGCGAATTTGCCCGCGAGGCCAAGGAACGCCTGCTGGAGCTCACCGACGAGGCAGCCTGGAGCATTGCCCTGGAAAAGGATATCGTGGCAGCCTATGAAAAATACCTGGAGCAGTTTCCCAAAGGACGGCACGATATTGAAGCCAACTCGCGGATTAAAACGATTAAGGAAGAACAGGAGTGGGCGGAAGCGCTGCGGGTAAATGAAGTTTATGGCTATCAAAGCTATCTGGAAAAATATCCTCAGGGAAAATACATGGAAGCAGCCAACCAGGGGGTCGAGGCGCTCCGACGAGGGGAAACGCCCTTTGTCCTGGGCAGCGCCCCGGCGCCAGGTTTGGATGCGCCCGGTACTCTTCGCATACCCCGGGGGTATCTGATCGGCGGCGTACTGCTGGCGCTGGCCGTTGTGATAGGCATCTTCGCCTGGGTATTCAACGGCAGTAAAAAAAGCAGTAAACTGACCTATGACCGGGTTCTCAAAACCGAAGAATACGGGGATTACTGGGCGATCCAAAAAGGCAATTACTGGGGTTTTTACAACTCCATGACCAAGTCGGTCATATTGCCTCAGTTCGAGGAGGTCAACCCCTTTGTTAAGGAGATGGCCCTGGTGAAGCGGGATAAAAAATTCGGCTGGATCAACAAATTGGGAAGCCCGGTTATCCCCATCGAATATGATAAAGCTAAACAGTTCAATAATAAAGGCATTGCCGAGGTGGAACAAAATGGGCAATCCTTCAGTATTGACCGCATCGGGAACCGCCTGGACCCCAACGCTATAGGCGACCAGAAAGAGCGGCAACAGTACGAGGCTACACTGAGTGAAAATACCATTCCCGCATACCAGGAGTATCTGAATGCCTTTCCCACCGGGAATTTCGCGGAAGATGCCCGCAAGAATATAGCCATCAAACAGCAGGAAGAGCAATCCCTCTGGGATCAGGCCCGGACAATGGACCGCGGTAAGCTGTATCACAAATACCTGCAGGAATATCCGGGCGGCAAATTCACTAAGGAAGCCGAGCAGGCTTTACAACGCTTTATTCTGGATCCCCGCGATTCGGCCTACTATCGTACGGCGGCCCTCAACGGCCAATTGTGGATGACGCAAAACCTGAATTTCCAGAGCCTGGGCCTTTGTTACAACAAACAGGACTCCATGTGTGAGCAAACCGGCAGGTTGTACACCTGGCAAGAAGCCATGAATGCTTGCCCCAATGGTTGGCGCCTGCCCACCGATGACGAATGGTGGGCCATGGCCGGCCAGTTTGGTAAAGCTCATTCCTTTTCCAAAAATGGTAGCCGGGGCGCCGGAGAAGAGGCCTTCAAAAAACTGACGAAAGGCGGTGGTTCGGGCTTTGGCGCCAGCCTGGGAGGCCAGTATAACGGCAGTGCTTATTCCGAAATGGGGGAAGCTGGCTACTACTGGACCAGCATCCAGGATAAAGGTTCCGGCAAGGTGCTCACCTATTACTTCAGCTCTCGTAAAGGCTTTGTATCCCGGGTTACGGAGAATAAGAGCAATTATTTTTCCTGCCGCTGTGTGAAGGAGTAGGGGAGTAGGGGCTAATGTGTAAAAGGGGTACTGTGTTCTTGCCTGGCCACAATTAATGAAACCTGGTATGGGATACTTCCTTCGAGAGGGTTTCCGGCAGCCGGACTACTGCCGGCGGAGACGGAGTGCCCTCACCCATGCACCCTCCAGAAAAGATTGGCAGAATTTTACATTTCCCCTTTTTCCCATTACCTCTTACAATTTCTTAGCTTTGCGCCCATGAATAAATGGAGTGGACAATTAGCCCTGGCTCTGAAGGGTATGGCAATGGGCATCGCAGAGGTCATACCGGGCGTATCCGGTGGTACGATTGCTTTCATTACAGGTATTTACGAGACTCTGCTCGAAACCATCAAGAACATTCTCGGGCCGGAGGTTTGGGTAACCTTGCGCCGCGATGGCCTGGGCGCCGCCTGGGAAAAAGCCAACGGCACTTTTCTGGTTTCATTGCTCGCGGGCATGGCGGCAGGCGTGGTCTTTGGCGTCTTTTTTATTACCCACTTGCTGGAGCATTACCCCATTCAGTTGTGGGCCTTCTTTTTTGGCCTCATCATTGCTTCGGCTGTCTACATCGGCCGGCAGGTAGCCCGGTGGACGATCATCGAAGTCATGGCACTGGTTGCGGGCACCCTATTGGCCTATCTGATCACCATTGCCGCCCCGGCGGAGGGTAGCACGGCGCTATTTGCTGTTTTCATCGCGGGAGTCATTGCCATTTCGGCCCTCATCCTGCCCGGCATTTCGGGCAGCTTTATCCTGCTGTTGATGGGCATGTACACCATCATTATCCCCACCGTTAAGGAAGCGCTCAAAACGCTGGACCCGGACAAGCTGCTGATATTAGGCGTCTTCGGTGTCGGGTGCCTCATTGGGCTGGGCACCTTTTCCCGGGTCTTGTCCTGGACATTCAAACACTATCACAATCCTACCCTGGCTACCCTTACCGGCTTTATGCTAGGCTCCCTGAATAAGATATGGCCTTGGCGCAAACCCGTGCTGGGCCTGAATGAAGCGGGCGAGTTGGTAGATATTGAAAAAGGTATGATCGTCGATAAGGTGATCAAAGAGGTGAACCTCACACCCGGACAATTCGTTGCCGATGTGGGTGATGCTCATTTGCTGGCGGCGCTGTTGGCTATGGCGCTGGGCCTGGCCCTGGTCTTTGTACTGGAAAGAATGGATCAGCGGGAGCAGGTATGAAGGTACGGATATAACTATAACCCAATGGGCAAAAGACTTCACGCTCCGCTTACGAAGCCAAATAGGTAAAACTATTCTTGTCCAGGTACTTACACACTTACAGATAAAATGCTGCTCCACCTCTACGGCCTCATCGGCTATCCTTTATCCCACTCCTTCTCGAAACGGTACTTCAATGAGAAGTTCCGGAGGGAAGGGCTGGAAAGTTACTACTACGAGCTGTTCCCATTGGAAAAGATCGAAGCATTGCCAGCTTTGTTGAAGGCCCATCCCGGCCTGCGGGGGCTCAACGTCACCATCCCCTATAAACAGCAGGTGATGGCCTATCTGGATGAGCTGGACGAAGGCGCGGCGGCGGTGGGCGCCGTCAATACCATTAAAATCAGGGAGGGGCGCCTCACCGGATACAATACGGACGTATTCGGCTTTGAGCGATCTCTGCGCACATTCCTGGAGGACAACGGGGCTGAGGTTGCCGGCCTGCAGGCATTGGTGCTGGGCACCGGGGGGGCGGCGAAAGCTGTAGCCTATGTTTTACGCAAAATGGGCATTCGGTTCCAATGGGTTTCCCGCAATAATAAACCGGGGTATCTGACTTACCAGAGATTAAATGAAACCCTGATGCAGGATCATCGTTTAATCATCAATACAACGCCTTTGGGTATGTTGCCCAAAGTAGAAACCTATCCTGAGATTCCCTTCCAACACATCGGCCCGCAGCACCTGCTGTACGACCTGGTCTACAATCCGGAAGAAACCACATTCATGGCCCGCGGCCGTCAGCAGGGAGCAGCTGTGCACAATGGTTTGGCCATGCTTCACCTGCAGGCAGAAAAAGCTTGGGAAATTTGGAATTCCTGACTTATTTTGCGTCAATTATCAATGAGGTGGTGCAGTAGTGCCATACATTTGCACGTGCTTTTATCAGAGGAATAATTGTCAAATTAAAAACCGGGCCTGTCAATGGAAGAAATAGGTAAACCTGTCCAGGATATTAAATACATCAGAGAAATGGTGTTAGCGATCAAGGAGGGCAGAGCGAAAGCGGTAGTTGATTTTTCGAATACCCAAGCCGCTTTTGCCATTAAGTCGGATGATGAACTGAAGAAGGCCGCCTGGCTATTCGGCCTGATGAATAAGCACTGGCTGGTGGGAATCGGTTCCCGACTGGGGCTGGCCGCCATACGCCTGCACCTTCCCTTCGTAGAAACAGCCGTGAAAAACACCATTTACGAACAGTTTTGTGGAGGGACTACCCTGCTGGAGTGCCAGGGCAGGATTGATAAGCTGGCAGGCCAAAAATGCCAGACTATTCTCGACTACGGCGCGGAAGCCAAAGAAAAAGAGTCGGATTTTAACCAGACGATGAATGAGACGATCCGGGCGATCGAATTTGCCTCCCGTTCGGAGCATATTCCGGTGGTGAGTACCAAGATCACCGGCATGGCCCGCTTCGGGCTGCTGGAGTCAGTGCAGCAAGGAGAATCCTTTACCCGGGAGAGCCGCAAGGAATATAAGAGTGTGCTCAAACGACTGGATTCGATCTGCCACGTCGCCGCCCGCAAAGGGGTGGCCGTCTTTTTTGACGCTGAAGAAAGCTGGATTCAGGATAGCATCGACCACCTGGTGGCCATCATGATGCGGCGCTACAACCGGGAACGAGTGGTGGCTTACAATACGTTCCAATTGTATCGAAAGGACCGCCTGCAGTTTCTGATCGATTCCTTCAATCAATCCAGAAAGGGTGGATACCTGCTCGGCGCCAAGCTGGTGCGGGGCGCTTACATGGAAAAGGAGCGGGCCCGGGCGGAAAAAATGGGCTATCCTTCCCCTATCCATTTCAATAAAGCGGCTACCGATGATGCTTACGATATGGCGCTTCGTTTCTGCGTGGATAATTACGAATATATTGCTTCCTGCAATGCTTCCCACAATATGGAAAGCAACCTGCTGCAGGCGGAATTGATCAAGCGGAAAGGCCTTCCCCGCAACCACCCTCACCTCAATTTCTGCCAGCTGTATGGAATGAGTGACAACATTACCTTCAACCTGGCCAAAGAGGGCTTCAATGTCGCTAAGTATGTACCCTACGGGCCGGTGCGCGAAGTGGTGCCCTACCTGATCAGGAGGGCACAGGAGAACAGTTCTGTTACCGGCGATATGAGCCGGGAGTTTCAGCTGGTTCAAAGCGAAATGAAACGGCGGGGACTGGTGTGACGACTAAAAAAAGGCGCCTTAAGCAGCATTTCTTATCGTGATTGGGTCTTATACTCAAGGGAAAGGGTAGAAAGGAGAATTACACCTACTGGAGAAATCAGCTGATGAGTTTATTTTCCGGGCAATGCAAACACGCTACACTAAATATTTAACAGAGCACTAAGTGCCTGCCGAGTTTATGGCAGGAGGTTGCCAAATTTATCGAATAAAAAATTATCTTTGTTTTGTATATTCGTTAGGAAGTCCTGCTCCGGAGTTCCGACACGCTCTTCTTACCCCAGTAGCATGGAGAAGCCCAATCAGCTTCTTCCTGAAAATGCACCCCTGAACGTTGTCAAATTGTAATCCCATGATGCATAGCGATTAAACTTGCTGGCATCACTAGCCGGCTTGCCGGAATAGTAAAAACTATCGAAATGAGGTGCAGGATACTCAGAAACCGTTTTTTGTTTTTGGCCGTGCTTTTCCCATGGTTCCTGGAGGCACAAATCACCGCGGATTGCTCGGGGGCTATCGTAGTATGCGGTGATCAACTCATCACCCTGGAGGGCGGGCCGGGAACACCCGACTTCAACAATGCCAATAATCAGCTGGGGGACTGTCAACTTACCGGAGAATCGGAAAGCGTATGGCTCTTTTTCCGTTTCCGTACGGATATGCCCGACAGCAGCATCATCGAGTTTACCATTGACCCTGTTCAGGAAGGAGAGATCGATTATGATTTTTCCCTGTATGCAGCCGACACCCCTTGCGACAGTCTCGGCAGCCCCGTCCGCTGTAGCTACGCATGGGTCTTTTCCAATACTACGTTCAATTGTGGCTTCTGCCCTCAAACCGGCCTGGGCAATGGAGAGGTAGACGAAACCGAAGGGCCGTTCGGCAATGGATACCTCGCTCCGCTGGCGGTGTATCCCGGCCAGGGTTTTTACATGTACATCAACGAGTTCTTTGATGACGCCAGCCTTTCCAATGGATTCAATATCTCCTTTGGCGGAAGCGCGGCCCCTTATCTGGACTGCACGGTTAACCCCAATTGTGACGAAATGGTGGTGGACGCCGGGCGCGACAGCACCGTATGCAGTGGCGATATCCCGTTCCAGTTAATTGGCAGCGCCACTTACAGCACCGGTTTTGAAACGTACACCTGGACGGGCGCCAATGGGGAAGAAGCCTTTCTGGATGACCCCAACAGCCCGCAACCCACCGTCACGTTTCCGGTTAACTTTTCCGGAAATATTGTCTATGTCGTTACGGTAGAAAGCGGGGACTGCATCCATTCCGACACCTTGAGGCTGGAAGTATTGGCTACTCCCGTATTCAGCATTTCCGGGCCAACCTCTTTTTGTACCGGAGACAGCATCAGCCTGACGGCCAGCCCTGGTTTTGACAGCTACCAGTGGTCCAATACCAGTACCACTGAGCAGATTGATGTGGATGCCGGCGGGGTGTATTCGGTTACCGTGACGGCAGCCGGCAACAATTGTGCCATTGCCAAGGAGGTGGAGGTCATAGAACATCCACTTCCCCAGGTGGATATTGCCGGCGATTCCATTTTGTGCGCCGGCGATACGATTTTGTTAGACGCCGGGCCCGGCTACGATTCTTATATCTGGCAGAGTGGCGCAATCGGCAGGTATCTTCCGGTGACACAGGCGGGCGCCTACACAGTGGCAGTCGTAGATTCCAATGGCTGCTCCGGAAGCGGATTCCGAACGGTCATCGAAGTAGCGCTGCCGGAACCCGAAATTGATGGCCCGGGCGCCCTGTGCCCCGATGAAGTAGCCTCCCTCAGCGTATTCCCGATCTACTCCGCCTATCTTTGGTCTACCGGTGATTTTATGCCCTCACTCTCTACCTCCGCCCCCGGGCTTTACACCATTGAAGTATGGGACGAATATGGCTGCCGGGGCGCCGACACCCTGGATATCAACGCTTTACCCGGGGCGAATCCTGAAATCTTCGGGCCGGATACGATTTGCTATGGCGCCAATACACCTCTGGCGGTGGATCCCGTCTTTCAATCCTATGCCTGGTCTACCGGCTCTATGGCCTCATCCATCCTGGCTGATAGTACCGGGATGTATAGTATTACCGTGACCAATGCAGCAGGCTGTGCGGCAGCCGATACTTTAAGCCTGCTCGAATTGCCTGAGCTCAATGTCAACCTGAACGTATTGGGCAATTCGGTGCTCTGTACCGGAGATACGATTTTTTTGCAAGCCACTTTGGGTTTTGATGATTATCAGTGGCAGAACGGCGCGATTGGGCCGATATTACCGGTAGTAAGCGGCGGTACCTATTCCGTCGAAGTTACGGATGGGCTGGGATGCCTGGAAACCGCCAGCCTGGCCATAGATGAATTCACTCCGCCTCAGCCTGATATTGATGGGCCGGCGGGCCTTTGCCCGGGTGCCTCCGGTACTTTACAAGTAGGTAATTATATTTCATTTGAGTGGTCGGACGGAAGTAATGAGCCGGAACTCAGCATCGATTCCGGCGGCGCTTACGCTGTTACCGTTGTAGATAACAATGGATGTACCGGCGCTGCCAGCCTGGATGTGGCAGCCTATACCGACCCTCAGCCTTCTATCGCCGGCCCGGCTACTCTGTGCGAAGGGGTTACGGCTATCCTTACCGCCGGGGGCGGGCCTTTTGCCACTTATCAATGGCAGGACAATTCCGATGGGCAGCAGCTGATGATCGATACCGGCGGCGCCTACAGCGTAACGGTCGCCAATGCCGAAGGCTGCCGGGTGGCGGATACTTTGCTGGTAGAGCTGCTCAGCCAGCCCCAGATACCCCTTCCCCCCGTTCTTTCTTTTTGTGAAAATGATACCCTGTCCATCGATGCCGGCCCTGATTTTACCGGTTACACCTGGTCTACCGGTAGTGTTGGCCAGAGTATCCTGGTATCTCAGCCGGGAACTTACAGCGTCACGGTGACGGCAGACAACGGCTGTGCCAACAGCCTGGCCATCGACGTTTCCTCAAATCCTATTCCTGTACCCACGATCACCGGCGACCTCTTTTTCTGTCAGGATGCTTCGACAACGCTGGCCCTGGATTCCGGCCATTACGACAGCATTAGCTGGTCGACCGGGAGTACGCTGGATACGGAGACGTTTGACAGCCCGGGCGCCTATAGCGTGGCCGTAGCAGATACGAATGGTTGTATAGGCAACTATGCTTTTATGATCGGAGAACTGGGCCCGACGCCGGTAACCATCGATGGGGATAGCCTGATCTGTGAGGGAGCAACCGCCACGCTCGATGCCGGGCCCGGCTATAGCTCCTACCTCTGGTCGACCGGCGCAACCGGGAACGCTATCCCGGCGTCCTCCGAGGGCCTGTTTACCGTAACCGTAACCAATGCACTGGGGTGCGAAGGTTCGGACACGCTGTCCGTTCAGGTGCAGCCCCTTCCGGAAATTGCCCTTTCAGATACGATGATCCTCTGTGAAGATGGCGACCTGACCCTCGATGCCGGGGCAGGCCCTTACACTTACCTTTGGTCGGGCGGACAAAATACATCTTCCATCCTGATCGATCAACCGGGAACTTATAGCGTGATCGTCCGCGATGAAGTGGGTTGTGAGGCGGCGGATGGAGTGGAGGTGCTGGAAAACGACGTGCCTGCTCCCCAACTCGATGGCAACCTGAATCTTTGTCCGGGAGAGGTATCCGTGTTGACGGTTAACCAACCGTATGAAAGTTATATATGGTCGACTGGAGATACTACTAATTTCCTGGTGGCCACCCAGCCCGGTTTCTACACGCTTACCGTTACGGATGAGGCGGGCTGCCAGGGTACGACAAATATTCTGACGAATGCAGTCTCTGCTCCAGAGGTATCTATCGAAGGGCCGCGGGAGATTTGCGAAGGAGCTACGGCCATTCTGGATGCCGGCAACCACTATACCTATCTGTGGTCTAATGGCTTTACCGGGGCGCAACTTTTGACCACCCAGGAGGGCCTTTACAATGTGATCGTCACCAATAGCTTTGGGTGCAGAGATACCGCCTGGGCGGGCTTAGTGGTCTTACCTTTGCCCGATCCCGGCTTGCAGGAGGCCGCCATTTTATGTGAAGGTAGCGATGTGTTGGTCCAGGCGGACACCAGCTTCCAATATTACCTCTGGGAGGATGGTTCTTCCGGGCCTAGCCTGGAGGTAGATGCTCCCGGAACCTACACTCTTATTGTTTCTGACGGCACCTGCTCCGGACAGGATTCGGTCGAAGTGATTCAGCAGCCTGCGCCGCAACCGGTTGTGGTGGGCAGCCAAACCGTCTGCCCCGGTGTAGAGGCCAGCCTGGAAGTTTTGGGTGGCTGGCCGGCTCTCACCTGGTCAAATGGCGATACGGCCGGTACGATCCTCGTCAGTGAGCCGGGAAGCTATACAGTAGTAGTGGAAGACAGCCTCGGCTGTACCGGAACCGCCACCGGCCTGATCGAGCATTTTGAAACCACCCCGCCCGTTTTGGTGGGAGATGCCGGTTTTTGCCCCGGAGAGTCCGCCAGCCTTGGCCTGGCCACGCCTTATGCCACTTACAACTGGAATACAGGCAGCCCCGATGCTTCCATTACCGTTAACAGCCCCGGGGTTTATTCCGTCACAGTAGCCGACGCGAATGGTTGTGTCGACTGGATATCCCAGGCGGTCTATGCTTTTGCCCCGCCACAGGCCAACATTGGAGGGGAAACGGCATTTTGTGAGGGAGACAGCGCCCTGGTTTTTGCCTTTGGGGATTATCCTGCCTATGCCTGGTCGAATGGCGACACGGCCAAGTTGACCGTAGTTTACCAGCCGGGCCTTTATTCGGTTACGGTCACCAATAATAATGGCTGTCAGGCAGTGGATAATGTGGAAGTCATTGAACGGCCCTTACCCCAACCCGATATTCTGGGCGGGCAGTTTTGCCCCGAAGACAGTACTGTACTTTATGTAGCGGAACAATTTGCGGAGTATCAGTGGCAAAATGGAGCCGACAGCTCTTCTATAGTGGTAAATAGTGCGGGTGTTTACGCTCTTACGGTAACCGATTTTTTTGGGTGCACCGGTACAGTAGCGGAGCAAGTGGAAGAACTGCCTTTACCCGAGCCGGTGATCACCGGAGGGACTCCGATCTGTCTTGGAATGGGCGCCACCACCACCATCGCTGTGAACAATGACTATCAGGAAATCCGCTGGAATACCGGTGAACAAACCTCCACGATCGAGGTGGGCACGACAGACACGTACTCGGTTACGGTGACCGATGCCAATGGTTGCCAGGGAGAGGATGATTTCATGCTGGAAACATTGCCGGCGCCCAACCTGTCCATCCTGGGCGATAGCGCCTTTTGTCAAAACAGCTCCACTACGCTGCAGGCGGTAACCGATGGGAACAGCCTGCTGTGGTCTACCGGCGAAACGGGTTTTCAGATCACTGTTGATCAGCCGGATGTATATATCGTCACCGCTGTTGGTAGCAACGCATGTGAAACAACCGATTCTATACAGGTCGATGTGGTGATCCTTCCCACGATTTATGCCGGGGATCCACAGGCCATTGACTGCCGGGAGCAACCGGTTCAACTGGGGAGTTCCTCCAACCCTTCGGACGGGCTGGCGTACACCTGGAGCGGGCCGGGTATCGATGATGAAAACCGCAATCTTACCATGCCATGGGTTATCGAACCAGGCCTCTACACGGTAGAAGTAATTCAGTCGGAATATCAATGCAGTTCTTTGCCGGCAGAAGTCCTGGTGGAGGATTTGCGCTATGAGCCGGCGGTGGTATTGTCGCCTCCCGATACGCTCAATTGTACTCATCCAACCGTAACGCTTAGCGCACAGGGCTCGGCTCAGGGGCCCAACATAACCTACCAGTGGTATGCCGGCGCCAATACGCTTCTGGCCGGTGAAACCGGCCTTAACCTGGCTGTTTCCGGCGCCAATACCTACAGCCTGGTGGTGACCGATGTACTTACAGGCTGTAGTGCGATGGCAGCCACCGAAGTAGTGGATGATTATTCCTATCCACAGGTGGATGCCGGCCCGGAAGGATGGCTGACCTGTGATGTTGTCTCCCTTACCTTGTCCGGCAGGGTCATTTCTACTGCCACCGGCCTGGTTTTTAACTGGAGCACCCAGGAGGGGTCTATCCTTGACGGCGGCTCGGGGCTCACTCCACTGATCGATGCGCCGGGCCTTTACGTCCTGACGGTATATGATCCGGCCAGCGGCTGTGAAGCAATGGATTCGGTCCGCATCCGGGAGAATATCGAGGCGCCCGTTGCGGATGCCGGAGACAATCGGGAAATTGACTGTGTGAGCCAGCAAGCGGTGCTCGATGGCAGCAACTCATCTCAGGGGCCGGGTATTCAATATGAATGGCAATCAGAAACGGGGGTTCCCATAGAGGGGACGCTTTATCCAGTAGTGAATCTTCCTGGTATGTATTTCCTTACGGTGACCAATCTCGAAAATGGTTGCAGCAGTGTGGATATGGCCGCTGTCTTAGAGGTGGATAATTACCTGACGGGCATGCAGGTGCAGGCTGTTGACCCGCTGTGTTTCGACGACGAAAATGGCTTCATTGCCATCACCGAGGTGGAGGGAGGAACGGAGCCTTTCCTTTTCAGCATCAATGGGGAACCGTTCACCAGCCAGCAGCAATTTCTCAATCTGGGCGCCGGCATCTACGATATTAGTGTACAGGATGCAATGGGCTGTGAGTACAATCTGGAGATTTACCTCGAGGAGGGTAATGATGTGCAGGTCCGGCTGGGAGAAGACCGGGAAGTAGATTTGGGCGAAAAAATTACGCTTCAAGCCTTAACCAACCTGGCCTCTGAAGAGATCAGGGATGTCATCTGGACCTTTCCGGTAGACAGCTTCCCTTGTGTGGATGCGGATTGCCTGTCCAAAGAACTGCAACTGGAGGCTTCTACATTAGTTAGAGCTACCGTTGTTGATTCCAATGGATGTAGTGCCTACGATGAATTGCTGCTCATTTTGCGGAAGGATCGCAAGGTGTA
Source organism: Lewinellaceae bacterium (assembly GCA_020636095.1). Lineage (GTDB taxonomy): Bacteria > Bacteroidota > Bacteroidia > Chitinophagales > Saprospiraceae > JACJXW01. Next base: position 497,984 of record JACJYN010000005.1, read on the forward strand.
TATACCCAACGCCTTTTCACCCAATGGCGATGGGGCCAATGACCGCTTCACCGTCTTTGCCAACGAAGATGAGGTGGTGCAGGTCCGGCGCCTGATGATCATGGACCGTTGGGGAGAACAGGTATTCTCTTTGTCCAACTTCCCACCCAACCAACCACAACTGGGCTGGGATGGAAGATTGCGCAACGAACCTCTCAACCCTGCTGTTTTTGCCTATTTTGCCGAAATTGAATTTGTCGATGGGGAGGTTGTCTTGTTTGAAGGTAGCCTTACCCTGGTAAGATAAAAGGTTGGAGCCGGCCCGGCCGTATTCACACGGCCGGGAAGGCTCTCTGCTTCCCTGGCGCCCCGTCTTTACCCCCCCTTACCATATGCCGGGGAAGCGCCTTTTTATTCATAGCCCCTACCAAATGGCACGGGCAATTTTTTGCTTGCCAAACGCCCTGAATAGATATTTATAATGCCTATCTGGCATTTTTTTTGTTTTTTTCCTGAAGGAAATGCTAATTTCACGGAAGAATTAAGCGACGCGCGATTAATAAGTGTCGTGTTTCGATAGGCAAGTGATTTTTTCTTTAGCCAAGGCGAGGGTTCCCGACCTTAGCAGTGCTAAGGGAGGCGGTTCCTCAACGCAGGATAAAGGAAAAAGCACTCCTGGAAAACCGACAGTTATTGATAGCGCGTCGCTAAACATCTGTTGAGAAAAAGTCTTATAGCTACCAGAATGGTAGCGGTAAGCATCAGGATGAAGCAAACACCTATCCCTTTGTAGACAACTACACAAAGTCAGATTTTAAATAAAGGCCCCGGCTTTTATTTAAAATTCCCAACCTTCTACCCTTACTCATCACTATTGCGCTTTTCAAAATTCTGATAGAGAGCTGATCTTAACTATTGAACTAAAAACAAGCTTTATGCAGCATCTCTACTTTCGTGGAGGAAACCTGGTCTCTACCTTTTTCTTATGTCTGTTTTCCTTTTTTTCCTACAGTCAGGGTTCGCCCGATTGTGCAGGGGCTATCGTCCTGTGCAGCAATGCTTCGATCTCTTTTAACCCTCAGGGTATTGGAGCCGTAAACGATTTTGCGCCAGCTTCGAACAGTCAGGGGTGTCTCTCTACCGGAGAGCGAAACACCGCCTGGTATTATTTCGAGTTCAATAATATGATGCCCCCAAACAGTCAGATCACCTTTACGATCAATCCTAACGGGTCGGCCGATTATGACTTTGCCATTTATGGCCCGGATGTGGGCTGTGGCGGGCTGGGAGCGCCCGTGCGTTGTTCCTATGCCGGCACGTTTGGGGCTACCGGCCTGGGTAATGGCGCTACCGACAATTCAGAGGGCGCCGGAGGGGATGCTTTTGTAGCACCCCTTACAGTGCAGCCCGGCCAGGGCTTTTATCTGGTGGTCGATAACTTTTCGAGTAATAATACTAGTTTTAACCTGGCCTGGGGCGGTTCCGCCGCTCCGTTCCTCGACTGTTCGGCCACGCCTCCTTGCGCTGTGACTCCTAACTATTCGCCCAATTATAATATATGTGCAGGGAGTGGGCCGGTGACCTTGCAAGGAAATATCGGCGGCGCCGACGGCACAGAATTTATCAACTGGTCGGCCACCAATGGCGGGGGCGCCTACCTGAATAATCCATTCATCGCCAACCCGTCCGTTTCTATTCCCGCCGGGGTATCCGGTACCTTTCAATATACGATTACAGTCACCCAGGGCTCCTGTGTAGAAGAAGCGGTCGTAACCGTTAACGCCAGCGCTACGCCTATGCCCGCCATTAACGGAAATAATCAGATTTGCCAGGGGCAGAGCACGACCCTGTCAGCTACTCCCGGCTTCTCTTTTTATTCCTGGTCCAATAATCAAACCGGGCCTAATATCACGGTCAGCGCAGGGGGGACTTACACCGTCACGGTAACCAACAGCCTGGGGTGCCAGGGGACGGCCACTTTCACTGTAAATCAATTGCCGGTTCCTACGCCTAATATCAACGGCCCGGCCCAATTGTGCCTGGGCGGCAGCGCCATTCTCAATGCCGGCGCCGGCTTTGATACCTATCTGTGGTCTACCGGCAATCCCGGCCAATTGGAGGCGGTTACCGGCCCGGGCCTATATCAGGTGACGGTCACGCAGAATGGCTGCCAGGGAGTAGGGCAAATCATCATTCAACAATCGCCAGACCTTCTGGTTTTACCTTCGGGGGACAATACCATCTGTCCCGGCCAGTCAGCCGATATCGATGCCGGGGGAGGCTATACCTCCTACCTGTGGTCCAATGGATCGCAGGAACAGATCAATACGGTCACGGCTCCGGGTACCTTTGCAGTGACGGTGGAGAACGCTCAGGGCTGTACCGGCACCGGTTCCTTTACAGTCAGCCCGGTGCTCCCTCCTGAACCGTCCATCACCGGCAACCTGTCTATCTGTCCGGGCAATTCCACCTCATTGGATGCCGGAGCGGCTTACAATTCCTATTCCTGGTCGACCAGTAGCAACAATTCTATCATCACGGTCACCACCCCTGGCTCTTATTCGGTTACGGTTACCAATGCCCAGGGGTGTACCGGATCGACGACAGTGGAGGTGACGAATGCCCCCGGCCCTATGCCGGAGATCAATGGTGATACAGATATCTGCCCCGGAGATTCGACGCAGCTCTCTGCCACTAGCGGCTTTTCTTCCTATCAATGGTCGAATACCCATACCGGGGCCACCATTCAGGCGAACGTTGGCGGCGTCTATACGGTCACAGTGACCGATGCCCAGGGCTGCACCGGGGTAGCCTCCATTGACGTTATCGAAAACCCCGTGCCTGTGCCGGACATTACCGGGCCCTCCGAAATCTGCCAGGACGGTAGTGGCATCCTGGATGCCGGGGCTGGCTTCAGTACGTACCTGTGGTCGGATGACAGCGGCGGGCAATCCCTCAATGTAGATGCTCAGGGCGCCTATGGCGTTACCGTGACCAATCAATTTGGCTGTATCGGAACGGACGATTTCTTTGTAGGAGAACTTCCGCCACCGGTACCTTCCCTTAGTGGCGACACCTCGTTCTGCGAAGGCAGCACAACTACGCTGACGGCGCAGGCAGGCTTCTCGTCTTACACCTGGCCGGATGGCAGCAGCGATACAACGCTGACGGTGAGCCAGCCCGGAAGTTATACTGTTACCGTCGTTTCCAACCTGGGCTGTACTGGCGAGAATACGGTTGAAGTAATCTCCACCCCTCTTCCGGAACCCACTATAAGCGGAGATACTGAGTTTTGTCCGGGAGCGAGCGCTAATATAGAAGGGCCGGCGGGCTTCAACGCCTATGCCTGGTCTAATAACGATACGACTCAGGCCATCTCCGTAAGTATGGGAGGGGCTTACAGCCTGACGGTGACCGATGCCAATGGATGCCAGGGCGCTACCAGTACCACTATTGCCGCCATCCCTGAGCCTCAACCGATGATCAGCGGAGAGCTGGAATTTTGTGAGGGCGCTTCCACCATCCTGAGCGCTTCCTCCGGTTTCAGTTCCTATGCCTGGCCGGGCGGTGGGGCCTCCCCGGATATTACGGTAACTGCTGCCGGAACTTATGAGGTCACTGTGACCGATGCCTTCGGATGCGAGGGCAATGCTTCGGCAGAGGTGGTTCAAAATACCAACCCCGTTCCGGTGATCTTTGGCGCCGCCAGCCTTTGTCCGGGTGAAGCTACTTCCCTCTCCCTGCAGGGTACCTATCAGGATTACAACTGGTCGACCGGAGCAACACAGGCGTCCGCCTCCGTACCCGGCGCCGGCGATTACAGCGTTACCGTTACGGATGCCAATGGCTGTGAGGGTACCGCGGCCATAAGCATTCAGGAGTTTACGGCCCCTTCGCTTCCCGTCGGAATCGAGGTGGAATATTGCCAGGGGGACTCCGCCAACCTGTCCGCTCCCGCTGGTTTTGCCAGTTATCTTTGGGATGGAGGCAGTACGCAGAGCGCGATCAGTGTGAATGCCCCCGGCGCTTATGCATATACGGTAACCGATAATAATGGCTGTACTGCCGAAACCAGCATTATGGCGGTGGAAAACCCGCTCCCCGGGTTTAGTATCTCCGGTGAACTGGAATACTGCGAAGCTTCGGCTACCACTTTATCTGCTCCAGGCGGTTATACTAACTATCAATGGAGCACCGGTTCTACGGATGCCACTGTTAGCATATCGACACCCGGCCCGGCCTCGGTCACAGTGACGGATAACAACGGCTGTTCTAATGAGCAGGCAGTGGTGGTGGTGGAAAATCCACTGCCGGATGCCAATATCAATGGGTTACTCGAATTCTGTACCGATGGAACCACGTCCTTAAGCGGAGATAACGGCTTTGCCGAATATGCGTGGTCGAATGGCAGCGCTCAATCTTCGATCAGCGTCAACCAGGCCGGAAATTACAGCTTGACAGTTACGGACGCCAATGGTTGTTCGAGCAGCACTTCGGTGGCGGTTACTGAAATTCCGGAGCTACTGCCGGTGATCTCCGGCAGCCTGGAATACTGTACGGGCGCCTCCACCACCCTACAGGCGGAGCCGGGCTACCAGAGCTATAGCTGGTCGACCGGCGCTACCGGCTCCAGCACTATCGTTTCCGCGCCGGGTACGGCCAGCCTTACCGTAGTTGACAATAACGGCTGTGAAGGCACGGCGAGCGTTCAGCTCAGCGAACTCCCACTTCCGGAACCTGTCATTACCGGAACCGATTTCTTTTGCGAGGGCAGTTCCACGACGCTTAATGCCGGCGGAGGTTACACGGCCTACGCCTGGACGGGCAACGCGGCGGGCCAGCAGCTCGCCGTTACTCAGGCAGGCGCCTACACCGTCACGGTGACCGATACCAATGGCTGCCAGGGGGCCGGTACGATAGAAGTCGATGAGATTCCTACTCCCGAGCCAGTGATCAGTGGCGAACTACAGTTTTGCCCGGAAGGGTCTACCGAGTTGAGTACCGGCAATAGTTATGCTGCTTATTTGTGGTCCGATAGTGGAACGCAGTCCTTCATAGCCGTTGATCAACCTGGCGCCTACAGCCTGACCGTTACGGATGCCTTTGGTTGTGCAGGAAGCACTTCCGTGGACGTCTCGTATTTTGACGTCAGTTCTCCGGCAATCGACGGCAACCTCAATTACTGCCCGGGAGAAAGTACAGCCCTCAGCGCCGAAGCAGGTTTTACGAGCTACCTGTGGTCTAACGGAGCAGTGAACAGCGATATAACCGTAAATGCGGACGGTGCTTATAGCCTGACCGTTACAGATGTCAACGGCTGCCAGACGTCGGCGGCGGTATCTGTGGCGGCCTACCCGGTCAGCCCGCCGCAGATTAGTGGCGACAATGCTTTCTGTGCCGGAGAGACGGCCAGCTTACAAGCCAATGCCGGTTATGCCAGCTACAACTGGTCGACGGGTAGCACCCAACCCTCGGTGACGGTCAGTAATGGAGGTATTTACAGCCTCACGGCCACCGACACCAATGGTTGCACTACAAACAGCAGCTTCCAGGTAACACAAAATCCGCTGCCTCAGGTTAGTATCGGGGGCTCGACCAGTTACTGCATTGGCGGCTTTACCACCCTGAATGCCGGCGCTCCGTATGTGGGCTATAGCTGGTCGACAGGTAGCACGGCGCCAACGGTGCAGGTGAGTCAGTCCGGCAATTACGGCCTGACCGTCACCAACGCCAACGGCTGTGTCGGCAGTGCCGAGGTGCTGGTCACCGAAGATACAGAGTTGAACCCGGTCATTTCCGGCCCTGCCTCCTTCTGTCCGGGCACTTCCACCACACTGGATGCCGGCGAAGGCTTCCAGTCCTACCAATGGTCCGACAATTCCTCCGGCCAGGAGCTGGTGGTCAATAGTCCGGGTACCTATTCGGTAACGGTATCCGATGCATCCGGCTGCGTTGGGGATGCAGCCGTCATGGTCAACCAATATCCGGCGCCCATGCCGGTTATCGAAGGGGAACTGGATTATTGTGCGGGCAGTTCTACCAGCCTGCTCGTGGCCGGCGGCAACTTCGCGGTTTACGACTGGTCGACCGGTGCGTTCGAGCCCGGAATAACGGTTGCCCAGCCCGGCGTTTACAGCGTAACCATAACTGATGAGAACGGCTGTGAAGAAAATGCAAGTGTAGCGGTGCAGGAGAACCCGTTGCCCGTTTTTCAAATCTCCGGCGCCCTGAGTTTCTGTCAGGGAGACGCCACTGAGTTGTCGGCTCCTGATGGGTTTGCTTCTTACCTTTGGTCCAATGGAAGCCAGGAACCGAGCCTTACGGTACAATCCCCCGGCAACTATGGCCTGACCGTCACCAATAGTTTTGGTTGTAGCAACCAGCAGGCGGTGAGCACCACTCAGATACCTCAGCCTCTGGCAGACGCGGGGCAGCCCCGGGTTGTCAACTGCTACTTTACAGAAGTGACACTGGGAGGAGCCGGCTCCAGCCAGGGCGGCAATATCGTCTACCAGTGGTCCGGCCCGGGCATCAACGGTTCCAATGCCAATGATCAATTCCCGACGGTAAGCATCCCCGGCCAGTATACGCTGACTACGATTAACAATTCTTTGGGCTGTACTTCCGAACCTTCACTGGTTGAGGTCACCGATGATACCGATGCTCCGGTAGTGGTGATGGAAGTACTGAATATACTGGACTGCACTACCAGCACGGCCATCATCGACGCGAGCAATTCCTCCAGCGGGCAGAATTTTGCCTATCAGTGGTTTGATGCGGAAATGAATCTGCTGAGCAGCCAGAACATGTCTCTGGAAGCTACTACTGCCGATACGTATTTCTTACTCGTGACAGACACCATCAGCGGTTGCGACGCCCTGGGCAGTGTGGAGGTGGAAGAGAATATTGATTATCCGATTGCGGAGGCTGGCCTGCCGCAACATCTGGATTGCGAAATAAATACGGCTAGCCTGGACGGCGCCGGTTCTCAGCAGGGGCCGACGATCGTGTACAACTGGGTGACTACCAATGGCAGTATCCTCAGCGGTGGCAACAGCCTGAATCCACAGGTGGACGAGCCGGGCGCTTATATCATCATCGTAACCGACACCGCTAACAATTGCACCAATGCCGATACGGTTTTGGTCACCCAGGATGTCAATGTTCCGATTGCCGAAGCCGGGCCGGCTCAGCAGATCGATTGCCTCAATCCAACGGTGGGGTTAAGTGGCTCGGGATCTTCGGCCGGCAGCCAGTACACCTATCAGTGGGCATTCGGGCAACCCGGCAACATAGTGGGCAATGGCCTGAGCCATACCGCTGACGAACCGGGCGCCTATTTCATTATCGTAACGGATATCGAAAATGGCTGCGCCAATACGGATGTGGTGCAGGTGAGTCAAAACGCCGCCGCCCCCTCCGGCCTCGACCTGGCGCTCGACGGGCCTACCTGTTTTGGCGATAGCGACGGTAGTGTGATCATCAGCGGAGTAACGGGGGGCACCCCTCCCTTCCTCTACAGCTTTGCCGGGCAGCCCCTCAGCAGCCAGGCCGCCTTTCTGAACCTTCCCGCCGGCGCCTATTCCATCCTCGTTCAGGATGCTATCGGCTGTGAGTATGAGCTACAGGCGAACCTGGAAGATGGCAATGACCTGATGGTTGACCTGGGAGAAGACCGAACCGTAAAACTGGGGGAAGAAGTAGCGCTGGATGCCAGGATCAATATCGATGAGAGCGAGCTGGCCGGCCTGAGTTGGAACGCCGCCGATAGCCTTTCTTGTATGGACTGCCTGCAGCCGTTCGTTGTGCCTTCTACTTCCGGGTCCTATTTTATCGAGGTGATGGATGAAAACGGCTGTGTCGCAACCGACCAGTTGATCATCTTCCTGGATAAGAAGCGAAACCTCTACGTGCCCAACGTTTTTTCTCCTAATGGAGATGGCCAGAACGATGTATTTATGCCTTTCGCCGGGCCGGAGGTTACCAAAATAAAGTCTTTCCTGGTTTTCAACCGCTGGGGAGAATCGGCCTTTGAGATTTATAATTTCCCACCCAACGACCCCACCTACGGCTGGGACGGCACTTACCGTGCGGAACTATTCAACAGCGGTGTCTTCACCTGGTTTGCTGAGGTGGAGTATGTGGATGGCGTGGTGGAGTTGTTTAAGGGGGATGTGGTGCTGATGCGGTAAAGGGGGAGTTGTAGCGGCGTAAGTAGAACAGCAGCCTAAAAAATCACCTCCGTGGCCCCATACCCATACCGGGGGTGGAATTCATTACGGAAGGTGCTGACTTCCGGCATTTGCAGAAGGCGGCTGGAGATGGCGTCCCGCAGGCGGCCCTTTCCGACGCCGTGGATGATAAAAACGCGTTCTACGCCCAGGCGAATAGCCTTGTCGATATAAGATTCAAAGTGAGATAACTGGGTGCGCAGCATCTCGGACTTGTTCATCTTTTTGAAATTGGCAGAGAGCTTTTCGATGTGCAGGTCGAGCTCTGGTACGAACTCGGCCAGTTCGAGCACTTCGTGAGGCATGCGTTCGCGTAAGTCGAGCCACTCCTGAGCAGGGCGGGCATTTCGGAGGGTGTAGGACTGAAGGTCCTCCTCTTTCGGATCGATACCGCTCTTCAGGGTTTCGAACAGGCGGAAGAGGTGAACCCTTTTATTGAGCAGAGGGGCGGTTTTTACCCGGTTGAAGAATTGTTTGGGTTTCAGACGCAGCGTTTTGTGCATTTTACTGCTGGTTCCCTGGGTGGTGATGCGCCAGCAGTCGACTTCGAAAAGGGGCCCATCGTTGAGCTGGTCGAAGAGCAGCTCCCCCAAGAGATGGGTAGAGACCTGATCCAGCTTTCCAGTGTATCGCAGGCTTACGCGGCCGTTGAGGTACAATTCCAATCCGATGAGGGTATCGTATCGGGTGTCGTTGATAAGAATGATCCCGTATTTTTCGGCATGCCCCTGCTGGTTGAGCACCGGATCGAAAGCCAATTGTATGCCGAAGCTCTTCAGGATCGTATATTGCGTTTCTATGGGCGGGCGATCCGGCTTCTCCTCCTTATTTTTTTGTTTGCCGGGAACGATCTTGGCTTTTACGGAAGGGTGGGCGTCCTGAAAATCTTCCGCCCGCATCAAGTCGTCGACGAAAGCCGGAATCTCAAAGCCGTTATCATCGAGCAAAACGTTGACCATGCCGTCTTCGAGCATACCCGTAACAACACCTTCATCCCTGGAATGCAGGAACCGGACCCTCGTGCCGACAGCATACAGCATAGTGTGATTCATTTAGATACAACAGAACAATCCATTTCGTTCGATGTTCAAAAATACCCATTACCTTTAGCGTGAACAAAAAAACGGGCATGAATCTACGCTGGAAGTTGGCGCAGGCGGCGGAAGTCCGGTGGTGGAAGGCCTACCTGCGAAAGAAAAACCCGGAAGATTATCTAAGACAAAAGGCAGACTACTGGCGTCGGGTATTGCGAACGGCACAGTTTGAGCCGGCGCCCGGCGCGCTTGTTCTCGATGCCGGCTGCGGGCCGGCGGGTGTATTCCTTATCCTGAACGAGCAGGAAGTGCACGCCGTTGACCCTTTGCTGGAAGCCTATCGGGCCAGTTTATCACATTTCGAGCCCTCCCGTTATCCCAATGTCCGATTCTTTAATCAACCGCTGGAAGGCTTTCAGCCGCCAGCCCTCTACGACACCATTTTTTGTTTTAACGCCATTAACCACGTAGCGAACCTGGGAGAGTCGCTGGATGTGCTGGCCGGCGCCCTCAAGCCGGGGGGCCGCCTCTTGCTATCGGTAGACGCTCACAATTATGCTTTCCTGAAAAAGCTGTTCCAGTGGCTGCCGGGAGATATTCTTCATCCGCATCAATATAGCCTGAAAGAGTACCGGTGTATGGTGGAAGGACAGGGGCTGGAAGTAGAGCGGACGGTAAGGCTTAAGGAGGGGGCAGTTTTTGATTATTATCTGATGGTGGTGGGGAGAAAAGCTCGTCTGCAAAAAAGTTTTAATTAACAGAGTACGCAGTGATTTTTTTTGTAGGAGGAGACGGGACTTTTCGCAAACAGCAAATTCCGAACCCCGAACACTCCCCGCCTTTCACACCCCAATATCCTCCTTCCACAACCCGGGTTGTTCTCTGATGAAGGTTTCCATCAATTCGTAGCATTCGGGGCTATCTACTACGGTGACTTCTACGCTTCTGGAAGCCAGCAGTTTCTCCTCGCCCATGAACGTCCGGTTTTCGCCGATCACCACTTTAGGAATCTCGTAGAGCAGGATGGCGCCGGTGCACATGGGGCAGGGAGAGAGGGTGGTGTACAGCACGCATTCCCGGTAAATGGAGGCGGGCAGGCGGCCCGCATTCTCCAGGGCGTCCATTTCGCCGTGCAGGATGGGGCTACCTTTCTGCACCCGCCGGTTGTGGCCTCTGCCAATAATCTTGCCGTTGTGGACGAGGACGGACCCGATGGGAATCCCGCCCTCGTCATATCCTTTTTTAGCTTCTTCCAATGCTGCGTTCAGAAATTTGTCCATGGTTGACCTGGATTTTCATTTTTTCAGAGGTAATACTTTCAGTCCGTCAGACTGGTCTATAGCAATCTGCACATCATCGATTACGCAGTCCAGAACATGCCCCCCCTTACTTTTGTCGGCGGAGATGAAGTGGAAGTGGTAGCCGGTGGTGCTGGTTCCCTGTACGGCTTCCGGGGTCCGGAAACCAACCATAGTACCCTGTATCTGTTCGTACTCAAAGGCCACCTGATTGGCAATGGCTTTTGTTAGAGTAGGGTAGGGTGGTTCCTGAGCGGGTACGCTTCGGGTGCGGAGATACCGGAATACCCCTTCAATTTTAATGGCGTAATAACCGTCTTTATCAGGCAGCTGTTCGTCCAGGTAGGCTTGCACCTGCTGGTAATTCAGCAGTTCTTTCAGCGACTTTATCTGGTCTGCCTCAAAGGAAGTGACATCGGCGAAGGGCGTTTTCATGGAGGGCTTTACTTTATAGGCCTTGCCATCCGTTTTTACCTGGTAGAATTGGCCATCCAGGCAGATCATCTCCCCGTCGAGTTTGTCGAAAGTGCCCAACCCGAAGTCGCCCAGGTTTTTTAACCGCCCGAAGGTGGTTGTCCCGTCGAATTGGCCTTCCATAAGAGCGTCGAAGGTAGACACCTGGAAGATAGCCTCAGGAGCCGGTTTCTGCCCCCCGCAGCTAACGGACAGCAACCCCAGGCAGCAAGTAACGAATATTTTGATCTTCATTTTTTAAGTTTTAATTACACATTCCCTAATCAGGTAACCCTTCATGAGCCCGCTCTCTTAAGGGAGAGTACAACCACAAGCGAGATGGCCGCTGCTATCACAATATACCAAGCGAAAGCCATATCATCATGTTGTTTTTCAATGAGCCCGACGGCCACCATCGGGGTATTGCCGCCAAAGACGGAGTAAGTCAGGATTCGGGGCGGCGCCCCTGGCCTGAACCGCTGCGGTATAAAGCGCCACATATTCATCGAATGCCTTACAGGCCGGATAGCAAAAGTGTCCGGTAAAGTCAATGTCTTCCAAAAGGTGTTTGTGGCAAAGATTTCATCTTGGGGGCAAAGTGAAGATAAGACAAATATAGGCCGAAATTGTCGATCAACAACTTCGTTCCCGGCGCACTAGAAACGTGCCACTTTTAAACCCTTTCGGTTTTCTATCCGTTTTCAACAAGATCAACAACCTAAACAAGACGAATGAACAACCTAAAGAAGATTCTTCAACTCCTCCCATTGGTACTGTTGGCCTCGCTTTTGGCCTGCAACAACACCCAGGAAGGCGTGCCCACCGTTGGGTTTGTCGACGCATTTGAAGACAGCACGATCGGCCAGGCCCGCGTTGGCTTCCTGGCCGCGCTGAAGGAGGCCGGCTTTTCGGAAGAAGAGCAGACGATAAACCTGATCTACCGCAACGCCCAGGGCGATATTCCCACCCTGGCGCAGATCATCCGGTACCTGATCACTCAGGAAGTGGATTTGATTGCCACCTGCCCGTCTTTGTCGACCATTGCTGCTATTCAAAACACCAGGGATATACCCATCTTCATGATGGTCTCTCCCACACCCGCCCTAATGGAAGTAGAAGATGCTCAGGGCAATGCTCCGGCCAATTTGTTCGGGGTGGCGGAAAACCTGAATTACATTGATACTTCCTTTTCCATCATTCCGAAGTTGGTGCAGCCTAAAGGAGCACAACTGCGGGTGGGCTTGTTGTACAACCAGTCAGAGCCTCAATCGGTGGATGCCTACAACCGCCTTCAGGGCCTGGCCGTTAACCTGGGTGTTGAGTTGGTGGCTCGCCCGGTCAACACCACCGCCGATGTGCAACTCGTTACCAGCGCCCTGCTCAATGAAGACATCGACGCCTTCTTCGCCAACCCGGATAACACGATCTTCGGCTCGTTCGAGACCATCGTGAAGGCCTGCAACGAGGCCGGCGTACCGGTCTTTACCAGCGAGGCGGGCCTGGTAGCGCGGGGGGCCGTGGCGGCTTACGGCGCTGACCTGTACCAGTGGGGGCATCAGGCGGGACAGCAGGCGGCGGTCTTTCTGAAAAGTAAGTCTACGGAAGGCTTGAAATGGGAGATGGTAGCGGTTCGGAAGCGGGTGTATAATCCTGAATCGGCGGAGCGGTTTGGGATAAAGGCGCCGAAGGAGTACAAGGCGATAGAGTAGCCTTCCCCGAGTTGACTAACAGCAAGAACTACAACCTTAATCAATGATCTTCTACCTCACAGCCCTCATTCAGGGGCTTTGCCTCTCCGCCATGGGGCTGGGAATCTTCATCACCATGAAGATTTTCCGCATTCCGGATATCACCACCGACGGCAGCTATACGCTGGGCGCAGCGGTGACGGCGGCCCTTCTGATGCAGGGTTGGCCCCTGCTACCCGTTGTCGGGGTAACGATCCTCGCGGGGGCGTTGGCGGGGGTGCTGACCGGGCTGGTCCATACCCGCCTGAAGATCGACGCGCTGCTGGCGGGTATTCTGGTCATGACCGGCCTGTATTCGGTCAATCTCAGCATCCTGGGGCGTTCGAATATTCCTTTGATCAATATCGACACCGTCTTTTCGGCACTGGCTATCTTCGATCGGCCCCTTTACAATGAGCTGTGGGTGAGCCTGCTGTTCCTGGGCGTGCTGAGCGCCCTGCTGGCTTACATGCTGCGCACCGATTTCGGCATTGCCATGCGGGCCACCGGCAACAGCGAATCCATGACCCGCGCCATGGGCATCAACAACGACCGCATGAAGATCACCGGGCTGGCCATCGCCAATGCTTTGACCGCGCTGAGCGGCTTCCTGGCCGCCCAATATCAAAATTTCACGGACATTAACATGGGCATCGGCATCGTGCTGGTGGGCCTGGGTTCGGTGCTCATCGGCGACGCATTGATCAACTGGCTGGGCATCCGGCACATCTGGCTGCAGCTGCTATTCGTCATGCTGGGTTGTATCCTCTTTCAGCTGGTCCTGGCGGTGGCCTTATCTCTGGGAGTCAACCCGAATATGCTCAAGTTGATAACCTCCGTTTGTGTATTGGCCATCGTGGCCATTCCACGGCTGGCAAGAAGACAAAGATCATGATAAAACTCGACCACATAACGAAAGTATTCAACCGGGGTGAGGTCAATGAGGTCAACGCTTTAAACGATGTCAGCCTCCAAATTGCCCAGGGTGAATTTGTGGTGCTGGTGGGCGCCAACGGCTCCGGCAAGACCACTTTGCTGAATATCATCTCCGGGGCGGTGTTGCCTAGTGAGGGGTCCGTTTTGCTACACGGTGAGGAGGTCTCCCGACTGCCCGAGCACAAGCGCAGCCGCTGGGTGGCCCGCGTTTTTCAGAATCCCCTGGCAGGCACCGCTCCGGAGCTGAGCATACTCGACAACTTTCGCCTGGCGGCCCTGCGCACCCAGCGCAAAAAACTGAAGATCGGCATCGACGGCGCCTTTAAGGCCTCCGTTCGTGAAAAGATCGCCGGGCTGGGCCTCGGGCTGGAAGATAAACTTCCGCAGCCCATGGGTACCCTCTCCGGAGGCCAGCGCCAGGCCCTCACCCTGCTGATGAGCGTCATGGACCATACCGATATCCTGCTGCTCGACGAACCGACCGCCGCCCTCGACCCCAAGTCGGCGGAGGTCGTCCTGCAAACCGCCGAGCGCCTCATCCGGGAGTATCAGCTGACCACCGTGCTCATAACCCACAACCTGCGGGAAACCCAGCGCTTCGGTAGCCGCCTCATTCAAATGAACAGAGGGCGCATTGCCCGCGACCTGGATGGCGCCGCCAAGGAAAAACTGGAATTGGAAGAGATGTACAGCTGGTTTGGGTAAATTAAGTACTCTGTTAAATAAATATCTTATGCTTCTGGCCGTGCCTTTTCGCCCTACTCTTCGTCCCGTCCTCGCCTTGATAGCTAAGGCTATCAGGCTCCGGGCGCTCCTCGATTAGAACGAAAATCCATCGCCCAGAAACGATAATTTACTTAATTAACAGAGTATTAAGGAGGATAAAGGTAGGGCATCACTGCGTTCGCCTTCCTCTGGTTAGTCCACACGCAGAAAAGTGGGATCCTTGCCCGTATACTTCAGAATCCGGTCGGCGGCGAAGTTGTTGATATCGCCTGAAACTTTCCAGCCCAGGGTGAGGCTGCCGTAGATAACCGTGATCAGGCCGGAACGGACGATGATGTCCACCACAAAGTTGGGGAAGGAATCGGGCAGCCAAAAGCCCGCGGCCAGGCTGATACCTCCAATCACCAGTGCCTTCAGGGTATTGATGGAAAAAGGATGAAATCCAAACTTGCTGTATATAAAGGACAGGGAAGCCAGGTTGACCAGGGTGAGGGTAGCCGCAGTGGCCAGGGCGGCGCCGGCCAACCCGTACCATTGGATGAAGAAATAATTGGAAGTGGCCGTTATCACACAAGTGCTCAGTTTCAGGATGAGGTCGAAACGATAGTGGGGAGAATGGATGATGATATAACCGTTGTACCCATTCATCACGTGGATTAACTGCCCGAAGCACAGTAGGATAGCTGCGGTACGGCCCGCTTCGTATTCCGGCCCGAGCATGGTGATGGCGTTGTCTATGTTGGCCCAGATGCCCACGAAGAGCAGAATGGCCAGGATGGTATTGTTGATCGCGGTTTGCCGGTAAATCTGGCGTACCTTCACCAGGTCCTGGTCCTTCATGGCCTGGGCAATGAGCGGGGAGGTGATCGAAGAGATTCCCATGTGGGGCATGGTAATGACGCTGGCTATGAGCATAAACACCGTATAAATCCCCCCCAGTTGAAAGCCCAGTAACGGACTAACCATCAGGATGTCGATGGTCGTTATGATGCGGTTGCCAATCTGCGAGAAGATAGTAAACAGGGAAAAGTTCATCATCTCCCGGAAGATCGGCCGCCTGAAGATTCGCCAGCCCTGCCGGGAGATGCGTAGCGCACCCAGTGAACGCAGGAAAACGGCCAGGATCAGGACGTTTATGCCGTTCTTGAGGGCAAACAGTTTAATGAAAACATCCGTATCGATCCATCCCCAATAAAAGAGGCCGATCAGGATTAGCGTCAGCAGGCGGCTGACTACCTCGGCGAGAAAAATGGGAAACCGCGGCCGGAACAGAGCGCTGGCAAAGCTTTTGAGCAGCTCGAAGTAGGTGACGATGACAACCATCAGGGGGATCAGGTAGTAGTAGTGCGATACAAAAGCTTCGCTGCGTTTGTCGGAAAATAGCTGGACAATCAGGGGTTCGAACAGGAGGGCCGCCAGGGTGAGCAGAATGAGGATGATCGTCGACAGAGATAGGATGAGGCTCAAAAAACGCTTCTGGCTATCGGTATCGTCGCGAAAGTAGGGGAAGTATTTGATCGTTACGCTGTTCAGCCCGAAAAGGCTGACCATGGCCAGGGTGTAGGCCGTAAATACGAGCCATTGTGAAAAGCCGTATACTTCCGTCCCCAATGTCTTGGGAAAAAGAAGGACGCTGATTACAAAACCTAAAGCAGCGCCAGCGTAGAGGATGATCCCCGAAACAACACCTTGCCTTATTATTACACCCATCTCTTCTTTTGTCAAAGGGCGCTAAATTAGCAAAAGTAGGATTCACATTTATGCTTTCTAATATTTAAATCTTAGTTTTGCCCTCCTCAAAGAATTAGGTTTTTCATCCGGTTTCATAGTTCGAGGCTCATCCGCTTAACTTCAGGTGGCCCTTTGCTTTAAAAATTAGTAACTATTCAGCATCATGGTGATTTAACCCCTGGCGCGAAATTTTGTAGGCTTTTTTTGCCGGAACCCCTTCTCATTCCCCTTGAAAGGGGAAGGTTTGCTTACAAAATTTCGCACCAGAGGCATCCATAGCCTTATGCTAAATAGTAACAAAAATTATTTGAAAAGATGGGGAAATTTGGTTTGCACCGCTGGTCCAGGTTGTGGCATAAAGCGGTTAATCCTTTCTATTCGGTCGAAGAAAACCCCCTTATCATTCTGGGGAATCAGAAATCCGGTACGACGGCTATCGCCAAATTGATAGCCCTGGCCTGCGGTGAGGACGTGCAGCTCGATATAGAGGCCTTGTGGGAGCCCAACTGCAAACTTATCCTCGAAGGAGAACTGGGCCTTCCGGAGGTCATTCGCAAAAACAAGCGGTTTTTCTCCAGCCCCATCCTGAAAGAGCCTAACTTTTCCCTGCTCTACCCTCACCTGGAACGCTTTTACGACGATGCGGCCTTCCTGCTGATCGTCCGCGACCCAAGGGACAATATTCGCAGTATCCTCAACCGGCTCGACATTCCCGGCAATAAAGCTAAGCTCTCTCCCAAAGATTTCCGTTCGGTCAATAAACACTGGCGGGCCCTTTTTGATGCTTCCCGATACGATCAGGGCCGCAACCAGTACATCGAGCTGCTGGCGGCGCGCTGGAACCTTTGCGCAGACCTCTTTCTCAGGCATCCGGAAAAAGTCATGGTTTTCCGGTATGAAGATTTTCTCGCAAACAAGGCGGACAGCATTTACCGGATAGCCCGCAAACTCGGACTGGAACCCCGAACGGACATCTCTTCAAAAGTGAATGTCCAGTATCAGCCCGTCGGCAACCATAATATCAGTTGGGAAGATTTCTTTGGAGAGGATAATCTGAACAGAATTGAGGATATTTGCAGCCGAAGGATGAAAAAACTGGGCTACCAGCTCAGAAATTCTTCCTACGAATCGAAAGCCAGCGCTGGTTAGAGCAGAGATTCAGGGAGTAAAATTACCGCACCATGCAACAGGAGCAAAGAGAAATTGTGGAGGCGTTCTACGATGGGTTTCAGCAACAACTCATCAAAGACTACCTGCTGGGTAATCCGCGCATTGTTGCCGCCATTCGGTTCATGCAGGAGCATATCCGGGCCGAGTGTACTTCCATTTTGGATATCGGCTGCGGCATGGGATGGTCTTCCTATGAATTTGCGCGGTTTTTCCCCGGTGCTGCGGTGCTGGGAGTAGATATCAGTTCCGGACTGATCCGCCTGGCCGGGCGAATGTTTTCAGGTGCCAACCTTGCTTACACAAAAGAAGATGTAACCAGTGCCTCCTTTTCCCTGGGCCAGCCGTTTGACGCCATTACTTTGATTGACGTTTATGAACACATACCGGTTTCGGAACGATCCGGTTTTCACCACCACCTCAACCGCCTGCTTTCTTCTGACGGCCAGCTGCTGATCGCTACGCCCACCCCTCTGCACCAACAATGGTTGCGCGAACATGCTCCGGAGGGCTTGCAGCCGGTCGACGAAGATGTCACGCTGGAAGACATGCAGGCGCTGGCCCTTGCCCTGGGTGGGCAACTCACCGTTTACCACTACCACTCCATCTGGAATACCAACGATTATTTTCACGCCTTGATAGAACGGCAACCGAAGTACCAAAAGCTCGGGAGGGCTGGAAAGCCTGCCCGGCTAACCCCCAAATTTTGGCGGTTGCTGAGAACCCTCCGGCGCCTGAGCTGGCGCAACAACCCCATTTTTGAACCGGATAACCTGAAGTATTTCCTGAAAACTTTTTTTTCTACCCAATAGCCTGTCTGCCCCATGAAAATCCTGGCTTTTATCCGAAGATTCAACGACCTTTCCCAGACCTTTATCTACAACGAAATGAAGGGCTTGCTGGAGGAAGGGCAAACCCTCAAGGTGGCCTGTACCCAACGCACCCATGAGGAGCAATACCCTTTGGACGGAGTAGAAGTGCTGCCCTTCAGCGTCCCTCAACGAATCTGGAATAACCTTTTTGTGCGGATAGGGCTGCGGATGCGTTTCCCCAACCGCCCGCTCCGGCTGGCCACCGGCGCATTGACAGAGCGTTTTCAACCGGATGTGATCCACTGTCACTTCGGCCCGGATGCCCTGCATTTCCTCGATAACTATCAGGGGCGGCGGACTCCGGTTTTCATATCTTTCCACGGCTATGACGCCTCCATCATGCTTCGCAGTCAATTGTACTGCCGCCGCCTCAATGAGGTGTTTCGCCGGCCGGATGTTTTTCCGGTTTTCGTTTCGGAATACATGGCGGCAAGAGTGGCCCGCCATGTTCAGGCGCCCCGCCGCTTCGTATTGTACTACGGGACGGATACCGATTTCTTCCAACGCCGGGCGCCCATGCCGCCGCCCGATCCTTTTACCTTTCTTCAGGTATCCAATTTTATTGAAAAAAAAGGGCATGAATATACGGTCCAGGCCTTTGCCCGGCTGTTGGAGCTTCAGCCCGGCGCTAATGTCCGCCTGATCCTCGCCGGCGACGGGCCCCTTCGCCCCGGGATCGAACAGCGCTGCCGGGACTTGGGCATCGAAAGCCTTGTAACCTTTACCGGGCGAGTGACCCCTGAGCAGGCCCGTCAGATGATGGAGCAGGCCCACGCCTTCGTTCATCACAGCGTTACCGGCAAAAAAGATGGCGATATGGAAGGCATACCCAATGCCATCATGGAAGCTATGGCCATGGAACTACCCGTATTGAGCACCCTTCATTCCGGTATTCCCGAATTGGTGGAAAACGGCCTCCACGGGTTCCTGGTGGAAGAGCGAGCGGTAGCGCCTTACGCCCATAGTATGCAGAAAGTATTGAGCTGGAGCCAGAAACCGGAAAACCGGGAGAAGGTCAGGAAGGGCTTCGAAAAGAAAAACCACGCCCGGCAGCTTACGGAATATTACCGGGAAGCGCTGGAGATCACCCGGCGGGGTGAGTGAGGTGGGGTATCCGTCTAATGTTGGACAGAGATTGCCGGGGTTGTGTGCGCCTGCCCCGTACCCAAAGGGCCGGGGATGTACGGATACAATGGGAGCCCTTGTGTGTACGTTGGGCCAGGTGCTTCTAAAGGCCGTATCCGGCTCTCAGGGAGTATTCAATGTTCTATGTCCGAAGTTCAATGTAACCTCGGTTTCCGGCGCAACTTCGAACCCCGAACCCCGAACTCCGAACCCCGAACTGCGAACCCCGAACCCCGAACCCCGAACTCCGAACTCCGAACTCCGAACTCCGAACCCCGAACCCCGAACCCCGAACCCCGAACTGCGAACCCCGAACTCCGAACCCCGAACTCCGAACTCCGAACTGCGAACCCCGAACTCCGAACCCCAAACCTCACCCCCGGGCCAGTATCTCCGCAATCCGCTCTGCCGCCATCCCATCCCAGAAGGGAGGAATGACGCCCTTCTTCGTCCTGCCGTCCAGGATGTCATCGACCTTTTGGCGGACGGCGTCGGGATCGAGGGTATGCATTAAAAAATTGGTGCCCAGCTCGACGGTGGAGGGCCGTTCGGTAGACTGGCGCAGGGTCAGGCAGGGAATCTGCAGGTAGGTCGTTTCTTCCTGAATGCCGCCCGAATCGGTAATGATGAGCGCTGCGTTATCCATGAGTTTGAGAAACTGCAAATACCCCTGTGGGGGTAGGAGCACCAGGCCGGGGATGGCCTCCAGGGTGGGAAGCAGCCCAAATTTCTCGAAATGCTTATACGTGCGGGGGTGGATGGCAAAAATCAGCGGCAGGCGTTGCACCGTATCCCGGATGATCTGCAGGATGTTGTTCAGCCCCTGTTCGTCGTCGACGTTGGAAGGGCGGTGCATGGTCATCAGGGCATAATCCCGGCCGCGAAAGGAAGGGGTGGGGGTGGAGGGCGCTGTGCCGGAAGATATCCGCTGCTTTACCAGGTCTTCGAGCTTTAACTGGCTCGCTTTTTGCCGAAAAAAGATGAGCGAATCGATCATGACATTGCCCACAAAAAACATCTTTTGTTCGGCTACGCCTTCCCGGCTCAGGTTGATCATGCCCGCCATTTCCGATACAAAGAGGTAGTCGCTGATGCTGTCGGTCAGGATGCGGTTCAGCTCTTCGGGCATACCGCGGTCTCCTGAGCGCAGGCCGGCTTCGACGTGGGCGAGCAATATGCCTTCCTTTTTTGCCACCAGGGACGCGGCAAGGGTGGAATTGACGTCGCCGACCACGACGATCAGGCCGGGCTTATATTCCCCGAGCAACTCCTCAAAGGCAAGCATGATCCGCGCCGTTTGCTGGGTGTGCGTGCCACCGCCGATGCCGAGGTAGTAATCCGGCTGAGGCAGCTCCAACTGGCGGAAGAAAATATCGCTCATCTTTTCATCGTAGTGCTGGCCGGTATGGACGATCCTGGACTGAACGTGAGGATGTTGCTGAAGGGCCCGGTTAAGAGGGGCTACTTTCATGAAATTGGGCCGGGCGCCCACGACATTGAGAATTTTCATGTGATAATGAGTCTTTTGGTTTACGAGGGCTTAAGTCGGGGCGCAATTTTCTGTTGCGCCCCGACAAGCGCTTATTTACAGCAATTGATCATACAGCTCCACCAAACGGGCGGAATCGTGCTCCCAGTTGTACTTCGTTTCTACCGCCTGCTTTCCGTTCTTTCCAAAGGTAAGCGCCTTTTCATCATCAGACAGAAGGATCAGGGCTTTTTCAGCCAGGGCCTCCGGAGAATCGTAAGGATAGGCCAGGCCCGATTGAGTCTCCTCCACGATCCGTTTCAGAGGGTCGCAATCTGAAGTCAGGACGGGCTTTTGCAAATACATGTACTGGAATAGTTTGTTGGGGATGGTGTTGTCGGTCAGGGGGGATTTGAGGTGAGGGATGAGGCCGATATCAAAATAATTGATCTTGTTCATCATTTCATGGAAACTCAAGTGCCCGAAAAAGCGGACGCTGTGCTCCAATGCTCCCTGGCAGCTTTCCTTCAATACGCTGAGGTGGCGGCCATCGCCAACGATCCACAGTTTGATATCCGGGTTTTCCCGGAGCAGAATGGGCATGGCCTGGATGACATATTGCAAACCCCTCAGGTGCTGAATGCCGCCGGCATACCCCATGATCTTCTCTTTACCTGAATGGTCCGCCAGCTCTCCCCAGTCGGAACCCTCGATAGATATGGTGTTGGACACGCAGGTGATCTTTTCAGCGGAAATACCCAGGCCGGCCAGCCGATCGATGGCTTCTTCCACCACGACAATGATCCGGTCCGCCCGTTGGCTCATTTTTACCTCATAATCTTCCCACTGTTTGTTGCTGCTCAGCAACCTGCCGAGGAAGGTGTGCGTATGCGGTGAAGCTTCCAGCAGGGCCGGCCAGTGCTCATGCAGGTCCAGAACGTATTTAATATTGTATTTCTGCTTCGCTTCGTAACCCACCTGCCCGAGCGGCAGGTCGTGAACGTGTATGGCGTGGAAGGAATCGGACTCCAGGATTTCGCGGACGAACTGCCTCCAGTAATTGAAATAGAAAGGCGCCTTCAGCGCCCCCACACTCGTCTTTTTCAGCCAGGGGCCGATGTATTTACGGTGGACGTGGATGCCTTTATAGATTTCAAATTCGACGGGTGGTTTGACACACATGCTGGCGATGTGTACCTCGTAACCCTTTTCAATGAGCGATATTGCTTCTTTCTCTACCCTTTCATCTTCTGGAAAGTGTTTTTCCAGCAACATCAATATTTTCTTCATGTTTATGTGTTACTTAGGGGGGCAAATATACATTTTATAACTGATTCCGGCTTAAGTGCCTTGTATAGATGGACCGAAAGAAAGTACTGATCATTTCCTATTACTGGCCGCCGAGTGGAGGCATCGGTGTCCTGCGCTGCCTGAAGATCGCCAAATACCTCCGCCGGTTCGGCTGGGAGCCCGTTATCTTTACGGCCAAAGACGCCCATTACCCTTCTGTCGACCACAGCAACGACCAAGACATTCCTTCCGGCGCCACCATCCTGCGGCAGCGCATCTGGGAGCCCTATCACATCTACAAGTTCATTACCGGGCAGCCACCGCAGGCCAACGTCAATAATGTTTTTTATGTCAAAGATGAAAAACTGGGTTTTTTCCACCGCCTCTCCGTTTGGATTCGCAGCAACTTTTTTATCCCCGACGCCCGCGCGCTGTGGGTTCCCCCTTCGGTGCGCTTCCTGCGCCGGTACCTGAAGGAAAACCCGGTGGACGCCATTTTTTCCGACGGCCCGCCGCACAGCAATACCCGCATCGCCACCCTGCTCAAGAAACACACCGGCATCCCCTGGCTGGCCGACTTCCAGGACCCCTGGACGCAGATCGACTACTACCAATTGCTAAACCTCACCCGCTGGGGCAACCGCCGCCACCATCGGATGGAGCAGGAAGCCTTCCGCCGGGCCGATAAGATCACCATCGTCAGCCCTACCTGGAAAGAAGAGCTGGAAGCCATCGGGGCGGAGAACGTTTCGGTCATCCCCTGGGGTTATGACCCCGATGATTATAAGGATATTGAACAGCAGGTAGGCTCCAGGTTTACTCTCACCCACCTGGGTATCATGGGCTACGACCGCAACCCGGCGGGCCTTTTTCGGGTGCTGCAACGGATGTGTGAGGAGGTGGAGGGCTTTCGCGAAAACCTGGAATTGCAGTTGGTCGGGCAGGTAGACTATTCGGTCAAAGAGGCCTATGAGGCAGCCGGCCTTTCCGAGCATGTGAAACTGCCTGGCTCCGTCTCCCGCCAGGAAGCCCTGCAACGAACCATGGACAGCCCCATTCTGTTGCTGCTGCTCAACCAGCAGCCCAATGCCAAAGGGCGTATTCCCGGCAAGTTGTTTGAATACCTCGCCTCCCGGCGCCCCATCCTCTGCCTGGGGCCTGTTGATAGCGACGTGGCGGGTATGCTCACGGAAACCGGCGCGGGCATGACGGCCGATTATGAGGACGAGGCGGGCATTCGCGCCGCTTTGGAGGAGCTGTACCAAAAATTCCAGGCAGGGAAACTGGCTCAGCCGGTGGATTCATCAATAGGAGCGTATTCTATCGAGCAGCTTACGGGAAGAGTGGCGGGGTTTCTGGAAGAGATGGTAAAGGGGAAACCGTAAGAGACAGTGCAGAGCTGCATATAACGGCAGACTGTGAAGAGGACACGATCACCCGCACCGGGTTGTCCATGGAGATGGCCTATTCCAACGCAAAAATCTGCATTTGATGGCGGCTGGTTCCTTCGATCTGTGGCATGCGTACTTGTGGTTGTTACCTTTTCAGTTTACGGATTTACCATTTTCGTTTCATTTCACAAATGTTAGCGCAGGCAGCAAAAGGCACTGCCAAAACCGGACGCTACTTAGTTTACAGTATGACCCCGCCGTCTGAAGAGTGTACGCCGGCGCCTCCTGTTTGTACGGAGGTGGATAGGCAGGAGCAGGAGGAGTCGGTTGCCCTGATCCATAGTGAGATGTGTAATACGGGCTTTTGTTCTATGCCGTTTCCGCTCACCATCTACCTGGTTCAACTCTGCGATGGCTCTATGATGTACATCCTCGGCGAAGGCTTGCTGAACCAGCTCGACGGCCCCTACACGATACTGGACGAGCTGGTGCTGAATTCGCCTGATGAGGAGATCAGCGTGGTGGTTACTTCGCGCCGCCCCTTGTTTGCCATGAAGTTCCAGGAATATGAACCCAACGGCAATATCAAGGAACTGCGCTGGAAGATAACCAACCGGGCGCCAAAGTACTATACTTACACCTACGACCCGCTCAACCGGGTGACGTCGGGTATGTACGGATACCTGCAGAAAAGTTCTACGCTGGTGTCTTTCTCAGGGCCGGTGATCACTTCGGTGCCGTCTGATGAGTATTCCGTGCCGAGTATTGGCTACGATGCCGTAGGCAACATCCAAAACATCAGGCGAATGGGGATGGTGACGGCTGTCAATTGCTTTGAGCCTAAAGAGATTGATGGCCTTTCAATGACTTATGCTACAGATGGCAGTAACCACCTGCTGCTGGTTGAAGATAGTGCACCTACCGATTCCCGGCAATATGGGTTTGTTCCTGGCAGGCCTATCGGCGGGCAGTCGGTTCCTTATCGTTATGATGCCAACGGTAATCTTGAATATGATGCGGACAAAGGCTTGTCAATGCAGTACAATTTCCTTAGAATGCGATGGGATTTCCATGCTGAGCCGAAAATGAGTAGATTTTACCTCGATCAAGGCAAATTTTGCCCCGCTCTTTTTGAGCGGGAGATGCGGGTCCCGCTAATTGATAGCGGGAGCGAAAAATTTAACGCCGAGCGAGGGGAAATCTGCCATTTGGAGGCCAGTAATGGAATTCCCATCGCATTCTTATATTTACCTTCCGAGATCGGCCAAATGAGGCTGGTTTACGACGCTACGGGCCGCAAGTGGTTCAAATACGGAGAGTTCGGAACGACGAGCTACGCCTCGGGCATCGAGTACCTCGATGGGAAACTGGAGGCCATCTACGCCCCGGACGGCCGTATGGTGGCGGAGTACGCTGGCGGGCAAATAACAAGGTACCGGGCGGAGTATTTTCATCAGGACCATTTGGGTAATACGCGGCTCGTATTCTCCGACTTCAACCAGGACGGCATCGTGGGCCTGGGAGAAGACGACCCGGCGACGCCGCTGAATGAGCTGGAGATTACGCAGGAAAGCCATTACTACCCATTTGGGATGAACCATTTGGGACCATGGTATGAGACGGTGGCTCCGGAGAATAAGTACCTGTATAATGGCAAGGAGTTGAATGGGGATTATGAGATCAACCTCATGGATTATGGGGCAAGGTGGTATGACCCAGCTGTGGGGCGGTTTACAACAACCGACAGGTTTGCCGAGAAATACTACCCACTATCGCCTTATGGGTATGCGGCGGGAAATCCGGTGAAGTTTGTTGATGTGAATGGGGATAGTATTAAGATCAATGGAGTAATTTATGTACCTGGGCAAACTTATGAAGGTGACAATGAATTTGTAAAGGCTACATTCACAGCTTTAAATTACCTTTTAGATAATGGTGCTGATGCCACTGAGATAATCGAAAGGCTTGCTGCCCATGAAGATAATCATATAGATATTTTACCAAGCAACAAAGAGCATAACCCATATTACAGATTACCTGGTGCCAAAACGTTGTTTTCAGTAAATGAGGATAATATCAATGATGGAAAACCTGCTGTTCTATTCCATCCTTATATGGCAATGCAATTCATGGAATCACGAGATTATTCCTTTTTAAAATATTGGTTTGGAAATTGGGGGAAAAGGAGCCCTGCAGAGGGTCTGCTACACGAACTAGGTCATGCGGACAGTTATTTTTCAAACCCAGCCCAACACAAAATAGATACAAGGACCAAGGTGGAATATTATGGAAAGCTTGAAGAACGACAGGTAATAGATGCCGTGGAGAACCCTGCGGCAAAAGCTCTTCGCCCAGATTCTTACATTCCTAGGACACATCACGGAGGACAATATTACCCTGTTTCTTCACCTATTTCAATTGAGAAAAAATGAGAAATATATATATTTTCATATCCGTTTTTTTTATTGTGGGTTGTCATTCTACTCCACATCCTTACCCCGAAATTGAATTAGTTAAAGTATACTATTTATCTCCTAATATTCTTACTCCTATCCGAACGGACAGGAAATCAATTAGATTGGTTGAACCTTATACAATTGAAGATAAAGCTACGCTTGATTCATTGAGGTTTTTTATCAACAACCTAGTTGAATTCGAAGGGGAATATCATGAAGGCAGTATTGTTCTTAGTTGCGACTTTTATTTTAAAGACGGGTCAAAAGAAAATTTACTTTATGATCTTGGAGAAATTGTATTTGATGGTGAAGTGTATTATAAAGATAATGATTTGATAAGGATATTATCATCAGACCCTCGCTAATACGTACTGCGGGGCTTGCTGCGAGATTTTGTGGTCGCCGAAGCTTTAGCTGGGCAATACTCGGCTTGTATTTTCCGACTCCAACCAGAATGGTTTGATCGAGCTGACGGAAGACGACCCGGCGACGCCGCTGAATGAGCTGGAGATTACGCAGGAAAGCCATTACTACCCATTTGGGATGAACCATTTGGGACCATGGTATGAGACGGTGGCTCCGGAGAATAAGTACCTGTATAATGGGATCGAAATGGATGAAGATTATGGAATAAAACAATATTCCACTGAATTCAGAAATTATGATCCGGCGCTTGGAAGATGGTTACAGATTGACCCTATTCATAAGTTTCATGAAAGTCCATTTGCTGGATTTGCAAATAATCCCGTCCTGTATATTGATCCATGGGGAACAGATACTTTGAAGCAAATAGGGCCTGATACATATGATGGCGGGTATTTGGATGGAGCCACAGTCACGGCGAAGAAATCTGAAAAAAAATCTAAAGATTCAAATAATTCAAGCCTATCGGCAATGCTTTCTAGTAATCGATTTAGCAATTGGAAACCAACAGGAACTGGATCTGGACTTTCAGTAAATCCTGACTTCCCTCAATATTCGGAATATGCCGAAGGTATTAAAAATATTTCATGGAATATGCTTAGCCCGTTTCTAATGGGGGTTGCTGGGGCTGGGGGAGCTGAAGTAGGTGGCGCCAGAATCATTTTACAGCGTTTTCGGAGCCAAATGGATTTTTTTAGGATATCGCGTGCTTTTAGATTCGCTCAACAAAACTCTGCTATTTCATTCCGGTATGCGGACAACCTTTATCAAAGTGCGCTTTTGCCGATTAGGCGAGCACCTCGCGGTGGTATTTTCATTGGCGAACGGTTCTATGCAGGAGGACAGTTTTTACCAGGTGCAAGAACGGTATCTTATAGCAGGGTTTACGCTCATCCTGAATATTTAAATTTGCCTGCCCTGGGGAATTCTTTGCGTCCTAGCCCAATTTTTTATCCATCTCTGAGCCCAGCTACTAGATGGGCTGTTGGAGGGGGTGGAGCTGCAATAGGACTTTACTGGGGACTAAGTAAAACTAGACCAAAATAATTATGAAAAATACCATTGAGAATTCTCTTAAAAGCTTAATCACGAGCCAATTCCCCAAAACTCAAATGGATGTTTTCCACAAGGGACTGGTTGTTTTACAGGTTTTTAATCAATCTGATGTAAAGAATTGGAGCTTTGATATTCCTCTCAATGAAGAAGGGGGGATAGTTTTAAATTTGTTTTTCAACAAAAATAAGAAGAACAATAAAGAAAACTATTCAAGGTTTGAAGAATCTCCATTTTTCAAAGATTTCATTTTTGTTGAGTTGAATAGAGGAAAGATAAAATCATTTTATTCTCCAATCCCTCGTGCAACTCCGATTGGGGAAATTGCCCGAATGATTAATACGATTATTTCTCAAGTGTATCAGATAGGCCCAGGCGAACCCCTCGATATTTTGGTACGGGCATTTTGAATTTGCGTATCTTGGATACCATGTTTCTGCCTGTTTTTTAAACAAAATCAACGTGGCCGGCTACACTTGGAATCGAGTACCATGTCCTCAAGGTGGAGGCATAGCTGAAGTGGCAAGGGTTAGCCGCCAATCCTTGCCAGTCACTATGTACCCATATTTATCATCGGTATATATACGCGCCAGATGGTCGCATGGTGGCGGAATATACCGGTGGGCAGATAACAAGGTACCGGGCGGAGTACTTTCACCAGGATCATCCCGGCCCTGCGGGTACGGGACAAGCTCTTGGTAATACGCGGCTCGTTTTCTCCGACTTCAACCAGGACGGCATCGTGGGCCTGGGAGAAGACGACCCGGCGACGCCGCTGAATGAGCTGGAGATCACGCAGGAAAGCCATTACTACCCATTTGGCATGAACCACCTGGGCCCTTGGTATGAGACAGTAGCTCCAGAGAATAAGTACCTGTATAATGGCAAGGAGCTGAATGGGGATTATGAGATCAACCTCATGGATTATGGGGCAAGGTGGTATGATGGGGCGATTGGGCGGTTTACAACGGTAGATCCGCTGGCGGAAACATTTAGTTTTCAATCTCCCTTTGCATACGCTGCTAATAACCCCGTATCAAATATTGACATATTTGGGATGGCTCCGTCCAGCACTGAAGACCTTATTGCCAGTGTTTGGGCACAAGGTACGGGTACATATGACAATACTGGGCGTAGGATAGATAATAACGATGAAGAATCTACAGAGGAAGATTGTTGCCCTGGGTTAGGCATAGGTGGTGCCCAAGCAAGATCACAAAATGCGCAAGCCATTGCTAAAACCAAAGGTGAAGAATATGAAAACACCTATTTAGAATTATCAGACGCTGAAGCTGAAGCTGGTATAGATGGAGCAATAGAAGGAGGGCTTTTCATAATTGGAGAGTGGGCTTTAGTCAAAGCCGGGAAATGGGCATTTAAGTGGGTTAGGCTAAATTGGGCATCTAAATCTGTAATAAGATCTTTAGATGATTTAGCCACACTGAGGGGTGCAAAATGGGAAGAAGTTGAAAAATTAATTCCTGAAGATTGGATAAAGGGGGCATTAAAGAAAGGCGAAGGAGTGAAATATGTCAACCCCCACAAAAAAGGCGAACAGATCTTATTGGAGAAAGGTTGGCCTGGTGCAAAAGACCCTTTACATTCAGGGCCTTATATCAAAATAAGCAGAAATGGAAATGTAACCAGAATACCGTTGAAAGGTAATCCTGCCTTAAAGTAAAAATCAAATTCATGATCACTAAAAATATCATTAATAAAATACTCTGGTCAACTATTGAAGATTATAGTGGGCTATGGGAAATTGTCTGGGAGATAAATTCTCTCATTGAAGGGGCTGATAGCAGAGCCATAGCCAAGGAAGTTTTGGCTCTTTTGAAAAATCATGGTTTGATAGAGTATTATTTTGCTAAATGGGGGCAAGAGGGTTTAAAAAAGATATTCGAAAGTGAAATGCGAGAACTTTTAGAAGAAGATCAATATTGGGCCCCCCCATCAATCGATCAAGATTGCATAAAAGTTGGTAGTACTCAAAAAGGAGAAGAATATTATTACGAAGACAAAATTAGATCAACTTCTCCTTTTCTCCCTTGATGTGGAACTATCCGCTGGGGCACGAACGGTACCGCCTCCTGATCTCCGGTACGAATTATCCTTTGGGGAGGGTTGTGCTTGCTTACTCTTATGCCACCAAGTTCTTGACGGTGAAGTTCATTAAGAGCAACACGCGGATCATCCCCTGCCCGCCGGTGAAGGAAAGCCCCAAGCCGACGGGGGGCGAGGAGGAGGAACAAATAGCGGAAGGGGACATACAGCTCAAGATCTCCATGCGGAGCCTGGAGGGCCTGGCTTTCCCGACTGCCTTGTATGAGGTGGAGTTTCCCAGCGGCTCAAAATACTGGGCTTTCCGGGAGGAACTGGCAGGCATTCCGGGTGTGTACCGGCGCAATGAGCGCATTCATGTGGGCAATGCTCAGCAGAGCTTCCTGGCGGTAAGCCCTGAGGGTGAAAAGGAAGAGGTATCGTTAAGCGACGGCTTGAGTTATTCGGGTGAAACCAAACTGGAGCCCACCGGCCCGCCTTCTGAAGAGTGCACGCCGGCGCCTCCTGTTTGTACGTAGGTGGATAGGCAGGAGCAGGAGGAATCGGTGGCCCTGATCCATAGTGAGATGTGTAATACGGGCATTTATCCGGGCGCCGAAGTACTATCGGTATTCCTACGGCCCGTACAGGCTTGTCAATGCAGTACAATTTCCTTAGAATGCGATGGGATTTCCATGCTGAGCCGAAAATGAGTAGATTTTACCTCGATCAAGGCAAATTTTGCCCCGCTCTTTTTGAGCGGGAGATGCGGGTCCCGCTAATTGATAGCGGGAGCGAAAAATTTAACGCCGAGCGAGGGGAAATCTGCCATTTGGAGGCCAGTAATGGAATTCCCATCGCATTCTTATATTTACCTTCCGAGATCGGCCAAATGAGGCTGGTTTACGACGCTACGGGCCGCAAGTGGTTCAAGTACGGGGAGTTCGGAACGACGAGCTACGCCTCGGGCATCGAGTACCTCGATGGGAAACTGGAGGCGATCTATGCGCCGGACGGCCGTATGGTGGCGGAGTACGCTGGCGGGCAAATAACAAGGTACCGGGCGGAGTATTTCCACCAGGATCACCTTGGAAATACAAGGCTCGGCTTCTCGGATTTTAATCAGAATGGAAGGATTGATTTGGAGGAGGAGGACCCGGCGACGCCGCTGAATGAGTTTGAGGTTACACAGGAATCGCATTACTATCCATTTGGCATGAACCACGATGGGCCTTGGTACGCTACGGTGGCGCCGGAGAATAAGTATCTGTATAACGGCAAGGAGCTGAATACAGACTACGACATAAAGCTCATGGACTATGGGGCCAGGTGGTATGATGGGGCTATTGGGAGGTTTACGGGAGTGGACCCGATTGCGGAAGACTTTCCGTGGGTTACTGTTTACAACTATGCGGAGAATGAACCGGTGGGCAGTATTGATTTATGGGGGCTACAGAGAGTAAAAGTTAATGGTAATTATCTCAGAAAGGAAAGAAATACAGCAAGAAGAAAAATGGCTGAGGGGGGAGCTTTTTTGCGATTTCCAGGTAGGGCAAGAAGGGTTGGAGCGTTCAAATCGGGTTCTACTAATTTAACTTCTGTCAGTGCGCGGACTTCACGTCATTTAGCCGAGGATAATAACATGTCTATAGATATTGGCTCTGAACGCAATGCTCTAAGACATGTTTTTTGGTCAGCAAAAATGACTCAAGAGTTTGGTATTGCTGGAGCAAATGAAATTGGAAAAGCTCATGAAGGAATTGGCCCCTATGCTGATGTTGAAGCAATTTATGATGAACCATTTCAAGGTTCAGAATCAGGAGCAGATTCAACTGTTGACCTCCTAAACAATTTTATCGGTCAATCAATAGGTGAAGCAAACCAAGATGCCACAAACTTCGAATTAGGAGAAGCTGTGCTTAATGAATTTAGGGAAAATGGTTTTTTTGTTGTAGCTAAAGATGAGGATGGGAACTTATCAATAACAAAGCAAAAAATCACTCAAGAGCAATACCAAGCTGCATTAAAAATACTTAGACAACTTGATCAATATGGATTTAGCGAAGATGAAAGAAATTAAAATATATTTTTTAGGCCTGGCTTTTCTTGTTGTTTTCGGCTGTAATAACAACAAACCTTTTTCTGTTAAAGCTTGGAATGAAAAAGAAGACATTCTGTATACTCAGAGAAAGTACCTGGTTCAAGATTTAATTAGGAATCACCTCAAACAAGAAATGTGTTATGAAGATCTTGTCAAGCTATTAGGTTCTCCAGTTGATGTTTCCAGAAAGGAATCAAAAAGTACTATATATTTTGAAGTAGAAACAAAATATGGTTCAGATATTGATCCTGATTGGGTTAAATACTTAGAGGTAGCATTAACCAGTGATTCTTGTTACGAGAATGCTCAGGTAATAAAGCTTAAATGATTAAAGTTTCAGAATACTTGCTTTCCTAAATGGGAGCTACCCGCCGCCACGGCTTAGGTTTCTTGAGTTGAAGCCGCTATGGCCAGGCAGCGTATTCACCTTCGCTGAAAGCTACGGCATGAAAAAGAGGGTGTAGTTACGGCTGCATCCCTTTTTTCTTTTAACTGAATACCGCTACCTTGGAAGGTACACACTGGCAAAAGTGCCAGAGCTGTAGTCGGCGCAGGGAGTAATAAGTATTTGTATAATGGGAAGGAGCTCAGCGCCGACTACGAGATCAACCTCTACGAGTACGGGGCGCAGTGGTACGGCCCGGCGATTGGGAGGTGGACGAGTGTTGACCCGTTAGCGGAGAAGACACCTAATGAGAGCCCTTACAATTATGTTGGAAATGATCCTATTAGAAATATCGATGTAGGCGGTAAATATAAACTACCTGCAGCATTTGTTCAAAAGTATCCAAATTTTGCAAGATATCTCCAAAATAACGTTCGAAATGATGTTATGAACAGCACATCAATCCTTC
Organism: Lewinellaceae bacterium; assembly: GCA_020636095.1. Classification (GTDB taxonomy): domain Bacteria; phylum Bacteroidota; class Bacteroidia; order Chitinophagales; family Saprospiraceae; genus JACJXW01. The sequence goes on from JACJYN010000005.1 coordinate 530,339, forward strand.
AAGCTTTTTCAAATAATACTGCTGCGGATTCTCCTTCGGGAGTGGGTAATTTAGAGTATGTTTGGAGGCCGGGTTTGATGGCGAGAAGAGTCAATTATTTGATGAGATGAGGCGCTTTTTGCAGTTCGTACCTGAAAGGTACGGACAAAAGAAGCAACGAAATATCATCAAATAAGTGGCCTTCGTAGCCCAAAGATTGGCCTCCAAACATACTCTTAACTCCTTCTGAGGTTGAGAAAGCTGTTACATGGGGTAGTGGGCCAGAAATAAGAGCGTGTTGGGATTTTGTTTTTGATGCCGAAAATGGCCAGATTTGGGTTCTCACGAAGTTATTTTTGAGCTTCGTAGCAGGGCTACGGGGCGAAAAAATAGCGAAGTGAGGTTCCATAGATGGCTATTTGCAGGCCAAAGGATAAAATCCCAACACGCTCTAAATATTGTTGATGCCCCTGGAGGGCTATCTGGAGCACATGGTTATTATGATAATACGACTGGGCAAATTCAACTCAATAAAGCAGATATAGAAGCTTTAGAGTCATCCCTTGGAGGGAAAAGTACAGATGAAGAAAAGCTACAATCTCTTCTTCCTACCTATATGACCCTATTACACGAGACTGTTCACTACGGCGATTACCTTGACGGTTTAAGGCAGGACGGAGGCGAACCTGGAGTTGATTTTGAATTAGAAGTTTGGGGGATAAAAGGTAAAAATGACGATGGGTCTACTTTTACTGTAGCAAGATTTTTCCCCGATAAGTATCAAGATAAACAAACCTTGATAAATTCAATTAACGAATATCTTAATAATGGGCAAAAGGACATACTTCCTACCGTCCCGAAAAAAGAATAGTTATGAAACCTCTATTTATTTGTTTCCTGTTTATCTATACTTTACAGCCGAAATGTCAAGTTGAACATTCAATGGAACAAGTGAAGGATGTTTTTCTGGACGCTATTCATTTAGATGTTTTTGCTAAAGAATTCAAACTTTGCAAGCTTGAATGTAATCAAGTCAATATTTTTGATTACAATAATCAAATACGAGATTTTCCTGTTTCGACAGAAATATGCTCAAAGAAAGTAGCCGTATACAATACAACTTGCGTTGACCATCCGACTCCAAGTTCCATTGTAGTTTATAAAATCGAAGTGACAAAAGAAATGATTCAAATTTACTTTTTTCGGCCATATTCAGGGGCGTCAATAATTTTTTCTTATCAAGTGGGAGGAAAAAAAATTAAACTGCAAAATACACAAATTGGAACTTTTTGATAATTCTCCCGGCTCGAGAAAGCCCTACTGGCACTCGCGCTCGGTTCTCGTCACGGCGTATCCGCTGATCTCTACAATACCGCATAGGCGACACAGGTTGTACTGCTGCGGGTGACGTATAGTATGGTGGAAGGTTTGGCAGCTACAGTGAGAAGACACGGCATAAAAAAGGGGTGCAGTTGCAACAATGTTGTTTTTATAAAATTGCAAATTGCAAAAGCAAGTCCTGGCTGGTTTCCATTACCCTACAAAAGAAGCCTTCATCGAAGCCATTGACCGCTTTATTGACGAAGTCAATGAAGGGATGCACGAACACGAACTCGATGAATTGATGAGCCTTAAATTTCAGCTCCTTGCAACCGGATGACATTTTCACCTCTGGTGACCGAGGGGTGTATAACCAAGTTTAAGCCTGTATAAAAAGGTCCCAAATCTCACTATAAGGTCCGGAATTTCATTTCAGGACGATTCAACTTCCTTTCTACTCCATCTTTGTATTATCAATTCGATAAAGCAGAGTGAATAATCATCGGATGATGATTCCTTTCCACTTTACTAGTGCGCCGGGAACGAAGTTGTTGGTCAATAATTTGAGGCTGTTTTGCGGTCAGGCAAGGCGCGACGACCGACCATAGCCTAAGCTACGGAAGGAAGGAGCAACGCAGCATGGCCGTAAAAGAGCCCAAAGAATTGGTTGAGAATTTCGTTCCCGGCGCACTAGATGATTTAACCATAAGGGGAGGTGCTTTGTAAAAAGCGGAATTTTCAAAAAAAAAATAAATTATCACCATGAAAAGTCTATTAACCATTCTTTTATTTTTTTGCACACTTAGTGCTTTTGCTCAAGTTAACTCACCAGTAGAAAAAGAAACTGAAGTAGCCCATAAGTACAGGGTAAGTTTTCCCTATTTTATTGTAACAGATCAAATCGGGGAATCCTGGAAGGATCGACAAAATACACAAATGATAGAGCTTCATGTAAAACGCAATCTGGATAATAAGAACATCGTAGGTGTGAAGTTTGCCACCTGGCGATTGTTTCAACCTATGGGAATCACATGGTGGGATGGTCTTTTGGATAAGTTAGAGACAGAAAGTGAATTCTATCCAGGATATTTGCGAGAAACAGGAATTGGCGTATCGTACCAACGTATGCTATGGAAGGGGCTATTTGCAACTGTTGAAGTTCTACCACAATTTCAAACCTATACGGATCTAGACGGTAATAAACTTGGAAATGGTTTTAAAGTTTATAATTCTTATCATTTGGGCTACCATATCTCAATTGGTAAGAAAAAACGATTTTTCATAGAACCTCAGGTTCATTCTCAGCACTGGATGTTTGATAACAATTCCCCTGATGGATTTAAGGAGTTGGACGATAAATGGAGAAACTACTTTCTTTTTGAGCCAAACATTTACATCGGGGTGAATTTTTAAGCTATAGTCTGACAAGTCAAGATTCCCAATTCTTGGGTTGTCAGACTATAAGAGCGTGTTGGGGATTTACCCTTTGGCCTGCAAATGTGCATCTTTTGAACCTCATTTCGCCATTTTTTCGCCACGTAGCGATGCTATGCGGCTCAAAAATGGCTTCCTGAGAACCAAAATCTGCTCATTTTCGACATCAAAAGTAAATCCCCAACACGCTCTAAGCACAAAACAACAAATAGAATATGCTCACGTTAAAAATTAAATTTTTCCCTTGTCTAAGAGCTTGTTGGGGAATTATCCTTCGGGTTGAAACTGCCCTTTTTTTGATGATATTTTGTTGCGAAATGGGTCACGTACCTTAGGGTATGCTCCCCATCTCACGCCTCATCTCATCAAAAAAATGATCAATTTCATCACCAAAAACAATTCCCCAACAAGCTCTAAATTAGATCGTAACTATTCAGCATCGTGGTGATTTGACCCCTCAAGCAAAATTTTGTAAGCCGCCCTTCCCCTTCCAAGGGGAATGAGAAGGGGTTCCAGCGGGAAAAAGTCTACAAAATTTTGCGTCAGGCGTATTTCAGACCCCATGCTGAATAGTAACATTAGATCTCTAATTTTTTTTGAGTGAAGCTGGAAGGGTGGTATGCTCTTTTCAGAGAGCTTACCAAACTTGCGGGTTTGTCTGATTCTTTCCCGGTTTTGAACTTCCCGGATTTCTGACAGATAACTCCTTTTTACGCGCCACTCAAAAGCGGCGCGTCCAGCTACTTCTTCCTCCGCCCCGGCTTTTTCCGTGCTACTGGCGTTTTCTTTACGGGCGTTGGCCGTTTCGGCGCCGGCTCCTCCGGCGGGTTCTGCACATACTGGTACCCCCGATAGCCGATGAAGCCCAGCAGCCCCAGCAGGATGATACTGGAGAAAATGGTGGACGCCAGCTTGCCGCGTTCGAAGGCCACGGGTTCGAATTTGAATTCTACCGTATGCTGCCCGGCGGGAATGCGCAGGCCGCGCAGGATATAGTCCACCCGGATGTGCTCCACCGGTTGGCCGTCGATGTAGGCCTGCCAGCCCTTATTGTACCATATTTCTGAGAAGACGGCCAGCTGCTCGCTGCTGGACTCGCTCTGGTAGGTCAGGTGGTTGGGCTGGTAGTCCGTTTCCGTAATGGTTCCGTTTTTGCTGGGGGTGAACCCACTGACGTAATTGCTGAATTCCTGGTGGACGATGGCCTCCTGCCCGGGGTCGAAATCACTGAGGGCGTCGATCTCTTGATTGGCGCTGTTCACCATCCGGATGTTACTGACAAACCAGGCGTTGCCCAGGGCATCGGGATTGCGGCGCACGGCGGGCTGCCCGTCCTGCCCGTTGACGATAAAATAACGGGCGTTCAGCATGTTGAGCACCCGCTGGTTATTCTGTGAAAGGTGGCGGTCGATGATGTCCTGGTAGCGTTGCAGCTTGGCGGCGTGGTAGCCTCCGATGCTTTTGTGAAAGTAGGACGCTTTGGAGGATTGAAAAGTAGAAACGGTAGCGTCGTACACCCGGTAATTGGGGTCGGTATCCTGCAGAATCTGCTGGTCGGCGGGGCTGGGCTGGAAGTTGGCCTGATACTGGGATTTGGAAACGAAGAATTCGCTGTTGAGGTACCGGCGGCCGGCCGTCCACTGGTCGAAGACCACCAGGGCCGCCAGCCCGATGAGCAGGATGTGGAGCTTGACCTTCTCCTGCAGGTAGGCCCACACCAGGCCGCCGCTGAACAACACCAGCAGGAGCGAACGGAAGGCGTCCGTCCGCATCAGCGACTGGCGGTCGGAGATGAGCGCATTGGCGTCATAGCCCATCTGCACATAACGCTGGTCCTGAGGGTTGGTAAAGTCGAAAAAGGAAGGCCCCAGCAGGGCGAAAAACAGGCAGATAGCGCCGGCAATCCCACCGGCTATCTTCAGGCTGCGAAGGGCTTCTGCTTTGGTTACTTTCTCATTGACGATCTTATGCAGGGCCAGGATGCTCAGCGTGGGCACCAGGAAGGCGGTCACACTCAGGATGGAGTTGGGCGTCCGGAATTTATTGTAAAGCGGGAAGTAGTCGAAGAAAAGACGGTTGAAGCCCTCCAGGTTTTTTCCCATCGAGAGCATCATAGTCAGCAGCACGCCCAGGCCGATCCACCACTTGACCGGGCCTTTTACCAGGAAGAGGCCCATCAGAAAGAAGAAGAAGATCACGGCGCCAAAGTAACTGGGGCCGCTGGTAAACGGCAGTCCGCCCCAGTACAGGGGGGCGGTAAAGTTGGCGGGCAGGCGGGCGCCTTTGCTCTGCAGGTTTTTTACCACTGCCGAATTCGGGCCGGCCGGCTCCTGAGAGCCGCCGCCGGCCACCCCGGGAATGAAGGAGGCAAACAAGTCTACCACGCCATTGCTCCAGTTCATGGCGTATTCCCATTCCAGCCCGTTGGTCTCGCTACTGCTGGCCGGGTCGCCGGTAGTCTCCAGGATGGGCTCCCCGCGCATGGTATCCTTGGCGTATTCGTAGGTGATCCACAGGTTGGAGTAGTGGAGCCGATACCAGCATACTGCCGATGAGCAGGGCGCCGGCCGCCTTGCCAAAATGGGCCAGCTCTTTGCGTTGTATGCTGTAAACCAGCTGGGCCAAACCGAAGATGATCAGGGTGATGAAAAAATAATAGGTCATTTGCACGTGGTTGGCCATGATGTCCAACCCGAGGCCCACTGCAAAAAGAATGCCGCCCAGCAAGTAGCGGCGGCGAAAGGCCAGAAGCAGGCCGGCGGTTACTAAGGGCAGGTACGAAATGGCCTTCACCTTGGTCTCGTGCCCCGCTTCGTAAAGGATGAGGGTGTTGGTGGTAAACCCGAAAGCGATCGCCCCGATGACGGCCAGCCATTGGTTGACGCCCAGCACCACCATCAAAATGTAAAAGCCCAGCATAGCGGCAAAGAAGCGGCCGATCGGGGCTTTGATAAATAAGGTGCCTAAACCGTCCAGAATCCGGAGGTTATTGCCGGCGCTGACGGTATTGATCTGGTAGGTTGGCATGCCGCCGAACATGGAATTGGTCCACAGCGTGCGTTCGCCGGTTTTTTCGTAAAAGTTTTTTGCTTCCTGGGCCATGCCGCGATATTGAATCATATCGCTCTGCTGGGGGACTTTACCCTGCAACTGCGGGCTGAAATAGGCCGCGCAGGCGGCCAGGAATATAACAATGGCAACGAAATGAGGGATTGCTTTTTGGATCAGATTGTTCATTATTGTCCTTTGACGGTTTTAAACCTAGATAAAATCGACATCCACATCGTAGGGATACGTGATCAGAAAGTGGATGGCGCGGTCGATATCAAACGCTTCGAAGACGATCTGGTAGAGCATCTCCGTAATGGGAACGCGCAATTTATAATATTTCGCCAACTGCCGGGCGATTTTTAACGTTCGGACGCCTTCGGCAAGTTCAGGCATGGTCGATTCGATCTCCCGGATGCTTTCGCCCATGCCCAGGCGATAGCCAAAGGTGAAATTCCGGCTGTCTTTACTGGTGGCGGTGGCTACCAGGTCGCCGATGCCGGCAGTCCCGAAAAAGGCGCTGCTTGAAGATCCCATGGCGTTGCCGAAGTGGACCATCTCGGTCAGCCCCCGGGTGATGAGCATGGCCTGTATGTTTTTTCCCAGCCCTTTTCCTTTCAGAATGCCTGAGCCGATGGCGATCATGTTTTTCAGGGCCCCGGCCAGCTCTGCCCCCAGCAGGTCGGACGTGCCGAATACATGGAAGTGTTGGCTTCTCAGCACCTTCTTTCCCAACCGGATGACTTCATCAAAGTGGCTGCCGATCACCGTGGCGGTAGGCTGCCCCTCCATAATCTCGGAAGCCAGGTTGGGCCCCGACAGGCAACCCACGCGAACGACCACACTCTCTTCTATGATCACTTCGCTCATGGTGCTTACATCGGCGCGGGTGAGCGGCACGCCTTCTTCCTCCCGCTCATCCATGCCGTGGGCGTCAAAGCCCTTGGTGCCATGAATCAAAATGTGGTAAGGCCGCAGGAAAGGAGCAAATTCCCGCATCATATTGCGGAAACCTCCGGAGGGAACTACCGGAAAAATCAGGGTGCATCGCTCGGTAAGTTCCTGAAGGTCATCCGTAGCGCACACCCTTGGAGATAGCTTCACCCCCAGGTGGTGATGGCCCTGGTTGATTTTTTCCACCAACCCCGGCTTGCGGCTGAACAGCAATACGTCTACATTGTAAGCCAGAAGGTTGGCAATGGCGGTGCCAAAGCTCCCCGCGCCAATAATCCCAACCCGTTGTTCGCCTTTGTTTGATGACATGAAGTACTCCTTCTGATTTGCCGTAAATGTACGTTTTTTTGTAAATATTTTGGCGGCGGCTGTTTCAAAGGCTGCTGGCGGATTTTTTCCGGCACTGCCACACTGATACACTGCCACACTGATACACTGATCACATACAACCAATCCACCAACACGACTGTTACTCTTCATTAAAAGCAATCACTATGCAGGCCTGGATATCATTTTTTCTAATTTGGCTTTCCCTTTTCGGGACTCCCAAACCAAGCGGGCCCGGCCAGCCGGCGGAAGGGCCCGGCAGCTCCGACTACCCGCATACCGCTGTAAAAATGAGCGATTTTGCACAGGAAGACGACGGCTATTGGTTGTTCGAGCCGGACAACCCCCGGCCCGACTCTGCTCCCGTCGTCGTTTTCCTCCACGGTTACGGCGCCATCAACCCTTTCATCTACGGGGGCTGGTTGCGCCACATCGTCCAGCAGGGAAACATCGTCATCTACCCTCGTTATCAGAAGAATCTGTTTAGCCCCAGCTCTAAACAGTTTGCCGGCAATGCCTCTACCGCTATCCGCAACGCCTTGAAAGAGTTGGAAAGCGAAGGCCACGTGCGGCCCGTGAATAAAGGGCTGATCCTGGCCGGCCATTCTTACGGAGGCGCCATCTCCGCTTATCTGGGGGTGAATTATAAGAACCTGAATATCCCCCAACCCGAGGGCATTCTGCTGGCCTCTCCGGGCACCGGCCCCCTGAATGGGGCTCTTTTGGACTCCTACGAGGGCATGCCGGAGGACGTCCGCCTGCTGGTCATGGTTAGTGTCAACGATCATGTGGTCGGCGAAAAACTGGGGCGTTTGATCTTTGAGTCGGCTGTCCATACCCCGCAGCGCAACCTGATCCTGCAGTATCCCGACGAATACGGCGACCCGGCCATCGGCGCCGGCCACAATGAGAGCTATGCCCTCGACGCCGATTTCGACATGGGCATCCACAACCTGTCCTATCGCCGGGCAATCGGTGTGGCAAAACTCGACGCCATCGACTATTATGGCTACTGGAAGCTGCTCGACGCTCTCATGGATTGTGTGCGCCGGGGAGAAAACTGCGACGTGGCTTTCGGCAATACGGAGGCCCAACGGAATATGGGCTGCTGGAGTGATGGAAAGAAAGTGAGGGAGCTGGAGGTGGAGATACCGGGAGGAGAGAGGGGGAAGGAAAGTGAGTGAGACAGGGAGTGGATAGTTCAATTTTCGGTGTCATTTAAAAAGCGGCCACCAGTCTGGCGTGGGACAGCCTCGTACATTTCACATACAAGGGCTCCCACAGCATTCGTACATCGTACACACCCCTCGCCCATTCTGTCCAACCTTATACGGCTATCCAAAAACGCTCCTTGATTTTTGGACAGCGAACAGCGAACACCGAATTGCGAACACTCCCGAGGCGAGAGGGTGAGTGATTTATTCCCTCGATTCGAATGTTTGCGGTATATTTGGTGTGTAGATAATTTCTATTCATCCAACCAATACAACACCGGAAACACTAACTCAAAAATGCCTGAAAAAGACCAAGATAAAAAACGCGGCATCGAGACGAGTGACGGGCAGGAGGAGGCCCCACTGCCGCAGGGCAGGAATTACCTTTTTGTCGTCGGCGTCGACCACTATCAGGACAAGGCGATTCCCCGCCTACAGAACGCTGTGAAAGATGCCGAAGAAGTACAGAAAATACTGGCCGGCAAGTATCAGTTCGACCGGAACCTCCTTTTTACCCTCTCCAATGAGCAGGCCACCCAAAGCGCGATCATCGCCCGTTTGAAAAGCCTGGCGAAAACTTTAACCGAAGAAGATACCCTGCTGATGTATTTTGCCGGCCATGGCGAATACGATGAGATCATCGACGTGGGTTACTGGATACCCTACGATGCCCGCCACGGAGAGATCGGCTCCTACATTTCGTTCGATCTGGTGACCCGCCTGGTCCGGGCGATCAAAACCCGCCACACTTTTATCATTACGGATTCCTGCTATTCCGGCAGCTTTTTCACCACCCGCCGGGCAACCACCGCCGAAGACCGCCTGGAAAGCCTGCCCTCCCGCTGGCTGCTCACCGCCGGCCGCAAAGAGGTGGTCTCCGATGGCTGGGAGGGGGGGCACAGCCCCTTTGCCAAAGCCGTTTTGTGGCACCTCAACAATAATAAAGAACCCCGTTTGCGGGTATCTCAGTTTTGTAACGACGTGGTCGTGGCCGTCGGCAATAATGCCGATCAGCTGCCCCGGGGCGCTGCGCTGCAAAATGTGGGCGATATGGGCGGGGAGTTTATGTTTCGCCTCAAAAAATTTAAGGACACCGTTTTTGAAAAGCCGGCAGAAAAGCTGGCAACCAGCGGTGGCGGCCAGCGCGGCGGCCCGCTACCGCAGCCAACAGAACCGGAAGAAGCACCCCGGGAGAAAAAACCCCAGCCCCTCCGCACGCTCGACGATGTGCGTAAGCGCCTGAAGGACTATATCCGGGAGAGTGAATTCGAACAGGCTTTCGAACTGTTCAACAAGATCATCGACGACCGTTCCAGCCGGGAGAATGACGTCATCATGCAGCAGAGCCAGTACAGCAGCATCACCAAACAGATGCGCGCCAACCTGGTGGACCCCAATTTCTCCAACATCACCCTCAACCGCATCCGCTTTGCCCTCAATTCCATCGTCGACGACCTGGAAGTGGAAGACCTCAAAGCCGGTGCCCTGCAGCCGGGCCAACCGGAACCCCAAGGTGACAACAACGGCGGCGCCTACCTCGACGAACTGGAACGCCAGGGCCTGGAACAACAGGCGGAGACCCTTACCCGCAAACTCAACTACTTCCGCCAGGAACTGGCCAAAGCCTACGATGCCAGCCAGAAGTTCGCTCTTCAGGAACAGATCAACGAGACGGAACGGCAACTGAGGGAGATTAAGGGGAAATTGTAGGAAAGAGGGGACGGAAATAGTGATAAATTTAATTTGAGAGAAATATGCTTACAGATATCCATCCCAAATTACCGATGCGTAATAAGGCTATTACAAGGGACTATTATTTAAACAAATTAGATTTTCAGGAATTTGGCGTTACTGATGTCGATGGCTACCTCATGGTGCAAAAAGACAGCATTCAAATTCACTTTTTTGAATTTAAAGAACTTGACCCTAAAGAAAATTACGGACAGGTTTATATTCGAACGGATAGAATAGAAGAATTGTATCATTGGGCTTTAGCTAAAAAAACAGACATCCACCCAGCCGGACATTTGCAAACCAAACCTTGGGGACAAAAAGAATTTTCCTTACTTGATCCCGACAATAATTTGCTGACTTTCGGGCAGGATGTGTAATGTATGGCTATCCTAACTTTCACCTCCTACACTATACATCAATAAATAACCGTACCTTACACAAGAGCACTTCTCTCTCTTAACATTCCTTGTTACTATTTAGCATAAGGCTATGGATGCCTCTGGTGCGAAATTTTGTAAGCAAACCTTCCCCTTTCAAGGGGAATGAGAAGGGGTTCCGGCAAAAAAAGCCTACAAAATTTCGCGCCAGGGGTTAAATCACCATGATGCTGAATAGTTACCATTCCTTTACAAAAAAATGTGTCACAACAATAATAATATGAAAATAGTCGCAACACTTATTTTACTTTTTACGATTTCATTCGGGTATGGACAAACCTTACCCATAGATTTTGAAACATCAATAGTCACCTCTGATTTTGAAGATTTCGATGGAGGCGCAGCAAGCGTCATAGCCAATCCTCAATCCAGTGGCATCAATACCAGTGCAACCGTAGCCCAAATAATCAGAAATGGAGGGCCGGTTTGGGCAGGCAGCAAATTAGCATTAGCTAATAACCTGGACTTCTCAACGTTGAATACCATTTCCATGAAAGTTTTCACAACTGCCCCGGTTGGAACAATCATTAAGTTTAAACTGGAAGGATCAGGAGAAACAGATAGAGACGTCCAAACGACGGTTACGAATGAGTGGGAAACCCTGAAGTGGGATTTTACCGGCCAGCCTGCTAATTTTAATTTTCTTGTATTCATGTTTGACTTTGGTAATGTAGGAGACGGCTCGGCCACCTCTACGTTCCTTTTCGATGATATTGAACAGTTATTCGGAGGCACTCAAATTGAGTTGCCGGTAGATTTTGAAGGTTCAACTGTAAATTATACCATGTCTGATTTTGGTGGCGCCATATCCTCATTGGTGACGGATCCAACGGATGCTGGCAATAGCGTCATGCAAACGATCAAACCTGTTGGAGCGGCAGCATGGGCCGGAACGACCATTGGCACGCCCGCCGGCTTTGCAACCAATATCCCTTTGACATTAACAGCCTCCAAAATGACGGTAAGGGTATGGTCTCCGGATGCGGGTACGCCCATACGCCTGAAAGTGGAAAATTCGAATGACCCAACCCACACTTGTGAGACAGAAACCAATACCACCGTTTCAGAAGACTGGGAGACATTGGAATTTGACTTTACCAACCAGGCGCCGGGAACGGAGTTATTAAGCGTGGGGTTAAATATGGGTTGGACTTATAACATGGCCTCTATCTTCTTTAATTTCGATACAGATGGCGCTGCGGCAGGAGAAAAAACATACTACTTTGATGATGTGAAATTTGGAGCATTAGCGCTGGGTATTCGCGATCAGGAAATAGAAGGATTAAGTGTATTTCCGAACCCAACTAATGATCAATGGACGATCTCTTCTGAAAACGCGGATATTCTTTTGATCGAAGTGTTTGACCTGGGAGGTAAACTCCACCTTTCTCTTAAACCGAACAGCCGCACGGCAAATATCAATGCATCCAATCTTGCCGACGGAATCTACGTTTCAAAAATTTCAACTCATTCGGGAACGAGCATTGTCCGGCTTATTAATTGGCAATTGTAAAGGGGGGTTACCACTTTTTTAAAACACCAACACTAAAACCAAGCACCTGATAATAATAATGGGGGTACCTTTTTCCCGAGCCTAAATCCCGTTCGTAAAAGGAGCGGAAGTTTACCTGAAGGCCATTTTTGAATGGATAGGCCAGGCCGGCTCCCAGGCGGTATCCCCATTGCTTTATTTTCATAGGCCCGAAGAAAGCCGCCTCCTGCTCTTTTAGCATATAGGTTGGGTTTTCCATGCTGGTAAAATGACGAAAGCTTTTCAGATCTCCCTCTTCCCTTTAACCCTACTCCCCATCCCCCCTCACCACGGCAACACCACCCGCGCCATCCGGACCGGAATGCCCACCTTATTTTTGTCGGTAGACAGCGTCACCCTTACACGCTCCCGCCCACTCAAAGGGGCTGCATACTGCTGCTGCAGGTGGAGCACAGCGCCGGCGTACGACCGCCTGTCTTTATACGGAACCGGCTGCCCGTCCGGGCCGATGGTTTCTATTTTCAGAACCTGCTTGTCGGGGTCTTCCAGGAGGAGGTTGGTGTTTTCCGGGAAGAGGGGCTCCTGGAGATACATGCTGTTGGCTTCCAAAAAAGCGTTCAGGCTTTCCTGTCCTTCCGGGCTCATACTGCCCAGGTTGGCCATCTGTTCCATCATACTTCGGCTTTGGGCGGCAAAGGCCAGTTGGATACCGTAGGGCAGCAGGCCCTCGTAGAGAGATTGCCAGTCCAGGGTGCTGTATTCCTGAACCGACTCGGGGTCGCGGGAAGGGAAAACTACGTCTAGACGGGCTTCCAGCCGAAAGTATTTGATCTCCTTCTTCGGGTTCTCGATTTTGACCCGGAAACGGGGAGCGGCCTCCTCCCCATCCTTTGGTTCCAGCAAACGGTAATCCCGGTGCAGGCTTTGCTCACTGTTGGAAACGGGAAAGGCATTGGCACTGTACGCCCGGCCCTGGTCATCCGTCACCTGGAGGCCATCCAGCTGGAAGCAGTAGGCGCCCGCCAATGGCTCTGCGGGCAGGGCAAACTCCATCAGGCAGAAATCCCGGGTGGTGGTGTCCCCGTTCTGGGCCTGCCACGACCAGTTGATGAGTATGGAATTGATATTGGAGGAGAGGTCCAGTGTGTCTTCCTGAGCGAAACAGGCGCCGGTTGTGGCAACGCCCAGCAATAAAGCCAACAGATATTTTGGGTTCATGATGATCATTTGTTTTGAGCGCAAAGATGGGAAGATGCGGGGCGATTTCAAAATGGGGATGAATGGGTAAACATGCTCAGAGCATGTTTGGAGGTGGTGCTTTGGAGGCGAAAATGGTTGATTTTAGGTTCTCATGAGGCTTATTTTCGAGCTCATAGCAGGGCTATGGGCGAAAAAATAGCCGAAATGAGGTTCTAAAAGCGGACATTTGCAGCCCAAATGACTGCTTCCAAACATGCTCTCAGCCCGGCAATTGCTTTTTCTTGAAAAAAGCACTATGTTTATAAGCCTTACATAAACGCTATTTAAAAATAAATTCAAATGCCCTCAAAACCTGCTGCATATCGTCGGGAAGGGGTTCGCAAGAAAATGCTGATCTCTGCGGAGGATTATCAACGCATGGGGGCCGCCGGCATCTTTGACGACAAGCCCCGGGTCGAGTTGATCGATGGCCAGATTTATGCGATGAGCCCGTTTACCCCTTACCACAATGGCCATGTGGATAAATGTGCCGAATTTTTCACTGTCAATTTATTTGGGAAAGCTAAAATCAGAACACAAGGTTCGGTGAGAATCGACGATTATACCGAGCCTGAGCCGGACATCGCCCTACTTCGATTCAGCGAAAATTTTTATAGCGATAGGCAGGCAACTGCCAAAGATGTGCTTCTCCTTATTGAAGTTGCTGTGCATACCCTGGAAACGGACCGGACGGCCAAATTGCAGAAATATGCAGCGTCGAATATTCCGGAGTACTGGATCGTCATTCCTGAAAAAGGCATCGTCGAAGTATACCGGAAACCGAAAGATGGAGTTTACCTCGAAAAAAATACCTACAAAAAGGCAGATGAATGGGTATTTGAAACCTTCAAATTGCCGGTAAAGGGAACTGATTTGCTGATTTAGCGCCAGGTTTTTATCCGTTGGCCACGTAATACGAATGATAAAAACCCGACTCTGTCCGGTGCGGGCTTTCGCTCGCGTCCGTCGCCAGAGGCCTTGGCCGCCGGAGACCATAGCGCCTTCAGACTATGGTCTCCGGCGGCCAAGGCGGCGCCTCACTGCGTTTGGCTTCCCCACTTACTCCGTCAGTCGCTTCGCTCGTGTCCCCCTTCCCACTTCTTTCAGCCGCCGAAGCTTTAGCGTAGGAGGCCGACTTCCCACTTCCCACTTCCCACTTCCAGAACGCCCGGCTATCTCACAATCGCAAATTTCTCACTCACCGCCTGGTTGCCCATCCTTAAAAGGGCCACGTACATCCCACTGGCCGGCAGGCGCCGGCTGGGCCGGAACACGGCCTGATGCGTGCCGAACAGCTGATAACCGGACGCCAGTGTCTCCACCGGGCGGCCCATCATATCCAGCACCTGCAATTGCACGTTGCCGGCATCGGGCAGGTAGTATTGAATGGCGATACTGCCGTCGTTCTGGTACCGGATTTCCGCTTGCAGCCGGTTGCCGGGAGCAGGGCTGTTGGTGGAAGTGGCGATGCAATCCAGCCCCAGGTCCAGCCGGTTGAAGTGGTTGCCCAGCACTTCATCCACCTGTACGGGGTCGAGGCAGAGCCAGTTCTCCAGCACGGTGGCGTATACCTGGCGGAAATCGGTGGTGTGGATCAGGTTCTCGGCATCGTCGAGTTCGGCCAGGCTGGGGTGGCCGCCTACGAAACCGTTCCCGTTCAGGCCCGGGCCGAAGAGCAGCATGGGAGCGGCGGCGCCGTGGTCGGTCCCGCCGGAGGCGTTCTCATCCAGGCGGCGGCCAAACTCGGAGACGGTCAGGCAGAGTACGTCCTGCGCCCGCCCGCCGGCGCCCAGGTCGTCGAAAAAGGCTTTCACCTGGGTGGCCACTTCGTTCATGAGGATGGGATGCAGGCCTTCCTGCTCGGCGTGGGTGTCGAAGCCGGCAATGGAGACGAGATAGAGTTTGGTGCCGAGGTTGCCTTTCACCATCCGGGCCACGAGAGAGAGCTGGTAACCCAGATCGCCTTCGTACTCTACGGCGTTGGAAGATTCATTGTAGGCGTCGGAAATGGCCTCGGCGTAGCGGAACGTGCTGTTGGTAACGGTGCGCACGAAACCCAATTGTTCTCCAAAATGGCAATCCGGCAGGTTAACGGTGTCGTACAGCTGGCCGCTCTGCGCCAGTTGCTCCAGCTCTTCGGGCTCGGTAACCGAATAGGCCAGGCTGCTGCCGCCCTCGTCGTTAAACAGGATGGAGCCGTAATTGCCGATCTGTATAGCGGGTGGCGCCGAGGGAGGGTCATTCATAAGGTCCGGATGCTGGTTGAGGATGAAGCGGCCCAGCCAACCGGAATCGTCCACTTCGTTGTAATCACTGGCCGAATCCCAGATGTCGGAAGACCGGAAATGAGAGAGGTTCTGTTCCGGATAGCCTGCCCCGTGGACCACCTTCATCTGCCCTTCCTGCCAGAGCGGGTTCAGGCCTTGCATGAACTGCGGCATGGCAAAAGCGTCATTCAGGTTGATGAGTTGGTTCTGGGCTAAACCTACCGTGGGGCGTTTGCTGATGTAGGTGCCGTAATCGTAGAGGGGAACGATGGTGTTCAGCCCGTCATTACCACCCGCCAGGCGGATGATGACCAGCGCCCGCTCTTCGATGCCGCCGCTGAGCAGCGCGGTGAGCGGAGAGAGCCCCAGGGCCTTCACCGGCAACCCGGCCAGCATAGTAGCGCCGCCGGTGGCCAGGCCCAGGTTTTTCAGGAAGGTTCGCCGGCTCCACTTTTTGTGGTCCTGCTGGTGGGCGGCGCCGTGTTCGAGGGCGCTGCCGTATCTTTTCTTTTTATCGTGATCGCACATGAGTTTTTGCTTTTAAAGAATGAAGAAATGGCCACGAAGGCACAAAGTTTACACGGGATGGCACCAAGGCGAGCTTCCATAGAAGCTCATAAACCGACAACTGACTGCATCCGCCTCCCGAATCCCGAATCCCGAACTCCAAACAGCCCCGCCTCACGCCAGCTGAAACTCCGGTAGCCGGTTCAGGTAATCGAGCAGCAGAGTCACCTGATAGGGCGCCGTTTCCCAATTGAGGTTCCACTGGCCGGTGGCGTAGTAGTTCTCGGGGATGTCGGCCTTAAAAACGATGTAGGCCCGCTCGTACAGTTCCGGCGTCTGTAGCCCAATGGGAATGAATTGCTCGATGATGGCGCCCGCCACCAACTCGGGCATGTTGGAGTTGGGGTCGCCGGCCAGCCCCTGCGCCAGGGTGCGATACAGTTCAGCGTCCTGCAGGAAGGCGACATACATGAGGTAAGCGATGGTATTCCACCGGGCGGTGAGGGTGCTGTTGCTGATCCAGGCGCGGTTGCCGGGCCACCCGGCGACGTTGACCGGAATGGAGAGGGTTTGCCCCAATTGCCCGGAGGTGTAGATGGCCAGCTCTTTCATTTCCGGGCCGATCGGCAGGTTGCTTTCGTTCAGAAAACCCAGGGTGAGCTCCAGCGGGCTCTTGACCCGTACGCCCAATACGGCTTCGTCGAAGAAGTGCTCGCTTAGGAACAGCTGGCGGAAAACCGGCTCCAGCTCGAAGTTGTTATTGATGAATGTCTCCGCCAGGCCGCTGACGATGTTTTCGTCTACTTCCGGATGAACGAAATAGCGGTATATCTTACTACAGATGAAATCCGCAATTTCTTCGCCCCGCTGCTCAAAGAGGATATCCACTACATCGCCGTAGCCCCAGTTGCCGGTTTGCCCGAAAATAGTCTTGGGGCCGTTGTCCCAGTCGAAGGGGTTGAAATAAATATCTCCGCAGGCGGCGGTGATCAGGGTATTTCCGGTGAGGGCCCTGGCCGTCTCCACGATATCCTGCTGGGTGTAGCCGTTGTCGGCGCCGAGGGTAAAGAGTTCATAGAGCTCCCGGGCGTAGTTCTCGTTGGGGGCGTTTTTGCTGTTTTGCAGCCCGTTGAGGTACACCAGCATGGCCGGGGTTTTACCCATTTCGTACACAAATTCTTTGAAATTACCCAGGCAGTGCTGTTGCAGCACTTTGTGGTAGCGGTATAGGTAGGAAGGGCAAACGTAGGCGTCGAACTCCGTGACGAAGTGGTTGTGCCAGAACAGCGTCAGCTTTCCCCGCAGGGGGTTGTCCAGCATGTCCGTCACCCAGGTGCGCAACCATTCTACGAACTGCTCCTCGAGTTGCTCTGTAAAATTATCGTAATCATTGTAGGTCCAGTTCGCCCAGGCCGGCGGCGGGCTCAGCGGGGCGTTGAGGGCGGCGTCCACCAGGCTGTCGGCCAGGCTAACCGGGTTCTGTGTCAGGGCCTGCTCCAACACCTGAAAAGGAGCGCCGAAACCCAGGCGCCGGTACAGGTGGGCGGCGCGCTGCCGATCCCACGGCCAGGCGGCCGAAGGGGCGTAGGGGTCCAGCGTGCCGCTGGTGCAGTTGAGTACTGTTTCCATGCTTTTTTATTATGAAACGATTGGGAGGGGGGATACCCTACCGCATGGGGCAAAAAATGTTGATAGGAATAGGGTGAAAAACGGGTAAATTGTAATTTAGGATTTTTACAGAAAAATCAACCAACATGATCAAAAACCGCCGATCCTTTCTCCGAAAACTCACCGCCGGCCTGCTCGGCGCCGCCGTAGGGCCTTCTTTCCTCCGCGCCAATGAAGCCCACTTCACCGAACTGGAAGTCCTCAACCGCCAATTTTCTCCCTCCGATCGCATTCGCCTCGCTGCCATCGGAATGGGCATCCAGGGTTTTGCCAATATGCGTACGGCCGTCCAGGTGCCGGGTGTAGAGCTGGTGGCCGTTTGCGACCTGTACGACGGCCACCTGGTACACAGCAAGGAGGTGTTCGGCAACGATTTGTTTACCACCCGCGATTACCGGGAAATACTGAGCCGCAGCGACATCGACGCCGTCTGCATTTCCACCCCGGACCACTGGCACGACCGGATTTGCATCGAAGCGCTACAGGCCGGCAAAGCCGTTTACTGTGAAAAACCCATGGTGCATAAACTGGAGGAAGGGCAGGCGGTAATCGATGCCCAGAAGAAAAGCGGCAAGACGTTTCAGGTGGGCAGCCAACGCGTCAGCTCGGTGCTGACCTGGAAGGCCAAAGAGCTGTTCGAGCAAGGCACCATTGGCCAGTTGGTTTTAGTGGAAGCCTATTACGACCGCCAATCCGCCAACGGCGCCTGGCAGTATTCTATCCCCACCGACGCCTCTCCGGACACCGTCGACTGGGATCGTTTCCTCGGTGACGCGCCCCAACGGCCTTTCGACCCGGTGCGCTTCTTCCGCTGGCGCAATTACCGGGATTACGGTACGGGAATGGCGGGCGACCTGTACGTCCACCTCTTTTCCGGCCTCCATACCACCCTTAGCTCCAAAGGGCCGGAGCGCATCTTCGCCACCGGCGGCCTGCGCTACTGGGAGGACGGCCGCGATGTGCCCGATGTGCAGCTCAGCTTGCTGGATTATCCGGAAACGAAAGAGCACCCCGCCTTCAATATGCAGCTGCGCTGCAACTTCGTCGATGGGAATGGCGGCGGTTCTCTGGTGAAACTGGTGGGTACGGAAGGCTCGATCAGCCTGGGCTGGGGTTCGGTCAAATTACAACGCCACGTGATGTCCTCCCAACCCGGCTACGGCGGTTGGGATACGTATAATACCTTCTCGGAAAGCCAGCAGAAGGAATACGAAAAGTGGTATAAAGCCCAATACCCCTTTCCGGAATCCCGCATCGTCGAACCGGAAGAAATGGAATACCGGTCGCCCGAGGGCTACAGCGACCACCTGGCCCACTGGGCCAACTTCTTTGCCTGTATGCGCAACGGCTCCCCCGCCTTTGAGGATGCTGCTTTCGGCCTGCGCGCCGCCGGCCCTTCTCTGGCGGCTAATGTCAGCTATTTTAGCGGGCAGCCGGTGGTTTGGGATCCGGTGGGGATGAAAATTAAATGAAAAAACCTTTGAGGTTTCCGAAACCTCAAAGGTTTTTTACCACTCAATTTGCACAAACAAATTCGGCGTAAAACCCAGCATCGGCCGCTCCAGGCTATAGACCCCCGGCTGCCCGTCGTTGTATTGGGGCGGGACCGGGAAGAAATCGATATCGAAGAGGTTGCGGCGGTTGTAACAATTGAATACCGACAGGCCCAATTTGCCCGTCCAGCGCTCGGTATCGAAGCGGTAATCGGCGGCCAGGTCGAGGCGGTGATAGGCCGGCAATCGCCTGTTGTTCTGCTTGTCGTATTTTAGAAAGAAAATGGGCTCGCCGGACTGTTCATCGAGACGGGCGCCCATATCAGTAGGTGCGGTGAAGGGCTTGCCGCTACCAAAGAAGAAGGTGGCGGAGAGGTTCCAATTATTCAGCCGCAGGGTCTGGGTAAAGTTGAGCAGGTGCCGCTGATCATTGTCGGCAGGGAAGGGTTCGCCGCCGTTGAACGCCTCAAACTCGTTGGCCACGGCGCCCAGGGAGTAGCTCAGCCATAAGGTGTAGCGGGGCCAGCGGTACTTCATCAGCACGTCGATGCCCGTGGCCCACAGCATGCCGTCCTGCGTGAATGGGTTCTCCACATCCTCCTCCAGGGTGACCTTCCAGGAAGACAGGTTGCCCACTGCCTTTTGGTAGTAATCGACTTCCATTTCAAAGCGCCCTAACTGGTAGCCGAAGCCCAGCGACCACTGGCCGCCGTACAGGGGAGGAAATCCTTTCCCGGCGATCACCCATATACCCTCCCCGGCGCCCAGGTCGCTGTAGAAGGGCGGTAGCTGATAGACGTACTGCCGGTAAGTTCCCAGGTTGGCTTGAAAGAAAAAATCCTTGCCGAACGGGTAGTAACTACTGGAAAAACGAGGCATCAGGGCGCGGTGTGGCTCCCTGGGGGTTCCTTCCACAATCGGAGTGAATTGCTCGTAGCGCAGCCCCAGGGCCACTTCCAGTTTTTCAGGCGCCTGGAAGGTATAGGTGCTATACAGAACGGAGGTAGTACCTTCGAAGGCTTCCTCACTCGAATTGAAGTGGCCGTCCCGCCCTTCTTCTTCAAACTGGAAATCTGCCTGTTGCCCCTGGCCCACCCATCCCAGCTGTAGGTGGTGTTTGGGGTGGATTTCCCAGTCGTGTTTCAGTTGCAGGCTCCAGTCCCGCAGCTCATTGTAGGTGCGAAAGCGGAATTCGAAAAGCGTATCCGGATCAAAACTGTAGTGGAAGCGGTATTCGTTTCTGAACGTGCTGCCCACCAGCCGGGCCTCGGTGGTGTGTTGGCTGTTCCACTTCAATTGATAGTTGATGCTCAGGCCGGAGTTGTCCACGCTCAGTTGGTCCTGGGTGAAAAGTTCATCGGAAAAGCTGAAGTTGTAGTCGAACTGATCGTTGCCGGAGTAAAGGCTCACCGATAGCTCGCTTTTTTCGGACAGCCGGGCGTACCACTTGGCGTTGATATCCGCGTAGTGGAAATTGGGCTGCGATAAAGCCTCTCCCTCGGTTTTCTTTTGCGCCTCCTGGTTCTCATAGACCCGGCCCTTGGCAAAAATGCGGTTGAAGATATTTTGATAAGCCCGGCTTTGAATCAGGTCGGTATAAGAATGCCGGATGCCCAGCAACAGGGCTGAGCGCTCCTTTTTGACAGGAATTTCCATAAAGCCATGCAGGTTGATCTGGTTCATGCCTATGCCATAACGCAGTTCCCTGCCCAGTGTCGGCTTGCCGGTGATATCGATCACTCCGGAGACGCGCCCCCCGTACTCTGCGCCGAAGCCACCCCGGTAGACGTCCATGCGTTGAGCGACGTAAGGGTTGACCGCTGTGTAATAGCCAAAAAAGTGGCCGGTATGGTAGATAGGGATACCATCCCACAGCAACAGGTTCTGGTCGGACGTGCCACCCCGGATGCTGAGGTTGGAGGCGGACTCGTCGGCGGCGCTGATGCCGGGCAGCAGCTGCAGGCCGCGCAGCAGGTCGGGCTCTCCCCAGCCCGGCAGGGTAGGAATCTGCTGAGGGTTAAAGCGGTACCGGTTGCCGCTTTCCCTTTCCAGCATATCGATGGTAAACTCTTTGACGAGCACACTGGCCAGTTCGGTTTGAAGCAGCGCCAGGTGGATGTCCCGGCAGGGTTGCTGAATAAAGCCCTGCGCGGGCAGAGCGGTACTCCGATAACCGACGTAGCTGGCCACCAGGGTATCCGTTGGGCCCAGGAGCGCAGGGAGCTCGAAATACCCCGCCTCGTCGGCTGAGCAGCCGGTGGAAGTACCCTTGAGGTAGACGCTGGCGTAGGGTAGGGTAGCGCCTGTACCGGCCTCGAGCACCCGGCCGCACAATTGCTGCTTTTCCTGTGGCTTGGGTTTTAAAACGATGTAGCCTTCATCAATCCTGTCGTAGGCCAGGCCAGCGCCTTCCAGCAATTCCGCCAGGGCCGCCTCCAGCCCTTTTTCCAAAGTAGGTGGCCGCGCCTCGATTCCCTCCACCAGGGCGTCGTCGTAGGCGAAGGCGACCTGGAAGTGGGCCTCGATCTGTTGCAACACTTGCCGCAGCGAGGCCTTTTGTTCGGGTTGGGCGTGGGAAGGCAGGGCGAGTAGCAATGCTAAAAAGAATAGCACTGGTTTGAAACTGGAAAAAACAGGTGTTACCATAATGCCTTCATTCGGAAATTAGCACCCTTTTGCCATCCAGAACCTGATACTTCAGGCCCATGGCCCCACATACTGCTTTGAGCGCCACTTCCAGGTTGTCGTGTGGGAAACGTCCGGAGAAGGTGCGGCCCGGCAGCTCAGGCGTTTGGATTTGAATGCCGTACTGCCGCTCCATGTCCCGGAAGACATCCGCCAGGGGCGCCGATTGGAACGTGCTCTGCCCTTCCGTCCAGCCGGGTGGGATGGCTTCCGTGGTAAAAGTGTCGGTGGTTGCGCCGGCCGTCCGCACGCCCTGTCCGGGCAGCAGGGTGTCCTGCCGGGCAGCGGTTAAAACGAGCACTTTCCCTTCCGTACAATACACTTCGAAGCGCTGTTCCCGGGCGAATACATTAAAGCGGGTGCCCAACACCCGAACCTTACCCAAGGGCGTATGGACCTCAAATGCCCCGCCCTTCGCAACCGAGAAATAAGCTTCTCCTTCCAGCTCCACCTGTCGGTTGGGCCTCCACCAGCTGTCTTCGTAGCGCAGGTAGGAACCGGCATTGAGTTTTACTTCCGAGCCATCGGGCAGGGTGACGGCTTCTGAGGCGGTGAGCGGCGCCCGCCATTCCTCCGCCGGGCGGAAGAGCCACAACATCAGGGCCAGCCCGCCGATGGCGGCGGCAATGCCGGCAGTCCACAACAGCCGCAGGCGGCGGGTGCGGGCCCTGCCCCGCGCCTCCCGTACGGTGAGCAACCTTTTCAGGGCCGTCTCCTTATCCATCGGCGGCAGGGCGCCTCGCTCCAGGGCTGACTGCACGGCCTGCCAACGGCGGCGGCTGTCGCTGTCCTCCCAGCGGTTCAGCGCTTCCTCGCTCAGCTCACCATTGAGCCAGCGCAGCAGCATTTCGTTATCCGGTTGATATGGTTCCATTGTTGAGCTTTCCTTTTGTAGAACGATTTGGGGAGACGGGCCCCTACCTGGGATTCGTTATTCGTTATTCGGGGGGCGTCCCAAGTCCCGGATTCACGAATCACGAATCAGCCCCTTCAACCCCTCCAACGCTCCCTTCATCCGCTTTTCCACCGCCTTGACGCTGATCTCCAACAACTCCGCGATCTCCTTATAGGTACATCCGTCGATGCGGTTCATGAGAAATACCACTCGGCTCTTTTCCGGCATGGTGGCGACGGTAGCCCAGAGCCGGGCTTCGAACTCCTTCGTTTCGTATTCGAATTCCGGAGATGTCACGGCTTTATCCTCAGTTTGTTGCTTTTGAAATTTTAACACCACCTTCCGGTGTTTGATACCGTCGAGGAAGAGGTTGTAGCCCACCCGGTAGACAAAGGCTTTGGCCTTCTCAGGCGGCACTTTTTGGCAATGCTCCCAAAGGCGGAGGAAGGCCTCCTGCGCCAGGTCTTCCGCCTGCGGGGCGTTGCCGCAATGGTAATAGAGGTAGTTCCTCAGGGGTTCGACAAGCCTCAGGAACAAGTCGCGGTACACTTCCTCTTTGCAGACGTCATTGGCCATATGGTGGGGGTGCAGTGAGGGCGAAAGATACAGTATTATCTGTTGCCGGGCAATTAGGGGGGGCTTTTCGGTGTTCGCCCGGTGGGACGGGACTGTTCGCAATTCGCAATTCGCAATTCGCAAGTTTCTGAAAATCAAGGGGCATTTTTCAGAAGAGGCAACCATTCCAGGGTTGGACGAGTTCGCGGTTCGGTATTCGCTGTTCGCAACTGCGGCAGGCTGCCTGGGCTTACCGGCTTCTAACCGTGTCCAACGTTAGACGGGTAGCCTCAGAAGACACACAGAAATTTGAACTATCCGGTGGGGCCAATAACGAACACCCAGTGGCCCATCAACAAACAACAGCCATCCATCTGCGGCATCCCTTTCAAATGACCCAGCTTTTGCGTAAATTACCCCTTGTCCAAGGAGGAAAAGCATGAACAAAGAGGCATTAGCACCATTATTCTACAGAGAGTTGGAGAAAATAGCCGGCAACGAGGCCATGGAAGAACCGGCGAAGGTGGAGGCGCTTTACCGCCTGCTCACCCTGCTGTTTGTCGAAATGACGCGGCGGGAGCGCCTGCAGTTTTCCACGCTCTTTGCGCGCATGGCGTACACCTGCCACCGGGCGGAGCTCAGCCGGGCGCTGCAGTATTATATCCACTCTTTTCGGAAACGCGCCTTACTGGCCCTTCAGGGGGCGGATAAGGAGCCGGCCGTCGTCTACCGGCTGGGCCTGAAGGTGTTGGCGGAAGCGATCGCAGCGCTGATGGAGCAGCCCATTCCCGAAGCCTTACTGCCCCTGTTGCCTGGCGAATGGCCGGTGAGCCTGCGTTCCCATTCCATCAAGGATTTCAAAGCCAAGGCCCGGGTTTTGGCCCTTTCGGACGACGAAGACAGCCAGGAACTGCTCGTCCGCGACGAAGAATACCCCGATACGGCCGTCCGGGTGTTGTACAATGAGGTAGACCGCAACGAGAACTTCATGCCGACCATCGAGGTGATCCGGCGGGTATTCGGCTTTCCGCTGATGCTCAACCTGATCGATGTGGAAGTGGATGAGGAAGGGGTATATCACCCCCGCGCTTTTGTCATTGAGCCGGATTACCTGCTGGATGTCACTGCCATCGCTGAATGTTTTCGGGCTGACGGGGAGAACCCCTGGCCCTACCTGCTCAAGAAATACCTGCCCTTTGAGCCCACCAACAAGTACATAATGGCGGGCCACATCGCCAACTTTTTCCTCGATGAACTAATGACGGGCTCCGAGCTGTCGTTCCGCGAAACATTCGCCAAAGCTTTTCAGCTCAACCCGCTGGCATTTTGCCTTTTCGAGGATTCCATGATCAAGGAGATCATGCAGCGGTCTCAGAAGCATTTCATCATTCTCACCCAAATGGTGCGGCAAGGCTTTCAAGAGCAGGGTATAGAGCCGGAAAAATGTTACCTGGAGCCCAGCTTTTATTCTGAAACATACGGCCTGCAGGGGCGCCTCGACGTGCTGTACAAGGGGGAAAAGGCCTCGGCTATTGTGGAGCTCAAGAGCGGCAATCCTTTTATGCCCAACATATACGGGCTGAGCGCCAACCATTTTACGCAGACACTGCTTTACGACCTCATGGTGCGCTCCGCCTTCGGCAGCCAAACTGACCCCACCAATTATATTTTATACTCCGGACAGGATGAAAAACCGTTGCGCTTCGCACCCCGCATCCGTTCTCAGCAATACGAAGCCCTGCAGGTGCGCAACCAGCTGGTAGCCATCGAACGCCTGCTCAGCGAGCTGGGCGGCTCCTCCAAAGGCGACCTGCTGGAGCAGGGGCTGCGCCTCTTCGGCAGGCTGCGGCCCAGCGCTTTTCCCAACCTTAAAGGCTTCCTGCAGCGCGACCTGGAATTTTTCGAAAAGGTGTTCGGCGGAATGAGCGAGTTGGCCCGGCGCTACTTCATCGCCTTTTCCGGCTTCATCGCCCGCGAGCACCGGCTGGCCAAAACCGGACAGCAGGGGGTGGAAAATATCAACGGCCTGGCCTCGCTGTGGCTCGACGCCTTCGAGGAAAAACAGGAGAGTTTCAATATCATCAGCCATCTGAAACTGGCGGCTAACCAGGCGGGGGAAGAAGAACCCCTGGTGGCCTTCAGCCGCACCGAATGGACCAACCCGCTGGCCAATTTCCGCACCGGCGACATTGCCGTGCTATATCCACACCAGGACGGCCTCCCGGCGGCCCTCTTCAGCCAGATCTTCAAGTGCACCATTATCGGGATCACCAATGAGACGGTCGTGGTGCGCCTGCGCTCGCGTCAGTTCAACAGCTCTATCTTCGAACAGCACGAGTTGTGGAACCTGGAGCACGACCTGCTGGACAGCAGCTTCGTATCCATGTACCGGGGGCTGTTCGCCTTTGCGCAGAGCCCCAAAGAAAAGCAGGAACTATTGCTCGCTACCCGCCCGCCCCGCGAGGGCGAGGCCCGGGAGGTGGCCACGCCGGCGGAACTGACGCCCGAACAGCAGGACATCTTCCAGAAAGCCCTTTCGGCCGAAGATTACTTCCTGTTGTGGGGCCCGCCGGGCACGGGGAAGACCAGCATGATGCTCAAGCATCTGGTGGCCTACCTGCTGGACAATACTGCGGAGAATATCCTGTTGCTGGCCTACACCAACCGCGCCGTGGATGAGATCTGCGAGTCGATCGAAAGCATCCGCCAGGATATCCGGCGGCACTATCTGCGCATCGGCTCCCGGTATTCCACCGACGCTCGTTTTCGGGGGCAGTTGCTCTCCTCCAAGATCGAAAATGCCGTATCGCGGCAGGAGATCAGGGATGTGATCGGCAGCCATCGTATCATCGTGGCCACGGTGTCC
This sequence comes from Lewinellaceae bacterium, assembly GCA_020636095.1. GTDB lineage: Bacteria > Bacteroidota > Bacteroidia > Chitinophagales > Saprospiraceae > JACJXW01. The sequence goes on from JACJYN010000005.1 coordinate 556,453, forward strand.
TCTATCGTCAGCAAGCCGGAATTGCTGCAGCTCAAGCATTTTCAGCGGGTGATTATCGACGAGGCTTCCCAAATTTTGGAGCCCCTGCTACTGGGCCTGTTGCCCCACTTCGAACGCTTTATCCTCATAGGCGACCACAAGCAGCTGCCGGCCGTGGTGGTGCAGGATGCGGAAGAATCTACCGTATACGATGCCCAACTGCAGGAGATCGGACTGGGCAACCTGCGCAACTCTCTCTTTGAGCGGCTGTACAAGCGCTGCATCCAGTACGGCTGGGACTGGGCCTACGCCCAACTGAGCCACCAGGGGCGCATGCATCAGGACATCATGGAGTTCCCCAACCGCTATTTTTACGACGGCACCCTCAAGATCCTGCCGCCGTCTCTGCCGGCTCACCTCAAGCAGGTGTCTCACATCAGCCATTACCAGCAGGCGGAAGGCGACAGCCTGGAACAACGCTTAAGCCGCGAGCGGGTGGTCTTCCTGCCTACGCCCGCCGACGATTCCAGCGCAACTCAAAAGACGAACAGCCACGAAGCGCAACTGGTAGGGGAGGTGGTGGATGCCTTTCTCAATATCTACCACACCAACGGCCTGAAAATGGCGCCGCACAGCATTGGCGTCATTACTCCTTACCGGGCGCAGATCGCCCAAATCCGGGCGGTGCTGGAAGAGCGCGGCGCCCCGCTCGATATGCTCACCATCGATACCGTAGAACGGTACCAGGGCGGCGCCCGCGACGTGATCCTCATCTCCTTGTGCACCAACTCCCTGCATCAGCTGGCCTCTCTTTCGTCCTTCTCCGACGAGGGCGTCGACCGGAAGCTCAACGTGGCGCTGACGCGGGCGCGGGAACACATCGTGATTATCGGCAATCCGGAGTTGCTGCGGCAGAGTGATATTTATCGGGAGTTGCTGCAGTTTTGTGAGGAACGGACGGTGGAGCCGTAGGGAGGGCTAATGGCGTTGGGAGTGTTCGCAATTCGCAAACCACTGAAAATCAAGAGGCGTTTTTTAAAAGGCGGCTACCCGTCTAAGGTTGGACACGGTTAGCAGCAGGTAAGCCCAGGCAGCCTGCCGCGTTTGCGAACAGCGAATACCGAACCGCGAACTCGCCCAACCCTGGAATGGTAGCCTTAAAAGAGGCTATCCGTCTTATGCTGGACAGAAAGCTCCGGGGGCAGAACAGCAAGAAAAACAATTACAGCGCTGAAAAAACCGAACGCGCACAGAATCGAATTAGGGGCAATATCCAGCGATATTTAAAGCAGGCCGTAATCGAGTGGAAAACAGTAAAGAATACTACCGCTAACGGCAGGCCATCGTAGAACACCCTTTTGGGACGATTAAAAGAAGATGGGCTATACCTACACCCGGCACCTATTGTCCAACGCCAGACGAATAGCCATTCGTTAATTCAGTCCATATACTTATACTGATACACTCTTCACCCCAACCCCTCCAATGCCTCCAGTACCGCTTGGCGCTTGCGAAAGGAGACCGGCACCAGGGCGCCGTCCTGCATCTGGAGATAGCCTCCCTCTGTTTTGAGGAACGCTTTCACATGCTGCAGGTTGGCCAGGTGCGACTGGTGGACGCGCAGAAACGGGTGGTCCTGCAGGAGCTTTTCGAACTCCTTCAGGGTTTTGGATACGAGCAGCTTGCTGCCGTCGGTGAAGAAGAAGGTGGTGTAATTGCTGCTCGCTTCGCAACGAACGATGTCTTCTACATTCACTACCTGGATTTTTTCCTGGGTATGCAGGACGATCCGGCGGGGAGCGGTGGGCTGTTTCACTGCGTCGAGGAGCAGGCCGAGTTGTCCTTTGTCTTGCTGGCCGGCCAGTTGGGCCGCTTTCTGGACCGCTTCCTGAAGCTCCTCCGGGTCGAGTGGTTTGAGCAGGTAGTCGATGGCGGCGTAGCGGAAAGCGCGGATGGCATGGGCGTCGGAAACGGTGGTGAAGATGACTTGAAAGTCCGGTCCGTCCGGGAGAATTTCCAGCAGGTCAAAGCCGGTGCCGTCCTTCAGCTGTATATCCAGAAAGAGCAGGTTGGGCTTCAGTTCCTTGATCAGCCGGGCGCCGCTGACGACGCCTTCGGCATCGCCGATGACTTCTACTTCCGGGCAGTATTCCCGGAGGTCGGCCCGCAGCAGCTGTACCGCCTGGGGCATATCGTCTATGATGATTGCGCGTAGCATGGTGTTTTCGTTATTCATTGGCTGGCTCTGGGAGCCGGTTGGAAATCGTTATGGCCTACCAGGATAACTATTTAGGTATTCTGGTTTTATGGTTTTCCTGCCTGCTCACTGCAGGCAGCTTTCTATCTTGCAGCTAAATAAAAAAGGCTGTGCATCTTTGCTATTGAGAATAAAAAATTGTGACACAGCAAAACACACAGCCTTATGTCAAAGTTACGAATTAATAAACAAACTAAAGTATTTCAGGAAGTGGTGCTGGTATCAATTGACCAAATCTTAGCGCAAAAAATGAAAACCAAGCCTACTGCGTTTTGAGCAAGGCTATTAGGCGGAAATACCGAGCTTTAAGTTTTCTAACGAGCATTCAGGTTTCGTTGAATTCGGTGCACAGATAACGGGTATTTTGCAAGCCAACACGGCAAGAGCCAAGTGTGGCTGGGCATAGAAAGCACGAGCAGGCTATGGCAAGCCTTTGATCCATTTTGCCTGCCAGCAGGGCTGGGAGGTGCGCGATGAACCCGGTACACACCTACCGGATGAAGGAGATACATGACAATACGCCGGATCGAACCAAAACGACGCCAAAGACACCTACATTATCAGCGAGTTGATGAGCATGGGCAAGTTGCTGCAATACAATAAGCGAGATACTTTGTCCGTTGTTGCGGAGCTTGCACCGCCACCGCCATCAACTTACCAAGCAGTTGACGCAGTTATGCAACCGTGCCGAGAGCCTGGCAGCCGAAGCGTTTCCCGAACCGCGAGCTAGCCCAAAACGAGGGCTGCGCTCAAAAACTATCTGGCACATATTGGAGCACTGCCCTTTGCCGGCGGACATATTGAGCAAAGAGGAAAGCTGGCTGGCTGAGCGCCTTAAAAAGCAAGCTGCGGGCAGTTTAAAGGCAAACGGGTTAAAGAGTTGATAAACAAAGCCCAATACAGTGGAAAACAGTAAGTACAGGCTACTGCCCTAACCCCATAGCCACCCTTTTGGGACGCTTAAAAAGCATGGGCTATACAGCAATTTCATTTGCTTTGCAGGCAGGTTGAGGAGTGTGAAACTCAAATGGAAAAACTGCTGAAACAGGATGCGTTCTTTGCAAAATGGCTGGAAATAAAGGGGCTGGGAGCTATTATCTTAGGTGGGCTGATTGGCGAAATGGAGACATCCATGCTTTTGACAACGTAGAAAGCTTTGATCAAATATGCGGGCTTCAACCTGTACTCTTACCAGTCGGGAAAGTATAAGAACCAGCACAAGGTTTTGGATACGAGGCAGCCGCCAACTGCGCAGGGTGTGTTACCTGGCTGCCGTGTCGCTGAGCAGCAATGTCTTCTATATTCACTAATGGATTTTTCATTGCCGAGATCCGGCTGAAGAAGCCTGGCATGGTTGCCATGGCAAACCTGGCTAAAAGTTCCTGCGATGCGTATACGGTGCATGGGAAGAATTCCTGAAGCTCCTCCGGGTCGAGGGTTTGAGCCAAAACGCCGGCGTAGAAGAAAACAAGCAATAAATAGCACGGAAACGGTGGTGAAGATGAAACGGTCTGCTTGAAGGAACAGCCTGCCGGACCGTTCTTCAGCTGTATTGAGGCGCCCCAGGCGACCTCCCCGCGGCGGGCGCCGCCGACGCCTTCGGCATCGCCGATGGTTTCTTCAGAATGCCAATAAAGAAAGACTGAGGCGCTCCAGGCGATCGTCAAAATAGATCAGGATCGCATCTGAAGCAACGTTATTCAAAAGCTGGCAAAATAGAGCCGGTTGTGACAGCTTTTTTTATACTATCCAGGCTAATTTTATTCTGGATTTATTTGGCTATGTTAAATCAGGCAGGCAGGCAGGTACTGTGGCCAGGCCTTTTCGGAGTCCGTGCTGGGCCAACAATGGGCTTGCATGAGGCCACCGCAATATCGTCATAAGTGGCCGGACAGATTTAAATTACATATAAACGACCTCTCCCAAGCTCTCCATCGAAGGCAATTGTCTCCCCCTGGGGGGAGTTCGAGGGGGGATTTTCGAGGGTTTTCGTCTCTGAATCCCCCTCCTAACCTCCCCCAGGGGAGGACAATTCCTTCGATTTTAGGGCTAGAGTAAAGGTTTTATAAGTAACCTAATACTGTCCGGCCACTAAGCCTTTCATTCTGAAAAAGCAACTCGCACCACCACCTCCGTCCCTCCAATTTCCCGATTCTCCGTAATCCACTCCCTGATCTCCAGGGGGTCGCGGATGTTGTGTTCTTTGCTCAGCACCTCCAGCCGCTCCTGGATAGACTGCAGGGCGGTAGATTGGTGGCTGGTATCTTTTTTCCGGCGTTTGCTTTCTTCGATCCCGATGCCGTTATCCCTGATACGAATCTCCAAAATAGGGCCTTTTTGCTGAAAAGCCAGTTCAATATGTCCTTTTTTACCGGATGGAGCGATCCCGTGCCGGATGGCATTCTCCAGGAAGGGCTGCAACAACATAGGGGGTAGCAGCACCGCCTCTTCTTCCAGCCCGTCACCCAGGGTGATTGCATAATCAAAGAGGTTGCCGCGGATGTGGCTTTCCAGGTCCAGGTAGTTGCGCAAGACCGTCAGTTCATCTTCCAGGCTGACCAGCTCCTTGCGGGAATTGTAGAGAATGGCGCGCATCAGGCGGGCGAACTGAGTCAACAGGCGGCGGGCGCTGGCCTGGTCCTGCTGAACGATCAGGCTTTGGATAGAGTTCAGCGCGTTGAAGAGGAAGTGGGGGTTCATCTGTAGTTGCAGGGCTTTCTGTTCCAGCTCCAGCAGGTGTTTTTCCATTTCCAGGCGCTCCCGCTCCCGGCGGGCCTGGAGGCGGACGCGCCGGATGCGCCACCAGATGAACAGGGCGATCAGCAGGGCCAGGGCGCCAATAGCGGCCGTGCGGAACCACCACGTGGCCCAGAAGGGCGGCTCGATGGTAAAGCTGGCTTCCAGAGGAGTAGGGGAGGGCACGCCGTCCTCGTTGAAAGCGCGCGCCTGAAAGGTGTAGGTTCCCGGAGAAAGGTTGGAGTAGGTGACATTATTCCGCTGGGAAGGCGGCGACCACTCTGCTTCCTGCCCCAGCAGGCGCCACTGGTAAGTCACCTTCTCCGGATTGGGGTGGTTGATGCCCAGGAATTCAAATTCGAGATGGTTCTGGTTATAGGGCAAGGCCAGCGAGTCTTTCAACTGGTGCCAGGGGCCGAGCCGGCCGGCGTAGGCCGTTCTTTCCAGCGGTTCGTAAAAGAGCCGGATATCGGTGAAGTGTAACACCGGAGGTATGGCGTTGGTAAAACTGTACCGGGAGTTGTATTTCATCAGGCCGTTAACGGTGCCGAACCAGAGGTTATCCTTTTTATCCAGCAGTACGGCATTCTGCACCGTTTCGATGCCGGAGAAACCTTCCGCTCTGCCAAAGTGTTTGATTGCCTTGACGTTGCCTTCGGCGTCCAGCGTCAGCCGGTCGAGGCCGAGCTGGCTGCCCGCCCACAGCTGTCCATCGGGCCCGCAGGCGAGCAGGTAGATATTACTGGAAGTGAGTCCTTCCACAGGAATGGCGCGGCAGGAATCACCCTGGCACTGTATGCGGGCGATGCCCCCACCGGCGGCGCCTACCCAAACGTAGCCGGCGCTGTCCTGGGCCAGGCAGCGGATGTTACCCTGGGGCAACCCCTCCCGGGAGGTAAGAAAAACCTGGTTTTTACCGGCGCCCCAAAGGCCCAGTCCGGTAGGTGTACCGTACCACAGCCGCCCCAGGCTATCCCGCAGCATTGCAAAAATGCGGATATCCGGTAAGCCCTCTTTTTGCCGGACGGTTTGAATATCCAGCCCATTGGGCAGGGAGTCGAGGCGTATCCGGGAAAAGCCGCCGTCGGCGGCGCCTACCCAGATCGCTCCCGATGGTTCCCGGGCAAAGGCCCGGATCCAGTTTCCGCTCAGGCCAGTTTGCTTGTCGATATGATAAACAACCGTATCGCTAAAGATGAAAAGCCCTCGCCCTTCCGTTCCCGCCCACACCCGGTTGCTGTCATCGGTGATGAGCGCCCGCGCTACTGTGCCGCTAAAGCCCGGAAGGAGCTGAAAGGTAGTGTCATTGTACCGGCTAATACCCGCTTGTCCGGAAGAGACGATTAACTGCCCGGCGGTGTCGGCAGCCAGGGCATAGGTGTAATTGTCGGGCAGGCCGTCCTTTTCCGTATATTGAAGGAACTGCTGGCCGGAATACTGGCTGGCCCCCGCTCCGGCGGAACCGAACCAGAAGTCGCCCCAGCGGCTTTCCGCCACGGCGAGGATATGATTGCTGCAAAGGCCATCCGCCTCGGTTAATTGATCAAAGGAGCTCCCATCCGGGGGCCAGCTCATCAGTCCTCGATCGAGAGTGCCTGCCCAGAGGCGCCCGTCGCTGCCCCGGAGCATGCAGAGAATAAAGTTGCTGATATTTTGATAAACTAAGTGAAATTGCCCGTCGTACCGGTACAACCCCCTGCCGTAAGTACCTACCCATGTTTGCCCGAGGCTGTCCCGGCAGAGGCTGCGCACCTGAGCTTCTGCCAGTGCCCTGGGCATTGGAGGGCGGCTCAGCCGCCCGTTTTCATACCATGATATTCCCTTGTCTGTGCCTATCCACAGGCGCTGGCCTTCCGGCAGCAGGCAGTAGGCCGGCTCTTTCGTGGCCTGTACCGGCGGAATACTATCGTTGGTGAGCAAAAAAACGCCCTGATCAGCTCCAATCCACAGGGTATCGGATCCATAAGAACAGAGGGTGTTTATTTCGGTGGCCAGTTGGGGGTGAATCGGCTGGAAAGCCAGTCCATCGTATTGGCACAGTCCGTTTTGGGCGCCGATCCACAGCCGGCCGTCAGCCGATTCGTGAAGGGCAGTGATGTAGTTGCCGGGCAGGCCGTCTCGTGTAGAAAAATGCTGAAAACGCAGGCCGTCATACCGGCTCAGGCCGCCGCCTTCCGTTCCCATCCAGATATAGCCCCGGCTGTCTTCCAGCAGTGTATTGACTCTGGACTGCGCCAGGCCCTCCTGTACGGAGTAGTTCCGAAAGTTGAAGGGTTGCCCGAAAAGCAAGAGCGGGCAGGCCAGGAGGAGCAGGAAAAGCTCGTTTTTAAGCAGTGTGTTCATCAAGCAGGAAGATAATAATAACTGTGGCTACTGTAGAGTGCTGTGGTGTTTTTTATTATTGCCCATTTATTTGCATCGGGCTTTTTCCGGAAATAGGAAAATTATTGTCATCTTAGTCCAGGTTCGACGGGTAGTCCTGGCCTTCGGTATTTCGGCGTCCGGTTGCCCCCGAATGAGCGAACACCAAATACCCAGCCAACAAAACCAGCAAATATGAACGGCGGCCAAATCATCGCCCAAGTCCTCCAAAACCACGGTGTCCAATACCTGTTCACCCTCTGCGGAGGCCACATCGCCCCCATCTATGTGGAAGCGGAAAACCAGGGCATTCAGGTGATCGACGTGCGGGATGAGGCCTCGGCGGTCTTTGCTGCCGACGCCATTGCCCGCCTCACTGGTATTCCCGGAGTGGCGGCGGTGACCGCCGGCCCCGGCGTAACCAATACGATCACGGCCCTGAAGAATGCTCAGATGGCGCAATCGCCCCTCCTATTGCTGGGCGGCGCTACGGCCACCCTGTTGCGCAACCGGGGCGCCCTGCAGGACATCGACCAGATGGCCCTCGTCAAACCCCACGTCAAGTGGGCTACCATTGTGAAGCGGCGGCGGGAGATCGTTCCCGCCCTGAACCAAGCTATGCGGATCGCCCGCTCCGGCGTTCCCGGCCCGGTGTTTGTTGAACTGCCGGTCGACCTGTTGTACAACGAAGAAACGGTGCGGGAATGGTACGGGAAGAAAAGCAATGGCGGGGGTTCCCTGCTGGAGAAGGCCGTACAGTGGTACATCAACCGGCATGTCAATGGCCTTTTTAGCGGCATGTCAAACTATGTAGTCCCCGGGGTAGAACAGCCGTTCATTCCAACCTTTACCCAAACGGAAGTCAACGGCGTCACCCGTGAACTCCAGTCCGCCCGGCGCCCTGTGATGGTCATTAGCAGCGGCGCCATGATGGAGGCGGGAAATGCACACACGCTCTGCGCCGCCGTGAAGCGCCTCGGCATTCCGGTTTATCTCAGCGGCATGGCGCGCGGCCTCACCGGCCACATCAGCGGGGTACAGTACCGCCACAAACGCCGAAACGCCCTGCGCGAGGCCGACTGTATTCTGCTCTGCGGCGTGCCCATCGATTTCCGCCTGGATTACGGCAGCCACCTCAACCGCAAAGCGCGCAAGATCGCCATCAACCGCAGCCGGGAAGAACTGAAGAAAAATATCGGGCCCCATAAGGCCATCCTGGCGGACCCCGGCGCCTTTCTCATCGAGCTATCGGGTGCAGCGGATTCGTTTCCGGATTGGGCAGATTGGAAACAGCAACTTCAGAAAAGGGAAGATGCCCGGGAGAAGGAAATCCTGCAGACAGCGGCGCAACCTATCGACGGTATTAATCCCGTTGCGCTCTTCCTTAAAATGGAAACCTTAATGCCCAACAATTCCGTGCTGATCGCCGACGGAGGTGATTTTGCCGCTACGGCTTCCTATACCCTTCGGCCCCGACGCCCGCTGGCCTGGCTCGACCCCGGCGTGTTCGGCACCCTGGGAGTGGGCGGCGGCTTTGCCCTGGGCGCCGCCTTGCGCTACCCCGATGATTACATCTGGATCATCTACGGAGATGGCAGCGCGGGCTACAGCCTGATGGAAATGGACACCTTCAAAAAATACGGCATGAAAGTCTGCGGTATTATCGGCAATAATGGTTCCTGGGAGCAGATTGCCCGCGACCAGGTGGCCTTGCTGGGCAAGGACACTGCTACCCGCCTGCCCCGGTCTGATTATCAAAAGGTGGCGGAGGCGTTCGGCGCTGCCGGCGAGCGGGTGGAAAACCTGGAAGATATGGAAGGAGCACTGAAGCGGGCCATGGAAAGCATGGATAACGGCGTGCCTTATGTGATCAACGCCATCATCGGCTCGACGGATTTCCGGCAGGGGAGTATTTCAATGTGATTGAGATTTTCCAGATCTTCATTGCGGCCCGACAGGTAGATCTGGAAAGGCTACCCAAACCCAACTAAATATGACACTTTTCGAAAAAACAAGCCTGGTCTTCCACTTTGAAGCCCAGGAGCACGGTGAAGCCGAACTGCGCACCGAAGTGGGGCTGGACACCTTCCTCGACCCTCGGGTGGGCAATGGCTCCCGGGTGAGCCCCGGCGCCCAGGATCAATTCATCCGGGCGGACGGGGATGCGCTGATCTATACTTTGCCAAAGGTGGAAGTGGCGCTCTTCAATGCGCCCTACGCTGATGCGGAAGGAAACCTCTACTTCCAACACGCGTCCTGCCTTTCTGAAAATGAATATCTGGCCCGCGCCGCCCGCGCCGATGGCGGCCTGGTAATGGCTACCGTCAGCGCCATCATTCCCAAAGAGGAGGGAAAGATCAGTGTGCCGGCAGGCCGGGTGGACTACATCGTCGTCCATCCCTACAACGAGCAGACGGCTAGCGTACGCCAATATCGCTACTGGCCCATGTTTACTCCGGGCGGAAATGTGGATACTGAAAAGGCGGCGGCCCGTCTCCAATTTATGAATACCTTGCTGAAGATCACTCCGGTGCGGGACGAAGCGGGCGCCGCTATGGCGCGCCTGGCGGCGGCGATCTTTGCGCGGGAAGTACCCAAAGGCTCTATGGTCAATATCGGCGTAGGTTTTCCGGAAGAGGTCGCCCGTTATGTAGTCGGACAGGGCCTGGGTAAGGAATTGACCTTTACCACCGAGGCAGGGGCTTACGGCGGATTGCCGGTCCCCGGCGTTTTCTTCGGCGCGGCCGTCAATCCGGAGAAACTGATCTCCTCCACCGAGATGTTTCACTTATATCTGGAGAAACTGGGCGCCTGTGTGCTGGGCTTTCTGGAAGTAGATGAAAAGGGCAACGTGAATGCCTCCCGGCGCGGCCCCCGCATGCAGGACTTCGTTGGGCCGGGGGGCTTCCCGGACATTGTCTACGGCGCCCAGGTTGTTATCTTCATCGGCACCTGGATGTCCGGGGCGCAGTTTAGGATTGAAGGGGGCTGCATGCGGATTGTCAAACCTGGTAAGCCCAAATTCGTTCGGGCCGTAGATCATATCACCTTCAGCGCCAAAGAAGCGCTTCGCCTGGGTAAAAAGGTGTTCTACGTGACCAATGTCGGGGCGTTTCAACTCACCTCCCGGGGACTGCAACTGATTTACATCATGCCGGGGATCGAACTGCAAAAGGATATCCTGGAGGCCTGCCCGGCAAAAGCCTTACTGCCAGAAGGAACGGCGCCGGTGGTGGAGGGTTCCATCTTGACGGGAAAGGGATTCCGGCTAAAGTGGCCCGGGTGAGGGAAAGTGTACAGGGCACAATGTATTTAACCAAACAAGTTTGTAACGGCGACAAACACCGAACACCGAACACCGAACACCGAACACCGAACACTCCCCATACCTCTGATAGGCTGTCCCGCCTCCTTCATCCCCCTTTTCCCCTCTTTCCGTCGAAAGCCCGGGCCCAAGGCCTTGCCGAAGTAGGGGCGCCTACCCCATATTTGCATCTCAATAAGGAATTCAATTACCTATTAACCACAACATCATGAAGCCTTATCAATTTTTTACCGGCCTGCTGGCCGGCGCGTGTATCGTAGTACTGACTGCCAGCACCACCAACCTGAAGCCCAACACGCAGTACGAGTTCACTCAGGTCACCGTCATCGAATCGGTAGTGCCGGCCGGCCTGGGCCGCTCCCGCATGATCACCATCGGGCCCAACGGGCAGATGGAGGAGATCAAGCTGGAAAATTTCTTCAGCCTCACGGGAATCAACTTCTCCAATGTTCGGGAAAACGACCAGGCCATTACCAATAAAATCAGCGTAATGCACCAGGAGGGCTGGGAACTACAGGACGTGACTTCCGGCGTCTATGGCTCCGGAACCATCGGCGAGGCGGGTGGCAACAATGCAGGGATTTTTATGACCCGGTACCTGTTTCGGCGGGCAATGTGATAGCCTGTGGGATTCTACAGGGCTAAATTGTTATGCGAATCCAGGGCTTAAGCCCTGTAGGGCCGACACTAGTTTGTTGGCCTTCCGCCAAAGGGTTCTTCCGTTCTTCTGTCTTTTAGCCCTGGATTCGCATAACCCTATAACAATATATCCCTCACTTCCCAATCAGAATCTTCCTCATATCCTTCTCCAGGCTCTGCTCCGGTGATTCCACGATTCGCCCTAGCTCTTTGCCATTCCTCAGGAAGATAATGGTGGGTACAAATTCAATGTCCCAGCCTTTCTCTTCGTGCTGCGGGCTCTCTTTGTAGTGATCCGGATGGTCACTCAGGGCAATGGCCTGGAAGTTATCCATATCATAGCCCAGTTGATCCAGGATTTTGAAGAAGTGCGGCACTTCGCGCTGGCTGTCAGAGCACCAGGTGCCCATGAAGGTGAGGATTTCAACCTCTTTGAGGGCCTCTTTTACCTTTCCGAGGCTGGCCATATCCACGTCGTAATTTTCGTATCCGTTATTGAACCACAAACCGAACGGCTCCTGTTGGAGGCCAATTCGGTTGATCTTGCCTACCATGATAGTTTCTTCTTCGTGGTTGATGGTTCTTTGATTGATCCGCGAGAGGTACTTGGCGGGAATGGGGTGCTCATCCGTCTCGCTATTCCAGATAATATTGACGATCCAGTAGCGGCCGCTGTGCAGCGCCAGTTGTATGCTGTTGATCCCTCGCGAAACCGCCGGGCCGCTCTTTTGATTTCGGGATTCATAGGTAGAAAAAACCTGCGTGACAAAACCAAACTGGTCGGTTTGCCGGCTAAGCTCCCGCTCGAAGAAGCCTTTTTCCTGGAAAGGCCGTTCAACGCGTTTGATGTAGTCTTCTACCGTCATAGTCAGCATACCGGTGAGGCCATCCTGATTCTGGTAGACGTTCATCAGCCGGGCTTCCCGGGTGAAGAGGCTGCGCAGCCGGTCCCAGTCCCGCTCCTGGCCCGCCGGCCCGGAGATGACATCGTAAAGGGCCGCGATAATAGCGTCAACGGACCCGACATCCGCCGGATTGGCCTTGATGCGCTGCTGGCTGTACATCGGTGTGCTGATCAATAATGCCAAAAAGAGAATTAGTTTATTCATGGTTACACGATTACATAGTTACACAATTAGGGGGTAGGGTAGCAGGGGGTGTCGGGCCGGCCATAGCACAAAACTCAAGATTCCACCTCTACATCCCCGTTTCTGGGCACCCGGGGGCGAATGATGAGGCGCAGGGACTGGTCGTAGGTCAAATAGTTCCAGACCCAGTTCAGAAAGACAAAGACCTTGTTTTTAACACCCAGGATTTGAAAAAGGTGAACAAACATCCAGACCAGCCAGGCGAAGGCGCCCTGGAATTTGAAGCGGGGCAGGTCGACCACTGCCCGGTTGCGGCCAATGGTGGCCATTGAGCCCAGGTCGTGATAGGAGAAGGGGATCAGTTCCTTTCCCTGGTGGCGCAGCTGGAAATTTTTTGCCAGCGCCTGAGCTTGCTGCATGGCTACCTGCGCCACCTGTGGGTGGCCCTTCGGATAATTATCTTCTTCCATGTAGGCAATATCGCCAATGGCGTATACATCTTCGATGCCTTCTACCTGATTGAAGCGGTTTACCTTAATGCGGTTGCCATGTGTGAGGGAGGCGTCCGGCATACCTTTCAGCTTATTGCCGGTGATGCCTGCCGCCCAGATCAGCTTGCGGGCGCGGATGGTTTCTCCGTCATTCATGCGCACATACTCCCCGTCGAAGTCGGTCACCAGGGTGTTGAGGCGGACCTTGACGCCCAACTGAGTGAGAAATTCCAACGATTTTTTTGACGATTGTTCCGACATGCCCACCAGCAACTGGCCTGCGCCCTGCACCAGGTAAATATCGATCTCGTCGGTATTCAGTTCGGGATAATCTTTGGGAAAAACGTAGCGTTTCATTTCGGCCAGTGCGCCGGAGACTTCCACTCCGGTGGGGCCGCCGCCCACCACTACGATGTCCATCAGGCCTTGCCGTTCGTCGTAATCGGTAGTGGAAAGAGCCTTCTCAAAATCGGAAAGGATGCGGTTGCGCAAAAAGAGCGCTTCGGAAACCGACTTCATCGGGATGGCTAGTTCCGCCATCTTTTGATTGCCGAAGAAGTTGGTGTCGGCCCCGATAGCCAGCACCAGGTAGTCGTAGTTGCAAATACCCAGGGAAGTTTCCAGTTGCTTATTGGCCGTATCTACCGCCTTCACTTCCGTGACCCGGATATAGACGTCCTGGTTTTTGCGGAAGGCCTTGCGCAGCGGGAATACGATTGAGCTGGGCTCCAGCCCCGCCATGGCCACCTGGTAAAAAAGGGGTTGAAACTGGTGGTAATTGTTCTTGTCCAGCAGCACTACCTGATACTCTTTGTTGCGGGCTACCTTCAGGGCCAGCTTCAGCCCGGCAAAGCCGCCGCCGACTATGACGATGCGTTTTTTGTCTGTTTCAGGGATGTTGATCTTCATTGGGTGGTTGATTATTGAGGATAAAGGGCTTGGATGAAAGAAGGGCCTGCCTTCCGGATCGCACCCCATGTTGTAAAGGTTTGAACCCGGCCCAAGGTTGGCTGTGGCGCTTACTTTTTCCAAATATTGTTAAAAAACGAAAATCCACCTCTTACCTCTTCTCCCTAACCTCCCATTCTCCGCACTTCCATCTGTGTCTCCATTACATCCTCCAAAAAAGGCTTGCATTTGCGAAAGTTGGCCCGGTGAAGGTAGTGGAAGATATTGTCGTGCACAAAAAGGAAGGCGCCCTGCAGGATGACTGACCAGCCGAAGCCCATCCACAGCTCGGGGTAGGGCATATCGGGGATGGCCGCCAGCGCCTTCAGCCAGAGGCCGGCAAAGAGGTAGGCGGTATCGAGCCCGATGTTGAACAACAGCATCTTTTCGACGTGGCGCTGCACTTCGAACCGCTGGAAGACGTTGCCCTCCGCGAAGCGCTTAAGGAAAACATGGTCGAAAATCCAGCGTACAACAGCAAAGTTGATGACGCCCCACGTCATGTTCATAAGCATAAAGTACCATAGCCACTCCTTGAGTAAGAACATTCCGGGTATGCCAACGGCCAGGTTGATGAAACACCACCAGCCCAATAGGGCCAGGTGTTTTCGAAGGATAACACCGAAGCGTTCGTCAAAGTCACGCACTTCGTCGACAATCTCTTCCAGGGGGAGGTCGACGGTGAGGGTAGTAAAGAAGAAACGCCAGGAGAGGGAAGTCATGGGTAACGAATTTTAATTCGCCAACCAATTTGTGGCCTTTTGGCGGGGCGGACAATGAGGAATGTCAATAGAATTTCCAGATTTTGGAAATCTGGAAATTCCAAAGAAGTTATTCTTTCTTTCCCACCATCAAGAACAATGGATATGCTCTCCCTTCCTGCTCAATTGAATAGAAAATATGCGATTGGACAGCCGTAAAACCCGCCTGCTCCATCAGCAGCTTCAGTTCCCGCTGGTCGAAACCATTGTGCCCGTCGAAGTCGGGAAATTCGGCGTGGAAGCTGCCGTCCTCCTGATCGAGGTCGGCGATGCAGCAGTAGCCGCCGGGTCGGACGTGGCCGTAAAAGGCCTTAAGCGCCCCTTCCACATCTTTGACGTGGTGCAGGGCCATCAGGGTGTATAAGAGGCCGTATTGCCTGTCCAGCGGCTCGGAGAGGATATCCTGGCAGAAGGTTTCTATATTATTGGCTCCAAGTTGTTCGATCTTTCGCCGTGCTTCGTGGATCATACCCTCGGAGACGTCCACCAGGGTGATCTGTTCCAGGCAGTCTGTGAGGTAAACGCTGAGCAGGCCGGTGGCGGCGCCGAAGTCCAGCCCGGTTTTCAGCCTGTTGGCCTGGATGATGGGGATGAGTTCATTGGCCAGGGTGCGGCAGCGTTCCTGGCGGGCGGGGCTTTCATCCCAGGTGGCGGCGGCTTCATCAAATCGCATGTCGTTGTATTTGGGTGTATTGGTATGTCAGTTGGTAATGTATCTCATACCCCTAAAAAATCCTCACCCGATGCACTCCCGGATGATACGGCTTGCGCAGCACCTCGAGGATTTGCTCGTAATATTCCCGGTTTTGCAGGAAGTCGATCTGTTCCAGGTCGATGATGAGGATGGGCAATTTATCGTTGGTTTTGAAAAAATCAAAATAAGCAGTTTGTATTTGTTCCAGGTATTCCGGGGCAATCTCCTGTTCGTAGCTGCGGCCGCGCTTGCGGATATTGGCCATCAGGTTGTCGGCTGAGCGGTGCAGGTACACCAATAGGTCGGGCTTAGGGAAGGTGGCGTTGAGAATGTTGAAGAGGCGTTGGAACAGGCGGTACTCTTCCTCCATGAGGTTGTTGCGGGCGAACAAAAGCGTTTTAAAAAAAATATAGTCGGAAACGACAGACTGCTGAAAGAGGTCGCGTTGGGCGAGTTCCGCCTGCAGCTGTTTGTGCCGCTCGGTCATGAAGAAGAGTTCGACCGGAAAGGCATACCGCTCCGGGTTCTTGTAAAAATGGGGCAGGAACGGATTGTCGGCGAATTCTTCCAGGATCAGCCGGTAGTCGTAGTCATCCGAAAGCATACGGCACAAGGTCGTCTTTCCAGCGCCAATATTGCCTTCTACGATGATGAAATTGTATGGAAGAGGGGTCTTCATAATGTATATACCCGTTCGGTTATTTCACCACCTCCACCCGCAATGTATCTTCCGAGTTGGCAAACAGCTCCGCGATGGTCAGCTTAAAACCGGGATGAAGCAGGCCGGGAGCAATATCCATCAACGGGAGCAGCACAAAATTGCGGTAGTGCAGATAGGGGTGTGGAATCGTCAGCTTTTCGGTGTCGATGATCTCATCATTAAAAAAAAGAATATCGATATCGATGATGCGTTCACCCCATTTAATCTCCCGGACCCTTCCCATGCGCCGCTCGATGGCATGTATCCTTTCCAGCAACTCAAAAGGAGAGAGGAGGCTGCCTACCAGCAAGGCCTGGTTCAGGAAGTCCGGCTGATCGGTAATGCCCCACGCCTTGGTCCGGTAAACCTTGGAAACCTGTTCAATAGGGCCAATTTCCTCCTCTATCCATTCATTGGCCCGTTGCAGGTTAGCTTCCCGGTTTCCGAGGTTGGTTCCGGTATGTAGATATACTTGGTTTGCATTCATCGCGTCGCAAAGGTATCATTTATACTTAAAACAGAAAAGCCTGCTTTTCGGGGAGAAACGCTGATAGGTAATTTAAAGTTCTGGAAATCGGCGGCCGGTTTAGAGCTTGTTCAAATTTCGCTTTTCGCCGGTGGGCTCCCCGGCCGAATCCCGAATCCCGAATAACGAATAACGCCCCCCCATCCCCCCACTTTGTCAGTTGCCCGCCCTGATCGGCCCTATTAAGCAGGGAAATTCTAAAATTTGATTAATTTTGGTCGGTTTCCTGAGAAGAAATCCGCATGTTTGGAATCCGGAATCGATAGCCGCCGATAAAACAAAAAAACACTAAAAGGCAAAAAATGAGAATACCGTTACTTTCACTGTTCCTGTTATTTCTAACCTCAACCCTTGCGGGACAAGCACCAACGAACGATAATTGCGGAGGAGCTATCGATCTGGGTGTATTGCCGATGGATTGTTCGGGCGAAATTTATACCAACGTAAACGCTACAGCCAGTAGCCCGGGCGCGGGCAATATTCCCGCTTGTTTCAATGGCGGCAATGTGAACCGAGACGTCTACTTCACTTTCACCACGAATGATACCCTTATCGATGTTTCCATCCTGCTGCAGGGGACCGAAATGGGCGCTAACGGCCCCATTACGAACCCTCAGGTGGCCATCTACCGGGGAGATTGTGTCGGTGGACTGGCCTTCCTGGGCTTTTGCCTTTCTGCCCCCTCGGGTTCCAACCAATTGCAGCTCGATGTGCTGGGCCTGACGCCTAATACGACCTATTATCTGCTCCTCAATGATTATTCGGCCACTGCCAGCCCCAATTCGGGCGATTTCACGCTCTGTGTTGAAGAGTATGTGCCGGCAATAAGTATTGGAGATGAGCCCAGCTCCAGTTCCTGCTTTGGCACGCTTTACGATAATGGCGGGCCGGATAATGATTACACTGCCAACCAAAACCTGACCTTTGTTATTGAGCCGGCGGAGTTTCATCAGTGCATTGAACTTTCCATGGTCGATTTTCAATTGGAGAACGGGCCGGACCGGATCAACTTCTACGCCGGCAACGGCACCAATGGGCCGCTGATCGCCAGTGTCACCGGCTTTAGCAACGGCCAGCCGTTTGTTATCCAGTCGGATGCGCAGGCGGTTACCGTTCAGTTTATCACTTCCGGGTTTGTCCAGCAGGCGGGCTTCGAACTTACCTGGCTCTGCAGCCCTCTGGCTTGTGACGGCACTTCATTTGGAAATGCCATCCCCATTAGCGGGTTACCCTTTAACCAAACTGGCTTTACTACCTGCAATGACGCTTCCAACTTTGCTGAGACCCCCTGCAACCAGGCGCCTTTCCTTAACGGCCCGGAAGTCGTTTTTGCTTATGAATCCAGCGGTGATTACTGCGCAAATGTGATGGTAACCGGCGCCACGCCCAATACCGGGATTGCCATTTTGAATGGCCTCCCCGGCGCCCCGGGTACGCAGTGCCTTGCCCAAAGCGCCAATGGGATGGCAACTGCCGTTGATTTCCAGGATGCAGGTACCTACTACATCGTGGTGGCCAATGCGCTGGGCTGTACGGGCTTCGGGCTATCCATTACCGAAGCGGCCTGCAGCCTCAATCCTTCTCTGCAGGGGTCTCTGTGTAACCCCCTCAACGGTTGTATCAACCCCGATGGATTACCTTCTACTTTCATCTTTAACCAGGGTTTTGAAGACATCAGTTTTACCCCCGGGGTGAACGACGGCTGCTGGGTCAATACCGGTGCAGCCCAGCCGAACTACTACTGGTTTACGATTGAAGCCCAGGCCGACGGCCCCTTCGGATTTATTGTCCAGGCCGCCAACCCCGGGGAAGACTCCGACATCGACTTTAACGTCTGGGGCCCATTCACCCGGGAAGAGGCCTGCGAAGATCCCCTCGGGGTGCAGGATTTTATTGAAAATAACCAGCCAATCCGCTCTTCCTGGGCGGGTGGCGCCGACCCTACCGGCCTGGCTCTGGTAAATGCCAACGGGGATCCGGTAACGGACCCTTACGACTGTGAACCCGCGCCCGGCGCCAACGGGGATGACTTCGCCTCCGTCATTATGGCTCAGGAAGGCGAAATTTATGTGGTGCTGATTAACGACTGGGGAAATGACATCGCCAGCGGCGCCATATCTGTAGACTGGAACCCTTCCGATCCACCGGTACTCGGATCGATCACCACCTCCCTGGTGCAAATGGATACCGCTATTTGCGCGGGAGAATCCGTTCAATTGCTACTGGATACACCGGTCGATGACATTACCTGGCTGGGCGACACAGAATCCTTATCCTGTACGGATTGCCCCGACCCGGTCGCTACCCCCGCTGTAACGAGCACGTACACGGCTATTATCCAGGCGGTTTGTTATATCGATACGGTCGAGGTGACGGTCGAGGTGTATGCAGTCGACGCCGGGCCGGATGTCATCGTTTGCCGCAATGAAGAGATACAGATCGTGGCCGGCAGTGATTTTGTCTTTGCCGACTATTTGTGGACGGCGCCCGCCGGGGTAACCCTTTCCTGTACCGACTGCCCCGCTCCTTTCGTTACTGCCGATGCTGCCGGCACCTATGAATTATCGGTAATCCTCAACGGTATCGGTTGTACCCTCGGTGATCAGATGATCCTGACCGTTCTGGATGGAGATGCCCCGGATTATAATATCAGTGAAGACCAGCAGATTTGCATTGGCGAGTCCACCAATATCGGAGGCGCGCCGGTTCAGTCCGTTACCTATAGCTGGACGTCCAGCCCTCCCGGCTTCAGCGCGAATGTGGCTAACCCACAGGTTACTCCGGATACCACCACTACCTATTATCTGGAGGCTATCGGCCCCGATTGCCCGGTTGCTTCCATCGATAGTGTGCGGGTGGAAGTTTTCCTGCCGCCCCTGCTGAATATTACCGGTGATACGGCCGTTTGCCAGGAAGAACCGGTAGTGCTGGGCAACATGCAGGTAGAATCCGGAGTAACTTACACCTGGACCGGCCCCGCCACCATCGAAGACGCCAGTGACCCCAACTCCATCGCTTTCCCGGATAATAATGGTACTTATACCCTGACGGCCGTTCGCGGCGCCTGTACCGTGGTGGAGTCCTTCGACGTTACCATTACCCCTATCGCCATAGAAATATTGGACGCCAACCAGGCGCCCATCCCCGATACGGTGCGCATCTGCCGGGGAGAAGAAGTGGTGCTCAACACCAGCATCATCCCTTCCGACAGTATTCCCTTGTGGACTTCGACGCAACCAGGCTTTGATACCGTTTTTGCCGCCGGCTTTACCGTGAGCCCCGAATCACAGACTACCTATTACGCCGAGATCGGCCTCTCCAGCGGTTGCTTCAAGATCGATTCCGTGGTGATCCTGGTAGATTCCCTGCCCTATAATATGACGATCATGCCGGAGGACACCACGGTTTGCGAAGGGGCGCTCGTCCTGCTGACTTCGCCTATCTATGAGCCGTCGGACTTCCCGGAAATCGAATTCCTCTGGAACCCGGCGGACGGGCAGGAGACGCCCGATTCACTATACAATATGGTGATCCGGGCGCAAGGGGAAGAAATGACCATCTACCAACGGGTAGCTACCAGTGGGGTATGCGTGGACACCAGCTTTACCACTATTAACGTCAATCCTACTCCGGTGGTGACGATCATGCCGAACGACACGCTCGTCTGTGTCGGAGAGGTGGTGCAACTCATTGCCACCGTTGATGAAAATACGACTGAATATGAGTGGACCGGCGGTGGAGAATCCCTCAGCTGTACCGACTGCCTGAATCCGGTGGCCAGCCCGGGGGGGACGACCATGTATACGTTAGAAGCTAAGAATGAGGACTGCCCGGCTACAGCCAGCGCTACGGTTCAGGTGCTGGAACCGCCCACCATTCTGCTCAATACCCAAACGGTAGTCTGCCTGGGCGAGAGCCTGCAGCTCAACCTGGCCTTCGATGAAAATACAACCTATACCTGGACCGCTACCGACCCGAACTTTGGTACCGTAGTAGACCCGCAGTTGGTGGTGACTCCCGACGAAACCACCACGTACTTCCTCACGGCAGATAATATGGCCTGTGACCCCGTATCTGTGCAGATCACTATTGAAGTAGTCCCTCCTCCGGTATTGACGGCAGAGATTTCCACCCCGGTCATTTGCGAAGGGGAGACAGTTACCCTTACGGCTCAGGTGGAAAACAGCCTGCCGGGAGATACCTTTACCTGGACAGACAGTAATGGCGCTGAAGTAGGTTCCGGGGAGCAGGCCACCGATGACCCTGATACCAGCACGGATTATACGATCACTTATATTAGCAGTATCGGGTGTGGCACCCGCACCGAAACCGTGAGTGTCGAGGTGCTGCCCGCGCCGGTCGCCAATCCGATCGGCGATGCAGTTATCTGCCTGGGAGATGCGATCCAGCTGAGTTCCGGTTCAGACCCCAGTACGATCTATGAGTGGACTTCGACGGACCCCAGTTTCACGGATTTCAACAATCCCGAACCGGTGGTCAGCCCCACTCAAACCACTACCTATACCCTGGTGGCCGAAAACGGTGTCTGCCCGGCCATCCAGGCAGAGATCACCATCGAAGTGGTCGGAGAGGTGATGCTTTCCATCGATGTATCGGATGATGAGCTTTGCTTCGGCGAAGAAGCCACTCTGACAGCGGTAGCTGTTGGCGGTTCCTCCGGCGATCTTTTCTCCTGGGAAGGCAGTGACGGCAGTACTTTTAGTGGCAACCCCATTACGGTGTCTCCTCTGGGACTGACCGAGTACACCCTGACGTACCAGGACGGCGCCGGCTGCCAAACCCTGGTTCAAACCGTTAGCGTTGATGTGGAAGGAGAAGTGGCGTTGGATGGGATTAGCATTGAGGCGGATTCCGCCGGTGGCTACTTCATCGGTGACCAGATCTTCCTGACGGCCAATTACACCACCGATCTGCCCGGCCCGCTGACTTTCAGCTGGACCAGAAACGACTCGCTGATCGATTCGGGGCAGGGCCTGGAATCCATAGGAGAAACCCTATTGATATCGGGAGAGAATATCTACGAGCTGGCCATAACCACACCCAACGGTTGTGTATACACCGCCAGTATAAATATAACCGTGGAAGAACCGAGGGTACTGGTGCCCAATGCCTTTACGCCCAACGGGGATACGCACAACGACTTCTTCTATGTCGTTTCGGAAGGCAATCCGGAAAACCTGGCCATTACGGAGTTCAAGGTGTTCAACCGCTGGGGGCAACTGGTTTATGATAATGAAAATCCGGGCCTTGGCTGGGATGGAACCTTCAACAATAAACCGCAACCCTCGGAGGTGTACTTCTATATGATTTCCGTTGAGCTGGCCAACGGCGATCCGCACTCGGAGTCTCCCTTCCGGGGTGATGTGACGTTGTTGCGGTAAAGCAAAGTGGGAAGTGGGAAAGCGGAAGTCGGAAACCAGATGGTTCTCCTCCGCCTTCCCACTTCCCACTTCCCACTTCCGACTTCCCACTTCCCACTTCCCACTTCCGACTTCCGACTTCAAATATGTCCATACTATTCAAAGCCCATCTCTTTCTAGCCTTATATCTGACAGGCCTTATCTGGTTTGTGCAGGTGGTGCATTACCCTCTGATGGGAAAGGTGGGAAAAGCGTATTTCGTGGCTTACGAAAATGCTCATACCCGCCTGACGTCCTGGGTTACGGCGCCGCCTATGCTGCTGGAACTGGGCACCGGCGCCACTCTTTTATACCTGAATCCCGGTTTGGCGCTTTTCCAGGTTAATTTGATCGCCATCGTGCTGATCTGGGCGTCCACTTTTTTCATACAGGTGCCCCTGCACGGCCGGCTGAGTGAAGCCTTTAGCGAGGCTGCCCACCGGAAGCTGGTTCAGAGTAACTGGATCCGGACGGTGTTGTGGACGGGAAAAGGGGGGCTGTTGCTGTGGTACGGGTGAGCGGATGCTTCATTCAAACAAACCCTCCAGGTTCTCCTCTGTAGTGCGCAGTTTCTCCCGGCAGTAGGCGATGAGCTCGGCCGCCCGTTGCACCTTTTCCGACAGTTCGTCTACACTAACCGCATCTTCCTGCAGTTGGGTGACGATCTGCTGAAGTTCCTGCAGGGCTTCTTCGTAGGATGGGTTCATATTCGTTTTTTTAGGTTATTATGGGATATCTAACTTTTGAGGTTGAGGTTGAAGTTTGAGGTTAAGGCTAAGGCTAAGGTTAAGACAGTATGAAGCTTGTTGAAAGCAACGCGTCCAGGCCCCGCCTCACGTTAAATTAATCCTCTTTCACAACAGCATTCACCTCACCATCCTCAAAATGGGTGGTTATTTTGTCCCCTGCCTTCAGATCCTGAGCGGAGCGGACCGCTTTTCCTTCTTTCAGCGTAATACTAAACCCCCGCTTCAGCGTCGCTTCCGGGCTGAGCAATTGATTGAGCTGTTCGAATTGTTCCAGCCGTTGTTTTTCCAGGCGGAGGCGTTGCCGGGCCAGGCGGGGGAGCTCTCCGGCCATTCGGTTGACCGTTTCCTCTTGCCGGCTGAGCAATTGCTTTGACGCAAATTGCAGCACCTGTTCCTGGCGTTCCAGGAGTATAGCGGCTGCCCTGGTTTTGTGTCCGGCCAACAGCCGCAACTGTTGCCCCAATTGATGGAGGCTACCTTCGAATTCCCTATTGCGGTGGACAATGAAATCGGCCGCCGCCGTCGGCGTTTTCAGAGCCGTGTGGGCTACCTTGTCGAGCAAGGCCTCATCTACATCATGGCCGATCCCGGTAAGGACCGGCAGGGTCGATCCTGCTACGGCTTTGCACAATTCATAACTATCGAAGGCGGCCAGGTCGAGTTTGGCGCCGCCGCCGCGAATGATGGCGGCGCAGTCGAAATGGGCGCGCCGGCGTTCTACTTTTCTGAGTTGTTGTATTACCTCCTCTTCCGTCTGGCTACCCTGCATGGCGGCGGGATACAAGCGGCAGTTGAACCGGTAGCCATAAGCGTTTTCCTGCAACTGCTGGAGGAAGTCCTGCAGCCCGGCCGCTTTTTCGGAGCTGATGACGGCAATGCGCTTTACCGCTACCGGCAGCGGATGCCGCCGCCGGTTTCTGCCGATGAGCTGTTCGGCTTCCAGGCGCTCCATGATCTGGCGGCGGCGCAATTCCAACTGCCCCAAAGTATAGGCCGGGTCGATGTCTTCCACGATGAGCTTCAGGCCGTAGCGCTCGTGGAAATCGACTTTCACCAGGAGCAGGGCTTCGATGCCATCCTGCAGCAGGCCATCGAGGGTGCGGCCCAATTTTCGGCGCAGTTTGCGCAGGCTGGCTTGCCAGATGACCCCTTCCGCCTGGGCGACGACCTGATCGCTGTCGCTGTCTTTCTGCACCAGGCTGAGGAAGCAGTGGCCTCTGGCTTCATTGGCCTGGGCAATCTCACAACTTACCCATACCGGATCGGACAGGTTGAGGGCGATGATGCGCCGGATGTATTCGTTGATCTCGTAGAGGGTGTGTTTTTCCAATGGATAATTTTTGCTCGGGTAAAGGTAAGGCCTTGGAGGAAAATAAGTGTTTCAAATTTGGGTGAGGATTTTTTCTTTCAGGCGAGGCGGTCAATCAGGAGCATAGCCGAGCTACGTGACTGATTGACCAACGAAGCATGAGAGGAAAAAGGCCGGCCAAAATGTAATAGTTATTTTCTTCTAAGGCCTAATTCTACTTTGTTAGTTTAAATTATTTTCCAATATGAACCCCATTGTCCGGCTGGATTGCCAAAGCGGCTGGCCCCCAAATATACCCCTCTGGAGAGCCTGCTCCGAAGCATTTCGGAGGGTCGACCGCAGGGAGGGGGAGGAAAATCGGAGACATTACATCTCATTTTTTTTAAGTTAACAAAGTAGAACTAAGGGGTAGGGGGGATGCGGGGTAAAAAATGAGGAGTATTTTGATCCCGGAAAAAAGGAACGTTTGCAGGCCGATTGTTGAATTTTGGACAAGCTCTAAGCCAGGGAGTGTTCAATGTTCTTTGTCCGCAGTTCAATGTAACCTTTGTTTCCGGCGCAACTTCGAACCTTAAACACAGAACTTTGAACAGTCCCTTAAGCCATCCTCACTCCCCATCCCCCTCATCAACCACGCCACTCTCTTCGCTGTCACTTTCCACCTCATACGGCCGCTTGCCAAACACCTCCACCAGGTCCTTCTTAAAGACGACTTCCTTTTTCAGCAGCAGCTTCGCCAGTTTTTCCAACTCCTCCCGGTGGTCCTGTAGCACCTTTTTGGTCTTGTCGTAGGCGAATTCGATCAGATTATGCACCTCCTGGTCGATTATCTGGGCGGTGGCTTCGCTGTAGGGCTTCTGGAGGGACTGCTCGTACTGGCCGGTACTGTCGTAGTAGCTGATATTGCCCAGTTTTTCATTCAAGCCGTAATAAGCCACCATGGTGTAGGCTTGTTTCGTTACCTTTTCCAGGTCATCCAGCGCGCCGGAAGACACTTTACCAAAGACCACTTCCTCCGATGCCCGCCCACCCAGGGCGGCGCACAGGCGGTCCACCAGTTGGTCCTTATTGTAGATCACGTTTTCCTGAGGCAGGTACCAGGCGGCGCCCAGGGAGCGCCCGCGGGGAACGATGGAGACCTTCAGCAGGGTATCGGCGTGTTCCAGATACCAGCTGGCGGTAGCGTGCCCGGCTTCGTGGTAGGCGATGATCTTTTTCTCTTTTTCTGAGATGATCTTACTTTTCTTTTCCAACCCGCCGATCACCCGGTCGGTAGCATCGTAGAAATCAGCCATCCCGACGGCGTCCTTGTTTCGGCGGGCGGCAATCAGGGCGGCCTCGTTGCACACATTGGCTATATCGGCGCCCGAGAAGCCAGGCGTCTGGCTGGCGAGGGTATCCAGGTCGAGATCTTCCGACAGCTTAAGGGGTTTGGTATGCACTTTGAAGATGGCCAGCCGTTCTATTTTGGTCGGCAACTCCAGGTAAATCTGCCGGTCGAAGCGGCCGGGGCGCAGCAGGGCGCGGTCGAGCACGTCTCCCCGGTTGGTAGCCGCCAGGACGATGACGCCGGTGTTGGTGCCGAAGCCGTCCATCTCCGTTAGGATTTGGTTGAGGGTGTTTTCTCTTTCATCATTGGATTGAAGGGAAACGGCTTTTCCCCGCGACCGGCCTACAGCGTCGATCTCATCGATAAAGATGATGCTTGGAGAATTTTTCTTGGCCTTGGTAAATAGGTCGCGCACCCGCGAGGCGCCTACCCCTACAAACATTTCCACAAATTCAGAACCGGAAATAGAGTAAAAGGGAACGCCTGCCTCACCGGCCACCGCCCGGGCCAGCAGGGTCTTGCCCGTTCCGGGAGGGCCGACCAGCAAAACCCCTTTCGGAATCTTGGCGCCCAGCCGGGTATAACGGGAGGGGTTTTTAAGAAAGTCGACGACTTCCTTCACTTCCACTTTTACCTCCTCCAGGCCGGCAACGTCGTCGAAGGTGACGTCGCTTTGCCCCTTTTCAAAGAGCTTGGCTTTGGATTTGCCCATATCGAAGATATTGCCCCCTCCACCGACTCCCCCTCCGCCGGGGCGCATGCGGCGCAGGATAAACAGCCAGATGCCGATGATGATGGCAAAGGGAAGTATCCAGGAAAGGATACCGCCCCACCAATTGGTGCGGTTTTCATAATTGATGTTGATCCGATTTTCGGGGGGAATGTCTTTTTGTGCTTCTTCCAGGCTCCGCTCGAATGTTTCGATGGAACCGATATTGAGGGTGTATTGAGGCCCGGCACTGCTGGAATCGATATCGCTATACCTACCCTTACCCAGTTTTTCCTTTTTGATAAATACTTCAGCAATTTCTTTGTTGACCACCGTGATTTTAGCAACATCCTGATTGGCCAGCATCTGTTGCCTGAATTCCGTCCAGGAGATTTCTTTCGTCTCACTGCTGTTGAAATAAAAGAAAGCCTGGGCAAGCAGGAGGGCGAACAGGATGTAGATGATCCACGAGTTGGAGGTGAAACTCCCCCTGGGCTCCTCACCATCCGGCCCGGAGGGCCGCCTTCCATTCTCAGAAGGCTTATTTTTATCATATTGTGCCATAGGCGCCGGTTAATTGTAAAAGGATAGAATCTCGAAACGCTCTAATAATAAAAACCCGTAGCGGGCAGCGATGTTCGGAAGGGAAGCTTACACGATGTCATCCTCTTCCTTCCCGATCAGCCGGTGGATGGCGTCAAAGCTACGGGCAACCTCCTGCACCTGTGCCTTGGCCTCTTCTCTTTCCCGATGCTGTTTGTACATGCGTATGCCACTGGCGCCCAGTGCGCCCCAAAGCCCTCCACGTTTGCCGCTGTATTCAATTTCGGGCATATTCCTGGCCAGTTGCCGAATGCGGTAACCACCAAAATTGTCGAGCACCCAAAGGCGCAAGTCTCCGGCAAACTGCGTGAAAATTTGCAGGTCAACTTCAAAGTTGTCGCCCTCTATGACCCGCCGGGCCAGGGCCTGGAGGTCGTGGAAGGGTTGGTCCAGATTTGCCATGGTATCTCTTATTCATTTCTCTGACAAAAGCGTGTGTTCAAGATAAGGAATTTTACATTTGATTTCAGTTGTTTCGAGGCGTACTACGTGATTTTACCTAACATTCAACCACTTCATAAAAGCCGCCCTCACCTCTCCCTCCCGAAAAAACCAGCTGGCCACATCCAGGTGAGAGCCTTCCGGCAGGGGCACAAACCGGGTTTCCGCTGCATTGACGGCCTTCATCCGCCCGGCAAATTCCCGGACGCCTTCGAACTCCACCATGCCGTCTTTCGCACCATGGATGATCAGAGTGGGTATATTGAGTGGCTTATCCAGATAACAATAGGGGCTGGCCTGCCGGAACATAGGCTGATCCCTCGGCCCGGCAAAATTGCGAAGCATAAAGGTATCCTCCATTTTTTCAAGATGCAGGGGGGCGCCCAGGAGAAAGAGCCCCCGGAACCAATCGGGAGCTATTCCGGCTTTGTTCAGTTCCTCCTGGTTGAGCGCCGCCAGCGCCGCCATATTGCCTCCTGCCGACATGCCGCCGATGATGGCTTTTTTTTCACCCAGGCCTCTTTGTGCGATCCCCTCCCTGGCTTTTAGCAGGATATCGGTGAGGTCTTCCCGCATAAACCGGTAGTTGTAGTGGAGCGCTCGCCGGTAGGAAGGCAGGAGTACGATAAACCCCAACCGGGTGAGCTGTTGAGCGTGGGCCCGAAATTGCTCCGGAGCGCCAAATTGCCAGCCTCCACCGTGGAAATAGAAAATCACGGCGGGTTTCAGTGGGATGTCTTTTCGGGGGACGCACAAGAGCATGTATTGCCGGGGGTGGGCGCCGTAAGTAATGCGCTCCTCCCGGAAGTCTCTTCGGGGGCTGAAAACGATGTGAAACCAGAATGGGGGCAGGCGCAATAGTTCGTGGAACAGGTTGCCTTTTGGCAGAACCAGCCGTAGGAAGCCATACAGCAGGGCAAAACTGAACAACGCGAATGAGAGGGTAGAAAGCATAGGCTGCAGGCTTGGCTTGGATTAGGCCTTGACAAGTTTACCCAATGCATGGCTCATAGAAAACTAATCAAGCCTTAAAAAAATTGCATGCGTGTAGAACACGGCATGCAATTCACAAACTATTTTAACTAAAACCTATTACGGGGTAGTAACGGATAAGAGGAGAAATTGTTTGCCTGCTTGTAACTATCAGCATCGTGGTGATTTGACCCCTCAAGCAAAATTTTGTAAGCCGCCCTTCCCCTTCCAAGGGGAATGAGAAGGGGTTCCAGCAGGAAAAGTCTACAAAATTTTGCGTCAGGCGTATTTCAGACCCCATGCTGATAGTTGCGCCTGCTCTTTGAACAAGCTCTTTTCAGATAATGGAAATATGCGGCCTAAGAATGAGGGTAGATTGTAGGTTAATTGTTAATTTGAGGTTTTTGAGTTGGGTAAAACTGCATTATGAGGCTGTACAGTCTCTTATACCTCCTGGCCATGGCGCCCATTTCCCTCCCTGGGCAAGCTGAACCCCGAGCCGTTCCCCGCGCTTTCCTGGCGTTGGAACAGGCGGATTCCTGTATCCGTTCGGAAGATTACCAGGCAGCCCGCGAACTGTATCTGGAAGCCCTGCCTTATTTTACGGAGGAAGAGGACTACCGGCAACAAGCCTACATCTACCTGTGGCTTAGTGAGACGGCCTACTACACTCAGGGTATTCAGCAGGCCATGAAAGAAGCGCAGTACAGCCGCTTCCTGGCAGAGTCTTGCCTCAGCCCTGATACGTTGTCGTTTTATTGTACCATCCTGCAAAACCTGGGGCTTTTCTATTCGATGCAGAGTGATTTTGGCCGGCAGATGGACTGTTATCTGCAGTCGCTGGATGCGGCGCTCCAATACCACGGGGAGAACAGTGCCCGGGCGGCCGACGCCTTCCTCAGTGTGGGCGCTGCCTACGGCCGGCGCGGCCGGTGGCGGGAATGTATAACGTACACGGAGAACTCGCTGAAGATAGCCAGGAAGGCCGGTTACCAGGAAGGCATTTCCTCGGCATTGCTGAACCTTTCTTACAGTTTTGCCGAACAGGAAGATTTTGAAAAGGCCATACAGTATCAGAAGCAGGCTTTGGCAACCAACACCCGCCTGGATGAAAAGGCCCGAGGCCTGAATAATCTGGGAACGCTTTATATAGACATCGGGGAGTATGCCGCCGCCCTGGACAACCTGCACCTGGCGCTGCAATTGCGGCGGCCGGGGCTCCGCTCTTCGGAGGGGGATGTTTTTTCTACCCTGCTCAATATTACCCATGCGCATTCGGAAAGGGGCCGGTTGGATTCGGCTGCCTATTACCTGGAGGAAGCCATTCACGGGCTGACGCAAAGCGGTAAGGATACCGAACGCGACCTGCTGCAGATCGCCTACAATTACAAAGGTAAATTATTGTTGCTGGGCGGGAGCCCGGAAGCGGCGGAACAGGCCCTGCGCCAGGCCCTGGCATTAGGCGGCAACTGGAGAGGGATCAACAGCAGTTCTTTTATGCTGTTGGGGCAAACCCTTCTGGCGCAGGAGCGCTACGATGCAGCCCTGGAAGCGGCTCAGAGCGGCCTTCGGTGGGCAGCTCCCGGCTTCGATGCGGCGGGGCCTATGGAGAATCCTTCCTGGAATAGCCTGGAGAGCATCGCTCAGGCCCGAGGGCTGCTGAAGCTCAAAGGCGATATCCTCCGGGAAAGTGGGCTGGCCAGTGGAGACCGAACATTGCTGCTGGCCTCTCTGGCTACTTTTGAGCAGGGAGACTCCCTGGTGATGTGGTTGCGCAATACCTATCAAAGCCGTTTGTCCCGCGACCTGATTGCCGCCAATGCCAATGAATTGTACGCCGGCGCCCTGCGCACCCTCTATCAGCTCTATCAACAAACCGGCGACACGCTTTTTTTTGACAAGGCGCTGGCTTTCTCAGAAAAGAATAAGGCGCTGTCGGTACTGGAAAACCTCAACAGGTTTTACGCCCGAAGCTTCTCCGGAGTCCCCGACGCGGTGGTGGAAGCGGAGCGGCAACTGCTGGAAGAAATTGAGTTTTATTCCAACCTGGTCAAAATGAATCGCGGTTATGAAAGCGACAGCCTGCTATCTGTCTGGGAAGGCCTGGTCTATGACAAGCGCCTTCAGCAGGACAGCCTGCTCAGCCGGATTCAGGTACAGTATCCCCGGTATTACCAGATGAAGCACGGTTTTCAGCTGGCGGCAGTGAAGCCTTTACAGCAGGAGTTACTGTCCCCGGAGGAAACCTTGCTGGAGTATTTCTGGGACGCCGATGCGGTGTTTGTTTTCCTGCTCACCCGGGAAAAGCGCCGGTTTTTTCGCCTGCCGGCCCAGGGGCTTGCCGATCAGATATCGGCCGTCTGCCATTCGGCGGTAAATCGGGAACCGGCGTTTTACCAGTTGAGCTATGAGCTTTACCGGACGTTGATACAGCCGTTGGAGCCTTATATCCAGGGCGAAAAACTGGCTATCGTACCAGATAATGTTCTTGCCTTTTTGCCTTTTGAATTGTTACTTTCTGAACCGGTAGCTCCCGGAGGGGCCCCTCATGCCCGGCACGCCTATTTGTTGAAAAAATACTCCATTCGGAATTTTTTCTCCGCCAATGCCGCTTTACAGGCGCGTCAACATACAGCTATAGCGCCCGCTCATCGGGAGGTACTGGCCCTGGCCCCTTCCTTTGAAGCGGAAAGGGCCTCGGGGGAAAGCACCGGGTTTGCCAATTTGCCCGGCGCCCGCTCCGAGTTGGATAGCCTGGAAGCACACTATCGAGGGCTTTTTTTACGGGATGGCGCCGCTACGGAAGCCAATTTCCGGAAATATTGCAGCCGGTATGGGGTTTATCATATTGCCACGCATACGGAGGTGGATCGGCGCCTGCCTTCCGCAACTCACTTCCTGATGGAGCCTGGAGCCGGTGAGGATGGCCGCCTGCACGTTTACGAGTTGTACAATATGCGCCTAGATGCAGAATTGGCCGTGCTCAGCTCCTGTAACACCGGTATCGGTGAAATAAAGGCAGGAGAGGGGAGCGCCAGCCTGGCCCACGCTTTTGCTTATGCCGGCTGTTCTGATATGGTGATGTCGCTCTGGCCGGTAAAAGACCGGCCGACGCCGGTCCTGGTGAAGCGTTACTACGACAATATGGCGGAGGGTATGGATAGATGTGAAGCCTTGCGGCAGGCAAAGCTGTTTTGTCTGGAATATGATGAGCTGTTTGCCCATCCTTATTATTGGAGTGGCTTTATTTATGTGGGCAGCCGCGATGCGCTTTTCTTAAAAAAACGCCGGGCACTTGCGTCCTGGCCGGCCCTTTTGCTGGCGGCCCTTTTGCTGGCGGGCCTTATAGTTGTTTTAATACGGCGCGGGACCCCATAGCGTAGCGGTCTTTTCCTTCTTTTAGTTCGAGAAACAGCGCCCGTGCCTCTTCCGGTTGGTTACTGCGGAGCATCGCCAGGGCCAGGTACCATTTTGCCGGCCGCTCGTAGGCAGCCTGGGGCAGGTTGGCCCGCGCCGCTTCCAACTCGCTGGCGGCCCGTTTGGCCTTCCCTTCTCCGAGCAGGACAATGCCCAGGTACAGCCTTATCTCGGAGTCACGTTCGTTTTGATCGAGGTGTTTTTCCATGAGGTTTTCCGCCAGCGGATAGTTGCCGGCCTCGTAGGCCAGCATGGCTTTGGCTCGGGCCGTGGCGTCATCCTCATAAGCAGAAGGGCCGGAGCCTCTGTCGCCGCCTTCCGTATGTACCGCGCTGGGCAAATAATCGAAGTGTTGGGCAAAAAGCGCTTCGTTGCCAGGGGGCTGGGCCAGGAGAAAATATCCCGCTACCAGGAGGGCGGCGGCGGCGGCGGCGATGCTGAGGATTTGTCGGAAAGGAAAAAGGCGGCCACCGGCAGCGGTTATTCGGCGGTCCAGCCGGTTCAAGGTGGTTTCGAGCGCTTCTGCTTCGGGTTGGTATTGGAGCCCGGCCAGTGCACGGCGGGAGAATTCGTTGAATTCATTTTTGGTGTCCTGATACTCCTGTCGGCGATGCCGATCGAGCATTTCTTCTCTGGACAGAGATCTGTTGTTTTGGGGTATCTCCTTTTTCATGTTAGCTTGAGGATAAGGTTCTTAAGATTGCGCCGTCCATTTTGGATGTGGCTTTTCACGTCATTGAGCGAATAGGAAGTCAGCTCCGTAATGTCCTGGTAAGACCTGTTTTCCAGGTAGAACAGGATGATGCATTGCCGTTGGTGATCCTTCAGTTGGTCAATGGCGTCGCTGAGGGCTTCATAGCGCCGTTCTTCAACATCTATAGTATAAAGAGCTTCATCCGGGGCGGATTCCATAATTGCCTCCTCACAAATCTCATCCAGGCCCTCGGTGCGCTGCCGGGCTTTTTCCTTCAGCAGCTTGAGGCAGTAGTTGCGCACCACCAGGTACAGCCAGGATTCAAAATCTTCAATAGAATATTTCAGTAGCTTGGGAGGCAGGTCGGCGAAGCTGTCCATCACCGCATCTTCAGCGTCGTGGTGGTTTTTCAGATAGCTCAGGCAAAGGCCGTAGAGTTTGTGGCTGTGCCGTTTGAATAATAGCGCGAGAATAGCCTGCGAAGGCCGGCGCTTATAGGCGGCGAGCAGTTCCTCGTCACTACGGGTATCCGTCCGCTTTTTGAATAGGAGCATAAAATGAGCCCGGGATTTTGGTGTGGGGTAAAATTAGGGCTTTTTTTAGATATGGCAGGATGTTTTAAAAGTCAGGGCTAGGTTATACAACGGCTGTTCAAACGTACATCGTACACCGTACATCATTTCACGCGGTTTGATGCAAAAACGCCTCTATGGCCTCCTCGATATCTTTTTTAAAAGCTGCTTTGTCAAAGCCCTTAAGCTCTCCCGGCCGCTCCAGGCATTCGAGCAAACCCAGCAAGACGTATTGGTCGTACTCCCGGTCATTCATTCGGATGGCTTTGTCAAAATCCAGGTCCAGGGTTAGGAACCACTCCTTTCTTTTTCTTAAATACTTGTTTCTGTTGCTTCTGTGCCGCTCCGGCATTTTTTCGCTGATGGTAGGGCTGTACGTAATGCCTTTTACCCTATCGCCGTATTTTGAAAGGTCGATCCTTTCGTTGATGTAGTCTATCGTACGCCCTACATTGCCTTTCATTCTAAGGGCAGGGTCTTTAACAGATAAGATGAAAAATTGTGGTGCTTCCAATTCCATTAGCGGTAAATTTTATTGCCCGGAGGGCGCTTCAACCAAATGCCCGTTCTTTTCAGCCGCATCAGGTTTTCATGATGTTTCTTATACAAATAGATACTATCCAGCTGGACCTTGAAACAATAATGTTTTGATCCATAATTTTGATCTAACAATTCCACCCGGTTCATTTTATACTCCGGATTATTTCTTCGAGATTTCAAATCGCAAGTTTCTCCAAATTTCCAAACCTCGCCTTTTCTTAAAAATATAGTTTTTTTGCCATTCGGGCAAGTATAACAGGCTCTGTAACCATCTTCAGTTGCTATTGCAACATACTGAACACAAGTTTCCCGTTTCTGTTTGTGCTTTTCAAGACGTTCATGAACCTCGGGAATCACTTGCGGGTTCCCGTCTTCGTCCAGGTATACATAACCCTCCGTTCCTTCAACGTATTTTCTGGACATTTGGACCTCATGCCTAACTAAGAGGAAGAGAAGGATGGTGAGAATAAGGATGGGAAAGAACTGGAAAGGAGGCCGGTGGCGGCCGTCCTTCCCAGAGGGTGGCCTTGACGAGGCTGGCTTTTTGGGTGGGGCAACAGCAATTTTATCCATGTCAGAACTTTTGTGGGCTAGTGCGCCGGGCATGAAGTAATCGGCCAACGTAAGGGCAGCAAAACCCGCGAACTCCAATGCCCCTACTGCGAAGACCTCCTTACCGTCGAGCTGCCCGGTACGGTGGTGCAGACGGAGCAGGTCTTTCGCAGTATGAAGAAAACGGATTAATTAGGTTTTGTGCATTTGCCTTCCCCGCCCCTTAATCCCCTGAAGGGGAAAACCACCCATAAATGCCCAAAACCTATTGAAGCGCAGTTAAAATCTCAATAAAACCATGGCCTAACCCCACACCCTGCCGCTGCAACTGAGTGAAGCACCGGCAGTACAACGCCTTCGTCCACCAACTGGAGAACGGTAAGCCCCTGCAGTCCCAATTGCTCGGCGATCTGCGCGCCGCCATGCGCACCGCTTTGGAACGACATCGGTACCCGGCTGTGCAACTTCTACTACGGCCTTTCCCTTTTCCAGATGAGCTTTTACTAGAGGAAGTCACTGAATGGCGGCAATTATGGGTGGCTGATCGCCAGCGCGGTGTTGTTTGTGGGGGCGCTGGGGCTGATGGCTTGGGTGTATGTGGGGAATTGAGGTGTGGAACAAGTTCTGTGTTTAAAAGGCTACCATTCCAGGCTTGGATGAGTTCGCGGTTCGGTATTCGCTGTTCGCAACCGCGGCAGGCTACTTGGGCTTACCTGCTTATAACCGTGTCCAACGTTAGACGGGTAGCCGTTTAAAAGGGTATCCGTCTAAGGCTGGACAAACTGGGTTGGGGTGGTGTACGATGTACGGACACAGTGGGATTCCTTGTGTGTACGATGTACGAGGCTGTCCAACGCTAGAAGGGCAGCCGTTTAAAAAAAACGCCTCTTGATTTTCAGTGATTTGCGAATTGCGAACACCGAATTCCGAACACTCCCGGTTATAGGGTTATATTGTTATCTGGCTTGGTGGGGCATCCTTAGGCGTTCGGAAAAATCAAAAGACAACTCGAAGTTGTCATTTGACGTGCGCCCTGACTATTTCCGCCTAAAAAACACAAACCCGTTCTTCCTGCCAATTTCCTCCAGCGTTTCCATCTCCTCCAGCGGTTTTGCCCGGTGTACTTTTGTGACAATATACGCCGGCTTGTCGAGCGGGCCGTAGAAAAGGCGGTTCATGCAGGCGGTGTCCTTGAAGCAGGCATCGCCAGCCTTCTGTGGCTGCCCGTAGAAAAGATGGGTGTAGGTCTTGTACCCAAACGCCGCCAGGTAGCAATCCTCATCGGCCTTTTCGGCGAAGAAGTCCACGGCGGCGCGCTGGGAGTAGCCCTCGATGCGCTTGATGAAAAAGACGAGGGTGAGTAGGACAAAAATGGCGGTTCCGCCGTAGAGGGCCAGGAAGGAACGCTGTTTATTGCCCCGGCGCCAGGTGGTGAAAAAGTAGCCCAGCAAACCGAGCAGGAACAGGCCGGGGATGGCCTCAAGGCCCGTCCAGCGCACATTGGCTTCCAGGTTGCCCTGGGCGAAAGGGTCGTTAAAGAGGGGCTTGAGGATTTCGGCGTTCATACCTATGAACGGCACGGCTAGGGTAGCGAAGATGAACAGTCCGCCTACGAACCATAGCCCGAAGGCCATCCAGCGGTTGAGCCGCACCTGGCCGTCCAGCATCTTCTCCATCGTCAAAGCCGCCAGGTAGGTGAGGGGGAAGTAGCACATAGAGGAATAGTGTACGATCTTGGATTGTACGATGGTGAACAGGATGAGCACCACCCAGAAGAGGAACTTCATCCAGCGGCGGAAGTCGTTGAGGTAAGGCAGGTTATCTTGCGGCATTTTGAAAAAAGCACGGATGGCGAAGATAGAAGCCGGGAAGCAGCCTATCAGCAGTACGGCGAAGTGGTAGCCCGGAAAGCCGGCGTGCCCCGCATCGGGCGTACTGAACAGCCGGTACTGGTATTTATTGAATTCGTAAATGAACCGGGGCCCGTTCTGGAGCGTCTCTACCCCGTACCAGGCCAGGGTAACCAAAGTGGCGGCAAAGGTGAAAAAGAGGAACTGCGGCACATTCACATAAAAGCGGAAGCGCTGGTACACCCAGTACACCCCCATGGTCAGCACGACGATCAGGTAGGCCACCTGCCCTTTGGTCAGGATGCCCATGCCAATCCAGAAGCCCCCCAGGAAAAGGTACCACCATCTGTTCTTATCTAGGACGATGTTGCTGAATTGATTCTTTTTCCAGTGAAACAGAATAAAATAATACAGCCCCAGAAAGATGAACAGGTTGAACCAGGGGTCGATGATGCCGGACTTGAAGTACAGGAAGGGCAGAATACTACCGAAGTAGGTGCCCGCCCAAAGAACGCCGAAGCGCGTTCCCTTGAGCCGTTGCCCCATACGGAACAACAAGGCCAGGGTAATGACGCCACAAATAGCATTGGGGAACCGGGCGGCAAAATCACCGATGCCGAAGGCCGCCATGGCTCCGGCCTGTAGCCAGAAGAAAAAGGGCGGCTTCTGGAAGAAGGGCTCGAAATTGACGTGCACGCGGGTGTAATCCCTGAGGATTAACATCTCCCGGCTGATCTCAGCAAAGTTGATCTCGTCCCAGTCAAAAAGGTGTACACCTCCCAGGAAAGGAATGAAGAATAAAGCACCCAATAGAGCGAACCCCAGGGTGTATCTGGTATTGTCTTGCATTTGTTACTTGTTATTACCCACCCTTCTCCTTTCCGCCCGCGGCCTCGCTATACTCGGTACGGGGCCTCACTGCGTTTGGCTTCCCCTTTCCGAATTCCGAATTCCGAATTCCGCGAATTTCCCTCACTTCCTCCGGCTAAACCAATTCAGCACCTTACTCACAAAATCATCATTGATGCCAAGCGCCCCTTTGACCTTGGTATAGACATTCACTGCCTGTTTATCCAGCCAGATGAAGAGCGCTTTGATACCATCGGTGGGGCGGGCCCGGTAGTTGGTGGCCCTGGCCCTTGGCGCCTTTTCCTCTTCGGTGAAATAGTAGAGGGCGATGGATTTGCGGGTCATATCCTCCGGGCATTCGATGGGGTCGGGCAGGCCGTGGAAGGAATCCTCGTCGGTATTGAAGATAGCGCAGCGGTTGAATACCGGGCTGATCTTCTGCACGCAGGCTTTCATGTCGCGCGACCACAGTTCCAGGTCGCCCTTGTATTCCGGCAGCCAGCCCTCGTTGAGGTAAACCAGCAGGTTGACCCGCCGCCGCCAGGTGCGTTTGTGGGGATGGACGGTAAAGTCGGCGTGGATATTGAGGTAGCCGCCGCGCTGGCTCTGGTGCAGGCCGCCGCCTTCGAGGGTAGGGTCGGCTTTGAGGCCCGGGATGCCGGTCAGCTCACTGAGCGCGGCGACGAACGCGTCGGTGTTCAGCGCGGTGATCACTTCCTGGATGAAGCCGGGAATGAGATCCATCTTATTGAGCCCGTGCTTTTTTTCGTTGACGTGCACATAGTGAATCCAGCCCTGGTCTTTTACCTTTGGGAAGGCGTTCATCGCCTCCCGGGCCGCCCACCCCTCCAGAAAGTTGTCGAACTGCGCATGCGGATAAGGGGCTGCTTGCTGATAAGAAGACGCACTTTCCCGGAATTTGGTTTTCCACTTTTCCAGGTCGATGATCTGCTGTTGGGTGTCTTGTTCTACCATTGTTATAAGCGATTGAGATTGGGGCAAAGATAAGGTTATTTAGGGGCTATGCAAGATGGGCTATTTCCCATATTTCCATTGCCGGAAGAATTCCCAGACGACGATGCCCAGGCAAACCGAAATATTCAGCGAGTGTTTGGTGCCGAACTGAGGCACCTCAATACAACCGTCGACCACTGCCATAGCTTCTTCACTGACACCCTGCACTTCGTTGCCGAACACCAGGGCGTACTTTTGCCCTTCTTCCACCTGAACTTCCTGCAACCAGGTGCGCTGGTCCGCCTGTTCAACCGCCAGCACCCGGTAACCTTGCTCCTGGAGATGGCGGATGGCAGGCGCCACCTCCTTTTCATAAGCCCACTCCACCGAATCGGTGGCTCCAATGGCCGTTTTCAGGATTTCCCGGTGGGGTGGCGTGGCGGTGATGCCGCAGAGTACGATTTTCTCCAATGCAAAGGCGTCGGCCGTGCGGAAGGCGGAGCCCACATTGAGGGCGGAGCGGATGTTGTCGAGCACCAGTACAGCCGGCGCTTTTTCCCGGGCTTTGAAGTCGGCAACGCTGAGGCGGTTGAGTTCTTTCAGGCTGAGTTTTCGCATGCCGCAAAGGTAAGGTATGTTGTGGAAATTGCAGGATGGATGTAGAAAGGATCATACCCTGCCACCAATTTGATCCTTACAGAATACTTCAATAATGATTATCTTACCCCAATTAAGAGCGTGTTGGGGATTTACTTTTGATGTCGAAAATGAGCAGATTTTGGTTCTCAGGAAGCCATTTTTGAGCCGCATAGCATCGCTACGTGGCGAAAAAATGGCGAAATGAGGTTCAAAAGATGCACATTTGCAGGCCAAAGGGTAAATCCCCAACACGCTCTAAAGCCTAATAACCGGGGTTTACAAATGCTCGACCGTTTTCCACATTATTACCAACTCGACTTTATGGACTGTGGCCCTGCCTGTCTGCGGATGGTGGCAAAGCACTATGGAAAGAGCTACTCCCTTCAGTACCTGCGGGAACACAGTTACATCAGCCGGGAAGGAGTTTCCCTGCGGGGTATCATCGAAGCGGCTGAGCATATCGGCCTGCGCACCCTGCCGGTCAAATTGCCCTTTGACGGGAAGAGCCAGGGCCAGTCTTTTTTCGTGGACGCTCCACTGCCCAGTATCGTTCATTGGCGACAGCAGCACTTTGTGGTGGTTTATAAGATCAGCAGGAGATATATCTGGATAGCTGATCCCAATTCGGGGAAATTTAAGCTGGATCACGAAACTTTCCGGAAGTACTGGCAGGGAGACGGGGAGCAGGGCATCGCCTTATTGCTGGAGCCTACGCCTGAATTCTACAAAAAAGGAGGCCAACGGGAGCCGCGCGCCAATTATTTGTTTCTGACGACCTACCTGAAGCCCTATCGCCGGTATTTTATCCAATTGATGATCGGGCTTTTCCTGGGCAGCGTTTTCCAGCTGATATTTCCTTTTCTTACCCAGGCGATCGTCGATATAGGGATTCAAAACCAGAACATCGGGTTCATCTACCTGATCCTGATTGCCCAGCTGATGCTGTTCCTGGGGCAAACCTCGGTTACGGTGATCCAGAACTGGCTGTTGCTTCATATTGGAACCCGGATCAATGTTTCCCTGATCTCCGATTTTTTAGCCAAGCTCATGAAGCTGCCCATCGGATACTTCGACGCCAAAATGGTAGGCGACCTGCTGCAGCGCATTGCCGACCAGGACCGCATCGAGGCCTTCCTCACCAGTTCGGCCCTGAATTTTATTTTTTCCGCCTTCAACCTGCTGGTTTTTGGGATGGTCCTCCTGATCTATGATTTCCGCATCTTTCTGATCTTCCTGATTGCCAGTATATTGTACGTATTATGGATTTTTGTTTTTCTGCGACGGCGGAAAGAAATCGACTACCATCGCTTCCAGGAGTTGTCCTATCATCAGAACACGCTGATTGAGCTGATTCAGGGCATGCAGGAGATCAAACTGCAAAACAGTGGCCGCAAACGGCGCTGGCAGTGGTCAGATATTCAGGCCAGGTTGTTTGGCATCAATCTGCAATCCCTGGCCATCGATCAGTATCAGAATGCCGGCGGCTCTTTTATCACCCAACTTAAGGACATCCTGATCACTTTTCTAACCGCCAAACTGGTTATCGACGGAGAGATTACCCTGGGGATGATGCTGGCCGTTCAGTTTATCATTGGGCAGTTGAACGTTCCCCTTCGGCAAATGATCACCTTTATCCGTACCGGGCAGGACGCCAAGATCAGCCTGGAGCGCCTTTGGGAAATACAGAATTTAAAGGCCGAAGAAGAGGATACGCCCTTCAGCGCCACCAGCTTCCCTTCTGAGCAGAGAGACATCAGGGTGGAGGGCCTCAGTTTTCAATACAACAAACTGGCGGATTTAGTACTCAAAGATATCAGCCTGCACATTCCTGAGGGAAAGGTGACGGCCATCGTAGGCGCAAGTGGAAGTGGAAAAACGACGCTGGTCAAATTATTACTCGGGTTTTACCCACCGGGGCAGGGCAGCATCAAAGCCTGTGGCCTGCCGTTATCCAATATCAACAAGGCCTTCTGGCGCAGCCAGTGCGGGGCGGTTATGCAGGACGGCTATATCTTTTCCGACACCATCGCCAACAACATTGCCGAAAGTGCGGAACAAGTGGATAAACAGCGGTTGGTGCAGGCGGTGGAAACCGCCAATATCCGGGCGTATATCGAATCGCTGCCCCTGAGTTACAATACGATGATCGGAGCAAAAGGCAATGGTATCAGCCAGGGCCAGCGGCAACGCATATTGATAGCCCGGGCGGTGTATAAAGACCCCGAATTTCTGTTTTTTGATGAAGCGACCAATGCGTTGGATGCCCGAAATGAAAAAACCATCGTTCACAATCTGGAACAATTCTTCCGGGGGAAAACAGTGGTTGTCGTGGCCCACCGCCTGAGCACCGTGAAAAATGCCGATCAGATCGTCGTGCTGGAGAATGGCGAGGTGGTGGAAAAAGGCGCCCACCAGGAACTCATAGAGAAGAAGGGGGCTTATTACGAATTGATCCGGGACCAGTTGGAACTGGGGGCGTGATTGGAGTTGACGGTTGCCCGTTGTCTTTTGTTTGTTGTCCGAACCAACGAAAAAACATGCCTGAAAAAAAAGAAGATACCATTTTCGATGAGCTCACCCTCAATAGCGAGCGGGAAGAAATACAACGTATCCTGGGCTATCCACCCGGCTGGTCTCTGCGGTGGGGCATTACTGCCGTGCTGGTGGCGGTAGTGATTTTTTTGGGTATTGGCTGGCTGGTTAAATATCCGGATGTCATTACGGCAAGAGTGGTGATCCTAACGGAAAACCCGCCGGTCCGCCTGGTGGCTCGCCGCAGCGGAAAGATCAGCCAATTGCGGGTGGCGGACAAGCAATCGGTGGAACCGGGCCAGTTGATTGCCGTATTGGAAAATACGGCTGTGCTGAAAGACGTATATACCCTGGAAAACCTGTTGGAAAAGGAACAAAATGGAGCAGGGCTGGCGAAGCTTTTGGACATGCCGCTGCCGGAAGCCCTTCAACTGGGCGAGGTGCAGAATACGTACGCAAACTTTCAGCAGGCCCTAAAGGATTTTCAGTTCTTCGAACGACAACAAAGCGCGTTCGCTCAGATTGCTTCCCTGGAGCAGCAAATCCAATACCTGGAGGGCTTGAACGGTTCCCTGGAGCAGCAGGAACTCACTCTTGTCCGCGAGGTAGAGATCGCCCAAAGGAGCTTTACCCGCAATCAGGGGTTGCTGAAATCGGGCGCTATCAGCCAACTGGAGCTCGAGCAATCCGAAACAAACTACCTGCAGTATCGTCGCCAGTTGGAAAGCCTGCAATCGCAGGTGCTGAACAACCAACTTCAGGCGGAGCAATTCAAATCCCGGATCATTGGCCTGCGGCAGGCCCGGAGTAGCCAGAGCATGGAAAAAGAACTCGCCGCCCGGGAGGCCCTGGAGCGCCTGAAAAGCGAATTAGGGCAATGGAAACAAACCTACCTCATTACCAGCCCGATCGCCGGGCGCCTTTCCCTTTCCCGCATCTGGAGCCCTCACCAGTTTGTACAGGCGAATGAAGAGGTGGCTACCGTCGTGCCCGGCGCCGGATCGGGAGACATTATCGCCCGGGGCTTCCTTCCCATTCCCGGCTCGGGGAAGGTCCAAACCGATATGCGGGCCAACATCCGGCTCGATGGCTACCCCTATCAGGAATACGGCGTACTGCCTGGCCGTGTCAGCAGCATCGCCCTGGCGCCTGAACAGGAAACCTTGCTTTTGCAAATAGACCTGCCCGATAGCCTGATCACCGCCTACGGCCGCACCATCCCCTTCACGCAGGAGCTTTCCGGCAACGCCCGCATCATCACCGAAGACCGGCGCATCCTGGACCGGGTTTTTGATCGACTCCTCAGTTTGCTTAAGAACAATTGATTGGCTATCAATACTTTGTATCCTATTTGGTCCTTTCAGGCTATAAAATAGCTTTGGACAGCAGCCTGTCTACTGTCCTTTTTTTTTCCTACAGATGCAAGTAATTTTACCATAGTCCTTTTACACGCGCCCAATATCAGGGTTATAGTGATCCAGACTTCGCCCTTCGAATGTATCAGTATGCTTATCGTATCAAGGACCGGTATGGTAAGTTAGCGGTAGCTTTGGCGATTTTCACGGATGCCAACCGCCAGCATCACTATTCAGAATACCAGGAATCCTTTTGGGGAACCAGAATCCATTATCAATTCCATACGTTTATACTGATGGATCACGAACCCCATGCATTGCGCCGATCACGAAATCTTTTTAGTTTGGTGGTCGAAGTAGCTCACCAGGAACTGAGCCTAAAAAATAAAGGGGATGACCACCGCCTCGACATAAAAATGAAGCTGGTGCGCCGCTTGCTACAATTGAAGATTGAAAGAAGGAAAATCAGGAAATTACTCAACTTTATTAAGTTTTATATCTCCTTTGATGAAGACGATTTTTTCCATAAATTTGAAAAGAACATTCAACAACTAACAAAATCAAGAGAAGCTATGGGTATTGAAGAGGCTATATTGCAGGAATTTAAAGAAAGAGGCCTCAAAGAAGGGCGCGAAGAAGGGCGCAAACAAGGGCGCGAAGAGGGTCTGGAGCAGGGTTTGGAAAAAGGGCGTGAAGAAAGTATTCGTCTCGTCGTATCCCGCGCCTGGAAGAAAGATATGCCAGTGGAAATGATCGCCGACCTGGTAGGTTTACCCGTGGAAAAAGTGGAGGCTATTATTCTTGAGTTGACGGATAAAGAGTAGTGTGTAAGGCTGATTATTCCACCCGTCGGTATAACACTACTTTTACCCCACCTTTTCTCCATCTTTTTTCTACCCGCCATTCTTTCTCTAGGCGCTGTATCTCTTCATCACTAAAGTCATTCATGACATTGGAATAGAAAATATAGAAATCGGCAGACAGGTCTTTTTCTTTCAATCCACGCACTTCATCGTTCAGCTCTTTATACTTCAGTGGGCCGATCTCCGGGAAGGCCGTTCCCACCGATTCTAACGGAATATTTTGTTCGTCGAGGTAGTCCAGCATCTGCCGGCGCAGGCTGTAATAGGGCAGATGGGCAAGGGTGGAATCCCAGCCCTGAGAAATGGTGTCCGGATAAATCCAGAGGTTGCCGGCCAGCAAACCGGCAAAGGCTACGCCAAAGAGCAGGTGGCGGAGGCGGGTGGTAAGCGAAGTATGCACCAGGGTGGTGTAGAACAGGATAGCGATAGATAAAAATACGGGCAGCAGATAGCGGTGGCCGTGTAAGCCCCGGTAAGCCAGGAAAGTGATGCTGAGTAAAGGCAGAGTAATAGCCAGTAACCAGAAGGCCTGTCTGATCTTTTCATTGTCGCCCGGGGCGCCACTTTTCCATTGCCGGTAAAACAGCCACCCCAGCGATAACCAAATGAACAGCCGTCCGTAATCGAGCATCCGCCAGGCCAGGACCAGCATGTTTTTGAGTAACCCCTGAATCCCCACTTGCTCAAAGCTGGGCGCCCAGGGCATAGCTTCGTCGTAACCGATCCACCCCTTCTGGTGATAGTGGTAAGCCAGAAAAGAGAGGGCCAACAGCCCGCTGGGAATGTAAGGTAGAGCCTGGCGAACGGGGGCCGTCCAGCTCTTCGTCCAGTTGACGGCCAGGCCGAAAAGGTAGAGGGCCACCACCACCATCATCCCCCGGGTGCTTACGGCCGCCAGCACCATAGCCCCCAGTATCTGCGCTCCGCTTTGCCCACGGAGTACACCGTACAGCACCAACAGGAAGCAGCAGGACAGTACAATATCCGG
Organism: Lewinellaceae bacterium; assembly: GCA_020636095.1. Taxonomy (GTDB): domain Bacteria; phylum Bacteroidota; class Bacteroidia; order Chitinophagales; family Saprospiraceae; genus JACJXW01. Next base: position 600,296 of record JACJYN010000005.1, read on the forward strand.
GCTGACAAGCACGGCCTGCCCCGCCACCACCGGATCGGCGGCCACGAGCAGGGCCAGCATCCAGCTGTTTTCTCTTCCTCCAAAGTAGTCTCCAATACGGAAGGCCAAAAGCACCATACCCAGCAGAAAGGGCAGCATGGCCAGGTGGCTCGCCGCCAGGCTTTTGCCAAACAATTTCCACACCAACGCCAGATACATGCCAAAGGCAGGCGGGTGGCCACTGTCGATCTCATCCGGTAAGAGCAGGTGCCGAAAATTATTTTCGTAGTACCAATGGGCGTGCTTGGAGCCCAACTGTATGGTGTCCCAGAAAAAGGCGTGATGCCGCACCATAATGGTGGCCAGGCAAGCCAGCAGGAGCAGAGCCCCAAGTGTAATATTTCGGGTGGATAGGTAAGAATGCCTCATTAGGTAGGAATAGAATGGGGTGAGAGGTGGAGGTGTGATATAGTGAGGTAGTGATATGGAGATGTGGTGATATCACAACATCACCACATCTCCACATCACCACATCTCCACATCTCCACCTCACATCGGCGTCCGGCCAAAATATATTCATTTCTCCTCTTTTTTTCCCTCATACTTTTGCTGCATACAAGCTTTGATAAAGGCTACAAAGAGCGGATGCGGTGTCTCTACCGTGCTCTTAAGTTCCGGGTGGAACTGAACGCCCACGAACCAGGGGTGGTCTTTGAGTTCTACGATCTCAACCAGGCTGGAATCCGGATTGATGCCCGACGGGATCAGTCCCGCCTTCTCCATTGATTCGAGGTAAGCGTTATTGAACTCATAACGGTGGCGGTGGCGCTCACTGATCTTGATGTGGCCATAAGCCGCCATTGCTTTGGAGCGGCGGCGGATTTCACAGGCGTAGGCGCCCAGGCGCATAGTACCTCCTTTCTTGGTGATCTGCTTCTGTTCAGGCATGAGGTCGATGACCGGGTCCTTGGATTTGGGAGCTACCTCAGTGGAGGCGGCATTTTCCAGCCCCATCACATGCCGGGCAAATTCGACCACAGCGCACTGCATGCCCAGGCAGATGCCAAAGAAAGGAATATTGTTCTCCCGCACATAACGGATGGCCTTGATCTTACCCTCAATACCCCGTTCCCCAAAGCCGGGAGCAACCAGGACGCCGTCCAGCCCTTCCAGGCGCTTGGCAACTTCTTCGTAGCTGTTTTCCAGGTGTTCAGAATGGATGGGTTCCAACTTTACCCGGCATTCATTAACCGCCCCGGCGTGGACGAAGGACTCGTGGATGGACTTGTAAGCGTCCTGCAATTCATTGTATTTGCCCACCAGGCCGATCTTTACTTCATAGGTAGGCGTCTTTAGCCGGCCCAGGAATTTCTTCCAGGCGCGCAGGTCCGGCTCTTTCCGGTCTTTCAGGCGTAGCTTGGTGATGGCCACTGTGTCCAGCTTTTCCCGCAGCATGAGCAGGGGCACGTCGTAAATGCTCTCTGCATCGATGGCTTCTATGACGGAACCTACATCCACATTACAGAAAAGAGCTAATTTCCGGCGGATATCCATGCTGATAGGATACTCGGTCCGGCACACCAAAATATCGGGTTGTATGCCGGTATTGAGCAACTCTTTGACCGAATGCTGAGTGGGCTTGGTCTTCAGTTCTTTCGCCGCCCGCAGGTAGGGGATAAGGGTGAGGTGGATGACCAGGCAGTTGTCGGTACCCAGCTCCCAGCGCAGCTGCCGAAGGGCTTCCAGATAGGGCAGGGATTCGATATCCCCAACCGTACCGCCCAGTTCGGTGATCACAATATCATAATCATTGGAATTGCCCAGCAGTTGCACCCGGTGCTTGATCTCGTCGGTAATATGCGGGATGACCTGAACGGTCTTACCCAGGTAGTCGCCGGCGCGTTCCTTCTGGATAACCGTCTGGTAGATCCGGCCGGTCGTCACATTATTGGCCTGAGAGGTTGGCCGGTTTAGGAAACGTTCGTAATGGCCCAGGTCGAGGTCGGTCTCGGCGCCGTCGTCCGTAACGTAACACTCGCCGTGCTCGTAGGGGTTGAGGGTGCCGGGGTCGACGTTGATGTAGGGGTCGAACTTTTGAATGGTGACTGCAAAGCCGCGGGCTTGCAGCAATTTGGCCAGGGATGCGGAGATAATGCCCTTGCCCAGCGATGAGGTAACGCCTCCCGTAACAAAAATGTATTTGGTCATAGTTTATCTTTGGCGATGAACAGTTGGCGCCTGGCTGGAACAGGGTTGAATGTGCCGCCTGTTCTTTGCGGAATAGGCCTGCCGTGGCCACCTACTGTAGTGCTTGTTACGGGATGCAAAGTTACGGATTGTAAATGGGAATATTAGGGCCCGTCTGGGCTTTTATGGCCTGGATGGGCAAAGAAATATATTACGCTTATATTTAATTCTTTGAATGTGAAAGAAAAGGTGGATGAAAATTAACCGCTGCCCAGGTATTGCACCAGCAGTACGATGCCGGTGACGATCGCCAGGCAGAGCAAACAAACCAGAACGAATTTCAGTGCTTTTGATTTCATGTTTCAAAGGTAACTATTTAGGTGTTTCGGTTGTATGGTGTTCCGGTATTGCGGCCGGAGGCTCACAGAGGCCCTGCAACTGCCTGGCCACAAAACCATAATGCCGGAATACCATAATACCTAAACAGGTACATTCAAAGATAATCAGGAGCGCCTCCACATTTATCGGCCGTTCACCGCACCACCACCCTTTTCACCGCTGTGCCCGCTTCCGTTGTGATAGCCAGGTGGTACAGGCCGGCCGGCTGCCCTGTGAGGTCAACCGGCAGCAGCAAGCCGGGCCAGCCGTCGCGCTCACCGGAGTCATAGACGAGCTGGCCGGTAGGGCTGAACAGGCGCAGGCGCAGGTTGCGGAAATGGGCCTGTTGTTCTACAGTGAAGCGCCCTGTGGCGGGGTTGGGATAAAGGGAAAAGCCCCGGCTGACTTCCGGCTCAAAAAGCTTTTCACGAGTATCGGTCAGTACGTTTTGCCCGATGGGCTGGTTGCTGTAAGTGATCAGGTTGGTAGCCATCTCCAGGTGAGGGTTGAAGCCGTCGTTGCAGTTGGGGCAGGTGGCGCCGCTGACGCAGCCCGGGTTATTGACGTGGCACTGGTCTACGTAGTTGGGGTACATGCGGTAGAAAAGCTCCTGTTGCCCCTGGCCGATATAGGGCGACATATCGTATTCAAAGAAAGGAGAGATGGCGCCGGGGCACCAGCCGGCGCGGTTGAACCACCAGGTGCCATCCTGGGGGGAGCAGCCATCCGGGTTGGGGTCGCACTGCGTCCAGTTGTGGTGCGCAAAAGTTTCCTCGCCGTTGATCAGTATGTGGTGGGTAGCGTTATAGAATTCGGCGGCATTGAGGCTGTTGTTCTCCCCCCAGCCATGGCCGGTGCCGACCAGATGCAGTTTGGCGGCCTGTACTTCCGGCAGGATGTCCACCAGAAACGTATCGGCGGGTTGGCGGTTGGCAGGGTCGCCGAAGGGATGGTAGCCATACCACAGGCGTTCCACTTTGCTGTAGCGGTAGGGCGCAGCGCCCGCCTCAAAGTCAAGGTCCAGCGTTACTGCCCAGCCTCGCTGAAAGGTGCCGATGCGCACCCGCATTTCAGGATTTCCCTGCAACAGAGAAATATAGCCGGTAAGGTCTATGGTATGTTCGCACTCCACACCGTAGGGCGTAATGTAACGAATGATCTCCACCCAGGCTCCGGCGGGGTCGCGAACCTCGACATGCGCGAGGCGGTCCCAGTCATCACAGCCGATGCCCGGGCAGTTGATGTTAAGCGTACCCGTAATCTTGCTGAAGGCGCCCAGGTTGCCAGGCATCTGGTAATGATCGGCATAGGAGAAATTGACAAAAGCAATGACCTCATCGCGGTCGAAAGTCCGCAGGGAAACATTGCCGGTTTGGCTAACCACCTCAAAGTCTAGGGTCGTCACTTGGGTATTCCCATTGCTGGCCACCACTCTCGACGTCAAGGTATGGGCGCCGTAGCCGGCCGGCGTCCAGTAAGCATAAACATGGTTATCGAGGCCTTTGATGAATTCGATGGGCTCCCCATCTACTTCCAGTTCCACGGATTCTATGGAGAACCACTGAGGGTAAGCAATCCGCCCCCGGGCGCCCAGCGTCATCTGCCCCAGTTCCGGCATTACCATAGGGTAGGAAGAGCCGGGGCTGGTGATAATCGCCTCGGGGAAAACGTCGGCGGGGTTGACCGCCTCGAACGAGCGCTCGATGGGCTCAGTGGGGAAGTACTCGCTGTTGCCCTCCTGGACGGCGCGTACTACCACCGTTCCTCCCTCGCCGGTAAGGCTGAGCAGGTTGCCGGCTACCGTTGCGGGCCCCGAAACGATGGTAAAGGATACGGGCAGGCCGGAAGTAGCACTCGCCGACAGCTCAAAAGGTTCGTCGGTAGAAAGGCGGCTGGCCAGGGGGGGGAAAGACAATACCTGGTAGGGCGCCTCAATGGCTCCATAGAGCGCCACCTCTTTGAGGATATAGCCTTCATTAATATTGGCGCGCTGCTGCGCATAGATACGTACATAGCGGCCATACCAGTCCAGTTCGTCCAGCAGAAAGGCAGTAAGGTTATTGCCGGGGAAAGCCTGCCGGGTTTCCCAGTCCTCAGCATTGTCGGAAGTCTGTATTTCAAAACCGGCGGCATAGAAGGTGTCATCCCATTGAATGGTGACTGCACATATTTTGTGTACAATGCCAAGGTCTATGTAAGCCCACTGTGGGTCAGCCCTTTCACTCACCCATTGGGATTCCACGTTGCCATCTACTATGCTGGCCGGCGAACCGGACAAGGTGGACGAAGCCGTCACCGGCCTTCCCTGGGAGATGTTCTGGTCGAAGCACTGAGCATGGGAAAGCATGGGATAACAAAGCAGGAGCAAAAAGAGCAGGTTGTAACGAAGGGTTGCCATATCCGGTTGTATTAAGTTTTTTATCGAAAGTTTAAAATTGAGAATTCCGGCTACCGTTCCAGTGTTGGACGAGTTCGCGGTTCGGTATTCGCTGTTCGCAACCGCGGCAGGCTGCCTGGGCTTACCTGCTTCTAACCGTGTCCAACCTTAGACCGGTAGCCAGAATTCCAAGTAGCGATAAAGATAGGAAATGAGAAACAATCAGAGTGGCCGGGCCGCTGCGTTTGCGTATAAGAGTATGTTCAAAATTCAATTAATGGCCTCCAAGCGGCAAATTTTGTTCCAAACGGCGTTAAATTTTTCGCCGGATTGCCGTCCGTCGCCAAAGGCTATGGCCGGCGGAGACCGCATCCGGCTGCAAAATTTGCCTTGTCTGAAATAAAATTTTCTCGCTTTCGACTCATCATTGAAATTTGAACATACTCTAAATAAATAGCAAGGCAATCTATTCGCACAATTGCACCTGTTTTAGCGTTACTATACTAGTACACTGTAAACTAAGTAGCGTCCGGTTTTGGCAGTGCCTTTTGACGGAATACTGCGTTGCTCGATCGATCAGGTAGCTACGGCTACCCTCACTCCTCGCGCCTTGCCTTCCGCCAAAATGCCCATCCCAAAACACGAAAGAACTTAATTTACAGTGTACTAGTAGTCTGTCAAGCTCAAATTGACGGGTAATCTGTGGCGTCTTTTGTCCCAGCTCTGCGTCGCCTCCTCACCTTGGTAGCTGTGGCTACCAGGCTCCGGGGGCTTCTTGATCTGAACCAAAATCCGCTAACACCTTACCCGTCATTTAAACGTTGACAGACTACTAGCTGAAATTTCAAAACAAAAACAAAAAACTATGTCAGAGAAGAGCTTTCAAGAGAAAATAGAAGACCGTTTGCACAGTTGGAAGAGAGAACTGGAAGAACTACAGCTACAACTCCACCTGGGCGCCAGGGAAGCCGGAGAGAAGCTCGAAGAGCAGAAAAAGCGCCTGCGCTCCTGGATGGATGAAAACCAGGGCCGCTTCAAAGAAATCGAAGAAGAAGTGGGCGAGGAGGCCAGGGAGTTCAAACAGAAATTCAACGAGTTGCTGGAGAAACTCAAGCGGGCGCCGGCAAAAACGGAAGAAGAAGCGAAAAACCAGGAGGCAGAGCTGGCCGCCACCATGGATACCCTGAAGGAAGAGGCCGAAAAGATCGAAGAGACGGGCAGTGAGAAGGCCGCAAATATGATGGATGATCTGCAGGACCGCATGACTCGCTTCCAGGCTCACCTGCAAGTCCTTACCGCTCATTATGCTGAAGAAGCGGCCGAAGAGTGGAAGGAATTTCGGGAAGAGGCCCGCGAGAAGATCGAAAAGTTGAAGGATAAAACCGGCGATTGGCAGCAGGTAGCCGGTGAAGAGTGGAAGGAATGGCGCGGTGAGATCAACAAAGCCTTCAGTAACCTGTCCAGCGCTTTTAAGCGGGATAAGAAATAAACGGGACGAATCCGGAGATTTAACATCGGCAAAACTGTTTTTCCCAAACTAATTTTCATTTTTCTGCGTTCTATGTTAACTCAGTGTTAATTTATTCTTAACTTAGAGTTAACATTGAGTTGGTAACCGAATTGATTGGACGCGGAAAACGAATAACTATGAGATGGAAGATTGGGATAAGCATAGGCATGATAGCAGGGGCGTCATTGTTGTCATCGGTGTGTGCTCACACACAGGCCAGGTATTCTGAAAACACCTATTACGCCGCGAGTAAAGAAGCCCTTCAACTGCCGAAAGCCGTCAATTTCACAAGCGTTCCCTACGAATTGGTAAATGGGATGATTTTAGTCCAGGCCGAAATAGAAGGCCAACAGGGAAATTTCATTCTCGACACGGGGGCTCCAACTCTTATCGTGAATGGAACCGGAACCGGCGAGCGCTCAGAGGAGTGGCAAAGCGTTTCCAGTGATTTTAATGTTCAGGCTATTCGAGTCAATCAATTCAACTGGGCTGGTATTGAGAAGAAAGGCATTGAGGCCATTGCCCTGGATATCAGCCACCTTGAAGAAGTTTACCAGCGAGAACTTCTCGGAATAATCGGGTACCAGATTTTCGCCGGGCACGAGATATTGGTCAATGCCAATACCATGCAGATCATAATTTTGGATGGCAAAAAAAACTGCCTCAGCCGGATTGGGAAACCCATCACTACCATACCATTTAAAATGCAAGACCACCTGCCGGTAATTAAGGCTAAGGTGGGAAACCAAACTTACCTATTCGGTTTTGACAGTGGTTGCACGGCAAATTTGCTGGATCAGAAATTGCTGGACAAGCTGCCGGAAGGAGCCTTCAATATCCTCGATCATAAGCAATTACAGTGCTTTTCTAAGGAGCCTCAGGATGTTATGGTCATTGGCACTTCTGCAATTGAACTCGAGAAACTGCCTTCAAAGGCCACAGAATATTTAGTTACGGACCTTTCTCACCTGGAAGAGTCTGATATCCATATCGATGGCTTTCTGGGATATCCATTTTTTAAGAACCTGACCTTCTCCATCAATTACGCTTCCCATCAACTGAGTATTTGGGAAATACATAATGAGGAGGCAGAGGTAATGCCCTAATGAGAGAGGCGCAAAGCACATAGGAGTATAACACTCCACAGATGTACTTTGCGCCCCGGCCACAATATCGACTATTGTACTTTAAAAGTTATGGCTCACTCCCATGCTGAAGGATACTCCAGGGCTGAACCTGCTAAATAACTGATCTTCTGCTTCGAATGAAGAGAAAGCCCTTTCCAGGTCATCATTCAGAATGTTGGAAACTTTAAAGTCAATAGCTGTATTTCTTTCTTTCCCGATTCGCTTGTTCAGGCTAAAGTTCAGACTATTGAATGGCTTGAAGAACACATCAGGATAAAGGCCGGAACTAATGATTTCCAACGTTCTCCCTTTCACATTGTAAAACAAACCGGCATCTATGCCTGCGTCCGAATTGCTGTACGTAACCCCTGCGTTGACCACATAAGGCGCCTGGCCGGCCATCTGGCGGATGTTGTCAATTTTTTCTCCATCCCGCTCAAAGTTTTTCCGGGAGTTAAGTTCGATTGAGGTCATCTCAATTTGAGATTCCACGAAGGTTACATTGCCACTTAAGCTCAGGTTTTGGAGTGCAGGAGAGATGAAATTAAGATTCTTTCTTATCTCTAATTCCACACCAAAAAGCTTGCCATCTCCCACGTTCCGAGGCTGGAACTCTGAGCTGGTCTGTTGGGTTGGGATACGGACCAATTCAATCGGGTTATCAAAGAACTTATAGAAGCCACTTACAGAAAAAAGTTGTCCTCTGTCCTGAAACAGTTCCCAGCGCAGGTCAAAATTGTCTATGCGGGTTTCAACCAATTTGCCATCCCAGTCCGGATAAGGGAATAAACTCCCGTTGAAGATACGGTTGGAAAGTGGGTCAATGATTTGAGCAAAGGATAATTCTTTGAAAGATGGCCGGGCAATCGTCCTGGAATAACCGGCGCGAATATTCTGGTTGCTGGCCAGCGAGTAGATCAGGTTGGCGGAGGGGAAGAAGTCCAGCGCGTCCAATACCTTTTCATTATCCAGGTTATTACCGTCACCGCCCTGGGCGAAGATGACGTCTCGGCCGGTATGGCGCTGTACGTAATTCTCGGCGCGTACTCCCAGTATGGTCTTCAGGTTGGGCAGTAGATCCGCTTCATTGGATACGTAAAAAGCAGCATTGTTAACGGTAGAGTTATACTCATTGGGGTTGGGGAATATATTGCCGGATTGGATATACACATTACCGGCAGGATAGATTCTTTCCGGCACCAATATGTCATTAGGATCGCCGGAAGGGAAAGACTGAGAACCGCCAAAGAACTGAACATCGAATTGCAGGATTTCGTAATCTCTTTTCTTATAGGTGTAGCTACCACCAAACTTCAGCTTGGCGCCTTCGCCTCTGAAGGTATAGCTCTTGGTGAGGTCTATTTTAGCTACGGCATTTAATTCGCTCAGTGAACGCCAGAGGCGAGAAGGGTTACCACCTTCGCCGGCATTGATGAAAGTGTCTATTGGGCTGAGCGAAAACGCTGCTTTGCGGATGTCCGGATCATCTGAAGTAGAAAGGGTAGGGGACAAGCGCCAATCCAATTCCCAACCCTTTTCTTTGAAGACGTGTGTACCGTTCAACAATATATTGGTCAGGGAACGCTGGTTGTATTCCAGGTTATCAGATTTGGCGATAAAACCAGACTGGCCAACTGCGTCACCGTTATTGTCGATGCGGAACTGGCCGGCACGGCTTACCCCATTTTGCAGGCGCATGGCCGTCAGCCGGTATTTGGAGGAAGTTGTTTTATAAGCTAAACCGCCCAGCATCCCCACGAGGGTACTGCGTTCGCCCAGTTGGCCATTCTGGATGTTAGCGTAGCGAAGAGGGTATGCATCACTTGCTGACAAGCGCTGGTATTCCCCGTAGAATACATCATCGTAGTAGGTATAATCTGTCTTATAAGACAAGGAGAAGATATAACCCAGGGTGCCTTTGCTGGATTCTTCCGAACCGAGCTTTAATTGATTGCCCAGTGAGATGCCGGCGCTGTAGTCAAGGAAGCTTGTTTGGGTTTCTGCCCCCATTGTAGGATCAAATCCAGCGATGAAGTCGCTGGCTTCCTGCTTTGTGAATTTGCCGCCGATAACGGAGATCGGCGTTGGTATTTCACTTGTACCTGCACCGGCCGGCAATTCTCTGCTACCATCATCGAAGCCCAGGAAATCAGTTTTCCCACCTTCATAGCCCAGGAAATCGCTGTTTAAATTCATGGCAGGGTTATATCCGATGCTAACGGAGGCCGAAATAATCCTTTCGTCAGGGAAGTCTTTGGTTTCAATATTCAGCAGGCCCCCGGTGAAGTCGGCCGGCATTTCTGCTGTAAAGTTCTTGCTGACCACAAGATTATTGAGCAGTGCGGTAGGAAAAATATCCATCTGAAGGGTGTTGCGGTCGGGATCCAGCCCTGGTACATCTACTCCGTTGAGGGTAGTTTTGGAATACCGGTCCCCCAAACCACGAACATATACGTACTTGCCGCCTTCGATCGATACGCCGGTTACGCGTTTGGCGGCCTCCACGGCGGTGGCATCACCGGTCAGCTTCATTCGGGAAGCGGAAATACCGTCAAGCATAGCCGGCGCTTTCTTTTTAATGGTCATGAGTGCAGCTTCAGTAGTACGGATCGTCTTGGCGGTAACAACTACAGTTTCGGTCTCAAAGGCTTCTTCACTCAAGCGGATTTCGCCGATAAAATTGACTCCGCCGGCTTTGGTTTCTACCCCTTCTATCGTCAGGGTTTGAAAACCGATATAGGAAATCTCTAAAGAATAAGTGCCGGGAGCTATTTCGATAGAGAACTTTCCATCCAGGTCAGTTACAGCGCCTGAACCGGTTTCCTGCACCCGGATGTTGGCGCCAATTACGGTGAAACCGGATCCGTCTTCGATTACTGTTCCACGAATAAAGCCCTTTTGCGCATCGGCAACCAGGGCTGTAAGAATTAAGCATGTAATAGTCAGAAACTGCCTCATTTTGATTATGATTTTACAAAACTAGAAAAGCGAAAAGACTCATAAAGTATTTTTATGAATCTTTTCACCTTCTATCAGAAATTGAATTTCATCGTAACAATCGGTACGGGCTAGAGCCCATCTAATCCACCGGCCTGAGCTGCCCAGGTCCAGGAAAGGACAGATACATTGGCCTGTGGAGAACCACCGGCAGATATGCCGGCAGGCACAGCTCCTCCTTGTTCCATCAAAGAAGGAAGAACAGCTGCGCTAACCGCAAAGGTAACATTTTCGAAGGTAGTATTAGCTACTTCGTCTTCCGTAACCGTCAGTCCTTCTCCTTCCAATGGAGCAACAAAGTGGATGTTTTTCATGTCTACCGGAGTACTGCTGTCAACGTCGATCAGAGATCCTCCGATTTTACGGCTGGAAGTAACTGCAACAACGGTACCATTCTGGATGGTGTGTCGGGCTACGTAGGTGCCTTCAGGGCCATCCAGCTCAAAGCAGCTGCCGGAAGGCGTAACTACTACGAAGTTATCCAGTGTGCCCGCCCAGGACTGGTCGGTGTCAATACCGTCGTCGCCGGCGTTCCAAACCACTACGTTTTTAACATTAACAGTGCCGCCAAACCACTCAATGCCATCATCCTGGTTCGCAACCACCTCGATGTTTTCGATAACCGTACCAGAACCGACACCACCCAGCGTCAGGCCATTGATTTCGTTACCTTCCCCGATGTTGGAGCCACCGTGGCGGATAGAGATGTACTTCAGTACGCCAGAGTTGTCCCCGTCTTCGTTACCTCCGTACAAACCGTTGGGGTCAGAAGTAGGGATACCTTCGATCTGTACTTCTGATAACTCTCCATCATCATTAGAAGCAGAAATCTTAGCTTTACCCAAAACGATCAAACCACCCCACAAGCCACTGATGTCCGGGTCGAGGTTCGGGCTTGCAAAATTGCCATTCTTAATATCATCGGAAGTGAGCTCATCTGCAACCGAGGTGAAAATGATCGGCGCCGCAGCTGTGCCTTCAGCCATTAGTTTGGCGCCACGGGCAATCAGCAGAGCGGTAGCGTTAGGGCCCGTTCCTGCTTCGCCTTTGATGATGGCGCCCGGCTCAATGGTCAGCGTTACGCCGTCAACAACAGAGATGCGCCCACCAAGAATATAAACCTTGTCAGCACTCCAGGTAGCATCTGCGGTTATGTTGCTGGTCACGCGCACAATACTCTCGTCGGAAATGTCCAGAACAGCAGTTGCGGCATCAGACTTGCCTTCAGAGTCAGTAACGGTTACCGTGATGGAACCAGCACCTGCGGCATTGCCCGCGTCGAAGTTGATAGTGATCGTGGAACCACTAACACTACCAGATGAGTTAGAAATGGTAACACCCGAGCCTGCTGCCTGGTAAGTAGCAGTAACGTCCGGGTCAATGGAAACGGAAAAGTCAATGGATAGGCCAGTTGCACCGGCTTCTACTGAAATAACACCAGAAGGAGCGGTCACAGAAGGAGCATCAAAGATGGTTGTTCCTTCATCTTTACAGGCAGAGAAAAATAAGCCAAATGCAACAAACAATGTGGCTAGTAATCTAATGTTCATAGACTTGATTTTTTGTTTTTAAATCCTGATCGAGTGCAAATGTCGTCTATTAGTGATAACTCAATATTAATCTGATGTTAACAAATAATTAAGATGGGCCCGGGGATGCGTAAGTAAGTAGTCGGACAGGAATATTTATTTTTCAATTATCGCAATAGGCGAACCATTTCGCCGGGCCTCCCGTATAAGGTTCAAAACTACCGGGAATTAGGAAGTTTTACCCAAAAAAGCAGTAGCTTCGGCCGGCAAAAGCCGAAAAACGGAATTTTGACGATTCCGGCTTCCATTTTCCGACTTCAAAATGAACCCTGTACTATATGGACCCATCAGTAATCATCATGTGGCTTGGATTTATCCTGGCGGGCTACTCTGTAGTCGGTAATGACAGCATTCAGACGCTAGGTACTTTTCTCAGCTCTAATGAAAACCGCCCCTGGTACGTATTGTGGTTTTTTGCCGGCAGTACCCTTGCCATCACCATGATATATGGCTGGTATCATTACGGGGGAGATGTTTCCTACGAACGGCTTTCCAAGTATCCGTTGCCCGACCCCTTTTCCTGGTATTATTTATTGCCGCCCCTGGTACTGATGGCACTCACCCGAACCGGCATCCCGGTGAGCACCTCTTTTCTTATCCTGACCTTCTTCAGTGAGAAGAACATGCCGGATATGGTCAAGAAATCTCTGCTGGGTTATGTCGTCGCCTTTGGCGCTGCAATTATCGTGTATATTTTGATCGCCAGGGCGGTTGAAAAATATTTCATCGAATCGGAACCCACTCCGAAGGAGCGCAAAATATGGATGCCCTTACTTTTATTGACGACTGGATTTCTCTGGTCCCAATGGCTGATCCAGGATTTTGCCAATATTTTTGTTTATCTGCCCCGGTCCTTGAGTGGCGCCAGCCTTATTATATCGCTGGTTATTTTGCTCGCCTTGCTTGCTTATATTTTCTACAGCAAGGGCGGCAGCATTCAGAATATCGTAAAATCCAAAACCAACACGGTTGATATCCGTTCCGCTACTTTAGTTAATGCGGTTTACGGGCTGGTGCTGTATTACTTTAAAGAACTCAACAACGTCCCCATGAGCACTACCTGGGTGTTCATCGGCTTGTTGGCCGGCCGCGAGATTGCCATTCGCATTCGCCTGGAGAAAAAACTCTCGAAAAAGATCGTCAGGATGGTTCTTTCCGACCTGGGCAAGGTCCTCTTCGGGCTGATTGTCAGTATTGTACTGGTTTACATCATTAAGTTTCTGGCGGAATAAGGAGGCCCGGTAAATGCATCCGGCCGGTAATTCCCGCTTTGGCCGCCGTTAAACGGGGCCAAAGCGGGAATAGTTGGTATCCAACTATTCTGTAATTGTGCCCTGAGGCATCCCTCCTTCTCCTTCCCCATCCGGGTCCATGATCATATCTTCATAAATCTTTGCGATCCGGTTGGAAAAAAGCGCCAGGTTGCGGTACTCGACCAGATGATTTAAGAACAAAGTACTGTTTCGGGTTCCCACCTCCTTATTCTGTATCCTCTTGATTTGGTTTTTCCGGAAGGCCCGAATGGCTTTGAAAAAAGCCGCGAGATTCTGGCCGGTTAATTTCTCCATTTTCTCCGGCTCGTAGTCATTCATCGCATCGATGATGGCCTTAAAGCGCTCTTTTAAATTTGTATTGACGGTACTGAGTTCCTCGATTTGAACGGCCAGTAAAGGCTTGTGGTTGTTACCGACGTGGTTTTGGCTGGGAACGACAATTTGCCGGACATTTTTAGTCATTTCGTGCAGATAATCGGACAGTATGATGTAGAAATGGCCGGCCTGGAGGTCTTCCTCTCCTAGTTGATCCAATGCTTTACTGGCTTTTTGCCGGATATTTCTGGTTCGTTTGTAAAGTTTATCAAATTTTTTGACTGTCTTATTCAAGCTTGAAAGGTCTTCGCTGGCCAGGCCTTGCAGGCTGTCATCGAGCAGGTTCTCAAATTGCCCAAAAGCATCAGACAGGTTTTGGACGCCTCGGTTCAGGATTGTTTCCTGGGTAAGCACTTCTTCTTCCAGGCTTTTATCCATTTCGAGCTGCTCCTCCATCCTCTGGCCGTGGTATTTATGTGTCCGGTATATAACGAAGGCGGTGATAACCAACAAAACCAGGACGGCGGCAAAACCTCCAAAACTGAATATCAGGGCAATGACGAAGGCCATGGTGAAAGCGGAAAGGGCAGTGAAGAACCAGCCTCCGATCACCGAGAACATACCGGTTACGCGGTAGACGGCGCTTTCCCGGCCCCAGGCGCCATCGGCCAGGGACGCCCCCATAAATACCATGAAGGTCACATAAGTCGTGGATAATGGCAATTTCAATGCGGTGCCAATGGCAATCAGGATACTGGAAGCGATGAGTGTGACCGAAGCGCGGAGCATGTCAAAAGCCGGGGCGTCTTTGCCCATGGCAGCCGTTTTTTTCGTGAAAGCGGCCTCATCGAACTGCCGGTTGAGCCTATCCTTTACTGCATCTGGCATAATATTACCGACATAGGTAGACATGGTGACTGCGCCACGCACGATCGAACGAGAGAGGAAGGAGGAGGCGAAGCGCTCCTCACCGACGTCCTGCCGACCCAGGTCGAGGGAAGTTTTTACTACCGAGCGGGCTTTTTTGGAAGTCCAGAGAGTGACCACCATGACTACGCCAGCCAGCAGCAGCAGAATAGTGGGGGTAGGCACTTTCCCCGCCAGGCCATCCATCAACAGGCCGCCGGGGTCCCCTCCGGTTGCGACAAAAATTTCGTAAGAATTGAAACCCGCTAGCGGGACACCGATAAAGTTGACCAGGTCATTGCCGGCAAAGGCCATAGCCAGGGCAAAGGTGCCGATCAGAACGATAAACTTCAGGATATCGAATTGAGTGAAGCGGTTGACCACCCACAAAACGGCCGTGGAACCGATAAAGCTCACGATCATGATGGTTCCGGTATGGTGGGCGATATAATCCTGGACGCTATCCGTCATGAACGTAGCTCCTTTGGCTCCTTTGATCAGCATAAAGTAAGTGATGGCGGCAATGGCCATGCCGCCCCAGGGCGCCCCAAAATAATGAAGCCTTTTTTCATAATCAAAGGAGAACAGCGCCCGGCTCAGGTACTGTATGATCATACCCGACGAAAAGGCGATCACTACGGATAAGAGTATCCCGGAGATAATGGCCAGTGCTTTGGCGGAATTGATGTATTCATACAGGGGCAGGGCATTGGGGTCGGTATAAACCTTGATCAGTGCAATAGCCACGGCGGCGCCCAACAATTCAAAGACAATGGAAACGGTGGTAGACGTCGGAAGCCCAAAAGTGTTGAAAGCATCCAGCAGAATGACGTCGGTGATCATCACCGCCAGAAAGAGAAAAATGATCTCCGAAAAGTAAAAATACTGAGGATTGAAAATCCCTTTTCGCGCCACTTCCATCATCCCACCGGAAAAGGTGGCTCCGGCCAGCACTCCCAGCGCCGCCACTGTCATGATGGTTTTGAGCGAACCCGCTTTTGCGCCGATGGCGGAATTTAAAAAATTGACGGCATCATTGCTGACCCCAACGATAAGATCAGAAAAAGCCAGTAAAAATAAAATGACGACAAGGGCCAGGTATAAGGTTTCCATATCAGTTCGGTTTATCCTTTGTCCAATATACATTGCTCCCTGGCATATTCCTCCATAATTGTTAGGCATTTACCGGGTTTTACTTTTGGATACAGGGCCTGAACTTTGCGCATGGACATAATAAGAGAAGCGGATGGCCCTGGAAACGAGGGGATGAACATTTCAAAATGGACACAACTTTTGCAAAAAGTAGACAGTAGTAAAAGTAGCTAAGGAATGTTAACTGAAAATTAGCCGAATTTTAACTGTGTGTAAATGCTGGTTTTTAGGGCAGATGCCAAAATTTGAGACGGTTTACCGTCTTTCATAAAAAGGAAGGCGTTTAAAGTGGATTTTGGTCCGGAGAAAAGGCATCTTTGAGCAAAACAAACCCTATGAATCCTTTTTTCCAGCAAGTCGTCCAGGATATTGTCAAAAAGAAACTGCGACAAGAAGGCCGCAACCGCCCTATCCCGCCCCGGGTGATGGCAGATGCCATGCGTGTTTTCAGGATTGAGGCGGCTCATGCCATTCGGGACTATTTTTTGATCATCCTGGGTATTTTTTCCGCCGGCTTTGGCCTGAAAGGCTTTCTGCTGCCCAATGATTTTATCGATGGGGGGGTTACCGGCATCTCCTTGCTGGTGGAAGTCGTTACCGGCATCTCTCTCTCAGTATTGCTGGTAGCCATCAACCTGCCTTTCCTGATCCTGGGCGCCTGGACGATCAGCCGGCAGTTTGCGATTCGAAGTATCGTCGCCATCCTCATCCTGTCGATCGTGGTTCATTTTGTCCCTTATCCCATCGTTACCGATGATAAGCTGCTCATTGCCATTTTTGGCGGCTTTTTCCTGGGTATGGGCATCGGCCTGAGTGTTCGCGGGGGGGCGGTCATCGACGGCACAGAAGTACTGGCCGTTTACCTCAGCCGAAAAAGCAGCCTGACCATCGGCGATGTGATCCTGATCTTTAACGTGGTCATCTTTTCCTTCGGCGCCTATATCCTTTCGGTGGAAACTGCGCTCTACGCTGTTTTAACTTACCTCGCAGCCTCCAAAACAGTAGACTTTGTCATCGACGGCATCGAGGAATACATGGGCGTGACCATTATTTCGGATCACAGTGACGATATCCGGATCGCTATTACGGAAAAGCTGGGGCGGGGCTGTACTATTTATAATGGAAAGCGCGGCTTTGGCAGAGACAAAAGCCAGCTACAGCCTACGGATATCCTCTACACCGTAATTACCCGCCTGGAACTGGCCAGCTTACAAACGGAGGTTGACAAGATCGACCAGCAGGCCTTTATCATCATGGGAGCGATCAAGGATACCAAAGGGGGAATGGTGAAAAAAAGGCCGTTGAAGCATTAGGAATGGAGGGTTATTGGTGATTTTTAGCTAATAGCTAATAGCTAATAGCTAATAGCTAATAGCAGTACTAAGCCTTACAGAATCTCCTCAAACTCCTCCTCTTCCTCTTCGGGGCCAAACCGCGCCAGCCCCGCGCTCCGTATGCTGCGCATGCGGCCCATCTCTTCCAGCACAGCGGCGATGAAGGTGTCATCCACCAGCTTCCGAATGTCTTCTACCGTATTGATCTGCTCTCCGGTGCGGAACTTGTAGGTTTGTTCGAACAAACCCGACTCCAGTTTGACCGACAGCTTGTTCTCCATTTGAAAAATAGTGATCTTCAGGACGGGATGCTCTATATAGCCGGCGATGCGCATTTTTTTGTTTTTGTGTATCTACTGACTTTATCAGTTTAAATTATTTTACAATATGAGCCCCGGTGTCCGGTTGGGTTACCAAAGCGAATGGCTTCCAATTATACCCCTCTGGAGAGCCCCGACTAATGTTGGACAGCCCCGTACACCGTACACAGCCCAGAATTGCCATTGCCCCCGTACACCGTATACAACCCCATCAAACCCCCAACCCGTACACCGTACACAGCCCAGAATAGCCATTGGCCCGTACACCGTACACGCCCCCGGCATACCCCGGAACTTCCTGTCCCACCATAGACGGATAGCCTAATAAATTTCCCCAATACTCTTTGTCAGCACTTTATACACCTTTTCAAAGTTTGGGGATTTTTTCAAATAGGCCAGGTGTCGGATTATCGTTTCCTGGTCGCCACGGCGGGCAGGGCCGGTTTGCATGGCTTTGGGAGGATGTCTTTCAACCTTGTCCACCGTTTCCCGGATGAGGGGTAACAACAGCTCGAAAGGGAGTTGCTCCTCATTCAGGATTTCCTGCCCGATGTGAAACAGGTGGTTGCTGAAATTGTTGACAAAGACCGCCGCCACGTGCAATACGGCGCGTTGCTCGTCGTCGATGCGGTGTACGCTCTGGCTGACCTGCCGGCCGAGCATTGCCAGTTGGCCTTCCAGTTCTTGCTTCGGGCTGTAAATGCAGATGGGGATGGTGGAAAAATCCGGCTCCCGCTCACGGGAGAAGGTCTGCAAGGGATAAAAGATACCGTACTTTGGGAAGTAGGGCGCCAATACCGTAGAGGGGGTGGCGCCGGAGGTATGCACTACGGCGCTTTCCACGGTTAACTTTGGCTGTAGCTGCTGAGCTACCGGGGCAATGGCGTCATCGGCAATGGCCAGTATGTACAGGCTGGCGCCCGGCTGTATCTGCTCCAGGCCAGTGGCGGCCTCTGCGCCGGTGGCCTCCGCCAATTCCCGTGCCTTTTCCGCATCCCGGCTAAAAACCTGAACGATCTCCATGCCCGCGGCATGCAGGCGCCTGCCCAGATGATAGCCGACGTTGCCGGCGCCAATGAGGGTGATATTTTGGGGAGTCGCCATTTTTTGTGTAAATATGTAAAAGTGGCTTTCGTTGTGACTATTCAATCATTCGCTAATCCAGTCCTTCATTCCTTTCCTGAGTGCCCTCACTTGTGCACCCCTACACATTTACACGATTCCCAATCCTCCTCCCCATACTCACCGCCAGGCCAATCATCATAAGCATGGAGCCCAGCCAGAAGAGGTTGATGCCGGGAAACTCGATTGCTTCCAGCACGATGTAATCAGAGCGCAGGCTATTCGTCGCCAGCTCGATGGGGATTCGCTCCGCCGCTTTATTAGATTGGGCGATCTGTAGTTCTACGGTCTCCGTAGTTGGGTCAATTCCGGTAAATCGGAAATGCAGGCCGGGGCCCGGTATTTCATCCTTGATGTTGAACGGACGGTTGTCTCTGATCAGGTAGACAGGCTGAGCGAGATAAGCTTCGCCGTCCGGCGCCTGAACGCTGATCATAGCGCTGACCGCGATATCGTCCTCGCGGGGCGTATAATTAGGGTGTTCCGGCTTTCGGTTAAAACCGGCAAACTGTATCTGGTAGCCCTGGTATTCGATCTTATCTCCCTGCTTAAAGGTATAGGGCTTATAATCCAGTTCGGTTTCCGGGCTGAATACAGCGTCGAAGATCCCTTCGTTGATGCGTACTTTGGCGTTCAGCTCATTGATTTGTTCCGGATAGCTGTACAACAGTTGCCCCCGCAGCACCAGCACGGGGTTGACTGTGAACACGCCCTCTTCGTCACTGCGTTCTACCTTGATCTCGGCGCCGATGGCAATATCGCCCTCTTCCGGTTTGTAATCCGGGTGAGCAGGCGTCCGGTTGATGCGCACCACAGTGGCGCGGTAGGTTTTTAAAACAGAAGTATCCAAATTATTTAACTCAACGGTGTCAATCAGGGTAACGGGCTGGCCAATAGGCGCCTGTAGTACGCGGTAGTTGAGGCTATCCTCCCGTTGGCGCCGGTACTCCATGTCGATCTCTACCTGAGGTAAGGAGGCGATGTGCGTAAAAATATCGCGATTCCAATAACGCTTGGTGGAAGGGTTGGAAGCGGCGATCTTGGTGAATGTCTTGTCGTACAGGACATTGGGGTACAAGTTGAATTCTTCGGCCACATTGCCCGCCTCATCCCGGCGTTTGTAGTTGACCGTAAAGGTGCGGGTATGGACATCCACCGTATCCTCAATATAGGTGACCTCGTAGGGAGGCATGATGAGGGGGGAATTTTTAAACAACAGAATATTGCGCGCCAGTTCTTCCCTGCTCGCGCCTTCGATGAGCCCGTCCATGACGAAGGGGTTGTTGGAAATAATGCGTTTGTTCAACCCCGAAGCCAGGATGCCGACGATCATAATGCCGAAACCGATATGGGAAAATGCGGAGCCCGCCATTTTCAGGTTGCCGCGCACGAAGGTAGCCAGATAGTCCAGGTTGGTGACGATAGTGAAAATACCAAAGAACAGGAGCAACAGGAATTGCCAGGCCTTGGCCTCGATCCATAGGGTGCACAGGTAGGTGATCACCGCAGTAAGGGCCAGTGCGATACCGGTATGCAGGCCAAATTTAGAGGCATATTTTTTGAAATTGACTTCGCGAAAACGCAGGTATTGGGCGATGCCGGATAGGGCGCCGATGAAAACGGCGATCCAAAGCTGATATTTATTGAAATGCGGCTCCGGGTCGGTAATGACGCGCCCTTCGAATGCAGGGTTGAAAAACTGCATGATCTTGTTGTAAACCGGCAGCGAAGTAGAAGCCGTAATGATCAGGGCGGAGAACAGGAGCACCAGCGTTCCGATGAACATCCAGAATTCCTTGGAAGAGGTTGCCTCTTCTTTTTTCGGGCTGGGGATTTCTTTGACGCGCAGGCCGAACACGACTGCCGAAAACAGCAGGAAAAACACGAGAAACCCCACCAGCTGTACTTCCAGCCCCATCTCGGTGAAGGCGTGAACAGAGGTGTCGCCCAGCACCCCACTACGGGTCAGGAAGGTGGAATAAACAATGAAAATAAAAGTCAACAGGTAGAAAATGTAAGTGCTGCGGACGGAGTGGCCCGTACTGTTGGCGATGAGGTTGGTGTGAATGCCGGCGATCAGGATCAGCCAGGGCACCAACGACATGTTTTCCACCGGGTCCCATGCCCAGTAGCCGCCGAAGCTCAGCGCCTCGTAGGCCCAGGCGCCTCCCATCAGTATGCCGGTGCCCAGGATTGCCCCGCTGAACAAAGCCCAGCGCAGCGCAGGCTTAAGCCAGGCTTTGTGCTCCCGGGTCCACAGGGCAGCAATGGCAAAGCAAAAGGGGATGGAGGTGGAAGCAAAGCCCAGAAAAAGGGTGGGCGGGTGGATCGTCATCCAGTAGTTTTGCAGCAAAGGGTTCAAGCCCGAGCCGGTGAGCTGGGCTGCGTAGTCTGCCTTAGCGAAGATAGGGGCGTCCATCACTTCGCGCAGCAGCATCAGTGGATTGCTGCCAAAGCGGGAGGGTTCGTCCCCGAAGCCTACATAGATGCCCAGCAGCATGGAACCAATGAACAGCTGTATGAGCGACAGCACCGAAAGGGTAGGGGCTTCCCACTGCTTGCCGGTGGCCATCAGCACTAACCCGAGTACGATGTGCCAGAACATCCACAACAGGAAACTCCCTTCCTGGCCCTCCCAGAAAGCGGAGAAGATATATTTGAAAGGCAGGTCCTCGGAAACGTGCGCCTGAACGTACTGGTACTCGTAGTATTGGTTCACCATCAGGTAAAAAATAGTGCCAATGATGGTGAAAACACTGATGCCATGCACGATAAACCCCCAGCGGCCCATGCCCCGCCAGGTTTCGTACTCCTCTTTGTCCCGGCGCTGAGTAGCAAAAAAATAGGAAATTCCCGCGAAAAGGCTGGCGACGAAGCTCGCCACAATGGCAGCCTGGCCGATCTGCCCCGGCAAAAGGTGTTCTCCGACGTATTGGATGTCCTGCATAGTTTATTTTGGTGTCCCTGACAAGTTAGAGCGCTGATGAGCCAGTTGGGATGGTAAATTATTTACCTTCATTTTTGATATAAACCTCTTCGTCTTTGTATTTGGAAGGACACTTCATAAGCATGTCGGTAGCTATAAATTCGTCGCCTTTCATCTGGCCGGTCAGTACGATCTGTTCGGAGAGCTCGAAATCCTGTGGCTTTTCCGAGAGTAGCACTACCTTGCGTTCTTCGCCTTCCGTATCTTTAATGAAAAAACTGAAGTAGTTGGGGTCCTCGGCTGGGTCGTAGTACATTTCCTTATCCTTGGACAGTTGCCCTGCGATCTTGACGCGGTCGCCCGTTCGGCTCGCCTGCCCGAAGGTGGCGTAAGTGCTCATGTCATCAGCGGCGGTGGTCAGCAGTACAATTGCCGCGACGACCATCAGGATGGCAACGATATATATTTTTCTCATGGTTACCGGTTTTTTCTCCCCGGCTTCTGGAGCCGGGTTTGGTTTGTTTGTTATAGTTTAGCTGTAATAAGATACAAATTTACGGAATGTTTGTTCCCAATGCTTATTTCTTCACAGTCAAAAAGTTGTCATTATTCCGGGAACGGAGCAATGGTGGGTAACAACTAGTGCGCCGGGAACGAAATTCTTAATCAATTCTTTGGGCTCTTTTACGGCCATGCTGCGTTGCTCCTTCCTTCCGTAGCTTAGGCTATGGTCGGTCGTCGCGTCTTGCCTGTCTCCGCCGGCCATAGCCTTTGGCGACGAGCCAGTACCGCAAAACAGCCTCAAATTATTGACCAACAACTTCGTACCCGGCGCACTAGGCATAAAACGCAAGCAGAAAGGGGAGCTGGTAGATTTTCCAGATTTTCCGATTTTCCGATTTTCCAGATTTTCAAAATCTGGAAAATCGGAAAATCGGAAAAGAAAATCTGAAAATCGATACAAAAATAATCCCTAACTTTGCCGCCCTGGAAACCCCTCGATTTTATGAACGAAAACCTGATCGTCCGCCTTATCAACGCCAACATCTACCAGCGGGAGCATTTGATCCTCAGCGGGGTCAATTTGCAGATTTACAAGGGAGAGTTCATCTACCTGATCGGCAAGACCGGCAGTGGCAAATCCAGCCTGCTCAAGACGCTGTACGGCGCCCTGCCCCTCACCGAAGGGAAAGGTGAAGTGGCCGGCTTCGGGCTGCAGTATCTCGACCGCAAGTCCATCCCCCTCCTTCGCCGTAAACTCGGTATTGTCTTCCAGGATTTCAATCTGCTCAGTGACCGCAGCGTGGAAGACAACCTCCGGTTTGTGCTGGATGCCACCAACTGGAAAGACGAATCAAAGAAACGCGAGCGCATGGCCCAGGTGATGGAACTGGTGGGCCTCAAAGGGCAGGACAAAAAAATGCCTCATCAGCTCTCTGGTGGCGAGCAACAACGGGTGGTCATCGCCCGCGCCCTGCTCAACCGCCCCCAACTCATCATCGCCGACGAACCCACCGGCAACCTCGACCCCGAAACTTCCGACGACATCCTGCTGCTGCTCCGCCAATTGGCTCACACCAATAACACAGCTGTCCTCTTCGCCACTCACGACTACCGGATACTGGAAAACTTCCCCGCCCGCATCATCCGTTGTATGAACGGCAAGGTGATGGATGAGGAGGGGTTCGCTGTTTAGCGACGAGCAATCAATAACTGTCGGTTTTTAAGGAGTGCTTTTTCCTTTAGCCGGCGTTAAAGAACCGCCTCCCTTAGCGCTGCTAAGGTCGGGAACCTTCGCCTTGGCTAAAGAAAAAATCACTTGCCTATCTAAACACGACACTTATTAATCGCTCGTCGCTTAGAGCTTTTTTTCCTAATAATCCACTATCTTCACGTTGAACCAATCATACACCCAATGACACACCCGATTGCATTCCTACGGGCGGCTACCCGTCTGATGTTGGGCCCACTTGATAGCCTGAAAGTGGCGGAACGCCCGGCGCTATTCCGGCTTCCGGCTTCCTGCTTCCGGCTTTTGTCCAACGTTAGAACGGTAGCCCTACGGGCCACTTTCGGCCTGGCTTTCAGCCTTTTCCTTTCTGCCTACTCCCTCCACGCCCAAAACGCCGCCCTGGAACCCCTCGACGTCTTCAAGCTAAGCTACGTCTCCGAGCCGGCTATTTCACCGGACGGGCAGCGGGTGGCTTTCGTCAAAAATAGCTTTGACATTATGGCTGACAAACGGGACCCCAACCTGTGGATTGTCAACTTCGACGGCTCTGGCCTCCGGGCCCTGGCCGCAGGGCCGGCGAGCAGCCGCAACCCGGTATGGTCACCCGACGGGCAGCGGCTGGCCTGGATTTCCAGCCAGGAGGGAAGACACCACCTCATGATGCGGTGGATGGACAGCGGCGAGCAGTCTGCCATCGGTGAATTCCAGCACAGCCCCGGCAACCTGAGCTGGTCGCCGGATGGGGAATGGCTGGCCTTTACCCAGTTTGTTGCGGAGATGCCCGCCAAGCTGTTCAGCCCGGTAGAAAAACCGGAAGGCGCCAAATGGGCGGCGGAGCCTACTTACACCCAGGAGCTCGTCTACCGCGCCGACGGGCAGGGCGAACTAGAGCCCGGCCACTCCCACATTTTTGTGATGCCCTCCAATGGGGGCGGCGCCGTTCAACTGACCAGCGGCCCGTTCAACCACGGCGGCTCCCTTTCCTGGTCGAAAGACAGCCGGCGCCTCTATTTCTCCGCCAACCGCCGGCCGGAAAAGGAACAAATGGACAATCCTCAGAACTCTGAAATTTATAGCCTCTCCATAGCGGACAGCCAGATCGAACAACTAACGGATCACGACGGGGCCGATACGCAGCCTGTTGTTTCGCCCGACGGTAAGAGCCTGGCCTGGCTCGGCTTCGATGACCAGAAGAAGGGCTACAACCAGATGGAAGTTTACCTGGCGCCCATCGATGGCCTGAAAAATAAAAAAATCCTTACCCTCTCCCTGGACCGGACGATTGGCCAGTTGCAATGGAGCCCGGAAGGCGACTACCTCTGGTTTAGCTACATCGATCAGGGGGAAGCCAAAGTAGGCCGCGTTTCTCTTGATGGCAAGGTAGAAGAGATCGCTCAAGACCTGGCGGGCAACCCCACCGGCCGCCCCTATGCCGGCGGTGAATTTGCCGTAGGGCCACGAGGGCGTTTTGCTACTACCCAAGGGGACGCTTCCCGTCCGCCGGAACTGGCGGTTGGAACAGCTGGCCCGCAAAAGCCCGTTCAGGTGACCCACTTCAACAAGGCCCTATTCCTGCAAAAAGAACCCGGCAAGGTGGAACCCTTCTGGACAAAATCTTCCCACGATGGCCGCGATATCCAGGGCTGGATTATCTACCCTCCGGGCTTCGACCCGGCCAAAAAATACCCGCTGATGCTGGAAATCCACGGCGGGCCCTATTCCGCTTACGGCGATTGCTTCTCGATGGAGGCCCAATTGTACGCGTCCCGCGGTTACGTGGTGGTGTACACCAACCCCCGGGGCAGCACCAGCTACGGCGAGGAATTCGCCGACCTGATCCACCACAACTATCCCGGCAATGACTACGACGACCTCATGTCCTGTGTGGATGCTGTGATTGAAAAGGGCTTCATCGAGGAGGAGCAACTATACGTCACCGGCGGCAGCGGCGGCGGCGTGCTCAGCGCCTGGATCGTCGGCAAGACAGACCGCTTCCGGGCGGCGGTGGTCGCCAAGCCGGTCATCAACTGGTTTAGCCATGCCCTGACTGCCGACGGCCCCGCTTATTTCACCCGCAACTGGTTTCCGGCAATGCCGTGGGAGGATCCGGAACACTACTATCGGCACTCGCCTATTTCTTTGGTGGGCAATGTGAAAACCCCCACCATGCTGCTGGTCGGCGATGAGGATTACCGCACCCCTTTATCCGAGTCCGAACAGTTCTACCGCGCCCTGAAACTGCGAGGCGTGGAGACGGCCCTGGTGCGGTTCCCGAACGCTTCCCATGGCATCGCCGGGCGGCCCAGCCAGATGCTGGCCAAGGTGCAGGCAGTGATGGGTTGGATGGAGAAGTATGGAGGGCCGGGGGAGGGCGGTGTTAGGCCGTAAATCCCGAATCAGCGCCCCCCATGGCGTCGTCATTAGAGATAGGATATAGTCTTGCATAAAGCTGGGTTTAAATTTAAAATACGGTTTAAAATTGTTTTTTAATTCTTTTTTACTTAATTTTATGGAAGAATACGATAAGTAAGATGTGTTCCCACATTTTATCCGGCAATGAACCTACAATTGAATAGTATTAAGGGATTGGGAACTCATGAAAATTTTGACGTGTTAACCCATATTACGATGAGTAAGAAAGAGCACCGGGGGAGGATACAGGCGCAAGGCGAAGGCCTAGAAGCCAGTGAAAGCTGGGCACAGGATGAGCCGCTGACTGCGAAAAAGGGGTTGGGGTTGCTTCGCCGTTTAAAGAAAAAGATATCTGAAGCAGACGCAGCAAAACGAGAAAAGCAGTTCCATAAAGCGGAAGGCTATATTAATCGAGCCAGTCAGGTTGGAGGATTGGATCCTCACAAAAAAACTTTCAAAAAGAAAGATAGCGATGCCCGTGTTGAGATTGAAATACTTAGCGGGAAAGCTTTCGTTTCTTTTCTGGTTATACTAATTTTACTTTTTTGGATTTTTAAGCTGAAAGGATGATACCTCAAATGTTATATTCTGATTTTCTGGAAAACTATACTACTTATCAGGAGGTAGAGCGTTTCTGGCAAAATCTTTTTAACCGGATTGTGGAACAAAACGGATGGTACTGGCAATCGTGGATGAAGCCTGCCTTTTCCAACGGCACTCCCTTCTTTGATGGCAATCCCATCTTTAATGCTTACGTCCCCGAGATTGGACGTGGGGTCCGGATTCTGCAGGTTGAGCCGGAAGAGTCGGATGAATTCAGTTATTATTTTGATGCCGTCGAAATGCCGGATGGTAGCACCTTTCCGGAGTTGGTTATCAGCCTCGTCCTTACAGAGGAAACAAAAGCGCAGGCCGAAGAGGCCATCAGGAATTGGTTAATAGAAGGCGAGGTGATATGATTTTCTATTACAGATGTTTGGAGGTATTCCCAGCTAGTTAAAATTTGCGATTTTTGATGTAAGTTGGCGCAGGTCCGCATTGCACTTTCCTTGTCAAACATCAAACATCATAATTCGATTATCAAACATCACCCCCCCATCTGCCCCAATGCCTCCTCTACGCTCTGCACCGGCAGCTTACACACATTCTGCTTACACACATAAATAAAAGTCTCTCCCTCCTGCAGCTTGCCTTTCAGTAGCTCCAACTCGCCCTCGTCCATGCCGCCGAGCAAGACGGCGTTTGGCAGGTAGCGGGCCATCAACCCATCCCTCAGCGTTTCGTAATCCGGGCCGACGATGGCGATTTCGTAGTAAGGGAAAGCCAAATCGGCGTATAACCCACACCAGTTGGAGAAGTATTGAGGCTGGGCGGTGGCCGTGAAGCGGGGCGCCATGGATTGCAGCATGTAAGTGGCGGTTTCCAGATAATCCTTATTGTACAGCAGCGTGCCCAGCCGGTGCAACGCCCGCGCCATGGCCGAGTTGGAGGCGGGGATCACATTGTCCTCGGTTTCCATTTTGCGGGCGATGAGGGGAGGGTCGAGGTTGGAAGTGTAGAAGAAAAGGCCGCTTTCCTCATCCAGGAAATGGGTAAGAGCATATTGGGCCAGGCTTTCCGCCCGCTGCAGCCATTGTTCGTCGAAGGTGTTTTCGTAAAGAGAGATAAAGGCGTGGATAGTAAAGGCATAGTCATCCAGAAAGCCATTGATGGAAGACTGGCCGTCTTTGTAGTTGCGATCCAGGCGGTTGTCTTCCCGAAGCACCTTGTCCAGGAGGAACTGGCCGCTCTTCAGAGCCCTGTCCAGGAAAGCCGGTTCGGCGAAGGCGCGGTAGGCATCCAGGTAGCCCTGTAGCATCAGCGCGTTCCAACTGGTGAGGATTTTATCGTCCAGCCTGGGGCGGATGCGTTGGGAGCGGGCTTCAAACAGTTTCTGCCGGGCCTGAGAAAGGAGTTGTTGCAATTCATCTGGTTTTAAATTATACTCAGTCAGGATTTTATCAGTATCATTTCCCGGATATAGAATATTGGTTTTTTCCCAGTTACCTCCCTTCTTTACCTGGTAATAATCGCAGAAAACAGCACTCTGCCGCTCGTCCGCCAGGATGGAGTCGATTTCCGTTTTTTGCCAGGTGTAGAATTTCCCTTCCTCTCCCTCGCTATCGGCGTCGAGGGAAGAATAGAAGCCCCCCTCCGGTGAAGTCAATTCCCGCTCGACGAATTTCAGGGTTTCGAGCGCCACTTCCCGGTAGCGCTCTTTTTGCGTCACCAGATAAGCCTTGCTGTAGAGGCTCACCAACTGTGCGTTGTCGTACAGCATTTTTTCGAAGTGGGGCGCCTTCCATTCGGCGTCGGTAGAGTAGCGGGCGAAGCCGCCGCCAAGGTGGTCGTAGATGCCGCCACTGGCTATATTGTCCAGCGTCACCGTCACCGCCTCCAGCGCCCGCTTATTACCGGTGAGGTGGTGATGCTGGAGCAGGAATTCGTAGTTGTTGGGCGCCGGAAATTTAGGCGCACCCTGCCGGCCACCCTTCTTAAAGTCGATGCTGGATAGAAAGGCCTCCACGACTCCCGCCAATACCTCCTCCGAAAACAATGCCTCCTCCGTAACCGGCCGCGGCCTTCCGGACAGCTGTATGCCCTCCGTCAGCCGCCCGGCGTAATCTTCCAGCTTTTGCCGGTCCTCCTGGTAAAGTTGGGTGAAATACTCCAGGATGTTTTTCCACTTGCCTTTGGGGAAGTAGGTGCCTGCCCATACCGGGCGTCCGTCGGGCAGAGCGAAGGCATTGAGGGGCCAGCCGCAGCTGCCCTCGGAAGCCATCTGGCAGGCGGTCATGTACACGTCGTCCACATCCGGCCGTTCTTCCCGGTCCACCTTGATGGCCACGAAGTGCTCGTTCATGATGCGGGCGATGGTGGTGTCTTCAAAAGACTCCTCCTCCATCACGTGGCACCAGTGGCAGGCCGCGTAGCCGATGCTGATGATGAGTAGCTTATCTTCCTTTTTTGCCTGTTCCAGAGCTGCCGGGCCCCAGGGGTTCCAGTTCACCGGGTTGTGGGCGTGCTGCAGCAGGTAGGGGCTGCTTTCGTTGACGAGGGCATTGGTATAGGGGTGTTGCTCCTGGCCGGTCTGGGCATTGCAGGCCCAGAGGAAGAGTAGGAAGGTGGTGAGAATGGGGGCGGTTTTCATTGCTTTATTTTGTACGTCCGGGCTGAAGATAGGAATAAATAGAACACCATCCCGCCGGGTTGCTGTGGGAAACATGGAGTGGCCCGATGGCCAAAACGCGGCTCGGCCTGGTCGGGGAGTGGCGATCGATTCCCAATACCAAGTGGCCGGTTTGTCTGGAGCGCGTAACCAATAACCGGCCGGTATTTCGTATTGATTCCGTTCGGCACTCATTCCTATGGGGCCAGCGAAAAATAAGTTCATCATTTCAGGCTAGCTATTTTTTCGCCAGACGAAGCGCGAGAAGGAAGCATAGTGGTGCTACGCGACCGACGAGCAATGAAGTATGGTGGAAAAATAGCCGTATCAAATGGGGAAGTTATTCTTCGCCGGCCCCTATGCTATTACTCCACCCGAACCTCCCTATCGCTGCTCATAGGATCATCATAGGTCGAATCTGCCCGAAAGCTTCGTACTGCATACTGGAATTGTTCCCAGTCATTTTCACTGTCATAAGGGTAATGCTTGCTGAAAAAGGCACCCTCCTTAAAACCATAGATGAGATAGGCGCTGGGGTTGACCCGAAAAAAGTTGCGGTGGAAGTAGCGCGTATACGCCTCCTGGAATAAGCGTAAAAAATTGATGAAGGCGATAGTGCAGGAACGCATCTCCTCCTGGGAAAATTCTGCTTCAACGGGCCGCTGATATGCATTAGCTTCTTTACCTGGCAAAGGCGCCCGGTAATAGGTAAAGTACGGCATGCCACCCTTGATATCGGCAAGGGAAAGGGCATAGGGATAAGCCTGCCCCTGCTTTTCTACCAACAACCGGAAATCATAAGCAAAGGAACATTTGTAATCATCGTAAGCATTGGAGGGGCCAAACAGCGTGTAGAGGGACGTATAAATCCTGGGAAGGTCAAAATCGTATTCGCTGTAAACATAGTAATCCAGGGACATCAGTAATTCCCAATCCTCAAAAATGGGGGCAAAAACCCGGTGTGTTTCATACCATTCCTGGTCGCTTAATTTAGTAAAAACAACATTTATGTTTTTGGACTCGATGTACAGCGGCAATGTTCGGCCGGTTTCCATATGTGTATTTGATTATTCACATAAAAATAAACAAAACCATAGTCAAGGCAAGGTTTTTAATTAATAATTAATTTATTTACTGATAAGGCTGGTCTTAGTCTTAAAAAACAATTCATTTTCCAGTTTGTGTGCTTTCGTTTGCTTTTCACACTGCCGGTCAGATTGGATAGTAGGACATAGCCCGTTTTTCCGAACTGTTATCCTGTCTTCACCACAGGCTGTATATCGTCGTAAACGGTTCAAAGTAAAGGGCCGTTACGACGTGCATCGTCGTATACGGTCCAAAGTACAGGGCTTCTGCCCTGTGTAACCAAGGAATAGGTGAATTACCGAGGGCGGGAGCCCTCGTCCAAAGTCCGCTTACGAGCTATAGCTCGTAGCGAGCGGCTTTCGTGTAAAAAATAGCTTGGTAGTTATTGCGCTTCGGCCGGAGAAGGAAATTGGGCGATGAAGCATACTACTTTACCTCCAACTCCATTTCAACCTGCTCCCCGCCTTTCTCCACCACCACCTTGTACTTCCCTTTGTACAAATAAACCTTCCCGTCATCCGCAGCCTTCACGTTAGCCGGTTTCTCCTCCTCCTTCCGGTCTTTATTCAGCAGTTTATTATACTCCGTCAGGTTTTTCCCGCTAATGGTCAGATCATACGGAAAATAGTTCAAGCCTTTTAAGCAATCAACCTCGAAGGTTTGCAACAACAAATCCTTTCCGGCATAAATAGACACTTTGGCCTTTCCCGCACTATTAGTGTACAATGGCAGCTTCACCTTCGGCGGGTCCGGCTTCCACCAGGAATCGGTGGCGCCCCAGCGGGAGCTGTAGCGGACAGGGGCGGGGGAGAAGGCGTGTAACGCTTTGGCCAGCACCTCATCGGTAAGCTGTTGTAGTTCTTTAACGCTGGCGATGTAGATGGACCGCCCGTGGGTGCCCACAACCAGGTCTTTTTCCCGGGGGTGGACTACCAGGTCGTGGACGGGGGCGGCGGGCAGCTGGTTGTTGAGCTGCATGAAGGTGGCGCCCCGGTCGAGGGAGACGTAGAGGGCGTGGTCGGCGCCGACGTAGAGGAGGTTCGGGTTTTCCGGGTCTTCTCTGATGACGTTGATGGGTTCCAGGGGCAAATCCGTGCCGATGGCGGACCAGTTCTGGCCGTAGTCTTCCGAGACGTAGAGGTAGGGCGTGAAGTCATCCCAGCGATAGCCGTTGAGGGCGGCGTAGACGCGGCCCTTCTCGTGGCTGGAGGCCTGTATGCGGCTCACCCACAGGTTTTCCGGCAGGCCGCCGCTGATGTTTTGCCAGCTGAAACCGCCGTCGTGGCTGAGATGCAGCAAGCCATCGTCGGAGCCGGCATAGAGCAGGCCGAATTGCAGGGGCGACTCGTGAATGGCGGACAAGGTGCCGAAGGGTACGTCTCCCTTTTGGCCGCCCAGGGTCAGGTCTTCGGAAATTTCTTCAAAGTCCTTGCCCTGGTTGAGGGAGCGGAGCAATTTATTGGCGCCCATGTAGAGGATGTCCGGGTTGTGAGCGGACAGGTGGATGGGGGCCTGCCAGTTCCAGCGGTAGGGGCGCTCACCCAGGTCTGGCTTGGGGGTGATGTATTCCCGCTTGTCAGTGTGGGTGTTGATGCGGAAGTAGTTGCCGAACTGGTAGCCGGTGTAAACGGTTTCGTTATCGCGCGGGTCGACGGCCACCTGCATGCCGTCGCCGCCCTGAATGGAGCGATAGGGGTACTGGCCGGAATCGTGCCAGTTGGTGCTGGCCTTGTAAGTGCTGGGGCCCATCCATACGCCGTTGTCCTGCAGGCCGCCGTAGACGCGGTAGGGCTCCGCCATATCGACAGCAATAGCGTAGAACTGCCCCACGGCGGGCGTGTTGCACTTGATCCAGCTTTTGCCGTCGTCATAGGAGATGTTGATCCCTCCGTCATTGCCCAGGATGAGGTGGCCGGGGCGGTTGGGGTTGATCCAGAGGGCATGGTGGTCGCCGTGTACGTTATCCCCGTTGATGTTTTCCCAGGTCTTGCCGCCATCATCTGAGCGCAGGATGGGGACGCCCATGGTGAATAATTTATTGGGGTCATAGGGCGCAACCCGTATCTGCCCGAAGTAATAGCCGTAAGTGTTATAGACCCGTTCTATCACCTTTTCGTGGGTCTTCTCCCAGCGGCCGCCGTTTACCGAACGGTACACCTCCAGGCCGTAGACGGGCGAATCGACCAGCAGTGAGTTGGCGTCTTCCACATATTCTACCAGCGCCTTGGGTTGAATTTCCCCACTTTCCACCATTTTCCGGACCTTGGCGACGTCGTAGCGGTCCGGAAAGCCGAAGCGCTTGAGGTAATCCTTGATGAGGTAGGCTTCCAGTTTGAGGAAATCCTCCTGGCTCATATCGCGCAGCTCGTCCTTGGTGAGTTGGTCTTCTTCCTCATCTTTGGAGTAGCGCTCATAGTTATCGATGGCGGCGTATAGGATGGTTTTGCCCTCCTGTTGGACCAGGTCCAGCCCGATGCGGCCGGCGAATTCACCGGACGGGAAGCCCTCCTTACCGATGTTGGCCCAGGTGGCGCCACCGTCGGTACTTTTGTAGATGGCGGAGCCTGGGCCCGACTCGACGAAGTTCCAGGCGCGGCGCTCGCGTTCCCAGGTGGCGGCGTAGAGGGTGTTGGCGTCGCCGGGGTCGATGATCAGGTCGATGCCGCCGGTATTTTCGTTGATGTAGATGGTTTTTTCCCAGGTTTGGCCGCCGTCGGTGGTCTTGTAGATGCCCCGCTCTTCGTTGGGGGAATAGAGGTGGCCCAGGGCGGCTACCCAGGCGATGTCGGGGTTATCCGGATGCAGGACGATCCGGCCGATGTGATGGCTTTCCGGCAGGCCCAGGTGCTGCCAGTTCTTACCGCCGTCAGTACTTTTATAGATGCCTACGCCTGCGTAGGAAGAGCGGCTGGAGTTGACTTCGCCGGTTCCTACCCAGATGGTATTACGCTGCCAGTCGACGGCGATGTCGCCGATGGTCATCACCATTTCGTTGTCGAACAGGGGCGTAAAGGAGGCGCCGTTATTTTCCGTCTTCCACAGCCCGCCGGAGGCGTAGGCTACATAGAAATGGCTGGGGTCTTTCTCCCAGACTTCCAGGTCGGCCACCCGGCCGCTCATGATGGTGGGGCCTGCGTTGCGGAATTCGATGGCGTTGACGATGGAGCGTTCGGCCAGCGCCAGCCGCTGCTGGTAGCTGGCGATGCGCTCAGCAGCCGGTGTGGCCGGCGGCTGTTGGGTTTGGGTGAATGCGGGTAGGGTGGAAAGCAGGAATAGGACGGGGAGTAGTAGCCTCATTTTTTTTCCCTAAACATAGGGAATTATGTGGAAATGTTTTGAATTTAGGTTTAAGAACCTATCCATCCGGGACTGGAGGGGAAGGTACTAAAACCGGTACATATCATTGCAAAAGCAATCATTATAAAAATAACGATTACAAAAGTAATGATTTGTTTTTTTCTGCATTCATTTCCAGTAAAAAAGGCCGCGACAAGCGCTTTATTCAGCTCATTCAAAAATCAGACTATGCGGCCTCAAACCCGCTCTTCCCATTTCCGGATCATCAATTCAATCCCCTGCGCGATGAAGTTTTGAAAATCAATGATCTCCTGCAGGCCCTCATTAAACTCGAGGTACTCGCTTTCTGTCCGTTGCTGCAGCACCTCCTCCAGCATGCCGCGCATCTGGCCCATTTGTTGGGTTTGCCGTTTCAGGTGGTTCAGCCAATTGTCCGTATTGATGCGGAAGTAGCGGCGGCGGTCGCCGCTGAAGGTGAGGTAGTCTACATTGCCTTCCTGCATCAGTTGGTTGAGGGCATTGCTGATGGAACTTTTGCTGGCGGCGAGGAAATCCCTGATCTCGTAGAAGTCTTTGTAAGGCGGTTCGGCCAACAGCAGGAGAGCGAATACCCGCCCGTTGATGGGGGAGTAGCCGAGTTTTTCAAAGAAGACGCCCATGGCTTCGACTCGCGCCTGGGCGTGCTCCAGTTGTTCTTGTTCTTCCGGTTTAGGCATGGCGTGTGGTTTTGCCTAAAGATAGTTATATCTTTTAGTTTTGGGATGTTTGAACTAAAAGAATTTACAAGCAACTATGGTTAGGTTTTTTTCGCTGTTCGCACCTGGATGAACAAAAAACAACCGCCCACAGCCGAAGCCGGGGCGGTGCAATCCAGAATCATACTTTACTATAATAACAATCTTGGGTGTCGGTTCGGTTGATTTACGAACCGGGATTCCTCCCTGTTCCCGTCAAGCGGAATCGCGGTTCGCGAATAAAAAACTCACGCCCGCGGCACGTCCTTCTTCTTCTCCGGCAGCTTTTCGAAGTGCTCGGCGCCGTCGATGTCGATGTGCAGGTCGTTGAGGTCGCTGAATTTGAGTAATCCTTCCAGGCTGAGCAGGACGAACTGGTCTTCTCCGTTGATCAGGAGCAGCACATCGGTGATGGTGTCGCCTTTTTCACGAAGGTAGAAGCCGATATCCTGCTGCCCTTCCCGAACTTTAAACAATTCCTCGAAGGAACTTTGACGGATGTCCTTCAGCAGGCTCTTATATTCGGCCGGGCTGACCAGATTGCCCTCTTCCATGACCAGTACCCGCAGGTAGGTGATCTTGTCGAGGATCTTTTTGGCCTGCTCGTCGTCGGCAAAGTTGGAGGCGATCTCCAGGAGCCATCCCTGCAGCTTGACGTCGGTGACGTTCTCGTAAGCCTGATACTTCTCGTAGAATTCAGCGATGGCTTTGGGTTGAGCGAAGGCAAACAGGGGGCTCAGAGTCAGCAGCGCTGACCAAATGAAAGTTCTCATATCGTGTGTTTTGATGGTATTAAAAGAAATGGTTTTGTCAGGTGGTGATTTGCTTACAAGAGTTTTAGCGTGTGTTCGGGATTCGTGTCTCGTTTCAACGAACAACGAATCAACGAAATCAAGCCCTCGGCGCCTTCTTAGCCACAACCGGCTCTTCGTTGGCCTCCGCCGGCTGCTCTTCTTCGTCCTGTTCTTTTTTCATATTCTCGCTTTTGAGGATGGTATTGACCAGCTCGGAGAGATCTTCGTATTTGATGCGGGATTTCATATCCATGAAGACGAACTCTTCCTCATCATTGACCAGGATAACCAGGTTGCGAAGCTTCTCCTTTTTCTCTCTCGACAGGATGTGGACGGTGGAACTGCCCTCCTTTACCATGAGCAAATCCTCGAAGCCGTTGCTTCGAATGTTGCCGACGAAGTCATTCACCTCAGCAGCGGTGATCGGGTTGTAGTCTTCGGTGGCCAGGAAGCGGAGTTTCTTGACCTTGCGGGCCAGCCGGAGGCCTGCTTTCGCCTCCGGATCCTGCACGAAGCCCTGGGCGATGCCGCCACCCATCCATACCAACCAGCCCGGCATTTTGAAATGGGTTACGCCTTCTTTGTATTTATGGGTGTGGTAGAACTGCGCCGTGGTTTTCGGCGAGCTACAGGAAGACATCGTAAAAAGTGCGAGGATTGCAATTAAGAAACGCATGATTCTAAAGGTTTCACGATTGGGAATAGGGTAATTTGCCGACTACTGTTTCTGTTCCTTCGGAGTTTCGTCCTCATCGTCGAACTCGTTGATGAGTTTGGAAACCTTGTCCAGGTCAATCTTGCCGACGAAGCTCATCAGCACGAACTCGTCCTCGCCGCCAACCAAAAGCAGCAATTCGTTGATCATCTTGTTGCCGTCATCTTTGATCAGGAAGTCCACGTTGGTCTCGTCTTTGTCGCGTACAGTCATCAGCACCTCGTACTCCTTGGTGTTGATCTTGCTCTTGGCGTCTTTGTAGAAACCGGCGGCATTTTCCTCGGCTACCAGAATGCGGATACCTTCCAGCTCGCTGGCCAGTTCGATGATGGCCTTGGTCTGAGCATCATCCATTTCCATATTTTTAATATCCAGCTTGCCAAACATGTTCAATAACTTGGAGCTGATGTAGACCACTGTAAAGCGGTCGTCTTCCACATACTTCTGGAAGTATTTGTCAATAGCGCTCACATTGGTGGTTTGCGCATAAGCGGAAGAAACAACGCCCATCAAAAGGGCAATAAAGAGGAATTTCAAGTTTTTCATAATTGTTGTTTTTGATCGAGTGATTATTTAAAAAACTTCCCCACCTTCTTCAGTTTGTCCATTTCACGGACGGCGGTGGAAGTGCCGTGGTTAAGTTCGCTGCTGGCTTTCAGCAGAGCCGTGCTGGTGAGGCGAAAGGCTGCTTCGGTAGATTGCACTTCGTACTTCGACCAGTCGATTCCGGCCTGTTGTGGTTTTTGGAGGGCTTCCTGAGTGGTATAGGCCCACCATAGGCCGAGGCCTAGGACCAGGGCGGCGGCGATGCGCACTACCCAGCTACGGGCGGTGAGGCGGCGCACCCGGGCTTGTGGCTGAGCCTGTTCCAGTTGCTGAAGCAGCTTCCGGTCGAAGTCGGCGCCCAACCCGCGCTTTTGCTCTTGCGCCAGGTGCCGGAACAGCGGCTGATAGAGCTGCAGGCTTTCCGGCGCCTCTTCGCGCTGGAAATATTCCCTTAGTTGGTGCTCCTCCTTCAGGGAGGTTTCCCCTTCAAAGTATTTGTCCAGCAGTTGTTCCATTACTTGATTGTCCATAATTGCAATAATTTCGAACGAATGTGTTTTCTAGCTCTGAAGATGTTGGTTTTTACCTGATTGAGGGGCATATCCAGGGTTTCGCAGATTTCCTGGTAGGCCATTCCCTCGATATCGCGCAGTTGCATCGCCATTTTCTGGCTGTCGGGCAGTTCTGCCATCAGCACTTTTACCTGTCCGACGGCGTCATTGAGCTCCGCCTGCCTGCCGGGGTCGTGATTGTCGCTGCTCAGGCCATAGGCCTTTTCCAGCCCTTCGGCCTGGTTGTAACGCAGCCTGCGTTTGTCGATAGCCCGGTTTTTAGTCATCTGCATACACCAGGCTTCGATGTTCTGGATTTCGTCCATGCTGTCGCGCTGTTCCCATACTTTTATGAAGACTTCCTGCACGACATCCTCGGCTTCGGCCGGGTTGGCGGTGATGCGCAGCGCCATCCGGTAAAGTTTGTTCTTTATGGGCAATACCCTTTTTTTAAATGCTTCGAGGTTCATGTATCGAAATCTGATATTCGGATGATCTCTTTTTCTTATCGGATGTCATAAAGGTGACGGCCCGAAAAAGATAAAGTTACAGCCTTTGTAAAAAAAATAAGATTTTTTACCTCCAGGAGGAGAAGCCCCTGGCAAAATCTCCAATCAGTGGGGGTGCTGCTTCCAATAAGCGGGTGCGATCCTAGGGGCCTATTGATGCCTAGCGGGGGTGTAGAGGCTTATTTGAGGCCTTATTTGGGGTTTTGAAAGGTTTAGCTTGCCGTTAGAAGCCCTCTTACAAACTGCTCTAAACTCCAATGAGCTCCCGTAAAGGCTTAAACCCCTCCCCAGGCAGCGGCTGTTCTCAACCCAGATTCGTTCAGGAATAGCCCTAAACCTGCTAATGGGCACAAATGGGAACCGCTCCCCAATAAGCCGGAAAGTGAACAAACTGCTAAACCCAGGCATTTTCTTTAAGCGTATTATTATTTCACCCTATCTTTGGCGCTGATAGCTGGAACGGATAGAAGCGTAAAATGTAAAATACAGGGCATGTACAGAAGCCATTTTCATTGTTTTCAACCTTTTACATTTTCGGTTAATCAAGGCCTATGAAGCAGTTGGATCGCCTGATGATCACCAGTTTTATTCCACCTTTTTTGGTGACCTTCATGATCGCTATGTTCGTGCTGGTGATGCAGGTATTATGGCTGTATATCGATGATATTGCCGGCAAGGGGTTGGGCTTTTTCCTGGTCATTGAACTGTTGGCCTACAAGTGCGTCTCGCTCATACCCATGGCCCTTCCGTTGGCGGTCCTCATCTCCTCGGTGATGGTGCTGGGCAACCAGGCGGAACGCTACGAACTGTCGAGCTTCAAATCCGCCGGTGTTTCTCTGTGGCGGATCATGCGGCCGATGATGTTCATTGCCGCCGGCGCTACGGCTTTCTCTTTTTTCTGTTCCAATAACCTCATACCGGTGGCCAACCTCAAGTTTGGCTCCCGCATGTACGATATCCAGCGGCAGAAGCCCGCGCTGAGGCTGGATGCCGGCGTTTTTAATGATGATTTTGACGGTTACGCTATCCACATCGGCAAGAAGGCGCCCGACGGCACGCATATAGAACATGTTTTGATCTATGATCACAGCGATGCCTCCAAGGGGCGCCTCAGCCAGATCGTGGCCGAAAGCGGCGAGATGTACGCCACCGAAGACGGGGGCTATTTTGTGATGAACCTCCAAAACGGGCACCAGTATATGGAGACGGAGCCAACGGCTTCCAACTCCCGCCGTTCTTTTCCCTTTGTACGCACCAACTTCAAGAGTTGGAATAAAGTGTTCGACCTGGGAGAATTTCAACTCAACCGCACGAACGAGGAACTCTTTGCTTCCAACCGCAGCATGCTGACCAGCGGCCAACTGAAGGAAGCGGTGGATTCCCTGGATATCAAGATTTCCCGGCGAGAGAAAAGCATGTCCAACCAGTTGGCTAATTTTTTCTTCTTCATGGAAGTGGATAGCACCTACCTGAGCGAACCGGACGATGAAGAAGAGGGGGACTCCTCTCCACTACAGCCTCCGCAAGAACCAGCAGATACACTGGAGCCGGCGGCGGCTGCCGACAGCAGCATGAGTGAGATTCCGGTGAATGTTCCGGCAAGGGGCGCCGCACAGGTGAGTTCTCTGCCACTGCAAGCTACCGTCGCTACGGCCCGCAAACGATTTGAAGGCAACCCCCTCAACCAGGAAATTGATAAGCCGCTGGACGAATACGCCCATTTTTACGAGTTGTTTAAAACGACGGACCAACGGCGCCTGCGCAACAAAGCCAAATCTTTTGTACGGAGTATCCATGCCCATTCCGAATCAGCCATGCGCTCTCTGGACCGCCTGATGGAATCCCGGGTGAAGCACATTTATGAATTGCACACCAAATACAGCATGGCCGTCATCTGTTTTATTTTCCTGTTCATAGGGGCGCCTATGGGCGCTATTGTGCGAAAAGGCGGATTTGGGTACCCCATCCTGATCTCCATCATTTTCTTTATGTTGTTTATTGTATTGACGATCTTCTGCCGCAAGATTGCGGAGAGTTTTATACTGACGGCTGCCGCTGCCGCCTGGGTGCCTTGTAGTGTGCTTCTACCGATCGGGCTGATCCTTACCGTGAAAGCAATGAACGACAGCAAGCTGGTCAACCCGGATCGCTTTTTCATCTTATTCAATAAGGTTTTTAAACGCAGCAAACCATGAGAAGGGGGGGCGCCCTGCAATCGGTGATTAGAGAAAATAAATGGTTCTTTGTGCCATTCGGCCTGTTCCTGGTATTGGGAGCTATACTCTTGTCTGTCCTGAACACCGGCGATGCGATATTTTTCTTCAGCGCCCACCGTAGCTATTGGGGCGATCTCTTCTTCCGGTATTTCACGAAAATGGGAGAAGCACCTGCTTATTTTCTGGTGCTGGGCGCCTTGCTTTTTGTAGGGTTTCGCCATGTGGCCGCCCTGCCGGTTCTGGGTTTCCTGGTTGGTTTGCTGAGCTTTTTGTCAAAAGAGCTGTTCAGCCACGACCGCCCCTATCTGTTCTTTCGCAAGATGGGGGTTTTCGACCAGATCCATACGGTAGAAGGCGTTGTGCTCAATGGGGGGAACAACAGTTTCCCTTCCGGGCACACCATGTCTGCCTTTGCACTGTATGCGTTTCTTGCCCTGTGCCTGCCCCGCAAAGGCGGCGTAGGCCTTCTTCTTTTCCTGGCGGCGCTGCTGGTAGGGGTTTCCCGCATCTATCTGGTGCAGCATTTTTTCAAAGATGTGTATCTGGGGGCTTTCCTCGGGGTACTGGCCGCACTAGCTGTTTATTTCCTTCAATACAGAATGGATGCCCCCTGGATGGGCCGCAAGCTCAATATCAACTGGAAGGGAAAACCGAAAGTGAGGCGGCAAGCTTATCGGGATGTTCATTAACTTTATACTTTTGTTGCTGCAAAAGCAGAACACTATGCCACTTTCCTTTTCAGAACTTCGCACTGCGCGCCTCGTTCTCCGTGAGCTCAACCCACCGGTGGCCAGGCATTTGTTCAACAATCATACCGGCCCGGAGATCTTTCACTTGCTGGGCTGTAGTTCTGAACAAGACTATCTGGCTATTAAAGAGCGTTATTGGGTCAATTTTATTGACAACCCACGGTTATCGTTTCGCACCTGGCTGATGATCGATCCTAAAACCGGAGGGTTGATCGGGGATATCGGTTTCCACAGTTGGTGGCTGCGCCATAATTATGCAGAGGCAGGTTATGGAATCTGGGATGAGTTTCACAAGGGGAAAGGCCTGATGAGTGAAGCCATGGAACGGATTCTGGAGGTGGGTTTCGAAGAAATGAAGTTGCAACGAGTCGAAGCGTTTGTCCTGCCAGGCAACAAGCCTTCCATCCGGATTTTACAGAAGTTCGGCTTTCGGAGAGAAGGCTTGCTGCGGCGCCGGTTTTGCAGCGAAGGTAAAATGGAACCTACCCTCGCGTTTTCCCTATTGCCAGAAGAATATCAAAACCGTGGAAAACAGATGGATATCCGCCAATTGGTAGCCGGCTTTGAAAACCAATCGCTACCCGCTACCGCCTGGACCCACGAAGCCCATCTTTCGGTCGGGCTTTGGTATATCCTGGAGTATGGCCTCGATGTTGCGCTGTGCAGAATCCGCCCCGGTATCATCGCCTACAACCTGGCGTCGGGAGGAGAAAACACTCCAGACGGTGGCTATCACGAAACGCTGACGATCTTTTGGATGCAAATCCTGCATCAGTTTGTCGGGGAGCAGGGCCGCCGCGGGCGCTACGAAACCGTCCGGGAGTGCCTCTTCAACAGTCCCTACGCCGATAAGGAGTTGCCGCTACAGTATTATTCCAAAGGCCGGCTCTATTCCGCCCGTGCCAGGGGGCAATGGGTGGCGCCGGACCTGAAGGCGCTTTAGCGGCCACTTACTCGTCCCGGCTTCGACATGAAGCCGGGACGAGGCTGCAACCCCATAAGGAGGTTGATGCAAAATAGGCGCCATTGGCTTCCACATCACTTCACTGTCTTAATTTCTCCCGTTTGGATTTTACGCACATATTTATTCACCTCTTCCCGTACTTTGGGCAGCAGGATCATCAGGCCGGTCAGGTTAGGGACGGCCATAGCAAAGATCATGGCGTCGGAAAAGTCGGTCACTGCCGTCAGGCTGGCGGCGGAGCCCAGGATGACGAAGATGCAGAACAGAATCTTGTAGGTATAATCAGAAACCTTACTCCTTCCAAAGAGGAACATCCAGCTTTGCAGGCCGTAGTAAGACCAGGAGAGCATGGTGGAAAAGGCAAAGAGCACAACCGCGATGGTCAGGATGTAAGGGAACCAGGGGATCACTTCGGCGAAAGCAATGGAGGTGAGAGTAACCCCACCCACGCGCTCACCGGTGGCGTTCAGCAAAACATTGTTGTTTACGACATCGCCGTAGACGAAATGAGAGTCCATATTGAAGATGACAATCACCAGGGCCGTCATGGTACAAACTACTACCGTGTCGATGAAAGGTTCGAGCAGGGCGACGATCCCTTCACTGGCGGGGTTTTCTGTACGGACAGCGGAGTGGGCGATGGCAGCTGAACCCACGCCTGCCTCATTAGAGAAAGCCGCGCGGCGGAAACCTTGAACCAAAACACCTACAATACCGCCGCTGATACCGGCCGGGGTGAAAGCGCCGCTGAAAATCTCTGCAAAAGCCTGTGGGATGAGGGAAGCATGAGCCATAATAATGACCAGTGCCGCCAACACGTATATACCGCACATGAAAGGCACCACCTTTTCCGTAACCGAGCCGATCCGCTTGATGCCGCCGATAATGACGATGGCGACCATGAGGGCCAGAAATACCCCAAAAACCAGGCCGGCAGAGCCAGAAGTGGCGCCGATCATGGAATTGAATTGCTGAGCCGCCTGGTTGGCCTGAAACATATTGCCGCCGCCGAAGGAGCCGCCGATACACATAATGGCAAAGAACACCGCCAGGAATTTACCGAAGCCGGGCATTCCCTTTTCCTTTAACCCTTTGGTCAGGTAGTACATAGGGCCGCCATAGACGGTGCCGTCGGGGCCTACATCCCGGTATTTTACCCCCAGGGTACACTCGGTAAACTTGGACGCCATCCCCAACAGGCCGGCTGTGATCATCCATAAAGTGGCTCCCGGGCCGCCGATGGAAACGGCAATGGCCACACCGGCTATATTGCCAAGGCCCACCGTGCCGGATAGGGCAGCGGTAAGGGCTTGAAAGTGAGAAACTTCTCCTTCATCGTTGGGGTCGGAATACTTTCCCCGGACCGTATCGATCGCCAGCTTGAAACGGCGGAACTGTACAAAGCGAAAGTAGAAGGTAAAGATGGTTGCCGCCGTAAGCAGCATAATGATCACCAGCGGCATGGCGGTGGAGGCGGAATCTCCCAACTGCACAGCGTAGAATACCGTGCCGGCAACGGCGTCAGTTACCGGCTGTACCGCTTCGTTGATCCGCTGGTCCCATCCTCCGGGGGCATCTTCCGCAAAAACGAGTAAGGGTGTCAGTAAGATTGCAAAAAGTGACAGTAAGTGCCTTTTCATAATGGTCAATTGTTAGCTTTTTTTACCCAGTGAACAGAAAGCGGCCTTCTGAGGGAGGTTCATCTTCTGTTTTTGGGAGTGGTTTACTTGTAAGTGTTTGATTTTCTGAGACTTGTAGTGGCGTCGTCGCAGAATGGCATCAAAAGAAGCGTTAAGGTATTTTTTTATTCTTGTTTTTTCAAAGGATCGCAGCTGATATTTCGAATTCGGTATTGGCAGGCGCGATTAATTTGGAAAGTTTTAGGCGGAAATGTTATTTTAGCGGAACGAGGAGTCGAAACGACCTACAAAGGAATAATAGGGCCCTATCCAAAAAGATAATCCTCTTGCAAAAAAAATATACCGATAAAGAACTCCTGGAGCTTCTTGAAAAAGATGATGAGCTGGCGATTAGCCTGATCTTTCGGGCCTATTATAGTTATCTCTGCAAGGTGGCCTACAAGATTATACCGGACAACAACCTGGTGGAAGACCTGAGCCAGGAGGTTTTCTTTGAACTCTGGCGAAAAAAGGGCAGCCTCCAGGTCAACATTTCTCTGAAGGCTTACCTGCGGCGGGCGGCGGTCAACCGGGCGTTGAACTACATCCGGGACCAGAAGATCAAGTTTTCGGATGAAAAGCCATACCCTTTGCAGAGTGGCGATGCTCATGCCGGTTTGCAAATGGAAGCGGATGAATTGCAACTGCGCATCGATGAGTCGATCGATAGTTTACCCGAGCGGTGCCGGATCGTCTTTGTGTTGAGCCGGTTTGAAGATATGTCGTACCAGCAAATTGCCGATGCCCTGGATATTTCGGTGAAAACGGTGGAAAACCAGATATCCAAAGCGCTCCGGCTGTTGCGCGAAGCCCTGGGCCCTTTCCTGAGCTTATGGCTCTTGCTTTCGCTGATTTGAAA
Organism: Lewinellaceae bacterium; assembly: GCA_020636095.1. Lineage (GTDB taxonomy): Bacteria > Bacteroidota > Bacteroidia > Chitinophagales > Saprospiraceae > JACJXW01. The sequence continues at coordinate 643,840 of JACJYN010000005.1, forward strand.
GCCAGGCGACAAAATTTGGAATTCGTTCAAAAAAGGAAAAACCCCATAGGGGCAATAAAGCATAACCGTGTCTTCAAAGCAGGAAGAAAATAGGAAATGGAGGTTTCAAAATACATCATGCTCTTCCATAAAAAACTGAAGGGCGAAATCAATTCACGAGAACAGGAAGAGCTCAGCGGCTGGCTGCAGCAGGAGGGCCCCCGTAGCCTTACTGAGGATTTGGACAAAACCTGGAACCTCAGTAAACGCTATAAGCAGGGGTATGAACCGGATGTCGACGCCGGCCTGGCCCGTTTGCAGCAACGCATAGCGGAGGCCAGGAAAACGCCTCAGCCGGCCGGCGCACAGCCCTCGCCTGCCCGGCGCAGCCTGTACCGCTGGCTTGCCGCCGCCGCCGCGTTTGCCGCGCTGGCTACCATCGGTTGGTGGTGGATAGGCAACAGCAATGCCGCTTCCGAACAGAATGCGCTCATTTATACGACCGGCGCCGGCGAATCTGAAAAAGTATTACTGCCCGATGGGTCTACTGTTATTTTGAATGAAAATTCCTTCCTCGTATTGAGCGCTGAGTTCAATAGCGCTTCCGAACGTCCTGTAGAATTGACGGGCGAGGCTTATTTTAATATCGAGCCGGACCCTTCCCGCCCTTTCCGCATCACCACCCGCGACGCTATGGTGGAGGTACTGGGCACCGCCTTCAACCTGCGGTCTTACCCCGAAGAAGGCTTCACGGAAGTAGAAGTCGAGGAAGGCAGCGTGCGCTTGTCCGGGCTGGATAATGAAAATGCCATCCAACTGGCGCCAGGCCAGCGCGGTATCTGTAGTCCCGGCGCCGCTATGAATGCCAAAGACTCACCCGGCCTCAATGCCCAGTCCTGGCGCACGCACCGCCTGCAATTTCGCAATACGCCGCTAAGCGAAGCCCTGGCCTGCCTGGAGCGCCACTTCAAGGTAGAGCTGCAATTGGTGAACTCCCAACTAGCCGATTGCGGGATCAGCATGAAATTTGAGGATTTCACCCTGAACGAAGTGCTCGACGGGCTTACACTGATTTTCAATGTACAGGTGTATCCCATGGAAGGAGGATATCGTTTGGAGAAAGGGAGTTGTAAGCCTGCGGCTTCGGAGATGAGGTGATTAGAGGTACGGGCGTTACAAAAAAATAACGCCGCCCAGCGGAAAAAGATAACGGCAATTGGGCTTAGTTGTTTATTTTTTATTCCTTCTTTTCCTTTCAATAGCTTGTTCTCTCAAGCTATTACGGACCAGCAAGCTGAGCAAGCGTTGATAGAAAGTGATGTACTTTCCAAAGAAGGGAAATACGAAGCCGCTAACCAAAAGGCCGAACAAGCCCTGGTTTTTTATGAGAGCGACTCCTTGAAGCATCGTGCCAATATCGTTCGGCACCGCCTATGACCTTAACGATCAATTCCGGGAAGCTATTGAATATTATAATAAGGGAATAGATATCATTCTAAGGGCCGGCGGGCCGGATCATCGCGACCTGATGCAGGGGTACACTTATCTCTCTGCTACTTACAAAAAAAACGGCCAGTTGCACAAGGCAGAGGCTACTTTTCAGCTAGCAGAGGCCATCTTTCACAAGCATTTTCCCCCCGGACATATTTTTCACGGTGTCTTATACGCCAATGGAGGAGAACTTTATTATGCAATGGGCGATTACAATACTGCCGTCAGCTTGCTGGAAAAACGCGGAGGAGTGCCTCCAGTTTTGCCAATCCATCTATGGAAAGCAACCCAACGCGGCTTCCTATGCCCAAAATGCCTACCGACTATGCCAACAACTGATTCAACCCTTCAAGGTACTACTCTTTGCTTTGCCAGAGCAAGCTGATGCGTATCACAACCATCTCTATTTGTTACACCGATATCAGATGGCCTATAGCTTTTCCGCTGCACTCTCTGAAGCTATGGCCCGGCAACCAGCGGCAGGGGCTACTGGTGATCGCCCCGAGCTTCAGCCCGGCAGAACAAACCCACTACGATAATTACCGGCGCGACAACCTGTAACCTTTGCTATATAACGAGCAAGAAGCGAATGCCATACAAAGGATTATGGATGCGGATTTACTGGCGGGCGAGGAAGCTTCTCTGGAGGAGGCGGGCAAACGCATAAGAGTACCGTCATTCTGGGTAAGGTAGTTTTTCCTGGCATGCCTGCTGCCCGAAGTACGGGCCACAGAATTTGTCAAAGAAGGCCTTTTTTACTTTCCATTTTTATATATTCATGCGATAATGCTGATAAAATGCACTTTCTCGCATGTATGGTACAGGTATTTTCCGGTTCTCTATTGACTATTCTTCTGACAATAGGGTTTCCTTCCTTTGCCCTGCTCCAACCGGCCTATCCCGCTCCCGACAATTGGCATGTAGAGCAGATACCGGTAGAAGATGAACTGGGAAGCAATGGCATCAAAGCCATTGCAGAAGATAAAGAAGGCTTCATTTGGCTGGCTTCCAACAACGGTATTGCCCGCTACGATGGATACACCTATAAAAACTATCCGGCTATTTCCGGGGACAGTACTTCTTTAAATCACGGCCGCACCGGTGCCGCTTTCGTAGACCATCAGGGGATACTGTGGGTAGGCACCCGCGTAGGCATTAACCGCTATATTCCGGAATGTGATTGCTTTAAACAATACAATCCCGCCGATGAAGTGCCGAACACGGTGCCCGACGGAGAAGTCAACGGAATAGCCGAGGATCAGAACAAGCAAATGTGGGTGGCCAGCCAGCACGGCGGCCTGTACCGGTATGATCGGGAGGCAGACCGTTTCGAACGCTTCCTCTACCGGCCGGAAGATCCGATAGACCTCTCAAACGATCAGGCTCGGGCCATACTGTGTGACAAAGATGGCTTTATTTGGGTAGGAACCGGAGAACCCTTTGTTCCTTCCATCACCGGTGGCGGCCTGATCCGCTTTCATCCTGAAACCGGAACGGCAAAACGGTATGTACACGATCCAGCTGATGCGTTCAGCCTCATTGACAATCGGATAAGCGCCCTCTTGCAGGATAGCCGGGGGCGGATTTGGGTAGGTTCCTGCGATAGCGGCGTGCAGTTATATGACCCGGAAAAAGATCGTTTCATTAGAATGGCGCCGGGCACTTCCGAGGTTTATGCCCGGTCAGCGGGAATGGCTCCCTGGTCGGCCTGCCCTCATATCCGTATTCTGCACGAAGACCAGTGGGGAGGTATCTGGGTGGGTAATTTCAACGGCGGGCTCTATCGGTTTGATGCGGCAGGCGGAGCACCGCGATTGTTTGCCCACGATCCTGAACAGCCGAATGGCTTAACCAATAATCTGGTATGGGCCTTTTTTGAAGATTCGCAGGGGCGTTTCTGGCTCGGGAATATGTCGGGGGGAGGATATAAGATCGACCCCTGGCAGAAGAAATTTCAGGCCCACTTTCTGGAGGAGGGCATTTCAGCAGTATATGAATCTCCGGCGGAACCGGGCGTGATCTGGCTGGGAGTTTGGGAAAAAGGCGTTTACCGGTGGGATCGCCGAACCAACGACTACCGGCATTTTTACAAAACTTCACCAGCAGCAGCCGGCCCGGCGAGCGATGTGGTTTTTCGGTTTTTTGAGGATAAGAATAATAACTTGTGGCTGGCGACAGATAATGGGCTCAGCCTTTTGGATCGAAACACGGGGCGTTTTATCCATTATCCGATCACTACTCCCAATGGCGGGGCGGTGAGTATTTTAGCTATTCATGAAGATCGGGAAGGCGTCTTGTGGTTGGGTACATGGGGCCAGGGCTTCTATGCCTTTGACCGCAGCAACGGAACGTATAAACACTATGCCTTACCCCATATCGGAGGAAAGGAAGGCAATACCTACAACCAAAGCGTATATGCTGTGCATGAAGATACGCAGGGCCGCCTCTGGCTGGGCACCTGGATGGAAGGGCTGTATTATTTTGACGTAGAGGCTCTGCGTTTTGAGCGTCATCTGGAAGGAATAGGCGTAAGAACGATCTACGAGCATGAGCCGGGTAGATTCTGGCTGGGCACCGGCAATGACGGGCTGATCGAATATGCTCCTGAGCAGGGTATACTGCGTTCTTTTAACACCACGGACGGCCTTTCCGGCAATAAAGTGTATGCCATTCTGGAAGATAAAGATCAGGTATTGTGGATGAGTACGAATCAGGGCGTCAGCAGCTTTGACCCTCGTACCGAAACCTTTGTACAATATGACAAAGAGGATGGGCTGCCCTCGCTGGGTTTCTATGATTTCAGTGCCCTGAAGGCGTCTGATGGTACTTTTTACTTCGGTTCTCTTAAAGGGCTGGCAAGTTTTAAGCCGGAGCAGGCCATGAAGCATTTTGCCCTGCCTACTATGAATATCCAGGACATCAGAATATTTGACAGATCCTACCGAAAAGGCGAAGTGGATTCTACCTTCAGTTGGCTTCCCGAACTGCCGGAGCAATTATCGCTGCCCTACGATCAAAATGAACTGACCTTTGAATACGTCGGCCTGCATTATACAATGCCTGAACTCAACCAGTACCGGCATCGCCTCATTCCTTATGAACGACAATGGGTCGAAGCAGGAACCAAAAGGGCTACCCGGTACACCAATCTCGGGCCGGGAGCATACCAGTTTCAGGTGATTGCCAGTAACAGCGACGGATTATGGGCTGAAACGCCCGCCACCATCAACATCCTGATCCGCCCGCCCTGGTGGGCAACCTGGTGGGCTTACCTGCTTTATGTGCTCTTTGCTGGGCTGTCTCTCTATGGCATCTACCGCTTCCAAAAACGCCGCTGGGCCCTCCAGGCCTCCCTGGAAAGGGAACAGGAAGCATCTGGCCGGCTGAAAGAACTGGACGAATTCAAGAGCCGTTTCTACGCCAACATTACGCACGAATTCCGAACGCCGCTCACTGTCATCCAGGGGCTGGCCGATCAGATCAGAGAAAACCCGCGCTGGAAAATCACCGAACGTACCGGCCTGATCAAAAGCAACAGCCAAAAACTGCTGCAACTCATCAACCAAATGTTGGACCTTTCCAAACTGGAAGCGGGCAAGTTGGAGCCCAATTACATCCAGGGCGATATCATCAAATACCTTAGCTACCTGATTGAGTCTTTTCATTCCCTGGCTTTCACCCGCAGCATCACCATTTCTTTCTATTCCCATACCGGCAGCCTGCGCATGGACTACGACCCGGAAAAATGCCAGCAGATAGTGAGCAACCTGATCTCTAACGCGATCAAGTTTACCCGGTGTACGGCAAAATTTCGGTGGTACAAAGAGATCGCCGAAAGCAGCCAGGAATTGGCTGGAGGTGAGCGTAATGGATACAGGTACCGGCATCCCCTGAGCAGCTCTCCGCATTTTCGACCGCTTTTATCAGGCGCCAGGGTACTCCTCTCCCTCGGGGAAGCCGGGAGGGGCTGGGATCGGCTTAGCCTTAACCAAAGAGCTACTGTACCTGATGGGCGGAGGGATTGAAGTGCAAAGCGAGGTGGGCAAAGGAACGTGTTTCACCTTCCGCCTGCCGGTTCGCCACGAGGCGAAAATAGAGGCAACCGATCGAATCCTCCAACCCGCTGCGCCAGCCGCTGCAACCCAACTGCCGGTGGCGGGCCAGCCGGAAGGCTGGAACAGTGGCGGACGCGCCCATCGTCCTGGTCGTAGAAGACAACCCGGACGTCATCTATTATCTGCGCGAGTGCCTGGAGGTACCGGTACCGGGTGTTGGAAGCCCGCAATGGGCAGGAAGGCATCGACAAGGCCTTGAAACCATCCCGACCTGGTGGTCAGCGATGTGATGATGCCGGAAATGGACGGATTCGAGTTCTGTAGAACGCTGAAAACAGAGGAGCGCACCAACCATATCCGGTTATTTTACTGACTGCCAAAGTTACCCAGGAAGACAAACTGGAGGGCCTCGCCCACGGTGCAGATGCGTATCTGACCAAGCCTTTTCAGAAAGAGGAACTACTGGTTCGCGTGGCAAAACTCCTGGAGTTGCGGCGGCAGCTGCAGCAAAAGTATCAGTCGGCCAACGGCCATGCCCGGGAGCCGGAAGATGCCTTCCTGCGGAAAGTCAGGCAAATTGTAGAGGCTAACCTGGAGGAACCTGATTTTGGCGTAGAACAGCTGAGCCGGGAAATAGGCATCAGCCGGGTCCAAGTACACCGCAAGCTGAAGGCACTGGCCGATGTGTCAACTTCTCAGTACATCAGGATCATCCGGTTGAACAAGGCCTATGAATTGCTCAAGGATCCGGAGCTTAACATTTCTGAGGTCGCCTATCAGGTGGGCTTTAAGGACCCTTCCCATTTTTCCCGCGCTTTTTCGCAGCAGTTTGGAATGGCGCCGAATGAAACGCGCAACTGATTCATAACCAGTGTTATATATCCTTTTTCCGATTGCGGATGTAACGTGCGTACCAGTTTTTTCCTGCCCAGGTAACTCAGCGTCAAGCTTTTGAACGACTTATCCATGCCCTTCCGGGAGGAGGGGACATACCTTGGAAGAAATGATTTTTTCATCTATCAATTCTAAATATAAATAAAAAACTGTAGTTTGTGATTAAACCCATATTTAATGGACTTAAAAGCCTATTTGAGTTCCGAAGAATTCTATGGCCGGTTAGCTAACCGGTATAATCTAAACTGGGATGTCAGCAATTATTTCCGGCATTCTCTCTCCATCGGCTACAACAACTACCTGGGACGTTTCCCTTTAGTGCTTTGTGGGCCCATTATTCGAAAGACAACCACCAAGAGTGTATCTATTTGGGTAGCAATGAAAGCGGACCGGGAGGTGGGCCTGAAAGTATATGAAGACGACGAGGGCAGTAAGGGAGAAGAAATAGCTGCAGCGATAGAAAGCCGGACTGTCAAGCTCGGATACCACCTTAATATTGCGCTGGTGACCGCTAAGCTACCTGATGATAAAAAATTCGATGCCGGCGAAACCTATTTGTACGACCTAACTTTCGGCAATGGAGATACCCTCGATACACCGGGTATCATTCATCTTGGCACAGATGCTGAACCGGAAGAACGAATCACTTACCCTGGCTATGACTTGCCCTCTTTCATCATCCCTCCGGAGAAAGTGCGCGACCTGAAGATTGTACATGGCTCCTGCCGCAATGTCAACGGTGGCGGCGAAGACGCTATGCCCATCCTGGACGATGTGCTTACCCAAGATTTCAATGGTAAACGCCCTCACCAGTTGTTGCTGACCGGCGACCAGATTTACGCCGACGATGTGCGCTATGTACACCAGCATCTGGTAACCGATGCCGGCGACTTGCTAATGGGAGGCTGGAGGATAGACACAGGTACAGAAACTTATGAAGATATATTTGAGAGTGACGACACTGTATCGCCCAAAGAGGTCTGGGTCCCCCAATGGCGAGAACCCTTGCCTTTAAAAGAAGAAGACGATCAAGTCACCACCATCCCGGCTGCCGACATTAATCGTCAGACTGAGAACCGGGGAGAATTTGTTCGGCAACACTGCAATTTTACTACGACTTCCAGCCAAGGGCACCTGATCAGCCTGGGGGAATATTTTGCTATGTACCTGTCGGTATGGTCGCCGGTACTGTGGCTGAGTTATTTTAAGTTGAAAACCCGGATGACGGGTAGCGCTGAGGCCCCTCCAGCACCAGAAGATGACGATGAAATAAAAAAACTGAGAAAGCAAATAAGAGAAACCACCAGCCAAACAGAAAAGGCTGCCCTGCAAAAACAATGCGAAAAGCGTTGGGAGGAGCTGGAAAAAGAACGGCGGGCAGCCCGGATGGCGGGCAGTGCCGAACGCCTGCGGGAATTCGTTCAGGGCCTACCTAAGGTCAGGCGTGCCCTGGCTAATATTCCCACCTATATGATGTTTGACGACCACGAAACCACGGACGACTGGCATGTCAACCGAAACTGGGTACGGGAAACCTACGAGACACCTCTGGGGCGGCGCATTATGATGAACGGGCTGTCGGCCTTCGCACTCTTTCAGGCGTGGGGCAATACCCCTGAGCACTTTGCGGAGGACAAACCCGGCGGCAAACTGCTAGATGCATTAGAACAGTGGATCAACCACCGCTGCGCTACCCCTCCCTGGGAAAAAGACAAAGACACTCGCCCAATAAAAGTCATCCATAAGCTGCTCAACCTGCCGCTGGATAAAGCGGAAGCCGTAGAACTGGCTCGTAAATTGCGCACCGGAGATAAAGCCTTTACAGCTGCCCCCAAAACCGTTCAATGGTACTTCGATATCAAGTTTCCGGCCCACCAATTGATCGCTACTGATGCTCGCACCTTCCGCGCTTTCCCTGGCAAACAGTATGAGCCTTCGGTCCACCTGAGTGATAAGGCCATTGAGCAGCAGGTGCCTAAAACTGAAGAAAGCCAGGAACTCACTATACTCATTTCTCCCTGCAACCTGATTACCATTCCGCTTTTCCGTAACTGGCTGTCGGTTTACCTGCTGCCCTTTTTCCAGTATTTTGTACGGTTCAAGCGCGGCGACCGCCACAAGCTCACCGCTTTCGACCCCGACTTGGCGGACTCCTGGGAAGTACACAGCCCGGCTTTCGAAAAAATGCTGGCCCGCCTGGCTTCCCGCATTCCCAAAAAAGACGGCAAGCGCCATTCAAAAGTGGTAGCTGTTTCCGGCGACGTACATTTTAGCTTTGCCGCCAGACTGCAGTATTGGGCGGAGAAGCCTTTGGATGGGGAGGCCGCCGAACACCGCCTGACGATGGCTCACCTGACCGCCAGTGCCTTTAAAAACGAAGCGGGCATCTTTGCCGCCCTGCACGACATCGGCTACGAACTGGCCAACTTTATTTCGGCCGAGAAAAAACTGCCCGAACCGGAAATTATCCTGGGCTATCCCAAACCGGACAGCTTCTCGGAGGAAAAGTCGAAAGAAATACTGCTCAACACTAAGTGGTTTCCCAACTATTACCCGGCTATGATGCAGGAAACTCCTGCCATGTTGCCGCTGCCCCAAATGGAAGAGGATTTGAAAGTCCCCAAACCCGACTGGTTCTACCGGATCGATTTTATCCGGGGCGCCAAGGGCAGCGACTATGAGGCCGAATTACCTGATCCGGATCCGAACCCCGATCCTGATCGGAAATGGTACCATAAGGTCGGGAGTCAGCTGAAAAAGCACTACCTCTACGGAAAAAACAGTGCTGCTGGCCGGGATATCATCAGCCGCAACAGCCTGGCGGTGCTGAGTTTTGATTGGGAAGGTAAAGGGAAAGTGAGTGGCGAAGCCCTCAGCAAAACGGTCAAAACTCTTAAAGTGGATATAGAAAAAGCCTTTCCCGATGCACCCTTTCAAATTGTTATTGGTGAAGAGGTAATGGATATCAGCAAGGTGGAAATCCAGGGAGATTTCGCCCATTTCACCGTCGCCAAGCGGGGCGATGATAGCACTACCGCCGCAGAACACAGCGTCGGGGCGGAAGCCAGGATTCGGCAGGCCGCCCGGCAAACCCACTGGTTGGTCGAAAAGAAATTTACAGATACGGAAATCAATCTTACACCGATTGAATTCCTTACCTACCGGGTACCTCTGGACGATAAAGATCCGGCCTATCCGAAGCCGGAACTGCCCTTGGAAGAAACGGAAACGGCTCCCTAAACACCTGCAAACCCTGCATGATGGCTGAAAAAAAAGAAAAGAAAATAATTTTTGAAGACATCCTGGTACTGCTCGAAATTTTGCTCGCCTGGATGAGAGCGGGCAAGTTGCTTCGCGACTTCTTCTGGCATATAGGGTATGATCTCAAACAGAAGGTAGAACCGGGCGAAGGAGTGACTACGCTGGATAAGGTCATCGGTGTCTCCGAAATCCTCTACGAATCGGTGACGGACCTCGAAGAGGCTTTGGCCACCCGCCCACAGGATATTAAGGGGTTTAAAAAGTACATCGAATACGGCAAACACCTTAAGGAATGGTACGAAACCCTCAAACAGAACTATGATGAATTGAGCGAACTGCTGGACCAGGAAGGCAACAACCCGGATGGAGAACTGGATTTTGAAGAAGTTTTTAAACATATCGGGTTGGTGGCGCTGCTGAAAACCCTGGAAGGTGGTGTTCCACAGGTTTTCCACCTGCTTCGCCTGCTTTCGGTGATCAAACCTGCTCAGGAGACGGAAAAAGTAGAGCCTTATGTTCTTCAAGCTCTGGGCGATAGCCCTCCGAAAAAATTTCCGCACCAGCGGCCACAAATTCATTGGGACCGTTTCGGAAATATATTTTCCGACCCAAAAGCGCTCCTGAAGCAGGAATACTTCCCGGAAGGCTTCCCCATGACCGAAGAAGCAGCAAAAGCAGTTTCTGAAAAATTATTCCCTGTACTCGCTGATTTGGCCCGTTCATTGGGAGGCCAGGCCGTTTTTGGTATCAAACCGCTCCCTGAATTTGGCGAGGTCGATGACCCTGAACTGAAAAGTACCCTGGAGCGTACCCTCACCTTCTGGTATAGCCTGGACGATGAGCAATACGATGCCGGGGCGAGCCTGGTCTTCGCCCCCACCGAAGAAAACGGCATATTCGACCTCATCGTGCGCCCATTTGGCGAGGTGGAATTTTCGAAAACAACCGGCAACTGGCAATTTAAAACGGCCATGTCGGCCCACCTCGAGGCCTTTGCTTTTGGAGAGGACGGCGTAAAATTTCCCGACGAATTTGGGGACAACAGCATCTGGCAATCTGAATTCGCTGTCCGCAAGGTGGGCGCTGCCGACAATGGCGCCCTTGTCATCGGTGGAGAAAAGGGCGCCCGACTGGAAGTGGGCAGCCTGGGGCTTTTGATGAACGTCTTCCTCTCCCGGGCCAGCCAGGAGTTGGACGTCATGTTGGAAGTCGATTCTGCTACTTTCTTTCTCGGTTCAGGGGATGGCGACAGCTTCCTGGCTAAAGTCCTGCCCGAAGACGAAGTGCGGGTAGATTTTGACATGGGCATCGGTTGGTCCACGAAACAGGGCGTACATTTGAAAGGCAGCGGCGGGCTTGAACTTAATTGGCCGGTGGGTATCTCCATCGGAAAATATTTTGTGCTGCCGGCCATCCAGTTTGGTATTAAAGCTGAAACCGATGGTATAGCGGCTTACGTGACGGCTTCCGGGAAAACCAAACTCGGCCCTTTCTTTTTAAATATTGAAAAGTTGGGGATCATCGTTAGCCTGCGCAAGAGCGAAGATGCTCAGGGCAACGCCCTGCCGCCGGCCTTCGACCTGGATTTCAAATACCCGGAAAGCGTAGGGATCATCATTGACGCCAAGCACGTCAAGGGGGGCGGCTTCCTCAAAGTGAACCCCGGCAAGGGCGAATACGCCGGAATCGCCGAGCTCAGCATTAAAGGCAAGATCACCCTGCAAGCTTTGGCCTTGATCAACACCCAACTACCGGATGGCAAAAAAGGCTTTTCGTTTTTACTGATTGTCAATTCAAAGTTTCCACCTATACAGTTAGGGCTGGGCTTCACCTTGCGGCGAGTGGGGGGCTTGGTAGGGATTAACCGCAGTGTCAATACGGAGGCTTTACACAAAAAAATTGGCGATGCGAATTTTACCGACGTACTCTACCCTCAAAACCCGGTAGAGAAGGCCGCCCAGGTCATCAGCCGGCTGAGCACCACCTTTCCTCCCAGAGAGGGGCAGTATGTGTTCGGTATTTTGGGCGAGATCGGCTGGGGTGCCGGCGATTTGTTTGTCCTCGAAGCCGGCTTGATTCTGGAATTACCGGCGCCATGGCGGATACTGCTGATCGGTAAGCTCTCTTCCAGAATTACTAAGAAGATAGGGAAAAAGGAGATCGTCGTCGTCAAGCTGGACGTCAACTTTGTGGGTGAGCTTAATTTTGACGATAAGTACGCCGCCTTCGATGCCGAGATCGTTAAGGGCTCTAAGGTACTGATGATAGAAATGCGTGGAAGCCTCGCCTTCCGGTTGACCTGGGGCAGAGAATCCGGCTTCGTGATTTCAGCCGGCGGCTTTTATCCCGCTTGGGAACCGCCTTCCTTAGGCTTGCCTTCCTATTTATTGCTTGACCCGGAAAAGATGAAGAGGCTGGAGTTGGTTATCTACGAAGACAACCCCGTTCTCAAGCTATTCTGCTATCTGGCCATCACTTCCAATACGCTACAATTTGGGGCTAGCCTTCATTTCAACTACAGTTGGAAGTTTTTTCATGCTAGTGCCAAATTTGGTTTTGATACTATATTTACCTTTAGCCCCTTCCGCTTTGAGGCGGGCCTGTATGCAATGGTGGAGGTAAAAATAGGCAGTACGACGGTCGCTAAAGTCGACCTGAAGGGTATATTGGGCGGCCCCAGCCCCTGGACGTTCGACGGCGAGGCGACCTTCTCCATCTGGATTTTCGATTACACGGTCAGCGTACATAAAGAATGGGGCGATCAGGACGATACCCGGATCGACACCATCGAGGCGCAACCCCTGCTGGTCGAGGCCCTGCAGGACCAGCGTAACTGGAGGGCGCTGCCACCCCCCGGCCGGCATCAACTCGTTTTCCTGCACCAGGAAGAAAACCTTGAAGAAGAAGAGGAAGAAGTACTGCGCATGCAGCCTGAGGGTGCGCTTTCTATCAGCCAGTCGGTACTGCCGCTCGAACTGCGCCTCGACAAGGTCGGTGACCAGCCAATAAGTGGCCAACGAGAATTCGCCCTGGATGCATTGGTCAATGATCAGGTCGTTGAGATGGATAGGCAACAGGAGGAATTCGCGCCCGGGCAATACCTAAATTTCACTAAAGACGAGAAGGTAAGCCTGCCGCCTTATGAAAGCTTCCAGTCAGGAGGAGCTTTGCAAAGAGATGCCCTCATCCGCAGCAGCCTCTACCGAGAAAAGGAAGCCGCCTACGAAATAAAAGTATACGATTCCGGGCGAGCCGTGCCCCAAGCGGAGGCGCCGCCCGAAGAGGAAGCTCGCTTCAATCGCCAGCTCGAAGGGGGCTCTCTTCAGCAATCTGAACTGGGGCGGATGGCGGTAACAGATCAGGCAGATTTTGAAAGAGCCATTTTTGCAGAAAAACAGTACGCCATCGTTTTGGCGGACGGCTTGGCTGAATTTGGCGATATCAATAATTACCGCAAAGGCGGCAATGCCATGAACCGGTCCGAGGCGGCCACACTGATCCGCCGCATCGAAGAAGAACAACCCGAGCTGGAAGACAGGCTGACGCTGGCCCCGGTTGGTATATAAACTATAGACCTGCTTTGACAAATCTCGTGGGCCAGTTGAATGCCACGATATTTGTCAAAGAACCATTATTGATTATGGCAAATACTCCAAAATACACTTTTCTCCCCTGGCTGCGCCAGGGCCTGAGCAGCAACCTGGACACAGTGGACAGCTTGGGCGTCGAAGCGGCGAACCTGGAAACGGGCCGGGCCGCCGTTACGGTGCAGGTGCGCGTCAACGAACAACAGTTGGTGGATTTACCCGCCAAAACCGTGGAGTTTTATGGGCCGGGCGACGTTATGGGCTTCGAGCGGCGGGCCGTTGTCAAAACTGAACCCTTGCACGGCGTGCGGGATTTCGAGCACAACTATTTCCCCTACATCGAATTCTACGAGGAAGATTTCCCCTGGCGGTATACGCCCGCAACCCCAGCCAGTGAGGGCGCATCGGAAACAGGCAACCCCCACCGACTCCGCCCCTGGCTGGCCCTGCTGGTTTTCGAAAATGGAGAATTCGAAACGTTCCCGCCTGTAGAAGGGTTACGCAATTTGTCCTCTCTACGTGTTCCATTGGGCGCCGACAGCGCGTTGTTCCCCAACCCTAAACAAACCTGGGCCTGGGCGCATGTGCATGTCAACCAAGCGCTGGCGGGTGGCTTGGGAAGCCAGGAGGAAGCCCTGAACAACCTGAGTGCTCTGCTGCAAAACAACCCCAATGCTGCCTGTTCCCGCCTCATCTGCCCCCGCCGGCTGAAGGAGGATACCGAATACCACGCCTTTGTCATTCCCGCCTTCGAGCAGGGGCGCCGGGCCGGGCTGGGCGCTCATCCCACTCACGTCCGGGAGGTACCCGCCATGGAGCCTTCCTGGGGCAAAACCCACAGCTGGGACCCAAAGAACCTGTGGCCCATTTACTACCAGTGGCAGTTCAAAACCGGAAGTGGAGAAGATTTCGAGGCACTGGTGCGTAAGATCATTCCCCGAAAGCTCGACCGCCGGGTCGGCCGTATGGAGATCGACGTGCAAAAACCAGGCTGGGGCCTCCGTTTTCAAGGAGCTGAAGCGGAACCCACAGCCGGGGCTATCCTGATGTCGGGCGCGCTTAAGGTACCTGTGCCGGAGGAAGAAGAGGAAAATGACTTTCTACAAGGCACGGAATTTGTAAAAGACCTGGCGGGCCTGATCAATCTGGAGGAGGACTTGAAAGAAAATAGCATTCCCGAAAACAGCCCCTTTTACGACAACCCGTTTTTTGAAGATGAGGATGGGGATGCAACGGCTATGTACGACGATCCCATCGTCACTCCGCCCTTTTACGCCAAGCATTATCATACTGGAAGGAGAGTGGCGCCAGACAAGTGGAGCGGCTGGCCACACCGCCTCAACCTCGACCCCCAACACCGTATGGTGGCAGGTATGGGCGCCCAGGTGATCCAGGAAAACCAGGAAAATCTGATGGACCGTGCCTGGGACCACCTGGCTGAGGTCGAGAAGGTCAATCACCGCCTGCGGCGCCTGCAGTTGTCGGTTGAACTGAGCGGCCGTTTATATACCCGCCACCTGAGCAGGTTCAGCAGCGCCCGCCTGCTGGCTTTCTCAGCCGCCGCTCACCCGCGTATCCGCGTTGACAGCGGAAGCCAGCCCCAGACCCTACAGGCCACACTCCAGCAGCAGGCCTTCCCGGCGGAATTGCTCTCGCCGGTTTATCAGCGGTTGTTTCGCCCTTCCGGCGCCGTGGCCCGCCGGTTGCAAGCCCAACGCCGGCCGCAGGTTTATCAGATGACGGCGCCCCAATACAACCTGGTTTTCCAGGCCAGGACGGCAGACGTTTTTGCGCAAGGCGGAAACATGGGGTCGTCCGGCAGTTACCAAAACCAGGGCAGCCAGTCAAATAAGGTGGAATTTGAGATCGATAAGCTGCTTCGGTATTTGAACCCCATCAGTATGGGCTGGGGAAATCCTTTTGGGGGTGAAACCTCAACGATCCGGGCAGCCATCCTGGAATGGCAGCAATTATGGGGAAGTCAACTGCGCCGGGTAGCAAAGCCACCGGACGGCGGCGGCCGTATGTCGAC
Source organism: Lewinellaceae bacterium (assembly GCA_020636095.1). Lineage (GTDB taxonomy): Bacteria > Bacteroidota > Bacteroidia > Chitinophagales > Saprospiraceae > JACJXW01. The sequence goes on from JACJYN010000005.1 coordinate 659,139, forward strand.
CTATCAAATCCAGGTTTTCGACTACCTCAATCCGATCCATACGCTTGTCCGGGCTACCTGGCGGCGCACGGAGCTGTCCTTTTCAGGGGCGGCGACGCCAGTTGATGAAGTCCGCCCCATCAGTTATCAGCCCGAATTCCCGGAGGCTACCTACCAGCCTCTTACCCGGCTCTCTCCCGATTATTTCCTGCCGAACCTGCATCTCATCCCTCCGGACACCTTCGGCCTGCTCGAAACCAACCGGGCCTTCATCGAAGCTTACCTCGCCGGGCTCAACCACGAAATGGGCAGGGAACTCTACTGGCGCGGTTATCCGGTAGACCTGACGGCGACCTTCTTCCGGCAGTTCTGGGCAGTGCTGGGCCAAAAGAGCGAAGTCACCAAAGATATCTTGCCTATCCGGCAGTGGCCGGAGAATTCCCCTCTAGGCGATTTGAACCATTCGCCCAGGGCTAAACCTGGATATAAGCCTGTTTTTTTTGAACATACGATCGAGTCGAATGGGCTGGTGAGTTATACCTGGCTCAGCCATCCTGAGATCGATGGCCGGCCGGATTTGTTGCTGTTCGTCTCCTCTGCCTTTCCGGAATACTTTAAACATAGCGTAAGGGTGGGCTTCTCTTCAGGGCGGTGGTACATTACCAGTTATACTTCCGCTGCAATCATTCCCGACGGCGCCCGTTTTTTTGTTCTGGCGATTGACCCTGCTCAGTCCAACCGGGCGTTTATCCACCGCGTAGACCCTGGCAACGTATTCGGCGGCTTTGTAAGCCGGATTAACCATCCACTGACCAATAATAACCCCAGTGCCATCATCCTGATTACGAGGCGGCACGAAGGAAACCAAACTTACCAAAATGCGCCGATTGGGTTGAATTACCTGCCTTCGACTAGGGGATGGCAGATATATCGGGAAGACCGGAACAATATTCGCACCGATGCCGCTTTTAACGTATTGGTACTTGACCCCGGCGAGCCGGATATTTGGGAAGATACCATCGTCCAGGCTTTTGAACATAAGCTGACTTCTTCTAATAATGGTCATATCATGACCTTTTTCGAAAACGGGCGGAGTGGAGGAAGCGTGTTTTTCACCAACCGATACCGAGGCAAGTACAATCCGCTTTTTAGTCAAATAGTCAATGCCAATGGATTGATCGTTACTCCGCACGGGTTTTTGGGGCCGCCCGATCCGGAGGGGCGCCATTACGAGGATGGTATGAGTTTTAACATTGCCACTTTCCGCAAAGCTGAGGGCCATCCCCGGTCGGCCAACCGCCTGGTCTTCGCCATTCGGGGAGAGCTACTGAAGAAATTTCCCAGAACGCTGATTTACCTACAAAAGGCTGCCTGGCAACTGGGGGAGAACGGGCTGGACAAAACCTTGCCCCGCGTTTTGAATACCTCCCTCCCTGAATATACACTCCAATCCGCCTTCCAGGCCCAGGTGGATCCCGACATTCACCTCCTGGGTTTTGATATTTCCATTGCCACGGCTATGGGCAATATCTCGGCCGACAACCGCCCTGGCTGGTTCGTCGTCATCCGTGAACGGCCTGGCGAGCTGCATTTTGGCATGGATCAGTCTGCTGGCGATGCCGCCGGCTGGGATAACCTCAATTGGGAGGACGGCAGCCTGGGCCAGGTTGGCAATTATCTGGATTTGGACCTGCACCAGCCTCAAACCCTCCGCTTTACGAATATGGAGGAATCAATCGGCAACCAGGTAGTCTGGGGCCGGGGAGAAGTAGAGGGCGATGAGCCTGGGGCTGGCGAAGGCAATGCGGCCGATATGGCCTGGATTCTTTATCAAAAGCCCTTTATGGTGGCTATTCATGTAGAAGAAATGCTGGTTAATGAAGCACTGGCAGAATGAAAACCCCTATTAGATCATGAGCACTTTTTCAACAATACAACCCAAATTAGCCGCTGCACGCGAGAGGTTTCGAGAGGCGCAAAAAACCGATGCCAACCTCCGCCAACAATTAGATTTCCTGGAGGCCGCCATCACTCATGAGCTACGGCGCACCGGGCAAACCGAGCTTTCAGAGCAGGATGGACTGTCCGTACGTAAGAAAGAACTGTTGCAAAAACAGCAAAACGAGGAGGATGGTGTGTTCAAAGAGCTGCACGATGCCCGGGAGGCGGTGGCTCACGAGATGGGCCAGTTCAACGCTTTGGGCAGCCCCGAGGAATTGATTCGAAACCTGGATGACGCCCTTCCCGTCCTGCTGTTTCCTCTGAGGCTGCAGACGCGCTTTGTTAAGACCAAATACATCGCCCGCGACATTCCTCTGTCGTTGATAGAGGATGCCGGGGAATGGCCCCGATTGAGCGGCAGGCCCTCTTTCCAGATGGCGAACTTATTGCCGGAAAATGGCGGCCTTTTCCAGTTACCTACTTTCGAATTGATACAGCAACAGCTCGCCGAGCACGATTTTGGCGATAGAGAGGCTGAAAAACTTATTGAGAAACGGATTCGCAATGGCCATCAGTTCATCCAGCGCCAAAAGGACAAGTACGAGCTTTGGGTACGGATTTATCCCGACGACATTTTGATCCAAACCCACGAAGAGGCCCTGACCCCGGGCGAAGTATTGTCCGGGCAATCCTTTTGGCAGGAGGTTTGGCAGCCGGGCAAAAAGGAAAAAGAACTGTCAGAAGAAGAAAAACTCGCGCCCTGGCGAAGCCTTCAGTCCAGTTATCGCGTACCACGCGCCCTGTGGATTTCTAGCCAAACCAAGCCCGATAATTATCCTGGAGAAGACGATGCGTTTCCGGAGCAGCCTGTATTCCCGCAAAGCGCCGACCCTCTGGAAAACCCCGATTTGAAAACGGACTCCTGGACGCAGGCGCCCTATTCCTGGCTGTTGCCCGACCGCTTTACAGTGCGCCTGTTCAGCAAGGATGTTCAGGGTACGCCCGAAGATGAATCGGCCGTGCCTAAAGATGTTCATGGCAATCCAGTGCAGTGGCCCCTGGCGTTGGGCTTCAACCCGGCAGAGGAGAATAGCGATGCATTAACAGGCCGAGGAGAAACCCTGAATATGCCCGCCGATATCCGCTGGATCACCGATTTTGAGGAAGCGGAAAAAGTGGGTATGGCCATCCGGATTGAACTGACAGAACTGGAATGGGAAGCTGGCTTTGAGCAGCTTGTCGTGCTGGGCGTTCGCTCTTCTTCCGATAGCGCCGAATCTCAGCAATTGGTAGAAGAACTTTTTATTAACCATCAGTATAAAGCAGGTGGCATGAGCTTCCTGCCGCAGGGAACGCCTACTAACAATACCAAAAAGAAAAAAACGCTATTTCAGGAATCTGCTGACGACTTTGCGTTCCACCTTCCACTGGCTATGGGGCAGGAACAGTTCGGGATGACGTTCAACCCGTACTATAAAAAAGACGGCCAGTGGCTGACCGAGGCCTTGGGGGTTGATCCTGCTATTTTCCAGCAGGTGGCCTGGAGCGGGCATACCGATATTCGGGAGAGCCTGGCTATGAATCAGATGCTCTACCCGGCTACTTTCGGTTACTATCTTGAACAGTTTTTGTTCCCCTTACTGTCCGACATTAACAAAGACGTGTTGTACGATTTTTTCTCGCATTATGTGAGCGCCCGCGGATTGTTGCCCGCTCTACGGGTTGGCAAGCAGCCTTACGGTTTCCTGGCCGCTTCGGCGTTTTCCCACTGGGAATACCCTCCGCGCGACCTGTCCAATAATTTCCTGCAACGGCTGCACAAAAATGTACTAAAGAACCTGCTCGAACACTGGAAAAAGCTTTCGCAAAGCGTCAACCAAGTGGGCGAGTTGGAAAACGCAGATAATTTTGCTGAAAAATTTATGGATATTGTCGGCCTGCATGCTACTTCCGGGCAGTTGATGCAGCGCTATGTAGTGGGCAATAGCTTGGTAGAAATGGTCCGGGCCTGGAATCACCAGGCGGCAGGAAATACACTTACTGCCGTTCAATTGCAGCAACGTCTGGCGAATGAATTAAAAGTGGCTGCCAATGATTCGACGCTGCTTCTGTTTCCACCAGTTGCTAACCAGCTGTTTTTTCAAAAAGAAAACCGGCTGCTCCCTTATCCCTTGATCGACGCTTTACCCCTTTCCGAAACCCGCCCCCTCCAAAATTTGTGGGATATCGGCGAAAATTACCTGGAATGGCTTGAGAATGCTAGCCTGGCAGACATTCGCTACCAGCAGTTTGACTCCCTCTATGATGTCACAGCTTTGGACATGCAGAACACGCTCTATAATCTGACGCGGCAGTCCCTGATGCGGTCTTGGTTGAAAACGGGGATCGAACTGCTGGAGCAAAAAGGTAGGGTAAGCCCGGTCACTCATATCGATTTTGAACTGGACGATTTGAAGGTGTCGGGGGACAACCTCAGCCAGGAGGCGCTTACTGAACAGTTGCTGCACTATGAACACCGTTTCTACTTGCTGAGGTATTTGCAGCAGCAAGAGCAGGCACGAGTAAGGGCAGAGGGTTTGGCCCGCGCCAACGAGGTTTTTTCCGATGCCGTTTCGGTTGACGAGTACGACCGGTTTTTGGAGGATTACTTCGAAGAAAGAGACGAAGGAGCAGACAAGACTCGGCGCGAGATGGTGTACATTAAGGCGGAAGCTGCCCTGAACGAATTGCTGGCCTCTAATAGCTATGAATTAAAACTGGACAAATGGGAATATTTGGAAACCGATTATGAAGGCCACCCTTTGCGCGAATATATTGAAGAAGCACTAACCGGTGCTTTTCCTGAAGAAGGAGACCTCCGGCTGCGGCGGCTGAGAAATGCCCTGCGGATGATTAAGGACTTACCCACTGCCCGCCTGGAGCGGCTCCTGGCGGAACACCTGGATATTTGTTCCTTCCGCCTGGATGCCTGGTTGCAGGCGCTGGTTTACGCCCGGCTGGAAGAGCAACGCCGCGCTCCGAATGGAGAAAATGGCCTCTTCATCGGTGCTTATGGTTTCCTGGAAAAAGTGCAGCGGAAACCTGGCAGCGAAGGCATACAAGTGGAAGAGGTTGGCCTTTTCTCCGTCCTTTCCGCTGAGGCTGCTTCCCAGCAGCCGGCGGAGGTTGTGCTGCCTCTGCTCGATTTTTCTGTCGCAAGGGAGGCGGGATACGTTCCGGAGGAGTTACTAGGCCAGGTTTTCCTTTGCCTGAATGATGAACCGGGCTTACATTATTGGTTTGATGCGGACAAAAAAGAGATTCGTCCTGACTTCTCCCGGCGGATCAATCCGGATTCAGAAGGGTTCATCCCAGCCCCTTCGGTGACGCATGCTACGGCTGCCGCCGTCCTGCGGGGCGGTTACCGTGCCAACCAACTGGCTAATGCCGCCGAGGCCGGCGCATCTATGCCTCCCGACGGGGGCCAGGCATTTGCGGTCAACCTGAATTCTACCCGTGTCCGGCAGGCATTATTGCTCCTGGAAGGCGTGGGTACTGGCCAGGAACTACCGGCCTTACTAGGCTATCAATTCGAGCGCCTGCTCAGCGAAAATAATTTACACCAGTACATCTATGATATTCGTCAGCGGTTTCCCTATCGCAATGAAAAAGAAGAGGATTTGGAAACTACATCCGATTTTTATGTAACAGATGGGCTAAAAGTGATCCGCCAGTTGCGTTTGCGCCCGGCCATCTTTCCAGGAGTGCCGTCGGTGGAAGACTCCAATAAGGTCATGCAAATAGGAGCAAAACTGGAAGATTCACTGGATGCGCTCAACGACCTGTTAATTTCGGAAGGTGTTTTCCAGATGGTGCAGGGGCGGCCGGAAAAGGCAAAGGAAGCCATGGACGCACTCAATGAGGGCGGCTTGGCCGGAGAACCTCAAATGATAAAAACGCCACATAGTGGCGCCTCTTTTTCCTTAAAACTCGGAATTGTTTTCGACAGCGTAACCGATGAAGAAAATGGCTGGACGGCTTCAGAAAGCCCTCGCTCCTGGTCGTCTCCTGCCCTAAACAATTGGCTGAAAGCGCAACTGCCCCATCCGGAAAATATAACCCTGAATGCTAAGTTGCCGGACGAAACAGCAGCTAAATTCACGTTGGTAAGCCTCGATCTACAACCGGTAGACCTGGTGTATTGGCTGGCTGAGCAGCCACTGGATTCCCAGATTGGCGCACTTATCGCCTGGCTTCGCGAGCAGATACGAAAAACGGTAGGGCTTCCGCTGGATGCTACTATTGAACTCCACCTGCTGAGCCGGGCCGGCTTTCAAGAGGAGGAGCTGTCGTTGGGGGAGCTGAAGCCTCTTTGCCGCCAGTTGATAGAAATGATCGAAAACAGCCGCGCCCTGGAACCTGGCGATTTTACGGCATCGCCAGAAGAAAAGCGTAGTGTCTCTCAGGTTTTTTTCAGTACCTCTAACCAGGATGTCTACCGGCTGTGGCTTGCCGGCCGAAATGTTGAAGGCCCCGGAGAATATCTCATCTGGTACGCGTTGTCGTTGCTGATTGATGCAGGCGAAACCTGGCGAAACGCCTGGAAGGCGAGCGCTTCGCTAGAAGAGCTTCAGGATAAATATTCCCTAGTTTTTGACGGCTTGATGGCCGCCCTACGGTTTGGCGTTCCCGAAGCGTTGCCGGTCTGTGGGCCATCCTATGAGCCGGAATTGGGCGCTGCAATTAGCAAACAGCTGCTTCAGGTTCGGAAAATACTTGTTGATCGCAAGAATGAAGCTGCCGCGATCATCAATGCAAAAGGGGGGCAGATGCTAACCCCTTCTGAATTTGCAGAAACCCTGCAGGAAGCGGCAGAAAAATTGTTCGGAAGAACTTTCCGGGTTTTCCCGGCATTCCATCTTTTCAACCCAGAAGAAGTATCTGCTGCCTGGGCGCAGGACTACCAGCTTGAACAGGCAGGGCCTTTTGCCCTTGAAGAATGGCTGCAAGGCGTCTCTCTTGTTCGGGAAGACACCCAGCAATATCATCAGTTTTCTCTGTTGCGCGAGGCGGCCACCGGAAAGGCGCCGCCGGCTTTGCAACCACTCCAGTTTCCCTTTATGCCGGAAGGATGCCCGGGCTGGTTCGGATTGCCCCTGCCGGAAGGAGGAAAGATTCGTCAGGGGGCGGTTTCGCTAGCCTTTGAAATTTCCGATCACTTTCAGCCAACAGCCGAAATGGCCGGCCTGCTGATCGATGAATGGTTGGAGACGATTCCGGACGCAACGCTGGACGCCGGGCTTGCCCTGCATTACAATCAACCTAACGCGGAAGCCCCTCAGGTTATCCTGCTGGCTGTCTCTCCTAAATTGGAAGGACACTGGACGCTGGATAAGCTGATGGATACCGTCCGCGAAACTATGGAACTGGCCAAGACACGGGCAGTAGATGCCAAGATCATTCAGCAGGAAAGCGTGGCGGCTCACTACTTGCCTATGATCCTGGCGCCGATTGATTCGAATGGACATACCGCCACCACTGATTTCGGACAATACCTTTGAAAAAGAACCAAAAACCTCATGGCTAAAAAAATCGTTTTCTGGAACCGGCTTGAACCCCGTCCTCAGCTGAAGTCGCTGGAGCGGCCACTCCGTGCGGAAGTGCGCGACGCACTCTGGATGTTGTCCCGGCAATGGCAAATGGGAGAATTCATAGGGGAAGATACCGGGACGCCGGCTTTCGTGAACTTAACATTTCATACTACGCCCATCAGCCGGCTTTCGTTAAACCGCAATAAAGCCAGAGCGTTTCGAAGTGGCCGGCCCTTGGAGGCAGAAGTAGAGCAGGAGTACATTCCCCTCAGCTTGCAGCAACGTATGGAAATGGGGCGGCACTGGCTCCGAATGCTGAGCAAATTACTGCCCGAGGTTCGCCGAGAAGCGGTTGCCAACGCTTTTCGCGAAAACAAAATGCTCCACTTCCGGGTTCCTGCCAACTACAGCCGACAGGAAAAATTTGTCAATGGAGAAAGCCTCAGCAATGAAAATTATACAAACCATCTCCAGGCGGTTGCCAATGGGCGAATGATCGATGGGGGGAGGCTTTTTGAAACATTAAAAACGGAAAAGGCTTCCGTCTTTCTGGATGCCTACGATGCGGCGGTAGACTCGATCGGGGATCAATTTCTGGATTGGGCAGCTAGGCTGTATGGACAAAGTGTAGAAAGTGGCGCGGGCTGGAACGCCTCCCAACTGGAATACCGTTTTGACTGCGCCTTATCGGAAGATGGAGAAGCTGTTCAGGTATTGAGGGTCAATGAGTACCGCGGGAAAAAAATGGATTGGCACACCTTTCGCACTGGAACTCCGGCTTATGAGGGAGGGGCAAAAGGATTGACGGAAGAACTGGAGGAGGGAGGCCAAACTCGCCAAAGCACGGTCATTCCGGGTAGGGTAGCCTTTCCAGGCATGCCTGCTGCCCGCTGGTGGGAAATGGAAGATGGAGAGGTGAATTTTGGCAATCTCGACCTCGATGTCACCGAAACAGGTATGATGTTGCTGGGGCAGTATCTAATGATGTTTGGCAACGATTGGTTGGTAGCGCCGTTGACGATCCCGGCCGGCCAGCTTTGCCGGGTAGAAAAAGCACTCATTACAGATGTTTTCGGGCAGCAGGTTTATCTTCAGCATTACCGGGAAACGCCGTCTGGGAAAGCAGAAACCGACTGGGGGTTATTTGAGGTAGCGGGGGATACCGTACTAGAAACTCAAGGCAATCAATGGCTATTGATCCCTCCCGTATCCGGCTTCGTTCAGGAAAGCGCTCCGGTAGAACAGGTGGGGTTTGTAAGAGACGAACTGGCCAATATGGCTTGGGGTATTGAAAGCGTTGTACCCGACGGGGTGCGAAAAGGGGAAAATGGCTTTGAGCGGGCCTTGCGGGTTCGCGAATATTTTCGGCAACTGTCGGATGGCAAGCAGGAATCTCCTCCGTTACCCAACGAGGCGAAGCTGCGCTGGCAAATCGGTACCACCGTACCTGAAAACCGCATTCCGCTATTACCGGTTCAACTTCCCGAAAGTAGGCCGGCGCAGCGGCGGTTACTATTGCTACAGCGTGCTGCCATGCCTCGTATAGTCCCGGGATTTCCCTACCGCCGCATTCGTCCCCAAACTCATATTCTTCGGAAAGGCCTGGATGGGCCCCTGAAAGAGCCCTACTACATTTTTGAAGAAGAGGCGCCCCGAACCGGCGTCGTCGTTCAATCTTGCTGGCGGCGTACTCGCTGGCAGGATGGCAGCATTGCCATTTGGGCGGCCCGCCAGAAAACTATAGGGCGAGGAGAGGCCAACGGGCAACTAAAGTTTGATTTGTTGGTGGAAAAAAATAAAGAAGAGGTTTAATACGATCAATCTATTTCCCATTTTCTATAATCATGCAATGATGCTGATAAAATGCGCTTCATCAACGGCGGGCTCTATCGGTTTGATGGCCATCAAGTTTACGCCGAAGTACGGGAAGGCCTTGGAAATGGCCACAGCAGATAGAATGGCCCGACAGTCCGGCCAGGTTACTGAAACAGCGCCCCCGCTTTCCGGCGATAGGCTGAAAACGAGACAAACGACGGACGCTCCCATCGTCCCTGGTGGTGGAGGACAACCTTGACGTTATTTATTATCTGTGCAGCTGTCTGGAAGGCCAGTATCAAATTGGCCCTACAGGCTAGCGATAAACCCCAGGTAGCCCTCGGCAAGCCATAAACTCCAAGCGGCCCTCAATCGCCCCTAAATCCTAGCCTGGCTCCAATGAGCCATAAACTAGAAGGGCACATTTTAGCATCGCTTCCAACCTGCCTATGTAACATGCAATTAATTGAATACCATTTTTTTACAGGTATTTTCGAGCCTTAGGCGTAACGTACGTACCAGCATTTTTCCGCCCATGTATCCCAGCGTCATATTTTTGAACGGTTTATCCAGATTCATGAGATAAGAGTAATCATACCTTGGCAGTAATGATTTTTTCATCTTTCTCAAGCCGTTCGCCCAATGAAAAATTTACTTTTTCTTTCCTGTTTTTTAATGTTGAACACTATCTGGGCACAGCATGCCTGGACAGAGGAGGACCGCAAATACCTGCTCGACAACCTCAACCGCACCACCTCCGAACTTGAAAAAGAGGTGGCCGGGTTATCCGAAGCCCAATGGCATTTTAAGGAGGGGCCCGATAGCTGGACCATTGCACAGGTAGTTGAACATCTCGGCATTTACGAAAAGAAGTATTACGATGAGCGCTACGTTGCCAGCCTGTTGCCACAGGAGCCTGGCTTAAGCCAAAGTACTCCACCGGACAACTATTATATAGACTGGATGGCGGAAGAACAGCCCCACAACGCACCAGCTAGTGACATTCCCCTTGGTTTCATGCAGGGAAAGAACAACTGGTCTTATTTCCTGGCCGCCCGGAACCGGAATTATAAAATGATTGAAACCACCGATGTGGATTTCCGGGCGCATTACACCTACCGCAGCAGCGGAAAACGGTGGAACCTGCATCAGCTTTACATTATTCTCTTCGCTCATTGCGACCGCCACCTGCGGCAGATCAGGAGGATAAAATCCCATCCAGAGTTCCCCCAAGAAGGTGTGGGCGTAAACGAAGAAAAAGAACTGGCCGCTATCCTGGAAGTGGTCGAAGCGGAAACCACCTGTTTTTTCTCCCGCGATTACAACTGCTGGCAACAGCACTGGGTACAGGAAGCTCATGCCTTCCAGGCCTGGAACAACGCCGACGGCACCTTCGACGCCCGCGTGGGCTGGGAAGCCGTGGATAAGGAGATTACCGATTATATAAAAAACAACCCTGTAGGCCCCACAAAAACCAGCCATCCCAAAGTGATCCGCAAAAACTACGTCGTCAAATTCTATGGCAATGAGGCGGCCTACCTCACCTGGGACCAGTACAATAGCGACATCGAAGCCCTGAGGTTCCGCTACAGCAAGGAAAGCCGCATTATGGAAAAACACGAGGGCAAGTGGAAGATTGCCCACGTCTCCGCCTTCTGGGATTATAAGAACCGGTTTACGGAAGAGCAGATCGAATGAGCGCAAGCGTGTGATGCAATTTTCCAACCTACCTAAATAGCTTTAGATGAAAGAGAAGTTACTATTCAGCATGGGGTCTGAAATACGCCTGACGCAAAATTTTGTAGACTTTTTCCCGCTGGAACCCCTTCTCATTCCCCTTGGAAGGGGAAGGGCGGCTTACAAAATTTTGCTTGAGGGGTCAAATCACCACGATGCTGAATAGTTACAAAGAGAAAATGATAGTGGTGGCTGCCGTACTGCTGGCGGCGGCCTCTTCCACAGTAGTATCCGCCCAATCGTGCGGCGCCATGATCACCTATACGACTCCGGGCGGATTGCATGACTGCACCGTCCCCGTCGGCGTTGATCAGCTAACCATCACGGCTACAGGGGCGGATGGAGGCGAACGAGGCTCCGCCAGGTTTGGGGGTTCCGGCGGTTCAGTGTCCGCTACCTTTAGCGTTGCACCCGGAGATCATATTAGGGTTATCGTATGGGAAGCAGGGGAGGATGAGTTTCACGCAGCCGGCGGCGGCGGCGGCACGGCGGTCATCAACTGCGGCAATCCTCAGGATTGTGCCGGCGGAACGCTGCTTGTCGTTGCAGGGGGAGGGGGAGGCGCTGGAAGGCAAAATGGCAGAGGCGGCTCTAGTTCGGCAGGCAGTGGAAACGGTGGGAACGCTATCGAAGGCGGAAGTGGGGGAGGGCTCAATTCCGGAGGCACGGGTTGTGGCAGTTGTGATGGAGGCGCCGCTGTTTTAGGTGGACAGGCATCAAATACTTCCATATCTCAACCGGGCACCAATGCGGGAAGTACCATAGGGGATGGGGGAGAGGGATATGGGGCGGCGGTGCCGGCAGTTACAATACCGGCGGAGGGGTGCAACGTCTTAACGGCGGCGGCGGCGGCGGCTATTCCGGAGGAAACGGCGGGGCGGATGATGGAGTGAATTACCGAATAGCGGCGGGTCAGGAGGAAGCAATTATATAAGGTCCGGCGCCACAGCAATAACCAACAGCAGCGGCGTGGATGGCGGTAGCGGCGGCGACAACACCAATGGATCAGTAACCCTCGACTTTTCCCAGGTTCTACCGGTTGAATTGGTACAGTTTACCGCGCTTTTTCAAAAAGGACAGGTGGAATTAAGATGGGAAACCGCTACGGAACTCAATAATGCCGGTTTCGATATCCAGCGCTCCGCCGACGGGCGCGACTGGCAATCCCTGGCCTTCGTTCCTGGCGCCGGCACGGCCCAGGAAACACAATCTTACACATATATAGACGAACGCCCCCTGCCCGTTCTCAACTACTACCGCCTTAAACAGATTGATTTCGATGGGCAATTCGAATATTCCAAAATTGTTAGTGTGGATGCAGGTGGAGAGGATAATGGCATCCGCCTTTATCCCAACCCAGCTTCCGACGCAACCACCCTCGCCTTCGAAACAGCCTATGCCGGAGAGGCGGTGCTTAACCTGTATAACCCTGTAGGCCAAATAGTGAAAACACAACCCCTTTCGCTGGAGCCTGGCGCCTTTCGGGCCGGGATCGAACTGGATGGGCTTCCGGCGGGGGTGTACCTGGTGGAGGTGCGCTATGGGAAGCAGCGTATGCAGAAGCGGTTCGTCCTTCAGAAATAGGCCTTCATTAAAAAACTAAAAAACACAAAACATGAACCAACGACTCACAACTCTCCCCCTCCTTCTTACCTTCCTGCTGGCTAGTTCCATGCTGCTCATTAGTTGCCAGCCTGCTCCATCCGGCGAAGCTAAAACAGCATCAGGGTCGGAAGCCCACAAAACCAGCAGCGCCGATCAACTCCAGGGCACCTGGAAACTGCTGGCCGCCAAATGGAACGCCGATACCAAGCAGTACGCCGATAATATCATGTACAAGATTTACACCCAACACCGTTTCGCTACCATTTTTTTCGATCCGGCCACGAATGCTTTTTCCGGCGGTGGCGGTGGTACATATACAGTAACAGGCAATCAAGTCACGGAACATATAGAATACTTTTCCTTCGATACCACTGCTGTGGGAAGTGCGCAAACCTTCCATTTTAACATCAAGGATGGCATTTTTCATAAGTCGGGCGCCCTCAACACTCAAAAGTACCCCAATTATCAAATTCACGAATTTTATGAAAGGGCTGAGCCCGGTATCGGGACGCTCCGGGAAAAACACCCCTGACAGGCGTGTGGAATATTGAAGAAGCTTCCTACGGCGGCAAAAAAAGCGACCTTGCCGCTCGTTACGGCAAGGTCATCAAAATCATTACCCCCACTTACTTTTACGGGGTTTTCTTCAACCCGGAAACAGGCTATTTTAATGGGATTACCTTCGGAACCTGGAAAACAGAAGGTGATCAGTACACTGAAACCATCAAGGCCTATTCCTGGGACGCCTCCGCCGTAGGCAAAACTTATTCATTCAACTGGAAGGTGGAGGGAAATAAATTCTATCAAACGGGTACGATTAATTCGGACCGCTATAAAGATTATGAGATTCGGGAGGTGTCGAACAGGATGGAGTAGGGTAGGATTGGGTGAGATTCCCATTTGTACCCATTAGCGGGTTTAGGGCTCTTCCTGAACTAATCTGGGTTGAGAACAGCCGTTGCCCGGGGAGGGGTTTAGGCCTTTACGGTAGCTCATAGGGGTTTAGAGCAGTTGGTAAGAGGGCTTCTAACGGCAAGCTAAACCTTTCTAAACCCCAAATAAGCCTCTACACCCCCCGCTAGGCATCAATAGGCTCATAAACTAAGAAAGGGATACAGGCCAGGATCGCACCCGTAGGATTTAAAACGCCCACCCCCACATCATGCTCCCCATCCAAGCCCTTAGCCCGTCCGAGCGCCGGTAGTGGGCAACCCGCAGGCTGATGCTCGTGAGTTCACCGCGGCTCTTTCTTCCCGGCCAACGCCAGCGCCGGGCGGGGCTAAACTGCATGCCGACGCCCATCTTATGGCTGTTAAAACCCGAAAGGTCGAAATCGGAAGAATAAAAAGTAGCATCCGGCTGGTGGCCGAGATAGGGTTGAAAATAGTGGGAAGCGATTTGGCGGTGGTATCGGTAGACAGGTATGAACGTGAAAGAAGGGTTCAGCTTCATTGGCAACTCCAGTTCCAGGCTGTGCGCCTGAATGCCGAAGCCATCCAGGTAGTAGCGGTAGAAAAAGCGGGTAACCAGGCTACCTCCGGCAAAATAATGCAACCGCAGGCTTATGGGCCACTGCCAGCGCCGCCCTGGCAGCCGTTCGATGCGGGGCAGTTCCTCCCCCGGGAAGTAAACGCGGTGGAAAGGGGTGGATAACAAGCCTTGTTGGTAGGAAACGCCGGTACTCACCGCCAGGGTTGTCCGCCGGTTCAGGATGTGCTGATACTGAACGTTCAGGTGATAAGAAAAACGCCGGTCAGTCGTGATGAAAGGCTGCACCGTATCCCGCAGCTCTTCCGGGAAATACAGCACCCAACGCCCGAAAAAGGCCTGCGCATCAATAAACAGAGCGCTCTGCTCTTCCTTCACCGGCTGGTAATAACTGCCGTGAAGGTTCATAGACAGGTAATCCGATTCCACCGAGCCGCCCATGCCCCAACTGTAGGACTGCCCCGATTCGGGCCTATCCTGTTCCCATCCCAACTGTACGGAGGCCCGGATATCGCTGCTGGAAGCCGAGGACATCCGGCTGTCGATCCGGTCAGTCGATGCAGAAGAGTAGGTGTTGAAACCGGCTTCCGCCGACAGGCGGCTGGCGCTGTCAACGGGAATGAGTACGATGATTCGCGTGTCGTAGTCGGTCAGTTCTTCCGTCCCGATGCCTCCGGTGACGGCGCTGTGATCGCCTTCCTGGGTGTAGTAATTGAAGAGGATGTTGACATCGACCGGCGCCCGGGCGACGCTGTCCAATGACGATTGCCCCGGCAGTTGGTTGACGAGAATAACCAGAAGGAACCCGGTAATGTAAGCCAGCTGGAGCGCTTCTATTGACTTTTGCATATTGAGTAGTCCATTTTTCGAAACAGCCGGGGCTATTCTGGCTAGCCCTATCACCCTCTCAATTACACCCACAACCGCCGCCGCCTTTCCCCCCATTTGCTCCGCTGGCCCCTTCCCGGTACCCCTCGATGTTCATCTCGTAAGCGGCTTCCGGCAGCGGTTTCAGCGCCATATTCCGGTCGTTGAGGTAGGCGCGCTGGTAAGGCCGCACGGTTTCGCAGGCGCTGAGGGAGAGTAGGGCCAGGATCAGGAGAACAACTTTATCCACGGTAATTTTTTTGTTAATCGCGTTGGTTAATTTCATCGTGCCGCTCCGAAGGAATACCTCAATCCCACCGCCAGGCCCATCGAGAAAATATTATGCCTCGCATCCGTCCCTTTTCCGGTAATGCTGTTCCACTGATAGGCTGGGCTGATGGTAAGCCAGGGCCTGCCGATGCGGGCCAGGCAGGTAAGGCCGCCTTCGATGAAGCGTTGCCGGTGCAGGTCCGCCTGCTGCGGATAACCGGTAGTCGGGCGGAAAAAGCCTGCCCGCAGGCTCGGCCCCAGACGCAATCCTTTCTTTTGGATCATGTAATATTCTCCCCGGATGTATAGGTGAATGAATTGGATGAAACCTTCCGCGATGGGGTAGATATAACGTCTGTCGCGCTGATTCTGGTTGACCCGCAGTTCGTTGTCGAAAAAAACAGTGTAAGCGAGCCCTGCGCCGGCGCTGAAGCTCTGTGCCTGGTAGCCCCCCTGCAGGTAACCTTCCAGGGAAGGTGAGAAATGGCTGTAGTGCAGGCCCTCGCCGCCGTATACACCTTGGCCGTTTTCTCCCAAATTGTACTGCCAGATGCCAGAGCGGAAGGCGCCGCCCGGTTCGATGAACCACGATTGGGCATACAGGGGTAAAGGGAGCATCATCAGCAGGGATATCCATATTCTCATAAGCCGTATTTCAGCGGCACAAGTTAGAGATACTCCGATTGGAATACAACCCTCACTATGTCTCCGGTTTTTCATTTGCTGCCCAATGGTGAGGCCATTATTGCCAATCTGCATTCAATTGGAAATTTCCACCTATTTCTCAATTTATAGCAACATCACAACATCACAACATCCCTACATCCCTACATCCCTACATCACAACATCACAACATCACAACATCCCTACATCACAACATCACAACATCACAACATCACAACATCACACCCCCCCCCTACGGTATCGGCCGCGACAATCGGAACTCCACCCTCCGGTTCTTCAGCCGGCCCAACGAGGTGCTATTGGAAGCGATGGGGTACTTTTCACCGAAGCCTTTGGCGGAAAGCCGCTTGTCGGGGATGCCCAGGCGGCTCAGGTAGGTGGCAACGGCTTCGGCCCGCCGGGAGGAGAGTTGTTGATTGGCGCCCGCGCCCCCGATGTTATCGGTATGGCCAAATATATCGAGTTTCAGTGTGGGATACTTTCGCATGATTTCCGCCAGGCGGGCCAGTTCCGCTTTGGAGGTGGACAGCAGGGTGGCGCTGCCACTTTCAAACTGCAGGTTGTCGAGGGTGATGACTTCTCCTTTGAGTAGTTCCTTGCCTTTCGGCCCGTCGAGTTCCAGGGGTTTGACTTCTTCAACTTTGGTGAATTCCAGTTTTTCAAAGCAGATTTCTTGCCGGTTGTTGTAGGCGCCGGTAGCGGCGGTAACGCCCCAGTACACCTTACTGTTGCCCCGAAAGATTCCGCTTACGATATCGCCCCGGTAGGAGAGCACTTCCTTTCCATCCAGCTCAATGGTGAGTTGCAGTTTGGCGGGCGTCCAACGCACCGTCAAAGGGTGCTCCCGGCAGTCTTCGATATTGGGGATGCGGGCCGGGCCGGCGAGGCTGTTGCCGTGGTGCACGCTGCCGTCCCGCAGCAGGGCGATATGATCCTGGTAGGGGTCGCCCAGGTGTTCGTTCAGCCAGGTGTCGATCTCAATACCCAGGGAGGGCTCCAGGCCGGCGAAGCCCATGCCTTCTCCCTGGTAACCGGTGCGGCGGGCGTAGGGGTGGAAGACGAAGACGATTCCGTCGGCGCCGTCGGCGTTCTTACAGCCCAGCATCACCTGGAGTTTCATCTCAAAAGGGCCATTTAGGTCGATGGGTTGTTTGTGCCATGCCGATCCACCGGACCAGATGCGGTCGGGCGTCAGGCGGATGCAGTTGGCCCCGGTTTTTACGGCGTCGCCGGAGAGATTGAAATCATCGATGCTGGCCTCCTGTGTGTAGGAAACAGAAAATGCAGTTAGAAAAAAGAAAAGGAGATACAATTGCTTCATAACAGCCGGATTTTCAACTTCAAGTTAGAAAATTAACGGGAAAGAAGGAGGCTTGGT
This sequence comes from Lewinellaceae bacterium, assembly GCA_020636095.1. Classification (GTDB taxonomy): domain Bacteria; phylum Bacteroidota; class Bacteroidia; order Chitinophagales; family Saprospiraceae; genus JACJXW01. The sequence continues at coordinate 676,474 of JACJYN010000005.1, forward strand.
TGTCGGCAGGAGTGTTAGAGCATGTTTGGAGGCCGGGTTTGGAGATAAAAAGTGTCAATTTTTTGTTGAGATAAGGCATCATCCCTTCAGGGCAAACAAAGGGCGAAAAAGCCGGATGGAGATAGGCCTAAATAGTTACAGATACAGAAAATTGAACTATCCCCTCACCACATCACCACATCACCACATCACTTCCTTCCTCTCCCTCTCATTCCCTACTTTTCACCCATTGCCCACTGTACCGCTGTCCATGAATAGCTATTGAAAACACATAACCCCCATTGGGGAGTGCAGAGAAATCGAGTTCCCGGCCGGCCGTTTCTTCCAATTTATCGAACGCTTTTTGCCAGAGCTGGCGCCCCTGCATGTCGTACAACTCCGCTCTCATTTCACCTGTAGCCGGTGACTGGAAATCGAACCGCAGCCGGCCATCGCTGGGGTTGGGAGAGAGATTGAGTTTACCTTCCCGCCGGACGGTGAAGCGGGTGGACACCAATCCGTCGGCATTGGTTTTCAAAAGGTAAATATCCCGATTCGCGGGCCCGCCGAGGTATTCATTGCCGATGGCGATAAGGCCGCCGTCCGAGGCCGGGCTGCCGTCAAAAAACAATATGGGATTTTGTTCCTCGCCGAATAACCGTTCCTGCGCAATGTTTCCCTGCCCGTCGTAAAAGGTCATTAAACCCTGCACCGTTTCCGTTGAAACGGGGGAGGTGAAATTGGACTGCGGGGGGCTGGGGTAAATGTATCCAACTGTCCAGAAACGGTTGTCCGGCAGAAAATGGATGCCATCCGAAGAGGCAACGTAGACGAAGCCTTCTTTTGAATATTGCTGGTAAGCCAGTTCGTTCCCGGATGCATCCAGCCAATAGGCCTGGCTGTTGATCGCAAAAGGGGTGACATTAAAATCAAAAAACAGGCCGGAGGCGGCTATATCGCCATCGGGGCCGACATTAACGTCCGCATACGTGCCCGTCTCGGTTTCCGGAGATGCCGCCCATATTACGGTTCCATCCTCAATATCGAATTTGACAACGCCGCCGCTGCCTGTGAACGAACTGAGTTCAAAGTTGGCGGCACATACCAGCGTTTGATCAAAGGGGGAATAGGCAAGGCCTGCCCCATCGATGAAGTTCTCATTGTTTTCATCGTAGGCCTGCTCCCACTGTATTTCGTTGTTTTCATCCCATAGGGCCAGGTGGAGGCCTACATTGGAATCGGGGCTCAGGCTGATATTTGCAGCGGTGATAAAACTGCCATCGGGCAGGGCCGCAATGCTTCCGTTGGCTCGGCCCCTGTGGAAGGGAATAATGATTTCAGAAATAAGTTGCCCCTGCGGGCTGATTTCCAGAATAAACAGGTGGGGTTGCGGAGGATTGGGAACCTGGCCGGGCAGGCTGGCCCCCAGGACGACGAGGTTGCCATTGGCCCGCAGGCTGATACCCGAAACTTGATTGGTGTGCGTATCCGTCCCGTAATCCAGCGTCCAGAGTAAATCGCCAAGCGCATTCACCTTTAGGAAGGAAACTTTGGTGTAAGTAAAGTTGATGCTGCGCTGGCCACTGACCAGATAAAAGCTGCCATCCTCTGCTTCTTGCACAAAGGCGCCGAACTCGTCGCCCACACCCCCTTCTCCATCCTGGCCGAAGGCCGTTAGCCATTCGGTTGTACCCGTAACCGAACCTTTCAGGACAAAAGCCTCCTGGCCGCCAGTCTCAGTAGCCGACAAGCCGGCGATATAGATAGGGCTGGCGGCCGCTTCGCCGGTTGCGATCATATCGTTTGGTTTGGGTATTTGCTCATCAAAATAGAAAAAGCCTTCAATTTCACTAAGGTCAGGAGCGATAGCGAGCAACGCTCCGGGGCCTGACAGGCCGTTGGGATACACCATCAGGTAAACCAAACCTTCGATCAGTACAACCGAGCCAACCGTTCGGTAGTTGAAAAGATTCAGCCCTGGCGTTTCTGTGAAGGAATTATCCGTGATGACATTGCCATCGCCAGACACCCAGGCAGCCCAGGGATAGCCGCCGTGACCAGACACCAGAATGTCGCCGTTTTCCATTTCCTGAATATCAGAAAAGGCAGAGAAAAAGGTTGCGAATGAATCGTCCGCCAGTTCCCAGATAATGGTTTGCAGGGAAGAGGATATCTTGGTTAGTTTCTCATCGCCGCGGGTATCCCACCCGATGAGCCAGCCGCCGTCAGCCGTAGCGCTGGCGCAGAAGAAATCATCCCTGTCTTCGGTAGCCAGGTAGGTATCGGCCTGAAGATTGCCCTGGCTGTCGATTACGGCGAGCCATACATCTGAACCGTTTTGGAGGCCGGTTTCCCGAAAACCTGCCAGAAGGATGTCTCCACTGGCGCCGAGGGCGGCGTCCAGCCCTTCATCCCGATCGGGGCCTCCGTAGGTTTGCGACCAGACGGTTGTGCCCTCCAAGTCGGTTTTGACCACATACCAGTCCCGGCCCCCTTCCCCGAAGCTTTTGGTGTAGCCCAGCAGGAGCAGGCCATCTTCCAGCAGGAGCAGTTTTCGGCCTTCCTCGTTTTCGTCCCCCCCGAAGGTTTTGGACCACAGTTCGCTGCCTTGTCCGTCTAAGGCGCTCAGCAAAAAGTCAAGGGAGCCATTGTCGTGGTTGAAACGGGACCCCAGGGTATAAATTTGCCCGTTTTCGGTGCGCACGATGGAGTAGGCCTCGTCGTAGGCGTTGGGCAGGCCGTAGGTTCTTTCAAAAGTGATTTGGCCGAAGAGAAATGTTGAATAGCAAAGAACGAGCGCAGTCGCGAGGATAAAGTGGTTTTTCATATCAGAGTTTTTAGCGTTGAAGTTTCAAGATAAATAATTCCTTTTTTTTGTCAAAGGCTGTTTCTTGAAATATTCCTCTTGCCGCTTTAAAACAATGCATTCCAATATGTCAAAATCGATCTTTATCCAGTTGGCTTTTCAAATAATCATCCCTGCCCCCACGGTTTCATTCGTTCCCTCATCCACAAAGATGACGCTACCGGTAATGCGGTTCTTGCGGTAACTATCGTAGAACAGCGGTTTGGTAGTGCGGATGGCCACCCGGGCGATATCGTTCATCCCGATATTCTGATCCACCATATTGCGGTGCAGGCTGTTGATGTCCAGTTTGTAGCGAATCTCCCGGATGACGCAGCGCGCCTCCTGGGTGGTGTGCTGGATGGTGTACTTGCCGCGCAATTGCAGCGGGCGCTCGTGGAACCAGCACACCATCACCTCCATATCCTGGCCGACTTCCGGATGGTTGTTCTCGCGCACGATCATGTCGCCGCGGCTCAGGTCGAGGTCGTCCTCCAGCAAGATGGTGACGGACAAAGGAGCGTAGGCTTCCTCCAACTCCCCGTCGTACGTATCAATTTTGGCGATCTTACTGGTAAAGCCAGAGGGCAGCAGCATGACCTTATCCCCTCTCTTGAAAACCCCGCCTGCTACGCGGCCGGCATAGCCCCGGTAGTCGTGAAAATCATCCGTATTGGGCCGTACGACGTACTGCACCGGGAAACGGCAGTCGATGAAGTTATGGTCGCTGCCGATGTGCACGTTTTCCAGATAGTAGAGCAGGGTCGTGCCGCCGTACCAGGGCATATTCTGAGACTTGTCCACCACATTGTCGCCATTGAGGGCGGAAATGGGGATAAAGTGTACGTCGCGCACATCCAGCTTGTAGGAAAATTCTTCGAATTCCTGTTTGATCTCCTCGTATCTTTCCTGGTTATAATCCACCAGGTCCATCTTATTGATGCAGACCACCAGGTGGGGGATTTGCAGCAGGGAAGCGATGAAGGCGTGTCGGCGGGTCTGTTCGAGTACCCCCTTGCGGGCGTCGATCAGGATGAGAGCCACATTGGCTGTCGACGCGCCGGTCACCATATTGCGGGTGTACTGGATGTGGCCGGGTGTATCGGCGATGATAAACTTGCGGCGCGGCGTGGAGAAATAACGGTAGGCCACATCGATGGTGATGCCTTGTTCGCGCTCGGCCTTGAGTCCGTCCGTCAGCAGCGCCAGGTTGACGCCGACTTCGCCGCGGCGCTCACTGCTCTCCCGTACGGCTTCGTACTGGTCTTCGAAGATGGATTTGCTGTCGTACAGCAGCCGCCCGATGAGGGTGGATTTTCCATCATCCACGCTGCCGGCGGTGGTGAAGCGCAGCAGTTCCATGTGTTTTGGGTCTATCATATTATTCTTGTTTCTATTTATTCAATTAGGTGACTGCTTTTTTAGTTGTACGGTGTACGGGTCTGGGTTTTGATGGGGTTGTGTACGGGCCTGGGTTTTGGTGGGGTTGTGTACGGTGTACGGGCCTGGTTTTGATGGGGTTGTGTACGGTGTAGGGCCTGGTTTTGATGGGGTTGTGTACGGTGTACGGGCCTGGGTTTTGGTGGGGGTGTGTACGGTGTACGGATTGGGGTTTTGACGGGGTATACGGGATTCCAATATCATCTTTGTGCTTTGATTGAATTAACAATGATACCCAATAAAGTATTGGCTTCTTTGCTTAGAGATGAGATTTTTTCGTCCCACCCATTCAGCAAGCGTTGGAGCAGATCAAGCCAGACAAGGGATTCGTCCAATTCTTCTTCGACTATTTTCCTCTTATTGATCAGGTCTTTGGTGGATTTGGCCCGGTTGCTGGCACTGTAGTTAGCCGCCGAGGATGTAGCAGATTTGATGAGCTGCCGTTTTATGATGGTAAACTCTTCTGCTTTTGGCAGCTCTCTACAGAGCAGGATAACATTTAATGCCCATACTTTGAATCTTTCCAGCAAAACCTCTTTGTTCATTGGCTCAAAGTTTCAGTTCAAAATAATTACATCGGGAGTGTTCGCAATTCGCAAATCAATGAAAATCAAGAGACTAACCCCCCACTCCCCGTCCCACCCGTACATCGTACATCGTACCCCTCCGGTTCCCGTCCCCCCCGTACATCGTACATCGTACCCCTCCGGTTCCCGTCCCCTCCGTACATCGTACATCGTACCCCTCCGGTTCCCGTCCCACCCGTACATCGTACATCGTACCCCTCTGTTTCCCGTCCCACCTGTACATCGTACCCCTCCGGTTCCCGTCCCACCCGTACATCGTACATCGTACCCCTCTGTTTCCGTCCCACCCGTACATCGTACATCGTACCCCTCCGGTTCCCGTCCCACCTGTACATCGTACCCCTCCGGTTCCCTGTCCCACCCGTACATCGTACATCGTAACCCCCTCCGGTTCCGTCCCACCCGTACATCGTACATCGTACCCCTCCTGTTCCCGTCCCACCCGTACATCGTACACGTACCCCCTCACAGCTCCGGTTCCCGTCCCTCCGTACATCGTACATCGTACCCCTCGGGTCCCGTCCCCACCGTACATCGTACATCGTACCCCTCCGGTTCCCGTCCCACCCGTACATCGTACATCGTACCCCTCCGGTTCCCGTCCCACCCGTACATCGTACATCGTACCCCTCTGTTCCCGTCCCACCGTACATCGTACATCGTACCCCTCCGGTTCCCGTCCCCTCCGTACATCGTACATCGTAACCCTCCGGTTCCCGCCCCACCGTACATCGTACATCGTACCCTCCGGTTCCCGTCCCACCCGTACATCGTACATCGTACCCCTCCGGTTCCCGTCCCCTCCGTACATCGTACATCGTAACCCTCTGTTTCCGTCCCACCCGTACATCGTACATCGTACCCCTCCGGTTCCCGTCCCACCCGTACATCGTACATCGTACCCCTCTGTTTCCGTCCCACCCGTACATCGTACATCGTACATCGTACCCTCCGTTTCCCGTCCCACCCGTACATCGTACATCGTACCCCTCCGGTTCCCGTCCCACCCGTACATCGTACATCGTAACCCTCCGGTTCCCGCCCCCCGTACCCGTACATCGTACATCATCGTACATCCCTCCGGTTCCCGTCCCACCCGTACATCGTACATCGTACCCCTCCGGTTCCCGTCCCACCCGTACATCGTACATCGTACCCCTCCGGTTCCCGTCCCACCCGTACATCGTACACAACCCCCTCACAGCTCCCCCTCCCCTCCGTACATCGTACATCAAAAGTACCCCTGTTTCTTCCTATCCTCCATCGCCGTTTCCGAACGCTTGTCATCAGCCCGCCCCCCGCGTTCCGTCTGCCGGGCGGCAGCGACTTCTTTGATGATATCCTCGATAGTGGCGGCTTCAGATTGCCAGACGCCGGTGCAGGTCATATCGCCGATGGTACGGCAGCGGACGGTCATGGTTTTAGTGGAGGATTCCTCTTCCGGGCGCTTATTGATATACTCACAATCGGCCAGCAGGATGCCGTCGCGTTCGAAAACCTGGCGCTGATGGGCGAAATAGAGGCTCGGCAATTCGACTTTTTCCTGGGCGATGTACATCCATACATCCAACTCGGTCCAGTTGCTGATGGGGAAGACGCGGAAGTGTTCGCCGAAGTGTTTTTTACCGTTAAAGATGTTCCACAATTCCGGGCGCTGGTTCTTAGGGTCCCATTGGCCGAATTCATCGCGGTGGGAGAAGAAGCGCTCTTTGGCTCGGGCCTTTTCCTCATCGCGGCGGCCGCCACCGAGCGCGGCGTCGTACTTTCCATGTTCCAGCGCTTCCAGCAGGGCGGCGGTTTGCAGGTAGTTGCGGCTGGCGTTGAAGCCTTTTTCTTCCACAACCAGGCCCTTGTCGATGGCTTCCTGCACAGATCCCACGATCAATTTAGCCCCGGTTTTTTCCACCAGGCGGTCCCGGAATTCGATGGTTTCGGGGAAATTGTGTCCCGTATCGATGTGCAACAGGGGGAACGGAATCTTCGCCGGGTAAAAGGCTTTCATGGCCAGGTGGACCATGAGAATGGAGTCCTTGCCTCCGGAAAACATCAGCACCGGCCGTTCGAACTGGGCCGCTACCTCGCGGATAATATAAATGGATTCAGATTCCAGCTCTTTAAGGTGGTTCAGGTTATAGCTCATGATGGAATGGTCTGTTGATGATTGTTTGCTTCTTGGTTGTCAGGATTTGCGGTACTTAATGATGGGCTCTATGAATTCGAAAATGACCCGGACGCTGTCATTCAGATCCTGCCGGTCGGTACGAATCTCCAGCGCCGGCTTTTCCGGCGGCTCATAGGGGGCGTCCACCCCGGTGAATCCCTGAATCTCACCGGCGCGGGCTTTTTTATAAAGGCCTTTCACATCGCGGGCCTCGCATACTTCCAGCGGAGCATTGATATAAATCTCGACAAAATCATCCTGGCCGATGATCTCACGCGCCAGTTGCCGGATGGCTGTCGTAGGGCTGATAAAAGAGTTGATGGTGATGATGCCGCTGTTGACATACAATTTGGATAGTTCGGCGATCCGGCGGATGTTTTCCCGCCTGCCCTCGTCAGTGAAGTCGAGGTTGTTATTGATACCGCTGCGGATGTTGTCACCGTCCAGCGCCTGGGGGTAGTAGCCTTCATTGTAAAGGCGCCGTTCCAGATGTTGAGCGATGGTGCTTTTTCCCGATCCCGACAGGCCAGTTAGCCATAGAACCTTACTGTGCTGCCGGAGGCGGCGTTCGCGGTCGGCGCGTTGTAAAAACCGGTCGAAAATAGGATGGAGATGCTTGTTCAAGGCAATTTAACTTTGATTAACTAGTACAAAACCAAAACAAGTGCAAAGAAACGGCAAATCTGTTATTTTCCCAAACCAGCCTCCTGCTTTCCAGTGCGTTTGAAAATATGGCGCACGGTTCCCCGGGGTATACTCTGCCAGGCCCGTTCGTGCAGATAATAAATAACCAGCTTGATCACCAGCTCCAGGCCGGCAACAATAGTCGATTTCTGTAACACATCCTCACAGCCTGTTCCGGAAAAGATAAAATAAGCAAGCGTGAAAGTCGTCCCCGTAGCGATCAGGCGCCAGGTGACGGCTTTTAGGATACTCCGAAGTTTTGATTCTTTTTCCATAGTCGGTTCTTTTTTCGAGCTGCAAAGATGGTAATTAAATCGTTTTCCTATAAATTCTATAGGATTTTAATAAAATCAAGGGCGCTCAAATTTAAAAAGAAAAGCATTATACTCGTGATATTGTTCGGAGCCAACCCAAAACTATCGCCATGGAAAAAAGCAAAAAGCAATTTGAGACCGAGGCCATCCGGGGGCAGATGGAGCGCACGGCGTATCGCGAGCACAGCACGCCCCTGTTCCTTACTTCCAGTTTTACCTTTCCTAATGCGGAGCTGATGGCGGATACCTTTGCCGGCCAGGCGGAGGGCATTATCTATTCGCGTTACAGCAACCCGAACACGGATGAACTGATACAGAAAGTGTGTGCCATGGAGGGAGCAGAGGATGGCTTTGCCACCGCTTCGGGTATGGCGGCCGTCTTTGCGAGTATGGCGGCTTTCCTTCAGGCGGGCGACCATATCCTGGCTTCCCGGGCGGTTTTTGGCTCGACACATCAGATTCTGAGCGAACTGTTTCCGCGATGGGGCATCACTTTCACCTATGCTGATCCGGAAGACATTGACAACTGGGAACGGCATTTGCAAGCCAACACGCGGATGATCGTCCTGGAAACGCCTTCCAACCCCGGGCTGGCCCTGATCGACCTGGAGAAGGCGGGTGCTCTGGCCGGTCAGCACGGATTGATCCTCAATGTGGACAACTGCTTCGCTACGCCCTACTTACAAACCCCGTTGCGACACGGCGCCCACCTCTCGGTCCACTCCGGCACCAAATGGATGGACGGACAGGGCCGCGTGCTGGGCGGCCTGATCGCCGGCGATGCGGAGCTGATCGAAAAAGTACGCTTCTTCTGTCGCCACACCGGCCCGGCCATGTCGCCTTTCAACGCCTGGGTCCTGTCAAAAAGCCTGGAGACCCTCGCCGTCCGGATGGAGCGCCACTGTAGCAACGCGCTACAGCTGGCCCAATTTCTGGAGCAACACCCGCGCGTGAAAAAGGTACACTATCCGCATTTACCGTCCCACCCTCAACACGAGCTGGCGAAAAAGCAGATGCGCCTCGGCGGGGGGATTGTCGCATTTGAAGTACAGGGTGGGGTAGGGGGCGGGATGCAATTTCTCAACCGCATCCGGATGTGCTCGCTATCCTCCAACCTGGGGGATTCCCGGACCATCGTCACCCATCCGGCTTCCACTACTCATTCCAAACTCAAAGAAGAAGAGCGCCTGGCGGTGGGCATTCGCCCCGGCATGGTGCGCATCTCCGTGGGCCTGGAGCATATCGAGGATATCATCGGGGATATAGGGCAGGCGTTAGAGGGGTGAGGCGGCAGCGGACAATCAATGAATCAACGAATTCCGTACCCCGGCGCCCAGATGCCCCTCCACCCAGGCGGGAATGTCGAGGTAGTTCAGCGACTTTCTTTCGAACGGCTCTTCCGTTACTTTTTTCAATTCGTTTCGGAAGGCGGCAAAGGCCTCCGCGTGTTCGAGGGGCGCCAGCCGGGAGAGCTTTTCCAGGAAGCAGAGGGTGAGTTTAGGCAGTTGGCTGACATCGGCGGAGTTGTCGAGCAAGCGTTTGACGGGCGGAGTCAGATAGTCCAGCATGTCGTAGTTTCCCAACTCATAATGGCAAATGAGGTGCAGGATTCGGGCGTTGATCTGCAGGTCATCACGCAGGTGGCCCGATTTGAGGTGGATAATCTGGTTGAGGTACTCCAATGCTTTCTCAAACTGCCGGAGGCAGAAGAACAGGTAGGCAAATTTGAAATAGAACAACAGGGTGCGGTGAACGTCCGTATAGTTGAGGTACTGGGGTAACTCAGCTTTGATCTCATGGATGAGTTGGACGCCGCCCTTGAAGTCCTTGCTCACCAGGGCGAAGTTGAGTTGAGACAGCCTCAGATAGGTAAAAGCGATCATCCGGGAATTGTCGTTGAACACGTCTCTGTTTTCCGCCTCAAACTGCCGGAACTCCTCGAGGTAATAGCCGAACTCTTCTTTTTCCCGCAACAGGTAAAGGAAGACCAGCAGGTAATAAAGGCTGCGCATATACAGGTCGGGGTCCTTCTCTTTTATCAGAGATTGGGTGTGGAATAAGCCCACCCACTGGCGGGCATACCGGGCCGCTCCTTCGAAATCGAGCAATATATAGTGGTACCACATGTAGGCCTGGAACAAGTTGGCGCGTTCAAAGAAAGTAAGCTTTCGGCTCCTTTCATTGAGGAATTCGTCCGGCCGGTTTTCGTGAAAAAAATCATTGATGCCGGAGATTTCTTCCTCGTTATTGACATGCCCATGCTGAATGTACCACCCGTGCACCTGGATGTTGAAATTGGAAAGCAGGTTATTGGAGTGGGTAATCAGGCTTCTTTGTCCGGCTTCATCCAACAGGGCTTCCATCTTGTTTTCCACCAGCCGGCTTCGGGTAATATGGCGGGCTTCGATCATCTTCTGAAACTCCAGGATTTCGAGGTGCAGCAGGTCCTGGTGGTGGTCGACGGCAATCTTTTTAATGCGGTCGAGCATGCGCAGGCTCTGCATATACATGCCTTTCCCGTAGAGGATGCGGGCAAAGTCCAGTTGTTCGCGAATCTGAATGTCGATATTTTTCTGGATATGGATCAGGCGCAGGCTGGTCAGAATCTGTTTGTACAAGTGGCGTTTGAGGTTGGGCAAGTGGTGTTTTTTGACCTCCGGCAGGCGTTTCAGTATTTCCGGCTCATCGTAATCGGGCAGGCGGTCAATCACGTCGAAGAGTTGGATAAATTTGGTGTCAGTACCACTCCCGAAGCGGTTGGCGTAAAGCTTAAAGCTCCGTTTTTCCGCTTTGGTAAGCGATTTTATCAATGAAAATAACTGATCTTTTGGCGTACTGAACATGACAATGAATTGAGGCTTAAATATCTAATTTACAGGTGTTTGGGATTGGTGGTTGGCGTCTTGGGCTTCACATGGATAACAAAAAAGACATAGCCCGGTATGGGCCGGGGCCCTAATTTTGTCTCAATGATTTTTCGTTTCCTGACCAATTTTGAGATACTGAATACAAAAAAGCCGGAGGAATTGCTTTCAGTTACCTGATTCAATCCGGCTGTTGAATGGCCCACAGTAGTTCATTAAACCAAACAACTTTTTCAAGGCAACTAATTACGGCAAACGATCGAGGGCGTGGCAATCCATTGCTCTGGCATATTCCATTTATCCACCTACAAAAGTAAGTAAAAAATGAAGAAGATAGAGGCTATTATTCGCCTGTCCCGCTTTGAAAATGTGCGTGACGCCCTTGCGAAGATCGGCGTTCGCTTTTTCACCTTAAAGGACGTAAAAGGATTTGGGTTGCAAAAAGGCGAGACGATCACTTATCGGGGGAGCACTTTCGACAATGATTACATCGCCCGCCTGCAACTGGATATTCTCGCCAATGATGATATGGTCGATATGATTGTCGGCACCATTGTAAGCTCGGGCCGGACCGGTGAAATTGGCGATGGTAAAATTACTGTTTTTGACGTGAATCAGGTGGTTCGCATCCGTACGGAAGAGACGGGCGCTCATGCCATCTGACGGCCTGTTCCTACGGCACAGGCGATAGCACCTTCGCAGGAAATCTTCCTATTTTTTCATGGGTGCGCTGAATAGAGCGCCTTCCTGCCCGGTTTCGGGTGCTGGCTTCTGTATTTTCCTTTCCAAATAGCAGCCAAATTTTCAGTATTAACAGATTTGTCTAACACCAACAATTCAAGAACGATGAATGAAGCATTATTCACTGCCAATAATGTATGGATGCTTGTTGCCACTGCATTGGTTTTTATCATGCACCTGGGCTTCGCCTCCCTGGAAGCAGGCTTCGTACAGAGAAAAAATACGGTCAACATTCTTTTCAAGAATACCATGATCATCTCCATAGGGCTGCTTACTTATTGCATTATGGGTTTCAACCTGATGTATCCGGGCCTCAACGAAGGCGGCTTTTTCGGCTTCAGCGGCTTTGGCCTGAGCATGCCGGAAGGCGATGCCGGCGGTATTGCCTATGCCGATGGCGGCTATACTTACTGGACGGACTTTATCTTTCAGGCCATGTTTGCGGCCACGGCCGCTACCATTGTCTCCGGTGCGGTTGCCGAACGCATCAAGCTGAACTCCTTCCTCATTTTCGCTACCCTCTTTGTCGCCATCAGCTATCCCATTACCGGTATGTGGAAGTGGGGCGGCGGCTGGTTGAATGCCGCCGGGTTCTATGATTTTGCCGGTTCCACGCTGGTACACGCCGTAGGCGGCTGGGGCGCTTTGGCTGCCATCATCCTGCTGGGAGCGCGCAAAGGAAAGTATTCCTCGGGAGGCATCAAGCCCATCCCGGGCCATAGCATGCCCTTGGCCGCTGTCGGGGTCTTCCTGCTCTGGTTCGGATGGTTCGGTTTCAACGGAGGCTCCGTGCTTTCCGCCGACCCGGTTGCCGTGTCGCTGGTATTTGTAACGACGTCTCTGGCCGCCGCCGCCGGCGCCATCGGGGCTTTCACTGCCTCTTACCTGCTGTTTAAGACTCATGACCTGTCTATGGTCCTCAACGGAGTGCTGGGTGGACTGGTCGGCATTACTGCCGGCGCCGACTTGATGGGCCCGTTAGATGCTATCCTCATCGGCGCTATCGCCGGGGTGATCATTCCAGTAGCGGTTGTCACCTTCGACCGCCGCCTGAAGCTGGATGATCCGGTGGGCGCCACTTCGGTTCACCTGGTTTGTGGCCTCTGGGGCACGCTGGCGGTGGGCATCTTCGGCGCCAAAGCCGGCCTTGGCCAACTCTGGATACAGCTTTATGGCACCCTCGCCATTGGTGCTTTCACCTTCAGTTTTGCTTTTGGCCTGATGTACCTGCTCAAGAAGACGATCGGTATTCGGGTAAGCGAAGAGGAAGAGGAGAGAGGACTGGATGTGGCCGAACACGATATGAGAGCGTATGGAGAAACGATCTCCGAACCTGCCGGATATGAATTGTCTGTAAAATAGAAAATATGGAGGCTGTCTCAAATCCAATTATTTGAGACAGCCTCAAAAAAAAGCTCCCGGCTGGCCGGCCGGGAGCTACAAGACATCGGTAAACCGAAATCTTGATTTTGGATGCTTCAAAGGTACGTTTTAGGGGAAATTTCTCCAAACGATTTTGAGGATAAGATGTGGTTTACCGGTCATTCTACTTCAGCCAAACAGGCTGCAATGCCAGGGCTTCTGCCCTTCTTTTGTGTTTTGCCGTGTAAGCTTTCCATCTTTTATTCATCCTCAAAATCAATGCACTATGCGAGTTCTAAAGTATACCCTGATACTCATTTTGTTCTTTGACACTTCCAATTTTATGATCAACGCACAGGATGCGGAGATGGCCACTGTCAGCGAGCTGAGCCTCGGCGCCGAGCCGGAACCGGAAGAGGAATCCAAGCTTCCCTTCGAAGTCTCGGGCTTTGTCGACGTGTATTATGCCTACAGTTTTTCCGATGAATTTCCCTCGTTGACGACCCGGCCCCTGCCTACCAGCTTTACGGAGACGACCAACTCCTTTTCCCTGGGTATGGCCAACCTGGTCTTCTCCAAGGAAGGGAAAGTAGGCTTTGTCGCCGACCTGGCGGTCGGGCCCCGGGCGGAGGTAGCCAACGGTTTTAACGGCACCACCCTTGCGGCCATCAAGCAATTGTTTGTCACCTACAGCCCGGCTGATTGGTTGACCTTTACCTTTGGCAATTTTGGCACCCATGTTGGTTATGAAATTATCGACGCACCAGGCAACATCAACTACAGCACTTCTTACATGTTCTCCAACGGGCCGTTTTATCACACCGGCCTGAAGGCCGACTTTGCCTTATCGGAGCATTTTGGAGCAATGGTAGGCCTGTTCGACGATACGGACAGTAAGTTTGACTTCACTCCCGGAAAGCACCTGGGCGCTCAGTTGTCCTACTCTAATGAGAGTGTGGGCATTTATCTGAATTACATCGGTGGGAAAGATGTGGAAGGCGATAGCCTGTCCTCCGATGTTTTCGGCCATCAGGTGGACCTGACCGCTACTTTCCAGGTTAGCGAAGCGCTGGGGGTAGGCGTCAATACTACTTCCAAGACGAATGCGGTGGCGGAAGGAGACAACACCAGCTGGTTTGGCGCCGCATTGTACGCCAACTATGCCTTCAGTGAACTGTTTACGCTGGGCCTGCGTGGCGAGTATATTGGAGACCCCGACGGAGAAATCCTCGGCGCCACCGATGGCAGTGTGCTGAGCCTGACGGCTTCCGGCAACTTCCACATCGGGGCGTTGACCATCATCCCGGAATTTCGGGTGGACCATTCCCCCAACGAGGTCTTCCCCGGCGATGGGGGAAAATTGACCCAATCGCTGCCGGTCGTGCTGGTGGCGGCAGTGTATAGCTTTTGAAAAACATTTTCGAACATTCAAAATAGTACAGTAATCATGGCAAAATTCAAACTAGAGTACATTTGGTTAGACGGTTACAAGCCTACGCAGAGCCTGCGTAGCAAAACAAAAATAATCAAAGACTTCAGCGGAGAGCTGGACGACTGCCCGATGTGGTCGTTCGACGGCTCCTCCACTGAGCAGGCCCCTGGCAATTCTTCCGACTGCCTGCTGAAGCCGGTAGCCATCTATCCGGACCCGGCGCGCAAAAGCGCCTATCTGGTAATGTGCGAAGTGCTGAATGCGGACGGTACGCCCCATCCCACCAACGGCCGGGCGCACATCGATGACGGCGACAACGACTTCTGGTTCGGTTTCGAGCAGGAATACTTCCTTTGGGACCTGGAAACAGATAAGCCTTATGGTTTCCCGGCCAGTGGTTTTCCCGCTCCACAGGGCCCTTACTACTGCGGTGTCGGCGCCGGCAAAGCTTACGGCCGCGAGATCATTGAGGAACACCTCGACCTCTGTATCGATGCCGGCCTGAACGTAGAAGGCATCAACGCTGAGGTGGCTACCGGCCAGTGGGAATTCCAAATCTTTGCCAAAGGCGCTCAGGATGCCGGCGACCAGATTTGGGTAGCCCGCTATCTGCTGGAGCGCACCGCTGAAAAATACGGCCTGGGTATCAACTGGCACTGCAAGCCGGTTTCGGGCGATTGGAACGGCTCCGGTATGCACGCCAACTTCTCCAACTCGCTCCTGCGCAATGCCGGCAGTAAGGAAATTTACGACAAGGTGTGTTCCGCCTTCGGCGCTTCTCCCGAGGTGATCAAAGCGCACATCGATGTCTACGGCGCCGATAACCACCTGCGCCTGACCGGCCTGCATGAAACCCAGTCGATCGATAAGTTTAGCTACGGCATTTCTGACCGTGGTGCATCCATCCGCATTCCGGTGGTTACGGTGGAGAATGGCTGGAAGGGGTACCTGGAAGACCGCCGGCCGAACTCTGCCGCCGACCCCTACAAGGTGGCGGCCCGGATCATCAAGACAGTGAAGAAAGCAGCAGCGGCAGTAACAGTTGCTTCTTAAACTCTTTTAATCAGCTCTAGTTCCTGCATAGGAATGCAGATTTTTTGTAATTTGTATAGGCTCGTTCTTTAAAATCAGCGGATTTAAATGTGTTTTAGAGAGTAGGAAAGAACGAGCCTATACTATTTTCACCGAATTTGGGCCACCTTATATGCCACCTCATGCCGAATGTCAAATTTTACCTGCAATCTCCCAGGGATGAAACTTCGGTCATAATGGCCAGGCAGTATGCCTGGCCAAAAAACACGCTCTAAGGGCCCGGCGAAGAATAACTTCCCCATTTGATGCCGATCCCTGCCTGCCTTGCGGCGAGCAGCAGGTTGTACAGCGACAAAATCTCTGGCCTGAAACGGGGAACTTATTTTTCTCCGGCCCCTAAATCTTCTGGACTTTGGACGTAAGTCGGAAGTGCGAAGTCGGAAGTCGGAATACGGCACTAAATAGGCGTTTGACGCTAATTTTCCGCCTTCCGATTTCCGATTTACTCCGTCAGTCGCTTCGCTCGTGTCCGCCTTCACCGTTGGACCGTCCAAAGTCTAGTAAATCTTCTTATTTCAAAGAGAGACCTGGATAAATGGAATTTATGCCATTAATTACATTTGATTGCCTGTAACACCAACACTGTTACAGGCTTTTTTGCTTTGGCCTCTCATTATGATGTTCAGTCGCACCTGGAGCATTACCGCAAGGTTTCCGGGAGAAGGGAGCAGACAACTCGCATGCCTACGCCTGAAGCTTCGGCAGCCGGTGAAAGTTGTCAGCTCCCCTGTTGGCCCAAGCGGTGGCTATGGCGGACGAAGCATGGCCCCAGGTGGTTCATCCCGAACGGATAGTAGTGCGCCTCTTGGGTCATCTCCAGCTCATTCAACGGCGTCGCAGGGTCGTCTTCTCCCAGGCCCACGATGCCGTCCTGGTTGAAGTCGGAGAATACGAGCCGGGTGAGTGAAGAATAGGGCCCCTTCCCCATTCTTCACTGGCGCTTCCCTTTCCAGGAAAAGTTGCTGGTTCGGGTTGTCGATGTGTATCCGTTTCGATTGCGTATAGACGCCTGGGACATTTTCCAGTTCCTGGCGGAATGCCCAATAGTAGCTGCTGTCGGGAAAATGAGTTTTGTACAGCACCGTAGAGAACGACAGGTTGTCGGGGTGCGTTCGACTGAGCTCACGCCGAAGTCTTACCGGCAATGTTATATTCCAGGAGCCCTTCTACGGCAACTGCTTTTTCAGTTCTTTCAGGCTCTGTCGATCGTGATACATACGTACCACAATGACTTGCTGAGCCTGCTCTTCTTCGACGTGGTAGATAATCTTCACTTTGAACTTATTCGGTACATAACGGTAAGTAAGCCCGGAAGCTTCGGAAACCAACAATGTGGGGTGGCGGTTTGGCAGTTTGACTAAGGAGCGCACTAGTTTCAATACTTCGGTACGAACGTATTTTGCTTTTGCATCAGAGTCAGCCCGGCGGATGTAGCCAATGATTTCCTTGAGGTTCTGCCTTGCCTCTTCAGAGATGGCTACCTGATACGTTTTCACCAGTTTTCGGATTCGGCTTCTAACTCTTCTAATGTAATAAAGCCACCTTCTTTCACCCGAGCAACAATGGCATCGAACTTCTCGGCGAGCCCTTCCTGTAGACAGGTTCGTGCGTGTCCGTACGATACCCTATAATCTCTTTTTCCTGTTCTTCAACGTAGGTTCCCAACATGGAATGGACCACTTTGAGAAAGCTTTCATCCTGTACTTTTTCCAGATAGGACTGAATCTCGGCTCTGATCTGGACAGCATTCATGATCATTAGTTTTTGTAAACATAAAGATAACGGTTTTATCATGAAAAAGGTTGCTGTTTCGGATAGTATTTGTCGATGGTTTGGGGTTATTCCGGCGGTACTTCTCCGTAGCGCCGGGCTTTCGGATTTTGCTTTGTTTTGTAGGGCGGAAGCCCTGGGCTTTGGGGCGTTTTGCGACGATACGTCGTTATGAACAAAGTACCTGTGAACTAATCAGGACTAACCCCTAACTCCAAAAGCTTTTTGGTTAATTTATCAATTTTTTCTTTATCCCAAATCAGCAAGCTAGGTGATATTCGGAATATTAAACCGCCATCTTTATTGAAAACTTTTAATATCCGGTATCTTGTTGCTCGGCTGACTTGTTCTTCTCTATACTGTATCTGCATTTCATCAATACTCACATTATTTATCTCCTTTTTTCCAAAACAGCATATTGACGATATTTCTACTTCTTTATTGATCTCATTCACCTTGACATACTCTCAACTCTTTTTATAAAAAGTACAAAAAAGGATTGAAAGGTCAAAAATCCCCAAAGTCACTAAATAGAGAAAAAAGTCATACCGGTCAAAAATGAATGCAATAAAGATGGTAAAGGCATTCACCACCATGAAGAAGCGCCAAAAGCTACTCATTGAACTTGAGAACAAGTTTTCACTATTGTCCATTGATAAACCTTTTTATTTCCATCACTTCTTTTCAGAGAGCATTTCCCTTTTCCTCTTTCTCTATAAACTTCTGCTGCCTCTATCACTCCTTTTGTATCATTGAATGCATCATAGGACTGCGCAGCTTGTGTCATACCTTCTTTAATGTTACCTTTTGATAAAGATTTAACCGCCTGAGCTGCATCTTTGGCCCCACCAAGAATATTTCCTCCAGTAAGGATTCCAGGAGTAAATTGGCCTATGGCATCTGCAAGTTGTACTGCTTCGGAAGATCCTCCGGCTTGCGCTGTGACAAGTCCAGGTATACTTCCTGTATTATGCAGATTTGAATTAGGGTCTGCATCCCCAAAGAAACCATCTACTATTTGAGCCGCTCCAATACTTACTTCTCCTAAAGTGAATGGAATTGCAACTCCAGAGGCTCCTCCTGATTCTAGAGCAAGGGCAACAGCTCCAAGTGTACCCAGAACACCAAATACCACATTGCCTGTCCCTTTTGTAACCAACTGTGCCCTTTTTTGCGTTTCTCCCGTTGCTTTTATAGCATCATACTTCTCTTTAACTGGAGCAAATACATTCTCTACTCGATTCAGAATTTCTCCGACTACATAAGGAACTCCCTGAAGCCCATGCAAGTCAATATTCCCCACCGGGTCATTGCTCGCATAATTATAAACCGACAAATGCGGAAACTCCTCCGCGATCGGGTCCACCCCCGTAAACCTCCCCACCGCCGGGCCGTACCACCGCGCCCCGTACTCGTAGAGGTTGATCTCGTAGTCGGCATTCAGCTCCTTGCCATTATACAAATACTTATTCTTCCCGAAGCTACGTCCGGGACTTCCGCTCTTTGACCGCCATAGCCTCTGGCGACGGCGGTGCGCTACAGCTGGCGCCACCGTCTCGTACCCCGCCTTCGCCCTTAGGGGCTATGGCGGACGAAGCACGGCCCCAGGTGGTTCATGCCAAATGGGGTAGTCCCCGATAGGCATCGGGGGTATTATTGTAATAATATTGGTGTGAAATTTGAGGTTACAATAGTACTATCATTATATACGTTGATAACAATCCATTGAACAATGGGATAGGTTTTAGACACACTAGACTTAAGGCTATCCCTGATGAACTTTCATCACATCGAAAGAAAAGTTATCATATGCATGTCCGCCGATCACTAATTGTTCTCTATCTAATACAAATTCTTCATGCTTACCTTCATATTCAATAATTACTGTTTCCGAACTGTCACTAAATACTCTTTCATCTTGTATGAAAAAAGACAATGTTACCCCTTCTATAGAATAGTAATACACCTCAAAAAAACAAAAAAAGGCAATATGATTGCTAAAATTAACTTTAGTGTTTTTTTTCATGTCCTTTAGTTCATTTTTTCAAACAGCTTAAATACAGATATATGCTTTATCTGTAGCCATTTAAACCCATAACCTCAGCTTTTTAGAATGCTGTAAGTGTAAAGCTCAAAAAGAGTTTTGTCTTAAACTACATGTATTTTCAATCTTCATCTTTGAACAACTCCTTTACAAATCTAAAAGGATATAAAGCCATTCCATATTGCCTGTTATTACCATGATTCAGACGCGCAGAAAGAAAGGTTGGAGATATTAAAGACTTTTGAATAGTCAATAGTTGCGTGGAGTTAATATCATTACCTCTTTTATATGATTGACCTTGTGCCATAAGATTACTTGTATCATGATTACGATGTCCAAGTCCTAAAAGATGTCCCATTTCATGAGCAGAAGTCCTAGGAGCCAGCCGGAGAAGTATTTGATGGACGGCGAACGACAAATATTGTTCTGCACTTCGTTGCTTTTCAGTCGCGTAGCGCCACTATGCTCCTTCATCGCGCCTCGTTCAGAATAATATTTGCTTGTTCTCGCCTCACCAACACTTCTCCGACAGGCTCCTAGGGGCTATTTTAGCGGGCGCCCGTTGCGGCTGCCTTTGCGGGCTGCCGGGCAGGGAGTGGAGCAGCTCCCGAACACCTTTTTACTGCGTGGGGGCTGGGTTTGCGCGGTGCATTCCATTCAGGGTTTCATTTTATCTGTATCCTGACGAGTATCAAAGATGTCTGTGATAATGATAAACGGCTTAGCGATCAAGTAAATAATCTTGTACAGTGTCCCTACTAGCAAGGAGCGATGCCCCTTTCCTAGTTCACGTAAGTTATCTTCTTCGTACTCTAGTTCAGGATAGCCTTCCAGTTCATTGGCACGGTACTAAGAGTATGTTTGAGGTACCGGGTTTGATGGCGAGAAGAGTCAATTATTTGATGAGATGAGGCGTTTTTGCAGTTCGTACCTGAAAGGTACGGACAAAAGAAGCAACGAAATATCATCAAATAAGTACTTTCGTAGCCCAAAGATTACCTCAAACATACTCTAATATCTGCCTGGTAATGCGGCGCCCCTTTTCAGGGTTTCCTGTATCATTATGGTAGTCTGATATTTGTGTAAGCCGCCGAAGAGCATTTGAGGTAAAGCGCAACTTCATAAGCCTAACTTCTGCTCTACTTCTTCGATATCATGTAAACAGTACCTGCTTCGATATCTTCCTGAGAGGCTAAAGCTCTGGCTACCAACTCTTCTTTCGTCATTGGCTTTAAGCCCCTTCATACGAGGCTATCCTTTGCTCTTTGCTCTCTTCCAGGTGCTCATGCGCATAAGCTTCTGTCATAGCATGAAGGATTCTCAGGAAGCTTTCATCTGCCTGCTCGATACGAAGGTGTAAAATCTCTTTGATTTGTTCTGCGCCCATGAACACTTGTGTTTGATTGGTTACTTGTACATTCATAAAGATAACGGTTTTATCATCAAAAATGGTTTCTATTGCGGATGATATTTATCGATTACTGCCTTGAGTACTCTCCAGGTTGTCCCTGGCGGTACTTTCCTCCGTAGCGCTGGCTTGCGGTGGTAATGGCGAAGGCACCGCGCCTGGCGCAAGCCCTGCCCGCTCTTGAGTATACCAGCCAGCACGCTCTGGCGGATGGTAGTCGGAGTTAGGCGCTTGGTGGGGAACTTTACCGGAAGGTTTCCACCAGGTAGTGGATGCCTTCGCCGCGCTCCGGGGTGCCGCGGCTGGTGAGTATCAGTACTGGGGTAGGCTCTTTGAGCAACTTGTACCGGGCTTCTTTCAGATAGCGGTACAGCCACAGGCTCTGCTGTCCCTGCAAGGGCAGCCGGCGCGCATTGGCTTTGGCGGAAGCCCTGATGTAGATGCTGCCTTTTCCAGGTTCACATCTTCAACAGTAAGCCCAACCACCTCTTTAAGCGCCAGGTATGGTACACCAACAAGCTCATCGTTACTTTATTTCGGATGCCGAGCAGGGCATAACGCTCTTTGCGCTCCAGCAACAGCTCCAGCTCCCTGGCCATAGTGGCTTCAACTCAAGAGCCAGGGTAGCCAGGGCAGGTAGCTTCGCATTAGAAGGGGCATAGCTTGATAACATTCCTACTGCTCTTATAGGGGTAGACCTCGCCACTTTGAAATGTGTGTGAGCTAAGAGTACCCGGCGAAGAATAACTTCCCCATTTGATACGGCTATTTTTCCGCTATACTTCGTTGTTCGTTGGTCACGTAGCCCCGCTATGCTTCCTCCTCACGCCTCGTCTAGCAAAAAAATAGCTCGCCTGAAACGGGGAACTTATTTTTCTCCGGCCCCTAAGTACTCTGTAAAATAAGTAGCTTCCAGTTTTGGCAGTGCCTTTTGATGAAATACTGCGTTGCTCGATCAGTCAGGTAGCTAAGGCTATCTTCCTTCCTCGCGCCTTGTCTTCCATCAAAATTCCCATCCCAAAACAAGCAAGAACTTAATTTACAGAGTACTAAGCTTGCTGCGAGCCGTGCATTTTTTAATCTTAGAGGCAAGTGGAGATACAACGTGAGAGGTTGAAATAGCCAGCCTCGTTAATGGCAGCCTTTTGCCTTTATTAGTTCCAACAAGTCTATAAAAACACTATATCTAAAAAGTGAAATGTCTGAGTAGCCTTGAAGGACTTAAAGGTGTTATCCTCTATTTCAGCAACAACCATATAATCCTCACTTTTTGTTTCCCTTACGTTAAAAAAGGTGGTCTGCTTCTCTTTTGATGAAATCATTTCCTTCAGTTTTTCCAACAAATTCCGCTTTGCTGGCTCCTGAATTGTCTTCATAATAATATACGAAATGTTCTTCTGAAGTATTAATCAAAGTAATGAACCAGAGAGAGTAAGCATCAGTTGAATAATAACACCTGATTATACTTATCCTATCCAATGAATCAGGACTAATCGGCAGGGCAATCTTATTTAGGATCCTTTTCAATAGGTGAATAAAACTATTCGAATACGCAAATTCAAAATCATCATCTGTTAAAAACTGATATCTTTTTCTCTATAGTGTCTTGAGAAACAGCAGTTTTGATCTTTTCAAAACTAACTGACAGGCTATCATAATTTAGATTTAGCTGATTTTGCGCTGCTAATGGCGCTGCTATTCTTAGAAAAAACAACCCATAGAAAAAACAAGGCGTTTATAGTACTTGCTATTTGGATTCATGAAACAGAGGTTTTAGCAAGGATTTGGCTAGTATGAGAAAATGAAAAGGTATCTGGTAAAGCCCTAGCCTTAATGTTATGCTCATTACGTAATTTATTCTCAAAACTCTTGTATTGAACTCCCTAACCTTGAACTTAGTCTGTACAGTTTTGGTATCAAAATCAGACATTGGCGGAAGGGTTGATCTGGTAAATTGATTTTTCACAAAATCACGAGCGTGGTTAAGCTCATGCCCTAGTGTTATAAATGCTCCATTGTCAATACCCCTACTGCCATCCGCATTAACTGTATTAGGGCTCTCTCCTTGATAATATACATTTGCACTATATTCTTGCCCCTCAGACGGTTCACCATTAATTTCTTTTCCAGTAGTTGGATTTGCCGCAAAAGTCCCGTTAGTCCTTGATGGATCCTGTCTTATGGTAGTAGTAGTGTTATCTGTTATAAGGGCTGCAACCAACGCCGTTCCTTCAGTGAGGTCTTTACCTGGATTAGCTGTTCCTGCTTCCACTATTACCACTTCACCCTTGACAATATCTAACCGGTCATTTGTCAACTTTTGGAGGTCATATAAAATCTCCTTTTCTTTCACCTCGTTACCATCAGCATCAATAATAATGTTATCAACACTCCTCCCATCAGGATCAATAAATCGAATGGGGTTTCCTAATGCATAGTTATAAGGCGACCAGGGATAGTACTCCTCCGCCAGCGGATCCACCGCCGTCCACCTCCCAACAGCCCCATCATACCACCTGGCCCCATAATCCATGAGGTTGATCTCATAATCCCCATTCAGCTCCTTGCCATTATACAGGTACTTACTCTTCCCGAAGCTACGTCCGGGACTTCCGCTCTTTGACCGCCATAGCCTCTGGCGACGGCGGTGCGCTACAGCTGGCGCCACCGTCTCGTACCCCGCCTTCGCTCCCCGCCCGCTGTAGTTGATAACGAAAGCGGGAAGCTTCGGGCTCGGGCCGATACAGGCGGATATGCCTGGCCGAGGCGGCAGCCGGAAAGCGTCATATGCTTTGGGCTGTGTACGGGATACAGCCTGTGCTGTCTATACGGTATCGCACCGAGCAGTACAGGTAGAACGGCAGCGGGACTTAATCCAGTTCATAACGCTTAAATACCCAAAAGTCTAGACGTTTCAGGTTATTGATATTATCAGAGGTTGTGACTGGAACTTCAACTGAAGAATTTACATATGGAAAATCAGCAATAATCTCTGCTGCCATTTCACTTATAAGCTCTAGTTCTTCTTCTGAAGGGGTATTTTCAAAGAAGACAGTAATGAACAACTTATCATTTTTTACTCCTACCGTTATTGCCCTCATATTTGAGGTTATCATTCCTAAAGAAGCACGTTGAGCAGAAAGTAACAACTTATTTGAATTTTCCATAATAAGTAACATTTACTTGAGTGGCCGTGCAGGAACAATGTGAGCTCCTTTCTTGCCTGTATGAATTATCCCGGTGTTAGTCGGAACGGATTCGCCAGTTGATGGATCAATGTAGTCACCAATTTTTCTGCCAAAGTCCACCCGAACCTTACTTTCATTAATAACCTGAGATGATTTCGTGTTTCCAGAATGGAAATCATCGAGCAATGATTGTGCATTTCAGTAAGAATGCTTTTTCCTTCTTGGTAATTATTATGGCCAGAAATATGTTTTCCTTGTTTGCCCTTATGAATAGTTATAGAAACATTGGCAGAAAAATCATCAACCGGCGAAGTTGCAAATTTTGGAGAAAAACTACCCTTGGGGGATTTGCTTCTCACCCCATCAGCCATAAGAGGAATTTCCGCTACCGTTGCTGCATTTTCCGCAAACCCACCTAAAGCTTCGGTTGTGTTTTGGTTTCCGTAATTCGCATCTACGGGCCCCAGTAATCCTTCATCATATTTGTGGTCAAAATCATACTCCTCTTGCTTGGCTTCATAGTCATAGTTCTCATAATTCAGGACATTTTTCCCAAACCAAGCAGCAACATCAACTATCATGTTGTAGGGAACTCCCTGAAGCCCATGCAAGTCAATATTCCTTACCGGGTCATTACTCGCATAATTATAAACCGACAAATGCGGAAACTCCTCCGCGATCGGGTCCACCCCCGTAAACCTCCCCACCGCCGGGCCGTACCACCGCGCCCCGTACTCGTAGAGGTTGATCTCGTAGTCGGCATTCAGCTCCTTGCCATTATACAGGTACTTGTTCTCCGGAGCTACCGTCTCGTACCACGGCCCCAGGTGGTTCATCCCGAACGGGTAGTAATGGCTTTCCTGAGTGATCTCCAGCTCATTCAGCGGCGTCGCCGGGTCGTCTTCTCCCAGGCCCACGATACCATTCTGGTTGAAGTCCGAGAACACCAGCCGAGTATTACCCAAATGATCCTGATGAAAATACTCCGCCCGGTACCTGGTGATCGTGCCACCTGTATACTCCGCCACCATGCGGCCGTCCGGCGCGTAGATGGCCTCCAGTTTCCCGTCGTGGTACTCGATGCCCGAGGTATAGCTCGTCGTTCCGAACTCCCCGTAGCTTGAACCACTTGCGAGGCTTCGCCATTCGGCAGGACAGGCTATTTTTGAGCGCGTAGCAGCGCTACGGGCGTAAACCAGCCTCATTTGCCCGATCTGTTTAGCGGCAAATTAAGGAAATTGGGGAGAATTGCTGGCATCTTCACTGCGGACAGGAGGCTTGCCTACCGCAAAAGGACGAGTTTATCCGGTCACGCTACCTCAGTCCGCGTGCGATGAGCCTCTTTTGCCTCTGGGGTTTCGGCGGATCGGTAACCCCGCAGCGAGCCAAGTGGGGTTGGTTTTGATGAAGAAGGGGGTAGGGCAACGGCGTGGTATGGCTTTTCTCAGGGTCAGCCTTTAACCCGGCGCTCGATAGATTCCTGGCTTCGGTTGCTGTGGGTAATTTCAACAACGGATACGATGAGCTTTTCGTCGTTGATGGAGTAGATGATTCGGTAGTCCCATTTTAGCACTCTGCGGTATATTTGCTGCCCGTCGCAGAGGTAGTGTTCCTTTTCATGAGACTCTGGGAAACGCGCCAGGCTCTTTATGGTTTTTCCTATTGCCCGGCGAACTTTTACCGCCATTTCGGCAGAAGCTTCCTGTTCGATGCGGCTACTGATCCTGCGTAAACTATTCTGAGCCATTGGAGTCACGACAACCTTGTAGGTTACCATTTTTCCATTTCTTTTCCAGGTCCTCGATCGTGATGTACTCTCCTCGTTCTACCCCCTCCAGCTGTTCTTTGAACAGTTTCCTGGCTACACTCGCATAAAGAGGAACGCCGTCAACATCATAGCCGATAATAGGGTCTTCATGCTCGCGCACATAAGCATCCAACATGGAATGGACCACTTTGAGAAAGCTTTCATCCTGTACTTTTTCCAGATAGGACTGGATCTCGGCTCTGATTTCTACCGCACTCATGATCATTAGTTTTTGTAAATATAAAGATAACGGTTTTCTCTGGATTATCGTTTCTCCCCAGGCGGTATTTGTGGAGGGCAGTGGCCGGCCTGTTAGGCTGCGTTGTTCACAGCTGTAGCTTGCCAGGGGCTCCTGGACGGGTTGCCCGACGGTAATACTTTCCAGATAGGGCAGAAGCCCTGGACTTTGGGCCGTGTACGACGATACGTCGTAACGAGCAAGGTCTACTGGCGGCCGTTTGGGGTATCGAAGCTTAATCTTTGGACAAGAATTTAGTAAAAAACAAGCTTGAATTTCTTTCATTTATCACCGCAAAATAGTCGTTAATGTTCATTATATAAACGATAGTGCCCAATTCTTCTAAATCATTGCTTTCATCAATCAATTTAAAGTCATTTCTTCCTGCCTTTTCAAGATATTTCCCAATTAAGAAGCTTAATCCTGATTTCTTATAAGATTCTACTAAAAAAGATTCTTTTTTCAATATTTCAACACCATATACTTCAAGATTTGCATCAATTTTTTGAGAAATATCTATCTCTCCAATTAATGTTTTTTCAAAGAAGCTTTCTAAGGAAGGATATAAATACCAATATCCTTCATTTGCATATAATCTAAATAGATTGTCTGATGTTATGAATGCTAAACTGTCATTTTTTATCGGCAAGCTTAATTGTAGTTTTAAATGTTTATGCAAAATCAGCTCTTGTATATATACATTTTCTTTATTATTTATTGTTGTACCCTTTAATCCACAAAAATATTGGGCAACAAAAAAACCTACACAAAATGTTAAAAGACTAATTATCGTTATCCTAGTAAGATTTTGGTGCATCATCTTTGGTTGATCGTTTTTTGGAAATGTCTTCTCTCGCTGATTTAGGAATTTCCTTGTTTCCATAACTCCAATCAAGTTTAAGCCCTAATGCTCTTCTAATTCTGTTCTCAAAATTTACAGCGCGTTGTTCAGAAGGATCATCTGCACTATTTTTAATAAAATATTCTCCTTCCTTTAAACCTTGATCTAATTCATAAGCATGTTGCAATTCATGGCCAATAATTGCTGTTGATGAAAATTCAACTCCTTCCTTTCCTAATCTTTGTTTGAATAATTCTTCTGTTTCGGGAATGTTAAGAAATGATCCTTGGGGAACGCCTTCATTTGCAGAGTTTGCACTTTTAAGAGGACTTGTAGTTGCACCACCATATTCAAAGTCATTACCCTCAATATAGTGGGAGTAACAACTTGAAGCTAAAGAAGAAACTACTTCTCTCACATAATTATCTTCTAATGACTCCAATTTAGTTAAATGGCTTTTGACATATAAGGCAAATCTATCATTTCCTGCATATAGGCTCCCGTCATTGTTATATAACTTGCCATTAGAATATTTTACGGTTTTTGAGATATTTTCATTTTCATCTCTGCCTAGTATTATTATAATTTCTCTACCATCTGGATCAACAGCCTTTACAGGCATATTACCTACATAAGCATACGGTGTCAATGATTCATATTTCTCCGCACTCGGATCCACCGCCGTCCACCTGCCCAATGCCCCATCATACCACCTGGCCCCATAATCCATGAGGTTGATCTCATAATCCCCATTCAGCTCCTTGCCATTATACAGGTACTTGTTCTTCCCGACCTTTCAGGTACGGGACCTTCGCTGCGCTTCGGCCGGAGCCACCGTCTCGTACTACACCTTCGCCGAGGCTACGGTGCACGAAGCCCGCCTTCGCCCTTAGGGGCTATGGCGGACGAAGCACGGCCCCAGGTGGTTCATGCCAAACGGATAGTAATGGCTTTTCCCGGCGATAAATGCCGGGACTTCCGCTCTTTGACCGCCATAGCCTCTGGCGACGGCGGAGCGCTCCAGCCTGCGGTTATTCACTCCCCTCTGTTTTAATTAGATTACCTTGTCCATCAAAAATTTTACGAAAATACAATTCTCCATTATCATTGTAACGCATTACTTCTTTTATGCGACCTGTAGAATCGTGAAAAGAAACAGCAGTCCCTTTTTTTTCTCCATCCTCATAATTGTATTCACTTGAAAGATTCCCACTATTTTCATTGAAGTAATATGCTCTACCTTGAGTTTCCTCATTTTTATCTTTCTTAATTTTGGATTGAATGACACCGTTGGAGAAAAATGAAATAATTTGCTCATGCTTTGGGGGGTAATTGACAAAATAATTTAGGTCACCATCTCTACTTATGCCTATCTCGATTATGTCGTTGTTTGGGCCAATTTTAATCTTATAGGCATAACTGCCATTAGGGAAAGTAACTTTTTGGTAAAACAAATCTTGATCGGTATCAGGGTAAACATTTAAAAATAAAAGAAAACCCAAAATCACCGCAAGGAACCAACCTGAGAACTTCATATATTCGACATATTTTTTGGAGTTAATCAATCGTATCAATAGGGTTGCCATCCCGATCTATTGTTCTATATGGCAAACCATCATGGGGAGGTCCGGAACATGAATTACAAATCGAATCAACTGGCTCTCTTGTCGAGGGGTCTGATGATTTATTATTCATTGCGCCTACAACTTCATTTGCATTTGAATAGGTATTAAATATTAACCTGATAATATCCTCAACTTTGTTTTTTGGAGGCATATTAGCAGTGGAAGCAGTCACTCCAAAAGCACTGAGCAGTTCATCGAGACTCTCTCCTACTTCCGCAAATTCGCTGCTTCTAGTTTCTTCTCCTTTCCCAAAACTTAAACTAAACTGGATTCCTCCATTGGCTTGTCCATCAAATAAATCCTTAAAATAGTCTAAAAAGCCCTTATCAGCGGTATATTTTTCAATTACAATTCCCCTATCTACATTGTGTAGGACTTCTAACCGCCCTTTATCCCCATATTTGGTTGGATTAGCATAAACGGAATATAAATGGTTGTAGTTTCCTTCAGATGGTTTTGGTATTGTAGAGGACTGGATGACAAAATTTTTCCCACTCGAGTTGATACCTATCTGAGTGATCGCTAAAACTTTCTGCAGGCCATGCAAATCAATATTCGCCACCGGCTCATTCTCCGCATAATTATACGTACTCACCCACGGAAACTCCTCCGCGATCGGGTCCACCCCCGTAAACCTTCCCACCGCCGGGTCGTACCACCGCGCCCCATACTCGTAGAGGTTGATCTCGTAGTCGGCGCTGAGTTCCTTGCCATTATACAGGTACTTGTTCTCCGGCGCCACCGTCTCGTACCACGGCCCCAGGTGGTTCATCCCGAACGGATAATAGTGGCTTTCCTGAGTGATCTCCAGTTCATTCAAGGGCGTCGCCGGATCATCCTCCTCCAGGTCAACAATACCATTTTGGTTGAAGTCGGAGAACACAAGCCGGGTGTTACCAAGATGGTCCTGGTGGAAGTACTCCGCCCGGTACCTTGTTATCTGCCCCCCAGTATACTCCGCCACCATACGGCCATCCGGGGCGTAGATAGCCTCCAGTTTCCCATCGAGGTACTCGATGCCCGAGGCGTAGCTCGTCGTTCCGAACTCCCCGTACTTGAACCACTTGCGGCCCGTAGCGTCGTAAACCAGCCTCATTTGGCCGATCTCGGAAGGTAAATTAAGGAAATTGTACCGCATCGTCAAGCCCTTGTGGGGGTCAAATTCCAGGTTCCCGTTGGCGTCATGGATATACTGTGCATCATCGCCAGCTCCTGGCTTGAAGCCGTAGGGCCTGCCGGCTACCGGCGCGGAGTCTTGTACTTTATTCAGCCGGTTGCTGGAAGCATCGTAAATCAGCTGAAGGTCGTCGATAACCTTTGGCTCGAAACAATCGGCGCCGGGCGCCATGCCCATCCGCCGGATATTCAGGATATTCCCCACCGCATCATAGCCGATGCCCGGCACGGAATACTCCTCCGAAGGCACTGCGCTCACCGGCGGCCCAAACCGGAAAGCCGTTGGCGATTGGGGCACTGCGGGGGTAGCCTGCAGGTAGCCATAAGCAGCCGACGTAACCCTGTTTAGCGGCCGTAGGAATACCGATAGTACTTTGGCGCCCGGTTGGTGATCTTCCAGCGCAGTTCCTTGATATTGCCGTTGCGTTCATATTCCTGGAACTTCATGGCAAACAGGGGGCGGCGCGAAGTAACCACCACGCTGATCTCCTCATCAGGCGAATTCAGCACCAGCTCGTCCAGTATCGTGTAGGGGTAGTCGAGCAGGTTCAGCAAGCCTTCGCCGAGGATGTACATCGTGGAGCCATCGCAGAGTTGAACCAGGTAGATGGTGAGCGGAAACGGCATAGAACAAAGTACGTATTACACATCTCACTATGGATCAGAGCCACCGATTCCTCCTGCTCCTGCCTATCCACCTCCGTACAAACAGGAGGCGCCGGCGTACACTCTTCAGAAGGCGGGCCGGTGGGCTTCAGTTTGGTTTCACCCGAATAACTCAAGCCGTCGCTTAGCAGCATTTGAAACGATACCTCTTCCTTTTCACCCTCAGGGCTTACCGCCAGGAAGCTCTGCTGAGCATTGCCCACATGAATGCGTTCATTGCGCCGGTACACACCCGGAATGCCTGCCAGTTCCTCCCGGAAAGCCCAGTATTTTGAGCCGCACCATATCAACTAAATAGCTAAGTCTGCAGAGCGAAGGCTTTGTAAGTCTCATGAAAATTTATCTAGGTCTATTTTCCCAATAAACCCCAAAATCAGAAAAATTGTGCAGGCTAACGGCAATATTACGGGTAGTAATGTTCTAAAAAAATTTGGAGAGCTATCAACTCCCTCAATCTCAACATAGTTTGGAAAATGTTTATTATACATAACCATAATGGGATCACCTTCTTTAAACTTAAATGCAGTTTTGACGCTTCTTTCTCGTTTTCTATCCACTCCTTCTGACAAAAAGCTATACCTTACTTTGTAATACCCTTCTCCGACTTCCTGAACATTTTCAACTTTCCCTGAACTTCAGTATGTTCTAGCCTAAAATACCAATATGGCAAATTCAGATTAATAAAATAGCTCATAATGAAAATCATTATAAATAGTAAAGCTATCATAACGATTCGACTTGTATTATCTGTTTTCATCTCCAACATTTTCATCTACTCTAGAGGTAACAGTTTGTACTCCAGCTTCAATTGATACTACAGAACCAGATTGGATAGTTACTTTAACCGTTGATAGCTGACCAGTTCTGCTTTTCATGACTTCTTTAGCAGTTGCATTGGCTGCTCTCCGTGCTCCTTTAGTGGAAATATTTGGATCTTTTTTCAAAGTCTTTCTAATGTTCTTTTTAGCTCTCGCAAAGCAGATTTATTAACCCTAGATTTTATCGCGCCTTCAACAGCATCATTAACAAAATTACCAGCACCTGCACTTAATATATTTGCAGGAATACCTATTAAGGCATCTGTAACCACTTCATCTCCTGAAATGCTTTCTCTTTCCCCCAAACCTATTTCTAAACCTTGAACTGCAAGGCTGGAAGCTGCTCCTCCAATACCACCTGCAGCTCCAGTCGCTAAAACTGCGCTTCCTCCGGTCAGGCCAACACCACCAATAAGCCCAGCACCAGAGCCAACTACAAACCCGCCAACTGCACCACCAAGTGCGCCTTTTCCAGCTCCCTTTAATTTTTGCTTCAAAGTACCTTTAGAGTATGTTTGGATGCCAATCTTTGGGCTACGAAGGCCACTTATTTGATGATATTTCGTTGCTTCTTTTGTCCGTACCTTTCAGGTACGAACTGCAAAAAGCGCCTCATCTCATCAAATAATTGACTCTTCTCGCCATCAAACCCGGCCTCCAAACATACTCTTAGTTGTGAAAAATCCAACCACTCCACCTCCGACAGCAGCCCCAATTCCCCCTGTAATAAGCGGAACAGGCAGCTGTCCGTCTGGGTCAATATTGGTTATTGGATTATTGTAAGAGCAATGGTAAGGAGACCAACTCACAACATTCGGGTGGTCTGCCGCCGAATCCACCGCTGTCCACCTCCCAATCGCCCCATCATACCACCTTGCCCCATAATCCATGAGGTTGATCTCATAATCCCCATTTAGCTCCTTGCCATTATACAGGTACTTATTCTTCCCGAAGCTACGTTCGGGCTTCCGCCTGCGTCCGTCATCAAAGGCTTTGGTCGCCAGAGACTGAAGCGGGCCAAGCCAAATAAGTTAATCCAACAATTGTGTTGAAAATATATATAGAGCAATCGATCCAATAACAATCATGATACTGATTACAGGAGAGGTTTGTTTAATTTTTTGGTTTTGATTTATGGTCAATTTTTTCCATCTAAAGAACAATAAATAGTTAATCAAAAGGAAAATTACATACATTATTAATCCTCTTAAGGTGGTAAAGCTAAAAGTAGGAAAAAATAAATGTGCAAGAGAAAAGAAGCAGAAGACTTCACAACAGCTTAATGCTGCAATTGAATAAACATCTGGTGACTTTTCTCCAGGAAATATTTTTTTATAGAAATTGAAAAAACTTGAGTAAATACTGATATACACCTCCATGGTTGCTTTAATTAGCCGGTTTTTAATTTACCTTTTTCACTTCTTAAATAAATTGCGCGGGATGAATCCGCCAGGATGAAAATTAAAAGAATGATCAATCTTTTGTTGCGGAGTAAATTGTCTATAGTTGGAAATGCCTGTCTTCACCATAAAATAATAAAACGTGAGCCCAAATCCTCCTGGCGCGAAAGAAGCTATTCCCGCTGAGGTGTCTGCTATTTTCCATCCAACAGATTGATCAGAAAGCCAAGCATTTCCAATTCCGACTATTGTTAGTGGGGCTCCAACTGCACCGGTAAACCGCCCTAAATTCCAAACAGCTTTTCCTTTAAAGGGGCCATATCTCAATCTGAGGAAATCATATTTGGTGGGAGCATAACCAACTGGGCCGTTAATAGACCTACTTCTAATATAACCAGATACCTGTAGCGAGTAACTTCCTGCCATAACCTCTGTAGCTGTTAGGAGATTTGCGTATTCATTTGGTAGAGATGTATATTTTTCAAGGTTAAACAAATTATTCTCTTTTTGGAACCCCAACTGCTTAGAATAATTAAACTCAAATTCAGGACAGCAATCGCTATTCTCCTCTCCTCCATCTTGATCTCCTCCATTTGAAGGTCCATTGCCACTTAATGGAGGAGTAGATAATCCATACTCGGCATCTCTCTGAGTCTGCCAAATATCGTATGCCGCTTTTCTTCTGTAATACCTTTCATCCTTTTCCTCTGCACTTAGCCCCAAAGGGTCAATTAACCTGATCGGATTACCGTGAACATAGTTAAAAGCGCTCCATGACGGAGTTTGCTCCGCCAGCGGATCCACCGCCGTCCACCTCCCGATCGCCCCATCATACCACCGCGCCCCATAATCCATGAGGTTGATCTCATAATCCCCATTCAGTTCCTTGCCATTATACAGGTACTTATTCTCCGGCGCCACCGTCTCATACCAGGGCCCCAGGTGGTTCATGCCAAACGGATAATAGTGGCTTTTCCCGGCGATAAATGCCGGGACTTCTGCTCTTTGACCGCCATAGCCTCTGGCGACGGCGGTGCGCTCCAGCCTGCGTAATCTCCAGCTCATTCAACGGCGTCGCCGGATCGTCTTCTCCCAGGCCCACGATGCCGTCCTGGTTGAAGTCGGAGAATACGAGCCGCGCGAGTGAAGAATAGGGCCCCTTCCCCATTCTTCACTGGATGGTCCTGATGAAAATACTCCGCCCGGTACCTTGTTATTTGCCCGCCAGCGTATTCCGCCACCATGCGGCCGTCCGGCGCGTAGATGGCTTCCAGTTTCCCATCGAGGTACTCGATGCCCGAGGCGTAGCTCGTCGTTCCGAACTCCCCGTACTTGAGCTTGCTTGGAGGTGGTGCTTTTGAAGCGAAAATGACAGGTTTGGGGTTCTCGCGAGGCTTCCCGCCATTCGGCGGGACAGGCTATTTTTGAGCGCGTAGCAGCGCTACGGGCGAGGAAATAGACGAAGCGAGGTTCCCAACCCTGTCATTTGCAGCCAAAATGACTACCTGCAAGCAAGCTCTAAAACCACTTGCGGCCCGTCGCGTCGTAAACCAGCCTCATTTGGCCGATCTCGGAAGGTAAATTAAGGAAATTGGGGGGAATTGCTGGCATTTCACCGCGGACAGGAGGCTTGCCCGGCAGCAAATAGACCTGTTTACTCGGTCACGCTGCCTCACTCCGTGTACGATGATCTTCCTTCTCCCTTGGTGGTTCGGCGGCCGGGGAACATCGCACTGGGCTGCGCAGGGCTGGTTTTGATCAGGGTGTCAAAAATTAATTCCATCCGCGAGCGCTTTAGGGCTATCAGCAAAATCGCCGCCTGATTCGCCACGGACTATTGTTCCTTTAGAACTATTGAAAAATTGGACGCTTTAACCTTTTGTCAACTCTGACTCTATTTATTTTGTCTTCGTCTTCATAAAAAAGCAATACAATATGACGGTATACTAAGGGTGAAAAGTCAATTTGATAGGTTACGAAACTATTTTTGGTCTTTATGTCTGTTTTCAGTGATTCTGATTCCTTTGATTTATATTCAAATTTTGACTGAAGGAAAATTTCTTGCTTCAGTGTATCTTTAAAAAAAACTCTTTTTTCAGAATAGCAAGTAAGTATTATTGGCTCATCGTGAGCACTAATTAGATAAACAGTGACTTCTTTTTGCCAATTTAGACAGAGCAAAATGGAAGAGGCAACAAGTATTGTAAAAACGAATAGAAATATTTTGGTTTTATGTTTTCCCATTTAATCAATGTTTTGGTTTGTTACCTTGCATTTTTCTTGACCTCATCGCAGCTTCTTGGGTTTTTACTCCAACAGTATTAACATTGTATCCTCTATCACTTCTAGCTCTTGGAAACTTAAACCCTTTCCCGTCTGTAACAAGGGTCGGTCCACTATTCAAATTACCTGCGTATGCATTTTTGACTATATTTTTTCTTGCTTTATCGCCAAGCCCTACAGAAAATATACCTACGCCACCACCATAATTTACATGTAAAGGGTTTTCTCCATGCCCTCCCATCATTGAGTGGGACATTAATTCGTGTGTAGCGACAGTTATTCCATAACCAGTCTCATAATCTATAGGGCCAGTAGTTGTACTAGCTTCAACCCACATTACTTTACCCCCTTCTCCTACAGTTACCCCATTAGCGATCTTATTTTTAGAAAAATCGGCAAGTACGATCAAGTGATCATCCTGAGCAACTTCATCCAAAGAACTCACTCCTTCAAATTGGAAATTGTAATTGATTATTGCTTCTCCACTGACTTCATTCCCATCTGCATCCTTTACACCAAGGCCTGTTACATCAATCACTCCTCCTGACATCATCTTTCCTCTTTTGTTTATTGCCCGAGCAGTATTACCAACGCTAGCCAATGGATTATTTGATAGGTTAACAACTTTTCCAGTAACATTAATTGTTATTACGGTCTGTCCTTTATTATTAGTTGAAACAGTAGGCTCTACCTGCATACCATCAGGATCTGTAAATTTAAGTGGATTTCCTAATGTGTAATTATAAGGGGAATGAGAAAAATAACCTTCAGAGAACGGATCCACCGCCGTCCACCG
>JACJYN010000050.1 GCA_020636095.1 Lewinellaceae bacterium
TAGCACATCAGACAGCTCCACAATAGCGAATTGCCCCCGGCGGCGCTCGCCGTTGGGCATGCTGATGGAAATTTCCCGCCCAAGGAGGACTGGCGTCTTCCAGGAAACATCGTGGCTTTTGTATATAGATACCCCATTCAAGATTCTATCAGATTGTCGTTATAATCCCGTTCGATCTCGTTGATAGATTCAGCGATGGTCATGCCTTCTTCGGCAACGTAGTTGATGATCAACTGCACGATCTTTTTCCGCCCTTCTTCGGTGCGGATAAAGGAGCAGATTTTGGGCGTGAAGGTTCCCTTACCATCGTCCTGGCATTGGTCCAGCTGGGCGTTGATCTCAATTTTCAAGTCATTCAGCAACTGTTCTGCATCCATGGCTTTAGTTTTTTCGCAGTACGACAATATCGCTGAGCACGTCCGTCCTATCAAACACCCCATTGGGGAGCCGGTAGGCGTCGATCAGCGTTGCTTTTTTTGCAATCTCTTCTTTAGTTTTGGTGGAGCCGCGTTTCAGGAATGGCACCCCGCCGTTGGCTACTTCCGATCCGATGACGTAAACAAGTAGCCCCCCGGGAAGCAGCAGGTCAATTCCGCGAGTAATGAAATACTCGTCATACGCCTGGGCTTTGGTGTATTGCTTTTCGCCCATGTTCAAGTAGCGGCCGCCGCCGGTTCCCCGGATGCTGCCGTAGGGTGGGTTGCCGATCACCAGTTGGTACTTCGGCTGCGCCTTACCTCTTATGCTCTCATTGATGCTTTCGTCAATGAACTCTTGCTCGAAAACGCCATTCTTCACTATTGCCTGCGGAAAGAGGATTTGCAGGATGGCGTAGCTGTATTCCTGCGGCTCGATGGCAGTGAAATAGGCGTCGGTTTCCAGGTACTTCCTGGCAGGGGCATAAGAAAGGAAAATGCCAACACCGGCTGCCGGTTCCAATACATGGCCGCCTTTGAATCCGTGGCGCAACGCCAGCCCCCACATGGTTTTCACCACCTTTGACGGAGTGTAAAACTCGTAGAGGATTCCGGGATGGGATTCATCCAGGAAGTTGTCCAGGCCACCGTAGCCACTGTATTGGGAAAGCATAGCCTTCTCGTCAGAGGTGTAAGCCTCTGGCGAAGCGCCCTTCCTGTCGATGAGCTCCTCTATTCTTCGGTTGAGTTCGTATGCTGCCCGGTTTGTCACAACAAGAGGTTTTGAATTCTTGGAAGTACGAATATGATTGAAGCCCAAAACACAATTAACGAGCCAGCTTCACGATGCCCGCTTCGGTATAATAAAACCCCTACGCCTATCAGAGCGGCGCCTATTGCGATCATCACATAGGCTTTATTGCTTTGGTCATTCTTCATTTTCGTAAATATGGATTTGGGTTCTTCCTGAAGACTTTGGGCCTGGGTAAAAATATCATTGCCCAATAAAAGGTAGGCAGCGCAATGGCTAAGGCGACCGCCTTAAATCCAAGCTTATATGCCGTGAAAACCATTGCCGCCATCACAATAAAGTATAGCCACAGCCTGGCGTCTTCAGTTAGGAACTCTTTATTCTGTTTTGGTAGCATATTCTGTCTTGTTTTGATAAGCAGCGGCACACCTTTAGGTGCCACTGCTTACGATTAGTTGTCACCTACCCGCTACCGATTCCTTCTGAGGTTTATTCGAAAAGCTCTTCACAATCGCCTTTTCCCCCGGCTTCAAAAACGTATCGAAAAGCCCAAGAGAAAGGAAAAACGTGATGATCAGCGGTGCGGCTTTAGCCAGGCCAAGCGCCACAAATGCGCCTGCGATAACGGCGCCACCGGCAACCACTACGAACACAAATGGCACCTTCTTCGTATTCCACCCGAACAAACGGGCTAGGTAGCCCCACAGGATCACCAGCGCCCCGAAAATGGCGTGGTAAGCTTTCATCAGGTTCTCGATGGTGACAGGCTCTTCAAAAGGGTTCCATCCGGATACACCAGTGGTGTCTACCGTTGGAGATTGGCCGAAACAAAGGGGAACAGCGAACAGGAAAAACAGCCCTCCCAGGGCTAATACTCGAATAATAGTTTTCATAGCTATGAATCATTTTTGGTTTCAAAAAAAGGCTGGCCAGCCAGGTGGCCGGCACAGCGGAATAATGGCTTATGCTTAACGCTTCTTATCGTGGGTGAACACCTTCTGCCCAACCTCATTGGATACGATGGCAGTAGCGCGCTCAACTTGTAGGTTTTCTTTCGTTGCCAGTAGTTTGAAGAAGAACAGGGCATATTGCCCAGCCAGCTCAAAGTCGGCCGGAATGCCCAGGAGGATGCCTCGGGCCCTCCAATGCTTTTGGGCGTAGGCTTGAACGCGCAGCGCCAATTCTTCGGAGCGAAGGGTAGACCTTACATCCACCTTCACGTACGTGAGGGTTATCTTGTTACTTTCGGCCACCTCGGAGCCATAGGGGCTTGCATCGGTTTCTACACTCAATGCGCCATCCATTACCGAAACCATTCCTGCATGCGTGGCACTAGCCAGGGATCGCCAGGAAACGGAAAACTCCCCGTCCACAATGACTTCAACCACCCGCTCCGGCATAGGAGCTGGGGGTGTAGGCTGTTCCGGATCATCACCGGGTTCTTCAGGCTCCTCGGGCGTATTACCTGGCAGGTCATCATCTGCATACTGGTTCATCTTGATGATGCCGTAGCCATAGTCCTTGTCCCAGCCGCCAGGGCCCGCTTCGGTGATGCCGTTTTTCAGGACGTACTCCAAATCCGCCATGCGCTCGATTTCCGGGAAGGTGGCCAGGATCAGGCCGGCGCAGCCCGCTGCGAATGGAGTGGCGTAGCTGGTACCGCTACCCTGGCTGATGTCATCTGCTCCTGGGCCGGCGCCCAGGTTGCTGACGCCATAGCTCATGAAATCGAGCTCGGCTCCTCTGCTTGAGAAGTTGGCTACGCTGTCATTTTCATTGACAGCGCCAATGGCAAAGCACACTTCGCCCTTATCATCGGGCTTGATGTTGGCTGGGAAGATGATGCCCGCCTGCCCGCTATTGCCGGCAGCGAAGAAAGGGAAGTGGCCTTTATCCCGAAAAGCCTGTACAGCTTGCCTTACGCCTTCATCCCCATTGCCTGCGCCACCCCAGCTGCAGCTAATGATCACCCGGTAGCCCTGGGCTTTCTTTTCATCGGCTACTTGCAGGGCATGCAGCAAGCCGGTTTCGATGCCTCGATAGGAACCTCCGCCACTCTTGCCCAGCACTTTTTCGCCAGACCAGCCCCAAAAGTCATTGGGTAGCCCCGGGTAAGCCAGGGCGCCCAGCGGGGAGCCCTCGTAAAGCCCAAGTATCTGGCTGCCGCAGAAGGAGAAGTGGCCATTCTGGTCGATAGGCTGGTTTTCTCCGGTATGGTCCAGCCCTAAGTCCTGGAAATTGCGCTGAATGTACTTGTTCAGGGAGCGAGCGCCGGTATCGAGGACGATCACGAACACCTTCTGCCGGATCCCGAACTTGCCAACTACGTTGTCGACAAAGTATTTCACCTGCGCTTTCTCGATTGGGTAATTGCCTCCGGATTGGGCGGCGAAGCGTTTGGTGACGGGGATGAGGGGCTCTGGTGGGAGCACCACGTCGTAGCCTTCCTGCAGGAGGCGTTGGTAGTTTTCTTCTGCTCGTTTGCGGAGTAGGTTGTGAATAGTTTTCATAGCTTATTGCTTTTGGTGAGGCTGGGGCCTCGTTTTTATTGCTTTAGTTTTTTGCTTTCTCTAGTCCGTTTTTGGAGCTTTGCTCTTTTGGTTTGGGTTTCAGTTTTTTTTGGGGTTCGGAGTAGCTCTTGTCCCTCCTTTTTTGTGGGCCAAAAAAGGAGCAAAAAAGCCTTCCGCCTACGCAGCTTCGGCTAAAACTGCCCGGAACTCCGCTGTACTCAACAAACTCGCCTTGGCCGCTCATTCTTTGCTCTTTAGTGCTTCGCTTCCTTTAGAGCGGCACTTTGCTTTTTTCGTTCTCGCAGCTCAGACAGTGTTGAGTACGGACGCTACGTTCCGGGCAGTTTCTTAACGCCGAACCTGCTAAGGGCGGGCACCACCGTTGGGCTGCTCGACCATGGCAACTCAGGGTTGGCTGCTCTGTAGTAGCTGTCCCGTTCTTGCAGCCCTACGTTTGCAGCCCAGGGGTAGCCAAGCCGCCTTTGAGCGTGCGCGTTAAGAAAATGCTGCTGCGTGGGCTAAAGGAGCTACCCACGAATGGAGCGCCTTAACCTTACCTCAAGCTATTGGAAAACCAGTAGCCATAAGGCGCGCAATGGCTTGGGTCGCGACCACCTGGCGCAGCATTTTTAGCGCACGCTCAACAGCGGCAACCCTTTTTGGCCACCTTTTTGGGGTTATCAAAAAGGTGAGGATACGCTTTCCGAAGCAGTCAAGTTTTACCCGATGCACTTTTGCACCAGCAGTGGGCAATAGCCCGTTTTCCCATTATTTGAGTTGCCGCACCGCAACCACCCTATGCAGGGTATAACCTGGCGCCGGCGGCACTGCCTGCCTGGCCACAATGGCCGAATCCGGGCGGGTTTGGGATTGGATAATGATGCCGGAGGCGGAATTGTAATCAGTATTCGGATAAGATGGAAATGCGCCGCCGCCTATTGTGCCTTTGCGTACCCATACTACCTGGACTTCGTAGGTTTTGATTTTGTCATTGGTTTGAGATTGTATCTCCGTGCTGTTTTCGGACAATACCTCGATCGCATGGGTATGGTGCAAGTCCATGCCGATAGAGAAGGCGGCCATGAAAAAGGCGAATGGGAGGAGCCAGTTATTTGCCTTCATTGTTTCTTCGTTTTAGGATGATGGAATAGGTTAAATGGAACCCAGCGGAGTGGACGAAAATGAGCACTACCCATATTGCTGCCCAGCTGGCGGTGTTTTGCCAGGGAGTTTCTGAAAACTGCCAGAAAGCAGCGCCAACAAATACCAGTGCCAACCGGTAAGAAGCCAGGTTGAGCGCTTTCATGAGGTGCCAGCCGTCGGTCAGTAAAACGAAAATGGTAGTGCTGCCTGGGAAGCGGGGGCCCTGGCTGGAATCACCGTTTTTGTATTTGTTCCTCCAACTGATAGCCGGGTTCCAGAACAGGCTTCCCTTTGGGAACGGGCTGGATTCGTAATGGAACTGGAGCGTATCCATCACGCCATTGAAAAGGCCCGCCAGTAAATAGGAAACCACGCTCAGTATGATCAATCCCCACATAACTCGTCTATTTTTTCAATGGCCCTGGTAGCTTCATTCAGTACACCGATGAGTACTTTGCGGTCCTCCTCATACATGCGTACAACCGATTGGTTGCAGTTGTCAATTTTTTGCTCCAGGCGCATGTAGTTGTATTGCGACCACACCAGTACACCGGTTAGGAAAACCACCAGAAACCCTTGGCTTTTGACTAATTCTGAAATAAGGCTTACCACTCTGTCCACCATTCACGAAACCTTTTGTGGGGGGCTTTTCAAATCAAATGAAGCAGGGGGTTATGGTTTGTTGTTGAGGATAATCCACACGCTACCGTTGCACACGAGGCTGTAGCTTTCAAATGCAGTGTCAAGGGTAAGGCTGCTGCCTACCTCAATGGTGCTGCTACCATCTACCACGTCGATGGCGCCGGGGTTAGCGCCGCCTGTGCCGCCGCCGGCAATGATGTGGAATACCTTGCCTTTCAGTGCGGCAATGGGGGCTGGAAGGTGGACTGTCACGTTGGGGTCGACTTCTACATAGTCATCGTAAGGGAGGATATTCCCAGATGCAGTAGCTGTGCGGTAATTGGCGCCATTCATTACTTGAAAGCTTGAAACGCCTTCTTTCCACGCCATTACGCGATATAGAGAATCGGCAGCAGTTGGGGTGGTAACAGGAAGAGTGTAAGAATGAGACGTTCCAGAAACGATTACACCGTTATCAGCGTGTAAGTTGATCTCTTCAGGGTACAAATCAACAGTTAATTTTGTACCGGTCAGATAATCAGTAACATCCCCCATTGCTACCCTCGATATATTACCAAACTCATCATCATCTTCAATTACGAGTTGTACCCCAGTATAAGCGGCATTCACATCACCCATCCTAATTCTATACGGAGTAGCAGTAGGTGAATCATTGTCAAGCTCAAAGAAAAATGGTTTCTCTCCCCAAGTATTTCCGAGGGCTACATAAGAATTGGGATCATCTACGTAAATCCTATTTCCGGAACCATTATAATTGTGATCGCCAAGAGATACAATAGAGCCGGTTGATTCATACCCAAATACGTCGTCACCAATAAGTATTTTTGAATCATCTATGTCAACGACAACTTTCATGTTGCCATATTCATTCTCAACATCGCCCATTCTAACACTTCTTATGGTTGGAGTATGGATTGCTGAAAACCCGATAGGGTCAACTAACCCGTAACCATTACTACCGTAAGTAACGAATTTCATTGTTGAAGCCCCTGCATGAGCGATTCCATCAGTAACACTATCGTATATGTTGAAAGCGCCATTAGCCGCCTTAACACTAGCGGAGTTTAACTGAATGTCTTGGGTTGCTTCAATAGCTACACCACCAGCAGCTCTAACATTAACTTGTGATGTGTCAGCACCTTCAATATGGCTAATGGCTGACGGTAATGAAGAAGCACCGCTAACAATTACTTTTCCAGTAGCAACCCCACTCGCGGTTATACTTGTGGCGCCTTGTGCAGTTTGAATCCAGGTGCTACCTGTACTCCCCAACTTTATGTTGCTACCTCCATCATCAACAGTAATTTTTGTCGAATTGCCTGTTCCCGCAACATCACCAATGATTGCAGTAGTAGTATTAAGTTCTAGATTGTCACTATTGACCGTTAATTCATCACGGTCATTATCAATTCGTATTAGTTCTCCACTTGTATTACCAATATCAATAATACCGGAAGTGGACCTTAAATAAAACGTCTCTCCATCACCAGGAGCAGAAGCTGTAGTACCAGCCGGAATGCTCCCACTTCCACCATAAACTCCATTACCGTCACCACCGGCAGCGTCAACATAAGCCTTGTCTACCAGCGACCTAGCGGTGAAACCAGCCGAATAATCAGCAGCATATTCAATACCAGCCGTACTCGCTGACCTGTCATATACTTTGATTCCCTCAGCATCGTCATTCCCCATCACGACAGCGTACAATCCGTCGAAAGCCTCGTCATAACCAGAGAAATTAAGCCCAGTACCAAGGCCACTGATTAAATTAATTTCTGACCTGGAGCCTATTTGAAACCTGTCTGGGCTATTAGCTTCAATTAATGGCAGGCTAGAATACACGCCAACACCTAAATTAGACGATGCACTATTCCCAAACACCTTTAACATCGTCTTTTCATCATCGTCGCCATCAAGGTCACTGTCAAATACAAAAGCGTCTCGGCTTACATTAGCTTGACGAATAGAAAGTGTAGACGATTCATCGTCAAAATTGAGTACACGGCCTACTCCAGACGGGATAGTCAAATCAGCAGTCCCTAAATTGTCGCCACTTGCATCTATCGGAGCGAAATTCCGTTCAATGTATCCCAGGTGGGGAACAGAAAGGCTGTCAAACCTACCTTCGTAATTGTCGTCATAAGCTAAAACATTAGCTCCTGGTAAAAACCCAGGGCCACGAATCAGTATTCCATCATCGCTTATGGTGAAGCCACCTATCTTGTTATACGTTTTCAGGCTTTCACTGCCATTATATCCCGGCAGTGATGCAAACCCCAGGCCATCTTGATGTCCAATAAACACTTCAGGGTCACTGGCTATATTTTGAAACTGAAGGGTTACTTCGTCTCCTGCTTGAAAAGAAGCTCCTTCCGCCATACGCATAGCAACCCTACCTTCCGCCTCGTCAGGGGGAAAGCCTAAACCATGCGTGTATTCAGAACCAAAGACAAATTTTCTGCTGAGATACGGAGAAACATTATCCCATCGAAATGATTGTGTGTCCCAATCAAACAGATAAGCATCAAACGTTATTCGATCACTGTTCAACAGTTGAAACCGGTTTAGATCATCGATTGTCAATTGGTTATTTGCCCCATCAATTGTTACATTTCCAACCGGCAAGGCATCGATAATACCATTACCATCTCCCGCCAGGCTATCCATCCGGTTCAAATTATCCGTCAGGATTTTCGCCTCCTGGGCTTCAGTAATAAAGTTGGAACCATTCTCCGTCATCGGCTGCAGGCCGAGGTTGGGCGATGGCTTTCCAAGGGTTCCTTTCCCGCTTTGTGGAGCCCCGGCCCCGTACAAATCCGTCACCCATACCGTAGCCGAGCTGCCGGCGACGATTATCTCCACCGAATCCACCTGGTAGCGGCTGAGGTCGTCCCAAAACATATCTCCGGGCTCGATGTCGTCCACCGTATAGCCGGTGGAGCCTACCACGCCAATGGCGCCCTCGTAGTCATAAATGGTAGCGGATGGGGAGAAAATGCCGATACTGATATTCATGCGCCGTGTGCCGGGCTGAGCGAACGAATGCGCAGCCAGCAGCAGGCCGCCAATCAATAGAAAAAGAGTGTATTTCAAGAGTTTCATAGCTTTTTACTTTCGCAGTTGAGATAATTATATCTCATTACATGAGATAATTACATCGTCCCTTTCACGCCCCAATCACCGCTCAGGCCGGTAATTTTGGTAGTCACCTGGCCGGGAGTGGTTATTTGTTCATCGAATATATTGATGCTGTCTCCGGCATCGTCCGGCCGTTGCAAGTAGGGGTCAGATGGCAGCACTACCGTCCGGTTCTGGATGGTGATGTCCGGGTGCCAGAGGTCATCATTGGTTTTATTGAATGCTACTCCTGTGTCATAGACAATTGTGATCCGGACTTCACCGCTATTGAGGTCGGCGGCAT
>JACJYN010000051.1 GCA_020636095.1 Lewinellaceae bacterium
GGGAGCGGCGGGTGGAGATTGTGGAGATTAAGCGTGAGGGTAGGTAATTGGTACAGAAGCTGCGGCAGTAAGGCATACAGGCCCTTACAATGGAGGTGAAGGTCAAAAAACATTGCCCCTCTTGCCTCCCTGCCAACTTTACCTTATCTTGGGGCATATTTACCCTGATAAAAGAAACAAAC
This sequence comes from Lewinellaceae bacterium, assembly GCA_020636095.1. Classification (GTDB taxonomy): domain Bacteria; phylum Bacteroidota; class Bacteroidia; order Chitinophagales; family Saprospiraceae; genus JACJXW01. Next base: position 183 of record JACJYN010000051.1, read on the forward strand.
ACTAAACGCGCACCTACAGCGTAACGCGCAACACCATTTTTTAATGTAGCACCATTCCAACTCCCTTGCCCTGGGCGAGGAAAGTGGCTATATCCCTTCCCAAACATACTCTAAACGTGGCGCTCTTTGTTTCTTCACCTAAAAATTTGTTATATGTGCAACCGATTTAATGTATCTAACGCGCTTGCCAACTTGCGTACACACACACACACACACAGCATTTGGGGCCGGTGGCTCCGCCACCACTTTATGGCCCTGCTTATGATGGTGTCAGCCTATGCGCCCTTAGTGGCACAAGCCAACGGCCCTTGCGATATCGCCGGCTTTAGCCTACGGGCCGGAGACATCGAAACGGTGGACTGCTTTACCGTGAAAGTGCCCGTCAGGCTGCTTTCCAGTTCGTCTTCTTTCGCCGCCTGCAATTTTGACATCTCCGGTACGGTAAGCGGCGGAAACGCCAGGATAGAAGCCATAGATTTGAGTTCGGGTTTTGCTTCTTATAGCCTTATCAATGATCAAGAAGGATTTACGGTATTCGGTAATGATGGGCGCACCATCTATACATCTGGTGCATTACAGCCGCCGCTCTTTGAAGTGACGCTTCGGGTAGACCCGGGAGAAGTGTTCAATTTTGTTTTTACAGACATTGACATCAACCTTGGCTGTGTGCCCTTGCCTAATTACCAATGCGACGAAGGTGACTTCTCCATTTCCTATGTAGGCCTGCCCTTCGAAGGGCCCATGCCTACCATCTGCGACAGCGAAAGCCGCGACGTGGAATTATTCCTGGACTACCCCAGCCCGTCCACCCTTTCGGCAGCTACCGTTGATATCCCGCTCAAAATACGGGATAATGACAACCTGAGTGGCAGCATCACCCTGGAAAAGCTGGACTTTGGTATTGCCTATGATGATGTTTATGGGGGACTGGAGGTTTTTCCTAATTCATCCCTTACTGCTCCAGATTTATCCGCTGCGAATGGCCGTATTAGCGGTACTTTTGTTCCAGACTTTGGAAATAATAACTTCACCCTTACCCTCGATGCCAATGGTGAAGCCCAGTTAGCTACAATCACGGTATACACCCCCACTGAGCCCATTGCCGGCGGAGAAATAGATTTCACCTTTGACTTTGCCCGCATACAGGAGTACGATTCAGGCGGAAACGGCGCCTGCTGCTCCCCGGAACTGGGCGCACCGGGCACCGTCACTTTTCAGAATGAATCCTTTCCCTGCCAGGGCGCTGAAGGCCTGAAGCTGCAGATAGAAGCGCCCGAGATTATTGAAGGGGGCAAGTACAAATTCCCCGTTTTTCTCTACGGCCCGGACGCCGCCCAATTCACCATTGATAACCTGCTGCTGGAAATGGAGCTTATTTCCAGCGGCGACGCTATTATTGACCCTGCCACTGCCGGTACTGTAGCTGCGGAATACTGCCCCGGTGGCTCGTGTGCTTCCCAAGGCTCGGCCTATCCTCAGAACGGCCAGTGCATTGAGATTCGAGAGAATAGCAAGGTAGTGGCTTTCGGCCTCTGCCAGAGTGTTACCAATGCCTATCGCGCCAAAGTTTTTGACATCATTGTCAGCAGCGATGATCCCTGTGTCAGCATCGATGACCTGAAGGTTAGGTTAGCAAAATGGAACAACCTGGACATTACCGGCGGCCTATGTGTGCTTTCCATGCTGGACAAAGGTTTTACTGAAAATGATGCCGGCCATTTCCCGGTGGGCGAAGTGGTTATGGAATGCAACCCTAACCCTTTCGTAAGAGCTCCGGTAGAGGAGGTAACCATCTGTGCTTTGCCGGCCGGCGCCACTTCCTGTTCCTGCGCTTCTCTGCCTTTCTGCGAATTCAGTTACACCACCAATAAAGAAGGCTATTATACAACCCCGGATTGTACGCAGGATGAAGAGTATGTGCTCACCGCCTGCAAAACGGATACCGAAGACTTGCTTTGTGGGGTCAGTACAGGCGACTTGGTGCTGATAAGCAAGCACATCCTGGGAGTAAGGCGGTTTGACAGCCCTCGTCAATACATCGCTGCGGATGTCAACCGAAGCAGGAGCATAACGACGCTGGACCTGATCGAAATCAGGAAGGCGATATTGGGCATTAGCATTGATCTTGCCGGACAACCGCACTGGCGTTTTATTCCCTGCGGCTACAGCTTTCCAAATACAGATCCATTCGAAACCGGGGTGCCAGAGTGCCTGGAGTATAGTTCGGCTACTGGCTATAGCGCCTGCTTTGACGCGATTAAGATCGGCGACGTGGATTGCAGTTGCGCTGGCGAACTCGTCACCGTCGGGGAATTTGTCATTGCGCTGAAGGAAAAGGCCCCTCCTGAGGGCAGCGGAGAGGACGATGTGCGCGTAGACCTGGCGCCGGACAACAACACCTATTTGGCCGCTTTGCAGTTTGCCCTGCGCTTTGACACCAATTACCTTAGCTTCAGCGGTTTCCTGGAAGAGGCCACCCTGGTGGATACCAATGCCTACAGCTTCCAGGAGCAAACTGATGGTGTGGTGAGGCTGGCCTGGTACAACCTAACTGGGGATAGCACATATTTTTCAACCAGCAGTAGTATCCTAAGCATGGTATTCACCCCACAAGGTGAGGAGGAAGATATCTTATCACACATTAGCATCGATACTACTTTGCTACCTCCCCTTGCTTTTCTCAATGACGGCACCGCACTGCGGGTACGCCTGAAGTCACTCGAAGAAGGCGGCTCTGGACGGCCTATGCCCGGGCACGGCGCCGGAATTGTCAGCAACGAAGCCTTTAGCATAACACCTGTGCCCAACCCCTTCCAGCAAGGCCTGGCCTTCCACATCTCCGCCCAAACGGCAATGGAAGCCCAGTTGAGTATTTTTGATGCCAGAGGCAAGCAGGTATACGCTGAAGTACTGGCCCTGGATGCGGGCCAGCAAAAAGTACGCCTGCCCGCTGCCGATACCTGGCCCGAGGGAGCCTATTTCTACCGCCTGCAGGCTGGCGAAAGCGTACAATCTGGCCGCTTGGTAAAATTGCAGTAAATAATATTACCTAATTACTGCCCTGAGGCTGTTGTATCACACCGCCTCAGGGCTTCTTATATTTATCTCATGAAAAGGCATCTTTTTTCTTTATCCTTCTTTATTTTATTTTTGGTGAATACAACCTGGGGACAGTGCTGGGAATTGGTGTATGATTCGTACGAAGACCCTTTCAATTTCTCTTTTATTAGAGACATTCACTTCATCAATGATTCGGTGGGTTGGGCATGTGGAGAACGGTATTTTTCAGGCTCTTACTGTGGCGGTTTTTATATGAAAACTACAGACCAGGGAGAAAATTGGGAAATTTCTTCCCCCCCAGGCCCTTACCCTTATAATATTTTTTTTACTGATGAACAAAACGGCTGTATCACAGCCAATACTTTAAATGGCACTTTCTGGACTAATAATGGCGGGGCTGATTGGGATGATTCAAATTTTGAAATAGGTATAAACCAGAATGCAATAGTCGGCGGGCTCTTTTTTATCAACCGCGATACCGGTTGGCTTTCTGCTGGAAACCTTTCCATTCAAAAAACCACCGACGGCGGAAACACTTGGCAAGCCCAGTTCCAACACCCTGGGTTTTTTGCTCAGGAAATCCATTTTGTGGACGAAAACAATGGCTGGGTGATTGGCAGCAGTGGTACTTTTAATAACCGGGGCCGCCTGTACCACACTACCGATGGCGGTGAAAACTGGGCATTGCAGTTGTCTATGTTCCGGGATTATTTTGATGTTTTCTTTTTGACTTCTCAGTTGGGCTGGATAGCTGCCGAAGATAATTCGGTGTGTAGAAGCACAGATGGAGGCTACAATTGGGATTGCTACCCAGTTATGGGCGGCGAGCAGGTAGGCATCAGCTCCATCTACTTTGTCAACGACACCCTCGGCTGGATGGGTGAAGGCCTTCATAAAGGAATTTTTGTGACTACTGATGGTGGACAAACTTGGAGTCAACACTACCTTCCTGCGGTGGAAGAAAATGAAGAAATATATGGGCAGGACTTACTCATGGCCAGTGATACAGTAGGTTATTTCTGTACTAAAAGGGGCAAAATCTACCGCTACCGCGGCCGCCCCGCCGCCTGCGGCCCTGCGCTGCTGCCCGTGCAGGACAGCACCCTTTCCCCCCGGCTGCGCTGGCACCCCGCCGAAGGCTGCTTTGATGGTTATTACCTGCAACTCGGTACAACGCCCGGCGGGCAGGACATCCTGCCCCGCACCGATGTCGGTTGGGACACCGCCTACCAGCTTAACGAAGCCCTGCCGGCCAGCACGCAACTCTTTGCTACCATAGTGCCCTATAACCACGTCTACGGCCCGGCAGAAGGCTGCAACAGCACTGCTTTTACCACCATCGATTGCCCGCCTGCGCCTATCGTTATCGATACCGGCTTTTGCGAGGGCGAGGCCTTTCACTTTATGCACACCGTCTTTGAGGAGGCGGGCGCCTACCCCTTTCCCTTCACTGATGCGCAGGGTTGCGACAGCACCATAACCCTGCAGCTCGCTGCCTGGACTGTGTACGACCTGACGGTAGACACGGCCCTGCCGGCCGGCGCGCCTTACCAGGGAGTAGTGTATACCCAGGATACCTCTTTTGTCCAACACTACACCAGCGCTCAGGGCTGCGACAGCACCGTGACGGTAAACCTAAACATTCTGGTAAATGCAGAGGGTGGGCCTTCAAAACCTGCCCCGGCCTTGCGCTTGTTTCCTAACCCAGCTACGGAAATGCTGTACCTGGAGTTCGACGGTTTCCCCGCTGGCCCGGCCCGGTTGAGTATCCATAGCAGTACGGGGCAGCTTATGCTTGAGGAAAGTTTGAACCTTCCCGAGCGCAGGGCGAGGCACCGCATTCATCTGGCGGGTTGGCCGCAGGGGGTGTATTTTGTGGCGGTACAGGCTACTGGCAAATGGCGGGTAAGGAGGTTAGTGGTTATATAATACTGCTTTTACTTTTTAAAAAATAAACAGCACAATGGGTAAATAGAAAATGATATTCCAGAACTTCCTCTCTGTCAATTTTGTTCTGGCATCAACACCACTTGTATGAAATTGTCCTCCTGCAAATAACGCTGCGCTGCTTTCTGAATATCCTCTGCCGAAAGGGCTTCGACGTAGGGTTCATACTTCTCCATCCGTATCCCATCCAGCCCGATGCCGTACTGCAGGCGGGTGCTGATCTGGCCGAGCCAGAAGCCGTTCTCCTTCAACCCTTTGATGCGGCTCTGGAGCTGGGTTTCCTTCACCTTTTGCAAGGTTCCTTCATCAATACCCTGATTTTGCAGAGTGGCTATCACCTCCTTAGCGGTGGCGATGAGTTCCCGGGTACGATCCGGCTCGCTGTTGAAAGAAAGAGTGACGCGATAGTGAGGAGTTGGAAAAGGCAGGGCAACACCGTTGACATTTACCCCATAGACTCCTCCCTTATCTTCCCGCATGGCTTCCCGCAGGCGGATGCGCAGGGCAGACAACATGGAGTAAAAATGGTAACGCTGAATGCCTTTGTACTCAAAGGCGCCGTGGTAGTTCATCTCCACCAGGGCCTTGGGCGCCTGTCCCCGGACGATCGTGGTGTCGATATAGCCTTCAACCAGCCCGGCGCCGACGTCCTTCCAGGATTCCTGGCGGCCGATGGCGGGCAGATTACCGAGGTAGGTTGCCAGAAGTGGTTCCAGCTTTGCGGGGTCGAAGTTGCCGACAAAGACAAAGGTGAAGTCACCGGCGTCGGCAAAGCGGTCGCGATAGGTGCGCAGCACTTCATCCAGGCCTATTTTTTGAAGGCTGGCCAGGTCGGTGATCTGACGGCGGGGATGGTTCCGGTATTTGATTTGGTTCTTGACGTCCGCAAAATAATAGTACGGGTTGACCATCATATTCTCAAAGATGGACTCCTGACGGGAAATAAAAGACAGAAAGGCAGCGGAATCGCGGCGTGGCGCCGTAAAATAGAGGTAGGCCAACTTCAGCATGGTTTCCAGGCTGGCAGAGTCGCTGCTGCCTCTGACGCCTTCAGACAACTCATTGATGTAGGGCCCGGCGTTGACCAGCTTTCCCGACAGTTTTTTCTGCAATTCCGTCATAGAAAATCCCCCAATCCCGCTCTGGTCGATGATGGTGGCGGCGTTGGCGGCACTGTAATAGCTATCTAATCCGTAAACAGAGTGCCCGCCCGGGCTGAAGGCCGCCATCAGAATCTCGTCGTTCTGAAAATCGGTGGGCTTAAGATAGGCTTTTACACCATTTGAAAGTTCGAGCACGGTGATACCCAGGCTGTCCATCTGTTCGTGGCTTTTGATGGGTTGAGGCAACAGCGTTTCACTGAGCAGTGGGGCATTGTTTACCTCATCAATATAAGGTTCCAGTTCCAGGGTATCGAAGTGTGCCAGTAGAGCCAGCATTTCTGTTTCCGAAGGCAAAGGGACTTTTTCATTTTCCGGGCCGGTGATGATCACTACGCGGTTGCTGTCGGTAAGCCATTGGCCAGGGAGTGGGTTGATGTCTTCCAGGGTAATAGTGGGCAGCAATTCCTGGTACAGTTCCAGGCGCTGTTCCGGGCTGGGTATCGGGTTCTGGTCGAGATAGTGATAAATATAGCGGCTGGCCAGGCTGGCCGATTTCGTTTTTTCCCGTTCCTTATAGTCATTCTCCACGCTTTGAAGCAGGTCGGCTTTGTGCCGCTCCAGTTCCGTTTCGGTGAAGCCGTGCAGCAGGGCCCGGTGGGTTTCTTTGAGCACGGCGCTGATGCCTTCGATGGCGCCACCTTCCCGGACGAAAGCATAGACGGTATAGGTGTCAAGGTTGCCCACATCGCTCCCGTAGCCCGAATAAGCAAAGGTAAAGGGCGGGTTGGGCTGCATCTGCACCTCCATCATCCGGGCATTGAGCATTTTATTGTACAAGCTATAGGACAGCTCCCGGCGGTAATCGCTTATCGTTTTCACAAGCTCCCCCTCGTGCTTGTAAATCACCTGCACTCTGGTAAAAGCAGCTTCCTTATCAGTAGCGATCACAGAAAGAGTTTCAGAATGGCCCGGAACCTCATAATCTTTGCGAGGGCGTGGAGATTCCGGGTTTTGCAGGGTGGAAAACCGGCGGATGATCTCCTTTTCCATCCATTCCACATCAAAATCGCCAACGGCGATAAAAGCCATTAACTCGGGGCGGTACCAGTCCTCATAGAAACGCTGGATGGTGGCGTAATGAGCGGTGTCTATAATTTCAGGCTCACCGATGGGCAAACGCTGTGCGTACCGGGACCCCTTATAGAGGACGGGAAAGTACTGCTGTTGCAGGCGTTGGTCAGGGCTGAGGCGGGTTCGCCATTCGGAGATGACTACCCCGCGCTCCTTGTCGATCTCTTCGGGCTCGAAGCTGAGGCCGCTGGCCCAGTCTTCCATAATGAGCAAGCCTTTCTCCAGCAGGTGCAGGCTGTCGGTCCGGGCTTGCAGCAGGTATACCGTCTCTTCGAAGCTGGTGTAGGCATTGAGGTCGGCTCCAAAGCGGGTTCCTGTTTTTTCCAGGTAGTTGATCAGTTCGTTCTTCTCGAAATGCTCGGTCCCGTTGAAGGCCATGTGTTCAACGAAGTGTGCCAGGCCCTGCTGATCCTCGTCTTCCTGAAGAGAGCCGGCGTGGACAGCCAGGCGCAATTCCGCCCTGTTTTCAGGCTTCGGGTTGTGCTGGATGTAATAATGCATCCCGTTGGGCAGCTGCCCCATCCTGACGCCGGGGTCGATCGGGAGGGGCTGGCCGGAAGGTTGAGAAAAGAGCAGGAAGGGGAGGAGAAGGCCAAAGCAGCCGAGGGTAGTTCTCATAGCGGTATCTGAATTTTTAGAATAGCAGCCAGAGCTGAGTACTAATTTTTGATTTTTGATGTGCGATTTTTGGCTTGGCTTTCTGAGGCTGCATCAAGTTGACAGCCCGAAAGGGCCATCAAACGTCGCACAACGCACATCAAACCTATCTCTACCTCCGCCGCCGGCTTTTACGGCGAGCAGCAGGGCTGCCACCGCCCGTATTGCCTCCCCCCATACCCATACCGGGCATTTTACTCATCTTGTGCATCATTTTGCGCATCTGGTCGAACTGCTTGAGGAAGGCGTTGATCTCGTGGATATTCTGGCCGCAGCCGCCGGCGATGCGTTGTTTCCGGCTCATGTTCATGATCTCGGGGTTTTCCCGTTCCTGGGGCGTCATGGAGAAGATGATGGCCTCTACCTTGTTGAAGGCGCTGTTGTCGATATCCAGGTTTTTGGTCATCTTGCTCATTCCCGGGATCATATTCATCAGGCTCTTGAGGTCGCCCATTTTGCGGATCTGGCCGATCTGTTCGAGGAAGTCATTGAAGTCGAATTTATTCTTCTTGATCTTCTTCTCCAGCTTCTTGGCGCTTTCTTCGTCGAACTGCCGCTCCGCCATTTCTACAAAGGAAATGATGTCGCCCATTCCGAGGATACGGCTGGCCATGCGGTCGGGATGAAATACGTCGAGGGTATTCATCTGCTCTCCCATACTGACAAACTTAATGGGTTTGCCGACTTGATACTTAATGGAAAGAGCGGCGCCGCCGCGCGTATCCCCGTCCAGTTTGGTGAGTACTACCCCGTCGTAGTCGATGCGTTCGTTGAACGCCTCGGCAGTGTTGACCGCATCCTGGCCGGTCATGGAATCCACGACAAAAAGCGTTTCATTAGGCTGTATCGCTTCTTTGATATTGGCGATCTCGGTCATCATCTCTTCGTCGATAGAGAGGCGGCCAGCGGTATCCACTATCACCACATCGTGGTTGTGGGCCTGGGCGTGGGCGATGCCTTTCAGGGCAATCTCCACCGGATTTTTATTTTCTGTCTCCTTGTATACCGGCACCTTTACCTGGTCGCCGATGACGGAGAGCTGATTGATAGCGGCGGGACGGTAGACGTCACAGGCTACCAGCAGCGGGCTTTTCTTTCGCTCGTTCTTGAGGTGGAACGCCAGCTTTCCGGAGAAGGTCGTCTTTCCCGACCCTTGCAGGCCAGCGATCAGGATCACGGCCGGTTTGCCTTTGAGATTGATCTCCGCTGCGGTGCCTCCCATGAGTTCAACCAACTCGTCATTGACGATTTTGATCATCAGCTGGCCCGGTTTGACGGACTTAAGGACGTTTTCCTGGCCCAGGGCCTTGTCCTTGACGTTATCCGTAAATTCCTTGGCGATCTTATAGTTCACATCCGCCGCCACCAGCGCACGG
>JACJYN010000052.1 GCA_020636095.1 Lewinellaceae bacterium
AAATCCCCAACACGCTCTTAATAGTCCGGAAGCCGTTAGCTGGGCAGCTAGTGATGAAGCGACGAAAAACGATAGGACGCTCACCTCATGGCGCCAGCAACTCACCTTATTCGACATGAGTAAAATGAGGAAAATTCTGGAGGCTATCGGCGGTGACGATCCCTACGAAACCTGTAATGCCAAAATTAAGGAACAGGAATCATCACTGGCCGCCACCATTTACGAGGACCACAATTCAAAGTACTATGCGTTTAAGTCGGCCATTCCCATCCTTTTTCCCGGTTATGTAAGTTTTTCCACTGATTGGAATGCCGCTATCATCAAACAAATGAGTAACCGGAAACAATTTCAGTGGGAAGGCAGTGAGATTCCTACCGGGTTGATACTGGGAAGAAAGTATTAAAATGGGGAATGAAGGATAACCTGACTGCTTGGCCGTGGTGTCCTGATCCTTGCTTATACACAATTTTGGTAGTAGGCATAAAACAGGAACTTTGCGACGTGCGATTAATAAGTGTCGTGTTTCAATAGGCAAGTGATTTTTTCTTTAGCCAAGGCGAAGGTTCCCGACCTTAGTGGCGCTAAGGGAGGCGGTTCTTTAACGCAGGATAAAGGAAAAAGCGCTCCTAGAAAACCGACAGTTATTAATGGCGCGTCGCTTAACCAACCTGCCGGATTTAGGTTCCGGGCAGGTTCTAACCCGGCAGTGTTTGTCAAAGCTTGGAAAATGGGAAATTGGCTGTCTACGATAAACACTGCCGGCTTAACCTGTCTCCGCCTCTCGCCATCAAGTACTTTTTGTTGAATCCCGCCGTCGACGGTGCTACCGGCCCGCCCGGCGTCCAAACGGGATTTGATATCGTTGGTGGAAACGAATTCCCACTCCCGTGTGGGATGATGGAAAATCACCCGGGAAACTGGAAACAACTACTGGACCTGCCCGTAAAAGAGGTATTCCCACAAACTATTTCCTCCGCCAGCAGGCAGTACAAAGCCCTTTTGACGGAAATTGCTACACCATTGACGGAAAAAAGCCACCCTGTTTTTTTATATTTGTTCCAGGTTTTTAAGCGCAAACCATCAAGCGCTATTATCTCTGAGAGCTATTGCTACAAGTACGCCCCCCTGAAAAAATACTCCCCGTTGAAAAATTGGAAACGGAGCATCCTCCTGTATTAGAGCACCCATTGGTAAGGCTTTCTATATAACATTGGGCCATACCGGGAGCCAATCAGTTGCAGGGGCGCACGGCCCCCCAACAACAAACAACGGTTACCCGTCCACCCCCAGAACGGCAGCCACACCTGATCTCCCCGGAGAACAGCAACAACCATCAGTATAGGGCTTTCAACAGGTAACTATTCAGCAATTGGCGCTTAGCTATTGGCCATTGGCGCCCGATGCCCATAAAAATGGGATATAAACTTAAGCTCCGGTTTTTTGCTTAATATACCAGCCTCAAGGGCAGGCATTTGCTAACTGCTAACCGCCAAAAGCTAACTGCTGAATAGTTGCTTCAACAGTAAGAAAAAGTAACCAGGTTTCGGGCGAAGCCTGGAGTGGGTATGCTATACCCGGAAATAACGAGAATCGGAATATATTACTAAACAATTAAATTTTTTCAAATGAGAAACTTTTTTCTATTCACCTTGCTCTTTCTGCTCACCAACCTGGTGGGCGCCCAGACCTACACCACGGTGGCTCCGGGAGACTGGACGAGCACCAGTACCTGGGACGCTAACGGCGTTCCTCCGGCAACTATTCCCGCCGGCGCCACGGTAAACATCGACCATAGAGTGACTATTTCCAACGGTACTACCGTAGAAAATGACGGAACGATCCTGGTCCGCAACGAACAAGGTGGCATTACGGTGAGTGGCGGCGCCACCCTGAACAATGACAACCAGATCACCGTAGGGCCCTATCCTACTTCTATCCTGAACTATGTGATATCAGTATCTGGAGCTTTGAATAATTCCGGGACGGTCACCGTCAATGGCGGCACCAACGGACCGAATGGACGAACCAGGTACGCTGGATCGCTCAATAATCTGCCCGGCGGCCTGGTAGAGATATACGATGTCGCCCAATTTTCCGGATCAGTAAACAACAGCCAGGGTGCTACCATCCGCAAGTACGCCGGTTTTACCCAGGGCGGCATGTTCTCAGGGACCTTTGAAAACGACGGCCTATTCGAACAGTTGGGGGGCTCCTTTAATATCAGGCAAGGCAGCACCTTCAACAATAATGCCACAGGGGTGATCGAAAATTCGGGATATTTCGATATCGGCTTCTTTGGTGGTACGCTTAATAATACGGGTACCATCAATAACAATAGTGGCGGAATCTTTGGGGTCAGGCCCTTTAGCTCCCCCGGCGCCCTCAATTCTGCCGCCGGCCAGATCAACAACGACGGAGTGCTTTTTGGCGATGGGGGTGGACTCGGATCAACTGATCTATCTTCCTCCAGCCTTTCCGGCGCCGGCAAAGTCTTTGGCGGTAGTTTTTTTAGTAATTTCCAACAATCCCCTGGAACATTTGCTATTACCGGTACGCTGAATAACCCGGCAGTAGTTCTTGCGAGGATCAATTCCACCACCCCAGGTGCATTCAGCGTGATCGCTGTGGACGGTACCGCTGATATTTCTGGCAGTACCCTGGAGGTGATCCGGGATGGAAGCTACGGCCCAACCCAGGGTGATGAATTCGAGATTCTGACCGCCACCGGCGGGGTGACCACACCTTTCGCCGCAACTAACCTACCCAATATCGGCCCGAACCTCGAGTGGTCGTTAACCTACGAATCCAATCGCGTATTGTTGCGGGTGGTTGCCGTCAGCGCCGATCAGGACGGCGACGGCATTGCCGACAACCAGGACAACTGCCCTTCCATCGCCAATGCCGACCAGGCGAATAATGATGGGGATAGCGAAGGGGATGTCTGCGATGAGGACGATGACAACGATGGTGTCCCGGATGTAAATGACAACTGCCCGTTCACTGCCAATGCCGATCAGGCGAATAATGATGGCGATAGCGAAGGGGATGTCTGCGATAATGATGATGACAACGACGGTGTCCTGGATGTAAATGACAATTGCCCGTTCACTGCCAATGCCGATCAGGCGAATAATGATGGGGATAGCGAAGGGGATGTCTGCGATAATGATGATGACAACGACGGTGTCCTGGACGTAAATGACAATTGCCCGTTCACTGCCAATGCCGACCAGGGCGACCTCGACCACGACGGCCAGGGCGACGCCTGCGACCCCGACGTATGCATCAACGGGGTGGTGAATTATCTGGTGGGCTACGTCGAAGGGTTGGGCATCAGGTCCACCGTTGAAAGGGCCATTACCAGAAGGCTGGAACTGGCAGCCACCAGATTCTGTTCTGGCAGCAGCACCAGTACGGTGATCTCTTCCCTGAACAGCACCATCAGCTATTTGCAGAGCCAAAGCGGCCGCGGTATCCCGTCTGATGCCGCCGATCACGTCATTGCCCAGGTAAATGCGCTGATCGATGCACTGAACCAAGGTATTGTAGTGTGCTGCATACCCCGCCCCGCCCCGCCCACGGCCCCGGGCCAGGTAGCCGCAGAACAGTACCAACTGGAAGCCAACCCCAACCCCTTCAGTGGGCAGCAGGCTATTCGCTTCTACCTGCCCGAGGCCGGGCCGGCTACGCTGGAGGTGTTCAACCTCAACGGACAGCGGGTAGCCGCCCTGCATTCCGGATATCTGGACGCCGGACAGCAGGACTACAGCTGGAACGGCGCCGATGATGCTGGCCAGCAACTGAGTGCCGGCATTTACCTGATCCGCCTACGGACGGAGGAGGGAACCCTGGTCCAAAAGGTGAGCTTGGTCCGGTAGGCCTTTTCGGGCGCCAATTTACTTACTATTGGCGCCCGAGTTTTTTTTAGA
>JACJYN010000053.1 GCA_020636095.1 Lewinellaceae bacterium
TACGACTTTTGCACCGGCAGGAAATTTCATTTTCTGGGCCAGGCGCTCCAGGTTTCGGCACAAAATCAATCGCTGGGGCGCGTGGCCCCTCAAGTTCTTTGACAATTTAGGATAACCAAATCCGCTTTACTCACGAGCTATTGCTGTGGGTAATCCTGAGTGTGGCCCAGCGAATCTGCCCATCTGTAAGGTTTGGCTAAGGTTTTAACCAGCTGCAGAGGGCGGACAAAGAATTAAGCCTCGCGCCTAAGCATGAGTGAAGCATTGGATTAAGGGCTCAAGGGTTTGTTCAAGGGAAGCTCCCTTTTGCATTTGCAAAAAAACAAATTCAACCAATGCCACTAATCCTTCGGCTTGCATCAGCCTTCTGAGAAAAGGCAGCGTGCCGTCCGTCTCCGTTTGGAGCCGCTGTCGAATACTGGACAAAAGGCCATCGTCGTAGCTTGCACATTGTAGTATCGAATAGGTTACGACAACAAAGGCTATATAGGATTGTATGGCCTCAAAGTTTCGAACCTCATACTTGTCCAAGCCCTCGGCTTTGCCCTCTTGATGATACGTCTCGACGGGCCACCTCTGGCGGCGAAGCCGCAGGATGCCACTAGGATACCAATTCAAGCGATTGGTGATCACAAAATATGGAGTGCCGGCCAGTTCCTTTTGGGAAAAAGCAATAACCAGCCTTTGTTTGTTTTCAAAATTTTGGATGCGGTGATTGGCAAAGTAGGCATAATAATGCTTCTTTTTGCCTCGATAAGTATAGCCTACCTTTTGAAAAACGGGCTTTGTGCCCGGGTTAAAATGCTCCGCTTTGAGTTGATCTGCGAACTGTCCTAACGACATAGTTTGATTCCCAGGCCGGATGATGTTTTGATCGCTTCTCAAGTTGCCAATGTAATCTCGCTTTAAATCCTGGGCAATAACCTTACAAAAGTATGCGGAGGTAAAACCCGAATCCAAAACCACCGGATAGTCCACAGCGGGGTAATGCCGGCAAAATTTGCGTAGCAACCCCTCGGCGATGTGGATTTTGGTTTTATAAACCTCGGCCAGGCCAGGATGTTTTTTACAGCCTAACTTATAGCGAGTTCTAATATAGTTAAGCCATTTCTGAGGCTCTTGTGTTCTATTGTCCCATTTGTCTTTATTGACGGTAAAGCCTTTTTCCATCAAGAAAAGAGCCACTGCTTCCCAATCCGGCGGATCCCACAGTTGATAATAAACCGGATAATCCGTTTGCTCGTCATTGTAGTGAAGGGTGACCAAGTCATGTGCCCAGCAATAACGCTTGTCGGTAGAGTCGTACAAATTGTAAATCTGGTCAAAGCATTGGCCGTAGTGCTTCAGCAAAGTATTGTCAATGGCCAGGGCCCCGCCCGGCTTCTGGCCCGGGGGCTTGAAGCGCGTATGTTCGTTTTGCTGCAACATGGCCAGGCGCCGCTCATGGATTTGCTCTATATCAAAGTTTTGCCGGTTGAAAAAACGGTTAAAGCTACTCTGGTTCCGTGGCTTGGTGACGAACAAGCGGTTAATGGCTTCCAAGGTTTTGTTTTCACTAACAATAAAACCGGACAAGGCTTTTTTAAAGTGCTCAAAGCCTTCCGGGCTAAAACATGGCTCATAGAAAGCGGCATACTTCTTAACGATACTGGGAAATCCTGTCAGTATTTTCATTGCTGCTCCGTTATTAGAGCAATTTACCAAATCTTAGCCAAAAAGGCTGCCTGCAGCTGCGCTTTGTCCCTAACCGTAGAGCAAGGCTATTACGCTGGCCGAGCTTGCTTAAATAGCAGTAGTAGTCCGGACACTTGCACCTTCGGTGCTGAAGCCCACAGCGCTGATGCCAATAGCTAACGGGTATCAGCCCTGCGCTACGTCGGCGCCAGGAGCAGCCAGGCAGGCCGTTTTGTTAAATACATACGAAGCCGGCGAAATGAATCCGGGACAGGCTCTGAAGCTAATTACAGTCTAAATTAAATTTTGTCGTTATTCCGGCAGGGATTCGTGCGGCGATCATCTTGATCGCACGTTATCCTGCTCATTGGGTTTTGCGCCTCCCGGCGCGTTCGATCAAGATGATCGAACCACGAGCAAGGCCTTCGAAAAGGGTACAGAACTTAATTTACAGTGTATTAATGCCTGATGCTCTTTCAGCCTGCTCGCTATATGGGACTAAAGCCCGCCGGGGCCCAAAACGCCTTTGGTTATCCTAAGCTGTCAATGAACTTTTGCCCC
>JACJYN010000054.1 GCA_020636095.1 Lewinellaceae bacterium
TATGCCGAAGGCATGCCATGTGGCACAACCTTAGGAGGCTTCTAACGATTATTGGCGTAAATGCTTTGTTAGAGAGGCTGGGAGGCCTGTTTTTTGACTTTTTACAGCTCGGAGCCACCAGGGTGCGCCTGAGCGCATTGAAAAATGGCCGGCTATACCGCACTCCAGGGTGTAGCAGGGCGGCGTGATAGGAATTTTGTAAATTGGGCGGTGGGTTTTTTCACAGTCTGCCGTTGGGTACAACCGCCGCCTATAAATGAGATAATTATGAAGTTGAAATTTGATTCGAGAGGTAACCTTATTCCATATGAAAAGATTGAATTGAGTTTTGATGAATTTGAGAGTTTTTACATTGACAACTTTGAAGGGCTTAATGAAATAAGGAAAGAAATATTTGAAAATTATCAAACCTATCTGAGCGATTTTAGAGAGCAAATTTCGGAAGATTTTATTCAATGGGTTGATGGAAGTTATATAACCAGAAAAGCCAACCCGAGAGATATTGACTTTGTGATGATGATCGAGCATGAGACATTTGATCGACATGAAAGATTGATAGAGAACCGATTCAGAAGGCATAAAGCAAAACAAGAATATGGAAAAGTCGATGCTTATACTGTTAAAATGTATCCAGAGAACCATGCAAGGTATTTCGTGACTGAGTATGATTTAGTATATTGGAGAGGTTTATTCACGGAGACCAAGAGGAATAGAGCCAAAAAGAAGTTTCCAAAAGGCTTTGTCGAAATAAAATTTGGAAAATTTAAAAAGGAAGGCCATGAATGATATTCAAATAGATGAGAAAATTGCCCGAGTAGCAGATATACTTGAACAAGTTGATAAACTGAACCATATGATTGAGTTTCATCGAGACCAATCTGGTGAAAAGAGCATGGTAAAGCAATATGAGGAAATGAGGAGTGAATTTTTGGATGAATTGAGAGAGATATTGTCCAATTTTGACATTGACATTGAGATCAAAGGTAAAGCTGCATAATCCAACCTGATATTTCATGAAAATCTAGGAAAAGGCGGCGGCAAATACCCAACACCGGCTACCTGCTATGCTCCTAAACGTCGCACAGCAGGTAGCCCAACGTTAGCGTCCAGCAGAAAAAGCTCTACCCTGGCATATCGTTCAAAAAGGCTGTAAATTTATCCCAAACAAAGATCAAGCAACATGGCGCTTCAAGATAAATACATCAACCCCTTTACCGACTACGGATTCAAGAAGCTGTTTGGGACGGAAATAAACAAAGACCTGCTGATCGATTTCCTCAACCAGGTGCTGCCGGAGCGCCATCATATCCAGGACTTATCCTATACCCCTACTGAACAGTTGGGCGCCAGCGAGGTAGACCGCAAAGCCATCTTTGACCTATATTGCACCAGCCCCAGTGGAGAACGGTTCATCGTCGAGATCCAAAAGGCGAAGCAGAACTACTTCAAAGACCGGAGCGTGTATTATTCGACCTTTCCCATTCAGGAACAGGCAAAGAAGGGAGACTGGGATTACCAATTAGCGGCCGTTTACACGATAGGCATTCTGGACTTTGTATTTGACGATGGCCGCCACAAGGAACAAGTACGCCATGAAGTGAAGTTGAAGGACCAACATTGCCAGGTATTTTACGACAAGCTTACCTTCATATACCTGGAGATGCCAAATTTCAAGAAGGCGGAATCGGAGTTGGAGACGGATTTTGACAAGTGGATGTATGTGTTGAGGCACCTTCCCTATCTGCAAAACCGGCCGGCAGCTTTGCAGGAGCGGATATTCCAGAAACTGTTCGAAGCAGCGGAGATTGCGCGCTTCGATGCGGAGGAAAAGGCCAGGTATGAGGAGAGTTTGAAATATTACCGGGATTTGAAGAATGTGGTGGATACGTCTTATGAAGAAGGCAAAGAAGAAGGCAAAATCGAAGTAATCCTCAAATCTCATGAAGCGGGGCTTGATGTAGAAACTATATCGAAGATTACCGGGAAATCTATCGAGGAAATTAAAAAGATCATCGACGAAGCCGAACGCTAATCGAGTGGCAAGGAATAACGGTTGAGATTTAGACCTACGGACTCCGCAAAGGTCTCGCCCGTTATTCCAGAGCCCTCACACCACCGTACGTACGGATCGCGTATACGGCGGTTCACAGAACAACTTACTTTGTTTTCGGAGTTTTGGTTTTGGAAGATGGGCCATATTTTGCTTTGAGGAAATATTCCAAAAATGGAATATATCCCCGTTGGCGAAGGCGATCTTCGGTAACCGTTGTGCCCATAATTGGGCTACAGGCTATTGCCCACCCTCCCATTCGGGAGTAGGCAAATCGCCGTGCCCAACTTTCTTCCACCCCTGGTTGCCGGAACGCTCTTAGTCGGCGTTTAGGCCGCTTCCATTGTTTCCAAATACAGTACCGCAGGCGGCAGCGTATACACGAATCCAATGTTTTGAGCTTTTGATACCCTGTGGCGTGTTTGAAATAATTCACCCAGCCATACATCAGGCTTTTCAATCGCTCGATGCGCTCGGTTAGTGGGATGGGACTGGTTTTACGCGTGATGATTTTGATTTTCTCTTTTAGTCGTTGCCAGCTTTTCTTGGCTATGCATAGGCGGTATTTATAGGAAGACACAAATCCATGTCCCAAGAGTTCGAAATGGACGGGGCGGCAGATTTTCGTTTTCTCCTCGTTGACTTCCAGATGAAGCTTGCGGTTTAGAGCGTGTTGGGGATTTACTTTTGATGTCGAAAATGAGCAGATTTTGGTTCTCAGGAAGCCATTTTTGAGCCGCATAGCATCGCTACGTGGCGAAAAAATGGCGAAATGAGGTTCAAAAGATGCACATTTGCAGGCCAAAGGGTAAATCCCCAACACGCTCTAAGTTCTGCCTTTGGTATGTTGTGCTACCTTGACGACTCATTGATGCCTCTTATGCGATTCCTGTTCGTACATGCCAACTTTTGCAGTCCCGCTTACTTCAGGCCGCCAGTCACCCGACGCGCCCTTGCGGCTTGCTACACGCATACTTACGATAGCGTGAGGAGAACTTTCATCTCCCTAGAGTACTCTTTTAGAGTTGCAAATGGCCCTTTCTTCTTATCTTTAAGCCTAGTGGCTTTGCCGATAGCTCGAATGGGCCATCTGCGATGCCCATTCGAGGCACACACAATGTGCATATCGATCAGGCGGGCTAAGCGCCCGCCCGCCGCATGCACGAAACGTTATGCGGCATATTAAAGAACAGAATAACAGAAACGAAAATTTATGGACAATATAGAATTAACATTAGTAACGGGTGCCACAGGCAATCTGGGAAATGCAATCGTAAGACAATTGATAGCCGATAATCGAAAAGTTCGGTGTCTGGTGAGAAATATCGAACGTGAAAAACGGTTTTACCCCTAATGTTGAATTAGCGCAAGGCGACCTAACCGATAAAGCATCTATCGAAAAAGCAATGAAAGGAGTTACCTCAGTATTTCACGCTGGTGGGTTGCCCGAACAATGGTTTAAAGATGAGAGCATATTTGAAAAGGTAAACACATTGGGCACCAAATACTTAATTGAAGCAGCATTAAATGAAAAGGTAAATCGATTTATTTATACCAGCACGCAAGATGTTTTTGATTTAACTCAGGCAGAGTTTGACGAAACAACTGCAAATCCAAGAATCCATATTTCTGCCTACGAACGCTCAAAAATCTTAGCGCAAGACTTGATTGACAAAGCCGTAATAGAAAATGGACTACCTGCAATTTCGTTGCATCCTGTTGCTATTTATACTACTTTGTGTGGCAAAACCTACAGGAATGACAAGGTTGATAGAGGATTTAGTAAACAATAAAGTTCCCGTTCTTTTAAAAGGAGGATTTCCTGTTGTTTTAATGAAGATGCTGCTCAGGCACATATTTTGGCTGAACAAAAATCTCCCATTGGCGAAAAATATATTTTGGTAGAGGAATACTATACACTTCAAGAAATAGCTAAAAAGTTTCTGAAAAATTCCCATCTGCAAAACAACCCAATTTGATGCCCGATATTGTTGCTAACACTATAGCATTTATTAGCGAGCCCATTTCGAAATTAACAGGCAAACCACCTTTGATTACCAAAGGAGAATTAAGTGTTTTAAGACGAAAAGGTAAACCAAATGGGATTAAAATTAAAACGAAACTAGGTTGGGAACCAACATCGTTTGAAGAAGGTTTAAATTAACAATAAAATCATTAAACTTGACAAAATAGTTTTTAAGGAAGATGCTATATCCAGGCACATAGAAACAGCGGAGATTCCCATTGGCGCGCTTCGATGCGGAGGAAAAGAAATAGGTATAGGAGAGTTTGAAAAATTACCGAATTGAAGAAAACCGAATTTTTATGAAGAAGGCAAAAGAAGAACTATAATTTATTAGGGAGCCCATTTCACCAGGAAATCTATCGGAAAATTACCTTTGAACCAAATCGACGAAGCCGAACGCTAATCGAGTGGCAAGACGAAAAGTCGGTAAATCCAAATGGGATTAAAAATCAAAGCACAAAACCTAGGTTGGGAACCAACATCGTTTTGAAGAAGGTTTCCTTAATTAAGTGCGTCAATAAAATCATTAAACAAGGGACAAAATAATAAATACGACCAGCAAGAACAGGCGTTTGGCGGCAATGGCACTTGTGTGACGTGGTTGAATTGAACACCTGCCTTACCGGCAGGCAGTTTCTACCTCGCATTAATTTTGTGTTGTATTGACAGTTTTGAAAGCCTGAAATCCGCCACTGCGCCAAGCGCCAAAACGTTCCGTCAAATTAAAAAAGAAAATAATGAAGAAACAAATCCAAATTATCGTAATTATTTTGATTTTACCAATTATAGGATTGTGCCAAAATAAATTTTCTTTCGGAGCAAATGCGAATACCCAAATCAGTTTAATAACGATTAATGATTCTCAAGCAGCAAGCGGTATAGATGAAAAAAGGAGGAATAGGAGTTGGCTATTCAATTGGGATTCAAGCTCAATACGGTTTAAATGAAAAAATATTTTTAAGGAGCGGTATTAATTATCAGAATAGGAAAAACCGCCATAAAATCGAAGGACTAAGATTTGGAACGGATATTATGAATGGTACCGAATCAAGCATTCAAAACGATATTACGATTACATCAATTGGGATACCTGTTGACTTTGGTTATTCAATCAAATCGAAGAGCGAAAATTAATTACGTGATTGGATTTGGTGGGGTGATTAATGTGAATTCAGATTCTAAAACAGAAGCAAAAAGTTTTGCACGAACAAATAGATGATGAAAATTTGACCCAAGCAGAAAATGAAGTTGACGAATCAATCTATACGATAGGAATATTCGGAGGGGTAGAAATGCAATTAAGTGACAAAATGATTTTGGGAATAGAACCGAATTTTAGATTTACTCCAAACAATTTTAATTTATATTTATACAATTCTGAAGCAAGTACATTCGAGACTGGAATTACTTTGAGAATAAGAATGAAATAAAAAAGAAAACTGGACAGAATCGAGTGGCAAGGAATAACGGTTGAGATTTAGACCTACGGACTCCGCAAAGGTCTCGCCCGTTATTCCAGAGCCCTCACACCACTGTACGTACGGATCGCGTATACGGCGGTTCACAGAACAACTTACTTTGTTTTCGGAGTTTTGGTTTTGGAAGATGGGGTATATTTTGCTTTGAGGAAATATTCCAAAAATGGAATATATCCCCGTTGGCGAAGGCGATCTTCGGTAACCGTTGTGCCCATAATTGGGCTACAGGCTATGCCCACCCTCCCATTCGGGAGTAGGCAAATCGCCGTGCCCAACTTTCTTCCACCCTGGTTGCCGGAACGCTCTTAGTCGGCGTTTAAGTACTTCCATTGTTTCCAAATACAGTACCGCAGGCGGCAGCGTATCCACGAATCCAATGTTTTGAGCTTTTGATACCCTGTGGCGTGTTTGAAATAATTCACCCAGCCATACATCAGGCTTTTCAATCGCTCGATGCGCTCGGTTAGTGGGATGGGACTGGTTTTACGCGTGATGATTTTGATTTTCTCTTTTTAGTCGTTGCCAGCTTTTCTTGGCTATGCATAGGCGGTATTTACCGCGATCTCCCTTTTTATTAGGAAGACACAAATCCATATCCCAAGAGTTCGAAATGGACGGGGCGGCAGATTTCCGTTTTCTCCTCGTTGACTTCCAGATGAAGCTTGCGGTTTAGAAATCGCGTAATACTGGTAACACACTCGTTAAGAAAATACTACAATCATCAGCATAGCGGACGAATTTATGTCCTCGTTTTTCCAGTTCCTTTTCCAGTTCATTCAATAGAATGTTGGATAATATCGGCTTCCTAATTGGTGTAAGATTCAGATAGCTAAAGGCTGTTCCATGTTCAGCCCTTCACATACGTGTATCTCAACACGCAGCTACTATGGCATCGGCTGACTTTTTCTTCCCGCTGTTGCCACGGGATGAAGATCTCCCTCGGTAAGGTGCATCCTCTTTCCGCTGACCCTGTCCGCATCTACATCAATTAGAGTTGCAAATGGTACTTTTCTTCTTATCTTTAAGCCTAGTGGCTTTGCCGATAGCTCGAATTGGTATCTGCGATGCCCATTCGAGGCACACACAATATACATGGCGGTCATGTCGGCTAATCGCCGCCACGCCGCATGTACTAACCGTTAGTGCCAATGAGTGAAAAAAGCAGGCGAAGATTTGCAAAATTTATCAATAATTGATAAATTTACATAAACCTTTATCAGGAAATGAAAATACGCCTAAAGGATGTAGGAACAGGAAAGCTGTACGAAGTAAAATACTCGAAAGCTTCCCAAACGAAATGCCATTAAGAAAAGACGGTTGGCAGTTTACTTGGAAGAAGTTAGCAAAAGTCGAAGGCGCTCAATTTTACAAGATAACGCTTAAAAAATCACCCGAAGCAATTGAAGGGGTATTGATGATTACCCTAATCAACGATGAAATGCTTTACATGAACAATGTGGAAGTCGCGCCACATAATTATGGGAGGAAAGGGAAATATGAAAATGTTGCAGGGTGTTTGATAGCATTTGCTTGTAAAAAAAGCTTTGAATTAGGGAAAGGGCATTATTTAGGTTTTTTGTCATTCGACAGCAAGACAGAATTAATTTCCTTGTATCAAGACAAATATGGAGCAACATGGGCAATGGGGCAAAAGATGTTTATAGATCCGGTAAATGGAAGGAAGTTAATGGGAAAATATTTGAGCATTAAACCAGAAGGCAAATAACAGTGACATGAGCAATCAGAAAATAATCAACGAAGGCGGGATAATTGGGACTGGAAGGGGTTTAGTAAACCAGAACAGCAAAGAATTTAAAAAATTACAAAGGATAATAAAGGAGAAGTCAGGAGAGATTAAGGAATCAGAATTAATCGCGAACCGGTTGTTGTCATTAAGGTTTCAGATGGAAACCTATTTGGAAAGAGAAAACCCAAAAAGATCATACAAGTAGGAGAATTTTTAGAGGGATATGTGGAAGCACTAAAGATAAAGAAACGAAAGCTTGCAGAGTATATTGATTATAAAGAGAGCAACCTAAGCGCAGTATTTAAAGGCAGGAGAAAGATAAATATTGACTTGGCAATTAAACTCGGAGAAATATTCAGAGTCGACCCAGCAATATGGCTGCATATCCAAAGTAAAAATGATTTATTGGAAATAATCGATAGGGATAAGAAGAAGTATGAAAAATATAGATTAGAAGACCTGCTGAGAGAAGTGAATTGAATTACACTGGCACTAAGTCGCTCTAAATATTGTTAGACAACGGCATACTAGAAGCTTGCAAGAGGTATCCCAAGTTGCTCTAACCTAATGTACTGCCATTAGTTCTCTATCCGGACGGGCATCGCTGGCAACGGCTTTGTCCGAAGCTTCGGAGACACGGCACCCCGTTAAAGGCGAACTCGCGAGAGGAAGCAAAAAGCTGCTAATGCCCAGCGGTGCGGGCACCTGAGAGGACGGTATGCACAACATAAGTGAACTACTGCAAGGGCCGTTACTTTGGAACAGTGAAAGGCATTGACACACTGTGGCTAAAAAGCGAGAGGAGAGGTTAGCAAATCGTTTGGGTTGCTACGTAGTCCAACTTCCTCCGGTGCCTAAGAGCATGTTTGGAGGCCAATCTTTGGGCTAAAAAATGCCCCTTTTTTGCTGATATTGCGTTACTTTTTTTGCCCGTACCACCAGTATGAGCTGCAAAAAGATGCCTTATCTCAACAAAAAATTGACACTTTTTATCTCCAAACCCGGCCTCCAAACATGCTCTAAAGGTAGGCGCTAAACCGCCCGCAAGTATTTAGAGCGGAAACTGTTAAGCCCGTACTCGTCCCAATTATTTGGGTAGGCAACGGCTTTGTTGCATGAATAGGCGCTGAAGGGAAGTTGGGCTGGAGTTGTATCTTTGGTTTACGACAACTAAAAATGCAACCAACCAGCCCATGTCAAAGATAAAAAAGGATACCCACACTTCAGCAGATAAGGCAAAGAAAAAGTACCGCGTCCTCAATTGGGGCGATTATAACAAGGCCCTTGTCAACCGGGGCAGGATCACCATCTACTTCAGCGATGAAGCCATTGAAGGCTGGTATGATGACGGCCCGGTTCAGAGAGGCGGGCAAATTGCTGGGACGAATTGATCGGACGAACCATGAACCCTATCATTCCCCCTCGAAAGAATGCCGTGGAATGGTACGAACAGGAGGAAGGGGACTTGCCCGATTATCCAAGAAACGTTGCCCTATCACAGATAGAAGAGATCGGGCGCAAAAAATGGAAAGAGCAAAGTGGCTACCACCGGCGAAGTTTATCGGAGACGGCCATGTATCGTTTCAAAACCATTCACGGACGAAAACTTTATTCAAGAAAAATGGAAACTCAGCAAACCGAAACAAAAATGTGACTATTCAGCAGTTCGCTTTTAGCAGTTTGCTATTCGCTCTGCAATGCCCTTAAAAGCAGGAATCCAGGCTTGATGAACCAGTTCTTTGCTTTAAGCCCAGTTTTGGGCAGGTTCTTGCGAACTGTGAATAGCGAACTGCGAATTGCTGAATAGTTACACAAAAATTAAAATAAAAACGCTCAATATCATGACAGCCCAAGGTATGCCCGTATCGGTAAAAGCCAACGCTGCCTGATTCAGAAAATTGATAGCGTTTTTGTTTGGAATTTATTCATGCAACAAAGCCGAACCAAATGCTTATCTTTGGCGTTAGTAACATAAGACGTTATTATGATAAAAAGCTTTGGCGATAAGGAAACTGAAAAAATATGGAGTGGATCATACTCCAAGAAGCTTCCAGGGGACATACAACCTGTGGCAAGAAGGAAATTAAGAATGATAAATAACGCACAAGATATCAACGACCTACGAATACCTCCAGGGAATAAATTGGAAAAATTGAAAGGTAAACTAAAGGATTTTTGGAGTATCCGGATCAACAGCCAATGGAGGGTCATTTTCAAATGGATAGGAAATGACGCCTATGAAGTTCAAATAATCGATTATCATTAAATGGATAAAGCAGCATGAAAAAATTACCAAACATACATCCTGGGGAGGTCCTACTGGAGGAATTTCTAATCCCCATGGAAATAAGCCAATACAGACTAGCAAAGGAACTTAAGATACCACAGACAAGAATAAGTGAGATAGTGAAACGAAATAGAAGGATTACTGCTGATACAGCACTAAGATTAAGCAAATACTTTGGCACTTCGGCAAAGTATTGGCTCGGGCTTCAAGATGATTATGACTTAGAAGAATATGAAAATAAATTGGTCAAAGAGTTGAATGAAATTCAGGGGTTGGATAGAAACGTGGCCTAATCGAGTGGCAAGGAATAACGGTTGAGATTTAGACCTACGGACTCCGCAAAGGTCTCGCCCGTTATTCCAGAGCCCTCACACCACTGTACGTACGGATCGCGTATACGGCGGTTCACAGAACAACTTACTTTGTTTTCGGAGTTTTGGTTTTGGAAGATGGGCCATATTTTGCTTTGAGGAAATATTCCAAAAATGGAATATATCCCCGTTGGCGAAGGCGATCTTCGGTAACCGTTGTGCCCATAATTGGGCTACAGGCTATTGCCCACCCTCCCATTCGGGAGTAGGCAAATCGCCGTGCCCAACTTTCTTCCACCCCTGGTTGCCGGAACGCTCTTAGTCGGCGTTTATAGTACTTCCATTGTTTCCAAATACAGTACCGCAGGCGGCAGCGTATCCACGAATCCAATGTTTTGAGCTTTTGATACCCTGTGGCGTGTTTGAAATAATTCACCCAGCCATACATCAGGCTTTTCAATCGCTCGATGCGCTCGGTTAGTGGGATGGGACTGGTTTTACGCGTGATGATTTTGATTTTCTCTTTTAGTCGTTGCCAGCTTTTCTTGGCTATGCATAGGCGGTATTTACCGCGATCTCCCTTTTTATAGGAAGACACAAATCCATATCCCAAGAGTTCGAAATGGACGGGGCGGCAGATTTTCGTTTTCTCCTCGTTGACTTCCAGATGAAGCTTGCGGTTTAGAGCGTGTTGGGGATTTACTTTTGATGTCGAAAATGAGCAGATTTTGGTTCTCAGGAAGCCATTTTTGAGCCGCATAGCATCGCTACGTGGCGAAAAAATGGCGAAATGAGGTTCAAAAGATGCACATTTGCAGGCCAAAGGGTAAATCCCCAACACGCTCTAAATTATCAACAACCCTGCTACAAAGTGATCGCGGATTTTCGCAAGGACAACGCCGGGGCGCTGCGGGGCGTATTCCGGCAGTTAAACCAGTTGTGCCTGGACATGAATCTTTTCGGTACCGGGAACTGGTAGTATAGACGGCTCGAAGTTCCGGGCGCAGAACAGCAAAAAAACAACTACAACGCCGCCAAAGTAGAACGGCATATAAAGTATATCGATAAGAAGCTGGAGGAGTACTTCGAGGCGGTACAAGCTGGATGAAGAAGAGCAAGGCGAAGAGCAAGCAGAAGTATGGGAAGCGCTCAGCGGGCGAGTGGAGAAACTGCTGGAGAGGCGCGGTAAATATGAGAGGCCTGGAAAAGCGGCTAGAGCAGAGCGAAGAGCGGCAGATATCAACAACGGACAAGGATGCACGCGCCCTGCCGTTGCACATGGGCATTGTAGAGGTAGGCTATAACATCCAAACGGCAACCGGCGACAAGCACTGCCTGATCGCGGACTACGAGGTAACCAACGAGAAGGACGAATATGCGCTGGCGAAGATGGGCCGGCGAGCGAAGGCGGCATTGTCGGTAAAGGAATTGGAAGCCTTGGCAGACAAGGGCTACCATACAGGGGAGGAACTGAAAAATTGCAGCGAAGAGGGCATCACCACGTACGTACTCCTACACGCTGCTGAAGGGCAAAAAGAAGGTGTCCGGGGAGTTCGCGCTGATCTTCACGAGCTATGCCGAAGGCATGCCATGTGGCACAACCTTAGGAGAGTTCTGTCTATAGTTGGCGTAAACGCCTTGTTAGAAAGGCTGAAAAGCCTGTTTTTTGGCATTTCCCGGCTCAGCGCCTGGAGGGTGGGCCTCAGCGCGGCTGGCAGCGGCCGGTGGCACGGTGCGCTGTGGGCCGGGAGGGCGGCGTGAAGGGATTTTTTGTAAATTGGGGGGTAAGTTTTTTCACAGTCTGCCGTTAGGTGCAAGCCCGGGCGGTAAAAAGACATAAAATAAAGTAACGATGCTTATCCAAATTAGGGGATAATGCCAGCATACAAGGGAACATATAAAGAGATAAAAATGTATATTTGGATAGGCTTAACGGGTTTTGACAAGAAAAACTATAGAAATGACTAGGATACAGACAATTATAGAAGAGATCAACCATCTAAATCCTGATGAATTGGAAGTGATTCTGAGAGAGATCCTGATGAGGTTAGATAGAAAAAAGAAGATCGAAACCATATTAGAAGAGTATATGGGGATCGGAGAAGGTGTTTGGGAAATGGATGCTCAAGAGTATGTTAATGAATTGAGAGAAGAGGATGAAAAATAAACCATGGACATAATCAAAAAGTAGGTTGATATCCCACAAATAAGAAAAACCAAAATGAAAATTTTCATTGATACAGCCCCCCTCATCTATCTGATAGAGAAACGCCCAAAATATTCTGCTCCTCTCAAGAAGTACTTCACCGAATTGTATGTTGATGGATATGAGATTATTACCAGTGTGATAACCTATTCGGAATATGGAGTTAAACCCAAAAGGGATAATAAAGAAGAATTGATTAAAGAATTTGAAGAATTTTTAGGTAAAGTAGGTATTCCACTGTTGAACGTCGATAAAAATCATGCGACAAGAGCTTATGAGATGAGAGCAAAATATAAGTTCTTAAAAGGAATGGACGGGATTCAGATAGGAACTGCAATTGAAGAAGGTTGTGATAAATTTTTGACAAATGATATCAAGTTGGAGAAGATAGAGGAATTAGAGATAATTCTTGTAGATAAATTGGAATGAATCTTCGAATGTCCGGCAAGCACCTAACATAGGCTAAAACGGCAAGTGGCGCTAAGCACGCCACCTTCGTTTAGCCGAAACCCCTTAGCTACAATTAAAAAGCAATCAATAATCCAAAGAGAAAAAGAACCAAATGTCAATTGATTGTAAAACCAAATTTCGATTCTTTCAAAGAATGGTTGATATTGGTGCTAATAAAGACTTTTCTACCACTGAAATCAGGTATCTACGAGTAACTAATATTGCATCTATCCTAGGTGCAATATATAATGCAATTTGGGTGCTAATTTCAATTAATTTCATTGACTCCCCAATAATTTATGGAAGCAATCTTTTATTGGGAATGATGTTTTTAATTGTGTTAATTTTTAATAAGAAAGGTTGGCGGGTACTGGCAACCATATGGCTTATAATTACATCGTATATATCGGTTCTCTTATTTCTTTATTTATTGGGATATTCGTCAGGCGTTCCGGTCATTTGTTTCTTAATAATTATCCTGCCATACATGACTTTCCCCCGTAAGGCAAGAAAATTAGCCCATGGTTTTAGTATACTGGCTTGCTTAACGTTGATTGTTACTGTATCACTCCAATCAAATATTAATGCTCATTATGATGAATTAGACCCCTATTTATCACAAGTAGTCAATATCAGTATAACTGGATTCATTTGTCTCGCACTTATATGGAGTATGTCTGTTTTAATTGATAAATCGGAAGAATCCTTAATGGCTGAACAAAAAAAATCAGATGATCTTCTTCATAACATACTTCCGGTAAATGTAGCAAAAGATCTAAAAGAAACCGGTAGAACTATTCCCCAAAGACACAAGAATGTGACTATACTTTTTACTGACTTCAAAGGTTTTACCGAGTTAGTAGCGTCCATTTCGGAAATCGCTTTGGTCAATGAGCTCAATGATATTTTTGGACGGTTCGATGAAATTGTTGAGGAGGCAGGAGTTGAAAAGATTGAAACAATTGGTGATGCATATGTGGCTGCATGTGGCTTTGGAGATGGGATAACTGAACATGCTATTAATTGCATTACAGCTGCACAACAGATGTTATACTATCTTGAGGAAAGAAATCGGATGCATGAAATTAAGTGGAGGATGAGGGTTGGGATACATTCGGGACCTATTGTGGCAGGAGTTGTAGGAAAGAAGAAATTCAGATATGATCTTTTTGGAGATACAATTAATACGGCAAGCAGAATGGAGTCATTAGGAGAACCTGGTAAAATAAATATTTCAGGACCGACTTATCAACTTGTCAAAAATGACATTGATTGCGAAAACAGGGGAAAAATTCATGCTAAGGGAAAAGGAGAAATAGAAATGTACTTTGTAAAATAAACTGCAGCTAATAATAAAGGCTGAATAGCCTGGTGCAACTGGCTA
>JACJYN010000006.1 GCA_020636095.1 Lewinellaceae bacterium
CCGTACCCGGACCATCGCTGCTCAGGCCGAAGAACTGAAAGCCTTGGACAAGGCCAAAACCCGATTCTTCTCCAACATCACCCACGAGTTCCGCACCCCGCTGACCCTCATCATCGGCCCGCTGGAGCAGGCCATCGCTGAACAACCGCCGCCTACCATCTTCCGCCGCCGCCTGAACGGCGTCCTGAAAAATGCCCGCCACCTCCTGGGCCTGATCAACCAGATGCTCGACCTGTCCAAGATCGAAAGCGGGCGGTTGGAAATAGAGGTGTCGCGCGGAGACCTTGTTGCCTACACCAGGGAATTGACAAACCGGTTTCAGCCCCTGGCCCGGAAAAAAGAACTGAGCCTGGCTTTCACCACCCACCAGGATAAATGGGAAACGCAGTTCGACAAAGACAAGTGGGACAAGATCGTGTACAACCTGCTTTTCAACGCAATAAAATTCACGCCGCCGGGCAATGCCGTCCAGGTGAGCCTGGCGAGTGCGCGGCAAAACGGAGTGGAATTCATCCGGCTGGATGTGAAAGACACGGGCATCGGTATTGAACAGGAGCAGCTTGAACAAATCTTCGACCGGTTTTACCAGGGGGACAACTCCTCGACCCGCGCCCAGGGCGGTACCGGCATCGGCCTGTCCCTGGTCAAAGAACTGGTGGAACTGCAGGGCGGCGAGATCCGGGTATCGAGCGAGGTGGGCAAGGGCACCACCTTTGAGGTTTATCTGCCCGTTTTGGAAGGGGAGCAGGTACAGCCTTTGGATGCTGAACCTGCGCCGGAGCCAATTGCTCTTCCGGTAGCTGAAGAAGAAATACCCGTCCCTCCCGCTCCGGTCTCCAGTTTCAGTGAGCAGCCAAAGTTGGAATTGCTCCTAATCGAAGACAATGCCGAAATGCGGGAATACATTCGCTATTGCATTGACACATCCCGGTACAACATTACGGAAGCCGCCGATGGCGAAGAGGGAATCGAAAAAGCCCTGGCCCTGACCCCCGACCTGATCATCTCGGATGTGATGATGCCGAAAAAGAATGGCTTTGAAGTAGTAAAAGCCATCCGGGGCCATATCGGCACCTCCCACATACCCTTGATACTATTGACAGCCAGAGCCTCTCTGGAAAGCCGCCTGGAGGGCTTGCGGCGGGGCGCCGACGCCTACCTCACCAAGCCGTTCAGCCCGCAGGAGCTGGCCCTGCGCATCGAGAAGCTCATCGAGGTCCGCCGGTTGTTACAACAGCGGTATCAGAACGGCCTTCCGGCCGCCGGGGATGAAACCTACCAACAAGAAGACGAATTTATTTCCAGCCTCCGTAACCATATTGTGGAACGCCTCGACGAGCCCAACCTCGATGGCGATCATATCGGCCGGCACTTCGGGTTGAGCCGCTCCAGCCTGCACCGCAAGCTGAAAGCCCTCACCGATCAATCCATCAGCGAATTGGTGCGCACCATCCGCCTGAGCACGGCGCTGGAGTTGATACGGGAAGGGAAACTCAATATTTCCGAGATTGCCTACCAAACGGGCTTTTCCTCCATCAGCGCTTTTTCGCGCGCTTTCAAAAGAGCTTATGGGAAAGCGCCTTCTGAAATGCGGGATTCCGGCTAAATGACATTCAGCACAAAATGTCAAACATTTGACACGTGAGGCCAAATGCCTCCGCCCGGTTTTACAGTCCCGGCATCCTGAAAATTTCCGAAAAGAACAAGGTTGAAACGAAATGTCAAATCATTGGAACCGGAGGGAAAACCTCTTTGCACCGGGCTCCGCACCTTTGCACCGTTGGCCTGATATTCAAAATCAGGATGTTGTAACCTAAATTGTCCAAATTGTAAAATTTTTGAAAAATGAAAAAATTAGCACTTTTATTAGGAATCTATGTGTTTATCGGAGGTATGGCCGAAGCAGATGCACAATGCCGGGTGTATGAAAAGGTCAGTGGGATAAACTATAGCGGAAACCCGGACGGGGGTAAGCATATAGCCACCATATCCAATGGCCGGGTGTATGAAAAGGTCAGTGGGATAAACTATAGCGGAAACCCGGACGGGGGCAAGCATTTGGCCACCATATCCAATGGCCGGGTGTATGAAAAGGTCAGTGGGATAAACTATAGCGGAAATCCGGACGGGGGCAAGCATATAGCTACCATATCCAATGGCCGGGTGTATGAAAAGGTCAGTGGGATAAACTATAGTGGAAACCCGGACGGGGGTAAGCATATAGCCACCATAAGCAATGACAGAGGGTATGAAAAGGTCAGTGGGATAAACTATAGCGGAAACCCGGACGGGGGTAAGCATGTGATCACCACCTCGGGATGCGATGCCACGCAAACAGCGGCGGGAGTAGCAGCCTATCTTTTGATCATTAGGGAATAAGTTGGCGCCCGAGCTGGGCTGTCGGGGCGCAATGTATTTCACTCCATTCCCCGCCTGCCTGGCTCGTTTCGGCCTGGGGCCGTATGCGGCCTTGGGCGCCGGGCCCTCCCTGGCTGCCGAAGCATTGCGAAGGCATGCCGCCTAGCCTGTTTACACCTTCATTCTCCGTATAGGCCGGGGAGCGCCCGGTTACAACCGGCACTGGTTCCGTTTTTCAGGTAAAAAACGGGGCAAACCGTGAGGCCAAATGCCTCCGCCCGGTTTTACAGGCCCGGCATCCTGAAAATTTCCGAAAAGAACAAGGTTGAAACGAGATGTCAAATCATTGGCACAGGAGGTAAAAACGCTGTGAACCGGGCTCCGCACCTTTGCAGCGTTGGCCTGATATTCAAAATCAGGATGTTATAACCAAAATTATTCACTTTTAAAATCAATAATTATGAGTTACGTAAAAGAGGCGCAAATTAATTGTAACCTTGGAACAATTGCTGCTGCTGAGTTAGTTAAAAAGGCAAAAGGGTTTGATGCTGATATCGTCTTAACTGCTCACGGAAAAAGTGCTAATGCAAAAAATTTATATGAGGTAGAAAAGCTTGGAATCGTTTCAGGAAATATTATCACCATATCTGCTGATGGCCCACAAGCTCAACAAGCTGTGGATCACCTGTATGCCTTTATCAATCAGTTGCAATAAAAATTAAATAGTTTTCTCTCCCCACCGAGTCTCCGTAGGGAATCGGTGGAATGAGGGTCTCGCCTTCTTTCTTTTTGAATGCCCCAGGTACGGGCCAATATGATACCCATCAAAAGCAGCAAGCCATGGGCCAACAGGAAATTTCAAACGCCGTCCGCTCCATTTTCACGGAGCATTTTGACATCGGCCCTGATGGTTTCGACTGGCCCCGGCCCCTGGAGGAATTGGACGAACGGTTCAAGCTCTTAGGCAACCTGGTGTTTCTGGAGCAATTGCTGTAGAAGGAATTTCATAAAGAGGTCCTCGTACTCGAAAATATCTGTACCGCTTTTCACACACCGGCCTACATTTTGGAGCTGGTGGCCAATAACGAACTTAAAAACAGTTTACCATGAAAATGTTATTCATCAACAGCCGGGGCCACTGGCGCAACGGCTGGCTCACCAGCCCGGAAGAACTGCGAATAGCCACAGGCGTGCTGCGTAAAGCCGGCATGGAGGTGGAAACCACCGAGGTGGAAAGCGTTCCTCAACTGGAAAAAGTACTGGATGAAATATCACCGGACACCCTTCTGTGGCCCAACGCCTATTACGTCAATGCCGGCGCGGGCAAAGCCGTTTGGTTAAACGATTACATCGAGGAGCGGCAATTGTCGTTTTTGGGGTCCAGCGCCAAAACGCTCCGAACGGTTTTGGAAAAGGACGCCTGCCAGGCCGTGCTGCGGGAAAATGGGCTGCCTATCCCTTCGTTCACAGTCATTAGCCGGGAAAATGTTTCGGAAATGGCACAGCTTCTTTCAGAGAGCGATATCGGCTTTCCGCTGGTGCTGAAGCCCACCGCCGAGTCGGGCAGCGTAGGCGTAGTTATGGCCAGGCATGCGGAGGAAGCCAAATGGCAGGCCAGGCAAATCCTGGCGGATTTCCCGCTCAGCAACGTCATCATCGAAGAATTCCTGCCCAGCGACGACATCACCTGCGGCTTTCTGCAACTGGGCGAAGAGGTGATGCTGCTGCCCACCGCCTACATCGTCAAAAGCGCAGCCGGCAAAACCAATATCCTCAGCCGAAAAGAACGGCTGCGCCCCTGGGACGATGAGGATAAGATGCAGCCGTACATTACGGATGAAACCATCCTGGAACAACTAAAAACGCACATTCCTTCCATTGCTGCGGCTCTGAACATTCAGAGCATCACTCGCATCGACGGGCGGCTGGATGGGAACGGGACGCTTCGATTTTTCGACGTCAACGGCCTACCGGCCCTCTGCTTCCCGGAGGCGGTGATGGTGAAGCAGTGTTTTACCTGCTTCCCGGAGTATTCGCAGATGGCCGTTTTCGAGGGGCTTATCCACACCGTTGTTCATCAGGCGCTGTTGCAATATGACATGGAGGCGCCGGAGGCGATGCGGCGGCACAACCTGTTCACGATGGATAGCAGCCTGGTGATCAAAGGCGAAGCGGTGGAAGGAGGAATTATACAGCAGGCCCTTCACCACGTTTTCAGCACCTCAAAATCCTGATTATCGGCATTCAGCGAATACGGAACAAATTATCATCATTTATTATGCTGACTAACTTCAGACAATTGACCCAATACGATGAAGAACTCGGGCATAAATACATACCCGATCAAACTGCCTGTATGCGATACGGAAACCGGAGTTATTTGGTACAAACCGATAAGAACGGTTTCCGGAATTCGGGCCGGAATGTAGAGGGAGAGGTAAATATCCTTTTTTTAGGAGATTCTTACACGGCTGGATACGGCGTGAACAATTCCGACCGGTTTACGGAGATTATAGAATCCGAATATGATTGTAAAGTCACTAATCTGGCGGTCAACGGCTATGGCGTCGACCAGCAGGTATTAGCCTACAAAAAGTATGCTAAGGAAATTGAACATGACCTGATCATTTTTATGCCTTGGCTAGATGATCTGACCAGGTCTTGCCTGAAAGCAAGAATGGGATTTGAAAGAAGCACGGGAAGGAAGGTCTTAATACCAAAACCTTATTTTACGTTGGTCAACGGGCAATTGGAACTTCAAAATATTCCCGTCCCCAAAGAAAGAAAGTTGTATGAACAGGCCGGCACGCCAGGCGAAAACGAAGAAAAAATAAATAGAACAAACGGACACCTCCTATTTCCCCAATATGGTTCGGCGGCCTCTCCGGAATGGAAAGTTAATACGCCGATAATAAATCTACTCAAGGAATTAAAGCAAGAAAA
The DNA here is from genome assembly GCA_020636095.1 of Lewinellaceae bacterium. Lineage (GTDB taxonomy): Bacteria > Bacteroidota > Bacteroidia > Chitinophagales > Saprospiraceae > JACJXW01. The sequence goes on from JACJYN010000006.1 coordinate 5,302, forward strand.
GCCATTGCTTATTCTTCCTTTGCCCATGAATGCATCGGTCATCGCCAAAGAACCGCCTGTCCATATACCTCTTTTTAAGCAGTTCGAGGATGAAAACACCTTTGTATATGACTTGAGCAGTATATTACAAGAAAATTATGACTATAAAACGGAGTCTGTCTATTTGAAAATCTGTAGGCATTTTTCCAAAGAGGGGCATCAACTGGTGGCCCGGGAATTGGGCCGGATTTTACAAGAGAAGTTTAAATTAAAAAAGAGAAGGAAGCCGCTTAAAAATTCAATTGAAGGTACCTGCGTATTGGGGATTTCCTGCTTTTATCATGATTCTGCTGCTTGTTTGATCCGTAACGGTGAAATTATTGCAGCTGCACAAGAGGAGCGGTTTACCCGTGTAAAGCACGACAAATCATTTCCATTAAATGCGTTGAATTATTGTCTGGAAGCCGGCAGGATCTCCGTCAATGATCTGGAAGCGATTGTTTATTATGATTACGAATCCTGGACCATTGAACGGGTGCTGCATAATGCACATCAGCTGGGCCCCGATGGAGAAGCCTTCTGGCAACTGGCCAGGCAAAGCCTTTACAAAAAATTGAAGCTGCCCAAAATAATCAGGAACAGAACCAGCTATACGGGTGCGATCTACAAAACCCAGCATCATATTTCCCATGCCGCCGGCGCCTATTTTCCTTCTCCTTTTAATGAAGCGGCCGTTTTGATCATTGATGGAGTAGGCGAGCATGCCTGCGCCACTATCGCCAAAGGCCATGGCAGCCATATAGAGGTGCTGAAACAGCAGTTCTACCCTCATTCCCTCGGCTTGTTGTATTCGGCATTCACCTATTTTACCGGATTCAGAGTAAACTCAGGCGAATACAAACTGATGGGTTTGGCGCCTTTCGGCGAACCTGTTTATTACGATACCATCGTAGAGCATCTAATTTCCATAAAGGAAGACGGTTCTATCCGGTTGGCCCTGGAATATTTCGATTTCCAGAAAGGGGAAAAGATGACAGGCGATAAATTTGACAGGCTGTTCGGCGGGCCGCCCCGGCAACCGGAATCCCCCATCACCAGAAGGGAAATGGATATGGCCGCCTCCATTCAGAAGGTGACGGAAGAGATCGTCATCAAAATGGCGAATCATGCCTTTGAATTAACCGGCTCGGACAACCTGGCCATGGCGGGTGGAGTGGCACTCAACTGTGTGGCCAACGGGCGCTTGTTCGATGAAACGCCCTTCAGGGAGTTTTATTTCCAGCCGGCCGCCGGAGACGCCGGCGGCGCTTTGGGATGCGCCTTGTCCTGGTATTATGAAAATTATCCGCAGGTGGACAAAAAAGCCGCTGAAAAGGAATCGGTTCTCCTAGGCCCTTCCTTTTCTCCGGAAGAGATCGGCGCCTTTGTAAATTCAGGAGATTTTCCGCACCACGGTTTTGCGGCGGGCAAAAGGGGGGAAACCATCGCTCAGTGGCTTTATGAAGACAAAGTGGTAGGCTATTTTGACGGAAGGATGGAGTTTGGCCCCCGTGCCCTGGGCGCCAGGTCCATCCTGGGCAACCCGCTGAACCCGGAAATGCAGTCGAAGCTCAACCTGAAGATAAAATACAGAGAATCTTTCCGGCCATTTGCTCCCATCTTTAAGGAAGAACGGACGTCCGATTACTTCGATTTCGCTCGCCCAAGCCCACATATGCTGATCGTCAGAAAAGTCAGGGAATCCTTGCTGAAGCCTCGGAACGAAATGGCAGGCGAAGACCTGATCAGCACAATCAACCAGGTGAGAAGTGAAATACCCGCCATCACACATGTCGATAATTCTGCCCGCCTCCAATCGGTCAACCCCCGGCAAAACAGGCGGATGTATGAGGTACTGGATCAATTCGAAAAGCTTACGGGAAAAGGCATTCTGATCAACACTTCCTTCAATGTGAGAGGGGAGCCTATCGTGTGTACGCCCCAGGATGCCTACCGTTGTTTTATGCGGACGGAAATGGACGTGCTCGTTTTAGGGGATCTTTATTTAATAAAGGAAGAACAGCCTGCTTTCCATGAGGCAATGGACTGGCGGGAGCATTTTGTACTGGACTGAAAATCTCTAGACTATGTATTTCGAATTAGACAAAGCAAGCAGTTCCTATTACATCGATTACGAGAAGGAAACGCCCTATTCCATCTCTGCTGCGCCCATTGAAACGGATGATCCACTGGAACTGGCGGCTTCTGTTTTAGCAGAATTTTCCCATTCGACGCCTGAAGAGAAAGCCTTGTTCAGGCCCATTCTGGAAGCCTGGCTGCTCGGGGCTGATGAACGGGAATTCATTTTCAGTGAGGAACACCTGCTCAGTAAAAAAGCAGAGGAGGTGCTGCATTGGGTTTATGAAATGTTTTGAATTGAAGCATTATGAATAAAATAAATTTATTGCCGTTTTTGAAAAATGCAGAACCAGCCGTTTCTGAAGTGGTGCGAAAGGCTTTAAGGGAAGGGCTGGCCTCAGCCCAAAGTCCTGCCGCAGTATTTTTCAACCTGCGTGCATACCAGCAAAAGCTTGTTGAATTATCAGAAGCCTTTCCGTATCCGGCCCTGAATGCTCTCGCTGTGAAAACCAACCCCCTCGTCAAAATGCTCAAGATGGCGGCTGATAAGGGTTTTGGTGCAGAATGTGCCTCCGCTGGCGAACTGGCCATTGCCAAAAAAGCAGGGTTCCCCGCCGGACGCATTGTATTTGATTCTCCCGTCAAGACAGAGCAGGAGATCAGGTATGCCCTGGACGAAAAAATTCATATTAATGCAGACAATGCCCAGGAACTGGCGTTGATTTGCCGGTTGATGAAAAACGAGCTTTCCTGCAGGAAAGGTTCTATCGGACTAAGGATAAACCCCGGCCTTCCCCTGAACGAATACAACAGATACTTTTCAGCCGAAGAAAGAAACAATATTACGGGAATGAGATCTTCCAAGTTCGGCGTGCTCCTCGGCCAGGCGAAAGCCCTTTTGATTCAAAATGATGAATTTTCGAAAATATTAACCGGATTACACGTACACATCGGCTCTCAGAAAAGCCCCGTCGAAATGCTCATCAGAGGCATTAAAAATGCCGTTGGCCTTGCTGAATATTTAAACCGGAACCACAATTACCAAATCCGCACTTTTGATATTGGAGGAGGTTTGCCTGTGAAATATAGGGATACGGATAGAACGATAAGCTTTGGGGCGTTTTCAAACCTATTGTATTCAGAAGTTCCGCTATTGCGTAATTACAGCGTGATTACGGAATTCGGGAGGGCTGTTTTTGCGAACTCAGGATGGGCGGCAAGTAAAGTAGAGTACACGAAAACAGTAAAAAATGAGCACAATAATGAGATAAAGCTTGCCTTGACGCATATCGGTAAAAATATGATCTCCCGTTATCACGAGCTTTTGATTTTAGATTCTGCCGGGGGGCTGAAAACCGGGGCACCCATCCCCCAAACCATAGGCGGCCCCCTATGCTTTTCCGGTGACCTGATCGGTATAAACCGCACGCTGCCCCTCATTCAACCTGGCGATTGGGTTATCATAAAAGATGTGGGTGCCTATACATTCAGCGAATGGTCTTTTAACGCCAACCGAAGATTTTCTCCAATATATGGATACAACGAGGAAAATAATTTTTCGATTCTTCGCGAAGGGCAAACTGCCGAAGAAGTGGCGTCCTTCTGGGAATAACAGAACATAAAAGATAGCGCCGAAAAAAAAACTTAATTAAAAACGTAACTATTCAGCATCATCGGATACAGCGGCAGAAAATGCCCTGTTTTGCCCCAGCCCTGAAGGCAGAAAATGTGGCTGCCCATTGATGCTGAATAGGTACTTAAAAACAATACTCTATGAATAACCTGATACAAGAAACATTGTCAGCATTTCAAAAACGAGATCAGCTGAATAGTAATGATGGATTTAATAAAGAAAAAGACATTTTTAATGAGATTCTGCTGGAAAGTATAAGCAGAAACCTGGATGCACCGGAATACGCCTTATATCAAAAATGTCGGGAAACGATCAACCGCGGACTGGAACAGGGCCGGGCCGGAGCACTGAAAGCGGGATTAGAACAATTCAGGAAAATTGAGGCTATCCTATGTTCGCCTACAGTTTCCTATCCCTGCAAACTGCTCATCGCCGCCTTTTATAGTTCCGGCCTGGCTTATCTGAGGTTAAAGGAATACCGGGCGGGAGAAGCGGAAGCCTTGAGCCTGCAGGCCCTGGCCATAGATAATTACCTTATTCAGGAACACGGATATCACATTTTGGAAATGCATCGGGTGCAGCAAGTCGTCAATCTGGCCCGAATCCAAATGGCCACCGGGTTAAAGGAAGAGGCTTTTCGGCTGTTATTTGCCTTGATCCGGTGTTTTGAAAACCAGCCGGAATTTCCAGCTCCCTATCGTTTCAGCACGTTGGGGTTCCTCAAGGAACAGTATGCTGAGGCACCTGCTATTCCAGCCGCAGTAGGACTGGACAAGTCCTTTTTTCAAATGGGCAGAGTGAATGAAACTCCTGTTACCAGGTTTGGGAACATGCCGGGTGGGGGTGGTCAAAGCCCCCTTGAGTGCCGCTTCCTGCTCGACTTTTCAGCCTTGCCTTTTGAAGTGATCCAAAGTATGCTCGATCAAATTATTGTCGAGTTTATTCGGTTTACCAAAGGATTAGAGGAATACAGGGTAACGGATATTTTATATGCCAATGGCCTTCGTTCTGTCGGCGATTTAACCCATTTAAAAATTTACGAATCGGCCTATTTATTTTTGGCGATAAAAATTCATGCCGCCAATGATGAGCAGGAGGCTTTCTTAAATGCATTAAAATCTTTCTGTGAAGTCGCCTCATCTCAACCCATCTGGAATGCTATTGTTTCGGATTTTTATGGTTTTTGCATGTCTTCCCGTGAAGTAGAAAGAGGTACCAAAGAACAGGTGCGAAAAATAGCCGGTGCGGTTGCTTAAGCGCTCTAAAGTTATTGACAATATCATATAAAAATTATCATCATGGCAACACCGATCTCATATAAGCATGATCTGGTATCTGAAAATCAAACGCATTTAAGATATCAAGACAACATCCTCCACACCATTGGGAATACTCCTCTGATCAGGATGAACCGGATGAACGAAGGCATGCTTCCCCTGATGCTGGGAAAGATGGAATTCCTCAACCCCGGCGGCAGCAGCAAAGACCGGATCGGCATTGCCATGATCGAAGCGGCCGAACGGCTAGGCCTGCTAAAACCCGGTGGGACGATCATTGAGCCCACTTCCGGCAATACCGGCATCGGCCTGGTCCAGGCGGCAGTAGTGAAGGGGTATAAGGTTATTTTCACCATGAACGCCAAGGTCTGTCAGGAGAAACGGAACATCCTCAGAGGCTACGGCGCGGAAATTGTTATCTGCCCCTGCGGCGTTGCCCCCGAAGACCCTCGAAGTTACTACAAAGTGGCGGAGCGCCTGGTGGAAGAAACGCCCAATGCCTTCAGCCCGAACCAGTATGCCAATCCCAATAACCCGCTGGCGCATTACCACACCACCGGGCCCGAGATCTGGCGGGACACCGCCGGGCAGATCACTCATTTCATAGCCGGTATGGGCACCGGTGGCACCATTACAGGGGTGGCCCGGTATCTGAAAGAACACAACCCGGACATCCGGATCATCGGCGTGGATGCTCAGGGCTCCCTCTACCGCCACTTCTACGATGGTACACAAGGCAAAGCGCAAGGCTACAAGATCGAAGGCATTGGCCAGGATTTTTTACCCGATTCGATTGACCTGGAACTGATTGATGGAGTGATCACGGTATCCGATAAGGAAGCGTATAGCATGGCGCGGGAAGCGGCAAGGAAAGAGGCCTGGATGGTGGGGTCTTCTGCCGGTGCGGTGATCGCCGGTGCGTTGAAAGTTGCCCGGAAACTGGACAAAGATGCGGTTGTCGTCCTGCTGTTGCCCGATTCGGGTAAAAATTACCTCAGTACGGTTTTTAACGACGAATGGATAGGGGAGAATGGGTTGTCCTGAAATGAGTGAGATGCTTTAGAGCATATTCTTGAAGGGCAGGCGTCCAAAACAAAAGTATAATTAAGGAGGAATCAAGGATGCCTGCCCGTTTTAATATTACAAGCCTATGCCCCCACCACATGGATCGTCCTCCCGCCCTCTGCTTCCGTCTTCCAATATATCCTTTCCTCCCAGTTGGCCTCCTCTCTCCGGTCAAATACCACCAGCCAGCCCACCTTTTCCCCCATCTGATCCATATACCCGGCGAGTTGCTCCAGTCCTTCGGGGACGGTCTTGGGGCCGTAGTGCAGCTTGATCTCGATGGGGTATTTGTTGGGGCCGTAGCGTACGCACAGGCCCATCCGGTTCCGGTTGGCGTACTCCCGCAGGATGTCGCCCCCGGCGTTGCTGACGCGTTGTAAAAATGCCTGGAGTATGAGGTGGGAAGGCGCTTTCGGAGGTTTGAGGGGGAGGTTAAACTACCTCGAACAGATCATTCAGGGTTAAAACATGATCGACCAACCCTATACTATGTTCATTAGGCGTCAAGCCAAAAGTTGTGATCAAACTCAGGAACAATTGTTTTGGAGTTTGGGTACGCTCTTTAAAGGCGGCCATTTTTTCCCGCAGGCTTTGGGCATAGGCTTTTGTCAAAATAAATGAGGCGCCATAAAATTTGATCTCAAATATATTGATCACATGGTCATTCCTGTCGATCAGCAGGTCAATTTGGGCGCCTCTTTGGGATGGAGTACCCTTTTTATAAAACGAAGCGGCTTCTGAATAAACACCACCGATGCTCAGCGCTTTTTTGACCTGAGGAATATGCTTTAAACAAATGCTCTCAAAAGCATAACCGCTCCAGCTCTTATAATTTTGCGTTTGGCTCAATTTTTGCCATATCTCTGTTCCCTGATATATCTTGTCCTCAACAAATTGCAAATAGAATAAGGAGTATTCGTCTGTCAGCCGGTATATGCGGTCCTTTTTCTTTTTGCCAAAGGAATAATACGCTGTAATAAAACCCGAATGCAGCAATTCCTCCAGTACTCTTTTGACGCCTCCTCCGTCTGAAAAGCGGGTTGCACTTATGATCTCCTTTCGGGATAAACCTTGCCGTTTCTGAGCTAAAGCCCTGATCACGGCAATATGGCGGTCTGCATTTTTAAATAAGGCAGGGTACAGCCTGGAGAATTCTGTATTGAGCAGTCCATTTTTTGAAAAGCATATCTCATCGATATTTTGCGCAGCGCTCTTTCCCGCTTCGACCTCTTTTAAATAATGAGGAATGCCCCCCATTGCCATATACAGTTGAGTGATCTGGTATCTGTCCAGGCGAACGTTCCTGCTTTTTAAGTAGGTTTCTGTTTCCGCCAGGCCGAACGGCTCCAAAAAAACGCGTTTGGTTACCCGGTTATAAAGCCCTCCCTTATGATTGATCACTCTCTGGATCATCCAGGAGGCCGCTGAACCACATATCACAACTACTATATTTTGTTTTACAGCCCAGCTATTCCAGAAAAAACTCAAACCGTCCAGAAAACCTGACCGGGGAGTAGCCAGCCACGGCAGCTCGTCGAAAAAGACAACACTTTTTTTTTGGCCCTGTTTTGTTTTCAGATGGGCGATCAAGCTAACGAAAGCGTCAAACCAGTTGGCCGGTTTTTCCACAGGTTCGCCCGAAGCTTCCGACAATTGGAAGGCAAAGTTTTTCAGCTGTCGCTGCAGGGGCGTGTTTTCAATTCCGGTAATTTCAAAATCAATGTGAGGCCCGTAAACATTATTGATCAAAAATGTTTTTCCTACCCTTCTTCTTCCGATAACAGCCACCATTTCCGCTTCGGCAGAGGTTAATGCTTTTTCTAGAATGGCCCTTTCTTTACGACGGCCGATAAACTGAATAGTTCCCATTACATGGATTATATTTGGCGGAATATGTCAAATATAAGAAGATTCCGCCAAAAATGGAAGGTTGTTTGAAGTTTATGGAGGTATAATATGCCCCATACCTTCCACTGTCCAGGAACAAAATGTATTCTGCCTGGAAAATTTTGAGGGTTTTATCAGTTGAATAAGATCACTATCTTTGCAGGCGAATCTAAAACCTGTCCACATGCAAAGGCCCGCCCTGCTTTTCCTGCTCCTATCCTTTTCGCTTGCCCTTTTCGCTCAACCTTCAAAGAACTCTTCCCCCCTCTCTATCGAACAGATCATGCAGGGCGATGCCTTCGTCGGCCACCTGCCCGAAGATATCCGCTGGAGCGAGGACGGCCGCACCGTCTACTTCAGCTGGCAACGGGGCCAGGACAGCCTCCGCAGCCCCTACAAGGTGGAGATAGCCGATGATCAAATGCTCTTGCCCCTCACCCTGGAAGAACAGAAGGCCCTGCCGGAAGACGGCGAGTACAACGCCGATCACACTCTCAAAGTGTACGAAAAGAACGGCGACCTCTTCCTGTTGGAGCTGGATGCCGGCCAAATACAACAACTCACCAATACCGTAGGAGAGGAGGAAAGCCCCCGTTTCTCCGGCGACGGCTCCAAAGTCTTATATACCTTCGATAATAACCTCTACGCCTGGGACAGGGCCAGCGGCGCCACCGAACAGCTAACGGACTTCCGCAAGGGCAGCAAAAAGGAAGAACCGCCCCTGCCCGAATACCAGCAGTGGCTGAAGGAGGATCAGCTCCAACTTTTCGAAGTCTTGCGGGAGAGAAAGGCAGAGGAAGAACAACGCAAAGCCCGTCGCGAAGCCCTGCAGCCGGAACGCCCTCTGGAGATTTATTACGGTAAGAAACGCCTCTCCGGCCTACAGGCCAGCCCGGATCTGCGCTTTATTAGTTTCCGGCTAACCGCCGACGCTGATGCGCAGAATACCATGGTGCCCGCCTTTGTCACCGAATCGGGGTATATCGACGAGCAACGCGCCCGCCCCAAGGTAGGCAGCCCCTGGGATTCCTACGAAATGGGCATCTACGACCGGCAGCGCGATACCTTCTACATGGTGGATGCCAAAAACCTGGAGGGCATCAAGGCCAAGCCCGCCTTCCTCTATGAATACCATACCGATACCGTTCCCTTCAACCCGGAGTACGACAAACCCAAGCCCACCGTCATCCTGGGCCCTGTTTTCTCCGAAGGCGGGCAGGCGGCCGTGGTAATCCGCTCCCTGGACAACAAAGACCGCTGGATCGCTAACTTAAACCTCGGACAGGGAACCCTGAATCAGCTCGACTGGCAGCACGACGAGGCCTGGATCGGCGGCCCCGGCATCGTCCGCTGGGACTTCTCCACCGGAACCCTCGGCTGGCTGAACGAGGAACTGCTCTACTACCAGTCGGAAGCCACGGGCTTTTCCCACCTGTACACCGTGGATGTGCGCACCGGCGAAAAGCGGGCGCTCACCAACGGCGCCTTCGAGGTACATGATGTCCAGCTCTCCCGCGACAAACGCTTTTTCTACCTCACCGCCAGCGCCGAAGGGCCGCACGAGATGCATTTCTACCGGCTGCCGGTTAGTGGTGGCCAGCTGGAAAAGATCACAAGCCTTCCGGGCAAGCATGAAGTGAGCCTCTCTCCGGATGAGCGCTCCCTGGCCGTCCGCTATTCCTACAGCAACCAGCCCTGGGAGCTGTACCTGTTGGAAAACAAGCCCGGCGCAAAAATGGAACGGCTGACCGAAAGCACGACCGAGGCCTTCAACAACTATTCCTGGCGGGAGCCGGAGATCATCAACTTTAAGGCACGGGACGGCGCCAAGGTGCCCGCCCGCCTTTACCGGCCGGAGAACGTCCGCCCCGGAGGCCCGGCGGTCATCTTCGTGCACGGCGCCGGCTACCTGCAGAACGTCCATAAGTGGTGGAGCAGCTATTACCGGGAGTATATGTTCCACAATTTTTTGGTGGACAATGGCTATACGGTGCTCGATATCGACTACCGGGGCAGCGCCGGCTACGGCCGCAACTGGCGCACCGCCATCTACCGCCACATGGGCGGCAAAGACCTGGACGACCAGGTGGACGGCGCCCAATACCTGGCCGAAGAACTGGGTGTCGATCCGGAGCGCATTGGCATCTACGGCGGCTCTTACGGCGGCTTTATTACCCTGATGGGCTTGTTCACTTCCCCCGGTACCTTTAAGGCCGGGGCTGCCCTGAGGTCGGTTACAGACTGGGCCCACTACAACCACGGCTACACTTCAGATATCCTCAATACGCCGGTGGAAGATAGCCTGGCTTACCGGCGCAGTTCTCCTATCTACTTTGCGGAAGGCCTGCAGGACAGGCTGCTCATCCTGCACGGGATGGTGGATGACAACGTTCAGTTTCAGGACGTGGTGCGACTGGCGCAGCGGCTCATCGAGCTGGGTAAAGACAATTGGGAGTTCGCTGTCTTTCCGGTGGAAAGGCACGGATTCGTGGAACCCAGCAGCTGGGCGGATGAGTACAAGCGGATTTTTAGGCTGTTTGAGGAGGAGTTGAAGTAACCGCCAAGGTTTGAGAACCTTCGCTGGGCTCCTCCCCACATAGGTTCTTAAACCTGGAACGGAGGTTTAAGAACCTTATTTAACGGGAACTCACCGAAGGTTCTCAAACCTGGAACGGAGGTTTAAGAACCTTATTTAACGGGAACTCACCGAAGGTTCTCAAACCTGGAACGGAGGTTTAAGAACCTTATTTAACGGGAACTCACCGAAGGTTCTTAAACCTGGAACGGAGGTTTAAGAACCTTATTTAACGGGAACTCACCGAAGGTTCTCAAACCTGGAACGGAGGTTTAAGAACCTTATTTAACGGGAACTCACCGAAGGTTCTCAAACCTGGAACGGAGGTTTAAGAACCTTATTTAACGGGAACTCACCGAAGGTTCTTAAACCTGGAACGGAGGTTTAAGAACCTTAATTTAACGGGAACTCACCGAAGGTTCTTAAACCTGATGCCAGCTACTTCTTTGCAGATCAAAAGAATTCAGTTAATTTACGCTCTGGACGCAGGCTTTGCTCCTGCGCCGAAAGCTACCCCAAGCCAATCATTCAAAACCTCTAAACTTTCGCTACCACCATGGGAATGCTTCAAGTTGTCATCGGCCTTGTTTTCGTGCTGCTCCTGCTGAGCCTGCTGGCCACAACCGTCATGGAATTGCTGGCCTCCTTCATGGCCCTGCGCGGCAAGAACCTGGAAAAGGCCCTGCGCAATATGCTGGCCAATACAGATGTAGATGAAAAATTACTGGCGGCCTTTAAAGACAATTCCCTCTACAAGCAATTGGGGAGTAAATACGGCAAAAGCCACCGCTCGCCTTCCTATATCAAGGATGAGACGTTCCAGTCCATTCTCATGGACATCGTCCTTAAGGGAGAAGGGATAGACAAACTGGAAGCCAAGATTGATGAGCTGCCGGATGAGGACCTGAAAAATGTCCTGAAGCAATTTCTCAGAGAGGCGGACGGCAAAACCGATCTTTTTAAAGAAAAGGTGCAGGGTTGGTACAATGACGTGATGGATCGAGCTTCCGGCTGGTATAAACGCTATACTCAAAAAATTCTGGTGGGAGTCGGCTTCCTGATCGCCATCCTATTCAACGCCGATACCCTGGCTATCTATGAGCGCCTGGAATCCGACCCGGATACCCTGCAGAAAGTGGTCAACCTGGCGGAGGATTTTGCCGGCAACGAAAACGCCCTGGCTGAAACGGCGCCGGCAGGACAGGATTTTCAATCCTCACTGAGCAATTTAAAAGGGCTGGTGGACAATCAGATCGAGAGTGTAAGGTCTCCTCTGGGGCTGGGGTGGAAGAATGTGGTATGGGAAGAGGTGGGCTGGTACGATGTGGTGACCAAGGTGCTGGGATGGATCGTCACTGCCCTGGCGGTTTCCATGGGGGCGCCCTTCTGGTTCGACCTGTTGCGTAAAATGGTCAATATCCGTACCTCCGGTAATAAACCGGGAGAATAATAATGTGCATCCCCTAAGTACAGCGTGTAAAAAATTATTTGATATTCCCCACGCACGCCTCCCTGCCTCCTAAAGGAGGTGCATCCGCCCGCAATACAACCAATATTGGTGTTTGCGGGAAGGGGTTCTCTCTTCAGGGAGTCAGATGGCAGTGATGGCACATCCAAAAACTTTTTACACAGAGTACTAAGCATCGAACCTCACAACGATACAGGGGATTTCACAAAGTTCGATAAAATTTTTCCACTCTCCCCTTCGTTGCATATCTTTAGTTGTTCATCCTGTGCAAATTGTACTCAGCCGGATGCCCTTTGCACTGGATGAACAACAACCAGCTATCACATACCACAGACGACCTTGAATTGCTATGAGAATTGTTCAGATAACAGACCTACACGTCGGCCGGGAAGGAGAGGATACTTTCGGCGTGGACGTAAGAGCCAACTTCCTGAAAGTTCTTAATGCCGTCAGGCAAAAACAACCGCATTACCTGGTCTTATCGGGCGACCTCTGTTATCGGGATGGGGATACCAAGATATATGAGTGGATTTACGAACAAATGGAGCTTCTGGACATCCCTTACGATATCATTTCCGGCAATCACGACGACCCCGTCATGATGGCTGCAGTTTTCGGGCGCAGCCATTTGCTTAAGGAGGAGGAATTGTACTTTGTAAAGGAATTTAATGGCCGGCCGGTCCTTTTTCTGGACACCACCAAAGGTGTCGTTTCAGAACAGCAGCAGCGATGGCTGCGCGGCCGGCTGCAGGATTTCAATGAAGAGGCGCTGGTTTTTATGCACCACCCTCCCCTGGAAGCCGGGGTGCCCTTCATGGACAGCCGCCATGCGCTGCGCAACCGGAGCGAAGTACAGGCCATTTTCCTGGCCCACCCCTTCAATGTGAATATATTTACGGGCCACTACCACGTGGAAAAGGTTATCCGCAAAAAAAATATCGTCGTACACATTACCCCTTCCTGTTATTTTCAGATCGGGCAGGAGTCCGAAGAGTTTCAGGTAGACCACTACCGGATCGGCCTCAGAGAGATCACCTGGGACAATGGGGTAATGATGAACAGCGTGCATTATTTCAACGGTGAGACCAACCGCTAACGCATACTGAATGGAGAACCCACCTACCCGGACAATCTATCAACAGGAGCTCGCCTGGATCGACTCCGCCGCCAGTTTTCTGGATAACCGGTTCCGCATTCCCGGAACCAACATTCGCTTTGGCGTCGATTTCCTGATCGGGCTGGTTCCCTACATTGGCGACGTGGTGAGCTTTGCTATCTCCGGCCTGCTGGTCATGGTTATGGCGCGCAAAGGCGCCAGCGGTATGGCCCTGGTTAAGATGGTGGGCAATGTCTGGGTTGATGGCGCTATCGGCGCCATCCCCTTGCTGGGCGACCTTTTTGACCTTCGCTACCGCGCTAACCTCCGCAACCTCCAATTGCTGAAAGAACACTACGCCGAAGGTAAACACCAGGGTAGCGCCTGGCCGGTGGTTTTCCTCATCCTGCTTTCCCTTTTCGCCCTGATCGCCCTGTCTGTTTGGGTGGTATGGAAGGCCTTGTACTGGATCTTTTCGTAGCCATTCGGGCGCCCCGGGCTGGAAGCGCGGGAGTATTCAGAATTGGGTTGTTCGCTATTCACAAATCCCGTTCGGCTGAGCGTTCGAACGTCGGCGTGAGATGAAAATCAAGGAGCATTTTTTAAAAGACACAGAAAAGTGAACTATCCCCAAAAATTGAATTATCCAGGAAGCGATTGAATCCTTGTCCATCAACACACAAAATCCTCCCCCATCTCCTTTGAATCCTCCCAATCTTAGCTATTTTTGTAACGAAGAGTACGGCCTAACCAGATAAAAAAAAAGCCCATGAAAATAGGTATCATCCGCGAGGGGAAGGTTCCTCCTGATTCACGAGTTCCTCTAACCCCTGAACAATGCGTTGAGATCATTAGAGACTATCCTGTTGATGTTGTAGTAGAGCCCTTTCCGGGGCGTTGTTATCCGGATGAACTGTACCGGCGCCGGGCGGTGCCCTTATCAGAAGACCTTTCCGGCCGGGACATTCTCATGGGCGTAAAAGAAGTACCCATCGCTCAGCTCATCCCCAACAAGACTTACTTTTTTTTCTCGCATACCATTAAGGAGCAGCCTTATAACCGCGATCTGCTGCGGGCTATCCTGGATAAGAACATCAAGCTAATCGACTACGAAGCGCTGACCGACGAACGGGGAAAGCGCCTGATCGCCTTCGGAAGGTTCGCCGGTATGGTCGGCGCCCACAATGGGATACTGGTTTATGGCCGACGGACGGGAAAATACACCCTTGGGCGCATGAAGGATTACCTGGACTATGCCGACGCCAAATTAGTTTACCAACAGCTTCGCTTGCCGCCGATGAAAGTAGTGCTCACCGGTTCCGGAAGGGTAGGGCAGGGAGCGGCTGCCGTTCTGAAAGATATGGGTTTGCGGCGGGCCAGCCCCGAGGAATTCCTCAACCAGGATTTCACGGAGGCGGTTTTTACTCAACTGGACTGCATCGACTACGCTGCCCGAAAAGATGGGCATGCGTTTAGCAAAAGAGATTTTTACCAACACCCCGAGCGCTATAAAAGTATTTTTGGCCCCTATTTCCAGGCTGCTGATGTAATGATCAATGGTATCTACTGGGATAAAAAGGCTCCCGCTTTCTTTACCAAAGAAGATATGCGGCGGAAGGACTTTAACCTGCAGGTGATCGCCGATGTTACCTGCGACATCGCTCCGCTGTCTTCCATTCCGTCTACTCTGCGGGCTTCCACCATCGAGGACCCCGTGTATGGATACGATCCCCAAACAGAGCGGGAAACGGCGCCGTACCAGCCCCGTGCTATTGACGTGATGGCCATCGATAACCTGCCTAATGAGTTGCCGCGCGACTCATCCAAAGCTTTCGGAAGGCAGTTTATTACCTACATCCTGCCCGAACTCCTCAAGGAGCAAAGCCCTATGCTCGAGCGGGCAACGATTGCCGAGCATGGAAAGCTGGGGCCCCATTTTCAGTATTTGGAAGGCTATGTGAGAGGGGAAGAGGTGAGGGAGGAAATGAAGGGGTGATCTACCCAATTTTGAGGTGGCAGGCCGGTTGCAAAATTGAAGGGAATTTCTTTACATTTACTTTTCTGAAAAAATGGGATCGTTCAATTTTCAGTGCGTTTAGCCAACACCGAATTCCGAACATTCCTGAAAAATTAAACACCACACTTATGCCCAGCCCATCAAAGAAAGCTGTTAAGCAATCCCTCTCCACCCTTAAAAAGGGTATGACTTTCCAAAAAGACTTTTTCACTATTGCCCAGGCATTTGCCTTGACATCCGATCCGGACCCGTTTTTGTTACGAATCAGCGCCATCAACAAAAAGCTGGCGGAAACGCTGATCGTATTTCGAAAAAGGCTCAGCGAAGCAGCCGACAACGATGCTGGCCTAAAGTCGGCCATCGACCATGCCTATCTGCATTATATTGTCAATACCGACGGCCCGATCCCGGAAGGATTGGAAGATGATCCATTTGATGTTTTGGAGGCGGCCATCCGCTATGCGGAGTGGCTCAGTGTAGGTGTGAGCGAGGGTGATGGCGGAACCGCTTTATTGGCGGTGGATGATAAAAAGGTGCCTGGCCCGAAATGGGATATTTTGTCAAAATGGAGCGCTGCCCTGGCACTTCGCAAGGTAGGCCCAACGATCAACCGGGTACGGTATGGGCGGGATGATATCATCCCCTCTTTTACCTTTGGCCTTGATGAAAAGGCGGAAGGCCATACCCTGCAAAATGCTATAACCCTGGCCGATTTTTCTCATCTGGCTTATTTTGGGCCCACTTTTGTGGAAAAGCAGCTCAAACAGTGGGGCTACGATGCTTTTCGTTGGGTGGAAGATAAAAAGACCGATACCCAGGCTTTTGTAACTGGAAAAGACAGCCATTTGATCGTCAGTTTTCGGGGAACGAGCAGTAAAACCGATGCACTGGTGGATACCCGGTTTCTGAAAACGGATGCTTTTGGTGGCCGCGGACGAGTACACCGTGGATTCCATAGGGCTGTAGATAGTGTTTGGAACCAGGTACAGGCTGCAGTAGATGAGTTGGGGCCCGACAAAAAAATATTTGTATGCGGCCATAGCCTGGGCGCTGCCCTGGCGCAGTTGGCCGCCCATCGCCTGGCGCTGAAATCTTACTCAGTGGCGGCTGTATATGTATATGGGTCACCCCGGATCGGCAATCCCGAATTCAGGGATGCCTATAACGAATTGTTAGAGGATAAAACCTTCCTTCATATTAACAATAGAGATATTGTCACTCAAATACCCCCCCGGATTCTGGGCTTTCGGCACCTGGGGGGCGGCCCGCGTTTGTTTGATGACGGCCATGTTATCAGTAAAATGCCAAAGCCCAGGTCGCTCGGCTTTTTCGAAGAGGAAGAAGTGGATTTCGAATCTCTGGATGAAGAAACGCAGCAAGCCATTTTGCAGCAGATGGAAGAGGTGCAAAAGTCCGTGGAGGCTTCTGCCAGCTTCCTGGATACCCCGCCGGATCAGTTGGAAAATGTCAATTCCAGAGGCCTTTTCGATATCAAGCCGGTTGATGACCATAGCATGGACCTCTATCTGTTCAAATTCGGATGCGCTATTGTAGATGGAGAATGGGAACGCATTGGAGGTAAAAAGGAGGACGAGTGAGGGGGCGATTTTTGCCCGGATCACGCTTCCTTTTTCTTTAAATACGCCAATACATTATTGTAGATTCGTTCCTCGATATCGCCTTCGCTTTCCCTCCGTTCGAAGCGTTTTCCTGTGATGCGCTCGTAGAGTTCAATGTATCTTTCGGATACCTGCTCCACGAATACGTCCGGCATAATGGGCATGAGCTGATCCTCCAGCCCCTGAAAACCGTGGGCCATCAGCCATTCCCGAACGAACTCCTTGCTGAGCTGCTTCTGGTGTTCCCCGCGGGCCTGGCGGTCTTCATACCCTTCTTGGTAGAAATAGCGGGAGCTGTCCGGCGTATGGATTTCATCGATGAGGTAGATTCGTCCGTCCTTTTTGCCAAACTCGTACTTGGTGTCCACCAGGATCAGGCCCTGTTCCGCCGCCATCTCCGTTCCCCTTTGAAAAAGAGCGCGGGTGTATTGTTCCAGCAGCCGGTAGTCCTGCTCACTGACGATGCCCCGGGCGAGGATATCTTCCCGGCTGATGTCTTCGTCATGGCCTTCCTCGGCTTTGGTGGCCGGCGTGATGATCGGCTCGGGGAAAGGATCGTTCTCCTTCATTCCTTCCGGCATGGGGACGCCACAGAGCTGCCGCTTGCCCGACTTGTACTCCCGCCAGGCGTGGCCGGCCAGATAGCCCCGGATCACCATTTCTACCCGGAAGGGGCCGCAGGCATGGCCTATCGCGACACTCGGGTCGGGAGTGGCGATCAGCCAGTTGGGGGCAATATCGCGGGTGGCGGCCAGAAAGTGGGCGGCGATCTGGTTGAGTACCTGCCCCTTGTAGGGAATCGCGCGGGGCAGGATGTGGTCAAAGGCCGAGATGCGGTCGGAAGCCACCATGACTAACGTGTCGCCAATAGTGTACACATCGCGCACCTTCCCCCGGTAGAAATTCGTTTGTCCCGGAAACTGAAAGCGCGTTTCCATAACAGCTTTGGGTAGAGCAGGCATTTTTTTTTTTGTAAAAGTAAACGCTTTGTCTGTTTTTTGGAATAAAGTTTAATAAAACCTGCCGTAGTTTTCACCGTCCAGGGGGCCTTCAATAAAGACATTTGCCTGACCGGAGTTGTGCAGAAAGCCCTTTATAATCAACAATTCTTTATCTTCACAACCCGAATCAACTTGATAATACTCAGAAGAATTTCAGACAACATGAAAAGAATTTTCCTGCTTCTTTTATTCCCTGTATTGTTTTCCACCGTTGAAGCTCAGCAAATCTATCCCGTGGAAACTTCAAAAGCGGAATTCCTGGGAAGGAGCCGTCCCCTGCGGGAGATTCCCGTTTTGCCCCCTGGGAAGAGCGAGGAAAAACTGAAGCAGTTGTTCCCTAAAGAAGTACCTAACTTTACCTTCAACAGCCCCATGCCCACCCCTTTTGCCGATGTGGCCCTGCCGCAGGGGCCCGGCCCCTGGTTACAACCGGGTGCTCAAAGAACTCCCTTGCTGACGGTGGAGCCGGATACCGTATGGGAAGCCATCGGCAGAGATGTCGCCGGTATTTTGCCTCCCGATCCAGTTGGGGACGCCAGCCCTACTCATTTCATACAGATGGCCAATTCGATTTCGGGCTCTTATCTTCGGATTTACGATAAAAACGGCGCCATCCTTCTGGATATGCCCAGTCTCAATAGCCTATGGGCAGAGTTTAATGCTCTGGGCAACGGCGACCCAATCGTGTTGTGGGACGAGGCGGCGGAGCGTTGGCTGATCACGGAGCGCACTTCCCGTTTTGCCAGCAACGACCTGCTGCTGATTGCGGTCTCTGAAACGAGCGACCCCCTGGGCAGCTGGCTGGCCTACCGCTTTCAGACGCCGGAATTTCCGGATTACCCCAAGTATGGAGTCTGGCACAACGCTTATGTGGTAACCACCAATGAGGTGGGAGGGGTTATCCCGGTTTACGCTCTGGAAAGAGAGGCCATGCTGGCCGGCTCGGAAGAGGTTGGAATTCAACGCTTAGGTATTCCCAAGTTCGGCGTAGGCAATGCTTTTCAGGTGGTAACTCCGGTTGACTTTGACGGCGCTAACCCACCGCCTGCGGGAAGCCCGGCCTACGTGCTGCGCCTCTACGACGATGCCTGGGAGGGCGGCCAGGACCGGGTGGAGCTGTGGGAAGTTCAGATCGACTGGTTGGATGAAAATAATTCTTTCCTTTCCGGGCCCATAGAGATATTCAGCGCTCCTTTTGAATCTACCCTCTGCGATGGATCACTGCTCAACTGCCTGCCCCAGCCCAATGGCGTTCTGCTCGATGCCCTGCAGGATATCATTCTGCACCGGGCGCCCTATGTCCATTTCGGCAGCCATGAGTCTATTCTGCTGCACTTTGCGGTGGATGCTGACGGCAACAACCGCGCCGGCCTGCGCTGGATGGAACTGCGCCGCAGCGGCGGCCCCTGGTATCTTCATCAGGAAGGAACCTACGCCCCCGATGACGGACTGAACCGTTTTGCCGGAGCCATTGCTATGGACTACAGCGGAAATATCCTGATGGCCTATACCGTCACCGGCGCCGATACCTACCCCTCTTTGCGCTTCACCGGCCGCCGCTTTGACGATCCTCCGGGGGAAATGACGGTAGAGGAGTACCAATTTGGCGAAGGCCTGAGTTCACAGATTAGCAATCGATGGGGGGATTACGCTTCTATGTCAGTCGATCCGGCCAATGGCAAGGACTTCTGGTTTACGGGTGAATATATGAGGGGGAATGGTAACTGGGGCACCAAGATTATGAAGGCCCACCTCCGGCAGGATTCTACGGACGCCGGCCCCAGCGCACTGCTCCGCCCGGAGGATAGCCCTTCTCTGACAGCCGCCGAGCCGGTACAGGTGGCCGTCCGCAATTACGGCCTGAAAACAGTATCCGCAATTACAGTGAGCTACAGCGTGAACGGCGGGCCCCTTACTACCGAGGTGATTTCCGAAAATCTGCCTCCCGGAGAAGTATACCGGCACACTTTTTCTGCTACCGCAGATCTGGAAGCGATCGGGCCTTACGCTTTCCTCATTTTCACCAGCCTGGAAGGCGATTCCGCCCGGTTCAACGATACGCTGCGCACCACGATATTCCAGTTGCCTCGTAAAGACGCCGCCATTACCAGCATCAAAGGGCTGGAAGGGTTGGTCTGCGACTCTTCCCGCCGGGTGGATATCACCCTTGCCAATGCCGGTGCGGACTCTCTTTTCAGTGCCATGCTTTCCTACCAACTCAACGAAAATGCAGCGGAACAGCTGGCCTGGACGGGCAGCCTGGCGCCGGCGGAGCGGGCATCCATCCCCATCCTGCTTAGCCCGCTGAACGAGGGGGCGAATACGTTTACCGCCGCGGTCAGCCTGCCCAATGGACAGCCTGATGAAAACCTGGACAACAACAGCCGGGAAGTGCTCTTTGCGGCCTCCCTTGGCAATGAAGAGGCGGTGATGCAATTGCGCACCGACGAGTACCCCGAGGAAACCACCTGGGAACTGGCGGATGAAGCCGGCAACCTGCTCTATTCCGGCGGCCCTTACTCCCAGGGCGAATCTCTGGTGGAAGAGCGCTTTTGCCTGCCGGACGCCTGTTATACCTTTACCCTCTTCGATACTTTTGGCGATGGCCTGGCAGGGCTTTCTCCGGGCAGCTTCCGGATCGTGGATGGAGCCGGTAATACGCTCGCCCTGCTTAGTGACGCCAACTTCGGCAACGAGATTAGCCTCGATTTCTGTTCCCGCTTTCAATGTACCCTTACGATTGCTGCGCTGGTAAACAATGAAAGTATGCCGGGCGCCGGCGACGGGCAGATTCTTTTGTCTCAAAATGGCGGAATCCCTCCTTTCGGGTACAGCATCGACGGCGGAGCAACGTTTCAATCCACTCCCGAATTCAGCAGCCTGGGCGCAGGCAGCTATCCGGTGCTCGTCCAGGACGCCAACCAGTGCCAGTCTGATTCCGTCCTGCTGGTCGGCAGCTGCAACCTGATGGCCTCGGCAGAGGTAACCAATGTGTCTGAACCCGGACAGGGCCAGGGGCGGATCGTACTCCAGGTTTCCGGCGGGCTGGGCCCGTATT
The DNA here is from genome assembly GCA_020636095.1 of Lewinellaceae bacterium. Classification (GTDB taxonomy): domain Bacteria; phylum Bacteroidota; class Bacteroidia; order Chitinophagales; family Saprospiraceae; genus JACJXW01. Next base: position 26,095 of record JACJYN010000006.1, read on the forward strand.
CTTACAGCATCGATGGGCTGAATTTTCAGCCGGAGAACGTCTTTGAGGGCCTGGAAACGGGCGAATATGAGGCCACGGTCAGGGATGAAGGCACAGGCTGTGAAACCCTCCTTTCGGTGGTGGTGGACCTCATGGTGGGGGTCGAAGCAACCCGGTTCTTCGGCCGGCAGGTGCAGCTGTTCCCCAATCCTACCGAGGGCTATGTACGGGTGGAAGTGCGGGGCGCCGGGGATGTCTCTTTCCTGCCGCTTCGCATTTTTGATAAAATGGGACGGATTGTCCGCTTCGGCCGGCTGGTAACTTATGGGGGATATACTAAAGGAGTCATCTCTCTTTACGGCTTGCCGCCGGGCGCCTATTACCTTCAGTTACTGCACGAAAGATTTCCGGGCTTGTATCCGGTGGTGAAGCAATGATGCCTGTGGAAGTGAGCAGCCATTGATTGAAATTTGAACAAACTCTTATATGTCCGACTACTTACCAGGGGGTAGCCCCCTTACAGCACCCTCAATACGCCCCGCATCGTCTGGTAGTGGCCGGGAAAAGTACAGACGTACATATACATACCCGGCTTTTCCGGCGCTACGAAGTAGATGGTTTCGGAAGTGCCCGGCCCCAGTAACCGGGAGTGGAAGAGCACCTGGCCGGAATGGGGTACGTAGTCCATCTCCTGGCCTTTCAGCCCCAGGGCCATTGCTGCTTTTCCGACGATATCGGCGCCGCCGGAGGTGGTGAAGACGATATTGTGAGGCATGTCGTCATTATTGTAGAAAGTGAGCTTCACCTTGCTGCCGGCCTTTACTGTGAGGCTGCTTTGGTCGTATTTCAGGCCGGGCAGGGTGCTGATGACCAGGCTTTGGCCCGGTTCTCCCCAGCCGGCGGGCATGCGGGTTACATGCTTGGCGGAAGCTGGTGGCGCGGCGGGCTTAGGGGCAGGCTTATCCTTGAGCGCCTCCCTGGTAGTGGCTGCCGGTTCTTTAGCTTTGGCATGCTCATGCTTTGGCGTATCCTCGGTGGGGCGGACGGCCGCTTCGGCCTTCTTTTTCGCCATCCGGTAGCCTTCCACTCTTTCCCGGGCCTGGGCCCGGGCGGCCTCTGAAAGCGCGGGCCCTTCCGGTAAAGCGTTGAGGGTGTAATAGCCGGTATTGTGCAGCAGGGGGAGGTTGCCATTGTAAGCCTCCAAGCCGTCGGCTTTGATCTCATGAATGTACTTCAGGCGCAAGCTATCGATGAGCAGGCGGGCCCGCAGGCCATCATCGGAAACTACGATGCCTCTTATCGGGCAGTTTTGCTGGTTGACCGGCGGGCTGCCATAGACCGGGTGGTACTTGTAAATGAAGCCCGTAATGGAATAGGAATCGGGGTTGAGGGCGGTATTTTTATCTGCCGGCTGGGTGAATTCCAGTTCGAATCCATCGGGCATGGCGCGGATGGCTTTCATTTCAAAGGGCACTCTGCCCGTCCACAGCAGGCGTTGCAGGCCAAAGGGCGCCTTCCCGGTAGAGCCCCACCCCCGGTTGGTCTGCCCAACGAACAGGGAGCCGTCTTTCCCCCAGGCCATGCGCAGCACGCCCGACTGGAAGCCCTCTCTGAAGTTGAAAGCGGCGCCCTGGTAGGTGTCGCCCACCTTTTCGAGAAATACCCGTATGATCTTACTCTGCCCCTGGTCGCCGATGAATAGCTGCCCGCTGAAAGGGCCGAAAGCCCCGTCCGTTTCATCGGTGGTGATTTCGGAGGTGGAAATGCCCAGGATGCCGTGGGGCAGCCATACGGCGGGCAATTTTATCTCGGGTAATTCTTCCGCCAGCTGGAAGAGTGGGGTAGGGGCCTCGTCCTCGATATTTTCCGGTTTAACGGGGCTTTCGCCGGGCCGGGTCAAACGGGGATTCACCCGGTAATAGATGTCCTCCACTTTAAGGCTTAGAGGCGACTCCGGCAGGCTGGTCCATCGAAGGCCTGCCGGGTGGCCCGTAAAATCTCCTTTCTCCACATGGACCAGCCCTCCGGAACCCATCCAGTCCCCCTGGTTGTCGGCATAGAAAAACTGCCCGTCGACCATGCCGATGCCACAGGGGGAGCGCATGCCGGTAGCGTATGGCTCCATTTTTCCATCCGGGCTGATGCGCATCGTCCATCCGCGCCAGGGTACCCGGCTTTCGCCCCGCCACCATTCCACATCGCCAAAGGCCACATTTCCGGTGACGAACATGCTTCCGTCTTCCGCCACCACCGGACCGAAAGAATACTCGTGATAATGGCCCGAAATAGGCCAGGCGTATACGGTTTCGTAGAGGTCGGCCCGGCCGTCGCCATTTTCGTCCACAAGTTTGGTGAGTTCTCCCCGCTGGGCCATGAAAAAAGCGCCGTCCCGGTAGGCCAGCCCCAGTATCTCATGGAGGCCGCTGGCAAAAAGCCGATAGTACGGTTGGCTTCCTCCGCTCATGTAGGGGTTCTCAATAATGTATACGTCTCCCCTTCTGGTCGAAGCAGCAATATTGCCATTGGGCAGCGTGGCCAGCCCGCCTACCTCGAGTTCTACCCCCTCCGGCGCCGGCAGGGTTATCATGGAATAATAATCGCTTTCCATCGGCAGGATGGGTTCTTCCTGAGCGGCGAGGGTGGGAAGCAAGCCGATAAAACATCCAAAGATCAAATTCTTTTTTTTCGTCATCATTCTGATTTACTATAGCTTTCGAACAATTCGTTCAGCCTGATGCAATTTGCATCCTTCTCCTACCACACCAACTGATACGCCACCACTTGAATCCCTTCCAGCAGAACCAACAGTTCCTGCCCCCCCTGCACATCGCGGAGGATAGGGCTGAAAGCCACTTTTTCCGGTAGTTTGATGTAATATCGTTGATCTACAGCATAGGTGTTATTGGGCATTTTGTCAATTTTCTGCCCGGCGGCCAGCCGGAAGTACAGGCCCGGCGGCGCTTCGCCGAGCAACTCTATTTTTCTCTCCAGCAGTTTCCCTCCCTCCGCGGGCGTGAGTTGATCAGCGGCCTTCATGTTGTAGGCTTCGTAATAAAAGGTAGGTTGCCTTTTTTCGTCGAGGCGATAACCCCCGGGGCGGAAATGAGCCGGCGCCTCTACCTCCAGCGGCCAGGGCGCCAGGGCGGAGGGCAGGAGCGCTAAGGCGGGAGCATCCTGTAGCGGCAATACGCTGCCCATCGGGCGGGCGCTGCCGTCACCCCGGCTGTGCCACATGGGGGTGACATCGAGAAAGCCGGATTTCCAAACCTGAAACAGAGCGCCGGACTGCAGGTTATAAGAATAACTGACTCGTTCCGGGAAGCCTACCGAGATGGCGTGGGGTATCCGGTGAGCGGTGCTGTCGGCTGGCCCCTGAAAGTCAATAAAACTGCGCAACACGGCCGGTTCAGGCTGGAAATGAGCGTATATGGGGTTGGCCGCTTGTGAGTCAGGAGGCAGGCTGCCTTCGGCGTGTAAGGCCTGGCGGCGAAGCCCCGGCCCGGCGACGAAGAGCCCCAGCCCGTTGGCGTACCAGGATTCCTGTTTGGCGTACCGCACTTCCAGCTGATGGCTTCCGGCCGGCAAGGTTATACTTTGGGCGCGCATATTACGCCCGGGGCCGAGGAGGGGTTGGCCGTTTATGGCCAGGCTGCCCCAGCCGAAGGCATTCAGCGAAAAGTCATAACGCCCGGCTGCGGTAAGAAGCAGTTCGCCCCGGAAGCGAAGGGCGAACCCCTCATTGGCCCTGGCTATTTCCTGCGTGAGCAGAGGGCTCTCGCCCGCCCGTTTGGGTGACAGGCCTTCCAATTGGAGGTTATCCTCCCTGGTTTCATACAATTCGTATCGGAGCTTTTCCAATTTCAGCGGGGCGGCGCCGAAGGTGCGGTAGCGGATATTGCGGAAGGCTATGGCGCCATGGTCGCCCTGAATGAGCAAAGGGCCGAGCGGGCCTTCTGTTGTACCGCCGCCGCGGGTAGGCCCGGTCAGCTCGAGATTCTCGTGAAGGAGCACGCCATTTAGTTTTACATAAAACAGCCGGGCGTTGGCGGTTTTGTGCCCGTAGCTGTCAAACCGGGGCGCCTGGAAGGAAACTTCCAGTTTTTGCCATAAGCCGGGCGCCCGGCAGGCATTCATTCGGGGAGCATAGCCCTGGTATCCCTGTTTTCCTTCGGGCAGGCTGTCATCCCAACGTTCGTAGATGCCTCCGCAGTCCCCGAAGCCTGGATGCTGAACGCCCCAGCTGTCGAGCAACTGCAATTCGTACCTTCCCTGAAGGTAAATACCGGAATTGGAATGCCGGGACATCATAAACTCCAATTCCAGGTCTATATCGCCATGCTCCATTACGGTGGCCAGGTTGGCGCGTTGCTTTTCGGTGGGCTGATTGACTAGTATGCCAGTTCCTTTTTCCGTTCTAAAGGTATCGTCCTTGTCTAAAACGGCGGCTACTCCACCTACGGACGACCAGTTCTTACCGGTAGGTAGAAAGGCGGAAAGGCCATCCGTCGGGAGGTTGGAAAATTCCTGGCCATGTAGTTCTGCCTCCCTAAATGTGGAAAAAAAAACGACAAAAATGAGGAAAGGCAATAAAAGGCTTTTATTCATTAGTGATTTGCTTTAAGCGTGATCGTTGGTTGCTTCATCGGGCACTACTTCAACTTTTCCATGTGAAAGGACAAGGTGGCAAACCCACCCGCCTCAAAGTGCTCGATCTCAAAAGTATGGCGCCCGGACAATTCGAGGACGGCCTCGTCGGTGGCGGGCTCGTGTATATCCCAATGGCCGATTACCAGTTGGCCGTCTGCATAGAAGCGCAGGCCGTCATCACTGGTAATGGACACCTTGTACTGGCCCGGTGTTATTTCAAAGGTAGTCGAAGCAAAAGTGGCAAAGCGGTCGGCGTTGATCTTCGGGGCGGGCTTTTCCCACCAGGCGTAGGCCAGCTCACGCACCTGCTCTTCGGCATCGGGCTTTTGTTCCTTCAATTGGCGGAAAGCTTCATAGTTGCTTAAGGGGTGGGTATTTTCAGTGTATTCATAAAAGCGCACGTTCCAGTCCAGTTCTTTTTCGAAGCGGTAAAAGCGGAAGGGAACGTTGGCCCCCCGCTTCCATTTTTCACCGAATTGGCTGGTAACTTCCTCCCCGGTGAATTCGAGCTCCAGTTTCAATTCCTCGCTTGCCGAATCGCGCAGGGCGGACACGGTAGCCGGGAAGGCGCCTGTTTTAGGGTTTACACTGATAAAACCCTGGCTACCGTTGAGGCGCCAGTTGCCTTGAGGCCCCAGCAGGAGGAAGGTGTAGAGGCTGTCCTTGACATCGCGCAGCCAGATGGAAGGGCGGAGGAAGTCATAAGGCCCCCACTCATCGATGAGGATGAAGCTGCGGCCCCGGGGGCGCCCTTCCGGCAGCAGGGCGTCCACGCCATCGGGCAAGGGCTGGGGCTCAAAAGCTTCCACAGGCGCGAGGTCACGGGCCAGGCCCGGCCAGGCCTCGAGTTCTTCCTGCAAAGGAGCTTCGCTGATCCTGTTTTTGTTTTTAAAAGCTGCCGCATCGCCCCATTTATCGGGTTGGCAAATATCATTCTTCACCAGGAAAAATTGGGGATTGGGCTGCTCGGCCACCAATAATTTTTCAAAGTTGTAAAACTGGTTGTCATCGTTGATGGCCACTTTGGCTGTTCCGGATATCTTGAGCGGAATCTTAACATCCACAAAGTAATTGTGCTGAATCTCGTAGTTGCGGCTGGAAACATCCCTGGCCTGGGAAAAGCCCCAATCCTCCGGCTGGCTGGCGCGTTCCCAGAGCTGAATGCCGATATTGTCTCCGGCGAAATAATTGCGGATAATAGCGTTGTCCTGCCCGTGCTCGATAGCAACGCCGTGCTGACACTCGCAGATCGTATTGCCGGTAATGAGTGTTCCGAAACTATACCCTCCCCAAACGCCGTACGTGCATTCTTCCAGCCGGTTATTGGCCAGAATGTTGCGGCTGAAGGTCACCTCGATTCCATTGGTTGGCGCGTGGGAAAAATCATTGCCGAAGATGATGTTATCATTACAACCCCCCTCGCCGCTGTCCATCGTGGATTGCCCGGCCCAGAGGAAAAAGCCGTCGCCGGAGTGGGTAGCGGAGTTGAAGGCGAAGGTATTGTTGCTGCTTTGTTCATAACAGAGAATGCCCGCCGAGTCCTGCCCGCGGCTGTAGAAGCCGTGGCTGTAGCCTCTTACGTTCCAGTCGAGGCGGTTGTGCATCACCCGGTTGTTGCTGGAACGGTAAAGGCCGATGCCGATGCCGGAGTTGAAGTGGATGGAGTTGTTGTAGAACAGGCCGTTGTCGCACCGGGAGATCATTAGCCCGTTTTGCCCGCCGGTGACAGTAAGGTGGCGAACGGTAGCTGCATTGCAATTTTTCAGGTAGAGGGCGGCGCCATAGTCCAGCCATTCATCCGCTTCATTATTGTGGTAACTCAGCCAGTCGGACAGGTCTTCCCGCTCGCGGGTACTCTGCAGGCGCTGCCGGTAGTTATAACTGAGGTCACAGCGTTCGATGAGCAGGCTGTCGGTATTTTCGGCCATCACCGCCACCTTGTAACCTCTGGCCTTGAGGTTTCGGATGGTAACATGGCGGCTGTTACGCACCAGGACCGCCACGCCGGAATATTCATCGGGCCGTTCATTTTTGGAGGCGCCATTCAATTGCGCGCCGCTGAAATCAACGACGATATCATTTCCTTCGATTACGATAAGGGGCTGGCCGAGGCTGTCAGCGCCCGGGAGGTCATAGGCGCCGGGCACGATGGTTGTGCTGGACGTGATGAGCAGGCCCGCCTGCAGAGACAAGAACGGCGCCTGGGTGGGTTGGCTATGGCAGGAGGCCAAGCCTATGGCTAATCCCAAAAGGAAGGGGAGCAACACACTTCTGGGCATTTTTAAAAAGTTTTGTTTTTCGTTTCGTTCTGTTGGCTAAAGTTAATAAACCGGGGGCGGTTATGGAAACCTGGCCGGTTTATTAACGTAAGGTGACGCCTCCACCACAAGCTCCCGGTAGGAAAAGAGGTGTCGCCTTCAATTGGGGGAAGCGACACCTCTTTGCCGGCGGGGGTGATAGGGGGAGGTGTCACTTCAATTATTGGGGGAAGCGACACCTCTTTGCCGGTGGGGGGGATGGGGGGAGGCGTCACTTCAATTATTGGGGGGAAGCGACACCTCTTTTCCTACCGGGGGTGATAGGGGGAGGTGTCACTTCAATTATTGGGGGAAGCGACACCTCTTTGCCGGCGGGGGGGATAGGGGGAGGCGTCACTTCAATTGGGGGGAAGCGACACCTCTTTTCCGGTGGGGGTGATAGGGGGAGGCGTCACTTCAGGAAGGAAAAATCCCGTCCATACTCCAACATCTGTTTCGTAAAGTCAGCGGGATATTCCACTTTAATATCTGTGATCTCTCCGCTTTCGTCCATGACGGGCGCCAGTTTGGGGTTAATGAAGCCGCCGTAGGGTGGAATATCCAGCGCCTCGGCGCGTCTTAACACCTCGGCATGTATCGCGGGATCGACCTCAACGCCGTAAGCTTCGATCAGGGCCTTACCTGCCTCGTAGTCTCCTTGCGACTTGATGCGCTGCACCTCCCGGAGCAGTTGGCCGAAGAGTTCGCGGGCCTTATCGTAGTCCTTGATGTCGATAAACGTTTTACCGTCTCGCTGTAGCACTTCAATAGCTCCGTTTTCCTTTGCTTTTTCGATCACCCAGTGAGACACCATAGATCGATCCCGCATGTGGGCCTGCTCGATCGTTTTTCCGGGTTCGATGCGGCGGAGTTGCAGCATGTAGCCATTTTTCAGGTAGGAATCGTATTCTGCCTTGCCCACTTCAACAGAGGGGATCAGCCCCAGCTCAACGAGCTTCGGATCCATGATGTAGTAGAGGGCAACCAGGTCGGCGCGCGCTTCTTCCAGGGGCGAAGCGTAGTTTTTCAGGGTTTCCTTAGGCGTAGCCACGCCATCTTCCATTTGGCCGGAAGCATGGCCGATTACTTCGTGCAGTGCCGTGTGCATCTTGCCTGCCAGTGCGCCGTATTGTTCAGAGCGGCTTATTTCTTCCTGGTCATGGCTAAACTCCTGGAGCATGCCTGGCCCGTCGGCCTGAGCGTACGCATTGATGATGTTGCCCAGGCTGACTGATTTGGAGCCATACTCGGCCCGAATCCAGTTGGCGTTGGGCAGGTTGACGCCAATCGGGGTGGCGGGAGAAGCATCGCCCGACTCTCCGGCTACTGTAACCACCTTGTAGGTAATGCCGGTAACACTTTTTTTCTTATGTGCATCCAGAATAGGGGAGTTGTCTTCAAACCACTGGGCGTTCTGGGAAACCTTGGCCATCCGTTCCGATGCGTCAAAGTCTTTGATCTGAACGATACTTTCGTAGGAACCCTTATAGCCAAGAGGGTCGTTGTACACTTCGATGAAAGAATTGATGTAGTCGATGTCGCCTTCGGTCGCCTGTACCCAGGCTATGTTGTACTGATCCCAGATGGCCAGGTCGCCGGTCCGGTAATACTCCGTCAGCAGTTTCAGCGCATTGGCCTGGGCTTCGTTCTCCGCTACTCCGGCGGCTTTCTCCAGCCAAAAGACGATCTGTTCGATAGCCGGGCTGTAACGGCCGCCCACTTTCCAGACGGCTTCTTCCAACTGCCCGTTGGCATTGCGTATTACGGTGGAGTTGAGCCCCATGGAAACCCTGTCGTCTTTTAAACCCTTTTTCATTTGGGTATAAAAGGCTTCAGCTTCGGCCTGGGTGATGTCCGGAGCGTAGAAATTGACCGCCGAGTTGGCCAGGAGATCCCCGCTGCTCTGGTCTATTTTGCGTGCGTCGAATGCGGGGTCAAAAATAGCCCGCATGGCTTCCGGATCTAGGTTGGCGCCGACAGCGTCCATCAGTTTTTCGAAGTACGTCCGGGAAAAGCCAGGCTTGAACTTGTCATTGGAATAGTGATGATGGATACCATTGGCGAACCAAACCTGCTTGGCGTAGAGCAGCACCTCCTGCCACTCTCCGGTAGAGCGGTCCCCATCGTATTGGGCTACGATCTTTTCCAGGGCCCGGCGGATGGCCAGATTGTGGCGGTAGTTCTGGTCGTAGATGATATCGCGGCCGCTGAGCCCGGCCTGGGTCAGGTAGTAGGCCAGCTTTTTTTGTTGCAGCGTCAGCTGTTCAAAGCCCGGCGCCTGGTAGCGCAGGATTTTCTTATCCGCAAAACGCTCCGGGTAATAATTGAAAGTATCCTGGGTAGCTTCCGTTTCGTCGGTGGCCGCATCGGCTTCCTGGCCGGTTGGGCCGCCACAGGCGGCTGCCAGTAGGAGGAAACCCAGTAAAAAAAACATGTTCTTTACCATTGTTGGCTTATTTTGGTTAGTAAATTGGTTTTACTGTTCAGGTATTTGGCCGGCCAGAAAACCGAAACGCCGAAATACCATAATACCTAAATTGGTATAAATTGTCTTTATTAATTAACAGAGTACTGAGTACACGCTGTACTGAGTAAGGGAATGGCGCAACAATCTAATTTACAACATTAAATTCCCCACTCCACCACAGTACCCGCATAAGTCAACCCGCCGCCAAAGCCGAGCAGCAACAGTTTGTCGCCTTTTTTGACCTTCCCTGCCCGTACGGCCTCGTTGAGTGCCAACGGGATGGAGGCTGAAGAAGTATTGCCATAGAGGCTAAGGCTTTCCAGGGATTTTTCTACGGGGAAGCCTACCCGTTGGCAGATGGCCTCAATAATACGCATATTGGCGCTGTGTGGGATGAACCAGTCGATGTCATCCTTACTCAAGCCGTTCTTTTCGACGATGGCCTCGAATATTTCCGACATGCGGGTGACGGCCCAGCGGAATACCGCCCGGCCATTTTGTACGATCTTGTTGTTGGCCGTGATCGGCATTCCATTGACCTGCGTGGACCGTGTAGAAAGGTAGAGGTCTTGCCCGCCGTTGCCTTCGGCCCCGGCGATGCATTCGCCAATGCCCCCTTTTTCCGCCGCTTCGATGAGGATGGCGCCGGCGCCGTCGCCAAAGAGGATGCAACTGGTGCGGTCGGTAAAATCCGTCACTTTGGAGAGGGTCTCGGCGCCAACGACCAGGATTTTGCGATACATGCCGGAATGGATCAGGCCTCTGGCCAGGGTGATGCCGTACCCGAAGCCGGCGCAGGCGGCAGAGATGTCCAGCGCAGCAGCATTGGGTATCTCCAGGCGATGCTGCAACTGGGCGCCCATACTGGGCATGATCTGGTCGTGGGTGACGGTAGCGACGAGGATGAAGTCCACGTCGGAAATGTCTTTATTGTAGCGTTTGGCCAAATCCCGGACGGCGGCAACAGACAGGTGGCTGGTGTATTCATCTTCGGCGGCAAACCTTCGTTCGATGATGCCGGTTCGGGACTGTATCCACTCATCTGAGGTTTCTATAAAGGATTCAAAATAGTGGTTGTCAATGATTTTTTCAGGAGCATAGGCGCCAATTGCCGTGATCTTTGCTTCCATGTTTAGGATTTGTATGGATAGAATAGGTTTGTTTTGAAGGGTTTTGGATAGGGCAATGCAAAGGTAAATGATTCTTTGAAAAATTTCGTAAAGCTTTGAACTATTGGCGTACCTTTGGCTGTTAGATACATGTCAAGTTCTTTGAAAGCTAACATTAGTTTAGTTTTCCTGTAAGTTAAATCCGCCTTCGCCAGGGCTTCATTGCCCCAAAAGGCTTTGGTGGGTAAATCCCGCCTTCGCGTAAAGCTACGGCGGACAAATGGGGACGTAATGGAATCGACAGGGAAGTGAACTGGTAAGTAAGCATGCCGGAGTATGATGGTTTATCTCCGTTAACAACTAACTATCAACCAATTTCACATGGCAATACTCAGTATGCCATGGCAGCCTAAGACTAGGTCTTAGTATGCCTTTGTGCCGTGCGCTTGACGCCTGATACACAGTGTGCCGCACATCAACCAACCCTTCAGGCTAGCATCATAACCCGCTCCGATTATGATGTGAAATTCAGGAGATAAGGGATGAACCGGGAGGGTTTCCAATCCTGCCTCATCCTCGAAAATTCAACTGGGAACTAAGCATGTAGAAGGCTTATGAGTGCTTTCGCTGGACGCGAGTTCGACTCAGAGGGTCGCTCATACGGTGACGTATGATGAAAAATCGGGTGAATTCAGAGGAGCCTAAGTCCTGATCCTGATAGTTTGCTATTGGGATTGAGATAGGGTAATTCTGAGCCAAGCCAAAGGGAAGTCTTTGGAAGGTGCAGAGACTAGGGACACTAAGGTGAGCCCACAGCGCCCGACATCTCTTACTGAGATGATGATATAGTCCGATATCCTGGGAAACCAGGGGCTAGTTCATTGGGTTACAATAGCTCAAGACTAGCGGGAGTGAAACTTTACTCCTAACGTTATGCTCGCCGTCTCCACAAAGATTTTGATGTGTGGCCCTGCAGTGACTTGTCACTGCAGGGCTTTGTTTTTTAGGTTATTTTTTTCCCGTCCCAATAAAATAATCGACTGAACGCTTCTTTTATGGAAATAGCTCTCTCTGTGTACTTCCCATTGCGATTGGCCACTTCGTTATAATACTGCAAGGCAACCGCTATTCTGTGCCTCTCATTATTGCAAAAAGAAACTTGGACGGACTTGTACTCATTTTTATGAATGCTTAAGAGCATGTTTGGAGGCCGGGTTTGGAGATGAAAAGTGTCAATTTTTTATTGAGATAAGGCATCTTTTTGCAGCTCATACTGGTGGTACATAGAAGCAGGAAATCCGGATCGTCAATTCCAGGCAGAGGGTAAGGCTTAAGACAGGATGGGATAATACAGGGCGCGATAGTTTATTTGAATTTTTTAAATATAATTTTGTGTTAAACCAATTTTGTGCCGCCAATTTTATGTTATTGATTATCAATTTGTTAGATGGGTTGAGTGGTGGAGCGGAAAGCGTTCCGCGCCGGAAATGATCAAAAGAGGAAGGCAAACAAATAAAAAAAAACAAAACATGGTTAGCAATTTCTATTTAGATTTCTTATATTTGTGTTCGATTCCTCTTTCATCCCCCTTTTAGTTAGCATCTCGTACAGTAAAAGAGCAAGAAAACAGGCTTTCTATTCTTTGGGCAAATTCATTTTAGCCTTTGCCCTACTACCAAAACACTTTACCTTATTGACTGATCCGATATTGATTAGCTGCCAGGCAGCCTGCGTCAATAGCTTCAGGGCTATTTGACAACCGGCAAAGATACGGGTGCTCTCTTGGTTTGCACAAAAGAGCACCGGTTTCGCCAGGACAGAGCCAATGGAAGATTTGTGGTTCCCCCCCCATAAAATACTTGCAAAAGTCGAGGAAAAATTTGCAACCTTTAAGTTACCACCTCGTATAAGCAAGTACTACCCCCCCCTATACCCCCGAAGTATAAAAATAAAATATTTACCCCCCGTGTTTTGGAGAATGGAATAAGCAACACTCTCCGTTTTTTCGATCCTATTATCAACCCTCAACCGATTTATTCAGCTCAGCCAAACTGCTGGAATCAGCCAGATAACAGCAGTCACGGCCCGGGCAAAAGGCCAGTTAAAGACCTGGCCGGCTAGATTCGATTTTGTCGAAAATGGCTGTTTAGTAATGTTTTAGAGAGCTTCAGAGGTTATCAGAATTGCGACTTTAAAAACCTTTTAAGGAATGTCCTAAGCGGTTCGGGCTACGGCGCCGATGAGCCACACCTGGCTTTTGGGTAAAACGAAAGGGCCGCCGCAGGAGACTCTCACAAACATAAACGGCACATTAAAAATGGCAAAACGGGCTACATATAAACAACATCTCCATGAATGCGAACCACGTGGGTTCGCGGTATACAGCAAGTGTAAAAAGGAGAAGCGCATCCACCGCCGCCTGGCGGAGAAAGAGGAAGTGGCTCTGCAAAAAATCACTTGCCGGTATTCCCGAAAAGTAAGCGAAGTGGAGATTCCCCTCTTCAATCGTCCCCTCTTCCCCTGTAATACCCGTAAAAATACTGCGGCCGGTATGGTCGGCCATCTCGATAAACTAAGCCCTCTTTTCGGAGGGAGGGCTTTTTAGTAAATCATACTATTCGAAAACAAAACACTTTTTCTGGATACAAACAAATAAAAATTTAGCACTATGATCCCTAAGAACAGGCACTTGGCCATAAATCATGTCGCACTGGAGTTTCTACTCCTGAACTTGTCCTTACTCGCTGTATTGTTGTTTAGGCTTCCCGGGATGATGCAAATACCTCCGGTTGAACCCACACTGGGGGACTTCCTGTGGTTAACCGTCATACTTAACCTCAGCTGGGGGGCGATCGTTTTCCTGAATGGAGACCTGGATCTTTACCTGAACTTCGGTTTTCGGAAGCGGATGAAGTACGTCGTACTGAACACCCTCTTCCTTGTAGGGATAACTTATATCCTGGGAACCGTATTCAATATTGAATACATTCAGCAGACGAACTTCCTCATCCCTATCTTTCTCTTCCTGCTCATCAATTTGGCCCTTTTTGAATACTACGGCCGGAAGCGGAAAAATGTATCTCTGGCCCGCGCACTGGTTGTCGGAAAAGGCAGTGAATGGAGCGCCATCTCGGGTTTCTCCAAGAAGATTCGCCGCCGTGGCTACGATATTGTAGGCTACCTGGATAATGAGGGCGGCCGGCAAAACAGCACCGATGAGTTGAAGGTAATGGGCAAAGTGGATGAGCTGACCCGCATCCTTGGAAACAATGACATCGATGAGATATTCGTTACCGTATCTTCTCTCCGGGAAGAAGAAATAAAGAATACCATTGAAGTAGCCGACTACTACGGCATTCGGGTCAACCTGCTTCCCGGAGCGCCCAACTTTCTGGATGACAACACACGCCCCAGCTACCTGGGAGAGAATGTACGCCCCAGCTATCTGGCAGGGCTGCCCGTTATCCGGGTGCGCCAAACGCCACTGGACAAGCTGCACTACTTCCTGCTGAAGAAAGTCTTTGACTTCGTATTTGCCCTGGGTGTCCTCCTGATCCTGTCGCCGATCTTTATGGTCATTGCCGCCTTGATTTATCTGGACAATAAAGGCCCCATTTTTTACAAGCCCGTCAGAAAAGGCGAAGCCGGCGGCTCTTTCAAATGCTACAAATTCCGGACCATGTCTTCCTGTGACGATCCGTTGAATGGCACCAAGTCTACCGTGAAGAACGACCCGCGCATTACGCGTGTCGGTAAGTACCTGCGCAAGTACGACCTGGACGAGCTGCCCCAGTTCATCAATGTGCTCAAAGGAGATATGAGTGTTGTCGGCCCACGCCCGCACCGCGTATTCCTGGAGCAGGACTTCCGCAAAGTCGTCAATGATTACATGGTTCGGCACTACGTTAAGCCCGGTGTTACCGGTTGGGCGCAGGTCAATGGATGGCGCGGGCCTACGGTAACCAACGAGCAGAAGCGGCAGCGCATCAAGCACGACCTCTGGTACATCGAAAACTGGAGCTTCTGGATGGACATCAAGATCGTCTTCCTCACTGTATTTAGCAAGAAGACCCGTAAAAATGCATTCTAAAAACAAAAAGAGCACTTATTGAGCGAAATCTACATTTCAATTTCTACCTACTTTTTTGATTTAAGAACAAGCGCCTGACGACCATTTCCTTTCCGCCCTTAGGTTTTGCAACTTATGCACAAAATCTAAGCGGCAGGAGGGGAAATGGCCGTTCAGGCCTTAATTTTTCAGGCCACTCCATCCCTGGTTGAGCACACGCTTTCTGTCTTTCTTACCAGCATTTAACAAAAAATTCTGATTTTGTGGCGGCCCGACGGCCCATCGGAAAAAGCGGGCTACCAGCCTAACGTTGGACACTATTGATGGACAGGAAGTTGCGGAAGGCTCGGTACCATTCCGACTTCCGGCTTTTGTCCAGCACTAGAATGGTAGCCAAAAAGCGTTTTCGGTATTCTGGCCTCCGTTTGGTATTCTGGCCGTATAAATAATCACTTCAGCACTATGAAAATACTCATCACAGGAAACCTGGGCTATGTCGGCCCGGGTTTGTTAAGGGAATTCCGGGAACATCATCCGGAGGCGAGCCTGATCGGTTATGACATTGGTTACTTTGCCAAGTACATCACCTGCCCTTCGGTTAGCCCCGATATTTTTCTCGATGTGCAGCATTACGGGGATGTACGCCATTTTCCGGAGCATCTGCTGGAAGGCGTCGACGTAGTGGTCAGCCTCGCGGCGATTTCCAACGACCCCATCGGCAACAAGTTTGAGGAGGTGACGCTGGATGTCAATTATCACGCAAATGTAAACATTGCCAGAATGGCGAAGCGGCAGGGGGTGCGCCAGTTCGTCTTCGCTTCGAGTTGCAGCGTTTACGGCAGTGCCGAAGATGCCCCCCGCACCGAATCTTCCACCCTTGACCCGCTTACGGCCTATGCCCGGTCGAAAGTATATTCCGAGGAAGCCCTCGAGGCGCTGGCCGGTGAAGATTTTCAGGTTACCTGTCTGCGGTTTGCCACCGCATGTGGTATGAGCGATCGCCTGCGGCTGGATTTGGTGCTGAATGACTTTGTAGCCGGCGCCCTTACTGCCGGCAAGATTACCATCCTCAGTGACGGTAGCCCCTGGCGGCCCCTGATCAACGTCCTGGATATGGCCAGAGCCATTCGCTGGGCCTGCGAGCGGGATTCGGAAACCGGAGGGGCCTTCCTCACCGTCAATACCGGTAGCAACGGCTGGAATTACCAGATCAAAGACCTGGCGCTGGCCACTCAAAAGCTCCTGCCTCAGGTGGCGGTTTCCATCAACAAAGACGCATTGCCGGACAAGCGTTCTTACCGGGTAGATTTCAGCCGGTTCGAGCTCCTGGCGCCGGGCCATCAACCCTTATACGGCCTCAAAGAAACGGTGCAGGGATTGATCGACGGCCTGCAGTCCATTGCCTTTACCGACGCCGGATACCACCAATCCGGCCTCATCCGCCTCAACGTCATCAATGAATTGCTCACCAGAAAAGAGATGAACCACCACCTAAGCCTGCGGGTATGATTTTTCACGAAACAAAACTACAGGGCGCCTACATCATAGAACCGGAACCCTACCGGGATGAGCGGGGCTTCTTTGCCCGCACTTTCTGCCGGCGGGAATTTGAAGCAATCGGCCACCACCGGGAGTTTGTTCAATTCAATCATTCCCATACCCGCAGGAAAGGAACCATCAGAGGCCTGCACTATCAACACCCTCCGCAGGCAGAGATCAAGCTCATTCGCTGTATTAAAGGAGCGGTATTGGATGTGATTGTAGATATTCGACAGGGTTCCCGAACCTTTTTAGGCCATATTTCCGTAGAACTTACCGAGCAGAACCTGAAAATGATTTATGTTCCTGAAGGTTTTGCTCATGGCTTTCAGACGCTGGACGCCCATACCGAGCTCATGTATCATCATACGGCCTACTATGCTCCAGAATCAGAAGGGGGAATAAGGCATGATGATCCGTTGCTCGGAATATCATGGCCGCTGGCGATAGGGGATATATCGGTTAAGGACCAGAGCTACCCTTATTTGGAGCGCCATTTTTCAGGAGTACAGATC
This sequence comes from Lewinellaceae bacterium, assembly GCA_020636095.1. Lineage (GTDB taxonomy): Bacteria > Bacteroidota > Bacteroidia > Chitinophagales > Saprospiraceae > JACJXW01. The sequence goes on from JACJYN010000006.1 coordinate 42,717, forward strand.
TAAAATCAATGTTTCCCATGCCCGGAAGTGTTACATCAAAAAACGCAGCCTTTCATTCCGGGGGCGCCTGCCGGTTTTGTTCCACCCCTCTGGTGCACAGTGTGGTTGACCTCGGCGCGTCCCCCCTGTGCCAGAAGCACGTCAAGCCGGAAGGCCTCCGCCAGCCGGAGCAGTTTTTTCCGCTTCACGTTTACGTATGCGGCCAATGCTGGTTGGTGCAACTGGAAGAATTTGCGAGCCCGGGGGATATCTTTGCAGCAGATTACGCCTATTTTTCCTCTTATTCCGATAGCTGGCTGAAGCATGCTCAAAGGTATACCCACTTAATGATAGAACGCTTTGGTTTGAGTGAAGACAGCCTGGTGGCTGAGGTTGCCAGCAACGACGGCTATCTGCTTCAGTATTTCGTGGAAAAAAAGATACCCGTTCTGGGCGTCGAACCGGCGGCCAACGTAGCGGCGGCGGCCCGGGAAAAAGGCGTGCGGACGGAAGTTCAGTTCTTCGGGCTGGCGGCGGCGCTCCGGCTCTCCGCCCAATACGGAAAGGCCCGCCTGTTGCTGGGCAATAATGTGCTGGCTCATGTGCCGGACATCAATGACTTTGTAGCGGGGATGAAGGCCATGCTCGCTGAAAAGGGCGTCCTTACCATGGAGTTTCCTCATCTGCAGCGGTTGATCGAGGGAAACCAGTTCGACACCATTTACCACGAGCATTTCTCCTATCTGTCTTTTCTGGCCGTCAACCGCATTTTTGCCCATCATGGCATCACCCTTTTTGATGTGGAGGAACTGCCCACTCATGGCGGTTCCCTGCGCATATACGGGCGCCATACGGAGGATGGAGGCAGGCTGGTGAGCGATAGGGTGGAAGCCCTGCTACAGCGGGAGCGCAGCCTGGGGATGGAAAGCCTGGCCTATTACGCCGGTTTTGAAGAAAGAGTCAAAACGAGTAAGCGCCAGCTGTTGGAATTCCTGATTGGGGCGAAGCGGGAAGGCAAAACCGTGGTGGGCTACGGAGCGCCCGGCAAGGGCAACACCCTGCTCAACTACTGTGGCATTCGCACTGATTTTCTGGATTTTACGGTTGACCGGAATCCACATAAACAGGGCAATTTTTTGCCGGGAACGCGCATTCCCATTTACCATCCGGATACCATCCGGGCGGCCCGCCCCGATTATGTGCTGATTCTACCCTGGAACCTCCAGAAAGAGATCAGCCGGCAATTGTCCTATATCGAAGAATGGGGTGGCAAGTTCGTTATTCCCATCCCGGAAGTGCAGGTGCTGGAAAGCCTTGCATGGCAGGAAGCTGTTTGACAGGCCAAATCCAAACTCATGAAAGTAGTACTATTTTGCGGCGGGCAGGGAACACGGTTGAGGGACTATTCAGAAACCATCCCCAAACCCATGGTCCCTATCGGCTACCGGCCGATCCTCTGGAACATCATGAAATACTATGCCCACTTCGGGCATAAAGATTTCATCCTCGCCCTGGGTTACAAGGCGGATAGGATCAAGGATTATTTCGTCAACTACGACGAAACGATCTCCAATGATTTTGTCTTTTCCAAAGGAGGAAAGGCTATTGAGCTGCTGAGTTCAGATATTGACGACTGGCGCATCACTTTCGTCGATACCGGCATTCAATCCAATATCGGTATGCGGCTGATGCGGGTGCAGGAGCACCTCCAGGGCGAAGAAATGTTCCTGGCGAATTATGCCGACGGCCTGTCCAATCTCTATCTGCCGGACATGATCGAGCATTTCACGGCCCAGCCGGATAAGGTGGGCAGCTTTATGACCTACCAGCCGACGGCCAGTTTTCACGTGGTGCGCATGAGGAAAGATGGGCTGGTGACCAACATAGCGCCCATCGCCAATTCCAACTTGTGGCTCAATACAGGATACTTCCTGTTCAAGCAGGAGATCTTTGATTATATGAAGTACGGTGAAGAGCTGGTGGTGGAGCCATTCCAGCGCCTGATCCGGGAGCAGAAACTGACTACATACCAACATAAGGGCTTCTGGCAATCTATGGATACCTTCAAGGATAAAATGCTGCTGGATGACCTGCAGGAAAGAGGGGATACCCCCTGGGAAGTTTGGAAAACCGTCAATGAACCCAAAATGCAACCGCTCTATGATTCGCCTGCAGTTCGAAACGGACAATGAAGGAGGCCTCGATATCCTTTGCCTGGGCGCTCACTGCGACGATATTGAGATCGGTTGCGGCGGCGCGCTGCTCAAGCTGCTCGAAGCATATCCGGTCCGCCATCTGAAGTGGGTCGTTTTTGCTTCCGACGCCAGGAGAAAGCAGGAAGCCATTCGCAGCGCGGAGGCCTTCCTGGAAGGAGTAGAAAGCCGGGAAATTACCGTATTGGAATACCGGGACGCCCACCTTCCCTACTTTGCTGAAGAGATCAAAGCGCATTTTGAGGCTATTAAAAAGGGGTTCAACCCCAACCTGGTATTCACGCATTACCGGGAGGACCGCCATCAGGACCATCGTTTATTGTCGGATTTGGCCTGGAATACATTCCGGAATCACCTCATCCTCGAATACGAAATACCCAAGTACGATGGTGACCTGGGCATCCCCAACTGCTTCGTACATCTTACGGAAGAGCAGGCCCGGCGGAAGGTGGAGTTATTGTTGAACTGTTTTGCCAGTCAAAGAGAAAAACATTGGTTTGACAGAGAAACATTCCTTGCCCTTCTCCGTATCAGAGGTATGGAATCGGCCAGCCCTACCCGCTATGCGGAAGCCTTCCATCTTAGGAAGATGGTTCTCTGATCATTTTTGTGTTCAGGAAAGTAAAAAATCATGAAACAGTCGCCCCTTTTTCATCGGGGCTGCTTTTGACACCACAGAAGGGTTTTTTTCAAAAAAACGAAAATAACGCCCATGCGGGGTACAAAAATGACCACAGAAAAATGGAACGGATTTTATTGTTAACCTAAATAAACGGTAGGACACTGCCAATTTTTTTTAAATCCTAAATGCTATGGACCAAAATCAGACCTTTGAACAGTTTTTAGCGAACCAGGTACCGGAAATCTCCCCCTGGAACTTTCTTATCAACTTACTGCTGACCGCTCTGCTGGCGCACCTGCTGGGGCGGATCTATGCGCGCTATGGCGCTTCGCTTTCGAATAAGAAATCGTTTGCCGCCAATTTTGAGCTCATCGCCGTCACCACCATGATCATCATTACGATCGTGAAATCATCCCTTGCCTTGTCGCTGGGTTTGGTGGGCGCTCTGTCTATCGTCCGTTTCCGGGCTGCCATTAAGGAGCCGGAAGAACTGGCGTACATCTTCCTGACGATTGCACTGGGCCTGGGCTTTGGCGCCGACCAGCGGATCGTCACCTCCATCGGTTTCTTCTTTGTACTGGCGGTGATCTGGGGTAAGCACTTCCTCAAGCCCACCGACGCACAGCGCAGCCTCAACTTCACCATTCTGTCCGAAAACCCACTGGGCCTTTCGCTGGATAGCATCGTTGAGACCATCATGCCGCATTGCAAGGAGCTGGAGATGAAGCGCCTGGATGAGAACAAGAATTACATGGAAGCTGCTTTTGTCGCAGAGTTCAACAACTTTAAAGACCTGAATAAGGCTCGTTCGGCCCTGCATGGCCTCGATAATTCTATTCAGATCAGCTTCCTGGATCAAACCGGGATCATCTGATCCTGATTTTCTACCTGGTTGAGAAAAAACCCTCCCGGTATCCAAACCTCTTGCCCCCTGCCAGGACACAATGTCAAAGAACGAATATCGTATTGTCAAAGAAACTTTATTATGGTACAGAATAAGGAAAAAATAGTAAGTAGTATGGCTGAGGCATCAGCTAACGGAACGGCCCAGCCGGCAGCGGCCAAAGCTAAAGCTCCGGATAAGCAAGAGACCAAGGCTTCTGACTTCAGGAAGGAACGCAAGTACGTTATTGAAGGATTTGACATTGCTCAGGTGGAAGCCGTCGTAAAGTCTCACCCCGCCTTGTTTTCCGTCCCTTTCCCGCCCCGTTATATCAACAATATCTACTTTGATACACGGGAGTTTCGGAACTACCGGGACAATGTAGCGGGGTCGACGAACCGGGAGAAATTCCGGATTCGGTGGTACGGCGACCAGTACGGGGAGGTCAAAAAGCCGGTGCTGGAAGTGAAAATCAAACGAGGGCTGGCGGGCACGAAGAAGTATGCTCCGCTCAGCAACGTCACCCTGAAGCCCGGATTCTCGATGAATGATATCGAAGCGTGGCTGGATCAGTCGGACCTCAGCCCGGAATACCGGGAAGCGATGAAGTATCTGCAACCTTCGCTCCACAACCGGTATCGGCGGAAATATTTCCTGTCAGCCAATAAGAAATTCCGGCTTACGCTGGATGATCAGCTTACTTACGTCGATATTCCCAAACTGAATGGGTTCTTTACTCACCGGGAAATGGAGCGTGGAAAAGTGGTGATGGAAATTAAGTACGATACGGAGGACGACCTGAACGCCAGCTGGCTGACGGATCATTTACCGTTCCGGCTCAGCAAGAACTCCAAGTATGTCATCGGCGTGAAAAAGCTGGACATCTGGAACCTGCATGAGTGGTAGTGAACTGGCAGGATCAAAAATGTATGCCTTGGCCGAACGCCTTTTTCCCATCTGCAGAAGCATCACGGGAAACGGCGTTCGCCAGAGCTTACACATCCTTCAGGAGTACCTTCCGCTGGAAATCCAGGAGGTGCCCACCGGCGCCGCAGTTTTTGACTGGACGGCGCCTAAAGAGTGGAACATCCGCGAAGCCTGGGTCAGAGATCCTTCGGGAAAGAAGATCATCGATTTTCAGGAAAACAACCTCCACCTCCTCAGTTACAGCGTACCGGTGCACCGGCGCCTCAGCCTTTCGGAATTGAAAGCGCATCTGTTTACCTTGCCCGAACAACCGGAACGGATACCCTATCGCACCTCCTACTACCAGGAAAACTGGGGCTTCTGCCTGGCCCACCGGCAATACGAAGCGCTGCCGGATGGCCAGTACGAGGTATTTATTGATTCCAGCCTGGAAGCCGGACACCTCACCTACGGGGAGTACTACCTGCCCGGCGAAACCGAGGAGGAATGCTTGTTCTCCGCTCACATTTGCCATCCTTCACTGGCCAATGACAACCTCTCAGGCATCAGCCTGCTCACCTTTCTGGCGCGGGAACTACAAAAAAAAACCAGGCGTTATTCCTATCGCTTTTTGTTTATTCCCGGCACGATTGGCGCCATTACCTGGCTGGCCCGGAATGAGGATAAAACCCACAACATCAGGTTTGGCCTGGTGGCGTCCCTGCTGGGCGATCCGGGCGGGTTCACCTACAAACGAAGCCGCCGGGGCAATGCAGAGATCGACCGGGCGGCTGAACACGTATTGAAACACTACGGCCAGCCTTATAACGTCATTGACTTTATACCCTACGGTTATGATGAACGGCAGTTTTGCTCGCCGGGCTTTAATCTCCCGGTAGGCAATCTCACCCGTTCTCAGTTTGCCACCTTTCCCGAATACCATACTTCCGCAGATAACCTTACCTTTATACGGCCTGAATACCTGCAAGCCTCTTTCGAGGTGTACCGGAAAATAACGGAAGTACTGGAGGGCAATATCTGTTGCATCAACCTGAACCCGAAATGCGAACCCCAACTGGGCAGGCGCGGCCTGTATGATGCCATTGGGGGGAATAGTGATAGCAAGGCTCTGCAGATGGCCCTGCTCTGGGTGCTGAACCTTTCGGATGGGGAGCATAGCTTGCTGGATATTGCGGAACGGGCGGGTTGTTCGTTTGAGATGGTGCAGCGGGCGAGTGGGTTGTTGAGGGAGGCGGGGTTGCTGATGGGGGGGTAGGGAATGGTTATATTGTTGTTGGATTGGAACCAAAGGGACTGTTCAAACCACTGTGACGATAGGGCGTGCGAACTATATTACTTAATTGCCAACGTGCCTCATCCGCGCGAGGCAATTCCCAAACTGCCATGTTCAGAACTGGCATAGCCACCCGAACATGACCACCGTCAAAGGCGGTAGTTTGTTAGAATTTAATCAACCACCATGAACACGATCTACCACGACTCCCCCTTTTCCGATGATCAGCGAAGAGCCGCACTTTACAACGGCCAGCTCTTCGTCTATTCCCCCACTGCCGCCACCCGGGCCTTCATCGAATTTGCCCGGGAGATGATCGAGGCGGCTTTTGAGGGCCTCGACCCGATTACTGCCCAGTACCACCTGCCGGTGGAGGCCTACGTGGCCATCCTTTCCCGGCTCAAGCCGGCCTTTATCCACCATCCCCGTTCTAAGGAGTTTTTGCAGGCGATGCTGGCCGAAAGAGGTTGCGATCCCAATCAGACTTACTTCGATGTACCGCGCATGCGTACCTCCACCAGTGACGGATATTTGACTTCAGGGATCGCCTACGCCTTTCATCCTCACCGGGATACCTGGTATTCGGCGCCGATGTGCCAGATCAACTGGTGGTTGCCTATCTACGAAGTGGAGTCGGGAAATGTCATGGCCATCCATCCTCATTACTTCGACCGGCCGTTGCGCAATGGTTCCCGGGACTATAATTACCAACGGTGGGTGGCCACCAGCCGGAAGGAAGCGGCGAAGCACATCAAAAAAGATACCCGCAAACAACCGCAGCCGGAAGAACCAATAGAACTCGATCCTCAGATTCGCATGGTAACCCCACCCGGCGGCCTGCTCGCGTTCTCGGCGGCCCACCTGCATTCTTCCGTACCCAACCACACCGGGAAAACCCGGTTCAGTATCGATTTCAGAACCGTACACCTGGGAGATATCAGAAATGGCCGGGGCGCCAGGAATGTAGATTCCGAATGCACCGGGACAACCCTGGGCGATTATTTACAGGTTGCTGGTCTGGAGCATCTGCCCGGGGAGGCCATCGAGCCCTATCTTACTGCTTAACAATAGGAAAGGCGCTTTGAATTTTGTGCTCCTTATCAGAACGGACGATCAGGTAATAAGAACCTTTGGGCAGTGCGTTCAGGTTGAGCGACAGATTGGGGTTGCTGTCTTTGATACGTTTTTCAAAGACCCGTTTCCCATTGGGGGCGATCACCCATAATTTATCCACTTTTGTTCCCGGTTCCAGGGTCAGGTTTAAGATATCTGAAAATGGGTTGGGGAACACGGTTATGGCCTCGGCTTGCTTTTCCATGTTGACTAATCTTAATTCGCTATAAGAAAACCTGCCGCTTTTTTCTACCTGTTTCAGGCGGTAATAAGTCAGCCGGCTGGGAGGTTCCTCGTCCGTGAAGCGGTAGTTCTGCATCTGGCCGTCGGTATCGCCTATGGATTTGGACTGCCCTTTGAGCACAAACTCGCTGCCGTCATCTGATCGTTCAATTTCAAAATAGTCGATATGCTCTTCCCGGGAAGCGGCCCAATGGAGCTGAACTTTGCCCTGGGTTCCCTCTGCGGTAAAACTGGCCAGTTGGACGGCCGGGGCCTTCCGGGCCCTGATAGGTAGGTCCTGTCCGCTGGCAGTGGCGCCCGCCTCAGTGGTTACAGTGAGGGAAAGCTCGTCCTGGCTTTGTCCGCAACCGGCGGCCATCTTTTCGAATGCCTGTCCGGGATTGAAATTAAAGGGGGCTGCCGAAAGCCGGTAATCGCCGGGAGGCAGGTTGTCAAATTGGTAGCTGCCATCCGGCCCGGAATAGGCCATGTCGACGAGCTTTCCATCCCGGTTATACAGGTTGATAATCAGTTTAGCAACGCCGCGTTCATTGGCGTCGCGGGTGCAATTTTCGTTTTGGTCATTCCAGGCCCGCCCCTGGATCGAACTGGGGTCATAGGGTGCTTTGCTGGTGAACTCATGGACGCCTATGTCAATTTTGCTACCCTGAGGGCGAGCCGTACCCCAAAGGTCGGTTTTCACCGGCAGGGCGGCGCCTTCATCCCGGCAGGCGCTATTCAGGGTTAGCTTGAAATGCTCGGCTTCGCTTCGGTCAGGATGGATGAATTTGGGGTTGGCCCAAATACCGTTAGGTTCAAATTGAGGATTTTCATTGCGCATGCCCTGAAAGGACAGGCCGTTGTGGACCTCCTGGGCGCTGGAGGTTCCATAATAGCAATTGTTATCAAAAACGATGCTGTCGGTAATATCCCCACTGATATCCTGCTCCGTCCTGGAAAAGTCGAAAATATTGTTTTTAAATTCCAGGTGGCTGATGCCCTCTCTCAACCAGATCAGGTTGCCGGTGCGGTTGCCCGGAGCGATCACATTGTTCCAGAATTCTGTATTATCCGTATTGCCGATCAGGACGCAGTGATGGCCGTTGCCGGCTATAATATTGTTGACGGCCCGCACCCGGGGAGCCCGTATGGTCAGGTCGCCGTAGCCCTGGCTGATGGAGTTGGAATACAGGAAATTTCCTCTTACTTCTACGTTGTTGACCCATTCGAAGTTGACGTAGATGCCGCCAGCATGAGAGTATTTATTGACGTTGCCTTCCAACAGAATATTGGATCCCGAGGTGATGTCTATTCCGTCTTCTCCCGCCCGGAGCGTGGTGTTGTTGCGGATGATGATGTTTCCGGACAGGTCGTTCTCCTCCGAATCCCGATGACAGGTGATGGCGTCCTCCAGTTCGAGTACTTCCGGGTTTTCCACCCAGCAGCCTTCCACCAGTACCGCTCTCAATTTATTGTTGGGCGATCCGTTCAGCAGGATGCCGTTGACTCCGTAATTGTATACATACAGATCCTTCAGCCATATATTGCCCCCTCCGTAACTGGAACGCACGGCATTGGCGGAGCAGTTGGTGACATCCACACTGTCAATGATAATCCAGGAATTGCCATTTTCCCTGCCCAGCCACAGCATATTGTTTCCTCCATTATCGATGTGGAGATTTTCGACGATTATATAATTGTGCAGGAGGACAATGCCCCGCTTTCCCTGGCAGTCGATCCTGGGTTTCTGAGGGCTTTCCCCGTAGGCGCCGAAATAAATACAGTTGTGATGCTGTGGATCGACGAGGTCAAAGTTGATGGGTTGGCCAATGGCGGTATCCTCAATGGTGATGACCCCTCCGGGTTCACCCCCGTTGCGGGGTTCGAGCGGGCCGTCTGTCCAGACTCCTCCTCTGATAAATAGAATGCTGTCGCCGGGTAAAAAGGATGCCTGGTTGACTTTGGAGATGGTTTTCCAGGGGCCGCTACCGTTGCCGTCCGCGCTGGTGGACAGCCCATCGTAGCTGTCATCGCCATTTTTAGAATCGACATAATAGGTGCCCCCAACTGCCGGATTGCAGGACAATAAAGACAACATGAGGATCAGTAAGGCGCCGACGTGCCGGGCCGCAATAAACAAAAATGGCTTTCTCAGTAGGTTTTCCCGAAGAGAAGAAGAGCGTTGCTCAAAATAGAATATCATCGTACAAAGTTATTTTTCGTAGTAGGCTGGTAAAGGGGGCTTCGTTTCTTTATACGGGAGAAAGCGGTAGAAGGGTTTCTTGAATTGGAATTTTTATTTTCATACGCTCCAGTCCCATAACGGCAGCATCGCCGTCAGGTTTAGACATTAACAATACATATAGCCTTTAGCTGGACATCAAATGTCAGCTGACAACTTTCTGTTGTTTGCTGACTTTTTACCCAGGTTTCCAGGAGAAGGGAGCTGACAACTCGAAGTTGTCAGCTCCCTTGTTGGGCATAGCGTACAAAAGCATCGGAAAAAATCAATCTATTCCCGCAGAATAATAAACCGGGCGGACTGGGCCGTATCGCCGGTAAAGAGCTGCAGGAAATACATGCCATCAGGTAAGGATAGCTCTTCCAGGGTTATTTTATTTTCGCCCGGGTTGATGGCCCGCTCTTTCGTCAGTACCGGCCGCCCCTCCAGGTTGATGACTTGTATCCGGCCCTGGCCTTCGAAAGTACTGTTGAAGGAAAGCATCAGCCGGTCATTGGCCGGATTGGGATAAACCTGGATGGCGCTGATAGGCTTCAGTGAGTTTTTCTCCGCCAGGCTGGTTGCCGGGAATCGTTTGTTGGCCGCTTTTTTATTTCTTTCCATCGCCCCACCAGAGCCAGGGGCAGAACTCAGTACGTATTGCACACACAACTCCGGCGCCTCGGAGGAAGATCCATTATAGGATTTTGCCACCCGGAGGCCACTGCCCTCAATAATAAGCACAATGGAGCTACTGGAAGAATAACCGCCCCGGTTGACGATCTCCTGAATGATAGCAGCGATATTTGGGGTTTGCTGATCCGGGCCGTCATCATTGGATGACGTCCATTCGGGGGGAGGCCAGCTTACCGTGGCGTTGGTGCCGGTGCGGCCGCTGATGTTGTGGCCGGAACCACTGAATCCGGATGCATCGTCATTGGCTTCGCCATAAATAGTGAGTTGGCAAGGGTTGTCATTATCGTTCTTTTTAACGGTAAACTGTATACTGGCGTTCGTGATCTGAGCGCCCTGCGGAATATTGAGGTTGTTAAAGCGCATGCCGATCAGTTGGCTGCCATGATCAGGGTCAACCGCCAATTCAAGTTCCTTGTCGCCTCTCTTTACATCTCCATTTTCCCGCTCCTCGGCATCGTCATTTTTATGGTCAACGCGAGAACAACTTGTAATGTTAATCACATTGCTTACACCTCCACCACAGCTGCAGTCATTTTGAATGGTTTCACCGAAAGTGTTGGGGTCCCCATCATCGCAGGCTTGGCCTACCTGGGAAGTGATGTTGGGGTCGTTGTCGTCACAGTCGACATCGGCGCAGACGCCGTCGCCGTCGTTGTCGCCGATACCGGTGCAGGCGGTGGGCGTTCCGGCGCAGTTACAATTGCTGTCAATAGTGTCATTGAAAGTGGTGTTGTCTCCATCATCGCAGGTTTGGCCGGCCTGGGAAGTGATGTTGGGGTCGTTGTCGTCACAGTCGACATCTGCGCAGACGCCGTCGCCGTCGGCATCGCCGATACCGGTGCAGGCGGTGGGCGTTCCGGCGCAGTTACAATCGTTGTCGATGGCGTCGTTGAGGGTGGTGTTGTCGCCATCATCGCAGGCTTGGCCTACCTGGGAAGTGATGTTGGGGTCGTTGTCGTCACAGTCGACATCGGCGCAGACGCCGTCGCCGTCGGCATCGCCGATTCCGGTGCAGGCAGTAGGCGTTCCGGCGCAGTTGCAATCGTTGTCGATGGCGTCGTTGAGGGTGGTGTTGTCGCCGTCATCGCAGGCTTGGCCTACCTGGGAAGTGATGTTGGGGTCGTTGTCGTCACAGTCGACATCTGCGCAGACGCCGTCGCCGTCGGCATCGCCGAATCCGGTGCAGGCAGTAGGCGTTCCGGCGCAGTTGCAATCGTTGTCGATGGCGTCGTTGAGGGTGGTGTTGTCGCCGTCATCGCAGGGGTCGCCGGGCTGAGAGGTGCTATTGGGGTCGTTGTCGTCGCAGTCGACATCGTCGCAGACGCCGTCGCCGTCGGCATCGCCGATTCCTGTGCAGGGGGTGGGTGTTCCGGCGCAGTTGCAATCGTTGTCGATGGCGTCGTTGAGGGTGGTGTTGTCCCCATCATCGCAGGGGTCGCCGACGTTGGCGCTGAGGGCGGAGCAATCATAGGCCGGCGCCCCCAGGCTGTATTCTACGCATAATTCCGGCGCTCCGTCAGAGGATCCTTCGTAAGACTCGGCAGTTCGCCTCCCTGTCCCCTCAATGATAATGACAATAGAGCTGTTGGCGGTGTAACCTGCGCGGTTCACCACTTCCTGAATAATGGGGGTGATATCGGGCGTTTGCTGTGCGGCAGTAGCGTCGCCAATGGACTGCCAACCTGGCGGCGCCCAGGAAACCGCCGCTGCGGTTTTGGCCCGGTTGGCAATATTATTAACGTCATTGGTGAAAGGATCGGCATGATCGCTATCCTGTCCAAAGATTACCAAATTACAAGGATTTTCATCATTGGTTTCATCCACTGTGAATTGAATATAGGCATTGGTGATCGTTGCTCCCTGAGGAATGTTCAGGCCATTGAACCTCATTCCCATCACCTGATCTCCCAGGTTGGGATCGCTGATGAGTTCCAGGTCACTACTACTCAGGTCCATCTGGCCGGAGCTGCGCTCTTCAGCGTCGTCACTATCGGTATTGACCCTGGAACAGCTAGTAACCGAAGGTGCATTGGTTACGCCTCCTCCACAACTGCAATCTGGTTGGATGGATGATCCGGTAGTATTGGGGTTGCCATCATCGCAGGCTTGGCCTACCTGGGAAGTGATGTTGGGGTCATTGTCGTCGCAATCTACATCGGCGCAGACGCCGTCGCCGTCCGCATCACCCAATCCGGTGCAGGCAGTGGGCGTTCCTGCGCAGTTGCAGTTGCTATCGATGGTGTCGTTGATTGTGGTGTTATCACCGTCGTTGCAAGCATCGCCTGCTTGGGAGGTATTATTGGGATCGTTGTCGTCACAATCTACATCGGCGCAGACACCGTCGCCGTCGTTGTCGCCGAATCCGGTGCAAATGGTGGGGGCGCCGGTGCAATTGCAGTCATTATCGATGGCGTCGTTGAGGGTGGTGTTGTCGCCGTCATCGCAAGGGTCTCCGGGCTGAGAGGTGCTATTGGGGTCGTTGTCGTCGCAATCTACATCGGCGCAGACACCGTCGCCGTCGTTGTCGCCGAATCCGGTGCAAATGGTGGGGGCGCCGGTGCAATTGCAGTCATTATCGATGGCGTCGTTGAGGGTGGTGTTGTCGCCGTCATCGCAAGGGTCTCCGGGCTGAGAGGTGCTATTGGGGTCGTTGTCGTCGCAATCTACATCGGCGCAGACGCCGTCGCCGTCGTTGTCGCCGATACCGGTGCAGGCGGTGGGTGTTCCGGCGCAGTTGCAGTTGTTGTCGATGGCGTCGTTGAGGGTGGTGTTGTCGCCATCATCGCAAGGGTCTCCGGGCTGAGAGGTGCTATTGGGGTCGTTGTCGTCGCAATCTACATCGGCGCAGACGCCGTCGCCGTCGTTGTCGCCGATACCGGTGCAGGCGGTGGGTGTTCCGGCGCAGTTGCAGTTGTTGTCGATGGCGTCGTTGAGGGTGGTGTTGTCGCCATCATCGCAAGGGTCTCCGGGCTGAGAGGTGCTATTGGGGTCGTTGTCGTCGCAATCCACATCGGCGCAGACGCCGTCGCCGTCGTTGTCGCCGATACCGGTGCAGGCGGTGGGTATTCCGGCGCAGTTGCAGTTGTTGTCGATGGCGTCGTTGAGGGTGGTGTTGTCGCCATCATCGCAAGGGTCTCCGGGCTGAGAGGTGCTATTGGGGTCGTTGTCGTCGCAATCTACATCGGCGCAGATGCCGTCGCCGTCGTTGTCGCCGATGCCGGTGCAGGCGGTGGGTGTTCCGGCGCAGTTGCAGTTGTTGTCGATGGCGTCGTTGAGGGTGGTGTTGTCGCCGTCGTTGCAGGCGTCGCCAATATTGGCGTTGAGAGAGGGGCAATCGAAAATGGGGCCCGGATTGTAGTATTCTACGCACAGTTCTGGCGCCTGAGCCGGGGACCCGTCAAAGGCCTCTGCTGTCCGCCTGCCTATTCCTTCGATAAGGATTCCGATCGAATGATCGGAGGCATAACCATTTCTGTTCACGATTTCCTGAATGAGGGCGGCAATATCGGGCGTTTGTTCCGCTTGCCCGGCGCTTCCGGCAGCGAGCCAGTCGTTCGGCGACCAGGCTACGGAAGCGTTGGTTTTAGGGCGGCTACTGACATCATTATCATCACTCAGGAAGGCGCCGGCGTTATCGCTGGCCTGTCCATAAATAGTGAGGTTGGATGGGTTGACGTTGTCAATTTCGTCTACGGTAAACTGCACATGAGCGTTGACGATCGTGGCCCCCTGGGGGATATTGAGGCCATTGAACCTCAATCCGACAATTTGGTCGCCCTGGCTTGGGTCGTTAGCCATTTCGAGGTCACTACTCGTTAAATTGACCGTGCCGGAAGCGCGTTCTTCAGCGTCATCGCTGCTGCTGTTTATCCGGGAGCAAATCGTTATGGGAGCCGAATAATCCCCGGCGCAGTTACAGTTATTTTGAATGATATCATTAGCGGTATTGGGGTTGCCATCGTCACAGGAGTCGCCGGGCTGGTAGTGGATACTGGCGTCATTATCATCACAGTCCACATCGGCGCAGACGCCGTCGCCGTCCGCATCGCCAACTCCGTAGCAGGGCCCTGGGGTACCGGCGCAGTGACAGTCGGCATCGTAAACATCGTTAATGGTGGTGGGGTCCCCGTCATCACAGGAGCTGCCAGGGTAGGAGTGGATATCGGGATTACAATTGACCGTCCCATGTTCATATATACCCATTTCGTATTTTAGCCCCTGAGGACGTTGAACGCCCCTGTAATCTCTGGGCAGGGGTAAGCTGATACCTACGTCGATACAGGGGCTGGAGCTTGCCAGCTCGAAATGCGCGGCTTCGGTTTTGGCCGGGTTGATAAACTGCGGGTCCGCCCAAAAACCATTGGGTTCGAAAAGAGCATTGGAATTTCGTTCCTCCTGAAAGGAATTGTTGCCGTGGATGTCCTGTGAACTGGATGTCCCGTAATAACAGTTATAGTCAAAAGTGATATTAGGCGTAATATCCCCGCTAATGTCCTGATTCGCCTGAGAAAAATCAAAAATGTTATTTTTGAACTCTAACTGGCCGATACTGTCTCGCAGGTAGATCAAATTGCCGGTTCGGTTAGTAGGGGCGATCACATTGTTCCAGATTTTGGTATTATCCGTATAGCCAATATGCAGGCAATGATGGCCGGTACCGGCAACCACGTTGTTTACCGCCCATACGCTGGGCACCTCGATGGTAAGGTCTCCTGCACCCTGGCTGATGGAATTGGAAAAAAGGAAATTACTTCTGACCTCAACGGTGCTTACCCAATCCTTTACTATATAAATACCAGCCGAGAAGGAGTAGCGTATGTCATTTCCTTCCAGCAGGATATTGTGCCCCGAAGTGATATCGATGCCGTCTTCTCCCGAACGGAGAATGGTATTGTTGCGGATAATGATGTCTCCTTTCAGGTCGTTCCCAAACTCATCCCGGTGGCAGGTAATGGCGTCTTCCAATTCGAGTGTTTCGGGGTTTTCTATCCAGCAATCCTCAACCAATACCCCCTGGAGTCGGTTATTCTCCGATCCGTTTAGCAGAATGCCATTGGTTCCATAATTATAAACGTAAAGGCCTTTCAGCCAAATATTGCCGCCTCCAAAGGAAGAGCGTACAGCATTGGAGGCAGAACGGGTAACGTCCACATTGCTTATTATATTCCAGTAATTGCCGTCGGGCTTGGCCAACCATAGTACGTTATTGCCCCCATTTTCGATATGCAGATTCTCTACTATGATGTAATTGTGCCAAAGGATAATGCCTCTGCCACCCTGGCAATCTATCCTGGGTTTGGGGCCTTCTCCATAGGCGCCGAAATAGATGCATTTATTATCATTCGGATTTACGAGTTTAAAAGAAAAGGGTTGGCCCAGTATCTCTTCGGTAATGGTGACCGTACCTCCCGGAATGCCGCCGTTGACCGGCTCCAGCGGCCCGTCGAACCAGACGCCGCCTCTTTTCAACAAGATGCTGTCACCTGGTGAAAAGGTAGTGAAATTGATTTTGGAAAGGGTTCTCCATGGACCGATGGCTCCACTTTGATGAATAGGGGCCCGGCCGTTGTAACCATCGTTGCCGCTTTGGGAATCTACATAATAGGTTGTTGCCATGACATCCGGGGCAACGAACAACAACCATCCTCCAATAATTAGAATGGCTTTCCATCGAAGGGGAAAAGTGAAGGAAGAGGCAAGAAAGGAGATTGCCTCTTCCTGAATGTTTGTGTAGGTCCTCATTTTTCAGCTTGTGCGTATTTGTTAAAAAATCACAGCCATCACTCAACGGGGGGATAGCTGGTGGCAACAAAAGGCTTCTTTATCTTTTTGGAAGTCCTTAAGCTACATATATTCCTGCACCAATAGGGCCGTTTTGCCTACCGGGGCTAAATTGTTTGAGAAGAGAAAGGGATACCTGGATAAGCAGGTTTTGCCCTTCTCCATGCACATAATAGTTCAATCTGCCGGCCTTACGAGGGCCACAGTAAGATCAGCATCAATGAGTTGTAATGTAGTGTTTGTTGTCAGGAGTTGAATTGTGGTGTTGCAAACAACAAAAGCCGCTTTTGAAAATTTGTTTTTGGGAAAGGAATGATTGGAGTTGGGAGTGTGTGAACAAGGGCTAAAAATACATATATTTTTATTATAGGCAAGAATTCGATGTGCGGATTACCTGATTAAGTATATCGGTGCGAGCTTTTGTATTCCTACATTTCCCAAAGGAGGATGGATATAAGGAGGGGCTGTTCAGGGATTATTTCTTCTTTATGATAAGCGGACTTCGGCGTGAACTCACGCCGAAGTCCTGCAAAACAGGCGGGTCACTCACTCATCACAATGAATTTGACCGACTGTACTGACCTGCCAGAAACAAGCTGTAGAATATAGATGCCATTGGGGAGCGATATGCCTTCCAGCCTGATCTCATTCTCTCCTTTGCGGATTTCTTGCTCTTCCACCAGGATTATCTCACCGTTCATATTGATGGCCTGAACCCGGCCCGGCCCTTCGATGGCGCTGCTGAAGGTGAGCGCCAACCAGTCGGTTGCCGGGTTGGGGGCCACCGACAGTGGGCCGAGTACTTGCTGATCAGGCATTGCCGACACTGGTTGGTTAGTTGGTTGCCCTTCGGGCCCACCTAGAACGATACTCGTAGTTCCGGTAGCCGGCCTGGCGCCGGTAGGCGAAAGGTATTCAACGCAGAGCTCTGCCGCTTTAGACGCAGATCCGTCAAAAGATTCCGCCGAGCGCCGCCCCACACCATCGATCATGATCGCGATCGAACTGGCGGAGGAGTATCCGCTGCGGTTGACGATCTCCTGGAGGATGGGAGAAAGGTCCGGCGATTGCTGGGCAAACCCGGCGCTTCCAACCGGGGACCATCCGGAAGGGGCCCATTCTACCAAAGCATGGGTCGGCGGCCGGCTGCTGATGTTTTGGTTGATGTCTGCAAAGCTGCTGGCGTGGTCGCTTGCTTCTCCATAAATCCGAAGGTTGCACAAATCCTCGTTTTGGGTATCGTCGACCGTAAACTGAATCCTGGCTTTCAGTATCCGGGAACCCTGCGGGATATTGAGGCCGTTGAAGCGCATACCGGCCACCTGGCTACCATGGTTGAAGTCAAGAGCCAGCTCGAGGTCGGTACTGGTGAGGTCAATCTGGCCGTTGGGCCATTCCTCAGCGTCATCCGAAGAGTGGTTAACCTGGACGCAACTGAGGGTGGGGGAGGCGGCGCCGCCACCGCAGCTACAATCCGCCTGGATGGTTTCTCCAACGGTGTTGGGGTCGCCGTCGTCGCAGGTGTCTCCGGGCTGATAGGTGATATTAGGGTCGTTATCGTCACAATCTGTATCGGCGCAGATGCCATCACCATCCGCATCGCCGATGCCCGGGCAGGGTGTGGGCGTACCCGTACAATTGCAATTGCTGTCAATCTGGTCATTATAGGTATTGGGGTTTCCATCATCGCAGGTTGCACCGTAATTGCCGGACAGAGCCGGGCAGTCGACATTGGGCGGCGTAGTCAGGTATTCTACACAAAGCTGGGGCGCCCGGGAGGCATAACCTTCAAAGGATTCGGCCGAGCGCCGGCCGCTACCCTCAATGATGAGGACGATCCTGCTGTTGGTGGAAAAGCCGTTTCGGCTGACGATCTCCTGGATGATCGGGGACAGGTCCGGCGATTGCTGGGCAAACCCGGCTTCATGGTTCGAGGTCCATTCTGACGGCATCCAGTTGGCCGATGCATCGGTGCGGGGGCGGCTGCTTATATTGTGGCTGGCGCCGGAGAAGCGGCCGCCGTCGTTGCTGGCCTCGCCATAAATAGTGAGGTTAGCCGGGCTAAGATCGTTGGTGTTTTCCACGGTGAATTGTAACCGGGCGCTGACAATATAAGCACCTTGCGGGATGTTGAGGCCACCGAATCGCATGCCGATCACCTGGTCACCCGTGTTGGGGTCGTTGGCCAGTTCGAGGTCGTTGCTGGCCAGGCGGATTTGCCCGGAGGGTTGCTCTTCCGCATCGTCCCTAACATTATTGATCCGGGAGCAGGTAAGGCTGGGAGCTATCCCGGCACTGCCGCCGCCACAGCTGCAGTCGGCCTGTATCGTTTCTCCAACGGTATTGGGGTCGCCATCGTTGCAGGCCTCGCCGGGCTGAGCCGTAATGTTGGGGTCGTTGTCATCACAGTCTACATCGGCACAGACACCATCGCCGTCGGCGTCTCCGATACCGGGGCACGGAACCACCGTTCCAACGCAATTGCAATTGGCGTCGATGAGGTCGTTGATGGTGTTGGGGTTGCCGTCGTTGCAGGCGTCGCCGGGCTGAGAGGTGATGTTGGGGTTCAGGTCGTTGCAGTCCACATCGGCGCAGATGCCGTCGCCGTCGGCGTCGCCAATACCGGTGCAGGCAGTGGGCGTGCCTGCGCAGTTGCAGTTGGCGTCAATTGTGTCGTTCACCGTGGTGTTGTCGCCATCATTGCAGGTATCGCCGGGTTGGGTGGTTATTTCGGGGTCGTTATCGTCACAATCTACGTCGGCACAGACGCCGTCGCCATCGGCATCGCCAATACCGGTGCAGGCAGTGGGGGTTCCGGCGCAGTTGCAGTTGGCGTCAATCACGTCATTGACCGTTGTGTTGTTACCATCGTTACAGGCGTCTCCGGGTTGAGTAGTAATGCCGGGGTCGTTGTCATCACAATCCAAATCGGCACAGATACCATCGCCGTCGGCGTCGCCAATATCGGTGCAGGCGGTGGGCGTGCCTGCGCAGTTGCAGTTAGCATCGAAGGCATCATTGATGGTGGTGGGGTCGCCATCGTTGCAGGCATCGCCGGCCTGCGTGGTGATGCTGGGGTCGCTGTCATCACAGTCTACATCGGCGCAGACTCCGTCGCCGTCGGCATCGCCGATGCCGGTGCAATCAGTTGGCGTACCAGCACAATTACAGTTAGCATCGTAGCTATCGTTGATGGTGGTGGGGTCGCCATCGTTGCAGGCGCCGCCTACCTGGGAGGTAATGTTGGGATCGTTGTCGTCACAGTCGACATCGGCGCAGACGCCATCGCCGTCCGCGTCCCCGATACCGGTACAGGTAGTAGGTGTCCCTGCGCAGTTGCAGTTGGCGTCTATTACATCGTTGACGGTGGTGTTGTCACCATCATTGCAGGCATCGCCCGTCTGAGAAGTGATGTTGGGGTTGTTGTCGTCGCAATCCACATCGGCACAGACACCGTCGCCGTCCGCGTCCCCGATACCGGTACAGGTAGTAGGTGTCCCTGTGCAGTTGCAGTTGGCGTCGATTATATCGTTGATGGTGGTGTTGTCGCCATCGTTGCAGGCATCGCCGGGCTGGGTGGTGATGTTGGGGTTGTTGTCGTCACAATCCACATCGGCGCAGAGGCCATCGCCATCGGCGTCCCCGATGCCGGGGCAGGCAACCGGCGTACCGGTACAGTTGCAATTGGCGTCAATGGCATCATTGATGGTATTGGGGTTGCCGTCGTTACATAGGCTTCCAATGTTGGCCTGTAGCACCGGACAGTCGAAGCTGACGGTTGAGGTGGCGTACTCGATGCACAGTTGCGGCGCCTCGGAAGCTGAGCCGTTGAAGGATTCCGCCACTCGCCGGCCGTTCCCTTCGATTAAGAGGACAATCGAACTATTGGAGGAGTAGGAATTCCTGTCCACTATTTCCTGGATGATGGTGGACAGGTCAGGAGTCTGTTGCGCTGTTCCGGCATCTCCTACGTTTTGCCATTCCGCAGGCGCCCATTGGACCAGGGCGTTGGTGCGGGGCCGTGTGCTCACATTCTGATAGGAGGCTAAAAAGCCTCCCGGATTATCGTTGGCTTCCCCGGAAATGGTAAGGCTGCTGGGGTTGTCATTCTCGTTGTCTTCCGCTGTAAACTGGATGCTGGCGCTCACAATACGGGCGCCCTGAGGTATGTTGAGGCCCTGGAACCTCAGGCCGATCACCTGGTCGCCCCGTCCGGGGTCGTTGGCCAGTTCCAGGTCGCTGCTGGTGAGGCTAACGTAACCGGATGCATGCTCCTCAGCATCATCATCCCCCTCGGTGATGCGGGAACAGCTAAGGATTACCTGAGCTCCGGGCGTACCTCCACCACAGCTACAATCCAACTGAATGGTTTCCCCAATAGTGTTGGGGTTGCCGTCGTCACAGGCGTCGCCGGGCTGATAGGCGATGTTGGGGTCGTTATCATCACAATCCATGTTGGCGCAGACGCCGTCGCCATCGGCGTCGCCAACGCCGGTGCAGGCAGTCGGCGTGCCGGCACAGTTGCAATTGGCGTCAATAACATCATCGATAGTCGTGGGGTCGCCATCGTCACAGGGGTCTCCGGGGTAGGTTGTAACATTGGGGTCCGGGTTGCAATCCAACTCGCTTTGCTCATAAATACCCATATCAATTTGTGGGCCCTGTGGGCGGGGCGTACCCCAGAAGTCCTGGAGTACGGGCACACTTACCCCGCGATCGATGCAGGGGCTGGTAGGCGCCAGGCGAAAAAAATCGGGCGCTGTTCTGACGGGGCTGACAAACTCAGGGTTACCCCAGAAACCATTGGGTTCGAAAAGCGGGTTGGCGTCCCGGTATTCCTGAAACGAAAGGCCGTCATAAACCTCTTGCGAACTGGAGGTTCCGAAGTAACAATTGTTGTCGAAAAGGATATCCGAGGTGATGACTCCATAGATTTTCTGATCCACCTGAGAGAAGTCAAAAATATTGTTTTTTAATTCTACCCGGCCCACATTGTCCGTAAAACGGATGAGATTACCGGTCCGGTTCATCGGGGCGATGACGTTGTTCCAGATTTTGGTGTTGTCGGTATCGGATATCGACAGGCAATTGTGGCCGTTGCCGGCAATGACGTTGTTATACGCCCATACGTTGGCTACCCGGATGGACAAGTCACCGTTGCCCTGATCAAAGGAATTGGAATAAATGAAGTTGTTTCTTACTTCGACGGTGTTCACCCACGGCTTGCTGAGCAATATTCCGGCTGCAAAAGAGTATCGGATATCGTTCCCATCCAGTAGGATATGGGTGCCGGAGGTAATATCAATACCATCTTCTCCGGCCCGGATGATGGTGTTGTTTCGGATGATGATGTAGCCTTCCAGGTCGTAAGTGTTGTCGTGCTGATGGCAGGTGATGGCGTCTTCCAAATCTTGCGTAGTTGGGTTTTCGACCCAGCAGTCTTCGACTAAAACGTGCTTCAGCAGGTTGTTCGGCGACCCGTTGAGCAGGATTCCGTTGGTGCCGTAATCATAAACATATACATCTTTCAGCCAGATGTTTCCTCCACCTTCGGAAAAACGTACGGCGTTGGAGGCACAGTGGGTGACGTCCACATCCTTTATATTGACGTAGAAGATTCCGTCGCTGCGGTTGAGCCAGAGCATGTTGTTGCCCCCATTATCCACATGCAGGCCTTCCACAATGATGTAGTTATGCGAAAGGATAATGCCCCTGCTTCCCTGGCAATCTATTTTGGGCTTATCCGGGCTGCTGCCGTAAGCTCCGAAATAAACACAGTTGTTGTTATCCGGATCGGCCAGGTCAAAGGAGAGTGGCTGGCCCAGGACGGTTTCCTGAATGGTAATAGTACCTCCCGGGGCTCCGCCATTTTGAGGTTCCAGTGGCCCGTCCGTCCAGACGGCTCCTCTTTTGAGCAGAATGCTGTCTCCCGGCGCAAAGAAGGTGTCGTTCACTTTGGATAGGGTTCGCCAGGGGCCGGTATTACCCCCCAGAAAGGAGCCGGCCAGGCCGGTGTTGTTGTCATTTCCATTCTGAGCATCCACATAATAGGTAGTTCCCAGGGATGCAGTACAGGCCAGGAAAAGTAGGCCTAAGGTTAACAGCGTTGTCCGGATTCGGGAAAGTGGCCCTGGAAAGGATTTCAGATAGCAAGGGTTTGGGAGAAATGTTTTGGTGTTGTGTGTTGCGTGCATATTCATTTTGAAGCCCTGTGTTTATGGAATTTTTATTAATAAGTGTTGAAAAATAAAGCTCCCGAAAGGAACAGCCCTTTCGATGGTTGGACAAGCTCTAAGTCCAAATAGGCAATAACTATGCCAATCCTCCGTGTGTAGTGATTCAGTTGAGATGGGGCTTTTCATTCCCTGCATTTCCTTCCGGGTGGGATTATAGTGGAAAGAGTAGAGGGGTTTACAGGCAAGAAGTAAGGGGCGAATTTAAATATTTATTTTTTAAGAATAGAATGTTTTCATCTTTAATGATTGTTGGTACAGCGATGCTCGTCTTTTTACACACTCTTACTAATCCTGCATTTTGGCCAATTTTTTTGGCGCGAAATACGATAATCTTATCCGCTCAATAATCGGAAAAAAGAAAAGGCTCAACCGCGATCTTACACGATTGAGCCTTTAGAGCATGTTTGGAGGTGGTCGTTTGGGCTGCAAATGACCGCTTCTGGAACCTCACCTCGCCATTTTTTCGCCCCATAGCACCACTATGAAGCTCAAAAATAGCTTTGCGAGAACCCAAAATCGACCATTTTCGCTTCCAAAGCACCACCTCCAAACATGCTCTTAGACAGGTAGGGTAAGTCCTGTTTACGTTACCTCTATTGCTTCATGATGACAAACTTTGACGATTGCATGGATTGCCCGACATAGAGTTGCAGGAAATACATTCCACCAGGCAAAGAAAGGTCCTCCAGCCTCAGTGTATTTTTACCGGATTGTACATTTCGAAGCGAATTGAATACAATTCCGCCGTTCAGGCTCCTGATCTGGACCTGAGCCTGGCCCTCAACGGTACTGCTGAAAGATACCATTATCCGTTGATGAGCCGGGTTGGGGTGAATGGTGAGCGGGCTTAACATGCCTGCTCCGGAAGGCGGGGCATTTTTGCCATCGACGCCGGTTGTCGCCCCCGTACTGCCTGTTTTGCCCTCGCCTTTATCTGTTGGTTGAGCCCAACGCGATGCGGATGCAACAGGCGCATATTCAATGCATAACTCAGGCGCCTTGGCCGGAGAGCTGTCGAAGGCATCGGCCGTTCGCCTGCCAACCCCATCTATGATGATTGTGATCGAACTACCAGAGGAGAAACCACTACGGTTGACGATCTCCTGTATAATGGACGAAAGGTTAGGTGTTTGCTGTGCTGCTCCTGCATCATTCACGTTTAACCAGTCGACAGGCGTCCAGCCTACGGTGGCGTTGGTGCGAGGCCGGCTGCTTATGGCAAAGTCTGTGTCTGAAAAGGTATCGCTGTTATCACTGGCTTCACCATAAATGTTAATGTCACATGGGTTGATATTAGCCGTTTCATCAGCGGTAAACTGTATGTAGGCACTGCTGATAAGAGACCCTTGGGGTATGTTGAGATTATTAAACCTCATACCAATCGTCTGAGCGACATTCCTTGAGTCTGAAACCATATCGAGGTCGCCACTGGCCAAATTGACGGTTCCGAAAACTCGTTCTTCTCCATCATCACTGCTACTACTGATTTTGGAACAGCTGAGATGGATAGGCATACCTCCGCTACAACTACAATCTGATTGTATGGTTTCGCCGAAAGTGTTGGGGTCGCCATCGTTGCAAGCATCGCCTACCTGGCCAGTGATATTCGGGTCATTGTCATCGCAGTCCACATCGGCGCAGACGCCGTCGCCGTCGGCATCGCCGATCCCGGTGCAGGCGGTGGGCGTTCCGGCGCAGTTGCAATTGGCGTCGAGCTGGTCGTTGAGGGTGGTGTTGTCGCCATCGTTGCAAGCATCGCCTACCTGGCCAGTGATATTCGGGTCATTGTCATCGCAGTCCACATCGGCGCAGACGCCGTCGCCGTCGTTGTCGCCGATCCCGGTGCAGGCGGTGGGCGTTCCGGCGCAGTTGCAATTGGCGTCGAGCTGGTCGTTGAGGGTGGTGTTGTCGCCATCGTTGCAAGCATCGCCTACCTGGCCAGTGATATTCGGGTCATTGTCATCGCAGTCCACATCGGCGCAGACGCCGTCGCCGTCGTTGTCGCCGATCCCGGTGCAGGCGGTGGGCGTTCCGGCGCAGTTGCAATTGGCGTCGATCTGGTCGTTGAGGGTGGTATTGTCGCCATCGTTGCAAGCATCGCCTACCTGGCCAGTGATATTCGGGTCATTGTCATCGCAGTCCACATCGGCGCAGACGCCGTCGCCGTCGTTGTCGCCGATTCCGGTGCAGGCGGTGGGCGTTCCGGCGCAGTTGCAATTGTCGTCGATCTGGTCGTTGAAGGTGGTATTGTCGCCATCGTTGCAAGCATCGCCTACCTGGCCAGTGATATTCGGGTCGTTGTCATCGCAGTCCACATCGGCGCAGACGCCGTCGCCGTCGTTGTCGCCGATTCCGGTGCAGGCGGTGGGCGTTCCGGCGCAGTTGCAATTGTCGTCGATCTGGTCGTTGAAGGTGGTATTGTCGCCATCGTTGCAAGCATCGCCTACCTGGCCAGTGATATTCGGGTCGTTGTCATCGCAGTCCACATCGGCGCAGACGCCGTCGCCGTCGTTGTCGCCGATTCCGGTGCAGGCGGTGGGCGTCCCGGCGCAGTTGCAATTGTCGTCGATCTGGTCGTTGAAGGTGGTATTGTCGCCATCGTTGCAAGCATCGCCTACCTGGCCAGTGATATTCGGGTCGTTGTCATCGCAGTCCACATCGGCGCAGACGCCGTCGCCGTCGGCATCGCCGATACCGGTGCAGGCGGTGGGCGTTCCGGCGCAGTTGCAATTGTCGTCGATCTGGTCGTTGAGGGTGGTATTGTCGCCATCGTTGCAAGCATCGCCTACCTGGCCAGTGATATTCGGGTCGTTGTCATCGCAGTCCACATCGGCGCAGACGCCGTCGCCGTCGGCATCGCCGATACCGGTGCAGGCGGTGGGCGTTCCGGCGCAGTTGCAATTGTCGTCGATCTGGTCGTTGAGGGTGGTATTGTCGCCATCGTTGCAAGCATCGCCTACCTGGCCAGTGATATTCGGGTCGTTGTCATCGCAGTCCACATCGGCGCAGACGCCGTCGCCGTCGGCATCGCCGATCCCGGTGCAGGCGGTGGGCGTTCCGGCGCAGTTGCAATTGGCGTCGAGCTGGTCGTTGAGGGTGGTATTGTCGCCATCGTTGCAGGCGTCGCCTACCTGGCCAGTGATATTCGGGTCGTTGTCATCGCAGTCCACATCGGCGCAGACGCCGTCGCCGTCGGCATCGCCGATCCCGGTGCAGGCGGTGGGCGTTCCGGCGCAGTTGCAATTGTCGTCGAGCTGGTCGTTGAGGGTGGTATTGTCGCCATCGTTGCAGGCGTCGCCTACCTGGCCAGTGATATTCGGGTCGTTGTCATCGCAGTCCACATCGGCGCAGACGCCGTCGCCGTCGGCATCGCCGATCCCGGTGCAGGCGGTGGGCGTTCCGGCGCAGTTGCAGTTGTCGTCGAGCTGGTCGTTGAGGGTGGTATTGTCGTCATCGTTGCAGGCGTCGCCGATGTTGGCGTCAAAGGCCGGGCAATCATATTCCGGGAGCGGGATATAATACTGGACACACAGGTTGGGCGCCATGTCGGGGAATGCATCAAAGGCCTCAGCTGTCCGGTTACCGGCGCCATCGATTATGATAGCTATAGAGCTATTCAAGCTGTATCCGTCCCGGTTTACGATTTCCTGAATGATGGAGGAAATATCTGTGGTTAGCTGTGCGGCTCCGGCACTGCCGATGGAGCCCCAGTCCGGTGGTGTCCAATTTACGGTGGCACTCGTCCGGGGGCGGCTGCTAATATCAAAGCTGGCGTTTGAAAATGTACTGCTGTTATCGCTGGCCTGGCCGTAAATGGTGAGGCTTGAAGGATTCACATTGCGGGTCTCATCCGCCGTAAACTGTATATGAGCACTGGTTACGGTAGCACCCTGAGGAATATTGAGGCCGGTGAATCTCAGCCCCACTGTTTGATCCCCCTCGTTGGGGTCGTTGATCAACTCAATATCGCTACTGGACAGATCAATCGTTCCGGACGAGTTCTCTTCAGCATCGTCACTAGAGGTATTGACCCGGGAGCAGGTAGTAGAAAGGGGAATACCCCCGCCGCAGCTGCAATCGGCTTGAATGGTTTCATTAATGGTTTGAGGATTGCCATCATCGCAGGATTCACCAGGCTGGCTGGCAATATTGGGGTCATTGTCATCACAATCCACATCAGCGCAGATGCCATCGCCATCGGCATCGCCGATGCTATAGCAAGCGGTAGGTGTGCCGGTACAGTTACAATTGCCGTCAATGATATCATTGAGGGTAGTATTGTCGCCATCATCGCAAGCATCGCCGATATTAGCCTGTTGGGCCGGGCAATCATAGGTGGGGGCCGGAATGAAATATTCGACACACAATTCAGGCGCACCGGAAGGATTGCCATCGAAAGCCTCAGCGGTCCGTCGGCCAATACCTTCAATGATAATGACGACGGAGCTACCGGAAGTATATCCGTTGCGATTGACAACCTCCTGAAGGATAGCGGAAAGGTCAGGCGTTTGCTCGGCTGCTCCGGCGGCGCCCACGGTAGCCCAGTCTGCCGGCATCCAGGCTATTGAATTGCTGGTGCGAGGCCTGCCGGTTATATCGAAATCACTGGTGCTAAAAGTAGGTGCATTATCGGTGGCCTGGCCGTATATGGTTAGGTTGCAGGGGTTCTCATTGCGAACTTCATCAACCATGAATTGTATATAGGCGCTGCTAATGGTTGCCCCTTGAGGAATATTTAGGCCTGTAAACCTCATTCCCACCGTTTGAATACCTTGAGAGGGGTCATTAGCCATTTCAAGGTCACTGCTGTTGATTTCTACCGTTCCGGAATTTTGCTCCTCGGCGTCATCGCTGCTACTGTTTACGCTGGAACAGGCCATGCTCAATGACATACCGCCGGCACAACTGCAATCTGTCTGTATGGTTTCACCGAAAGTATTCGGGTTGCCATCATCACAGGCATCGCCGGCCTGGGTGATAATGTTGGGGTCGTTGTCGTCACAATCTACATCGGCGCAGACGCCGTCGCCGTCCGCATCGCCGATACCGGTGCAGGCGGTGGGTGTCCCGGCGCAGTTGCAGTTGGCGTCGAGCTGGTCGTTGAAGGTGGTGTTGTCGCCATCGTCGCAGGCGTCGCCTACCTGGCTGGTATTGTCCGGGTCGTTGTCATCGCAGTCCACATCGGCGCAGACGCCGTCGCCGTCGTTGTCGCCGATACCGGTGCAGGCGGTGGGTGTCCCGGCGCAGTTGCAGTTGGCGTCGAGCTGGTCGTTGAAGGTGGTGTTGTCGCCATCGTTGCAGGCGTCGCCTACCTGGCTGGTATTGTCCGGGTCGTTGTCATCGCAGTCCACATCGGCGCAGACGCCGTCGCCGTCGTTGTCGCCGATGCCGGTGCAGGCGGTGGGTGTCCCGGCGCAGTTGCAGTTGGCGTCGAGCTGGTCGTTGAAGGTGGTGTTGTCGCCATCGTTGCAGGCGTCGCCTACCTGGCTGGTATTGTTCGGGTCGTTGTCATCACAGTCCACATCGGCGCAGACGCCGTCGCCGTCGGCATCGCCGATACCGGTGCAGGCGGTGGGTGTCCCGGCGCAGTTGCAGTTGGCGTCGAGCTGGTCGTTGAAGGTGGTGTTGTCGCCATCGTTGCAGGCGTCGCCTACCTGGCTGGTATTGTCCGGGTCGTTGTCATCGCAGTCCACATCGGCGCAGACGCCGTCGCCGTCGTTGTCGCCGATGCCGGTGCAGGCGGTGGGTGTCCCGGCGCAGTTGCAGTTGGCGTCGAGCTGGTCGTTGAAGGTGGTGTTGTCGCCATCGTTGCAGGCGTCGCCTACCTGGCTGGTATTGTCCGGGTCGTTGTCATCGCAGTCCACATCGGCGCAGACGCCGTCGCCGTCGTTGTCGCCGATGCCGGTGCAGGCGGTGGGTGCGCCGGCGCAGTTGCAGTTGGCGTCGATCTGGTCGTTGAAGGTGGTGTTGTCGCCATCGTTGCAGGCGTCGCCAATCTGGTCTGTGATATTGGGGTCGTTGTCATCGCAGTCCACATCGGCGCAGACGCCGTCGCCGTCGTTGTCGCCGATGCCGGTGCAGGCGGTGGGTGCGCCGGTACAGTTGCAGTTGGCGTCGATCTGGTCGTTGAAGGTGGTGTTGTCGCCATCGTTGCAGGCGTCGCCAATCTGGTCTGTGATATTGGGGTCGTTGTCATCGCAGTCCACATCGGCGCAGACGCCGTCGCCGTCGTTGTCGCCGATGCCGGTGCAGGCGGTGGGTGCGCCGGTACAGTTGCAGTTGGCGTCGATCTGGTCGTTGAAAGTGGTGTTGTCGCCATCGTTGCAGGCGTCGCCTACCTGGTCTGTGATATTGGGGTCGTTGTCATCGCAGTCCACATCGGCGCAG
Organism: Lewinellaceae bacterium; assembly: GCA_020636095.1. GTDB lineage: Bacteria > Bacteroidota > Bacteroidia > Chitinophagales > Saprospiraceae > JACJXW01. The sequence goes on from JACJYN010000006.1 coordinate 71,270, forward strand.
ACGCCGTCGCCGTCGTTGTCGCCGATACCGGTGCAGGTAGTGGGCGTTCCGGCGCAGTTGCAGTTGTCGTCGAGCTGGTCGTTGAGGGTGGTGTTGTCGCCATCGTTGCAGGCGTCGCCGATATTGGCCTGTAAGGCCGGGCAGTCATAAGTGGGAGATGGCATGTAGTATTCAACACATAACTCGGGCGCACTGGCAGGAGCGCCATCGAAAGATTCGGCGGTCCTTGATCCGGCGCCTTCTATGATAATTGCGATGGAACTGCTGGGAGTATACCCACTGCGATTGACAATCTCCTGAATGATAACAGAGAGATCAGGGGTTTGCTGGGCGGCCCCGGCGCTGCCAACTGAGGTCCAATTTGCGGGTGTCCAGAGAACTGTGTTATTGGTGCGCGGCCGGCCGGTAATATCAAAATCATCCCCAGTGAAGGTAGAGGCATTATCACTGGCCTGGCCGTAAACATTTAGGTTACAGGGGTTGACATTGCGGGTTTCATCAGCCGTAAATTGCAGATAAGCCTGGATGATGGTTGCTCCCTGTGGAATATCGAGGTTATTGAACCTCATCCCGACGGTTTGAGCGCCTTGTGAAGGATCTTCGACCAATTCCAGGTCACTGCTATTGAGGTCTGTAATGCCGGAATTTTGCTGTTCCGCATCATCGTTGCTGCTGCCGACCCGGGAACAAGTCGTGATTGGCCCTACCCCTCCACTGCAGCTACAATCCAACTGGATGGTTTCTCCTATCGTATTGGGGTTGCCGTCGTCACAGGCGTCGCCTACCTGAGTGGTAATATTGGGGTTGTTGTCATCGCAGTCGACGTTGGCGCAAATACCGTCGCCGTCGTTATCGCCGATACCGGTGCAAGCAGTAGGCGTTCCAATACAGTTGCAATTGGCGTCGAGCACATCATTGAGGGTGGTGTTGTCGCCATCGTTGCAGGCATCGCCTGCCTGGGCGGTGATATTGGGGTCGTTGTCATCACAATCTACATCGGCGCAGATGCCGTCGCCGTCGTTATCGCCAATGCCGGTGCAGGCGGTGGGCGTTCCGGCGCAATTGCAATTGTTGTCGAGCCTATCATCGATGGTGGTGTTATCCCCATCATTGCAGGCATCGCCGATCTGATTGGTATTGTCGGGGTCGTTATCGTCACAGTCGACATCAGCGCAAACACCATCGTTGTCGGCATCGCCGATACCGGTACAAGCGGTGGGCGTCCCGGCGCAGTTGCAGTTGGCGTCGAGTTGGTCATTAAGGGTGGTGTTGTCGCCATCGTTGCAGGCATCGCCTACCTGGGATGTGTTATTGGGGTCATTATCGTCACAGTCCGTATCGGCGCAGATGCCATCACCATCCGCATCGCCGATACCGGTACAGGCGGTGGGGACGCCGATACAGTTGCAATTATTGTCGAGGGCATCATCGAGGGTGGTATTGTCTCCATCATCACAGGCATCGCCAATCTGATTGGTATTATTGGCGTCGTTATCGTTACAGTCTGTATCGGCGCAGATGCCATCGCTGTCTGCATCGCCAATACCGGTGCAGGCAGTGGGCGTGCCTACGCAGTTGCAGTTGTTGTCGAGCTGATCGTTGAGGGTGGTATTGTCGCCATCATCGCAGGCATCGCCGGGCTGATGGGTGTTATCAGGATCGTTGTCATCACAGTCCGTATCTGCACAGATACCGTCGCCGTCCGCATCGCCAATACCGGTACAGGCGGTGGGGGTACCGGTGCACTGGCAATTGTCGTCGATGGCGTCATTGAGCGTGGTATTGTCCCCGTCATCGCAGGGGTCGCCCATGTCGGCCTGAAGAACCAGGCAATCGGGAGGCGGAATATAGTATTCGATACACAATTCAGGTGCATTGGCAGGAGCGCCATCGAAAGATTCGGCGGTCCGCCGGCCTACCCCGTCAATGATGATGGCGATGGAACTACTGGAAGAATAACCGGGCCGATTGATGATCTCCTGAATGACGTTGGAAATGTCCGGCGTTTGCTGGGCGGCTCCGGCATTGCCAACGGAAGTCCAGTCGGCGGGTGACCAGGCTACCACATTGCTGGTGCGCGGCCTGCTGGTAATATCGAAATCATTACCAGTGAATGTAGTGGCATTATCACTGTCCTGGCCGTAAATATTGAGATTACAGGGGTTGATGTTTCTGGTTTCGTCTACGGTGAATTGAATGCGTGCACTGGTGACGACTGCACCCTGGGGAATATCAAGGTTATTGAACCTAATACCAATGGTTTGAATACCCTGAGTAGGATCTTCGGATAATTCCAGGTCACTGCTAAATACATCCATCCTACCAGAGCCATCTTCTTCTGCTCCATCGTTGCCGTTTGCGACCATAGAGCAGCGGGTGGTGGGCGTAATGCCTCCGCCGCACTGGCAATTCGGCTGGATACGCTCACCAAAGGTATCGGGATTGCCATCATCGCAAATATCTCCAACCTGAGCAGTGATATTGGGGTCATTGTCATCACAGTCTACATCGGCGCAGATGCCGTCGTTGTCGGCATCGCCGATACCGGTGCAGGCAGTGGGCGTGCCGGCGCAATTGCAGTTGGCGTCGAGCATATCGTTGAGGGTAGTGTTGTCGCCATCATCACAGGTGTCGCCGGGTTGGTTGGTATTGTTCGGGTCGTTGTCGTCGCAATCTACATCTGTGCAGATACCGTCATTATCGGCATCACCGATACCGGTACAGGCAGTAGGGGTTCCCGCGCAATTGCAGTTGGCGTCGAGAACATCGTTGAGGGTGGTATTGTCGCCGTCGTCACAGGCATCGCCGATCTGGGTGGTAATGTTGGGGTTGTTGTCATCGCAATCTACATCAGCGCAAATGCCGTCGTTGTCGGCATCGCCGATGCCGGTGCAGGCAGTAGGCGTGCCGGTGCAGTTGCAGTTGGTGTCGAGGAGGTCATTTATGGTGGTATTGTCGCCGTCGTCACAGGCATCGCCGGGTTGGTTGGTATTGCTCGGGTCGTTGTCGTCACAATCCACATCGGCGCAGATGCCGTCGTTGTCGGCATCGCCGATGCCGGTGCAGGCGGTAGGGGCGCCGGTACAGTTGCAATTGGCGTCAATCGTGTCGTTGAGGGTGGTGTTGTCCCCATCGTCGCAGGCGTCGCCTACCTGAGAGGTATTGCCGGGATCATTATCATCGCAGTCTACATCGGCGCAAATGCCATCGTTGTCGGCATCGCCGATCCCTGAACAGGGAGTGGGCGTGCCGGCGCAATTGCAGTTGGCGTCGAAAATATCATTAAAGGTGGTGTTGTCTCCATCGTCGCAGGCCTCGCCCGGCTGGGAGATGTTGGGGTCGTTGTCGTCGCAGTCCACATCGGCGCAGACGCCGTCGCCGTCGTTGTCGCCGATGCCGGTGCAGGCGGTGGGGGCGCCGGTGCAGTTGCAGTTGCCATCGATGGTATCATTGAGGGTGGTGTTGTCGCCATCGTCACAGGCATCGCCCGGCTGATTGGTATTGTTAGGGTCATAATCATTGCAGTCTGCATCGGCGCAAATACCGTCGCCATCCGCATCACCGATGCCGGTGCAGGCGGTAGGAGTTCCGGCACAGTTGCAGTTAGCGTCTACTTTATCGTTGAGGGTGGTGTTGTCCCCATCGTCGCATGGATCACCGATATTGGCAAGCAGGGCCGGGCAATCCGGGATTGGAATGGAATACTCAATACATATTTCCGGAGCATTAGCGGGGGCGCCGTCGAAGGCTACGGCGGTTCTCCTTCCTGTTCCATGAATAATGATCCCGATGGAACTGCTGGAGGTATAGCCGTTGCGGTTGATGATCTCCTGGATAATAGAGGAGAGGTCCGGCGTTTGTTGGGCGGCGCCTGCATCCCCGACGGTAAGCCAGTCGGGTGGCGACCAGGTTATTGCATCACTGGTTTTGGGCCGGCTGGTAATATCACCGTTGCTTTCGGAGAAAGCCGAGGCATCATCGCTGGCTTGCCCGTAGATTTTAAGATTACATGGATTGTCGTTGGTGGCTTCGTCAACGGTAAACTGGACATAAGCATTGAGAATGGTTGATCCCTGGGGTATATTGAGGCCATCAAACCGCAGGCCTACCGTCTGGTTATCAGAATCATTAATTAATTCGAGGTCGCTGCTGGAGGTGCTAACCGAGCCGGAGCTTCCTTCTTCGGCATCATCGTTGTCGGAGTCAACGCTGGCACAGATAAGGTTGACAACAGGAACGCCGTTGCAACGACAGTTCTGCATGACGGAATCTCCGATGGTGCCTGGGTCCCCGTCATCGCATAAATCGCCGGGTTGGGTAGTGATGTTGGGGTCGTTGTCGTCGCAATCTACATCAGCGCAGATGCCGTCTCCATCGTTGTCACCGATGCCGGTGCAGGCGGTGGGGGCGCCGGCGCAGTTGCAGTCGCCATCGATGGTATCATTGATGGTGGTGTTGTCGCCATCGTCACAGGCTATACCCGGCTGGCCTGTATTGCTGGGGTCGTTATCATCACAATCCACATCGCTACAGACGCCATCACCATCGTTGTCGCCAATACCCGTGCAGGCGGTGGGCGTTCCGGCGCAATTGCAATTCATGTCCAGGATATCGTTGATCGTTGTATTGTCGCCATCATTACAGGCTACGCCGGGGGTCGTCAGGTTGGGGTCGTTATCATCACAATCCACATCGCTACAGGCGCCATCGCCATCCGCATCGCCAATTCCGGTGCAGGCGGTGGGGGTACCGACGCAATTACAGTTGACGTCAATCGTATCATTAATGGTGGTGTTATCCCCATCGTTACAAGCATCGCCGGGATAACTGATGTTGGGGTTACTATCGTCGCAGTCGACGTCAGAACAGACACCATCGGCGTCGTTGTCACCGATGCCGGTGCAGGGGGTGGGCGTACCTATGCAATTGCAATTGATGTCAATGGTATCATTGACGGTGGTGTAGTCTCCATCGTAACAGGGGGCGCCGATATTGGCTGAGTAGAGGGGGCAGTCATAGGCCGGAGGAGTAGGATGGTATTCGATACATATTTCCGGCGCCAGAGAAGAGGAGCCGTCGTGGGCTTTAGCCGTCCGGGCGCCTTCGCCTTCTATAATAAGGGCAATGGCGCTATTGGCAGTATAGGCGGGCCGGTTGACGATCTCCTGAATGATGGAAGCGAGATCAGGGGTTTGCTGAGCCGGGCCGGCATCGCCCACGGCGAGCCAATCGGAGGGTGCCCAGGCTACCGAGGCGGTGGTCCTGGATCGGTTGGTAATGTCAAAAGTATTGGAAGAAAATGGCGCCGCGTCATCACTGGCGTCGCCAAAGATGGTTAGGTTGCAGGGATTGTCATTTCTGGTTTCATCGGCGGTAAACTGGATATAGGCACTGGAAATGACCGCTCCCTGTGGAATGCCGTGGTTACTGAACCTCAAGCCTACGGTTTGGTTGTCCTGGTTGGTTTCGTCGACCAGTTCCAGGTCGGCGCTGGATAGATTCACCTGGCCGGCACTGCGTTCTTCGGCATCTCCACTATCTTCGCTGATCTGGCTGCAAACCTGGAGTTCGCCAACCTGAAAGGTGAAGACTGCCGAATTGAATGGGTTGCCATTATTGTCGATAGCCCGGGCTTTTACTGTGTAAATGCCAAAGCCGGGAGGTGTCCAGTCGACAGAATAAGGGGCCGTATAATCCACCCCAACCGAATCTCCATCCACAAAAAAAGTAACCTCATCGACGGCGCCGTCGCTGTCGGAAGCCTGGGCTTCCAGGCTTAAGGTTTGAGGAGCGGCAAAAAAAGCGCCATTAGGGGGTGAGGTAATCGAAACAAAAGGAGGGTTGCCGAAAGGGACGTATTTCTGGATGGTAAAATAATCGCTTACATTTCCATCCGTACCGATAAATTTTAGGTCCAGCCGTTTGTCGTTGACTTCAAGTGACAAGGAACCCAGGGCATGGGCATTGTAATACATCACAGGGTGGTTCAGGGGCGTGCCGTCCGAGACTTTGCCGGAGGAACCGGCCACGACGTAGACCGAGCCTGCTTCGGCATTCGGGCCGATCTCTTCCTTTTGGTAGGCGCCGTTGCCATCCACCCGGCCATTGCCATCATCCAGGATCATGGAAGGCTGAAACGTATTGGCGTACCCATAGTGCCCCTGGATGAGGTAGGAACGCTCATAGGAATGGCTATGGCCGCTCAGCACCAGGTCTACCCCTGCCGCTTCCAGAATTGGCAGTATGTTTTCTCTCATGTCTATCATCTCTTCCCGTATATCCGAATCATGAGAGCCCTTGGAGTAAGGAGGGTGATGGAAAAAGACGATGGTCCAGTCCTGTACGGTAGCATTGAGGTCGTTTTCCAGCCAGATGAGCATAGGGTCGCCTGGCTTCCGGCCTGAATCGTGGGAATCGAGGACGACGAAATGGATGTTGGCGTAGTCGAAGGAGTAATAGGCTTCGGTTCCGGAAGCCAGGCCGCCGGCCTCTCCGTTTTTGGGGAAGGAGAAAATGTCGAAATACGGCCCGGTTTGAGTGGCTGCGCTGGCGCTGTAATAATCGTGGTTGCCAGGGGTAGACCAAAGGACCGAGTGGATGAGCTGATCTTCGTACATGTTTTCGAAGATAGCATCCTGGTATTGCGAGTCACTTCCGTCGTCATAGGCATTATCGCCAAGCAAGAGGATGAGGTTGGGGTCATTGTGGCTGGCGTAACTATAATACCCATCCCGAACGGCACGGGCGTTGTCATTGGCGGTGCCACAATCGCCCAGGACCCACGCTCTTACAGGCTGAACGTCACCGGTATTGGGCGAGGTTCTGAAGTAATATTGCCCGGTTCCACCGGCCAGTATGCCTCCGGTATGGCCGACGGCATAATAAAACCGGGTATTGGGGGTAAGCCCGGTGATCGTTACCTCGTGGTCTGTCCGGGTGCCGTCAATGGTGAGGGTTTGCGTGAGGCTGGAAGCGGAGGCGCCATACCATATTTTACTATCGGTGGAGGTCTCTGTGCGCCATTTTATGGTCATGCTGGTAGGCGTTCCCATCTGTAGATAGGGCCCTCGGATCACTCCGGGCAGGGCCCTGGCAAAAGGTGGGTGCGGGCTCTGCCCGGGTTGCCCCACAGCATGAGAAGCGGCCAGCCGGGGATTGCCCGGCGTTGATGGCGCCCGGCCTACGGTTCTGGCCTGCTGATATACGGCATAGGCTTCTTGCGGCTGGCCATTCATTTCAAGAATCTGCGCTTTTTTTGCCAGCCATTGTTCTTTGCGGGCAAGAGGCGCCATTGCCTGGTCGATCTGTTCCAGCGCTTCGGCACAACGGTTGCTCTTGATCTGCAGGGCAATGATCCGGCTTTGGAGGGCAATGATGTTTCCCAGGCGTTGGATGCCTTCCCGCAAGGCGGCGATCGCCTCATCGTAGTTGCCCGGATGGGCCTTGAGTATACCGTCGGAGAGCTGGAAATAGTCTTCCGGCCGGATGGCGTTATCATTTTTAAGGGCGATCATGTTGCGCAGGTCCGATACTGCCAGGGCATGCTGGCCCATCAGCTGATAAACGGAAGCCCGTGTTTCGAAAGCAAAAGGGTTGGCAGGCTCGCTTTCCAGGAAATAGCTGATGTGGAAAAGAGCTTTTCGGGGCCGTGCTTTCTTCAGGTAGAGCTGAGATAGAGGAAGATGACAAATGTAATAAGCCTCCTCTATCCGGAGCACCTTGTGGAAATCTTCCAGCGCCCGGCCAATTTCTCCATGTTCCTGATACAGCATACCCCGCTCGAAAAGCAGCATGGCGTCATCGGGGTTTGTTTCTATCTTCTGGCTTTTCCTTTCTATCGCTTCATGGAGGCTACCGTGCGCCATAAGGGTACAAAAGGGCAGGCTGCCGGCCAGGAGTATAGCCAATACCCTGTACCCCTTTTTCATCACCTGACAAAAAACGTCCAGCCAAAGTTTTTCTTTGGATATCGTAGCGTTGTTCATAGCACCTATCTTTTGAATTGCATAGGGGGGGCTATACCTCTTATACTGGCTTTTTGTTGATTTGTTGCCTGATTGGAGGTAACTTTTCAGGAACGGCCACTGAATAATACTGCCACAGGTTTGATTTTTCACTTAAAACCAAACCTGTGGCAGTATACCTCTATTTTTGAACCACAAATTTCACTGACCTGGTAGAACCATTCATGAATAACTGCAGGAAATAGATGCCGTTGGGCAGCGCTAGTTCGTCTAGCAGGATCGTATTTTTTCCCTGATTGGCTATCCGGATATCATTGAACAGGGCTTTGCCGCTGAGCTCTCTGGCCCTGATCTGAACCGGGCCTTCGATATTGGTTGTGAAGGAGATCGATAACCAGTCTCTGGCGGGGTTGGGATGAACGCTGAGGGAGCCGATCGTGTTCTCCTGGCCGGTTGTAAAGTTCTCCCTGGCTGCGGTAACACTTGCCGGCGCCCCAGGGCGAAGCGCGACGGCAGGCAGCGTGTATTCGACACATAGTTCCGGTGCCTGGGTGGTGGAGCCGTTGTAGGATTCGGCGGTGCGCCTGCCCGTGCCTTCAATGATGATAGCAATGGAACTGGCAGAGGTATAACCACTACGGTTTACAATTTCCTGTATAACGGAAGCGATATCCGACGTTTGTTGTGCGGCGCCGGCATCGCCAACGGCAGCCCAACTCTGTGGCGCCCATGCCACTGCTGCACTGGTTCGGGGCCGGTTCGAAATATTGTTGTTACTACTGGTGAAAGTGGCGGCATTATCGCTGGCTTCTCCATGGATAGACAGGCTACAGGGGTCGAGATTTCGGATTTCATCGACGGCAAACTGAATATGAGCGTTGGTAATGGTAGCGCCCTGTGGGATTTGAAGCCCATTGAATCTCATGCCTACCGTTTGGGGTCCCTGGCTTGGATCTTCGATCAGTTCCAGGTCGCTGCTGGTCAGGTCGACGGCGCCGGCATCATCTTCCTCGGCATCATCACTGCTGGCGCTGATCCTGGAACAGGTGCTGACCGGCAAAACGGAATTGCCCACGCAACTGCAGTCTTGCTGAATAGTATCTCCCGAAGTATTGGGGTCTCCATCATCACAGGTGTCGCCTGTTTGGTTGGTGATGTTCGGGTCGTTATCGTCACAATCCACATCAGCGCAGATGCCGTCGCCGTCGTTGTCGCCAATACCGGTGCAGGCGGTAGGTGTACCGGTGCAGTTGCAGTTGGCGTCCACCTGGTCGTTGTAGGTGGTGGGGTCGCCATCATCGCAGGCATCCCCGGGTTGGGTGGTGATATTGGGGTCGTTGTCGTTACAATCCACATCGGCACAGACACCGTCGCCGTCGCTGTCGCCGATGCCGGTGCAAGCGGTGGGTATGCCGCTGCAGTTACAGTCGGAGTCGATGCTGTCATCGATGGTAGTGGGGTCTCCGTCGTTGCAGGCGTCACCAGTTTGGTAGGTAATGTTCGGGTTGTTATCGTTGCAATCCACATCGGCGCAGACGCCGTCGCCGTCGTTGTCGCCGATACCGGTGCAGGCGGTGGGTGTACCGGTGCAGTTGCAGTTGGCGTCCACCTGGTCGTTGGTGGTGGTGGGGTCGCCGTCGTTGCAGGCGTCGCCGATATTGGCGGAAAGAGTGGGGCAATCGTACGCTGGAGTGAGCAGGTACTCGACACACAGCTCTGGCGCCTGGGCGGGAGAGCCGTTGTAGGACTCGGCTGTCCGCCTTCCCGTACCATCTATGATGATGACAATGGAACTGCCGGAAGTATAACCACTGCGGTTGACAATTTCCTGAATAATGGAGGTTATATCCGAGGATTGCTGTGCCGTTCCGGCATCGCCGACGCTATTCCAGGCCGGTGGAGCCCAGGCCACCGAAGCGCCGGTGCGCGGGCGGGCAGTGATATTGTTGTTACTGCTTGAGAAAGCAGGGGCATTATCACTGGCTTCTCCATAGATGGACAAGTTGCAGGGGTCCAGGTCCCGGGTTTCATCGACGGCAAATTGAATGTGAGCGCCGGTGATGGTGGCGCCCTGCGGAATCTGGAGGGCATTAAACCTCATGCCGATGGTTTGGACTCCTGAGTCGTCCGTCAATTCGAGGTCGCTGCTGGACAGGTCGATGGCGCCTGAACTGCTCTGCTCAGCATCATCATTGCCGGCGCTGACCCTGGAACAGGTAGTGGCCGGTAAAGCTGGGCTGCCGCTACAGCTACAATCTTGCTGAATAATATCTCCTGTAGTGTTGGGGTTGCCATCGTTGCAGGCATCTCCGGGCTGAGTAGTGATATTGGGGTCGTTATCGTCACAGTCTACATCGGCGCAGACGCCGTCGCCGTCGTTATCGCCGATACCGGTGCAGGCGGTGGGGGCGCCGGTACAGTTGCAGTTGGCGTCGAGCTGGTCGTTGAGGGTGGTGTTGTCCCCATCGTTGCAGGCGTCGCCAATCTGGCTGGTGATGTTCGGGTCGTTGTCGTCACAGTCTACATCGGCGCAGACGCCGTCGCCGTCGTTATCGCCGATACCGGTGCAGGCGGTGGGGGCGCCGGTGCAGTTGCAGTTGGCGTCGATGCGGTCGTTGTTGGTGGTGGGGTCTCCATCGTTGCAGGCGTCGCCAATCTGGCTGGTGATGTTCGGGTCGTTGTCGTCACAGTCTACATCGGCGCAGACGCCGTCGCCATCGTTATCGCCGATGCCGGTGCAGGCAGTGGGGGCGCCGGTGCAGTTGCAGTTGGCGTCCACCTGGTCGTTGGTGGTGGTGGGGTCTCCATCGTTGCAGGTGTCGCCAATCTGGCTGGTGATGTTCGGGTCGTTGTCGTCACAGTCTACATCGGCGCAGACACCGTCGCCGTCGTTATCGCCGATGCCGGTGCAGGCAGTGGGGGTACCGGCGCAGTTGCAGTTGGCGTCGACCTGGTCGTTGTTGGTGGTGGGGTCTCCGTCGTTGCAGGCATCTCCGGGCTGAGTAGTGATATTGGGGTTGTTATCGTTGCAATCCACATCGGCGCAGATGCCGTCGCCGTCGTTATCGCCGATACCGGTGCAGGCGGTGGGGGTGCCGGCGCAGTTGCAGTTGGCGTCCACCTGGTCGTTGTTGGTGGTGGGGTCGCCGTCGTTGCAGGCGTCGCCGATATTGGCGGAAAGAGTGGGGCAATCGTACGCTGGAGTGAGCAGGTACTCGACACACAGCTCTGGCGCCTGGGCGGGAGAGCCGTTGTAGGACTCGGCTGTCCGCCTGCCCGTACCATCTACGATGATGACAATGGAACTGCCGGAAGTATAACCACTGCGGTTGACAATTTCCTGAATAATGGAAGTTATATCTGAGGATTGCTGTGCCGTTCCGGCATCGCCAACGCTATTCCAGGCCGGTGGTGCCCAGGCCACCGAAGCGCCGGTGCGCGGGCGGGCAGTGATATCGCTGTTACTGCTAGAGAAAGCAGGAGCATCATCGCTGGCTTCTCCGTAAATGGACAAGTTGCAGGGGTCCAGGTCCCGGGTTTCATCGACGGCAAATTGAATATGAGCGCCGGTGATGGTGGCGCCCTGCGGAATCTGGAGGGCATTAAACCTCATGCCGATGGTTTGGACTCCTGAATCGTCCGTCAATTCGAGGTCGCTGCTGGACAGGTCAACGGCGCCGGAACTGCTCTGCTCAGCATCATCATTGCCGGCGCTGACCCTGGAACAGGTAGTAACCGGCAAAGCTGGGCTGCCGCTACAGCTACAATCTTGCTGAATAATATCTCCTGTAGTGTTGGGGTTGCCATCGTTGCAGGCATCTCCGGGCTGAGTAGTGATATTGGGGTCGTTATCGTCACAGTCTACATCGGCGCAGACGCCGTCGCCGTCGTTATCGCCGATACCGGTGCAGGCGGTGGGGGTGCCGGTACAGTTGCAGTTGGCATCGAGCTGGTCGTTGAGGGTGGTGTTGTCCCCATCGTTGCAGGCGTCGCCAATCTGGCTGGTGATGTTCGGGTCGTTGTCGTCACAGTCTACATCGGCGCAGACACCGTCGCCGTCGTTATCGCCGATGCCGGTGCAGGCGGTGGGGGCGCCGGTGCAGTTGCAGTTGGCGTCCACCTGGTCGTTGGTGGTGGTGGGGTCTCCGTCGTTGCAGGGGTCTCCGGGCTGAGTAGTGATGTTGGGGTTGTTGTCGTCACAGTCTACATCAGCGCAGACACCGTCGCCATCGTTATCGCCGATGCCGGTGCAGGCAGTGGGGGTACCGGTGCAGTTGCAGTTGGCGTCCACCTGGTCGTTGGTGGTGGTGGGGTCTCCGTCGTTGCAGGTGTCGCCTGTCTGGCTGGTGATATTGGGGTCGTTATCGTCGCAGTCTACATCGTCGCAGACTCCGTCGCCGTCGTTGTCGCCAATGCCGGTACAGGCGGTGGGGGCGCCGGTGCAGTTGCAGTTGGCGTCGAGCTGGTCATTGAGGGTGGTGTTGTCGCCGTCGTTGCAGGCGTCGCCAATTTGGTTGGTTATGTTCGGGTCGTTGTCATCGCAGTCTACATCGGCGCAGACACCGTCGCCGTCGTTATCGCCGATGCCGGTGCAGGCGGTGGGGGCGCCGGTGCAGTTGCAGTTGGCATCGAGCTGGTCGTTGAGGGTGGTGTTGTCCCCATCGTTGCAGGCGTCGCCAATCTGGCTGGTGATGTTCGGATCGTTGTCATCACAGTCCACATCAGCGCAGACACCGTCGCCGTCGTTATCGCCGATGCCGGTGCAGGCGGTGGGGGTGCCGGTGCAGTTGCAGTTGGCGTCTATTTGGTCATTGAGGGTGGAGTTGTCGCCATCGTCACATGCCTGGCCAATAAAGGTGGTGATATTAGGGTCGTTGTCATCACAGTCCGAATCGGCGCAAACGCCGTCGCCGTCGTTATCGCCGATACCGGTGCAGACGGTGGGCGTACCGGCGCAATTGCAGTCGGCGCCAATGCGGTCATTGATGGTCGTATTGTCTCCATCGTTGCAGGCGTCGCCGATATTGGCGGAAAGAGCAGGGCAATCGTATGCCGGAGGTATAACGTATTCTATACATAATTCCGGCGCCTGAGCAGGAGAGCCGTTGTAGGACTCGGCCGTACGCCTGCCCGTGCCATCTATGATGATGACAATTGAACTGGCGGAAGTATAAGCGCTGCGGTTGACAATTTCTTGAATAATGGAAGTTATATCCGACGTTTGCTGTGCCGTTCCGGCATCGCCGACGCTATTCCAGGCCGGTGGGGCCCAGGCTACTGAAGCGCCGGTACGCGGGCGGGCAGTGATATCGTTGTTACTGCTAGAGAAAGCAGGAGCATCATCGCTGGCTTCTCCGTAAATGGACAAGTTGCAAGGGTCGATATCCCGGGTTTCATCTACGGCAAATTGAATATGGGCGGTAGTGATGACAGCGCCCTGCGGGATCGACAGGCCATTAAACCTCATGCCGATGGTTTGGACGCCCGAGTCGTCCGTTAGTTCCAGGTCGCTGCTGGACAGGTCTATGGAACCAGAACTGCTTTGTTCGGCATCATCGTTGCCCGCGCTTACTCTGGAGCAGGTAATTATAGGAGGAACGCCTCCTCCGCAGCTACAATCCGGTTGAATCGTTTCCCAGAAGGTGTTGGGGTCACCATCATCACAGCTTTCGCCGGGTTGGGTGGTGATATTGGGGTTGTTGTCATCACAGTCTACATCGGCGCAGACGCCATCGCCGTCAGCATCGCCAATGCCGGTGCAGGCGGTAGGCGTACCGGTACAGTTGCAGTTGGCGTCGATTTGGTCATTGAGGGTGGTGTTGTCGCCATCGTCACATGCCTGGCCAGTAGAGGTGGTGATATTGGGGTTGTTGTCATCACAGTCTACGTCGGTGCAGACGCCATCACCGTCGGCATCACCGATGCCGGTGCAGGCGGTGGGGGTCCCGGTGCAGTTGCAGTTGGCGTCGATGAGGTCATTGAGGGTGGTGTTGTCACCGTCGTCACATGCCTGGCCAGTAGAGGTGGTGATATTGGGGTTGTTGTCATCACAGTCTATGTCGGCGCAGACGCCATCGCCGTCGTCATCGCCGATGCCGGTGCAGGCGGTGGGGGTACCGGTACAGTTGCAGTTGGCGTCGATGAGGTCATTGAGGGTGGTGTTGTCGCCATCGTCACATGCCTGGCCAGTAAAGGTGGTGATATTGGGGTTGTTGTCATCACAGTCTATGTCGGCGCAGACACCATCGCCGTCGTCATCGCCGATGCCGGTGCAGGCGGTGGGGGTCCCGGTACAGTTGCAGTTGGCGTCGATGAGGTCATTGAGGGTGGTGTTGTCGCCATCGTCACATGCCTGGCCAGTAAAGGTGGTGATATTGGGGTTGTTGTCATCACAGTCTACGTCGGCGCAGACGCCATCGCCGTCGTCATCGCCGATGCCGGTGCAGGCGGTGGGGGTCCCGGTGCAGTTGCAGTTGGCGTCGATGAGGTCATTGAGGGTGGTGTTGTCGCCGTCGTCACATGCCTGGCCAGTAGAGGTGGTGATATTGGGGTTGTTGTCATCACAGTCTATGTCGGCGCAAACGCCATCGCCGTCGTCATCGCCGATGCCGGTGCAGGCGGTGGGGGTCCCGGTGCAGTTGCAGTTGGCATCCAGTGCATCGTTGACAGTTGTATTGTCGCCGTCGTCACATGCCTGGCCAATAGAGGTGGTGATATTGGGGTTGTTGTCATCACAGTCTATGTCAGCGCAGACGCCGTCCCCATCGGCATCCCCGACGCCAGTGCAAGTGGTGGGCGTACCGGCGCAGTTGCAATTGGCGTCCAGGCTATCATTGATGGTCGTATCGTCGCCATCGTTGCAGGCTTCGCCGGGGTAATGGGCATTAAAAAAGTCATTGTCGTCACAATCCACATCGGTGCAAATGCCATCGCCATCCGAGTCGCCGATGCCGGTGCAGGATGTTGGCGTACCGGAACAATTACAATCACCATCGATGGAGTCATTGATGGTAGTAGGGTCGCCATCATTACAGGGATAGCCAATATTGGCCGACAAGGCCGGACAGTCCCAGGCCACTGGAAGGAGCGTATACTCAACACATAACTCCGGCGCCTGTGCCGGGAAACCATCATAGGCTTCGGCCGTTCGGCCTCCTATACCATCGATAATGACACTGACGGCACTACCGGCCGCGTAGCCGGGCCGGTTGACGATTTCCTGAATGATTGCATAAATATCAGGTGTGCGTTGTTCCGGCCCAAAACTGGCAATGGTTGGCCATTCCGCCGGCGCCCATTGTACGGTAGCTGCGGTACGTTGGCGGTTGGAAATGTTGTGGTCAATATCGGCAAAGGGAAGCGAGTCGTCCGTGTCTTCACCAAAAATCCTGAGGCGGGAGGGATTGATATTGAGGTTGTCATCGACGGTAAACTGAATATGGGCGCTGGTGATCGTTGCGCCCTGAGGAATGTTCAGGCCGGTAAATCTCATGCCGATCACCTGCCGCCCCCGGTTGGGGTCGTAGGCCAGTTCCAGGTCGGTGCTTCCTATGTCCATCGTACCAGTCGACTTTTCTTCCGCATCATCCGCGCTGTTGTCAATCCGGGAGCAGGTAACGGCCGGGCCGGGTGTGCCGCCTCCACAACTGCAATCTCCCTGTATGGTTTCCCCGGAAGTGGTGGGGTCTCCATCGTCACAGGCGTCGCCGGGTTGGTAAGCGATGCTGGGATCGTTGTCGTCACAATCTACATCGGCACATACTCCGTCCGCATCGGCATCTCCAATGCCGAAACAGGCGTTGGGGGCGCCGGCGCAGTTGCAGTTGGTGTCATAGACATCATTGGAAGTCGTGTTATCTCCATCATCGCAAGGGCTGCCCGGGTAAGCGGTAATATTGGGGTCAGGATCGCAATCAACGGTTCCTTGCTCGAAAATACCTATATCAAAGCCACCTCCCTGAGGGCGGGGTGTCCCCCAGAAGTCAACAGCGGCTGCAACATTGGTTCCACTGTTAATACAAGGGCTGCCGCCCGCCAATCGGAAATGATCGGGAAGGGTTCCGGCCGGATTGATAAACTGAGGATCCGCCCAGAATCCATTGGGCTCAAATGAGGGGTTGGCATCCCTGAGTTCCTGAAAGGAGTAATTTTGGTAGATATTCTCATCCCGGGTAAGGGTGAAATAGCAGTTGTAGTCAAAAACGATGTTGGGCGGCATGGGGCCGCTGATGTCCTGATCGGCGCCGGAAAAATCAAAGATATTGTTTTTTATTTCCAGTTGTCCGATACTGTCCTGCAGCCAGATCAGGTTTCCGGTGCGGTTGCCCGGAGCGATCACATTGTGCCATATCCGGATATTGTCGGTATTGCCCAGTTGCAGGCAGTGGTGGCCGGTTCCGGCAATGACATTATTGTAAGCCCATACATTGGGCACTTTTATGGTGAGGTCGCCAACGCCCTGGCTGATGGAGTTGGAGTACAGAAAGTTACCTCTGACCTCAACGGTGTTCACCCAGCTTTTTACTACATAAATGCCGCCCGCCAGAGAATTGCTGATATGATTCCCTTCCAGCAGAATATTGGTTCCGGAAGTAATGTCAATCCCATCTTCTCCGGACTTAATGATGGTGTTGTTGCGAATAATTACGTCTCCTTCCAGGTTATTGCCCTGGGCGTCGCTATGGCAGGTAATGGCATCTTCCAGGTCGAGCACGACCGGGTTTTCGACCCAACAGTCCTCGATCAGAACACCTTTCATTTTATTGTTCAGTGATCCATTCATGAGGATGCCGTTGACCCCGTAATTGTAAACATACAGGCCCTTTAGCCATAGGTTCCCGCCTCCGAAATCAGAGCTTACCGCATTACTGGTAGCGTTGGTTACATCTATATCTATGAATACATTCCAGTAATTGCCGGTCTCTTTTCCCATCCATAGCACATTATTCCCTCCGTGGTCAAGGTGAAAGCCTTCGACGATGACATAGTCGTGCCGGATGACGATGCCTTGCCCTCCCTGGCATTCGATCAGTGGCTTGGCAGGGCTGTTGCCGTAAGCGCCGAAATAAATACAGTTATTATCGTTGAGGTCGATCAGGTCAAAGCTCATGGGTTGGCCCACAATACTTTCCTGAATCGTGATCGTATTACCTGGAGAGCCGCCGATCCGGGGATCAAGCGGCCCATCCATCCAGATAGCGCCTCTCATGAATAGAATGCTGTCCCCCGGAGCAAAGAAAATACTGTTCACCTTGGGTATAGTTGCCCAGGGGCCTGTATTTCCCCCCTGGTAGCTGGCGGACTGTCCGTCGTAGTTGTCGCTACCGTTTTGGGAGTCTACATAGTAGGTAGTCGCTGAAATATCAGAGCTGAATAGTAAAAAGAAGAATCCCGCCAGAAGGATCATTCTGAAGCGGCTAGGGTATAACAGAAGGTACACCGCCCGAAGATGCTCTTTGAAGCCTTTAATCTTTCCGATATCAATTGTTGTAAAGTCGGTCGTCATTTTCAGTCACAGGTTTACACCAGAGCTGAATCGCCACTCATTGATTTACAGTGGCGGGCACTCCGATGAAGGTATTCAATTATTGAGTTAATCGGGGGATATAATCAGGGGGATTATTACAGTAAGGGGGCGTCGCCCCCCTCGGGTTTTGCGTAAGCTGTTCCAGGAAATAGAAAAGTAATGGATAAAATTAAGCCGCTTTCCTGTTGGTTCTTTTCGGGATAAAGCCTTCTCTCGATATGGCTGGCGTCATATCCTATCTGGTAGATACGAACAGAAACCCAAATAGTGTTGCCTCAACGAGTTAAAAAAACAAAAATTAAGCTAAAAAACAGGCCGGGTTCCCCAAAGATAGGAAACCCGGCATTAAGATGCTAAATGCTAATCTTTTTGTATAATAAACTTGGCAGATTGTAATGCATCGCTGGTAAAGATTTGCAGGAAATACAGGCCATCCGGCAGTGACAGGCCATCCAGCATTATGGTGTTTTTGCCCTTGCCAATTTCCTGCATACGATTGATTACGACCTGTCCATTTAAGCTCCGGGCTTGAATCTGCACTTTGCCCTCCATCATACTGGTAAATGTAACCATTAGCTGGTCATTGGCTGGGTTGGGATGGATACTGATTGGGCTGAAGGCGTCCTCACCGGCTGCTTCCAGGAAAGAATTCATAGCTGCCTGTCCTACTTCTGCTCCTGCGGCCATAGTAGTATTTGTCGGCGCTTGCCGGTTGGCGCCTGGGGCATAGAGGTACGAAACGCATAGTTCCGGCGCCTGGGTAGGAGATCCATTGAAGGACTCCGCCGTCCGCCGCCCGGTACCATCCATGATGATCGCGATGGAACTGGCGGAAGTATATCCATTGCGGTTGACGATTTCCTGGATGATGGAGGAAATATCCGGCGTTTGCTGGGCTACTCCGGCGTCACCTATCGACAACCAGGCCTGGGGCGACCAGGAGGCCGCAGCGTTGGTGCGGGGCCGGCTGCTGATGTTGGCGCTGGCCGCCAGAAAAGTGCCGGCGTTATCAGCTGCCTGGCCGTAAATATTGATCAAACAGGGGTTGTCGTTCGCCGTTTCATCCACTGTAAACTGTATATACGCATTGGTGATCACCGCTCCCTGCGGGATGTTGAGGCCGTTGAATCGCATACCGATGGTTTGGATGCCCAGGCTGGGGTCGGTCGCCAGCTCCAGGTCACTACTGGTCAGGTCGGCAGGGCCTCCTTGTTGTTCGGCATCATCGCTGCTGCTATTGATCCGGGAACAGCTGGTCGTAGGCGTTGAGCTTCCGCCACCGCAACTGCAATCCCCCTGAATGGTTTCTCCTACGGTATTAGGGTTCCCATCGTCACAGGCGTCGCCTTGCTGGAAGGTGATATTGGGGTCGTTATCATCGCAATCCACATCGGCGCAGATGCCGTCGCCATCCATATCACCGACGTTGGGGCAGCTGTTGAGAACGCCTACGCAATTGCAGGCAAGATCGTAAGCATCGTTGATCGTGGCGGCGTTGCCGTCATCGCAGGGGGCGCCGGGCTGAGTGGTGACGTTGGGGTCGTTGTCGTCGCAATCTACATCGTCACAGACTCCATCGCCGTCGGCATCGCCGATGCCGGTGCAGGCAGTGGGCGTGCCGGCGCAATCACAATCGCCGTCCACCGTATCGTTAATGGTGGTATTGTCGCCATCGTCACAAGGTGATCCGAAATAAGCCGACAGGCTGGGGCAATCGTAGTCGGGCGGGGTGCTGAAGTAGTCCACACATAACCGGGGCGCTCCGGCCGGAGCATTGGCGGATTCTGCTGTCCGCCGGCCGCTGCCTTCCAGGATCAGCACGATCGAGCTGGCGGAAGTATATCCACTGCGGTTGACGATTTCCTGGATGATGGACGATAGGTCCGGTGTTTGCTGATCCGGGCCGGACTGGCCGACCACCAGCCAATGAGGCGGTGTCCAGTTTACCGAGCTGCCGGTACGGGGGCGGCTGCTGATGTTGGAGTTGGAGGTAGTGAAGGTAGGCGCATTATCACTGGCCTGCCCCCTTATGATAAGGTTGCAGGGGTCATCATTAACCGACTCGTCCACCGTGAACTGTATATAGGCATTGGTAATAAAAGCACCCTGTGGAATATTGAGGTTGTTAAACCGCATACCGACCAGCTGGCTGAGGTTGTCGGTGGATAATTCGAGGTCGTTACTGGTTGTACTTACTGACCCGGAGGAGCTGCGCTCTTCGGCATCATCGCTACTGGCATTGACAGTAGAGCAGGTGCTTATCGGCAACTCAGTTCCTCCACCGCAGCTACAGTCGGCCTGTATCGTCTCCCCGTTGGTGGCAGGGTTGCCATCATTGCAGGCGTCGCCAGGCTGAGTCGTGATATTGGGGTCGTTGGGCTCACAATCCACATCGTCGCAGACGCCGTCGCCGTCGGCATCGCCGATGCCGGTGCAGGCCGTAGGGATACCCGTGCAATTGCAGTTGGAGTCATAGGTGTCATTGATCGTGGTGTTATCTCCGTCATCGCAGGGGTCTCCGGCAACGGAGGTGCTATTGGGGTCGTTGTCATCGCAGTCTATATCGGCGCAGATACCGTCGCCATCCATGTCGCCGATATTCGGGCAATCATTGAAGACGCCGGCGCAGTTGCAATCGGCGTCCAGCACGTCGTTAACGGTGGCGGGGTTGCCGTCATCGCAGGCCGCTCCGACATAGGTTATAACACTGGGGTCGTTATCATCGCAGTCGATGTCGGCGCAGATGCCATCGCCGTCAACGTCACCAATACCGGTACAGGCGGTGGGGGTGCCGGCGCAATTGCAATTGGCGTCAATGACGTCATTGATGGTCGTATTATCTCCATCATTGCAGGGGGAACCAATATTGGCGCCAATAGCGGGGCAATCGGGAAGGCTGAGGGAATACCGGACGCAAAGCTCCGGGGCATTCAGGTTGGAGCCTTCAAAGGACTCGGCGGTTCTCCTGCCCGTACCTTCCAGGATGAGGGCGATCGAGCTGCTGGCCGTGTAACCGGGCCGGTCGACGATTTCCTGGATGACCTGGGCAACATTAACCGTTTGCTGGGCAAGGCCGGCGTCGCCAATGGCCAGCCAATGGGCCGGCTGCCAGAGTGCGGTGGCGCTGGTCCGGGGCCGGCTACTGACGTCCCATCTGGCGGAAGTAAAGGTGGGGGCATTATCGGAAGCCTGCCCGTAAATGGTAAGGTTGCAAGGGTCGTCGTTTACGGCCTCATCGGCAGTAAACTCAATATGGGCCTCTTGAATAACGGCGCCTTGAGGGATGTTCAGCCCCGTGAAACGCATCCCTACCACCTGGTTGCCCACCGAGGGGTCATTGACCAGTTCAAGGTCGCTGTTGGTCGGGCTTACCGTACCGGTCGGGCGCTCTTCCGCATCGTCACTTCCTACCGCTACTCTGGAGCAGGTGATGACGGGCCCAACTGTAACCCGAACCACACTGGATTGCGTGGTGTTGTTGTCATTATCCCTGGCAACGGCGGTAAGGTTATAAGCGTCTTCTCCCGGGAGGAGATAGCCGATCGACCAGGGCGCCTGGTTATCAATGCCAACCGGAATATTGTTGACAAAAAACTCGACCTGGGCGACAGAACCGTCGCTGTCGGAAGCATTGGCAGTAATAGTGATCGATTGAGGTACAGAATAATTTACGCCATCGGCCGGAGCCGTGATCGAAACGGCCGGAGGCGAACCCGTCAGCCCCTGTTTAATGATCGTAAAGTGGTCTTCTATGGCGCCGGTTTCCCGGATGAAACTCAGGTCCATCTGATTGCCGGTCACTTCTATATACATGGAACCCAGTTGGGGAATATTTGAATACATCACCGGGTGATTCACTGCGATCGCTCCTTTTTTTCCGGCAGAGCCGGTGACGATATAAACCGTACCGCGAGATGAGGGGCCGGTTCCGGCATCTTTTATATAAGCGCCATTACCATCCAGCCGTCCATCGCCGAGGTTGATTCCCATCGTGGCAGGATCCCAGGTGGTGGATAGGCCGTAGTGGCCATTAATGAGGTAAGACCGCTGATAGTTGTGCACATGCCCCACCAGGACGAGGTCTACACCGTGGGCTTCCAGCACCGGCAGGAAGTTCTGTCTTACTTGTGTCTGTTGAGAAGACAAATCGGAGCCATTGGTCGAGTAGGGAGGGTGGTGAAAATAAGCAACCTTCCAATGCTGGCTGGTATTGGCGAGGTCGGTAGCCAGCCAGGTAAGCATGGGAGAGCCAGGTGAGCGGTCCGTATCGTCCGAATCCAGGACTACAAAGTGGATGTTGCCGTAATCGTAGGAATAATAAGCTTCGGTTCCCGAAGGGGTGCCTCCCGCCTCTCCGTTTGCAGGCAGGGTGAAAATATCATAATACGGCCCCGATTGAGTAGGACTGTTGGCTGTAATCGTCTCATGGTTGCCAATGGCGGGCCACATGACACTGTTGACCAACCGGTCTTCATACATATTTTCAAAAAGGGCCGTCTGGAATTCCTCATCGGTGCCCGATTCGTAGGCGTTGTCTCCCAGCATGAGGATCACGTCAATAGGGGAGGAGCCGTTAAAATTGTAAAAGGCATCCCGCACGGCCCTCTGATTATTGGTGCCGGTGCCACAGTCACCCAATACCCAGGCACGGATGGTTTGAGACGCCCCGGGATTGGGGGAAGTTCGGAAATAATAAGTGCTGCCAGGGGTCGTCAGCTGGCCGGAGGCATTGCCCACTGCGTAATAAAAAGTTGTATTGGCAGACAGCCCGCTAATCTTCACTTCGTGGTCGGTTCGGCTGCCATTCACCGTATTGGTGAACGCCAGGTTGGATGGGCTCGGTCCGTACCATACCCGGGTGGAAGTGGCGACATCGGTTCGCCATCTTATGACCATGCTGCTAGGGGTTCCGGATTGGAGATAGGGGCCTCTGATAATGGCCTGGCCAAATGTTTCCACTCCAATGAATAGTAGACAAAAAACTAACAGCAGGTAAGTGTTTTTTTTCATAAGGTCGTCTTTTTGAACAAGTCCTGGATGATCCTTTTGGATCGATCTGTATCAGTACGGATTTAGATTATATAAGTCTCTCTCTTCAGGCAACGCCCAACCAACAAACTGTAAATCATATAATTTCCCTTTAGCTGACTGCTCATTCACTAAAAGGCCACCCCCTTTATTTATTTTTTTCAGGATCGTTCATACTGGATTTTGGACTGTCTGACTTTTTAGGGGAAGATCAAAAAAAAACTGGCATCGAGTGCCCCTTTTCTGCTTTTCCGGCTTCGCACTTCCGGTTTAAAACAGGAACCTGTCCAAAGTACAGCGTTGATGGCCCTTTATAAAAGAACAGCTCATAGTAGGGCGCCTTCGAGAAAAAGTGTTTTTTAAGTACAACAGGTTGAGGAAGCAACCTGAGGGCTTATGGATTGTGGCTTTTGTGCTGGAAGAGGAAAAAACGGCTAAGGATTGTTGCCGCTTACGAACATACATTGTTAATGAAGCTAATGATGGCATCAGGGGGGCGATAGCCGTCATTAAATTCCGATCGGCTAAAAGTACGTTAACTTGGGGGAATTTTCTAACGGCCTATTCAAATATAATGACTTTCTAATTTTCAGGGCCATTGTGAATGTCTGGGGTTGTGCAATAAAGGATAGGACACTGATTCTTTAGGATGAATTAGGTTTTTTTTAGGATCTTAATCAATGAAGCCTAATAAATCTTAATAAATCAGTGTGCTATCCTCTGAGGGGGTTACCCGTCTAACATTGGACAGCCTCGTACAACGTACACACACGGGCTCCCACTGTGTCCGTCCATCGTACATAACCCCGGCCCATTCTGTCCAGCTTTTTTACACAACTCCTGGTGTTTAGTCCTTCTGAATCACAAATTTTACTGTTCCTACAGACCTTTCTGTCCCCAGTTGCAGGAAGTAAATACCACTGGGCAAAGATAGGGCCTCTAGAATAAGGGTGTTTTCGCCCTTGTTCACCTCTCGTTTACCACTCAGTACCACTTTCCCACTCAGGCCGCGCGCCAGTATCTGGACTTCACCTTCCTGCATACTGGTAAAGGATATGAATAACTGGCTACTGGCTGGGTTGGGGTGAATACGGATAGGCCCGATTGCCTCACTTTCTGCCGGCGCCAGTTGTTCTTCCGTTGCATGATAAGAAGGGATTTCAAAATCCTCCACAGCTGTGGTGGCAGATGACGC
This sequence comes from Lewinellaceae bacterium, assembly GCA_020636095.1. Lineage (GTDB taxonomy): Bacteria > Bacteroidota > Bacteroidia > Chitinophagales > Saprospiraceae > JACJXW01. The sequence goes on from JACJYN010000006.1 coordinate 94,983, forward strand.
CGGCCGGTTGTCCATCGAAGCGTAGAGGTATTCCACGCAAAGTTCCGGCGCACCATTGGGCGAACCGTCAATGGCTTCGGCCGTCCTGCGTCCTGTACCCTCCAGGATAAGGGCAATGGCGCTATTGGCTGTATAGCCGCTCCGGTTGACAATTTCCTGGATGGCAGGGGAGAGGTCCGGCGTTTGCTGTTCGGCGCCGGCGGCGCCGACTGCCAGCCACTCCGGCGGCGACCAACTCACGGACGCATTGGTCCTGGGGCGGCTGCTGATGTCAAAATCGGTTTCGGTGAAGGTGGCGGCATTGTCGGAGGCTTGTCCGTAGATGGCCAGGTTGCAGGGGTTGTCATTGACGGCTTCATCTACACTGAACTGTACGTAAGCACTGGTGATCACCGCACCCGGAGGGATATTGAGGCCGGTAAACCTCAGCCCTACCACTTGCTGGCCATTGCGGGGGTCATTCATCAACTCCAGGTCGCTGCTATTCGCATCAACCGAGCCCGTGAGTTCTTCCTCGGCGTCATCGCTGCTTTCACTAACCATCGCACAGGTTTGCGTCGGAGCAGAATTGCCACCGCCACAGCTGCAATCTCCCTGGATGGTTTCGCCCACGGTATTGGGGTTGCCGTCGTCACAGGCGTCGCCTTGCTGGGTGGTGATATTGGGGTTGTTGTCGTCGCAATCCACATCGGCGCAGATGCCGTCGCCATCGTTGTCGCCGATGCCGGGGCAGCTATTGAGCGTGCCGGCGCAACCGCAGTTGGCGTCCACCATATCATTGATAGTGGCCGGGTTGCCGTCATCGCAGGCATCGCCGGGCTGGGTGGTGGCGTTGGGGTCGTTGTCGTCGCAATCCACATCCGAGCAGACGCCGTCGCCGTCGGCATCGCCGATGCCGGTGCAGGCAGTGGGCGTGCCGGCGCAGCCGCAGTCTGCGTCGACTAGATCATTGATGGTGGTGTTGTCGCCATCGTCACAGGCGTCGCCGATGAAAGCCGAAAGGTTCGGGCAGTCGTAATCGGGCGGCGTGGCGAAGTAGTCGATGCACAGCTGGGGTACCTCCGGCGGGCCCCGTCGAAGGACTCGGCTACCCGCCGGTACGTGCCTTCAATCAGGAAGGCGATGGAACTGGCGGAGGTATAACCGCTGCGGTTGACGATTTCCTGGATGAGTGGTGCGATATCTACCGTTTGTTGTGCCGGTGGCATCGCTGATAGACAGCCACTGAGCCGGGTACCAGGCTGCGGAGTTAGTAATCGTACCGGCTGCTGATGTCGAAGTCTCGCGGCGCCAAAAGTGGAGGCATTGTCGGCGGCTTGCCCGTAGATGGTGAGGTTACAGGGGTCGTCGTTGCCGGTTTCATCCGTTTCAAACTGGATGTAGGCGTTGACGATGTTGGCGCCCTGTGGGATATTGAGGTTGTTGAAGCGCAGGTACCCACTGGACGGTTCCACGGTCGGTGCACAATTCGAGGTCGCTGCTGTTGAGGTCCATCGAACCAGTGGCGGTTTCCTGCTCGGCATCGTCGGTGCTGCTGCTGATGGTGGCGCAAACCGTTTCAGGGTCGAGCGACCCGCCGCCGCAGCCGCAGCCGGCCTGGATGGTTTCGCCGTGCGTTGCCGGGTTGCCGTCGTCACAGGCGTCGCCCACCTGTGAGGTGATATTCGGGTCGTTGTCATCACAATCCACATCGGCGCAGATGCCGTCGCCATCGTTGTCGCCGATGCCGGGGCAGCTATTGAGCGTGCCGGCACAACCGCAGTTGGCGCCTATCACATCATCAACCGTGGTATTGGGTTGCCGTCATCGCAGGCATCGCCGGGCTGGGTTGCTATGTTGGCGTTGTTGGGCTGGCAATCCACGTCGTCGCAGACACCGTCGCCGTCGGCATCGCCGATGCCGGTGCAGGCGGTGGGGGTGCCGATGCAGTTGCAATCGCCATCCACCCTATCGTTGATAGTAGTATTGTCGCCGTCGTCACAGGCATCGCCAAAGTAGGCGGACAGCCCCGGGCAATCGTAAGCCGGCGGCGTATCGAAAAATCGACGCACAGCTGGGGCCCACCGGCGGTACGTCGAAAGACTCTGCCACCCGGCGGCCCGTGCCTTCAATCAGGAGGGCGATGGAACTGCCGGAGGTATAGCCGCTGCGGTTGACGATTTCCTGGATGAGCGCCGCCAAATCCGGCGTTTGCTGAGCCGGGTAAGCATCGCTGATGGACAGCCACTGAGCCGGGGTTTCAGGCTACGGAGTTGCCCGTCCGGGGCGGCTGCTGATGTCGAAGTCGGCAGCGCCAAAAGTGGAGGCATTGTCGGCGCCTGTCCGTAGATAGTGAGGTTACAGGGGTCGTCGTTGCGGTTTTCATCCGTTTCAAACTGGATGTAGGCGCTGGTAATGTGCGCCCCCTGTGGGATATTGAGGTTGTTGAAGCGCAGGCCCACCCACTGGCTGACGCCGTCGGTACACAATTCCAGGTCGCTGCTGTTGAGGTCCATCCGGCCGTTGGAAGATGTTTGCTCGGCATCATCACTGCTGCTGTTGATGATGGAGCAGGTGGAGGTAGGCGTGGTGGTTCCTCCGCCGCAGCTACAATCGGATTGAATGGTTTCGCCGAAGGTGCTGGGGTCGCCGTCGTCGCAGGCGTCGCCGGGCTGGTAGGCGGTGTTGGCGTCGTTGTCGTCGCAATCCACATCGGAACAGACGCCGTCGCCATCGGCATCACCGATGCCAGTACAGGCAGTGGGGGCGCCGATGCAGTTACAGAACCCATCTTCCTGGTCATTTATAGTGGTCGGGTCGCCGTCGCTGCAGGCGGTTCCGGCGGTGGGGCATGGCGTTCCGGCGCAGTTGCAGAATCCGTCTTCCTGGTCGTTTTCGGTTGCCGGGTTGCCGTCGTTACAGGCAGTTCCGGCGGTGGGGCATGGCGTTCCGGCGCAGTTACAGAATCCGTCTTCCTGGTCATTTCCGGTTGCAGGGTTGCCGTCGTTGCAGGCGGTTCCGGCTGCGGGGCATGGCGTTCCGGCGCAGTTGCAGGCTCCGTCTTCCATATCATTGTAGGTTGCCGGGTTGCCATCATCGCAAGCTGTGCCTACGGTGGGGCAGGGTACCCCTCCGCAATTACAATTGGCATCAAAAACATCATTATAGGTTGCGGGGTTACCATCATTACAAGCCGTTCCTTGTGGCTCGCAAGGCGTCCCGGCGCAATTACAGAAGCCATCTTCCAGGTCGTTAACCGTCGCCGGGTTGCCATCGTCACAGGCGGTTCCGGCGGTGGGGCATGGCGTTCCGGCGCAGTTGCAGGCTCCGTCTTCCTGGTCATTTTCGGTTGCTGGGTTGCCGTCGTCACAGGCAGTTCCGGCTGCGGGGCATGGCGTTCCGGCGCAGTTACAGAATCCGTCTTCCTGGTCGTTTCCGGTTGCGGGGTTGCCGTCGTTGCAGGGGGTTCCGGCTGCGGGGCATGGCGTTCCGGCGCAGTTACAGAATCCGTCTTCCTGGTCGTTTCCGGTTGCTGGGTTGCCGTCGTTGCAGGCGGTTCCGGCTGTTGGGCATGGCGTTCCGGCGCAGTTGCAGGCTCCGTCTTCCTGGTCATTTTCGGTTGCTGGGTTGCCGTCGTCACAGGCAGTTCCGGCTGCGAGGCATGGCGTTCCGGCGCAGTTACAGAATCCGTCTTCCTGGTCATTTCCGGTTGCTGGGTTGCCGTCGTTGCAGGCAGTTCCGGCGGTGGGGCAAGGCGTTCCGGCGCAGTTACAGAATCCGTCTTCCTGGTCGTTTCCGGTTGCTGGGTTGCCGTCGTTGCAGGCGGTTCCGGCTGTTGGGCATGGCGTTCCGGCGCAGTTGCAGGCTCCGTCTTCCTGGTCATTTTCGGTTGCTGGGTTGCCGTCGTCACAGGCAGTTCCGGCTGCGAGGCAAGGCGTTCCGGCGCAGTTACAGAATCCGTCTTCCTGGTCATTTTCGGTTGCTGGGTTGCCGTCGTTGCAGGCAGTTCCGGCGGTGGGGCAAGGCGTTCCGGCGCAGTTACAGAATCCGTCTTCCTGGTCGTTTTCGGTTGCTGGGTTGCCGTCGTTGCAGGCAGTACCAGCTGTTGGGCATGGCGTTCCGGCGCAATTGCAGTTGGCGTCGACGCTATCATTGGCCGTCGTGTTGTCACCATCGTTGCAGGCGTCGCCGATGTTGGCCTGCAGGGTAGGGCAATCCGGCGGGTTATTGGAGAAAGCGACGCACAGCTGGGGCGCCTTTTCCATGCCCCCTTCAAAGGATTCGGCGGTACGGGCGCCGGTACCCTCGATGATGAGTACGATGGCGCTGTTGGCGGTATATCCGTTGCGGCTGACGATCTCCTGGATGATGGAAGTGATGTCGGGGGTGCGCTGGCTGGGGCCGGCATCGCCGATGGACAGCCATTCCGCCGGGCCCCAATTGACAGAAGCACTGGTGCGCGGGCGGCTGGAGACATCTGTATCGTTGAGGTTAGAAAAGGTAGATGGGTTATCCGCCGCCTGGTATGAGACTACCAGGTTGCAGGGGTTGGTGTTGCGGTTTTCATCAGCCATAAACTGCGCAGGTAAGCGCTGGTGATGTAAGCGCCTTGCGGGATATTGAGGTAGGTAAAGCGGACACCTACCGTTTGGGCGCCCATACCACCGTCTTCTTCGACCAGTTCGAGGTCGCTGCTGGTAAGGTCGACGCCGTAGATACGTTCTTCGGCATCGTCACTTCCGGTATTGACCCGCACGCAGGTGTAGTCGGCAGCGGTAATCCCGCCGCCGCAGCTACAGCTCACCTGAATGGTTTCTCCGGTGGTGTTGGGGTTGCCGTCGTCACAGGCGCTTCCGGGGTGGGAGGTGTTGTCGGGGTCATTGTCGTCACAATCCACATCGGCGCAGACGCCGTCGCCATCGGCATCGCCGATGCCGGTGCAGGCGGTGGGTGTGCCGGCGCAGTTGCAGTTGTTGTCGAGCCTGTCGTTGATGGTGGTGTTGTCGCCATCATCGCAGGCGTCGCCGGCTATAGAAGTGGAATTGGGGTCGTTGTCATCGCAATCGATATCAGCGCAGATACCGTCGCCGTCGGCATCGCCGATGCCGGGGCAGCCGTTGAGTACGCCAACGCAGTTGCAGTTGGCGTCATACATATCGTTGATGGTGGTGGAGGTTGCCGTCGTCGCAGGCGTCACCGGGCTGGTGGGTGATGTTGGCGTCGAGGTCGTCGCAGTCTACATCGTCGCAAACGCCATCGCCATCGGCATCGCCGATGCCGGTGCAGGCGGTGGGGGCGCCAACGCAGTTACAGTTGGCATCGATCATATCGTTGAGGGTGGTATTGTCGCCGTCATCACAGGATGCGCCGATATTTGCCGGGATGTTGGGGCAGTCAAAATCGATTGGCGCCATCGACCATTCAATGCAGAGTTCCGGCGCTACGGAAGAGTACCTTCGTAGGATTCGGCGGTGCGCCGGCCCATGCCTTCGATAAAAAGTGCGATCGAGCTGTTGGCGGAAAATCCGGGGCGGCTGACGATTTCCTGAATGATGGAGGTGATATTGGGCGATTGCTGAGCAAAGCCGGCATCGCCAACGGCGAGCCAGTCGGAGGGTGTCCAGCTTACCGAAGCGTTGGCGCGGGGCAGGCTGCTGATGCTGAAGTCCTGGCCGCTAAAAGCCGAAGCGTTATCACTGGCCTGGCCATAGATGGTAAGGGAACAGGGGTTGTCGTTGGTGTTTTCATCGACAGTGAACTGCAGGTGCGCGCTGGCGATATTGGCCCCCTGGGGGATGTTCAGGCCGTTGAACCGCAGGCCCACGGTTTGGCCGTCCGGGTCGCCGTCAACCACCAGTTCCAGGTCGCCGCTGGCCAGGCTGACCGTACCGGAAGGCCGCTCCTCAGCGTCGTCGTCACCATTGTCGATCCGGACACACGTGGTCACCGGGCCGACCGTGAACTGAACAACCGGGGATGAGGTGGTATTATTGTCATTATCAGTGGCCGAAGCTACTACATTATAAGCGCCGTTTCCCGGAGGCGTATAATCGATGGAATAGGGCGCCTGATCGTCGACACCAATTGAGGTGTTATTGACAAAGAACTCGACCTGGGTTACCGAGCCATCACTATCGGAAGCATTCGCAGTAACGGTGACCGCCTGGGGAGTGGTGTAATTAGTTCCATGCGCCGGAGCAGTGACGGATACAGTAGGGGGCGAAGCAATAATCAACTGTTTGCTGATGGTGAAATAATCAAGAATCTGGTCCTGATAATTAATGAATTTTACATCCATTTGGCCGCCCGAAACGGAAACGTGAACGGATCCCAGGCCTTCAGGCTCACCTGCTTCGTAAGGCATAAAAGTTATCGGAGAGGGCAAGGGAGAAACCGTTCCGGCCGATCCGGTTACCATATAAATGGTTCCGGCGTTGGGGGTTAGGCTGCTGGGTTTCTGGTAAGCGCCATCACCATCCGGCCGGCCGTCTCCTGCATCTATCGCCATAGTATTGGGGTCGAACGAACCGTTGCCGCTACCATAGTGCCCATCCATCAAATAAGATCGCCGATAACTGTGCTGGTGGCCGTACATGACCAGGTCGGCCCCTCCGGCTTCCAGGACGGGAACGAAATTTTCCCGAAAGTCGGCGAGCGTTTGACTATGGTAAATGACCCTGTGAAGGATCGCAACGACCCATAGTTTATCATTCGCAGCCAGGTCCTGTTCCAGCCAGGACAACATTGGGGAGTTTGGGCTGTGGTCAATATCTTCAGAGTTCAGGGAGATAAAATGAATATTGCCATAATCGAAAGAGTAGTATGCTTCGGTGCCGGAGGGCGCACCGCCGGCTTCGCCGTTTCGGGGTAGGGTGAAAATATCGTAATACGGGCCGGTTTCATTCTGGCTGTTGGCGGTTACAATATCGTGATTGCCGGGGCAGGGCCAGACCACCGAATTGATAAGGCTGGCTTCAAACATATCTTCGAACCAGGCATACTGGTATTCCTCATCGGTGCCGTCGCTGTATGCATTGTCACCAAGTGCGAGGATGATATCTGCATGATGGCCGCCATTGTAAGCATAGAATGCATCCCGGACGGATCGTTGGTGATCATTGTCTTTTCCCGCATCACCCAGCACCCATATACTAACCGGTTCGGAAGAGCCGGGAGCAGGCGAAGTCTTAAAATAATATTCACTGCCAGGGGTTGTGAGCTGGCTGGAAGCATTACCCACAGCATAGTAAAAAGTGCTGTTGGCAGGCAGGCCGCTGATCGTCACCTCATGGTCGGTGTGGTTACCGCTAACGGTGGTGGAAAAGCTCAGGCTGGAAGGGCTGGCTCCATACCATACCTTGCTGGAGGTAGGGCTGTCGGTCCGCCATCTGATGACCATACTGCTGGGGGTTCCGAGCTGAAGGTAGGGGCCTCTAATGATGGATTGGGCGTTCAGTTCAATGCTGAGGCATAATAAGAACATGCCTACCAGCAAGCAGTAGTTTTTTTTCATGAGGTCGTCTATTTCAGAAAATAATGACTAAAGGCTTTTTTCTTATTTCCTCTGCAAAAACATGAAAACAGGCCGGCAGGGAAAGATGACAGGATGAAAGTACAAAAATTTCAAGTGCCTGACACGGTTTTATGCGCAATATTCTGATTATCAGTCACCTGGCCTTGGTTTTTGGCTACCAGTCTAGCGTTGGACACCCTTGATGGCCAGGAAGTTGCGGAAGTAAGCGAAGTTGTCGGGAATACTTTACTCTACAGAAAAAGGCGCCTGGTAATATGCATGGCGGGGTGCTCATTACTGATGGCTCCTGCCGATGAGCCGACAGAGCCGGAAACCACATAAACAGTGCCGGCATCTCCGGTTTTCTGGTAAGCGCCATCTCCATCAGGCAGGCCGTCACCCAGGTCGAGCGCCATCGTTGCCGGGGCGAAGGTGGAGGATACATCATAGGGGCCGTTGATCAGGTAGGCGCGTTCGTAGTTGTGGGCGTGCCCTAACAGCACCAGGTCAATGCCGTGGGCTTCCAGAACGGGCAGGTAATTCTCCCTCATGGCGGTTCCTTTAGGCTCGCTGTCAGAATCCGTTTCTGTGTAAGGTGGGTGGTGGGAAAAGACGACCTTAAAAGTCCACCTCCAAACATGCTCTTAAGGCGGAATGTGGTTTTGGCCTGTTTTGGGGGCGCCACCTGCTTCTGTTGTCGCAGGTGGCGCCTCCTAAGGCACTATAGCGGAAATAGGGAATAGCCTTATTTAGAAATCACAAATTTAGCCGATTGTACGGCGCCCTCCGCAAATAGTTGGAGGAAGTAAATGCCGTCAGGCAGGGAAAGTTCTTCCAGCACGATGGTGTTTTCTCCCCGGCTGACTGTCCGCTTCTCGTTCAGTACGATCCTTCCACTCAGGCCTCTGGCCTGTAATTGAACATATCCATCCAGCTTACTGCTAAAGGAGATGTTTAATTTTTGCCCGGCTGGGTTAGGATGGACGCGAATGGCGCTCATTACCTCCTCAATGGGCAGCGCCTCTCCCCTTTGTTCTATTCCCGCTCCGATGCCCGGTGGAGTCTGGCTGTCTGCCTGTGTGGCATAGAGGTACTCCACGCAAAGCTCCGGCGCTCCATTGAGCGAGCCGTTAAAGGATTCGGCCGTCCTGCGTCCTGTACCCTCCAGGATGAGGGCAATGGCGCTGTTGGCCGTATAGCCGCTTTGGTTGACAATTTCCTGGATGGCCGGCGAGAGGTCCGGCGTTTGCTGTTCGGCGCCGGCGGCGCCTACTGCCAGCCACTCCGGCGGCGACCAACTCACGGACGCATTGGTCCTGGGGCGGCTACTGACATCAAAATCAGTTTCGGTGAAGGTAGCGGCGTTGTCGGAGGCTTGTCCGTAGATGCTGACGTTACAAGGGTTGTCGTTGACGGCTTCATCTACACTGAACTGTACGTAAGCACTGGTGATCACCGCACCCGGAGGGATATTGAGGCCGGTAAACCTCAGCCCTACTACCTGCTGGCCATTGCGGGGGTCATTCATCAACTCCAGGTCGCTGCTAGTCGCATCAACCGAACCCGTGAGTTCTTCCTCGGCATCATCACTGCTTGTACTAACCATAGCACAGGTTTGAGTCGGGGCAGAATTGCCACCGCCACAGCTACAGTCACCCTGGATGGTTTCGCCCACGGTATTGGGGTTGCCGTCGTCGCAGGCATCGCCTTGCTGGGTAGTAATGTTGGGGTTGTCGTCGTCGCAATCCACATCGGCGCAGATGCCGTCGCCGTCGTTGTCGCCGATGCCGGGGCAGGTGTTGAGGGCGCCGGCGCAACCGCAATTGGCGTCCACCGTATCATTAATGGTAGCCGGGTTGCCGTCATCGCAGGCGTCGCCGGGCTGGGTGGTGGCGTTGGGGTCGTTGTCGTCGCAGTCTACATCCGAGCAGACGCCATCGCCGTCGGCATCGCCGATACCAGTGCAGGCAGTTGGGGTGCCGGCGCAGCCGCAGTCTCCGTCGACTATATCATTGATGGTGGTGTTGTCGCCATCGTCACAAGCGTCGCCATAGAAAGCCGAAAGGTTCGGGCAGTCGTAATCGGGCGGCGTGGCGAAGAAATCGATGCACAGCTGGGGCCCACCGGCGGGCCCGTCGAAGGACTCGGCTACCCGCCGGCCCGTGCCTTCGATAGCAAAGGCGATGGAACTGGCGGAAGTATAACCGTTGCGGTTGACAATTTCCTGGATGATGGAAGAGATATCAACCGTCTGCTGGGCCGGGCCGGCGTTGCCAACGGCAAGCCACTGAGCGGGGGCCCAGGCTGCGGAGTTGGCCGTCCGGGGCCGGCTACTGATGTCGAAGTCGGTAGTAGTAAAGGTACCTGCGTTGTCCGCAGCTACACCGTAAATGGTGAGGTTACAGGGATCATCGTTGCCGGTTTCATCCGTTTCAAACTGGATGTAAGCATTGACGATGTTGGCGCCCTGTGGGATATTGAGGTTGTTGAAGCGCAGGCCCACCCACTGGACGGTTCCACGGTCGGTGCACAATTCGAGGTCGCTGCTGTTGAGGTCCATCGAACCACTGGCGGTTTCCTGCTCGGCATCATCGGTGCTGCTGTTGATGGTGGCGCAAACCGTTTCGGGGTCGAGCGACCCGCCGCCGCAGCTACAATCACCCTGAATGGTTTCGCCGTGCGTTGCGGGGTTGCCGTCGTCGCAAGCATCGCCCACCTGTGAGGTGATATTCGGGTCGTTGTCATCACAATCCACATCGGCGCAGATGCCGTCGCCATCGTTGTCGCCGATGCCGGGGCAGGTATTGAGGGTGCCGGCGCAGTTGCAATTGGCATCCATCACGTCATTGATGGTCGCCAGGTTGCCGTCATCACAGGCGCTGCCGGGCTGGGTAGTAATATTGGGGTCGTTGTCATCGCAGTCTACATCGGCACAGACACCGTCGCCGTCGGCATCGCCGATGCCGGTGCAGGCGGTGGGGGTGCCGGCGCAATTGCAATCGCCATCCACTGTATCATTGACGGTGGTGTTGTCGCCATCGTCGCAGGGGCCGCCAAAGTAAGCGGATAATCCCGGGCAATCATAAACCGGCGGAGTATCGAAGAACTCAATGCACAGCTGCGGCCCTCCGGCTCCGTCAAAGGGCTCGGCTACCCTACTACCCGTGCCTTCAATAATGAGGGCAATAGAACTGGCGGAGGTATAGCCGCTGCGGTCGACGATTTCCTGGATAAGAGCTGTCAAATCAGGTGTTTGCTGTGCCGGCCCCGCATCGCCAACTGCCAGCCAGTGGGGCGGCGCCCAGTTTACCGAGCTGGCCGTACGCGGGCGGCTGCTGATGTCGAAATCGAGGTCGGCGAAGGCAGCGGCATGATCCGCCGCCTGCCCGTATATCGTTAGTTCACAGGGGTCGTCGTTGCGGGTTTCATCGGCTTGAAACTGGATATGGGCGCTGATGATATTGGCCCCCTGCGGAATGTTGAGGTTGTTAAACCGCATTCCTACCCACTGGCTGGCTGCATCGGTTCCCAGTTCAAGGTCGCTGCTGGTGAGGTTGATCCGGCCGTCGCTCCGCCTCTCTTCGGCATCGTCGCTGCTGCTGTCAATGGTGGAACAGGCTGTACTGGGCGTGGTTGTGCCGCCGCCGCAGGTGCAATCTCCTTGAATGATTTCACCGAAGGTATTCGGGTCGCCATCATCGCAGGAATCGCCTACCTGGGAGGTAATGCCGGGGTCATTATCATTGCAATCCTCACCTGAGGGTACGCCATCACAATCCATATCATCGGCCATGCTGCCCCGGTTGGGGTCGTTGTCGTCGCAGTCCTCTCCGGCAGGTACGCCGTCGCAGTCGGCGTCATTGGCGTTGCTTCCAACATTGGGGTCCGTGTCGTCACAATCCTGGGCGGTGGGTACGCCGTCGCAATCGCCGTCGCCGGTGTTGATGGAGGTAACATTGGGGTCGTTATCATTACAGTCCATTCCGGTTGGAATGCCGTCGCAGTCGGCATCCCCTACATTGGAGGAGGTAACAGAAGGGTCGTTATCATCACAGTCCACGGTTGAGGGTACGCCATCACAATCCATATCGTTGGCCATGCTGCCCCGGCTGGGGTCGTTGTCATCACAGTCCTGAGCAGTGGGCACCCCATCACAGTCGGCATCTTCGCTGCTGTTGGTTGTAACGGATGCGTCGTTGTCGTTGCAGTCCTGGGCGGTAGGTACGCCGTCGCAGTCGGCATCGCCGGTATTGGTAGAGGTGATAGTGGGGTCGTTGTCATCGCAGTCTATATCTGCGCAGACGCCGTCGCCATCGGCGTCGCCGATGCCGGTGCAGGCCGTCGGCGTACCAGCACAATTGCAGTTGGCGTCGATTGTATCATTGAGGGTGGTGTTGTCGCCATCATCGCAGGCGCCGCCGATATTGGCGGAAAACGCAGGGCAGTCGTATTGGGCTATTGACGTACTATAGGCAACACAGAGTTGCGGGGCCTTGTCGGCTCCACCCTCAAAAGACTCCGCGGTACGGGCGCCTGTGCCTTCGATGAACAACGCGATGGCGTTACCGGAGGTATAACCGTTGCGGTTTACAATCTCCTGGATAACGGCGGCGATATCGGGCGTCCGCTGGGCGAGGCCGGATTCGCCGACGGCCAGCCATTCCGGAGGCGACCAATTTACGAAAGCGCTGGTTTTCGGACGGCCGGAAACATCGGTGTCGTCGAGTTCAGAGAACGTCTGGGCATCATCGGTGTCCTGTCCATAGACGGTCAGGTTACAAGGCGAGGTGTTGTTGTTTTCGTCAACCGTAAATTGCAGGTAGGCGCTGGTAATGGTAGCGCCCTGCGGGATGTCGAGCCCGGAAAAGCGAAGGCCTATTACCTGGGCGCCGAGGCTGGGATCTTCGGCCAGTTCGAGGTCGCTACTGCCTACGTCGACACTAAAGCCGCGCTCTTCCGCATCATCGTCGCCGGTAGCGATCCGCACGCAGGCATAGCCGGAGCCAATGGTGCCGCCACCGCAGCCACAACCTGGCTGAATGGTTTCCCCGGTTGTGGAAGAGTCGCCATCGTTGCAGGCATCGCCGATCTGGGAAGTGCTATTGGGGTCGTTGTCATCGCAGTCTACATCGGCACAGACGCCGTCGCCGTCGGCGTCGCCGATGCCGGTGCAGGCCGTCGGCGTACCCACGCAATTACAATTGTTGTCGTAGATGTCATTAAAGGTGGTGTCATCGCCATCATCGCACGGGCCGCCGGCTATAGTGGTGGAATTGGGGTCGTTGTCATCACAATCTATATCAGAGCAGATGCCGTCGCCGTCGTTGTCGCCGATGCCGGGGCAGGTGTTGAGAACGCCGGCGCAGTTACAATTGCCGTCATACATATCATTGATAGTCGCCAGGTTGCCGTCGTCGCAGGCGTCGCCGGGCTGGTGGGTGATGCTGGGGTCGTTGTCGTCACAATCTACATTGGCACAGACGCCGTCGCCGTCGGCGTCGCCGATGCCGGTGCAGGCGGTGGGGGTTCCGGTGCAGTTACAGTTGGCGTCGATCCTGTCATTAAGGGTAGTATTATCGCCATCGTCGCAGGGCATGCCCATATTGGCTGGTACATTGGGGCATTCAAAAACAAAGTCTCCGCCGGCGTATTCAACACAGAGCTCAGGCGCTTTTTCAGCTCCGCCCTCGAAGGTCTCCGCTGTGCGCCGCCCTACGCCTTCGATTAGGAAAGCGACGGAACTACTGTTGGTAAAACCCGGGCGGTCGACGATTTCCTGAAGGATAGCTGCGAGCCCTGGCGTCTGCTGGGCCGGGCCGGCATCGCCGACGGCAAGCCAGTCGGCGGGCGTCCAGTTTACTGTAGCGCTGGTGCGGGGGCGGCTGCTGACGTTGTTATCCTGGGTGCTGAAAGTAGTTGCATCGTCGCTGGCCTGGCCATAGATGTTGAGATTGCAGGGGTTCTCATTGGTATTTTCATCTGCCTGAAACTGAAGGTAGGCATTGGTAATGGTAGTACCTTGCGGGATATTGAGGTTATTGAACCGCAGGCCTATCGTACGGCCCGTTTCCCCGCCATCATCCACCAGTTCCAGGTCGCTGCTGGTCAGGCTGACGCCACCGTCGGCATCTTGTTCGGCATCATCGCTACCCGAATCGATCCTTGTACAAACGAGGGCCGGGCCAACGGTGAAGTCTACACCAGAAGATTGAACCGTGTTGCCATCATTATCCGTGGCGATGGCCAGGGCGCTGTAAGCCCCGTTATTGGGAAGGGTGTAATTGACCGTATAGGGAGCCTCAGAATCGACGCCAATTGAAATGCCGTTGACCAGAAAGTCTACCTGAGTGATGGCGCCGTCGCTGTCTGAAGCCTCGGCAGTAAGCGCGATCGGTTGGGGCGTACCAAAGTTGCTTCCGTGGGTAGGGGTGGTGAGCGATACGGCCGGCACTTCGCCCACGGCCGTTTGCTTGACGATGGTCAGGTAATCATCGATGGCTCCGGTTTCCCGTATGAATTTAATGTCCATCTGGCTGCCGGTCACCTCCATATACATGGAGCCTTTCTCCCCCAGGGATTTGTACATTATCGGATGGTAGTCTTCGATGGGGCCACGGGAGCCGGCAGAACCGGAAACGATGTAAACGGTGCCAACGGAGGACGGGCCGTCACCCGCATTTTTGAAATAGGCGCCGTCTCCATCAACCCTGCCATCTCCCAGATTGATCCCCATGGTGTTGGGGTTCCAGGTATTCGAAGTTCCGTAGTGGCCGTTGATCAGATAAGAACGCTGCCAGTCATGGGCGTGGCCGGCCAGCACGAGGTCGACATTATAGGCTTCGAGAATGGGCAACACCTGTTCCCGCATTGCCGTCTCCTTGTTATCGGTGTCGGAAGCCAATTGGGTGTAGGGAGGATGATGGAAAGAAACGACTTTCCACTCCTGGTCGGTAGCCGCCAGGTCCGCTTCGAGCCAAACCAATTGCGGGCTGCCGGGCTCAACGCCCGAATCATCCGAGTTCAGGACGATAAAATGTATGTTGCCATAGTCGAAAGAGTAATAAGCTTCGGTTCCCGAAGGTACGCCCCCGGCCTCTCCGTTGGTGGGAGCTGTGAAAATTTCGTAATAAGGCCCGGTTTGGGTAGGGCTGAAGGCAGATTCACCATCGTGGTTGCCAAAAGTCGGCCATACCACTGAATTGATCAAACGCTCTTCATACATATTCTCGAACATCGCCGCCTGATATTCCTCATCGGTACCGGATTCGTAGGCGTTATCGCCCAACAGCAGGATTACATCGATGTGTTGATCGCCTTGAAAGTTGTAAAAAGCATCACGGACATCCCGCTGGTTCTGGCCTGCCTTTCCGGCATCTCCGAGTACCCACGTTTTGATGGTTTGGATACTGCCGGGTACGGGCGATGTGCGAAAATAATGATTATCGCTCGGGGTTGTGAGCTGCCCGGAAGTATTGCCTACGGCATAATAAAAAGTGGTATTGGCGGATAAGCCGCTAACCAGGACTTCGTGGTCGGTATAACTGCCATTGATTGTTTGGGTGAAAGGTAAGTTGCCAGGGCTTGTTCCGTACCACACCTGGCTGGAGGTTGGAGAGTCGGTTCGCCATTTGACGACCATACTGTTGGGGGTTCCGGATTGGAGGTAGGGCCCTCTGATGATAGATTGGGCGCGCAGTTCCGCTTCAAAGCATAGGAGTTGTATGCTTATCAGTAAGCAGTAGTACTTTTTCATTAGGTCGTCTATTTCAGAATGTTAGAAGCTAAAATCGGATAAAAGTAATAAAAATTTACATATCAAGCAGTGTTAAATATATGAATTGGCATAATGTTTAATTTGTAGTGTTTTGATTAACTGCAAATTAATCCTATTAATTTTTTAAAGAGGGAATTATAATTGTTAGTGAGAGAGGCTGTCCTCACTTCTCAGGAGAGGGAAATAGTTGAAATAAGCGTTCAAGTGGGAATCCAGGAGAGGAATAAAGGAGAAAAAAATAGTGCCGGGCTCACTGAAGAACCCGGCACTAAAACGCTAATCGTTGGAGATCACAAATTTAGCGGACTGGACGGTATCATCGGCAAACATCTGTAAGATGTAAACACCACTCGGTAAGGACAGGTCCTTGAGTAAGAAGGCATTATCACCTTTTTCAACTACGCGCATTTCTTGTAACATGATTTTTCCGTTCAAATCCCGAATCTGTATTTGGACAGCGCCCTCCATCTTGCTTCTAAAGGAAGCATTTAGCTTGGTGCTGGCCGGGTTAGGATGGACACTGATGGGGCTAATCAGGTAGCCTTCATCAGGGAGTGGGTTTTCAACGAAAGGCGAAGCCGCAGGTTGTTCGATTCCAGTGCCTTCAACCACAGTTGTATTTGGGGTGGTTGGCGCCGCCGTACGATTGGCCACCGCAGCGTAGAGGTATTCCACGCAAAGCTCCGGCGCACCATTGAGAGAACCGTTAATGGATTCGGCCGTCCTGTTCCCGGTACCATTAATAATTAGAGCAATAGCGCTATTGGACGTATAGCCACCTCTATTGACAATTTCCTGAATGATAGCCGAAAGATCCGGCGTTTGCTGTGCCGGGCCGGCATCACCCACGCCTAGCCAGGCGGGTGGGGCCCAGTTCACCGTAGCGGTGGTTTTCGGCCTGCCAGAGATATCGTTGAGCACACTGGCAAAGGTGAGGGCATTATCAGCGGCTTGTCCATAGATGTTGAGGCTACAGGCCTCGCCGTTGTCGGTTTCATCCACGGTAAACTGTACGTAAGCACTGGTAATCACTGCCCCCTGGGGAATATTCAGTCCAGTAAACCTGATACCTACCGTCTGGCTGCCCAGGTTGGGGTCGGTTGCCAGCTCGAGGTCGCTACTGGTCAGGTCTGCCGGGCCTCCCTGCTCCTCGGCGTCATCGCTGCTTTCACTAACCATCGCGCAGGTTTGCGTCGGAGCAGAATTGCCACCGCCACAGCTGCAATCTCCCTGGATGGTTTCGCCCACGGTATTGGGGTTGCCGTCGTCACAGGCGTCGCCTTGCTGGGTGGTGATATTGGGGTTGTTGTCGTCGCAATCCACATCGGCGCAGATGCCGTCGCCATCGTTGTCGCCGATGCCGGGGCAGCTATTGAGCGTGCCGGCGCAACCGCAGTTGGCGTCCACCATATCATTGATAGTGGCCGGGTTGCCGTCATCGCAGGCATCGCCGGGCTGGGTGGTGGCGTTGGGGTCGTTGTCGTCGCAATCCACATCCGAGCAGACGCCGTCGCCGTCGGCATCGCCGATGCCGGTGCAGGCAGTGGGCGTGCCGGCGCAGCCGCAGTCTGCGTCGACTAGATCATTGATGGTGGTGTTGTCGCCATCGTCACAGGCGTCGCCGATGAAAGCCGAAAGGTTCGGGCAGTCGTAATCGGGCGGCGTGGCGAAGTAGTCGATGCACAGCTGGGGCCCTCCGGCGGGCCCGTCGAAGGACTCGGCTACCCGCCGGCCCGTGCCTTCAATCAGGAAGGCGATGGAACTGGCGGACGTATAACCGCTGCGGTTGACGATTTCCTGGATGAGTGGTGCGATATCTACCGTTTGTTGTGCCGGGCCGGCATCGCTGATAGACAGCCACTGAGCCGGGGCCCAGGCTGCGGAGTTGGCCGTCCGGGGCCGGCTGCTGATGTCGAAGTCTGCAGCGCCAAAAGTGGAGGCATTGTCGGCGGCTTGCCCGTAGATGGTGAGGTTACAGGGGTCGTCGTTGCCGTTTTCATCCGTTTCAAACTGGATGTAAGCGTTGACGATGTTGGCGCCCTGTGGGATATTGAGGTTGTTGAAGCGCAGGCCCACCCACTGGACGGTTCCACGGTCGGTGCACAATTCGAGGTCGCTGCTGTTGAGGTCCATCGAACCAGTGGCGGTTTCCTGCTCGGCATCGTCGGTGCTGCTGCTGATGGTGGCGCAAACCGTTTCAGGGTCGAGCGACCCGCCGCCGCAGCTGCAGTCGGCCTGGATGGTTTCGCCGTGCGTTGCGGGGTTGCCGTCGTCACAGGCGTCGCCCACCTGTGAGGTGATATTCGGGTCGTTGTCATCACAATCCACATCGGCGCAGATGCCGTCGCCATCGTTGTCGCCGATGCCGGGGCAGCTATTGAGCGTGCCGGCACAACCGCAGTTGGCGCCTATCACATCATCAACCGTGGCCGGGTTGCCGTCATCGCAGGCATCGCCGGGCTGGGTTGCTATGTTGGCGTTGTTGGGCTGGCAATCCACGTCGTCGCAGACACCGTCGCCGTCGGCATCGCCGATGCCGGTGCAGGCGGTGGGGGTGCCGATGCAGTTGCAATCGCCATCCACCCTATCGTTGATAGTAGTATTGTCGCCGTCGTCACAGGCATCGCCAAAGTAGGCGGACAGCCCCGGGCAATCGTAAGCCGGCGGCGTATCGAAAAAATCGACGCACAGCTGGGGCCCACCGGCGGGCCCGTCGAAAGACTCTGCCACCCGGCGGCCCGTGCCTTCAATCAGGAGGGCGATGGAACTGCCGGAGGTATAGCCGCTGCGGTTGACGATTTCCTGGATGAGCGCCGCCAAATCCGGCGTTTGCTGAGCCGGGCCGGCATCGCTGATGGACAGCCACTGAGCCGGGGCCCAGGCTACGGAGCTGCCCGTCCGGGGGCGGCTGCTGATGTCGAAGTCGGCAGCGCCAAAAGTGGAGGCATTGTCGGCGGCCTGTCCGTAGATCGTGAGGTTACAGGGGTCGTCGTTGCGGTTTTCATCCGTTTCAAACTGGATGTAGGCGCTGGTAATGTGCGCCCCCTGTGGGATATTGAGGTTGTTGAAGCGCAGGCCCACCCACTGGCTGAGGCCGTCGGTACACAATTCCAGGTCGCTGCTGTTGAGGTCCATCCGGCCGTTGGAAGATGTTTGCTCGGCATCATCACTGCTGCTGTTGATGATGGAGCAGGTGGAGGTAGGCGTAGTGGTTCCTCCGCCGCAGCTACAATCGGATTGAATGGTTTCGCCGAAGGTGCTGGGGTCGCCGTCGTCGCAGGCGTCGCCGGGCTGGTAGGCGGTGTTGGCGTCGTTGTCGTCGCAATCCACATCGGAACAGACGCCGTCGCCGTCGGCATCGATAGTGGTGATATTCGGGTTGTTGTCGTCACAATCCAGATCGGCACAGACGCCGTCCCCATCGGCATCGCCAATGCCGGTGCAGGCAGTAGGCGTACCGGTACAGTTGCAGTTGGCGTCGAGCATGTCGTTGAGGGTGGTATTGTCCCCATCATCGCAGGCATCGCCGGGCTGGGTTGCTATATTGGCGTTGTTGGGCTGACAATCCACATCGTCGCAGACACCGTCGCCGTCGGCATCGCCGATGCCGGTGCAGGCGGTGGGCGTACCGGCACAGTTGCAGTTGGCGTCTAGCATGTCGTTGAGGGTGGTATTGTCCCCATCATCGCAGGCATCGCCGGGTTGGGTTGCTATATTGGGGTTGTTGGGCTGACAATCTACATCGTCGCAGACACCGTCGCCGTCGGCATCGCCGATACCGGTGCAGGCGGTGGGTGTACCGGCACAATTACAATTGGCGTCAAGCGTATCATCGATGGTGGTATTATCCCCATCGTCGCAGGCCTGGCCGGTGTAGGAAGTGATGTTGGGGTCGTTGTCGTCACAATCTACATCCGCGCAGACGCCGTCGCCGTCGATATCGCCAATACCGGTACAGTCGGTAGGCGTACCGGCACAATTACAGTTGGCGCCATAGGCGTCATCGATAGTAGTGGGGTCGCCATCGTCGCAGGCATCTCCGGGCTGGTGAGTAATATTGGGGTCGTTGTCGTCACAATCTACATCGGCGCAGACACCATCGCCGTCGGCATCGCCGATACCGGTGCAGGCGGTGGGCGTACCTACGCAGTTGCAGTTCGCGTCGACTGTATCGTTGAGGGTGGTATTATCGCCGTCGTCGCAGGCCTGGCCTACCTGGGAAGTGATGTTGGGGTCGTTGTCGTCACAGTCTACATCGGCGCAGACGCCGTCGCCGTCGGCATCGCCGATGCCGGTGCAGGCGGTGGGTGTGCCGGCGCAGTTGCAGTTCGCGTCGACTGTATCGTTGAGGGTGGTATTATCGCCATCGTCACAGGCTTGTCCTACCTGAGAGGTGATGTTGGGGTTATTGTCATCGCAGTCCACATCAGCACAGACGCCGTCGCCGTCGGCATCGCCGATGCCGGTGCAGGCGGTGGGGGTGCCGGCACAGTTGCAATTGGCGTCGACGCTATCATTGGCCGTCGTATTGTCACCATCGTTGCAGGCGTCGCCGATGTTGGCCTGCAGGGTAGGGCAATCCGGCGGGTTATTGGAGAAAGCGACGCACAGCTGGGGCGCCTTTTCCATGCCCCCTTCAAAGGATTCGGCGGTACGGGCGCCGGTACCCTCGATGATGAGTACGATGGCGCTGTTGGCGGTATATCCGTTGCGGCTGACGATCTCCTGGATGATGGAAGTGATGTCGGGGGTGCGCTGGCTGGGGCCGGCATCGCCGATGGACAGCCATTCCGCCGGGCCCCAATTGACAGAGGCACTGGTGCGCGGGCGGCTGGAGACATCTGTATCGTTGAGGTTAGAAAAGGTAGATGGGTTATCCGCCGCCTGGCCATAGACTACCAGGTTGCAGGGGTTGGTGTTGCGGTTTTCATCAGCCATAAACTGCAGGTAAGCGCTGGTGATGTAAGCGCCTTGCGGGATATTGAGGCCGGTAAAGCGGACACCTACCGTTTGGGCGCCCAGGCCACCGTCTTCGACCAGTTCGAGGTCGCTGCTGGCCAGGTCGACGCCGTAGATACGTTCTTCGGCATCGTCACTTCCGGTATTGACCCGCACGCAGGTGTAGTCGGCAGCGGCCGTCCCGCCGCCGCAGCTACAGTCGGCCTGAATGGTTTCTCCGGTGGTGTTGGGGTTGCCGTCGTCACAGGCGCTTCCGGGGTGGGAGGTGTTGTCGGGGTCATTGTCGTCACAATCCACATCGGCGCAGACGCCGTCGCCATCGGCATCGCCGATGCCGGTGCAGGCGGTGGGTGTGCCGGCGCAGTTGCAGTTGTTGTCGAGCCTGTCGTTGATGGTGGTGTTGTCGCCATCATCGCAGGCGTCGCCGGCTATAGAAGTGGAATTGGGGTCGTTGTCATCGCAATCGATATCAGCGCAGATACCGTCGCCGTCGGCATCGCCGATGCCGGGGCAGCCGTTGAGTACGCCAACGCAGTTGCAGTTGGCGTCATACATATCGTTGATGGTGGCCAGGTTGCCGTCGTCGCAGGCGTCACCGGGCTGGTGGGTGATGTTGGCGTCGAGGTCGTCGCAGTCTACATCGGCGCAAACGCCATCGCCATCGGCATCGCCGATGCCGGTGCAGGCGGTGGGGGCGCCAACGCAGTTACAGTTGGCATCGATCATATCGTTGAGGGTGGTATTGTCGCCGTCATCACAGGATGCGCCGATATTTGCCGGGATGTTGGGGCAGTCAAAATCGATTGGCGCCATCGACCATTCAATGCAGAGTTCCGGCGCTACGGAAGGGCCGCCTTCGTAGGATTCGGCGGTGCGCCGGCCCATGCCTTCGATAAAAAGTGCGATCGAGCTGTTGGCGGAAAATCCGGGGCGGCTGACGATTTCCTGAATGATGGAGGTGATATTGGGCGATTGCTGAGCAAAGCCGGCATCGCCAACGGCGAGCCAGTCGGAGGGTGTCCAGCTTACCGAAGCGTTGGCGCGGGGCAGGCTGCTGATGCTGAAGTCCTGGCCGCTAAAAGCCGAAGCGTTATCACTGGCCTGGCCATAGATGGTAAGGGAACAGGGGTTGTCGTTGGTGTTTTCATCGACAGTGAACTGCAGGTGCGCGCTGGCGATATTGGCCCCCTGGGGGATGTTCAGGCCGTTGAACCGCAAGCCCACGGTTTGAGCGCCCAGCCCTCCGTCAACCACCAGTTCCAGGTCGCCGCTGGTCAGGCTGACCGTACCGGAAGGCCGCTCCTCAGCGTCGTCGTCACCATTGTCGATCCGGACACACGTGGTCACCGGGCCGACCGTGAACTGAACGGCGGAGGATTGGGTAGTATTGTCGTCGTTATCGGTGGCGTTGGCCGTAATGTTGTAGGTTCCTTCATCAGGGATGGTGTAGTTGGCCGAGTAAGGCGCCTGGTAGTCCGTGCCAATAGAAATGTTGTTGACGAAAAACTCGACCTGAGTAACGGATCCGTCGCTATCAGAGGCATTAGCGGTAATGGTGATTGCCTGGGGGGTGGTGTAATTAGTTCCATGCGCCGGAGCAGTGACAGATACATCAGGAGGAAAGCCGGTGGCCACCTGTTTCATAAGGGTGAGGTAATCATGGATGACCCCATTATCTCTGATGAATTTTATGTCCATTTGGCCGCCGGTCACCTCCATGTACATGGATCCGTAATCGGAGATGGACTCGTACATAACGGGGTGAAATTCCGAGGGAGAGATAGTCCCTCCTCTTTTACCGGCCGAACCGGAGACGATGTAGACGGTGCCTTCCCCATTGGCGTTTTTTGTGTAAGGGCCATCACCGTCCAGGCGGCCATCCCCCAGGTCTATTCCCATGGTGTTGGGGTCCCAGGAATTGGACTGGCCGTAGTGGCCATGGATGAGGTAAGAGCGTTGCCAGTTGTGAGAGTGGCCGACCAGGACCAGGTCTACTCCGTAGGCCTCGAGGATAGGCAGGACATTTTCCCGCATGTCGGTCTCTTTGTTGCCGGTGTCGGAGCCGCCACCTTTAGAGTAAGGAGGATGGTGCCAGTAAGCGACGATCCAATCCTGGGAGGTGCTACTGAGGTCATTTTCCAGCCAGACGAGCATTGGGTCGCCCGGGTCCCTGGGGGTATCGTCCGAATCCAGGACGACACAGTGGATGTTGCCGTAGTCAAAGGAGTAGTAAGCTTCGGTGCCGGAGGGCACCCCCCCGGCTTCACCATTGGTGGGCAGGGTGAAAATATCGTAGTATGGCCCGGACTGGTCGGGGCTACTGGCAGTAACTAATTCGTGGTTGCCGATGGCCGGCCACATAACGGAGTTGATGATCCGGTCCTCGTACATATTTTCGAAGAGGGCGGCCTGGAATTCGGAATCAGTGCCGTCTTCGTAGGCATTATCGCCCAGCATGAGGATCATATCGATATGCTGACTGCCGTTGAAATCGTAGAAGGCGTCCCGGACGGCCCGCTGGTTGTTGTCGCCGGTACCACAGTCTCCCAGTACCCAGGTACGAATGGTTTGAGTAGTACCGGGAGTAGGAGAAGTCTTGAAGTAATGGTTGATGGAAGGCTGCGTCAGTTGGCCGGAGGTATTACCTACTGCGTAGTAGTAGGTTGAATTGGGCGCCAGGCCGGTGACCGTCACTTCGTGTTCGGTTCGGCTTCCGTTTTCGGTAACGGTGAAAGGTAAATTAGAAGGATTGGGGCCGTACCATACCTGGCTGGAAGTGCCGGAATTGGTTCGCCATTTAATCACCATACTATTGGGCGTGCCGCTTTGGAGATAGGGCCCCCGAATAATGGTTTGCGCGTAGGATTCAATTCCAATAAAAAAAATCAAACAAACGCTAACTAGTGTGTAAACGTTTTTTCTCATTAGGTCGTCTTTTTGGATAGCAAATAGGTCTCGTCTCTATATCGTCTTATTTCCAGTATACGAAAATAATACCAGAAAATACAAAAGCAAATATAAACGGCTGTCAATTGTATTTGATAAGCCTTTATACCTTGTGAACACAATTATTATTGATTCGTGTTTGTCGCTTATCGAAAGGGTAGCAATAAATTGAACACCTGGGAAACAGGTTTAACTAGGACAAAAGTCAGGCAAATATAAGAAATTTAACTAAATGTGTTTTGTGAAATGCATCCCCTTCCCGGTTTTCTAATGATTTTCTAATATATGACAAAAGGCAGAGGATATAAAATTTCCTCTGCCTTTTGTCAAAATCAGGTGAAAGCCTGCCAGAATCCGTTTGATCTCAGCTGTTCAAATGGTGAATTTTTTTCATCTACTTACTATACGAGTGCTGAGCGGCAG
Organism: Lewinellaceae bacterium; assembly: GCA_020636095.1. Taxonomy (GTDB): domain Bacteria; phylum Bacteroidota; class Bacteroidia; order Chitinophagales; family Saprospiraceae; genus JACJXW01. The sequence goes on from JACJYN010000006.1 coordinate 118,577, forward strand.
ATGTTTCAATTCCGTTCCCACTGCCTGAAACAGTATTTTTAAATATTTGTTCCAGCCGGGCGGAGACGAGTTCCGGCGTAAAGCGTTCGCGGGCGTAAGTGGCATTGAAAGCCCGGGTCCTTTTGAGTAAGCCGGGATCGGACAAGAGCTTATCCATCTGCTTTTCCAGGTCATCGGTGTCGGCGGGACGGACGAAGAGCCCCATTTTATTGGGCTGGAAGAAATCTTTGATGCCGCCTACATCTGTCGTTATAACCGACTGGCCGGTGGCCATTGCTTCCAGCAGGGAGCAGGGCATGCCTTCGCCGTGATAGGAGGCCAGCAGGTAGATGTCGGAATCGTAAAGAGCTTGCGCCTTTTGGTCTCCGGTAATCCAGCCCAGGAAATTTACATTGCGGATGCCCTTATCTGCTACATACTTTTTTGCCTCTTCCAGGGCGCCTCCCGTTCCGGCAATGTTCAGGAATGCATGTGGATGCTTATGCTGTATCCGGTGAAAGCTATCAATAGATTCGTAGACGCCCTTTACTTTTTCTACCCGGGCGAGAAAAAGCAGGACGGCCTCCGCCTCTTCATTGCGGGTAGACCGGGCGGTGGAGTTATTGGCGTCGTAGTTGAAAATGAAGTTGTCTACTACGGTCGTTTCCAGGTAGATGGGCTTTTGGTAACCGTATTCCCGCAATTTATCCTGGAATTCCCGGGCCAGCAGGATCATACTGTCGGCCTTGCCGTAGGTGAATCTGAAGAAAGGCAATATTTTACTGACTACCTTCTTTTCGAATTCCCACTGCCAGCCATGCCAGAAGACGACAAATTTCACTCCTACCCAGGAGCAGATCAAGGCGAACAGGCTATCGCGGAAAAATGATTTTGGGTTGAGTGAAGGGTTGAGCAGGACGACATCGAACTGTCCCTGCTTCAACTGGCGGTAAAACTGGCGGTAGTTGCTGATCATCCGGGCCAGCGTAGTCAGTTTCGATTCCTTTTTGCCCTGGGCGCCATAGAAAAAGAAGGACACCTCATCCCGGAAATGGTCCTTGACCGCTGCGTAATAAGTTTGCTTTCCTCCGGGTGTGGAAAGATTAGGGGCGTGAATCAGTACTTTTCTTTTCATGAGATTTTGATTTTTTTAGAGGGGGCGGTGGTCGTTGATCCCGTCTTTGCGAGCCGGGTAAAATAGTTGGGTGGAACAATAACTGACAACCGGCAGCTGTCAACTCATTGCTCCTCTTCTCGCCCTACCAGCAGATTCCCTCGTAATTGCCGTTACTCACGCCATCCTTTATTTTTATCAGGTCGATAAAGGTTTTGTCGGGGTATCGGGTATTGATACAGTCAAATTCCGGTTCCTTGTGAGAAATGACGACCAGGTCAGAGTTCTCCACCACCTGGTCCAACTGGTCGGAGATCAAGTCCGATAAGTGGGGGATGTGCTGGTCGATGTATTTCTTGTTGGTGCCGGTCAGTTTGGAAATGTTGACGTTCTTGTCGTAAATCCGTAAAGAGTAGCCTTTGCCCAGCAATTTCTCAGCCAGGTCGACAACCGGGCTGTACCTCAGGTCGTCAGTTCCTTTTTTAAAGCTCAACCCCAGGATGCCCACCTTTTTGACGCCTTTTTCCATAACCATCTTGAAGGCTTGTTCCTTCTGATTTTCATTGGATTCAATGACGGCGTTCAGCACCGGGCTTTTCAGGTAGAAATCATGGGCCAGGGCCTGTAGCGCCCCCAGGTCTTTGGGCAGGCAGGAGCCGCCGAAGGCAAACCCCGGCTTGAGGTAGTAGGAGGACAGGTTGAGCTGGTGGTCCATACAGAAGAGGTTCATCAACTGGTGAGAGTCGATGCCCAGCTTTTTACAAATATTACCTACTTCATTGGCAAAGGAGACCTTCACCGCGTGGAACGAATTGTTGACGTACTTGATCAGTTCGGCAACCGGAATCTGTGTTTCTTCCACCGGCGCGTCAATGCCCCGGTACACTTCTTTCATGATCTTACCCGCTTTGGGGTTATCCGTACCGATGACGGTCACCGGCGGATTGTAATAATCTTTCACAGCGGTACCTTCCCGCAGGAATTCCGGGTTGGACACAACGGCAAAGCCCTCATTGCGCTTCTTGCCGGAGGCTTCTGCCAGGATTTCACCCACCTTTTCGTTGGTTCCGGGAAGCACGGTGCTGCGGATGGCCACGATGTGAAGGCTATCCTTTTCCCGAAGTACTTCTCCGATCTGGCGGGCCGTTTCGTAAATGGCAGTCAGGTTGAGGTGGCCCTCCGGTGAAGAAGGGGTGCCTACGCAAATGATGGAAACGTCGGTGGCAAGAACGGCCTGCCGGTAGTCGGTAGTAGCCGAAGCTCTGCCTTCTTTCCAGGTTTCTGCGATCAGCCGGTCAATATCTTTCTCGATGATCGTGGGTTTCCCCTGGTTGATCAGGTCCACTTTTGAAGACATAACGTCTACCCCGATCACCCGGTGCCCGTTATTGGCCAGGCAACCCACGCTTACACAGCCCACATAGCCCAGGCCGAAAATTGAAATGTTCATAATCCTATACTTTATACTTAGTTTGTTGATTGTTCTACTTTTGTTAAAATCAGCCGGGTGACATCGTCCCATTCCTCAAACAGCTGGTTGCGAAACGCCTCTTGTTCTTTGAAAGAAAGAGCGCCTTCCTTGATCTTTTGGACGGTTGGCGCCACCGCTTCGGGCTCCAGTTTCAACAGCATATCCTTCTGGATCAATATCTCGTTGGCGGGCATATCCCGGTTGCCGGCATAAATACTGGGAACCCCCAGCATAGCCCCTTCGCGGGCCATGCTGTCACCGGAGGAGATCACGATCTGGCTGTAGTACATCAGGGAATGGATATCCGCTACCGGCTCCTCCAGGATCAGCCATTCAGCCGGGTAGCGCCCGGCATTTTCCTTGTTTTCAAGAGAGAGGACCACTTTCCAGTCTTGGGGAAAAGAGCGGGAAACCGAGAGAACGATGTCTTCCTGTTGCGTCAAATAGTTAGACGTTTTAGTGGATACTTCCCGGATGAAAATGAATTTTTTAGGTTCCAGCCCGTAAGGCGCCAGAGCCTGCTCGTTGGGTTTGAAATAAGCGGGGGACAGATAGGCCCACTCCTTGAGCGCATTGAATATTTTGACTCCCTGATATTTCGGCCCGAACGGAGGCAGGTAGACCTCATCGGCGGAAAACTTCAGAAAGGGAAACACGAACTTGCGGGGGTCGTCATTGAAGGCGATGTTGGGGATGCCCTTGAGCCTGCCGATGAAGTTGGCCTGGTAGTTGGCGGTCAGGATGAATTTATACTGCTTCCTGCCGACCAGCTGGAAAAGGCGGAATATTCGGGGAACGATGATCTTGAAGACCATAGACCACATTCCTTTGTTGTATTTGTAATCACCCAGGCAGGTGACGTGGTAGCCCGGCAGTTCGTGCTGCACGACGGGCAGGAGCTTGCCCCGGTTCACACAAAAGACGTCCACTTCTTCGGGCTTGAAGTTCAGGATCGCATTCTTAAAGAAGTTGAACTGGGGTAAGTGGTAGATATCTATGAGTACCTTTTTCATAGGGTTATCGGTTTTGGGGTTCAATGATGGTGGTTAATTGAAAACTGCCGGCCTTTTCCACGCGGCTATAGATCGTCGTCGTTGGTTCCTTTTGAAGGAAAGAGGGCGAATACCAACCCAGTATCGGGTCTTCGGCCCCCTTGATCAGGCGGGGCTGCAGGCTTTCATCCAGTTGTAGCCGCACCGCCCGCCCCTGAGGGTGCGAAAGGGTGAATTGGTTCCCGGGCTCCTGTTCTACCCTGATCTCCGGATGAAGGTGGAAGGGTATTTCGTACACATGCTGCCCGTCGCTTTCAATATGGTCGGTTATGACGATGGTGTCGTCCTCTTTGTTGAACTGGTAGGTCCGGGTATGGGTGACGCCGAGTGGAGCGTATCCGTCATGACTGCCCCGGACGGTGACTTTCTCTGCGTCTTCATTGATAAATACCAGTTTGGGCTGGTAGTGATCCACCCACAAGCAGGGGCCGGCATTGGACGCCTGGTCCTGTTCATCTACCCGGATGGTATTGTGCGCCAGGGTGCCTTTGAAGTAAGCCCGCCATTCCGGTTCGGAATGATAGGTATAGGTGCCCACGTCGGTGATGTAGGGCTGCCCGTCGATTTCCAGGAAAAAGGAGAGGGCATCGGCATGGCCATGGGCTGCGATCGACAGGTAGCCCAGCGGCGCCGTATCCACATGCAGATAGGTTTCCCGGGCTCCCCGTCCGTTTTTGATCAGGAGGTGCCCTTCTTCCTGATACAGGCAGGTTTGCGGGCTGGCTTCCTGATGAGGAATGCGGTCGAATGCCGCCATTCCCTCCGGCCCGAACAGTATCTTGTTCTTAAGGCCCGGAGGCCCTGCTTTGGATTTTAGCACCGGGTCGTTAAACAGGATGGCGCCGGAAGCGAGCAACGACCGAAAGTTATTGCCGGGCTCTCCGTGGGACAGTACGAACGTATGCCCGTCGTCATCGTCACCGTAGTAGGGCACCCTTCCGGATTGCCCCATGAGGTGATAGATATAGTGAAATATTTTTTTCAACATTTGGCGGTAGGCGTCCGAAAAGGGAAACCCGCTGCGTTCGCCCACGATGTAGGCGATGAGGAAGAAATCGGTGATGAACTGAATGTATTCAGAAGCTTCCTCCCGGTTGATCCCGTTGGGCGAATGCTGGAGCTGTATCTCCCTTTCGAGTATATTTTGCGCCTTGCGCACCCATTTTTTTGATTTCGGAAAATCCCAGTAAGCGCCGGCGATGAAGAGGCCGCTGGCCTCGGCGATCAGGTGGTTGTTGGAGGAGGAGAACTTAGAAGGATGCTTGTCGGCGTGCTGGCCGTGCAGGTAAATGAGCGGTAGCCAGAGGCCGTCGGTAAACTTCTTGAAGGCCGGGTCTCTTTGGCATAGTTGGGGCGCCTCCAGGATTTCCCAACACAAGAACCAGGTGATGATGCGGAGGTTTACCTCGATGTTGCTGTACCAGTTGACCCCCTTGAGGTAGGGGTTGGCTTCCTTCCAGCTTGTAATGATATCGATAAACCGCTGCAGGTACTTTCGTTCACCGGAATACCGGTATTGCAGGCAAATATGCGTCAGGAACTGTAACCGGTTGACTTCCCAGGTTACCTTTACAATGCCGTGTTTTTCGGTTCTGGTGTCAATGGCGTAGGAGTAATCGAGCGGGAAGCTGCCGCCGGTGATGATGTCCTGGTGCCAGTCGATAGGCTGATCGATGCGCAGGGGCCTGCCGAATATGTTGTACTTTTCGGTTTCAAAGGGGGCGGCCAGCTCCGGCATGAAGAGAATAGGAGAGGGATAGGCCGCCGCCGGGCTTACCTTGGGGAAATACCCTACCTTCTGCCAACGCTCATACTTCTTGCGCGCCGCCGTATTGAGGCGGTAGTTGATTTCCGGCAGGCTCATCGTCTTAAGCCGGTTGGCGTACCAGGCCAGTTTATCGATTTGTGCGCTTCGATTGCTCATGGTGTTATTGCTGCTAGTTTTTGCCGTGTTTGGTTGTTGGTTGTCTGTGCTCAAAATAGCTTTCAGGCTGCAACCTGTTCGGGCTTGCGCAAAAAACGAGGTAAGCGCAAAAAGATAAAGGGCACCAACATAAGCAAGAAGGAAATATTGAGTTCCTCTACTTCACTGATGCCATTTTTGAGCATCTGGTTGTTGGTGAATATCCGGTTGAGGCCCATGAAAAGGATAATATTACCAACATAGAGCAGGCCCATCCAAAGCGGCGGAACGGGAATGTAAAGGTATTTTGTAAGCTGTCGGATACTGCGGCTAAACGTATGGAGCAGCGGCAGAACGAACAGGTAGAAAGCGAACAGGGCGATAAATACCCGCCTTGCCGTGAAAATCGCGGCCAGCCCTTCTTTCGGAGCCTCATCCATGGTCCGGGGGTTAAACAATTCGAGGTTGTGAATATTGAACTCTCCCTGAACGTTGCGTGCAGCCACGGTCTCCGGGGTGTCAAACCCTATCAGGCGCTGGCCCCAGCTGATCTCCTCTCCCAGGGAGACGAAGAAAATAAGGCCCAGCATCAGGAAGGCGTACCGGCGGGTTAGGCTGAAATATATAGCCTGTTTGGCCGGGTCACGGAAATTCTTGGCATTGGCGAAAAGCAGGAGACAGCCGATCGTAGCCAGCAGATAATATATGGCGCTCACATTTTCCAGAAAGCCATCCTCCCGGGTCAGTGCAAAGAACGGCGCCTGGGGCAGAAACATGATGAAGTAGGGAGCGATCACCAGGATCAGCGCCGCCACTGGTGTAAGGCCTATGTTTTTAAATATTCCTTTGGTGTTCATAGTAAGAGAATTTTTGTATTGAACAATGGGGGGCTTTCTCAGGCGTAGGTTAAACGGCCATATCCTGATAAATTTCAATGTATCGTTCTGTCATACGGGAAATAGCGAATTCGGTTTCAATTCTGCGCCTTCCTTCTTCCCCCATTTGCTGGGCTTTTTCCGGATGGTCCAGCAAATAGGCGATTTTGTCGGCCATATCCTTTGGCGCCAGGGGCGTTACGAGGAAGCCGGTGCGGCCGTCGGCGACGATTTCCGGCGTACCGCCCCCGTCGGTGGCCACAACCGGTTTGCCGATGGCCATATATTCGAGTATCGAATTGGAGATTCCTTCTCCATGGACGAGCGAGTTGGTGGCCAATACGCCAATGTCAAAGGCCTGAATGACGGATTCGACCTGCCGGATCAGCCCGGGCAGGATAATTCTGTTTTTGAATTTTGGCGGCACCATAGCGGCGCATTTTTCCCAGTGAGGCCCGTCGCCGATGGCCAGGAAGCTCACCTTTCTGCCCTCTTCCAACAGCTGGATCGCCGCCTTTATGTAGGTGGGGTAATCCTTGCGGTCGTGAAAGGCGCCCACCATGCCTACGATTTTTCCTTCCTCAATATGAAAGCGGGTACGCGCCTCTTCGGAGGAAGATGCTTCCGGAATGCGGTTAAAATCAAAGCCGTTGTACACGCATTGACTTCTGGACCCCGGCGCCCGGTAGGCCCTCAGGCCGGCTTCGGAGTTGCCGACGATCAGGTCGGAGAAGGGGAAAGAAAGCTTTGCCCAGAGGTACTTTTTGTTGGAAAGGCCCAGGTTGAGCGGCGCATCCGCTACACTGGCGTTGATGAGCTTGATACCCAGCGCCTTGGCTGCCGGAACGGTATAAATGCTCGACATGGAGCCCCAGCTGTGGATGATGTCCGGCATTGTCCTTTTGCACAGTTGGTATATGCTCAGGAAAAGCCGGGGATCTTTTTTGAACTTGCGAACGAAGGTATGCACCGGTATGCCAAGGCTGAAGATTTCTTCATACTGGACCTTGCCGGACAGGATGGCCACTGCCGGTTGATACCTTCCGTTATGGAGCAGCCCCTTCAGCAGCTCAATCATTCTGCGCTCTTTGCCCCCACGGGGCAAACTGTCAATGAGGAACAGGATTTTCATGGGTTTTACGGAAGTCTTGACCATAATTAGGCAAATTTTGTTTTAGAAATGGCCTGATAGAGTTGGCCGATAAGGCGGGGCCTGCCTGTCAGTATGAGCTCCGAGATCAGTCGTGCACTTAATCCGGGCCGGGCTTCCGCCAGCATGTTGCGATATTTTTCAACAGCGGTTTTCTCCCCTGCGATCTGCATAAAAAGCAAGCCGCGCAGGCATTTGCCGATGTATTTTTCTTTGTTGTACTTTTTCAGCGTGTCCATGTAAAACGGTTCATTGAGCAGTTCCCGGTAGGTTTGAACCCGAATGCTGATATCCGGTTTTCGGTTCGTTGCCGTTTCGGTGACGCCATGATCCGTACACCATATTTTTAATGGCTTGTGGATATAATATCGATTGGCCACGGCGTCGATCTGATACCAGAAGGCGTCTTCGTGGCCAGGTAGTTTTTCATTCATTCGCTTGTCGCCCAGCAGTTCTGTCCGGGTTATTCCCCAGAAGTTGCCCCTGGCCTTGGCGGCGATCAGCTCGATGGGCAGGTACTGGTCGCGGTCCAGGCCGTGGCCGGAGAGCTGGCCGGTAGCGGTATCAATGGCGTTGCAGGTGATGGCGTTGATCGAAGGGTCCACCTCCTCGAGAACCCGCATCATGGTTTCGAAAGTTTCCGGGGCCAGTTGATCGTCATCGCCGATGGAACTGAACCATTCTCCCCGGATTTGGCCAAAGGCGAAGTTGATGCCCCCCTTGAACCGTCGGTTTTTTTCGAGGTGGAAAATGCGAACCTGATCGTGAGTCTCGTATTTTTTCAGCAAGCAGGCCGTATGGTCCTCACTGCCGTTATTGACGATGATCAGTTCAAAATCCCGGTAGGTTTGCCGGAGCACACTGTCAATGGCCTGTTCAACCAGATGAGCGCGGTTATAGGTCAGAATAATCAGGCTGATCTTTGGCGGTTCAGTATTCATGAGCACTGCAATAATTATTGAGTCAAAATGATATGTGCCAATACTGCTCCAGCTCTTTGTCTTTGTTTTTTACGGATACAAATCCGGCAGGTTTCAAAAGCAGGATTGTAAATTTTGGGAATGCGGTGGTTCGGTATTCGGTATTCGCCTCCGTCACCGGCGGACCTTAGTCCGACGGAGGCCGTGGGCCCAAGCCGCTTTGGCGAGCGAAGGCCCAGTTGAGGTACGAAAACGGGCGGGATTCGGAGTTTGCAGCTTGTGAACTCCGAACTCCGAACAACCGAACCGCGAACCCCGCTCCTCACTTCGCCCAGATTCCTTTATCGGTCTTGTTCAACAATTTATTCACCTGTATGGGGGAGATGATGGCCAGCGGCATCATGCAGACGACCGTGCCCAGCACGATGCCAACGGTTCCCATGTTCAGATAGGTGGCAAAGAATATGGAAACGGGAATATTCATCACGGCTGCTCCCAGCCAGGTGACCATTTGCAGCCAGATTTTGCCCGTTCCGTTGATCACGATGTTGAACATGTTGACCCAGTTGGTAATGGATACGGAAATAGCAACCACCACGGAGAGCATAAAGGGGATTTGAAGTTTTCCCTGTAGCCACACATCGTAGAAAATGGGAGAAAAGGCCACCATCAACACGCCGATAACTATGGTGCCGATCCATATCTTAGTCACGCCGCGCATCGTTTTCCTCATCCATTCCATATCGCCTTTCTTGTAAGCCTCTATGTTGGCCCCCCAGAGCTGGTTGGTCAGAATGACAAACAGCATCAGGAAGATGGACAAATATTTGTAAGCGGCCTGAAAATGGGTTACACCTTCCAGGTTGACAAAGCCGGCGATCAGGAAATTGTTGGTCTGATGGATGATGATCATGGATATCCGAATGAGGAAAAACTGAAAACCCAGAGAAAACAGGGATCGGACGTGGATCATCTTGGCCAGCTTGAGCTTGGGCCGGTATTTTTTGAAGATGCCGGAAAAGTAGTAGAAACCGACAAACATAGGGATGAAGGCAAAGGTGAATGTCTTCGCTGCTCCGAAAAGGATCAGGGATTCCTTGGTCGTAAAGGAAATGATCAGAATGAGCACGAGGAACAGCACCTTGGTTACCGTGGCAAAGATTTCCACTTTGCCGGTTTGCTGAAACGCATAGAACAGCTGGTACACCAGGGAGGATACAAAACGAATGGCAAAGGCGCCGAACATGAGCATGGCCAGAATAGCGATCTCCTTGTTGAGGCTGGCATCTGCCTGCAGCCATTCCGCCCAGGGTAAGAACCAGCTGGCCGCAAAGAAAATGAGCGTAAAGCCGGAGAAGACACTTCCGACGATAAAGTAGGCCGTACTGACATAACCCTGCGCCAGTTCATCATCGCCATCGGCGACGGCTTCCCCAAACTTGTTGCGCAACCCATTGCCAATGCCTACGTCCAACTGGGAAAACCAGTCGATCATAGAACTGAGGGTGAGGAAGATGCCGAACTTGTCGGGGCTCAGATAAGCCAGTGATATGGGGAAATAGGCAAAGCCAATCAGTATGCCGATGCCTTTGAGGAAAACAGCCAGCAGTACATTCTTCTTCGCCTTGATCGTCCTTTCGTGTCCTTTTGCAACGTATTTATTCCAAACTGCTTTGTAGTTCATGGTGTCATTGGTGGTTCATGGGATTACAAATCCTCGGTTGGCTCGCTGGTGGCTTTCCGCTCTTGTTCAAGCAGGATATCTTTCACCTTTTCCGCATTTTCCGCAACCGGTATTCCATCCTGGGTTATGCCAGACTGCATTTCTACCAGGAAGGGGGAGGGCGTTTCGGCAAACTCGACCCTCTGGACAGTGACGAAGGCCGGGCCGAAGTTGTTTTTTTCCTGAAAAGCCGCTATGCCCACCTGGCTGTTGGTGAACCGGGCGTCGGCCAGTGACATGCTGGATTCGTCTTTGCAAACAACGCCGGCGGCGGCATTGCACAGGTCGATCCATCTGGCCTCGAGTTCGCTTTCCTCACCGGCGCTGATGCCTGCTCCGTCGACCGAGTTAAAGAACAGGTGGCTGAGGTTGAGTTCCACCCCCCGGAGGTTGATCCCGTTCCCTCCAATGTCGACAAAGGAAGAATTGCTGATGGAACCGGTACAGAAGTCACCTTCAACGGCGTTGCCGGCAATATGGGTGAATAATGCCTGGTCGATGGCGAGTTCAGCGCGGATAACGCTGAGCAAGCTTTCGCCCTGTTTATTATTGGAGAAAATGCAGGAATGGATCGTCACCGGCGATTTATAAAAGGTGATGGCGCCCAAAGACTGCCCGCTTTCCTTTTCAGGGCCGGAGAGCTGGTCGAAGGTGGTGTGCGAGAAGTACGAAGGCTGTGCCGCATCGATTACCATCAGCCCTTTTCCTGATCCATCCGAAGAGTGGATCAGGACCGGGTTTTCCTCACTGCCCTGGCAGGAGGCCGGCGAATAACTGATGATCCTCGCCTGATTGGCCAGGTCGATCCGGGCGCCGGCTTCAATCTCGAAATGCTTATTCGAGGGTATGACCAGATCCTGGTTAAGGGTCCATTCGCCCGCCGGTATGGTAATGGTATTTTGTTCTTCGTTCTGCTTGATGAAGTCAAAGGATGCGTAATTGGCCGCTCTGGCCTCTCCGAACCCGCTTTGCGCCAAAGAGGCTTCATCCGATTCCCGGAGTACCGGGGTTGTTTTGGCGCCAGGCGCCAGCCCCAGAAGGTTGTAGTGGGCTTTCAATTCTCCGGCCATGGCTTCCTCCCAGCGCAGGCCCTGCGGTATCGTAAAGTTGAACGCCAGGATTTCGCCTTTGGGCACTTTTACTTTAGAATCCAGCGCAATGGGTGCTTCCGGATAAAAACGGATGGAATCCCGCCAGGTCAGATAGTCGATCTGCAGAGGCATGTACTGTTGATTCTGCAAATAAATGTTTAGCCGGTTTCCGTCCTTTTGATTGAAATAAGCACTGAGTTGCTCGGACGCCGGAAAGAGGACGGACCGCATGTACCGCTGGTTGTCGTAGAGGAATTGAGTAGGATCCTCATAAAAAGGCCAGGTTTGATAAACTTTTTTCAGCAAAGCGTTCAATTTATCCTCGTTGCGCTTTAACAGATGGTCGAGGAACTGCACCTGGCTGACCTCCGCCGCCTCGCGGATATAGTACCGCTTGAACTCCAGGTTGTCGTAGATCATTCGAATAAAAGGAAGGCGCTCGAACCGGAAGTGGCGGGTCGCCGGCCGGGGTTTTTCCAAAAACAGGGCCAGTTCCAGGGGGTCATTGTCATACAGTTCTTCCCATTCCCGGGCTACCGGCTCCGCCAGGCCGGTCACGGGGTTGAAATAGTAGCGCAGGTTTTGTGCCGCCAGGGGGTGTTTGTTGTTCATCAGGTCACAAACGACAAATACCTGGGCCATCTTTTTCAAATCGAAGAGCTTACCGGGAGGCACGTCGCCCACCATGACTTGCTGCCACAGGCGCTTGATCATCAATACCTGGTCACGGGTTGCCGGATTTTGCATCAGCCTGCCTTCCTGGTAGGGCTCCAGGCCTTTCTCTATTTTGAAGAAGACTCCTTCTCTGAGCCGGTTGTTCTCGATCAGGTATTTGTCGAAACGCTCCTCCATATAATAAATCCCACTCGATTTACCATTGATGGAGATATTTACAAAATCGACCCGCAGGCCCATCAGGCCTCTGTCTTTCATCAGCTCGAAGCCCAGCCAGTCAGTCAGGTATCCTCGGGTGGAAGGCAGGAGCATGGCAAAACGCTTCATCCCCATAAAGGTCTCATTGCCTTTGACTTTGACCTCAAACGACCATTTTGCCGGGTTCCGGAGGTGGGATTTTGCCACCATGCCGGTCAGGCCAATTTTAACGTTAATGGTTTTGCCATTATGCGTCAGCTTGGCCGGGAACTCCTCGTTTTTGTACTCCGGAAGGATCAGGCCTTCCTTCATCGACATTTCCCGAAGGTACTGCAGGCGCAACAGGTGTTTGAATTTGATGTCTATGGCGATTTCGTCCAGCTCCGCCACCCTGCCTTTAGCATAGTTGCCGGCGAAGGAAAAGTCAAGTTTCACCAGCTTCTGCATGGCGTTGTTGAAGTAGGTGGTGTGCCCGGCTTCTTTCAGGTAAATGCCATATCGGAATACCGAAAAGAAAAGGACGACAACAACCAGCACCGCTCCCAGTCGTAAGGCCCAGGCGACCAGTGATCTGCGCTTCCTCAAAAAATCGCGGACGAGGCCAGGAAAGCGGGATATTTTATTTTTATTTTTGATTTTCATGATCAAGTAATCCCTTGATGGTCTAACAAATTGATCTGCATAACATTTTTGATTCTTGGAGAAGTCGGAAGTCGGAAGTCGGAATTGGGAACAGGGGTCAAAACGGATGTTCTCCATTGATCTTTCCGCCTTCCGACTTCCCACTTTCGCCTTCCCACTTCCACCTTCCTCAACCCTTCTATCTCACACTGGCCTTTCCAAACTCGGCCCCGTACAGAATCTTTTTCACATCCTCGTAATTGGGAGGGAAGGCCACATCGTCCAGGACAAAGCCCGAGTTGGCCTCGATCAGGTACGGAAGTTCCGCCCCTTCGATCGTGACCCGGTTCACCTTTGCAAAAGCAGGCCCGAATTCCGGCTTCTTCTCGAAGGTGGTGACGCCGATCCGGCAGTTGGTAACCTTGCTGTCGGAGACGACGAGCCGGGACCGGTCTTTGCTGGTCAGAGCGATCTCTGAATTGATGATCTCCACATATTGAGCGGTCATATTGCTGCCTTCTCCGGCGCTGAGGCCTTTGTCGCCAATGCGGTTCATAAAGACATGGCTGACCTGGATTTCGGTTCCGGAGACGTCAATGCCGTCGTTGCCAACGTCAATAAAGGAAGAGTTGGCTACCGTTCCGGTGCAAAAGTCACAGTCAAAGGCATCTGCATTGATATCCTTGAATAAAGAATTTTCCATCATGAAGTTGGCGCGAACGACGTTCAGGAAGTCGTCCCCGATCTGATTGCCGATAAAGGCCACGTAGTTGAAATCGACGGGTGATTCGTAAAAGACGACGGCTCCGGAGACTCCCCAGCCCTTTTCGCGCGAGCAGTTCAGGTGGTCAAAGGTCGTGTGCTCCAGTGAAGAGCGTTCGTCGGCCCGGATGATGATCCATCCCTGGGCAGTCCGGTCTGAAGAATGCACCAGGATGGTGTCCTGCTCCGTACCCATAAAGTAGACCGGAGAGTAGCAGATGACCTTGGCATTGTTGACCATGTCGATCTGAGCGCCGGCTTCTACCTCCAGGCGGCGCCCGGCGGGAATGACCAGGTCTCTGTCCAGGGTCCATTCGCCTTTGGGAATAGAGATAACATTGGTTTCCGGCGCCTCCTCTATAAAGTCAAAGGAAGTGTGGTTGGCGTCTCTTACGATCGGGTTCCAGGCGTGGGCCGCGCGATTTTCGTAAGTCCAGGGGAAAACCAGGACCGATTCGCCGGTATTATCCAGCCCCAGGAGGTTGTAGGATATCTTCAGTTCCTCCAGCAGGGAATCCGCCCAGGTGATAGTAGGAGGAATCTTAAAGGTGAAGGTTTGGATGTCCTCTCTGGCTACCGTATGCCCGGCATCGAGGATGATGGGCTCCTTGGGATAGAAGTAGAAGGTGTCGCGCCAGCTGAGATGTTTGATCTCAACGGGCAGGTCCTGGGTGTTGCGTATCTGAACATTGAGTTCGTAATCTTTCTGTTGGCCGAAATAGGCAATGATATGGTCCTTATCCGGCGCCAGAGCAGACTGGATGTACTTCTGGTTCTCGTACAGGAAGTAAGTAGGCAGGTCGTAGAACGGCCAATCAGCATACACCTTACTGACGATTTTGTGAAGCTTGTCGCCATTTTTGGCCAGGAACTGATCGAGAAACTGAGGCTGGCTGATCACCTGGGCTTCCTGGAGGTAATAGCGCTTGAATTCGAGGTTGTCGAAGATCATCTTCAGTACCTTGTCCTGCTCCAGTTTGTAGCGTTGGGTGCCGATTTCCCTGGGTTGTTCCAGGATGATCGACCATTGATTCGGGTCATTTTTGTGCATAGCGCCCCATTCGCGGACGATGGGCTCGGCCAGCCCGGTGATCGGGTTGAAGTAGAAGCGCAGGTTGAAGCGGTAGAGCGCGTGCCGGTTGTTCATCAGGTCGGTGATGGCAAAGGCCTGGGCGACCTTTTTGAGGTCCAGGAACTTGCCGAGTTCCAGGTTGCCGGCCAGCACGTCCTGCCACATCCGCTTGATCATAAGCAACTGGTCCCGGGTTCCCGGGCTCTCCATCAGTTGGCTTTCCTTATAGGGGTTGAGGTCTTCCTGGAGTTTGAAAATGATGCCTTCTCTGAGGCTGTTGTTTTCCACCAGGTATTTGTCGAAGCGCTCTTCCATGTAGAAGATGCCCTTGGGCTTGCCGTTGATCGACACGTCCACAAAGTCTACCCTCAGGCCCATCATGCCTCTTTCTTTCATGAGCTCCATGCCCAGCCAGTCGGTCACATACCCCCGGGTGTCCGGAAGCAACATGCCGAAGCGTTTCATTCCCTTGATGGTGTCGCCACCCTTTACCTTGACCTCGAAGGACCACTTGGAGTCGTTTTCCAGGTGTACGGTCATCATCCCGGTCAGGGCGATCTTCACGTCATGTGTGACGCCGTTGATGGTCAGTTTTGCCGGGAATTCCTCATTCTTTTGCTCATCGGTGATCATACCATTCTCCCGGGCCTGTTCGCGGAGGTACTGAAGCCGGAGCATGTGTTTGAACTTGATGTCAATATCTACTTTGTCCAGGCCTGAAAGCTTTCCGGTTGCGTAATTCTTGATGAAGGAAAAGTCCAGGTCGGCAATTTTCAATAAGGCGTGCTTGTAGTAGCCGGTATCTCCGGTTTTTTTCAGGTAGGCGCCGTATCCCAGTGCTGCGAAAAACATGACGACTACCGCTGCAACGCCTGCTAAACGCAAGATCCAAACCCTCAGTGATTTCTTGTCTTTAAGCAAATCGAGGATCTCTCTGGATCGGTTTGAACCGTTGTTCTGCTGCTTAATTTTCATGATATTAAATTATTCCGTTTTGATCCAAAAAGCTGATCTGAATAGAGTTGTCGAGGCCGTGCAGGGCCGCGCGAGCCTTATTCAGGTCTTTGAAATTATTAAACTCCGCGACGAAGGCGGCTTCCATATAGTTTTTGTTCTCGTCCAGGCGCTTCATCTCCAGCTCCTTACAGTGCGGCATGATGGTTTCAACGATACTGTCGAGGGAAATACCCAGGACATTTTCGGACATGACAGTGAAGTTGAGGCTGCGCTGTGCGTCGGTAGGCTTGAGGAAGTGTTTTCCCCAGATCACGGCCAGCACAAAGAAGAAACCGATGGAGGTGACAATCCGCTGGTCGGCGCCGAAGCCCAGGCCCAGTGCGATTGTCAGGAAGATGTACGCCAGTTCTTCCGGTTCCTTAATGGCAGCCCGGAAGCGGACGATAGACAGTGCGCCCACCAAACCCAGCGACAAGGCCAGAGATGATTTCACGATCGTAATGATGATCATGGTGGTGACGGCGATGAGCTCAAAATTGGCGGCAAACGACTTCTTATTCGAAAGCGAAGCGCCATAGCGGGCGTAAATTCGTCCTAATAGATGCGCCAGCAGAGCGGTAAGCACCAGATTGATAAGGAAGTTCCAGGGGGATATCTCCGGAACCTGGTTAGCTAGAAATTGTTCGAAGGTTTGGTTCTGATCCATAGTACCTAGAGTTTTTACTAATTGACGGTTTGACGGTTTATGTAATTAAAAACAGGATGATCCAGCGCAGCCGGTGCACTGTATATCAAGCGGCCAGGGCAGGCGGCGACGCCTGCCGAAGCTTTTTTTTTTTATGATTTTAGCCTCTGTGCAGAGAATTGGAAGGGGGTAAAGTCGCTCAAATTGACGTCAGGTTGCTGTGCGGTCTAACCTATTTCCGGAAGCGTTTTTCTAAAAGAAATTTTGAAATCCTTGATTTCTCCATATATAAACCCTCGCTGGTACCGGGCCCCCAGGCCCAGGCCCAGGTGCATGGCGTAAAAGACGCCGATCCCGGAATACAACAGGGTGTTGGTCAGGTTGCCAACGGCATAGATCACCGCCAGCAAAAAGGGGATGGCGAAGAAAATGTTGTACGTTGTCAACCGGTAAAAGTATAAAATAGCCAATACCACAAACAAGATATAAAATACCAGCGCCGGAACGCCATAGTAGAACAGGGTCGAAAAATAACCGCTGTGGATGCCTCCATCCGCCCCGGTCGCCCGGTTGAGTTGCCGGGTGACTTGTAACATGGCCTGGTAGTAAACTTCGTTGTTTTTACCACCGTAGCCAAAAACAGGTTGATGCCCGATGTTGTCAATAACCATGGTATAGTATCCTTTCCGCCCATCAACACTGTCGGTTAGCCGCTCCTGCACCAGGGATGATTGCATGATATCCTGGAAGAAGAAAGTATAGACAGACAGCACCAGGGTCAGGCCTATCAATCCGGCGAAGATCAAACGGGTCGGGCTCACTTGTTGTATCTTCACAAAGTAGATGAACAAAACGAGAGTCATGACCAGCCAGCTCATCCGGTGGAAAGTGAAAATCACCGCCACTGCAAACAACATAGACAGCATATATTTCAGCCTGACGTTCTGAAGGGTGATCAAAGTCCAGGCCATTGCCAGGATCAAAAAATAGGCGTTGATGCGTTCGGTTTTAAATATTCCCGTAGCCCGCAGGACATCGCCAAAGGCGCTGCGCTGTTCGCCGACCCGCATGAACATAGTATCTGCTACGGTTTGGATCACACAGATCACACTGGTAACAACCGCCGTGACTATGATGACCTTGCCAATGGTCGCTATCATCTTTTCACTGGAAAGCAGGTAAAAAGAATAAACCATGACCAGAATATTCAGTGGTTTCAGGGATTTCACGATGGCCTCCGATAAGCTCAGGTCATTGACGTGTACAAAAAGAGAAACGATCACAGAACCTATGGCCAAAACCAGCGCAACGATAAACAAGGGTTGCACCCAGGGGGAACTCCGGATTTTGGTTTGTTTAATGGATCCGGGAAACGCAAAATTCCGGAACAGGAAAAAGCCAAAGACCAGCAGCAGAAATCGCTCCGGCTGAATTTCAAAGAAACTAATGCCCGGGATAGAAAAAGTGAGCAGGTCATTGTATTCACCGGTCAACAGGAAATACGAAATAACCAGCAGCTCGAATTTATTTTCCACCTGGCTCTGGCGAACGAAGTACACCGCAATGAAAAATGCCGCTACAAAATAAGCATTGATCAAAGCAAGATCTAACCCGTCTAATTTCAATAATTGTTCTTCCATGGTGGCATTAAATTTTGAGGCTCATCAATTTCTCAGGGGCCTCCTCCATATAATAAGATTCCCCATAATAAAATGCTTCACCTGGCACATCATTTAATACGAGGTGTGCGCTGTCTATGTT
Source organism: Lewinellaceae bacterium (assembly GCA_020636095.1). Lineage (GTDB taxonomy): Bacteria > Bacteroidota > Bacteroidia > Chitinophagales > Saprospiraceae > JACJXW01. The sequence goes on from JACJYN010000006.1 coordinate 136,586, forward strand.
TCCTTTTTTAACCAACTTTTCCAGTCCGGACAAGAAGGTTAATTTGGAATGTTTCCTTCTCAGGACAAACAGGTGGAAGTCGATGAAGCGAGACAACAGCAGATAATCAGAGACCAGCCCGAGCGCCGGGCTGTCGATGATAATGTAATCGTAGTCCTCTTTTAGCCTGGCCATCATTGGTTTCATCCGGGCGCTGGTCAGTATAACCTGGGGGTTGCGGTCTTCGATCCGGGTCGGAAGGTAATGGAGGTTGTGCTGTTTGGCGTCAAAATAGATGGCTTCCTCGATCGGCAGGTGCTCATCCATCAGGTAATCCGATAATCCATAACCGGTAATGTCAACCAGGCTCTTGATCTGGCTGGGAACCCGGAAGTCCGCATCGACCAGAATAACTTTTTTGCCGGCGTCGGCGAGGCTGCGCGCCAGATGGATCGCGCAGAAGGTCTTGCCTTCGTTGGGAATGGTCGAGCCCAGGCCGATGATCTTCTTGCGGGCATCGGGTTCGGTGAAGAACACCTTGGCGCACAATTCGCGGAAGGACTCCTTAACCTGCCAGATGGATTTGTGTTTCGAGTCCAGGTGGGCAATGCTTGCCGCTACTGGGATGTCGGTGGCGTTCTCCAGGGACAGGATATCCTGTACGGTATCATCGAGGGATTCGTGAATGATGAGCCAGGTGAGGGGCAGGGCCAAGCCAACCAGCACGCCTATCAGCATGATCAGTTTGTTTTGGGGCGTTACGGGTTTGCTGCCGGTCATGGTGGCTTCGTCCAGCACCTTGATATCGCGTATGTTCTCTTCTCTGCTGATCTCCGTTTTGGCCAGTTCCTGGCTGAGGTAGTTGTAAAGGTTCTGAAACAAGGTGCTTTTGCGTTCGTAGTAGGCCAGTTGGTTCTGGCGGCGGGGCACCTCTGCCATATGTTCTTCCTGCTGTTCGATTCTTTGGTTGATACTTTTAAGAGATTCTTCAGAGGCCCGGATCAGGTTTTTGAGATTTTCCTGGATCGACCGGGTGGCATCGAGAATCTGGGCGTCCAGCATTTTGATGTCGTGACTCTGCCTGCCCTTGAAGTAACTCATACGGCTTTTTTCCGAATAGAGCTTTTGGAGTTCCTGCAGGCTGTGGTTGAGCAGAGGGTCGTTGATACCCATGGCGACCGGCGCGATCACCTTGTCTATCTTGGAGCTGTCGGCGAGGTATTTGATCAGGGCATTGCAGTATTTGATCTGCCATTCGTATTGTGTCCGGGAAGACTCCAGTTCTATGATCTTATTGAGTATGGTGATGGCCTTCTGGGCCAGGTTCACTATTTTCCCGTTTCTTTTAAAACTTTCCACCTTCAGCTCTGCCTGTGCCAGCGAATCGGAGATGTTGGACAGCTGGCCGCGGATAAAGTCCTCCCGCTGTTGGGCCAGCTCTTTCCGCTCGTTGAGTTTGGTTTCAATATATTTGGCGGATAATTTTTCGAGGAAGGTGATCTCTTTTTTGACGACTTCGCCCCTGGATTTCAGGCGGAGCATGCTGGCGCCAATCACTTCTTCCACTTCCAGTTTCTCCTGATAGGAATCGGCCAGGCTTTCAATATCGTGAACCTTAAAGAAGAGTTCCTTGTCCTGGAAATCACTCGATGGCCTTTGCGAATCCGTCTTTTTAATGATAAAGTGGAAATAGTCAGAAATGACCGGCTCTCCAAAAGAGTGGGTTTCTGAATAATAGAATTTGCGGTCGACGATGTGTGTCGTATGGGTTGTAGGGTTAGACATGGTGAAGTTCCTGGACTCTACCGTGAGCCGGTATTGGCTGTCCGATAGTATTTCCAGGTAAAAAGGCACTTCAAACATCTGAGGCATCGTATCGATCAGTTCCACCGTGAAAGGGAAGAAGCCGTAGTGCTCTTCCGCCCCATACCAGCTGCCGGTATAATAGGAGACATCGAAGTTGAGTTCTTTCATCGTTTCTTCCAAAAGATGGAAGGAGCTGAGCGTTCCCATTTCATTGTACAGGTTCTTTTTCCGCTGCATCACCATGACCTCGTCTCCCAGTAATTCGTAGTTTTCTCCAAATTCGCGGTTTTTTCCTGAAAGGTCGAAGAACAAAGAGGTGCTGGCCTGATATACCGGTGTTGCGACCTGGGTGTACAGGTAGGCTATCGCCATGCAGATGGCCAGGCTTAGGGCAAAAACGATTTTCTTGTCCCAAATATCCCTGGCCAGCACCAGCAGGTCAACTTCGTAGGCTTTGTTTTCTTTATATGTTCTTCGGCGATTCATATACTTACTCGGTTATCAAAGGCGCATTGGAATTGAGCCTTCAAGCGTGTTTTCCATTACCATTGAGGTTCTGGAGAAAGGTTTTCAGGCGGGGCCCATAGTTCAGGTAGTTAAACTCGCGCAGCCCCAGTTCTCTTCCCTGTTGGCCGATCCTGGCCGCTTCCTGGGGGTGGTCGACGACAAATTTCATTTTTGCCGCATATTCGGAAGCATCGTAATGATCGGATACCAGCGCTGTCTCCCCGTCTTCGAAATAATGAGGCACCTCTCCTACTTTGGTCGTGATAATTGGATTGGCCGCCGCCGTATATTCTCCAATCTTATGCGGGAAACGGGCGGCGTCCTGCAGGGTGGGCCGCAGGGGGATCAGCAGGCCAATCGCGTTGACGTACAGGTCTATCAGCTCGGAGTAGGGCACATTGGAAAATACCCTGACCTTATCGGCTTTCTTCATCTTCCGGATATCTGCATCCAGCTGCTCATACTGGCTCTTTTTACCACCGCTGACGAGCAGGTGCAATTTTGCATCCGAGTGGCCGGGCAGGCGGTCGTAAGACTCGAGAATGAAGTCGACCACCTCTTTGTAATCGAGGGCGCCGCAATACAGGAAATAGGGTTCCTGTCCTTCCCGTTTGGGCTGCTCGAAGGGCTTGAAGTCACAAATGACCGGTATCTTGAAAATGGGCTTGCCGGGAGCGACTTTGCGGAAATTATCTGCCAGCAGCTCGCTGATGGGTAGCGCTGCGTCCATTCGCTTCACCATGAGGTTGTCGAACAGGTAGTCATTGATCCGGGTGAGCCAACCTTGCCGGTGTTGCATAGCCGAGGCAAACTCTACGTACAACAGGGCGATGGGAAAACCAAGCAGTTGGGAGTACAGGCGGTACAGGACTACCTGTATGAAGTCCCGGCAGGAGATAATGCCGGCATCCAGGTCTCCTTTTTGGGCCAGTTTGCGCAGATACAGAAACTCCTGAACAATACCGCGCAACTTCTGGATGTTTCTGCTGAGAAACCCCTCCGGTTTGTAGACGGTGCCGGAAGTATAAATGTAATGGATGCCCTCGTATTCTCCCTCGGGCTCGACCTGCACCGGCTGGCCGGGCTTGAATTTGCCCTTGCGGTTGATTACCGTCAACCGGGCGTTGGAAGTAGCGAGGGCCTTGCCCAGCAGAATAGTCTTTTGAATGGCCGCCAGGCCGATCGGGAAACCGGACTCTCCTAAATAAACGACATGGAACTTCCTGCCTTGTTGTTCTCTATTCATGGGATGCGTGTAATTTTGGGCGGGGCGCGGTTCTGGTTTATCCCCCCCCTTTGTTTTTGTGTTTCTAAAGGTTTCAGGCAGAATAAAATAGATATTGCTGACTCTGAATAAATGTTTGGGTGTAGGCCCTGTTTTTTGAATAAATAGTTGGGTTGATCTATTGGGCGCGTAAAAAAATAAGGGGAACCGGTTTAGCCAAAAATAGAAGAGAGGGGAGCCATCCCAGAAAAAACAGGACAGCTCATTCTCTTAGGGCCCGGCGAAGAATAACTTCCCCATTTGATGCCGATCTTTTGCCGCTGTACTGCGTTGCTCATCACTTGCGTAGCTGGGCTATGCGCGTTCTTCGCGCCTTGTCCAGCGACAAAATCTCTGGCCTGAAACGGGAACTTATTTTTCTCCGGCCCCTTATCGCCTTTAGGCTTCAACGCTTTCCCGGATTCTGATCTGTTCAGTGATCCATTCATACGTTTTACGGACGCCTTCCTCCAGGGGTTGCGTAGGCTTCCAGCCGAGTTTCTCGTAGATCAGCGCATTGTCGGAATTTCTTCCCCGTACGCCCTGTGGGCCTTCAATGTGCTTCTTGTGGATGGTTTTACCGGCCACTTTGGCAATCATATCTACAAAATCGTTGATGGAAACCATTTCTTCAGAGCCGATATTTACCGGCCCGGACCAGTCAGATTCCATCAGGCGGCGGACGCCATCCAGGCATTCGTCGATGTAGAGGAAAGAGCGGGTTTGCATGCCGTCGCCCCAGATTTCGATTTCGCCATTATCTTCCGCCATAGCTATTTTGCGGCAGAGTGCGGCCGGTGCTTTCTCCCGTCCGCCATCCCAGGTGCCCTGCAGGCCGAAGATGTTGTGGAAACGAGCTACGCGCACTTCCATGCCATAGTTTCTCATATAAGAGAGATAAAGGCGTTCGCTGAACAGTTTTTCCCATCCGTACTCGCTGTCAGGAGCGGCAGGGTAGGCCGAGTCTTCGGAACACTTGGGGTTGTCGGGGTCCAGTTGGTTGTATTCGGGGTACATGCAGGCAGAAGAGGAGTAGAAGATTTTATCTACCCCGTTGATCCGGCTGGCTTCCAGCATGTTGAGGTTGCACAGTGCCGAGTTGTGCATCACTACTGCATCGTGATCACCGGTAAAGATGTAACCGGCGCCGCCCATATCGGCAGCCAACTGGTACACCTCGTTGATCTTGCGGTCAAAGAGGGATTCACATACCCGTGGGTCCCGAAGGTCCCCGATTACAAAATCATCGGCCTTGTCATTGCCGTACTCGTTTTCTTTCAGGTCAACCCCCCGTACCCAGTATCCTTCCTTCTGAAGGCGGTTAACCAGGTGGCCTCCTATGAAGCCACCGGCTCCACAGACAATTGCTGTCTTTGTCATGATAAATATTGATTTGTTGTAATAATTAATAGAATCTTTTCAAGCTGTCAATCTAGCCTGGAACATAAGCGGCGCCTGCCACTCCGTTGTCAACAAAGCTCTTAGAAGAAAATAGGGTGTATAGCCGCCGGAGTAAGGGGGTAGTGAGGTGTTTAAATGGATCAACTCACCGGCAGCTGTCTACCTGGGGGATTTTTTTTGCCTCTTATCTCTGGAGGCTATGGAGTACCGTTTGGTGGGGTAGTGCTTCGCACGGCGCCGATAAACGGTAACCCATAGCCCGCTTTTCAAAAGTTATTTCCGAATGTCTTTGCTCTTTTCTTCAGCTTTTCCATTCATAACTCCGTTTTTACTTCTTTTACTCTTGCTTCTGCCCTTCTGTTTGGGGTCTCCGTAGCCGTATCCATAACCATACCCGTAGCTGTAGTCGCCGTAGCCATACTTAAAGGATTTGCCAATGGCGTCGTTGAAAATGAGGAAGGTATTTTTCATTTTCCCCTTTTTGATCAACTTTTCCAGCCCGGTGAGGAAGGACAGTTTGGACACCTTTCTACGGATGACGAACAGCTGGATATCCAGGAATTTGGATATCAGCAGGAAATCCGAAACCAGCCCGACCGCCGGAGAGTCAATGATGATGTAATCATAAGAGCCCTTCAGTTCCTGGAGCATAGACTCCAGCAAGGGGCTGGTCAGCAACTCCTGCGGGTTGAAGTTTTCCTCGATACGCGTCGGGATGTAATGAAGGTTCGGCGTATGGTCACTCACGTGAATGATGTCGTCAATGGTTACAGAGCCTCCTTTTAGGTAATCGGAGAATCCTTTATTCTTCAGGGCGCCGTCTTCTTTGATCTGGCTGGGCACCCGGAAGTCGGAATCGATCAACAGGGTCTTTTTACCCCCCCTTGCGAAATTGAGGCCCAGGTTGAGGGCGCAGAAGGTCTTCCCTTCGTCCGGAACCGTAGAAGTAAGGCCGATCACATTTTTGGAAGGGTCGGTAATGAGAAACTGTATCTTGGCGCACAGGTCGCGGAAGGATTCCTGGACCTGCCATTCCAGCTGTACATCGTTGGTCAGCGTGGGCTTCACCTCACTGTAGTCGTGGGCAATACTTGCCGCCACCGGTATCTTGGTAAAGGATTCCAACTGTCCGATATCCTGAACCTTTTCATCTATAGAATGCTGTATGATAACCAGGCCCAGCGGCAGGATCAAGCCGATGAGGAAGCCCAGTATGACGAGCATTCCCTTCTTGGGTTCTACCGGCCCGTTTCCTATCATTCGCGGCGTATCCAGCACTCTCGTGTCCGGGATATCTTCCGCCCGGGCGATGCCGGTTTTGGCGAGTTCCTGGCTCAGGTAGTTAAACAGGTTTTCGTAGAGGTTCGTCTTGCGCTGGTAGTTGAGCAGTTGTTTTTCACTACTCGGCAACTGGCTGATCGTCCCTTCGTAGGTGAGGATTTGGCCGTCGAGGTTGCCAAGCGCCAGCATGGAGGAATTGATCAGGTTCTTCAGGTTTTCCCGCAGAGAGCGGGTGGTGGACACAATCTGCTGGCTGATGATCTCCAGGTCATAGCTTTTATCGCCTTTAAAATACTTCAGGCGAGACCGCTCGGAGTATAAGCGCTTCAATTCCAGGAGGTTGTCGTTGAGTATCGGGTCGTCGATCCCGGCAACGGAAGGGGCGATGATCTTGTCAATGCTACTGGTGTCGCTGAGGTACTGAAGAAGCGAATTGTAGTATTTTACCTTCAGTTCCAACTGAGCCTTGGTCGATTGAAGGCCCTGCACCTGGTTGAGGGCATTGGTGGCGGTTTGGGTCAGGTCTACAGCCTGGGCCCTGCTTCGGAAGGCTTCCAGCCTCAATTCCGCCCTGGCCAACGAGTCTGTGACACCGGCCAGTTGCTCCCGAATGAAGCTTTCCTTGCTCATCGCAATTTCATCCCGTTCATCCAGCTTGCTCTGGATGTAATGTTCGGAGAGCTTGGTCAGGAAGTCTACTTCTTTCTTGGGAACCTGCCCCAGCGAGGTCAGTTTGAGAATGCTGGCGTTGACATCAACTTGTGAGACCTCCAGCTTAGCGGCAAAAGCTTTGGCCAGGCCGGGAAGGCTATGAATCTGGAAAGACAAATCCTGGCCTTCAAAATCCGCCAGCACGACCTTATAGTCGGGTTTTTTAACGATGAAGTGAAAGTAGTCGTGGACAACTTCCTTGCCAAAGAAAAACACCTCGGAGAATTCAAAGTCCCTTTCTACTTTTCGCGCGGTATTGGTGGCGGGGTTGGAAACATCAAATTCCTTGGATTTTACGCTCAGCCGGAAGCGCTGGTCGGAGAGTATTTCGACATAGAAACGAGCGTTGAACATCTGGGCGCTGGTATCGATGAGTTCTACTTCAAAAGGGAAGTAGCCGTAAGCCTCCCGTTCCTTATACCATTTGCCCGTATAGTAGGAAACCTGAAAGTCCAGGTCCTTAACCGTCTTCTCCATGAGGCTGTAGGACTTAAGGATACCCATTTCATTGGATAGGTTCTTATCCATATCTATGAGCCCGACTCCTCCCTCGACGTATTTGCTATCCCCCAGTTTGCGGCTGCTTCCCGAGGAGTCGATGAGCAAAGTTGTTTTTACAGCGTAGAGAGGGGGTACGATCTTGGCATAAGCATAGGCGATGCCCACGCAAAGGGCCACACTGGCTGCAAAAAGGAACTTCTTTTCCCATATTTTTTTCAATAAACCTTCCAGGTTTAGATCAGCATAAATATTACTACCGGTTAATTTTGGGCTTTCCATATCTGTAGCATTATTCTAAACGGCGCCCTGATGATCAGGTAAATCAGGAATAGTATAGGGGCGATTGTTTAGTGATTATTTTTTAATAATAAGGTTAACCAGTAAAGCTCCTACCGATATGGCTGAAAAAATCAGCCCTACCGATTCGGAACTCACATCAAATGATTTCGCTTTGAGGGGTTCTACGTAAATCAGGTCGTGAGGTTGCACATAAAAGAATTCTGTTGTTGCAAATTCCGGCCGGCTCAGGTTGAGAAACACGGTTTTGGAACCCTCTTCGGTCAGCCGGATCATCCTGATCCGCTTCCGGTTGCTAAACTCGGTAAAATCGCCGGCCAGCCCGATCGCATCCAGAATGGTGTTTCGCTCCTGGTATAAGTAATGAACGCCGGGGTTGCTCACTTCTCCCAAAACAGTGACCCGCATGTTGGCCATTTTGACGTTGGTCGACACAAAGCGCAGGTACGGCTTGTAACTTTCATCCAGCTTCGCCTTCAATTCAAGGGTAGTCATGCCTTCTACTGAAATTTCTTCCAGCAAGGGGAGTGTGACCGTTCCCGAGTCACTCACACTAATGCTCCGAAAGTATACGTCCTCGGGCAGGTTTCTGGTATTCGGAGTGCCCTGCGCAACGCCGAACTCCCGGTTGAGGAATTCTTCGGTGCTGCCGTCAAATGCGTTAATCCTGATCAATAGCTGGTCGTAAGGCTGTATCCTGTATTCCTTGAATCCAGGGTTGGGGGTCACCTGAATGGTGCTGTCTGATATTAGGTTTTCAGGCACATCATTAATCGCATTAAAGGTGACCAGATCTTTATACCCTACGCAGGACTGGCTCCCCATCCCGATAACCAGGATGATAAGGCCCATAAATAATCTGGTAGTTTTCAGTTGCATGTTTGTGTAGTTTTAAGGACTATTGAATTTTTATTACTGGCTTAGCACTTGTACGGATGGAACTCAAGTTTGTTACGGCCGGTTTTGTCCTCTTTCTTGCTTGGAAGAAAGACAAAACCTCGTTGACGAAAAAGACTTCGCCTCTGGCCAGCCACAGTATTTGGTAGATAAAGACTCGCAACTCCTTTGAAGGATGGAAAGTGAATACTTGCAGTTAGAATAAAGTCGCAGTAAGGTTTACTGCAAAAGCGCTGTAAGGTTACAATTTTTTAAAAAAAAATTCTTCCGGCAACAGTGTAGGCGGCGACAGCTGGCTATCACTCTTTTTGGGTATAGTGAAAGCCCAGTTCTTCCCGGAGTTCTCTGGGCAATGCCGGCAGTTCCGAACGCGGGATCAACAGCGTGGAAATATTATGGAGGTCTTTGAAGATATGGTGCTTCACAGCGGTGGCGTGTAGGTAGTCATACCCACTCGAGCCTCCGGTGCCCACCTTGCGGCCCAGCATGCGCATCACCATCTGAGCGTGGCGGTAACGCCAGGAGGTCAGCATCTCGTCGATATCCATCAGGCGCATGAGCAGGTTGAAGGGCATCTGCAGGATGGGCTCGTCCCGGTAGAGGTTGATCAGCAGGGCGGCGATGGACGCTTTGTAGGACAGCTGCAGTTGGCCCTCCTCGCGCATCCGGCGGTGGGCTTTGGCGTCGAGCACGGACTGGAAGTAGGTGTCGGTGCTGCCCAGCATCTGCAGGCGCATCGCTTTTTTCTCCGGGCTGAGGTATTCGGTGGAATGGATGGCGGCGCGCTCCCGTTCCAGCATGTTCTGCACCGCCGACCGGTAATACTCCAGGAACCGAAAGCCCTTAAACTCCAGGAAGGGCGTCCGCTCGAGCCAGGCCTCCACTACGTCGAACAGGGTGCCGCCACTTTCCAGCGCTTTCAGCTCCCGGGCCTGCTCTTCGGTAAAGACCGCCGAATACGGAGCTTCGTTGTAGGTCAGCCTCTGATCCGCCTTCAGGCCCAGCATCACTTCGACCTTACGGAACTGAAAACTCTGAAAGCCGGAAGCCGGGAAGAGGTAATTCCGGAAGTCGAGGAAGTCCAGCGGCGTCATCGTCTCCATGATCCGGATTTGCTGGATGAGCAGTTTCTGAATTTCCACGATTCGTTCGAGGCGCGACACGGCGCCGCCGATGTTGCGCTCATCCACCCATTGCTTTTCAAACATCTCTATGACCGACCCCAGTTCGTGGATGATTTGCTTGAACCACAATTCGTAAACCTGATGGACGATGATAAACAGCATTTCGTCGTGGGCCGGTTTTTCTTCCAGCTCTCCCGAGCGGGGGTGCTGAGCGTCGAGGATTTTCTCCAGTTCCAGGTACTGCTGGTAGTGAATGGTGGTGTATTTCTTGGTTGCGTCTGACATGGTTAGGGCAGTTGAATGAGAATTTATATACTGTTTGAGCTATTTCAAAGTAAGGGTTTATTCGGGAATTACAGTTGTTGAAAGGCCAATTTTTACACCTTAATATATATCTTCTTCTTCCACAGCCACCAGCCCGCCGCCCAGCACACCATAGTGAATGCCAGGGCAAAAGCCAGCGAGCCGAGGTAAGGCCCCATCCAGCCGAAGAGCGATAAATAGGTGTACCGAAACAGCGACACCCCTTCATCCACCCGGATGAAGTACAGAAAGATGGCCAGGTACTCAGACAAAAGGTAGATGAACAGGGCATTCATACCGAAGATGAGGAAAAATTGGTAGTGGGCCCTGCGGCTTGCCAGGTTGGTGGTGTAGAGGATAACGGCCATGATCAGCAGGTCCAGCCCGACAGTGAGCAGCACGTAGGAGCTGGTCCACAATTTTTTATTGACCGGAAAACTGAGGTTCCACAGGTAGGCGGCAAATAGCAGGGCCGTTCCCACCAGCATCGTCTTGGCAATTTTTTCGTAGTTGATCTCTCCGCGCACTAGATAAGCGCCAAAGAGGTAGCCGGCGATGACGTTCACGATGGCAGGCAGGGTGCTCAGCAGGCCTTCCGGGTCGAAAGGAACCCCTTCGCCCATGTACAGGTGGCTGTCTCCCATGAGGAACCGGTCCAGTTTCAGAACGGCATTGCCTTCCAGGGTGTAGTCGCCAAAAGCATAGAGGATGCCCCAGTAGCTGAAAAGAAAAATGGCGGACCAGGCCCAGAGCGCCCGCTCCGACAGGAAATGGATCATTAGCGAGGCTACGAAATAGCAAAGAGCGATCCGCTGCAGCACACCGAAGATACGCGTCTCCGAAATGTGAATGGGGAGGAGGCTGCCGGCATCCGTCCATTTATAGAACGGCGCCCAGTACATGAGGTAACCGAGCAAAAAAAGGAGGAGGGTGCGCTTCAGCACCTTCCCAAAATAGGCGCGAAAGGGTTTGCCTTCCCATTTTCGGTTGGCGAATACCAGCGCATTGCCAACGGCAAACAGGAAAGACGGGAAGACCAGGTCGGTAGGCGTGAAGCCATGCCATTGGGCGTGGAGCAGTGGCGAGAGGGTCATGGCGCCGTCACCTGGCGTATTGACAATGATCATGAGGAAGATGGTCATCCCCCGAAATACATCAAGCGCTTCAAACCGTTTCATAATATTGGCTTTCGTTTAGCTTCCAAAATAACGAATCCAGGAGAGGAAAAAAGCAAAGTATAGAATTGAATGGATATAAAAATGGCGCTCTACCTCAAAAGCGGGTAGAGCGCCACAAAGATTCCCCATTATAAGTGCGTGCAAGATAAGAAAGTATCGCCTTTGGCAGATGGATAAATCTTGCAAACATTAGCACAAATCTTGCATTTGAGCCATTAGGGCCCGGCGAAGAATAACTTCCCCATTTGATGCCGATCCCTGCCTGCCTTGCGGCGAGCAGGCAGGTTTTGCCGCTGTACTGCGTTGCTCATCACTTGCGTAGCTGGGCTATGCGCGTTCTTCGCGCCTTGTCCAGCGACAAAACCTCTGGCCTGAAACGGGGAACTTATTTTTCTCCGGCCCCTTAGGCCCGGGCTGCGGGCAACAACCCAGGCTTTTTTGAGGAACTCATTGGCTTCAATTCCGGCTGATCACAAATTCTTTGCCCATTTCCTGTTCGCCGGCGATGCGGACCTTCATGAAATAAAGGCCGCTGCTGAGGCCGGGAAGCTCCATTCGGACCGGCTCTGCCGGCAGCTCTGTGAATTCCTGCTGATGCACCAGGCCGCCCAGCATGCTGTATACCTGCAGGCTGGCCGGCAGGCCCTGGTATTGCCGGAGGCTGACCATGATTTCTCCGCTCGCCGGGTTGGGGTACAGGCGGAAGCCCTGTTCGGCGGAGGCGGCAGCGGCATTCAGGCCAGGCGCCGCCAATGGGCCCTCTTCTCCGGAAGCATTGGCGGCTGTGCAGGTGGAAGCACATTCATCGAAATACTCATTGACGGTGGCCACCGCGGCATTGATCGTACTGGGCGTCGTATTGGCGATTCCCGCCAGTACCCGGTTGGCGTGGTTGAGCAGGTCGAGTACCGTAGGATTGGCCGGCAGGCTGTTCAACACAGACCAGGGGAAACTGACGCAGGCGTCGCTCAGCGGCAGGTTGGCCAGGTTCGGGTCGTAGCGCACATTGAGGGCCAGGGTCATCGTTTGGGCCAGCAGGATGTTCTGAACCCTGCCGTCACTGTAACTCGGGATGGGCGCGACGCTGCAATTGGGCGCCTGGACATTGATGTCTCCGGTGTTGGTGGGAAGTGCCGACGCATTGCCCCCGCCCGGAAGCAGTTCATAGATACATTGTAGGTTGGCCTGGCTGATCGTGACGGAGCGATAGCCCACTACCCCTGTTACCAGTGGCCCATTCGACAGGATGCTCTGTAGAATCTGGGTGGTGGTTTGTCCGTTGAAGGAGCCGCCCGCATTGCCCCAGAAGCCCTGGGTAAAGCTACAGGCCAGCTGGCAATTCGGATTGGGCGTATGCACACAATAACCCGTATACGGATCACAGGAATCGATGGTGCAGGGGTCTCCGTCATCGCAATTCACCCCATAACACGGGTTGCAATTGGGGTCGGGTTTGTGGATACAGGCGCCGGTGTAGGGGTTGCAGGAATCGATGGTGCAGGGGTCTCCGTCATCACAATTTTTGGGTTTGTGGATGCAGGCGCCGGTGTAGGGGTTGCAGTAATCCATCGTACAGGGGTCGCCGTCATCGCAATTGACGCCCTGGCAGGGAGTGCAGTTGGGGTCAGGTTTGTGGATGCAGGCGCCGGTGTAGGGGTTGCAGTAGTCGATGGTGCAGGGGTCGCCATCGTCACAATCTTTGGGCTGGTGGACACACAGCCCGGTCTGTGGGTTGCAATAGTCGATGGTGCAGGGGTCGTTATCATCACAGTCTATACCCGGGCAGGGGTTGCAGTTGGGGTCGGGCTTATGGATGCAGGCGCCGGTATACGGGTTGCAATAGTCGATGGTGCAGGGGTCGCCGTCATTGCAGTTTTTGGGCTTGTGGATACAGGCGCCGGTATTGGTGTCGCAGTAATCGATGGTGCAGGGGTTGCCGTCATCACAATTCACACCCTGGCAAGGGTTGCAGTTGGGGTCGGGCTTATGGATGCAGGCGCCGGTGTAGGGGTTGCAGTAGTCGATGGTGCAGGGGTCGCCGTCATCACAGTTTTTAGGCTTGTGGATGCACTGCCCGGTTTGCGGGTCGCAGTAGTCGATGGTGCAGGGGTCGTCGTCATCACAACGGGGCAAGTGTACACACTCGCCGGTCTGTGGGTTGTAAATATCTTCCGTACAGGGGTCGTCGTCGTCGCAGCACACCTCCCGAACGTGGTGGCACTGCCCGTCGGGCCCGACGTAGTCCGTGGTATTGGGGTCGTTGTCATCGCAGTCAATCAGGTCGTGGCGGCAATTGCCCCAACTGTCGCAGTAGTCCACGGTGGCGGGATTGCCATCATCACAGTTCTTTGGAAAGTGCAGGCAGTTGCCGTTGATGTCCAGGACGTCTACTGTGCAAGGGTCATTATCGTCACAATCCATATCGCTACAATCTACCCGGATGTGAAAGCAATTGCCGCAGATGTCTTCGACATCGATGGTGCAGGGATCGTTGTCATTGCAACCGTTGAGCGCTGCCTGGCTGAAGGCCGGTGCGGTTGCCACCAACGTCAATGTGGCCAAAAGGAGTAATTTGTTAATAGTTTTCAAAATCATAGTGAGTTTTTTTACTAAGATGAATGAATATTTGAAGGAATCGACATACCGGCCTCTTGCGCCAGGAGGGCAGTTGGCCTCCGGCAGACATACTAAAGCCGCCTTCCGGGAGCTACATAGAAGGCAATAAATGAAGGCAATTGCACCAAGCCTTTACCGGCCAGGCTCCTTGGGCCCGGAGAAGAATAACTTCCCCATTTGATACGGCTCTTTTTCCGCCAGGCTTCGTTGCGGGATCGGTTGCGTAGCTCGGCTATGCGTCCTCCCCGCGCCTTGCCTGGCGAAAAAATAGCTCGCCTGAAACGGGGAACTTATTTTTCTCCGGCCCCCTTGACTGTGCCTATTTGTGGAAATGGTGGATTGGATCGGGTTGAACCCTGAAATAGTTTTTGTTACGGGGTAGAGGGAATAACTTGCTTTGTTTTTAGCGTATTTTTTGATATGTTCTATTACGGGAGACTATTTTCTAAAAATAAAATTTGTTTTCGATAAAAAAAAGGATAGGGCGTAAAAATTAGTACAAAAGCACGAATGGCTATTTTTTTCCAAGTGCCCGGGCGCTGAACCACAGCTTATCCCGCTTGTCAGGGTCTCCGTTATAATTGACGGTTATTTCTTCGCCGGCGGCTATGTCCCGCAGGGCGTAGAAATCGAGTGTCAGGCCGGTAAGGTCCGCCCGGTACTCGGAATTGGGCTCGAAAGAGTGGTTGTAGAGAGAGCCGTATCCCAACGCTATCGCACACTGGCCATCCTCTTCTCCCCAGATAAAATAGTAATCGTACAGGCCGGTCTCGTCAAGGTGCCGGCGGTGGTTGCCCGGCATTACAATGACGGGGCACACCTCGATGAGCGAGCCTTCCAAAATAGGCGCCGCCGTGAAAACACCCCTGCCGCCCAACGGGCTGAGGGTTATGAAGAGGGAATCAATGCGCTGCATGGTTTTGTCTGTGTTTCTGTCAGTGTATCAGTGAGGGCACTCCGTCTCTGCCGGACGGAGGCCGGAAAGCCCCTCCAAGGAATGAATGAATGAATGGAGGGGTGAATGATTAAAAATTGCCATGCGTTTAATGATGTTATTCAATTATAAATACATGTTGTTTTATATTCATTTCCTCATTCACGGGACTCCGGGGCAAAAACATCCGTCAAGATAACAAGAAATTTACAGGTATGCTTAAGTCACAAAACCTATATTTGCCTTCAATTCGCATGAACAGGTGGATGTTGAGCATCTGCCAGTTTTAAAACTAAAAAATACGCGATGAAGATTGACAAGAGCCCGGAAATGCGGCAGAAAGAAGCCCTGGTCGAAGAACTGGAAGCCCAGGTCAAACGAACCCGCACAACACTGAAGAGCCTGAAGACGCGCCTGCAAAATACGCAGGAGCGGGTAGCG
Organism: Lewinellaceae bacterium; assembly: GCA_020636095.1. Classification (GTDB taxonomy): domain Bacteria; phylum Bacteroidota; class Bacteroidia; order Chitinophagales; family Saprospiraceae; genus JACJXW01. The sequence continues at coordinate 151,826 of JACJYN010000006.1, forward strand.
GAGGTCCATCAGAAGATATTCAATAAGGTAACGCAGTTGCAGGGGCGGTTGATTAAAGGCATGAAAAACCTGGAGCAATTGATTGCGAAGCTACGCAAGGATAAGCGCCTCAACCGGCAGGACAAGGCGCTGATCGAGGAGATGTACCGCGGCTTTACCGGGGGAATAGGAGAAGAGATGCCGGATTTGGAAGCCCAGGCCGCTGAGCGTGCTCAGAGCCAGGAGGAAGACGCCAAATTCCGGGATGCCTTTAAGGAGTTTCGGGTGGAACCGCCCACCGAAGAACAACGCGATATCCGCAAGGTCTACCTGCGCCTTTCCAAACAATTTCACCCCGACCGCGCCCGCAACAAAAAGGAAGCGGAGCAGTTCCATCAGTTTCAGCAGCAAGTTAATGAAGCCTACGAAAAATACGATATCCAGGCCCTGCTCGATATGGAGCAACTTTTTGGCGAAACGGCCGACGAAACCATCAATGAAGGCGCCGCCACGGTTGATGTGCTGGATTTAAAGATCAGCCGCCTCGAGCATCAACTCGATCTGCTGCAACAGCAGCAGGAACGCCTGAGCCAGGAGATTCGACAGCTGCGCAAGAGCGATATGGGCCAAATGCTGACCGAAGTGGATGGCATGCAGCGGGCTGGCTTTTCGGTGGAGGATGGAATGGGGTTACAACACCTGGAGCCCATTGTGGAAATACTGGAAGCCTTTGAAACGGCGCTCCGGGATACGGATAAACGAGGCGAGATGTCTCCGCTGTTCGACGATATTATGGCGCAGGCGCAGGCTTCCATGGACCCCCTTCAGGCGATGATGAATGAGATGATGGGCTACGAAGAGGAGGATATGGACGATCTGTTCTGGGATGACGAGGAGGTGTATTATCCCAACCCGGACCCTCTATTTCCGGTGGGAACCTACGTGCGCATTAATGAAAGAGAGGAAGTTGATTATTTTGAAGGGGAAGACATGATTTCCTTCAGCCTGAAGGGCCTGGCCGGCATTGTTTCGGAGGCGATGCTCGAAGAAGATGAACCTTTTTATAATGTAGTGCTGGATATCGATTCTATGAAGCGGCTGCCCGGCGCCTATATTACCGAGAGAGGAGGGGCGTTTAATGTCATTGATTTCCTGGATGAAGAGTCTTTGGTGAAGGAAAAGCGAAAGAAAAAAGATACCCTGAAAAAGGTGCAACTGGCCTACCGAACCTTGTTGTACCAACATGTCTTCGCGGAACTGCCGCCGGCGCAGGATCAGCGGCTACAGGCCATCCTGCTTGCCCATCCGGAAAAGAACGATGAGGCCAACTGGCTGGCCTACCTGGAGCAACATCTTTCGTTCCCGTTCGAAGCAACTACTTCTGGCGATTATGCCCACTGGCGCCGTGGCCGGAAAGCCACCATACTGTCCTACGGCGGCTTCTCCCCTGAGTACGGCCTCATCGTTCAGGCGCGGATCGGCCGGGAAACGGACTTTGTGCCTCTGGCGGAATTTCATGGCCCTGCCGGCAGCAAGATGGGCGAGGTGCTGGAGGATTATCGGGAGTGGTTTTTGATCGTGTTTTAGGAGGACACGGTTAGCCGCAGGTAAACCCAAGCAGGCTGCCGCGGTTGCGAACCGCGAATACCGAACCGCGAACTCATCCAACCCTGGAATTGTTGCCGGAGGGCTTCGTACATCGTCCACCATCGGGCTCTGCGTAGCCCACACCACACCCTCCTTTGCCCTCCAAACATGCTCTCAGAGCATGTTTGGAGGGCGCTTTTGGAGGTAAAAAGCGTCAATTTTTTGATGAGACAAGGCGCTTTTTGAAGTGCATACCCAGAGGTACGGATGAAAAAAGCAACGCTGTATCAGCGAAAAAGGGATGTTTTTTAGCCCAAAGGGTGCCCTCCAAACATGCTCTCACGGTTCCTGCCGGAAAATCCGGCTCATCATGGCGTACAATTCGGGGTGTTTTTGCTCAAACTTTTCGGGCTGGGAGAAGAAGTATTCGGCGGCCACGCTGAGAAACTCCGCTTCGTTGGTGGCGCCGTAGGGGTTGATGTCGGAATCCCTATCCTTAATTTCTTCGATTTCGTGCTGCATCATCTTCAGCCAGGGCGCTGCGTATTCATGGGAAATAAGCACTTCCGGCATGCCGTCGGTGGCGCCGTCCGCCTTATCCAGCAGGTGGATGAATTCGTGGATGCCGACGTTCTGCCGCCGCTCCGGATGGGCGAAACTATCGCGCAGGGCTGGCAGGGATAGGATCATCATGCGGTTCATCGCTCCGCTGCCGACCATGCCGATGATGTCGCGTTGCGCCGCCTTCACCTGATAGTCTTCATCGAACGTATTGGGGTAGAGCAGTACCTCGTTGAGGTTGCGGTAGCGCCAGCCGGGGAAGCCGAAGAGCGGGATCACAGCGCTGGCGGCCACCAGCAGGCGGTCGGCCTGCGTCACCTCCGTTTCCACCCCGGTGACGGTTACTTCGTCCAGGAATTGGGCGATGCTTTGCTCAAATCTTTTTTTGTCGGCTTCGGACAGGCGCCGGTAGAAAGCCACCTCCTCTTCCAGCAGGCTCCGTTGCTCCACCGTCAGGGGCCGCACCTGCCGGCGCCGGATGAACCAGTACCAGGCCATCAGAGCGAGGAAGGCCAGGAGGAGGAGGGTGAGGAGGAGGGCGGGAGAGTCCATAGTTTTTTTGTAAAGGTAAGGATTTGGGAAGGATGGATCTAAACCTGCCGGGTTTAAGATTGCCTGCTTCTTCACTTCACTTAAGTCGGAGCGCAATAGGAAATTGCACCTCGACAAGGCGCCGATAGCACTATGGCTCTGCAACCATCCAACAATACCCAAGTCCCCGTACAGCTAAGAGTGTGTTCAAATTTCGTTTTTGGAGATGAAAACAGTCAATTTTTTGATGAGACAAGGCGCGAAAACCGGAGTTTAGCCATAGTTAAATGAGGATTTGAGGAACGAAGTATCATCAAAAAAGGGGCGTTTTCAGCCCGAAGTATGAAATTTGAACACACTCTAACCATCCAACCATCTACCTCCTCTCCTTCACCCGCTTCAACATCTTCCGCGCATTCTCCCCGGTACTCCCATCCGGGTCCATCCCGATCGCTTTGGTATAATACTCGATGGCCTTGTCCGGTTGGCCGTTGAGCCAGCAGGCTTCCGCCAGGCTGTCCCAGGTATTGGCCGACTCGGGGAAGAGCTGGGTGTTGAGCTGGAAGACGTAGACGGCAGACTCTACCTGGCCGCTGTTCATAAGCTGGTAGCCGGCGTTGTTGAACTCCTCTTCAAAGTCGAAGAAGCGGTAGGCGGGATCCTTCAACATCCGTTGGGCCTCGGCCGGTATCTTCTCCATCTGGCCGGTGGTGAACAGCTCGGTGAAGTAGCCCATGGGGTCGAGGATGAAGTCATCGCTGGAGAAGTTGAGGGCCGCATCCAGCACGGGGTCGCGGTTGGAGCGGTAGTCGTCGAAGCTCATATCGACGGCGAGGTGGGGCGCCAGCCAGTCGCCGTTCTCCCACTGGGGCTTGTCCTGCCACCAGGCGAAGGAAAGGTAGGCGGTGGCTTTGCTGTTGGGCAGATCCACGGGGTTGGTGTCGCCGTAGAAGTTGATGTTCTCGGCGGTCGGTTCGCCCACGAAGACGGCGTTGGTGTAGTTGTCCAGTTCGTTGACCAGGTTCTGGCAGGCGGAGAAGGTGCGCCGCCCGATGATGACGAACAGCTTGCCCACCTGGTTGGCCTTTTCGGTGCGGATGATGCCGGTCACGATGGGCTTGTTCTTGTAGTTGTTGCCGCCGCCGTTGAGGCGCACGTCCAGCACCAGGCGCTCCACGTCGTTCTTTTCGATGAAATCGAACACCCGCTCGTAGAAGGCCGGAATGGCCTCCGAGGGATCGTCCTGTATCTGGCTGTGGCGGACGTAGACGGTTTTGTGCTCCGGCAGGTATTCGAAGTAGTAGATCTTGTCCAGGTGTTTGAGGTAGTAGGGCGTAGTGCTCTGATCGCGGGTGGCCAGCCAGCCGTTCTCCGGTTTGGTGAAGCCGTATTCGGTGGGAGCGTCATATCCTTTGGCGTCTACGGCGGTGATGATTTGCTCGAACACCTTGCCATCCTTTTCGAGGGTAAGCGTGACGGTATTTTTCAGTTCCTTTGCGACGCCCTGCGCGTGCAGCATTTCGGGGATGCCCAGGTAGTAGAGCCCGTAAGCTTTGAAGAACTGATCGTTCTCCGCCGGCACGGCGGGGCGGATGGCCCTCAAGGCCTCTTCTACGGGCATGCCTTCTACTTTGAGTACCTTGGCGCCGAGGGCCTGCTCGTAATCTTTATGTATGCCTTCGATATACACCCCGTCGCTGAACCAGTACAGGTTGGCGGGCAGCCGGTGGGATTTTACCGGGCTGTTCCGAAAGCTGATGGCGGTGTGCCCGTACTGAAAGGAAGCCACGATGCGCGAAAAACCGGCCGTGATCTCGTGCTCCTGCAGCTCGGGAATTTCCGCGTAGAGCTTGTCCACCGCCGCGTCGAATGCCTCGGCGGTGGTTTTCTTGAACAGGAAAGGGTAGTCCTTATGGACGGTTTGCTGTAGGAAGCGGAGGTCAGCCTGCCAGTCGGCGGCAGAAAGGGTGGTTTGCGTGTAGGTGGTGGAAATGGATAAACAGGCGATGAGGAGTACGGCCAGGTTTTTCATAGTTGGTTTTTTTTAGAGTAAAGATACGATTTGGGCCGGGAAGTTGCATCGTGGCGCGATCATCCTGATCGCAGGCCCAAAGCAGAGTTCCGGGCTTGCCCATGCTACGATACATTGTTACTCAGGCGCCTGTTTCCAGCAAAAATAGTGGTGTCGCCAGGACTTGAACCTGGAACCGCTGCCGTATCAGGGCAGTGCTCTAACATTGAGCTGCGACACCCTCTAAACATGCTCTCATTGCACGGGTAGCAGGAGTCGAACCTGCAAATCACAGTTTTGGAGACAATAAAAGTGTATACTTGTAAAAAAAAGAGCCATGAAAAATTTGATCGTAGTAGCGTTGTTTTTTCTCATGGGATGTGTCGGTAAATACGATGAAAGCCAGCTGGTAGGCCAGTGGACGGGAGTGGAATGGAAAGACGTAACGAATGACCGGGTGATTGACGTGCCGGTGGCCTTCACCTTCGGTGAGGACGGCCGGTATGAGGCCAGTTCCGGATCCTCCACGGAAAAGGGAAAGTACTGGATCACCGAGGAAAAACTGTACACCATCGAAGATGGAAAGGCGGAGAAAAAAGTGGAGATCGCCAAACTGGAAAACGACTCGCTCCTGCTCCGCATGAACCGGGCGGGGGTGATCGAGGAGATCCTTTTGGTGCGTGGGGAGTGAGGGTTCGTGGCGCGATCATCCTGATCGCAGGCCGCATAAACCGGGCGGGGTGATCGAGGAAATCCTTTTGGTGCGTGGGGAGTGAGGGTTCGTGGCGCGATCATCCTGATCGCAGGCCTGGAATTCCAAGCCAATCGTACTAACCGCTGGAGCACAGAGTATCGCGGAGGATGTGCAAGTGTTTCGCTATTATTAATGCTTCTCACGCTATCTTGGCGTCATCCTACAATGCAAACCGATAGGCGATGTAACCCTCCATCCCCGCCCCCTGAAAGCCGCCCAACTGTCCGATGTTATACGTCCCCTGAACGCCGGTACGCAACTGGCCGTCCTGGAAGAAGCCGCCGGTGAGGATGAAGCCGGCCTGCAGGCCCACCGACTGGTCGGTGCTGTAGCTGAGGCCCGCCCAGAACGCCTCTTCCATCTCGTAGCGAAAATTCAGGGTGGCGTGCAGCACATTCTCTGTGGCGTAGCGCACCCACAGAGCGGGCTCGGCAAAACCTGCGGACGAGTGAAAGCGGGCGCCAAGCAGGGCGTTGGCGTGCAGGGCGCGGCGCAGGTTGGCGGGATTGCCACTCTGGCCGAATGTGAGATCACTGGCCAGCAACTGGTTGGCGGCCAGGCCGGCGAACACAAAGTTTTCATCGTAATCATCCCCCGAGCGGCTGGTATAATAGAGGCCGGCCCCGAAGTTGGGCTGCACGGCAGTGCTGCGGCCGTCGAGCAGGAGGGCGTCGTTGGGGTCAGTGGCCAGCGCCTGCGCCCCGTCGAAGCGGTACTGCCCGAAACTGCCCATGATGCCGATGGCGAGCTGTCCGCCGTAGCCCCTGTTGAAGCGGATTTTATAGCTGTAGCTCACCGCCCCGCTGTTGTAGGCCAGCGGCCCTACCTCGTCGTGCATCAGGTAGCCGCCCACGCTCATATTGGCCGCCACGAAGGGGAACTGAATGCCCGCGGTGGCGGTGCGCGGCGCTTCGTTGAAGCCCAACCACTGCTGGCGGTAATTGGCGCCGAATTCCATAAAATTCCAACTGGCCGTCATGGCCGGGTTCCAGATGAAGGAGGCGTCGGTGAAGAGGTTGCTGCGGTGGGGCAGCTGCTGGGCCCACAGCGGCGCGCCCCATATCAGGATGGCAATAGGTAGTATATACTGCTTCATGGCTATTCTCTTATGATGGTTAATGAGCTTTTCAGGGTGCGATCGCCCATTTTCAGCACGTAGAAGTAGGCGCCGGCGGGTAGGGGTTTTCCTTTATGCCTTCCCTCCCAGTCGTTCTGGTAGTTGAGGCTCTGATACACCGTTTCTCCCCATCGGTTGAAGACCGTCAGCTTGTACAAGCTGAACTTGGTGAGCAGAGGGAAAACCAGCCGGTCGTTCTGCCCGTCCCCATTAGGCGTGATCACATTGATGAGGGGGATATTTACCTCTTCCAGGTTGATGACCTCTACAAAGACGGAATCTACGTAGCGGCAGCCCAGGCTGTCCTCCATCGCCACCCGGTACCAGGTGCTGGAATCGGGCGAGGCCACCGGGTTGGGGATGTCGTAGGCGCTCAGGGTGAAGGGTTCCTCCAGCCAATAGTAGGCCGCTGCGCCGGAAGCCCGCAGCTCGGCAGATTGCCCCCGGGCGATGCAGGTGTCGGGCCCGGCGTCGGCCCGGCGGGGCAGCACCTTGATCGTGTAGTAGGCCGTATCGCCGGAGCAGGCGTTGGCGGCGATAAGTCCGTAGGTGGTGGTGTAATTAGGAGCAGCCAGCGCTTCGGGCCCCATTATCGGAACCAGGGTTTTACTGGTGTCAATCCATTCTATCCAATCCGCCTCGGCGCCCATCAGGGCGATGGTGTCGCCTGGGCAGGCTTCCGTGGCGGAGGCGATGATCTCGGCGGTGATCTCCGGCAGGTAGCGGGCCTCCACGGCGTCCGTACCGGTGCAGCCTTCGGCGTTGGTGACGGAAAGGGTGTACTGTCCGCTTTGATTGAGGGTAATATCCCGCGTTGTCGCCCCGGTCGACCAAAGGTAGGTGTAACCGGGCCCCGTGGGCCCGTCCAGCAGGAGGGTTTCCCCTGTGCAGAGTTCCGCATCGGGCCCGAGGGCTACCTCCGGCTGCGGCAGGGCTTCCAGGCTTATCGTATCGCTGGCCGAACAGCCTTCCGCATTGGTGGCGGTGACGGCGTAACTGCCGCTGGCGAAGGCGTAGCGTTGGGCTTCCGTCTGGCCGTCGTTCCAGGCGTAGGTGCAGCCCGGGCAGGCGGCGGAGAGGAGGAGGCTGTCGGCGGGGCAGAGGGTGGGGTTGGGGGGGAGGTCTATTGTTGGCACGGTATAAATCTCAAAAAGCACTTCATCGGTAGCACTGCAGCCTTCCTGGTTGATTACGGTCAGCGAATAGCTGCCGCTTTGAGTGATGATAATGTTTTGTCCAGTGTCGCTGGTTGACCATAGATAGATGAAGCCCTCTCCCTCCGGGCCTTGCAGCACCTGTGATTGTGTTCCTTCACAAAAGGCCTGGTTCTCACCGAGGCTAACTTCTGGTTCAGGTAAGGCTTCTATTGTGATTGCATCTGTGGCAGTACAACCTTCAGCATTGGCGACAGTCACAGCGTAACTGTTGCCGGGAATACCGATGACGGTGGGCAAACTGCTGTTGGTATTCCAGAGATAAGTGCAATCAGGGCAACTGGCATCAATAACCAGGCTGTCGCCAGGACAAAGGCGTTGGGTTTCTCCAAGCTCAACCTGCGGCATAGGGTAGAGGGTAATGAATACCTCATCAGTACCGGTACAACCATCCTGGTTGGTAGCCTCTAGTCTGTAAGATCCGCTTTCCGAAGGAATAAGCGTGGCGGCATTGGCATCAGGGATGGGAACCTCATTGAGGAACCACTGGAATGTCGCATTCGCTATGTGTCCATCCAGAACAAAAACGACATCCTCGCAAAAAGCCGTATCCTGTCCCAATTCCGGTTGTGGAACTTCAGTATTGTCTTCCAGGCTGAGGTTTTGCTCAGTTGAACATCCGTTAGCATCGGTAATGGTGAACGCATAGGCGCCGGGAAGCAGTCCTTCCGCCAATCCGTTCTCCAGGGCGTCGTCATGGAGCCAGTCAAAATCATAAGGCATAGCTCCGCCGGAGATGCTAGCTTCAATGCTTCCATTGGCTTCCCCGCAAGAAGGATCGGCCAGGGTGAGATCACTTATTTCCAGGTCATAGGCCTCGGGTATCTCGAGGATGAGTTCCAGTTGGTTACTGCAACCATTGGTATCCAGAATGAAAAGTGTACCGGCTACTGAAGTATTGAACCCTTCGAATTGAAGTTCTCCGGATGATGCATTCAATTGCTGGCCGTCCTCGAAGACCCAGTTCCAGTTGGTGATAACCCCTTCGCTTTCACCCTCCAGGCTCACCTGATTGGGAAAACAGGTTTCGTATGTTGCGCTCCAGGCAGCCTCCGGTTTTTTAAAAACATCGATCTCGAAGCTCTTGCTCGATGTCCGGTAGCCATCGTCAATGGTGAGCGTGGCGGTATAGGCGCCCACCACCTGATAGATGTGAGCCGGGTTGGCGTCGTTGCTGGTGTTGCCATCGCCAAAGTCCCACTGCCAGCTCTGAATACCCGCCTCCGAAGAAGAAGCATCTGTGAAGTTTACCTGGAAAGGAACGCAGCCGGCGGCATCGTCGGGGCGGCCGTTGCAGGTGGCGTTGCAGGTGAGGGCAGGACAAGGGGAGAAAGGAATGGCCAGGGTATCGGCCGTACTGCAGCCATAAGCGTCGGTGAGCGTAAATCCGTATGCTCCGGCGCTGAGTTGAGGTTGTGAAAAAGTAGTATCTGAAAAGTCCGCCCACGCTATGGAGTAGGGAGGCGCGCCACCCTGGCCATCAACAAACGCAGCGCCTGTGTTGGCATTACAGGTGTCCGCCTGTATCTGTATAGTAGCCGCGAGAGTAAAAGATAGTTCCAGTGTAGTCAGCAGGCTGATCCCATCCTGCTGGAAGGCGCCGCCGCCGGTGATAAAGGCAGCCTGTTGAAAAGTTGCTCCTTCCGCAAGCAGGGTGCACCCATCGGGTAAAGTAACGGCAAACCGGTATGCTTCGCCCGGCGCAAACCCATTTATTAAGCCATCGGAACCGCGGGCATTCAGGATCGTATTTTCTCCCTGCCATTCGATATACCCGCCACATTCCAGCTCGCCGTTGTTATTGTACAAAACCTTAATTACCGATCCTACGGGCAATGGATTTCCCTCCAGGGCGGCATCCAGGCTATCCGGAATGAGAATGGAAGCACTGGATAAAGAGTTGATATTGGTGCAGTTGTATTCCTGGGCCCACAGTGGCCGGAAAAACAGGCACAACAACAGGAAAAAAGATATCCTCATATTGATGGTTTAAGTTCCTTCTCTTTAGCTTTAATGAATGACGGCGACTCGGTGTGTTTCCGCCTTGCCATTGAGGATAAAACGGAAGAAATAGGCCCCTGGAGCGAGGTGTTGGGTTGTGAAAACCATTCTCAAAGTACTTCCAGGGAAGATTTCCGCTGTTTCCATCAACGCGCCATTCGATGATATGACCTGGAGTTGTCCCACCTGAAGAACAGGGCGCCTGAACTCAATGAATAATTCAGCCTTTACCGGGTTGGGAAAAAGATTTAGCATAGGTGGTTCAATGACCGTCTGTGGTGCAGAAACAGGCTGAAGCAGCGTTAATGACCCCAACCAATAAATGGCATCTTTTTGGAATATCGGCGGTTGCTCCACCAGGGTAAATTGTGTCTCATACTCCTGCTCAGCTGCCTCCTTCCAAACTTTTAGATAGAATGTTTCACCCCTCGCCAGGCCCTCGGCCTCAGCAGTTTCCGGAGCGTCGCCCCATAGGCTGATAATGAAATTCTTACCCTCGTATGCAGCTGCTCCTACCACTTGTCCGTCGGCGCGGGTGACGGCCACTTCGTCTCCTTCCTGGATCACATCTTCCAGTACGGAGGCGGGCATCAGCAGGGAGGCGTCAATACCCGAGTTGTACATCGGCTGATGGAAGTGCGTATTGCTTCGGGCCAGGGCCGGGCCGTTTGTCGGCGGGCCTGGGTTCGGCCTTCCGGAACCGTTGTAATGGAAGCTGCCGTCTGCGGCGGGATAGAGGTAATAGCCCTGTCCGGGTTGCATATCAAAGGGGCCGGGCGATTGGCCGGCATAGGTGATGCCGAGGCTGTTGCGCACCTGGCCGATCAGGGAAAGGTGAGGTTCGAGTTGCTGGTGTACATTGGCCGGAGTGCTTCGCAGGTAGCTGATGAAGTGCCAGCCCCGGCTGGTTTCCACTTCAATGGGGGTATTGGCAGGGTCGGCGGGCTGCCCGCAGATGTCGAAACTGGCGGCACTATGAGCCTGAATGCGGTAACCCTCGGCAACCTCCCAATCGAAAGGGTCGTTGAAACCGGGGCTCCAATGAAGCTGGGGGTTATCGGTCTTGACAATGGTGATGGCGTCGGCTGCCGATTGCATTATCTGGCCGAGGTTTGCCTCATCGGGTACAATGTAACTGGAAACGAAGTTGACGCCCGGCGAGAGGTCTATGGTTAAACACCTTTCCGTTTCCAGGCAGGAAATGGCGCTGGTTCCCAGGAAGGCGAATTCTCCCTGGTCGGTCACCGGTATACTGGCCCCGCCGATATCGGCCATGCTGCCGATGGGCTGATAGGTGGCTTGCACAGTGTATTCCTCGCCGGTGGATTGTTTCCACACTTTTACTGTGAAGGATTCTCCATCTGCAAAGCCATTCTTTTCCGGCGGGAAAGCGTCGTTGCCGTAGACGGGGATCTGCAGGGGCTCGCCCGTCCACTCGCCGAAATTGGAGCAGGCCAGCTCGCCGTTGTTGTCGGTGTAGAAGAAGCCGATGTAGTCGCAGGGCTCCAGGGGCAGGCCGCCGATGGCGCTGCAGTTGGCGGCTTCGGGGTTGATGATGACGGTGTGGGGGTTGCCGGTGGGGAGGGCCGTCCAGTTGGGAAACTCTGTACAGGTGCAGGAGGGGAGGGGCTGGGAACAATGCCACAAAGGAATATCTCTACTGTAGTTTTCAAGATAGGGAGGGTTGAAAGTAACTGGAAACCAAAAATTAAAAGAACTTGTCCCAATGAACGTTCCATCGCAAGAATAATACCTGCTGTTTCCAGCGTCAGGAAACAACGATTCAGAAAGAACAATTAATGTATTTTCATTATAACTTGCCAATGAGATATAATATACATAATATCCGACAAGGTTTTCCGGGTCACAAAATATTGGATCGGGGCGATAATAATTGATTGTGTCCCTTATCCAATCCAAACATAGTACGTCATTAGGCTCGATTTGACATGTATTATTAATGCAATCCAAATTGTAAATAAATGATGATCCAAGTTCATCTTCTCTGGGTGCTCCTACAATAATATTATTACCTGATATAACTGTTCTAAATCCATAAGGGCTGTTAAAATCGTTAGTTTCATTATCATCATAGAATAAGTCATTGTACAATTTGGTTTTAAATTCCCAGGAATCACCATTAAGTTCAAAAACATTTACTGTTCCGTTAGCAATACCCTCACCAAAAAAGCCGCCCGCTGCAAGCCACCTGTTATTCATACTTACGCTCAACCCCATTCCGGCTGAATAGAGGTCTTCCGAAGGGGCTACAAGCTTCTGTTTTTCAATCCATGAATCGCCAGTTTTCTGAAATACATAAACACTTCCTTCTTGACCATTAAACGAATGATTTGGAGCGCCAATAGCGATATATTCTCCGTTCATCGCCACACCTGCTCCAAAATTATTGTAGTTTGCACCATCAGAAGCTGTAAGTTTCGCTTCCTCGTTCCAGATATCTCCGGCCCTTTGAAAAACATAGGCTGAACCTTCATCATCAAAGGAGTAACCAGGGGATCCACATACCAAATAATCTTCTTTGATGTAAACAGAACAACCAAAGCAGCCGCTCGGAGCGCCGTCAGAAGCAGTTATTTTTGCCTGTTCCATCCAGTTGTTGCCACTTCGTTTGAAAACATATACCGCATTATTTTCGGTGCCCACAGCAATATTATTTCCATCAATAAATACAGATAATCCAAAGCGGTTGCCACTCGCCCCATCTGATGCGGTTAATATTGCCTGTTGGACCCAACTATATCCATTATTCTCAAATACGTATACAGCTCCTTCATTATCATTTTTTCCATCTGCTCCTATTGCCGCATAATTGTTTGCCATTGAAACGCTTCCTCCAAACCTGTCACCCGATACGCCATCAGATGCGATTAACTTTTGATGTTCTAGCCAGTTGGCACCTGTTTTCATGTAAATATAGGCGGCGCCTGTAGAGGTAATTTCTCCATATGCACCAACCAAAGAATAATTTCCATCAATAGAAACTGCTCCGCCAAATGTTTCATCTGGTTTTGTGATCTGGGTCTCGAATTCACAGGGTAATTGACAATTGGGAAGTGGTTGGGAGCAATCCCAGACTGATTCAGAGAAATTGAAATTCTCAAGATATGCAGGATTGTAGGTGATATCAGCGCCATTAAAAGTCGAAGTGCCAAGGAAAGCGCCACTGCAAGAATAATAACTAAAATACCATGAATCATAACCGCCGGAACCAATGACAATTATCTTTTCTCCGTTATTTTCATATATGCTTACACCATACCCAAAGAGGCTATTGGGATCACATGGGTTCAAATAGTTCAGATCATTACTTATGATATTTTGTACCCAATCTAAACAAAGAATTTCATCGGGTGAGGTAGGGCAGGAAGATCTATCTGTGCAATTTAAATTAAAAATAAAAGAGGAGCCGGAATACAGGCCTTGGCTATCGTCCAGAAAAGCAGAAATTATAGCGAAATCTCCGTCCAAATCAATCGAAGCTCCAAAAAAATATGGAGTGCCGCTACTTTCTGGAGAAAGCCCGGTAATAAATTCCCAACCATTTGAGGTTTTCATAAAAACATAGGAAGAACCATATAGATTCGTTTCTCCTAATAATGCCCCGACCAGAACCCTGTCATTTTGAATTTTAACTGAGTGGCCAAAATGTCGGGCATTTGCAGGAAGGTTTATTGTGGTCTCTTCTATCCAGCTATTGCCATCACGACGAAAAATGTAAACTGCACCATCACCATTATCAACCCCTGTTGCTCCCGCTATCGCATAATCCTCAAAAATATCAACTCCATTAAATGCTCCGAACCGGTCTCCTGACGCCCCATTTGAAGCGATAAGTTTGGTTTGTTGTATCCAATTACTGCCATTTCGAGCAAAGATATAGGCAGCTCCACGATCATTATTCCCTTCGGCGCTGATAATTGTATAATCACCATCAATAGAAACGCTACCTCCAAAAAAGTCATTTGGCGCCCCGTCAGGCGCAGTTAATTTTGCTTGCTGGACCCAGGAGCTTCCATTTCTTGTGAAAATATAGGCTGCACCTCTATGGCCGTTTTCCTTATCTGCTCCTACTATAACATAATCTCCTGAAATGGAGACGCTTCCACCAAATCGGTCGTTGGTTCCCCGGTCAGAAGCTGTCAATTTGGCTTGTTCGACCCAGTCATTTCCATTTTGCACAAAAATATAGGCTGAGCCTTTGTCAGAATCATCTCCTGGGGCTCCAATGACCGCATAGTTTCCATCAATAGAAACACTTTCTCCAAAGTGGTCAAAGTAACTCGGAGAACCGCCAAAACCATCAGAACCCTCTACTTTTGTCTGATGTACCCAATTATTACCCTCCCGTACTAAAAAATATGCAGAACCCCTTCTATTGTTACCATACGGTGCTCCAATAACCGCATGGTTTCCGGAAATAGAAACGCCGCGTCCGAATTGGCTTCCGTCTCCTACATCAGTGGCTGTTATTTTTGTTTGGTAAATGCAATCATTGATACAATCCGGAAAGGGATCATTCGGCGAATAAACAGGAACCAGTACGGAACAGTCAAAGAAAAGACCATTATCAAAGCAGTTATATTCGCATGGCGGGTCCTGGACCGGCTCCAGGATGTCATAACAGTTTTCGATCAGGTTGCCTTCACAATCGTAGAGGGTGATTTCAGTGGGAGTAGTTTGGAGGGCGTAATAGATAGTGCCGTTCAGGTCAATATATGAAAGGCTGGCGGAGCTGTTAGACCCTAATAGATCTTGTATCCAGCCCAGGCAGAGAATCTCATCAGGAGTGGTAGGACATCCCTGCGGTTGTGGTATTGAGCAATCCCAGATAAGCACAGTATTATTTAGGCCATTGGTGATATTGTCATCACAATCCGGGATTTCAGTAGGGCTATAAAAAAGGCAGGAATAAAACTGGGTGCCGTCACAGTAATAGAAGTCTCGGTGGACATCGCTGCAACTACGCCTGATTTCTATCACGGTAGCGCCCCAGGTATCTGTATGCCGGTAAACTTCCAGTCCTGCTGAACCAAGGCAGGCGACTCCACAGTGCCAGTAGTTGTCGGAAATAATATTTTGCAGCCAATCCAAAGAGAGTGGGTCAGAAAAGCATTGGTATACTTCATTACATTCGATTTCAGCTGAGGCGTCGTCCGGTCCGTTTGAATTGATGAAGGCCACGGAACAATCGTCATTGACCCGGAAGGTCCAACTGCGGCCATCGACGCAGGGAATGGCATGGAAAAAATGAACTAATTTATATCCTGTAAATCTCTCTATGTAAATATGATCTGTAGCACAAAATGGAATTATATATTGGGCGTAGGCATCATTAACAGACGGTATCTGTTGAAATAGATTGGCCAGGCCATTAAGATTAATAATTTCAGACGATTGGAGATTTAATCCGAATTCATTGTTGAGTTCATAGTGATCCGAAAGGGATAGATCGTGTAGGTCGAAAAGGTTATTGACCTGAGTATTTGAGGTAGGAAAGATCCCGTTTATCAACTCATTGGCCCAATTGACATTGGTATTGGTAAAAACTTCAATACCGCCTTGTGAAAGCCAAAGATTGTTATGGATGTTCAGGCATTCTACAACTGTGTCACGTTCGCCGATACCCTCCGTATTGAAAATAGCAACCAAAGCATCCAAAGTAGAAGCTTCCAAAGCGGGTGGAATATTGACCGTAGTTTCATAGGCCGGATCATTGGCCATCAGATCTGCGGCAATTATTTTAGCATCTAGCCGGTAGAAATCTGCGGCAAGGGCAGGACCATCGCATGAAGATAATTCTGATACAGGATTATTTCCAGGCGAGTCATTGGTAGGTATCCGTTCCATGGCACTTTCAGTTTCTCCAACTGTGTTTGTCCATTCAAACTTGGGCTCCTGGGCAAAAAGCATACCAGTAAAAAGAAATATCACGAAATAAGTTAGAAAGCAGGAAAATAGGTTTTTCATATCCAAAGCACTTGATCTGATGGAAAAATACTTTAATCCTTCCCCACCCACCGGTAGCAAATGGCCAAAGGCTTAAAAAACACCACATAAAAAGTTACAGCTACAGAAGGAGCAAACAGGGCCACCCCGCCCCACCCCTCCGGGCAGAGCGCGGCGCCCCGCGAGCGTTAAT
The DNA here is from genome assembly GCA_020636095.1 of Lewinellaceae bacterium. Lineage (GTDB taxonomy): Bacteria > Bacteroidota > Bacteroidia > Chitinophagales > Saprospiraceae > JACJXW01. The sequence goes on from JACJYN010000006.1 coordinate 167,741, forward strand.
GCTTCTTTTAGTTTTTGTTGAAGGAAGGCCATCACGGCCGGATTACGCTGTTCTGTTTCGGGCTTTGGAAGCACGCCTCTTATACTATTCCTCTATTTGCCCGTTTACGCATTGTCTTTTATTGCATATAACAAATAACCTCCTTCCTCTCCACTTTTCCAACCAACAACCCATATCCGGGCGGATATCCACAAATGCGGTACGACAATGCCAAATACGGCACAGCAACCCGGGTTGGGCCTCATTTTCCCATATTTTGGGATATTCTCCCGGATTTCGGACGACAATGTTTATATTAGGGCAGGTTCCATATTTTTATCTGATGGCTTATATTTGGCGATGCATAGCGGCCTGTATTCTGGCAGCCTGGGCAGTGAGCTCATCCGCTCAGCTCCTTCATTTGCCGTATCGGCACTATACCGTGCACGACGGGCTGGCCCAGCAGCAGGCCATGTCCCTCCTACAGGATAGCCGGGGCTATATCTGGGCCGGCACCAAAATGGGCCTCAGCAAATTCAATGGCCAGCATTTCGAGAATTTCCGCCCGGCGCAGGGTTTGCCCGGCACTTATATCGCCAGCCTGAAAGAGGACGGCCTGGGCAGGGTCTGGGCGTCCTCCTATTCCGGAGTGGGCTTCTACGATGGGGTGGAATGGCGTAAGGTGTCTGATGAGGCCGAAGCGGAGTTGATCCGGGGGGCGGAAAAGGGAGAAATGCTGTTTTTCTGTTACAAAGCACACACCTTGTGGCGGTTTTCAGGGGATACATTGGTGTTGGCCGACAGCATAACTCCTCAACAGGTTAATCGGTATTTGCAGCAACCGGCTGCTCCTGGCCCGGGGCAGTGGGTGTTGTATGCTCAAGGCGGGCAATCGAGCACGTTGATCAAGGTCAGTGCAGCCGGGAGGTTGGTTGGAGCTGTCGTGGCCAGTTGGAAGGATTATTTCCGGCCTTCCCCAAACCGGGAGGGTGGGTACTATCTGGCCTCAAAGCCTGACGAAAACGGTAGGGTGTATCTCAGCCGGCCGGGCGAAGGCCAGCCGGCCGATTCCATCCGGTTTAGCCGGGAGATGGCCAATTCAGAAACCGATCGGCTATCGTTCGTATTTGGCCCGCATGGTGGCATTTACTTTGTTTTGGGGGATAAACAGCTTTTCTTCAAGCCGCCAAATGATTCAACTCCTCAAAAGCTCGATATTCCCATTTCCAATATTTCCGGTTTGATGGCGGGCCGGGAAGGCGCGATCTGGATTCACGCGGAAGATGGCCTGTACCAGTATTTTCCGCAAGGATTCAAATACATTTCATCGCGGGATGCACCCGCTGCGTGGGGGTTCATCCAGGATGACTCCGGAGATTACTGGATCAGCAGTTTGGGGTACGGGCTGAAAAGGGTACAGCAGGGGGAACTTTCCACCTTTCCTTCTCCTCAGGACTGCCCCGCTCCTGATAAGTTCTACTACGGTATCTCGCAAGACCATTTAGGCGATTTGTATTTTTCTCACGAAAGAGGCCTGGTCCGTCTGCACAACGGCCGTTTCGACTGGATACTGAGGCGCAATCCTTTATCTCCGGCCGAAGACACCCCCGTGCTGTACAATTACTTCGATGCGCAGGGCCGGAAAGTACTGGCTGGTTTAAAGGGGGGCGTTGCTTTGTTTGACCCTGAAAGCGGGCAGCTTGAACCGCTACTTCTGGAAGCCATCAATGGGGCCTATGTTCAGGGCATCACCCGCGATGACCAGGACCATTACTGGTTTACTTCCGCCCGGCGGGGGATTGTACGGTATCACATTCCAACCCAGGAGATCAGCAAGTTTCAAAAAGGGGAAGATGGGGTTCCACTAGCCGGCGCCAGCTGTGTGGAAAATGACCCGGGCCATGGCCTGTGGTTGGGTTCAAGCGAGGGGTTATTCTATTTTTCCAATCAGACTCAGCAATTCCAGCGGGTTGCAGATAGTATTATTTTCGAACGGGTCTTTAACCTGAAAGTGGTGGACTCCCTACTTTTGATCGGCGGCCTGCAGGGCCTGCACGTCCTGCACCTGCCCACTTTTCACCAACAGGGCAAGGAATGGCTGAAAGCCTACAACCAGAACAACGGATTCCTGGGCATAGAGCCCGACCAGAACGGCGCCTACCTGGACCATCAGGGCAATTACTGGGTGATCTGCTCCAACCAGATCGCTATGATCCCAAAGGGAAATATCAGCATGGAGGATTACCCCTCCCGGGTGCGCATTTTTCAGATCAATGGCCAGCGCGTGCCGTACACCCCCTCCGGCCCCATCGTTCTGCCCCGGGGCGAAAACCAGATCACCGTTCGTTTCGAAAGCATCGGCTTTCAGCGACCCCTGCGCACCCAGTATTCCTGGCGCCTGCTCGGGCATTCCGACGGCTGGACAGGCTGGACGGAAGACCAGATGGCTTTTTTCCCGCAACTGCCCAGTGGAAAATATACCTTCGAGGTGCGCAGCCGGCATCCCGGCAGCCTGGACCCTACCGACCACATCACCGATGCGTATAGCTTCCAGGTGGAACAGGCCTTTTATAAAGAGCCCAATTTTTACCAGTTGGCTTTCAGCGTCGGATTGGCCCTCCTGGCCATATCCTGCATCGGCTTCGGTTTTTACTGGAATGCCCGCCGGGCGGCGCACACGGCCCGACTCGCCGCCACCGAACGGGAGCAGATGATGAAATACTATCAGATACAGACTTTACAGTCCCAATTGCAGCCTCATTTCATTTTCAACCTGCTTAACGCCATCAAGAGCTTTATCGTAAGGGGCCGGCAGGAGGAGGCGGAAGAACACATCGAACGCTTGTCGAAAGTAATGCGGCGGTTTCTGGAATCGAGCGTAGGTGCGGGACTGGAAAACCTCACTCAACAGGGCCAGGAGATCCCCCTGCAGTCGGAGATCGAGTTGTTGAAATACTACATTGAGCTCATGCAGGTGCTGAAACCCGGCAAATTTACCTTTGATATCGAGGTGGCCCCTTCGGTCCATCCGGCTAATGTGGTCATTGCTCCTATGATCATCCAGCCCTTTGTCGAAAATGCGATCAAGCACGGGCTGGTTCCGAAAAAAGACGGCGCCGGCCACTTGCTGGTTCGCTTTTCCAGGCAAGATGGCGGGCTACTGTGTATCGTACAGGACAATGGGCCCGGCTTTGAATTCGAGCCCCTGACGGCTCCGGAAAAAGTTTCAGCACACCGGTCCATGGGCATTGAACTGGTTATGAACCGGGTGGAACTGCTTCGCAATTTCGGAATTGTGATCGGAATTCAGTTCGAGTCTCCGCCCCAGGGTGGCGCCCGGGTTAATATTCACTTCGCTGAATGAAAATATTTTCGGAATGAAAGTTTTTATTGTAGAGGACGACCTTCATTCGCTCGAGTTGTACAAGGAATACCTGCGCCAGGATTCTCCGGAGGTAGAGATCGTCGGGCAGGCTACCAATCTCCAGCAGGCTCGTGCGTTTTTTATGGAACAACAGCCTGATCTGGCCTTGCTGGATATCCGTATGGATGAAGACAAAGGCACGACTTTCGATTTGCTGAGGGAACTACAGCCCACCGGCCGCCTCAATTTCGACTTTATCTTCATCACTTCGCACGGCATACAGGAATACATGCTACAGGCCATCGAGCTCTCTGCTCTGAAATACCTGACCAAACCTGTAAACCGGGCGGAATTCCGGCAGGCCATCGAAAAAGCGCTGGAAAGGAAGGACGACCGCGAAACGCTGGCCCGCCAGGTCGATATGCTGCTGGCACAGACCCGGCGGGCCACCCCGGCTTCCTCGGGCCGCATGGCCATCCCTTTGCTCAAAGGGTTGATCGAAATGGCCGATTTGAACGACATTTTGTACATCCACTCTTTTCAGCAAGGCACGATGGCCCAGGTGTTCCTGGAAAACCGGGATGCTCCCCTCAACAGCATCCGGCCGATCGGGAAATTCCGGCAGATACTCACTCCGGGCCAGGGCTTTTTCCCCATCCACGAAAGTACCCTGATCAACCTGAATAAACTGCAACGGTACCATCACGGTGAGAAAACGGCGACGATGACGGATGGGGCCTCCCTGTATGCTTCCAAACGCGGCGGACGGGCGCTGCGGCAGTATCTGCTGGGCGAAGGGCAGGAAAACAGGGAGGAAGAACAGCCGCTGCTTCGACGGCTCTGGAAAGCCCTGCGCAGGAAGGGATGAAATAAGTAGTCGGGCACATTTATTTTACGTATTGATAGCACGGTCGGGCGTCCCCGCCTACTGTGCCAGTATGGCCGGCAGGCACGCCCGGGCGTGGCTCAGCCTATGCTGCCTGAATCACTCACGGGCGTGGACGCCCGCGAGTGCAACATTAAACTAAATTTAAAGCTGTCCGACTACTTAGACGGCCTTTTCCAGTTATACACCCCTCGGTCACCAGAAGTGATTTCCTGCCGGCCATGCTGGCACAGCAGGCGGGTTGTCGCTTTCTTTTTGCGCCCTGCGGCGTTGATCCCGCTTTTTAGAAAAAAGCGGGACGCCGTAGCTGCGGCTATGCCTGTGCTTTTCGCCTTGCAGGCCACAAAAATAAAATTGCCAAAATTTCACCTCTGATAACCGAGGGGTGTATATGCTAAACCCAACCGGTTTCGTTACCCAAAATCAGCGTTTCGTGCACTCAAACCCTCTGTTCATTCATTCCGCCCTGATTGTATGCAGAGATTGGGTTATTTTCCCCATCCACCGCAAGTTTGATACGGGTCATCAGCGAACTCGTTTGCGCTGGTGATTTCGTCAAAATTGCTAACGCTCTTTGGCGCCGCCGCTCCTGCCGAAAGGAGGGGCGGCGTTTTGCTTCAATATAGTCGACACTTTCTATGGCCTGTTTATAAAAACCAAGTATTGCAAGTCCCATTGCCTTAGAGCTTGTTTGGAGGCCGGGTTTGATAGCGAAAAGAGTCAGTTTTTTGATGAAACAAGACGTCTTTTTGAAGAGCGTACCGTTCGGTACGGTCGAAAAAAGCAACGCAGTGTCATCAAAAAAATGACCTTTGCAGCTCAAAGATTGGCCTCCAAACAAGCTCTTACCGTTCTATTTCTTTTCCGTGCTTACCGAGCCATCATTTCCCTCAACCCCTCCCGCCAGTGCAACAACTCCAGCCCAAACACCGCCTTGATCTTCCCCTTATTCAACACGCTGTACGGCGGCCTGGCCGCCGCCGTCGGAAAGTCTTTCGTCTCGATGGGCCATACCTTACATTCGATGCCCGCCAGCTCAAAGATGGCCAGCGCAAAGTCGTACCAGCTGCACACCCCCTCGTCGCTGTAATGGTAGATGCCTTGTAGCCTATCGCGGGCCACTTCGCCCTGCTCCACCTTGCGGATCATCTGCAGGGTGGCGTGGGCCAGGCCGCGGGCGTAGGTGGGCGTGCCCACCTGGTCGAAGACGACCTTCAGCTCGTCGCGTTCCCGGCCCAGGCGCAGCATAGTCTTCACGAAGTTGTGCCCGAAGGAAGCATACACCCAGGAGGTGCGCAGGATGAGCGTCTGAGGGTTGGCCGCCTGAGCGGCCTGCTCCCCGGCCAGCTTGGTGCGGGCGTAGACGCTCTGGGGCGCGGTGGAATCCCCTTCCTGGAACGGCGTATTCTGCTGGTTGTGGTACACGTAGTCGGTAGAGTAATGCACCAGCGGGATGCCCTTCCGGGCGCAGGCTTCGGCCAGCCACCGTACCGCGTCGACGTTGCCGAGCTGTGCGGCCTCCGGTTCGCTTTCTGCTTTGTCTACTGCGGTGTAGGCGGCGCAGTTGATGCAGTAGTCATATGTCTGGGCCTCGAAAAATGCCTTGATGGCCACTTTCTGAGTCACATCCAGCTCAGCTCTGCCGGTAAAGGTGAACTGAAAGGCTGGGTAGGCGCGCTCCAGCTCCCGGAACTCACGGCCCAGTTGGCCGTTGGCGCCGGTGATGAGGATGCGGATAGGTGTATCAGTGTTTGAGTGCATTTGTGTATAAGTGCATTTGTGAGGACGCTCCGGTTCAACAATTAAACAATATAACCATCTAACAATTTTAACCGGCTGACTAATTCTACTTTGTTACTTTAAGGAAATCGACAATATGACGTCTTCGATTATCCTCCCCCTCCCTGCGGCCGGCCCTCCGATATGCATCGTGAGCAGGCTCTCCAGAGGGGTATATTTGGGGGCCAGCCGCTTTGGCAATCCAGCCGGACAATGGGGTTCATATTGGAAAATAATTTAAACTAACAAAGTAGAACTAAACGGACGGCTCACCCCCCACTTCCCAATCCGATCGGCTAAGGGCTTGCAAAATAACGAGCCTAAATGGAGTACTTATTGTTTTGCAAGACCTAAAGGAACGCCAATCCCAGTAGGAACAGAAACGGCGCCACCATGCCCGACCAGAAAATCAGCTGGTAGGCCTTTCTGCGAAAGGGCAGAATGGCCAACGGCTTACGTATGCTTTCCGCGATCAGCCCGATGTTGTACAACAGGTTGGCGATGCCCATGTATATCAGGAAGAGCACGGCCTGAAAGAATAAGCTCCACCAGTTGAATTCAAAGCTGGCAAACCGGTACTTGCCCAGCCCCATCTGTATGATCGCATAGTACAGCACCACTACCATAATGCCGACAAAGAGCAGCGAACGGTTAAATGGCCCGCGTTGGGCTTCCCACCAGTCGAAAGCATCGTCTTTGCTGGGGGCGCGGGTGAGCTCTTCATCCAGGGTGTGGCCCTCGCGGAGCTTCTCCCCCTGCATGGTGCGAACCAGGTATAAGGACAGTGGGAAGATGCCCGCCGCCAGAATAATTATCATAAAAAGTGCCAATACTCCCATTCCTACTTTTCCATGATATATTTATCCAATCCTTCGCCAAAACCATTCTTGATGATCTCCCGAACCCCATATCCCTGCTTTTCGTAAAAGCCGAAGGTGTGTTGCGAAGTGCTCAGGCACAACCTGTAACTCGGATATCGTTCCCGCATGCGCTCCAGCCGGTAGTCCGCCAGCTGCTGCCCGTAACCCTGCCCGTGATAAGCCGAGTGGATCATGCCCCAGGCCAGGATAGCCTGCTGGAGATCGGGCAGGGCGTAAAAGCCACCGCAGCCGATTACTTCCCCCTCCACTTCCAGCACAAAATAGTCTTCCAGCCCGGGTTTGTCCAGCCAACTGGTAAACAGCGGCAGCTCCTCCGGAGCGAAGTACTTCGGCAGGTTGCTGCGGAAGATGGTTAGGCAGGCGTTCCGGTCGGAAGGCGCATAGGCCCGTATGCTTATCATTTCCTCCATTTTTTAATCTGCTCAATTTAGGGACATTGGGGAGAACATCCTGGCAGAAAACGGAAAACCTAAAAAATACAACAATACTATTCCTCGGCCAGTATGTTTCGCAATGCTTCCAGTTCCTTTTTTCGGGGCAGTTGCTTCCGCTTGAGGCCCCACTGCACAACAAAATAGGAGAGGACAAAAGCGGCTGGGACAACAAACCATTTCCAGGAAGGGGTTCCGGCCTGCGCCATGTTGAGAAAGGCCGGGATGGCAACGGGCAGCAGGAACCACCAGAAAAAGGTTTTCGCCCGGTTGGTTTCGTAGTTGACATTGGCCAAAGCCTGGTCCAACTCGCCCAGCATCGACTTTCCAAACTGGTTCTCCTGCTTTTTTCTTCGCACTCTGCCTATCCAGATGTACAGGCCAATGGAAAGTAGAGCGAATACGGACAGGTAGTCATAAAAACTTTGATTGCCCACAAAGAGAAGAATGCCACTCGTTACAATAACTATAAGGATCAAGCCAATTTCATTGATGTTGGAAATACGGCTGGCGCGGCTGCTCTTCGCCCGGATGCGCCGGAATAATGCTTCTTCGTTGATAGCGTACATCGGTTCATTATTTTGAGCGTCCCAAATTTTTTTCATTTCTTCAAATTCCATGATAGTTGTAGTTTTGGTTCTTTGATCTGTCGATCATCTGTTTTTTGATGCGGTGAACTTTCACGCCTACGTTGCTTTCTGTAATGCCCAATATTTCAGCCATTTCCTTGTAGTTGAATCCGTCCAGCAGCAGCAGCATCAGGGAGCGGTCGACTTCATGGAGCCCGGCGATTTCTTCGTACAACCACGCCAGCCGTGAGTCCATCGGCTTCTCCTTTTCGTGCAGTAGGTATTCCATATTCACATAAGGCGCCCGCCCTTCCTGATACTTTTGTTCCTTACTGTTCCATTTGAGGGCGGTGTTGAGGGCAATGCGGTACAACCAGGTGGTGACGGCAGATTCCTGCCGAAATTTCGGGATCGAACGCCAAACCTGTAACAGGATTTCCTGGAAGAGGTCGTCCTGGTCAGGTAGGGTGGCGGCGTAGGCGCGAATGACTTTGAAGAGCAACCCTTTATGCTGGCTGAGCCAGGATTCGAAGATGTCTTGCTGTTCGCTTTCCGTCATTACGTCGTTTGTTTGCACCGTTAGTACAAGAGAGGAGGGGGTTTCTTACAAAAGGAGGGTTTATTTTCTAAAAATTTATAATTTATCAAGCCCATTTGAACAAGCTCTAATCAATCAGCCGGCCAGATGACAATCACCCCGTATTCCTACCAACTCCCCCCGCCGCCACCGCCAAACCCGCCGCCCGAGCTACCTCCGCTGGAGGAACTACTCGGAGAACTCGTAAACGAGCTCTCCACCTGCCGCATTCCCGTTTCGAAGGAGCTGGCGAAGGATTGAAAGGCGTTGCCGCTGCTGCTGTGATGGTAGGAACTGACATACCAGTGCGGCGGCTCGGTGAAAAGGCCTTCGAAGTGGGCCGCCCAATCGCCGGCCATGCCAAAGGCGATAGCGAAGGGGAGGGTCTTTTCAAAATAGGCGGGGTCGTCGGCCAGCAGCCGCTCGATGCGCCCGCGGTCCGCCTTGTCGACGAACAGGCGGAAGCCGTAGAGCTGCTGGTACACCTCCATGCCCTGTTTGTTCTTCTTCAGCATGGGGCGGTGGACGATAAAGGCGGCTATTGCGGCCAGGAACATGCCGGCGCCGGCAGTAAATTGTTCTATCGATATAAAGATGATGCCCAGTAGGGCGCAGAAGGCGGCGGCCGCCGGTATTATGCCCCACACCAAACGGGATTGAGGCGTATGCAACTGGCGCTTCCGCACCACCCGCTCGATCTGGCTTTGGGCAGAACTCATCGTCTCGTAAAATTCATTTTTTAAATCGCTTAACCGCACCGTATCCCCATCGCGAAAAAGGCGTTTGAAAACGGTGTATTCGTAAAGGGGCAAGCCGCCAGGCAGGCCATTTAGCTTCTTGAATTCGAAATCGGGCGACGAAAAGAGTCCGAACAACTTTTCCTCCTTCACCTCCCGGATCGTCAGGTATCCCTGGCCGCCCCAATAGGGAATGAGGGAAATGACATCCCGGGTGTCCACCTTGTCGTCAATAAAAGCGCCAGCCTTCATTTAACCACCTGCGCCAATGTCTCGATCAATTGCCCGAACCCCCCATTTTTCTGCCAGGCTGAAACTGCGCCCGGTCCGGAAGAGCCTGAGTCTCGTCATCTGGAACCGGCTGGAAAAATCAGTGCCGGTGATGCCTCGCCCGACTCCCCCCTTCCGCCTTCCGACTTCCGCCTTCCCCTCACCCCCTCCGGTGCTCCCCAAACAACGGCAGCTTCTTATCCCTCTCCGAAAGCACCGCCTCTTTCCTATCGATTTCCCAATCGATATCCAGTGTCGGGTCATCGAAGCGGATGCCGCCCTCGTGCTCTTTGGAGTAATAGTTGTCGCATTTGTAGAAAAACTCCGCCGTTTCGCTGAGTACTACGTAGCCGTGGGCAAAGCCTTGGGGGATGAACAGCTGTCGTCTGTTCTCGGCGCTCAATACGAGGGTGTAGGATTGGCCATAGGTGGGGGAACCGTCCCGGATATCAACGGCGACATCCAGCACTTCGCCCTGCAGTACGCGCACCAGCTTGGCCTGGGCGTAGGGTTCCACCTGATAGTGCAGCCCGCGCAGTACGCCAAAGGCGGAGCGCGCCTGGTTGTCCTGAACAAAAGTGGCGATGACGCCGCCCTGTTCGAAGAGGTTTTGATTGAAGGATTCGAAGAAGTAGCCTCGTTCGTCTTCCCAAACTTTAGGGAGAAACACTTTCAGGCCTTCGATGGGTGTATCAATAAATGGCATGGAGTCGTTTTACTTTTGCCTGAAAAACACGGAAATGGGCACTCCGGTGAAATTGAAGTTCTTCCGCAGCTGGTTCTCCAGGTAGTTCTTATAGTTGTCCTTCACATGCTTGGGGTTATTGCAGAAAAAGGCAAAGGCCGGATAGTAGGTCGGCAATTGAGTGACAAACTTAATCTTCACATAGCGGCCGCGGTGTGAAGGGGGCGGATAATGCTCGATGGCCTTCAGCATGACCTCGTTCAGTTCCGATGTCTTGATCTTGCGCTGGCGGTTGTCGTACACCTCCAAAGCCACTTCGATGGCCTTGAAGATGCGTTGCTTTTCGATGGCGGAAATAAAGACGATCGGCACATCGGAGAAAGGGGCGATGCGGCGTTTGACCTCCGCCTCGTAATCGCGGGCGGTATTGGTTTCCTTTTCCAGCAGGTCCCATTTGTTGATGAGCAGGACGATGCCCTTGTTGCGGCGCTGCGCCAGGCGGAAGATGCTCATATCCTGGGCCTCCAGGCCCAGCACCGCGTCAATCATGAGGATACAGACGTCGGCCTCTTCGATGGCTTTGATGGCGCGCATCACCGAGTAGAACTCCAGGTCTTCGTGCACACTCGCTTTCTTGCGGATACCGGCGGTGTCGATGAGCAGGAACTCTTTATCGAACTTGGAATACCGGGTGTGAATGCTGTCGCGGGTAGTACCGGCAATTTCGGTGACGATGTTGCGCTCTTCACCCAATAAAGCGTTGGTCAGGGAGGATTTGCCCACATTGGGCTGCCCCACAATGGCAAACTTGGGAATGTCGCTTTCCTCATCCTGGTCCTCATCGATGTGCTCCACCACGGCATCCAGTAATTCGCCGGTGCCGCTGCCGGTGATGGAGGAAAGGAAGTGCGTTTCTTCAAAGCCCAGGCTCCAGAACTCATTGGCGTCGATCATCCGCTGGTTGTTGTCCACCTTGTTGACCGCCAGGAAGACCGGCTTATCGGAGCGCCTCAGCAGGTCGGCCACTTCCTCATCCAGGTCGGTGATACCGGTGGTGACATCCACCATAAAGATGATCACCCGGGCTTCCTCCACGGCGATTTGCACCTGCGAACGGATGGCCGATTCGAAAACATCCTCGGAATGCTTGACAAACCCGCCTGTATCTACGACGGTAAAGGTCTTGCCGTTCCAGAAACTACTGCCGTACTGCCGGTCGCGGGTCACCCCGCTGGTGTCGTCAATGATGGCCTGCCGTTCTCCGATCAGCCGGTTGTAAAGGGTCGATTTCCCTACGTTGGGCCGGCCTACGATCGCTACTATATTGTTACTCATGATCTTGTTCTTGCTTGGTGAGTGGGGTTGTGGTGTATATGTGCCTTCGTTTATCAGTGCATTAGGTGGTAAATAAGGGCAAATCGACGAATCACAGTTTATACAATCAACTAAATCATTAAAGGGCGCAAAGATACGGGTTTTTTGGGATTGGATACTATCGATGCTATAGATATTATGGATGCTATGGATATTAAGGGCTTTGGAAAAAAATAACCTACACACCTGGCTTGTTTTTTTTCCGCCGGACGTCGTTGCTCATCATTCACGTAGCTCCACTATGCTCAATCTTCGCGCCTAGTCCAGCGAAAAAATAACTGCGCCATTTTGCGTAGTTTATTTATTTCCAAACCCCTAACGTGTAAGGAAAGGTGCGGGCGCATCTAATACCTCTTCAGGGGCATAGCATTCTTCTGTGGCCCGAAGATGGGGCCATCCCACCATGAGCCCCTACCCCCCATACCCAAAGTGCTTCAGCATGCGGTCGTCATCCCGCCAGTTGTCTTTGACCTTGACGTGAAGCTCCAGAAAGACTTTCTTTTCCAGAAACTTTTCAATATCCATCCGGGCATCCGTACCCAGTCTTTTGATGGCGCTGCCGGCTTTTCCGATGATGATGGCTTTTTGGGTGTTGCGGGCCACATAAATGTCGGCCCCGATGCGCACCAGCGCTTCGCCTTTGTTGGTCTCGTCTTCCTTGAAGGAGGTGACGATCACCTCACTGGAATAGGGCACTTCCTGGTGGTAGAGGAGCAGGATTTTTTCCCGGATGATTTCACTGATAAAGAAGCGTTCCGGCCGGTCGGTGAGCTGGTCTTTGGGGTAGTAAGCGGGCCCTTCGGGAAGGTACTGCAGGATCACTTCGAGCAATCGGTCGGTATTGTTATGGTGCAGGGCGGAGATGGGGATCGTTTCGGTAAAGTTGACGCGCTCGTTCCACTCTTTTATGAGGTGCAGCAGGCGGCCATCCGATATCAGGTCGACCTTGTTGAGCACCAGAAAAAGGGGCGCCTCTACTTTGCGCAGCTTTTCCAGCACCGGATCATCATCGGCATAGCGTTCTTCCACATCCGTAACGAACATCATGATATCGGCATCTTCGAAGGTGGTGTTCACAAAGCGGTTCATCACCTCCTGCATGCGGTAAGCGGGGTCTTCAATGATGCCCGGTGTATCGGAAAAGACCACCTGATGATCTTCTCCACTCACGATGCCGATGATGCGGTGCCGCGTCGTCTGTGGCTTGCTGGTAATGATCGACATGCGCTCGCCGACCAGCGTATTCATCAGGGTGGATTTTCCGACGTTGGGCCGGCCAATGATATTTACAAATCCGGATTTATGCATGTTTTGTAATTGGGGAGTCAAGGGATTGTTTATATTGTTGGGTTGTTATATTGCTGGATGTTCCAGGTACAGTCAACAATAATTCAGCAATATAACTATTTTTTACTGGCTGCTTAGCCGAACGCCCAACCTCATAACAATATAACCCTATAACAATATAATTCACCCCCTCAAATACCTCCTCATTTCCCCGTGCACCAGTTTTTCCAGCGATTTAAACAGCGCCTTGGGTTTAAACGGCCGCCAGTTGATGTCATTGAACTCCTCGCCGAAATTGACAAAGTGCTGTAATTGGGTGGCTCTCATTTCCTCCCAGACATGGCTCAGGGTATTGATAAAACAAATCCACCCGCCCTCTTCGGAGATATCTTCGTACCATTCCTCGTAGTAGCAATCATCGGATCCATGGAAATTAAGTACATTTTCGCAAATGAGGATGTATTTGGAGATGCCTTCCTCCGCCAGGGCGTCTACTACTTCGCGTTTGAGGTACATGATGTCATTGGACAGGCAATCGTTCCATTCGCCCAGCATTTCTATGATGGCGTAGCCTAGTTCATAATCGGTATAGATGACCTTGAGGTATAAGGTGGCTGACCCAAAGTCATCCCATTGAGGGTGGATAAAGTAATTGTACACCTGGTTGGTGAACCGGAACTCGTCGTACACCCGCCCAAAAAAGGGGGACCGCTCATCCTCGGAGGCGATGTAGTTATCGCGCCATCTGTAATACGGTTCAATATCGTGCATGAATGTTTTGCTTAGTTGCTATAATAATGCTCGGGCTTCGGAAAACAATCTGGCCCGGGCCTGCTTTTTCTCCCTAGCTAACGCCCGGCCCCTGGCCATTGTTTTTCAGGTTATTTAAAGATAGCGACAAAAATAGCAACCCCAATGGCCGTTACTACCATTATGGCAATAAACATAAGTATAAACCCCAGTACATTGGCCAGCAGCCCCTTAACAAAGGCCTGGCCATAACCTATCTTAAACAACTGTCGATACCCTACGCCATAATAACCGGCAGACACCAAAATGCTGGCGGGAAAGGCGTACATGATGGCGCCTGGGAAAAACAGGAATAGCAGCTGTACGGGCAGCCCTATAACCGCCAGTTCCGCCGACCAGAAGGCAACCATAACCAGGTGTTCGGCGTAGTTGTAGGCTCTTTTCCTAAACAGCCAGAAAGCCACCAGGCTGATAAACGGCAGCGTAAGCAGGGCTACCAGGTTGAGGTATTTCTTAATTTCCTCCTGGACTTTTTGCTGGTTGGCCACTGTTTTTTCATCCGGCTGGAGTCCCAGCGCATCGTTTTGCAGGTGGAGGATTTCACTCTGTTGCAGGTCATACACGCCAGACACGAGGGTGATGACGGTGACGGCCGTGATCAAAATGAGCAGATAACGCACGGGGTGAAAATAAGGCTTGCGCTTGCCCTCCAGATATTCCCGGGCCACTATGCCGGGCTTGGTTAAAAGCGCCCGCATGGTGTGCCAGAACCCCTGCTCTACGTTGGTCAGGGCTTCAATAAAAGACCGGATAATATACCCCAGGGTAATCCGCTCCGTCAAAGCCTTCTGCCCGCATTGGCTGCAGTAGGGGCCGTCCAGAGCGGCGTCGCAGTTTTTGCAAAATTCCATAAGATGTGGCGGCCGTTTTGTTTTTAATATTGTTCCCAAAAGGTAACTATTCCGCTATTCGCAGTTCGCAAGAACCTGCCCAAAACCTGGGCCCTTAGAACTGATTCATCAAGCCTGGGTTCCTTCTTTTAAGGGCATTGCAGAGCGAATAGCGAACTGCTAAAAGCGAACTGCTGAATAGCCACCCCAAAAGTAAAGAAAATAGGGACATTTACACATTCACACATTCACACATGCCCTCCTCTCCCCCCCTCCGCATCCTCCTCACCGGCCCGGAATCGACCGGCAAGACCCTTCTGGCGCGCCGCCTGGCCGAGGCCTATCAGACGGCCTGGGCGCCGGAGTACGCCCGCGCCTACCTGGAAACCCTGGGCCGGCCCTATGAGGAGGAAGACCTCCTGCACATCGCCCGCGGCCAGATGCTGGTAGAGGACTTTCAGGCCCGGTTCGCCCGCCGCATCCTGCCCTGCGACACCGGGTTGCTGGTCCTGAAAGTCTGGTCGGAATATAAATACGGCCGCTGCCACCCCTGGATTCTGGAGCAACTGCGCCAGCGTCCCTACGACTTGTATCTGCTCTGCGGCACGGACGCTCCCTGGGTTGAGGACCCCCAGCGGGAGAACCCCAATGAGCGGGAGGAACTTTACGCCATCTACAAACGGGAGCTGGAAATGCTGGGCGTGCCTTATACAGAGCTGTGGGGTGGGGTAGAAGAGCGGGTGAAAAAAGTTGATAGGTTGATCGTAGACTTAACCCTGCCAAACAATTAATTCCCTATCTTTGTTGCCACTACAAACAGGTAGGCTACCAAGTAGCGTCGCCTGAAAAAATACTCATCTGGGGTGTCTCGCACAGGCGGGGCTGAGATCATACCCATGGAACCTGCCCGGGTAATGCCGGGAAGGGAGATGAGGGGTACCGCAAGCGGCGGTATATCCTTCCAAAGGTATGAGGCGGGCCTCCTGCCCGCAGTGAAGCTAAACGCCGGGCCAGCCCCGGGTTCCGGCGACTGTTTCACCAAGATTAACTGATTAATTATGAACAAGTTTGTAATGGCACTTGCTGCCTGCTGCCTGCTTCACACGGCTGCCTGGGCACAGTGTGTACTGACGGGGCGCGTCAGCGATGAAAACGGGCAGCCTCTGCCGGGCGCCAATGTCCGGATCCTGGAAACGCAGCTGGGGAGCGCAACGGATGAACAGGGAACCTACCGCATCACCAATGTGAAACCGGGGGCTTACACCCTGAAAGTAACCTATATTGGTTATGAAACAGCCATCGGGCGGGCCCTGGTTACGGAAGGGCAACGCCTACTGAAGTTGGATGTGGCCCTGGAGTCCCGGCTCATACAGGTCGATGAACTCATCGTTCGCGCTACCCGCGCCGGGGAGAAGGCGCCGATGACTTATACCAACCTCGACGCCGAAGAGATCGGAAAGAGCAACCTGGGGCAGGATGTCCCTTTTCTGCTGCGCTGGACGCCCTCCGCGGTCGTCACGTCCGATGCCGGGACGGGCATAGGCTACACCGGCATCCGCATCCGGGGTACGGACCCTACCCGCATCAACGTAACCATCAACGGCATTCCCCTCAACGACGCCGAATCGCAGGGCGTCTTCTGGGTTGACCTGCCCGACTTTACCAGTTCGGCCGCCGATATTCAGATTCAGCGCGGCGTGGGGTCCTCCACCAATGGGGCCGGCGCTTTTGGCGCTTCCATCAACCTCAATACGGCTCAGCTGCGGACGGAACCCTACGCCGAGATCAACAGCACTGTCGGTTCATTCAATACTTTGAAGGGGAACCTGCAATTTGGCACCGGCCTGCTGAAGGACAAATTCACCATCGATGGCCGCTTTTCCCGCATCACTTCCGATGGCTATATCGACCGGGCGACGGCCGATTTGCAGTCTTACTACCTTTCCGGCGCTTACATGGGCGAAAAGAGCAGCCTGCGCTTCATAACCTTCTCCGGCCAGGAGGTAACTTATCAGGCCTGGTACGGCGTGCCGCCCCAGTATCTCGACAATGAGGAACTGCGCACCTTTAATCCCGCCGGGATGGAAAAAGAGGGGGAACCCTACGACGATGAAGTGGATGATTACCGCCAAACTCATTATCAACTCATTTACAACAACCAACTGCGGCCCCACCTGAATCTCAACCTCGCCCTGCATTACACACTAGGCAAAGGATTTTATGAGCAGTACAAGGCGGATCAAGCCCTGGCCGATTACGGCCTGGACAATATCACCATAGGCGGCGAGGTGGTGAGCACTACTGGCCTGGTTCGCCGTTTGTGGCTGGACAATGACTTCTACGGCGCTGTGTACGGCCTGAATTTCCAATCGCCATCCGGCAGGCTGGACGCCACCCTGGGTGGTGGGTACCACGTCTACGAGGGCCTGCATTTCGGGGAGGTCACCTGGGCGGAGTTTGCCAGCAACAGCGAAAAAGATGAGCGCTATTACGAAAACAGCGCCCGCAAATCGGACTTCAATATCTTCACAAAGTTCAACTACGAACTACTTCCCCGCCTCAACGCCTATGTCGACCTGCAGTACAGGCGTGTGGGCTACGATTTTCTGGGCTTCAACCGGGAAGCGGAGAATGTAAAGCAGTCGGTCGGCCTGGATTTTTTCAACCCCAAGGCGGGGCTCTACTACGAACTGAGCCCCCGCTCTCACGCCTACGCTTCCTTCGCCGTAGCCAACCGGGAGCCCAACCGCAACGACTATGTGGAGTCGACCCTCGACAGCCGCCCGGAGCCGGAAACCCTCTACAACACCGAAGTGGGCTACCGGCGCAATTGGAACAAAGCCGCCCTGGGCCTCAACTTTTACCACATGTACTACCGCGGCCAGCTCGCCCTCAACGGGGAAGTAAACGACGTGGGGGCCTACACCCGGATCAATATCGACAAGAGCTACCGCCTGGGCCTGGAGCTGACGGGGGGGCTGGAAATTACTTCGGGCTTGCGCCTCGACGCCAACACCACCTTTAGCCGCAACAGGGCCGCGGCCTTTACGGAGTTTGCCGATGTATACGATGCGGATTTTAACTGGCTGGGGCAGGAAGCCATCGGCCACGAGAATACGAACCTTTCCTTCTCACCGGATGTCATCACCGGCGCCAGCCTGACGTACGAAATGTTCCGAAGGGACCCGAAGCACGATCTTGCTTTCTCTCTGCTGAATAAATACGTCAGCCGCCAGTTTATCGACAATACCTCGGATCGGGAGAACGCTATCGATCCCTACACCTTTAGCGATCTGCGCATCCGTTACGTCTTCCACCCGGGCTTTGCGCGGGAAATTGCGCTCACCCTGCTGGCGCGCAACCTGCTGGATGCACGGTTTGAAACCAACGCCTGGTCGTACCGCTATATCTACGACGGTAACGTGGCGCTCGACCAGGGGTTCTTCCCACAGGCGGGCCGGAATTTTCTGATGGGGGTGACGGTGGGGTTCTGAATGAGGGAATGAATGAAGGAAGGAGGGAAGGAATTGAATGGGAGGCCGTATTCATTCCCTCATTCTTTCAGTGAATCATTCATTTTCTCCATCCACCTTCTCCCCCTTAAACTGCCCATTCGGCTGGATCATCACCAGGCCGGTAACCTGGCCGCTGCTGTCTTTCTGGAACAGGGTGCTATAACCTTTCAGGCTCTGAAGTTTAAATTCCAGCCCTTTGTAGTATTCCAGTGTGTAGGTAGGCTGGCCGGGAACGGTGAGCTGTAGTTGGCCGTCTTTCCGGCTGACCGTCAGTTTCTGGACCCCCATGATGAGGTACTGCCCGGTGAAAGCATCCAGTTCGGCTTCTGTGAAGGCCTTTTCTTCGGTTTTGCGTTCGAAATAAATAGCGTCAATGGAGGGTTCCATTACGGTGCTAAGGTGCTCCACGTCACCGTCGATGTTATTATGGAAGGCAATTTTCATTTTGCCTAGAATAGGATTATCACCGGCAAAGACGTCGTAGTGGTAATGGCTGAGGCCCAATTCAAAAGTATGGTAACTTAAATGCAGGGAGTCGCCCTCAGGTGTGATGGTGATGGCGCCGTAGGCCGGGTGCGTAAACTGCCCGGTGTAGGCTTTGATCCCATGAGAAGGTTGGGTTCCTTTTACTCTTTTGAGGCCTTGCTCTTCCTGCTGCATTTCCTGCTGTTCTTCCATCTGACTGATCATGTTCAGCATTTCGCCGTTCCAGTCGCGCACTTCCTCGCCCAGCATTTTGTCGAAAACGAAGTTGCGGATGACGGCCGGCAGCATCGTGCCGTTGAGGTTGGTGAGCACGACAACGCCGATAGAATCCTTGGGCAGAAAGGCTACCATAGCGCTAAATCCGTCGATGTTGCCACCGTGCTGTAGGGCCAGGCGCCCCTGGTGAGTGCTGATAAACCAGCCCAGGCCGTAAGTGATGGGCCCGTCGTTATTGTCAAAGGCCAGGAAACCGGACAACGGGCCGGTAACGGGTATATTGGATTTATGGCTTTCAGCAATGCTGGTAGCCGTGGCGATCTCAGCGGCGCCGTATTTCCCGCCGTTGAGTTGGGCGATGAGCCAGTGGCACATTTCATTGACAGAGGCATTGACGGAACCGGCGGGGCCGATGGCGTCAATATTGCGGAAATCCATCTGTTTGACTTCATCTTTTTCCTTGTTGTAGGGTTTGGCGTAGTTGGCGTCTTTTTGCATGGCCTCCACGGAAAAATTAGCCCGTTCCATTTGCAATGGTTGGAAGATGCGTTGTTGTACCTGTTCTTCCCAACTGCTGTGGGTTACTTCTCCTACCAGGTAACCCGCCGTCATATACATGAGGTTCTGGTACTGGAAGACTTCGCGAAAACCCCGGTTAGGTTCCAGGTATTGCAGCTTCTGAAAGAGCGCTTCCCGGCTGTCGTCGGAACCGTACCAGACGAAATCGTGGCGGGGCAGGCCGGAGCGGTGGCACAGCAGGTCGCGAACGGTGAGGTGTTGGGTAACGTAATCGTCGTGCATCCGGAAGTCCGGCAGGTAATCCAGCACGGGGCTGTCCAGTTCCACCAGGCCTTCATCAGCCAGTTGGAGAACAGAAAGGGCGGTCAGTGCCTTGGTACTGGAGCCGATGGCAAAAAGGGTCTGCTCCGTTACCGGTTTTTGGGATGCTACATCACGCAGGCCGAACCCTTTAGAAAACACGACCTCATCACCTTTCACAATGCCGACCGCTACTCCCGGCACTTTCCAGTCTTGCCGGGCTTGTTCTACGAAGGCATCAATGTCCTGAAACGTTTGCGGAGAAGTTTGGGAAAACACACTGCAACCGGCGAGCAGGAGAGCCGCCAGGAGGTATAATGTTCTTTTTTTCATAACAAAAAAGATTTATTCCAAAAGGTAGGAAAGCGGCTAAGGAATACCTAATAATTTAGAGAAGGAAAGGGTTTGGGCCGGTAAAAAAGAGAGAGAGAAAGAGATATGGTGAGGAAGTGATGTGGTGAGGAAGTGATGTGGTGAGGAAGTGATGTGGTGAGGAACAGAAAAAACGGGCAATTGCTCGGTAGAGCCCCTGCCCGCTTTTCCTGTTATAAAAACAGGCCGGTGATTGCCTACTTAGGCGTTTTTATGTAGCGGCGTTCTTTGATGCGCGCTTTCTTACCTACCAGTTCACGGAGGTAGAAGAGCTTGGCGCGGCGAACTTTACCCCGCTTGAGCACCTGTATCTCGGTAATGTTGGGGGAGTTGGAAGGAAAGATACGCTCCACCCCTACACCATTGGAGAATTTTCTCACGGTGAAGGTTCTGGTGGCGCCTTCGCCTTTGATCTGAATCACATCACCCCGAAAGGCCTGGATACGCTCCTTGTCACCTTCGATGATCTTATAGTTTACAACGATGTTGTCACCGGGGCGGAATTTCGGAAATTCCTTCTTCTCGTTGAGTTGTTCCTGTACAAATTTGATCGCGTCCATCGTTTTCCGATTTGAATATTGATAGCGTCTGAATTTAGCCGTGCAAAGGTAAAATTTTTCTCCGGAAAAACCTAATGATCTTGTGATTCGTGATCTGGAATTTAAGATTCGGTTCCAACTCACCCGGAATTAGGGATTTTCTCCGGCCAACCCAGGGTAGAGGCGGGTGTCCTCGTTACTTTCAGGAAGTATCGGCAGCGCCGGTCAACGGATCACCGTCGCCACGCCCTTTATTTCAAAAGGCTCTCCCCGTGGCCCATTGAAGGTAACCAATACCATATAGACGCCGGCGGGGACATCCTTACCGGTATTGTATTTCCTGCCGTTCCACCCATCGAAGGGGTCATTGGTTTCAAAAACCTGTTCTCCCCAGCGGTTCCAGATCGAAAGTGTGAAATTGGAAGCCCCTTCCATTAGCCCGGCGCCAACATATTCGTCGTTGGAGCCGTCGCTATTGGGGGTGAAGGCATTCGGGATGTAGTAGCGCACTTCCGGCCGGATGTCAATGGTTTTCAGCAGGGTGTCCAGGCAGCCGCTGGGGTGGGTGACGATCTGCATTACGGTGAACATTCCGGTATCCGGAAAAGTATAGGACGGGTTCGGCAGGTTCGCGCTTTGCCCGGTTCCAAAATCGTAAAACCAGCGGACGGCCCCGGTGGATTCATCCAGGAAGTTAACGGTGGGCCGTATGTTGCTGGGGTCTTCCGGGAGAAAGGAGAAGCCCGCCACCGGCGACGGCAGTATGGTAATGAGATTGTTGAAGGTCGTATCGGTCTGGCAGCCCAGGGGCGACACGATATCCAGCGTGACGGTAAAGGTGCCGGGCTCATTATATGTATAGGTAGGGCTGACCACCGTATCCGTGCCGCCGTCGCCAAATTCCCATAGGATATCGTACGCTTCGCTGATCGGAAAGGAAAGGTTATCGAAAAAAATCTGCGCCGGAACACAGCCGGTGAAGGCGCTGGGGGAGATGACGATCAGCTCCGGAATGGGGAAATAGGCTAGCGTTTGAGTTAGCGCATCCTGGCAGCCGTTGATGTCGGTCACTTCCAGGGTGACCGGGAAATTGTCGGGCTCCTGGAAAATATGCAGGGGGTTGGGTTGATCGGACCCTTGCCCGTCGCCAAAGGCCCAGTCCCAGTTGGTCAGTTGCCCGCTGCCGGAGAAGGATGCATCGGTAAAAAGGGTGGGGCCGGCCAGGCAGGTGTCGTACTCAAAGCTGAAATCAGCCCTGATCTCCGGGTAAATCTCCACTCTGATATTGGCGGTGTCGCCGCAGGCAGTATTGGGGTTGAGGATCAGTTTGCCCAGGTAGGTGCCCGTATCGGGAAAACTAATGGTCGGGCTCCATGCTGAAAAACTCTGCATCTGCCCGTCGATGTCAAAGGACCAGTCCCACACGTCGATAAAGTTCTGCTGAAAGCTTTCATTCCGGAAGCTGACGGTGTTTTCTCCACAGGAAACGATCACGTATTCCTGGTTGTTGACGATCTCGTCGGAAGCAATTTGAGCCACCACTGTGGGGTCACAACGGGCTACGTTGAACTGGAAGTCCCGAAAGACCCGGCTGAGCAGCTCGCCATTGCGGTATTCTTCGACACAGACACCTACCACAAATTGCCCCAGGGCAGTGGGGGTGCCGGTGATCAATCCGGTATTGGGGTCTATATCGACAACCGGGTTGCCCCCCATGGGCCGTAAGGCAGTATAATTGGGCGCCAGAAAGGTGACCGGGTCGTAGGGAGGGGGGCAGGAAGGGATCGGGCGGGCGCCAATACAGGTATTGTAGAGATTGGGGTTGTCGGTGATCGGCCCACCGCCCTGCAGGGGCGGGCAAAAGCTGTACACCAGCTGGTCTCCATCGGCATCCGTGGCGGAGTGGTCGAACTCCAGCGGAGAACCGGCGCAAATAACGGTGGGCGGGAATTCGTCAAAAACCGGGCTGCTGTTGCACAGTTGCTGTGCCCTGGGGGTAATTTCTATCGAGTGGGTCGCTCCGGTATTTTCAGGGTCGAAGATGTTGCTGATCGTTACATTTCGGCAGCAACGCTGATAGGATACGTGGTAACTCAGGTTGGAAGGAGGCAGGGTGGACTCAAAGCGGTAGAGCCCTTCCTGAACGCATACGTCGGGCGGAATAAGACAGGGATAGTCCGGCGCCGTCACCGGATTGACCGACAACAGGTTGGCATTGATCCGCAGGAAAGGAGTGTTCTGGCTCTGGCCGTTGCAGCCACTTCCCGAACAATTGTAAACGGCGATGAAGGCCGTCTCGTCAAAGTCGGCGCAATCTGTACAGTTGCAATCCCGGTATACCTTGAGGGTGAATTCGTAAAGGTCATTACCCAGGCACTCATAGGTCATCACTCCGCCAATAATGTGTTTTGCCTGGGCCGCCCCGGCAAGCAGGAGCATTCCTAAAACAATCGTTATTTTTCCCAGTCCTTTTTTCTTCATAGCCTTTTTTATTATTGATTGGGGAAAAGATGGAATGAGTGATGGAATAAGGCGAAGCCTTTTCTGCCTTCACTCCTTTCTAACGCTCCATCCGCCCCTTAACGTATCAAAGTGGCGAAGCCTCTCAGCTCTTCGGGCGCCCCCCGCGGGCTGGTGTAACGCACCAGGCAAATATATACTCCTGTCGGCGCCGGATTACCGGTATTGTTTTTTCTCCCGTTCCATCCCTGAAGCGGGTCGGTGCTCCTGAAGATCATTTCGCCCCAGCGATTCCAGATGCTCAATTCAAAATTGCGTACGCCTTCAAGATAACCTTTTCCAAGGAAGATATCATTGACCGAGTCGTCATTAGGAGAAAAAGCGTTGGGCAGAAAGTAGGTTACTTTCGGGACAATATCAATGAACTGAACGGCCGTATCCTGGCAACCGCTGGGGTGGGTGACCACCAGCCGGACTTCCTGGAGGCCGGTATCGCGAAAGGTAAAGGTAGGGTTCTGCTGGGTGGAGTAGGCATCGCCTTCCAGTCCCCAGAACCATTCGCTGGCGCCGCTGGAACGGTCGGTAAATTGTACTTCCGAATTGAAATTGTCCAGTTCCTGGGGGGAGTAGGTGAAGTCAGCCACCGGCGAAGGTTCAATGGAGATCAGTTCGCTAAAAACCGTATCGGTCTGACAGCCGATGGGGGAGGAGATATCCAGGCTAACGGAGAATACCCCTTCCCGGGTGAAGAGATGGCCCGGGCTGATGTCGGTGGAGGCGCCCCCATCGCCGAAGTCCCAGCTGATATCATAGGTTTCGTCGATGGGGGTGGAGAGGTTGTCAAAAAAGATCATCCCCGGCGCACACCCCGTGAAGGAGCTGGGGGAAACGACCAGCAGGGCCGGTACGGGGAAATAGCGTATGTCTTTTCGGATGGAATCCTGGCATCCATTGGTATCCGTTATCCGAAGGCGGACGGATTTGTCTCCCGGTTCGGAATAGATAAACTCCGGATTCTGGTTGCTGGAGCCCTTCCCGTCGCCGAAAGCCCAGTTCCAGTTGTTGATACCCCCGGCGCCGGAGGAGGAAAGGTCGGTAAACAAGACCGGCCCGGCCACGCAGGTGTCGTATTCGTATTCAAAATCGGCGTCGATTTCCGGGAAGATTTTCACCCGGATGCGGGCCGTATCGCCACAATCGGTGTTGGGGTTCAGATAGAGCCGCCCCTCGTATTCACCGATACCGGGAAAGTTGACGGTGGCGTTCCAGGTGGTAATGATGGTGTCTCTGTCGCCCAGGTTGAAGGCCCAGAAAAATTCACTGATGCGGTTCTGCTGATAACTCTGGTTGAGAAAGTTGATGCGGGCCTCACCACAGGAAGTGATGAGAAACTCCTGGCCGTTGATGATGTCATCTTCGCGTATATCTGCCACCACCGTAGGGTCACAACTGGTGACGTTGAACTGGAAATCCCGCCGGACGATGCTCAGCAGCTGTCCATCCCTGTATTCTTTTACACACACCCCCACTACAAACTGGCCCTGTGCAGTGGGCGTGCCGGTGATCACTCCCGTATTGACGTTGATATTAATGTCGGCGTCGATCCCCAGCGGGTCAAGCGCACTAAAGAAAGGCGCCACGAAGCTGACCGGTGTGTAGGGCGGCGGAGCGTCCGGGTTGGGCGCAACGCCGGAGAAAGACGTAGGCTGGTCGAAATTGAGCCCCCCGCCCAGGAAGGGCGAACAAAACTCGTAGACCAACTGGTCTCCTTCCATATCGGTAGCCGAATGGTCGTAGAGGAACGGTTCGTTCGCACAGATGACAATTGGAGGAAAGTCATCGTAGGTTGGGCTGCTATTACATACCGCCTGGGCTTCCGGGGTCAGTTCCATGAAGTAGGTGGCCCCGGAACTCTCCGGCGACACGATATTGGTAATGGTGTTATTGCGGCAGCAACGCTGGTAAACGATGAAGTAACTGTACTCCGAAACCGGCAGGTCGAGCACCGGGAAAGTATACCTCCCTTGCTGCACGCAGACATTATTTGGAACGATCACACAAGGGTTGCCGGGGTCGGGGTCAATAAATTCTATCTGGGGAAAGCCCGCCTGGAAACTCATGAAGTCTTCGCTCATGTCGGTGCGATAGATGGTAATGGTGGCCGGGTAGGGGGCATTGGGTGCGTCGAAAGGCGCGCCCCCGCCCTGGCAGTCCCGGTATATATTCATGTAAAACTGGTAGGAGCGGCTGCCGGAGTTGGGGTCGCCATTGGCCCATCCCAGGCACTCGTAGGTGATCTCTCCTCCAATGATGTGAGCAGCGCGCAGGGAAAAGGTAAACAGTAGTATTCCCAAAGTAATGATAGTGCGTAATAATAGCCTCAAGGGTGTCGTTTTTAGAAATTTACCAGCCTCCAAAACAATAGAAAAGCCTTTTTTAAGTTCTATTGATTGTGTTGCCAAGATAATAGGGTCAAGATAAATATTGTTTTCTAATCCTTGGCCATTTGAATTTATAATTTGGCGGTTGGTAAGTTTTGTGACAGAACCCCGCCGCCACGGTTTTCATAATCCCCTCAAAGTCCTCAGAAAAGCAAACATACGTCCCAAAACTGCTCATAGCCTTCATCCTTTACTGATTCAAGCCTTTATCATTGTTTGTATAATGGTATAAACCCAATACGTATGACTACCTCTACAAATGGAAGGGCTATTATGGTTCAAAACTACGATCTCGAAAGTGCCCTTGAGACGCTGCAGGCGGGAGGCCTGATCCTCTATCCAACCGATACCGTCTGGAGTATCGGTTGTGACGCCACCAACCTCAGGGCCGTTGGCCGGATTCGCCAACTCAAAAAAACTGACGACGCTCTTGGTTTGGAAATCCTGGTAAGCTCCATTGACATGCTGCGGCGCTACGTCGCCCACCTTCATCCCCGGATAGAAACCCTGTTGCTCTACCACCTCCGCCCCCTGACGGTAGCCTACCGGCAGGGCCGCAACCTGCCCAACAGCATCCTGGCCGAAGACGGACAGGTAGCCATCCGCCTGGTGCAGGATGAGTACTGCCGGGAACTGATCAACCGGATGGGCAAACCGCTGGTGGCCACGGAGGCCGACCTGCGGCAAGGCTATTATCCCGACAACTTCGGCGCCATCAGCTCGGATGTGATCGAACGGGTGGATTATGTGTCCCAACATCGCCGAAGCGATAAAATACCGGCTCAGCCCTCTGTGATGGCCCGCCTTTCGTTTAGGGATGAGTTGGAGTTTTTGCGGGAGTAGGGGGCAGTGCTTTGACGCTCCCGGGGCTTTCGGTAAACGTATTTGTTCAAAATGGTCAACGAATCTAGTTTAGGGCCCGGCGAAGAATAACTTCCCCATTTGATGCCGATCTTTTGCCGCTGTACTGCGTTGCTCATCACTTGCGTAGCTGGGCTATGCGCGTTCTTCGCGCCTTGTCCAGCGACAAAATCTCTGGCCTGAAACGGGGAATTTATTTTTCTCCGGCCCCTTAGGCCGGTGAGGCATATAACAACCCCAGCACCCTTTCCGGCGTCATCGGTGCATGGTACAACCGTGGTGCTTCCGGGTTGAAAGCTAAAATAGCATCGTACAACGCAAAGTAAGCGCCGATACCGTACATCAGGGGCGGCTCGCCGGTGGTTTTGCTCTTGTAGATAGCTTTCTCCGTGCCGTCGGTATGCAGAAAGTGCACGCTCACCTCTTTGGGTACGGAATAAATATCCGGTATTTTATAGTTCGACAGGGTTTGAGACAGCAGTTTGCCTTCCGGCGTATGCTGCAGGTTCTCCATGGTCATCCAGCCGATGCCCTGCACCAGGCCTCCCTCTATCTGCCCCAGGTCTATACCCTTGTTCATGCTGCGGCCAAAGTCGTGCACGATGTGTACGGCGTCGAAGGAGTAGATGCCCCGCAGGCAGTCCACCGTGCAGTGCAGGGCGGCGGTTCCGTAAACGTGATAGGCGAATGGGTGGCCCTTTTCCTTTTTCTTGTCGAAGTGGATATCCGGGGTGGCGTAGTGCCCTTTGGCGCTCAGGTTGATGCGTTGGAAAAAAGCCAGTTGGATCAATTGTTCCCAGCTCATATCCTGCTCCTTGCCATTCACGAAAACAGTATTGTTTCTGAGCTGGATGGCATCCTGCTCTCCCAGTCCCCACTCTTCCCGGAGCAGGGCCTCTAACCGTTCCCGGATTTGCCCGCAGGCGTCCAACAGGGCCTTACCGTTGAGGTCGGACGTGGCGCTGGCCGCCGAAGGGGAGGTATTGGCCACCCGGGTGGTGTTGGTGGTTTCTATCTTCACCTGCTCCAGCCGCAGGCCGAACTCGCGGGCGGCTACCTGCACCATCTTGGTGTTGGCGCCCTGCCCCATCTCTACGGCGCCGGTGCTGATGCCAACGCTGCCGTCGCTGTATACGTGCACCAGGGCGCGGGCGTGGTTCATCATGGTTTTGGTGAAGGAGATGCCGAAACAGACGGGCATCAGGTGCAGCCCTTTTTTGCTGAGGGGGTGGCTGGCGTTGTACAACCGGATTTCTTCCTGCAGGCGCCGGAGGTTGTTCCTTTCGATATTTTCCATCCAGCAGTTGCGGGCTTCGCTCTCCCGGATTACCTGGCCATAGGGGAAAATGTGGCCGTCTTGGAGCAGGTTCTGCCGCTGAATCTCCATAGGATTCACGTCCAGTTCGCTGGCGGCGTGGTGGATGGCAGCCTCGATCACAAACATGCCCTGCGGCCCACCGAAGCCCCGGAAGGCGGTGCTCGGGACGATATTGGTCCTGCAGCAATGAGCCGTCAGCCGGGCATGGGGCACATAGTAGCTGTTGGTTGCGTGAAAAAGGGTGCGCTCCAGGACGGCCGGAGAGAGGTCGGCCGCCGCGCCGCCGTTCTGATAAAAAACGGCCTCATAAGCCTGAATCTTCAAGTGCTCATCCAGTCCGATCCGGTAATCACTGTCGTAAGGATGCCGCTTGCCGGTCATCAGTAAGTCTTCGTGGCGGCTGAGAATGTATTTCACCGGTTTTTTCAACAAATGGGCTGCCATCGCCACCAAAGCCGCCCAGCCGGAGGCCTGGTCTTCCTTGCCGCCAAAGCCGCCGCCAATGCGGGTGACATCTACCTCGACCTGGTTCATAGGCACGCCCAACACCCTCGCCGCCGTCCGCTGCACCTGGGTAGGCCCCTGGGTAGAGCTATGGATGAAGGCCTTCCCCTCCCGGGGCACAGCGTAGGCGCCTTGCGGCTCCAGGTAGACGTGCTCCTGGCCGCCGGTATGGGCGGCGCCTTCGAAGATGTATTTACATTGAGCGAAGGCCGTTTCCACATCGCCCATCTCGAATTTCCGGGATTCGTGCAGCAGCAACCCCTGGCGGAAGGCTTCCCTGGGCTCAGTGACAGGCGGCAGTTCCTCGATGTCCACCTGTACCCGTTCCCGCGCCTGTTCGGCTATCTCCGGGCTGCGGGCCACGATGAGGGCGATGGGCTGGCCGATGTAGTGTACTTCTTCCTCCGCCAGCAGAGGCTCATCGGGCACGATATTGCCCAACTGGTTCTCGCCGGGGATATCCTGGTAGGTGAAGATTCGGATGACCCCTTCCAGCTGCGCTGCCGCTTCGAAATCGAGCCGCCGGATGCGGCCATGGGCGAGCGGCGAGTAGAACACTTTGGCGTGCAGGGTACCCGCGTACTCCGGGAGGTCATCCACGTAGATGGATTGGCCGCGGACGTGGTTGACGGCGTCGAGGTTGCCGGAGAAGGGAGTAGGATTGTTGTTGTTCATGATCTTTCAAATTACTGCCTGCGATCAGGATGATCGCGCCACGAATAAAATATCAACCCTTTCCGGGGCGGCCTTGAGAAAGTGCGCCAGCATCAACTGCCGGAGCAGCCGGCGTTTGTAATCCGCCGCGCCGCGGGCGTCGCTGATGGGGGCGATCTCTTCCTGCAGTACATCCAGGGCTTCCTTCAGCAACGGCTCGTCCAGCACTTTGCCCCGGAGAAATTGGCTGGTTTGGCGCAGGTACATCGGTATCGGGCCAACGCCGCCTGCCGACAGGTGTATGGTTTGAATGCGGCCGGCGCCGTCGATGGCCAGGCTGGCGGCGGTGTTGACCGAAGCGATATCGAGGTTGCGGCGGGCGCTCACTTTTTCGAAGCTGAAGCAAACGCCCTTTGGGGGCCGCTCAAATTCGATGGCCACCAGGTGCTCTTCCGGCTGCCTGTCCATTTTTTTGTACCCCCGATAGAAATCCTTCAACTTTACCGTCCGGGCATGCCCACCCGCCTGCAGGCGGATACTGCTGTCCAACGCCAGGAAGAGGACGGTGAAATCGCCGATGGGGGAGGCATTGATCAGGTTGCCGCCCACGGTCGACATGTTGCGGATAGGGGAGGAGGAGAGCAGGTGGAAAAAATCATCCTGCGGGTGGAGAATAGACTGGATAACTCCGGACTGTTCCAATTCAGTGGCGGTGGCCGCCGCACCGATGGTACAGCGGCCGTTTTCTTCCCGCACCCCCTTCAATGCGGGCTGGGTGAAGACCGGTAGGACGGCGCTGTGCTGCACCTTCCGGGGCATCTGCACCAGCAGGTCGGTGCCGCCGCCGAGGTAGAGGGGCGCGGTGGTTGCCGGCTCTTTTTCCGGGCGGCTATCGTTGGCCGGCTCGTTGATGGTGGCCAGGTTGGCCGCCATTTGGCGGAAGTAAGCGGGCAGGTAGCCCTGCTGCAACAGCGTTTCCAGGCCGTACGCTTCTTCCGGCAGCGCTTCGGCGATGCGCTGCACCGCCCGCTCAATAGATTTATAACCGGTGCAGCGGCAGATGTTGCCGTCGATGGCTTTGAGCAGCTGCCGGTAGCCCGGCCGTTCCGCCCTGAGCAGAGCGCCGGTGAGCGACACCACGAAGCCGGGAGTGCAAAACCCACACTGGCTGCCGTGGCAGTCCACCATGGCCTGCTGCACCGGCGTGAGTTCCTCCCCGTTGAGGCCTTCGATGGTAACGATGTGCTTGCCGTGGGCATTGGCCAGCGGCATGATGCAGGAACACATGTTCTGATAGTGTACCCGGCCGCCTTCCAGCGTGCCCACCAGCACCGCGCAGGCGGCGCATTCGCCTTCCTTACAGACGAGTTTCGTTCCTTTCAGCCCCTGTTCGTTGCGGATGAAGTCGAGCAGGGCGCTGCCGGGAAGGGCGTCAGTGTGGATTTTCCGGCCGTTCAGGTAGAATTGAATCATGGGCTTAAGATAAGAGTTTTGGGGATGAAAATCTTTTACTTTCACGCTTTCTATACACCCCTCGGTTATCAGAGGTGAAATTTTGGCAATTTTATTTTTGTGGCCTGCAAGGCGAAAAGCACAGGCATAGCCGCAGCTACGGCGTCCCGCTTTTTTCTAAAAAGCGGGATCAACGCCGCAGGGCGCAAAAAGAAAGCGACAAAAATCACTTCTGGTGACCGAGGGGTGTATATGTGTTATTCTTCCTTATGAACAGGTAATCAATAATGATAACAATCTTTCACTTACCTCGCTTAAAACCTGGACCCCAGGCTGTACGAAGGCGCAGGCTTACTGCTACCCGAAAACCACTAAGATGCGCCCGGACGGCGTCATAAAGAAGTTAAAAAATAGGAATTTTCTTACATTTGAGGGGGTGCCAGCAATCCGACAATTTTAAACCGGCTCGAAGAGACTTGTCCGGCTGAGTAGATGGACAGTCAACAATCTAACAATTTAACAATCTAACCTCCAACTCACCATGCCCACACGCCCCTACATACGACCTATTGCCTTCTGGCTGATGCTCATTGGCATCACTGCCTCCTTTATTGGAATGATCAAGCCATTTCTGCTGGCGCTGTTCTGGGCGGCCTTGCTGGCCCTGACGTTTTACCGCCCTTACCGCATCCTGCGCTGGCGGATGCGCGGACGGGAGAATCTGGCGGCCGCGGTTTGTTCCTTGTTGATCATCCTGATCGTGGTCGTTCCGGTTGTTTTCATCCTGTTGGCCCTGGTCAATGAAAGTGTGAGCGTTTACGAACAGATTCAATCCGGGGAATGGGATCTGGCCAAGGTAGTGGATTTCCTTGAGGCCCGGTCGCCCCGCCTGGAGGAGGCCCTGTCCATGGTCGGATTGTCTCCCGACAAGCTGCGGGGCAATGTGAGTGATTTTGCCGTTAAGGCGACGGGTTTGGTGGCCGACCGGGTGTTCAACTACACCCAGAACGCCATCGCCTTTACCGCCCAGTTTTTTCTGATGCTGTATGTATTGTTCTTCTTTCTGCGAGACGGCTGGAAGATGCTCAACGCCACCATCAACGTGGTGCCATTGGGTAATAAATGGGAGCGCACGCTGATCGACCGTTTTGCCAGCGTGGCTCGGGCTACCTTGAAAGGCACTTTGATCGTGGCCATCGTTCAGGGCTCTATTGGCGGCATCATGTTCGCTATTCTGGGCATCGAAGGGGCTTTGTTTTGGGGCGTGATGATGACCCTGTTGTCTCTTCTGCCCATCGGAGGCAGCGCCCTGGTGTGGGCGCCCGCCGCCGCCATCCTGGCCTGGCAGGGCCTGTGGGGTAAGGCCATTGCCCTGGTGGCCGTTGGCGCTCTGGGCATTGGCCTGATCGACAACATTTTGCGCCCGATCCTGGTGGGGAGGGACACCAAGATGCCGGATTTTCTGGTCCTGTTGGCCACCCTGGGCGGTATCGCCTGGTTCGGCCTCAGCGGCTTCGTACTCGGCCCGGTGATCGCGGCGCTGTTCCTCACTTTCTGGCAGACGGCGGGTAAGGAATATGGAGGGGCGGATGAATAGCCGCGCCAGACAGAGGCTCCACACCGGATAAATCTGGCGCTTCCGGATGGTTTTTCCGCAAACTATCGCATATTTGCCGTTGATAAGCATATTTTCCGGATTTTCCATCTAGATTTTCCAGATTTTCAAAATCTGGAAAATCTTTGATCTTTGATCTTTGAAAATCTTTCTGCCGAGTTTAAAGCAAACGAAAACCATGGCCAAATACCTCGACAACTGGAAGATCATCCTGGCGCTCTGCCTCACGCTGGGCCTCGCGCCCTATTTGCCGGAGCCCCACATCTGGGGCAAGCTCAAATGGATTCGCGGCGGCGCAGTGGGCATGGGGCCGGTCGACTGGTTTGATTTTGTACTGCACGGCTTCCCCTGGGCGCTGTTGTTGCGCTTGATTATAAAGAAAATACCTTAAGAGCAGATTTTCCAGATCTCCGGATTTTCCAGATCTCCAAGATCTGGAAAATGGAGATCTGGAAAATCTACAGCTGATTGATCATGCAACAAGTCATCATTCTTGGCGCAGGCCTGAGCGGCCTGACTACGGCCTACGAATTAAAAAAAATGGGCATTCGGCCGGTGGTCCTGGAAGCCCGGGGGCGGTACGGGGGCCGAATATGGACTCTGGAGGGAGAAGGCCGGGCTACCCCCCTGGAAATGGGCGCCACCTGGTTTGGTGAAAAGCACCAGCACCTGATGGGCATGTTGCTCGAGCTGGGCGTTGGCTACTTCGACCAGTACAGCCAGGGCAAGGCGTTGCTGGAGTCCATGTCCTTTGCTCCGCCTCAGCACTTTGACCTGTCGGCTTCTGAAGAACCTTATCATCGGGTGCTGGGAGGCAGCCGTTCCCTCATTGAGGCACTGGTGAGCCGGATTGGCAAGGAAAATATACGCCTGAACACCCCCATTCAGGAAGTCCGGGAACAAAAAGAAGGACTAAAGCTGACGGCTGTGGATGGTTCCGAATATCAGGCCCGCCTGGTGGTGTCTACGCTGCCGCCCCGCCTGCTGGTGAAAACGGTTCGTTTTTCACCGGCATTGCCCAAAAAACTGGTCAAATTGATGGGCCAGACCCACACGTGGATGAGTGAATCGGTCAAATTTGCGGTGGAATACGAAAGGCCTTTCTGGCGCGAACATGGTTTTGCCGGCACCGCCTTCAGCCAGGCCGGCCCGGCGACCGAAATCTATGACCATACCAACTTTGATGGAACGGCTTTTGCCCTTAAGGGCTTCCTGTCGCCCGGCACTGCTCAGTTGAAAGAGGACGACCGCCGGGAGATGGTCCTTCGGCAACTGGTGAAGTTATTCGGCCTGGAAGCCGCCAATTTCCTTTCCTATATCGACTGGGTGTGGGCCAATGAGGTGTATACCCACCAACCTTACGATAGCTACATCCTTCCGCATCAGAACAGCGGCCACCCCGATTTCGCTCTTCCCCTGATGAATGGCAAACTCTTCCTGTCGGGCACCGAGACTTCGCCGGAATTCGGTGGCTATATGGATGGGGCGGTGCTCTCGGGGCTGCTGGCGGCGGATAGGGTGGCGTTGTTGTAGGATGGGTATGGTTTCATGGATATATTGTTGAGGGGTGGGCATAATGCCAATTCAAGGCTTTGATCCACCCCCTAACCCCCGCCAGCGGGGGACATTTTCCCGAGTTTAGCGGTGCGTTCTCCCCCGCTGGCGGGGGTCGGGGGGTGGAATTTATATATAAAAACCCATTATGCCCACCCCTCAGATATATTGTTATATTGTTCCCTCACCCATGATTCCCCCCCTTCATTAATACATCCCCTCCCTCACGTTGTTACTATTATACAACCTCACGCATAACCAAAAGCCTGGCCTTATGCCAACCACCTATTTCCAACGCTCCGGCCTGCGCAGGTATCTCAACGAAACCGGCGAAGTATGGCTTTTTGCCCAACGCTTTTTCAGGGAGGCCGTCCGGCGGCCCTTTGAATGGAGAGAGCTGCTCAACCAGTGTTTTATCGTCGGCAATCAATCCTTATTTCTGGTGGGAATGACCGGGCTGATCATGGGCCTGGTGCTCACCCTGCAGACGCGGCCCACTATGGAAGACTTTGGCGCGGAGGCCTATATGCCCGCCATGGTCGGCGTCTCCATTATCCGGGAGATCGGGCCGGTGATTGTGGCGCTGATCTGCGCCGGCAAGATCGGTTCCAGTATCGGTGCGGAGCTGGGGTCTATGAAAGTGACCGAGCAGATTGCCGCCATGGAGGTGTCGGGCACCAATCCCTTCAAATACCTGGTGGTGACCCGAATCCTGGCGACTACGCTGATGGTGCCCCTGCTGGTTATCTTTGGTGATGCGGTCGCCCTGTTCGGCTCTTATCTGGTGGAGCACATGAAGGGGGATGTCTCTTTTCAGCTTTTTTTTAACAAAGTGTTCCGGCAATTGAGCTTTAGCGACCTCGTGCCCGCTACGATCAAGACCTTTTTCTTCGGCTTTGCCATCGGCCTGATCGGTTGTTATAAGGGGTATCATTCCCGAAAAGGGACAGCCGGTGTCGGGCGCGCCGCCAATACCGCGGTAGTGGTGGCCTCTATGCTACTATTTGTGCTGGACTTCATCGCCGTACTGGTGGCGGATATCTTTTTTGACCTGTAAATATGGAGCATGGAACCCTTGATCCATATAGACAACCTGAACAAATCATTCGGGGAGCAACACGTCCTCAATGGTTTCCACCTGGATTTGTTCGAAGGGGAGAACCTGGTGATCGTGGGCAAGTCCGGCTCCGGTAAATCGGTGCTGCTCAAGTGCATCGTGCGGTTGCTGGAAGCCGATTCCGGCGTATTGGAGGTATTGGGGAAATCTATCCCCGAACTGAACCAGTACGAAATGGACCGGCTGCGCACCGAGGTCGGTTTCCTCTTTCAGGGCAGTGCGCTGTACGACTCCATGACGGTGCGGGAGAACCTGGAATTCCCCCTGCGGCGCCACCCGGAGAAGATGGCAGGGCAGGATGTGGAATCGCTCATCGTGAGCACCCTGGAAAGTGTAGGCCTGGCTCACACCATCGGCCTGATGCCGGAAGAACTATCGGGCGGTATGCAACGCCGGATCGCCCTGGCCCGTACCCTGATCCTGCGCCCGCGCATCATCCTGTACGACGAACCGACCAGCGGGCTGGATCCCATCACCGCCAAAGAGATCATAGAACTGATGCTGAAGGCCCAACGGGAATATCAAACTTCCGCCCTGATCATTACCCATGACATGGATTGTGCGCGGGTGATCGCCAACCGGATGATCATCCTGATTGACGGGAGGAATTACGCCGAAGGCAGTTATGAAGCATTATCAGCGTTGCCAGACCCCAGGGTTCAGGCATTTTTCAAATAAACCTTATGGCAAAGAGAACGGAAAACACGGTAAAACTGGGCTTGTTCATCACCATCGCGGTGGCGCTCTTCGTCGCAGCGGCCTACCTGATCGGCAGCCAGGAAAATATGTTCGGCGCCAACCTTAGGATCAGTTCTGTCTTCAGCAATGTCAACGGGCTGCAGCCGGGCAATAACGTCCGGTATTCGGGTATCAATATTGGTACGGTGGAAAGCATCACTTTGTTGAATGACAGCACGGTGCAGGTGAATATGAAGCTCGATAAAAAGGTGCAGCCGTACATCAAGAAAGATGCCGTAGCCAGCATCGGCTCCGACGGGCTGGTGGGCAGCATGCTGGTCAACATCAGCCCGGGAAAAGGAGCCGAGCCGATGCTGGAAGAGGGCGACGTCATCACCTCCTACAGCCGCGTGGAAACGGAGGAACTGCTCAACACCCTGGGTAAAACCAATGAGAACATCGCGCTCATCTCCAATGACCTGCTGCGCATTACCAATTACATGACCCGGGGCAAAGGCACGCTGGCCCTCTTGCTGCGGGATACGCAACTGGCCATCGGCCTGCGCGAAGCTATTTTTAACCTCCAGGCCACTTCGCAGCGCCTGGCGGCCACCGGCGGCCAGCTTCAGCATTTGATCGGCGAAGTGGAGAATGGCTCCGGCCTGCTGAACCAATTGCTGTACGACACCTCGGTAATTTCCAATCTCAATACCTCTATCGGCCAGATCGATACCCTGGCGGAAAAAGCCGCGCCTTTTCTGGCTGAGCTGCAGCGCTCCGCCGAAAGCCTCTCCGCCTCCGGCGCCACCCTGAATGCCTTGCTCGAAGGGCTCGAAAGCGGGCAGGGTACGGCGGGCCTGCTCCTGAAGGACACCGCCGCCGCCGAAGATATCCGCCGGACCTTGGAGAATATCGAAGCAGGAACCGCCCGCTTCAATGAGAATATGGAGGCCATGCGGCACAACTTCCTCTTCCGGCGGTATTTTAAGAAGAAAGAGAAGGAAGGGCCAAAAGAAAAAGAAGCCCCTTGACTGGATTTTGAACACAATCTTTACCGGTTTTCGATTTACTTGCACCTCTAAACTCTCACACTCTAAAAAAGTAGGTATGCAGGGGTGATAACCAAGGGTAGAAATCAGGATATATAATATAGCAGTGCAAATGGCTGCAATTTTGTAACTCAGCAATTGGCTAATCGCTAACCGCCAAAAACTAACTGCAGCATAGCTACCAAAATTTTTACAAAAGATCAAAGTAGTAAATTGCAGCCGCCATATTATTTCAACTTCCTAAATACCAATACCCTCATGAAACTACCCGCTCTCCTAATTGCTTTCCTCTTTATGCTACCCTCCCTGCTGCACAGCCAGTGGCAGCCTCTGGAAAGCCCGCCCGGCACAGATCCTCTCGGCCTGGTAGAGTCGGACGGCCGCATCTTTGCCCGTACGACATCAGGGCTGTATTTTTCTGACGATCAGGGGGATAGCTGGACGAACAGTTTCTCCGGTGGCCTGGAGCGTGGTTTTACCAGTTTCGTTCAGGCCGCCGGGCAAACCGTCATTTGCCGTATCCAGCCGGTTCAGGGCGGCGATTATCAAATCCTCATCAGCAATAACAATGGAGACAGCTGGTCGCTGTTACCTCTGCCGGAGGGAACGAACTACCGCAGCCTGGCTTTTAATGGTGAGGTGATCATTTACCGCTCTATACCCCTGTCGATTTACCTTTCGTACGACTTAGGCGAGAGCTGGACCCTGCTGGATAATGCCGAATGGCCCTTTTCGCCCGGCCAGCTTTTTACTGCCGGGGGAGTCTTTTTTGGCCGGGGCGATCAGGGCGGGTTTTGGCGTTCCGACCCTTTAGCCGCCAATTGGGAAAACCTGCCACTGGATGTGGGCCCGAATGACTTTATACGGGTTTATAATGAAAACGGCCTGCTCTTGGCCAGCACTGAACAGGGAGCAATCCATTACAGCCTGGATGATGGACAAACCTGGAACACATCGGCTTCTTTCAGCGATTTCAGCGGTAGTGGTGATGGTTTCTGGGCAAGAGGCGATAGCCTTTATACCATACATAATGGCAGCGTGTATGTCAGCAATGACCAGGGCGCCACCTGGGCTGGAATCTCTGCCCTGAGCTTAAGATTCAGGGACCTTCTCCTGCTGGACGGCCAGAACCTGTTTGCTAAAACCACGGGTATTTATCAATCTCAGGGCCTTTCCCAACCACCGGTTCCCAGCATGTCGGGCATCCAGGGCCTGGGTGTTGACGATTATACCTTAGTTGGAAACCGGTTGTTCTATTATAACAGTACTGACAGGAGCATTAAGTCGGCGACAATAGATGCAGGTGGCATCCAAATGGACAATACGGTTTTTAGCGACTTTACCCTGGATGAGATGATAGGTGTGAATGACGACCTGTTTGTGAATGAATCTGTTATCTCGGGGCTTTCTAATGTGCGCCATCGCATTACCCGCGTGTCATCTGACGGTGAGCAGAATGTAATTCATGAAAGTAACAACGGCTCCTGGCTGGCCAGCGACCATCTGGAATATGCGGACGATAAGTTGTTCTACTTCAATTCGGGTTCGGCGTGGATTTATTCCACCGACCGGGGGGAGAGCTGGCAGAACGGCTCCGCACTCAACCCGATATCGTGCTACGATTATGAGCGCCACGAAGACGCTGTTTTTAGTATTGTGCCTAATGGAGTCATGCGGCGGCGCGATGGAGAAGCCAACTGGTCGCTGGTCAATAACGGACTGGACTTCGAGACTTTTCCGTTGGGTAATGGTGTTCTCGATACCCGCCTGGTGAGTACCGAGGGGGCGCTATTCCTGTTGCTGGGCCGGGGAGACAACGATTTTATCGAATTCTATGTCAGCCACGATGGAGGAGACAGCTGGCAGGCTACCGCCACCGATCTGCCGGATATTATCCTTCCCTATCTCAACGCCCCCCAAGGGGTAAAGAATATTGTCGCTATCGGTGGTTATCACATCATGGCCCTGCGCGATGTAGGCATAGCCATTTCCGCCGACCAGGGGCTCAACTGGGCCATTTATAATGACGGCTTGCCCACCGATGAAGTGAATCAGATCGAAGTACACGATGGAAGGATCGTCGCGGCTACCCGCCGCTACGGGTTTTGGGAACTTTATCCTGCGAACATTCGGCTGCGGCAGGTAAACGGCCGGGTTTTTTTTGATGAAAACACGAATGGGCAGTTGGATGCCGGAGAGATTCCGGTTTCCAATGTGAAACTCCTGCTGGAGAATACCGAAGACATTGCATTTTCTAACCAGGAAGGCGAATACCGGCTTTCCTTTATCGGGGAGGGCATTTTCGGCCCGGCGCTCGAAAATCCTTATCTTGTCGCCGTTCCTGCCAGCCGCCAAACGGCCGATAGCGGCCCGCTCGACTTCGCGCTTCAGCTCAATGAAGAAGGGCCTGACATTAGTGTTAGTGTGTTTACCGATCAGGTGCACCGCCCCGGCTTTCCCATCCGATACTACCTGCAATACCAGAATCTGGCCAACCCGGTCAATAGCGCCAGTTTAAGGCTGGATTTCTATCCTGAACTCAACTACGATGGCGCCAGCCAGGCTCCGGCGCAGGTTGATGGCAGCAGTATCCGTTTTGAATTGGGGGCGCTGCCCCTTCTGGCCAGCGGCACGATCGCTGTTGACTTTACCCTTGACCCGCTGACGCCTTTGGGCAGCCAGGCCAGCAGCACCCTTACCGCCATGCTGCCGGATGGCGACGTGGATCTCGCCAATAATGAAGCTGTTCTGGAAGATATTGTGGTGGGTTCTTACGATCCCAATGATATCCAGGTTAGCCATAAAGTGCTGTCCCCGGCGGAGGTAATGAATGAGCAGGTACTGCGCTACCGGATTCGTTTTCAGAATACGGGAACCTATCCTGCCGAGCGGGTAGTCGTCAGAAACGCCCTACCAGAAGAACTGAACCTGAGCAGTATTGCCCGTATAGCATCCAGCCATCCCATGGTGATTCAACGGGAAGGCAGGCAGGAGCTGGCCTTCGTCTTCGATGGTATCCAACTGCCCGACAGCACCAGCAATGAGGCGGCCAGCCATGGTTTTATCGAATACGATATCCGGGTTCAGCGCGGCCTGATCCCCGGGGACAGCATCCGCAACCAGGCGGCCATCTATTTTGATTTCAACCCGCCCATCATTACGAATATTGCTTTGACGGTAGTGGCGCCACTCAACAACATTGGTTCGCTATCCGATGGCTACGAGCCGGTGTGGCTGGCGCCCAATCCGGTTGCCGCCGGAGCGCCCGTTCGGCTGCTGGCCCCCGGGCAAAGCGGCGTACTCTGCCTGTTTGATCAATCGGGGCGCCTTCTGAGAAAGGTGGAGCCCTTTGTATGCGATACGGACAGCTTAGCTACGCAGGGTTTGCCGCCGGGGGCCTATTGGGCCGTATTGTTTACCGAAGGCGGAGGCGTTGCTGCAAAAATGGCCGTGCATGCTCCATAGGCATTTATCACCTACCCTCCACCAACCGCAGTTTTTCTTTTATTTCAGAGCGCACTTCAAAATCATCACAATAATCCAGGGCCAACTCATAGTATATACGGGCTTCCTTTTTAGCGTTGAGATCCAGGTAGCCGTCCGAAACCTGCTTGAGGAGCCTCCAGTCCTTTGGGTGGAAATCCAGTAAGAACCTCAGGAATGCTATTTTGCTGTTGGTTTCTTTATTTTCCGTCATCCGGGCCAAAACAGGGGATAGGTTCATTCGGGCCCGGGGAGAAATTTTTTGAAATTGCTGATAAAGGGTTTTTATGGTATCTAATCCATAGGTGGAATAGAGGTGGAGTATGCTATCCTTTGAAGGAAAGGACAGGGGCGGTTGATAGGTGATGTTCATTTCACCATTTCCCTGAGTCCTTTCCAGTTCCTCGCCTTTGAGGCTATGATCAAAAAAAGCAGTCACTGCGCCGGCCAGCACTTCATAAGCATTGGCATCCCGGTGCAGGGCGGCAACCTCGGCGGAATCCCTGTAATGGCGGTACACCAGCGGATAAGCCAGGGCGGCTTCCGACAAAAACGATTCGTGCAACATGGGGAAGGAAAACGTGCCCAGGTAAATATCCGTCTTAAAAAGCCGTTTGACGAGTTCATAATCCGGTATGGAACCATCATCCAGGGTTCCGGAAATATTGAGTACGGTTGCCCGGCAATTCTCGTAACCATTGGTCAAGGCTTCGTTTACCTCACCCCAGGAAGTGCTCCGGTAGAAAGGAGACTCTATCTCTTCCATGGTTTTATAATCAAACGAGTTGTCCAGGCTTACGAAGGCGTCGATGACGTTGTTTTCCCTGGCCAGATACGCATAACCTGCCTGGGCGCCGAAACTGTGGCCCATCAGCCCGATCCGGGTGACATCCGCATTGGGAATGGCCGGGGCAACGGCGTTGATGAGGAAATCTACATCCTCGAGAGAATTGGCGATCGTCCCGCAGAAAAAGTAGTCGGTAAA
Organism: Lewinellaceae bacterium; assembly: GCA_020636095.1. Classification (GTDB taxonomy): domain Bacteria; phylum Bacteroidota; class Bacteroidia; order Chitinophagales; family Saprospiraceae; genus JACJXW01. The sequence goes on from JACJYN010000006.1 coordinate 208,318, forward strand.
CTTTGCTGCGCATGAAAGGAAGAACTGATGACGATGTAGCCCCGGGCTGCCAGGTGTTCGCACAGCGCTGCGTTTTCCATTACATTGCCTCCCAGGTACGGATGGTAAAGGATCACCGGGAAATTTCCGGAGGGTACAGGCGGCGCGTTTTCCACCGCCCGGAATGGCGTTTTCAGCAGTTGGGCAAAGGCATTTTCGGCATCGGCGTTCCAATCCTCAAAATGCCAGCCGATGCTGTATTCTTTAAAGGAATTGAGGCTGTATTGCTTGAGCGCTTCCGAAAATGGCGACAACAGGGAATCGCGCTCGGGAGGGGCCGACATTTTTTCAAAATAGGAGGCATAGGTAAGAGCGCCTTTGCTCGTTTCCGCTGCCGGATACCATACAAAGGCCATTATGGGCCGTTTGCTTTCTCCGTATTTGTCGTTGGCGAAGGAACGGGCATGGTCGTATTTCCATATCACTTCAAACCCGACGTTGTGCTTTTCCGGTACGGTTGCCTCCCGGGCATAAGCCGTTACGGCCACTGGTAGGATCAGGAACAACAGGCGGTAAGCGCCTTTCTTTACGCGGATAGGGAATAGGTTTGACATAGGAGCAGTGGGGCGAAATTGGTTAACGAACAACTGCCAACTTTGCATGGTATCGGCTTACTTTTTTGGCATATGCCCTTTCAAAAAATTCTTTATGACATCAAATCTTATGGCATCTTCCGGTACCTTGTCACTAAAAACCCACTGGAATTCCTCCTTTGAATTTCTCGGAAAGACGTGGATATGAACATGCTTCAAATCATTAAATTCCCCCCCATTGGCCATCATCGAATATCCCCTGAGGTTGAAAAGTTGGCTCAATACCCGGATGTACTCTTTTGCCAAGGACATGATCTTCCCTATGAGATGATCTGGCAGCTCGTGAAAATCGGTGAAGTGGGCCTTTGGACAAATGATGATGTGGCCGATTGAGATCGGGTCGATATCCAGAAGGGCAACAACCTCATCGCTTTCAAATACAATATTGTTGTTTTCTTTAATGGCGTCGCAAAAATCACACGAGGTGATTCCGGGTTTTGAATGTTCCCATTGACTAGCTGTTAGGGCCAGTTCATTTTCACTGACCCATCCATTTTGTTTTTTTAACCCCTTTTCGATGTGCTTTACAAATTTAAACCCATTATGGATCAGTACCTTTTCACTGGCTTTATTCCAGGTTGCATAACTCGAACTAATTTTCACTGCCTTTAATTTTGTGAACCCGAATCCCAGTATTGCACCCACTGCTTCGGTCATGATTCCTTTGCCTTGAAACTCGGGGTGAGTCCAGAATCCTATGTTCCAAACCTCTTTTTCTTCTGTCTTCCGGATAGAAATTCTTCCAAGCCGGGTCCATGTAGGGCCGGCCGATTCAATGGTGAAACTATAGGCTTCCCCTTTGGCCCAGGCCTCCCGGCTCTTTTCCAAAGGGCTGAATAATTCTTCTCTGCTTTCGGGAGCTTCCCATTGCATCCCGTCATTGAAACCTGCATATCGGGTGGCTGAAAAGACGAAATCGATATCACTTTCATCCGGGATTCGTAGCCGGTAATTTTCGGTGTGGATCGTGGTGGTCTCTGGAAGCATTAAATGAACAGTTTTTATCTCCAAAAACGAAATTTGAACACACTCTTGCAAAATGCTTATTTAAGCAACACTATTTTTTTCACGTGTATTTTCGAATTGATTTCAACTTTTAAAAAATATATTCCATTTTCAAAAGCGCTTAGGCCGATACTTTTAACTCCTGAATACGTTTTATTCTCTTTTTCCCTGTAAACTTCTTGTCCTGAAGTATTGATAACATAGATATTGCACGCTGGAGCGTTGTCTTTAAAGTCGATATTTATTTTATCATGAGTTGGATTCGGGAAAACAGAAAATGCGTTTAAATTTTCACCAGGTTCGATCCCGGAGATCAGTGGAACCCAATCGATTGCAACATTTGTAAAGTTAGCGTCATCTGCAGGCGTTAAATGAGATTCTGTCCCGTTTTTAGTGAAAGTGAAAGATTTTGTCACTTTACTGGAGCCGTGAGACCAGCATTCCTCAATAGTAATTTTGTAATCGCCATCAGGTAAAAGCGTTCCGCTTAAATCTGTTCCATCCCAGGTCAAGGATCTGGTTGAATAAGAAGTGAGCGTCGCCCCCGTCATGGCGTCTACTACATTTTGATTGGAATTGGCCTTCCAGTTGGGTAAATGATCATTGGTGCCATTACCCCAATATCTGTATTTGGTTCTGATAAAACCGTCAGAGCCATTTTGAATCCATACCGCTAAGACATGTTTTGACCCCCAACTCCCAGAATGGGCAACGGGTGTAAAAGTAAAAGATAGAGTTCCAGCGGTTTGAGCAATTGAAAGAATGGGCAATAACAAACCTGAAAGAACGGCTAAAAAAAGTACCTGGTTTTTCATGTTTTTTGTTGTTTTAAAGAAAAATGATTTCAACCTTTGCCCTCCCCGATAACCAACTCCTGCTCAAGATAATCATTCATGATCAGATAGCTTTCAAAGAGGTAATGATCCGTTAAAACTTTCTCTTCCCAGTAGGCCTTCAGCCTTGCGGAGGGGTTTTCTTCCCATGCCATGGTGAGGCGGGGCGCCACCTGTTCTGAATGGCTATACTATCCCTTTCCTGAGCTTTGTAAGCTTTATCATCCAGCCGGGGCAGGGTGTTTTCTTCCCTGCGTTTTCTCTCCAGCGCTATCTTTTCTACAACCTTGAAATATTCATTTTTCTCTTGCCGGTAGGCTTTTCCGGCGGAGGCCTTCAGGAATGAGGTGTCCCGGGATTCGGTATACTCCGGGAGGTGGCTGAACTGCAATGCATTTTTTACTTTTCTTTCCCCGGTGGGGAGGTATTTATTTTCACCGGGCAGGCTGATATCGGGCATCACGCCTCTGTACTGGGTAGCGTACCCCTTACCGGCGTAGAAGTTGCCGATGGTCAGTTTCACCTCTCCGTAGCTTTGCCCGCGGCGGTCGTTGCCGAGGGTAAAGAATTGCTGGATGGTGCCCTTACCGTAAGTTTGGCTGCCGACGATGAGGGCCCGCCCGTACTGCTGCAGGGTGGTGCCATCAGCTCGGAAGCGGAACTGCTGTTCTCATTAGTAAGACGATCAGCCTGCCCGAGAATTCAGCCGCCGTATCTTCATCCATCAACACCCGGTGATTACCGTCCGCGTATCAGGCCTGCATGACGGGCTCGCCCGTTAGGAAATAGCCTATGAGCGCTATGGCTTCCCGGGAAGAGCCGCCCTGGTTGTTTCTGACGTCGAAGAGGATGCCCTCCACTCCTTGCTCGGTACCAGATACCTCAATTGAGCCAGCACATCCGCCGCGCAGCTCCGTTCTCCGGCGTAAAACCGAGGCAGGCGGACGTACCCTACCCTGGGCTGGCCCGGCTCTCCTTCCAACACCCAGGTACCATACCCGGACAAAGCGTAGGGCGCTCTGGTTATAGCGATCTGTTCCGTTTCGCCGCCGGGTTGCAACACTTTAATGTCAGCCTTTGAGCCGGCAGTTCCTAGGAGGTAACCCGACACTTCATCGCCCTGCCTGCCGGCAAAGTCGATGAATCAGGCCTCTTCGGTTGAAATGCCCAGCAGCCGGGCGCCTTCTTTTACCCGCCTGGTTTTCCATGCCGGTATCGGGATAAACTTCCGTTATCCGGGGTAGGTATCGGTGATATCAAACCCGATGCCCGTTCCCACCAGGGAGCGATGGAAAGCGGCGTCCCACTTTTCCTTTTCGGCAGCGGACAAAAGGTGGATTGATAGTCGTTCACCGCTAAATAGGAATTGATGAGGGCGTGATACCATTCCGCTTTGGGCTTTCTTTTCTTTTCCAGCCCGGCGCTCCACAGAGCGTACGCCGCTTCAAAAAAGTGGTTGGTATGGTTCAGCATATCATCGTCAATTTCGAATTGATAGGCCTTCAGCTGATTGATCTCCGATTCTGTCAGCAGCCCCTTTTCCTCTTCCAATTTTGATAAAAAATGGTGGAACACCGCTACCGACAGGCTGTCGTCTATGGCCAGCGGCCGAATGTGGTTGTCCTGAACGGTGGCGATGACCTGGCTGAACAGCTCCGGGTTGCAACAGTCCTGATCCTGGGCGCGCCCGCAGCTGTGCAGGAGGAACAGGAGTGAAAGTATTGATAATTTCTTCACTTCGGGGGTGTTTTGAGTGAGGCGTTCGCGGCTTCCAGTTCTTCAATAATGTCCACAAAATAGATCTTATCGATCGTCTCCGTATATGTGTCCGTCCTGAATTTTCCGGCCTGGTAGTACGCCTTGGCCGTCTTTAAGGTGGAGCGGTATTCCTGTTCATTTCCCAGGGCTTTGTGCGCAAGCGCCAGGAAATAATACGTTTCGCCCAGATAATCGTTTTCCCGGATTTGCCGGGTGAGGTGTTCTATGGCCTTCTGGTATGCTCCTGTTTCGTACTCGATCACTCCCAGGTGATAGAAGTCATAAAGCCCGATGTAGGCATTGTGTGCTGTTAAGTGCTGTTCAAATATTTCTTTTGCTTTGTCAATTTGCCCAATCTCTTTGTAACACAGGGCCAAGGCGATGTTCAGATGGTAATCCCCCGTCTGGCAAAACCCTATGTCGTAATCCACCAGTTCTTTTAGCCGCTCGATGTCCTTTATCGCCCCTTCGTAGTCCCTCAGAAACTGAAGCCGGCACCAGCCTCGGTATCCAAGATATTCTTGGGGCTCGAGCTCCACGGCTTTATCGATCATTTTTTTCCATTGGATGAATTTTCCCCTTTTCAGGAAGGGCACTGCCTTTTCCATATGCGAGTAGGCAAAACCCGGGCATAATTCGATGGACCGGTTGAAATGCTGTTGCGATTGGGAAGAACCCTGCCAGTACCGTATGGCCTTCATCGCTTCTTGGCAGGATTCGTAGCATATCTTATCTCTTTTATAAATCTCGCAGTTAGGTGGAGCAAACAATTTAATGCTGAGCAGCGCCAGAAGGCAAAGGAGGCCGTACTTTTTCATGGTAGTATTTTTTCAATCTGTCCATTCCTGATCTTGAAAGTGAGGTATTGGTAGAAATCATAGGTTTTTCCTTCCCGGCTCACGGGTATCCATCCATTCAGGTTTCTGGTTATGTCCAGTAGCTGTTGCACCAGTTCGGGGTTGAAATTTTTGGGTTGATAGTTGAAGTCCATCTTTTCCACTCTGAACCGGCCAGATTGGCCCCGGCAATTGACGACAAACCGTATAGTGACGTATCCGCTTTCACTTTCTGAAACAGGGAAGACATACTGTTCTGTGATGGCTTCTTCCAATGCCCTCTTTTCCCCCTTATACCCCGCCGGTTTATGATCGGAACCCCTCACATAATATTGTTTGATGCTGCTTTCCTCGCCGCACAAATTGAAATCCGGGTCGTCCATTGCCCGGTCAAACGGAATATCGCCGACGTCCTGATGGTGGCCCTGATCGATGCAACCGGCAATCAAAATGGATAATAAGAGCGGAATGTGTTTTTTCATTTTCTTATTTCTTTTCTCTGTCCGGTAATTTTTTACTCCCCCATATACCCTTCCACAAATTCCACCAGCTCTTCGCCGTGTAAGTTTTTGGCTACCACCTTACCCTCTGCATCCAGCAAAAAATTAGCAGGAATCGTCTGTAGCCGCAAGGCTTCCATCAAAGGGGCTTCGTCCCCCTGCAGGTGGGAGGCATGTAACCAGCGGTAGGCCCCATCCTTTTCGATCGCTCCTTTCCAGGCTTTTTCACCACTATCCAGTGCATATCCAATGATTTGAAAACCTTTTTCGTGGTATTTGTCCCATAAGGGCGCCAGAATAGCCCGGTTTTCGCGGCGGCAAGGGGCGCACCAGGAAGCCCAAAGGTCCAGCAGGGTGAGGCGGGCGCCCATTAATTGATACAGGGCCACCGTATCGCCCGAAAGCATGGGAAGCGGATAATCCGGCAGCTGATCTCCTTTCAGGACGGGCAGCTGTTCCCGGGTACTGTTATTACAAAGTTGCGCCACCCATGGATGGGCAGGATATTTGTCTTGCCATTTCTGGCATTGAGAAAAAAGAAATTCCGGGATTCGTTCAAAATCATTTTCAGGGCTCACCCACCGAAGGGCCGCCAATGCCGGCAGCAAATGATCGGTTTTTTGGGCAAAATCCATCAATGGTTGCTGAAAGTTTAACAAGGCGGTTTCCTTGTCCAGGAGTTGTGTATCGTCGTGGCCTTCCGAATGGCTGTCAGGAGGAAATTGCTGAAAAGCCTCCAGCCGAAGATCCCTCAATTGCAGCAGAGCGGCATTGTCAGGTGAAGGATTTTTGATAGAAAAACTACTTTGAAACTGCTCGATAGAAGCCTTAATTTCCAGCTCGTCCCCATTTTTCCAGACAATTGGAAAGTAATTGGCGGCTGCCAGGTTTTCGTTATCCAGCCGGTTGGCGTAGCGTTCTCCCTTTTGCTGAACGGCCAGTTCGAGCAGGATCGGATCGGGCGCATCGGGCATTTGTTCAAAAGCAAAGCTCCCATCGGCCTGTACCGCCGCCGAATCTATTACCTGTCCGGCAAAACTGGCGGCCACTTCATCCAGGCTTCGCGGCTGAATGAGGTAAACGGTAGGAGCCCAGGTGTCATCAGGCGGCAATTGAAGTTTTCCGGAAAGGGGGGCTTGTTCCGTGCAACTCGCGTTTAGCAAAAGAAGTAAAAAATAACAAGTACATTTCATCTTCAGGAAGTTTGCCTCCAAACAGGCTTTCAATTCAATAGCTTCTCAAAACAGACACTATTCTCTACCCCCGCATATTGCCCGTAATTCGGGATCGGCCGGTATCCGTACTTTTCATACAGCCGAATCGCCTCCGGCTGTCTTTTTCCGGTTTCTAAGATACATTTTTTACAAGACAGTTCCGCCGCCCAGTGTTCCAACTCCGTTAAAATTCTGGTAGCGATTCCCTTTCCCCGGCTCTCCGGCAAGGTGTACATCCGCTTAATCTCCATGGCGGCCTGCTCGTATTCCTTCATAGCGCCGCAACCCATTGGCCGGTTATTTTCATAAGCGACCACGGCGTATTTAATCCGATCAATTTTATTGAATTGGGCGTAAAAGGAATGGTCTTCTCCGTCCCTTTCCGCCAGGTCGGAGTCCAGTCGTTTGACCAGTTCGATGAAATCCGGATGGGTAGAGTCGGTTCTGAGTATGCGTATCATTGGCGAATTTTTGAAAACGTAAAATAAATATGTCCGACTACTTGAGTAGTCTGGCATATTTAGATTGTGTTTAACCGGAGCTCAAGTCGGAGCGCAATAGAACACGAGCGAAGCGACTGATGAAATAAATTGCACCCCGACAACGCTGTCTCGGGCGCCAATTTATTCCATTTCATTCCATCAGTCGCTACGCTCGTGTCCTATTGGCGTGCGAGTTATAAAATAAATATGCTTAACCACTTACGCCGTTAGCTGGTTCCTGGCTGCACTTCATTTCCTCGATCCAAAAACAAACTCAGGGCCATCAATTTCGATTTGTTCTGAACCAGCGCTTGTCCGGTGGTTTTTGCCGTTTTTATGGCCCTCAGGCCCGGAAAAGACAGCTTGCCTTTCGACAAAGAGTACATCCAAAGCAGGTCCAGATAGTTGACGAGCAGGTTGAGTTTTTCAAAAATGCCCGTTTCTGAAATTTCAAACCCCAACCGTTTTGCGGTTTCCTCACTAAAAAAATAGGAACTGCCCCTGACCTCCACCGTTTCCGGCAATTCCTCGTTTTCAATCTCACTGATGACCTGTAGCAAGCCCTGGATGTAATAACTGAGCATCTTTTTTCGCCATTGGGTTCCCGGGCTGGTTTTTTTCATCACCATCAGGTAATCAAAGGAAGTCCCGTTGTGTAGGTCATACTTTTTTGGGCTGGCCCCGTACACCAGCAACATGGGGGAAAGGTAGGTGTACAGGCCCATCAGCCGGAAGAAAGGGGTGGACAGGAACTGTAAAACCGGAACAAAGAGGAACACCAGTAAATATTCAACCGGGTTCTCCGATGCGCTTGTCAGCCAGGCTCCCATTAGGATGAGCATGAACAGGAACATAAATAGGGCTATAGCCCACTGGATCAGGATGTTTTGTTGATAAAACCTGTTCATAGATTTTCACCTACCTGGCAGGGTTATTATTACCTGCCCTCTGGATGAAGTATATTTTTATTGTTTTGATTTTTCTACTCCCTCAGCCAAATAAACCGCGTCTCCAGCGCCCTGATCTTTAGCTCCTCATTTATCTCTTGTATCTCCTCTCCAAACAAATTCACCTCTGAGGCAGCAGTGTAGATATTCCCTTTCAGCAACCCCGCCAACTTCAGCACTGCTTCCTTCCCCTCCGTCTCCCTCAACTGGAGCAGGACGCCATTGCCCTCCTGCGCCGGGCGGGCGGCCACCAGCAGCAGGTTGGGCGCCGATACCTCCATCCAGGACTTGGTGGATTCAGCCGCCTCTTTTTCTCCCTCCGGGAACACCCGGGCGAGCAGCGGGATGCGCGACCCCCATCCGAAGCGGGTGGCGAAAGCATCGGTATTGTCGTTGGAAGAAGTTAGGTAGTAGTTCCACTTCAGCTCCCCTTCCTGGCTGGCTTTGAAGTTGGTGGTCCAGTAGTTGTTCAGCACCCAGGAGTAGAGGTGGGTGGTTTCGGGCTGGTGCAGGTAGTAGAACCGGCCGGTGTTGATGGCGCCGAACTGCACCAGGGGCGCATCGCTGCTGCCGAAAACCACCTGGTTTTCCTCGTTGCGGGCAAAGGCGAAGCTCTGGATAGTGTTCCAGTCGGAAGCGGTGCCTTCCAATTGGTTTTCGCCCGGGTAAACGATGCCGCCCTGAGCCTCAAAGCCGAGCTTGCCGCCTGGCAGCCCGAAGGGGAAGGCTACGTAAACGGCTTCGGGCGAGGTGACGGCCAGCTTATGCATGCCGTAATGCAGTTCGAGCCGCTTTTCGGTGTGGTACAACCGTATTTCCAGGTTCAGGCCACGGGGGTCGGCGCCAGGGATGGCGCCATTCAGATAGAGGCTGCTCCAGATGGGCCCCTCCTGAGCGCCGGTGATACTGAGCTGTCGCAGGTAGTGCCGTTCGCCTTCCAGGGGTACGTACACGGTGTCTCTCTTATTGTGGGTGAAGCGCTCCATCTGATGGCGGTTGGACAGCTCTTCGTAGATGAACTGCCCCATCAGCACGGTGTCACCGGTGGAAAGCAGTTCCCGTTTGAGTTCCTTGTCATACAGGCTGGCGACACCGCCCTTTTCGGGGTCGATCTCCAGGCGGTAGAATGCGTTTTCGAACACCCGGCCGCCGGGCGTAGCGTCAGGGGCCATCCGGTTCTTCTCACTCACCTCTATGCGGTACGATTGATAGCCCATAGCGGGCACGCCTTCCACCCAGAGCCCCCAATAGGTGCCGTCGCTGCGGCTGTTGAGCATCTGGGCGGGGATTTCCCGGCCCTGGCTGTCCACGATGCGGAATTCCTTGTTGTTGGGCAGGATCTCGTGGTCGATGAAGGCCACGATCAGGCCGGAGCGTTCCCAGTTGAGGGTATTGAACACCGCGATGGAGGGAACCTCCCTCCGCTGGATAAAGGGCTGCAGGAAGCCCATGGCCCGCTCCTGGAAGAGGCTGGACCGCTTGACCGCATCCCAGGCATAGGCGGCTTTTTCGTTCCACTGCACGACGGTATTCTCCGCCAGCGGGTCGGTGATGCTCTCAGCGGCGCCCAGCGTGTGCTCGTCGTAGAAAAGAAGGGCGTCCTGAATGCTGGTGATCTCGCTGTTTAGTTCCGCCGGCAGCTCGGCGCCCAGCGCCTGCGCCATAGAAATGAGGCCGGTGTTGGCGATCATCTCCGACTGGGTGGCGCGGGCCGCTTTGGTTTCCAGCATAGCTGAGCCGAAGCCGTCCGTCCACCAGTCGGGCCAGGCTGTTTTGCGGACGGGTAAATCCTCAGCGTGATTTTCTTCGACGTACTGCATAAACTCACTGGCTACCGCCAGCCGCAGTTTCGGCCACTCGTATTTTTCGTTCCACTCCCGCACCAGCTCGCAGGCGGTGGTGGAAGGGGGCGAGTTGTCGGTAATGTATCCGGAAAACTGGAAAGCGGTGCGGGCGAAGGGGTAGCCCTTGTCCTCCAGGCTTTGCAGGTATTTGGAGAGGTTTTCCCGGAAGGCGGCGGGGTCCTCGGAAACCAGCCCCAGGGTATTGCCGTGCATGTAGTGTTCGCTGCGGTAGGCCAGCATCCGTTTCCCGGAGGGCGACTCCCACCAGAAGGCGGTTGGCTTGCCGAAGGGGATGCGGGCGCGGTGGCCGTGCTGGCCCATGACCAGGTATTTCAGCCCTGTGCCGTGGAAGTACTCCGCCAGGCACCAGCCGATGCCGTTCACGTCGTTTTGCATGGCCGCCGTGACGGGGATGCCTTTGTCCCGGAACTGGCGGATCGTCCGCGCCTGGGCGGCCAGGCTGGCCTCATCAACTACCTCGGAAAAATTGAAAAACATACCGGTCACTTCGATCCGGCCTTCTTCAATGCGTTTCAGCAGCCGGTTGATCTGCTCCTGCGGGCGGCTCTTCAGGTATTCCCGGACGGCCCAGGAAGCCTCGCACGTCCACCGGAATTGGGCGTCTTCGGGATAGCCGTCGGTCTGGTCGCAATAATCGAGGGCATAGTCGAGGTAGCGGAGGTGTTCAGGCAGGATTTCGGTCTGCGGGCGGGTGTAGCCGATATCGGTATGGGTGTGCTGCACCAGGTAGACGGTCCAGTCTTTTACGGGCTCCAGCGTGAAAGGGGCCTCCGTTGCCGGCTTGTCGCCGATCTTTATTTTGGCGGTGTAGGGTGTAGGGGTTTTTACCAACGGCAGTTTCAGCTCCAGGGTGCTGCGGCCGGGGGGCAATAGGGTGTTCACCTTCATCCCGGCGACCTTCACTTCGCAGGGCTCCTTCTCTCCCAGGTGCATGAATTCAACCCGGGCGACGGAGTACTGCTTCCCGCCTTCCTTTAGCACCACCATTTCCTGTTCAATGGTTGCCTTTTCGAAGATACCAGCCTTGAAAGTCATATACCAGATGTCGCCGCCGGCGTCCTCGCCGTCTATGCTGATCCGCACCGGTTCGCCCGGTGTCAGGGCGGCTTGGGGCAGTTTCAGCACGGCGAAGCCCATCTGGTCTTTGTATTTATCGATCAGGGTGGCGTAGAAGGCCAGCCGGGCGCCATCCTTGCCATCCACCCCCCATTCCAGCTCGTCGTTGCTGCGGGGGTTGCTGAAGGTGAGGTATTTTTCTCCATTTACCAATAAGTCGAAATGGTAACGCTTCACATCGGTATCCATGCCGTAGGCCCAGATGAAGTAAGCGAATTTCTCATCGAAGGAACCCGGAACAGGCGCTGTTTCCCATTCGATGGGGCGGAAGTTTTTATTCGCCCGTACGATCAGGGAGGCGCTGACATCGGGCAGGGGCGAGTGGTAGCTGAAGGGGAAGCCGTGCAAAGCGCGCCGGTAGCCCTGGAAATAGTTTTGCTGAGGCAACTGGGCCTGGCTCAGGGGCAGCAAGCATAGTTGGAGGAGGAGTAGGGGAGCGAGGGTTTTCATATCTGATTGGATTTTTTGTTGCCGTTTATATTGTTGCACGTCTGGCCGCATTATCCATTCCATTAGAGCATGTTTGGAGGTGGTGCTTTGGAGGCGAAAATGGCTGATTTTGGGTTCTCAGGAGGCTCATTTTCCTGCCCATAGCAGCGCTACGGGCAGGAAAATAGCCGAAATGAGGTTCCAGAAGCGGTGATTTGCAGCCCAAATGACTACCTCCAAACATGCTTCTCTTAACCGCCAACGTTGGCATACCTGCTGTGGCCAGCTTTTGCTGGCTACAGCAGGTGCATAATGTTACGTTCGTTTCCCTTCTTTCTATTGTTTTTCTCCAATAAAGACTATAGCATCACCAATTGGGCCGATTTGCATGTTTATGGTTACAGGAGTTCCGATCGCAAAAATTACAGATTTATCAAGTTGTTGATTATTATCAGTTGGAGAGCTAATGGTAGAACTATTAAATCTTTCAATTTCAATTTCAATTTCACTAAATTCATTCCCGGACTTTGGCCTGATACTTACCGTGTTTTTATTGACTCTTGAAACGACAATTTCATACGGGTTTATCTCTCCAACAGAATTACTGCCAAAAGCACCCTTGAAATCTCCAACTACTTCGATTGTCAAGTCTTCCTTTTCATCCTTATTGCAATTTGTGAAAATGACTACTGTGCTAATAAATGTTAAGAGGAAAAGTAGGTTTTTCATAATTTGTAAATTTAAGAGCGTGTTTAAATTTTTGTGATGAATGCTTGCTTTATTTTATTCAATGACGCCTATCATACGTACATTAACGAACTCAGTGATGTTTTAACAATCTCCCTCCGAAACGATTACAAACGCCGCTAAAAGTACCCATTATCCCATTCGGTTGCAAGCTGCCCGGCAATTTTCTCTCCGGCCAAACCCTGTCATCCTGTCTGTAGTATCCACTCCACGCCCGTATCCAGTTCTATCTCTTTCACCAGCCGGAAGCCATTGCGTTCATAAAACGGCAGCAGCCCATACTCGTCGATCGACAGCCAGAACTTTTGCCCGGGGAAGCGCTCCTGTAGCTTCCTCAGCCACAAGGCGCCTAACTGCTTGCCCCGGTGTTCTTCTACAATCCAAAGGAAACCAATGTACAAATACCCCTTATCGAACCAGTACAGGGCTTCCTTCCCGTAAGCCAGAATGTCGGGGGCAGGGGTGGAAAAGAGGATGCCGCCGCCCAGGGTTTCGCTGCCTGATTCCAGGGTGAAGATCCGGGCAGTGGGGGCGTACTTCGGCCAGTACGGGGCGATGCCCTCGCGCCAGCCGGAGGGGAGCAGGGCGAAGAAGCGTTCCGGTGTTGAAGTGGTTTCTGTAAGTTGGCAGGCCATTTTTTGTCTGTTGTTCGTTGTCTGTTGGCTCCGTCGGGATAGTTGAATTTTCAGGAACTTGCGAACGGCGAATTGCGAACCGTGCCCCCCCCGTTCAGCCCAACAATATAGCCATATAACGTACCAATTTAGGTAGTATGGTATTTCGGCATTTTGGTTTTGTGCCCGGGCAGTTGCAGCGCCTCTGTGAACCTCCGGCCGCACTACCGGAACACCATAAAACCGAAACACCTAAATAGTTACAATATAGCCAAATACCCCTTCCCCCTACAACAACTTCCACGCCCACAACCTATCCGAATCCTCCCCCCAGCGGTCGCCGATATCGGTGCGGTAATAGACATTGTTGATCAGCACATTGTTGATGCGGTTGTACATCACCTTCTGCGCCTCCTTCATGGTGGTGCCTGTGCCGGACACCAGCAGGGCAATGCCGGAGTCGCCGGTGATCAGCCATTCGCCGTTGACCTGTTTGAGGTGCATGAGGTGCAGCCCTTCCCTGACTTTCTTTTTTACCACAACGACGGCGTCTTTGGAGAACAGGTTGAAGGTCTCCGGGTCATTGTAGGGAAAGGGAGGCACGACCATATAGGCGCCCACCTGGAAGCCTCGTTTGGTGTTGATGGTAAAGCTTTCGCCTTTGGCGATGCGGTAGAGCATACGGCCGATGGGTTCGTTGATGCCTGCCCGTTGGATGAAAATCTGCGGGAAGCCGAAGCGGGTGGTAAACTCCAGCGGGTAAATGCCGTTGCCGTTGACGATGCAGTTGATGTCGATATGCCCGACGAACTGGTCTTTGGCCAGGGCGCCGGCCAGTTTGCCGAGGGTGGCGTCGAAGATGGGGTTGTCGTCCGTCCAGAACATACTGGTGCCCATCTCTCCGGTGGAGACGCCCAGTTCTTTGGGGAACAGCTTCTTGTGTTCGAACGTAATGTTAATGGGCCGGATGAACTCCCGCCCGTTGAAGAAGGCGGCCACCGAGACTTCCACACCGTTGACTTTTCGCTGAAGCTGGAAGTTCCAACCTTGGTCTCCCCAGGTCTTTTCGTAGGCTTTCAGCACCCGGATGATGTCGTTGCCATCCTCTTCCTTGCCGACGAACAGCAGTTGCTTATAATCCTGGGTTTCCCCACTGGGTTTGATGACGTAGGTATTGGGGTTGGCCTGCACGTAATCGATGGCCGCGTGAAAGGAACTGAACTCCTGGTAATTGAGAATCTTGATCTTGTGGCGCTTCAGTTCGCTCTGGCCGAAGCTGCGGTCCAGCTCCAGCTTGTCGGCATATTCGGTGCCGCCGATGACATACTTGCCGGCCGCTCTCAGTTCAGCGGCTTTTTTGCCGTACCCGGTATAGTCGAAGATGATGACGTCGGCCCAGTCGATCTTTTTCTCCCAGTTTCGCACCTTCGGCACAAAGCCGTCGCCCACCTCTCGGCAGGGTTTGTATTCGATGAACAGTTTCACATCATTGCCCTCCTGAAGGGTGGCGTGAGCCAGGTCCAGTATGTCTCCCCACCGGGAGACAAACAGAAACCGGAGTTTCCTTTCTTTTTTCGTTTTCACTTTTTTGGCAGGTTAATCTGGGGCGAATGTATGGAATATTGTCTTTGCCTGCGCTTTGGAGGAAAGAAAAAAAGTTACTATTTAGCATAAGGCTATGGATGCCTCTGGTGCGAAATTTTGTAAGCAAACCTTCCCCTTTCAAGGGGAATGAGAAGGGGTTCCGGCAAAAAAAGCCTACAAAATTTCGCGCCAGGGGTTAAATCACCATGATGCTGAATAGTTACGAAAAAAAGAAGGTAACGCGCTGTAAAATTACTTTGCCCGGAAACGTTCTCTTTCCTTGCGGATAATGATCACTTTGTTGATATGGCGGTTGAGGCCAGGCGCCTTGGTGGAAAGGCTTTTATAGGTAAACGACCGGTGGCGGATGGCGCCGTGGACTTCGGGGAAATCGGCCAGCAGTTTCACCAATTGCCGGCGGTAGGTTTTGGGGTCGAGCCGGACCAGCTCGATATCTCCCGTTCTTTTTACCCACATCTCCAATACTTTCCGGGCGGGGGTGTTCCACACGCCGGACTTGGGGTGGCGGTTCTGCCGAAGCCACCGCCCGGAGGTGTACAGGGAGAGGTAGGGGCCTTCGGCAATGGGCTTTAATTCTATAGGAGTGTTTTTGTAGAGCAAGGCCGGGGCGCCCTCATGCCGGCCCTGGGGTTGGGGCGCCGACAGCGCAAGGCAGGGTAGGAGTAAAGCCAAATACATCCAGGCCAGAGGAAAAGGGCGTTGCTGCTTTTTGGAAAATGCCATTATACCACTTTGAATCAGTCAAATGTGAAAAACAGATAATGGGTAAAATGGCAAAAAGTTTTGAGAGGGGCAAGAAAATAAAAAGATAATTTTTGGTGTTGAAAATTTACCGAAGATAGTTGCTGTTTCAGGAATTTAAATACTCCTAATACCGGCTTTTGCAAAACCCGCCTTTGACCTATCCTATCAGAACAGGGCAAAGGCGAGCGAATGCAACTTTTATTCATTCATCTGCTCCAACAGCCCTTCCATCATCTCCTCTGAAAATTTCCCCTGCGACATATTGACCAGGTTCCGCAGCGGCATTTCCTTTAAGAAAACCTCCATCATGGCGGCGGCTTTCTTGCGGCCGGCCTCTTCTTCCGGGGAAGCGGCGGCCGGGCCGCCACCCATCATGCCCTGCATCATGCCCGCCATCATTTGCTGATACACCATCATGCCCTGAGGCGAGCGGTTCAGTTCTTTGAGGAGGGAGTTGCGGGTCAGTTTGGGGTACTTGATCCTGGTGGCCTCAATGTCAATATTGGCCTTTAAAGGGAGGTTGGCCGAAGATCCGCCGGCCAGGATGGTATAAGCGCCGCTGTTCACCTGCCAGTCGTGTACCCTGGCATCGTAATGGGCGAAATCGCGGTAGCTCAGCTCGAAACGCACGGATTTTTCTTCCCCCGGCTGTAGTTCCACCTTAGCAAAATGCTTGAGTTCTTTTTCGGGGCGGAACAACTCCGCAGCGCCGTTGTGAACGTACAGTTGCACCACCTCTTTGCCGGCTACTTTTCCCGTGTTCTTTACTTTTACTTCTACGCTGATGACGTCGGTATCCTTGGCGGCGGCAGCGCTGGCCTCTATGCCGGTATAACTAAAAGTAGTATAGCTCAGGCCATGGCCAAAGGGAAACAAGGGTTGAATTTTAGCCTTATCGTAATAGCGATAGCCGATGAAGAGGCCTTCGCCGTAACGGGCAAGGCCGTTCCGGCCGGGGAAGTCGAGGAAAGCGGGGGTGTCCTCCAGCCTTTGCGGGAAGGTTTCGGACAATTTGCCGGAAGGATTGGCCAGGCCCGTCAATACGTCGGCGATAGCGCCGCCGCCGGCCTGGCCGCCGAGCCAGCCTTCCACAATGGCCTTGGCCTTTGGCGCCCAGGGCATCGCCACGGCCGAGCCGTTCATCAGCACCACCACGGTATTGGGTTGGGCGGCGGCTACCGCCTCGATCAGCCGGTTGTGGCTGTCGGGCATGTCGATATTGGCCCGGTCAAAGCCCTCCGATTCGTAGCTGTCGGGCAGGCCGGCGAATACGATGGCCACATCAGCGGCGGCGGCTTGCCGGCGGGCTTCCTCCAGCATTTGTTCATCGGTAGCGGCGTCTATGGTATAGCCCTCAGCATAGCTAACTGTAGCCTTCCCATCCAATGCTTTCGACAATTCATCGTAAGCATCGGACAACTTCGTAGGCCTGACCTGCGAACTGCCGGCGCCCTGGTAGCGCGGCATTTTGGCAAAGCCCCCGATGGCCGCCACCTTTTTTACTTTGTCCGTTTGCAAAGGAAGGAGGTGGCCGTCATTTTTCAGCAGAACGATGCACTCACCGCCTACTTTTCTCGCTAGTTCGTGGTGTTCCTGCGGGTCAAAGGACATTTCCTGCCGGTTGTCATGAGCCATCAGGATGACGGCCAGGAGTTCAGTGGTTATGTCATCCAGGCGCGCTTCGCTCAGTTCGCCTTTTTGCACCGCTTCGACGATTTTTTTATCGTTGATGCCGTTGCTGGCGGGCATTTCCAGGTGCAGGCCCGCTGCAACACCGGCCGGCCGTTCATTGACGGCGCCCCAGTCGGAAACGACAAAGCCTTCGAAGCCCCATTGTTTTTTCAGGATATCATCCAAAAGGTAAGGATGCTCGGAAGCGTATACCCCATTGACCCGGTTGTAAGCGCACATAACCGTCCAGGGCTGTGCTTCTTTGACGGCGATCTCGAAGGCGGGCAGGTAGATCTCATAGAGCGTCTGTTCGTCAATATCCGAACTCATCGACATTCGCTCGAACTCCTGGTTGTTGACCGCAAAATGTTTCAGGGAAGTTCCGACGCCCTGGCTTTGCACCCCATTGATATAGGCGGCGGCCAGCTTACCCGACAGGATGGGGTCTTCGGAAAAGTACTCGAAATTGCGCCCGCCCAGGGGGGACCGCTTCATATTCACTCCGGGCCCGAGCAGAATCTGTACATCGCTGGCCTGGCTTTCGCGGCCCAGCGCCTGGCCGACGGCTTCCAGCAGGGATACATCCCAGGAAGACGCCAGAGCGGAAGCCGTGGGAAAGCAGGTAGCCGGCACACTGTTGGCCAGGTCGAAGCCTTCCGCTTTGCGCACGCCATGCGGGCCGTCGGCCATGAAGATCGAGGGTACGCCCAGGCGCTCCACCGGCTTGGTGGTCCAGGCGGTCTGGCCGGAGCAAAGGGATGCTTTTTCCTCCAGCGTCATTTGCGCCACCAGGGCGCCGGCCCTGGCCCGGTAATCCTGGGCCCGGGCAGAAGCGGCCAGTAGGAACAGGCCGAAGATCGTTACTTTTTGCATAATGAGTGGGATTGGATTGAATATTGTATTAAATTGATACAATAGTACATCTATTATTGGCTTATGGAATCGAGCCGGCCCCCGGGCATTGGCTTTTACAGCGCTTTGTCTCCATCGGCTATTATGCGTTGGTGGATTACACCAAGGTAAAACCCAGCCCGGATGTGTTTTCGGTATCCTGTGACTGGCATCCGCTGGAAGAATTACCGGAATTGATCCGGGATCACCGGAACATCATCCACCATGCGCTGGGCAGCCTGCGCCTGATGCTCGACCACAAGCTGTCCGGTTTCAACCTGCTTCCGGAAACGTTTACTATGGCCGACTTGCAGGGCCGTCTACGAAGCCGTCCTCGGCAAAAAGCTGCAACGCACCAACTTCCAACGCAAGATGCTCAGCCTTGGCATCCTGGAACGCCTGGATAAAAAGTGGACGGGCGCGGCGCATAAGGCCCCGTATTTATATCGGTTTGATGCGCCAGGAGGAGGGGCGTAGTTGAAGCGCCAACCGCCTCTCCTTTCTCCACATTACGAAACTAAAATGGCTTCTGTCCATTCTCCTTCTTTCAGCGAATACCCTCTTCTTCGGTGGGCTTCCCGGCCAAGTTGCAGAACATCGATATACTGTGGCTGTATCCTGATGGCAAGGAAATGGGCCTCTTCTCCGAATGCGATCTCCGATTCATCTTCCACCACACTTCCGGGAGCCCGCAGGGTAGTGTAATCTTTCAAATTGTTGGCGCTGTTTACCTGTTTCAGCAGTGATTCATATTCTTCATGGCCCTTTCCGATGAGCTCCGCCACCCCGTTCATCCTGACCTGTAATTTCTTTTTGGGGTGGTAAAAAAGAGCCGAAACCTTTGCGTTCTCTCTGATCTGGCTCACTTTAGGCGTTCTGGAATCAGTGAAGAACATAAGGGCCAGGCCCTGGCTGATGTGCCGTTTTACTACGGTCCGGACTTCAGGGTACAGGCCGAAGGTCGCCAGGGTGAAATACAAAAAGGGGTGCTTGCGATCGGCGTTACTTCGCAGCAATTCGGCTTTAGCCAATTTGAATAGTTCCATTGGGTTGTTTTTAAGGCCGGGCCGGATTGAGTGGTTCCACGGTTTTAGCCGGCGGGCAAATATAACTCATAATAAACCGCCGGCAAACCATCAATTTCTCCTTCTTTGTAGGGCTTGAACCCGAACTTCTCCAAAACCCGGATAGACGGCGGGTTACCCGGGTCGACGATGGCGAACAGCCGACGGAAGCGCTTCAGCTGCCGGGCATACCCGACGAAGTACCCGACGATCTCTGTAGCGTATTGCTGCCCCCAGAACTCGGGCAGCAGGGCATAGCCGATCTCGGCTTCCCCTTCGTTGGTGACGGTAAGCTTGGCCAGGCCGAGGTATTGTCCATCCTCCCGGGCGTGGGCCATGAAATTGCCGGTTTCTTCGTCTTTGAGGTTGAAGGACAAGGCCTTTTCAAAGCGTTTGCTGCCCTCCTCCTCCGTGAGCGCCCGGCCGGAGATGTGTTCCATCACCCGGGCGTTGGTGACCAGTTGAAGATACAACGGCAGTTCGGCAGAGGTAAACCGGGTGAAAGTGAGTCGTTTGGATTGGAGTTTCATCTTTCTGTTTTAGAGCACATAAACCGTTTTTTGTATAAACCTACCTCCCACTTACGTTAATATCCCTTATGTAACAGCCCCCAAAATAACCCTTACTCCAACTGAATTTCATACTCAAACGCATACGCCCCCGAGCCCACTTCAACCACCGCGTCTTCCCCATCCTGTCGTATTTCGAGCACCCCTTCGCCTACTTTCAGGGCCACCCCGTCCAATTGTACTTTCGACAACTCCACCCCCGGCAGCCGCACCGTCGCCCCCGTATTCGGAGGAATGGCCACGTCTACTTTCATCCTTCCTTCCTTCCGTTCCCAGCCGGAGCGGATGGCGCCGTAAGGGCTTTCGTGGGTAGCCCGGGCGAAGCTCAGCGAATCCGTCGGTTCGGGTTGAATGAGGAGGTGCTGGTAGCCGGGATGGGCCGGATCGATAGCGATGCCGGCCACGCGGCGGTAGAGCCAGTCGCCGATGGCGCCGTAGGCGTAGTGGTTGAAGGAGTTCATCCCTACATTCTGGAAGGAGCTGTCGGGCTTGATGCCGTCCCAGCGCTCCCAGATGGTGGTGGCGCCGCGGGTTACGGGATAGAGCCAGGAAGGGTACTCCTTGCGGAAGAGCAGCTCGTACGCCAGATCGGAATAACCATACTCGGAGAGCACATGGCAAATGTGGGGCGTACCCAGGAAGCCGGTGGTGATGTGGCCGTAGCGGCGCACATTCTCCGCCAGGCGGGCGGCAGCCTGCTGCCGCTGGCCTTCGGGTAGCATGTCGAAGGCGAGGGCCAGCACGTAGGCCGTCTGCGTACCGCTGACGAGGCGGCCGTTGGGCGTCATATATTCCCGGAGGAAGGCCTCTTTGATATGGGCCAGCAGGTTCGTGTAATATTTTTCATCTTCCTGCTTTCCCAGCACCGCCGCCGACTTGCGCAGGATATCGACGGAATGAGCGAAGAAACACTGGGCGATGAGGTACTTGTCGGTCAGGGCCGAGCGGCCGTCGTTGTCGTCATCCGGGCGGTAGAAAAGCCAGTCGCCGAAGTGGAAGCCCTGGTTCCACAGAAAGCTTTCGCCGGCCTGTTTGGACATGTATTCAACCCAACCCTGCATGCTTTCGTACTGCTGCTCCAGGAAGCGCCTGTCGCCATAAGCGAGGTAGAGGTTCCACGGGATGATGGTGGAGGCGTCGGCCCAGCCGGTGGAGGCGCAGTCGGTTTTTTTCAACACCTGAGGTATGACAAAAGGAACGGCGCCATCTTCCCGCTGGTCAGCGGCCACATCCCCCAGCCACTTGAGGAAAAAAGCGGACACATCGTAGTTGAAAGCGGCGGTCCGCGAGAAGGCCTGGGCGTCGCCCGTCCAGCCCAGTCGCTCATCGCGCTGCGGGCAGTCGGTAGGCACGTCGAGGAAGTTGCCTTTCTGACCCCATTGGATATTGTGTTGCAACTGGTTGATCATCGGGGCGGAACATTCGAAACTGCCCGCCTTTTCCATATCGGAGTGGATGACGACGCCGGTTACCGACTCTGGCGTCAGCTCGCCCGGCCAATTTTCCACCTTGACGTACCGGAAGCCCATAAAGGTAAAATGAGGCTCGTACAACTCCTCGCCTTCGCCCCTGAGGGTATACTCCAGGCGGGCCTGGGCCGCGCGCAGGTTGGCGGTGTAAAAATTGCCGTCCTTATCGAGCACCTCAGCGTGGTACACCTTTACGGTGTGGCCGGCCGGCCCCTGCAGGCGCAGGCGCACCCAGCCGGTCATATTCTGGCCGAAGTCGATGACTTGTTCTCCTTTGGGAGTGGTGAATATTTTTTGGGCCCGAATCTCCTGAATCTTGCGCACCGGTACCCCGACGGTAGCCATGATATTGTCGTTCGGGTAATCCGTTATCTTTACCGGTTGCCAGTTGCCGGCATCGAAGCCGGGGGTAGCCCATCCGGCCGACTCCTTGCGGGCATCGTACACTTCACCGTTGTAGATATCCGACTCAAGGACCGGGCCGGTAGCCGTCCGCCACTCGTCATCGCTGGTGATGACGTCCTTCCGGCCATCGGTATATTCGACCTCTGCTTGCAGCAGCAGGGCCAGTTCGCTGCCGTAGTGGTTGCGCTTGGAAACCCAGCCGATGTTGCCGCGATACCAGCCGTCGCCGAGGATAACGCCAATGGCGTTGCGGCCCGCCTGTAGTTGGCTGGTGATGTCGTACGTTTGGTATTGGAGGCGGTTGTTATAACTCGTCCACCCCGGCGTGAATACCTGATCGCCCACCTTTTTACCGTTGAGATACGCCTGATACAGGCCACGGGAAGTGATGTACACCCGCGCGCGGGCCACCTTGCCTCGAAGCTCGAAAGTACGGCGCAGCATGGGCGCCGGTTGAGGAACCGCCTTATCCTCTTTCCAGGGGACGGTGGCCCAGGCTGCCTGCCAGCCGTCAGGCCCGCCCAGCCCCATTTCCCACCAGGCCGGCGCGCTCCACCCGGAAGCTTGCCCCTCTCCATCCCAGACGCGCGCCTGCCAGTAATAGCGTTTGCCGGCTTCCAGGGCCGGCCCTCCATAAGGGATGTACAACGACTGCCCGGAGGATACTTTACCACTGTCCCAGATCAACCGGCGCCCACGCTCCAATTGCGCGGGGTCTAAAGCCACCCTCAGTTGGTAGGCGCGCTGCATGACGTTGCGTTCATCCGACTGCAACTGCCAGCTCAGGCGCGGGTGCTGTTCGTCGATGCCGAGGGGATTGGCCTGATGTTCGCAGCTTAGGCTCCTCACTTTTAAAGATTGGGAAAAGGTGGGAATGATGAAGAACATTACCAGAATAAATGACAGGGGGGGCCTCATGTTTCGCTGGTTTTCATAGTCTGACAACCCAAAATTTGTGAATTCTGACTTGCTCTTTTTCCGGCTCGCGGCGTTGGAAAGCCTCGCCGTAGCTCCGGCTATGGCTACGTTTTCCGCCTTGCGAGCCAAAAAAATAGCTTCGTCATATTTTCACAAATCCTAAGTTGTCAGACTATATTTGGAATAAAGTCTATTCTATTCTTTTGCCGTCTTAAAATCAATCAAATAGGGTTTTAAAGGAGCGCCTTTTTCGTCCCGAAACCCACTCCCGATCGTAAGCTGATAACGCCGGTTGGGCAATAGTTTTTCGATCGTGAAGGAAATGGTTTTTCCATCCTCCGCAAAACCGATGACTTCTTTTATCCTGATTGAATGATCCTGCCCCAATGGCCCGAAATCAAAATTCCTAAACTCCTGGTCCAGTTCTTTTGAAAACGCAACCCTCAGTTGGTTGACGTTAGGAGATACGTTCTGGCTTCCATTTTCAAAAGGCGCTATGCTAACTACTATTGGCCTGCTCGCTTCAAAGTTCTGGTATAGCTCATCGAGCGAGGCGCTAAAAAAGCCGGCGCCATCCACGAAATCTTCAATTTCGCCTTCATTCGTATAATCCAGTTCAATCATCCTTTTAAGAGCTGCTGGCTTGTCCGCTGCCTTTTCAAAGTTGCGTTCACAGAGCTCGTAGCCAATATAATACCCCAAATCCCGCACTCCGAAGCCATTTTCGGCATCCCCCCAAATCCATTCATAGGTTTTATTACCCTGAAACATATCGGCTTCGAACTTCTCCCGGACTTTTCCTTCATGGGCTTTGCCAAAATTGATGGCGGGGGTAGCCGAAGGGACGCCCATGGCGTATACCGATACAAATTCCGCCACGCCTTCGTACAGGCATTGGGACAACAAATTATGTACGATCGGCTTTTGTTGGGTATGCACATACTCGTGAACGTTCAGTAAAACGATATCTTTGATGGGATTGGAGCTGAAATACTTTTTCAGGCCTGCTTGTCTTGGTTCGGGAAATTCTGAGGTAACCGCCTTCTCATCTGCCAACGCCAGTTCGCTGCCGATCAATACCAGGCTATCCATTGTGGTGCCATTGGTTCGCAAGGCGCCGATGGTGAAATAAATTTTGGCGGGCTTCAGTTCCGGATATACCTTCCTCAACTTTTCTACCCCCTGCTCTAATTCTTTACTGATGGATTTCGATTGGTAAGTGTTTTCTCTAATCGATTGCCAAAATTGGGGATAGTTGTTAATGGCATGCAGGAACTCCTGATCGGTGTAATTCCGGGCTTGAATAATGGCCTTTAGCCCTGGAGTGCCTTTGTCGAGGTAAAACGTTTTCAGTAAGGCGGCCTGGGCTACTGTGTCCTTTGTTTCGGTGATTTGATCAAAGGCAGCCCAAAAATGGCCGATGTCCGATGTGATGACATTCATAGGGCTTTCCTGATGCTGACAACTGGTAATCAGTAAGGTTAAGAGCGCAATGTTGTATTTTTTCATAGTGATTTAGTTATTTAATGAGGTGACGCCTTTTTCACATTCCTAAGTAAATTAGTTCCCTTCGAATTCTTTGACCAGACGCCCGATTCAAATTCTCTACTGCCCTTTCTTAAATGAAGGGTAAGCATTATCTCATTGTAACTATTCAGCATCGCGGTGATTTGACCCCTCAAGCAAAATTTTGTAAGCCGCCCTTCCCCTTCCAAGGGGAATGAGAAGGGGTTCCAGCGGGAAAAAGTCTACAAAATTTTGCGTCAGGCGTATTTCAGACCCCATGCTGAATAGTAACATCTCATTTTGATTTTTATCAAAAAAGTCAATGTTTAACCGATTCGGGTCAATACTTGAAATGTGTAGGAAATAAATTTCGTTATTAATATTCGGCTTTTCCCCATTGGTTGCCTTTTGGTATATTTTATCAATAATTATTTCGTCACTGCTTCCGCTATTAGGATATCTCTTTTCCATATCTAAATACGGGCCTACCGCATAGATCGCCAGTATATATTGAAGGACGATATGCAGTTCTTACAATTTATTCATAGATACAAATATAGCAATTCAAGCATCCAACCATCTTGAACTTTGGACGAACCGAGGGTGAAGTCGGAAGTGTGAAATCGAAAGTCGGAATGAGGTCCAGAATGGTCGCCAAACGCCTGCTTTTCTGCCTTCCGCTTTACTCCGTCAGTCGCTTCGCTCGTGTCCGATTTCGCACTTAAACGATGCCTCTGAGGGTCATTTCTCAAGCCGTCCAAAGTCCAAAACCATCCATCTACCCCTCCAGCCACCGCCGCGCATTCACAAACGCCTCGATCCAGGGCGAAATTTCATCCTGCCTGTCTTTGGGATAAAAAGCCCAGTTCCAGGGAAAGATAGAGCGCTCGATGTGCGGCATCAATACCAGGTGGCGGCCGTCCTCGCTGGCCATCATGGCGGTGTTGTAGTCGCTGCCGTTGGGGTTGGCGGGGTAGCCCTCGTAGCCGTATTTAGCCACGATGTTGTAGTTGTCCTCCGCCAGTGGCAGTTCAAACTTGCCTTCGCCGTGGGAGATCCAGACGCCCAGGGTACTGCCGCCGAGGCTGGACAGCATCACCGAGTTGTTCTCCTGTATTTTTACGGAGGTGAAGCCGCTTTCGTGCTTGTGCGAATCATTAAAGCCCATCTTTGGCTTCAAGTCGTGGCCGGGGTTGATCAGGCCCAGTTCGATAAACAGCTGGCAGCCGTTGCAGATGCCCACCGACAGGACATCTTCCCGGGCAAAGAAGTTTTCCAGCGCAGCCCTTGCTTTTTCATTGTAGCGGAACGCGCCCGCCCAGCCCTTGGCCGAGCCCAGCACATCGGAGTTGGAAAAGCCGCCGACCGCTCCGAGGAACTGAATGTCTTCCAGCGTTTCCCGTCCCGTCATCAGGTCGGTCGTATGCACGTCGCGCACGTCGAAACCGGCCAGGTAAAGGGCGTGGGCCAACTCCCGCTCGGAATTGCTGCCCTTTTCCCGCAGGACGGCAGCCCTGGGACGCTTGGCGGAGGGGTCGATCCGGGGCATTTTGCCGGCAAACCCTTCGGGGAAAGCGTATTGCAGCGGCTGCTGCTTATAGTTATGGAACCGTTCGTCGGCTTTATTGCCGGCCGATTGTTTCCGGTCGAGCAGCCGGGAGGTTTCATACCAGGCATCGCGCAGGCCGGCGATCCGGAAGTCGTGAGATTCCGCCCCATTCCTGATGGCCAACACCCCTCCCTCCACTACTGTGCCAATGAGGTGGCAGGCGATCGGCAGTTTTGTCAGATCAGCGGCTACCGATTCGTCCTTCACCTGAAAGACGATCCCGCAGTTTTCGGAGAACAACAGTTTGATGGTGTCGCTTTCTCCGAGGGCGCTGAGATCAACCTGAGCGCCCAGCTCGTTGTCGGCAAAGCACATTTCCAGCAGGGTGGTGGCCAGCCCGCCCGCCGAAACATCGTGGCCGGCGCATATTTTTCCCTGTTTTATCAAATCCTGAATGGCGTTGAACGCTGCGGCAAATTTTACGGCGTCCCGGATATCGGGCGCTTTGGCCCCCACCTTGTTTCGCACCTGAGCGAAGGAAGAGCCGCCCAGCTGGTAGGCGTCCATAGACAGGTTGAGGTAGTAAATGGGGCCGCCGTCTTTTTGAAATACCGGCTCCACGATGCCCCGGATGTTGTCGCACACCCCCGCCGTGGAAATGATCACGGCGCCGGGCGCCAGGACCTCATCGTCCGGGTATTTCTGTTTCATCGACAGGCTGTCCTTTCCGGTAGGAATATTGACGCCGAGGGCGATGCTGAAATCGGAAGCGGCCTTTACGGCTTCGTACAGGCGGGCGTCTTCCCCTTCGTTGCGGCAGGGCCACATCCAGTTGGCGGAGAGGGAAACGGAGCGAAGGCCCTCTTCCAGCGGCGCCCAGACGAGGTTGGCCAGCGCTTCGGCGATAGCGTTTCGGGAGCCGGCCGCCGGGTCGATCAGCCCGTTCACCGGAGCGTGCCCGATGGAAGTCGCCACGCCATAGTTTGTATCAAAACCAAGGGCCATGGCTCCGCAATCGTTGAGGGGGAGTTGCAGCGGCCCGGCGCACTGCTGTTTGGCCACCAGCCCGCCCACACAGCGGTCCACCTTATTGGTCAGCCAGTCTTTGCAGGCGACGGCTTCCAGTTTCAGCACCTGTTCGAGGTACTCGTGCAGGCGCTCCGGTTCATAATCGACCTCTTCGAAGCGCCGGTTCACCTTCTTATCATCCATGATCGTTTTCGGTGAGCTGCCAAACATGTCAGCCAGGGCGAGGTCCATGGGTTTTTCCCCGCTGCTGCCTGATTCGAATACGAAGCGCCCGTCGCCGGTTACTTCCCCCACTACATACATAGGCGCGCGTTCCCGTTCGGCGATCTTTTTCAGCAGGCCGAGGTGTTCCGGGGAGATGATCAGCCCCATGCGCTCCTGGGATTCGTTGCCGATGATCTCCTTCATGGAGAGGGTGGGGTCGCCGATGGGCAGCTGGTCCAGGTCGATCTTGCCTCCGGTAGCTTCCACCAGTTCCGAGAAGCAGTTCAGGTGGCCGCCGGCGCCGTGGTCATGGATGGCTACGATTGGATTGGCCTCACTTTCCACCAGGCTGCGGATGGTGTTGGCCACGCGCTTTTGCATCTCCGGGTTGGCGCGCTGAACGGCGTTGAGTTCTATGCCCGAGCCGTAAGCGCCCGTATCGGCCGAAGAGACGGCTGCCCCGCCCATGCCGATGCGGTAGTTGTCGCCGCCCAGCAGGACGATCTTATCTCCGGGCTGAGGTTCAGCTTTCAGGGCCTGGGCTTCTTTCCCCGATCCAACGCCACCGGCCAGCATAATCACCTTGTCGAAGCCCAGCTTGCGGGCGTGTTCTTCGTGTTCGAAGGTCAGGAGAGAACCCGAGATCAGGGGTTGGCCGAATTTATTGCCGAAGTCGGAGGCGCCGTTGGAAGCTTTGATCAGAATGTCCATAGGCGTTTGGTAGAGCCAGGGCCGTTCGGGCAGGGCCTTTTCCCAGGGGCGGTTGTCCTTCAGGCGGGAGTAGGACGTCATGTAAACGGCCGTTCCGGCCAGGGGCAGCGAGCCCTTCCCGCCGGCCATCCGGTCGCGGATTTCCCCGCCCGAGCCGGTGGCGGCGCCGTTAAAGGGTTCGACGGTGGTGGGAAAATTATGGGTTTCGGCCTTCAGGGAAACGACCGAATCGAAGGCCTTCTTCTGATAGTAATCAGGTTGGCTGGCAGCCTTTGGCGCAAACTGGTTGACCCGTGGGCCTTTCAAAAAGGCGACGTTGTCTTTGTAGGCGGAGACGATGGAGTTGGGATGTGCTTTCGACGTTTTCTTGATCAGGGCGAAGAGCGATTCGGGCTGCTCCTCCCCGTCGATGATAAAGGCGCCGTTGAAGATCTTGTGCCGGCAGTGCTCACTGTTGATCTGTGAAAAGCCGAACACTTCCGAATCGGTGAGTTTCCGTCCGATGCGCTGTGACAGCTGATCCAGATAGGCTATCTCCTCCTCGTTCAGCGCCAGCCCCTCCGCTTTGTTGTACGCTGCAATATCTTCGACCGAACGGATGGGCTCCGGCTCGATGTTTACAGTAAAAATATCCTGATGGAGTGCTTCGTATTTTTGGGCCAGCATGGGGTCATAGCCATTTTCGGCGCCGGCTAATGGCTCGAACTGCTCGATGCGACGGATGCCCGTGACACCCATATTCTGGGTGATCTCTACCGCGTTGGTGCTCCAGGGCGTGACCATGGCGGCACGGGGCCCCACGAACCGGCCTTCGATATGCGCTGCCTTTATCTGCGGCCGCCCGCCGAACAGCCAGGACAGTTTGGCGATGTCGGCATCAGCGAGCGGTGCGTTGAGTTGGACGGCGAAAAGGGTGTCGGAGGAACTTCCAAAAAAGAGGATCATCGGCTGGTGGTTTGAATTTTGGGCAAAGGTCGTTTGTTCGGGCTGAAAAACCCAAGAGGAGAGGGGGGAAAGTGTGTGGAAATTGTTGTTTTTATTGTCTGGAGGGGCTATTCAGACAAAAAGAGATATAGTTTTGTTTGTGGAACTGTCCTAGTGGTTTTTCGAATATGTAGCCTCATGGATTACTTTAAACGGGATGGTTCAATTTTGTGTGTCTTATGAAAAACGCCCCTTGATTTTCAGGAACCTGCGAATAGCGAACACCGAATTCCGAACACTCCCCTTTAAACGTCCATTCTTCATTAGAAGCTGTAGGTTTAACCGCAGCGTTTTCCTCAGAATTAGAGTATGTTCAAAATCATTCTACTTTATACACATTATAGTCCCTGGACCATTCAGCGGATTGGCCAGGTTGAACAAACACATGAAAAAACAACTCCGGGCTAACCACATGTCTCCATCCCCAAAGATTCACTTTATTGGTTTGAAAACTTCCGGTTTCGCTAATCCCAATTTTACTTTTAGTATTTATTAATTCCCATTGGGCATCAACCCCTTCATTTCCTGTGAGATTGCCGAAAAAGAATTGTTCTTTGGGAGAGCCGTTAAATTTTATTTCCTTTTGCCCGATTTCCACTTTTTGTTCAGGATTAACTGTTTCTCCAAATAGTCCAGGTTTTAATTGAAATGGAAATTTCAACCTATAATCTCTCCCTATTAAATCTCTGTTTATTGCAGTGAAATTGTGGACATATTCATTGGTGACGATATCTCTTTCACCCGTATTTCGCAAATAGTATTTGATCACAAACCCCCTCTCATGCAATCTTATCTCTTTTTCCAGCAAATACGAATAGCCATTAACAGCTTGCGATTTGCAGTTAAATAAAACGCTGTTAGGTTCTGTAATTATTTTAAATTCGGCTGGTTGAATCTCGTATTTTTTACTGAACAGGTAATGATCATCCTCTTTTTTCAATAGCCCCACACCTATTTTGTGGAACCAACCACCTACTTTAGCTTCATCAAAACCTAATGGGCTATCAATTCCAAATTCATTATAATATCCTTTCCCAAAATGATGCTCATTTTCACAGTCCGTTCTTTCAAAACTCGATATACGAATATCTTGAAATTTCACTTCTGCAATTTTCCCGGTCCAGTCAAATCGTGAGAAATTATAGTTTTCAGCTGGAAGATCGATGTGCATTTCCAGATCTCTGTTCTTTAGTATATGTGCCATATTTTGAATAAACTCTTAGAGCATGTTTGGAGGCCGCTTTTGGAGATGAAAAGCGTCAATTTTTTGGTGAAACGAGACGCTTTTCGAAGGGCGTACCCAAAGGTACGGCCAAAGAAAGCAACGAAGTGTCACTAAAAAAGTGGCCTTTTTTAGTCCAAAGGGTGGCCTCCAAACATGCTCTTAATGGCTGCCAACAAGGAGCCCCTGTTTCCTAACCGTACCATCGGCAATTTAAGCTTTCCGCTGCAACGCGCCAAAAAACTTTTTATTTGTCCAGGCGGCCAACCCGTGAATCCATTCGCGTGGAGTCATCTTATTTGACGAAGTACTGAGCAAAATCATTGCTAAAACTAGAAAGTTTAGATAAATTTATGGAATTCACAAGGAGATGCGCTCCTTGATTTAAATCCATTTCATTAACCAGAGAACCATTCTATCATGGCAAAAAAGTATTATTTGGCCACCTATTCATGGTCCCTCAACCAGGACATCCCAACTGCTAAACCTCGTGGATTTGTCTGGAGAGCCAGTAATAACCTTTACTTCAAGCTCGAAGATCCACCCACCTTTTCCCTTATTTTCAAACTGGCCCTGAAAGCCGGTGCTGAAGAGTCCGGATTCCGTGTGGATGCCGTTAGCGAAGTCCCGAAAAACTTCCGGAAAAAATGGAGCGAGGTAGATGTGTTTGAGGAAACGGAAGAGAGCTAAACGCGCTTCCAGTAGCACCTAGTGCCTCGCGCACTAAATAACAGGATATAAAATGGGCTCTTTTGCCGCCATACCTGCCTGCTCGGCCGTGGCCTCACGGGCAGGCAGGCGGCGTTGTTCGTCGCTCAAATAGCCCCACTATGCTCGCTCCTCACGCCTTGTCTGGCAACAAAATAGACTCATTTTATATACCCCGTTACTTAATGCGCGAGGCACTAGATTAGATCCATAACAATTGACAGCCCTTTCCGGAAGCCCGGGAAGGGCTGTATGCATTGAAGCCTCCCCCGCTACGCGGGGATAGTTCAATTTTCTGTGTCTTAGAGTATGTTTGGAGGCCGCTGTTCGCAGGTACGGTGTTCGCAATTTGCAGGTACGCAAAGCGGCCCAACTGCGAAATCCGAACACTCCCCCTACGCTCCTCCTCCCCTCACCTGCTCCAGCAGCCACTTCCTCTCGGTGAGGACTTCAGCCTTCTGAATATCCGCTTCCAGCTTTTGGCGGCCCTCCGCGTCATAGGGCGCCAGGGAAATGAGGCGTTGGACAAAGCGGATGATATTGAGATAGTTGCTGCGGTGGTAGTCGCTGAAATCCTTGCGCAGGATGAAGGTGCGCAGGCTTTCCAGCTGTGCTTCCAGGAGGTCGTATTCCTGTAGGCCGTAGTAGGCTTTGATCAGCAGGTTTTTCGCGATGAGGTTATTGACCATATCTTTGAAATCGACACTTTGCAGGATGGCGGCGGCCTGTGATAGTTCTCCGCGGGCAAAGGCCAGCCGGGCCTGGATGAACTGAACGCTGGCCACGCGGTATTCCTCCTTCAGGCGGCCCTCGTACTCCCGGATGAAACGCTCCACCGCCTCAAATTCTCCGAGCCGGATACCGGTGGCGGCAATGTTGTAGAAGGTAAAGCGGGACAACCAGCCGTCTTCCAGCAGCACCTCCTGCTCCAGCCCCTGCTGGTACATGGCCCAGCCTTCCCGGGCGAACTCCATACTGCCCGAATTCATCTGGCGGATACAAAAATTGATGGCCAGCAGGTATAAGCCCTTCTTTTCTTTACTGGAAAATACCGGGCCGTGTTCCAGCAGCAAGCTTCGGAAACGCTGGAAATGAGGCAGATTATAGCCCTCTTTCAAAAAAGAATAACAGTAATAATAAATGGCGACCGCCGGAATATCCAGGTACCCCAGCCGCTTGGCCTCTTCCAAAGCCAGCGGCAGGATACCAAAACGGTATGCCCGCTGGTAAACCGCAGTATGGGTAAGCTGGGTGCAGGCATACCGGAGTTTGGCCAACAGGTAGGAAATGTCGAGCGTATCCGTGATCTCCTGGAGGTGAAGCTCGGTGGTGCGTTTGGAAGCCGACTGGTATTCCAGCCATTCCGCCTGATAGGCCAGCCGCTTTTCATAATAATCGGGATCGCGCAGGGTGCTGTGCTCCAGGTGGCGGGCGGCTTTCTTCATCGTCCACCGGAATTGCCGTTCCAGGCCCCGGCGCCGGTAGATTTGCGCCAGCGCCGTCTGTGAGCCGTAGCTGTCCTCGTTCCTGGCTTCCGCCAGCCAGAATTGTTCGATGAGTTCGGCCAGGCCGCTCATGGTGGCCCGTATCTTCTGATCGTCGTAAGCCTCTCCTGGAAAAGTATGCTGGAAAAGCAGTTCCCGCTCCGGCATGGGGCGGCCCGCCCCCCGCCTGGCCGCCAGGTAATCGAACGCCGCCAGCACATCCGGACGGGTCGTATAATAGGGCGACTGCAGGAAGCGCCGCAGGCGCCGCAGTTCTCCGTTGCCCAGCGTTTCGAAAAGCTCATAGAGTTTGTAATGCTTCATTTTGCCCGGATTGCGTCAGCCAACTGACAAAGTACTACAGCCTGTTGTATTTAGTTCTAAAATACAAAAAACAACACAAAACCATCTTTAAATATAGCTTACAGCGAAAATAATGTAGTTAAGATTTCCACAAAACTGATTTACTGTACTTGAACAGGCTGAGAAAAAGTGGAAAATTGGAGTCATAAATTTTAACCACGCACTCTCTTTGAGACACCCTGGGAGAAACTCCCTAATAACCCCAACGAGGCGGCTCATCCGGCAGGCCGGGTGAGCGCCTCGAAACCAAAGAGGGTAGGGGGGCATTGTTTCACCGGCCCTTGGAACAGAGTACTGGGTCCGCAATTCGCAATTCGCAATTTGTCAAGGAAAGGGTTGTGCATAAGAAAAATCAACATCTACGAACAAGTTCAAAAAAGTGTAATCATGAAAACCCTGCTCACAACGCTCTCTCTCTGTCTTTTCTTTTCCATTCACAGCCATGCCCAGGAGTGGGCCCCGGTAGGCGCCAAATGGTACTACGAAACTTACGTATGGAGCCCTTTCTGGGGCGTGGGGTATTCCGCCATTGAAGTCACCGGCGAAACGGAAGTCAATGGCATTCCGGTGAAGGTGCTCGAAGGTAAGTGTGGCTGTGCCGAATCTCCCCTGTATACCTATGAGGAGCAAGGCAAAGTTTACCTTTACGTCAAGGCGCTTCAGGAATTCCGGCTCTACTATGACTTTAACCTCTCCACCGGCGATACGCTCATTACCTTTGACGATGCCTTACTGCAAGAGGTCCCGTTGCTTATAGATTCGGTTTCCTTTCTGGACTGGAATGGGGACATCCGCAAAGTACAGCACATTCAATACCTGGAACCCGGCTATTCAGAATGGGGCGACCGGATCATCGAGGGTATCGGCAGCAACCGGTGCCTCAACTTCATTTTTCCCACCTGTGACCCCGTGGGCGGTTATATCCGCTGCTTTGAAGACCCGAATGACGGCGTGCTGACGCTTGACCCCAGCGTGCCATCCTGCACTTATACGCCGGTAAAGGACAATGAACCCACCGCCCTCGGCTGGGAAGCCTCCCCTAATCCGGTGTCCAGCGAATTAAATATAACCATCCGGCAACCCACCGCTCTGCCCATCCACCTGCGCCTGCTCAACCAGTTAGGGCAGACTGTGGGCGAGCGGCCATTACCACCCTTTACCAAACGGGTGGGCTGGGATGTTGAAAGCTTGCCCCCGGGGCTATATTTCATTGCAATTCAGGTGGAAGGGAAGGGGACAGAGATACGGAAAGTGATGAAAAATTAACCCACCCGCTCTCAAACACACATACCATGCATATACTATCTACTCAACCAACCACTTTTAAAATTACCGCCTTCTGCCTGGCTATGAGCCTGGCCCTGGCCCCTGCCGCCCAAACCTGCTACGACATTCAGGGCTGGGACATCCCTTTCGACATCGCCTACGACGACGACGACAACCTGATGGTAACGGGGCGCACCGACGGCGGCCTGCTCTTCCTGCGCATCGGCCTTTCCGGGGAAACCCTGGCCCAACGAGCCATTCCTCTGGTGGAACACCCCGATGGCTATTCCATGGTGGAAGCTGATGAAGACAGTTATCTGATTGGAGGTTCTGATTACCTATACGGCGAGCCGGGCCACAACCTGCCCTTTCTGCTCAAGGTAGACTCTGCAGGCAATGAACTGTGGCGGCGCACTTTTGCACCCGCCGGGGAGCTCGAGCCCCTCCCTATCGCTCAGCACATCATCCGGAATATGGAAGCGGAGGCCGTCTATCTGGCCACCACGGATACGGTATGGATGATTGGTTATGACGGAACCACCCTGGCGGTAAGGGCTGCCGAAGAGATGGGCATCGCCCCCTTTTACTGCGTAGATATGGTGCAAACCGAGAATGGGATAGCCATCCTCACCTTTTCCAACAACATCCTGCACTTCGATGAAAACCTTCAGTTCCTGGGGAGCAGTATGCTCGATATATCCTTTCTGTCATTCCGTAATATCTACTCTTTTCACGCTGCCTCCGGCGGCGGCTTCCTGATCGGAGGGCAAGGAGACAACCTGGAATGGAAGGTCGTAAGGGCAGATGAACAAGGCGCTACTCAATGGGAACGCAGCTATACCTTCCCCAACTATTCCTGGGGGTATCCCAGAGATATTGAATCCTTCGAGGATGGCTTTCTGATCGTGGGCAGCCTGGCCAAGGTAGATTCCTACGGCTTCTGCCCCATCATGGTAAAGATCGGCGCCGATGGCAGCCCCCAATGGCTGAAGGAAATAGAGGAGTGCAACCCCAATAATGCCCTCGATGCTTTCGCTATCCACCCCGATCTTGGATTGATCTACGCAGCGGGCAGAAAGTATTGCCCCCCTGGCAGCACCAACCTGGACGCCTTCGTAACCTTGCTGGATACCATTCCAACCGTCATCCTGGCGGAGGAAGCAGCAGAGGGAGCAGCATCCTTTGTCGTGTTTCCCAATCCTACCACCGGGCTCACCCGGGCTGTTCTGCCGGAGCGCCCACCCAACGCCCCCTGGCAAGTGAGCCTTTTTGACGCCGCCGGACGGTTGGTCTTACAACGCCAGGAGCGTGGCCCGAACTTCCGGCTGGATGCCGGCAGCCTGCCTCCTGCCCTGTACTTGCTGAGGGTAACGGATGGCAGGCAAGTGTTCACCCAGCGGTTGGTCGTCGCCCGGAAGGATTGAGATGTTGGGCAAACGGGACTGTTCGCAGGTTCGCTGTTCGCTGTTCGCAAGGTTCGCAGGTTCGCTGTTCGCAGGTCGCAGGTCGCAAGGTGTCCTTTCGAACTCCGAACCTCCGAATTCCGAACCCCCTCTACTTCCACTGATACTGGACCATGGCCCGGAAGGCGATCGACTTAGCATCGTCCCGGGAGGCGCCCTGAATGGCCAGGTCTATCTGGTTAAAGGAGATCAGGAAGGTGGGCGGATAGACGTTGTGTTCGCCCGGGAAGAAGGCCATAGGGTAACCGGAGACACTTTCCGTCTGGTATTCAGCGCCCATATTGCGAGCCTGCCACTCGGCGACGAGCGCGTCAAACTGCGCGGGGTCTTTGCGGATGTTACTATCCAGGATATAGATCACCAAATTATCATCCTTGGCCCGGCCGGGCAGGGTGAAGGTGCAGGCCGAGCGTTCCCCTACGTTGGCGGCGGTGGCAACAGGGTGCTCCACCGGCTCCCGCAGTATGTCTTCCAACTGCTTCAGGGTCAGCATTTCGCAAGCGGACGGCATGGTGGTGTCATGTTGTTGTCCCGTGCCGCCGCAGGCGGTTAGCAATAAGGCGATTAAAACGATCAGGCCGTTGTTTTTCATTACACCAAATTTTCTGCGAAGATAATTAACCCCCGCTTTTATTGGCATGATTCTTTGGATCGAAAAATCGGTTTTAGCATCCGAGCGTATTAAATTTGCAGCAAAAATATCCTATGAAATATGTAACGCTGGCCATTCTTGCCCTGATCACCCTGGCCTGTGGCCAGAATGCTACCGATAATCAAGCAGGTGAACGGCAGCTCGAATCTCCCGACATACAGATACAGATACAGGGCGCCCCCGCCGGCATGGCCTACCTGATCGGCAGCTTCGCCGAGCAAAATTACCGCGCCGACTCCGCCCAGATCGACGCATCGGGCGCCTTCCGTTTCAAAAGGGAGGAGCCTTACAAGCCTGGCCTGTACTATGCTTTTTTTACTAATAATTCGGCTTTTCAGATGCTTGTCGACACGGATCAAACCTTCAGCCTGTCCGCCAACGCCTCCGACGTAGTAGGCAGCATGCAGGTGTCGGGCAGCCTGGACAATGAGTTGTTATACAAAAACCTGCAATTCGAGGCGAAGATGCAACCCCAATTCCAGGCCGTGGCCCAGAAAATGCGGGGCCTGTCTCCCGACAGCCCGGAGTACCTGCAAGGCAAGGCCGAACAGGAAGCCCTGCTCGCCCAGCGCAAGGCCCACCTAAAGGAGATTTTCGACAGCAACCCCCAGGCGTTTTTCACAAAATTCAAAACTGCCGGCCAAAACCCGGATATTCGCGACATCCGCCAGCCCAATGGCGCAGAAGATACCACCGCCCAGGTGTACTTCTACCGCACCGAATTCTGGGACAATGTCGACTTCAGCGACGAGCGGCTCCTCTACACACCGGTCATTTTCAACAAGCTCAAACGCTATATAATGGAACTGACGCCCCAGCAACCGGACTCCATCAACAAAGCCGCCAGTTTCCTGATCGATAAGGTGCTGGACTATCCGGAATATTATAAATTCTTCGCCAACTGGATCACCATCCAATACGAGCCGACCAAGACTACCCTGATGGACCCGGAAGCCGTCTTCGTCCACATGATCGAGAATTACTTCACCTATGACCGCGCCTTCTGGTCAGATAGCGCCGAGGTCTACTCCCTGCAGCTGCGCGCCAATGAGATGGCCGGCAGCCTGGTTGGCCACAAAGGGCCCGATGTGCAGGCGCAGGGCCCGGACGGTAAGATGCATGCCATCTCTGATATCAAAGCCCCCTACATCGTGGTCTATATGTTCAACCCGGACTGCGAACACTGCCAGGAACAAAGCCCCAAGCTGGTGCAGTTCTACCGGGAATGGAAAAATAAGGGAGTGGAAGTCTTCGGCATCGGGGTGGACACCAATACGGAGGAGTGGAGAGCCTACCTCAAAAAAACCGGTATGGACGCCTGGCCCAATGTGTTCGACCCCACCAACAAGGCCATCTACGGTAAGTATTTTGTGGACATCACCCCGGAGCTCTACGTTCTCAACCCGGACCGGACCATCATCGCCAAAAACCTGAAGGTGAACCAGATTGCGAAGGTGATTGAAAGGGATATGGAGAAGCGGCGATAGATTGGATGGCTTCTTCACTGTTTATTTCCAAACCGATCAGGATGCCAATATCACCCAAACGCATCCGGTCACCCGTTTAACATTGGACAACCTCGTACATCTTTTGTACTTTGGACATTTTGGAGAATACCCCCGGGGACCTCGTTTAAGTGCGAAATCGGAAGTCGGAAAGCCTGTCCCGGCCTTCGTGCCGGGACCGGAAAAACGGACCTTTGGCGCTCATTCCGGCCCCGATTCCGACTTACTCCGTCAGTCGCTCCGCTCGTGTCCGACTTCAGCGTTGATTTGTCCAAAATCCAAACATCTTACACACAAGGGCTCTCAATGTGTCCGTACATTCCTGGCCCTACGGTTACGGGGCAGGCATTTGCTAACAGCTGAATAGTTGCAAAAATAAAATACGAAGGCAAGTAGGACTTAGAACCCTCCCACCTGCACTCTTGCCCACTGCCGGCTCTGTAGCCGGCCATTTTTTCCTTTGGCCACCAATGAAAACAAATAGCTGCCCGCAGGCAGGCTGCCCGTATCAAACGAAGTGTTATGAACGCCTGCCCCTTGCCAACCCTCTTCCCACCTATTCACCTCCTGGCCCTGTGTGTTGAACAACCGTAGTTCCACTTTCGCTCCTTCCGCCAGCTGATATTCAATATGGTGCGGGCCCTCCGCCACCGGGTTGGGGTAATGACGGAGCAGCAGGCCCATGCCGGAAGCCTCTTTGGCAGGCACCAGCCCACCTATCGCTTCCAACCCAAACCAGAGGGTGGGGTACTCATCCTGATCAATAACCAATTCAAAATAACCAGGCGCCATGGGCTGCACCATAAAAGAAATGCCAGCTTCGCCGGTAGTACTCAGGGGATATACCCGCAGAGAGTCCGCTTCGATGTGCAGCCGCAGGGTGATCACCATAGGCGCCTGCACTGTCGGGCCGGTACCCCAGTTGTTGTGCACCGTTTGTGTGCCATCCCATCCCATGCCGGTATTCTGCTGTACGGTGGAGAGGGCGAGCAGGGAGCGCTGGGCCCGGGCCAACGGCGCTTGCGAGAGGGCCAGCCAGCTGACGGAGCCGAAGCGGTTGGCCTGTACCAGAGTCAACTCGCCGGCGGTGGCGCCGGCGGCATCCTCCAGGAAGCCGCTAATGGCAGAAAAACGGGGCGTAGCAGTGGCCAGCAGGCCAGCCTCGGTATCCAGGGAAGTCTGCCCGGTTTGGGTGGTATAGGGATTACTCTCCGCAGCCGGTAAAGTTGTGAAATCGGTGGTTGTGGAAGCCTGATAACTCTTCGCTCTTATGGCATGAGTGAGCCCCAGGCGCCTATCATACGGCACAAACTTACCCCAGCGGCCCTGGTTGTCGCTCTTTCCGGAGCGATACACCCAATCTTCGCTGTACTGTACCTCAACTGGTGAATCATCCTCTGCCATCAAACCTTGTCGGAAGGCATAAGCAAAGGCCGGAAACAGCGCCATGACGGAGTTGTCGCGGTGCAGGCTAAAGAAACCATTCACGAAATTGCCATCCCACCGGCCGTCGCCGTTGTAGTCGAACCACATGATGCCGTCCACGCCATGAAAGGCGCTGTAGGCAGCCAGGGCATGCACCATTTCTGTCCGGAAGCGGTTGGGCGCCCCGTGGTTGTACTCGCTGACCGTGTAGGGTTTGTCCGCCAGCTGCAGGCCGGAGCAGATATTGGTGATGGAACTGAGGTAATCATCCTTCAGTTGGGGCTCATTCCGGATCAGCCAGTTGTAGGGGTCCCAGGGATTGCCCGGGAACCAGGGATGGTCCCAGTAGCTGTGGTCGTCGAGGTAGTCGAGATTTTCATGAAGGGAAGCGTCGCTGACGCCGCCCAGCGCATTGGTGCCGGTGATGGGCGCCTGTATGCCCAGGTTGTCGCGCAGGTAGGCAGCCAGATCGGTAAAGTGGCCAGTCTGGAGTTGGAGATAAAATGCCGCCATATCGGCCAGGCGGTTTTCGGTATAAAGCAGGCGTTCCGCCCAGCGGATGCGCTGCACGGCGCCTTGAGACAGGTTCTCGCCCGGCGCCAGTCCCGACTTCCAGGGGGGCGAGAGGCTGAAGGCGTCAAAGTATAAAGTGCCTTCCATTAAAGGGCTGATGGTGATGCGGCCCTGGCCGTTATTATCTTCCGGCGCTACAAAAGAAAAGGAATAGATTTGCCATTCGTTCGTCAAGCCGTAGGTGGCCCCGGAGTACCAATTATAAGGATCATTATCGCGCATAGCCGCCACCGAAATATTTATGGGCGCACTGGCGCGGGCAGCAAACTGCAGCACATAGGCGGAATCTTTTTGCAGGGAAAAGCCGCTCTGCTTGAACTGCAGGTGCCAGTCGGTGCCGGTCACGTTGTCCACCTGCAGATGGGCGCAGTAGTTGCCTTCGTAAGGATTTTGGTTGGAGGCCGAAAGGCCGGCCTGGGCGTTCTCGTGTACTTCCAGAGACCAGGGCCAGGCCGCCGTTCCAGTTTCAAAATCGCCATTGGCCAGCAACTGCCCGGTTCCGGGGGAAGTGGCGCCGGCATTCCAGGCGGCGGCGAGGGCGGCCTGGTTGCCGTATTTATTGAGCAGCCAGGCGTGCCAGAGGCTGTCGAGTTGTACGTTGTGCCGCTGAAGCAGTCCCCCGCCATCAGCGAAAGGGCGGAGTCTGCCCTCTTTCCAGTAACCGTAAAGGCTGTTCTCGTTGTTCATCTCCACCATGGCCAGCACGGGGTCTTCGGCAAGCGACAGGTTGGTGTAGGGGTTGACGTGCGCCATAAGCTGCTGCGCGTATTCCTTTTGAAGAAACTCCAGCCAGGGGTCAAACAGGGTGACGCCTTTGCCAAAGTCGGGCAAGGAGTCGGCGCCAGGCACCCCATCAACCTCCTGGAAGGTGCGCGAAACGTTGAGGTTCATATTCACATAGATACCGTTGCGTTTCAGCTGGGCAATAAAGTAGTCGAGGCGGTCCAGGGTGACGGGGTTGAGTTGGCGGGTTCCATTCTGCCCGTTGAAAAAGATACTGCTGTTGGCGCCGCTCCAACTCGGGTTGTCGAGGTGGTGGAAGCGCACCAGGTTGATGCCCATCTTGCGCATACGGGCGGCGATGGCGGGAGCTTTTTCCTTCTCCGGGAAACAGGCGCCGGATACGATGTTGACGCCCCAAAAGCGGATGGGCTCACCGCCGGCGTGGAACTGCCCGCCCGGGCTGGCACTCACCCGGTGGGCTTCCTCAATTGTGAAGGCCGGAAATTCCGGCAGGAACTCCTGGGCGGAGGAATCGTAGTAGGGCAAAAAAAAGGGGAAACCGCCGTCGAAATTCTGGGCGGGGAGGTGGAGCTGTAAGAAAAGAATAATGGAACAGGAAAGTAAATGGGGAGTGTTCAATGTTCTGTGTCCGAAGTTCAATGTAACCTTGGTTTCCGGCGCAACTTCGAACCTTAAACACAGAACTTTGAACAGTCCCAGTAAATATCTCATGGGTATTGGATTGTGAATTTTAAGTAAGTAATGGCTAAGCCAAAATTAAAAAGGCGCTTTCCAATCCCTGCGGGCTTAGAAATCGAAACTTAGTTCTAAAGCGAGAATCGCTGATTCCTTGCGGAAATCATTAGAATAAATTCTAATAAAGAAAAGAAAAAGTATCCATTCTTGGTAACACCTCCTTCCCTGCCAGTATCAATAAGCAAAATTCACGCTTCAAAAAATCCCAAAATTATGGCAAAAAAGAGCGAAATGAAAGCAAAACCCAAAGGTGATCCCAATGAACTGGTAGCCGTAGCCTTTAGTAAGGACGGCCAATTGCTGGCCAGCACCCGCCCGGAACGAGACAAGCTGTCCTTCGATCTCAAGCCGGAGCAGCTGCGGTACGCCCGGGTATTCGTCTTTCCAGAGCCCCCCGCCGGCATCGAAGGCATAACCCTGGCTACCGCCGAACGCATGCAGGCCTACGAGCCGGCTATTCAGCTCGGCCCCAATTATGAACTGGACATTTCCCGCATTCCGGACCAGCTAATCCGCAAGTGGCTGTGGCGCCGCTGTTGCACCCGCGGGCGAGTCACCAAGCGCTTCTTTATCGACGGCGTGTGGCAGGACATGCCCATCTGCAACGCCATCGTCCACATCTGCGAGGTGGACCCGATCTTGTTAGTGCTTCCCCGCATTCCGGACCGGATCATCGACCGGTTGAGAGATGTTTTGCTGGAACGCGTTCCCATTCCGTTCCCTGAACCCATCCCCGGCCTGCCGCCGTTCCCGGAGGAAATACCGCCTTTCCCACAGCCAAGGCCCTTCGCGAACAATATCCTGCCAGCCATGGGCGCGGCACAGCAGTTTTCTCTTCAGGAGGCCCCCTCCATCGACTTGCCCCAGGCGGTCCGCTTCCAGCTCAACCATGCCGACGCCAGTCAAACGCGCAGCCTGATCGCCGAGCACATCGGCATCTTCCGGCCCTATCTCTGCTCCTGGCGCTGGTTCTGGCCCTGGCTCTACCGCTGCGACGAGATCACCAGCGTGCGCACCGATTTCAACGGCCGCTTCGAGGCTTGCTTCTGGCGGCAAATCTTCGAAGAGAAAGCCGACCTGTACTTTTGGGTGGAATACGAGATCGACGGGG
This sequence comes from Lewinellaceae bacterium, assembly GCA_020636095.1. Classification (GTDB taxonomy): domain Bacteria; phylum Bacteroidota; class Bacteroidia; order Chitinophagales; family Saprospiraceae; genus JACJXW01. Next base: position 249,866 of record JACJYN010000006.1, read on the forward strand.
CGCCCACCACGGTTTACCACCCATCCATCCCCTGCCATACTTACTGGGACTATGAATGTGGCAGTGAAGTCACCATTCACATTACCGACCCCCGGGTACCGTTCGGCTGCTTCCAGCCGCTGCCCGGACAAGTGGCCTGGGTGAAAAGTATCGGCTGGGGCGCCAACGTCAGCCATATCGAGCAAAGCCCTGGCGCCGGCATCCTACAGCAAGGCAGGATTTTTCAGACCGTTGGCCTGACCGACTACGCCACCGGCGGCCTGTCGCACGGACTGGCCAGCCAGAAGGTGCGGCCTTTCGCCGAGAACCTGAAGTTGATCGTACAGTTCGGGAGCGGATTTCCGAGCAGTTCCGTTACCCACTACCGCTGGTCGTACCGCAAAACGCACAACGACAAGCTTGTACCTGCCAGTGCCTCCGAGCAGGCGTGGGCGCCGCTGGATACCCGTTCCATTTCCAAAGCCTACACGTTTGAAGTGGCCGGCCCGGGTGGGATCACTACCTTCCACACCGGCCATCACCCCCTGGGGCCTTTCCCCATCGGCGCCGTCAATGCCTACAAAATACCTCCGGTATCCCCCCAAGGCGCGGACGTAGCCAATGACCCCACCGCAGAATGGGACCAGAACACCGTCACCATGATCATTGACAGCACGTCCCTGAAGGGCGATGGCCTGTACGAGTTCAAACTGGAGTTCTTCAACAACGCCGGCATCCGGCAGAATGTAGCCGATACCGTCAACCAGATATCCAACCCGGCCAACCTGGGGCAGTCCCAGCCGGCGGGTAGCGCCTACCTCCTCCCGGTATCGGAAGACAGCTTCAAGCCCTTCCGCATGAAGGTGCGCGTCGACAACCAGAAGAGCACCGCCGTGATCTACAATATCCTGGTGGACGGAGTGGCTTCTTCTACCGAATGCGGCTTCGTGAAGTACAAAGACAAAGGGACTTCCGATGTCCACTTCCGCCTGCGGGCCAGCCACCCCAATGATTTTGCCACCTTTAGCTTCAACGTGGTGCGAGGCAACAGCGCCGACCCGCTGTCCAGCGCCGATACCGCCGGCATGGTGGGCGCTTCGACCGCCAATTACACCCTGGGGGCGGATGAAGTTTACCGCAATGCCGTCAACGTAGGCTACCTGCTGGGCTCCTGCCCGGATAAGGCAGCCTTCGCCGAACACCTGTACGTGAACGGGCTGCACACCAACGGCACTAGCGTACTGGATACCTTCGACGCCTCCGCTCTGGCGGCCTTCGCCCTGGAGCCGGAATAGTTTGCCGGGCTGTAGTTTAAAACCTTTGAGGATTCTGACACCTCAAAGGTTTTTTATTTCTCCCAAGCTTTATTATTTTGGGCCCAAAACATGCGCTATCTTTACTCTTTCTCCCTTTTCCTCCTCTGTATTTTCACGCTCAACGCTCAAAACCAACCGCCCACAGTGATCATCCAGGATATCAGCCTGGACGAAGCCGCCCAGTCCCTCACCCTCACCTTTGACATCGAGGATGCGGAAGGCGATGAGGTGGAAGTATTCTTCCGGGCGTCCGATGATGGCGGCCAAACCTACCGCCTCAACACCGAAAGCGCAAGCGGCGATATCGGTTATCCCATCAGTGCAGGAGCTGGCAAGCAGGTAAGCTGGAATTATACCGGCAGCATCCTGCAGGCAGGGGAATACGTGCTGAAGATCGTAGCGGATGACCGCTATGGCATCGATATTCAGAAGATGGTGGATCAGGTAGACAGCAACCTGCTGCGCGAGCGCCTCAGTCATATCGTCGGTAAGCGCCATTACTCGGTGGCCGCTGAGAACCTGAACAAAACCCGCGACACCATCGAGCAGGCCTTCCTGCAGTACGGCCTGCAAACTTACCGGCAGAACTTCCCCTACGTTGTCACTACCGGACAGAACATCATTGGCAGCTTGCCCGGCGCCACCGAAGACGAGGCAGTGATCATCGTCGACGGGCACTATGATACCGTCGCCGCTTCGCCGGGAGCGGATGACAACGGCACCGCCGTCATCGGGGTACTGGAAGCCGCCCGCATCCTCTCTCCATACCGCTTCACCAAAACCCTCCGCTTTATCGGCTTCGACCTGGAGGAAGTGGGCCTGCGGGGCAGCCGCCACTACGTGGAAAACAGAAACCTGGAAGAGGAGATTCAAGGCGTACTCAATATGGAAATGATTGGCTACTACTCCGAAGCGCCCAACAGCCAGACGCTGCCCACCGGCTTCAACCTACTGTTTCCGGACGCCTATCAGGCCGTGAGCGACAATGAATTCCGGGGAGATTTCATAACCAATTTAGCAATACAGTCTTTCACCGGCCTGAGTACCAGCTTCCAGGAAGCCGCCGCCCAGTACGTACCGGAACTCAAGATAGTCTCCGCCACTGCTCCCGACAACCTGGTGCCGGATGATTTTACCCGCAGCGACCACGCCTACTTCTGGGAAAATGGCCTGCCCGCACTCTTCCTCACCGATGGAGCTGAATTCCGCAATCCCAACTACCATCGCAGCAGCGACACCCTCGAAACCGTAAACTTCACTTTCATGAGCCGGGTGGTGAAGGCCGTGATCGCCACCGCCGCCGAGCTGGCCGGGCCGCAGCATAGCACCGAGGCCACCGCCACCGTACAGGTTACTACCGGCGACGATCATCTGCACCAGTTGGATTGTTTTTATACGGTATCGCCTAATCCTGCCCGGGAGGAACTGCGCCTCCGATTTGGGCCCTGTCAGGAAGGCCAGCTGATGATTGAACTGATTAGCCTTACCGGGCAGCAGGTGCTAAACCGAAAGGTAAACCCGCAAGATGGAGAAGTACAGATCGCCACCGGCAGCCTGGCCCCGGGCGTATACTGGCTGCGGCTGAGCGATGGGGTGTTTTTCAGCGGGCAGAAGGTGGTGGTGGAGTGAGCAGTAAGCGTTCGTTGGGGAATTCGGGTGGACGAATTCGGTATTCGCAGTTCGCCGGACATTCAGCCTGGCTGCCAGGTGTACACCCCGTTGACCGTTGCGGGTTGTTTGTCTGGATCAGAGTCCTTTACATCTTAACGACTTGCTTGTGCGGCCCAACCTTAGAGCGGTAGCCAGGAATAGAAAACAGTTAGAGCTGGTTGGAAGCAAATTATCATCTTATTCCCGTCAATATGAATAATTCTTGGTTATCTTTAGGCTTAGAGCATGTTTGGAGGCCAACCTTTGAGCTAAAAAAGGCCACTTTTTCGGTGATGCTTCGTTCTTTTACTCGGCCGTATCTCCAGATACGCCCTTCGAAAAACGCCTCGCTTCACCAAAAAACTGACGCTTTTCGCTTTCAAATCCGGCCTCCAAACATGCTCTTAGAAATACAAGGTTCAATTTTTTAATGCAGCCCCCCATCACCTGTCTGTATTTCTTCTGGAAACATTCTTTTTCAACATCTAATACCAATCTTGTCATGGCAACAAATGCAGCAAAATTTTATCTGAAGGAAATACGTGAAAAATCGGTGGGTTACCGCCCTAACTGGGAACCCAACAAACCGTTGCGCATCGGAGACGTCGGCATACTCGAAGACGATGTATTCACGGTGATGGGGTCATTGGAAAAGATGGGAATCCCCATGGAAGTGCGCGTCGATGATAAAGCAGGCGAGGTTTGGGACTTGTCCAGTGAAAACGGCGTCGAAGTGAAGACGAAGGCCAAAGGGAAAATGGACCCGGCTACCCCGGCGCTGAACGAAATGGAAGCCGGCTTCAACGTCGAATTCAAAAAAGAAAAATCGATCCTGTTCAGGATAAACGGCTACAAGAGCCATCTGATCGAAAACCTGATGAGCATCAGTAAAGAAATAAAAAAACAGTACGAGAATGGCGACTGGGATGAAGATTGGGTGGTCATCAACGAACTCATCGAAGCAGATAGCGCCACCATTATGATGTCCAGCGAAGGAGGGGTTTCGGTCGGTCTGAAAGCTAAAGCGGATGTCGGGCTGGAAAAATTGGACATTGCCGACGCCAACCTGGAACTCGGAGTGGACTCCAGAGGAAAACTGGCCTTGTCTATCGTCGGCAAAGAAGGCATCACGCCTCTTTTCCGGGCGGTAGGCATCAAAAAAAGCTTTTTTGGGTTAGGAAAAGCCAGTGTAAAAAGCAGAGACCTGGGATCGCTGTTGGGAGGAGACGAGGAGGAGGAGCAAGAAGAGGAAAATCCCTTTGAAGAAATCTAAGCGCTTGTTCAAAATTCAATCAATGTGCTCCCTTACGGGGCCATTGATTGAATTTTGAACTTACTTCCCAACCAAGCCTGGCACGCCTTCAGCTTCGACCTGCCGCCTCAAACCTCACCTTAAAAATCACGCCGCCACAGCAATATCTGATTCGCTGTCTTCCTCCGCTTCGCCGGTTTCCATGCCCAGGTACGCCTCGGTGAAGTACTTGCTCAAAAAGCGGTCTGTATTGCCGAAGAGGATGCCGTCGAGGATTTCCTCAGCCGTTTGTCCAAACATCAGTTCGCTTACTTCTGCGGACGGCAGGGCCACGGCCACGCCATTCTGGGCGAAACAAATCTCCTTACCTCCCTCCAGGTAAGCGATCATTTCGCTTTTCAGGTCCTGGAAGTTGGTAACTTCCGGGAAAGAGTCCATAGGGTCAACCAGGCCGTCATAGTCGCTACCCAGGGCGATCATTTTCCAGCCGTTGGCGGGCCGGTGGTTCCCCGGCCGGTTTTCTCTGACCACCTTGACGATGTGGAAGATGTTCGACCAGATGAGTTTCAGGTACAGATCTTTTAGTTCCTGTTCCAGGCGGGCGCGCCGAGGGCTGCCGGCCCGGGCCTTGTCCACTTTTTTCTTCAGTTTTCCAGCTGCTTTCTTGAAGCCTTCGCCTGGCATCCGCCCCTCGTGAAGCACTACGCCGATGATGCCGTCGGAGTCGTACATTTCCAGGATATCTTCATTGGTCAGGTTGATCTGCCAGCGGCTGAAGAAATGGCCCTTGTCCAGGTCTTTGGTTTCCGCCTTGCCTTTAGCCTGATCGAGGGTAAACCAGCCGTTGATGGCCGCATGGCTGTGGATGATGGGGATGGGGTCGTTTTCCTCTTTTCTTTTCCTGCGGATGACGGCGTAGAATTCCTTGCGAGCCGCCACGCTCATGTGTTTGGTGTCGATCAGGATGCGGCGGCCGGCTTTCCGGTCGAGGAACAGTTCGAGCACCTCTCTGCCCAGGCTGGAAAAGCCGTGGTTCAGGCCGGGTTCCTGGTTGAACAGGTGGCGCATGCCCGGCTTGTGAAGCCCCAGCGCCAGGTCGGATTTGGCAGAGAAACTGCGGGCGTGCCCGGCCAGTAAGTTGTTGAAATGGTGGCAGAAGGTGACGAAGAAGGGCGCGTGCCGGCCGTCGTCTTCGGTTTTGACTTCCGTTATATTCCGCCGGAAAGAGTTTTCCAGGACCTGCCGTTCTTTGGGGCTCAGCCCGTCAAAGGTTTTCTTGAAGGTAGAATTGTGCAGGTAATGCCCGAAGGAATGGGCCCCTTCTACCGTAAACACTCCGGAGATCGTTTTCCCTGCTTCCAGCAATTCGCGGAATTCGTTATGATGGGAGGCGATGGTAAACTGAAAGTCCGGAAAATGCTTTGAGCGGGTTTCGGTTTGCCGGAGCAGATAGTCCCGCTCCATACGGAATTGGTGGTAGTAATTGACGCCTTCATCCTTGTCATTGGCAACCTCGGCGAGGATGGCTTCTACTTTTTCAATTGGGAATCCCGAAACGGCGGCGCCCAGGTAAGCGTGCTGCTTTCCACCCAACAGTATATCGAATAGGGTTTTAAACGGTTTCTGTGGTTCGAGGGCAAACATCTGCCGCTCAACCGGGTAAATGGCCAGAAAAGGGGCCCGAAGGTTGGCCGCCGCACAGGCGTCGAGATTCGCCTGAGAGGACTTGGCCAGCTCTTTTATAGCCATTCGGAGCACCGGGTTTAGCTTTTTCAACGCTGCTTCCTGCGCCGGGTAGAAGTCCCAGATGGTATGATCCTTATAATCCGGATGCCCTTCAGAGGCATAGCCTTTTAAGCCACAGTGAATGTGCAGATCGCTGATCAGGTTTTTCATTGGATTGGTGGTTTTAAGGTATATGAATCAGTATAATGCCTCCAAGTTGCATCCTTTGGGGCGCCAATGAAATAGGGACGGGGTGGCATGTAGGTTGAAGCTGGTAGGTGGTAAGGGTTACCGGATAAGTGGTAAATCAAAGGGAGTGTTGGCGGTTCGGTGTTCGGTGTTCGGTGTTGGCGGTTGGCGGTTAGCGGTTAGCTGTTGGCGGTTCGGTGTTCGCTGTTCGCTGTTCGCGGTTGGCGGTTGGCGGTTCGGTGTTCGCAGTTGGCGGTTAGCGGTTGGCAAGTTTCTGAAGCAATTGCAAACAAACAAATTGTTGATAAAAATCATTGCCTCCATCCTTTTGTTGACGTACCTTATATCAACATTCAAAACAAAAAAGTGGAGCCATGACAGTCGCAACCATCCACAATAAAGAGATCGCCGGCGTACTCGATCACATCGCCGAATTGCTGGAAGTGCAAAAAGCCAATCCCCACCGCATCCGCGCCTACCGCAACGGCGCTCAACAGATTCGGGACAGCCAAAAGGAGCTGTCCAATATTGCGGAATCCGGCGGACTGGAAGCCTTACAAGCATTGCCGGGCATCGGCGAGAGCCTCTCCCGGCTCATCATGGAATACGTCCTCACCGGCCGCTGCCGCCTGCTGGAGCGCCTGCAGGGCGCCGTCGCCCCGGAAGACCTCTTTGACGAGATTCCAGGTATCGGCCCGGAGTTGGCGGAGCACATCGTCAAAGAACTGGACGTCAAGACCCTGGAAGAACTCGAACAAGCTGCCTACGACGGCCGTCTGGCCGAGGTGGAAGGCTTCGGCCCGGCCCGGGTGGAAGCCGTCAGGATGAGCCTGGCTGGATTATTGAGCGGGTACGCTTTCCGAAGGGTGCAGGAAGCAATAGCCCCTGCCCAGAAAATAATGGAAAAACCTTCTGTGGCGCTGCTGCTCTCCATTGATGAAACCTATCGTAAAGAGGCCCAGGCCGGCCACCTGAAAACCATCGCCCCCCGCCGCTTCAACCCGGATAATAAAGCCTGGTTGCCCATCCTGCACACCGAACAAGACGGCTGGGAATTTACCGCACTTTTCTCCAATACGGCACGAGCGCACGAACTGAACCGCATCTACGACTGGGTGGTCATCTACTTCAACCGCGACGGCGATGAAGGGCAGGCCACCGTCGTCACCCAATTGGGCGGCCCGCTGGACGGGCGGCGGGTGGTGCGGGGCAGAGAGAAGGAGTGCCGGGCGTTGTATTTTAATTAAGCGTATGCTGGGGGCCACCCGTCTCTTCAGCCGGGCCTTCGCCCGCGTCCGTCGCCATAGGCTTTGGCCGCCGGAGACCAAAGTGGCTTCGGCCCACAGAGAAGAAATTTCACTGTTCCCATGACTATCCAGCAGTTAGTGGTTAGCAGTAGCTTAAGCTTATATCCCGTTTTTATGGGCGCCGGGCGCCAATCGCCAACAGCTAATCGCCAATTTCGGAATAGTTACCTGTCCCCCAGGGTTACCTCCAGCAGAAAACAGCCATAAAGGGACATCTATTCCATTTATCGCTGTCTTCAAAAAAATTGCAACATGAAAAACACGATTGAACAACCGGGCAACCAACATCGCCGCTCCACAACAATCAACCCTGTCCGGCTCACCTGTAGTCCACAGCGAGGAGAGAGGGGGGCGGCGATCATTACCGATGTGGCTGAAATATAAAGCGCTTACTTTGTGATGTGGCAACTTCGAGTTGCCACATCACTTTAACGGTAATTCCCCTTCTATCTTACACCATTTTTTAAAAGGAAGGACGTATTCACTTTTTGCTACCCATTTGCTTGGCAGCATATTGGTGATTCCGACTTCCGGCGGCCCTTTCGCGTAAGGCGATATCTGGTTCAGCATGAATGCAGCAATTCCTGGCCCGGCCCAAAGGGCTGGCAAAGGTATCAGGCCGCGAATCCGTTTTACCGTTACGCGAAAGGACCGTAGGATTTCTAAAAAAATCAATGCGATAGGATGAATGGCGCCGGCCGGTTGGCTTAAACAGCAGAAATTCAGGCGGTGATTTCCTATCACCGCCTGAAGATGACGACTCCCCCTACTCCTTCTTATCCCCTTTTACTATTTCCTCCTTTTTCTCCGGTTCCCCGTTCCCATTGTGGTTTCCATTTCCGTTTCCGTTCCTGGCCAGGTATTCCGGCAGGTTCAGGCCCGACTGGTTCATGAATTCACTCAGGGCGGGGATGGACTTGAACATATTGCTCAGGAAGCCGGCCGTGCCCTGGCCGTCACCGCCGTCGAAGACGGTAATTTTGTCGAATTTGATGTTCTTGATGGCGTCAGCCTGGGTCTTAGCCAGTTCCGGTATTTTATCCACCAGCAGCAGGCCGATGGCGGCCTGAGCATTCCCCCCGGCAGCGTCGACCAGTTTTTGGAAGCCGGCGGCTTGAGCGTCGAGTACTTTAAGAATCCCTTCCGCCTCAGCCTGATAGCGGGCCAGCACGGCGGCGGCTTCTCCTTCGGCCACTTTGCGGTTCCGTTCGGCTTCCGCCTCGGCGGCGATCACCGTTTTTTCTTTTTCGATCTGAGACTGGACGACCTCGTTGGCGCGGCGGGCGGCCAGTTCACGCTCCTTGCGGGCCTCTTCGGCTTCGGTTTGGGCCCGGTAGGCTGCTTTCTGAGCTTCGGCTTCGGCCGTTTTCTCGGATACTTCCGCATTTTTATTGGCTTCGGCCACCTGCTGGCGCCGGCTCGTATCCGAGAGGGCAATCTGGATGTCAGCCAGGTTTTTGCCTTTGATCGCATCCGCCTGAGCGTTCTTTTCGCCGATCTCGGCAGCTGAATCGGCGGCTGCCACCTGGGTGCGCCGCTCTTTAGCGGCTTCCGCCTGTCCGATAGCGCCGGTGCGTTCTTCTTTGGCCACTTTCACCTTGGCGTCGTTGATGGCCTTAGCGGCCGCTTCCTGCCCCAACGCCTTGATGTAGCTGGATTCATCGTGAATGTCCGTCACATTGACGTTAATCAGGGTCAGGCCGATCTTGTGCAGCTCGTCCCCCACGTGTTCGTACACGGCGGAGACAAACTTATCGCGGTCGGAATTCAACTCCTCAATATCCATATTGGCGATCACCAGGCGCATCTGGCCCATGATAATATCGTGAGCCAGCGAGCGGATTGTATTACTGGGCATGCCCAGCAAGCGCTCGGCCGCCGCCTTCATCAGGCTCGGCTCGTTGCCGATCGCCACGGTGAACTGCGCCGGGACGGACACCCGGATGTTCTGCTTGGACAGCGCATCCTGAAGGTTTACATCGATAGACATGGGCTGCAGGTCGAGGTACTGGTAATCCTGGATCACCGGCCAGACAAAGGCGGCGCCGCCGTGAATACAGTTGGCGCTGCCCTGGCCCGTTTTCCCGTAGATCACCAGAATCTTATCGGACGGGCAACGGCGATAGCGGGAGACGAAAAACCACATCAGCAGCAGAAAAAGAGCTACTACCACCAGGATGGGCAGGGCGATGGACATGCCGCTCCCCATTATACCGTCATCGTACTGGGCGGATAGGGGAGTGGACAGGAAGAGGATGGAGGTTAACATCAGTAACCTGGATCCGAATGCAATGAATTTGCGAAGTATCATGATTTTGGGTTTTTTATGGATTGAGGGATTGTTATATAGCAATAATACCTATCCACTTATGAATCCGGCATGTCCAGCGGCGAGACGATCACATAGCCCTCTTTGGCTTCCAGGACCATCACCTTTTCATGGGTGCCCAGCTCGCGGCCGTTATTAGACTGAGCGGCCATCTCCCGGTTGACATCATCGATCAGCACTGTGATCCTGCCTTTGCCTCCCGACGGGATGGGTACGTACACGGTGCCCATTTTACCCTCGGCCTGCCACAAATGCCAGGTGCCTTCCTCCTGGTTTCTAAGCAGCCAGCGGAAAAACCAGGTGAGCAGTAGTACCGCTACCGCTCCGGCAACCAGCGAGGTGATGATGACTAAAGTCCAGGACCAGGAAGTGTTCAGGAAAATGGCGCGGGCGGTGAAGGCGCCAACAGAGATAAAAGTGAGCAGTGTTTTGAGAATACCCAGGCCGGCGTCTCCGCCGGTGGTGTCCGCATGAGCGTCCATATCGCCGCCGGCGTCTACGTCTACATCGCCGCCCATGTCCATACCGCCAAGGATAGAAATCAGCAGTAAGAGGACCAGCAAACCACCGGCGATGGTCCCTGCCCAGAATAAGAGATTGAGTATTTCTTGCATAGTTTTGAAGGGGTCATTTACCTTTTGTCAAGTTCGGTTTTTTCAATGGCTTTTCCAAAATTGTTTTACGGAGGTAGGCTATTGGCCGGTGAAGGATGGATTTGGGGGGTTTTTCGGTATTTCGGTGATTCGGAATGCAAGCTTCGTCCAGATAGGAAAAGTTCAATTTTCTGTGTCGTGACTATTCAGCAATTGGCCATTAGCTTTTGGCGCGCAGTGCCCATAAATGCCAGTACCTAAGAGTATGTTTGGAGGCCACCATTTGGGCTAAAAAAGCGGCCTCCCAACATACTCTAAGCCTAATGAATCGGTTTTTCACTCAAACGCTAAGGGCGGGTATTTGCCAACCGCTAACCGCCAAAAGCTAACTGCTAAAAAGTAACTCTGTGTCTTTAAAAAGCCCCTCTTGATTTTCGGTGATTTGTGGATGGCACCCGTCCATTCAGCCGGGCCGCAGCAGCGGCGCCTTCAAGAATAAATAAAGGAGGGGGGGATAGCCCTCCTCCTTATTCATGCCTACTGTACAAAAAGGCCTTTCCAATATACCTGCAAAGCAAACCACAATTGCTTCCAGAAGGGCCAGTCTTTGACTGAGGCCGCAGGTGATTTCTCCTTTTCATTCATCTCTTCATGGGAGTAACGGCCTCCTCTTCCACAACAACTGCCTGTTCAGGCGCCAAGTCTGGTTCTTCTACGACGGGCTCCTCCACCGGTTGGGGCGCCGGAGTCCGAAACGACTCCACCTCCCGAAGGAAAGCCTGCCAGTCGTTCTCGTCTTTTCCATTGATGACCTCCTGCGGGCAGTTCTTGCCGGTGATGTCGAGGTGACGGTGTACCTGGTGGATGCCCAGGCCGTATCGTTCCATCAACCGCATGGTGAGTTCAGCACCGTTCCTGCGCGTCTTTTCGAGGTCGTTGTCTTCATTGACGCACAACTCTATGCCGATCAGGTAATTGTTGGGCGTGTCTCCTGGGCCTTCCATGATCTGCCGGGCCAGAGGCGTGTACTGATGCATTTTGGCGCCAAGGTGGAAGGCCACCTCATCGTCGGGGACACAACTGATGATGTTTTCGGCGTCCACCAGGTAGTGAGCCGAGGCGGCTCTCCCATCGTGAAAATTGTTGAAATATTTCCAGTGTGCTACGGCGCCGGCGCCGGGGTTTTTGTTGGCCGTCCAGTGCAGAATAATGCCTTTCAGGGTTTTCAGCTTTCTGTTGGGGCGGCGGGGGCTGGTTATCAGTTTTTCAGTTACGGTTAACATGATTTTGTGTTTTTAGGTGAATAATTGCTGCTATTTGCCATGGCGGCTGAAAATGCCTGTTCACCCCTTTGGGACGGGCCAACAAAGGCTGAAATGCCGCCTTAAATAGCTGCGAATAATTTGAATCTGCTTCCAAGATGTCTTCTTTTCAAGGCAGTTGAAACGGAAGCCTGGCAGCACGCCCATCCCGCCGGGTAATGGGCAGGTTTTACCGGATAAGTGGCAGAATGGGTATTTCAGGTGGCAGCACCCGAATAAACCAGGCAATTGGTTCCTATTTTTGCCTTATCTTCGGAGCTGAATATGAAACCGGAAAATTCCGCAATGAAGAACCACTTTTTTTCTCTCATAGCAGCCGCGCTGACGCTGCTGGCCGGCTGCGCGCCCAGCAACACCCAACCTGAAGTGAAGGAAGAAATAACTGAACGCAAGATCGTCGTTTACCAGGTATTCACCCGTCTCTTCGGCAATACCAACACCACCAATAAGCCCTGGGGAACCATCGAAGAGAATGGCGTTGGAAAATTCAACGACTTTACCGACAAAGCGCTGGACTCCATCCGCGCCCTGGGCGTCACCCACATCTGGTACACCGGCGTACCCCACCACGCCGTGATCCGCGACTACACGGCTTACGGTATCTCCCCGGACGACCCCGACGTGGTCAAAGGCCGGGCCGGCTCGCCTTACGCAGTGAAAGACTACTACAACGTCGACCCCGACCTGGCGGAGGACCCCGCCCAAAGGCTGGCCGAGTTCAAAGCCCTGATCGAACGCACCCACCGCCACGGAATGAAGGTGCTGATCGACATCGTGCCCAACCACGTGGCGCGCCGCTACGAAGGAAAAAATAACCCCGAAGGAGTGGAAGACTTCGGCGCCAGTGATGATACTTCCGTAGCATACAAACGCGACAACAATTTTTATTACATCCCCGGGGAGCCATTCCGCGTTCCTGAACCGCAGGGCGGCTACCAACCCCTGGGTGGAGAGCCTCACCCCTTGTCCGATGGCCAATTCGAAGAAAACCCCGCCAAGTGGACCGGCAACGGCGCCCGGCTGGCACAGCCTGGCTTCAACGATTGGTACGAGACGGTGAAGGTCAACTATGGCGTCCGGCCGGATGGCACGAAGGACTTTCCGGAACTGCCGGAAGGTTTTGATCAAAAGGATTATAAAGCCCATTACGAATTCTGGCAGGACAAGGAGGCGCCCGACTCCTGGAAAAAATTCCGCGACATCGCCCTCTACTGGACGGCCATGGGGGCCGACGGCTTCCGCTTCGACATGGCCGAGATGGTGCCGGTAGAGTTCTGGAGCTTTATGAACTCGGCCATCAAAACGAAGAACCCCGACGCCTTCCTGCTGGCCGAAATTTATACCCCCGCCATCTATCGCGACTACATCCACCTGGGAAAGATGGACTACCTCTACGACAAAGTGGAACTCTACGACACCCTCAAACACATCATGCAGGGCCATGGGTGGACGGATAACCTTCCACCCATACAAGAAGGCCAGGCCGACATCGAACACCACCTCCTGCACTTCCTGGAGAACCACGACGAGCAGCGCATCGCCAGCCCCGATTTTGCCGGCAGTGCCGAAAAAGGAAAGCCGGCTATGGTGGTATCGGCCACCATCAGCACCTCCCCCACTATGGTGTACTTCGGACAGGAGGTGGGCGAGCCGGGGGCGGAAGCGCCCGGCTTCGGCGCCCCCACCCGCACCTCTATCTTCGACTATATCGGCGTGCCTCACCACCAGCGCTGGATGAACGGGGGCGCTTTCGACGGCGGGCAGTCCACGCCCCAAGAAAAGGCCCTGCGCGATTTCTACCGCCGCCTGCTCAACTTCACGATCAACAGCCCGGCCCTGATGGGGGAATACCGGGAGATACACCGTTACAACCGGGAGCATACGGAAGGATACAACCACCGGGTGTTCTCCTTTGTGCGCTGGTCGGCATCCGAAAAGCTGGTCATTCTGTCTAACTTTGATGCGGAGGAGGCGCACACTTTTGAGCTGGAGGTTCCAGCGGACATTATTGCAACATGGGGATTGGTGAAGGGGCACTACGAGCTGATGGAGCAGCTTTATCAGGAAAATAATACGCAACTAAAGATAGTGGATGGCCGGGGGAAGGTGGCCGTGGAGCTGGCGCCGCTGGAGTCGGTGATCTGGAAGGTGGAATAATGAGGGCCCGGCGAAGCCTCGCGCGGCAATGGAAAATTGCCGCCCGAGGCTTCACCGGCCCACCACCAGCTTCCCCCCCTTCACCAGTTCCCCCTCCAAAAGCACACTATAAAAATAAAGGCACGGGGGCACATCCCCTACCTCCAAACATGCTCTTACTCCGGCGCCGGGCTCACCGCCGTCCATCCCCCATCCACCACGAGGCTCTGGCCGGTGATCTGCCGGGCATTATCGGACAATAAGAAAAGGGCGGCATGAGCAATATCGCCGGGAGTGGAGGTTGTCCCGGTGGGAGTCAGGCGGTCCCAGGTGGCCTTGTAATCCGGATCGGACTGCAAGGTTCTTTCCGTCAAAGTGGCGCCGGGGGCGATGGCATTTACCGTAATGTGATGAGGTGCGAGCTCCACTCCCAGGCTTTTGGCCAGCATCTCCAGAGCTGCCTTGGTCATGCCATAGGCGGCGAGGTTGGGATGCGCCTGGTGGCCGGTGACAGAAGACATAAAGAGAATGCGCCCGCCGTTTCCCTGCTTCACCATCTGCCGGGCGGCGGCCTGGGCGAGAAAAAAAGAACCTTGTAAGTTGACCATGATCAAACGCTGAAAGCGTTCCAGTTCATAATCCAGGAAACGCCCAAAGGTGGTGATCCCGGCGTTGGCGATAGCGAAATCCAGATGGCCGAATTCCCGGACAGCAGTTATAACCATTTCGTCAATGACGGCGGGGCTGCTGGCGTCGCCGCCCAATGCCAGGCAGGCGCCTCCCTGTTCCCGGATCTTTTCCGCCGCCCGGCCCGCCCGGCCGCCGTCCATATCGTTGAGCAAAACTGAAACGCCGGCCAGAGATAGTTGCCGGGCGATTTCATACCCGATACCAGTCCCGGCGCCGGTGACCACTGCTGCTTTGTTGGAAAAGGAATGGGTTGTCATTGGGGCCAGCTTTTTTGTCCACGGCCGTGGCAGGAAAGAACAGTGCGGAATAGGGAGTGTTCGGAATTCGCTGTTCGGAAATCAAGAGGCGTTCTTTAAGAGACTCAGAAAATCGACCTATCTCGCGGAATAAAAGTAAGCAGGTGGATGAAATTATAATGCGCCGGGAACCGATACCCACATCCATTCCCGGCGCATCCGATTTACCCTTCGGCCGGCGCCTCGCCGCCTTCTTCCCCAGCCGGCGCTTCCCTTTGGATGGATTGCAGGTAGATCACGATGTTGCCGATCTCTTTTTTGACCTCTTCATCGCTACCCAGGTTTTCCGACACTTTAAAGGTAACGCCCCAGATCGGCATATCGCCGCTGCCGTGGCCTTCCACCGGATCGGTGCCGTCGATGATCTTGCGAATCTGTTCTGCCGGGAACGCACCCTCGCGGCGGGCGGCGATCAGAGTGAGGTCCGGCGGTTGTATCTTCAGCAATTCGGCCATGGCGCCGTCGCCGTGCTCGCCGTGGCAGATCTGGCAATAGGACATATACAGCTCCTTGCCTCGGGCCAGGGGGTCCACTTCTTTGTGGACCGGCACTTCTTCAGAAACCGTTTCTTCGGCAGGCGCAGCGTTGTTACAACTCGTAATGAGTTGGGCTATTCCAGTCAGCAAAAATGCAAGACACGCGGTGTAAGCGATTTTGTTGAGCGTAGTAATTCGTTTCATTTTAATGATTTTTTTTTGGTAAGGCGGCAAACAGCAGGATTGACTCCTGCTAAAAAGTGATTATGCCAATCACTAAAGATATAAAAGACGGTAAAAACAAAACAGAAAATCTGCACATTCTTATTGTTTGACAAATTTGTAAAGCAGAAATCAGAAAAATTCACCCTGAAAAGTTTCCATTCCGAGGCGGTGGGTTACCAGATTCATCAGAATACCGTTTCTCTTCACCTCGGGGCTGTGTATCCGGAATTCCAACAGCCAATTTTGCACCTTACTAATCCATCATTCTTACATCGATGGCAATATCCTGGCCGGTCTCCTCATTGACACCGATGCGAAAACTGACGGGGTCGCCGATGCGAAGGTCGTTGAAGTCTACGTTTTCAACTTCAGAGTAATGGAAAAACAGGTTGTTGGGCGGATAGGCGATAAACCCATATCCCTCTTTCAAAGAGAAGATCGTACTGCTGTGGTCACCGTTTTCATCTCCGCTTCTGGATTGGTTTTTGCCGTCCTCCCCCTCGTCTTCGTCTTCATCCTGAGTTTTGCCTGCAGGCGATTTAGGCACGAACAGATTATTGATCACGTAGGTATCCCGGGTAACCCGGTTGTTGATCAGGGTGTGCATAGCGATGGGGTAGGTCACCTCCTCCAGCAGGTCCTGGGAGGTTCGGGTAGAGCGGTTGTTGCCAAAATCATCGACAAATTCGAACTCCCAGGAAAGGACCATCACGCGGGTACCCAGTGAGTTGACTTTGCGGATGAGCGGAACATAGTCGCCATCGGCAGCAATCAGGACGAGCACGTCGAATTTTTTATACATGCACTGCTCGAAAGCCTCCAGCGCCAGCCATACATCGACGCCCTTCTCGGTCTTTTTGGGGCCGAACCCGCGCAGGGGCAGATAATGGGTCGTGACGCCCTCCGACATGAGGATGTCATCAAAAACGCGGTCGTAATATAGCTGATTGCTTTTGTTGCTGGCTTCGGCAGCACTCAGGCGCCCCCGGAAATAGTGGGCGTCTACGATTTGGCAGTGGGTAATATTGGCGCCGCCCCCGTCCATTTCTGAGACCTTGTATCGAATAAAGTCGTGCAGGCCTTTGATGCTGACCCTGGCTTTGCGCTCGTGAACGTAGTTGTAATAATTGCTAACGTGATAAAAGTAGTTGCCGTCGTAAAATACACCTATCTTGGTTAAAGAATTACTTACATTTTTGGACATAGTATGTTATCGCTCTTGATTGATATTTTTTCTAATTGAGTACTTTTAGCACAAATTTACGGTTTTAAATCATAACCTCGCTTCTTATCTTCGCTTCAAAGCCACGGACCATGAGTAGATTACTGATCGCTTTTATCCCGCTCTTCTTCCTATCCTGCAACAGCCAGGAACAGCCTGGCAAGGCCGTTCCGGAAAAACAGGAAGCAAACCCACCGGCTTCTAAGGAACGGGCGCTTACCCTCAATCCCATCTACCAGCAACTGCACCTGGCCTATGGCCAATACCGGGAGCCGACGATCGACGGGCGCCGTTTCAAACACAGTGACATAGCGCCGCTGGTCCAGCGCCTCGAGCCGCCATTTGAAGTAAAGGAAGCCGGCCAATCCATTGAAGGGCGCAGCATTTATCTGGCCAAGATCGGCAATGGCCCAAAAACCGTGCTGCTGTGGTCGCAAATGCACGGCGATGAGCCTACCGCCACCATGGCACTGATGGATATCTTCAACTTCTTCAGCGCCAGCGACGAGTTCGATCCATTTCGGCAGCGGCTCCTTTCAGCACTTACGCTCTATTTCATCCCCATGCTCAACCCCGACGGCGCCGAAAAATTCCAGCGCCGCAATGCGTTGGATATCGACCTCAACCGCGATGCGATGCGCCTGGTTACACCGGAGGCTCAGATTCTCAAGCGCGTACGCGACGAAACCCAGGCCCAGTGGGGGTTCAACCTGCACGACCAAAGCGCCTACTACGGTGTCGGTAATTCGCCCCATACCGCTTCGGTGTCCTTTCTGGCGCCAGCCTACAATATGGATAAAGAAATCAATGAAAGCCGAGGCAACGCCATGCGCCTGATCGTTCTGCTTGGCCGGCTGCTCCAGGAACACATACCGGGAAAAGTGGCGAAATACGACGACACGTTCGAACCCCGGGCTTTCGGCGACAATATCCAGAAATGGGGCACCAGTACGATCCTAATCGAAAGCGGCGGCCTGGATGGAGACCCCGAAAAGCAGGAATTGCGCCAACTTCACTTCACCCTGCTTCTGGCTGCTTTTGACGCCATCGCCTCGGGCGCTTACCAGGATGCCAAAATCCAGGATTATGAAGGCATCCCCTTCAATAACAGCAATGCTTTTCACGACCTAATCCTTCGGGAGGTGCAAATAGAAAAAAACGGGAAGTGGTATACGGTGGACCTGGGATTCCGCCGCATCGAAATAGAATTGAACGACTCCAAAGAGCACTACCATCGGGGCTCCCTGTCTGACATCGGCGACCTGTCGACTTTCTACGCTTATGAACAATTCGACGCCCGCAGCTACCAGGCCGTGCCCGGCAAAACCTATCCCTCCCCCTTCGTCAGCCTCGACGCCCTCCGCCAGCAGGATATCCCCACATTCCTCCGCCAGGGATACACCACTTTCCAACTCACCCATTTGCCCTTCCGCAGCCAATGGGCCGAGCTGCCGATCGAGGCTACTGACGCTGGAAAAGCCCCGGCTAATGAGATTCGCCTCAACGGCAACCCTTCCTTTCTTCTGCAAAAGGAGGGGCGCTATCACTATGCCGTCATCAATGGATATTTGTATGACCTGAACAACGAGGAAGGAATCCGGGAAAGGATGCGGTGAGAAAATTGCATGCATGAAAGCAGATACACCTTATTTTGTAGGAATCGACATCGGCACCACCTCCACCAAGGCCATGGCCCTCACCCTTGAGGGAAAAACCCTGGCCTTGGAGCGGGCATCGACGCCTACCCTTAGCCCCCAGGCCGGTTTTCAGGAGCAGGAGCCGGAGGCGCTGCTGCAAGCGGTGATGGAGGTTCTGAAAAAACTCGCCCGCCAGTTGGTGGCCCCGCCGGCAGCCATGGGGATGAGTTGCGCCATGCATAGCCTGATCGCTGCAGATGAAGCCGGCGCGCCCCTCACCAATGCGCTGCTCTGGAGCGACCGGCGGAGTGAAAAGCAGGCGGAAAGGCTCAAAGGAACAGCTGAAGGCAGAGGCTTTTACAAAACCTGCGGCACACCCATCCACCCCATGTCTCCTTTATGTAAAATTCGGTGGATGCAGGAAGAAAGCTCCGGAATTTTCCAGCGGACGGCGCGTTTTCTGTCCATCAAAGACTATGTCCTTCAGCGGTTGTGCGGCGAATGCCGGGCAGACATTTCGCTGGCCTCCGCTACTGGTTTGATGGACATCCGGGAGCTGAACTGGCGCCCGGAGGCACTAGCCTATGCGGGTATCGAGGAAGCGCAGTTGCCCCGGCTGGCTAGTCCTACCCACACCTTGGTTGTTAATACCGAAAAGCTGCCGGCACGCTTTCGAGGCGTACCCATAGCTCTGGGTGGCAGCGACGGCTGCCTGGCCAACCTGGGGTCGCTGGCCCTCAGCCCGGAGGAATTGGTTCTTACTATCGGAACCAGCGGGGCTCTCAGGGCCACCCGCTCAGAACCAATCATAGACGAAGACAAGCAAATCTTTAATTATCGGCTGGACGAGGAATGGTTCGTCTGTGGCGGCGCCATCAACAACGGTGGCATCACCTACCAGTGGCTGTCAGAACTGTTGGGCCCGGGCCGGTTGCCGGAGCA
Source organism: Lewinellaceae bacterium (assembly GCA_020636095.1). Lineage (GTDB taxonomy): Bacteria > Bacteroidota > Bacteroidia > Chitinophagales > Saprospiraceae > JACJXW01. The sequence goes on from JACJYN010000006.1 coordinate 269,152, forward strand.
AGCCGCCAGCGGCCTGCCTGCCGGCGCCGGCGGCCTGTTGTTCCTCCCTTACTTGCTGGGCGAACGCGCTCCGATCTGGGACGCCAACGCCAGCGGCGCTTTCATCGGCGTGCGCCGCCACCACGGCCCGGCGCACTTCCACCGCGCCGTGTTGGAGGGGGTGGCATTCAGCCTGTATCATATCTTCAGGGGCATGCCTGCCGCTGCCCGGCAGATCACTGCCAATGGCGGGTTTACCCACTCTCCACTGTGGATACAGATTGTAGCCGACGTCTTCGGGCTGCCGGTTGCTACGGATGAACAAGAGGAAGCCTCCGCCCGCGGCGCCGCCTTCGTGGCCATGAAGGCAGCAGGCGCCATAAAGGACTATCGGGAATTGCTGCCGCTTAAGAGAACAGAGAAGGTATTCGAACCCAATATGGAAAACCATCGGGCCTACCAGAAGGAATTCAAGCGGTATTTATCTTTGGTTGCGCTGAAATTCAGATGAACCGGGTACTTCCGAAAAAAAATTAAAAAAAATTAAATTTGATGTAACTTAAGTGAGGTAGGCTGCGTAAGAATACTCAGAGGGTTATTTGCAAAAAAAAACCGGCCCAAATGGGCCGGTCATTTAAAGAGCTTTGAGAGGCTATCTACATACCAAAATTGAGGATATCCTTTGATATCCCCGAAAATCTTTCATGGGATAATAATAGCACATGGGATTATAATATAAAAAGCATTCGTGGGATTACGTCCTATGTCAGAACTTACCAAAGAAGTTGGTTATCAACTTCTTTTTTCTTGTTAGTAGTAAGTCATTTCTTATTTCTTCTCTTCCGAAGAAACCTGCCAACTGTCGTTCTTCCTCGTTGACAATACAAATATCTATAACAATCAGGGGGTTGTGAAGTACAATTCACGGAATTACTGGACTGGATAGTGGCCTAGGTGGGATTTAAAATATTGAATTACAGTTACTTGCAGCTAAAAAAATAACATTTACTTTTAAATAACGCATTGTTTTTATTGTAATACATCCTTTTTTTTAGCTACTTTTTTCCGTTTTTTTATTGTTATAAGTTTTTTATCCCTGTAAATTATGGCTATCCGTCTAACGTTGGACACGGTTAGAAGCAGGTAAGCCCAGGCAGCCTGCCGCGGTTGCGAACAGCGAATACCGAACCGCGAACTCGTCCAACCCTGGAATGGTAGCCTAAATTATTGCTCGAACAAAGAATTCACGAAGGCGCGTTTGTTGAAAACCTGCAGTTTGTCGATCGCTTCACCCACCCCGATGTATTTGATGGGCACTTTAAACTGGTCGGAGATGCCGATGGCGACGCCCCCTTTGGCCGTGCCGTCGAGCTTGGTGAGCGCCAGGGCAGATACTTCCGTAGCGTCGGTGAAGTGGCGGGCCTGTTCGAAAGCGTTCTGGCCGGTAGTAGCGTCGAGTACGAGCAGGACTTCGTGGGGGGCCCCTTCCATGCTCTTGGCGACGGAGCGCCGGATCTTACTCAATTCTTTCATGAGGTTGATCTTGGTGTGGAGGCGGCCGGCCGTATCGATGATGGCAACATCGCAGTTGTTCTTGATGGCATGCTGAACGGTTTCGAAGGCTACGGCGGCGGGGTCGGTATGCATGCCTTTGCTGTAGAAATCACAACCTACCCGTTCGGACCAGATTTTGAGCTGGTCGACGGCGGCGGCGCGGAAGGTGTCGGCAGCGCCGAGCACCACTTTTTTTCCTTGTTGTTTATACTGATGGGCCAGTTTGCCGATGGTGGTGGTCTTGCCGACCCCGTTGACCCCTACGACCAGGATAATACTGGGCTTTTCGGTAGAAGGCAGGGTATAATCCTCTAAATCGGCCGTATTGTTTTCGGCCAGCAATTGTACGATCTCATCGCGCAGGATTTCATTGAGCTCGGCCGTGCCCAGGTATTTATCGCGGGCGACGCGCGCTTCGATGCGTTCGATGATCTTCACGGTGGTGTCCAGGCCTACGTCGGAAGTAATCAGGATATTCTCCAGTTCGTCGAGCACCTCATCATCAATGCTGGTTTTGCCGGCAACGGCCTTGGTCAGTTTCCCAAAGAAGCTTTCTTTGGTCTTTTCCAGCCCTTTATCGAGGTCTTCCTTTTTTTCCTTGCTGAAGAATTTATTAAAAAAGCTCATGTTTGGAATTTGGTGGAATAGTTCCTGCGGGAATGAGAATGAGAAAGGGCTTTCCTTCACGAGAAAGAAAAGCCCCTTCACTTATTCAGTAGAAATAATTTGTCTTACCTTATTTGCTGGCGAAAAACTCCGCCACCTTGTCCTTGTGGATCATCACTTCCTTGTAGGTGTACTTACCAGTCTTCGGATCCTTGATGCTCTTGATGACTTTCACATGATCACGGCCGGAACCGGCGTTGGCGCTACGTTGAGCGACCCTTGCGTTCTTTGATACTTTAGCCATTTTGCAAAACTTTTAGAAGTTACAGAGTAAAATTTCTCAAAAATAACAATAAACCCGATCTACCGCAACTCTATAACGCGCTTATTTAATTTCGCGGTGAACCGTGACCCGCTTCAGAATGGGATTAAATTTCTTCAATTCCAGGCGGTCCGGCGTGTTTTTCCGGTTTTTTTCCGTTACGTAACGGGAAGTACCGGGCATTCCGGAGGTTTTATGTTCGGTGCACTCCAGGATAACCTGTATGCGGTTTCCTTTGCTCTTCTTAGCCATCTTCCTTAGCGTTTAAAATTCTTAAAATTTGACACCCGTATTGATGCCCTTGCGCTCCTGCTTCTGGACGAACTCATACACGCCCATCTTATCGATAGACCGCATGGCCGCCGCAGATACCTTCAAAGTTACCCACATATCTTTTTCCGGCACGAAAAAGCGCTTCTTCTGCAAATTGGGCAAAAAGCGGCGCTTGATCTTCCGGTTGGAGTGAGAAACTGTATTACCCGCTACCGGGCGCTTTCCTGTGAGTTGACAAACCTTAGACATCTCTTTTCTTTTTAGTGACTCCGGCAGGATTTCCCGCTTAAGCTTCACAACGCATCGCTTTCGCTCTGCTGTTCTGCTAAAAACGGGATAAACTTCTCATCCTGTCTTCCTTTTTAGTGACTCCGGCAGGATTCGAACCTGCAACCTCCTGATCCGTAGTCAGGTGCTCTATCCAATTAAGCTACGGAGCCGTTTTCTTGAACGCGGATGCAAAGATAAGGCTTTATTCTTTTCGGCAAAAGTTTTTTTGTTTTTTTTACCGTAGGTTTCCATTGAGCCTGTTTGGTTTCTTCCTCTAAACAGTATGAGTGGGGGAAAAAGTTCATCGTACGGCCACAACAGGCAAATTTTTCAGGCCAGGGCAGGCGCCCTTAAGGCCTGTCAGGTGGCCAGAAACCCGCCATCCACCACAAAATTGCTGCCGGTGATCCAGGAGGCCTGATCGCTCAGCAGGTGCAAAACCGTATGAGCAATATCCTCGGGCAGCCCCAGGCGCTTCATGGGCAATTTTTGGGCCGTTTCCTCCAGGATTTCATCGGGGTTGTCGAAGGCTTTGACGGAATTGTGGAGCAGGGGCGTGATGACCTGCGCCGGCGATACGAGGTTGACCCGGATCTCCGGGCTGTAGTCCCGGGCCAACTGCCGCACCAGGGCCGGCAGGGCGCCTTTGGATGCCGAATAGGCCGGGTGGCTGGGAAAGGCGTGCCGGGCCGCCACCGAGCCAATGATAACAACGCTGCCTTCTCCCCTCTTCTGCATTTCGGGTATGGCGTATTTCAACAGGTAGAATACAGCGTTGAGGTTGGTGGCAATGGTTTCCTGCCAGTCTTCCAGAGAAAGGGTGTCGAGCTTACCGATTCCCAACTGCCCGGCCGAAAGCACCAGCATATCCAGGCGGCCGAAGCGCTCCAGGGCGGCCTCCACCAGGGCTTCATTGGCCCGGGGTTGTTTGATATCTCCGGCAACAAAGTGTGCGCTGGGGCCCAGTTGCTTTTCTAATCGTTGCCCACGCCCCACATTGCGGCCGCTGAGAATGAGGTTGGCGCCTTGTTTGTTTAAGGCCCAGGCAATGCCCTGGCCGATACCGCTGGTGGCGCCGGTGATGATCGCGGTTTTTTTTGTAAAAAAGCTCATTGGGTTGTGTTGTCATTAAAAATGAAGGTTCAGGTGTAAGGTGGACGCTCCTTATTAAACTCTGTCCGACTACTTACGTCTCCGACGCCGAATAAATTTGACGAACCAAGGGGGCGTGGTGGAGGCGACGCCTTGTGCTTCATGGAGGATACAACGGGAAGGCATCACCTCTGGGTGTCACGGTTCGGGGGCGGTCTTGGAAGAATCCGCCACCATTTTCTGGATCTTCTCTATTTCGGCGGGCGTCAGCTCCCGCCACTGGCCCACTCTCAGGCTGCCCAACTGGACATTCATGATGCGGACGCGCTTCAGCCTGGTGACATCGTAGCCCAGGTACTGGCACATACGGCGAATCTGCCGGTTCAGGCCCTGGATCAGGATGATCTTAAAGGTGTGGGCATTCAACTGCTCTACCTGGCATTTCTTGGTGACGGTGTCCAGGATAGGGACCCCCGCGCCCATTTTTTTTATAAAATCCGGTGTGATGGGCTGTTTGACGGTGACGATGTATTCCTTCTCGTGCTGGTTGCCGGCGCGGAGAATCTTGTTGACGATATCGCCGTCGTTGGTCAGGAAGATGAGTCCCTCGGAGGGTTTGTCCAGGCGGCCGATGGGAAAGAGCCGCTGGGGGTGGCCAATGTAGCGAATGATGTTTTTCGGCTCTTTGGAATCGGTGGTGCAGACGATGCCTACCGGTTTGTTGAAAGCGATGTACAGCGCCCGGGGTTTGGATTTCAAGAGCTGGCCGTCGATGTGCACTTCATCCCCTTCGAATACGCGGTTGCCCAGTTGGGTGGGTTGCCCATTGATGGTGACGCGGCCCTCGGCGATCATTTTGTCGGCCTCCCGGCGGGAACAGATGCCGGTGCTGCTGATGTACTTATTGAGGCTTACGGAGTTTTCGTTGGTTCGGTCCACAGGTTGAGCTTTTTCACAGCGTTTTTACGGTCTCCTGCCAGAGTTTCTCCCTGGTGATCTTGACGGAACTGTCCTCGGTGTCGGTAGTTTTGCATTTTCGGATCATGAGAATATGCGTTCTTCGCCCAGCTGGTTGTTATGAAATTCAATAACTCTATCGCCGGATGTGATTTTTGGGTATTGCATAATAGCTCTATTTCGGATTTCTAACCATAATTAATGCGGTCGCGAATGGTCCCATCCTTCCGGTGGATGATCACATCAGCCCCGTAATTTTGGGCGATTTCCCGAGCCCGTTCGATGGCGTCATCCTGATATGGGTAGATGGCCGTATAGCGCTCGTTGCCCTCTCCTTTCACCGCCCAGCCTTTCGGGTGGGGCACGACGTGTTGATGGTGGGTGTCGGGACGGGCGCCGGCGCCGAGATTCTTCAGGACGATCCCGGCGACCTTTTTGGCGAGGTTGGCCCAGAAGGTGGATTGGCGGATGTCTGCCATGGTGGTGTTCTATTTTAAAGTCGAATTAATATTCTTCAATGGTTTCCGCCAAAATAGTCAAACTAAAAGGGCGGTAATGGCCCCAAACCTGAACTTGCATGCCTTCTTCCAATTTGGCGTTACCATTCAACAACTGCATTTTGGTATTTTCTGTAACCTCGATGGTTTTAATCCGGCCCGCCGGCCCGCCGGCTATCCGGTAGCGGCCCTTTTGCCCGTCCAGGACTTTTCCCCTGGCAAAGGAAGGTTTTCCCTTGCCGTATCTCCAAGCCTGGATGTCTCTTAAGTCGTACAATTCAAAAAAATCACCTTGAAAAACATTCTGGCTGTGGGGTGGCACATCCGCCTGCACAAACCTGTTTTCGTTCAAATTGGAACCGGCGGCCTGCCGGATGAGATACACCTGATCGTAATTTTTCAACTCCTCAACCGTAAACAAATATTCGGCCATGCCTTTGCTGCCGAATTCCCAGCTGCTCAATAGCCGGAGGTCTTGCCGGCCTACGATCAATGTGTTTTTCCCGAGGCCCACCTCGTTTTTTATTTCTTTGAATTCTGTGTATGCCGGGTTGCTCATACACGCTCCCCCGGGCATGAACACTCCGGCTATGGACAGGGCAATGATCATCCCAAGCAGGGCGGCCGGAAAAAGCTTCACCCAAGGGGAGGTTTTTATGCTAAAAATAATAAAATAGGCCATAGTAAGAGGAATATAGGCCATCATCTGTAACCTGGATGCCCATTCAAAGCCAATAAAGGGCGACAATAACAGGGCTGCCAAGGTCAAAGAGGTAAATCCGAACAGCTGTTCCATGCGGCCCAGTTTTTTCCATATTGAGATAAATGCGACTATGGCCAATGCCAGCAAGGCATTGGAAGAAATAAAATTAATAGGGTTTACAAAGTTGCTGAAAGGTACCCCATCTAACGTGAGCAAGATCAAGGGCGCTTCAAAAACTTTTAAGGGCAAGGTAACCAGCCTGAAAAAACGAACCGGGTCAAATGCGGCTATCAAGGCGAAAGGGAAGGCTATAGATGCCACCGTTTTCAGGCCAATGATGGGTTGAAAAACGAACGACTTTCTGTTTTGCATCAGCCAAAAGCAGCCCCATAAACCAGAATAGAGCATCAACAGGGCCAAGCTTCCGAAATGAGTCAACCCACACAGAACCAACGCAGCCAAAGAATAATACAGGTCTCTCCTTTCGCCGTATTGGATGAGCCGCAAAGCGAAATACAAGTAGGAGAACACCCACACCACCGCGAAGCTGTTCTTCAGAAGTAAACTGCCCGGAAAAGAAAAGAAAGTGCTGACGTTCATAACCGAAAACAGGAGCACCAGATAAGTTGGCCCGCTCCACTGGGCAAGAGGGCCGTTGAGCGTTCTTGCAATCCAATAAACCGGCAGAATGGCCAGCGCCGATAAAACGCTGGCTGTGTACCGGGTGGCCAACAGGATGCTCTCGTCCAAAGAGGCAATCCGAAGCCATACCAGCACTTTGGCTACCACCGCTTCTATGGAGAACAACAGCGGCATATCCGGAAACGCCAACCGGCCGGTTTCCAATAGGCTCCGCACCTGAATAGGGTAATACGGGCCGTCCGAGCCAACCAGAAGGAAATTATCGTAAGAAAGGGTGCTGCTCAGCAAGTGCAGCCCGGCTACGAGCAACATTAGGAACAGGATCAGAGGCCATGCCATCCGGGGCTTTATCATATAATCATTTTAGGAAGATGTTAGATTAACGAACCCGAAAAGAAAAGATTTCTTTCGGAACTCAAAAATGGGTTTTTTATAGAATGCTGCAAACAGCGAATACCGAATACCGAACAGCAAACCCCCAAACAGCGAACCCCCAAACGGCGAACCCCGAACAGCAAACCCCGAACAGCGAATACCGAACAGCGAACCCCCGAACAGCAAACCCCGAACCCCGAACCACGCTGACAATTATCAGCACACGCTTATTGCACCTATCGTATATTGGGGGTTCACTACATCCCACACCTCCAATGAACTGGCATTTCCTCAGTGGTGAAGAAGCGCTCGAACAGGCCGGCAGCCGCCCCGGCGGCCTGACGGTTTCCGAGTCGGAAGAAAGGCTGATCCAATACGGCCCCAACCAACTGGCCGGCAAGAAAAAGAAACCCGCCTGGCTAATGCTCCTCAGCCAGTTTAAGGACGTAATGATCCTGATCCTCATGGCGGCCGCCGTCGTGTCGGGACTGGTAGGCGACCTCAAGGACACCGTCGTCATTCTGATCATTGTGGTGCTCAACGCTATAGTCGGTTTCGCACAGGAATACCGGGCGGAAAAAGCGCTGGAGGCTCTGAAAAAGATGTCGGCCCCCTCGGCTATCGTGCTGCGGGGCGGCGCCCCCGTACACATCGACGCCGCCCGCCTGGTGCCGGGCGACGTAGTGCTGCTGGAAGCCGGCAGCCTGGTGCCCGCCGACATCCGTCTGCTGGAAACGCATTCCCTGAAGATTGAAGAGGCTTCGCTCACCGGCGAGTCCGCCGCCGTGGAAAAGCAAACCCAAAAACTGAAGGAGGAAGATTTGCCCCTGGGCGACCGCACCAACATGGCCTTTAAGAGCACGATGGCCACCTACGGCCGGGGCAGCGGCGTGGTGGCCGCCACCGGCATGCAAACGGAGATCGGCCGCATCGCGCAGATGCTACAGGAGGACGAATCATTGACCCCATTGCAGAAGCGGCTGGGTGATTTCGGCCGGAAGCTCTCCCTGGCGGTGCTCGGCATTTGTGCGATCATCTACGGGACGGGGCTGCTCCAGGGCGAAGACTCCCTGAACATGCTGCTGACCGCCATCTCGGTGGCGGTGGCGGCCATCCCCGAAGCGCTGCCGGCCGTGGTGACCATCGCGCTGGCGCTGGGCGCCAGGCGGTTAGTTCGTAAAAATGCCCTCATTCGCAAATTGCCGGCCGTGGAGACCCTGGGCTCCGTCACCTTCATCTGCACCGACAAAACGGGAACGCTCACCCAGAACCGGATGACGGTTACGGAAACCTGGACGCCGCCCTCCCCGCCGGCCGGACTGAACCTCCAGCCGCAGGAAGCCCTGCTGCTGTGCATGGCCCTCAACCACGATGTGCAAAAAGACGTGGACGGTGAGCTCGACGGCGAATCGACGGAGGTGGCCTTGGCCGCTTATGCGGAGGGCCATCCCGCCCGGCCCGGCTTCAGCCGCAGCCAGTACCCCCGGGTAGCGGAGCTGCCGTTCGACTCCGTCCGTAAAATGATGACGACCGTCCACGAATACGACGGCCGTTTTCTGGTTGTCACCAAAGGCGCCCTGGAGTCCGTACTGGCCGCCTGTGAAGATGTAGATGAAGACAGCCTCACTGCCGAGGCCGAACGCATGGGGCAGCAGGGGTTGCGCACCCTTGCCTACGGATGCCGGCTTCTCGACAAGCTGCCGGACAAGATCGGCTTCGAATCTCTGGAGCAGGGGCTGGAGGCCTGCGGCCTTACCGGCTTGATGGACCCGCCCCGCCAAGAGGCCGCGAAAGCCATCGCCGATTGTAAGGCCGCCGGTATCGTACCCGTAATGATCACCGGCGACCATCCGGATACCGCCGAGGCCATCGCCCGGCAGATCGGTATCCTGCACACTCCGACCGACCTACTGCTTACCGGCGCCAAGCTGAAGCAGATGAAAGCCCATTCTTTCGAGGAGAGCATCCACCGGATCAAGGTGTACGCCCGGGTCTCGCCCGAGCAGAAGCTGCAGATCGTCAAGGCGCTACAGCGCCAGGGGCAGTTCGTGGCAGTGACCGGCGATGGGGTCAACGACGCGCCCGCCCTCAAGCGCGCCAATATCGGCATTGCCATGGGCATTACCGGCACCGACGTATCCAAGGAGGCTGCCCACATGGTGCTGCTGGACGACAACTTCGCCACCATCATTAAAGCCGTCAAGGAGGGGCGCCGTATTTTCGATAACATCCGGAAGTTCATCAAATACACCATGACCAGCAACAGTGGGGAAATCTGGACTATCTTCCTGGCGCCCCTGGCAGGGCTGCCCATCCCGCTGCTGCCCATCCACATCCTGTGGATCAACCTGGTGACCGACGGCCTGCCTGGCCTGGCCCTGGCCGGTGAGCCCCCCGAAAAGGGCCTGATGAAGCTGCCGCCCCGGCAACCGGAGGAAAGTATCTTTGCCCATGGACTCGGCATCCACATCCTGTGGGTGGGCCTGCTGATGGGGGCCGTCTGCCTGGGCACCCAGGCCTGGGCCATTGCCGAAGGTGATCCCAAGTGGCAGACTTATGTATTCACCATCCTGTGTTTCAGTCAGATGGGGCACGTGCTGGCCATCCGCAGCGAGTATTCCTTCCTGTTCCGGCGGGGTATTTTCACCAACCTTCCCCTGCTCGGGGCGGTGCTGCTGACCTTCTTCCTGCAAATGGCCATCCTTTATATCCCCGCCCTGAATGAGATTTTTTCTGTTCAGCCGCTGGCCTGGCAAGAGCTGGGTGCCTGCCTGCTGCTTTCTTCGATCGTGTTTCATGCGGTGGAGGTGGAGAAGTGGGTGAGGGGGTGGCGGAGGAAATAGTGTATTGTGCGGCGATCATCTTGATCGCACTAGCCCCTTTAAGCGAGCAGCCAGCTCTTAAGTTGTCAGATCATGAAGCACACGTCAAGTGACAACTTCGAGTTGTCTCTTGACTTTGCAGATAGAGGCTTCCCAGGACAATTGAGCAGACAACTCGAAGTTGTCAGCTCAACACAAGGGTACTTTCAAAGTTACCTAAAAAACGCTCTCCCCCAGAGATCGATATACCCGAACTTGCCCGGCTCGTATTCCACCAGGAAAAGATTGCTCTCCCGTATTATTTCCACGCTGTCGTACCGGGGCTTCACCTGCCATCCTCCCGCCTCATTGATGTAACCATACTCGCCATCCTGCCGGACAGCCGCCAGCCCGTAGTGGAACAAGCCGGCCTCGGAAAAGCGGAGTTCTATTTTGATGTCCCCGTTTTCATCGGCGTAGCCCCATTTCCCGTTCGCTCCGATGGGAAAAAGAGTGGGCTCCTCCCGGTAAGGAACGGCGATGGGCTGGGAATGAGCTGAACAGAGCGATAAAATAAGAAGGCTTGTGATCAGGGTGCGCGTCATTTTTCTTAGGGTTTGTTGATTCATAATAGGGAGTGTTCGGAATTCGCTGTTCGCCGTTCGCAAGTTCCGGGAAATCAAGGGGCGTTTTTCAGAAGACACAGAAATTTGAACTATCCCTCATAATATCTACAAGGCCACTTTGTTTTCCACCTCACCCCATCCACCTCTCACTACTACCTCACCCCATCCCATCCCCTCACCCCATCACCCCATCACCCCATCACCCCATCACCCCTTTGAGGAAGTTTCCCGAGTGCCCCCTTCAATATAACGTTTCAACCGCTCCTTCACCCCGCCCCGCACCTTATTCTTAAAAACCGCTCCACCCCAGTAGCAGGCCAGGAAAACCCAAAGCCTGCCGGGCCCATTTGTAAAAATCAAACCGGTCGGTGTGCCGGATGATCTTGCCGTCCTGAAACTCGAAGGCCGCCTCAATGCGGTTAACCACCTTTCGCTTCGCTTTTGAGAATGTGTACCTGGCTACCCATACCGCCTTTCCCTGCTGATCATCGGCTTTCACACCGGAGTACTCCAGCTCCAGGTCCTTACCGTTTTTGACCAGCATTTCCCACATTTTCCCTGTTTCGCAGGCATTCAAATCCCGGAAGGCTTCATCGTTGAACACCGCGTCCGGGTGGTAGCATTGTTTCATAGTTTCGTAGTCCTTTCGCTGGAAGGCCTGGTAGAAGGTGTGGATCAAGGCTTCGTTTGGGTGCATGGGCGTTGGTTGTTTATGAGTGTATTCGTAACTATTCAGCAATTCGCAGTTCGCAATTCGCAGTTCGCAAGAACCTGCCCAAAACTGGGCTTAAAGCAAAGAACTGGTTCATCAAGCCTGGATTCCTGCTTTTAAGGGCATTGCAGAGCGAATAGCGAACTGCTAAAAGCGAACTGCTGAATAGTCACGTATATTCATAAAACTACCATTGTCGGATGCAAAACACAAGGAAACGCCTTCTTTTTTGGCTTTGAGTTCTTTGTTGTGCCATACAATGGCGCCGGATTGGTTGTCGAGGGCCAGCAGGCCCTTCGCGCCGGGGGCAATGATCATACCGTCGTTGGCCTGCTTGATCCAGCCGACTTCGTAGAGGGCTTCCTTCAGGCCGGTTTCCCAGACTTTCCCTGGGAATGGGCAGAGAGAAAGCTCAGAGAGAGAACGGTGGCAACCAGCAGGCGCCACATGGTCTTGCGATAAAGTGTCATGCGTTTTATTTATAAAGGTTTATTAAGAGCGTTATTAGTGCAGCCAGGTTCGCGCACGCCGCGCCCGGGTGAAGGAATGGTTTATCTGCGTTAGTTGCTTATAAAGATGTGGGGAAAGGACAGAGTGCGCGCTCAAAAGTAACGAGGCAGGTGGAAAGGGCAAAGAAAAGCTTTGGTTTTTTGCGAATCCTGCCGCGCCTACTAGTGCGCCGGGAACGAAATTCTTAACCAATTCTTTGGGCTCTTTTTCGCCCATGCTGCGTTGCTCCTTCCTTCCGTAGCTTAGCAGGCTGACCGGGAATGCGTTATGGGAATCAGATAAAAATTGCTATAATGCGTAATATGGCAACATTCAAGAAATATGAAACGGCATGCCCACGGTGGTGTCGACGGGCCTTTTACTGTATATTTGTACAAGGAAAGATATTTCATGGATACCAGTGCCACGAAGCCAATTAAAGCGTGACAGAAACGGCTGCATGCTTTATAGCTTGCGCAAATTATAGGCTAAGCGCATCAGGGTGAACTCGTCAACTTTACCTTTTCTAATCTGCGCAATAAAAGCGGGTATAGCCCGAGAAGAGTTGTATTCAAATGATTAAAAGATAGCTTCAATAGTGCTACCCGGATACATTTTTGCCCTTCTTGTCCTATTAAAGGCGTTGCTTCATTTCATCTCGAACCTTGGCGCACTTCCTTGAGATAGCACAGTAAGGCGATTTTTAGAAGAGTGGCATTGCTTTGGAAAGGGCAGCCTTAGCCTTTGTCTATATTGCGATATTGTTTGTTGCGCGTGTTGTCGTTTATTATGCTTTTTGAATTCAGCGCTATGTTGGCTGGGCAGGTGTAATACGTCTCGTTCGGCATCAAGCCGAAATGAACGCTATGAAAGGGCTTGTCTTCAAAAGTAGCATTCGTCTCTTAAAGGCACATATCCACAAATGCCATTTCATCCATTATTCGAAGCTGTCAAAAGTGCCAAGTCCGCATCGGCAAGGCTATTTTACTTCCTGTGCGGTGTTTTCTTGCATGCCTGAAGGACACAAAGCTGGCTTATTATTGCCCTCAGTAGTGACGTCGCAATAAGTAATGATTTGGCGTCCTTCGCTGCAAGCTGCCGCATTGGAATGGTATCAAGTTGCCCTTTTGCCTTTCATTATGGATGACGTCTGCATCCGTTAGAGGTTAAGTTTTCTATTGAAGCGCCGTTATCTAATACTTCAGTGCGGCTTATCTTTTCGTGCAGGCGATTCTGAGACTATTTTTTTGCTTGCTCATCCAAGGCTTCTTTTCTAAAGCAACAATGTCCTCCAATAAATGGCGCCATTTTACAAACTGCTCTTTCGTTTTGGTGCGCCTCTTCGAACTGTTGCTTCTATTTACTGCCGTCCACTATACTCAAGGAGGCATCTACCAAACCAGCTTCCTAACGCCTTTTTAATACTTGGACAAATAGGCCGAAAATGAGGCGTGGTATTGCCTTTCGAAAATCATTGATACAACTCTTTTGGGCGTAAGCTTTGCTCAGATAGATGAAGGCAGGTTCTGACAAGCTGGACAGCTTCTCCCTTGGATGCCTTCCATGTAGCCTAAAAATTACGCTAAGCATCAATTTAGGGTGCAGCCCATTTTGTCAAGCCCGCTATAATTGGCTGATGGCACTGGTATCCAGGTGAAACTATCTTTTCCACTTGCCTCACAAATTACTGCAGCTAAATAGCCGCCCATCGATCACCACCCGTATGCCCGTTTCATATTTCTTGAATGTTGCCAATGCGCATTATGCAATTTTATCTGATTCCCATAACGCATTCCCGGTCAGCCTGTTAGGCTATGGTCGGTCGTCGCGCCTTGCCTGGCCAAAAAACAGCCTCAAATTATTGGTCAACAACTTCGTTCCCGGCGCACTAGCTTAAGAGCGGCACAGCCCGGCTGTAAACAACTGGCAACGGACGGTTTGGACATACCGGCAATCCGCGGAGGTGTGCGGGTTGGTTATTTGACAAAGCCTGCCTGCCGGAGTGTCCTCAGAACGTCCCTGGCTCGTTACGGCATAAAGCTTAATGCCATCAACCCTTATCGGGGGCCATTGCCGGGATCAGAAAAATAGTGTTACTTTTGAAAACACCTTAAAATCAGCAGACATGAAATTTCTGGCCCCTTTATTCCTTCTTCTTCTTTCAACCGGCCTTTTACATGCCCAGTCCGTTATTTTACTGGAGCAGGACTCCGTTACCCAGGTACTGGAAGATGTGGATATTTCCAATGAGTATAAAGAGTTCCCACTGTCCCTGTTCTTTAAGAACAATACCGATAGTTCCATATCCATCCATTGGCGAAGGGAATTCGGAGGCAACTGCCCCCTGGAGTGGGATGTCACTGCCGGCGACCAGAACATCACTTATATTCCGACAGTCAACGAATCGTATCACCCGATAGGCATGGAGCCGGGGGATTCCAATTTTATTGTCCAGCAGATATTTTACCCGCGGTCTGTCCCGGGATGCTGTGACATCAGGTTGATCTTTTCCTTAGAGGGGGATGCGGACAATCCGGTCGACACCGGCTATTTCCATATAGAGGTCAATGCGGAGGGGTGCCTGGCAACCTCTGTTTCTGAAGAGGATGCAGAGGCCTTCAACATCTACCCCAACCCGGCCTCCGGTTTTTTAAATATTGTGAACGGCCACCTGATCGAATCCATCGAAATTCTGGATCTATCCGGGAAAATTCATGATCAAAGGGTTGGCCCGGCTCCCCCTCAGATTGACATTTCTTCTTTACCGGCAGGGGTTTATTTTTGCAGGATCAGAAACCGGCCGGGAAAATTATGGATTAAAAAGATCATCCTGGGCGGGTAGGCCGAGTTGACCGGCGCGGATATTCGGGGCGGCGATGGGGCATACTTTTCGGCAGCGTGGGCCGTGAAGTACCGTTTGCTACGCTCTTTCTATTCCCGGCCAATGGGTATCTTCCCTTCCACCCAATCGGGCAGGTAGAAATGCATACCCGTTCTTTTTTCCACCTCGATCAATTGGTTCCGCAGCTCTATTGTTCTCAGGCCGATCATCTTCCTCAGGGCATTGGTGGTTGATAAAGTGGAGGAATCAGGCGGGTTCAGAAACCCATATCCGGGTTCTGTCCTTCCGGATGCAACGGCCTTTTGCCAGTCATCCACCAGGGCAAACTCATAAGGGGACATCTGTCCATCTTTTATGGACTGGATCAGCTTGGGCCGCAAGAACGCATAAAGGGTATCTCTTTCCGCATATCTCTGCGATATGGAATTGTGGTGGCTTATTATTGTCGACATCCAGAAGTCATTGCCTATAAGTTGCTCTCCGGGGTAGCCATGGCCTTGCAGCATCCCGATAAGGGCCTTCATCTGCATCTCGCTATGCGGGGCGAATTTCCTTTCCGCATATCTTTCCCGGGCTTTATCGCCAAGCCTCAGCAAAGCGCCAAGTGCCATCCGTTGATCCTTGTTGAACATCTTTCTGGCCATATTTCGGGCCTGTTGGTCCAGCCTGGCTTCATATTGCGCTCTGAGGCCAGGGTAGCTTTCTGCGATATCCTCCCATTCCGGGCCGTCGTGTAATGGCGCCAGATATTCATTGTTACGGATGGCCTTCAGTTCCCAACCGGCCGCTATTCCAGCTTTCAAATAGCGGATGGCCTTTTCTTTTTCCTGTAAGCTGAGCGCAAGTTGGGTAGCTATCTGATACTCTCTCAGGAACACAAAATCATAGGCGCCGAAAACACTTTCGTAAATACCCAATGCTGCTTCAAACTGCTCTTCAGCGATCAGGCTTTCGGCTGCCACAGCCTGCTTGTGATAATGCAGGTAATCTGCGGCTGCCTTCTTTTCTACGCCCGTTACTGTAAAGAAGGGCAAAAGGCAAAACAAAAAAGCAAAAAGGTGATACTTCATGATCTTTTTACTTGTGTACATCGACAAACCCACCCAAACAGCGCCTATTCTCAGTTTCCTTCAAGAGAAAGGACTCCCTGGCCCGGCTTGTAGTTGGCTCCCTGGCTTGTTCAAACCCTACATCCTCCGCCGCACCCCCACCTCCATACCGACATTATACAGATATTCCGCGATCGGCGCATCGGCCAGTTTGGTGAAGTGGTACCGGAAGACGGGCTGCCCGAACAGCTGCAGCCGTTGCCCGATATCGTAATTGGCGCCAAAGGAGAGGTAACCCACGAGGTGCCATTGGTTGAATCCCAGGGCCTTGCCGATTTCGAAATTAACATCCGCCCCGATATCGGTCACCGTCTTTGTCCTCGTCCCCATATAAATAGAGGGCGCCCCCCCTGCTTCGATGAAGGGAGCCAGTTTCTTCCCGTCAAATTCAAAGCGCCCGGCAATGGGGATCTCAATAAACCAGTAGTCATCGATCAGCTGTATTTCGTGGGGCAGGTTGGGGTCGGGGCCGGACCAGCCGCCATTGCCGTCGTGCTCGCTGCCCCATCGGATGCCCGTCTTCTTTTCTCCTTTGTACCCGACGCTGGCCAGGCGGGCGCCGGTTTTGAGGAACAGTCGGGAAGATATTCTCCGGTTGTAGTTGAACCCTGCACGCCAGTTCAGCTTGCCGGTTTCTTCATCGTCCCGGCGTTCCATAATGCCGTTGATGATAGCGTCACTGCTGGAGGTACTCAGGGTTCGGTAGGAGTATTCGACCCCGGTGATCAGGTCGATGGAGGAATTGCTCTGGCCGAAGGCCAGGAGGGGCATCGAAAGGAGGAGGAGGATAAGGGTTTTGGCGTTCATAATAACAGGTTTGTCACCTTTTAAAAACGGAATTTTCTGTTTTTCATTTTGTGAAGCTGAAAGACGAGCTTACTGGACTTTGGACATGTCCACATTTGAAGTCGGAAGCGGCCGTAGGGAGTCCAGCCGTCGCGGGCTGAAGCCATTATGGCGGGGGAAAGCCCGTACCGACGAAGGAGGTCGGGGTGCGAAGCCGGAATAGCCCCCCCGTGCAGGCGCCAGAAGCTTCCACCATATTGCTAGTTACTTTTATAAGAAACCCCATTTTTGTAATTGAAATAATAGTCTTCGATCCTGAAAATACCATATTCGGATAATAGAGTTGATGTTTATTGTAGAAAGAATATTCAACTCCTTCTCAGACTGATATAAAATTTTCTATAATATAATTTGATATTATTATTAAATCATCTTGTACCAAGACCTCATCATTTCCGAATATTTCCAAAAATTCATAACTCATTCCCCCTTCTGTAACTATTGCTATATTCCCCACATACAGGTTCCTATATCTTTCAACATTAGTCTTAAACTCTGATATATCTTGGAGGTTTACCTTCTTTGATTTGAATCCTTCTCGAATATCGATTCTTTCTGCGCCTATTGCAACCGTTTTCTTCTCTGAATCTTTTTCTCTTTCTCTCAAGTTAACGGTTACAAATAGTGCAGGTATCGATATCCCCATCACTACTATCCCAATTCTTCCCAAAAAAAGGAATAGGATTAAGCCCAAGATTATCCCAACAGTTGATAATACAGTATATAGTCTTATCGATGTATTCCTTTCTTTACTCTTTTTAATAATTAACGCATTGTCTCGTTCCTCAAATTCTAAATTATTGGCTTCCATTGCCTTAACAAATAAGTCTTTTCTAATCTTTTCTTCCATGTCATTTTTCTTTTCCTTGTTAAAATCCTATCACTACCGTTTCGCCTTCTCCTTAGAGCTTAGCAAGCAATGTACGAATCTCTTAGTAGTTGCCCACCGGTGTTTTGGTGGCCATACAGGGGTGGTGGGTTAAATCCGTTGAAATTGCAGCTCAAATGGAGAGCGGACCTCCAGGTCCGCTGGATAGATCAACGGATTGAACCCACTACCTATTTTTCAATACCCTCTTACTTCCACCTTCAAAAACTGCCCCCTCACAAATTCTTTGAAATCAGCCAGGCTGCTGGGGTCGTGGCTATAAGCCTTGATCAGTGTCCCTTTGTCTTCCTCATCTAAAGCGATCAAGGCCACAAAGGCCACCTTATTGTCGGATTTGCTTGTCCCGTAGTAGAATTTCCCGTTTGAGATGAACTCGGTGGCAACGCTATTAGAGCATGTTTGGAGGCCAATCTTTGGGCTAAAAAATGCCCCTTTTTTGCTGATATTGCGTTACTTTTTTTGCCCGTACCACCAGTATGAGCTGCAAAAAGATGCCTTATCTCAACAAAAAATTGACACTTTTTATCTCCAAACCCGGCCTCCAAACATGCTCTTACGCTTTTCTCCGGTCAATTCCCGCAACTCGCTTTGTATCAACCCCGTTCCTAAAATCCCCTGGAGAGAGGCTATGGTTTCCATTTCGACCACAGCCCCGTCGTCTGATTCAGGAGGATAGTTACCGTCTCTGGTGTAAAAAAATTTGCTGGCCCCTTCAATCGCAGCGAATTCAAACAGCTCTTCTTTCTCTATGTGTTCGCCTATAAAGGCAGAGAACAGGGATTCCCTGATCCGAGGATCGTATTTGTCCATTACCTGGTGAAAACAGAATGCTTTGATGTTGTAGGTCCGCTCAATTCCTCCGCTGATGCCAAACCTCAGATTGGCCCTTTTCGGATCGCCGAAGTATTTGCCTACTTCGTAGCGAAAGCCGAAGGCAGATGCTTTCTGTTCATATCCCAGCTGAAATGTGCTCCGGGCGCCAACCGAATCGGTAGTGGTAAAATTCACCGTGTAAGACGACTTGCTGGAGGACAATTTGGTGAGCGACACCTCATGGAACAGGGAATTGCTTTTCAGAACCTGCACACTGGCGCCTACCCCCAGCAACTGGGACGGGAATACGTTCCTGTTTTCCCTCATGACCAGCAAGGCTTGGCCTTCTTCGATTACAAACTTGCCGGAATTCGCCGTCAGGAAGGTCAGGATCAGGTCGTCATCCTCATCCGTGAAGGAACTGAAGAAGGAGTAGGGCTCAATAGCCGGGTAATAATTGAGGGTGGTGGAAACGGAAACCGTGCTGCCTTTCGGCTTTTTATTTCTTTGTGAAAAACACAGTATCGGGAGGAGGGTGCAAACTAAGAGCTTGTTGGGGATTTACTTTTGATGTCGAAAATGAGCAGATTTTGGTTCTCAGGAAGCCATTTTTGAGCCGCATAGCATCGCTACGTGGCGAAAAAATGGCGAAATGAGGTTCAAAAGATGCACATTTGCAGGCCAAAGGGTAAATCCCCAACACGCTCTAATACAGCGGCGATCAGCCAGGCAGTGGGGGTTGCTTTTGTTTGCATGATGTTGTTTTGGTTGGTGAATGGTCTCGTAACTTTTAAGGAACTCGCCGTTCGGAATTCGGAATTCGCAGCTCGGGAAGCGAATCGCGAACAGCTGAAAGCGAAAAGCAGCTATCCATTTTCGCCGGTTCATGTAGAAGTTCTTTAGGACCCGAAGCCACGCTCCGAATGCACTCAATAAATCTACCACCCTATTTCCCAATCCCAAAGCTTTTCTTCCGAAATAGTTTAGAGGGCTGTAACGCTATCCCAGTTGATCCAGATCGAAATCCTCATTGATCATTTCTCCGGTTTTTTTCTGCTGCCAACTTGTTTGTCACTTATAATGACCTGGTTCTCAATGAGTAATTCTTTGATGAGGCTACCACTCAAGGGTTGGACGAGTTCGCGGTTCGGTATTCGCTGTTCGCAACCGCGGCAGGCTGCCTGGGCTTACCTGCTTCTAACCGTGTCCAACCTTAGACGGATAGCCTTTGATGACGGCTACCCGTCTAATGTTGGACAGCGACGGTCCACTTGGTGTATGCCCGGCAGCCAGGCCGGATGTCCAGCGGCCGAACTGCGAAATGCGAATACCGAATTCGTCCAGCCCTGGACGGCTACCCTTGACGATCTCTTTGAAATACTTCGGGTTTTCGAAAAGTATTTCAGCAATCACCGCCTTGAGCGCTCCCCTGTCAATATCCTGAATACTCATGTTGCGGTTATTTTAGAGCTTGTTGGGGAATTATCCTTCAGGCTGAAATTGTCCTTTTTATGATGATACTGCGTTACAAAATGAGTCGCGTACCTATGGGTATGCTCCCCATTTCGCGCCTTGTCTCATCAAAAAAATGATCAATTTCATCACTAAAAACAATTCCCCAACAAGCTCTTAGTTCTGAATGAGGATAATCGACCCTTCAACATTTTCCAACTATTTTTGGTTCCCTGGCCTCCTGTTTTACCCCACTAGCGGCCATGAACCCCCTGTTCACTTCCCGAACACCCCTACACCCCCAGCTTATCCGCCATTGCCTTAGCCAGTTCCTTAACCTGCTGCCGCATCTCGCCGAGCCGGCTGTAAATGGCATTGCTGATGACGTAATCCTTCATCGGCAGTACGGGAGAACCGGCGTACATACCAGGCTGGGTAATGTCTTTCTGCACACCGGCCCGGTGCATGAGGTACACATCATCACAGATGCGGACGTGGTCTTTGATCATCGCCGAGCCGCTGGCTACTACCCGGTTGCCCAGCGTGGAGGAGCCTCCGCCCAGGAAACCGGAGATGATGATGCAGTTCTCGCCCATAGTCACATTGTGAGCGACGTGGCACATATTATCAAAAATACAGCCGTTGCCGATGGTGGTCGGGCCGTAAGTACCCCGGTCGATGGTATTGTTGGCGCCGATAGTCACCTTATTGCCGATCACCACATTCCCGGTCTGCGGGATCCGGTGGTGGTTAAAATACTGATCCTGAGCATAGCCGAACCCCTCGCTGCCAATGACGGTATTGGACAGGATCAGGCAGTCGTCTCCGATCACACATTCCCACCCGATAGTGGTGTTGGGATGGATGCGGGCCCTGTTGCCGATCACGGCGTCGTGTTCGATCACCACGCCGGCCATGATGGAGCAGCCTTCCCCTATCGAGGCTCCTTGCTCGATGACCACGTTGGGCCCCAGGGTGGTGCTCTCCGGAATGGTAACGCTTTCATGGACAATGGCGGAAGGATGGATGCGCCCCCAACCCGACCGCGAATAATCGTGGTCGCCATATCGCTGCTTGATCAGCGCGTGGGAGAAGCCCACATTGGCGCTCACCAGGATGGCTATGCTGTCGGCGGCCTTTTCCGCCGCCTCGGCCAATTGTTTAGGTATCACGACTACCGAAACGCCTTGTTCCAGGACGCGGTGTAAAGCCTTACTGTCTGGCACAAAGGCCAGGCTTCCTGGCTGGCTTTTCTCATAAGGTGAGATCATTGTCACCTCGGCTGTCGTTTTTCCCATGAGGGCAATGAGGCCGGCTGCCTGCCCGCATTCGTCAAAGATTTGTTGTGCTGTCAAGTTCATTTTATGGTGCTAAAAGTTTGTTCAGGATTCATTGTTGGCTTTTCGCCGGCTCCTGGAGGAGGGCATGTAAAGTTAACAATTTTTGGACGTGCCAGATTTATCTGGAGCGTAGTACAGGGCAATCGCATTTAATGTTTTTGACCCCAAAGCGGGTCAAATGTTTATGGAATTTCATTATTTATGGGAATTTTCGGCCTCGAAGAAGCCGTACAAACGGGTATCTGTACGACCTCTTGGAGGTCGGGGGGGAGCAAATATGCCTTTTCTATAGACATATGGCCTCTTCGATGTCCATTTTTATTTAAATGCGATTGCCCTGAGGAAGTGGCCTGGCCAACGCTTACAGAACCAATTTAACCTTATATTTATCCGGCCATAAAACCGAAAATAAATATGAAAAGCTTATTCATCATTGCCGTACTGCTCATCCTGTCCACTGGAATATACAGCCAGCACACGGCTCCGGATCCCGCCACGTATTTCCAGCCCATGAAATGGAGGAATATCGGCCCGTTCCGCGGCGGCCGCTCGGTGGCGGCCTGCGGGGTAGCCGGCGATCCGCTCACCTACTACATGGGAACCACCGGCGGCGGCCTGTGGAAAACCGAAGACGCAGGCCAGTTGTGGGCGAATGTATCGGACGGCTTTTTTCAGGCCGGTTCGGTTGGCGCGGTGGCTGTTTCGGAGAGCAGCCCCCATATCGTCTATTGCGGCATGGGCGAACACGCGGTGCGGGGCGTCATGACCTCTCATGGCGATGGCCTATACAAATCTACCGACGCCGGCAAGTCCTGGCGGAAAATCGGGCTGAGCCCGACACAGCACATTGCCCGGATCGTCATCCACCCCAAAGATCCGGACATTGTCTACGTCGCGGCCCAGGGAGCGCTGTACGGCCCGACGGAGGAGCGGGGTGTTTTTAAATCAACTGACGGTGGCGCCACCTGGTCGCGGGTGTTGTACGTCGACAACCGGACCGGATGTGCCGAACTGGCCATAGACAGGAGCAACCCGCTCGTCCTCTACGCCGCCATGTGGGAACACCAGCGGCTGCCCTGGAAAGTGATCAGCGGCGGGCCGGGCAGCGGCCTCTATAAATCCATAGACGGCGGCGCCAACTGGGAAAAACTATACAACGGCCTGCCGGATGAACTCGGTAAGATGGCCGTTTCGGTGTGCCGTTCGAACCCCGAAAAGGTATATGCCTTGATCGAAAGTGATTCGGAGAAAGAGCTTGGCGGCCTGTTTGTTTCCAACGATGCCGGAAAAAGCTGGACTCGCGTGAGCAACGACCACCGGCTGGTGCAAAGGGCCTGGTACTACATCGAAGTGTTTGCCGACCCGCAGGATGAACACACCGTTTACGTGTTGAGTGCGGATGCGCTGCGCTCGATCGACGGAGGCAAAACCTGGGAAACCCTGTCGGGGACCCACGGCGATTTTCACGACTTGTGGATCAACCCGGAGAATCCCCGCAACATGGTGATCGCCAACGACGGCGGCGCAGCTATCAGTTTCAACGACGGCAAAAGCTGGTCTACCCAGGACAATATGCCCACCGCCCAAATCTACCGGGTGAATGTGGACAACAGCTTCCCCTACCGGTTGTACGGAGGCCAACAGGACAATTCCTCCGTCGCCATCGCCCACCGGGAATTCAACAGCGAGGGCATCCACCCGTACAGCTGGACGTATAGCGCCGGCGGAGAGAGCGCCTTCCTGGCATTCGACCCCGACGATCCGCGCTATGTCCTGGGCGGTAGCTATCTGGGTACTATAGAAGTACTGGATACCAAAGCCCAGGCTGCCACCAACATTATGGCCGCCCCGATTCAGTACCTGGCCAGGGATGCGAAAGATATGAGGTACCGGTTCAACTGGAATGCGCCCATCATCTGGTCACAACACGAGCCAAATACGTATTACCACGGCGCGCAATATCTTCTGCGCACCCGGGATATGGGCCTGACGTGGGAGGAAGTGTCTCCGGACCTCACCCGCAATGAGATAGAAAAGCAAGGAAAAGGCGGCGGCCCCTATACCAATGAAGCGGTCGGCGCTGAAAACTACGGCACCCTGAGTTATGTGGCGGAATCCCCCCACGAAAAGGGCGTGATCTGGGTGGGCAGCGACGACGGGTTGGTGCACCTTACCCGCGACGGAGGAGGTAGCTGGCAAAATGTCACTCCTGCCGGAATGCCGGAATGCCTGGTCAACGCCATAGAAATATCCCCGTTTGACCCGGCGACGGCCTATATCGCCACCACGCGCTATAAGTTTAACGACCACACCCCCGGGCTTTATAAAACTACCGATTACGGCAAAACCTGGGAAAACATCAGCCGGGGCATTCCCTACGGGGCGTTCACCCGGGTGGTAAGGGAGGACGAGCAGCGCCGGGATCTGCTATTTGCGGGTACCGAAACCGGCCTGTATCTATCCTGGAACGGCGGCAAAAAATGGGCGCCCTTTCAGCTGAATCTGCCGGTGTGCCCCATTACGGACCTGATCATCCGCCACGGCGACCTGATCGCCGCAACTTCCGGGCGGGCCTTTTGGGTTTTAGACGATCTTGGCCCGCTCCGCCAATATGAAAACATACCGGAGGGTTTCATCCTATACCAACCGGAGGACGCCCTTCTGGCCAACGGATCGAGTGAGCTGGATGAGTATTCGCCCGAATTTAACGGCGCCCATCCTTTGCGGGGGGTCAATCCGGCCAACGGAGTGGTCATTTATTACCAACTACCGGACACCAGCCAGCAGATCATCCTGGAAGTCAAAGATGAAGAGGGACAACTGGTGCGCCGGTTCAGCTCTCAAAAAGACACCACTTTCCAGGAATACGAAGGCGGGCCGCCCGCCGAGCCTGCCCTGTCCAAAGCCAAGGGCCTGAACCGCTTTGTCTGGGACATGCGCTACCCAACCATGGCCGGTGTGCCCGGTGTATACATAGAAGGTAGTTATCACGGCCATAAAGCGGCGCCGGGCGCCTATAGCCTTACGCTGAGAAGAGGGGCTCAGGAGGTGACGGCCCCTTTTCAGCTATTGCCGAATCCTCTGTACCCCACAGACGCGGAGGCTTACGAAGCCTACCACACCATAATGTCCTCCATGGAAAAGTCACTAAACGATATGCACCAGATGGTCAACACCTTGTACCGCCTGCGCAACCAGATTGGGGAAATCCTGCAAAGCCTGCCGGCCGGAGAGCCATACGATGCCCTGAAAAAAGATGGCCAGGCGCTCGTCAGCCGGATGACGGAATGGGATGAAGCAATGGCCCAGAGAAAATCGAAGGCTTATGACGATGTAGAAAACTTCCCGAATCGTCTCACGGCGAATTACTTGTTCCTGATCAATCAAACAGAAAGCGATATTCCCCGGGTAAACACCCCTTCCCGGGAGCGGCTTCAGGAACTCAATAGAGAATGGGCCGCCTTGCAGGCTGCTGGACGGGAAATGCTCGATAAAAATATCCCGGATTTTAATCAGCAGTTGTGGAAGGCAGGGATAGGGGCCGTATGGGGTTTTTGATGGGGAACTCAGCAATTGGCGATTAGCTATTGGCCATTAGCCGTCTCACCGGTCATTCCATTCCGGATGCCCTTCAAATTCGGGTAGTATCACCTGATCAACCGTCAGGCCGGATGTATCGGTGAGGGTGTGCAGGAAGGCAATGATGTCGGCTTTTTCCCCTTCGGACAAGTTGAGGGGGTCACTGGATAAAGACTGGTTGTCGATGTCCAGGCCCATGCCGGCGCCGCCGCCCCGGTTGTAGAATTCCATCACCTCTTCCAGCGTGTTGAACAGGCCGTTGTGCATGTAGGGCGCGGTCAGTGCGGCATTCCTTACCGTGACCGTTTTAAAGGAGGACACATAATGGGGGCGGGCGTCCTTTCTCAGCCCGTTCGCCGCTCTTCCCGGGTCGGGGTCCGCCTGGGGATGCAGGGTATCGAAACCTACCGTAACGCCCAGTACCTCCGATTCCGTCTCGGTGTAAAAAGGAGGCGTCGTACCGTTAAAAACGGGTGCAAAATGGCAGGTGCCACAGGCAGCTTTCCCCATAAAGAGATTAAAGCCCCGGGCCGCCGCTTCCGGATAGGTGGAGGATTCATTTCTGGCATACCGGTCAAAGGCACTGTTGAAAGAGGTCAGCGAATTGACGTAAGCCGCCAGGGCGTTGCTGATCGACCGGCTGTAGATGTCTTTTTTCCCAATTCCACCGTAGACCTCTTCGAACAGTTGTACATAAGTAGCGCTTTGATACAGCCGTTCGGCGATCTCCCTGAAATCGGAATTGAACTCGAGGGTGTCATGGACTACGTGGGCCACCTGCCGCTCCAGAGTCAGCTCCCGTAGATCCCAGAAATACCGGGAAGAAAAAGTAGCGTCGATCAACGTCGGGGAATTTCGCCGGGTAAACTTGCCGGGAACGTGGGTTTTACTCTTTGGCAAGCCATCGGTAAATGCCTTCGCAGGGTCATGGCAGGAGGCACAGGACATGCTTCCGTCTTTTGATAAAATAGGGTCGTAAAACAGGGCCTTGCCCAAGGCTATCGCCCTGGGGTTGTCTAAAGGCACATAGGACAATTCCGTGTAGAAATAAGTGTCGAGGAAATCTTCATCGAATAAATTGCGGGACTGGTAGTTCTGCGCGTGGTAGCTGGAAGGGCCGGTTGGGATGCCATTGTGCAGCTGAAAGTCCAATAGCTTATTGTAGAGTGGATTGACGGCCTGTTTTAAAAATGCCAGCCGGTCGAAGGTGTCAAAATCTTTGTTGGCTGCCAGTAAATAATACGCTTTGCGGTACAGCTTTTTAATCTCCTGTAATTCCCTTTTGGCTTTCGGCTGCACCCCTTCTTCAAAAGAAAGAAAGGCTTGCTCCATGGCCAGCAAACTCACCATGGCCTCCTCCAGTGCGTTGGCCGAGCCCGGCGTGTCAAAACCGGTAAGCCCCAGCGTGAAAACTCTGATCATTCCGGATCGCAGGGCTTCGATGGCCTGAGTTTCCGTCACGGTAAGCGGTATGTGGATTTTGACAATAAAGTCAACCGATTTTTTGAGATCGCCGGCCAGTTTTTCAATTTCTTCCGGTTGCTCCATGGCCTCTTCACTGAAGACGAGTTCATCCAGCCGCTGAAGGCCATTGGGGGGCACGATGTCGCCATTTACGTCCTCCTTATCCACCTTGGGGATGGGCCCGCCGTTGATGTAGAGGTTATTGTAATAGGGCTTGGTGTAGTCAAACAGAAATTCAATCCGCTTGTAGGCATATCTCGTCTTCATGACCTGTTGCCTTAGCAACGGGAGCTCATACGGGCCCCGGGCCATCGCCGCCAGTTTGCCGGTTTCTTCCTGGAAAAGGAGGAAATTATCGGCATAGGCCTGAGCGATTTGCTGCGCGGCGCCCGGGCGCGGCATTTCACCACCGGAGGGGAAGCGTAGCCCCAACACCGCGAAGAATCCAAATAAAAGGAAGGATACCGTAAAGAATTTCATCAGCCAAAAATAAATTATTTTTTGCTGAGAAGCTGTCAGGCAGTGGCCATTATTTCAGATTCCCCGGCTTTTGGTAAAGTTAAGCGACGAGCAATCAATAATTGAAAGGATCGTAGGGGGCTACCTGTTGCCACCTGCCTTCTCCCGTGCCTTTTCCGCCTTCTTATCTGCCTTTTGGGCTTTCTCCTCTGCCCTAAGGGCTTGCTTTTCGGCTTTGATGGCGTTAGCGCGGGCGCGGGCGGCCTCTTCCCTGGCTTCAGCGGCCTTGCGCTCTCGTTTGGTGGCGCGCACATCGGTCTTCGCGTCCTTGTGACGGGCCTTGACGGCGTCCATTTCCTTGTCGCTTTCGGTAGGTTCTTTTTTGTTGAAGATGGAGAAGAGGCCTTCTTTCTCCTGCGGTTCAGCCTTGGGCGTTTCTTTGTCTTTGTCGCGTTTGAATATGCCCTGCGCCTGGGTGGGCAGGGAGAGGGTGAGGAGGAATACAAAACACAATCCGAATATAAATGATGAGGGTCCCTTCATATTGTCTTTTTAAAGCGTGTGTTCAAATTTGGTACAGCGCTTATCTAACGAAAAAGGGGAGGCTTTTCGTACGTTGGTACTTATTGTCGATACGCTTCAGACAACGAAAAGTGTTTTTCTCATTCTATAAGCCTCCCGCCAGAAAACAAGTTCGGCTCATCCTGGTCAGCGAGGGCCAGGCCTTGGAAAAAAATCAACGATTATGAAGAAAATACTGTTTTTGGCCTCTATCTTGTCCTGTCTGAGAATTTCCCGCCGGAATTTTCAAAATGAAAATGCGGCGGACCCCCTTCTTGGGTGGCTGGTTATACCGACTCCCTAAACAACTCACGCCCCATGTGGACCGAAACCTACAATTTCTACACCCAGGGCTTCATCGCCTTTGTGCCGCCTCTGGTTGGGCTACTGATCACCCTGTTCGGCGTTTACGGCATCTGGATAACCCGGAAGGAACAGAAAAGCGGAGAACACAAAGACGGTTGTGTCATGCCATTCCTCTTTGCATTTATCGCATTCGGCCTACTTTGGACGATCGGCGTCGGGCAAGAACTAGGCTCCAAATATTTTAATTACCGCTCCGCCCTGAACGATCACCGCTACCAGGAGGTGGAAGGGGTGGTGGAAAACTACGGCCTCGATGTCGTCGGCATGCAGTTTGAGGAAGCATTCACCGTCCAGGGTGTCGAATTTCATTATTCTCCTTATGCGCTTTTCGGCTTCCGCAAGACGCAGCGCCGGGGCGGGCCCCTGGATGATGGGGTGTATGTGCGCATTCAGTACTACGAGGGTAAGATTCTGCGGTTGTGGATCAGGGCCTGAAAGATCAAAAATCCTGCAGCGGATTTTGAATGGTATCAAAGATCAGTCAGTTTATGGGTACTGCTGGACTTTGGACGTAAGTCGGAAGTGCGAAGTCGGAAGTCGGAATACGGCACTAAATAGGCGTTTGGCGCTAATTTTCCGCCTTCCGATTTCCGATTTACTCCGTCAGTCGCTTCGCTCGTGTCCGCCTTCACCGTTGGACCGTCCAAAGTCTAGATGGGTACTGAACCTGGCAAGTATTTTTTTCTACCTGTTTCTGGCCAGAAAATATTGGTTTAGCATTCCATTTTACGGGATGCTTATTGCCGCCATTTGTTTAGTTATTTCCCGCTTGTTGATTACATTGCGATGAAACTTAACCGGCACTGAAACAAAATGGACAAGAAAAGCGAAAAAATGAGCTTTAACGCTACCTGGTCTATGGCAGTTGGTGGCATGGTAGGCGGCGGGATATTTTCTGTTCTCGGCGTCATTATTCACACAGCGGGGCAATGGGCCTGGTTGAGCTTTATACTTGCCGGGCTAATCGCTTTGATTTCTGCCCATAGCTACAGCCAACTGGCCATCAAATACCAGGAAGGCGGCGGCGCTTTCACCTTTTTAAGGGAGATCAATCACGTAGGCCTGGCCGGGAGTCTATCCTGGGTATTGATAATGGGATACATATTGACGATATCCGTGTATGCCTTTACATTTGGCCACTATGTCGCCCACGTCTTCAACTGGGGTAACTGGTTCCCAAGGGTGCTGGCCTTTTCCATCATCGCTATCCTGACATTAGTAAACCTGAGGGGCGTAGGAGACGCTTCGAGAGTTGAGATCATCACGGTTTGGGGAAAGCTATTTGTGCTCTTGGGACTGTCCATCTTTGGAATCATTCATTGGAACCCGGAGCAGCTGACGGCAGGGATTGAAGTGAAGCCCTGGTACACGGCCATTATCGGGGCGGCAACCATATTCATGGCGTATGAGGGCTTCCAGTTATTATCGTATGATTATGAGGACCTGAAAAACCCAGACAAGACGCTTCCCCAAGCAACCCTGTCAGCCGTCATTGCCGTCATCGTTATTTATGTTTTGGTGGCATTAGGAGCTACGATGCTGGTTGGTGCGGAGACGTTAGTCCAGCAAGAAGAAGTGGCCCTCTCCATTGCCGGCAAACAAGCGCTGGGGACGGCCGGGTTGATCCTGGTCACGATCGCCGCCGCCTTTTCGACTGGTTCCGCCATTAACGCCACCCTGTTTTCAACCGGCAGGCTGATGGAAAGCGTTGCTGAAAAGAAAGACTTGCCTAACCTGTTCGCCAAAGAAAACAAGGCCAATATTCCCTATTACGCCATCCTGGCCATTGCCGGCCTGGCGGCGGTATTGGCCGCCATCGGCTCATTGGGCACTCTGGTGGATGCAGCCAGC
The DNA here is from genome assembly GCA_020636095.1 of Lewinellaceae bacterium. Classification (GTDB taxonomy): domain Bacteria; phylum Bacteroidota; class Bacteroidia; order Chitinophagales; family Saprospiraceae; genus JACJXW01. Next base: position 298,621 of record JACJYN010000006.1, read on the forward strand.
CTGATCTTTTTAATCACTTTCGGCACTGTCAATTTTATCGCCTACCGTCAAAAAGTAAAATACAGGATGATTTGTCTGATCGGCGCTGCCGGATGCCTGGTAGCCATCCTGCTTTCGTCCTACCAGCAGTTACTCGATAGGCCCATCCCCTTGATTGTGATCCTAACCCTTATTGTTTTGACCGTAATCGGCCGGCCCTATCTGTTGAGGAATATGAAGGAATGAATTTGAACACACGCTAAGGGGCCGGAGAAAAATAAGTTCCCCGTTTCAGGCCAGAGATTTTGTCGCTGGACAACCTGCCCGCGAGGCGGCCGAGCAGGCAGGGGCGCGAAGAACGCGCATAGCCCAGCTACGCAAGTGATGAGCAACGCAGTACAGCGGCAAAACCTGCCTGCTCGCCGCAAGGCAGGCAGGGATCGGCATCAAATGGGCAAGTTATTTTTCGCCGGGCCCTTAGTATGGAATAAAGCTTTCCATTTCAGCTGCCGGGCCTGGATGTGGTTTGCGTGGCCGGGGCTTTTATTTTCTTCCCCTTGTTCATTGGCCTCATCAGGATTTTTTACCAGTTGGGTGATGGTGTTTTTCTTGTCATCAATTTGAAAAGCTGAAAATGGTATGAGTTATTCAACTACTGTTGAATCCCTATCGGAATGGGCGCATCAATGTCTTTAATGAAAAAGGCGACTTTCAGGGCGTAGAACAAGCTAGGGTCCAATGATTCTTTCCCAAAGGGATTTTTTACGTAGGCGCCATCCTCTATAAACTGGGGGGCCGGTTGAGGGAATTCATATAAATGAATGAGCGTATGCCCATTTTCCTCATCGCCCTCACCGATAAACCGAAAGCCCATCCCGTCAAAGGCGACGGCAACCACCATTTGATTGTCCGGCAGGGTTTTTTTCAGCTGGATTTCCAGCGGCGTTTCCTTTAATTTTTCCGGTTCATTACCGGTTATTTCAATGGCCTCCAGTACCTGGTAACGGTTTCCCTCTTCGGAGGTGATGCTCATGAGCCGAAAGCCTTTGGTACTGAGCTGGGAAAAGTGGTTGCCGGGGTCGTAGCTGAGCCTCGGGCCGAGGCAGGGAAGCATGCATACGCGTGCTCGCAGGCTGACGTGGGGGAGGATCCGGATCTCTCCGCCCAGTAGGGCCGTATCCGCCGTATCGTTGATCTCATTAAGAGGGTTGATAAAATGGATCGTTCTGGTAAGACTGTGCCAAGCGCCCTCTTTGGGAAGGTAAACGGGGGTGGAATTTTGGCCCTCGCCCTTCAGGTTTTCGAATTCGAAATTGCGTGAATGAAGTTCCTTTTCTGCAGATGGCCTTGTCAGTAATTCATAAGGAATGGGATGAGTGGTTACCAATAGTTTCAAAGAAAGGGAAAAGAACACTTCCCTCTGTTCAAACTTATAGGGGGCACCTTTTTCCCAAAGCTCAGTGCGTGCTGCCCCTTCCGGAGTGAATTGTACTGCTTCCCCGGGATGCAATATCGATGCGTCTCCCGGTATAACGAACAAGTAGCAATGAAGCGGTTCTTGCCCTCCAACGGCCTCGGCAAAAGGAGAAATAGTCCCCTGTTCTCTTTTGGAGGAGTGGTTACCTTCTGAAACAGTGGAATAGATTTTTATTTCACCTTTTCGGTATTCCTTCTTTTTACCGGTATTGTCCTCGATCACAACGCCTAATTGGATGCTCCCCCCAATCCTGGACTGCTGGTCATTCATTTGCCGGAAGCGGTCTTCCCAAACTAGTATCTTCACGATATCCATGGCTTTTCTAAAAAAGTCCCCCGCTTCGGTAGCCAGGTTCATGAACAAAAAGCCGTCTTTGCGAAAGTCTAGGCCGGCTCGGGTGGCGGCCACTTCGTAGGCGTATCGTTCCGGCAGAGCAGAATTGACGACAGTAAGTATATTGAGAGATGCATCCCATTTTTCCATGAATTGTTCCAGGAGTTGCTGGCCTTCGGGGTCTTTTGCAAGGAAGTTAACATATTCAGGGTCTGCCGGAAACCGGGGAAAGACGCCCCGGTAATTTTTATTCCTGGAAAGCTTTGGCTCTGCTACGAAATTCAGGACGCTATGATTCAGGTCCGGCCTTTGTAAAGTAGCCTGGCACACGAATCTTTCTTCAGTTGCCTCAAAAATATCGACCTGAACCGGCAAGTCTGAATAAACAGGTAGCCCCTTAAGCGTTCCACACCAAATGACCCAATTATCTCGTTCTTCGAGATAGCTGACAATATATGGCTTCGAATTGCCCAAAGAAGAAATGACGGCCTGATAATAGGAGTCTTTCGGGTCTTTGAGTTTTTTGTTTAATTTCTTGGCGAATTCCAAAGCGTTTGCGGTCCGGTATTCCTGCATGTCCTGGCTGAGTTTTGTCAAAACATCGGAGGGCAGCTGCACCAGCGCCTTAGCTGCTTCGGCGGCCGCCAGGGCTTCATCTCTTTGTGCTTTCAATCGTTCCAGCTCTGTACGTTGCAGCTGAAAGCTCTTTTTTACAAAGTCTAGTTCTGCCTGATTCAGCCAGGGGGCCATTTGCTTCCTTACATCTTCAAAGCGTTCGGAAGGGGTATCCTTTTGAAAATACCAGTTCCAATTCTCCAGCGCCACCAACTGCTCTGAGTCGGGGTCTTCTTCCCACAGCAGGAAAGCAATCGACTCGATGTTCCTTCCGGCGGAGCTTTTGGTGCATAACCATTCACCGCGCGGGTCCGTAATCGCCATCTGCAGTTGTTGCAGTTTTGGGTTGTTGTTCCAAAAAGGGGGGGCTTCCTGGCTTCGTGCTGTGGCGGGGTTTTGTTCCCAGGAGCGATTCTCCAGCACGGCCTGCCACAACTGCCGTTGCAGGGCCAGGTTTTCTTTGCCAAACTCATCGATCCACTGCCGGCATTTGGGCCAGAAGTTGATCAGTGCGTCGTGCACCGGCTCCACGTAACGATGTCCTTTGTTGTCCTGCCCTTGCGCGACCAGATGAGCCGCCTCCATCTGCCGCAGCACCTCTTCTGCAAACCTGTCGTCCTGGTCTCCCGGAAAATCCAGTTCATTCAGCCCGGGCAGATCGGGATAGCTCAGGAAAATCCGGCGCCGGGAGTAGCCGCCGTCATCCAGGGTGGCCATGCGCAGGAGAATGTTTTTCATGGCCCGGCGGTGGGCTTCATTGGGTAGGCCGTCATATAAGCCGCCGGCCCGTTGGCTCAGCGCCCCGCTTACCCCTTGCAATGCATGCCGGTAGTCCTCGAGGATGAGGCGTTGTTTTCGGCTCTTATCTTTGGCAATCTCATAAAAAGCCTTCATAGTGAAAGATAGCAGGGGCAACGCACCGGGGGCATTGGCGACCTCCTCCAGAATCTCGTTGATGAGCTCCTCTCCGGTGTCCCCCTCATCGGTTTCTTCCTTATCCCGGAAATCGTACATGGCCCACCAGGCTGGGCCGGTAATGGCCTGCCGGAGTTCATCGAGGTCCATGGGCGGCACGCGGTAGATCCGTTTTTTCTCCCAGTATTCGCCCAAAGGAGAGCTTTTGAGCTGCCATTCAAAATCGGAGCGCATGGTGAAAATGGCCCGCTGTTGATTTTCCTGAACTGCTGTAATGAGATGCATTACCAGCTCCTGCAATTGTTCCTTGTCCGGGTGGGAGAACAACTCCTCATACTGGTCGATCAGGAGCGCGCATCTTTTCCCGGAGGCCAGTTCGCCCTGTAAACTTTCCAGCTTATCTGTGTGAGGTGCCGAAGGCGCGCTATTGGCAGGAAGCAATTCACTGGGCCGGACCGACAGGAAAACTTCGTACTCCTTCAGCACGGGGAATACCCCGGCTTTGGCCAGGGAGGATTTGCCGGAGCCGGACGGGCCGGTAATAAACAGGATATCGGCATCTTCCTGGCGCAGGCGGGCCACCACTTCCTGCACCACCCGTTCGCGCCCGAAGAACACCGGCGCATCAGCCGTTTCGTAGGGCGCCAACCCTTTGTAGGGGTTCTTATCCGGGTCTTCGGCAAATTTGAAGCGCTTTGAATCGATCTTTGGGTTGATAAATATGAACTCTCCTTCCCGGTGCTGGGCCATGGGGAACAGCCCGGGGTGCTGGGGTTTCACCTCGCCGGTGATCTTCTCCACCCGGTCCCAGACGTAGAGGAACAGCTCGGTGGCGGTGATGATGCCGTCGCCCTGCGCCTTGCCGCGGTTGCCCGCCAGGGGAACGTCGGCCTTGCCCTCCAGGGCTTCCATCAGGGTGGTGGCAAAGGGGGAGTGGTCGCGGATGGCGGCCCACTTGGCGGAGTCGTTGGCGGTCTGCTCCGGGCCGGCGGAGACGAGCACCTGCCAGGCATTGCTGCTTTTGAACCGCTCGTAGCGCCGTTCGTACATGGGCATGAGGAAGGGCTTGGGCCGCCCCCGGCTGAGGCTCGAGAAGCGGAACTTGCCGGCGAAGCAGCAATCCAGGATCAGGAGGGTATGCTTGCAGTCCAGCGTCGACAGGGCCTTATAAACTTCATCCATCGGCAGCAGCGAATCGTTGTCCAGCAGCTTATTGGTGGCGTCGGTGGCGGCCAGATAACCGGCCGGGCCGTCCTTGATCTCGCCGGGGAAGCCGTGGCCGGCATAGTAAAAGACGATGGAATCTCCGGGCTGGATGTCCAGCTGGTTGTCGGGCGCCAGGAAAAGGGTTTCGCGTAGTTCATCGGCCTGTCCTTCGTCGATAACCAGTTCGAGGCTATTCAGGCCGGCAGTATCCGCCACCTCACCGGCGGTTTTCAGCCAGTGGGCCTGAGAGCGGTAGGAAAAGGAACCGAAGGTGAAGGTTTTTTCCTGGATGGACAGGCTGGCACTGCGCTGCGGGTCTTTTATCCAATCCAGCAGGGTTGCGACCTGCGCCTGGCTGACGTCGTTCATCAGCAGGACATTATCGAAGCCCTGTAGCGCTTTCAGGCGCTTGGCAATCTCCCGGGAATCGCCGGCGGCGGTCTTCAGGTTGGCGTCCAGCCCCCGGTATTCATTGATGCCGATGACGAAGGCGTGGCTTTTTCGGAAGCCGAGGGTTTGGTTGCGGGAGATGGGCATGGTGGTTTTATTTTTCAGTAAAAATTATTTTGCGTTTTGGCGATGTATAAGGCCTATTACACAACCCTGCGCCATGAGGTGCAAAAGGATCAGGCAAAAGGCCATGCGATCCGGCACGAATATCTGCCGCTCATTCCCCCTCCAGTACATCCGCAATAGGCGCCCCTCCTTTTCCCCGGCGAGCCACCCACACATTGGCCCCGCAGATAGCCGGGTTGACATCCGGGTTTTGCAGTTCGCTGATCAGGGAGCAGCAGGCTGCCGCCGGGTCGCCGGAAGCGTCCAGAGCGCCGATCCAGTATTCATTGCCGGGATAGGAGTTGCCATCCCAGGCGTAGCTGGCCACGAGTAGTTTGCCGGCATGCGGCCCGCTGAGCGGTTCCATGGGGTTCTCGCGGTTGAAGTGGATGCGGATTTGGTTATCGCCACTTTGCAGCACTTCTCCATTGCCGGCCGAACCGCAGTGGGTGCAGGAATCCGGATACCAGGAAAAGCAAAGATCGGAAATATGGGGTAAGCCGTTGTCTGAGATCACATCGGCAAAAGCTGCTATGATCAGTTTTGCCTGTTGTTCTTTAGCTTCCTCCAATGCCCAAACGCCTATACCGTAGCCTACGGCGATGACGTAGGCGGAAGTGCCGGCTGCTTTGGCCCGCTCGTTGGCCTCGAGCAGAAAGGGCTCGGCAATCAGGCGCATCCGGTGTTTATAAGCTGCGGTGTTCAGGTAACAGGTTTGCCCTCCTCTTTGGAAAGGCAGGAATTTTCCGGAGGCATCCTGGCTGGCGGTTTCGTAATCTGGAAAATACCAACGCTGCTCTTCCCCTTCCCGGTAGCATTGCGCCCAGGGCGCCAAAGTCCGGCTTACCCAGGATTCAGGATCGGCTTCGGGGCCATAGCCATTGGCCGCCGTATTTTGTTCCGGGGTAACGGTGAGGTGCTGCCACTCCATGAATCCGGGCCTTTCGAAACGAGCGCCAACCAATCCGATGTAGACACCCCGGGCTTCGAAGCCGCCGGGCGTATCGTGCTGGCCCATATTATTACGCCGCCCATTGTTGATGAAAAAGGTTTCAGCAGATGCGCCCAGCAAGGCGGCGAGCTGCATTTCTGGATAGGAATTGTATTCGCTGAGGAGTAAAGGTGATTTTTCGATCGTATCGAAACCACCCCTACCTCGGGTTCTTCCGTCTCGTAAGAGAAAATCATCTGCTTCATTCATAAACATCAGGGGGCGCTTCCGGAAGAGCTTATCCAGGAAATCCGGGAGGCTCATTTTTTCATACACCGCTCTTTCCGCCGCGCTTCCGTGCTCCCGGCGCAGTTTCAGAAAGGCCCTGGCCAGATGTACGGCCTCTTCGGCGATGATCAGGCGAGCGCCGGCGGCCATGGCCTCGATCTCCTCAGGAGGGTATTCGAACGGCGCCTGGGTGACGGCCTTCAACCGATTCGACGGAACCCGGAGGTGGGGCTTAGACGGAATCGGGAAGCAGGCCGCAGCATCAGCATTTTTCACCAGTTGGGTGTAGGGGGTGATGGCGTTTTTCATGTGATAATTTTTATGGGTGAAAAAGTTATTCCTCTTTTTCCTCCTCCGTCGCCCGCAGCGGCGTAAAGTCATACAGCGCTTTCAGCTGCCGGGCCTGGATGTGGTATGCGTGGCCGGGATCTGATAGAATTTCTTCGAACAGCTCCTGGAAGGCCGCCTCGTGGGTGCGCCTGTCTTTTATGTAGCTTTTCACCGAATACCAATCCGATTCTTGGGCCTCCTTGTTGCTTATAATACCCATAGGCTTTGCTTCGTTTTATCGCGTTGATGTTTCGGGTTCGAACAATGCTAAAATACGATCGAGGCTTTGGATTACGGCCTCCTCCTCGATGTGCCCGCTCAGGGCGATCTCCCGCATGGGGAAGGCGAAGGTGTCACCCAGTTGAAGCAGCGGGATGTTGGTCATGGTGGAGGGGGAAACGACGAAGACGTCCTGCCTGCCCTTGTTCTTCGCTTTCAATTCCCGGGCGCAGAACTGGTACACTTCGTCCAGGTAGACCATGCCGTTGCCGTCCAGGTCGGCCTCCCGGGTTTCAAAACAACGCCGGATGACCTGAGAGAAAAAGCCTCCTTCTCTTGACTCTAGTGCATTTTGCCCGTAGGACGTCCCGCTCAGCCCGAAGACGCTGTGGGTGATATAGTCGAAATCAGCCGACTTATTGGCGTCGATCAGCGGCTGAAGGAATTCGGCGCCGTAGCAGAAATCGACGATCAGGATAACGGTGGCGGGAGATTTCATCAGCGCTTCACAAATCTCCCGGCCGAACAATTTATCCTGAAGGCCTTCCGAGTAGGAATAGAAAAAGCACTGTCCATTGTTAGGGTCTTCGGGGTTATTTACCTTTTTGCTGTGGCCGGATAATAATACCAGGATATAGTCAAATACACTGGCCCTGGCCGTAGCCTCGCCGATGGCCTTCATGATATTTGCCTCAGTGGCCTGGCTATTGACCAGCAAATGGGTTTCCACCCGGTTGTACAGTTTGCCTTCCTGTTTTCTGATCGCTTCGGAGACGGTCTCTACATCCTTTACGCATCCCGTCAGGTCCCGGATATTCTTATCGTTTTCCGGGTAGTCGTCGATGCCTGCCAGCACCTGGAATAAATTGGGCTTTCGGCCCTCCTTGATGACTTCCAGGTCTCGCCTGGCCCTGCCTTTGTACTTTTGTTTGAAGGCCTGCATCTGCATGCCCATTTTACGGGCCATGTTTTCTACTTCTTTTTGGCGCTGCTCGGCTATGGCCTGCAGCTCCCGTGCCTTATCTCGCTCGGCAATGGCGCGTTCCAATGCGCTTTGCTGGGCTTCAAAGCTCTTTTTCACAAAGGCCAGCTCTGCCTCGTTCATCCACGGGTCCATCAGGGCAAGGATGCGCCGGTACACCTCTTCGGGTTGCAAAAGCCGCTTGGGCGCCTCCCGCCCGTTTAGGGGTTTCCATTCTTCTTGCTCTTCCTCTGTCAGCAGATATTCTTCGAAGGGGGCCAGTAACTGGAGTTGCTCTTCTGAAGGATGCTGCCCGAACAGCAGGTAGGAAAAAGAAGATAAGCTGAGATCGGCCCAGCCTTTTTTGCACAACCAGGTGTCGGTGGGGTCGGTGATGGCGCGCTGTAGCTGCTGCAGCTTGGGGTTGTTGTCCCAGAGCGGAGCTTCCTCTCTGTCCGTGTATTCATCTGGTTCCCAGTTATGGTGGTCGACGACGGCTTCCCAGAGTTGCCGTTGCAGGGGGAGGGTTTCCTTGCCAAAGTCTTCCACCCACTGACGGCACTGGCTCCAGTGATTGATCAGGGCGTCGTGGGCCGGCTCGACGGTGGGCAACCCCTTGTGGTTTTTGCCCTGGACAAGCAGGTGGGCCGCTTCCATTTTATCGATCAGGCTTTTCAGGGTTGGCTGGTTTTCTTCACCATAGTCCAGCTCGTAGAGGGGGCCGTCTTTTTTCGCCTGGCGGCCCGCTTCATTTTCATTGACCTCTGCGTACGTCACTTTTCGCCCTTTGTACTCGGCGTCGCTCAGATCGGCCATGCGTAGCAGAATTTTCCGCATCAGGAGCTGTTCATCGGCGCTCAGATCCAGGTAGAACGCCTGGGCATTGGCGCTCAGGGCGCCGGCAACTCCACCCAGGCCGTCTTCGTAATCTTCCCGGATAAGCTGCTGCTTTCTCGTAGGGTCCAGTTCGCCATTTTCCTTCGCTTTTTTATAAAAGGCCTGCATCACGCAGGAAAGCAGTGGGAGGGCGGCGGGACAATAGGCTACATCCTTCAGGATTTGGTTGATGAGTACTTCTCCATCGTCGGTATGGCCGGCGCCGGGGCTATCTTTAAAATCGTACAGGGCCCACCAGGCCGGGCCGGTTAGCGCTTCCCTCAGCTGGTCCAGGTCCATGGGCTGGAGGCGGAAGAGGTGCTCATTCGTCCAGTAGTTGTAGCGTTCTCCGCCTGTGGCGCCGCTGAGTTGGGTCTTGGGCATCTGCCATTCGGCATCTGAGCGCATGGTGAAAAGAACGATCAGCGGGTGCGTTCTGCCGGTTTGCTGTTCGATGACGGCCAGCAGCGCTTCTTCGAAAGCCGCTTGTTCTTCTTTAGAGTGGAATTCGGTAAAGAACTCCTCAAACTGATCGACGAGGATCACCTGCTTCTTTTGGGGGGCTAAATGCGCCAGTAATTCCGAAAACCCCGTCCATTCTTTTCGCTGATATTCGCCTTTGATTTCAGTTTGTTCGCCTTCCACCTTTTCCACCGCCGTAATGGTGGCCCCCACTACCTGATCGAGGGGGGCGGGCCGAAAGAGGAACAACTCCTCATAGCCGTAGTTTTTACGCAGCGCCGGAAACAAGCCCGCTTTGGCCAGCGAAGACTTTCCGGCGGCGGAAGGGGCCGTGATAAAAATAACCGGCGGCAGTTTTGCTTCTCGTTGCGCGTCGACCTTGCGGAGCAGGCTGGCCAGGGCCTGGTCGCGGCCAAAGAACAGGTTGGCGTCTTCGGGTTCGTAGGGCAGCAGGCCCTTGTAAGGGTTCTTATCCGGGTCTCTGGCAAATTTGAACTGCCCCGGTTCCATGTTCGGGTTAATGAAGATGAACTCCCCTTCCCGGTGCTGCGCCATAGGGAATAAGCCCGGGTGCTGGGGCTTTACCTCGCCGGTGATCTTTTCAACCTGGTTCCAGACATACAGGAACAATTCGGTGGCGGTGATGACGCCGTCGCCCTGGGTTCGGTTGCCGAAGGTGTGCAGGTCGGCCCGTCCTTCCAAGGCTTCCCTGAGGGTGGCGGCAAAGGGTGAATTTTCCCGGATGCCGGCCCATTTGGCCGAATCGTTGGCCGTCTGTTCCGGCCCGGCGGAGGCGAGCACCTGCCAGGCCGCGTTGGTTTTGTACCGCTCGTAGCGCTTCTTGTACAGGGGCATCAGGAAGGGTTTGGGGCGACCCCGGCTCAGGGTAGCGAAGCGGAACTTGCCGGCAAAGCAGCAGTCCAGCAACAGAAGCGTATGCTTGCAATCTACTTCTGACAAGGCCTTATAGAGCTCGTCCATCGGGATCAGGCTCTCGTTTTTGACCAGCTCATTTCTGGCGTCCGTCGGCGTCAGATAGCCCGCCGGGCCGTCTTTGATCTCGCCGGGGAAGCCGTGGCCGGCATAGTAGAACACAATGGAGTCCTCCGGCTGGATGTCGATTTCGGAGTTGTCCACCAGGAATACGGTTTCTTCCTGTGGGCCTCCGTCGTTTCCCTGCTTGTTCCAGGTAAAAGATAAGGAAGGGAGTGCATCTTTCTGGCCTTCTTCTAATTCCTCCGCCAACTTCAGCCAGGCGATGCGGGAGGAGTAGGGGAGGGGCGCCGTGCCAAAGCTCTGGTTGGGGATGGAAAGGGCCGCCGGCCGTTCCGAATCTTTCAGCCAATCCAGCAGGGCCATGGCCTGGCTCTTGCCGACATTATTCATCAGCAACACATTATCAAAACCCTGCAGGGCCTTGAGGCGTAGGGCGACGTCTTCCGAGTCCTGCACGGCCGTTTTCAGATTAGCGTCCAGCCCCCGGTATTCGTTGATGCCGATGACGAAGGCGTGGCTTTGGCGGAAGCCAAGGGTTTGGTTGCGGGAGATGGACATGGTGTTGGTTTTAAGTAAGTAAGTAGTCGGACAGATTTATTTTACGTATTGATAGCACGGTCGGGCGTCCACGCCCGGGCGTGGCTCAGCCTATGCTGCCTGAATCACTCACGGGCGTGCCTGCCGGCCATACTGGTACAGTAGGCGGGGACGCCCGCGAGTGCAACATTGAACTAAATTTAAATCTGTCCGACTACTTAATGACATAAAGTAGTATTAACTCTCCCGGACGATCGTCACCTTCAGGGTAGCTACGGCCCAATCCTTGAAACCGCTGGCCTCTGGTTTGAATTCCAGTTTTGGCCTTCCCCTGCCATCCCAGACTCCATCCTGCAGGAGCTGGTGGTAATCGAGCTCCTCGGAGGTGGCCACCAGCTTAAAGTAGGCCGTGTCGCTTTCCTCCTCCTCGGCGATGCCCCACCGGAACCGTTGGAATTCCAACAGCTTCGTTTTATCGGCGGCTACGCCTTCCGATTTCTTTTCTTCATCGGCGGTGATCCCGTACCACGACCACAATTTGAAGAGGTAGAAATACAAGGGCTCCGTTTTGCCTTCAATGGTGATCTTCGGCGTCAGGTGGAAATAGCGCTCGTTGGGGTGGTCGTTCGATATGCTGTTTGTTTTAGTCGCCTTGAGGACCAGCGTATTGCCCTGGTCTTCTGGCTGGGGTTCCACCACAATATCTCCTTTCCCTTCGAAGTCGATCTTCAGGGTGATCTTGTCTTTCAACTGAAAGGAGCCGTCTTCCTGGTCTATTCTTACTTTCAGGTTCGACTTCGGGTCGGTGTTTTCCAGATCCCGCAACCGCCGCCAGTTGACGATCTGTATCAGGTCGATGAGGACTTCATTGGGGGTGGCCAGGCCATACTCCGCATCGGCAAACTTCCCGGTTTGGCGGTCCTTGATGCGGTAGCTATCGGGGCCGATCACTACTTCCAAATCCTGGGGCTTGTCCGGATCCGGCTCGGTGGCGAAGTGGATGTTCTTGGCGCCTATTTTGGAATAATTTGCCCAGTTGTCCTTAAAAGCCTGGACGGCATCCGGGGTTCCGGTGATCTTCACAAAGGACGGTTCTGCCGGGAAATAATTGAGCATACCGTAGTAAGAGCCGCGGGCATCGAGGCCGAGTTCTCCTCCTTCTTCCAGAGGCCCGATGGTGCTGTACTGCGGCCCCACTTCCAGGATCTTTGCTATGGCGGCCGGTTTTTCCTTATCGGCGCTTTCAAAGGAGAAAACCTCCAGCAGGATGGGCTGATTGCCCGAAGTGGCCATTTTCTGCATGGCTTGGGTAGACATCCCCTGGATGGCGCCGCAGGCGACTGTCCACGCGCCATTTTGAAATTTGACTTCGTACTTGTCGGGGTCTCCTTCCGGGGTGCCTTCCAGGAAGCGGGTGTAGGCCTTGGCGCCGCCCAGTACATCGAACTGGGGCGTCTGGTCGCGGCCTTTCTTGCGCACTGCCGCGCGGGTGCGGACCTGCAGGTCGGCGTAGCTGATCTTGCCGCCGACGCTTTCCAGGGCGTCGATCAGCCCTGCGGTAAAGAAGCCGCCCCCGAGTTCGCCGGCCAGTTGCAGGTTGTTGCAGGCGGTCATCACCACATGAGCGGAGGCAGGCGCCTCCAGGTGGCCGCCCCTTTTCACCAGCTCGGTATAGTGGCCGTTCAGGTAGGAGCCCAGCAGGCGCAGGCCAGAGGCGTCTACTACGGTGTGTCGGCTTTTAAAATTGTGATCGCTGATCGTAGCATCGCGGGTAGCGCCGCCGGAGTGGCAGCAATCAAGGGTGATCACCATGTGGGGCGTTCCGCCGTCACCGGAGGCCACTTCGTTTAGCAGCACGGCCAGTTCCTTGTCGGCCAGCAGGTTTTTAATCTCTTTGGTCTCTGCATCCACCGTGAAATCGTGGCAAACCAGGCACTGGTCTTCGCCGCCTTCCAGGTTGAAAAACTCCTCGGCGGTTGGCGACTGAGTGCCGTGGCCACTGAAGTGAAACCAGACGCGGTCGTTGACGCCGGCCGGTTTGAGGAAGTCGTGGAAAGCCTGGACGATGTTGGCGTAGGTGGCCTGGCCGTCTTCCAGGCGGCAAATCATCAGTTGGTTGTATCCGTCGTGGGGGATGGGGTAGGTCTTAAATTCCTTGATGGGATCGCTCCCGGTATTGCTGGCCGGGGTGCTGGGCTCAATGCCGAAGCGGTTCTTCAGAAACGATTCCACCCGGTTGATGTCGCTGATACAGCCGCCCAGGTCCTTGACCCGTTCGTCCTTGTAATCGTTGATGCCGACTAAGAGGACGCGGATGTCGCCGTTGCCGGGGCGCATGCCGCCTTCTTCTTCGCTTTGTGTTTGTATCGGATTAGGCTTTTCTTCTTGAGCCATGATCTGGTATTTTATAGTTAAAAAAAGTTTATGAATTTTGTGCTTTCCTCAGTCGATACGGCAATCTAAGTATGACTCTGGTGCCGCTGGCCTGCCCGCTCTCGTCTTTCAGGTCCTGAATAATGATCCGCGAGCCCTTGATCCGGCCGATGGATTTCAACCGCTCTTCGGTGATCTGCATGCCCATCGATTTGTGTTTCAGGACGGAAGCTTCGCGCATGGCGCTGGATTTTTCTCTGCCGACACCATCGTCTTCAATGTTGCAAACCAGTATTTTTCCTTCTTTTTGGATGGTGACCCGAACCAGCCCACCTTTGGGTTTGGGCTTTATGCCGTGCCAGATGGCGTTTTCGACATAAGGCTGTAAGATCATAGCCGGAACGATGACCCGCTCGGTATCTACCAGCGGATCGACCTGAATATCGTACGCCAGTTTTTCCCGGAAACGCAATTGTTCCAGGGCCAGGAAGTGTTCCAGGGTTTTCAGTTCGCTGGCCAGGTTGGTGGTGGCGCTTTTGGACCCGTTCAAAATTTGCCGGGAAAGACGGGAAAAATGAACCAGGTATTTGGAAGCCGCCTCGGCATTACCCTGGTTCACCAGGTTTTCAATCGCATTTAAACTATTGGAAATAAAGTGTGGGTTGATCTGAGCCCGTAGGGCTTCCATTTCGGCCTTCAAACGCCGGTTTTGCTGGCGTTGCAATGCGAAAATGAAGAGGGTGGCGGCCACGAACAGAACCGCCAGGCCAATGAATAACTGGTTGCGCCTTTTGTTGGCGGCGCTCACCTGTATGTCTCTTTGTTCTACCTTATTGATCCGCTGATAAGCGGTTTTAGTATTATTGGTTATGGTCTCTACCACGCCAGTATAATTACTATCCAAAAACGTTTCTAATTTTCCTCCCAAAGCGGGTTGATGTAATCCGCCTCCATAACTACAAAGCGCAGCTATGTTGGCGCTCAGGGCTTTCATCTTTTTTATGGCTCCTTCTTTCCGGGCTTCTTTCATGGCCAGTTTGTAATAGATTATGGCCGAATCAGCATGGCTCTCATCGATATCAATGGCCCAACTACGCTGAAAGATGTTTCCTAAAATTTCATAGGTTCGGTAATCATTGTCGTTGGCATAGTCCAGGCATTGCTGCAGGTTTTGTAAGGCGCTGGTGAAATCTTCCGGATTTCCATACAAATTAAATTTCCGGCTGTATAGAAATCCCTTTTCCTGATAAGCCAGGGTTAAAAGGTTAATATCATTATATTGCTGTGCATATGCTAAACAAAGATTGAAGAGGGAATCGGCTTGTGAGAATGCATTGTGATATTGATAAAAAATACCCCAGTCCAGCCAAAGGCGCGTACGAATTTCCTTGTCACCAAGAGCCTGATACAAACTGTCACTACGCAGGTAGTAGGTGTTTTTTTCAAGCGAATCTTTCATCGGATAGGTCGTGCCTAAATTATACAAGACCATAGCTTTGTTTCGATAAATAATTTCTTTTTCCTCAGTCAGGTTGTCCACTGCCTGTAAGGCCCGTTCGAAATAGTATCGGGCAGAATCCATTTGGGAAGCTTTTCTAAACAGGACGCCAGTTAAGTTATTGATGTCAACCTGCCAATAATCATTATCATACGGCCCGAGTAGCCGCTTGCTGATCCTGGCGTCCACCATCGCGTCTTCGATATCTTCTCCAAACTTGGCTTTTCGCCCCTTCAGTACGGCAATACGGTAAGCGCTGGCCCCTCTGGGGAAATTCCAGTTCTTTTCCGTAGCGAGATCGTAGGCCTGCTGCGCGTAAAACAGGGAGCTATTTTCATCGTAATTTTTGAGCCATTCCGCAAAATAGAGGAAGCTGTCCACTTGTTGCTTGGCGGACAGCGCCGCTATCCGTGGCAGCGTCCGGCTGGTGTCGGCGTACTGCCGGAGCTGGGATTCCGGCCTGGCTTCGAGCTGATTGGGGTTGAAGCTGCTGCTATCAAAGTGGTTGCAACTTTGACCGAGCAGGGAGGCCAGTATCATGGTTGCCAGCCAGGCTCTAAACCGAAGGGGTATTATAAAATCTGATTCTTTCACTGCTCACGCTGGATAACGCTGATTATTAATGGTTCGAAATTAAGAATCCTGCTGGCGGAAACCAACAAGCCCACTGCCATGGGTTCCTTTTAGCGGGTGATGTGCGCCTTATTTGTGGTAAATGGCGTGGGCGCCTCTCTTAGCCATCACCACTCACACCGTCAGCGGCTTGCCCGACTCAAAATCGCTGATCTCTTCGCCAAAGACATAGCGGTTGGGCGTCTGGCTTTTCGGAATTTTTTCGGTGATCCGGGTAAAAAAATCGGTATAGTTTTCGAAGTCGCCCGCCTTCCAGGCATTCAGTACGGCGAGGGTGAAAAAACCGTGGGGGGGGAAGCTGAGCTGGTCTTCTTGCGACAACTGATCATCCTGGCAACCCGAAAAGAGCAATACCCGAGCCTTTACCTTCGGAAGAATATCACCCTCAGACTGAAGGCCATTGTAAAATTCCTGATTTTTGATGTAGGTGGCCGCCAGGGTGGCCCGGGGAACCAGGCGGTAACCGATGCCTTCTTCTACGGCGGGTGTATCTTCCCCCAACAACCCCCTGGATACGGTGCCGCTGTGGCAGCTGTCTGAAAAAATCAGGATGCGGACGCCTTCCTTGAATTGGGCCCACAGGTAAAGCAATTCATCATCGAGCAGTTGCTTGTCGTACAGGCACCAGGTCTCATCCCGGGTATCTCCTGTGCCTCCAAACAGGACATCATCATTCATCTCATCCCCGGAAATATCGGCCACCTGGCTGCCGTGCCCCGAGTAGGTCAGAAAGAAGAAATCCCCGGGGACAAGGGTTTTTGCTGCCTTTTCGATGGCGGCTTTTACTTTTTCCCGGGTGGCCTCCCGGGTGATCAGCAGGGTGGCTTCAAACCCTTGCTTTACGGCCAGGTCGTGCATGGCCCGGGCATCGTTTTCACATCCCTCGAGGCGGCCTTTCCAGCCTTTTTCATCCATGCTTTTCCAGTAGTGATCCGGGTCAACCTCGTTGACGCCGATGTGGAGAGACATCCCTTTTGCCATATTTTTGTTTTTTTGTTTAAAAATCTCTTACAGGCCTCAATTCTGCAATGTTCTTCAATTGCTTCACTATTTCATCAATTTCCTCGCTGCGAGCGTCGATCAGTTCTTGTCCGTATTGTTCCAGGCGTTTTCGGGTGTTAGCCGAAACGTCGGACATCTCGGAGTATTCTTTGGCAATTTCGATGTTCAGGCGATGGTAGCGGGATTTCTTGGTAGGTTGCCCGTTGATCTCCACGTGATAATCCGGCAGCAGGTATTTCATCTGATAATGGACGGATTCTGAAACGCCCTGCATGAGAATATTCATGACCGGCATGAGCCAGGAGATTCCCCAGCCCTTTATTTTAGCATAGGGGTAGGTTTTGCGGGTCTGTCCGGTGCCGAGGGATATCAGCAGGATGGGAGGGGCGAAATTGTCGGGTGTGGCGGTCGCCGCCATTCCTTTGCCACCCGATACAACTGCTTCGATCGGCGCCCGGAACTGGGACTGGTAATGGGGCGTTTCCTTCCACATCTCCATGGCTTCTACGTAGGCTAACACTGAGGGGTTGTTGGCAAAGACGCCGCCGTCGATAAGGGCCAGGTCCTTTAACTTCTTTTCCCGGAAGGCGCCCGAATACGCGAGCCACTTGGGCGGGAAATAGGTCGGCGCGGCCGAGGTAGCCCGGGCAATATCCCGGATGAGGAAGTCCTCCACCGCTCTCTCCCTACCCTCTTTGGGGGCATTTCTGACTTCCGAAGAACGGAAGTAAAAGGGGGTCATTTCCTGGGTGTTGTAGGAAGTGATCAGCAAATCGGTGTGCTTATAGGTATCACTCAGCCAGGCATCGCCAAACTCCGCTTCCAGTACCTGTTCGATGTTTTTGGAAGGGAACAGGCTCTTCCACAAGAGTTTTACATAATTCAGCTTGCCGATCGGCGGGCTCTTGAAAATCTCTTTCCCTTTGTCGCCGGTATAGAGCTCAAGTAGTTTTTTCGCTGGATTTTTGGGTTTCCCGTCGGCATCTGTGATGGTGAGGCCGCCGGCGAGGATGCCGCCGGTAGAAGTGCCGGCAATGAGGTCGAATAGTTCGGCGATAGGCTTCCCGGAGCGGCGCTCGATCTCAGTAAGCACCATGCATGGGATGATGCCGCGGATTCCTCCGCCGTCAATGGAAAGAATGGAATAAGTTGGTGTGGACATCTTGTATGCGGTTTTAGCGTAGGTTAAATTCCATACCCGTCTGTTAAGTAGTCAAGCATATTTAGATTGTGTTTAACCGGAGCTCAAGTCGGAGCGCAATAGAACACGAGCGAAGCGACTGATGAAATAAATTGCACCCCGACAACGCTGTCTCGGGCGCCAATTTCCCATTGGCGTGCGAGTTATAAAATAGATATGCTAGACTACTTACATAAGGTAGACAGGGAAAGATGGGATAGGCTACAGCGATTCCCGCTTTGGCTTCCCAGAAAGGTTGCTCCGCTGTCTGCTGACTTTCTACCACAAGGTTTCCGGGAGAAGGGAGCGGACAACTCGCATGCCTACGCATGAAGCTTCGGCAGCCGGTGAAAGTTGTCAGCTCCCATTTTGGGTAAAGCGGGAATCGCTGGATAAGCTGAAAATTGGGCATTGTAACTGGGATAAAAGATTTATAGCTTCAAATTTAGAGGTTCTCTGTAAAAGCACTTTTCTCAATTCCTAAAGTTACGATTTTGCACCATCCTCTTCTTGCCTTTTTCGCGCAATCATTTGTCATTTTCGCGCATCTCGTGCCGCGATCATCCTGATCGCCTGGCCTCCCGTGTATTTAGCCTCGATCATCCTGCCTGCCCATCCAGAGCCTTGGCGTAGGCCGGATCGCCTGGCCTCCCGTGTATTTGGCCTCGATCATCCTGCCTGCCCATCCAGAGCCTTGGCGTAGGCCGGATCGCCTGGCCTCCCGTGTATTTAGCCTCGATCATCCTGCCTGCCCATCCAGAGCCTTGGCGTATACCGGATCGCCTGGCCTCCCGTGTATTTAGCCTCGATCATCCTGCCTGCCCATCCAGAGCCTTGGCGTGGTACCTGATCGCCTTACCTCCCGTGTATTTAGTCTCGATCATCCTGCCTGCCCATCCAGAGCCTTGGCGTAGGCGGGATCGCCTGGCCTCCCGTGTATTTAGCCTCGATCATCCTGCCTGCCCATCCAGAGCCTTGGCGTAGGCCTGATCGCCTGGCTCCCGTGTATTTAGCCTCGATCATCCTGCCTGCCCATCCAGAGCCTTGGCGTAGGCCGGATCGCCTGGCCTCCCGTGTATTTAGCCTCGATCATCCTGCCTGCCCATCCAGAGCCTTGGCGTAGGCCGGATCGCCTGGCCTCCCGTGTATTTAGCCTCGATCATCCTGCCTGCCCATCCAGAGCCTTGGCGTAGGCCTGATCGCCTGGCCTCCCGTGTATTTAGCCTCGATCATCCTGCCTGCCCATCCAGAGCCTTGGCGTAGGCGGGATCGCCTGGCCTCCCGTGTATTTAGCCTCGATCATCCTGCCTGCCCATCCAGAGCCTTGGCGTAGGCGGGATCGCCTGGCCTCCCGTGTATTTAGCCTCGATCATCCTGCCTGCCCATCCAGAGCCTTGGCGTAGGCCGGATCGCATGGCCTCCACGAGCAAGCTGTTGTAGCAGCAATGGAGGGCACTGCTAAAACGGAAAGTTACTTAGTACTCTGTTAAATAAATATCTTATGCTTCTGGCCGTGCCTTTTCGCCCTACTCTTCGTCCCGTCCTCGCCTTGATAGCTAAGGCTATCAGGCTCCCTGCCGGCTTGCGCAGCAGGCGGGCGGGCGCTCCTCGATTAGAACGAAAATCCATCGTCCAGAAACGACAATTTACTTATTTAACAGAGTACTTATTTAACAGTGTACTCAGAAGGCGGGCACCCATACTGCTTCTTAAAACTGCGGCAAAAGTGAGCCTGGTTTTTATAGCCGGCCCGGCCCGCAATCACCCGCACCGAGGCAGCGTTGCTGGCCAATAAACCGGCGGCAAAGCGCAGGCGGACATCCCGGATCAGCGCGCCGGCCGGCTGGCCGATCAGCGCGTTCAACCGGCGGTTGAGCTGAGAAACGCTCAGGCCTACCTCATCGGCGAAGGCCGGGACGTTAAAATGGCTATCTCCCAAATTGGCGTGGATAATTTGTTCGGCCTTCTGTAAAAAGGCCTGCTCTCTGGAAAGCATCCCGTCAGGCGGCTCTATAGCATTATGTTCCGCAGCAGTTGGAAGAGGGTCAGGGTTGTGTGGGTGCATGATAAGGGTTAAGGGTATGGTGCAGGATAACTTACCGGCATTGCGTGCTAACCGCGAATGGCCAATGGCCAACCGCTGCTCAATACAAAAATACGGTACTTCCGCCTTCCATGCTTTGTCATTCCGCGCATCCTTTTGTTATTTTCGCGCATTTTCGCATGAGGTTGAGAAAAACGGGAGGAATTACTTAACTTTAGTAGAAATCTAAATACCTAAGATGAAAACCCATACTTCCCGCAACAAG
The DNA here is from genome assembly GCA_020636095.1 of Lewinellaceae bacterium. Classification (GTDB taxonomy): domain Bacteria; phylum Bacteroidota; class Bacteroidia; order Chitinophagales; family Saprospiraceae; genus JACJXW01. The sequence goes on from JACJYN010000006.1 coordinate 318,296, forward strand.
CGTTTTGTTCAGCGTTCTTCTCAGGCTGAATCTTCCTCTTACTCAAAAGCAATGCAGGAAAGCCCCCCGGCCTATGGGCTCGATTTTGCCGACCAGAATACCGGTGCACCGTATGTCCTCCGGCCCGCTGGAGATAAATACGAAAAGCAGGCAGGCCGGTTGGCGGATCGCATCATGGGGGAAGTTCAGGGAAAGAGTACCGTAAAACCCGTGTCGGAACCTATTCTCTCCCTGCCTGCCAAAGTTGCACAAAGTGCTCAGGTCCTCCGGAGGAGTTGCGTCAGGCGTTCAATCCCCAAAAATTGCCGAGGATGTGGAACGCGCAAAAGGTAAAGGCCGGCCGCTTCCCCAGGAGATAAAGGCTCCTGCCGAAAAGGCTTTGGGCACAAACCTCGGACTGGTGCGGCTCCATACCGGCGCGGTGGCAGAAAAACTGAACAGTCAATTCCATTCGAATGCTTTTGCCATCAACAATAATGTTTTCGCGACTCGAAAAGCAGCCGATCATCGTACGCCGACAGGAAAAAGTATATTATTTCATGAAACGGTGCATACCGTTCAGCAGGCATCATCAACCGGGCTTTCCGGAGTAGGGGTTAATGCTATTCAGCGGAACGGATATAAAACACTGGTTCATGATCCGGATTCTACGGAACCAATGGATGCGCCGGAATTTTTCAAGGATTTAAAGAGCAAATTAAGCACTTGGCCTGCCGCTGGTGCAAATCTGACATTGATGCAGGAAATCAATTATAATAAAACCGGTGATGCCTATGTTTTTTCAAACCCCAACGGGCCTCCAGTTGGGGTCGCGATTTCTGAAAATGACCCCAGAGTAACTATGAATTTCTGGGCCAGTGCAGTGCACTATCTTGGAGGTGCCGGCAGCCTTAAAGCTCGTTTTTTGGGACTGGGGGATTTGAAAAAGAAGTGAGCAGGCGTTCACTCGTTATTCAAGAAGACATTCATAATATGAAAATTCATACTACCCGAACGGCTCAGTTTACCCCATCCAGTCCGAAACCGGGCATTCTGTCTGGGCAAAAAGGCCAGCAGATAGCTCCTCCCGAGTACGGCCTGGATTTTGCGGACAACCCAAACCTCCCCATCCAACCGGTGATGGATAGCAGACAACAAGCTACTCCCGCCTCCCTGCCTCCCCCGAATAACACTGGCCTGCCCGATCAGCTCAAAGCCGGCGTCGAGCAACTCTCCGGCCATTCCCTGGACGATGTGCAGGTGCACTACAATTCTTCCAAACCGGCGCAGCTCCACGCCCTGGCCTACGCTCAGGGCACAGACATTCATATCGGGCCGGGGCAGGAGAAGCATTTGCCGCATGAGGCCTGGCATGTGGTGCAGCAGAAGGAGGGGCGGGTGAGGCCGACTAGGAAGCTAAAAGGGAAGGTGGATGTGAATGATGATGTGGGGTTGGAGCGGGAGGCCACAAAATTTGGCGGACTTGCTATGCAAATAGGAAATAAGAACGCTGAGAAGGATACAGGTAATTCCAGGAAGTTAACAAGCTCACCTCATGGGCAATCCCTTCCTGGTTGCTTCAAGCCATGATTCAAAGAAGTATTATCCAATTTGCACGGGTCATTATTTATTAAAAGGAATTAGCACTTCTGAATTTAAGGATATCCATTCGGCGACTAATGCATCATTATCTGCCAACCTGGACCATGATCCTCAACAGATAAACTCTGCAACAACTGTTCAAAAGTACCCTAGGATGGAATGATATTTCCCGACATACTTTTGGAAAATGGTTCAGCTTGACTGAACCCTATCTAATCGCAACGATTTGCCTCCTCAAATCATATATAGGAGTACCTGCCATGCAAAATTCGCCCAATGGCATGGCAGTTTGACAGGATTTCAAAGAGTTGCAGGACAATCATGGTTAAATAGACTAAGTCATCCTAATGGCATGGGGTTACGGGTTCAACAAGTAGGGCCGCCGGTATCAGCAGGATTTGAAAACGAAGTGCAAAACCATTCTATAAGCTTGGAGGTTTATTATTGGGATGGACAAGAAATGACATAGCCCCAACCCTCACACCACCTTCCCACTTGCCCCAGCGTGAGAGAAAGCCGCCCCTTTCACCCCTCCACCAGCAAAGACGTATAAGGCATAGCCCGCCACTCCGCTACTTCTTTTTCAGCAGAACTAAAATTCACGCCCAGGGCAATGACTTCTTTTTCCTGGTCGAGGAAAGGACTGCCGTAGCGCTTTTCCCGAATTTGCTCCAGGGCCGATTCGGCGGAGCCATCCAGTTTAAACTCCATCACATAGATTCGATCGTTGGTGTGCACAACGGTATCCACCCGGCCTTTGGCAGTGCTCACTTCGGACTGCACCAGCAAACCAACACCGGAAAAGGCCAAATGCAGGACCGCGTGGAAAAAGGCCTCCTGTTTTTGCTGGAAGAGCTGATAGGGGATGGTGGAGAATAGGATGTTGATTAATTCAATGGCCCGTTCCAGTTCACCTTTTTCCAATGCACGTTTTATCTTGATCAATAAAGGTAAGCTATCGGTATTAGCTGTTTCCCGAAAGGCAGCCAGCAGATGCTGATGCATGGTGTCCTTCACTTCCAGGTTGGGATATCCAAGGGTGTACAGCCTATCCGCCGGGTCATAATTTTGGATCGTGAGGTAACCCGTTTGGAAGAGCAGCGCCAGCCAATTCAAGTTGTTCAGGGTGAAGCTTTCGAACATTACCTGGCCAGCTTCCAGTTGATCGAGGTTGTAGTGAAATCCGTCTCTTAGCTGTTTGATTAGAAAAGTCGGCGTACCGGTCTCCCACCAATAGTTGGCGAATTGCTTTGAGGCAAAAAGGTTGAGGATGGAAAAAGGATTGTAAAGCCGGGTGTCTGTCCCCCAACTGTATCCATTGTACCAAAGTTTGATTCTATCCTTCAGCTCATCAGTCGATTCCCCGGTTTTCTGAGCAAATGCCTGGATATCCGTTTCGAAAGATGTTTCCAGTTCGGCCTGTGTATAACCGGCGATCGTCCCAAATTGATCCACCAGCGTAATGTCCCGCAAATGGTTCAGGTCCGAAAAAAGGGAAACCTTGCTGAATTTTGATACGCCCGTGATCAGAAAAAAGCGTAGAAACGAATCGGCATCTTTAATGATCGAAAAGAAATTTTTCAAAATATCGCGGTTGGCTTCGGCCTGCTCGGGGTTGTCAATATAATCCACCAGCGGTTTGTCGTACTCATCAATGAGCAGCACCACCTTTTGCCCATCTTTTACCGATCGCTGGATCAACTCCTGAAAGCGAGGCCCAAGCCCCTGTTGCGTAAGCGCAAAACCCGCTTCTCTGGCCTTGTTGTTGAGCGCCTGATGAAGGCCGGCTTCCAGGCCCAGGTCTTTGTACCCCAAAGTGCTAAAAGAAAAGTGAAGCACCGGATGTGGTTGAAAATCATACTTGCCCGCTATCCACAAACCCTCAAACAACTCCTGTTCTCCCAGAAACAGATATTTGAGTGTTGAGATCAACAAAGACTTCCCAAAGCGCCGGGGGCGAGACAGAAAATAATACTGCCCGGATTCGATCAGTCGAAGGATATCTTTGGTCTTGTCTACATAGATATAGCCACCTTCTATTAGCTTACTAAAGTCTTGTATGCCGATGGGGTACTTTCTCATGGTAGTAAAGATAAGAAAAAAGGCCTATATTAACCCTCACACCACCTTCCCCTCCTTCACCAACTCCCGCCGAACCCCCTGCTGTATACTACCCATCGTAATGACATTACCCCCCTGCCGCAGCGCCTCCAGGGAAGCGTAGCGCACCACATTCAAAATAGCCCCCCCGCTGAGCTCGAAGCGGCGGGCGATCTCCCTGAGGTCCACTTCCGGCGCCAGGGCGGCGCTGGGGGAGATACCCTGCTGCCAAATCCGCAGGCGCTCCTCCACTCCGGGTATCGGAAACTGGATGACGGCTTCGAACCGCCGCGTAAAGGCCTCATCAACGTTCTCCTTGAAGTTGGAGGCCAGGATGATGATACCGTCAAAGCTTTCGATGCGCTGCAGCAGGTAAGCCACCTCCTGGTTGGCGTAGCGGTCGTGGGAAGACCGTGTCTCGGAGCGCTTGCCAAAGAGGGCATCTGCTTCGTCGAAGAACAGAATCCACCCCTTGCTTTCCGCCTGCCGGAAGACCCGGGCGAGGTTCTTTTCCGTTTCGCCGATGTATTTGGAAACCACCATCGACAAGTCGATGCGGTAGACCTCCCGGCCGGTGGCCTTGCCCAGCAGGCAGGCCGTCATGGTCTTGCCGGTGCCGGGTTTGCCGTAGAAGAGGGCCCGGAAGCCGGGGCGGATCTTGCCGGCCATGCCCCAGTCATTCAGCAGGGTGTCGCCGTGTTCGATCCAGGTCTCCATCTCTCGGATCTGCCGGCGCGTCTGGTTGTTGAGCACCAGGTCTGTCCACTCCAGCTGCGTCCGGATTTCCTCGGCCGGGAAATCCTTGCCGAACACAGGCTTCAGTGCTTCACCGTGGGTGAAGTAGGCCACCCACTCGTCGGAGACGGTCAGTGCGCCCGCCAGCGGCAACCCCGGCGTCTCGCCTTTCTCCAGCCAGAGCAAATGCTCTATGGCGAAATAGTGATCCGGGTGGAACAAGCGCATGGCGCCGAAGCGCCGATCGAGGTGGTTGGCAGCCAGCAGGAAGAGCAGGGTCTCTCCGGTCGGGATAAACCCTTTGTGTTGCCCATTGCTCAGCCCTCCGAATTCAGAAAAGGGGCGGTCGTACTGGGCGTTTTTGGTGAAAAATACATCCAGCAACCGCGGCTCGATATAGGGAACCAGGCCCAGCAACAGCGCCAGCCGCTCTTCGACACCGGGCTGGTATTTGGCCAGAAAGGCTGCCCAGTTGGAGTCAGAACCTACCGGAGCCGGCGGCTCGATCTCATAGATATCGCTGTATTCCGCCTCTTGCCCGAAGTAGAGCTTCAGTCGGGTATCCAGCACCTGGCGGAACCACTGGAGTTCTTTTTCCAGGCTCCTCGCGTTGGCTTTGATCTTATCGTTGGTTTCTTCCATTGTGTTTGGTTTGTTCGCGGTTCGCGGTTCGCGGTTCGCAGTTCGCAGGTTCGCTATTCGCAGGTTCGCTATTCGCAGGTTCGCTATTCGCAGGTTCGCAGCTCGCAGGTTCGCTATTCGCAAGTTCGCAGTTCGCAGTTCGCAGGTTCGCTATTCGCAAGTTCGCAGTTCGCAGTTCGCAGGTTCGCTATTCGCAAGTTCGCAGTTCGCTGTTCGCCGGTTCGCAGTTCGCCGGTTCGCTATTCGCAGTTCGCTGTTCGCAGTTCGCCCCCGAATACCAAATCCCGCAGGTTCGCTATTCGCAGGTTCGCTATTCGCAGTTCGCGCAGTTCGCTGTTCGCCGGTTCGCAGTTCGCCGGTTCGCTATTCGCAGTTCGCTGTTCGCAGTTCGCCCCCGAATACCAAATCCCGCAGGTTCGCTATTCGCAGGTTCGCTATTCGCAAGTTCGCTATTCGCAGGTTCGCTATTCGCAAGTTCGCAGTTCGCCCCCGAATACCAAATCCCGCAGGTTCGCTATTCGCAGGTTCGCCCGTTCGCAAGTTCGCAGTTCGCCCCGAATACCAAATCCCGCAGGTTCGCTGTTCGCCGCCGTTCGCCCCGAATACCAAATCCCGCAGGTTCGCTATTCGCAAGTTCGCCGTTCGCCCCCGAATACCGAATCCCGCAGGTTCGCTATTCGCAAGTTCGCAGTTCGCAGGTTCGCAGTTCGCAGGTTCGCCGTTCGCCCCCGAATACCGAACCTCCGAATTCCGAATACCGAACCCCCGAATTCCGAACCCCGAATACCGAACCTCCGAATACCGAACCTCCGAATACCGAACCTCCGAATACCGAATACCGAACCTCCCCCTCACCCTGCTCACCACTCACCACTCACCACTCCACCACCACCACCTTCTCCAGCCACGGCAGCTTCACCAACTTCCACGACCACGGAAACTGATTCAGCACCACGTCGTAAGTCTCCTTTTCCACATGCAGTTCCCACATATCGGCCAGCGGCCGCAGCATACCCTTACGTAGCAGGAAGGTACCGCGGAAACCATCGACCGACATATTTTTCAGAACGGGTGCATTGGCGATCACGGCCTGTAAAAAGACATCGCATTCCTCCGCTTCCGCCTCGGTGACGGGCTCGCCGAATTCCAGCACCTCATCCCAGGGCAGGCCGCAGAGGACCTTGTTGAAGGCGAGGAGGTATTCCGGCGTTTCGGGCAAGCCGTCGGCCAGGAATTGCAGCAGGCCCGCCGCGCGGTGCATGGCGGCCACATCCACAAATTGCTTGCCCTCCACCAGGCCCAGCGACTGGAAAAAGCGCGGCAAATAGGGCCAGAGGATCACCAGGCCGGCGTTGTTGATGAAGATTTCGCCGGTTTTGCTGAAGCTATCACTCCGGGGGGCGGCGGCGACGGCGTTCTCTTTTGCTATCGTTGGTTGTGCCGGCCGTTCCTGGCCGGCTGTCTGCGGGCGCACTTCGGCCAGCAACTGTAGCATGGAATCTGTTTCCGGCCTGCCCAGGCTGCCCGCCCGGAGCTTTTGGATCAGGGGGGGCAGTTCTTTCCGCAGGCGAGCCGGCAAGCCGGGCTCCCGGAGGACGGCTTCCAGGTGGGAGGCCCATTGTTTGGCCAGTGCCGGGCGGAGTTTTTCGTTTTTGGACAGGATGGTTTCCAGCAGGCCGCTTAGTGCCTTTAAACCGGATGGGGTAGGGCGCGTCAACCAGTGCCGGAAGGTTTGGGCAAGTACCGCCTGGCCTTCATCAGATAAGGCTTGTTCTTCCTTCAGTTTTTGGGAGACAGCCCGCAACAGATATTCGGTATTGGAGGCCGCCGATGCCGGTTGTCCTTCCTTTTGGAGTTCCTCCGCCAGCTGTCGGAGGAGGGCCAGCAAGGAGTCGGCTGTTTTGGCGCCTGTGGATGGGGGGGCTCCTTCCTTCCGGATCTCTTCCGTCAGCCACTGGATAATCGCCTCCAGTGGTTTACCTTTCTTTAGGGTAACAGATGCCTCTGGATCCATTTTTCGGAGTGCCTCCGCCAGGGATTCGAACAGTTCCTGAAAGGGGGTGGTGGCAACTGGCGGGGAGGGAGTTGGTTTCTTTGCTCCCTGGTGCTCCTCGGCCAACTGCCGGATGATAGCCGTTGCACCGGCCTTTGGGGGCAAGTCCGCAGCAGTAGGTTCCGATAGGTTGGCCTGCAGCGCTTCCAGCCAGCGCGCATATTTGATCCGAAAAACGACTGCCAGTTGCAGCAGCCATTCCTGCCAGAAGGCAGTAGCTTCAGTAACGGGCGCCGGGCGGAAAAAGGCGGCCTGCAAAAGCTTCAGGCGCGCCTCTTCCAGCAAGCGGCTGTGCCTAATATCCAGGGCGGCCGACAGGGGCCCGAGCAACTGAAAAAACGCCGCAGCCATTTGCTCGAAATTGCCGGCCGGCAGCCGGGCCTGCAGGCCGGCGAGCCGCAGGATGCGATCCGGAGGCAACTGCCGAACCAGGCGGCGCAGGTAAAACTCCCGGGGCAGCCAGCGGCGCATATCGCCGACCAGCAAGTGCGGTTCTTGTTCGAGCAAATAATCCAGGCTTTCCACCACCGGGTTGTCGGACTGTGGGTTGGCCCACCAGGGCAGGCTGCCGGTTTCGACGAAGTATTGGAAAAGCTCACGGTGACGGGCGCCGGGTGCTTCCGGCGGGCGGGGTGCTGCTGCGGGCGCCTCCTCCGGCGGGGTCAACCGGCCCAACTGGGCTTGCAACTGCCTCTCCAGCTCGCGGAGCAGCTCCGAATCGAAGTCTAAGGCATCGATGGCGCCCAGGTCGAGCTCCAGTTTTTCGATGCGAAAGGTTTGCCCATTCGGGCTGAGCCGGCTCAGGTGCCGGTCAATGATGGGTAGCAGGTGGCTGTAGTACAGCCGCCGCATCCGCTCCTGCATGTCATGGGCATCCTCTTGCCGCAGGCCGTGCAGCTCGAGGATCTGGCGCTTGATGATATGGGAGTGGGAATCGGCCATGTTTTTCACCTTACTCAATCGGTATTATTTCGGCACCCTCCTCAGTGATTTTTATTCCGTGGCTTAGTACTTCCGTCAGCCCGGTATATTCCTTGATGGCCAGTATCTCATAAATCTTTTCCTTTTCGATATCGGCCGTCCTGAATTCCAGGAATTTGTTTTCTTCTGCTTTTTCAATTTTAAAATAATTCCCCGAAGGCTGCGGGGCATCACCAGGGAAGTCAACATCCCGGCCATTGATCTGCATGCCAAATACCCGGCTGTGCCCCTCCCGGTCAGTCACCTCCCGGCCAATGCCGGTGGCTTCGGTATACAATACCGGGCCGATCTCTGTGAACGGTGGATTGGCCTCTCTCAGTTGATAACCGGCCCCGCTTTGCGCGTTGATAAGGCGGAGGAAGTCCAGAGCGGAACGAAGTTGTATACCTGGGTCGGGCCTTACCAGGGCTACCAGGTGATCTTCCAGTTCTATTTCCGCTCCATTGTGTTCCGCTTTGATAATCAGCAAGCTGTCTTTCTCCAGTAATTCGCCGGTAGCCGGTGCTAATCCAACCTTTTTATTGTCAATATCAGTGAGGTTAAAAGTAGAAATCTCCACACTTTGCTGGGTACGCAAGAGTTCTTCGCGTGTTTTTAAAAGGTCACCGTTCGGTTCGTAGTCGGCAGGCCCGTTTTGAGGAGCCTCCAGCGTTCTGGCGAACAATTTATAGGTGACTCCTTTTTGAGGCTGGCTGATCTTTACGTTTGATGTACTGGGTTTGGGTTCTGAAGCTGTAGTGTAGGCAATTGCTGTGGTTCTTTCAGCAGTATCTTCAAAAGCAAAAGTAACATTAGGATAAATGGGGATACTAATTGTAAACCGTACCGGCATAACAACCTCTTCAAAGAATATGTTATCCTCCAAATCTTTGGATATGCTATCTGCCAAATCTCTGGATGCCCGGACTCCCCATTCAGCTTGATCCTCCGGTTGGGCATCTGCGGGTATGGGTATGAAATGGTCATTCCCGTTTCCGGGAAATCGTTCAGATCGCTTCTCCCAGCTTGGCTTGCCCTCGGCATCAGTGCCTGTTATCCTGATTAATTGGTAGTGAACTTTTTTCTGGCTTCCGGCAATTTTAACCTCAAACCGGCCGATAGTATCAACAACGATAGTCCCCGCCAACACAGTATTTGGGTTTTCGGTATCAATTAAAGTTATGTCAAGATTCGGGTCAATTTTGGTGCGATAATTGATCTTAGAGGCGAGTAAGACTTTTAGTCTTGTTTTTTTATTGGTGGCGCGGATAGAAAAACTTTCGTCCTGAGTAATTGGGGACGTGGTAAATTGCACAACGCTCCACCATTTATTTTTAAAGGCCTCGGAAATGGTATCTTTAAATGCTGAGGTTACAAACACTGCTAAAGAATCAATGAGATCTATCGTTTTTTTAAATATTTCTAAAGAAAGATTAGCTTTCAAAGCGGTTTTTACTTCGTTCAGGCTGGGATTGTCGCTTAAGGCCGTTTTTAGCGTTTTCAAAATGGGATTATCCCCCAAACTGGATTTTAGTGTAGTCAGGGTTATTGTATCCTCTGGTTCTAAGGTTTTAATAAATTCAACCAGAAAAAGCCGGTCTTCTAACGTTTTTTTGAATTCCTCCAGGGAAGAATCGAGTGAGCCGTTGGTGAAGACTTTCCATCCCTTGGTTCTTCCTTCCAGTTCCTGAATGAAAGTTGTAAATGCTGCATCTGATTCCAGGTTAAGCGGCGTTCCTGCAATCTCGTTATTGTCAGCTTCATTTTCATCCACCAGGACGTAGTCGACTTCTTCATCTTTTTCGGCGCCAATGATAAAGATAACGCCGATTTTTCCCAGGGTAATATTGGGCGAATAACAAACCGACAAATCCCGGAGGGGATAGGGGAAAACCGGGTCGGCAGGAGCGATCGTGAATAGATCGGCCGGATCAGACGACAGGCCGACGGGAAAAAGCATTCCCAGGAGCCGGTTCCGGCTTGACCGGAGGGGAATATCATTCAAAACGTCCATAGTTACGGTGTTTGTAAAGGTTCGATCCATTGGAGGTAAGCTTCCTCAAATGCAACCATTTCTTCCCGGCTTAACCAGTGCACAAAAATTCGCAAATGAGCCGGCGTTTCCTCCCGCAAAGTTTTGGCCACCACCTTTCGGAAACCAGGGTTTTTAACTTCCTCAAAACGATAGAGCCAGGCCGGGAACATAAAGCTTAATTGCAGGGAAAAAGGATCTTTGAGGGGCGGCCGGCTGCCGTCGGCTCCCACCGGCAATTCCATAATGGGGCTTTGCTGTTTTTTATCACTTACCGACGGCCGCAGGAGGATATGTTCCACCAGGTGAAATCCCCCGGGGGCGTTTTCCGAAAGCCCGGCGAGCGATACGGGTTGTACGGGCGGAAAACCCAGTAAAAGCGCCAGCCGTCGCTCGAGCCCTGATACATTTGACCTCAGCGGGCCAGTTATGGGCTCATCCGGGCCTGCAGAAGCAATGGGCTTGGTATAATTAAACGCTTTGCCCCTTTCCCGGCTGAGTTGCGGGTAGTTGTTTAACAAAGTTTCCTTGTGGGCAAAAAGTTGTTTTTTCAGGGAGGCGTCATGCTCGTCTAACTGCTCTCCAAAGCGGGCCAGCAGGTGGTTGAGCAGCCGGTTTCGGCGTTCCCAAAGGTTTTCTTTTACAATGTCTTTATCTTTTTCCTCCGTCCATTCCGGTACTCTTTCTTCATTTACTACGGATTCTGTCCACTCCTGTATTCTTTCCTGGTAAACGATCGCTTGCTTAAATTTGGGGTCTCTTGCAGTCAATCCAAAAGCTTCCCATCGGATCAGCGATTCGAAACCGGGTATTTCATTGCGCATGGATTGGGAAAAGTAGACTTTTTCGGAAGCACCTGCCTTCAGGGAAAATAATTTTCCGGCGCCTTCCAGCTGAGCAAAAGCATTGGCCAGCAACTGATCGAAAAGGGCCAGGTAGGCTTTGAACTGGCGGGCCTGCGCCACCCGCTGTGGGGAAGCTGGCCAGGGCAGCCCCACTTCCCCGACCCCATAAATTTCGGGAAACTGATGCTGGATCGATTGGTGAAGCGCTGCCTGTCGCTGACGGCCTGGTCTAAAGGCTAATTGCCCGGTTTCCTGCCGCTGTGGCTTGGCCCGTTCGTTTTCGGCCCGCTTTAGCTGATCCAGTTTTTCGAGGGTGGTGGCCCAACTCACATGGACGGGCAGGCCTTTTTTTGACAAAGCGACGCCCTCGCCAGGAGCCAGGGCGGCACTAGGCCCGGGAACGATCAAAACAGGGGCCTTGCCATCCGGTAGGATCAACTCCCAGGCTTCGCCTTCTTCCGTGGAAGCTACCTGGGTGCTGCCCGGCAAGCTTATCCGCAATTGATGAATGGCGGCCACACCCTCGATCTCCATGATCAACCGGATCAGGTCTGAAATGCGCACGCTGCGGCGCACCTGGAAATCTTCGAGCTCCTGATCGTCCAGAAAACCGTGATCCAACACCGGCCCTTCGAGCAGGCTTTCTAGCGAATAACCGGCTTCCAGGCGTTCCTGTAGCGTGTAAAACCGGATGCTGGGCGACAAATAAGCCTGGATCACAAAATAAATACTGGCCAGTAAATGAGCCGGGTCGCTAACCGCACCTACTTCCACGACGGCTTTTACCTGCACTGCCTGCGAGGCCAACGCTTCGATCAGGTGAAAATCCTCGCATAAATTGCGCCGCTCGAGCAGGCGGCTGCGCAACTTGTTTTTGACATTTGCCGGATTTTGGCCGGGTTCGGGAATGAAGGCCACCCGATAAAGCCCCCGTATTTCGATTGGGGGATGGACTGCTCCGAATCGCGGTTGACGATTGGGAGAGACATGCGCAGGGCTTCTTCCACCGGATCGTAATAAACCTGGGAATCATACTGCTCGGAGGCCGTATCCAGTATGTAAATCCAGGCATTGTGGACCCCTTCGGTGTCGAGGAGCACCTTGCGCCAGTCCAGCAGGGTTACCGGCCCGGATGATAACATGCCTGCCGGCCTGAAATGAGCCGGCAGATTGGCCCCCAGCCCTTCGGCCATCAGGTCCGGGATGGGGAAATTGATCCGGTAGCTCAAGTCCGTAAGGGCGTAGCACAGTTGTTCCAGCAGGGTAATACCCGGATCATGCGTATTGTGGTCCGTCCATTCCCGGCCCGACAGTTTTTGGAGGAGTGCTATCCCCTTTTCGCGAAAGGTGGCGTAGTCTACCACTTCCGGGGGTAGCGATGGAGGATCCATATTGTTGTTCAATTCGATCATTTCATTAAAGATCTAAACTTTTTTTATCTCGGGATGTGAATAGCGGCGACACTATTGGAAGAAATGCCGAAAATGCCGGTGTCAAAGTTGACATGTACGCTGGCTTTGCCATTCGCCAGGCTTTTCAATACTTTCAGGTCATCCTCCGTGAGGGTAGTTCCGCCAATCCTAAACCCGGTGGCCTTTACCGGGCCCTCTACATCCAGTTTGACTTCGGGGATGAAACTGTCGTTCCCAATGCCCACATTCCCACGGTTGGGCCGCAATACGATGTGATCATTGCTATCATTGGAGGTGCCGATTTCGAGGGTAGTCGCCTCCCCCGAACGCGGGTAGTATCGGATCCAGGCGGCATCTCCGCTGCCGCCGCCGGGGTCTCTGGGGAATACAATGCCGTCACTATCAGAATTGCCGGCGGAGGGCCGCAGCTGGCCGGTAAAGGCGCCGATAAAGGAGGTGGCCCTCACGGCGCCTTGTACATCCAATTTGAATTCGGGAATGAACCCATCGTTTCCAATGCCTACATTGCCCAGATTAGGCCGCAATACAATATGATCATTGCTATCATTGGAAGTGCCGATCTCGAATAGGGTGGCCTCCCCTGAACGCGGGTAATACCGAATCCAGGCGGCATCTCCGCTGCCGCCGCCGGGATTTTTGGGGAATAGAATGCCGTGATTGGCCGAATTCCCGGCGGTGGGCCGCAAAGGGCCCATAAAGGAAGTGGCCCTTATCGGCCCCTCTACATCCAGTTTGACTCCGGGGATGAAACTGTCGTTTCCAATGCCCACATTCCCCCGGTTGGGCCGCAATACGATGTGGTCATCGGCATCGTTGGATGTGCCAATTTCGAATAGGGTGGCTTCCCCCGAACGCGGGTAATACCGGATCCAGGCGGCGTCGCCACTGCCGCGGCCAGGATCTTTGGGGAATAGAATGCCGTCATTTTCAGAATTGCCGGCGGAGGGCCGAAGTTGGCCCTGAAAAGAAGTGGCTTTGGTGTGCCCGTTTACCTCCAATTTAAAACTAGGCACATCGACGCCGATTCCGACATTACCGGAAGGCTTCAGGGTAATATGGTCATTTGAATCGTTCGACACGCCGATCTCCAGCGTTGTCTCTTCGCCCTTTCGGGCAAAATACCGAATCCAGGCAGCATCGCCACTGCCGCCGCCGGGATCTTTGGGGAATATAATACCGTCATTGGCCGAACTGCCGCCGGAAGGTTGAAACTGCCCGACAAAGGAAGAGCCTCTTATTGGGCCTTCTACATCCAGTTTGAATTGGGGAATGAAACTACTGCTTCCAATGCCTACGTTGCCCCGGTTGGGCCGCAACACGATGTGGTCATTGGCATCGTTGGAGGTGCCAATTTCGAATAGGGTGGCTTCCCCCGAACGCGGGTAATACCGAATCCAGGCGGCATCGCCACTGCCGCCACCGGGATCTCTGGGGAATAGAATGCCGGCATCGGCTGAACTGCCGGCAGTAGGCCGGATCTGGCCCTGAAAAGAAGCGGCTTTGGCGTGTCCGTTTACTTCCAGCGTTAATCCGCTGGCCACAGCGGCCCGGCCAACGGCCAATGAGCCGGCGAAAGAAGATACTCCGGTTCCTTTGACGGCCAGCCCGCCGTTCGCTCCGGTGGCTAAGGCCATCCGTTCGTCAGTAGCATTGCCGTCTCGCCAGGAGTGGCTGCCGTTGGCGGCGTAAAACAAGGTGGTTCCCTTTTTTCCCAAGCCAAAACCATTGGCCAGTTTAAGTTTAAGGCCCGTGTTTCCAGGTAGTTCGCCGGAAAGTTCCAGGCCGCCTTCCGACCGGATATGGCCTCTTACATCCAGTTTGGCCTCCGGCGCATTGGTGCCAATGCCTACATTCCCGGAGGGGATCAAGGCAATATGGTCCTGAGCATCATTGTCCACCCCAATTTCCAGGGTCGTATTTTCACCAGTCCGGGCGTAATACCGGATCCAGGCGGCATCGAACCTTCCTCCGCCCGGATCCAGGGGAAACAAGATGCCATTATTGTTCGTATTGCCGGCGGTAGGCCGGATCAGACCGGAGAAAGCAGTTGCTTTAGCCGTACCGTTCACCTCCAGTTCGGCGGTAGGGTTGCTGGTCTTTATCCCTACTTTCCCGGAAGGTTGTAATAAGATGTGATCAGAAGCGCCGCCGGCCACCTGGATTTCCAGGGTTGTACCCTTGCCGCTTTCATAATAAAGCATCTTTGCCGCCGGGCCATCGGCCTGGGCAGGACTGCCGGTGAACACCAATCCCTTATCTGTCCCCGATTCGGGTTGGATCGTTCCAATAAAGGAGTCGGCTTTTACATCGCCATCGACCTGCAGGGCTACACTGGGGTTTTGGGTACCTATCCCAACAAATCCTTCCTTTTCATCTATGAACAAACCGTCCCCGCTACCGTCCCCCTGGCTGATCAGCAATCCCCGGGTATCCTGCCGAAGGCTGACGCTCCAATTGGGGTCGCCGTTAAGGTTATCTTCAAATAGCTCAAGCAGGTTGGTGGAGTCGCCGCTTCTGTTGATGGGCGCCTGAATCCTCAATGGGTCGGTCGGGCTTTTGGTAAGGCCATCGTCGACCTGGTTGATACCAGAATGGATCAGTGCCGTAAAATGGCGTTCCTCCGGAATGTCCCCCGCCTGAAAGAAGGCCGCCAAACTTAACCTGCCTGTGGATTTTTCATCTGCCATGGTAAAACGTTTCTTTTTGTTAAGATTCTGGCTGGGGCTTATCCTCCGCCACTTTAAAGTCAAGGTCCAGTTTTGCGTAGCCGATACCACTAAGTATCCGCTTCTGGGGATCGATGCTGTCATCGAGGAACTCGATGGTGTGATCTGGCGTTGAAACCAGGATCACATCCGGGCCGCGCAGCCGGGTGGCGGCGCCCACCCCTTTCACGGGGCGAAGGCTGCCGTCGGAAGCCAGTCGCTCCTTCAGAATCAGGCGCGCCTGATCGATAAAATCGACATAAGGCCTGGTTTCCATAAAATGAACCAGCATACTGAGGTATATTTCTCTGCCGAAGGTGATCTCTCCACCCTCCTCGAAAGCCCAGGGGGATAAAAATTGTTTGAGTTCCCGCTTCAGTTGATCGGCATAAAAATTGAAATTATTCATGTCATAGAATTTGACGGCTCCCCGGACGTGCAGGTAATCGAAGCGTGGGTTTTGCACCTGCACCCGGACAAAAGGAGGAGCCAGTTTCTGCAAAAATGCTTGTATCTCCTGTATTTGCCTCTGCGGCGCCTTGGGCTCAAAGGGGTTAAAGGGCCGTCGGAAGCGAACATCCGGGACCACAATAACAGCGACTGTCCCGGGCAGCGTCCCGGGGTCCAGCAGATCGGCGGCAAGGGCTTTGGCCTTATAGATGTCGGGAAACTGTTCGAGGACCAGGCGTTCGTAATCCCACATGGTGAGCCCCCGCCCTTTGTGGCGCAGCCGTTCGCTGACCCGCAGATGAAAAGCGGGCGCCTGCTCCCGGGCTTTACCTTCAAAGGAGGAATAGGGTTGCAGGAAAGTCAATAATCCGGGGATTGGTTCGTTCGGGTCGGCTATGCTTTTGGGCGGCAACACCCGTTCGATGTCGCTGGATTGCAGCCCCTGATCCAGCCAGGTAGCCTGTAAGGCCTGCGGAAAAATCGCAATGGCATCGTTCAGGCTTTCGCTGTGGCGGTTGACGCGAATCCGGATCCAATGATACCCTTCCGGCATACGGGTATGCTGTCGGCTGGCTGTCGCCGGGATATGGAGTTGCACAATGCCGCTGTTTAGCAGCCCGTTGGTGGTATCCATTCCGATCTGCTCGCCCTTTATATCCTGCCAGTCATCACCGGCCAGGCAGGCCCATTCCAGTTTGCCGGCTGGCAGGTCCGGGTTGCCGCTGCCTTCGGCCAGTTGGAAAAGCAGGGATAAGGACTGGGGCGGTTGCAGGTGCTCAATACCCAGATACAGTTCTCCTTCGTCGTCATAGCGGGGTAAAAACTGGAAAACCTTTTTCTCGGTGATGGTCTCATTGCCTTTATCCTCCGCGATTTTTATCCAGGCGCCACTACTTTCGAGGTCGCTTCGCCCAAAGGGGTGAAGGTGAAACAACCGGCCTTCCGTTTGCACCGGCTGAGCCCCGGGTTCCGGCAGTGGATCCTCGGCAAAGCGGGTTCGCTCTTCCACCGGCAAAACCACCGCTGTGGAAGTGCTATAATCGATGCGGAGGCTGTCGATTACCGGAGTGAAGGCATCTTCAAGAAGGAAGGGGGCAGGGTAGGAAATGACCAGTTCCAGGCCCGCTGTTAGGCCATCCGGAACCTTGAGTTGTTTCTCCGCTTCATCATGATACGTAACGATTAGTTCTCCTGCCGCTACTGGTTCAGCTTGTAGATCGCCGGGCATTTCAGCTACGGCTTTAGTTACTTCAGCTAGTGCTTTAGTTGCTGTTGCTGCAGCTTCAGCGGCCATGGTGGCAGCCGCAACAGCTTGCCTGATTTCTCCGGCTACTCTTGCATTTTCCGACACTTTGGCTCCGGTTCTGGTTACTTTGTCGGTGTGGGTAGCTAGTGCGGCTTGAGCCGCCGTTTTTTTTGCTGCATCAGCTCCCTCTAAATCAGTTTTGTTATCATTTGCAAAATCTTCAGCGGCCTTTAATGCAGCCTTCGCTTCTCTCTCAGCGTCCTCTAATTTTTTTTCAGCCTCCCGTAATGCTTCTTCAATGGTCGATGGCCTTGATTCAAATGCGTTTTCAAATGTTTCTATTACTGCATCTTCTGCTTCATTGACTGCTGTGTCTGCGGCTGTTTTTACATTTGTTGCTGCACTTACTACTGCTGCGGCTGCGGCTGCTGTTATCTTATATTTAACCGTAAAACTTTCGATCGGCAAACCCCGGGCCACGTCCCTTTGAAGTTGAATGATCTTGACGGGAGTAGCATTAACCTCAATTTCCTCAACTGGCCTTGTTTCAAATAATTTCCCGTCGATGGCCTGTAGCGTGAGCAGGTTGGAAAGTTGGCGCGGGCCAAGCAATTTGAGTTCGAGGTAGCGTTCGGCTTCGAGTACATCTCCCGATATTTCCGGGGCAGCGTTGGGTTTGCGGGCATACGGTACGTCATTGGGGGAAAATACCTGGTTGGCGGGGATTTTAGCAGAGATTATTTCCTTAGTCCCGGGGATTAAATCATGGGTTAAGCCGGCTAAATCGGCCTTCATTTGGAAATACCGGTGGGCATCGTGTAGTGCCATTTCCATCTGGAAGGCTGCCGGTAGTATATTCCAAACCGGTTTCAGTGTAACCGAATCCAGGCGTTGAGCGGCCAATTCCGGGTGGGTGATAAACAAGCGGTCATTAGCCTGGGGGTTGGTTCCAAAGGGTTCGAAAGGTTTTTGAGGGTCGATGCTACCCTGGAGGTTTTGAACCTGAAGGGTTGTCAATCCTTCTACATCTACTTCCATATGGATACCGGAGATCAGCAATTCCCGCATCAGTTCGTAGGGCCGCCGGCTTTCTTTGAGGGTTTTGGTTGTAGGGTCAAACAGGTCGATCTTATTGCGATTGAGGGAAAATTTGAGAGCCGGCCAGGGGCCGGATAAGGGGTCTTCGACTACCGGAAGGAGCGGGGCGAATTCCTCGTTGAGCAACAATTCTATGGTTATAGATGGGGGCTCTTCCTCTGCGCTAATGACGAATTGCTGCCAGTCATCAACGACTACCCATGCTTCTTCGGTACTTACCTCGATGGTGAAAGGCGGATTAAACCTCGAAGGAGGATCGTCGGCTTTTGGCAGTTTGCCGAAAAATTCAATCAGATTTTTGTGATTAAACCCCCTTTTGTCAAAATTCAGGGCCAGCGTCAGGGTGCGCCTGCCTTCCTGTAGCCTGAGTGCAGGAGAAGTAAAGATAAAGCCCAGTTCGCCGGTTTCAATCAACTCCATTTCTTCGGGGATAGCCGGGTCAGGGGCTTTACCAAAGGTTTTCCAGCGGGGAAATTCCTCCTTCTCGGCAAAACCGGGTACCAGCACCTGGGTAGCGTCCTGGGCAATGTACAGGTTTTTCCAGCGGCTGATCTCTGGAATGGCGAGGCGGCCGAGTAAATCCCGGTGGGCCTTTTCAAACAACTCATCGGTCCGCCGCCACTTCCAGGTGGGGTCCCGGTAGGCCCAATCCTCTCCCAATTCCACTCTGAACAGATCGCGGATAAAGAAAAAATCCTCCGCCTGCATGCGAAAATAGCGCTCTATCTGCGCCAGTTGCGCGCCTTTGATCTTGAAATATTCATCGTCGAAAACCTCGTGGCTAGCGCTTATGTTCATAGGGGCGGTTCTCACATCGACAACGCTTACTTTTGGAGAGCGGTGCAGCCCCCGGTAAGTAATAGTTAAAAAATTGCCTGTATCGTCTCCTTCAATTTGAGTAGTAAAAAACCGTTTGAGTTCCGCCTCGGCTTCGGAAAGCTTGGGCTTAGTGAATTCGAGTTCGAAACCTCCTTTGTTTTGGATAGTCAGGTCCTTCCAGGTTTCCAGGATTCTGTGAACGGGGGTATTATCCTTTTTGAGCGAGATGGTCAATAGACTTTCTGATAGTGGGAAAGTTATTTCACTTGCCTGAGTAGAAACCGGGCCTACTTTTATCTTCGGTGCAGCCAGTGCCGCCCCGGAAAGTATGCCCGGGTATTTGGCCTTTAAAAAAACGCCGGGTTGCGTGGTTTCCAGCTCGATGGAAAATGCTTTGGCAAGCTCAGTGGAAGAGGCCGTTTTTGTAATCCCGGTTGATCCGGCTGCCGGGCCAATGGCTTTCAGTCCGAAACCTGCTCTTTCCTCCGGGGTCAGGCTTTCCCAAACCTTTAGGATGTCCTTGATTTCGGTATCTTCCCCCAGCTCGATCGTCAGTATACCACTCGAAATATCTGCTTTGACAACCAGATGGCTGGCAGGAGGGGTAACGGAAACAGGTTTGACTTCTACCTTTGGCGATCCAGATTCAGGGGCCGGGCCGGCATATCTGATCTCCAGATAGTTATCCGCCTGGCCCGCCGGCAATTTGGTGGAGAACACCCGATTGAGGCCCAGGGGCTGTTCCGGATCTGTTGTGCCGATCCCAGTGGATCCCGTGCCAATAAATTCCATGGAGAAGCCTCTCTTTTGATTGACTTTTTTCCAGGCGGCCAGTATTTCTTCAGAAGCGGTTTTTTCGTTGCGTACGGTAAGGATCAGTTTTTCGAAAACATCTGGCTGCTCGTCATTTGGCAACTTTTCCATTGCCGGCAGCTCAAACCGGACCAGCTCGGCCTGGGATTCATCCAGCAGGATGGCCAGCTCCGGGGACTCTGAGGGGCCGCTGTAATTGATCTGTAGGAAATTTTGCAACTTGTCAGCCGGTAACCGGATCGAGAACTCATGGTTCAGCGCCTGTTCGGACATGGACGCCGCCAGGCCGGGGGTGATGAGCTGGAGGTCAAAACCTCCTTTACTGGCGTTTAGGATCGTATCTCCTTCCCTCCAGGCGGTGAGCAATTCCTCCAGTAGCATTCGCCCCGGCTTGAGCTGAATGTTCAGCATTCCAGGTTTGGAAACGGTATCAAACTCCACCGAATTCGCGTTCCTGTTATCAGTAACGATTTTCACCTTCGGCTGCTCCGAAGCCCCCTTATAGAGGGCTTTCAAAAAGCTGCCGGGCTGATCAGTTGGTATTTGGGCAGACCGTTCTTCCTCCAGTGGGGTTACTCCGCTGCTGGCTGTCAGCCCGCCAGTTCCAACCGGCTCGATATAAAACCCGCCTTTTTGGGGTTGCTCTTCCCAGTGATCAGATACCTCCTTAAGGGTTGAATCAGAACGAATACCAATAGTCAGCAATTCTTTGTCCCAACTTGAAAAGGCTAATGCAGATTGGGGTAGTTTGCAGATGTATTGAATCAGGAGGGAGAGGGTGGCGTCTTTGGCGTAAAACAGATGTAAATTGTCCTGGTTATTCAGCGTATCCAGGTTCGCCAGCAGGCCTGCATCTATATCAGGGTGCGTGGCGAGGCTGGCCGGAATGTTTTCCCGGAGAATTCTGATGACGTCCTTCAGGTAACCCAGCGTATCCATTCGGAGTTTCATCATGGCTTCGAAGTCTTCCAGGAATTCAAAACCAAGGTCTTCGAGGATGACTATTGGGACTGGATGTTGTAAGTTTTGCTGCTCATCGGTATTTTTCAGGAGCAGGTAGGCAAAGTAGAGGTCGTAAATATTCTCTACGCCATCCAGGTTTATAAATTTATTTAGATTGTCAGCATCGGCTGTTCCATTCACCTGTACGCCGAGGGCTGCCTGGAAATTGGCATCAAAGTTTCGAGGGTCATCAATGGAGATTGGATCAAATGTGGGATTCACCCTACTCAGGTAATCATTGATCCCTCCTCCTTTTTCTCCCAAAACTTCTTTTCCCTCCCGGTGCCAGTTCAATGGGTTTTCCCAGGCCCGATACAATTCTATCAGGTATTGGAAGGAGGTCACCCGGGGCAGGAAGAGCTTATCCTTGATGAAGGATGCCAATGCATCCAGGTTTTCGACCAAAGCCTTGTCCAGCACCCGGTCTTTAGGTTCGTGGCCAGGGTAAGGCCAGGGAGTATTATCTGTACCGGGCTGGCGATAAACCAGCTCCAGTTGCTGGACGAAGACTTCTTCGGGTTTGGCGGTATCTCTTTCAAATTCCCGGATGCTGAA
Source organism: Lewinellaceae bacterium (assembly GCA_020636095.1). Lineage (GTDB taxonomy): Bacteria > Bacteroidota > Bacteroidia > Chitinophagales > Saprospiraceae > JACJXW01. Next base: position 339,365 of record JACJYN010000006.1, read on the forward strand.
CAGGTTCTGCACATCTTTGTCAACGTGGAGGCTCTTGATCTGGCTGATCCGGGCCCGGTTGGCCAGCAATGTCTCGTCGGTTTGATAGAGAATGGGGTCTCCTTCTTCGTCTTCGCCGGCGAATAACTGGGTTCCTTTGGGAATGAGCACCTGATCTTCTTCCGGCTCCAACTCCGCCAGCAGGTGCACCCGGTCGGGGCGGCCGGGCCGGCGGCGCAACCCCAGCGCCTGCCGGTAGTAAAAATCGAGCTGGCGCTGGGTGATCTGGTTCATCTGCACCTGCGCCTCCTGCAGCAGTGACAGGAAAGTGAGGAACAACGCAAAATGAGGCCGGGAATACCGCTCTTTTTTTTCCGGCTGGTGGTCAAAATAGGAAGGGTTTTTCAGATAGGCGACCATCTCGTTCAGGGTATCTTTGTCGCCTTCCAAAAAACCGGACCAGTCGCCGGCGGCCTCATTGTTTTGATTGAAATAGATGAGGGTGCCGGCGTAGCGCTGGGCAAACTTCAGCAAATCCCAGAGGCTCCGTTCGTCCAGGGCAAAGAAGTCCGGATCCAACGCCTTGGATATGCGCTGCTGCTGGCTGGTGCCGTCGCGAAAGCGTAAAAAATCGAATCCGGAAGAAGTGCTCATGTTCTCTTTTTAGAAAGAAAATTTTATGGTTTAATAACTCGCGCGCCAGTTTTTTGAGTGGGCTATGTTCATCTCCTCAAAAATCTCTCACCGGGCGGACCCGGCCGGCGCCGGTTGACGGATCAACTGGGCTTTCAACGCCATCCGGGAATAGAACGACGATCGGATTACCGGAACCGCCAGTATCAATATTGCTACTCATATAACCGCCGTCCGTGAAATCCTCTGCGTCCCAGCCGCTTTGAATATCCTCTAGCGTAGTGGGAGTGGGACTATCCGGGAACGAAATGGCCAGCCGCCCATCCCGGGCCGCATCAAACCCGATGGCGCCATTCTGTGCTGCCACAACCCGGGGAGCAGGATCCTGGCCGTTGTATTCCACCCATAAGAAGTTGGCCGGGTTGTTAGCCGGCAACTGGTTGGCAAATACCGGGTTTAGGCGGTCCCCATCGATAGGATCGGCGGAAGGGGAAAGGGTAACTCCAAAACCAACCAACTCCAGTTCAAAATCTCCTTTGTCGTCGGTTGAAAGATTATTCCAGGTCCCCATAAACGCACTGTCAACTGCCGTTGAAGCAGCGGGAATGGTGATTTTTAATTGACCATTCTGAGCTTTGGGGTCAAAGGCAACCGTTGCCCCTTCAACCACCACCTTTACACTGGGATTGGTTACGTCCCCTGTATATTTTACCCTGAGGAAGTTGCCTGGATCGTGGGCGGGCAAACGAAGGGCGAAGGCTGGGTTGAGGAGTTCTTCAGCAATCGAATGGGATGCTTCGGTAAAAGTGCCTCCGGGATTGATCAATTCGAGATGGAAGTTCCCCTTGTTTGGGTGGGCATTCCAAATAGTTGTAAAATCTGTATTGATTATAGTGGAATCAGCCAAAGTGATAGTCAATTTGCCTGCCACTGTCGTCGTATCGAAGTCTGCAAGCGGGTCGTTCACAGGAGTTCCTACTTGCACTGTAACCGCCGGGACCTGGACCTGGCCAGCGTATTTCACCCTTAAGAAGGTACCTTGTGCACCTTCGCCAATCGGCAATGTGATTTCCTTTAGTTGCCTCAAGTTGATGCCCTCTGCTGAGATCATAGTAGCAGGTGTGGAACCAACTCTTTCCAGTGAAAATCCTCCGCGGGGCGCCTCACGCAGATTGGCAAACATGCGCTGCAGCTCGGTGGCAGTTGGCAGTCTCCAGCCGGCGCCAACAGCAGTAGTTATCGCAGATAGAGCATCTGCCTGAGTCTGTTCTGTATTCAGGTCAGCCGGGTAGGCCGCCTTGCCATGAAACCCATTGTTTTCTAACTCAAAAATGATCCCTTGTCCATAGGAGCCGCCGATCGATAATTTATTTATTGCCTTGGCTTGGAGGTCGGTGATCTGGCTTGTCAATTTATTAATGGTACCCTGCAAACTGGTTATGGCGCCCCCCAAATCCAGTGCTCCCAGCGTCAGGACGCCGGTATCGGTGAGTTGCATGAGCACGTCCTCTGTTCCAGAGGTTATTATACCATTGCCATCATCTGTTCCCGGAGGCCTCCAGGACCATTGGAATAATGCCTGGCCGTCGGTATCAATACTGAAGGCCGCTCCTTTTTTGGCATTGTCTTTATCGATTTGCTTGAAGTTGAGGTCGAGATACATGGCAGAAGAAGGAGGGGAGATCGTTAAGCCTACTGGTGGAAGATTCGTGCCAGACAAACGAAGGGAACCATTGACATCAGGAGCAGATCCGATCGTTAAATTACCACTACTAGACAGCCTTAATAGCGTTGCGGTATCCGATTTTATAATGAAATTTCCGGCGCCGTCCTGTCCGATATCAAAGGTGCCATTGGGGGCGTCTCCCTGAAAACGGATTTGAGGGCCTCTGGTTTTTCCATGGTAGGTGGCCAGCAATATCGTTTTATCACCATCGCCAGGAGCGGCATCGGAGTGAAATTCATATTCGCCTTCCGTTCCGGCGGCCATTTTGATGGATCCATTCACCGTCAGTTTTCCTGGGGCAGGCCCTACCGAAAGGCTGTTGGTATTGAGGTGAGCGGTAACCGTCAGGTTAGTAGAACTAATATCACCATCGACCTTCAATTTTACATCAGGATTGGGAGCGCCGATACCCACATTGCCCCCATCCTGGATAAACAGATGGGGAGTAGTATTTTCCCCAATAACCAGCCCCCCAGGTGCAGTGCCTGTATCGGCCAGCGCGAACTTCCACTTGGGACCGGAGCTGAGGCCAGAAAGCGGTATGCTCTTTTGGGAGTTGATTTCAAGTGAAAAACCTGCTTGTTGAGCGGTAGTGAGGATTTCCCAGGCGGCCATTACGGTATCAAGGCTCGCTCCGGAGCTTGGAACGGTAATGGTGAGTTGCTTGGCCGCAGATATATTGAATTGTATCGCTACTTCCTCGTTTTGAGCGTCAGGGCGCTTGGTTACGTTGACAGCGGGATTGTCCCCAGCCGCGCCGGTATATTTTACGCTTAAGCTGAAATCTCCATCGTCCGTCTCTAATGAGGTAGTGGTAACGAATGCTGTGGTGGAGCCAACTTGATCCAGAGGTCGAGGGGTAGGCGCCTCTGGGGAAGGATCTGTGAAAGGAGTAATATTTGCCTGAGAGAGGGGTTCCAGGGAGAAGCCCCCTTTCTTACCTGCAGGCAGGGCTCTCCATGCCGCCATGATCATCTCTGCTGGGGTATTGTCGTCTGCAGTGCGGATAGCCAATTGCCCACCATTTACAGTAAGAGCGGGCTTGTCCAGGCTGTCATCCTTTTTTACAATTACATGAGGTTGCGGAGCTGATCCGGTATAGGTAGCCGTTAACACTTGAGCGAATTGGGTGGCAAAACTAGCCGACAGCGCCTCACCGCCGACTTGGTCGGTAGACAAGGAAATCTGCTCTTCGGAGACAACTTCAAAAGAAAAACCTGCTTGCTGGGCGCTTGTTAGTGTTGCCCAGGCTGCCAACACGGTATCAACAGTTGCTCCGGAGCTTGGAAGGTTTATTGTCAGTTGCTTGGTGGAGGAGACGGTGAATTGTACGGCTAAATCATTGCCTTGAGAAATTGAGCCCACTGCAACATTAGGGGTAACTGTAGCCACACCTGTGTACTTCACTCTTAGTTTAATGTTTACGTCGTCTGTCTCTAAAGGGAGATTCGTAAGAAATTCTTCGGAGGTATCAATTTGATCCAAAGATTGCGGGGCCGGGGTATCAGGATCGGCAAATGTTGAAAGGTTTGCAGGAGAGGTAGCTTCAAGAGAAAAATCACCTTGGTTGGTGGCCGGATTCCTCCACGCTTCCATGATTGCTTCAACGGAAGTTGTTGGATCTGGAATGCTAATGACCAACTGCCCTGACTGTGTTGGCAGAAATCCAAGGGGTACGTCAACATCTTCTTTGACCAGAACACTAGGGTTCTTCTCCGGGCCATTGTATGCCACCTTTATGAAGCTATTTCCTCCTTCCGTTGGCAATTGGAGGGCGAATCCGGGTGTCAGAAAAGCCGGCTCTTCGAAAAAATCGTATAGCCAGATGGCCTCTCTCTTTCCCAGTTCTTCCGGTGCGGCCTGTATTTTCAGGGCCGTCGTTCTTTCTTTGTCAATCCCATCCTCGCCTTTGTTCAGAGCGGAGTCGGCCAGTCCCTCAAAATGGCGCGCCAGCGGTACACTACCGGGCCGAAAGAAATTCTTCAATATGTCGCGATCAGAAACTGCCATGATGAATATTTTTTGTAGCGCTTAAAAGCCTATGAATTTTATATTGGTGGTGGTGAAGGAGCCTTGCCCCGAGTACTTTGGCGTCGGGTCGGGAATCGGAGAACCCGGCCCGGGCGGCGGTTGCTTGGCCTGGCTTTGCACCTCAAACACGGCGACGAAATTGCTGCCTTTGAGGAGCACTGGTTTGCCACCGACCTTGGTTTTTACCGCCTTCTGGTCGCCTGCCAGGCTGTCGATCTTTAGCGTACCCGTGCCCGGAATAACATAGGGCGGAGCGATGTACGTACAACCCGGCACCGATACCTTGGCTTCGTCGCCAACTACACACACTGGCTTACCGCCAAGCAGAGTCGGGCCGCTGCCGGCCAGGGCGCCGGGCTTGACCACCACTGTGGCCGCTCCGAAAGCGGGCATGAAATTGACTTTGTCGCCGGTGAGGAGGATGGGGCCTGGCATGAGTTTCTTTTTTAGTTTGCTATTCGCTATTCGCTATTCGCGGTTCGTGGTTCGCCCCCGGTAACCAGGAACTGAGAACTAAGAACCTTTGTAACTATTCAGCAATGGGCGCTTAGCTGTTGGCCATTGGCGCCCGATGCCCATAAAAATAGGATATAAGCTTAAGCTACCGGTTTTTTGCTTAACATACCAACCTTAAGGGAAGGCATCTGCTAACCGCTAACCGCCAAAAGCTAACTGCTGAATAGCCACGAACCTTTTATCAAATACTGGCCTCTTGCAAATAAAACGGATACACCATATTAAACCGGGTATTGCTGGCCGGGATGGTGTAATCCAGGGTGATGTGCAGGAGGCCTTCGATCTGGCCATCCACATCTACTCCGACCGAGTTGACTTCCACCCGGGGCTCGTGGTACAAGACCGCCTCGGCGATGGTATTGCGCATTCGGTTGAGAATGCCGACGTTGATCTCTCCGAACAGAAATTCGTGGAGGCCACTCCCGAAGTCTTCCTGCAGGATGCGCTCCTCCAGCCGGGTGCCGAACAGAATTTCCAGACTCTGTTGCACGTCATCCGGCCCGGCGGCCATCACCACATCCCGGCCTCCGTCCGTGAATTGGGGCGGGAAGCTCCAGCCCCGGCCGAGGAAAGAGGTGTCTTTGTTGTCCATGATCGAGTTGTTGTTCCTTTCGATAAATTGCCACGAAGACACGAAGTCACCAAGATTCACAAAGGCCTTCCTGTCTTTGTAGCGATACAACTATTTAATTGCCGGATCTTTGATAACCTCGGGAGTTGGCTTCACTTTAGGCGCTGCCGCTGCCTGTCCGTTTTCCTGCAACTGAGCCGCCGCCTGGCTCTGGATCTTGTTGATCAGGGCAAATACCGTTTTAAAGGGTTGGTTGCCCAGCGCATCCAGAATCTGGTTGGTTTCCTCAATGGTGAGGGTGAGTTTGATTTCTTTCATTATTATTCGGTTTTATATTTTTTTCGTTAGGTTTAAGAACCTGTATCCGGTGGAACACGACGGAAGGTTCTCAAACCTCTTCTCACTGCACATCCACCTTAGCCCCCTTGATCACTACACTAGCCGATCCATCCACTTTGACATTAGCCCCCTTGGCCTCCACACCGGCGGAGCCATTCAGTTTGACGTTAGCCCCTTTGGCCGCCACGTCGGCGGAGGCCTCCATTTTGATGTTTTTCCCTTTGACTTCCACATCAGCGGAGGCTTCCATTTTGATGTTTTTCCCTTTGATCTCTATATCCCCTTTGGCCTCGATGCTCAGTTTATCCGCCACTTCCATCACAACGCCTTTGTCGTTCAGGGTGATCTTATTTTTATTGAGGTCGATGATCTCGATGGTTTTCTTTTTCTCGTCTATTTTGATGCTTTGCTTTTCAGAAGTCAGCAAGGTGAGCACCTGTTCCTTGTCGTCGATGCCGATGGTGATGCCGGTTTTGCTGACGAAGCCCTTATTGATGTTGTCGGCGGCCCATTTCTCCCAGCCTTTGGGCGGTTTGTTGGTGCTGCTGTAGAGGCTACCGAGGATGACTGCCTGGCGGGGGTCGTCGTTGAAGAAACCGACCACCACTTCGTCCCCCTTTTCGGGCCGGAACAGATGGCCCCGTTGTTTGCCGGCGTCGGGCATGGCCAGGCGCGCCCAGACGATGCCTTTGGCTGGGTCGATACCGGGCAGTTTGATCTGTACCCGGAATTGTTTGTCGGGGTCTTCCTTAAAAGCTTCTACGATGCCGGGCTGCAAGCCGTGTACGGCCGGCAGCAAGCCGGCGGCCGGGGCGTCCAGGATGTCGGGCGTCTGGTAAAAAGGCTCGGCGGGCAGGCCAAACTGGATGTGGGTCCTCCAGCCTGCTTCGTCTACCTGATGGCGGATGCCGGTTACCAGGGTCTTCCCCTTGAAGCGGGCGCCGAATCCGATGAGTTCCATGACGTCCAGCAATTCGATCTCTGCAAAGCCGGGCACGGTGACGGAACCGCGAAGCAGCGACATCCGGGAGCGCGCCAGGCGCCCGTCGGCCCAACTTTGGGTTTCCGCGGGGTCCAGCGGCACCGCGCTGGTGAGCATCAATTCCGTTCCGCCGACCTTTTTGGCCAGGGCGTCGCCTTTGAGGTTGCTCTGGCTCAGCGCAAAGGCGGCGCCCTTGCTGGCCTTGCTCATGGCGTTCTTTTTCTTATCCCAGGCCTGGCTTTGCACTTTGGCATACTGGCTGCCGGCATCGGCTTCCAGGTCAAAACTATAGATGGGGCTGATCCCGTATTCGAATTTGTGTTTAGCGCTCCCGCTGATCTTCAGAGGCTGGAGGGCGACCTCCCCGTCGTGCACGGCCACGGCCAGGTTTTGCGCCTCGGCCCGCGAGAGCATGAAGTCCCAGTCGGTACAGTAGTACTGCACCATTTCGGTGTGTTTCGGTTTCGTACCGCCTTTTATCTTCGCCTTTACTTTGGCCGCCTGGATCAGCTTTTTGAGGATGGCGTTGTCGGCGCCTTTGTGTACGGCGCTCTTGCGGGTAACCGTCATGGCATAAGCCGCGTCTCTAAGTTCGATGCGCAGGATAGACTCTTCGCCGTCCGACTCCAGGGCGTGCCTCATGGCCAGGCCTTTGAAGACCGTGGCCGAGGCCTTTTTCCCGCCCTCGTGCCGCAGCATGATCTCGATCTCGTTGCCCGGCTCGAAGAAGGCCTCGTCGCTGAGCGGGAATTTGCGCGTTGCTGCATCGCCGTCCACCAGAATAAGCTGGGCAAAGGGGATGCGGTTGACTTCCCGGTTGGTGTCGATACTCACCAGCCGGTAGATGGCCTTCAGCGCTTTGCCTTCACTTTTTATGGTTGCGGTGACTACAGACATTGTTTTTATTCAATTATTTATTGCTCCAGAGGAGGAAAGAAAATTTCCTGCCCGGGTGAAAGCTTTCGAAAATGGTCCAGTTGGTTGGCCTGGGCCACCATCAGGTAATAGTTGGCATTGCCGTATATCTGTTTGCACAAGCCGGTCAGCGTGTCGCCCTGCCCGATGATGCGGGTGTGGGTGATGTCCGGCGATTTTTTATTCTCGAGGCGGATTCGCTTATCATCGGGCATGTCGGCGATGAAAACGGTGTCCATTTCCGCCCGCAGCGGGTTGCCTTTATCATCAAAGCGGGTGTATTTGACTTCTACGGACAACAGGCGGCATTCAAAATCGACGCTGCCCCAAACTACCCTCAGAAACCGGGGTTCGTGGATTTTGCCGTCCATGTAAGCGCAGAAGTCCAGAAAATCCTGTACCTGGTCGGCTACGCTTTTGGGCCCCGGCCCCACGGGAGGCGCTAAGCTATCCACCTTGATGGTTCCGTCGATGATGAGCTGCGCCTTCAGGGTGTCCGAATGGCTTTTGGCGTAGGGCGCTGAACGGCCGCTGGTGTTGATGCCTCTCAGCCGGCTGAACTGGTTTTCGTGCTGGCTGGCCAACTGGGTGGGGTTGATGCTGAACTCCAGTTTTTCGCCCTTCCCCTTCCGCTTGGCATCCGTATAAGCAATGACCTGGAACCTTTCCAGTTTTCCTATTTTCAGCATCGGTTATCGTTTATTGGACCGGTTGATGATCCGGAGCACCTGGCGCACGCAGGCCTGGATGATGGCTTCTTTGTCCACCTCCTGGCTGCCTTGCGCGGCGCCGGGGTTGCTCTTTTCATCTTCTTGCCGGTAGTCCACGACCGCCCGGATGATTAATTCTTTGATTTCTACTGCCATGAGATTAAAGTGAAAAAGGCCTGAAATTTGAAAACGTCAACTCCATCGTCTCGACGATCACCTGCCCCGAACTGGCGTTCAACGTTGAAAGCGACCAGTGAACCGGATAGGCTTCGGTGAATAACCAGCTGTTTAGCGGTAATGCGTTTTCGTCCAGTATACTGACCAACACATTTCGGGCAATGTGCTGTGAACTCGTCAAACTCCGCTGAACTTCCTGGCGCAGGCTGGAAAACTTGGGCATGCCGCGTTTCAGCACCAGGTTTTTGAACGTGGTTTTGCCTGGTAACTTGCGGGAGCTGTCGCCCTGGCCCAGCGAATCGACGGAAGTGCTTTCCACGTTGGCCTCCAAGCCGGAGACCTCCTGAAAGCGGAAGTCCAGAGGATGAGCTATTCCAACCGCCCCTCCCAGGAAAAAGACGCCGAAGCGAAAGTCCATCAAGGGGTCGTCGAGCGGTACTGCATTGACTAAACCGAATGCCATAGTTTCGTTTTTTACGGATTGTACTCCACCTGGAGTTCATGAGCGATCAAATCCAGTTTTTCAAAGGCCACTTCGTTGGTGTCCGCCTTGAAGGAAGGCGCTTCCAGGCTGATGGGCATGGCTTTGAGCACCTTCCAGCGGATGACCGGCAGGCCCGCTTCATCACACAGGTCGATCAGCAGATCGCGCTTGCGCGCCAGGCTGGCGGGTATGGGCTGGACAAAAGGATAGGATAGCTTCATCCAGTCCGATAAATACTGCCCGTTCAACGTCACCCCCTTGTGGATACTCAGCTTCACTTCCTGAGGTAAGCCCGGCACAATGTGAAAGCCCGCCAGGAAACTGAATCCATGCCGGTAGGTCACGGTACTGACTTCCATCTTCAGGCCGCTCACTTCCGAACAACTGATCAACGAGAAAGCACCTGCCAGGTCAGCGAGCTGCGCCCCTGCCGGCAGGCCCGCAAGGCCCCCCAAAAGGATGGCCACGCGGTAGTTGTACACCGGCAAGGGGTAGCGGGCTTTGATATCTGTTTGGCTTTGTGCCATGTGTGTGTATTTTTGGCTGTTGGCTGTTGGCTGTTGGCTGTTGGCGGTTCGCTATTCGCGGTTCGCTATTCGCTATTCGCGGTTAGCGGTTGGCGGTTCGCTATTCGCTATTCGCGGTTAGCGGTTGGCGGTTCGCGATTCGGTGTTCGCAGTTCGCGGTTGGCTATTCGGTATTTTACCTAACTCCAAACCCAAAACTCCGAATCCCGAACTCCGAACCCCCTTAATTCTCTTCCATAAGCAGGTCATCCGCCATCAACTCCAGGCTCTCGATGGCCACATCGTTGGAGTTGGCGTCGAACGTGGGCGCATCCAGCTTGGTAGGAAAAGCGTTGATCACCCTCCAGGTAACCACCGCGTTGCCCTCCTCGTCGGTGAGCCGCACCGTGATGTCCTTCTTTTCGATCTGATTGATGCGGGTGCCGTTGATCCAGTTGTAAAAGACCGGCAGGTTTTTGGTCCGCACATACCCTTTCTTCAGGGTGATGTTGATCGGTTGAGCCTGCCCGGGCATGTACATAAACACCGGGCCTCCGCCCGGCTCTGTGGTCTTACTTTCCTTGTACGTACTCGTTTCAAAGGACTTGCTCAGCCCCGACACTTCCGAAAAGGCGATGACCTCCCCGTTGATCTCCACTTTGTAGTTATAAACCGGCAGTGGATATCTCGCCTTTATATCATCTACTGATAATGCCATGATTATTTTTGTTTTAACAGATTAAACAATTCATTTACACCGATCACCGATCACCGATACACCCTACGCCTCCTGCAACTTATGCGAGAACCTCAGGATGATAAACTCCGCCGGGCGGACGGCAGCAATGCCGATCTCGACGATCATTCTTCCCTCCAGGATATCCTGTGTATTCATGGTTTTACCCAATCCGACGTTGACGAAGAAGGCCTGCCCCGGGGTTGGCCCCGCCAGCGCGCCCTGTTGCCACAGGCCGTAGAGGTAACTGTCGATCATGGCTTTGACCTTGAGCCAGGTGCCGGTATCGTTGGCTTCGAAGACGGCAAAGGCGGTTGCTTTCTGGACCGATTCCTCAATCAGGTTGAACAACCGGCGCACCGAGATGTAGCGCCATTCGTTGTCGTTGCCGGCCAGGGTGCGGCCGCCCCATACCAGGATGCCCTTTCCGGTGAAAGGCCGGATGGCGTTGATGGATTTCCCGGCGACGGCGTCCACATTCAGGTTCGCCTGCTCTTCGTGGGTGATCCGGTCTGCCGGGCTGGAAACACCTAGTACACTTACATTAGCAGGCGTTTTCCATACGCCGTTAATGCGGTCGACCCGGGCGTACACGCCGGCCATAGCCGGGCTGGGGGGGAGGGTGAGGCGCTTTTGGCTCATGGCGAGCCTGACCTGGTTGTACAGCGTGGTGCCTTTATCCAGGCTGTTCAAAGGTGTCTTATTTATGATTTTGCTGGCGCCGCCTGAGCCGGAATTGGCTGCCGCCAGCACAACGGTATCTTTGGGCCCGATGGACATGCCGGCCGTCAGATATTCCAGTTCAAATCCAAAATCATCTACCTGATTGCCCCAGGCGGCTATGATCTCGCCCACCGGGATGGGGGATGTCTTAATAATTATATTCAGTGCTCCAGGAATGGCGGCGTTGTTGGCATCTTTCTTGAGTTCGAATAATACCGGGCTGGATTGGAATCCAACTTTGAGAATCTCAACCGTTGGAGCGTCGGCGGGGCCATCATAACGGACGTTCAAGAAGTGTGGGCCTGATGAGGGCTTCCGAATTCTTGTCAAAAAAGTTTTGTCATCCGGAGAGGGTTGTTGGAGCGAAGTAGGCGTCGTCGCTGTAGTAAAAGCAGTGGATGGAGTATCCGAAAAAATATTGGTATCATCTTTGCCAGTTACCAGGAAGAGTTTGAAATCTCCCTTGGGATTATGTATCTCCCATGCTGCCGCAATAGCCTTAGCGGTTACGCCCTTTGGTGTTGTTGCACCTGCGTCGGTAGTCCCATCCGGTAGCAGAATGGCCAGGTTCTCGGTGGTTGTATCAAAAGTAATAATGCTTTCATCAGGAGCTCCTGGCTGCTTCACCGTTATTGAAATGGTGGGCGCATCCGATCCAGTGTACACCACACTTAATGCCGGATCATTAGTTGCTCCCAGAAATGATTTTACAGTATTGGCCGTAATAATTACTCCCCCAGGATCAGTGGCCGGTGGTATCAGCTGAAATCCCCCCTGGTCTCTCCAGGCATCCGTAATGGCCTTGGCGGTGGCACTGGCGACGGCTTTTTCATCGAATGGCAGTTGGATGTTCAACTTGCCTTCTACGCTCGTGTCGAAAGTAATCCCGCCGGATGCAGTTTTATCCTTTTCCGAAACGGTAACGTCCGGGGTGGATTCCGTTCCGGTATAGTTGACGGTTATTCCAGGCCCTAAATCCCCTGTGAATTTTTGGACCAGAGCGAGCGGTTGTTCGGGTAGGGGCTCCATGTCTCCGGTTCCCCTGGCGGAGAGCGAAAACCCTTCTTTCCGGGCGGGGCTCACCTTGGCAAATTCACCGAGGATTGTGGCCACCGGAATGCTGTCTTCTTGTATTTTGATGGTTAATTTATCGGTTGCAATGGTGAATTCCACCTTGGCGCTAATGTTTACATCTTTTATTATCTCCACTTTCGGAGGCGTTCCCGCAGCGTTGGTGCTTTCATTGTCGACCTGCAAAAATGCGGTAGGTACGGGGTTTGTACCTGTACTTAATTTCCCATTTAGCGTAAGGCGAAATTTATTGGCTTCAGTTAAACGGGCGCCTCCTCCGGTAGTCATCGAAGTATCAATGTCAATGCCCGAGCCGGTGGGTTCCAGTGAAAAGCCGCCTTTCGGTTCGGTAGCCCAGGCTTGCAGGATGGTAGAAACTGGTGTCAGGTCTTTTTTGACGGTAATTTTCAGCAAGCCCTCCTCAAAGGTCTGGAAAACCACATCGGAAGTCAAGTCTCTGTTTTGGGTGATCATTACCTCCGGCTTGGCAGCCGCGCCTATGTAGGAGACCTTCAAATTGTTGTTACCCACATCGGTCGATAATTCGGTGGAGAAAACGACCGGCTCCGTGCTGGGTTCCGCCGGGGTATTATCGGTTACTTTGACGTTTTTTTCCAGGAATTTGTAAGCGATCAATGTATTGAGGTAAGGCGTGTAGGCCGCTCCGTACTTCAGGAATTCCGTTTCAGACCGTATGGTATTCCTGAAATCCGGTGCAGCTTCTTTCCGGACGTCCATAATGGTAAACCGGTCCTTTAATTTTTGGCACTGTGCAAGGGCCTGGTTGGCCACGTTGCAGTAAGCCTCCATCGAAGAAAGGTTGACGGCATCGGGAAAAAGCAGCAAGGTGGGTTCGTCGACCAGTTCGATCGCATTGAGGCCGGCTACCAGCTCGTCGGCCTCGAATTTGGCCTGGTTATAGCGGCTGGCGGAAACGATATAGCAGGGCCCGCCGCCATTTTCGAAGTAATGCTTCAATGCGTAGTAAAGAATGAATTTTGAATCCGGATCGGAAATGGTCGTTTTCGGGCCATCCACGGTGACCAAAAAATCAGCCTGGTGTTCAACACCGAAGAACAGCTCGTATTCCACCATGGAGGTAATACGCTTGGTTACCACGCCGGTTAGCGCCGCCCCCTTTTCGTCTTGGGCTTTTTCGGTGTAGCCAATGAAGGCCGGAATAGCGGTGGCGACTTCGGCCACCGAGGGGGGCAAGGTCGATATTTCTTCGACGTAGACGCCTGGTGTTTTATACGTTGCCATAAATGGTTGTTTTTTTATGATTGATAATTGGTTTCAGATGTTGCGTGGATAGGTATTCATTAAGTTGGCGGTGGTTTAATGATTTCAGGATTGGTGATCCGGACCAGCTTTACCTCCTTATTGCCCAGCATGGGCAGGGGCATGGAGTCAATCTTATGTGGCTGGGATCCATCAGTTACCTCATCCAGGTCCAGGCCGGCATTATTGACGGTAAGGCTCAAAAATCCCTGGTACCGCTCCCGGTTGGGAATTTTGGTATCGGATAAGATCAGGAAGCGCAGTGGGTCCAGGGTGCTATTTGATCCCAGTTTGGTTTCTATCTCAAGGAGCTGGCTCAGGATTTGCGCCAGATCTTCAGTGGCTATATTTGCTTCCTGGATTTTCGAATTGTTACTGAATGTGGCAAGTTGCAGGGTATTATCTCTGGCGGTATCAATGCGAGCCATGGGGAAAGAGACGGTTGTTGCCTGATCCTCAACAAAGGTTATTTGAGCGTTGCCGGCTGCCAGGCTAATCTCCGTATCAGTCAATGGAACCTCGGTAACGACGTAGTACGCCCAGTAGGATGCCGTCGGGATGAAACGGATGAACAACTTTTTATCGACGTTTTCCGTGTTGAAGTCAGCAAAGACGCCGGGTTTATGGTGGATTTCCACTTTCCCAAACACGCCCCAGGGTAAGGAGGGGCGGACCGGGTAGGTGAGTTGAAAAGTTTGCCCAATATTCTGCGGGATAAAGGCTATTTTTAAAGCGTTGGCCGGCTTGAAAAAAGTCGATAGCTCTATTCCGGCAGGCCCTTCTAAAGTGAATGGGTTGTGCTCATCATCGATCCGGAAGAAGGTTGCGGTACCAGCTGTATGCTCCGATATCTTCACCAGTGGAAATCTGTTGTCACCGGTGTAGGTGATCCTGATGCCGTTATCGTTGCCGGTTGGAAGGATCATCTGAGGGCTGTTCTGCAACCGCATGGGTTGGAATCCACCAGTATCGTTTACCAGTTTAGATTTATCCGGCCCTAATTGAGTAAGAATAAACCCTTGACGGCCGGAAACATTTTTCCAATCCACCAGCACATCGCTCCAGAAGATGGGGCTCATACCTTGGGTACTCGTGTCCTTGGTATATATAGTAAGCTGGCCGGGCAGCGGGGTAAAGGTGGCCGCCGTATTGTTGGGAGGATATTTTGGGTGATTGGTATCCTTTAGTACCACCACCCTCACCTTTGGCGCCGTCCCCGGGCCTCGATAACTAATGCGTACGCCGCCCGTGTCATTCTCCTGACGAAATTCAAAGGGCCGGGACAGAGCTTCCAATTCACCGGATGTAACAGTTATGTCCTTTGGGCCTTCCTCATCCATTATTTCAATGGAAAAATCTTTGGGGCCGTTATCCTTAATCCATTCTGCCCACGCGGCAGCCACAGCCTCTATCGTAGCATTGGAGGGATCAAGGAAGATATGCAGATCATGCGTTTCTTTGGCCGGTTTGTCCTTGAGCAGAACGATGAAATCAGCCGCCCCTCTGGGCGGCCCTTCCGGTACGGTGAGATATTCGGTACGGGAGGCCCGCATTTCATTGACTTCCAGCGTGCCGCCGCCGTCGAGGTTTGTATTGGAAAATACCGGCCGGGCTAGTTTTCTATCGCGATAAGTCAGTTTCAGGTCGGTGAATGTGGAAAACTCAGGATTGTTGAGCTTCATCCAAAAATCGAATCTGGTGTCGGGGGGTATCTCCAGGAAGGGAACCGCTATTGGGCCGCCGCTTTGCTGCTCCTCCAGGCGCACCGGCGCCAACACCAGAATGCCGAAGGGGAAAGTTTTAACCACCAAACGGAAATTGCGCAGCAGTTGCTCGCACTCAGGAGTGGGAGACAAGGTGAAATCCGGGCATTTTCTATCCAGGTAGTAATCATGCCGGACCGTAAGGCTGAACAATTCGCGGTGCTGCATTTATATGGATTATTCGGTGGTTTGTATCGTTATTCCCTGTATCGGCTGCGGCGGTTGCAGCGGTTCGTCCTGGCTGAAGGCCAGCATCCGCACCTTGTACAGCAACGAGGGTTTGTAGGAAGTGCGCAGGGCATTCCACACCTCGTTTTGCTGCGCGAAGGGCAGCGTGATCAGTTCCACGGTCAGTTTTTCAATATCCTGGGGCAGGGAAGGGGCGCTGTTGTGGGTGAATACCCGACGGGCCTGGAAATAACGGATGACTAAGGAGAGCTGGTGCATGCAGGCCAGATAATCCGAACGGTCGGCGACAAACAGCAAATAGAGGTTGAGGCGAATCTCGGGCATGGCTGCAAAGGCCCGGCCGTTTTTCTCCTGCCGGAACGCATCGCTCTGCCGCATGGTGTTTTCTTCCTCCAGGTTGACCATCAACAGGTTCAGGGCGTCGGGGACGAAATCGATCGATTCCCGGTTGCCTTCATTAGACTTTGGAAACTCGACGGTCGATTTTGCCAGCCCCATCAGTTGGAAGTGGGCGGTGAGTTCATCCTTGAAAAATTTCAGAACGCTGCCAAGCATAGGGTTTCAGGTTAATAAAATACTTACTGCCAAATGTAGGGTATTAAAAAAGGGATGGCTTGTACATTTCGCGCATCCTTTTGCCAATTTCGCGCATCAGGCCTAGCGGGCCGATAATGGAATCACCAACATGAACTAACTAAAAAATTCATGCAAATTGATCTTGAAGTGTTGTTTCTGGTACTGAGAAGGCGTACACCGGAAAAGTTTTTTAAAACTGCGGCAGAAATGCGCCTGGTCGCTGAAGCCGGCCCGCTGGGCGACTTCGCTGATAGTGCCGGTATTGTGCGCCAGCAGGCGGGCTGCAAAGTGAAGGCGCAGTTCTCTGATCAGTTGGCCAGCGGGCCGCCCAATCAGGGCATTGAGCTTGCGGTTGAGTTGGGAAACGCTCAGGTACATCTTTTTAGCCAGGCTTTCGACACCGAAATTTTTGTGGCAGAGGTTGCTGAGGATGTTTTTGCGCACCTTTTCCAGGAAAAGGCCATCGCGGGAAGGAACTTCGGGTGTTTTTTGTTGGGGCGGAAGGATTCCAGGCAGAATCGCCGGTTCAGAGAGGAGGGTGGCTTCCTTCATGGGTTAGGTGCTTTTTTGGTGTCTTTAAGTAGTTAAGCATATTTATTTTATAACTCGCACGCCAATAGGAAATTGGCGCCCGAGACAGCGTTGTCGGGGCGTAATTTATTTCATCAGTCGCTTCGCTCGTGTCCTATTGCGCTCCGACTTGAGCCCCGGTTTAATACAATCTAAATATGCTTGACTACTTAAATAACGTAGGGTTTTAGGTGTCCTTCCCGGAGGTCGTATCATCTATTGAAAGTAAAATTATGGGTTTGCTGGAATTTTTTCACGGACAATTCTTTCCAAAAATAAGGTTTTTTATCTCCTTTTTTAGTGTATATTGCATCTCAAAACGTTGAAAAACAGTTATTTGATTGTTTTTTAAAATAAGGTAAAAACACATGTTTTTTATCGGGGATTAATGGGGGCGTGTTCGCTGTTTGCCGTCCACAAGTTCCGTTCGGCTGAGCTCACGCCGAAGTCACGCCAAAGGCCATAGACGGATACCTTTTAAAAGACACAGAAAAGTGAACGATACACTGACACACTGATCACCGCCACACCGCCATGCACCACAGCAAACTCCTCCACCTCCTGAAAGTCCTGGACGCCCCAGAACTGAAGCGCCTGTCCAGGTTCCTGAAGTCTCCCTTTTACAACACCAACCCGCACCTCGTCAAGTTGTACCAGCTGCTTCGAAAAGAGCACCCTCAGTTTGACTCTCCTAAACTAGCCAAGGAGAAGGTCTTCAAAAAGCTGTTTCCCGGCCTGGATTACGACCACCAGAAGCTGCTCAACCTGATGACGGACTTTACCGCTCTGCTGAAACAATACCTGCAGGCACTACAGTTGGAAAAGGAAGAACCGGTACAGGAACGGCTCCTATTGAAAGCCTTTGCGGAGCGCCCTCATTCCTATGATATTTTTGTGAAACACGTTCAGAAAACCGGCCGGCGCCTGGACGCCCTGCCGTACCGGAATATCGATTTTTACCGGGAAAAATTCTGGTTGAGCCAACTGTATTTCAATCATCCCGGGACCGATAAATTTCAACTGTCCAAGGCTGAATACGATGCCTCTATGCAGCAGTTGGACCGCTGGTTCCTGCTGGAGAAATTGCTGCTGAGCTGCGAAATGAAAGCGCGGGAAAAACCGTTGTCGGAGGTATATGACATCTGGCTGCTATCGGAAATCAGGGAAGCCGCCACTCGCTTTCCGGCGGAGCGCTCCATTGCCGGCGCCTATCTGGAGATGTTGAATTTACTGGAAAAAGGAGAGGCTACGGCCTATTTCCAGTTGAAGGCCTTGTTGCTGGAGCACCGGCCTCAATTCACCCGGCGGCAGCAGCAGCACATGCTGGAAAGCCTGATCAACTATGCCATTCGGCAGGGCAATAAGGGGAAGGAGGATTTTTTGAGGGAAAGCCTGGAGCTCTACCAATTCGGGCTTGCCGGGCGTTTGTTTTTGGAGTACGAGATTCTCAACGACATGGTCTACATCAATGTGGTCAACATCGCCCTGCGGGCGGGGGAAGCTACATGGTGCCGGCAATTTATCGATCAGTATGCGCCGTTTCTGGAACCAAGAGCCCAAAAAGACGCCCAGTCGTTGGCCACCGCTCTGTGGCTGTACGCCGAGCAACAGCCGGCCGCCACGATCGGCCTGCTGCAGAAGGTCGAATTTTTAAACGTGTATTACCAGATACAGGCGCGGGTGTTGCTGCTCAAGGTATACTTCGAAGCCTTCCGGGAAGACGACGGCTACTTTGAGCTGATCCTTTCCCAGGCGGAGGCTTTTGAACGATACCTACGGCGCAACCAGCAGGTGTCCGAAGCGCAAAGTGAGGCTTTACTCAACTTCACCTTAACCGTTAAACGGCTTGCGAAATTGAAGCAGAGTAATGCGCTCCACCGGCAGGCAAGGGCCGCTTTGAAACCTGAGCTTCAGGCGTTGAGCCCCTTGTACAATCGATCCTGGCTGCTCCGGCAACTCGAATAAAGGCTAACAAATCCATGATGCCGGCTATCGCCGTTCCCAGAGCGTTCTCCCGAATACCGCAGGTTCGCTGTTCGCTGTTCGCAAGTTCGCCGTTCCCAGAGCGTTCTCCCGAATACCGCAGGTTCGCTGTTCGCTGTTCGCAAGTTCGCCGTTCCCAGAGCGTTCTCCCGAACTCCGAACAACGGCTGGAGACTCCCTCCCGGCCCTGAGGATTTCTAAATTTCCGCGACATCTGTAATGATCCGGCGCCTCTCTTCTTTCTGGTGGCAGGCGGATGGTAAGGCGGCGGGCAGGCGGCGGCGCCTGGGTTTTTTGCTCGTGTTTTTCATGGTGTTCATCGTTTTATGGATTAGAGAAGGGGTGTTTATTACCTTTCCAAAGGGTGGAACAAGGCCTGGCTCATTCCAGTCACCTGGATGCCCGGGCTGTCAGCCAGCTCCTGATCCTACTCGATGGATCAAAATTAAGCACTCCGTTGGCGGCTTACCATAGGCCAACGGTAACGGGGGGGGTATGATGTGTAACGCGGGGAATCTTCGTGATAAGCGGTTGAACCGGGGGAACCAGTCTCCGCACTTTTGACCTGCTCAAGGTAGGTAAAAGAGCCCAGGGCGATCTGGACAAATATTGCATTTATCTGGACTAGAATTGCGTAATGGGGAAAAAGAGGGCGGATTTATGGCCTAAAAGGGTTTTCTGTTGGTTGGTGGGGCTTGCTGCTTTTCCATAGACGCCTCTATGGAAAAGCAGCAAGCAAACAACCTACGGCATGCCCACACAGGGCGTGAAGCGGAGGCTGCTCTTCTTATAATCTTTACTTTCCTTCACACAGCGGCAGTTGAGGCCCATGCCTTTTTCGGTATTGGGCAGAATCTCGATGGCGCGGTTGTTTTTCCGGAATAGGTAAGAGCCCGCGAGGGTACTGGTAGGCCCCAGGTCGTCCATACACCAGAAGCCGGCGGCTGTACCCGATTCGCTGGTGGCCACCCCGGGCGTCCACTGGAAGCCGGTGAACTCCAGGTTGAACTCGCAATTGCGGGGGTCCTGGCTGGTGAGGTAGGTATAGGCTTTATCCGGATTGCTGTAGAACTCCCGGATGAGGTGTTCCACTTCCCGGGTGCAGGGCAGGCGCCATCCGGTTGGGCAGGCGGTTCTGGCCTGCTGCCAGTTGATGAAGCCGCCTTTGTTCATGTTTTCGGCCGTCCACCAGAGCGGCCCCAGCTGGATGGCCTTGAATTTCCAGTTGCCAACGGTAAAGGTTTGGCAGTTGCGGCTGGAAGCCGGAGTGGCCTTTTTCGGGGCGGAGTTGGTGTTGCTCTTAGGCGAAGTATCCGTGTTGTTAGTCCGGCCGGTAGTCACCTCTGTACTTGTGGGAATACCTTTTTCCAACGCCAGCTGGAATGTTTCATAGCACTTGCCGTCGGGGCCGTACTTATCGATGTAGCGAAGGTAGGCTTCCTGGCGATCCTTGGACTGGCGGGCGGCTTCGCAGTCATAGGCGTCGAGGAAGGCATGGCATTCATCATAGCAGCTTCCCGCCTGGCCGAACTCGTCTTTATAGGCGCGGCAGTTGGCTACTTTGTTCTCGGTATCCCGGCTGATGTTGGCGCAGGCCACCGAGTCCAACAGGTTAAAAATCTCCTGATAGCGAGCCGTGCGGGCATTGGCTTCGTATTTATCTACGTAAGCCTTCAGCAGCTCGTAGCTCCTGGCTTGCCGGGCGTTTTCATAATCCACCGCTTCGGTGCAGGCGCCGTAGCAGGAAGCGCTGGCAAAGCTTTCCTTGGACAGGTACTTCCGGCAGGCCTCGACCCGGGCGGCGCCGTCTTCGGCGCTCAGCAGGGAACATCTCACCTTGTTGGCAAACCAATGGCGGGTAGGGGGGATGAGGAAAAATAACAATACCAGGCCGAGTGGGATCAACCAGGCTAAGTTGCTCCTGACGAATAAACCTAACTCACTTTCTTTTTTCTCCCGATTGGGCGTGCCCTGTCCCTGTGGGCCGGGCGCTTGGTTTTGCTCTGACATTATGGGCGTGTTTTGTTTAACGTTTCCAATGGCCGGGCATCTCGGATGCGGACACCGGGCTAAGACAGAGACCAATTTACGAGAAATGTTGGAAATGGCCAAGATAAGAGGAGAATCCTTGGGGGAAAGAGCAAAATGGAAGAACTGCGGAATGAAAAACCAGGTTTTATGGGCGGCTGCGTGGGAACTGCAAAATGTACCCGGCCGGTAGCTATTCAACAGTTAGCTTTTGGCGGTTAGCGGTTAGCGAATGCCTACCCTGAAGGTTATTATGTAAAGCAAAAAACCAGTAGCTTTAAGCTTATATCTCATTTTTATAGGTATCGGGCGCCAATTGCTGAATAACTACCCCGGCCGAATAGAAAGGGCCCGCGAACCGAGGCTGGTTTACGCCCATGCCCGCGGGCTCCGCCGTTGAGGCAAGGGCACAAACCACCCCGGAAAAAACCTACCCCGCAGGGTAGAAGAACTGTTCGCGGACGATCTTACCGTTATTAACTTCATAGACGCAGACCTCCGTCATGGCTTCCCGTTTCCCCGTCGGCTTGCTGGTGGCGTCCATGTACATGGTGACGGCAAAGTGGGCGCCGCCCACCAAAGGGTCGGAGACCTTCATGTCGTGTACCTCCATGGTATCGGCGAAATACTGTGCCTTCTGTAGCACGGCGTCCAGGCCTTTTGCCTCGCGTTGTTCTCCTGCCGCTTCTATGCTGTGAATGTCCGGAGCGTAAAGTTCCTGAATGGCCTGGTGATTTTGGCCCTGGCGGCAAAGCGTTACTAGTCGGTCGGCGATTTCTTGTGTGGTCATAAAATGTGATTTAAAGGGTTAAAAAGTGTAAATTATGCAGCCATAAAGTTAAGTAGTGTGCACATTGTTTAAAATTATTTGTTTAACTTTTTTTGTTTTAAGTATCTGGAAAATTGCAGAAAATGGATATCCCGCCTTTTTTTAACAAGTGGTTCGTTTGGAGTTGCCTTTTGTATTTTACCAGCTGTGGCCATCAGGCCCCTGTTCCTCCGGAAGCAGCCCCTGGCCTGGAGAACTTGTCCCAGGCCCTGGATGCTTTCAACCAGGCCTACGCCCGGGCCGATGTAGCGGCGCTGGATAAGCTGCTGGCCGCCGGTTACCTGCATACCAACGGCGCCACCCCTTCGCTGGATAAAGAAAGCTGGTTGCGGTATGTAGCCGGCCGTAAATCAGCCATCGATGCCGGCGATTTGGTCATCGACCGCTATTCCATGCTCGGCCCGAAAATAAGGCTCTACGGCAACGCCGCTGTGGTGAGTGGCAAGGTGCGCATCAGTGGGCTGAATCAGGATGGGCCGTTTGAGCACGAATACCGGGTGACCGAGCTGTGGGTATTTGATGACTCCGGCTGGAAGCGGGCGGCCTTCCACGACGGGCAGGTGAAGTGAGGCCGGGGCCCATGGTGTAAAACAAACGCTTATCCGAACCTGCCCGGTTTCCCTTCCGGGCTCCGTATAAGGGAACCTGGCAGTGTTTATCTGAATGGGTGTACGATGTACGGGCTGAAGCAGAGCTAAATGATGTACGCTGTATGGCTTAGAAGCCCAATACAGGCCTACACTTACACCGTACACCCTTCAGCCCAACCGAGCCACGTACACCGTACACTATTCTCGAAAAAAAACTCAGTTAATAGTTTAAGGATCAAAATCTTATGCTCAAACCATACGTTTGGCAATAAGCTGGAAGGTAGCTACCCTGCTTACAGCCCTGGGAACTGATGGTTCCGGAATGCATCGACGAACAGCCGGTAATCATCCCGCACCACATTGCCGTAGTCCAGGCCGAAGGCCGTCATTTTTTCCACAAATTCATTTTCCCGGCCTTTCAGGACGTTCTGCAATGCCTCTTCCGTAGAGAAGGGCACCACCTGCTCATCGCTGTCGATATCCGAAACGCAGTGAATCTTAGCCACGGCCTGGCCCAGGAATGTAACCAGCTCAAGCATTTCGTCTACCCGGTTCACATCGTCCCACTCCAGGTCGGCGGTGTAAGGAGAAAACTCAGCGACGAACTGTCCTACGCCATCGAGCACGGTATGGCCGATCCAGGGGTCGGAATGCGCCTGCAAGGCGCGTTGAGAGAGAACTGTACGGTGGCCGTTGTTTTTGAAGAAGCTGAGTATCTCTTCATTGTCCGTGACCCGGCTGGCCGAGGGCGTCTGCCCCACTTTCATCGAAATGACGATATCATTTTCCAGGTACTGGTTCGGTACTTCGATCAGGATGGAGTACATCTTGTAGCCGGCGCTGCCAATACCTGCGCCACGCACTTCACAGACATCCTTGACGGCGTAGTTCAGTTGGTCCTGCAGCTTCCGTTGGGGAATGGTCTTGAGATAACGTTTGAAAGCGGATTCGACTTTCCGGCGGGTGCGGCGGTCGACCGGGATATTGATTTTTCCCATTTTGAACTGGCGGTCGTAATCTTTGACTTCGGTCACCATTTCGAGCAGGCCGATGCGGGAGCGAAGGCGGGCCTCCAGTAATACCTCCCGCACTTTGCCGGTGGTATTGTCGAGGGTAAGCGCGAAACCTCTGCTTTGTTCGTCCGCTGCAAAATCGGCCACCTGCCGGGCGTAGCTCTGCATGCAGGCCTGGATCACCTGGCTGATCTCGTCGTCGCTCATCGCCTTGGCAAAGCCGATGAGGGCGAGGCTGGCCGCCAGCCTTTTTACATCCCAGGTAAAGGGCGCTACCCAGGCCTCGTCGAAGTCGTTGACATCAAAAACGAGGAGCCCCTCGCCGTTCATGTAGGTGCCGAAGTTCTCGGCATGTAGATCGCCGTGTATCCATATTCGGCTGGTTTTTTCATCCAGGAAGTCCGGGTCTGCTGTTCTGGCCATGTCGCTGAAAAACAGGGCCGCACTGCCCCGGTAAAAGGCAAAGGGTGTGGAGGACATCTTGCGGAACTTGCTCCGCCAGGCGTCAGGGTTATCCTTTATCATTTGCCCGAAAGCATCGGTGAAGACATCAATGATGTAATGCTGGCGCTGGGTTTCCAGCGCAGACGGAGCAGTTTTGGTAGCTACCTGCATAATGAAGTTTAGTTTTTTTGAAGGAAAATATTTGTTGCGGGGGGGGGCAGGGGGAGCTGTAAAAGTATTGATTTTTAAAATTGGATAATAGGATTTTAATAAAATTTATTTAAAATAATTTTATGTATATGAAATAACGAATTGGAGACTGTTCAATGTTCTGTGTCCGAAGTTCAATGTAACCTTGGTTTCCGGCGCAACTTCGAACCTTAAACAGTCCCGCCAGGCCGGATGTCCAGCGGCCGAACTGCGAATACCAAATCCGTCCTAGACGGATACTCCCGAAAACACAGAAAATCGGACAATCCCTGCCGCTTTTCCTCACTGATACCCTATCCACTGCTCACTGCTCACTGATACCCTCACACCGCCTTCGCCACCCTGACCACCTCCTTCACCCCTTCGCCATAAGGCGTAATTTTAAAATCAAACCGTTCTTCGAATTTACTGCTGTCGAAAAAATAATCCCGGTCGTACTGGTAGGCCATCTCTGCCAACTCCCGCATGATCGGTACAAACAGGCCGACAAGGGAGAGCAGCCAGGTAGGCAGGGCCTGGTAGCGGGGTTCTACTCCCAGTTCCCGGGCAAACAGGTTGATCCACTGCTTGCCATCCAGCTGTTCGCGGCTGGTGGGAAGGTGCCAGGTTTGATTGTATGCATCAGAAGTATTGCCCAGCAGAGCAGTCGCCTTGCCGGCATCCGGCGTATAAGTAAAGGAGTGCTTTTTGTCGAGGCGGGCAAACCACTGGGCTTTTTTTCCCTTCAGCATATTTTTCAGCACGGTTTCCTGTATCACGCTATTTTGCACCCCCGGCCCGTAAAAATCGGCGGCGCGGGCAATCAGGGCAGTTAAGTTGCCGGCTTCAACCTCGTCCATAATCATGTGGACAAGTTGCTCCCGCACCCGGCCCTTTTTGCTCACCGGCCCGAAGGGTGTGTCCTCCGTCATCCGGCCCAGATAAGCAGGGTTGTACATGTATATGTTGTCGAAGAATACCAATTTGGCGCCATGGGCCTTACAGGCGTCGATCACGTTGCGCATTAAGGCGGGCCATTGCTTGCGCCACACTTTGATATTATAGGGCAAGCCTACGATGAGATAAACGATCTGCGATCCTTCTACCGCTTTGTCCACTTGCCCGGCTATCGTCAGGTCGGCGGCAAAAAGCTGGTCCGTTTCATTGACTTTTTCCGGATGGCGGCTGACCAGGCGAATCTCATCCGTATATGATTTTAGCGCTTTGGCGAGTGGCGCTCCAATACCGCCGCCCGCGCCCAGAATGGTTTGCATAAGGTTAGTTTTTCAGTTCGTTAATGCTTTGTATGTCTTTTTTGAATCGTTCGGTCAGGTCTTTGACGAACCCTTCGATCACCCCTTTTTCATGCCGGTCGATACCGGCGCTGGCCCGGGCTACTTCTTCCAGTATGTCGATCAGGAACAGGTATTCCGGGTCCGGCCCGTTTTCCCGGCAGCGGTCGATGACCTTCAGGTAGAGGTCTTCGGGGTCATTGTGACGGGTGCGCTCATAGTCGAAGGACCACTTGATCTGCCGGGCTTTGGGGTGGTTCTGTAGTATGTTTTCCAACGATTCCACCTCCTCGGGCTGAATGAGGCCGTCGGCTTTAGCGACCAGGTAGAGCAGTTCCCCAAAGGCGTCGTAGATTCTTTCTTTTGGTGTCATGTTATTCAGCGGTTGATCTTCAGCTCCAATATAACAAATTGAGCCATCAGCTGTCAAGTGGCGCACTTAATATTTGGAAAAAGTTCTCAGGGGGCTAATTGTTCTTGAAAAATAGTTCCTGCACCAAATATTTTTTTAATTTTGCTTACCATTACCAAACATGAACTGAGAAAACGAGGCCAGCTCCTGGCCGTCCCCGACTTCAAAGCCCTCATAATCAGGGAGAGGAACAAACGCTATCCATTGTTTTTATCAACCCAACACATTGCTGTTCGCTATGGCTCGCCATGGTGGGGCCCAAAATAGTTTCTACACACCTGAATCCGGCAAAGAGCAAATAAAACCAAATTCTTAACTCACTCAAATTTGCCTTTTATGAATGTACGCAGACCACTCTTTTTATTCCTGCTGGCTGTACTTGGCCTCAGCACGGCCAGCCATGCTCAAGTGCGCAATTGCGGCGCCATGGAGTACCTGGAGCAACAAATCCAGGACAACCCGGCGCGGGCGTTGCGGCTCCAGGCCATTGACCGCCATGCAGAACACGTACAACAGAACGCCCAGCGTGCGGTCACCGGCACAATTGTGATTCCCACGGTCGTGCATATCGTTTACCGGACCAGCGCCGAGAACATCAGCGATGCCCAGGTGCAATCTCAAATCGATGTATTGAACGAAGATTTCCGGAGGCTTAATGCCGATGCCGCCAACACGCCTTCTGTGTTTCAGGGCGTTGCTGCCGACGCCGAGATTCAGTTCTGCCTCGCTTCGGTAGACCCCAGCGGCAATGCCACCACCGGCATCACCCGCACCGTTACTACCCGCACTTCCTTTGGCACCAACGATCTGGTGAAATCCTCCTCTACCGGCGGGAAAGACGCCTGGCCGGCCGGCGATTATCTAAATATATGGGTTTGCAATATCGGTGGAGGCATCCTCGGTTACGCTCAGTTTCCCGGCGGCCCGGCCGCTACCGATGGAGTGGTGAACGACTACCGCTACACCGGCCGCTACGGTACCGCACAGGCGCCTTTCAACCTGGGCCGCACCGCCACCCACGAGGTGGGCCACTGGCTCAATCTGCGCCACATCTGGGGTGATGGCAACTGCAATGCCGATGATTTTGTCAGCGATACGCCTACTGCCGGCGGCGCCAACTATACCGGCAGCCCTTGCACTTTCCCCGGCCCTAATAGCTGCAATGATGGCGCCGGCGACCTGCCCGACATGTTCCAGAATTATATGGACTATTCTGATGACGGCTGCATGAACCTCTACACCCAGGGCCAGAAAACCCGGATGCGCGCCCTGTTCGAACCGGGTGGCTTCCGCGCCAGCTTGCTCAATTCCAACGGCTGCGGACAAGGCACAACACCGACCTGCAGTGATGGTATACAGAATGGCGACGAGACCGGCGTCGACTGTGGCGGCTCTGTCTGCGATGCATGCCCCTGTAACGCCAACACACTTACGTTGACCATTACGCTGGACAACTATCCGGAAGAGACCAGTTGGAATGTTAGAGATGCAGGCAATAATGTAGTGGCTTCCGGCGGAACCTATGGTTCTCAGCCCGATGGCTCTACAATAGTGGAAAACATCAATCTTACCGACGGCAATTATACCTTCACCATCTCCGATGCTTACGGCGATGGCATCTGCTGTTCCTACGGCAATGGTTCCTATTCTCTGACCGATGGAACCAATACCATTGCTTCCGGCGGCGCCTTTGGATCCTCAGAAAGCACCCAATTCTGCACCAGCGGCGGCGGTGGCGGCCCCACTTGTAGTGACGGCGTCCAGAACGGCGACGAAACCGGCGTCGACTGTGGCGGCCCGGATTGTCCGGCATGCCCCACTTGTAGTGACGGTGTCCAGAACGGCGACGAAACCGGTGTCGACTGTGGCGGCCCGGATTGCCCGGCATGCCCTACTTGTAGTGACGGTGTCCAGAACGGCGATGAAACCGGTGTCGACTGCGGCGGCCCGGATTGCCCGGCATGTGTTACCTGCACAGACGGTGTTCAGAACGGCGACGAAACCGGTGTTGATTGCGGCGGTTCCTGTCCTCCCTGTAGCGGTGGCTGCCAGGATAATGGCGTTACTTTAACTGTTACTTTAGACAACTATCCGGAAGAGACCAGTTGGGAAATCAGAGATGCAGGCAATAATGTAGTGGCTTCCGGCGGTACTTATGGTTCCCAGCCGGATGGGGCAACGGTAATAGAAAATGCCTGCCTGACAGATGGCTGTTATGATTTCATCATCTATGATGCTTATGGCGATGGCATCTGCTGTAGTTATGGCAACGGTTCTTATGCCCTTACCAGTGATGCTAACGGCAGCACCCTGGCTTCCGGCGGTTCCTTTGGTTCTTCCGAAACCACCAACTTCTGCTTCGGCGGCGGCCCCACGCCCACCTGCTCAGACGGCGTCCAGAACGGCGACGAAACCGGCGTCGACTGTGGCGGCTCCTGCCCGGCGTGCCCCACTTGTAGTGACGGCGTCCTGAATGGCAACGAGACGGATGTCGACTGCGGCGGCCCGGATTGCCCGGCATGCCCCACTTGTAGCGATGGCATCCAGAACGGTGATGAAACCGGCGTCGATTGTGGCGGCTCCTGCGCTCCTTGTGGCGGTGGCGGTTGCACTTATGTGTCGATAAACGCCAACAACTTCGAAGGAGGCTGGGGCATCTGGAATGACGGCGGTTCAGATTGCGCCAGGGTCAACAACTCCACTTATGCCAATAGTGGTTCCTATAGCATACGGCTGAGGGATAATACCAATTCTTCCACGATGACCACCGATAACCTCAACCTGGCTTCTTACGACGAGTTGACGGTGGACTTCTCCTACTATGCGGTGAGCATGGAAAACAATGAGGATTTCTGGTTGCAGGCATCTACCAATGGAGGTTCCTCCTATGTTACATTGGCTACCTGGGCCAGGGGGGCTGATTTCAATAACAACCAAAGGTACAATGAGTCGGTTGTGATCACCGGAACCTTTACTTCCAACATGCGCTTCCGCTTCCGTTGCGACGCTTCCGGCAACTCCGACTGGGTGTACATCGACGATGTAGTCATTACCGGTTGTTTAAACGGCGCCCGCCAGGCTGGCGCCCCGGCCGTAGTGGGCACACAGGAAAATACGGAGGATGCCCAGCAAAGGGAAAACGCAGATCCAACGACGCCATCCTATATGAAGCTGTTTCCGAACCCGGTTCGGGAAGAACTCACGGTAACCTTCCAGCAGCAACAGGCAGGGCCGGTGCAACTGACCGTGTCCAGCCTGGCCGGGCAGCAAGTTTACCGCCAGGCCTTCACGGCTGATGCCGGCCGGCAGGAGGCAATGATTGACGTTAGCCAGATGGCTCCAGGCGTCTACGTCATCCACCTCCTCACCGATGGACAGGCCTTGACGAAGAGGTTTGTGGTGGCGCGATAGAAAAAAGGCACGAACTTAATTTACAAAGTACAAAGGCCAGTTCCCGGGCACAACCTCCCGGGAGCTGGCCTTTTTCTATTTCGGCCATTCCCGCTTTGGCTTTCCAAAAAGGCCGCTCCGCTGCCAGTTGACAACTTTCTGTTGTCTGCTGACTTGCTACCACATGGTTTCCGGGAGAAGGGAGCAGACAACCCGCATGCCTACGCATGAAGTTTCGGCAGCCGGTGAAAGTTGTCAGCTCCCATGTCGGGCAAACCGGGAATCGCTGGTGGCTTGCCTGGATATCACCAAATCAATTGATTTTCAATTCATTGCACCAGCTTTGTTTTTCCCATTGAAAAAATACCCATACTTTCGTCTAAAAAAAATTCTCCAAGTAAAATAATTATCTATTTTTAGCACCGATCTCAGCACATTCGGAAACGATAAACTGCACTTCTTTACAAAACTTACCCGACACTTTTAAAAGATTTTCAAGCAAATACATGTTTTAATTACTCTTTATTCGTTCACCCATTTAATTTTCTGATGGACAAAACAGAATGGAGACTTCCGAGTAAACAATCTCCCTAACCTGGGGGAGTGTCATTCCTGATCATTCCTGGGTTTTTCATAATGCCTGGCGGCACTTAAAGGTAGCGCCGTGGCCAGGCCGTGGCTTTGCTGTGCCTTCATTCGAGGTAACAGCCTGGCTCTATTTATTCATTAACCACTCAATTATGCTCTTATGAAGGTATGTAAACAACTCGCACTTTGTATTGTATTCCTGTTGGCGCTCAGTGCCCGGAGTTTTGCTCAGGTTCGCAATTGCGGCGCCATGGAGTATCTGGAGCAACAAATTCAAAACAACCCGGAGCGGGCGCTGCGGCTCCAGTCCATTGAACGCCATACCGAGCGCGTGCAACAGAATGCCCAGCGCGCTGTCACCGGGACAATTGTGATTCCCACGGTAGTGCATATTGTATACCGGACCAGCGCCGAAAACATCAGCGATGCCCAGGTGCAATCCCAGATCGATGTATTGAACGAAGATTTCCGCCGCCTCAATGCGGATGCTTCCAATACGCCTTCCGTATTTCAGGGCGTCGCTGCCGACGCCGAAATCCAGTTCTGCCTGGCCTCGGTAGACCCCAGCGGTAATGCCACTACCGGCATCACCCGCACCGTCACCACCCGCACATCCTTTGGCACCAACGATCTGGTTAAATCCTCCTCTACCGGTGGAAAAGACGCCTGGCCAGCTGGCGACTACCTCAATATATGGGTTTGCAATATCGGCGGTGGCATCCTCGGCTACGCCCAGTTCCCCGGTGGCCCTGCCGCTACGGATGGAGTGGTGAACGACTACCGCTACACCGGCCGCTTCGGCACCGCCCAGGCGCCTTTCAACCTGGGCCGCACTGCCACCCACGAGGTGGGCCACTGGCTCAACCTGCGCCACATCTGGGGCGACGGTAACTGCAATGCCGATGATTTCGTTACCGACACCCCGACCGCCGGCGGCGCCAACTATACCGGCGCTCCCTGTACCTTCCCCGGCCCCAATAGCTGCAACCAGGGGGCCGGCGACCTGCCCGACATGTTCCAGAACTACATGGACTACTCCGACGACGGCTGTATGAACCTTTATACCCAGGGGCAGAAAACCCGCATGCGCGCTCTGTTCGAGCCGGGTGGTTTCCGCGCCAGCCTGCTCAGTTCCAACGGCTGCGGACAAGGCGCCACTCCCACCTGCGGCGACGGTATCCAGAACGGAAGTGAAACCGGCGTTGACTGCGGTGGCTCCTGCCCGGCCTGCCCCTGTTTCGGTACCGCTCTCACGCTGTCTATTACGCTGGA
This sequence comes from Lewinellaceae bacterium, assembly GCA_020636095.1. Taxonomy (GTDB): domain Bacteria; phylum Bacteroidota; class Bacteroidia; order Chitinophagales; family Saprospiraceae; genus JACJXW01. Next base: position 369,873 of record JACJYN010000006.1, read on the forward strand.
CAACTACCCAACGGAGACGACCTGGCGCATTACCAATTCCGGCGGCGGTACCGTTGCTTCCGGCGGGCCCTACACCAGCGGACAGGCTAATACTACCGTAAATTCCAATATTAATCTCGCCGCCGGCAATTACACCTTCACCATTTTGGATTCCTATGGTGATGGCATTTGCTGTGCCTACGGCAATGGCTCTTACACCCTGAGCGATGGCGCCGGTACGATAGCCTCCGGCGGCGCCTTCGGCGCTTCTGAGAGCACTCCGTTCTGTACCGGCGGCGCACCGGCGCCGACTTGTACGGACGGCATACAGAATGGCAGTGAAACGGGTGTCGACTGCGGTGGCTCCTGCCCGGCCTGCCCAACTGTCTGTAATACCCCCACCGGCCTGTCGGCTACCCCGGCTAATAGCGACGCCAGCCTGAGCTGGAGCGCTGCCAGCGGCGCCATTAACTACAACGTACGCGCCCGCCAGGTAGGCGCCTCCACCTGGACACAGGGCTCCAATCTCACCTCCCCCGTCAACTTCACCGGCCTGACTGCCTGCACGGATTACGAATTCCAGGTGCAGTCCAACTGCAGTAGCAGCACCAGCGCCTGGAGCGGCTCTTACCTATTCTCCACCACCGGCTGTGGCGGCGGTTGTTCCTACGTTACGGTAAACAGCAATAATTTCGACAGCGGATGGGGTAACTGGATCGACGGCGGCACCGACTGCGCCCGGGTTAACAGTACCACTTATGCCAATAGTGGTTCCTTCAGCATCCGGCTGAGAGATAATACTTCTACCTCTGTGATGTCGACCGGCAACCTCAACCTCACCGGGTACGACGAGCTGACCGTAGATTTCACCTACGTTGCCGTGAGCATGGACAACTCGAATGAAGACTTCTGGCTGCAGATTTCCACCAATGGCGGCAGCACCTACACCACCGTCGAGGAGTGGAACCTGAACGACGAATTCGTGAATAACGTCCGCTATTTCGACGCAGTGGTAATACCAGGGCCCTTCACGTCGAATACGCGCCTGCGTTTCCGCTGCGATGCTTCCGCCGATAATGATTATGTCTATATCGATGATGTGGTGATCAGTGGTTGTGTCAGCGGCGCCCGCCTGGGCGATCCGGCGCCGATGATTGTTGCCGAGGCCGCACCGGCTGAAGAGGAGCAACAACGCCAACAGGCTGCTCCGGATAAGTTGAGCTACATGAAAGTCTTCCCCAACCCGGTACGGGATGAGATGACGGTTGTGTTCAACCAGCAACAAGCCGGGCCAGTACTACTGGCCGTGACGAGCATCACCGGCCAGCAGGCCTACCGGCAGGTTCTTAACGCGGATGCCGGCCGGCAGGAGGCTCAACTGGATGTCAGCCAATGGACTTCCGGCGTGTATTTTGTGCACCTGACCTTTGAAGGGCACACGCTCACGCAGAAGTTTGTGGTAGCGAGGTAAGCGCTTGTTCAAAATAATAAGCGGCGGGGTGGTTCAGGAAACGGAACTGCCCCGCCGCTTTTATTTTAGGATAGGAAGCAAATGGCGCCTTTTGATTAGATAGCCCCGTTGGTTTATTGTGAAGAATCGATTGTTTTATGCAGTTTTTATACACATGTAAAACCCTGTTTTCATTCTCGTTATTGCATGATTTGCGTGTTTGCAGCAATTCCTGCTTTGGCGAAATGATGCCCTAAATCCTGCCATTAAAGCACAGAAACCCCCAATCCGCACTAAATTTTTCGTGGGATTTCGTGCCTTCGTGTTTTTGTGGCATGCTAAAGCGGGAATTGCTGGCGTGTTTGTGACTAATGCGTAGAGGTCCTTATTACTGCCTTGCGATCAAGATGATCGTGGCACGATAAGGGGCTTATTACTGCCTTGCGATCAAGATGATCGCGGCACGATAAGGGGCTTATTACTGCCTTGCGATCAAGATGATCGCGGCACGAACCTCATCGGCGCAGCCCCAGGATACGGTAAAACCGGCGCCCCCGTGGCCGTAGTTGTGAATGATGTTCCGCCCTTCCTCCTTTTCGCAGCGGATGGCGGGGCGCTTGGGGCGCAGGCCCGCCAGGGCTTGGAGTACTACCGGCGCTCCGAGCCGTTCCTCCAACTGCCGGCATCGGGCGAGGATGGTATCCGTATCGGCCTGGGTAGGTTTCCGGTTGTAGTCGTTATCATAGTCAGTGCCGCCCAGTACAATGCAGTCGCTGCGTTCGATGATGTAGGCCAGGCGGCCCTTGTTCATGGAATCGACCATCGATTGGACAGGGCGGGTTTTTTTCACCTTCACTACCTGCCCGCGGATGGGATAGACTGTTTCATCGCCAAAAAGCTCCCGGGAACCCAGCCCGGTGCAATTGACGATGATACGGCCTCCCTGCAACAAGGATTCAACATCTTTTACCTCCTGAACTACCAGTTCCCCTCCTGCTTTGCGGAAGCGTTCCATCAAGTAAGGCAGGTAGATTTGCGTCTCCGCCAGCGGCACTTTCGCTATATAGCCCATTTCGTACCCTGTGGGTAGTTCCTCCGGGCGGGCCGGGCGGACAGCGCCGTCGGGCAACTCGTCTTTCCAGCTATTGTCCATTCCGGAGCGGGTGAGGACGAGGAAGTCCATCATTCGAACCCCGGTTCCCGGCAGCCCGGCCAGTTTCTGAAACGTGCGGAAGGATTTGGCGCTCCAACGGTTGGCCTGTTCCACCGGCTCTGCCTCGTAGGGGAACCAGATAGCGGCTGCCACGGCGGAGGCCGTCTGCTCCGGCGGCTCTTTGGCGAGTATGCGCACCGGATGGCCAGATTCAATAAGGCGAACGGCAGTGGTAAGGCCGGAAATGCCGGCGCCAAGGACGGTAATGGGTTGAAGTGTGTTCATTGTTTATAAAGATTGGGGCTTTCTTCCAGGCTGATCTCCTTTCCTGCTTCCGCCCAGCTGGTAATGCGCCGGCCCGTCGGGCAATTCGATGAACTGGCCGGGAGCTTGCCGGCGAGGAATTGGACATTACTGGCGCCTATTTCGAGTACGGTTTCTCCATCTTTGATGCCCAGTTGTTTTATCCGCTTGCGAAACTCGTAGGGCATGTACAAAGCCCCATTGTCCAGGAATTCATTGGGGGCATAAACGCCATTTTCCAAGATGAAGATATCCTGGTTCAGGCGGGCCAGTTGTTGCTCTGTTGCCAGCAGGCTATCCCGGCTGAACAGGCCGGGCAGAGTTTGCCGGTTGCTGTCCAGCCAGGTTTCGGCCAAAGGCTTTTGGGTATTGAAAAGGGTATCCAGCAGTTGCCGGATGGCAGATTTTTCATCTTCCGGCAATGCTGACTGCCATACCCTTAAGCCCCATTGGTGCAACCGGGCGCCCAAGTGGGCCTTCTCTTCCAGGCGGGAGCGATATTCCGGGTTATCTTCGAGATGGCGCGGCAATTCGGCATTAAAATAGTTCTGCCCCCATGTCAAAGCGGGCAAATACATTACCAAAAACAAGAGGTTGTAATTTTTCATAGAAGAGCGCTTTTATTTTTCCACCACAAACGTCCTCGCCATTTTATTGTGCCACCCCTGCCGCTGCTTGTCGAACAGAATCCAGAAAAAGCCCAGGGCTACAAATGGCCGTTAAATTACGCCCTGAAAGGGCAAAATAAATTATATCGCCCCTTCAGGGCTATGGTTTGGCACCCGTTATCGCCCTGGGCTGAGTTATATCAGCCCGTTGGGCTGGCCGCAAGATGTGTACAACTCGTAGCCGCTGGCGAGGGTTAGGGGGTGGCTTAAAGCCCAAAATTGGTATTTCGCTCACCACTATGTTGCAAAATAACTATTATTTTTAAGGATGCTTCCAGAACAACTACAACAAGTCAAACAAAAAATCTCGGGTTGCTTCAGAAGTTGGGATGGCGCTAAATTCTTCGCAAGAACCCGCAGCTTCATAGTCACGGCTTGTAAACAAAATGTCAATGTTTTCAAAGCATTGAGGAATTTGTTTATGGATAATTCTATTATTTTCAATTAACCGGCACTCTGCCGTGCTGAATAGTTACAAAAAGAATAGAATATCCAGGCCGTAATCATTCGCCCCGGATCATTTTCAGCAGCCAGTCGCGTTCAAAGGTTTCCGTAGCGGGGGGCAGCGATTCGGCCAAAGCTTTTCGTTTTTCGGTTTCAAAAGGCGCCAGCCGGGCCAGCTTGCGGGTAAAGTCGACGAAGTTTCGGGCTTGTTCCTTGAGCCGGGGGCGGGCCAGCTCCTGGCGGTACAGATAGATGCGGTAGGCTTCCAGGAAGGACAGCAACAGCTCCGTCTGTCCGGTTTCGAAATAGATCTTGGCCAGCAGGTTCTTGACGGTTATGGCCAGAAGGGGGTCGCGCAGGTCCAGTTGGTTGAGCAAGGCCTGCGCTCTGTCGTAGTCCTTGCGGTGGTACAGGTAGTGAGCCAGGTTAAAGTGGTAGATGTTATCCCGGAAATCTTGGGGCAGCAGGTTTTTGTAATTCTCCAGAAATTGATGGGCCCACTCCAGGCGCCCGGTGGCCAGGCCCACTGTCATAAGGTTACTGTACCGCCAGGGCGCCAGCAGGCCGTTTTCCAGCAAAAGGCCTTTGTCGAGCAGGTACTGATTGATATCCAGGAAGTAACCCAGATAAGAGCGGTCGCGATATTGATTGATGCGGCGGGTGCAATAGTTGAGCAGATAAGTGTACAAATCCTTTAATTCATTGGGCGGCAGGATGGCCTCGTTGTCCTGAAGCAGGCGGTACAGTTGCCGGTAGTGTTCCTGATTGCCAGGCTCCTGTAACATCAGCAGAGCGTAAAGGTAAATGGCCACCCTGGGGGCATCTGGCAGCGGATGTTCCTGTAGCCAGGAGAGTACGGCCTCTCCCAATTGAAGGTTGTACTGAATGTCCAGCATCTGAGCCGCATTGACCATCTCCAGGCTGTAGCGTAGTTTCTCCGCCAGGTAGGCGCGGTCGAGCGCATCGGCCGCCCGTTGCAGCTCTTCCCGGTATTTGCGGTCGTACCGTTGAGCGTACCGGTCCTCCAATTCAGCCAGGCGGTACTGCCATTGCAGGAAGGCGGCATCCTGGAAAGGATGTTTATCCAGCCATTTCCGCGCTCTTTTCCGGGCGGTATTATAGTGCTTGTCCAGGCTCATCTGGCGGTAGGTTTCCATCAGGGCCCATTGCTCTTCCAGTGGCTGTTCTTTCAGGTATTCTACCGACAAGAACTGCTCCAGCAGTTGCATCAGCTCGTTCATTCGGTAGAAAAGCGTTCGCTCATCCAGTTCTGCTCCTGTAGGGTTCGCCCGGATCACCGCATTCTTTTTCAGTTCCGGGCTCTCGAAGGCAGGGGCAAAAGCATTCAAATAATTGAAAAAGAGGCAATTTTCCTTATTTTTATTGAAGTAGGGCGATTGCAGGAACTCCCCAAAACGGCTCAATTGCCGGGTGGAAAGCTGGCGCAATAGTTCTATCAATTTACTTTGATGCATAAGCAGGCGGCCCCTTTAATCTCTCAATATTACAAAAATGAAGCACTTCTTGCTACTTTGGGTTATCCGTTTAATGTCGGACACACTTGATAGCCAGGAAGTGGCGGAATGCCCGGCGCCATTCCGCCACTTCCGATTTCTGATTTACTCCGTCAGTCGCTTCGCTCGTGTCCGACTTTTGTCCAACGCTAGACTGGTAGCCCTACTTTGCTTCCTCTTATCCTGCTCCGCTGCCCTACCCGGCCAGGTGATGTATCCCGGCGATCTCAACAACGATGGCACAGCCAACCACATCGACCTGCTCCCACTGGGCGTGGCCTACAACCGCTTCGGCCCGCCCCGCGAACCGGCTTTCCTGGAGTGGGTTCCCCAGGAGAACATTCCCAGGCCGGATGCGCTGCCGGTTAGCGGCGTCAACCTGGGTTTCGTTGACGCCAATGGCGACGGCCTCATCGACACCTTTGACCTTGAACCTATCGCACTGAATTACGACAGCCTGCAGTCGCTTTCCATTCCGCCCCCCCAGGCGTATCTTTTAACCGACACTTTTTTTGTGGACAACCCACCAGAGTTGCGATTGCGGTTCGAGCCGCCAACGGCCAGCCCGGGCGATACCGTCCGGTTGATCGTAGAATACATCGTACCCGACCCCGGGGCCTTTCCTCCTACCGCACCGCCACTGGGCATCACCTTCAGTATCAACGGGCTGGATACGCTGCCCATCGTTCCTCCCATCCGGATTTTCCCGGATACGGTGCCCGGCGACCTCATGTTTGTAGCCGCTACGGCAAACCAGGCTCAGTTTTGGCGGTCGGTGGCGCCCGGACGGATTGAATTTGCAGCGGCGGGCAGAGGAATGGGCGCGCTGGGCAACTCCCGCCAACTTGCCGAAATGTTCATTGTGATGGAGGATATGATCATCCTTCGGGAAATGCCGGTTTATCCCGACAGCGTCCTGCTGATCAATACTCGCGAGGAGGTGATCGCCCTGAAGGCCTTCGGGGATACCCTTACGGTAGGTAGCCACCTGCCTGTGTGGCCTGCTGCATTCGCAAAAGTATTTCCCAACCCCGCCCGGCAGTCGCTCCAGGTGCAAATGAAACAGCCGCTCAACCTGGAGCTGACGCTTTTTAGCACTACGGGCCTGGCCGTTCGGAGGATCAGAAATGAAACCACCCGGGAGGCCAGCCTGAATACGGCCGGGCTGCCGCCTGGGATTTACTTTCTGGAAATTCGCACCGGGCAAGGTATACAAATTGAAAGGGTGGCCCTGGAATGAGATGAAATAAAAAAGAAAAAAAATGATAAATAATAGATAAAAAAATACGTACTCGTGCAGAAGCGTCCGTTTTTTTAGTTGTAAATTAATGATAATAAGTTAGTTGTATTTTATTTTAGTTTTTTTTCATTCCAGTAATTTGGTGAATTGTACTTCACTGCCGGCTCACAATTGTAGACTTTTGTATTGTCAACGGGAATAAACGACAGTTGACAATATCTTCTGAAAGCAGAGGATGAAAACTAAATACGCAATCCCACGAATGCTTTTATATTATAATCCCATGTGCTATTATTATCCCATGAAAGATTTTTCGGGGATATCAAAGGATATCCTCAATTTTGGTATGTAGATAGCCTCTCAAAGCTCTTTAAATGACCGGCCCGGACAGGGCCGGTTTTTTTTATCCTAAATCGTCCAATATACTGCTTCCGTTTCTGCCATTACCCGCTCGCCATTCTCCTTCACGATCTCTATGGTAAAACGGTACGGCGTTTCTCTTCCTGTGACATCGGGTACAGCTTCTGTAAGGATCGACTTGCTGTCATCTTCCCATTGAAAACCACTGATCTCTGCTATTTCATCAATGGGTTTGAATACCCGGTTGCCCATAACATCCACGGTTTCCATTTTGAACAGGCTATTCAGGTTTTCGTCTATGGGTATAGACGCCCTGAAGGAGCGGTCGGCATATACATTAATCGCTATGATGCCAAACTTTTCACCCTGGGCGCCTTCCGGCACGCAGGAGCAGGCATAAGCCATACCCATCAGCCCCAGGGGCGGCCTTCTCGTTTCCCGGTGCTGGGCCACAAACGCTACAGAATCCGGAGAAATGAGCAGTTCCAGAAAAGCGCCCTGAACGATTGGGATGGAATCGGAAGAGGTTTGAACATTTAGGGCGCTGTAATCAAAAAAGGGCTTTTCAAGAGGAGGGCAGTTGCAAGTATCTTCAAAGTAGCAGCCTTCCCAGACAGCCAGGCCGGTATAAAGGGCCAGTAAAAGCAATATTTTGTAGGATCTATGCATAAAGTCGAATTTTTTACCAAGCTGGTTTTAATAATAGACGATTTTTCTCCTTCTAACGTTGGATAAGTATTGTATCCTTTACTTTTGCCGCCAAAATTGAGAATATTGTCAAAAGATCAAAATACAAAGTCTCGCCAGAATTCGTTATAGTCAAATTAATGGGAAAGCATAAATTCTCTCTGGGAGAAAACTACAAACATTGCAGAAAAAGAAGCAAATATCTACTATGAAAAAATCATTACCCCTCCTGTTGCTGGCGCTCAGTACAGCCTTGGCCGCTCAGGAGGCCCCAATGGAAGTATATCGGGGCAATGCCATCAAATATAGCGCTATTGTTTTTAACTTCTTCGTCGATGAGGCGAACAACAAGTGGGTAGGCACGGCCGATGGGCTGTACAAGGTCCACGATCCTACATTAGCTACCCGCCTGGAGCTGGCCGGCGACGAGGAGTCGCTGTTGCGGCTGCCGGATGGCAATCAGGATATTCGCTGGAACAAGCAGAGCCTGATCGCTATCACCGGAGATATTTTTGACCGTGAGAACTACATTACCACCGGCCATTATGACGCATCCAAAAAAGAGCTTTGGCTGGGTACTTCCCAATTTGGCCTCTACCGGTTTAAAGTAGAACCAGAGCTGGAGTTGATCGAGCAGCAAACCATTTACAATTCCAAACTCAAGTCCGACCATATCAACACCGTCTATATCGATGCAGCCGGCCGGCAATGGGTCGGCACCCAGGATGGCGTCCTTTTCGGCGAAAAGGGCCGCTGGACACTCCTGCAAAGAGGGGCCAACATCAAAGCCATAGCCGGCAAAGGATTGGAAATCTGGCTGATGACCGACTCGGAAGTAGGCCCCCTCGACGCCCGCCAACGCTGGACGCCCATCGAACTGCCCCGTTTTAAAACCGAAGGCCGCCTGCGCGATATTACCTTCGATGATAAGGGCAGCCTCTGGATCGCTTCCGAGATCATTAGCCGCTATAATCCGGAAAGCCAGGAGTTCACCATCTTCGGCCCCGCTCAGGAGTACACCAGCCAGTTTGCCAGCTGCCTTGCTGCCGACCGGGATAACGCTGTTTGGGTGGGCACGCAGGATAAGGGGTTGTACATCGTTGATAAAGCTTCTGCCTTAAGGGTGACCGTCCTGGCCGATAAGGAGATCAGTTGCAACGGAAACGGCAAGGATGCCGCGCTGAAGGTTGAAGTCTATGGGGGGCAGGAGCCTTATTCCTACCAGTGGAGTGGCGGCCTGGCCGGCGCTGCTCCTCAAAACCTGGCGCCCGGAGAATACCAGGTTACCGTGACGGACGCCAAAGGGAAGTCGAAGGCCACTAAGGCCATCATCGAGGATAAACGGATCAAAGCAGTGGCTGCATTGCAGCAACCGGAAAGCGGGCCCGGCGCTGCCGATGGGAGCGCTTCTGTAAAAGTGGAGGGGGGAACGCCTCCCTATATTTACGGCTGGGACAATGGAGAAAATGCCCCGCGGGCGGTAAAGCTTTCTGCTGGCCAACACAACGTTACGGTTACTGACCAGAACGGCTGCCAGTCGGTTTCCAGCCTGAGTATTACCCAGAAGCTGGCAGAACTGGCCGCCAATTTATCCCTGGCCGGGGAAGTGAAGTGCGCTGGCGGCCGGACCGCCATCCTGGAAGTAGAAGCCAGTGGGGGCAAGGAACCTTATGATTTTCAATGGAACCAGCCGGGCCTGGCCGGCGCACGGGTCAAGGGCCTGCCCGCCGGCGAGTATAGCGTGACTGTTTCCGACGCCGCCGGCAATTCGTCGGTTGCCCAATTTACCGTCTCCGAGCCGGTTGTCCTCACGGCCACCGCCAGGGCCATAGCCCCCGCAAGTACTGGCAATTCTGACGGGCAGGCCAGGGTAAGTGCCAAAGGGGGTACACCTGGCTACCTTTACGAATGGGATAGTGGCGAAAAAGGAGAAAATTCAGATGACCTGGCTGCCGGCGCCCATACGGCCACGGTTACGGACGCCAATGGCTGTACTGCCACGGCTCGCGTGGACATTTCGGAAAACATACTGCCCCTGGCCGTTGCTGTGGAGCAAACGGCGGAGATAGCCTGCTTCGGTGGCAAAGGCGGGGCATTACAGGTACAGCCCAGCGGCGGCAAAGGCCCCTTCCAGTACCAGTGGAGCCAGGCGGGGCTGAGCGGGCAATCGCCCACGGGCTTGCCAGCCGGGGACTACGCGGTCACGGTGACGGATGCGGCGGGCAATACGCAGTCTGCCCAGGTGTCCATCCCGGAGCCGGATGAACTCAAGGCGGCGGCCACGGCGGCCGCTCCGGCCAGCACGGGCAATGCGGATGGGCAGGCGAGTGTGAGCGCGAGCGGCGGCAAAGGCCCTTATTCGTATCGATGGGACAACGGCGCGAATGGCGCCCAGGCAACCGGGCTGGCCCCCGGCGGCCATACGGCCACGGTTACGGACGCCAATGGCTGTACTGCCACGGCTCGCGTGGATATTTCGGAAAACATACTGCCCCTGGCCGTTGCTGTGGAGCAAACGGCGGAGATAGCCTGCTTCGGCGGCAAAGGCGGGGCATTACAGGTACAGCCCAGCGGAGGCAAAGGCCCCTTCCAGTACCAGTGGAGCCAGGCGGGGCTGAGCGGGCAATCGCCCACGGGCTTGCCAGCCGGGGACTACGCGGTCACGGTGACGGATGCGGCGGGCAATACGCAGTCTGCCCAGGTGTCCATCCCGGAGCCGGATGAACTCAAGGCGGCGGCCACGGCGGCCGCTCCGGCCAGCACGGGCAATGCGGATGGGCAGGCGAGTGTGAGCGCGAGCGGCGGCAAAGGCCCTTATTCGTATCGATGGGACAACGGCGCGAATGGCGCCCAGGCAACCGGGCTGGCCCCCGGCGGCCATACGGCCACGGTTACGGACGCCAATGGCTGTACTGCCACGGCTCGCGTGGACATTTCGGAAAACATACTGCCCCTGGCCGTTGCTGTGGAGCAAACGGCGGAGATAGCCTGCTTCGGTGGCAAAGGCGGGGCATTACAGGTACAGCCCAGCGGAGGCAAAGGCCCCTTCCAGTACCAGTGGAGCCAGGCGGGGCTGAGCGGGCAATCGCCCACGGGCTTGCCAGCCGGGGACTACGCGGTCACGGTGACGGATGCGGCGGGCAATACGCAGTCTGCCCAGGTGTCCATCCCGGAGCCGGATGAACTCAAGGCGGCACTGCGGCGGCTGCGCCCTACCAGCACGGGCAATGCGGATGGGCAGGCGAGTGTGAGCGCGAGCGGCGGCAAAGGACCTTATTCGTATCGATGGGACAACGGCGCGAATGGCGCCCAGGCAACCGGGCTGGTACCGGCAGCATATACATATATTTACCACGGTTACGGACGCCAATGGCTGTACTGCCACGGCTCGCGTGGATATTTCGGAAAACATACTGCCCCTGGCCGTTGCTGTGGAGCAAACGGCGGAGATAGCCTGCTTCGGCGGCAAAGGCGGGGCGCTACAGGTACAGCCCAGCGGCGGCAAAGGCCCCTTCCAGTACCAGTGGAGCCAGGCGGGGCTGAGCGGGCAATCGCCCACGGGCTTGCCAGCCGGGGACTACGCGGTCACGGTGACGGATGCGGCGGGCAATACGCAGTCTGCCCAGGTGTCCATCCCGGAGCCGGATGAACTCAAGGCGGCGGCCACGGCGGCCGCTCCGGCCAGCACGGGCAATGCGGATGGGCAGGCGAGTGTGAGCGCGAGCGGCGGCAAAGGCCCTTATTCGTATCGATGGGACAACGGCGCGAATGGCGCCCAGGCAACCGGGCTGGCCCCCGGCGGCCATACGGCCACGGTTACGGACGCCAATGGCTGTACTGCCACGGCTCGTGTGGACATTTCGGAAAACATACTGCCCCTGGCCGTTGCTGTGGAGCAAACGGCGGAGATAGCCTGCTTCGGCGGCAAAGGCGGGGCGCTACAGGTACAGCCCAGCGGCGGCAAAGGCCCCTTCCAGTACCAGTGGAGCCAGGCGGGGCTGAGCGGGCAATCGCCCACGGGCTTGCCAGCCGGGGACTACGCGGTCACGGTGACGGATGCGGCGGGCAATACGCAGTCTGCCCAGGTGTCCATCCCGGAGCCGGATGAACTCAAGGCGGCGGCCACGGCGGCCGCTCCGGCCAGCACGGGCAATGCGGATGGGCAGGCGAGTGTGAGTGCGAGCGGCGGCAAAGGCCCTTATTCGTATCGATGGGACAACGGCGCGAATGGCGCCCAGGCAACCGGGCTGGCCCCCGGCGGCCATACGGCCACGGTTACGGACGCCAATGGCTGTAAGGCCACGGCTCGTGTGGACATTTCGGAAAACATACTGCCCCTGGCCGTTGCAGTGGAGCAAACGGCGGAGATAGCCTGCTTCGGCGGCAAAGGCGGGGCGCTACAGGTACAGCCCAGCGGCGGCAAAGGCCCCTTCCAGTACCAGTGGAGCCAGGCGGGGCTGAGCGGGCAATCGCCCACGGGCTTGCCAGCCGGGGACTACGCGGTCACGGTGACGGATGCGGCGGGCAATACGCAGTCTGCCCAGGTGTCCATCCCGGAGCCGGATGAACTCAAGGCGGCGGCCACGGCTGCGGCAGGCGATGCCAGCCGGGCAACGCGGTGCACGGTGACGGGCGGCAATGGCGGCGCCAATACGCAGCGGCGGCGGCGCGTTCCAGTGGAGCGGCGGCTGAGTCGCCCACTTATTCGGATGTATCGATGGGACATGAACTCGGCGCGAATGGCGCCCAGGGGCAATGCGGATGGGCAGGCGAGTGTGAGCGCGAGCGGCGGCAAAGTACCTTATTCGTATCGATGGGACAACGGCGCGAATGGCGCCCAGGCAACCAGGCTGGCAATGGTTACGGACGCCAATGGCTGTAAGGCTACGGCTCGCGTGGATATTTCGGAAAACATACTGCCCCTGGCCGTTGCTGTGGAGCAAACGGCGGAGATAGCCTGCTTCGGCGGCAAAGGCGGGGCGCTACAGGTACAGCCCAGCGGCGGCAAAGGCCCCTTCCAGTACCAGTGGAGCCAGGCGGGGCTGAGCGGGCAATCGCCCACGGGCTTGCCAGCCGGGGACTACGCGGTCACGGTGACGGATGTAATGGGAACTGCCCAATCGGCTGCCTTTTCCATCCTTCAGCCACAGGTTTTAGAAGCGGCAGCAGAGGTGACCGCTCCGGCCAGCACCCACAATTCGGATGGCCAGGCTACTGTTAGCGCTACCGGTGGTAGTGCTCCCTATACCTATCGGTGGGACAACGGAGAGGCGGTTGCCAATGCTATGGCTCTTGCTCCCGGCGCCAGGAGCGTAACGGTGACGGATGCCAGAGGCTGTACGGCTACGGCCAGCGTGGAGGTTTCTGAGAACATCCTGCCCTTGGCGGCTACAATCCGGGAGACGGCCGAGGTCAGATGTTTTGGGGAGTCAACCGCCGCCATAGAGGTAGCGGTGAAGGGCGGCAAAGGCCCTTTTCAGTTTCAGTGGAGTGATAGCAAAATCAGTGGTGAATCCACCACCGGGCTGCCGGCCGGCGAGTATGTGGTGACGGTAACAGATGCAATGGGCACTGCCCAAACCGCCCGGATCACTATCCGGCAACCCGAGGCACTGGAAGCCAGCATCGTTGAAAAAGAGCCGGCATTCAGCGATTCCAGCAATGATGGCAAAGCCATTGCGAAGGCCACCGGCGGAAACGGCAATTACACCTTCCAATGGGATAACGGTGAATCCGGCGCCAAAGTTGAAGCCCTTTCTCTGGGCCAGCATGGCCTTACGGTAACGGATAGCAAGGGTTGTACCGCCACGACTACCTTTGAGATCACAGAGCGCATCATGAAAGAGCTGGCTTCCGGTGCGGTGCGCAGCGGGCAGACCATCCAGATGCAGAAGCTGCAATTTGAGGCCGACAGCACGAATGTTACGGAAGAAAACCGGCCCATTCTGGATGAGATTTACGTATTCCTGAAAGACAACCCTTCCATTGTAGTGGAGATCGGCGGACATACCAACAACCTGCCGCCTCCGGATTACTGTGATCAGTTGTCGACCGCCCGCGCCCGCGCAGTTGCGGAGTACCTGATCCAGCAAGGCATCGATCCGGAGCGGGTGTTTTACAAAGGATACGGCAAGCGGCAGCCCCTGTTTTCCAATGGCACTGAGGATGGACGAAGGCGCAATCAGCGGGTGGAGGTGAAAATACTAAGGCTATAAGTAAGACCGGCCGAACCCCATCCGGCATTCGTCTGAAAATCTGGATTCTTAAGTATAAGCAGAACAACTTGCTGAGCGTTACCGTTAACAAAATCAGAGGCGGTATCCTTTATTCTAAGTAAAATCAACCTACTACCATGCAAGAACCTCTTGATTCTCACGAAACCAGAGAAGGGCTCATTCCCGATAAGGACGAATTGATGTGGTCCACTTTTGCCCACCTGGGTTTTATTGCCGGGCTGGTTATTCCTTTTGGCAATGTTATAACGCCCCTGGTCATCTGGCTCGTTTTTAAAGACCGCTCTTCCTACGTGGACTACCACGGAAAGGAAGCGCTCAATTTTCAGATAACCGCAACGCTCGCTATGATCGCCAGCGGCATCCTGATCCTCCTGATCATCGGCATTTTCCTTTTGATCGGCGTAGTGCTCCTGGCCCTGGTATTTTCGATAGTAGCTGCCACCAAGGCCAATAATGGCGAATACTACGAATACCCCTTCACTATCCGCTTTATCCGATAAGGCGGTTGCTTTTTGCCGGCCCAGACAACTGAGGCGCATTCCACGTGCAAGCCGGCCTTAGTTGTCTGGGCCGGCAAACAACAAAGCCGGAATGATTACCTGGTTAAATGCATGCTTTAGTCCTGATCTTTTTCCGGCGGCGCCCATACGGGTGTGTGTCCTCCTCTTCCTTTTTGCCTCCTGCTCCCGTCCTGAACCTGAAATCGGTTTTTACTACTGGAAATCCACGTTCAAGCTGACGGAAACAGAGCAGCAGGCGCTGGACACCCTGCTGGTAAAGCGCCTTTACGTCAAATTCCTGGATGTGGATGTAGAGGCGGGGGCTGCTGTGCCCAAAGCGCCGATCCGTTTTCCGCAAGGCGTTCCGGCAGGTTACCAGATTGTGCCCTGCGTTTTTATTACCAACCGCACCTTTCAGGAAAAACAGAACCCTGAGGCGTTGGCGGAAAAGGTATGGGATTTTTTACAGCAGGCCAACACCCGTTATGGCCTGCAGCCGGATGAATACCAGTTTGATTGTGACTGGAGCCCATCCACCCGGCAGGCCTATTTTACGTTTCTCCAACGCATCAACCGGCTGAACAGTGGAGCCTCCATTTCCGCCACCATCCGCCTGCACCAGTACCGTGACCCGGGCCGAACCGGGGTGCCGCCGGTGGACAAGGGCACGCTGATGTATTACAATATGGGTGATATTGAAAACGTTCAGGAAACCAACAGCCTTCTAAACAACGAAAAGGGCTTTGCGTATCTGGCGGACTCAGCCTATCCCCTCCCGTTGGATGTGGCGTTGCCCATTTTTTCCTGGGCCCTGGCTTATCGCCTGGGCGATCTGGCTATGATCATCAACCTGGCGGACCAGAAGTTGCTGGATAACGAACCGCACCTGGAAAAAATAAGTAGTGTGGTGTACCGGGTAAAAGAAAACTTTTATTTTGAGGGGTATTATCTCAACGAAGGAGACCTACTGCGCTTTGAATACCCCGACAAGCAGCGCCTTGAAGAAGCGGCGAGCCGGCTCCGAAAAATCAAAAGTAAAAGTGGCAACATCCTCTTTTTTCACCTTGACGAACCATTCATTCAAAATTACCCGCCCGGTTTTATTCGCCACCTTGCTGGCTATTTTTAGCAGCCTGGCGCTACCCCGGCAAGCTGAGGCATGCGGGCCCATTGACAATTCCTATCATTATTTCAACCTGTTTGTTCCGGAATGGTTGTTTGGCCAGGAATACAGCCCCGTTTTTTATACCACCAGCGAATATGGCAGTATTTGGAGCAGCCCCGATTACAGTGGCGATAACCTGGCATCCTGGATGTCCTTCTTTCGCAAAGGCGTGAACCGGGAGGCGCTGGAGCGGGTACTGACCGGCCGTTATACCCAAAAATACGGCACGGTAGAACGGGATGAACTGATCCGTTCCGTCCTTTTCCAGGGCTCCAAATTGCCTGCCGGGCAGGTGAAGGCCAGCCAGGATTACCTGCTGATGGCGCTGGAGATCGAAAAACTGGCGAATAAAGCCGGGCAACAGTGGTCTTACGAGCCCGATACGATGAGCCAGGAAGAAGCCACTATATTGACCGGCCGGCTGGAAGCCGCGCTGAAAAAGGAACGGCTCCCTTTTCTCCGCGAACGTTATGCTTTTCAGCTGGTCAAGAGTTACCGTTACAATGGGCAGCCGGAGCAGGCCATCGCTGCGTTTAATACCTACTTCCGGAGCGATAAAACGGAAAAAAGCCTCATCTATTACTGGGCGCTCGACCACCTGGCGGGGCTGCAGCTTGAGCAAGGCGCCAAGGGAGAGGGGTATTACAACTTTCTCACCGTTTTCAAGCAATGCCGCAGCCGCCGGCACAGCGCCTACTACAGCTTTGCCATTCCTTCCGAAAAGGAATGGGAAGCCACCTATGCGCTTTGTGAAAATCCGGAAGATAAAGCACTGATGCACTTCCTGCGAGGAAGCAAAGACGGCGTGCTCGGCCTCAGCGATGGCGAACAGATATTCAGCCTGGTTGGCAATCACGAATGGCTGCGCCTGCTCGTGGCCCGGGAGATCAATAAACTGGAGAGCCTCAACCTGTCCTATTTCAGTGACGAGCCCATCGGCCAGCTATTTCAAAGCCTGGAGGCCAATGGCAACCTGCTCAAAAACCGGGAGCATGCCGAATATGCCGGCCGCCTGCTGCAGTTCGCTTCTACGCTCTATTACAACTATCGAAGCGATCCTTTCTGGGGCGCCACGAAAGCCTATCTGGAATTTTTGCTCGGCCGCTTCGATGCTGCGAGGATTACGCTGTCTGAAAATAAGGATAGTAAGGGGCCTTACGAAAAAATAAATCGGGAGATCAAACTGGCCATTTTCCTCTTTGAGCGGGAACAATTTTCGGCAGCGGAAGAAGGCCATATTGCCCAGGAGATCGTCGACATTTTCGACGATGGCAAGGCTACTTTCTACACCGACAGAAACAACGAGGAGTTCATTCTCGACCTGCTGGCGTACAAAGCCCGGCAGCGCGGCGACCTGCTTATGGCAGGCCTCCTTGGGCGGAGCCTGCTGTCCGATTTTAAAGTGGATCCGGGAATGAGCAGAGTCGATTCCCTGCTGGACTTTATCCGTCAACCTGCGCATACCGGACTGGAACTGCTGGCCATGAAACACTATGTTGGCGACCGGAAGGAGTGGCAGGCCTATCGCGAAGATCCGGGCGCCCTGCTCCGGGAGCTGGAGTTTGCGGTGCTGGACATCAAAGGCACCCTGCTGATGCGCGAGCCCGCCCGCCTGGAGGAAGCACTGGCCCTCTTTGAATCGCTGCCCGACAGTGCCGGTTACGATTTCCCTTTGCAAAACAACCCGTTCAATATGGGCATTCACGACTGCGTATGGGATTGCCCGCCTCGAACCCGTACGAGCTACACCCGCAACACCTTCGTGAAAAAACTGATCGAGATTCGCGATATCGCTATTAAAACCGGTAGCGCCACCGACTACTACCTGCTCGGCAATGCCTATTACAACATGTCCTATTTCGGGCCGGCCTATTACCTGATGAACTACTTCCGCAGTGGTTCTTATTTCTCCGGATACTCGGACAATACCCAGGCGCTGGAATTTTATGAGAAAGCCATTCAGTACGCGCCGGACCGGGAGGCGGCGGCCAGAGCCTGCTTCATGGCTGCCAAGGCGGAACAGAACCTGTTCTTTCAATACATGACCGAAAACCGGCCGGATGATGGCTACTGGTGGGGCAAGTATACCATCGATGACTGGAATTCCGATGCCTATGCTCAGTTTCAGCAAGACATTCAGGACCAGGGCTACCGGAAATACTTTGAGCGCCTTCGCAAGGAGTATAAGGATACGGATTACTACCAGCGAGCCATCCGGGAGTGTAAATATTTGGAGTATTATGCGCGGTGAACCCTTCTTATACTGGACGGAAAACGTGTGTCTAACAAATTGCACTTTTTGCTTGGCAGTGGATTGGTAAGCCCGCAGCAAAGCGAAGGGATTGCTAAGCCTTTCAGAGTCTGACTTTGCAATTTGTTATACACACCGGAAAAACCACCCGTGGGGCAGTATAAAAGATTTTCCATAAATTGGGGCAGCAATACTCAAGAAGAACTTAAAATGGACGAACAACGTATCTACAAACAAGCTAAACAAAAGGTCGAGAAAAAGAAGGGCTTTTACAAGCACCTCAGCGCATTCATTGCGGTGGGTTTCTTTTTTGTGGCCATGAATGTGGCCACCTTTTTCAATGGAGATGCAGATGCTCCCCACCTCTGGTTTTTCTACCCAATGCTGCCCTGGAGTATCGGCTTGTTGATCCATTACTTCAGTATCTTTGGCTTGCCGGGCTCCAATGCGCTTTCCGAAAAGTGGGAAGAGGAAGAGCTGGCCAAAGAGCTCGCCCGCCTGCGGCGGATGCAGCAGGGCCGGCTGGGAGCGCCGGCTGAGCCGGAAGAAGGGCTGGATTTGAAGGAGCTGGAGAAGGAGAAGGAGGCCCGGACGAATTGGGAGGAGGAGGATTTGGTGTAAAAAAATGGGCGTGTTCGGAATTTGGAATTCGCTTAAAGACACAGAAAATTGAACTATCCCAGAAAACATTCTATGAATATCCAAAGCCCCCGCCTGCTCCTGCGCTGGTTGCGCCCCGATGACCTGGACGACTTCCTGGCCTACCGATCCGACCCCCTCGTGACGCGGTACCAGTCGATGAGCCCCATGAATCGGGAGGAGGCGGTTAGTTTTATCAAGAGCCAGATGGATAATGAATTAGGTAGGGTAGGAGGCTATCAGCAAATCGGCATCGAACGAAAGCGCGACGGCAAATTGATTGGCGATTGTGCGCTGAAGATACAGGCCGCTGAACCCCGCATCGCCGAGATTGGCTATACGGTCAACCGAAATTTTCAAGGGCAGGGATTTGCCACTGAGGCCGTCCGCGCTCTGATCGGGGAACTTTTTGGCAGTATGGCGATGCACAAAGTGGTAGCCCTGGTGGATGTGCGCAACCCCGCTTCTTCCCGCGTGCTGGAAAAGCTGGGCTTTACCCGCGAGGGCCACCTGCGCAAAAGTTACTTTGATGAAGTGGACGGCGACTGGTTTGATGAATACTGGTATGGCTTATTGCGGGAATCACTATTTAAATAAGGCTACTATTTCAGGGCTGGCGTCGTACACCGTACACCCTATACACCGTACACTTGCCGGCCAGGGAACCAGCTATCAGGCTAAAAGCCAACCACCAGGGTTCAACCCTCACGTTATTTAGGTATTATGGTTTTGTGGCCAGGCAGTTGGAGTGCATCTGAGAGCCTCCGGCCGCAATACCGGGACACCAAAAGGCCGAAACATCTGAACATTTACATATTTTCACGTAACTATTCAGCATCGTGGTGATTTGACCCCTCAAGCAAAATTTTGTAAGCCGCCCTTCCCCTTCCAAGGGGAATGAGAAGGGGTTCCAGCGGGAAAAAGTCTACAAAATTTTGCGTCAGGCGTATTTCAGACCCCATGCTGAATAGTAACATTTTCACAATAAAAACCCAATTGCCCATGATAAAAAGAGCCATTTTTCTGACGTTTTTGGCCGGAATTCTCTTTCAAACCGCCTTTGCCCAGGCCGCCCGGTTCCATCCACAAGAGTTGATTCTCCAGCTAAAACCAGGTTTATCTTTCGCCGTCGGGGAAAGCGTTACGGACACAGGCCTACCCGCCATGGACGCCCTCAACAAGAAACTCGGAGTCGTAGAGGTAAGGCAACTCGTCAGGAGCCGCCCTGTGGCGCCTCGAAAAAAACGCCCCGATACCGATCGGCTATTGGTTTTGCGCTTTGGCCAGGACATCGGTGTGGAGCACGCCGCAGAACTGTACCTTTCCACCGGCCTGGTGGAGTTTGCCGAACCCAACTACATCGGACAGGGGGGCGGTGTGGAAGGGCTGACGCCCAACGACTCCTTTTATGGCCGCCAGTGGGGGCTAAATAATGACGGCGCCTTCAACGCTTCCAGTGTAGCCGGGGCGGACATCAATATGGAGGCAGCCTGGGAGATCACCCAGGGCAATCCTAATATTATTATTGCGATTCTGGATAGCGGTACGAGGCTGAGCCATCCCGAATTAGCCGGTCGTATCTGGCAGAATAGCTCCGAGATTCCCGGTAACGGAATGGATGACGACCAGAACGGCTACATCGACGATGTACAAGCCTGGGATTTTGCCAACGAAGACAACCTGCCTGCCGATGACCACGGGCATGGAACCAACGTTTCCGGTATCGTGGCGGCTATGGGTAACAATGGCGCCGGCTATGCCGGTGTAGATTGGAATAGCCAGGCTATGATCTGCAAAATACTCGATGATCAGAATTTTGGGTTCTATTCCTGGTGGACAGAGGCGATCTATTATGCCGTTGACAATGGCGCCAGTGTGATTAATATGTCGGTTGGGGGATCTGGTTTTTCCACATCCATGGAGCAGGCGGTGAATTATGCCCATGCCAACGATGTCGTGATTGTAGCCTGTATGATGAATACCAACGAAGGGGCGCCTTTTTATCCCTCGGCTTATGCCAATACCATCGCCGTAGGGGCTACCGACACCGATGACAGCCGGGTAGTTCCCTTCTTCTGGAGCAATACCAGTGGCAGCAACTACGGGCCTCACATCGATCTGGTGGCGCCCGGTAATTATATCTACGGCCTGGACGAGGCTTCGAATTCCAATTACAACATCTATTGGGGAGGCACTTCTCAGGCTTCGCCGTTGGTGGCGGGGGTAGTAGCTCTCATGAAAGGGCTGGATTCCGGCCTGGATGTAGAAACCATACGAAGTATTCTTCGCAATACCGCCGACGATCAGGTGGGGAATCCGGCGGAAGACAGCCCCGGCTGGGATAGGTATTACGGCGCCGGCCGGCTCAATGCTTTCAATGCGCTGGATTTTCTGGTGAACATGGTTGGCGAATCCCATGTCCAGGCTCCATGGGGGAAGGTAAAGGTCTATCCCAACCCTGCCTCGCCGAACGAAACGGCCTGGTTGGAAGTCCAGATGGAACAACCCCAGGAGGTACAGCTCACGATAAGGAACAGCCTCGGCCAACAGCTGCATTCCAGCCCGGTACAACTGGAGCAGCATGCTCTGATGCCTCTTCCGGCAGCTCTGCCGACGGGCCTGCACTGGCTTAGCCTTCAAACTGAGGACGGCGCCGTGGTGAGCTTGAGGTGGTTGGTGGAGTAGGGGAAGTGATGTGGGGATATAGGTATATGGTGATATGGTGAGGGAGTTCCAAGGGATAGTTCAAATTTCTGAGGCTACCAGTCTAGTTTTGGACTTGATAGCCAGGAAGTGGCGGAATGCCGGCGCCATTCCGACTTCCGCCGTGATGCGGTTAACCTGTAATGATTTTCAGGAACTTGCGAACGGCGAACGGCGAATCACGAACAATCCCAGGCCCGAACAGAAATTTACGACTGTTGTTGTATATTGAGCATATTAACCGATAACCGATAACCGATAACCGATAACCAAGACTACCACTATGTTACGCTCCCTGATCCTCATTTTCGGCTTTATACCATTGGCCCTGGCGGCTCAGCCCATTCAGATGACCCTTTCTTCCCGGCTCATCAACGACCCGGCCTCCTCGGCCATTCTGGTCAGCAATCAATACGGAGTACTGCGGTTCTATAAGTTGCTGGAGGAGGAACAAAAGGAGGACCTCTCCTTCACCGTTCAGCAACGCCGGGGCGAGCAGCTTGCGCTGACTCTGGTGCGTGCCAAAGAAGACAACGGCTTCTTCGCATTTGATAACATCACCTATCGCAACCTGGCCAACGGCGTTTATATCGACAAGGTAAATGCAGAAGAGGAAGAGGGTACGAGGGTATTTAAACAAGTAGAGTTGTTTGTAGACGGCGTATCCGCAGTGGAGGACGTCATCGTCACCGGCCCGGTGGCCATGCAACCGGTCTACCGCATTATCAGCGGCCGGCTGTTTGTCGCTTTTTCGGCTTCCCCCTATAATGGGATACAGGTACTCTTTAAGGTCAACGAAGAAGAGCGCTACCGGTACCTCTACACCCAGCCCGGGGAAAATAGCCGTTATGACCTGAGCCTGAATGACTTGAAAACAGATCTCATCGAACACAGGATCAACCTGCCTAAAGACGGCGACTGGGAAGGCAATATCCAGGCGTACGACGGCAATACCGGCCAGTACCTCTGGGTTTACAACAGCGGCCCTATGCGCAAGCCGTTTAAGCAGCCGTATATCACAGCCTATATCCCTCAGGCGGCGGAGATCACTCAGTTCAACCTGCAGTTGTCCAGCACCGGCGCGGATAGTTATTCTTATTACGGCCGGTACGAGACGCTGCCCAACCAGTTGGAAGATTTCTTTTTCGACCCGCTTTTCACCGAAAACCAGAGCAAGGCTTTTCGCTTTAAGGTGCTGGAAGAAGAGGTGGGCCAATACTACGAAGTAGCTTACACCTATGAGGGGGGCAGAGGTATTCCCGACTCCCACTGGCGCATCTACGGCGCCGTCAACCAGGCGGGAGAGGTGGATTTCATCCTGCCCGATATTCCCGCCGGCCTAAACGACCTGTTGCCGGTACTGGACCGGCTGATGGAACCCACTTCAGCCGTGAAGCGCTTGCTTCGCTGCACGCGCGACTGCGACTTTGATTTCGGCAAAAAGCCCTATTTGCTGCGGGATACCGAGTGGCGCATCGAGCACAGGGTGCAGGCCAGGAGCCAGGAGCAGGAGTTTTAGAACAAACGCCTAATCCGGATACAAGGACAACCGTTCACTCCGGTACACCACATCGGTCTGCCCCCAGGCATCTGTTCCGGAGCCGTAGAGGTTGGCAAACAGGAGGTGGGCCTCAAAAATCACTTCTCCAGCCATGGATACTTCCACTATTTTGCAGGAGGCGGCGCCTTCATAATGAATGTTTCCGGAGGTGATCAACCGGTTACCGGTTAGAGGAAGGTAATCGACGTCGCTGATATTGCGGGAGTAAAAGGCCGCTCCCCGGCCTTTGCCGTATTCCCAGATTTGGCGGGCCGTGCGGTTGGTTTCATCCACTTCATATTCCACTCCCCGGGAATGGAGGTTTTGCCCGCTGTTTTGAAAATTCCGTTTAAACCCATTATCGAAAGCCAGGAGGTGGCCGTTGGGCATTACCGTCACGGCGTGTTGCCCCCAGGGCCAGTCGAAATCATCGGCGCGATCCTGCCCCTGCTGGATGTTCTCCGGGTAGGGAACGCCATTTTCGCCGATGGCGGTGAGTAGAAAATCAGCGGTAGGCAGCCCCGAGCCGTCGACGCCGGCATTGCCCCAATCCTTTTGAGGCGCCAGTATCCATTGCAGTTCATTGTCGTAGGAAACTTTAAAGATTCCCTGGTGCCGGGCGGAAATGACCAGGCTTTGATCCGATTCGTCGAACCAGAAAGCATTCACGTGGAGCCAGTCGCGGCTGTTCCACAGCAGGGAGAACCGGCGGTTGTCCATGACTTTCCGAAGGTCCCAGTGCCTGACGATTGCGCCGCTGTTCCGCTCCAGTTCCACAATCTGGTCATTGATGGTTTCCAGGCTATTGTCCGTAATGGCCACAATGAGATTTCCATCCGCTTTCTCCACAATTTCGTGGTGCTGGAAGTAGCCCTCCAGCGTCCAGCGGTTGATTTCCCGCCCCAGCATGTCGTACTCGTAGATATCGCTCAGGTGGCCGAAGATCCAGTTGCCGTTGCGCAGGCGTTTCACGGGGTAGAAAAAGGTGCTCAGCGCTTCGATCTCCAGAAACCACCGGATGGTTCCTTCGGCATCGAAGAGGAACGGGCGCGTATTCATCAGGTCGTTTTTGCAATAGCTGAAGCCACAGAGGGTCAGTCCCGCTTCCATTTGCTCCGGGCGTTTTTCAGTGATTTGGATTTCAGGTAGGTAGTCCGGTAGTTCTGGCGTAGAAACCATTATGGTATCTTTTCCAAAACCCCCATCCTCCCGGGTGAGGGTGATGATGATCCGGTTTTGAGCATTGGGGCGCAGGCCCAGGAGGGGCAGTTCGTGCTCCCGGACGGCAGTATCGGCCTGATATTGAATTTGTTGGGCATCGTCGATTAGGACGTGGGCCTGCACCAGTGTCTTTGCCTGGATGCGGATACGGGCGGCAAGGGGGGCGTTGCCGTAGGGGTTGAGCTCAACCCCTATGGGTTGCTCTAGTAGAGAATCCGCCGGCATTTCCAGTGCGATATCCGGTTCTGGTTCGGGAAGGGGCGTTTCCGTTTTCGAACAGGAAAAGAGGGACAGTCCAGCCAGTAAAATATAGAGGGTAATGGAAGTGGTTCTCATCGTAGTTCCGTAAGGTTGAATTGGATGTTTTTATTGGCCCTTAGTACACTGTAAAAGTAGAAAAGTATGATGAAAAGAGCAGAGGAGCGGGTGAACCAAACGGCCGCCCTGTTGTCAAAATAATGGGCTGCGGTACTGAAAGGCACATTTGTTCATTTTCACCAAACCAAACGAATATGAAAGTGCTCAATGCCATGGCTTTCTTGATGATAATTCTTTTTCTATACGCCTGCGCGGTTCCTAAAAACGAGCAGAGCACTCAGGAATGGCTGGACAAGGCTGAAAAGCCGGTATACGTTCAGGTCCATTCTTTCGGCGGGCTGACCTACAACTACCGCCGTTATACCCTGGTCGATCAGAACGGAAAGGTATTCTTCACCAAAGATGTGCGTTTCATTTTGCCGGATACCATACCTGGTAGGTAGTGATTTTATACGGAACAGTTACATTCAAAATGTAAATAGGCGAAACTACAACAACGCCTTCGTCGCAATCAGAAATCCATAGTTCTTATCCCTTGTTGTTGGGCCGTGGGTAAATTTGGTTATCTCAAAGCCGTGCTCTTTGAGGTGGCGCGCCAGTGCCAGGCCGGTAAAATCCTGCCGTTTCAGGTCGTGGAACTCAATGGTGATGGTTGTGATGCGGTCGAGAAGCGCGGCGCCAGCTTCCAGCAGGATCGGGTATTCGGCGCCCTCGCAGTCCAGTTTGAGCAAGTCCACATCTTCGATGTCCTGTTCCTGCAGCAGCGTATCCAGGGTGATGCTTCGCACCTTTTCCGTTTCGACCGGCCCGTCTCCTTCGCGGAACAGGGAGTGGTTTTCGTGCCGGCTCAGGTACAGGTCTGCCTCTCCCGATTGGTCGGCGATGGCGGCCCGGATGGGGTACACGTTTTCCACCTTGCTGTCGCGAATATTGCGGCGCAGGACCTGGTAATTGTGCTGTGACGGCTCTACCGAAATGATGGTGGCCTCCGGGCCGGCATTGAGCGAAGCAAAGATGGAGAAGTAGCCGTAATGGGCCCCGACATC
This sequence comes from Lewinellaceae bacterium, assembly GCA_020636095.1. GTDB lineage: Bacteria > Bacteroidota > Bacteroidia > Chitinophagales > Saprospiraceae > JACJXW01. The sequence continues at coordinate 395,290 of JACJYN010000006.1, forward strand.
CACGATGACTGCGTCTTCGTAAAAGGGAAAATAGTCGGCGTAAATGCGGGCGGCGAACACCTCGCGCAGAACGGCCAGCCCGCCGCGTTGCAGCCGGTAGTTGAGTTGGATGCCGTTGGCGCGGCAGGTTCGCCGGAAGGCGGCCCGGTTGCCACCCAGCCTGGCCCATATCTTTTGTAGCATGTGCGGTTGTTTGTCGGGGTAAAAATACAAAAGTACCGGCGTAACTTATTAAGGTACATCAAACCACAAAGAAAAACAAGGATAAAAATCACTGTCCCGCCTGAGTGTTTTCATTGCATTTGCAGCTATAAAAATTAATGATTGTCATTAAGAGTATGTTTGGAGGTAGTCCCCGATATGCATCGGGGCAGGCCATTTGGGCTGCCCCCAAGGCCCCTTCGGAGCAAATGGCAGCTTTCGGAACCTCATTTCGTCTATTTTTGCGCCCGTAGCCCTGCTATGAGCGCAAAAATGAGCCTCATGAGAACCCAAAATCAGCCATTTTCGCTTCCAAAGCACCACCTCCAAACATACTCTAACAGATATACCACTCAATGTTGGGTTATTTTTCTTCACCGTAAAACCAAAGATCATGAATCACCCGTTCATCAACACCATCAGGCCTCTTTTGTGGATTATGGTACTGGCGCTGATCGCCTTTTCCTCCTGTCAGAAAGACAACAGCGAGCCTGAACCTATCAACCTGGCTGACCTGCCGGGTGCAGACTACCTGGGCCGGGGCTATAATGCCTTTGGCGATTTTGCGACTACCGACGAACTGAAAAGCGTCCTGATCAATTTCGAGCAGTATAGAAAGGAAAAAGTAGGAGAGAAAGAATACAAGATTCCCGAAGATGCGGATGTGCAGTACATGGGCGATAACACTTTCCAATCCATTTCGGGCCAAACCATCGGGGAATTCCAGAACATGCGTTCGGCCTCAGTGGGCCTGAGTGGCGATTATCCCTATTTCAGCGGCGCTGTCACCGGCAATTTTCAGGCTGTTCATTACCGGACGGAGAACTATGCCTTTATCCATGTGAGCAATACGGTGAACCGTTGGAAAGTATCACTGCCCCATGACCCTAATCTACTGAGAGCGATGCTTACCGAAGAAGCCAGGACGGCGCTGGCAACGCTGCCGCCGGCTCAACTGTTCAATCAATACGGCACCCACCTGCTGACGTCGGCCGCCATCGGCGCCCGGGCCGACTATTACGTCGCTGCTGAGAAGAGTGCCACCAACCAACTCAACCTGGCCGAGGCGGCCGAAGCCTCCTTCAAAGCCAGTTTAGGGGTGATTGACCTGAATGCGGAACCTCCATATCAGGAAATGGTCAATAACCTGCGCGAACATGCTTTCATTGGGGTCAAGGTGCAGGGGGGTAGCCCGAGCTATGGGCAGAATATTTTCAGTCCAGGCAATTATCAGGACTGGATCGGTTCCGTCGATGATCATCTGGTGATCAGCCAGCTTTCCAATCCCAGTTTATTACCAATCTGGGAATTGTGCGAAAACGGCGCCCGCAGTAAAGAAGTGGAGGAAGCGTTCCATTTATATGCTTCTGATTTTGAATTGCCGGCTATTGTAACAGACGCTAAAGCGAGCATCACCGAGATCCTGATCAAATCCGGGACAGAGGAGAATCCTTACTTTTACCAGGAACCAGGCTTTAAAGTCATCCCCGAAAACCTGAACGAGCATACGACAGGAGACTATGTCTATCTGATGTATAAAGAAGGGCTGGATATCGAAACCAGTATCAGCGAACTCACTACTGTTAGTGGCGTAGGTTCCAAGGCGCCTGCCGGTTGGTTCCGGATTGCAACCAACCTGAACGAAGGAACCGGTAGTGGTGACCCAGAGATTTACCTATGCTATAAAAGAGCCTTCAGCGAGAATCCGATCCGGCAAATCAGGGTCGTGAAAGGTGAAAACACACCTGCTCCGGAGGGGTTCGAGTTGGTCAAAAATTTCTACTACGGCAACGTGCAGAATTTCAACCACGGCGCCGGTGGGGAGTATATTTACCTGGCCTACTCGCGGCATGAATCGGAGCCTTAGGCTTAGTACACTTGTAGGTTCAAAAAAGAAGGAGAGCGCCCTCTTGCGGAGAACCGAGGGTGGGCCCTCACCTTCTTTTTTGCCTTTGCCCGGAGACTACTGCCTCGCGCACTAAATAGCGGGGGAATATCGCGGGCTCTTTCCCCACCATACCTGCTCGGCCGTGGCCTCACGGGCAGGCAGGCTGCGTTGCTCCTCAGTCACGTAGCCCCGCTATGTTTCTTCCTCGCGCCTTGTCTGGCGGGAAAATAACCTCGCGCTATTCTCCCCTTATTTAATGCCCGAGGCACTACGGCCTGGCCTCTTCCAACTGTTTCAGTAATTCCTGCACCGCCGCCTCCAGTTGCTGGTCCTTGCCCTGGCTGACCACGCCCGGCTCGTTGGGCACCTTGATATCCGGTTCCAGCTGGTTGTTTTCCAGGTATTCCCCATCGTTGGTGACGACGCCCACCTGCGGGATGCCGAATACGAGGTCGCCGGTATGCAGGCGTTCCCACCATACGGCCGTAGCCGTACCGGGCACCGGCATACCGACCAATTTGCCGATATTGAGCGCTTTGTATGCATAGGGGAACATGTGGGCATCTGAGTAGTTGCTTTCACTCATTAACACCACCGAAGGTTTGTACCATTTGCCCATGGGCTCGCTGCCCAGGTCCTGTCCGCGCGGCATCATAGTCACGTATTTCTGTCCGCTGAGGAAGGTGGCCAGGTTGTCGTGCAGCCAGCCGCCGCCGTTGAACCGGGTATCCACGATCAGGGCTTCCTTGTCGGCGTGGCGGCCCAGCACCTCTTCGTAGACGGTGCGGTAGCTGTCGTCATTCATGCCCCGCACGTGTACGTAGCCGAGGCGGCCGCCGGAGAGCTCCTCTACGGCTTTGCGGTTGTTTTCAACCCAACGCTGGTAGCGGAGTTCGTTTTCTTCCCCCAGAGAGATGGGTTTGACCACCTCCTCCCAGCGCTTCTGGCTGGCCGGGTCAAAGAGGGACAGCAGGGTATTCTTGTCCGCCTTGCGGTTGAGGAATTGATAGGGGTTGGCGCCGGCGGTGATGGCCTGGCCGTCGATCTTTTCAATGATAACGCCCGCCTTTATTTTGGAGTCGTTTTTAGCCACCGGGCTCTTATCCATTACCTCGGTGACCTTGAGGCCGTCGCCCTGATAGGTAAAGTCATAGAACAGGCCCAGTGCCGCCGTCTGGTCGCCCGTCTCATTTTTAGGGCGGTAACGGGCGCCGGTGTGAGAAGCGTTCAACTCGCCCAGCATTTCGCTGAGCATATCGGCAAAGTCGTGGTCGTTGTTGATATGGGGCAGGAAGCGGGCGTAGGCTTGCTTGTAGTATTCCCACTCCACATCGTGCAGGCTGGTTTTGTAGAACTTCTTGTCGACCTGCCGCCAGACGTGCTCGAAGAGGTACTGCCGTTCGGAAGGTTCCTGCAGCACCATCTCGCCGCTGATGCTGATGGGCTTGGCCTCGGCCGATTCGATCTCTATTTTTTTGATCTGTCCGTCGGCCAGTACGAAGATGTTCTTTTCTTCCTTATCGACGATGAATTCGCTGGGCGACTGGCTACCCAGTTTGGCCAGTTTCTTGGTGTCCTTGCTTCGGAGGTCTGTTGTCCACAGATCATAACCCTTTTCAAATTTGGTGAGGTAGAACAGCTTCTCTCCGTCATTGGTTACATAGGCATCCGCCATCTGAGAGGAGTGGATAGTCAGGCGTTCCTTGCGGTCCTCAATGCCATCCAGTTCCACCTTCACCGGTTTCACCTCTTCCTTTTCCTTTTCCTTTTTCTTGTCCTCCTCCTTTTCCTTGTCTTCGCCTTTCTCTTCTTTTTCTTTTTCTTTCATCAGTTTGTACTCCTCCTCATTCATCGTGAATTTGTCGTAGGCGTCCTGAGTGAAGAACAGGGCGTAGGCGTCCACTTCGCTACCCCGGCCGGAATGGTTTTGCATGCCGTCTCGGTCGGAGAACCAGAGCATCATCTGGCCGTCCATCATCCATTTGGGCCGGCCGGCGCCGTAGCCGCTTTTGGAGAGGTTGGCCGGTTCTTTGCCTCCTTCGGCACTCACCAGGCCGGCCTGGCTGATCCACTGCTTAGGCTGTAGGAATTCCACCAGGAACCACTTGCCGTCCGGCGACCACTCGTAGTACTGGTCGCCATCGGAGTAAGAATAATTTTTATCGCCGCTCAGGATAAGGCGGGTAGCTTTGCTTTCCAGGTTGATTACTTTCAGGGTGGTGCGTTCTTCCAGGTAAGCCACTTCCTTTCCGTCGGGAGAATAGGCGGGCTGGAACTCTTCCGCCGGGCTGTTCACGACCGCTTTTTCATCGATCAGGGTGGCGTTGAAGAAATAGGGCTCTTCTTCGCGATGGATGGTAGCCTGGTAAACGTTCCAGCTGCCGTCCCGTTCGCCGGCGTAGAGCAGCGAGCGGCCGTCGGGGCTGAAGCTGACCGAGCGCTCCTGTTCCGGGGTATTGGTAACCCGGCGGGTGGTGCCTTCGGCAGTGGAGGCTACAAAAACTTCTCCGCGGTGGATGAACGCCATCTCCTTGCCATTGGGAGAGAGGGCCATTTCTGAAATATCGCTGTTGGCCTTTACCGTTTGGGCTTCGTTGTAGCGGTCGCCGGTATTGATCCGAATGGACACCTTTTGCGGTTCCTGCCCTTCCTTCATGGTGTAGATTTCGCCGTTGAAGTGGAAGCAGAGCGTTCCATTATCACTTACGCTCAGGTAGCGCACTGGATGCTGTTCGAATTGGGTCAGCTGCTTTTTCTGGCCGGGATTGTCCAGGGGCATGCGGAAGATATTGAAGTCGCCGGCCTCCTCAGTAAGGTAGTAAATGGCCTTTTCGCCGGGTACAAAGACCGGGTTGCGGTCTTCGCCGGCAAAGTCGGTCAACTGACGGTAGCTTTTATCTTTGGTATTATACAGCCACAAGTCGCGGGTGACGGAGGAAGTGTGGTGCTTCCGGAACTCGTCCTCGTAGCCTTTTCGGTCGTGGTAGACGAGCAGCTGGCCGTCGGCGCTCACCCGGGTATCCAGGGCCGGCACCGGCAGGGTTTGCTTCGGCATGCCGCCTTCGACGGATACCTGGTAGAGCTCCGGGAGTACGCCGGAAGGGAACTGTACATTGGAGGCAATATCCAGCCGGGAGGAGGTGAACAGCACTTCCTTGCCATCGGCGGTAAAGTCGGAGGGGTAATCACCGGCGGAATGGTAGGTCAGGCGTTGGGCCGGCCCGCCTTCAGCCGGCATGACGTACACGTCGAAGTTACCGTAGCGGTCGGAAGCAAAGGCGATCTGCTTACCGTCGTGCGACCATACGGGCATGTGGTCATAGGCCTCGTGCAGGGTTAGCGGGTAGGCCAGGCCGCCCTCGCTGGCCACCCGGTACAGGTCGCCTTTGTAGCTGAATACGATGGCCGTGCCGTCGGGGGAGATGGCGGGGTAGCGCATCCAGAGGGGGGCGTCCTGGGCGGATAATATCGTCGTAAGCAACATGGATAGAAACAGGGGGATGATCTTACGTGGCATTGGTTCGGTATTTGGTTGTGTTCAAAAGTGGCGTAAAGATAGGGAAACCTCTGGATTCGGCAATTATTTAGGCGGGGGAAGGAATTGCTATTTTGGGTTCATCGTCAAACAAACTCTACCGGCCCTGGGCTTTATTACAGGAGCAGTAACGTGTCGGAATGGCGCCAGGATATATGGCATGACGGTTATACCTTGACAGAACTAGACGTTAATGATTTTTGAAATGTATTGGCAATATTGCGCATCGACCTACTAAAAAATAGGTGTCGTACTTATTTCTTTGCCTGATAGCTCTTGGTTTTACCCCCAACAACCCTTATCTTTGCCCCTCGATTTGAAAAATCCGTTTACATTACTAAACTTCAACCAATGTTCGCAATCGTAACCATAGCTGGTCAGCAGTTTAAAGTCGAGGAAGGGCAGGAGCTCTTCGTCCACCAGCTAGAAGCCACGGAAGGGGACAACGTAGCCTTCGACCAGGTTCTCCTGATCGACAAAGACGGCGACGTTTCTCTGGGCACGCCGGTGCTGAACGCCAAGGTGAACGCTACCGTACTGGGGCACGCCAAGGGGGATAAAGTACTCGTCTTTAAAAAGAAGCGCCGCAAGGGCTACCGCAAGAAAAACGGCCACCGCCAGCGCTTCACCAAGATCAAAATTGACAGCATTGCCGTTTAATTCCGGCGTTATTTTTTTCATTAAAACTGTTCTTTGACGGATCGTGTGTTTTTGAGCCAACCGGAGGAATGAAATAGCTTAGTATTGTATCATTCGTTTCACAGGCACACTATCTCTCAAAGAAGGGAAAAATTTTTGAGCAATGGCACATAAGAAAGGTGTAGGTAGTACCGATAACGGCCGGGACAGTAAAGCGAAACGGCTGGGCGTAAAATTGTTTGGCGGCCAGGAAGCCCGGGCCGGCAATATCCTCGTTCGTCAGCGGGGCACCAAGTTTCACCCCGGTGAGAACGTATACATGGGTAAAGATTTCACATTGCACGCCGCCGTCGACGGCACCGTGTCTTTCCGCAAGCGCCGCCACGACCGCACTTTCGTGAGCATCGAGCCCAACGGAGAGGTTGTTGTGGAAACCAAGCCCAAGAAGGATAAGACACCGCCATCCCTGGAGGTGAACGAACCGGTTTTGGAAAGATCAGCTCCGGCCCCCAAGCCGGCAGAGCCGAAGCAGGAGGAAGCTCCCAAATCCAAAGCTGCCCCCATCGTAGAGGAGGCCCCGGCGGAAAAAGAAGCTCCTCAAGCAGAAGAGAAGCCGAAAACTTCCAAATCTGAAAAAATCACCTTACCTTCCGGTAAGAAAGTTAACCAGGATGACCTGAAGCTGGTCGAAGGCATCGGCCCGAAGATCGAGGGCCTGCTGAACGACGCCGGCATCAGCACCTGGCAGGAACTGGCCGACGCGCCAACGGATAAAGTACAGGCCATCCTCGATGAGGCAGGCCCGCGCTACCGCATGCACGACCCGGCTACCTGGGCCAAGCAGGCCAGGCTGGCTGCCGACGCCAAGTGGGAAGAACTGGAAACGCTACAAGACAATCTCAAAGGTGGTAAGGAAGTGGATTAAAGACGAGAACTAAAGTCTTCCACGCTTTCCCCATCTGGAAAGATACTAAACAATAGTTTTAGTTTTCATAGCTTTATATTTCGGGCCCTATCAGTGATAGGGCTTTTTTTATGGGTTCAGGCTTCCCTACACTCGCTCCAACACATCCCCGGGCAGCCAGCCTTCACTCGTATCCTCCAGTCGCACCTTATTCCAGGCGCCGATGGCATCCAGTATTTCTACAGAGACGCCTTCGTAGAGTTTTTGAAGCGCTTTGCTATCTTCTTCCGGGGCGGCCCTGAGTTGGGTTTCTTCAACCATAACGACCGCTTTGGTAGTGGAGAACTCTTGTTGGTAGCGGCCGTAGGCCAGTAAGAAGGGCAGCAGGCTTAAAACCAGCAGCAGCACCCCCCCGGCCAGTGTCCGTATTTTTCTGCGGCGGATGCCGCTCAGCACCGATATGGCAAGGCTGGCGCCGCCCAGCCACAACATGGCCAGGCCCAGAATGCTCCACAGGCGTGTGGAAAAAGTATTCTGTACGGAAAGCCAGGCCTGGACTACACCCGATTGCTGTATCTTGCCAACCTGGCCCGGCAACCGGGCCTGGGCCAGGCCGAGGTTGTGAAGGGTGTTTTTGTCTTTAGGATCCAGTTTCAGGGCGCGCTGGTAGTTCAGGATGGCGCGGGCAAATGCCTCTTTGCGGTAGTAGGCGTTGCCAAGATTGTAGTATACCGCTTCGGAATGATAGCCTTCCTGCAGGATTTCTTCATATAACTGGATCGCCTGTTCGTATTCCTTCTCCTGGTAAGCCTGATTGGCGGCTTTCAGCGACTGGGCCGGCTGAGCCAGCAAAGAGAGGGAAGGCAGTAGCCAGATGAGTAAAAGAGCGGTGTTTTTAAGCATGTTCGATAAATTTTGCAAGCTAGTGCGCCGGGAACGAAATTCTTAACCAATTCTTTGGGCTCTTTTACGGCCATGCTGCGTTGCTCCTTCCTTCCGTAGCTTAGGCTATGGTCGGTCGTCGCGCCTTGCCTGTCTCCGCCGGCCATAGCCTTTGGCGACGAGCCGGCCGCAAAACAGCCTCAAATTATTGACCAACAACTTCGTTCCCGGCGCACTAGTGCGCCGGGCTTTGTTATCCCTGGTTCATTCTTCTTCCCTTCCCCCAATCGGTTCTACCCCCTGGGGAGGCGCGGCCGGCAGCTCGGCCCCTTTCTCATCAGGAGGAGCAGGAGCCCCGGCCGGCCGGGGTAACGCCGCCGGTGAAGGCGGCGCTTTGTCAGGATCGAATAAGTCGGACACACGCATCGGCCGTCGCTCTTTTTCCCAGGAGAAACCCGGCATGCGCAGCGCATTGTGGTCGGCTTGTTGCATGGGTTGCATTTCCGCTTTGGGTTCGGTGAAGAATTTGAGCTTTTCCACCTGGTTGTCTCCAAAATAGATCAGCATCTCACTGCAGATGGTCTTGTTGACCCCTACATAGCCGCCCTCTTCGTCCCGGGCGTAATAGACCGATTCGGCGTTGCCAACCACCGCCATCCGGCGCAGTTCATTCTCTTCAAAAAAAGCGGTTACGTTCTTGCCTTTAATCTGGTTGAAGAACAATTCGTCCGGCGAGTTGATGATGAACCCGTCGTTGCGCATGAAGATCTTGTCGATCTTGCCATCCGCCAGCACCATCAGTACGGTATCGGCGGTAAATTGGGAAGTGTCTGACCAGACGATGGGGTTTTGCCGCAATGGGAAAAAGTAAAAGGTAGAATCGCTGGATTTGTAAGCCAGGGAATCGGCGACGGCCTGCATGTCACTTTTGTAAATGCGGACATCGTAGTAGGCGAGCAACTGGCGCGCGCTGTCGCTGGCCACAGAGTCCTCCCGGATGGCCAGCAGCGTATCGGAAACCATGAAGAGGGAGTCGCCTTCAATACTGGTGATAAGCATCGGCCTGCCCTGGCGCCCGCCGCTGGCTTTGAGGTAATCCGTTTTGCGGTCGTATTCAGCATGTTCGCAGACGATGGTCAGATCGGCGGAAGTATCCCGCCAGACCACATTGCCAAAGGCAATGCCCAACCCCTTTTCCTCGCTGTAATCGACCTGGTCGGCCAGCAGAATCTGGGGCGGGTCGCTGATCACCGAACGGCCCCGGGTTGAATAAGTCTCTTCTTTAGCGTCGTAGGTGATCTCATCGGCGACAATATCCTGTTTTTCATCCTGGTAGCGGGCGTTGCCGGAGAGAAAGGTCTTATCATTGGCCTCGTCGTAGCGGATGAAGTCGGCCGTCGCCTGCCGTTCGCCTTCTTCAAAGCGGGCGTTGCCTTCCAGGCTGTAGAGGCTGCGTTTCCCGTCGTAGCGGATGGTGTCGGCCGTCGCCTGTTGTTCGCCCTTCTGGTATTGGGGGTTTTGAGTAAAAGCGGCGACGTTGTTTTCGGTATCGTAGTAACCGTCTTCGGTATAGATTTTACTGCTGTCTGTGCTGATGAGGGTGGGCCCGAGGAAAGAAACCACTTTGGATTCGGTGTTGAAGCCCAGGGTGTCGGAGCGCAGGCTAAATTCCGGATGGACGACGACGACGCTGTCCTTGAAGTAGATTTGCTTTTCCTGGACGTAATAGTAGCCTCGTTTGCTGGTCAGCTGAGTAGAATCCAACGTAAGTGTGGCGCCATTGGAATAGGTGGCCAACTTTTGAGTGAGGTCGTAGGTAAGCCGGTCGGTAAACAACTTCTGTTCTCCGTTGACCAATATCACGTCACCGTACAACTCGGCGATCCGGAGGATTCCGTCGTACATAGCTGAATCGGAGAATATACTGGTGGTGTCTCCCTGTTGAATGAGCACATTACCGGTAGCGGTGACGTGGGTGTTGTTTCGGATGACGGCCGTATCGCAATACATGTAGACGCTATCCTGCCGCAGTTCCACACTGCCGTTCAGTTTCTGGAAGACGGTGTCTTTTCTCTGGATGTATTCAAATACATCGGCGTGGTCTACGTCGACTTTGTTTTTCTTCAACGTATCCTGTGCCGGTTTTACCGCCCCTCCGGGGCGAGGGCTGGGCTTACCGCCGGTTTGAGCAGGCAGGGCGGCGGCGGCGAACAGCAGGCCCAGTAACAGGATGATATATCTTGACAGTAGCTTCATTCAGGATGCAAACATCTCATTTTCCTGGCAATAAAACGGCCCCTTTCGGCTTTTGTTAGCAGGATTAACCGTTTTTTAACGTGTAAATGTGTATAGGTGAGGGCACTTCTACACCTTCCCCAGCAACATCTCCGCTCCCTGTTCTCCCACCAGCGTACCGATGGCCACTCCCATGCCGCCGAGGCGGACGGCCGTCACCACGTGGGGTGAGATTTGCCGGATGATGGGGTCTTTCCGGTTGCCGAGGCCGAGGATGCCACTCCACCAGCTGTCAACCGATACTTCTTTTCCGGGGAGAATCACTTCCTGAAGCAGATGAAGGAGGGCCTGCCGAATGAGTGGGGTAGTGCCGAATTCGTCCGTCGTTTCTCCCTGTTCGTCCAGGTGGCGGCCGCCACCGAGCAGGATGCGGTTGTCGATGTTGCGAAAGTAAAAATAACCGCGGTCATAGTGGAAGCATCCCTTAATGCGCAGGCCGGGTAAGGGAGCCGTGATCAGCACCTGGTTGCGGGCGGGCCGAACGGATAGCTCAGGCAGCAGCTGCCGGGCGAAGCCGTTGGTGGCAATGAGCGCGCTCCCGGCGCGGAAGCTCCAGCCGAATGCCGTCTGGATCTCTACCCCGACAGGTAGTTCATCAACGGCCTCCACGGGCAGCCCGTGATAAATAGTAATACCGGCTTCGGCCGCCTTTTCCTGCAGGGCTTTGGCCATCTCTCCGGTGTGGATTTGCCCTTCCCCGGTATTCCAGATGAGCTGTGAAGCCCCCCTGAACCCCAACTCGCTGATCCGGCCGTTGGCCAATTGGTAGGTTTCCCGTAGTCTTGTAATGGAATGCGCCATCCGATTGAAGTGGGGAATGGCCTCCGCACAGCGGGCGGCCGCCTCTTTTTCCTCCGGGCGAAACAGTTCAAAGCCCCCCCAGCTTTCGTATCGGATGCGGGAGTCGCCCAGGCGCCGGCGCAGCCTTTGCAATCCCAGCCAACGTTGCTCGACCAATGCCCAAACGGCATCTTCCTCCTGCTTGTCCATATCGTCCAGTAGCTCCGAAACGCTGCCAAAGCAGGCAAAACCGGCATTGCGGGTACTGGCCCCGATAGGCAGTGCCCCTCGCTCCAGGACGGCGATCCTGGCGGAGGGGGCCAGCTCACGCGCCCGCAGGGCGGCGCTAAGGCCAACAATGCCACTACCGATGACAGCGACATCGATGTCCCGGAAAAAGCTTTCCCGCTCCCAGTAGCTCAGTTCGTAGGTTATGGGTTTCTTTTGCAACTCATTTCGTTTTGGCGGCTTCTTAGGGCAGAGCGTGGTACCACACTACAAGGGAAATAAGGAACACCCCACCTCTGGCCTTTTTGGCTACAATTTTTATAAATTTGCATTCATTAAAGAACAAAACACACAGGTATGCTACAACGCATTCAATCCATCTTTTTATTACTGGCAGGAGCGGCTTCTCTGGGTTTATTTGGAGTTCCCTTCGCAACGACGCCACAGGCGGTGGAAGGCTCCATGTTATTTGCCGATGCGGCTTACAATGTCCAGGACCAGCCTGCGCTTATGGTGCTTTTTGGTTTAGCGGGCGCCTTGGCCCTCATCGGTATTTTTTTGTTCGGCAACCGCCTGCTACAGATGCGAATGAGCATCTTTGCGTTTATCGCCAATCTGATTGGGGTGGTGCTCGGAGTCCTCTTTTTTATGCAGCACAGCGATGATGTGGGGGATCGAACCATACATGACAGCATCGGCGTTTACCTGCCCGTGGTTGCTATGATACTCCTTCTGGTGGCGTATCGCTTTATCAATAAAGATGAAAAGCTGGTTCGTTCGATGGATCGGCTGCGGTAAAAAAAAAGTGACACTTTTCAAAAAAAAGTGTCACTTTCCCACTCCATCAGGGAGCGGTACGAAACAAGGAGACAAGGTTACTTGCTCTTCTTTGGATCCTTCTTAGCAGAATAGTTCACTTTCAGCTGGCCCGATTTACGGAGCTGAGTTTTAACATCCTGAACGATACCCATCGTTACTTCACCATCCACCCGCAGGGAAGAGGTGATCTGTCCGTGACGGGATTCCGGCACCTTGATCTTGTGCTTTTCAAGGAAGAGCGGTATATCGACGATATTGGCAAACTTATCACCTAACTGCAAACGCGGCTTGGTGCCATACAGTTCGCGGTATTTTTCTACCGGCCGGCCAATATAAAGGTAATTCACCAGTGATTTCTCTTCCAGTTTGGTCAATTCTGTGGCGTAAGGCGTAGACACCTTAACCTTTAGCTCTGCATCTCTAAGAACGGTTACCACCATAAAGAAGAACAAGAGCATGAAGACGATATCCGGAAGCGAAGCGGTAGAGACGGTAGGGGAAGCCTTGCCTCTTTTTTTAGTAAATTTAGACATGATGATTCATTTTTGTCTCCTCCCGGGAGGAGGGGGTTCGTTGAATGAATAAGCGGCAGTTTTTCGACAAGCCCGAACGGAGCGAACCGTTAGGGTGATGCCCTGACGATTTCGACTTCGTCAGGGCAATACCATTTATTCCTCACCGAAAGATGTCGGTTCAGCTTCCGAAAGGACGAATGGAATCTCATCGCGAATGGTTTTCTTATAGGCGAATGGCATTTCTTCGCTATAAGGGACGCCATATTTACGGAGGCTCATTTCATCCCAGAGTTCATTATAAGCAGCTTTCAGTTCGTTGTACACTTGCAGGTAGGCTTTATAGCTGGTGCCGCGGTCATTTTTCAAAGAAATAATGGCCTTGGTCGGCTTTTCAGCCATATCCTCCCGGTTGTATGGGTTGGCGATGAAGAGCTTGGCTTCTTCGCGCAAACGGTTAACATCCATCACTTGGCCCCGAACGAGAAGTTGGTCCTGGGCATTGACAAGGACAGAGAAAACGTTACGGGTTTTCAGCCTTGTAATATCCGGTTCTTCTTCGGACCAGGGTGGAAGTTTTACAGTAATACCCTTGTCTTCCACGATGGTCGTGGTTACAAGGAAGAAGATCAGCAGCAGGAAGGCGATATCGGCCATTGAGCCTGCATTGATCTCAGGTGACATCCGGTCTCTAGCACTCTTCTTTGCCATATACCTTTATTTGAATAAGTTACGCACTTCGGCAAAAATAAATGCAATAGCGGCGATCACTACTAATGCGACAGCGGTGGAGATACCACCACTGATAAATTTGAGGTTATTCGACGTAAACACAGCGCCGGCAGCTTCAAACTTATCGATTGCTCCCTGAATATAGGGGGTAGCCTCGCCGCTTGCCATGGAGTAGGTGACGAAGAAGATAACCAGCAGGAAACCGAAGCCAAGGATGCCTTTCAAGGACCCTTTGAAGTCGCTAGCGACCTGGAACAGGCCGAAGCCTATCATAGCAAGAGCAGCAATGATTGTCAGTGCGATTGCTCCCGACAGGCCAAAATTGAAAATGCTCGTTTGGTCCTGTTCCGCTTCCGGCAGGGCGGAGAACTCTCCGACACCGGAAAGGACTGACCCCAGGAAGATAATGGTTATCAATACACCTAACCCGAAAGCCAGCGCCTGGCCGTTTTTGGTTAAGAATTTATACATAATAGTATTGATTTCTCTTATTTCTTAAAAATGTTGTTGGCGGCCATGATGTCAACCAAGGCGATGGAAGCGTCTTCCATCTTGTTGACGATCCCGTCGATCTTACTGACAATGTAATTGTAGAAAATCTGCAGGATAATGGCTACAATGAGGCCGAATACCGTTGTCAGCAGGGCCACCTTGATACCACCGGCAACAACCGAGGGAGAAAGGTCACCGACAGCTTCGATCCGGTCGAAGGCCTGGATCATACCAATTACCGTACCCATGAAACCGAGCATCGGAGCAATGGCGATGAACAGAGAAATCCATACGAGGCCTTTTTCAAGAAGGCCCATTTGTACGCTACCATACGAAACAATAGCCTTTTCTACTGCTTCGGGGCCGTCGTCGGCGTTTTTCAATCCTTCGTACAGGATGCTGGCGGTAGGGCCCTGGGTAGACTTACAGACTTCCATGGCGCCCTGAAGGTCACCAGACTTAAGCCTTTCATCGATCCTGGACAGCAGCTTATCCGTGTTCGTTGTTGCGATGTTGAGGGTAATAATCCGCTCAATACAGAAGGCAAGGCCGAGGATCAAACAAATCAATACGAAGCTCATGAAGCGCCAGTCGCCGTCGATGAAGTACTTCTTAAGTACCTGATAGCCACTTTGTGGCTCATCAGCAGCTTCTTCAGCAGCAGGGGCGGGAGCGGGAGCCGGCTGTTCAGCCGGGGCAGCTTCTTCTTCCGGAGCAGCTTGTTCCTGTTCGGTACCAGTTTGGTTTTCACCTTCTGCATCCTGCGCATATACGAAATTGCCGGAGAATACTGCTAAGCCGAATACCAGCAGCAGTGCTATTAATTTTCGCATAGTCAATACGGTTTTACGATTGTTTTTGAAAGTTTAGTTGAACACTAAGTTGGTTTAGCGGAGAGAGAGGGATTCGAACCCTCGATACCCTTTTGGGGTATACACGCTTTCCAGGCGTGCCTCTTAAACCACTCGAGCACCTCTCCGACTTCTTCTAAAAATGCGTGGCGAACCAAATTGAAAGCGGTTCAGAATCGCTCGCCCTGAGCAAATATAGTTATTAAGAACTTTTTGCCAATGCTGAATCACACAAAAATTATAAAAAGATGGAACATATCAAAATTTTGAACCGTTGGAAGGCCTTCTAAAGGCCATATATTGTTACCGTCCAGCGCTTAATTACCGGTTGATTCGCCTCCGGCAAAAACTACGGCGGGAAACAGCTGTTCCGCGTTTTTTGTCGTTACTTCGGCTACTTCCCGGAATGAAACCCCCTTGATCGCCGCCAGCTTTTCAGCCACCAGCCGCACATAAGCGCTCTCGTTGCGCTTGCCCCGCCAGGGAACCGGCGCCAGGTAGGGCGAATCGGTTTCCAGTACCAGATGCTCCATGCCTACCGTTTCCATCACCTTGTCCAGCCCGGCATTCTTGAAAGTCAACACGCCGCCAATGCCCAGATAAAAATCCAGTTCTATGATCCGCCGGGCTTGTTCTTCCGTTCCGGAAAAACAATGGAAGACTCCCCGGAGGCGCTCATCCTTTACCTGTTCTACCAGATCGATGAGCATATCCGTAGCTTCTCGGGAGTGAATGACAATGGGAATGCCCAACTCCTTGGCCCATTCCGTTTGCAGGAGAAAGGCCTCTTTCTGTTGTTCTATAAAGGTTTTATCCCAGTAAAGATCCAGGCCGATCTCCCCTAAAGCACAGAACGGCCGCTCGTCCAGCCAGTCGCGTACAATGGCCAGTTCTTCCTGGAAATGCGCTTTCACCGAGCAGGGGTGCAAGCCCATCATGGCAAAGCACCGGCCCGGATGGGCTTCTTCCAGCGCCATCATTCGCGTGATCGAGGAACTGTCGATGTTGGGGAGGAAGAATTGTTCCACGCCACTATCCAAAGCCCGCTGTATCATTTCCTCGCGGTCTTCGTCAAATTGTTCCAGATATATATGTGTATGCGTATCGATCAAGCGCATGGCCAGGCTCTTTTCCGTAAAGGTATGATTATATTTCAAACACTTTTGGTGTATTCGCATAAGAATATTATCAATTCTTCGAATAGTGGCGGCCAGAAGGGACGTTGCCGGGCTTCGGCCGATATTTTTTTGGAAAGTCCGGCGGGAAGACGCTACTAATCCCAGGGAATGCCTATTTTCCCGCCCGCACAACTTTAAAAGTATGGCCAAAAAGCAGAAATACTACGTCGTTTGGGAAGGCAACAACCCCGGCGTTTACGACAACTGGACCGACTGCCAGCTGCAGATCAAGGGGTATCCGGGCGCCAAATACAAATCCTTCAGCTCTAAAGAGGAAGCGGTGGAAGCTTTTCGAGGCAGCTTCGGCGACCACATCAGTGCGGGGAGCCCCGGCAAGGCGAAAGCCAAGCCGGTTGTCTCGGAGGAGAGCCGCAAAGCTATTGTTTGGGACAGTATTAGTGTGGATGCCGCCTGTAGCGGCAATCCGGGCGTGATGGAGTATCAGGGCGTCGACACTCAGAATAAATCTCAGATTTTCCACAAAAAATTCAGCCTGGGCACTAACAATATAGGAGAGTTTCTGGCCATTGTCCACGCACTGGCCCTGCTCCAGCAACAGGGCAAAAACACGCCCATTTATACCGACTCCAAAACGGCAATGAGCTGGGTGAGAAAGAAAAAAGCCAACACCCAGCTGGTGCGCAATGCAAAGACTAAACTGATCTGGGACCTCATCGCCCGGGCCGAAACCTGGCTGAAGAACAATACCTGGAAAAACCCTATTCTGAAATGGGATACGGAGCACTGGGGCGAAATCCCCGCGGATTTTGGGAGAAAATAAGGGAGATACTGTTTTAGGGGCTTTGGATGGGCCGGTGTTAAAGCGGAAATTTGGGGGCGGTTCGGAATTCGCGGTTCGCGATTCGATAGTGCGCCGGGAACGAAGTTGTTGGTCAATAATTTGAGGCTGTTTTGCGGCCGGCTCGTCGCCAAAGGCTATGGCCGGCGGAGACAGGCAAGGCGCGACGACCGACCATAGCCTAAGCTACGGAAGGAAGGAGCAACGCAGCATGGCTGTAAAAGAGCCCAAAGAATTGGTTAAGAATTTCGTTCCCGGCGCACTAGTGCGCTGTGGGAACTGCGAACCTGCGAACCACCTTCCCCAACCCCCTATCTGGCCAGCGGAAACTTCATCTTATACTCCACCTTCACCTTACCCTTTTTGATGTCCTCCAGTTTGCGGCGCACCAGCCGCCGCTTGATCGGCTTGAGGTGCTCGGTGAAAAGTACGCCGTCGATGTGGTCGTACTCGTGTTGTATGACGCGGGCGTTGATCCCGGTGAAGACCTCTTCCATTTCTTCGAAATTTTCATTCAGATAGCGGAGGCGAAGTTGAGGCGGCCTTTCCACATCGCCGCGCACATCGGGAATGCTGAGGCAGCCTTCTTCATAAGTCCAGGGTTCACCGGCCTCTTCGACCTTATGCGCGTTAATGAAAATCTTTTTGATGCCTTCCTCCTCTTTCCCCTCCTCCATGATCTGAATGGTATCGATCACGAAAAGGCGAATGGGTTTCCCGATCTGAGGAGCGGCCAGCCCGACGCCATCGGCATGGTACATGGTCTCCCACATATTGTCGATGAGATTCTGGAGTTCGGGGTAGTCCGGGCCGATGTCTTTCGCCATCGTCTTGAGTACCGGCTGTCCGTATGCGTATATCGGTAGTAACATGGTTCGCTCTAAATTCTTTTAGTTTCGAGATAATCCTGTAATATCAAAACGGCGCTTACTTTATCGACCAGGCCTTTATCGCGGCGTTTTTTTTTCCTGGCGCCACTCTGAAGGATAATTTGTTTGGCTTCTTCAGAAGTGAAACTTTCATCATGAGTAACAACTGCAATATTGGGAAAAAGTTTTTTCAGGCGGCGGGCAAATCCGATCACCAGATGATGGATTTGCGCCGGGTTGCCATCCGGATAAAAAGGTTCTCCGACTACGATGGTTTCTACTTCTTCCTGACCCATGTATTGCTGGAGGTATGCCTCCAGGTCTTTGGTGGCCACCGTATCCAGCCCATTGGCAATGATCTGCAGCGGGTCGGTCACTGCCAGGCCGGTCCGTTTGGTGCCGTAGTCGATTGCGAGGATGCGTGCCAAAGGATAAGGGTTATATGTTTGTATTGATATAAGAGCGTGTTGGGGATTTACTTTTGATGTCGAAAATGAGCAGATTTTGGTTCTCAGGAAGCCATTTTTGAGCCGCATAGCATCGCTACGTGGCGAAAAAATGGCGAAATGAGGTTCAAAAGATGCACATTTGCAGGCCAAAGGGTAAATCCCCAACACGCTATAAGTACCTGGACATAATTATTGAACCATGAAACCTGCCCTAAATCTCTGGTATTCAATCATTCAGTTATTCATTAAGGCTACCCGTCTAACGTTGGACACGGTTAGAAGCAGGTAAGCCCAGGCAGCCTGCCGCGGTTGCGAACAGCGAATACCGAACCGCGAACTCGTCCAACCCTGGAATGGTAGCCTTCATTAATTCAGTCCATACACTTATTGTTGCCGGATGGTTTTCTGCCAGCATTGGTTATCGCCTGCAAAAATAGAGTTAATTGATCGATGCGCCAAGCAAGTATTCAATAATCCATCACGGGAACTGTTTGGTTTTTCGGTATTGTGGCAGGGTGTCTTACCGGTTCCTTGTCGAAATCTATTATTAGGACGTAGTTTGTGAATGTAAACCTATTTCCAGTACTACCCCTTTGGGTGTAAACTTATTTTAGGACGACACACACCGCAAAACCACACCACCGTAACCCCCGACCCCCAACACATAGTTGTCAATCCCGATTGAATTGCTTCCACCTTCGCTCCGTTCTATCCAAAAAAGACTTGAACTTTTTCGGGGGTTGGATAGTAAAGTTTAACGTTTGGCGGCTGATGGGGTGGGTAAACTCCAGGGCCACTGCGCTGAGAAATAGCCCTTTACCTTTCAGCAGCAAGCCGTCGCCGGTGTATAGGCCGTCGCCCAGTATGGGGTGGCCGATACCCGCCAGGTGTCGGCGCAGCTGATGGGTGCGGCCGGTGCGAGGGTATAATTCGAGTAGCGACAGCCATTCCGCTTGGAGGGAAGGGACTTGTCGGAGCAGGCGGAATTCGGTCATCGCTTCCTGGCCATCGATGGCCTTCTTAACGGTTCCCTTAGCGGCCGTTTTGCCAACGGCCACCGCCTGGTAGGTTTTCCGGACCCCCTTTTCTTCAAACTGTTGCCCCAGATTCATGGCGGCGCTATGCGATTTAGCGATCAGCAGCAGCCCGGAGGTTAGCGCATCGAGGCGGTGCACCGGGCGCGGCCAGGGTAATGCATCCGTAGCTTCAGAAGGGGAGAGGTTGTATTGCAGCGCGTTCACTACTGTCCGGTACCGGTTGCCGCTGGTAGGCAGGCCGGCGGGTTTGTTGATCAGGGCCAGGTGGGTGTCCTCATAAAGGACTTCCAGGGGCAGCGCCAGGGCTTTGGGCGGCGCCTGTGCCGGCGGCATCAATTCGATGCGCTGGCCGGGCAGCACCCAATGGCCGGTGTGGCCGGGCCGGCCGTCGACGAAAATGGCCCCCGCCTTGATAGCTTTTTTCATCCCCTTGCGCGAAGGGACGGACTGGAATACGCGGTGTGCGTAGTCGCTCAATCGTTCGCGGGCCGTGCCGGGGGGCACGATGTGGGATTCGATAGGGCGCATGAGATGTGTTTCAATGGTTCAATTGTCGCCCGTCTCCACCATCGATCAGCCGGGTAAAATGGTTTGGGGCAAACCGTTAGCGCTCACAAGATCATCTGTTTCACTTGTTGCCGGTAGCTTTTTCCGATGGGCAGTGCTTTTTCGTTTTTCATATACAGGGTATTGCCTTCTACATAATCTATATACGGCCGGTGAATAATGTACGATTTGTGTATGCGGAAAAAGTCACTTTCCGGCAATTCCTTTTCGAAGGCTGAAAGCGTTCGGGGGGTGAGCAGGTATTCATCCTTCAGCCAAATTTTTACGTAGTTGCCGTAGCTTTCGAGATAGAAAATTTCCGCCAGGTTGACCTGAACGAACCGCTTGTCTACCTTGATGAATATCCGCCCGGGCTCTTCCCGTCCGGAATCCCGGAGGATGGGGGAGGGGAGAGGAGCTGCGGCATGTTTCAGCTGATGGAGCTCGTGCGCTTTATTAACGGCTTTAAGGAAGCGCCCAAAGCGAAAAGGCTTCAGCAGATAATCGCAGACATCCAGTTCGAAGCTTTCCAGCGCGTAATCCTGGTAGGCGGAGGTGATGATAACGGCCGGTTGTTTGTTGAGGGTTCTCAGAAAGTCCAGGCCTTTTAGTTTGGGCATCTGGATATCCAGGAAAATCAGGTCAATTTCCCGGGAACTCAGGACGGACAGGGCTTCCGTGGCCAAATAACACTGGCCGGCCACTTCGATGAAAGGCACATCTTTGACGTATTCCAGGATCACCCGGTGCGCCAGCGGCTCATCATCAATGATCAGGGAACGTAGTTTGGACATAAATTTACAGCGTACTTAGTTTCAGTATTGCTTTATAGGTGTTTTTTCCTTGTACAGTCGTGAGCTCATGCTGGCCGGGATAGCGCAATTCCAGTCGGCGCTTCAGGTTGCTCAGCCCGATCCCTTCAGTTTCCGGCGGCCGGCTTTCAACAGAGTTTTCGCAGGAAAACACCAGGCTGTCTTCCTCGCTTTTCAAGCCAATATACAAAAAACAAGTGGCCTCCGCCGGTTCGATGCCGTGTTTGAAGGCATTCTCCACTAAGGTAATAAACAAAAGGGGCGGAACCTGCTGTTTTTCATCGGCGATTGCCTTCTCGAACCGAAAGTCGAGCCGCTTGTGCAAACGAATTTGTTGAATTCGGACATAATCCTCTAGGTACTTTATCTCTTCGGCCAGGGTAACGCTTTCTTCCTTTCCTTTATAGATCACATAGCGCATCAGCTCCGAAAGCTGGAGGATGACTTCGGGTGTCTGCCGGTCCTGGGTGATGCTAAGCGCATAGAGGTTGTTCAGGGTGTTGAAGAAAAAATGCGGATTGATCTGTTGCTTTAGCAGGTTCAGTTCCGTTTCAGATTTTTCTTTGGCCAACGTGGCAATTTCGTTGCTTTGCCTGAACCACTTGATCGCGATGATGAACGGCGTACTGAGCAACATGCCAAAGAAGGGAACCCAGGCATTGATGCCTTCAAATATCAATCCGTTGTGTACCGGGTGGATATCCGTTTGCCGAACCATCGGCAGGAAGGAGATGGCTTGAGCGGCAACCGGATAAAAGAGCACGATGGTTGCGATGAACCCGAAACTGTAATAAATGACTCCCTTTTGCATCAGTAGCCGGTCGATCAGGAAATAATGGTTTACCCAATAAAAACCATAGTATATAAAAAGGATAATAAAGATTTGAAAAGCATAGCTGGCCATCGTTAAGGCAGAGGCGTCTCTCGTTGCGTTGATTGGAACAGAAAACCAGAGGAGGGCATAGAAAATGGCAAAAAGAGCGGCCAAGAGCAGCAGGGCGCTTTCCAGGCTAATTCGGTTTATCCATTGCCGGGCCACTTTGCCTTCCAGCCAGTAGCGGTTGAATAGAATTGCAATCTCTGACACTAAAAACCAGGCGCCGGTGATCCTTACAGCGACTTTGCCCAGGTCGGTAGGCGAAAGGATATTTTGCCAGCCTGCATATTCCAGCCAGTAGGGATAAGCTAAAAAACAGAAACTCCATACCAGTATAAATGGAATGATCGGCAGCTGTTTTTCGAACCACTTCCTGAAGCCGCAAAAGATCAGCACGGGGGCAAACAGCAGGCTGATCCGGCCGGTATACGACAGGTAAACGAGCCACTGGTGGCGGCCTTCCTGGAAAACCATCACAATGCTGGCAAAGAGTATGCCGGTAAAGAGCACCCAAACCGAATTGGATAAAATGAAACGTTCGAAATGGCTTGCTAAGGCTTTCATCAGGAGAATCTGGTTTTTGAATTTTGAATATACTTTAGAGCGTGTTGGGGATTTACCCTTTGGCCTGCAAATGTGCATCTTTTGAACCTCATTTCGCCATTTTTTCGCCACGTAGCGATGCTATGCGGCTCAAAAATGGCTTCCTGAGAACCAAAATCTGCTCATTTTCGACATCAAAAGTAAATCCCCAACACGCTCTTAAACCAACCCATAAACAGCCAGGATTTCAAATTTTCGTGGCCAAAGGCGTTTATCCGGTGATGAAGGGGAGGGATTCCAAAACCAAAGAGAATTTTTCTGTTCATCACGGCGCAGCTCCCCTTCATCATCCATAATTCGATATGGGTTCGCGGGGTATTACCTTTACTTTATTAAAAATGTAACTATTTAGTTATTTCGGTTTTATGGTGTTCCGGTATTGCGGCCGGAGGCTCACAGACGCTCTGCAACTACCTGGCCACAAAACCATAATGCCGAAATACCTAAATGGGTATTAAAAAACACCGGCGATGCAACTAATCATTTCCAACCTTACCAAAGCATATCCAAATGGCGTCAAGGCCGTCGACGGCCTGAGCCTGGAGGCCGGCGCGGGCATGTTCGGCCTGTTGGGCCCCAACGGCGCGGGCAAGTCCACTCTGATGAGAACCATTGCCACTCTACAGAACCCCGACTCCGGAAGCATCACTTTCAACGGCATCGATGTGCTGAACAACCCGATGGCGTTGCGAAGGATACTGGGCTATTTACCCCAGGAATTCGGGGTTTACCCCAACGTTTCGGCGGAGAACCTGCTGGATTATTTCGCCACCCTCAAGGGGGTGGCTTCCCGTGCCGCCCGCCGAAAGCTGATCGAAGAGGTTCTGGAGATCACCAATCTGTATGAAGTGCGAAAAAAGCAGGTAGATAGCTACTCCGGAGGGATGAAACAGCGCTTCGGCATCGCCCAGTTGCTGCTCAATAACCCCCAACTGATCATCGTGGATGAACCTACAGCCGGCCTGGACCCGGCGGAACGCAAGCGCTTCCTCAATATCCTCCGGGAGGTCGGCGCCCGGAATACCGTCATTTTCTCCACTCATATCGTCGATGATGTGAAAGGCCTGTGCAACGAGATGGCCATCATGAACGGCGGCCGCATCCTGCAACATACTACTCCGGCCGCCGCCACGGCGGCCCTCCAGGGGCAGGTCTGGACGAGCACGGCCCGCCGGGCAGCCCTGGAAAGCATGGAGGCGAAATACGATGTCCTTTCTTCCAGCTACCATTCCAATGATGCCATTAACGTCAGAGTACAGGCAGCCGAGCGCCCTTCCCCGGATTTCACCCCGGCGGAACCGCAGCTGGAGGATGTGTATTTCATGGCCCTGAAAAAAGACAACCTCAACCTCAACCTCTAACCTCAACCTCTAACCTCAACCTCTAACCTCAACCTCAACCTCAACCTCAACCTCAACCTATGTTCACCACCATCTTCCGATACGAACTCCGATACTGGCTCCGGCAGCCATCGGCCTACATTTACGCCGCCCTTTTCTTCCTGATCGCCACCGGCTCCATGGCGGCGCAGGCCGGCATTTTTGGTGAGCGGCTGGCGGTCCCCGGCCTGGCGCCCTTAGCCAATTCTCCCCAATCGATCCATGACATGATGGCTTTCTTCCTAAAATTGATCCTGTTCCTGATACCGGCCATCCTGGGCCTTTCCATTTACCGGGATTACCGGAGCAATATGCATACCCTTTTGTACTCCTATCCCTTTACCCGGCGCAGTTACCTGCCGGCAAAATTTTTCAGCTCTTTTTTGATTCTGGCCGGTATCGTATCCACCATTGGCATTGGGTTTGTTGTGGGCGCCCGCCTGCCTTGGGTAGACCCCGCCCTGGTAGGCCCCTTTCAACCGGCCGCCTATCTGCAAACCTATCTGGTGTACATCCTGCCCAACATCCTGCTGTTCGGCGCCATTGTCTTCGCAGTGGTGGCTTTTACCCGCAACATTTACGCGGGCTTTATTACCATTGTGCTGCTGCTCCTGATGCAGGTGCTGGCAGGCAGCTTGCTGGGGGACGAGGGCCATCGGTTCACGATGGCCATTCTGGACCCCTTTGGACAGGCAGCGAGCGCTTATTATACCCGCTACTGGACTTTTACCGAGCGCAACGAACTGCTGCTGCCCGTCCAGGGAGTGGTTGTTTACAACCGGTTGCTCTGGTTGGGCGTTGCCGCCCTTATCTTCGGGTTGGCCTATAAAAGCTTTGCCTTTCACCACTATGGCCGGCCCGTCGGATTAAAGAATAAAGCAGGCGAAAGAAGCGTGAAAAACAACTTCGGAAGCATCACGAAGGTGAACCTCTCAAAAGTGGCTTACGATTTCTCTTTCCGGCAACACCTGCAAAACATGTGGGCGCTATCCGGGTTCGAGTTCAAATACATTCTGAGGAGTTGGTTGTTTATCAGTATCCTCATAGTCGGCATAGCCATGGTTTTCTTCCAGCAGGCGCAGATGAACCCGCAATTCGGCTTTAAAACCCTGCCCGTCACCTGGAAGATGCTGATGGTTCCTACCTTTATGTTCTTAGGAGTCGTCCACCTGCTCACCTTTTTATATGCAGGCATGCTGGTGCATCGAGCCAGGATAGCCCGGGCTGATCAGCTGGTAGACTCCAGCCCTGTACCCAATTGGGTATTCTTGTTTTCAAAACTGATAGCCCTGATCCGGATGCAGGTAGTGCTGTTATCCCTGATAATGGTTGGAGGAATAATGGTGCAATTGGCCAATGGCTATTACAAACTGGAGATCGGCCTGTATGTATTTCAGCTGTTTGGTTTGTATCTGCCCGGGCTCATCATCTGGGCCTTTGCCGCCCTGTTTGTCCAAACCCTGTTCAACAACCCTTATCTGGGCCTGTTCCTTTTGATCCTGGGCTCCATGGGGGTGGCCGGCTTGCCCGAACTGGGGGTCGATCACTACGTATTCCGGTACAATCTGGCTCCTGAGTTCGCGTACTCCGCGCTCGACGGTTTCGGCGCCACCTTGCCGCCCTGGTTGCTCTATAAAACCTACTGGATGCTGGGCGGGTTGTCTTTGCTGATGGGGGCTCTATTGCTGTGGGCCAGAGGGCTGCCGTTTTCTTTTTCAGAACGGCTGAAGATAGCCAAAGCACGCTTTCAGGGCAGGACGGCTGCCGCTTCCCTTCTTTTCTTGCTGAGTTTTCTGGGGCTCGGCCTGGGCATCTATTACGAAGACAATTATGGATACGGGAAAATAAACTCGGCAGAAGAAGAGGAGGAGTGGAAGGTTGAAAACGAAAAGCGGTACAAAAGATATGAGCATCTGGTGCAGCCCCGAATTACAGCTGTTAATCTGAACATGGATATCTTCCCGGAACGCCGCGACTTTAAAGCAAAGGGCCGATATACCCTGGTGAACCGTTCTGCTCAAACGATCGACACCTTGCTGGTCAACTACAGTTATGATGAAGAAACAACGTACCATTTGGGCAAAGCCGCCCGGCTACTCAGCAGTGATACTTTTATCCGCTTGGCCCTCTACGTTCTGGAACCGGGCCTGGCGCCGGGTGATAGTATGAAAATGTACTTTGAAGTGTGGAATGAACCCAACAGCCTGTTTCGGACAAGCTCACCGATTGTCTACAATGGTACGTATTTCAACAACGGCGTGTTTCCGGGCCTGGGATACCGCCCCATAGAACTGACCGATAACGGCAAACGCGCCCAATACGGCCTGCCGCCCCGGAACAATGAACGGCCTCATCCGTCGGACAGCACCGCGTTGAGCAATTCATATGCTTCCAGGGATGCCGACTGGATAGCCTTTGAGGCCACGGTCAGCACTTCTGAGGATCAGATCGCCATCGCTCCGGGTTACCTGCAAAAGGAATGGGTGGAAAACGGGCGCCGCTTTTTCCATTACAAGATGGACAGCCAGATCAAAGACTATTACGGTTTCAATTCCGGGCGTTTTGAAGTGAAAAGGGATAAATGGGAGGAGGTCGGCCTGGAGATTTACTACCACAAAGGGCATGAGTACAATTTGAGCAGTATGATGAAAGGCCTCAAGGGCGCTTTGGCCTATAACACCCGCCACTTTAGCCCCTATCAGCACAAGCAGGCCCGGATCATTGAATTTCCGGCCACAGTGGGGCGCTTTGCGACTACCTTCGCCAATTCCATTCCTTTTTCCGAGGGCCACTTCATCGCAGATGTGGATAGTGCGAAAAAAGAATCGATTGACTTTCCATTCTACGTATCCGCCCATGAGATGGCCCATCAATGGTGGGGCAACCAGCTCATCCCCGCCGATGTGCTGGGCGCCAGGATGCTTACCGAAAGCATGGCGGAATACACCGCCCTGAAAGTCCTGGAAAAGGAATACGGCAAAAGCCAGATGCGCCGGTTCCTGCAGCTGGACCTCGACCTCTACCTGCGGGGCAGAGGCAGGGAAAGCGAACAAGAGCGGCCATTGATGTACGCCGAACTCGGGCAGGACTACATCAACTACCGAAAAGGCGCCCTGGTTTTTTACGCCCTGAGTGATTACCTCGGTGAAGAAAAACTGAACGGCGCCATTAAAGCTTATCTGCAAAAAGTCCGCTTTCAGGATGCCCCTTACACCACCTCTATAGAAATGCTGGAATACATCCGGGAAGCCACCCCCGACTCGCTGTCCTACCTGATCGAGGACCTGTTCGAAACGATCACGCTGTACGACAACCGGGTGGCGGATGTCCGGATCACTCCACTGGCCAATGGGCAATTTCAGGTGGAGATCGAGTTGGCCATCAGCAAATACCGAAGCGACGGCAAAGGAAAACGTTTTTTTGGAACGGAAACCGGCGATTCGCTTTCTTATCAGACAGAATCAATGAAAACGCCCCTTTTGTCGCTCCCTTTACAGGATTATATCGAAGTGGGCATCTTCGGGGAAGCAACCCTGGATGGAGAGCCACAGAAGGTGGAATTGTACCTCCAAAAGCACAAGATTACCCGCATCGATTACCGGCTCACCATTGTGGTGAATCAAAAACCGGTGGAAGTGGGCGTAGACCCTTACAATAAGTTGATTGATGTGAACTCGCAGGATAACCGGAGGGGGATTTAACCGGCACACAAGCACTTTATCTCACTCCAAAAAACGCCCCCTCATTTCTGGTGTCGGGATCATACACTGATCTTTCTTTCCGAACCAGCTGTATCGGTTGCGGGCGATCCAGTCGTATACAGTATTGCGGATCGGACGAGGGATGATCATAAAGCCATAGAGGGCCGGCCAGGCGCCGGACAGATAGCGGGCGGCGCGCAGGGCAGCGTCCGATTGGGTATACAAGCGGCCCTTTTCCAGCAGCACGATGGTACTGACATCCCGGGGAGCTTCCGGATAGGGCTCCAATAACTGCTTTCCCGCATCCGATTGCAGGGAAGCGAACCGAAAGACACCTTCCGGGTCTCTCCGGATTATGAACTGCACTGCGCCGTTGCAGAGGTTACAAACACCATCAAAAAGCAGAATAGGGTGGGGTTTCATGCCAGTAAAACGCCTGAGGTGGAAGGGTAGTTCATGCAGGCGCCAGAGGATTATTATGCAATATGCTGCCAGTTTAGGAAAAAAAACTTTATCTTAACTTACTTATCCTTTCTATCCGGGCTGTAAAAATAACTCTCCGATAGCATTTTTACCTTGAACATGCCTTTGATTATCAGGCTTTTAGATTCTAATTCGAATTTTAGATTGTTCATATAAATACCTAGTTTATGAAACGAGTATTTCTACTCCTGCTGGGAGTGATGTGTGTCATTACCCTAAACGCACAGAAAACGATTACAGGAATAGTAACGGGTGAAGGCGAAGGGCCATTGATTGGCGCCACCGTCTTGGCAAAAGGCGCCAGTGGCGGCACCGTGACTGACCTGGACGGGAATTTTTCACTCAATGTTCCGGAAGATGTGAATACATTGGTTGTTTCCTTCGTTGGATTCACTACTATAGAGGTTGATATTGACGGGCGAAGTGTCATTAACGTAGAATTGCCGACGGGCGAAATCCTGGATGAGGTGGTCATTGTCGGCTCGCGCAGCGCTGGCCGCACCAAGCTGGAAAGCGCCGTACCGGTGGATGTGCTGGACATCAAGGACCTGGCGAGGGCTGCGCCGCAGACCAACCTCAACCAGATGTTGAACTACGTGGCGCCTTCCTTCACCTCCAACACCCAGACCATTTCTGATGGTACAGACCACATCGACCCTGCTTCTCTGCGGGGCCTGGGCCCGGACCAGGTGCTGGTGCTGGTTAACGGCAAACGCCGCCACACCTCCTCCTTGGTCAACGTCAACGGCACCTTCGGGCGCGGTAATGTCGGCACCGACCTCAACGCCCTGCCGGCCGGGGCGATCGAGCGCATCGAGATTCTGCGCGACGGCGCCGCCGCGCAATACGGTTCGGACGCTATCGCCGGCGTGATCAACCTGATCATGCGCGATGATTACAATAAGCTGACCGCCAACTTTACTTCCGGCGCCTATTTCTCCGAAGGCTCCAATTTTCTGACCGGTGGTTCGGATGGGGACACCTATGACCTTAGCCTCAATTACGGCCTGCCGCTGGGTGGCGAGGGCGGCTATATTAACTTTACCGGCGGTTTTGAAAGCCGGGGCTGGACCAGCCGGATGAAAGAGTATACCGGTTCGATTTACAATGCTTACAACGCCATCGAATGGGTGGCCAATAATGCCGGCGCTGACGTCAGCCGCCTCACTGAAGAGGACCTGAAAAACTACGCCGACCAGGTTAGCCATTTTTCCGCTGACTTCAAACAGCAGGTTAAAGAGGCTGATTTAGCCGGCCTGCAGGATTTGCTGGCTACGGATGTCACCGAAGCGGAGCTGGGTGTTCGCGGCCTGGAACGCACCGATTTCAACATGCGCGTCGGCCAGTCGGAGCTACGCGGAGGCAAGTTTTTTATGAACATGGCGCTGCCTTTAGGTAACAAGGCGGAGATTTACGCTTTCGGCGGCCTGAGCCTGCGCGACGGCCTGGCAACCGGCTTCTATCGCTTCCCCAACCAGGAACGAACCTATTCGCCGGCTTACCTCAACGGCTTCCTGCCGCAGATTCACACGGATATCAATGACCAATCCATCGCCGTAGGCATTCGTGGAGACCTGAAGGGCTGGAACGCCGATTTCAGCAATACTTTCGGCCGTAATGCCTTCCGCTACAACGTACAGAATTCCAATAACGCCACCCTGCAAAACTCCACCCCCTTTGAGTTTGACTCCGGCGGCTTTGCTTTCTCCCAGAATACAGCCAACTTCGACCTGAGCCGTTACTGGGACGATATCCTCTCCGGGCTGAACGTGGCCTTCGGTTCTGAATTCCGCGTGGAGAATTACCAGATCAACGCGGGCGGGGAAGATTCTTACTCCAGCTACGACCGATTCGGCCAGGTCGTTACGCCGACCACTCCGTCGGAAGACCTCGTCCGGGACTTCTTCGGCCGCGGCCGCCCCGGTGGCGCGCAGGTATTCCCCGGCTTCCGCCCGGATAACGAGCTGGATGAGTTCCGCAACAGCGTCGCCGTTTATACCGACATCGAGGCCGATATTACGGAGAGCTGGCTCCTGACCGGCGCCGTCCGTTTCGAGAATTACAGTGACTTTGGCTCTACGACCAACTTCAAAGTGTCGTCCCGCTACAAGATCACCGATGATATTTCCCTGCGGGGAGCATTCAGCACCGGCTTCCGGGCGCCGTCGCTGGCACAGATTTACTTCAATTCGACCTCTACGCTCTTCGTAGATGGTATTCCCAACGAAGTAGGCACGTTTAGCAACAACTCCCGGATTGCCCGCATCCTGGGCATCCCTCAGTTGACGGAAGAGACCTCTCAGAGCATCTCACTGGGTTTCACCAGCCGGATTCCTGCCGCCAACCTGAGCCTGACCGTTGACGCCTTCCAGGTGGATATTGACAACCGGGTGGTCCTCACGGGGACTTTTCGCCCCAGCAACGGCAGAGACGATGCCCAAGTAGAAGAATTGACCCGGCTCTTTGCCCAGGCCAACGCCGAGCAGGCCAACTTCTTCGCCAACTCCATCGACACCCGCTCTCAGGGCATCGATGTGGTGCTCACTCATGACCTGCGCTTCAGCGGCGGTAGCCTGAAAACCAGCCTGTCCGCCATCTTCTCCAAAACGGAAAAGATAGGGGATGTTCAAACCTCACCGGAACTGGAAGGGCTGGAAGATATCTACTTCGACGAGACCAGCCGCATCTATCTGGAAGAAGCGGTGCCCCGTACCAAGGTCAACCTGACCTTTAACCTGAGCGCCGGAAAATTCAACGCCTTCCTGCGCAACGTCTATTTTGGCGAGGTGACCGAAGCCACCAATACGATTGCCAATCAGCAGGTATTTTCCGGCAAGGTGGTCACCGACCTGAGTGTCGGGTATCAATTGGCCAAGGCTATCAACCTGACGGTTGGGGCCAACAACCTGCTGGATATATATCCGGATGAGAACATTGCCGCCAACCAGGGGTCCGGGCAGTTTCTCTACTCCCGCCGGGCCCAGCAGTTTGGCTTTATGGGGCGGTTCGCTTTCGCCCGCTTGATCGTTACCCTTTAAGCGGGTAGCCTGAAAACAAACTGGCTGATCAGTGAAACAGGAGTCGTTCCTTTCCCGGGGCGGCTCCTGTTTGTTAGGGCGGCAACTGGAAAGGGCCTGCGTTTGCCCGGCTGCCCAAAATGTTGTGATGAAGAAATTATTATTTTTTAATTTGTTAAGGTAGAAAAATAAATGGGGGTACCGGTATGTCACCTGCATCTATATTACGGTTGAGATCGTTTCTATAAAGACAAAATTTTTTTAATTTTGAATACCCAAAGACTCAATATTCATATATGAATCGCATCCTTTCTGCCTTAGCAGCCTCTCTTTTGCTTTTTTTGAATGCAGGCGCCCAGCCGCTGGCCCTGGCTTCCGCCAATTCTACCCGAACCTTTAAAGTGGTGAAAAAACATGAAGACATTCACGTCTACGAGCGCTGGTTCGAGGTAGAGGGAGAGGGCCGGGAAACCCGGGAACTCAAGTCTGAATTTAAAGTATCCGCTGGAATGGATGAAATCCTGTCGCAGATTCAGCAGCCCGAAAAGGTCGCAAAATGGATGAAGGCCGTCGGCGAGGTGAAGGCGATTGAAGGGCAGGGCGCCTCCCAGTGGGTGTCCTACATCCGTTATGATGTACCCTGGCCACTCAATGACCAGGACTGCCTGATGCGCTATCAGCTGGCCCGGGAGCAGGGCCGTGTTTATGTCTATTTCCGGTCGGTTAACGACAACCGGGTTCCTCCCAAAGACGGGGTAAAGCGGCTGGAAGGCATACAAGGGCTGTGGCGCCTGCAGGCATTGGGCGATGGGCAGGTCAAAGTGTCCTACTCCATGCTCACCCTGGAAAAACCCTCCATGCCGCGTTGGGTGACTGACCCGGTGGTGCGCGCCAATATGCTGGATAGCATGGTGGCTTTTTATGATTTACTGAAGGAATGAAGGAATGAAGGAATGAAGGGGAGCCGCTATTCAATCCTTCCCTCGTTCCTTCATTCCTTTTACTCAAACAAAGCCGAATACAACTCCTGTATCTTGCCCACTGTGCGGATTTTGATATCATACCTTTCGGCGTCCAGCCCTTTCGTATTGTACTTGGAGATATAAATTTCCCGGAAACCGAGCCGGTTGGCTTCCTGTATCCGTTGTTCTATCCGGTTGACGGCGCGGATTTCTCCGGAGAGGCCTACTTCGCCGGCAAAGCAGACATTAGTGGGGATGGCTACATCCTCCAGAGAGGAGATCAGCGCGCTGACGATAGCGAGGTCTATAGCCGGGTCATCGACGCGGATGCCGCCGGCGATGTTCAGGAAGACATCATTCATGGCATAGGGCAATCCATTGCGCTTTTCGAGTACGGCCAGCAGCATACTCAACCGGCGGAGGTCGAAACCGGTGGCTGACCGCTGGGGGGCGCTGTACACCGAAGTACTGACCAGGGCCTGGGTTTCGATGAGCATGGGGCGGAGCCCTTCTATAGTGGCGGCGATGGCGCTGCCCGAGAGGTCTTCATCTTTTTGAGAAAGCAACAACTCTGATGGGTTGGCTACTTCCCGTAAGCCGTTGCCATCCATCTCATAGATACCCAGTTCGTCGGTGCTGCCAAAGCGGTTTTTAATAGTGCGGAGGATGCGGTAAGTATAATTTCGGTCTCCTTCAAACTGAAGTACAGCGTCAACAATGTGCTCAAGTAATTTCGGCCCGGCGATCGATCCGTCCTTGGTAATATGGCCAATGAGAAAAACGGGAATATTGCTTTCCTTGGCAAAACGCTGGAGCTCCCCGGCGCATTCCCTAACCTGGGAAACGCTGCCAGGCATGGATTCTATGTGCGGGCTGGATAGCGTTTGAATAGAGTCAATTATGATCAGGGCGGGCATTAATTCCTGGGCGTGTTTTAGTATCTTATTGGTGTTGGTTTCCGCCAGGATGTAGCAGCGCTCCGGGTTTCCGCCGATGCGGTCGCTGCGCATTTTGATTTGTTCCTCGCTTTCCTCACCGGAAACATAGAGGATGGTAGCCGGCAGGTGAAGGGCTAATTGTAGCAACAGGGTGGATTTGCCGATGCCAGGCTGCCCGCCGATCAACACCAGGCTGCCCGGTACGATACCACCGCCCAACACCCGGTTGAGCTCCTCATCGGGGGCGGCCAGGCGCTGGGTATTGCCGGCCTGAATATCCGGCAGGGCCACTGGCCGAGCTCCCCCTTTGCCCGTTTCACTCTTCCAGGATTTGTGCTTGGCTTCCTGTGTAGTTTCTTTAGCAATGATCTCCTCGATGTAAGTGTTCCATTCACCGCAATGAGCGCATTTACCCATCCATTTTGGAGAAGTGGCGCCACAGCTGGTGCAGGCGAATATTTTTTTAACTTTTGCCAACTTTGCTTTTTTTTTGTTTATTACTTCAGTTTGCCCATTAATATTCTGAAAATGAATTGTTGGCCTTTATTTTAAAGGCGAAACATGGAGCAATCATTCCAGTAGGGGTACTAAATTTTAATTGTATTGAAAAAGGGGTTGTTGGTTTAAAAAAAAATTTCTAAATTGCCTAAGCAACGAGGTGTTGCAAGAGCGCAACGCCAAATATACAACTACAGTAAACCATTATCCGCCGAATGTTAAAGCTAAATTTCAGTTTCTGTAGCAAAAAAAATCGTTGTTACGCTATTGAATTTAAAAATATCTGTTAACTTTGCGTTAACTTAACACTAAGGAAAACCTATAGGTTTTTCCAATTGTTTTTTTAGTACTGAATATCGATTCTCTTCGATAGAAGAGCATTCATATGTAGATTGTTTTCATTTGGTTTTTTGGGGTTATACAGGGTGCTATGCTTCGGCTTAGTCGCCCTGTTTTTTTTTACTAACTGCAAACCGGCAAGCCTGCCTTCCGTTTGTATCCTTACATCAGCTTCTCCCGTTACCGATCCGCACATCCCACACAGCGGGTGCTTTCTGGCAAATACATCAGGCGGGCAGGGGGAATGGGCTGCTTGCAGCGGCTGCAGAAGCCAAAGTCAGGACTGTCAATTTTGGTGAGGGCCAGGCGCAGGCTGGACAATTTGCGGCGGGTAGAGCGGAGTGCCGCTTCCGAAACGCCTTTATTATTAATGGCATCCATGCGGCTGACTCGGCCGATGGAATTTTCCGGCGAGATAGGCTGAGTGGCCTCTTCCAGGCGATTCACCTCATGCTCCATGGCCGTGATGGTTGCAACGATCTTCTTCTTGAGTACTTGTCTTTCCTGGTTGGTCATATCGTATTAGGCGTCGCGGTATTTAGGAGTTATGGTTTTGTGGCCGGCCTACCGGGGGTGTTCGGAATTCGCTGTTCGCCGTTCGCAAATCACTGAAAATCAAGTAACTTTTTTCAGAAGACACAGAAAAATGAACAGCCCCGCCTACTGCCAAGCAGCTATGCAGCCTTCGTGAACACTAGTGCGCCGGGAACGAAATTCTTAACCAATTCTTTGGGCTCTTTTACGGCCATGCTGCGTTGCTCCTTCCTTCCGTAGCTTAGGCTATGGTCGGTCGTCGCGCCTTGCTAAAATAGCCTCCATTGGCAATTTGCCCGCGCATAAATAGCGGGGAATATCGGGCTCTTTCCCATCTGCTTCGTCACGAGCGCTATGTTTCTTCCTCGCGTTCTGGCGGGAAAATAACTGCGCTATTCTCCTTATTTAATGCCGGCTCGAAAACCAACTAAAGGATAGTACTTTGCACCGCAGAAGTCGCTGGCGCAAAGTTCGATTAGGATAACCCTTTATCCATATGCGGGGCAAACAGGATCACGTTTATTTAACGCTCGGGCGACAGATAAGCGCCGAGTGGGGATAAGGCTCAAGTGTCGGGAACCGCCAATAACGACAAAATTAATTGCTAATGCTTGAGCCTGTCCGTCATTGCGCTTTTGATTCAACGCTGGCACGTAGCCAGGGTGAACGTAGTATTGATCAGCTGGGCTTCAGCCCGATGCATGTCGACTACCGCAGCGAAGGATACCTCGGTTGACAAAGCACGCAGCCTTTTGTAATTTAATTTAGCGGAGCAGGAAATAGATCGTAAATGCCTGAGCTATTTTAGCCCGAGTTTAGCACTTTAAAGCTTGTCCGTTTATTGAACCTAGCTATTAACGCTGTTGTCCAAGAGAGAGTAGTTTAACCGTTTCAACGGCAAAACTGTATGCAATCCATGAGCGGCCCTACAGTTGCAGAAACGAACTACTCCACGAAGGGAACCGCAAATTGTAGCAACTATGCTTGCAGTTTCACGTAGACTCTAGCTTGATATGGTCACCTTCACATACGAGCAAAGTTATCCGTTTTATCTGTTCCGCCATTGTGCTTTTCTGGGAAGCTTTCTCAAAAGACATGGGATCGACGAAATGAACTTGCTCATGTTAGTATCCTGGTAACCAAACATCGCGGTTCAAATTTGCTGCTATGGGTTCTTCCGCAACTTTGGCCAGATTTAAATCAGCCGAACCTGGTGTGTTGGACAACAAGGGTTGCCAGGCAATAACGAAGCTTTATGCCTTCAAGCTCAAATTCAAGCTTTAAGGATACGGCACTCCATATTTGTCGTTGAATTGGTACCAATCCGGCTCGCCCCTCGCGCTATCTCAGAGCAAAGGCTTACAATAGAGTTCGAAACTTTGAACCATACACCTATATAGCTCGTAACCTACTACAAGCTGACGATATATATCGAAGCAAGAACGACAGGCTGAAGCATGCAAATTAATTTGTTTTTGCGGGATCGACACTTGACCTTATCCTGCTCATGGGTTTGCCTCGCGCGTTAAAATTACCAGAGGCAGATTATCAGGATTAACCACAGCATAGCTCGATAAACGTTGGTATCCTAATGCAAAACTTGCCTGGAGCGCTACCCTCTGCCGGTAAGTCGTACTAAGGTTGGACACGGTTAGAAGCAGGTAAGCCCAAGCAGCCTGCCGCGTTTGCGAACAGCGAATACCGAACCGCGAACTCGTCCAACCCTGGAATGGTAGCCGATTAACTTCAAACAGTTTCTTGAAACTGTTTGAAGTTGGTTTTTAGAATTTGTTATAGGCTATTTTGGTGCTAATTGAGGCGCCAAAACCGGAGTTTAGCAGCGCTAAATGAGGATTTTGGCAACGAAAAGTAGCGCCAAAAGGGCCATAACAAAACTAAAGGATTAACTTCAAACAGTTTCTTTTAGTCGTTCGAAGAGAAAAGGGCGATCAGGCGGAGAATTTCTACATAAAGCCAGACCAGGGTAATGAGCAGCCCCATGGCGGAGAACCATTCCATATAGGCCGGCGCGCCAAATTTTTCCCCTTTTTCAAAATTGTCAAAATCCAGCAGGAGGTTCAGGGAGGCTACTGCTACGATCACCAGGCTGATGCCAATGCCCATCCAGCCTCCCTGGTGCAGGTAGGGCATATGGACGCCAAACATAGAAAGAATCCAGTTGAGCAGGTAGAATACGAAAATGGCGCCGGTCGCCATGATGATCCCGCTGCGAAATTTACTGGTCACTTTGATGATCCCTGACTTGTAAAAAAACAACATCAGAAAAAATACAGCCATGGTCAGGGTAACGGCCTGGAAAATAATGCCGTTAAACATGCTGGCATAGATGGCAGAGACCGCCCCGACAAAGAGCCCTTCCAGCCCCGCGTAGACAGGCGCCAGGGTAGGGGACATCTGCGGTTTCATAGAAGCTATGACCACGACGATCAGCCCGCCGATGGCGCCGCCCCAGAGAAACAACTGGCTGGGCATAGAGAAACTGATAGCTGCGGTCAGCACCATGATCCCTCCCAGAATGATAGATTTGTTAATGGCGCCCTGTACGGTCATTCTTTCAACAATACCGCCGGCGGTGCGGGCCATATCGCCATCCAGCACCTCATGTGCTGCCTGCTGATAGGCAGATTCTTTCATTACGGGGTTATGCGACTCTAAAAAGCCTTTTCTTCTACTCATTTTTGCTAATTAAGTGATTTTGGGAACCCGGCAAGCGGATTCCACTCCGCTTGCTTTTTTCTTTCTATCCCCTAAATATAGGAGGATGTCCCAATTAGTACAAACTTTGGAGGGGAATAGTTGAATCGGTTGTCTCTTCGCCTCCCCATCTCCACTTCTTCTTATGGCCGCGCATGGTCCAACCTGCCCAGCAACTCCGGTTCGTAGTAGCTGTCCAGCCCGGCAACAGTGAGAATGCCTGCCTGCTCCAGGTTGAGGTGGCCATCGGTAGTCAGAAGGCTGTCGTCGATCAGGGTCTCCACGACTTTGCCGACGATGAAGATCGTGCCGTTGGCCCGAATGTGGTGTTCTTCTTCCAACTGAAGGCCAAGCTTCACCGGGCTCTCCCCGACGTAGGGCGCCGGATGGGTGTCGGTATATTGGGGAGTCAGCCCGCAGGCTTCAAACTCAGAGGCCGCTTCGGGGTACTTGGCGGAAGTCTGATGAGCCCGTTCGTAAAAGGCTTTGGTGACTGCGTTGACCGTAAAGAACCCCCGTGCCTTGATGTTGTGATAGGTCTGCCGGGGTACCGTGAGCGGGCGCATGATGAACCCCAGCAGGGGCGGAGTGGCGCCAATGTGCACCACCGAGCTGAAAATAGCCACGTTGGCCACCTTACGGTAGCTGGCCGTGCCAATGAGGTTACAGGCTTTGAAGCCGGAAATGCTGTTCATCAGGTTGCGCCGGTAGGCGGGCTCCATCTGGAGGATGTCATCTAATGCAATATGCCTTTCCATGTGGTTTGGTATTTACTGATTAAACCGATTAAAGCGGGGGCGTGTTGGAAATATGGATAAATAATGTGAGGTTTTTAGTTAGAGCAGGGCTGGAGGATGGTGGTTATATTGCTTAATTGTTATATTGTTGGCTCAGGTTGTGCTTGTGGGAATGGTTGTATGGAGGGGCGCCCAACTGCAATGCAAACCATTCAACCATCCAGCAATGAGAGGACGGTGTCCATCGCAGGCTGACACATGCAGGCGCCGGCCGGCCAGCCTCAACCGTTAGAGCCCTATCTCAATTTAATTATGTAGCATGTAAACCATGAAAGAAGACCCCATCAAAGTTCCCGCCTTCACTGAGGAGCAGAGCCGCTACACCCCCGAGCAGCGCTCCCGGCTGATGAGCCGGATTCGCTCGGAGGACACCAAGCCGGAGTTGAAACTGCGGCGGGCCTTGTGGGCATTGGGCTACCGTTACCGGAAAGGCGTCAGGGACTTGCCCGGCAGGCCCGATATAGCCATCAAAAAATACAAAGTGGCGGTCTTCGTGGATGGTGAATTCTGGCACGGCCACAACTGGCCGGAAAAGAAACTTCGCATACAGCGGAACCGGGAGTACTGGATTCCAAAGATCGAGCGCAATATGCAGCGGGACCGGCAAAATACCCTGGCGCTGCAGGAAAAGGGCTGGACTGTCTTCCGCTTCTGGGAGCACAAACTCAAAAAAGAATTTCATACCTGCCTGGAAGCCGTGGTGGAAGAACTGGAGCAGAAAAAACGAAAATAAATTTATTCTGTCGGCTGATGTCCATTAAGAAAAACGAAAATACGTACCTTAGCCAATAACTTTTCGCTCATATCCCTCCCGCCTTTTAAACAAACAGAAAACATCTCCAAAAACTATTCTCGGCAAGATAAATAGTGTCCGGTTATGAGCCAACTTTATAAATCATAAAACCCGGTTAAGAAATGGAGCCTGTTTGGAAAAAATGCTACTTCATCCTAGTTTTGTCTGTTGCAGCAAGCTGCTGCGCCTTTGCCCAGGGCATCGATGAGCATAAAATCGCCCCGGAGGTCCTTCGGGCCATGAAAGAGGCGCCGGAAGCCTACCATCCGGTGATACTCATGCTGGACGACCGCGTCGATATACGGGCACTGGAGGACGATCTCCTGCTGCGCAAAGCCAGCCTGGAAGAGCGGGCCTTTGAAGTGATCACTACCCTGCAGGCAAAAGCGGAGGCTACCCAGCCCCTCCTGCTCGGCCGCCTGGAACATTTAGATGGGATCAAGGAAGGCAGCATCCATCCTTTCTGGATCACCAACGCCATTTTTGCAGAGGCTACTCCTGCGGCTATTGCCAGATTGAGCCAGGAAAAAACGGTCGGCCTGATACTGGATAACCACGAAATAGAGGTCCTGGATAACGGGATGAGCCCGTCCGTGGCCCCAGTGCTATCGAATAGTGCAGAACGCGGCCTGTTGGCCATTGGGGCTCAGCAGATGTGGGCCATGGGGTACACTGGATATGGAAGAAAAGCCATGATTGTCGACACGGGAGAAGACGCCGCCCACCCGGCTATTTACAACCAGTTTGCCTATCACCGCCAGGAATTCTCAGCATCCTGGGCCAGCCCGGGCGCCACTCAGTATTGCGATTCCCATGGTACCCATGTTACCGGTACCATCGTCGGGCTGGACCGCCTGAATGCAGACACGATCGGGGTTGCCTTCGAGGGGCAATGGCTTGGAGGGCCGGTGCGGCTTGGTGGTTGTGAGTATCCGGGTACTGTGCTCAATATCTTCCAGACTTTTCAGTGGGCCCTGGACCCCGACGGCAACCCCGCTACCATAGAGGATATGCCGGATGCCATCAATAACTCATGGGGAGGGCCCTCGCCCAATTCCGGTGATTGCGGCGCGCCGAATGATGTGGAGATATACGATGCACTGATGGCAGCGGGTATTGCCGTGATCTTTGCCGCCGGCAATGAAGGCCCCGGCGCCTCTACCATTCGGTCGCCGGCGATGAACAACTACGACCTGGCCCGCATCTTTTCCGTGGGCAACGTCAATGCCAATAATTCCAGCTTCCCCATTAATGGAGGCTCCAGCCGTGGGCCCAGTATTTGTGGCGGGACGGGCTCACTGCTGATCAAACCGGAAGTATCCGCACCCGGCACTTCGATCCGCTCGTGTGTGGCGGGTGGCGGGTATGCTTCCTGGGACGGTACCTCCATGGCTGCGCCTCACGTTACCGGC
Organism: Lewinellaceae bacterium; assembly: GCA_020636095.1. Lineage (GTDB taxonomy): Bacteria > Bacteroidota > Bacteroidia > Chitinophagales > Saprospiraceae > JACJXW01. The sequence continues at coordinate 434,786 of JACJYN010000006.1, forward strand.
GCTGTACTGCTGCTTAAAGAGGCTTTCCCCTACCTGCCCGGCGAGGAACTCATGCTGGCTCTCTACTTCTCTTGTACCGACCTGGGGGTTGCCGGTGAAGATAATAGTTACGGCATGGGGATCATCAATGTGCCGGCTGCTTACCGTTATCTTATTGAACAGGGCCACGAGCCGGTACCTCCGGTGGAGGCGGCCAATGACGTAATCCTCCTGAGGGCGGACACCCGGAACCTGAACTGCGAAGGGCAGGCTGTAACCCGCCTGCTGGTGGAAAACAACAGTACACAGGCGATTACCTCCCTGGATATCCGGCAGGCCTTGTTATCGGGTGAAGAGCCCACTTTTTTTACTTACCACTGGGAAGGCCTGATTGAACCCGGTGAGCGAAAATATGTACAGATGCCGCCATTGGACTCTGAACCCGGCGATTTCGAATATGTTGCCGAAATTTTTCAGGCCAATGGCGAGGCCGACGCCCGCCGCCTTAACAACCAACTCAAAACAAACGTCCGCATTATCGCCGATGAATTTCTTGAGGGGCGGGTATCGGGCAACCGCACCGTGTGTCAGGGAGGACAAGCCCTGTTGCAAAGCCTTTATGAAGGCCCGGCAACTGTGCGTTGGTACGATGGGCTACTCGATGGCAACCTGCTGGCCGAAGGCAACAACGCCCTGTTACCGGTGGGCGATGAGCCTGCCACCGTTTACATGGAAGTATCTCCTTTGCAAAAGGTGGGAAGAGTGGATAACGAAGCAGGGATTTTGCAATTCAGTAGCGAGGCACAGGGGCTGGCCTTTGACGCCTACACCGCTTTCACCATTAAATCAGTAAAAGTCTATGCCGAGGAATCCGGTTCCCGGTTGCTCGTCCTCAGAGGGCCCAGTGGTTTTTCAATCACGAGAATAGCTCCTGTACAGGCGGGCGAGTCGCGTATATCCCTGGACCTGGACATCGAACCCGGGGAAGGGTATACCCTGGAATTCAGGGCGGGCAAACCGCTTGGGCTCAACCTGGGCGGTTCGGATTTACCCTACATCCTCCCCAATGTCCTGTCCATTAACCGCTCTACTCAAAGCCCGGCACATTATCATTACTTTTACGACTGGGAGGTGGAATTCCCCTATTTCTGCGGCCGTACACCGGTAGCGGTGGAAGTACTGCCCACTGAAAATCCGCTTCAGGCGGCTTACAGCCCGATGGATGCCGAAATAGATCTTTCCAGCGGCATCAATGAAGTATCCTTCACAGACGATACCGAAGGCGCTATCTCCTGGCTATGGGATTTTGGAGACGGAACCACCGGCACGCAGCCCAATCCCACTCATGTTTATTCTGATACCGGCCAGTACCAGGTTACTCTGACTGTCATTGGACAGGACGGCTGCGCCAGTAGCACAACCGGAAGGGTCGCCGTTACAGAAACCGACGTGACCGCTGTGGGGCATCTGGATCGTGAATACGGTATGGAAATTTTCCCCAACCCCACCAATGGCATACTCTACCTCTCCCTGGATATGGCCGGGCCTCGGGAGGTGGAAGTATTCCTGTCCGATATGCTGGGCCGGCCGGTATGGCGTCAGCGTTTGGCGTTGTCGCCGAATGAGGCGACGGAGCTTCCGGTAAGCGGGCTTCCGGGGGGGCTGTATGCCGTAGTCGTCCGCCTGGATGGGGGGCAGATTGAGCGCAGGGTGGTAGTGCAGCGGTAAAAAGCAGTTGCTACGCACTAACTATTCAGCATAAGGCTATGGATGCCTCTGGTGCGAAATTTTGTAAGCCAACCTTCCCCTTCCAAGGGGAATGAGAAGGAGTTCCGGCAAAAAAAGCCTGCAAAATTTCGCGCCAGGGGTTAAATCACCATGATGCTGAATAGTTACGCTACACATCAGAAAAATCTGGTGGGGCCAGGCCCCTTTGCCTTTTTGCCGACAAAGAGGAAGCCGAAGAAAAAATAAGATTCTTTAATTTCGCAATAAGTTATACATCATTGCAATAACACCATTCCAGACTTATGAAAAAAAACAGTACCCAGTTTTCTCTGCTGATCTTTTTATTATGCCTTTTTGGCGCCGCCCCCCTCTTTGCACAGAGCCTGGACGCCAGTAAAATAACCGAATCACTATTGCTGGAAATGGACGCGGCGCCGGATGCTTATCACCGGGCTTACGTCCTGCTGTCCGACCGGATCCATGTCCGGGAAATGGAAGCGGATTTCCGTTTGCGGAAAGCCCCTATCCAGGAGCGCGTCTACGAGCTGGTCACTGCCCTGCAGGCCAAAGCCGAAACCACCCAGCCCGCCATGTTGGCCAGGATGCAGGCGCTGCCAGGCGTTCGCAAAGAAAGTTTTCAGCCTTTATGGATCACGAATATCATCTATTTCGAAGGGCGCCGCGAGGCTATTGAGGCATTGAGCCTCGACCCGGCGGTAGAACAACTGGGGCTGAATGAAAAAGTGGAAATTGAACGGGCGGAAGGCGAAGTGTGCCTGACGCCTACCGAATCCAATAGTGTAGAGCGGGGGCTGGTTGTCATTGGCGCGCCTCAGATGTGGGCCATGGGCTACACCGGCTACGGCCGGCGGGCCATGATTGTCGATACCGGACAGGACCCCACCCACCCGGCCCTGTACAACCAGTTTCTCTATCACAACCGGGATATCAGAGAGGCATGGATAGGCAATACCCGCCCGGAAGATTGCGACCTGCACGGTTCGCACGTGACCGGCACCGTCCTGGGCCTGGATCGGATCGAGCAGGACACCATCGGCGTGGCCTTTGACGCCAAATGGATGGGCGGCATCGCCCTGGGCGGCGGCTGTAGCTCCGGCTCTGATGTGGCGGGTACCAATGCCATGTACCAGTGGGCCCTCGATCCCGATGGCGACCCATCGACCATCGACGATATGCCGGATGTGATCAATAACTCCTGGTATGGCGGAAACAACTTTTGCAACGCCAACGGGGTTTTTGAAACATACGACGCCCTCTACGCCGCCGGCATCGCTGTGGTATTCTCAGCGGGTAACGACGGCCCCGGGCCGTCCACCATCACACCTCCCAAGTTTAACAATTGGGATACGGTGCGCCTCTTTTCGGTAGGCAACCTCAATGGGAACAGCCCTTCTTTGCCCATCTCCAACTCATCGAGCCGCGGCCCCAGTATCTGTGGGGGCGAAGGCAGCCTTTTGATCAAACCGGAGGTATCGGCGCCGGGCAGCAATGTGCGGTCGAGTGTGCCGGGCGGATACGGCAACCTGAGTGGCACTTCCATGGCCGCCCCTCACGTTTCCGGCGCTATCCTGCTGCTCAAGCAGGCCTTCCCCTACCTCACCGGCGAAGAGTTGATGCTGGCTCTGTATTACGGCTGTACGGACCTGGGCGCTCCCGGAGAAGACAATGACTACGGCATGGGCATCATCAATGTGCCGGCTGCCTTTGAATATTTGGTCAGCCAGGGACATGAGCCCGAGCCGCCGCTGGAAGCCGCCAATGACGTCATCCTGCTGCGCATCGATGCACCGGCGCAGAACTGTGGCAAGCAGGCTTATCCTACGGCTCTGGTTCAAAACAACGGAACGGAGCCGGTCACCTCTATGCAGTTCAGTTACTTTATTGAAGGAGAAGAACTGTATACTCAGGAGCACCAATGGGAAGGCAACCTGGCGCCCGGAGCTATGGTGGAGGTTAAGCTGACGCCCCTGGCTGCTGCGGCAGGAGAATTCGAGCTGGTGGTGGAGGTGATGGGCGCCAATGGAGAACCCGATATGCGCCATCTCAACAACCGCCTCAAGAAGATGGTCCGGATCGTTGAAGATGAAAAAATCCCTGCCGGGAAGGTAGGCGATGTTCCGGTTTGCCTGAACAGCAATGCGGTAGTGCAAAGTTTTTACGAGGGAGCCGCGGCCATCAGCTGGTACGATGCAGAAGATGGCGGCAACCTGCTGGGGGAAGGCCGTTCCCTCCTGGTGCCGATCCAGGAAGAAGCCCGCACGGTCTACGCTCAGGTTACGCCCCGGGAAAAAACAGGGCGGCAGGATAAGGACAGCGGCGGCTCCATCCAGGCGAGCGGCACACCGGTTGGGCTTAAGTTCGATGCGTATACCACCTTTACCATCCGTTCGGTGAAGGTCTATGCCGAAGAATCCGGCGGGCGCCTCATCAAACTGACCAAACCCGATGGAAGCGGCATAACGAAGATAGTATCCATTCCGGAACCCGGCGAAACCCGCCTCGATCTCAATATAGTGGTCGAACCAGGCGAAGGGTATGAGTTGAAGCTGCAAGCCGGCAAGCCGCTGCTTTTCAATCTGGGAGGAACGGACTACCCTTATGAAGTTCCTGACGTACTTTCCATTACCAATTCTACCGGTGGGCCGGTCTTCTACTATTACTTTTACGATTGGGAAATTGAATACGATTACTTCTGCGGCCGCACCCCGGTAGAGATTGAAGTAGCGCAAGGCGGGCAGCCGCCATTGGCCAACTTCTCTATTCCGGTAGAAGAGATCAACCTGGCGGAAGAGAGCGGCGAGATCAACCTCTTCGACCAATCGGCCGGCGCCGTTTCCTGGCTATGGAACTTTGGCGACGGCAGCCTGAGCACCGAGCAGAACCCGCTGCATACCTATGCCGATACCGGTAGTTTCCAGGTGACGCTCACTGTGGTGGGAGAAGATGGCTGTAGCAGCAGCGCCGAGGGCTCCATCGTCGTGATCGAAGATGCCGTGCTGTCCGACGATGAAGTATCAGCCCGGGCCGATACGCGCCTGTTCATCTATCCCAACCCGGCGCAGGAAATGCTCTACCTGTCCTTTGATCTGGAACAGCCCGGCCTGGCACAGTACTATCTGGCCGACCTGCTGGGCCGGCCCGTCCGGCAGGGGAGGCGGCAGGTGGCGTCCAGGCAGACCCTGGAGTTGTCGCTGGCGGATTTGCCGGCCGGCGCTTACCTGTTGGTGGTGGATATCGATGGGGACCGCCTGGCCAGGAGGGTGGTGAAGAGCAGGTAAGACACCATGAGCGTTGATGCGTTGGGGCCAATCATGGGCTAAAATGACTCTTTTCTTCCCACACTGTGCCTTTCTCCTCGCCTGCCTTAGGTACTAAGGCAGGCCGGCCGCGTCCGTACGGATGCTCCCTCAAAAGCCTGCGTGTGGTCGAAAACAGTTCATTTTTCCTAACATGCTGCTCCAACGCATCAACTCAATTTATACTTACCTTTCTGGCTTCAAAAGCTCACCCGCAACAAAAAACATTTATTTTTCACACTCGTTCTTTTATGCCTGTATTTCTCAGCAATTTATCTTAAATTTGGAAGTCAGGGATTCAACTTACTATGTAGCCCTGCCCTGTGAGTGTGTGGCATTCCCTTTACAGCCTGTAAAAGTTACCAATTACCCCCTTCATTTGAATTACAGCGGCCACTGTAATGGCTGCCCTTTCGCCTCAGTACCTAATTACATTGACATTGAGTCATGGAGCGGGTCAACTTTACCCCTCCTGTCTTATTTCATATTGACGGTGAAACAGATTTTGGGTTCATTGTCAAGGCGGATGAACACACTGAACAAATACTATGCGCTCATTATTATATCTTGTAAGTTGCTATTTACTTCTCTGCCTCCCTCTCATGGGGGAGCACCGGCGCAGTGCGATAGAAACCACAAGCACACCTCTGGCAGGAATACAAACCGACGATTCCTTCTCTGTGGAAGACCTCGTTCAGGATGTCTTCGTTTCAGGCGCCTGCAATACGATCACCAACATACGGGCTATCGGTGATGAAAGAGGCATAGGATACTTTCAGAACGGCGGGGCCAGCATTGGTATCCCCCGGGGCGTCATCATCGCAACCGGGCCGGTTCGCAACGCCGTCGGGCCCAATACCGCTACCGATAAAAGCGGAGATTTTCTGGACAATAGCGGCGATCCCGACCTGGACATCATGGCCACCGATAACGTGAGCGATGCCGTAGGAATCGAGTTTGATTTCATGCCGCTCGATTCGATCGTGACCTTTAGCTACGTCTTCGCTTCAGAGGAATACTGTGAATTTGTGGGCAGTATATACAATGATGTTTTCGGTTTTTTCATCGAAGGGCCGGGCATCGAAGGCGAATTCTCCAATAACTCCAAAAATGTAGCGCTCATCCCTGGTTCTGATGATTTCGTAAGCATCAACTCCGTCAATTACCAACAGAACCAAGCCTATTATGTGCGCAATGAGCTGATCGACGACGCTATTATTTGCGGGCTTGATATCACTTTTAATGACTTTTACAACGAGATCGAGTACGATGGGTTTACCCGCAAACTAACAGCACTGTTGAAGCTTCAGCCATGTCAGACCTACCATATTCGCCTGGTAGTAGGAGACGTGGGCGATAATTTCTACGATTCAGCGGTATTTCTCGCTGCCGAAAGCTTCAATCTGGGCGGCAAGATAGATATCTCGGCGGGCACTGGTATCAGCCCGGCGGCTCCTGCACTGGAGGGCTGCCAGGATGCCTATTTTGTCTTTGAACGCCAGCCCGGCAGCAATCTGCAATTCCCCCTGACGGTCAATTACACTGTTTCTACCATAAGCTCCGCCCTGTCAGGCATTGACTTTGATTCACTATCAGGGTTTGTCACTATTCCATCCGGGCAGCCTTTTGTACAGGTTCCGGTCAACCTCATCAATGATGGGCTTCCGGAGCCGGTCGAAGATATTGTTCTCGAACTGGACATTCCCTGCGCCTGTTTTACCGATACGGCCCGGATGTTCATCGCCGACAGCCCGCCCATTGCCGTTCGCCTCGATGATTTTGGGGTTTGTGAAAACGGCGCCACGGAGATCAGCCCACAGGTAGAAGGGGGGAGTGCGCCTTATTCCTACGAATGGAATACCGGACAGTCCGGCCCCTATCTGGATGCAACGGCCAACGGGCCTCCTGTGTATGCGGTGACGGTGTACGACGCCTGTGGCAACAGCGCGGCGGATAGTGCCGCTTACTTCCTGGCCGAGCCGCCGGAGGCCTTCCTTAGCGGAGAAGCTTTGGTGTGCGAAGGGGATACGGTATTGCTGCCGCTGGAGCTGACCGGGAGCCCTCCCTGGAGTATTGTATACAGCATCGATGGCGTGGCGCAGCCCGAAGTAACCGGTATTTTCAACCCCAACTTCGGCCTTCCCGCCTCCCTGTCAGGAAACTACACCTTGGTGCAAGTCCGGGATGCCGCCTGTGAGGGGTATCCTTCCGGCCAGGCCGTTGTTGAAGTGCATGGCGTCAGCCTGGAGGTGGAAAGCAACAACATCTCCTGCCCCGGCGCCACCGATGGCAGCATCCGGGTGGAGATCACCGGCGGCACTCCGCCTTTCGATTACTTCTGGCTGGAAAATATCGGCCCCGGCCTCTCTCCCGAGGGCTTGCCGGAAGGCGCTTTTCATCTCATTGTCACCGATGGGTTGGGATGCCGTAAGGAGCTGGTTGTAGCGATTGATAGCCCTTCTCCAATCGAAGGAGTAATGCCGGACTGCGGCCTGCTGGACGAGGGGCAGCTTCTGCTGAGCGCCTCGGGAGGCACCCCGCCCTATATGTATTCAACCGACGGCGATGCTTTCTTCGATGCCTCCTGGCTGGAGGGGCTGGAAGCCGGGCAGGAATACAATCTGATCATTCAAGACGCTGCCGGCTGCCTGTTTCCCCAGGATTTCATCATGCCCGCCAGCTATGAGCAGATGATCGTTTTGCCCGAAACCATGGAGGCAAGCCTCGGCAGGCGAGTACTCCTCCAACCCCAGCTCAATATCCCCGAATCCCTGATCGGTACTATACGATGGGCGCCGGCGGATGGCCTGAGCTGTACGGACTGCCTCTGGCCCGAGCTGCTCCCAACGGAGGACAATACCTATACCCTCCGGGTCGTAGACATCTATGGCTGTTCGGCCGAAGCGTCGATATACATACAAGTCAATAATGAGGCGGCTATCTTCGTGCCCACCGCTTTTTCGCCTAATGGCGACTATATCAACGACCGTTTCACCGTCTATGCCAATACGTTTCAGGTTAAGGAAATAGCTTCTTTCAAAATTTTCGACCGTTGGGGAGGGCTGCTCTTTGAAAGGAAAAATTTCCCCCCCAACGATGAAGCTTCCGGCTGGGATGGCGCCTCCCGGGGCCAACCGCTCAATTCCGGGGTCTATGTTTATGCATTGGAAGTGGAACTACTGAACGGAGGCCGTCAGGTAGTCGGTGGGCATGTGGTGCTGATGAGGTAAGCGCTTTTGAACAAACGCTTATTCCCCGTCCTCATCGCCGAGGATATTGATCGGCCGGTCGATGCTTTCCTGCAGGGAAATAAAAGTTTCGGTGCGTTGGATGCCGGCGATCTTCTGAATCTTATCGTGGAGAACCTCCCGCAGATGGTCGGTATCCCGGCAGACGATCTGGGCGAAGATATTGTACAGCCCGGTCGTGTAGTGAGCTGCCACGATCTCGGGTATGTTCTCCAATTCTACGGCGACATCATCGTAGAGGGAGCTCTTGTCGAGGTAAATGCCGAGGAAAGCACAAATATCATAGCCTAATTTATTATAGTCAACGGTAAGATTGTAACCTTTGACGATACCGGATTCCTCCAGTTTTTTCATACGGACGTGGATGGTGCCTCCGGAAACATACAATTGCTTGGCAATATCCGTATAGGCCTTTTTGGAATTTCGCATGAGGATAGAAAGAATCTGCTTATCCAGTTTATCGATCTCCGTACCTTTTGACATAAGTGCGCTTTATTGTTAATTCATTAACAAATTTAGTTTTCTATTTCTTAATTATCAAAGAAAAGGACAATATCTTTTTGTTTTTTGATATTTATACAACCGCTTGGTTAAAAAGCTCTTTGTCTGAATCTGTGTTGGCTATACCCGGGCAAACCTACCCTTTGCGGTTCCAGGTGGCTGGTATAAATTGTAAACCACTTTGAGTCAGGTATATAAAATATTGGTACATTTGCGGCAAGCCACTTTAATCGTAAATGTTATGAAACTACAAAGCCTATTTAAAAGTGTGCTCCTTCTTTCCATGGTACTGCTGGGGTTCTCCTGTGGCAGTGAACCTGAGAACCAGCAGGATCTCCTGTTTGGCCGGTGGGAACTGAAGGCTGCCACACGCAATGGTAGCCCTACGGAGTCGCTTTCTGATCTGTATTTTGTCTTTGGCGCGGATGGCCGTATGAATACCAATTTACCCGTTCCCGGAATGGCGGAGCAATCCAAATATAAACTGGATGGCCGCAATCTTTATCAGTATAGTGATGATCTGCCGGATGAAGTCGCCTATTATATTGATGAGATTGGAGATTCTACGCTGGTCTTAACAACGGATTTGCGCAATTTCCACTTCAGTTTTGTCCTCCGCAGGCAGGCTGAATCAGAGCCAGCCCAATGATCGTCGTTGTCGCCTCAGAGAACCCGGCTAAGATACTGGCGGTACAACAGGCTTTTGAGGCCGCCTTTCAGGGCACGGTGGAATCGCAGGGCGTTGCCGTCGCCAGCGGCGTTGCCGAGCAGCCGCTGAGCGACGAGGAAACTTTCCGGGGCGCCCGCAACCGGGCGCGGAACGCCCGCCAGGCCTTTCCACATGCCGACTATTGGGTTGGCATCGAGGGGGGCATCGAAGATACGCTCAAAGGAATGGATGCTTTCGGGTGGGCCTACATCTGCTCCGCCCGGAGGGAAAGCCAGGCCCGGAGCGCCACCTTTCCCCTTCCTCCCACCGTGGTCCGGCGCATCAAGGCAGGGGGAGAACTGGGGCCTATCATGGACGAATTGTTCAACAAAAAGGAGAGCAAGAAAAAGGGCGGCGCCGTGGGGCTGCTCACCAATGGCCTGATTACCCGCAACGCCCTCTATGCACAGCCGCTGATTATGGCCCTCATCCCTTTTATACAGCCGGAGTTGTGGGAGTAGGAGTAGGACGGGGATGGGGTATCGCAAACACGGGTATCCGTCTGAAGTTGGACAGAATGGGCTGGAGGTATGCTATGAATATTAGCTGCCAAAAGGCCGCCCGGCATCCATTCTGGTTCAAAGCTTTCGGAATGCGCATCCATAGCATCTACAGAATCCAGGAGCATCCACAGCATCTTTCCATTTTCATGTAGTAATCAAAAATAAGGTTACCGCCTACAACTTACTCACCGACATCACCTTCACCCTTTTTCCATCCACTTCCACTACCAGCCGGTAGACACCGGGCGGCAGTTCGGCGGCCGGCAGGCTCAGGCTTTGCGGAGCATTCGGCAGCCGTTCCTGCCGGGCCAGTTGCCCGAGGCTGTTGAATAAGCTCAGTCGGACGGCGCGGCCGGAAAAGGGCCCCAGTTCTACAGTGAGGGCATCCGTGAAGGGGGAAGGATAAGCGCGCATGCCGGCCGCCAGCGTTTCTTCGTCACTATTGAGTATAATTTCGATATCCTGGCAAAGTACATTTTGTCCGGCGGCGTTGGCTACCGTCAGGCAAACCTCGTACATGCCGGAGCCGATAAAGGTGTGCAGAGGGTTCTGCTCCAGGCTGGTCGTTCCATCCCCAAAATTCCACAACCAGCCTATCGGGCTGAACTGCGATTCATCGGTGAACTGCACCTCGCCGTCTGCCAGCAGTTCGTAGCTGAAAGCGGCCACCGGGGCTACCAAAGACTCCGAATAGCCGGACAGGTGGATGGCGCCCAGGGGATTGCCAGTTGCGTCGTATTCCAGCGAAAGCACCCGCGAACGGCCGTCTTTGGCCCACCACTCGTAAGTGATGGCCGTATCCTTGGTGATAGAGAAGGGGATGAAATTGCCAAAGAAAAGTATGAAAACAGAATCCACGGTTATGGTTTCAACCCGTTGGCGCAGGGTTTCATAAGTTCCGGAAGGGATCGTCAGGCTGCCCCAGGCGTCGATCTCGGCGCTCTGTGTCCCGGTTTCGTGAACCCGCACCGAGTCCACGCCAAAGGGAGCGCCGTCGAGGGAGAGGGTGAAGCCAAATTCATTGTTGAAAGAAGCCCCAAAGGTAGCCGGCGCAGGGATCAGCTTCTGAGGCGCATAAAAGCGAGCCGTGGCGGACCCGCCGCCGGGTAGCGGCGCCGAACCGCCCAAAACGAGCAGTGCATCATCGGCCAGCTTTGAATAGCTGTAAAAGCCGTCCGTACCTAGTAAAGAGAAGGTAGCGTCGGAAAATTCGGTGGCAAAGGGCGTGGTGGCGGGGTCGAGCACTGTATTCTGAAAAGTGCTCTGCGTTGCGAGCGAAGAAAAGTCCCAGCTTTGCCCGGCTCCTGAAGGGCCAGGCTCGAGCCCGGCAACCAGGGTGTCTTCTCCAAAGGTAAGCACCGCGCCAAAAGGAGGAATGTCGGCGCCGTCGATGGTGATCTGAGCGGAAAGGGCCAGTGTGCTGAACAGGCCCGAGAACAAGAGGGCGTAAATTTTTATCATAGTATCGTATCGATTTTTGAGATGTGTTGTTTTGGCCATACCATTAGCAGGGCACGATTACGGTGCGCTAATTTAAAAGATAATATATCATAGCGCCATCTTAAGGCGGGGTTTAACTTTTTCGTGACATTCTGAGGACAGGAACGCGGGAACGATCAGAAGAACCCATGCCCCCGTGTATTTGTATCCTCGAGCCCTCCTAAAACTGCCCTCCATCCCCTTCTTTCAGGTCATCGTTGTCGATCTTGGTGCGGCGGCGCTGCTGGCGGAAGTCCAATTTGCCGAAGCGGTAATTGAAGGTCAGGCCAAAGGAGCGGAACAAGATGGCGTTGTTGCTGCGCTGGTAGAAGTTCTCCCCTTCCAGTTCAGAAGGAAATTCCTTGTAATTGAAGAAAGGCTCCGTGATGTTGATGCCCAGGCTGGTGCGCTTGCTGAACTCCTTCAGGAAGCCCATGCTGAGCAGAGAGAAAGAGGCGTTTTTGCCTTGTATGGTCTGCCGCGGCGCCCGGTAAAAGCCGAACATTTCAAACTTGTAGCCTTTGCCAAAATCGATAGTGGAGTTGATATTGCCGTTGAACAGCAGCGCGTCGTTGCTGATCTGCTCGCCGTTCCGGCTGCTCCTGGTATTGAAAGTAAAAATATTGACCCCTCCCCGCAGGGTCCATATCTTGGCAATGGTGATGGAGCTAAACAGGTTGACGCCATAAGAATCGTTCTGGCCGACGTTGAGGAAAGTCGTCCGGGAGGCGCCGTTCTCATCGACATCGAAAAGGAAGCTCTGGATCACATCATCGGTGAAGCGATAGAAGAGGGAGGCATTGAAAGAAAAGCCTTTGGAGAAAGCGCCGTAGTTCAGCTCGTACTGGTCAGTTAGTTCGGGAGACAAGCTGGGGTTGCCTTCGGTAATATTGCGCGGGTCGCTCAGGTTGAGATAAGGGTTGACAAAGTTGAGGCTCGGGCGCTGAATGCGGCGTGCGTAGCTCAGTTTCAGGGTGGAAAAGTTCTTAAACTTGCGGCTCAGGATAACACTGGGCAGGAAGTTGCCGTAATCATTGCTGAAAGGGCTGGCGTCGCTGGCATATTCCCCGCCGATGTCTGTATATTCATAGCGCGCGCCGGCGACCAGGCCGTAGTTCTCTCCTATCTTGATATTGAAAGAAAGGTAGCCGGAGTAGACATCCTGGTCGTAGAAAAACTGATCGGACAGGGCTGTATTCAGGACGTAGTTCTGCTTTTCCTGGTTAAAGTTCTCGTATTGATAATCGCTATCGATGCGGCGGATGACCCCCTTGGCGCCGGTTTCAATCTTGACCGCATCGGAGAAGGGGTGCACATAATCCGCCTGAAGCGTATATTCAAAATTGTAGCTTTCGTTGCGGTTTTTCTCGTCCAAATCCAGGCTGGCGTCGTTGCCTTCCTGACGGATGGAATTGCTTTGGTTGCCCTGGGCGCCGCTCAGCTGAAAGGCAAAAACAAGCTCTTGTTGTTCCTTTTTAAAAGTGCGGCGGTAGTCTGTCGTCCAGTCGAAGCTGCCTCGCAGGCTGCGGCTGTCGTTGAATCGGCTGTATTTCTGGAACAGGTTGCTCAGAGGAATCTCGTAGGTGGCGTCGGTCGTTCCTTCATTATTGCTGCCAAAGCCGCCGAAGGTAAGGGAGGAGGACAGGCTGTTGTAGGCGTTGATATCATAGAAAGCCCCGACGGAGCCTCTGGGGCCGTAGGAGTTGCCCCGCGTATCTCCGTCCTGGTTGAGGACGCGGAGGGTATCGTTGCGGGTATCCTCCCGGTAGAACTCAGAATAGCCATCGCGGGGCCAGGAGGCCCAGGAGCTGGCGCTGGCGTTGAGCCCGAACCGGCCGCTGGCCACACTCAGGTTGAGGCTGCCCCGGTTGAGGCGGGAGCCAACGCTGGTGTTCACTGAGCCGGTAAAGCCCTCTACGCTCTTCTTCTTGGTGATGATGTTGATGATGCCGGCGGTGCCTTCGCCATCGTATTTGGCGGAAGGCGTCGTGATGACCTCCACACTCTTGATCTGGTCGGCGGGAATAGACCGGAGGGCTTCACCCGGATTCTGAGCGAAGAGGGTGGAGGGCCGCCCGTTGATGAGAATCTGTACATTCTGGGAGCCCCGAAGGGAGACGTTGCCATCGAAATCTACCGAAAGCAGGGGCGCTTTGCGCAGTACATCCGTCGCGTCCCCACCTACCGAAGTTACATCCTGGTCGGCATTGAAAACGATCTTGTCGATGCGGTTTTCGATCAGGGCGCGCTCTTCGGTCACTTCAACCGCGTTCAGGGTAATATTTTCCGAGGCCATGTAGATATCACTCAGGTCTACATCGGGTTTTTCCAGGGTTAGTTCTACATCGGGCACTACCTTATTCGCGTAGCCGATAAAGGAAATATGCAGTTCATATTTGCCGTTGTCTACGTCCTGCAGCTTGAAATGGCCTCTTTCATCGGTGATGCCTCCCGCCGCTTCCTTCCCGCTGTCCGCCGCCTTGAGGACCAGGGTGGCAAATTCAATGGGCGTCTGCGTTGCCGAGTCGATAACGGCGCCGGTTACTTTTCCTTTGATCGTCGGGCCCTTCTGTTGACGGTTGCCATAGGGAGGTTGCTGGGAAAAGGCCGTTAGGGCAAATGAAAGGAAGGCGAGGAGGAGTACTGGTTTTTTCATATTGTGTGCTTTCGGGTGTCTGGTTTGGTTAGCTAAATTTATTTGGGCATAGTCATTTAATAATCACGAGAATGAAATGCAAAGGTGGGGGAAATGTTCAGTAACTTGTTAAAGTTATGTGTGTTTTTAGGTGTTCGACAGGACAGTCTGTGGACTGCGGTGTTCGGAGTTCGGTAGGACAGTCTGGGAACTGCGGTGTTCGGAGTTCGGAGGTTCGGAGTTCGGTAGGGCACTCTGGGAACTGCGGTGTTCGGTATTCGGAGGTTCGGAGTTCGGTAGGACAGTCTGGGAACTGCGAACGAGACTGTTCAATTAAGTGTGTCTACCTGCATGTTTTGAACCGCAGAGCACGCAGAGAGGCGCGGAGTATTCGCTTGATATCGAAGGCTTTAGACATCCTCTGCGTATCCCTGCGATCTCTGTGGTTTTATACAGAAAACGTAACTATTCAGCATCATGGTGATTTAACCCCTGGCGCGAAATTTTGTAGGCTTTTTTTGCCGGAACCCCTTCTCATTCCCCTTGAAAGGGGAAGGTTTGCTTACAAAATTTCGCACCAGAGGCATCCATAGCCTTATGCTAAATAGTAACCAGAAAACACAGTGGTTTGAACAGTCCCCGCGAACTTGCGAACCGCGAACCTCCGAACCGCGAACCCCCAAATAATGAATTATCTTTGAGGATGAACCAGAATTCATACAGAATGAAACGATTCCTGCTTCCTTTCTACCTGGTGCTTGCTCTGCTCAACCTCTACGGTGAGTACAGCCGGTCTGAGCCGCTCATTTTTATCACCAAGCCCATGTTGCTGACAACCCTTGCTCTTTGGTTCTACCTGGAGTTAAGGCCTTTATCCGCTCGTTTCCCCCGCTTTATCCTGTCGGGCCTGATCTTTTCAATAGGAGGCGACGTACTGCTGATGCTGGTGGAGAATGGGCCGAAAAACGAGAATTTCTTTCTGCTGGGGCTGGGCAGTTTTCTTCTGGCGCAATTGAGTTATACGCTGGGTTTTGTCAACTATCCGGATGCCCGCCGCGGGCTGGTGGCCGGTAGCCCCTGGCGGGCCTGGCCCTTCGGGCTGTTCCTGGCCGGCATGCTCGCTGTACTATGGCCGGGCGTGCCCGGGCCGATGCGGGCGCCGGTGGCGGTGTATGCCTGCGCCATCACCGGGATGGCCACGGCGGCTTTCAACCTGCGGCCGTTCGTAGCGGCCAGGGCATTCCGGGGCCTGCTGGCGGGTATTTTGTTGTTTCTCCTATCCGACAGCCTGATTGCTCTGAATAAGTTTCGGGCGGATGTAGCCGGCATACCCAATGCCCGGCTGCTCATTATGGCAACTTATTTACTTGGCCAGTATTGGATCGCAAAGTACGCGGCTGCCATCTGGTGGCAGGAACGAAAATCGAACAGGAGTTAAAAAATATTTGAAAGCAAAAACAAAAAACCTATCTTTGCAGCCGTTAAAAACCCGCCGCTTGATGTACAAGGTAAGCGGGTATGGTTTCATATATACAATTTTAACATGTCAGTAAAGATTCGTTTGCAGAGAAAGGGCCGCCGGAAACGTCCATTTTACCACATAGTGGTAGCCGATGCACGCTCTCCGCGAGATGGGAAGTTTATCGAAAGGTTAGGTTCTTACAACCCTATGACCAAGCCGGCAACGATCGAAGTCGATCGGGACAAGGCTTATCAATGGTTGATGAACGGCGCTCAGCCCACGGACACGGTCCGCGCCATTTTGAGTTTCAAAGGCGTTTATTATAAGAAACACCTGATGCGCGGGGTGAAGAAAGGAGCGATGACGGCCGAGGAGGCTGAAAAGAAGTTCCAGGACTGGGTAGAGGCCAAAGAGGCCAAAATTGCCGCCCGGTTCGAGAAGAGCGCTGAAGACCAGCGCCGGATTCTCTCCCAAATCTCCGGCACGCCGCCTCCCAAGGAGGAAGAACCGGAAGAACCAATCGCCGAAATTTCTGAAGAGGCGCCAGCTGCCGAAGACACAGCTGCGACAGGAGAAGAAGAATAAATGCTGTTTCCCCTCTTCTAAAGGCATTTTGCAATATGCTCCGTTTTGAGTATATTTGTGATGCCGAACAAGGCTATACTATTAATTCTATTCATACGCAGGCCTGGTAGTGCTTAAATTGCACTATCAGGTTTGCCTTTAAAAAAGGCCTACGATGCAGGAACTCGATAAAAAGTATATCAGCCAACTTGAAGATATAGCAACCGATGTTCAGGATTCTGACGTGTTACAGCAATACCTGGAAGAGGAAGAAGAAGAATACTATATGCAGCTCAAAGAGCTGTTTGAGCCCCGCATAGCTACCTTGTACGACGAGGTGGCCGAGAAAGACCCCCTGCAGCTGATATCGTTGGAAACCATTTTGCTGGAGCCGGAATTTGAAGGGCTGTACCTGCCCAAGATACTGGGCTACTCGGTGCTGCGCGGAGAGGTCGATGCCGAATACCGGTACGCTCGCCCTCAGGACCACTTCAAAGCGGTGCTGCTGGCTATCTGCCACTCTTCCAATTTTGATATCCTTCGCAAACGCATCGGCCAGTCCATCCAGATGGGCTTCGCAATGAGCAGTGATATTTGGGTGACCAACCTGATCAACAGTGTAGACAACAAACGGGTGCGTTACTTTCTGCAAAGCCAGAAACTGGACCGATACCGCCTACCCGATGAACGCAAGGCCGGCTATGAGCGCTACCAGCGCCAGTTTGTCAACGACCACTTCCACACCGCCGAGTTCCCGGAGACTCTTTCTGACCTGAAAGTGTTGTATTCGCCACTCAAGAATTTTATCATTCACCGGGTTCGGCGCAACGCTGACAATACCAACATCATCCCGCAACTCCGGGAGCTGGTTGCCAATGAGGAATTCAAAGGTACTCAGGAGCATCTGGAAATCATGGTCTTATTCGCAGCCTACTTCGACCTGGAAGAGGATGCCCACAAAGAGTTGTCCAAGCACTTCAATGAGGTGCGGTCCAGCATGCCGGAATTTGTCGAGCATTATCTCGAATACATCCTTCATCTTTCTAACCGCAAGGATATTATCCTGGACCCCCGGGCCGACCTGCGCCTTTCCGCCGTAGTCGACAAATCGATCGAAGATGACCTGAAGTATTACTACGAGCTCATGGATGTGGTGCATACCAAAGGATATATGAACGAAGAGGCACAGGACGCCATCAAGGCTTTTTACGTTCGCTACGAGGGCCTTTCGATGATCAACGAATGTGTTCGGCAGACGATCTATAAGTATTTTGCCCGGCTGATTGATAATCTGGAGGTGGCCGATTATGCCGACTATTTCGAGATTTCCAAGCTTTTTCCCGTATATATGTCCATTTTTGCCAACCAGCAGTTCAACCAGCAACTCAAAGAACTTTCTCTTCGCTACGTGAAGAAGTTGCTCAAGCGTTACACCGATAAGCGCGGCAAGGATTATCAGGATATCAAGAAGTTTGTCTCCACTACTTTCCAGGATTTGGGCTTCCTGAAGGAGAAGGAGGTCGTTGAGATGTTTAAGACCCGCCGCAAGCGCAATAAAACGGCGTGATAATTCTCGGGCAGCCCTAATTTTCTGGCTGAATAGCTCCGAAATCCACTTCGGAATCCCTACTTTTGGGAAGTATGCCGTATCGGGGGCTGAAGAACCTCTTTTAGCTCCTCCTGCGGCAGGTATAAGCCAACGCCCTATGCCTATTATTAAAAACTTCCTGGCATCCCTTCTCCGCCGGCTCAACCTCCTAAGCCCGGAAATTGTCAGGTATAACGACCTAAAGGCCTATCCTATGGTAAACAGCATTACCCTATCTTCTGACATGAGCACCCTGTACCTGATCGACAACGGCAGGGCTATTTCATTCCCGCTGGGAAAAGAAAAAATGATCCTGGTGGGATTGATAAAAGGGCAGGTCACGGTGGCGACCAGCCTGGCCCCCGGCGAAAAGGTGGATGAGCCGGCGCCCGGCCCGGAAAACCCCGACCCCTTATCTTCCGGAGAATTGCTTCGTGGCGGTAGCGGCGGCGGAGTTGGAGTCGTCAAGGTGCCGGTCACTCCCAAATCTCAATGGACCCTCTTTTTTAACCCCGGGCAACAGGTCATGGCACTGATCGGCGCGGTGGAGATTGACCCGGGCCTCAACCCGGATAAACCCGAACCGATTGATACGGATATCTTCCTCTTCAATCTCAATGACCTGGTTGTCGGTATCAACCTTATTGGAAATGCTTTGGTGTTCACGCCTCTGCGCCGGGGGAGGTGAGGGGAGTGGGGAAGTCGGCCTCCTACGCTGAAGCTGCTATGGTCTCCGGCGGCCAAAGCCTATGGCGGCGGCCGCGGGGGAAAACCTGTACCCACGAAGGAGGCCAGGGCAGGAATGGCGCCGCTTCCTGGTTATCAAGTGTGTCCAAAATTAGGCGGATACCCATTAAAAGACACAGAAAATCGTACTATCCCGGCGACTCTAATGCGCATTCCGAACAATCCCTATTAGGCCGGTTCTTCCCCAACCCTCAATCCCCAACTCATGAAAAACATCCCCCCTCCCAACCTCAACCTCAACCTTCTCCTCCTGGCCGCCCTCCTCTCCGCCTGCCAGTTGTGTTCGAGGTAAATGTAAATCAGTGGTTCGATTATTACCGCTGCGAGAAATGGGGGTTGTATGAGGGAATGTAAGGGAGGGCATTTAAGGCCGTCTTTACAAGCCGGTTAAAATTTATGATGTGAGGTTTACGATTTGCCAGGGGTACGAGACACGATGAGTAGGCCGCAAACCAAAAATCAAAAATCATACGTCAAAAATCAATACCTTGTTCCAGGTAATAAACACTCACAATATATGGCAAACGAAACGCCAGGTTTAAACAAGAAACCCACCCTCACCTTCTGGCAGATCTGGAATATGAGTTTCGGCTTTCTGGGCATACAGTTCGGCTTCGGCCTTCAGAATGCCAATACCAGCCGCATTTTTGAAACCCTGGGCGCCGATGTGGAGCAAATTCCCATCCTATGGATTGCGGCGCCGCTCACGGGACTCATCATACAACCTATTGTCGGTTATTTTAGCGACCGCACCTGGCACCCCCGGCTGGGCCGCCGCCGGCCCTACTTCCTGGTGGGGGCTATTCTGGCTTCCATCGCCCTTTGCCTCATGCCCAATTCGCCTACCTTGTGGATCGCCGCGGGTATGCTCTGGATCATGGATGCATCCATCAATATCAGCATGGAGCCCTTTCGCGCTTTTGTAGGAGACAACCTGCCCTCCGAACAACGCACTATGGGCTTTGCCATGCAGAGTTTTTTTATCGGTACCGGCGCGGTGGTGGCGTCCGCTCTTCCCTGGATGATGACCAATTGGCTGGGCATCAGCAATGTGGCGGCCGAAGGCGAGATGTCCGATTCGGTGAAATGGTCGTTCTACCTGGGCGCCATCGTATTCTTCCTGACAGTGCTGTGGACGGTCATCCGTTCCCATGAATATCCGCCGGAAGAGTTGCACCAGTTTGAAGAGAATGTGGAGGGCCATCAGGAGGAAGAGGTGCTGAGCCGGGAAGTATACCAAAGCGGAGGGAACCGCCTGATACGCATAGGAAGTATTACCGCTTTGGCCGGCGCCGCTATCCTTTTTGGCCTTTTTGAGGCAGATTTGAAAAAGGAACTCTATGTTCTGGCTTTTGCCATTCTTTTCGTGGGCGTATTGTGGATGATTTCCGGGGCTATGAAGCGGAAAGGCAGCTATCGGAATGGCTTTGTCGCCATCATGAGCGACCTGCTGCAGATGCCCAGGACCATGCAGCAGCTCGCGCTGGTTCAGTTCTTTTCCTGGTTTGCGTTGTTCTCGATGTGGATTTACACCACTGCCGGCGTCACCAAGCACCTTTACGGAGCCACCGACCCTACTTCGGCGCTCTACAATGAAGGGGCGGATTGGGTCGGCTTCTGTTTTGCCGTTTACAATGGCGTTGCGGCGCTGGTGGCGTTTACCCTGCCGGTGCTGGCCCGGTACACCAGCCGTCGCGTCACCCACATGATCTGTCTGATTTTGGGCGGGTTGGGGCTCATTTCCGTATACTTCATTCACGACCCCAGGTTGCTCTTGTTGTCCATGGTGGGAGTCGGCTTCGCCTGGGCAAGTATCCTGTCCATGCCCTATGCTATGCTGGCCGGCGCTTTACCTTCCAACAAAATGGGTTACTATATGGGTGTTTTCAACTTCTTTATAGTTATCCCGCAGATCGTGGCCGCTACCATATTGGGGTTTATTGTGGGCTTTTTCTTTTCAGGAGAGGCGATCTACGCTCTGGTGGTAGGAGGTGTTGGCATGATCCTGGCGGGGCTGCTTTGTTTGATTGTAGAGGATGAGGGGTGACACTTCACTTATAGTCCAATATACTGACTTTCTCCTCACAAAAATCAAAATCCACATCCACATTGGATGCGACGATAAGCAGGCGGCCGGAGCTGTGGTTTTCGATCAGGGTGCGGTACCAGGCCACGCCTTCCTTGTCCAGGTTGGTGGTGGGCTCGTCGAGCAACAGGAGCGGGGTGTCGGAGCAGATAGCGAGGGCGAGCTTCAGGCGTTGCTTCATGCCGGATGAAAAATCGCGGATGGGTTTATTCCTGGCTTTGCTAAAGTGGAGTAGTTCCAGGATATCGTTAGCAGCCAGGTTGTCACGCAGCGGTTTAAATCGAAGGTGGAACTGTAGCGCCTCCCAGAGGGTAAGCTCTTCGATAAGTTCGATATAAGGAGCGGCGTAGGAGAGGTGGCGGTAAACCGTTGTGTGATCGAGGGCTTCATGGCCGTGAAAAAACCGGGCTTTCCCTTTCGAGGGCGTCAGGTGGCTGGACAAGATTTTGAGCAGGGTGGACTTGCCCGAACCGTTGGGGCCGGTGATGGCGTATTGTTTATCCGCCTCGAACCGAAGGCTAATGC
Source organism: Lewinellaceae bacterium (assembly GCA_020636095.1). Lineage (GTDB taxonomy): Bacteria > Bacteroidota > Bacteroidia > Chitinophagales > Saprospiraceae > JACJXW01. The sequence continues at coordinate 455,857 of JACJYN010000006.1, forward strand.
CGCGCAGAATCCACTCCATGCGATATCGTTTGCCGACGTTGTCCAGTTCAATCTTCATCAACACTGTTACCGTTGATCTGCTGGAAACCCCGCATAATGCCGGGGTCGGCGTCACGGATGAATTGAATGATGTTCTCCCGTTCCGGGGTGGGTTCCAGGGAATCCTCAATGACCTCCAGCGCGTGGGAAGTATTGTACCCTTTCACAAACAAGATGCGATAAATCTCCTGAATGATATTGATCTGTTCGGAGGAGAAATTTCTGCGGCGGAGGCCAATGCTGTTCACGCCTGCGTAGGAGAGGGGTTCCCGGGCGGCCTTGACGTAGGGCGGCACGTGTTTGCGCACCAGAGAGCCTCCGGCAATAAAGCTATGCTTGCCGATCCGGATGAATTGCTGGACGGCGACCAGCCCCTCCAGGATGGCCCAGTCTTCGATCTCAACATGGCCGGCCAGGTTGACGTTATTGGCGAGGATAACATGGTTGCCGATCAAACAATCATGAGCAACATGCACATAAGCCATCAGCAGGCAGTTGCTGCCTACCACCGTTTTGTTGGAATAAGCCGTTCCCCGGTTGACCGTTACGAATTCCCGGATGGTGGTGTAGTCGCCGATTTCAGCCGTCGATGGTTCGTTCTCGAATTTGAGATCCTGAGGAATGCCGGCGATTACTGCGCCGGGGAAAATCCGGCAGCCTTTACCGATACGCGCCCCCGCAAAAATAGTGACGTTGGGCCCCAGCCAGGTGTCATCTCCGATAACTACATCCTTATCAATATAAGAGAAGGGCCCGATCGTAACATTCTTGCCGATCTTAGCATCAGGATGGATGACACAGTTCAAGTTGCTATTGTAGTAATTCATTGTTATGAGCGCTTAACGATTTGAGCAGTTAACTCGGCTTCAGATACGATCTTATTACCCACGTAAGCGGTGCCTAGCATCTGACAGATGCCACGGCGGATAGGAGCCATCAGCTCCAGTTTGAACACGACCGTATCGCCGGGAACGACTTTATGTTTAAATTTAGCGTTCTCAATTTTCAGGAAGTAGGTATCCCAGTTGCCGGGGTCTTCCACCGTGGAAAGCACCAACATGCCACCCGTTTGGGCCATAGCTTCGATCTGAAGGACACCGGGCATGACCGGGTTGTTGGGAAAGTGCCCCTGGAAAAATTGTTCATTGAAACTGACGTTTTTCACGCCCACCACATAAGTATCGGTCAATTCGATAATCTTATCCACCAGCAGGAATGGATAGCGGTGAGGCAGCCACTTGGCGATCTGCACCACGTCAAAAAGAGGTTCACGGTCGGGGTCGTAATGAGGTTTGCCGCGCAGCTTGCGCTGTTCCTGGTAACGTTTCTTGAGAATCTTGGTAAACTCTACGTTGGCATGGTGGCCGGGCTTGGTGGCCATGATCTTACCTTTGATGCGCTGGCCGAGCAGGGCTATATCACCCAGTACGTCGAGCAGCTTGTGGCGAGCCGGCTCGTTCTTATAATGGAGTTTTATCGTGTTGAGGATGCCTTCCTGGTCAACGGTTACACTCGGTTTACCCAGCTTTTCGGCGATCCGGTCCAATTCATCCTGGCTGACGACTCTGTCGACAATGACGATGGCGTTGTCCAGGTCGCCTCCTTTAATGAGATCCTGTTCGAAGAGGAATTCCAATTCGTGCAGGAAAACGAACGTACGGCAGGGGGCGATCTCTTTCTCGTAGTTGGTCGTACCATTAAAACGGGCATATTGCTGTCCCAGAACGTTGGAGTTGAAGTCGATCATAGCGATGATCTCAAAACCATCGTGGGGCAGGGCCAGCAGCTCGGCTCCTGTTTTTTCGTCTTTGTAATGAATGGGGGTTTCGACGACGAAGAATTCCCGGTCGGCGTCCTGTTGTTCGAGGCCCGCCTTTTTGAGCGCTTTCACAAAAGGAGCGGCGCTGCCGTCCAGGATAGGTACCTCCGGGCCGTTTAGCTCCATGAGAACATTGTCTATACCAAGGCCGGACAGGGCAGACAGGGCGTGTTCAACGGTGTTCACTTCCGCCGCTCCGGATTTGATGGTGGTGCCCCTTTGAGTGGAAACCACCCGGTTGACGTCGGCATTCAACACAGGATTGCCTTCAAGATCTAAACGCTGGAACTTATAGCCATGGCCTACAGGAGCGGGCTTGAAGGTGAGTACCACCTCCTTTCCGGTATGTAGCCCTATGCCCTTTACCGTGACCGGCTTTTTAATTGTATTTTGTTTCATCATAAAGTCGTCGGCTGAAAATTTTTGCAAAGATACAGTTTTTAACTACTTGAGTCCTGGTTAGGTGCATCTTGCTGCTGGTTGATCCGGCGTTCTAGTTGTGCGATCTTTCGATATAGCTCGGGAAGCTGCTTGAAGACTGCGTAGGAGCGGATATAGTTATTGTAATCGATAGCCGGAGAGCCAAAGAAGCGTTTGTTGGTTTCTTCAATTGGGGAAGCTATACCGCTTTGGGCCTGAACCTGGGTCCCGTCGGCGATCTCAATGTGGCCCACAATACCGACCTGCCCGCCAATCCGGCAGGATTTTCCGACCTTAGTGCTGCCGGCAACGCCGGATTGGGCGGCAATAACCGTGTTTTCTCCGATATCGGCATTATGGCCTATTTGTATGAGGTTGTCCAGTTTAGCTCCCTTACGGATATAAGTGGCCCCTATGGTCGCCCGGTCTATAGTCGTATTGGCTCCAATCTCTACATTGTCCTCCACCACTACCTGGCCCACGTGGGCGATTTTTTTGTACGTTCCGTCTTCCAAAGGGGCAAAACCGAAGCCATCGCTTCCGATGACTACATTTGCGTGAAGGATGCAATTATTGCCGATTTCGCAGTTGTCGAGTATCCGAACGCCCGGGTAGAGCGTTACATTTGATCCCAATTTCACTCCTTTTCCGACGAATACCTGCGCCATTATCCTGCAACCCGGCCCGACCTGTACCCCCGCCTCTATGACGGCGAAAGGCCCAACAGCGACCTGCTCGCCCAGCGTTACACTATCGTGAATATAGGCTTGTTCAGAAATGGTTGGGGGTTCATTCTTGTTGCTGCCAAAGGCATCCAGAAGCTTAGCTACGGAGCTGTAGACGTCTTCTACCCTCACCAGTGTTGCCGCCACAGGCTTTCTGGCTTCGAAATGACGGCTTACCAGCAGTACGGAAGCAGTGGTCGTATAAGCGTATTCTTCGTACTTAGGGTTGCTGAGAAAGGAAATTGTACCAGCTCCCCCCTCCTCAATCCTGCTGGGGCGGCCAACCCTCACCTCCGGGTCTCCTTCAACTATTCCGTTGAGGAATTGCGCTAATTCTCTGGCTGATAGTTGCATGGGGCAAAGGTAGAAAAAAGTTTGATACTGTTGGGATTAACCTTTTCGAATTTACGGCGACAACAGTGGGCGCTACCGGTTCGGATTGTGGCTCTTATCCCCTATATTTGGGGCAAAAATCAATATTTTGAGCACAACAATAAGGATCGGTACCCGAGGAAGCAAGCTGGCTATGTGGCAGGCCGAATACACTCAGCAACAACTAAAGGCCGCCGGCATTGATTCCGAATTGATCATCATTAAAACGCAGGGCGACCGCATTCAGCACCTGAGTTTCGACAAGATGGAAGGCAAGGGCTTTTTTACCAAAGAGATCGAAGAGGCGTTGCTCCGGGGGGATATCGACCTGGCCGTTCATTCTATGAAGGACCTGCCCACCAACTCGCCGGAGGGGCTGTCCATCACGGCTGTTTCCTACCGCGAAGACCCTGCCGACTGGCTGGTCATCCGCAAAGAAACCCTCGAAGCAGGCGCGCTTTTTCAGTTGAGGCAAGGAGCCATAGTGGGTACTTCTTCGGCTCGCCGGAAAGCACAGATGCTGGACTTTCGGCCGGATATTGAGATCAGAGATATCCGGGGCAATGTACCGACGCGCTTGCGCAAACTTAGCGAGGGGCAGTTCGACGCGATTATGCTGGCCGCCGCCGGACTCACCCGCCTGGAGTTGGATACCTCCGGATTCCACATCGTAAAGTTTAGCCCCAGGGAGTTCATCCCCGCCCCTGCGCAGGGCGTTCTGGCCTGGCAGGCCTGTACCGATGATAAACCTACGCGACGAGCGCTGAAACACCTCCACCAGGCTGAGGTATCGGCTGTTATCAATGTGGAACGGCGGGTGCTCAACCTTCTGGATGGCGGCTGCCAGATGCCGTTAGGCGTCTATTGTGAACAGGATAAGGAGGGCAATTACCACGTCTGGGCGGCCAAGGCCGACGCCTGGAATGCGCCGGTAAAAAAGGTGCGGCTTTCGCAGAGCACGAACCATCAGCTGCCCGAACGGGTGGTGGAAGCCTTGCGGAAAATTTGAAAAGCGCCCCTCCATGCCACAGCCGGGCAAACGGGCCAAGCCTGCAATATGAACCCTAAAATATTCATCAGCCGGGAATTGAAAGAGGATAGTATTTTTCGCACCCGCCTCGAGGCAATGGGCGGGAACGTGACAGGGGTATCCCTCATCGAATTTACTCCGGTTGCCTTCAGCGCAGTTCCGTTCTGTGAGTGGGTTTTCTTTTATAGCCCCAGGGCAGTCCGGTTCTTCTTCAAAGGCCTGGGAGCGCAATTAAGGCCTGATATACAATGGGCGGCACTCGGGCGCGGCACTGCGGCCGCACTCTACAACCAGGGCATTACACCTGATTTTATCGGCGCCGGTGCGCCGGAAGGAGTGGCGGAAGCTTTCGCCAGGGAAGCAGCTGGCCTGCGGGTGCTTTTCCCCCAGGCCCGGCACTCCCGGCAAACAGTAGAAAAAGCGCTGAAGGGGCAAATTCATGCGATCCCCCTGGCCGTGTATGACAACCGGCCCCGGCGGGAATTCGATATTCCCTTTTGTGAGGTGCTCGTCTTTACCAGCCCTATGAATGCAGAAGCTTATTTTGAGAAATATTCGCTGCAGACAGGGCAGGTGGCGCTGGCTATCGGGGCAACGACGGCGGCAGCCCTCCATCAGATGGGAATAACAAAGGTTAGGGTTGCACCGGAACCATCGGAAGCAGCTCTGGCGGCGGCGGTGGAAGCCTTGATCTTAGGGCCCGGAGAAGAATAACTTCCCCATTTGATACGACTCTTTTTCCGCCAGGCTTCGTTGCGGGATCGGTTGCGTAGTTCGGCTATGCGTCCTCCCCGCGCCCCTGCCTGCTCGGCCGCCTCGCAGGCAGGTTGCCTGGCGAAAAAATAGCTCGCCTGAAACGGAGAACTTATTTTTATCCGGCCCCTTTGGGGCCAAGTAAAAGCGCTCCACCTGTACCATTTTTACCGTCATGCATTATGCTAATAAAAGAACAAACTATGAAGTGGATTCCAATCCTATTGATAACAACCCTTTCTCTCTCCCTTTTTTCCTGCCGGGATCAGAATGACAGCAAATTAAGGGAACAACTGCCGGCCGAATATCAGGATTTCGCTGACTTCTACGAGCGCTTTCATCAGGATAGCCTGTACCAGATGGAACACATCATTTTCCCCCTGGAGGGGTTGCCGCGCCAGGCCGACAGCACCCTCATCGCCGGGGGCGCCTTCCGCTGGCAAAAGGACAGCTGGCGGATGCAGCGGGGTTTCAACCTGGAGAGCAGTAGCTTCGAGCAGCAGCTGATCCCAATAAGCGAAGATCTCATTATAGAAAAGATCACCCATAAGGTTGGAGACCTGGCTATGCAGCGCCGCTTTGCCCGCTTGGGGGAGGACTGGTACCTGATCTACTACGCCGACCTGAACCGGGTGAAACAGGGGGGAGGGATTAGCATTGATGGGGGGTTTTAGGAGAGGTTGAATGGATGTTATAAGGAGCAGATGCTGTGGATGCTACAGCATCCTCCCCTCCAAAAGATACCCCTTCACATAGTCCTCAATCCCCTCCTCCAGCGAATAGAAATCCTTATCATATCCAGCTTCCCGCAACTTGCTCATATTGGCCTCGGTGAAGTACTGGTAGGTGTCGCGAATATCCTCCGGCGTATCGATGAAGCTGATGTTGGGTTCCAGGCCCATGGCGCGGAAGGTGCTGGCGGCCAGGTCCAGAAAAGGACGGGCTTTGCCGGTGCCCAGGTTGTAGAGGCCGTTGGCGGGCTGTTGCCGGTAGAGCCAGTACAAGATATCGACGACATCTTTGATATAGACGAAATCGCGGCTCTGCTGGCCATCCTGATAGTCTTCGCGGTGGGAGCGGAAGAGCTTCATGCCGCCTGTAGCTTTGATCTGGCGCACGGTGTGGAAGATAACGGAGGCCATTCTGCCCTTGTGGTACTCATTGGGGCCGTAGACGTTGAAGAACTTCAGGCCGTACCATCGGGGAGGTTGAGCCTTTTGTTGCAGCGCCCACTGGTCGAAGCGGTTTTTGGATACGCCGTAAGGGTTGAGCGGGTGGAGCTGATCCACGATGTCGTGGCGGTCGTCGTAGCCGTGCTCGCCCAGTCCGTAGGTGGCGGCGCTGGAGGCGTAGATGAGGGGGATGGAGTGCTCGGCGCAAAGTTCCCAGAGTGCCTTACTGTAGTCGAGGTTGAGCTCCTGGAAGATGCCCCAGTCCTTCTCGGTGGTATCGGTGCGGGCGCCCAGGTGGAAGATGGCGTCGACGAAGTAGTATTTTTCCCAGAGCCAGCCGGGGAAATCGTTGCGGTGTATTTTTTCCGTGTATTTTTTGCCTTCCAGGTTGCGGTTTTTCTCTTCGCGGCTGAACTCGTCGACGACGGCGATGTCGGAGAATCCCTCGTCATTGAGCTTCCTAACCATACAACTGCCAATAAAACCTGCGGCGCCGGTAACTACGATCATCTTTTTAGGGGCAAAGATAGAATAGTAGGTAGAAAAGGGCTAGTAGTTTGTTCAAAATTCAATAAATGGCCGCCACCCGGCAATCTGCTGGCTGGATCATCATTGCCTGGGATACGAGATTTTAGTAGCTTTACCGGGCCTCGTTCGCCTCCTGCCTTGCGGTGGTGCTTTCCAACCCCATAGGCCAGCCCGCTGAGAGCATGTTGGGAGGTGGTCCCCGAAATGAATTGGGGGCAGGCTATTTGGGCTGCCCCCAAGGAGCCCTTCGGGGTAAATGGCTGCTTTCGGAACCTGCTTTCGGCTATTTTCTCGCCCGTAGCGCTGCTATGAGCTCGAAAATGAGCCTCCTCAGAACCTGAAACCAGCCATTCCTGCCTGCCAGCGAGTGCTGGCGATCAGGCAGGTTCGCCAGCAAAGCACTACCTCCAAACCTGCGCTGAATACCGGCGCTATCTTGTAAACATACGTTCAATTTCAAAGATACATGCAAACTCATCCCATCTTCCTCCTACGCTCTCTTTTCCTGATATTCGCGCTGTGCCGGATCATCCATCTCCCCGCTCAGGAGGTATGCACCGGCAACCTGGGCGAAAATATCTTTGACGCCGGCGATTTCGGCTCAGGGACAACCAACCTTATCCCTTCTGATCCGGGCATAGCCCCCGGTTATACCTATACCTTGTCGCCGCCGCCCAGTGATGGCTTTTACACTATCACCAACAACACAGGCGCCTGGGGCGGCCTGTATGGAACCTGGTTGCGGACCAGAGATAACAGCACCAGCCCCAATGGCTATATGATGGTAGTCAACGCCAGTTATTCAGCAGGCATTTTTTATGAGCGGACGGTAGACGGGTTGTGTGAAAATACACTTTATGAATTTTCTGCAGACATTCTTAACCTGATCATGTCTTCGGTTTCTAACCACATCCAACCCAATGTATCCTTTCTGATCAACGATGAGGTGCGGTACAGTACCGGCAATATTCCCCAGAATGAAATATGGAATACTTATGGTTTTACCTTCACAACCGAGCCGGGTGAGACCTCGGTGAAGCTGACCTTGCGCAACAACGCCCCCGGCGGCATCGGCAACGACCTGGCGCTCGACAACATCTCTTTCCGGGCATGCGGCCCGGCGGCCCTCATTCTGCCGGTGGAGGTGGCTAATATTTGCGAAGACGGCAGCCCCATTACCCTGAACGCCACCGTACAGGGGGGGCAGTTTTCAAATCCAGCTCTGCAGTGGCAGCAAAGCTTCGACGAAGGGGCTACCTGGGAAGACATCCCCGGCGGCGCCGGGAATTCCATCCAGCACACCCAACTTTCCGGAGGGTATTATTACTACCGCTATCTGCTCGCCAATTCGCCCGCCAACCTGGCCAACTCCAAGTGCCGGATCATTTCCAATGTAAAGGTGGTGTATGTCCAGCCCAGGTTTCATTCGGTACAGGATACAATCTGTGAAGGGGGGGCTTTCTTGTTTGGTGATACGCCTCTTATGGAAGGGGGCGTCTATATCGATACCCTGATCTCTTCTATCGGGTGCGATAGCATTGTCACGCTCGCGCTTACCGTCGTGCCCGATGGCGGCCTCATCGCTGAAGTGGCTGCCAATGACCCCTCTTGTGCCGGCTATGAGGACGGCGCCATCGAAGTAGCGGATGTCCGAAATTTCTATCCTCCCGTTTCGATCAGCCTGGATGGGATGGTGGTGACGGCGGAACAGGCCTCCTTTCCGAGCCTGTCGGCCGGTTCCTATTACCTCACCATTTACGACCGGTTGGGCTGTAGTGTAGAGTACGACATCGTCTTGAATGACCCCGACTCGTTAAGGATTGGCCTGGAGCCGGGCCGGGCTATTGGGCTGGGCGATGAGGTGATACTGCCCGTCACCTCCAATTATCCCCTGGCCAGCGCCGAATGGACGCCCCCGGAGTTGGTGATCTGCGACGACGACTGCCTGAAGCCAATGCTGCAACCTCTGCAAACCACTACTTTTTATTTCACAGGAATCACGGAGGCCGGCTGTATTGCGACGGATTCCATCCTCATCGAGGTCAGTGAAGTGCGGTCTGTCTACATCCCCAATGCCTTCTCCCCCAACGACGACGGGCGCAACGACCGCTTCACCCTCTACGCCGATGTGCCGAATGTGCAGGAGGTGGTAAGTGCGAAAATTTTTAACCGATGGGGCGCCACGGTTTTTGAGCGTGAGAATTTTCTGCCCAATGACTTGTCCCTCGGCTGGAATGGCGCCTTCAAGGGCAAAGAGTCGCCGGACGGCGCCTACGCCTATGTTTTTCGGGTGCGCTTTCTGGATGGGGTGGAGTTGGAGTATACGGGGGTGGTGCATTTGGTGCGGTAGGTACCTGGACAAAAAAAGTTTTACCCATTTTGCTTCGTAAGCAAAGTGTGAAGTCCTTTGCTCATTGAGTTATGGTTATGTTATTAGGCTATATCTTTGCCTATGATACCTCGTGCCTCGCGCATTAAGTAACGGGGTATATAAAATGAGTCTATTTTGTTGCCAGACAAGGCGTGAGGAGCGAGCATAGTGGGGCTATTTGAGCGACGAACAACGCCGTATGGCGGCAAAAGAGCCCATTTTATATCCTGTTATTTAGTGCGCGAGGCACTAGTCATAACTTTTTCATTTTGTAGATTTACCAGATTCTATTCAAATTTCATTTTCGATGATATTTAAGGTAAGCGGACGGACACCTTTCTTGCAGCTTGCATTTATCTTCCTTATACTTTGTTGTGCCACTACCCTTGCCGCTCAGGAGGTGTGTACCGGTAATTTGGGTGAAAATATCTTCGAAGCCGGCGACTTTGGTTCGGGGGCCAGTAATCTGATTCCCTTTGACCCTGGCATTGCTCCCGGCTATACCTATACCTTATCACCTCCGCCCAACGACGGCCTCTACACGATAACGAACGATATGAGCGCCTGGCCCTTTCTTTTTCCAGGTTGGATGCCGGCAAAAGACAACAGTGGCGATCCCAATGGTTACATGATGGTGGTCAATGCCAGTTATGCCCCGGGGATTTTTTACGAGCAAACGGTGGACGGCCTGTGCGACAATACACTTTATGAGTTTTCGGCGGATATTTTAAACCTGGTATATACGGAAACACTCAACTACATCCAACCCAACGTATCCTTCCTGATCAACGATGAGGTGCGATACAGCACAGGGGATATTCCCCAGAATGAAATATGGAATAACTACGGCTTTACCTTCACGACCGGCCCCGGGGAAACTTCTGTTAAACTGACCCTTCGCAATAATGCTCCCGGCGGGGCCGGCAACGACCTGGCGCTGGACAACATCTCTTTCCGGGCATGCGGCCCGGCGGCCCTCATCCTGCCGGTAGAAGTGGCCAATATCTGCGAAGACGGCAACCCCATTTCCCTGAATGCTACGGTCCAGGGTAACCAGTTCCCGGACCCGGCTCTGCAGTGGCAGCAAAGCTTCGACGAAGGGGCTACCTGGGAAGACCTCCCCGGCGCCAACGGTATTTCCATACAGCACACCCAGCTGTCCGGAGGGTATTATTACTACCGCTATCTGCTGGCCAACTCGCCGGCCAACCTGGCTAACCCCAAGTGCCGGATCATTTCCAACGTGAAAATGGTATACGTACAGCCAAAATTTCATTCGGTGACAGATACCCTTTGTGAAGGGGCGCGTTATCTTTTTGGTAATCGGCCTATTACCACAGGGGGCATTTATACGGACACTTTGGTTTCTTCTATTGGATGCGACAGCATCGTTACCCTTACGCTGGAGTTCGTCCCCAGCCGGGGCATCCTGGCGGATATAGCTGCCGTTGACCCCAGCTGCTACAGCTTTCAGGATGGCGCCATCGGCATATCGAATGTCCGTAACTTCTACCCTCCTGTTTCCATTAGCCTGGATGGTATGGTGGTAATAGCCGAAGAGGCTTCTTTCCCGAATCTGGGCGACGGATCTTACCACTTGTCTTTCTACGACCGCTTGGGGTGCAAGGTAGACTATGATATCGTACTGACAGAACCGGATCCTTTATGGGTTGGCCTGGGGCCCGGCCAGGCCATCCATCTGGGCGGAAGCCTGACGTTGCCCGTTATGTCTAACTACCCTCTGGCCAGTGCCGAATGGATACCTTCGGCTTTAGTTATTTGTAATGATGACTGTCTGCAACCGATCCTCCAGCCGCTGCAACCGACAACTTTTTATTTTACAGGGAGTATGGCACCCGGTTGTTCGGCAACAGATTCCATTCGGATAGATGTCAGGGAAGTGCGGTCTGTTTATATCCCCAATGCCTTCTCCCCTAACGACGACGGGCGCAACGACCGCTTCACCCTCTACGCCGATGTGCCGAATGTGCAGGAGGTGGTAAGTGCGAGAATTTTTAACCGGTGGGGCGCCACGGTTTTTGAGCGTGAGAATTTTCTGCCCAATGACTTGTCCCTCGGCTGGAATGGCGCCTTCAAGGGCAAAGAGTCGCCGGACGGCGCCTACGCCTATGTTTTTCGGGTGCGCTTTCTGGATGGGGTGGAGTTGGAGTATACGGGGGTGGTGCATTTGGTGCGGTAGGCAGGGTTAAGATTGGCTGGTTATATTGTTGGCTGGGCGGGGGCTTTAGGTAGGGTTGTGTCCCGTATGGTATAAATATACTGTAACTATTTAGCTATTCGCAGTTCGCCAGAACCTGTCCAAAACCTGAGCTGAAGAACTGGTTCATCAAGCCTGGATTCCTGCTTTTAGGGGCATTGCACAGCGAAAAGCGAACTGCGAAAAGCGAACTGCTGAATAGTCACAATTTACTTAACTTTGACCGGAACCAAAGCGAACTTGCCGCATGAAATTTTGCACCATCTTCTTCCTCCTGGTGGCCCTCATCGCCTGCCAACCCGAAAAACAAGAACCTATCTATCCATCCGACGCCTTCACCCTCTACGCCGACAAAGTCGTGCAGGGAGAAAACCAGGCCGTCGCCCTTTCGCCCACCCACCTCACCTCCAACTACAAAAGCCCGGCCAGCGAGAACTACTCCCGGCTCGTCACTTTCAAGTTCAGCATCAACGAAAAGGACAATGAGTTGCCGCCGGGCAAAGACCACTGGCTGGCCATCGGCGAGGAGCATCAATCGCCGGTTTTGCGCTTTGGCGAGCTGCCGGAAAACGCTCCGGAAGACCCGGGCACTTTCCTGCCGGTCAATTACGAGTATACCTTCCGGGTGGACATGTCGCCCGTCCTGGAGCAATTTGAAGAAAAAGGATACTACGAGGCATTCGACGGGAGCCGCGTCGCCAAGGCCGATTTCAAGAACTTCTACATCGCCGGCGGGTCCGAGCCCCTCACCTGGGATTTCGTCAACCTGGAAGAGGAGGGCCTCCAACTGAAAGACCCCGACGGCGACAATATCTACGAGATTACCCTGACGCTCAACCCCTATAACCCGGAAGACTATCAGGACAAAGAGTGGAAACTCACGGAGGATCTCTCTAGCCGCCCCCAGTATAAATCCGATCAGCCTATCGTTAACGCCCTGTTCAACCTCTCCCTGGAAGAGGCTCTTTTGAACATCGAGCCGGACAGCACGCTCCGGACGGGCGCCAAGTGGGCAGGTGTGTGGACACGCGACATCAGCTACAGCATTTTCCTGGCCTTTGCTTACCACGAACCTGCGGTGGCGAAGATCAGCCTGATGAAAAAAGTCAAGCGCGATAGGATTATCCAGGACACCGGCTCCGGCGGCGCCTGGCCGGTTTCTTCCGACCGCACTACCTGGGCCCTGGCAGCCTGGGAAATTTACAAAACCACCGGCGACAGGGATTGGCTGCAGCAAGCGTATACGATCATAAAAAACACACTGGAAGATGATTACAAAGTGTTGAAGTCTCCCCAAACCGGCATGTACCGGGGCGAATCTTCCTTTCTGGACTGGCGGGAGCAAACCTATCCCAAGTGGATGTCCAACATGGATATCTACGTCTCCGAAAACCTGGGCACCAATGTGGTGCACTACCAGGCGCATATCATCCTGGCGGAAATGGCCAAAATACTGGGCGAGCCGTTCGAGGTATACACTGCCCGCGCGGAGGAGATCAAAAAAGGCATCAACGATTACCTCTGGATGGCGGATAAGGGCTACTACGGACAGTACCTCTACGGCCGGCAGTACCTCAACCTTTCTCCCCGGTTCGAAGCCCTGGGTGAGGCGCTGGCCATTCTGTTTGGCGTGGCCGATGGCGACAAGGCGCAGTCCATTATCGCCAGGTCGCCGGTAACAGATTTTGGGGTGACCTGCATTTACCCCCAAATTCCCGGTATTCCACCCTACCACAACGACGGCGTCTGGCCCTTCGTACAGTCCTACTGGAACCTGGCGGCGGCCCGGGCCGGCAACGAAAAGGTGCTCAACCACGGGTTGGCGGCCATCTACCGCGCCGGCGGCCTGTTCCTCACCAACTACGAGAACTTCGTGGCCGGCACCGGCGATTTCCTGGGCACCGAGATCAACTCTCATCGCATGCTGTGGAGCATGGCGGGCAACCTGGCCATGGTGCACCGGGTGTTTATGGGCATGTCGTTCGAGGCCAATGGGCTGCGGTTCAACCCTGTCGTTCCCAGTTCTTACCCGGGAACGAAAACCCTATCCAACTTTCGGTACAGAGGCGCTAAGCTCAACATTACCGTGGAGGGCTTTGGCAATCGGATCGAGTCGGCGATGCTGGATGGAGAACCCCTGGAGGAAGCATTCCTACCCGCCGACATCAGTGGGGAACATCTCATCGTTATCAAAATGAACAATCAACCGTTCGATGGCGGCGCTATCCATCTCGTGGCAAACCACTATTCTTTGCCTGCCCCTCAGCTTAAGCAGGAGGGGGCTGCCCTGCGATGGGAACCGATACCCGGCGCTGTAGAATACCGGGTATACAAAGACGGCGAATTGCTGGAAAAAACCACCGCTACCCAATTGGAAGTATCGACGGAGGAAGAGGCCGAGTACAAAGTCAGCGCTATGGACGATAAGGGCTATCAGTCCTTCACCAGCGAGCCGTTGCGGGCCGCGCCCGAAACGGGTATAAAGATCGTAGAGGTCGAACAGTATACCGGCGCTTCCCAACTGCCTTATACCAATTATTCGGGAACCGGGTTTGTGGAAGTTTCCAACGAAAAGAACCGTTCCATCGAGCTGCTCTTCAGTGCCGAAGAAGCCGGCGAGTACCTCATCGATTTCCGCTATTCCAACGGCAGCGGCCCCTGGAATACGGATAACAAATGTGCCATCCGGGACCTGTACGCCAACGACGAGCGCATCGGTTCACTGGTATTTCCACAGCGGGGCACGGATGAATGGTCGGATTGGGGGTATTCGAACTCCTATGTGGTGAAAATGAATAAGGGAGGGAATACCCTGCGGCTTTCCTTCGAGCCCTGGGATGTGAATATGAATGTGGCCGTAAACCGGGCGATGCTGGATTATATGCGGGTGGTGAGGCTTTGAACTAGTGCGCCGGGAACGAAATTCTTAAACAATTCTTTGGGCTCTTTTACGGCCATGCTGCGTTGCTCCTTCCTTCCGTAGCTTAGGCTATGGTCGGTCGTCGCGCCTTGCCTGTCTCCGCCGGCCATAGCCTTTGGCGACGAGCCGGCCGCAAAACAGCCTCAAATTATTGACCAACAACTTCGTTCCCGGCGCACTAGTGCGCCGGGAACGAAATTCTTAACCAATTCTTTGGGCTCTTTTACGGCCATGCTGCGTTGCTCCTTCCTTCCGTCCGTACGGACGCAAGTGATGAGCAACGCAGTGCAGCGGCAAAACCTGCTGCTCGCCGCAAGGCAGGCAGGGATCAGCATCAAATAGGGAAGTTATTCTTCGCCGGGCCCTAAGCCATTTTCTCAAAGAAAAAGAATGCCAACAGTTAACAAAGCCAGCAAGCCGAAACCCAGTAGAAGCCAGAATACAGATTTTCTCGTTTCTGGATTAACCAATAATAGTACAATGAGTAGGGTTACCACAGCTTTGTGAACAACAGATAGCATACCGGCGTACGCCGCCTCATTCAATACCTGAATAAGAAATAGAATAAGGCTAATGCTTGCTAAAACGAAGAGCGTGTTTTTCATGGCCATCATTGAAAGTTTTGTTTATAGTTCGCTGCAAGGTTGAGTACACCCAGGGGGGACATAGTTGTCGCAATCTCTGATTGCTCTATAACATAAGTATAGGCCATATCCGTAACCGGTGAATCCTCCGATTATTCCGCCTAAAGCCCCGCCATAGAAACCGCCGTAGGATCCAAAAGACGCTCCTGTCCCTACTCCTGAAATAGTATTCCACCCTACATCAGCCAGGCAGTCCCAGGCAATATCATCATAACAAGTGCCGCATACTATATGGCAGGGGGGCGCGCTTCTAATAAAAATAGAGTCCTTAACCAGATTCCCTACGATGCTTTGGAATTCAGCTTGAGTAAGTTGGTTCAAACTAGGATAAGTATCAAAAAGGCTTTCAATCAAACGCAATTGAGAGTTACTTTTTGCAATCAGGTCTTCTTCTGATGAAAAACCATAAAGGTACAATACCTGAAGATATTCCTCTTCATTCAATTTTATCCCTAGACTCACTTTTTTATCGAGCTGGTCCAGATAAGCTTTGTCTTCAAATGCACGCATCTTTTTAATGAAAATGTTGCTTCGGAGCTTAAGGTTTTCAAGTAAATTGAGAAAATTTTCATCTTCTTTCAAGCTAAAATAAAGATTCTCAAAGTTGTTGCCCGGAATTTCTTCATTTTTTTCTTCATGGAATTCTTCTTTTACCGTCTTATTACAAGCTGATAATACCAACAAAAGTGAAAAAAACATCAACTTTTTCATAGCACAATGTTTAATAATGAACTCCCTACTCTATTTTTTGCGGTGCTTTTCAGGAAATACCTCACCGTTTGCACAATGCATTGATTCTTTCAGTCATCTCGGCTACCATACTACTGGATATTTTGGTGCCATTGTATATCAGAGAGCAGTGTATCGGTGTATCAGAGCGGGACAAAAACCATAAATCTCGATTAAATACCTTGATCGCAATGTCTTATTTATGGGAGCTCTTTATCAGGTTCATAAATGGAACGATCAGAGCCTTTTCTGTTTCCAGCACCCTGTATCGGCCGCAGCTGATGGCTTCCGCAGGGAAGTTCAGCCCGTTGTATAAAAACCGGGGCAGGAGGAAATCCTCTTCCATCAGGAAGTAGCCCTGGCCAAAATACCGGCGCCGGGCCGCCTGGCTTAGGCTGGATTGAAAAAAGGCCAGTTCCAGCACTCCTTCTTCGGGAGCAGAAGCCAGGGCCAGGCCGCCACACCGTTTGCATTTACTGCTTCGGGGGCGGCCGGGTGCCCGGGCGAGCTCAATCCGGCAGATTCCATAATTGACACATTGCCGGCTTGGCACACCAAATTCCACTTCTATCAGTAATGGTGAGAGGCCCAGGCCGGCTGTTTCCGGCATGAGATCGCTTATTTTCTTAGTCATTTCTTGTTTTCTTGATCGAATTTATAGATATTTATGTCTCGCGCTTTAGGCCGCTTGTGCCGCCTGCGCAAGAGTTGAATTCCTGCACAATCATCTTTCAACGAAAACAAACTGCTGATTATTAGTTGTTTGTGCCAGTGCCAAGTCTAAAGAACCAACCTTTTTTCATTGCTGTTGAAAAAGCACTGCCGGGCCGGTTTCTGGTTGCAGGTAGATCGTTGTAAGTTGGCGCCCAACCAACAACGGCCAACCAACAACTGTAAACCGCTCCTCACAGATCCAGGTCTTCCTGTATGATGGTTTCCTCTCCTGTGGCGTATACAGCCCCACCGGCTCCAGTATTGGATGAGAGGGCGCTTTCTGAACAGCCTGCTTGTTGTGCCGGGAAAAAAATCATAGCAATGGGTGTTTGGTTTCAGTTAATTGTGTGGATGAAGCTTATACCCCAAATCTATTGCATTATTTTTTTAAATGCCAGGACAGTTCGCAGGCCTTTCTCACCAGTAAAATGGAAAATGTTTTCGTGTAAAATTTATTTAAAGCTCTGTAAAACAACGGATAGTGTTGTTCCCGGAACAGGCAAAACGAAAACTTTGGTTAGATGAAAACGCTTCTGGAACTGGTTCGTATCGTCACAAAAGGCAAGGCACGCCATATTGAAATACTGGAAACGGGTACCCCCTGCCGTAACAAGGTAATGGACCTTTATAACGCCTTGTCTGCCGGCACGGCCAAAACCGACGCAGACGCCATGCGGCATATTTATGGCGCCCACCCTAAAGCATCCAGTTACCGCAACCTGAAGGCGGGCCTGAAGAAACGCCTGCTCAATACGCTGTTATTCATCAACCTGGGCGACCCATCCCTCAATGAACAGGAAAAGGCGTATTACCGATGCCAGAAGGATTGGGCGGCCGTGAAGGTGCTGCTGCGTATGGGGGCGCGCGATGTGGCCATCCGGCTGGCGGAAAAGACACTGCAACGGGCGCTGCGGTACGACCTCACGGAGATCGCCGTGCAGGCCAGCCAGGTGCTGCGTTTCCACTACGGAACCCGAATCGGCAACCTGAAAAAGATGAAAGAGTATGGCCAGCTCCACCAAAAGTACATGAAGGCCTGGCAGTTCGAATCACGTGCGGAAGAGTACTACACCCTGCTCGTCGTCAATTATATCAATGAGCGGGCGGCCCGGGAGCAAGCTGGTTGCCAGGCCCTGGCGTATTACGAAAAACTCAAAGGGGGTATGGCGAAATACCCTACTTACCGGCTGCTTTTTCTGGGTTATCTGATCCGTATCATCGCCTATCGTTCCATTAATGATTACAGGAATACGGTGGAGAGTTGCCAGGAAGCGATCCGTGCTTTCGAAGCCAAAGATTATGAAGTGAAGACTCCTATTTACACCTTTCTGCATCAACAGATTCTGGCTCACATACAGCTGAAACAATTCGGCCAGGGAGAGGGGATCGCCCGAAGGGCCACGCGACTTATTCCTGCCGGCACGGTCAACTGGTTTGTCAATATGGAGCTGCTGCTGATCCTGTCGCTTCACACCCGGCAGTACCAGCGTGCCTATGAGGTTTACCAGGAGGCATTCAACCATCGTGGTTTTCAGAAACTGCGGGAGATTGACAAGGAGCAGTGGCGAATCAATGGCGCCTATATCCATTTTCTGCTGGAGATCGGTAAAGTGGTTGCCGTCCGGGGGCAGAGCGGGCTTAGGAAGTTCCGCCTGGCTCGCTTCCTCAATGAGGTGCCGGTCTTCTCGAAGGATAAGCAGGGGATGAACGTGGCCATTCTCATTATTCAGATCCTCTTCCTCATTGTTAAAAAGCGCTACAGCGACGCCATTGGCCGGATCGACGCCATCAATAAGTACCGTGTCCGATATCTTTTCCGGGACAAAGCGCTGAAGCGGAGCAATTATTTCGTCAAGCTGTTGCTGCAAATCCCCTTGTACAATTTTCACAAAGCAGCGGTGCTGCGCAAATCGGAGAAGTACTTCGAGCGCTTGAAGGCTATCCCTATAGAGGTGGCCAACCAACCCCATGGCATCGAAATCCTCCCTTACGAGGATTTATGGGCGTTTGCGGTGGAATCGCTGGAGCTGAAGTTTTACAAACGGAGGCGTTAGGGGCCACTTAACCGGTGGCGCTTCCACCGGCGGTGGGTCCATAACCACAGCTCCGGGTGGGCGAGTATGTCTTTTTCCAGGCGCCTGATGTACAACGCAGTGATCTGCTCTTCCGTCAATTCTTCGGGGTTTTCCACCAACAATTCACTTTCGATCTCATACTGGCCTCGCCGGAGCCGGTTGATAGAAATATAGATCACCGGGTATTTAAACCTTCGGGCTAACCGCCCCGGCCCGGTAAAAATGGCGGTATCCTGCCGGAGGAATTCCATCCAGTACGTATTGCGGGCCGAGGGCGTTTGATCCGCAATAAAAGCAGTGGCCGTGCATTTATCCCGGTTGTTCAGCATGCCTCTGAACGTATGCTTCATTGAGTACAAATGCATGCCCAGCCGGGTGCGCATCCGGTAGATCAGCCGGTCAAAGTAAGGATTACTGATGGGGTGATAAACGACGTAGAGGCTGTGAATGGGCTCCAGGCTGAAGCGAGGCCCGGCCAGTTCCCAATTCCCGAAATGGCCCAGGACGATGATGATGCTCTGGCCGGCTGCTTTATATTTTTCAAAGATGGACGTATCCTCGAAAAGAATGTGCTTTTTCAGCCCCGCCGGAGATATAGTGAGGTTTTTAAAACCTTCCAGTGTAAGGTCGCAGAGGTAACGGTAGAATCTCCGGCAGATGAGTTGTATTTCTTCATCGCCCTTTTCGGGGAAAGCCTTCCTGAGGTTACTCAGGACCACTTTCTTTCGATACCGGAGTACGCTGTAGACGAGCACGTACAGGCCATCCGAGAACCCGTACATCAGCCGGAAGGGCATCAGCGAGATCAGGTACAGCATGGGCAAGGCAAGGTAGTAAAGTAAAGCGTTCATGAGGGTGCTACAGTCAGCAATTTTTTGTTTTCGGTTACCCCGATCTACCTCTTTACCATGAAAACAGGAAAAGTGGCGGCAGCAACAACAACATACAGGCCACGATGAGGATAAGCAAAAGGGGCGTAAACCACTTGATCCATACGTTGTAAGGCACCTTGGCCACGGCCAGTATGCCCATCGTTACCCCACTGGTGGGGATGATCATATTAGACAGGCCGTCACCAAACTGGAAGGCGAGCACAGCGGTCTGCCGGCTGAGGCCCAGCAGGTCGCTCAACGGCGCCATGATGGGCATCGTGAGGGCGGCCTGCCCCGAACCGGAGGGCACAAAGAAGTTGAGAAAGGTTTGGAATACAAACATGATCTCCACCGTGATGGCCTGGGGCAACCCATCGGAACCGGCGGCTATACTATTGAGAATCGTATCGATAATGCGGCCGTCTTCGGCGATGACGATCAGCCCCTTGGCCAGGCCGATGACCAGGGCGGCGGTAATCATATCGCGGGCGCCATCCTTGAAGGCTTCCACGGCGCCGTCCAGGCTGAGGCTGCCAACGATAGCCGCAGCAATGCCCATGGCAATGAACAAGGCGGAAATCTCGTCGATGTACCAGTGCCAGCTGCTCACTCCGATGACCAGTAATGTCAGAGCTGCTGCAAGAATGAGCAGTACCAGCTTGTGCCGCGTAGTGAAACCCTCGCCTTCGTCATCGTTGAGGTGCGAGATATCCCGTTCCTCGTCGATAGCATACATGGGGCTCAGGGTTTTATCCTGTTCCACCCTGCGTGCATAGCGCATGATGTACAGGATCGCAATAAGGGTGGTGATGGTCCAGACGATCAACCGGTAACCCATACCGCTGGCGGGCGCCAGCTCGGCAATGCCCTGCGCCACCCCGATGGTGAACGGGTTGATAAAGGCGCCGGCAAACCCAACGCCCGCTCCTACAAAGGAGATGGAGAGGCCCACGATGGAATCGTACCCCAGCGCCAGGCTCAGCGGGATGGTGATCAGCACAAAGACCAGCACTTCTTCACACATGCCGAAGGTGGCGCCCGCCAGGGAAAACAGGGTGATGATCAGCGGGATGATCCACTTTTTGTAGCCCGGGCGGCGTTCGCTCAGCTTGATGATATCGCGCAGCCCGGCATCCACCGCTCCGGTGCGGGTGAGGATATTGAAGGCGCCACCTACCAGAAAGACAAACCCTATGATCTGCGCCGCCGAGATGAACCCCCGGATAGGCCCCATGAAAAAGTCTCCCACTCCCTGTGGCGCCGGGTCGACCCGGTGGTAAGACCCGGCCACAATGACCTGCCGGTCGTTAACCGTTGTCCGGGCGAACTCGCCGGCGGGTACGATCCAGGTAAGGATGATAAAGGCCAGCATGATGGACATGATGATCACGATACTGTCCGGGAATTTTTGGAAGAGCTTCATAGGTGGTGTTCGTGGTTGGTTCGTCCAAACATAGGGAGTTTTGAGGAAAAACAGATAGAACGGGGATACAAAGTGTTGAATCTGTATCGCCCGGGCAAAACTGCGGCGGCTTCGCAATTGTCTTTATTAATACTTATATTGTTTGAAAATCCACTTTTATGCCATCAAGTGCCAAGTTGGAACCCAAAACCATTAATCCGATCAGGGAAATAGCCGAATTGGGGCCTTTGATCCTGGATAAAGCCTTATCCATAGAAGAATTCGCTGCCCTTTCCGCCCGCTATCCGGATTTGCGGATGGAACGGGAAAAAAGTGGAAAAATTACGATTATGTCTCCTGTGAAATTTGGTTCGGGGAATAGAGAATCCATTCCTTTGATTTATCTGGGTGCATGGTGGTTGCTTAAAAAATCAGGCAAGCCCTTCAGTGCTTCCGCTGGCTTCAAACTGCCTGACGGAGCCATAAAAAGCCCGGATTGCGGATGGATAAGTGACGAACGCCTGGCCCAGTCGCCAGATGAAGAAGTATTTTTACCGGTAATGCCGGATTTCATTGTTGAAGTACGCTCTCAAACCGACCGCTTAGCGAAGGTGAAAAATAAAATGAAGAACGTCTGGATCAAAAACGGCGTCCGCCTGGCCTGGCTGATCGACCCCTACGCAGAAAAAGCCTACATCTACCGCGCCAATGGGGAAGTGGAAACCGTATCAGGCTTCGAGGGCAAAAAACTCACCGGAGAGGATGTGATGCCGGGTATGGAGCTGCCGCTGGAAGAGCTGCGGATCGGGCAATAGAGCGTAGAACGCAGATGATACCGGTTCGATAGGTTTTCAGGGCCACCCTGATTCCCGTCACCCTTGGCAGGTTTTCATTTTATCACCAACTTTCGCACAGCGCTCTTTTGACCCATTTTCACTTCTACAAAATACACTCCGGACGCCAACCCTTTCAGGTCAATTTCCTTCATTTCCCCTGCCTCACGCCGCAGCACCTGCCCATAAGCATTGCGCAGTTCCAGCCCTTCTATCCGGCTGCCGGCGGGCCACTGTATGTTAATCCGTTCGGTGGCCGGGTTGGGAAAAAGTTTCAGCTGCCGGGCAAGGGCCGGGCCATCCGTATTGTTCAGCACTGCCGCACAGTCCGGCCCAGTATCGAAAGCCCTCATCAGTTCGCCGTTTTGCACATACCAGTTCTGCCACTGGCCGCCGACGCCGGTTTGCCAGTCGGTGAGGTCAAAAACGCCATCGCCGTCGGGGCGGGCGGGTAGAGCGTACACCTTGACGGCACTGTGCCCCCGGTCCCAGCTGAGGGGGATGCCGGCTTCTATGGTTTCAGGCAGAAATTCGTCCTGGCAATTGGCCTGTAGGAAAAAGACGAAATCTTCTTCGTATTCCGGGTATTCGCCAAAGGCGCGGGCCAGCCCGAATTCGTCGATGGCTACGGCAGTGTACTCATTGGCGCCAATGCCGAAGGAGCGGGTGTTGTACTCCTGGGCGATCCGCGCCAGCATGCCCACATGGCGCCCCGGGCGCTCCCGCTGCTCGTAATGGGTATCGGTGGCCAGGTACTGCGTATAGGGTGTTTCCAGAAAATCATTACACCCCAGTATCTCATAATCCGGATGGTAGGGGTCGCTGAGGGCCTCCGCAGCATCCAGGGAAGAACCGGAAGGGGTGTAATAACACTGCCCCAGGATGGCCATCCCGGCGCTGGTTCCCCCGACGGTGACGCCCTTATCCAGGATCAGGTAGTTGATGGCTTCTTCAACCGGCGTATCCTTCCAGTAGGAGTAGTAATCAAACTGGTCGCCGCCGGCAATAAAGAGGCATTCCGCCTCGCGTATCCGGCCGATCACGTAGGGGTCGGCCGCCGCGTCTCCGGATTCAAAGCGGATGGTCTCTACGGAGTTGACGCTGACGCCCAGGTCCTCAAAAAAATAAAGGTTATACGCATCCGCTCCGCTGGCGCGGAGGATCACGATATCGCCTCCGTTGGCGCGGCTGAGCATCCACTGCATGGCCGGATCATTGTCGCCGCCGCCGCCCGCCAGTACGATGCCGGGGAGGGTGTTGCCAGGTTGAACATCGGTGGTGTCGCCGACAATCCAGTTGGTGTAGCTTTGGCTAAAAATAGAGTTGGAAAAGAGGGCCAGGGCCAGGAGGATAGAGTAGCGAGTAGCCATTTTGTTTGATTTTTATAAATTGTTAGCAACGCAAAATAAAGGCAGCCCCTCCCGAGGGAGGGGGCTGCCTGCAAATAAAGGGGAATCTAAGAATTAATGTCTTACGATCATCTTAGCCGTACCGATTTTCTTGTCAGAACGGATGGTTAAGATATATGTTCCGTTGGCCAGCTGATTTACGTCGATCCACGCTGTATTATTTCCTGCCGGCTGCTGGCCTTGTGGCAGAATGCTCAGGGTGCGGCCCATCATATCCTGAATGAGTAATTCCACCTCGGTTGCTTCCTCCAGGGTGTAGGAAAGCTGGAGGGCGCTCAGGCTTACGGGGTTGGGAGTTAGCACCATCTTGAACGCTTCAGTATCCACTTCGCGCGTGGCGGTGGTGATGACATTGGAAACCGAGATGTTGTCTATCCACAGGCCATAACCATTGGTATTGGTCACGTTGCGAAAAGCAAGGTGGACCGCTTGCCCGGCGTAGGCGGAAAGGTCCAGGGTGCGATCCTGGAAACCATTGTTGGTCACCGCTTCTTCTGTCCAAAGGACTTCGCCGTTGTTTTCGAAGCTCTCTACGGTCGCCTCGCCGGTATTGATGAGCACCCAGTAATCGTCGGGATAATCGCCGCTGGAAGTGGCCGACTTGACCTGGAAGCTCAGCTCGGCGCCGGCGCCCAGTACTAACTTAGGCAGGATCATCCAGTCGTCGGCCGGCCCCACCTCAGTTCCATTCTCATCTTCATACCAGGAGATGCTCAGGGCGGCAAACCCCTCAAAGGTAGAGCTGGTGGTAACGATCCAGGCGGTGTCTCTCCAGCCGATGTCCCCTTCGTCAGCCGGGGTGAGCATATCGACATTGTAAAGCGTGAAATCTGACGGCATCAGGCCGTCTTCAAAATCGTAAGTAATGGTTTGCTGTGCTTGTGCGAATAGGCCGCACAGCAGGAGCGCCAACGTAAGTTGTACTACTTTTCTCATGATGCAGAAAGGTTTTGGTTATTGATAAATGATTGAATTGTCGAATTCAAAGCCAAGCGTTTGCGCTTGAGTTTATTTCGAAGAAAAGAAAAGTATGAAGATACAGGCTAGCAATCAAAAATAGGCTGAAGGCCCATCAAGCTAAGTTGCTTATGGGTGGGAACGGAAGGTTTGATATCGCTATGGAAATAAATGTTATCCATAATTAATACGCTAAAGCAAGTGTAAGTTTACAAAAAAAACCAAAGACTTGCAGTAGCTCCACCGGATTTTAACGGAAATTCCTCTTAGGTATTATTTGGTATTTCAGGCCGAAGTCCCTAATTTTGGCTACCCGTCTAAGGTTGGACACGGTTAGAAGCAGGTAAGCCCAAGCAGCCTGCCGCGGTTGCGAACAGCGAATACCGAACCGCGAACTCGTCCAACCCTGGAATGGTAGCCCTGATTTTGATTCTGTTAATACCGTTATTACATGCCGATACTGAAGTCCATACTGCCTGTAAGAACGACGGCTCTCCGCCTGGAGACCCCCAGCCTCAGTGGCTTACAACCCATCTTTGACTGTTAGCAACCTTTCTTGCTGTAGCTTTTCAGCGTTTTCAACAAAGCCTATCCTGATTGCTTGATGCCCCTTGCTGCACCACCTTATGGTATGGCTGTTCTGAAAAGCCCGGCTTGTGTACAGGCCTGATTCCATCTCAACATTCTCATCACCAAAAAACGAACCAATATGAAGCATTGGCGTATCTTCCTGATATCCGCTGTATGCCTGGGGTGGGCCAGTATCGCCCTGGGGCAGCGCACCCTTACCGGCGCCGTTACGGATGCCGATACCGGAGAACCGCTCATTGGAGCGAATATTTTGATCGTTGGCACTTCTTCGGGAACCGTCACCGACTTTGACGGCAAGTATGAACTGGAAGTGTCAGAAAACGCGAAGCAACTGGAATTTTCATACACCGGTTACACGCCTCAATTGGTGGAAATTGGTAATCGAAGCACGATCGATCTGCAATTGAGCGCCGGCCAGGTATTGGATGAGGTCGTGGTCGTGGGCTACGGTACCCAGAAAAAAAAGGACGTGTCCGGCGCGATTGAATCCCTCAATGCCGAAGATGTGAAAGACGTGCCCTCAGCCAGCTTTGAGGCTGCTATACAGGGCAAGGCGAGCGGCGTGAATATCAGCAGCCCTTCCGGTACGCCGGGGGGCGCTATCAACGTCAATATTCGCGGCATTTCGTCCATCAGCGCCAGCAGCCAGCCCCTGTTCATCATCGATGGCATCCCGGTGGTTTCCCGCAATAACTCAGCTCTCAACCAAAACATACAGCCGGTTAACCCGCTGGCGGACATCAACCCCAACGATATCGAATCGATTACCATCCTGAAGGACGCCTCAGCGGCCTCCATCTATGGTTCCCGGGGCGCCAACGGGGTCATTCTGGTCACCACCAAGCGGGGCGCCAGTGAAAAAACCCAGGTCAACGTAGGTTATTATAAAGGCTTTTCCAACATCACCCGTGTGCCCGAAATGATGGGCGCCCGCGATTTCGTCCGCTTCCTCAATGTAGCGGCGGAGAACGACGGCCTGGGAGCCGGCTATTTTAATGACGACTTTGGTTTTAACCCCGATGATCCCGGCGCCGGGGTACAGACTACCGACATCTATGACGCCATTTTCCGCACCGGCCAGATTGATAATGCGGACCTGAGCCTGCAGGGCGGCAACGATAAGACCCAGTTCTATCTCAGCGGCAATTTCTTCAGCCAGTCCGGCATACAGATCGGACAGGAGTTCCAGCGCATGAGCACCCGCCTCAACCTCGACCACCGCCTCAACGAAAAGATCAAACTAGGCGCCAATTTTGCCGTCAACCGCTCCAACCACCGGCGGACGATCAATGAGAACGACGAGTACGGCGTGGTGATCAACGCCCAGGCCTGGGACCCCTCGGCGCCGGTCTATGAGGCCGATGGGAGCTACGCCAACCCTTTCAACTACAATACCTGGTGGCCGCTGGACAACCCGGTGCTGATCGCTTTGGAATACAAGAACCGCTCTATCTCTACTCGGCTGCAAAGTTCCTTGTTCGGGCAGTACGAAATCATCCCCGGCCTTACTTTCAAAACAATAGGGTCGGTTGATATCAACTCGCTGAACGAAGAATCTTATACGCCTACTTTCAGCAATAAGACCAGTATTGGGCAGGGGATATTCGCCACGTGGGAGGAACTGTCCTGGCAGGTCGAGAATACCCTCAACTTCACCCGGGTGCTGGGCGGTCACAGCTTCAACCTGATTGGCGGGTTCTCGGCTCAGGAGATCAGGGCGATCTTTTCCGATATGGAAGGCGCCGGATATTCCACCAATGAAACCCCCAGCATTTCGGCGGCGGCCAATATCGTCTTCGCTTCTTCGGGTAAGCGCCGTTCCAGCCTGATCTCTTACCTGGGGCGCTTCAATTATAGCTATAAAAGCCGCTACCTGGCCACCTTTACCGTGCGGGCAGATGGCTCGTCCCGCTTTGGTGCGAACAACCGCTACGGATATTTCCCTTCCGGTTCGGTGGCCTGGGTAGTGAGCGAGGAGCCCTTTATGGCGGACCAGGGCCTGTTGAGCGAGCTAAAGCTGCGAGGTAGTTATGGCATCACCGGCAACCAGGAGATCGGTAGCGACTGGGTGGGCACCTGGGGACTGGACTCCCCCTACAACGGCCAGAGCGGCATCTCGCCTTCCCAGTTGGAAAACCCGGACCTCAGCTGGGAAAGAACCGCCCAGCTCAACCTGGGGATTGACCTGGCCCTGCTGGACAGCCGCATCCAACTCACCGCCGACTACTTTATCAAAAACACCACCGACCTGTTGCTCAATGCCGATGTCTCCGGCCTGACCGGCTTTACCTCCGTTTTCCAGAACGTAGGAGAGATCGAAAACAAGGGCTTTGAAGTCAGCCTGAATACACTGAACATCAATAGCCGGGACTTCTCCTGGTCGACTACCTTCAACCTGGCTCTTTTGGATAATACGGTTAAGAAGTTGTTCAACAACGGAGAAATTCTGGGGCGCAACCATATTCTCCAGGAAGGCCAGTCCGTTAGTACCTTATATATGATCCAATTCCTGGGCGTAGACCCCGAGACGGGCGACGCCCTGTTTGAAGACCTCAATGGCGATGATGTGATCGACTTTGACGACCGCCAGATCGTGGGCAGCGCCATTCCGGATTATTTCGGCGGATTTAATAACACCCTTACTTATAAAGGATTCACGCTGTCCGCCTTTCTGCAATTCTCCGGCGGTAACAAGATTTTCAACCAGAGCCGACACGCTTACGAGAACTACGGGCAATTGCGCAGCGGCCTGCCGTATGGCAACAACAGCCGCTACGTACTGGACCACTACTGGCGGGAGCCGGGACAGCAAACGGATGTTCCGCGCCCCACGCTTCAAACCGGACAGATGCAACGCTTTAGTACGCAGTTTCTGGAAAACGGCGACTTCATTCGCCTCAAGAACCTGCGCCTGGCCTATCAGTTTCCGGCTGTGGCTGTGCAAAAAATGCGCCTGCGCTCCCTGACACTCTATGCTCAGGCCCAGAACCTGTTCACCCTTACGGATTATCGCGGTTTCGACCCGGAGGTTTCCACCAACACGGCCAGCCAGGGCGCGCTGAATACCCAGCAGGGAGAAGATTTCGGAACCCTGGGGCAGGCCCGGACGATCTCGGTGGGGGTGAATTTGGGGTTGTAGGGTGGGGGTGTATCAGAGAGTAGTGTATCAGCGTTTAAAAAAAAAGAAAATGAAAACCATAAACTTCAAATACATCATTCTATCGGCGGCCGTGTTTTGGGGCGCTGCCTGCAATGGCTTTCTGGATGTCGAGCTGGATGACCAGATCATCACCTCGGAAGCCATCGTCAACAAGGAAACGGCGGAAGCGGCGGCCATCGGGCTATACAACAGCTTTCAGGGCGTCAACTTATACGGCGGCGACTTTGTCCTGGTGGCCGACCTGCTCGGCGGCAACGCCATCGCAACCGGCTTCCGGCAGCGCTACGAAGACCTGGCAAATGCCCGCGTGCCGACGACCAACCCCTATATCGAGGATGTGTGGGTAGATCTGTACAACATCATCAACTCCGCCAATAATATTCTGGCGAATATCGATGGCATCGACGGCATCGGGGATGAAGATCGCAGCCGCATCGAAGGAACGGCCTATTTTTTCCGGGGCGCCGCTTATTTCGACCTGCTGCGCCAGTTCGGGGAGTTCTTTGATGAAGGTTCCGCTTTTGGCGTGCCGGTATTTACAGAAGTACTGGACCGCAGCACCGCCACTACCGTAGGGCGGGCTACCGTATCCGCCACGTACGGCCGCATCATCGAAGACCTGGACAACGCCGTCAAGGATCTGCCTGCCGGCGACGGCCGCTTTTTTCTCACCCAGGCGGCCGCCCAGGCCCTGCTGGCGCGCGTATATTTGTACCGGAAAGATTGGGACAACGCCCGCGCCTATGCCAGCCTGCTGATCAATAATGGCGATTACGAGCTCAATACCGATTATAATGATAATTTTGAGACGGAAGGCTCCGCCGAATCCATCTTTGAACTGGAGTTTACCACCCAGGATGGGCAGGATCTTTCCAGCCTGCTGATGCTTTCCACCGCCAATGAGGTCTCCGGCGCCAATGAGTTGTGGGAGGCCTTTGAGGAGGGAGATGTCCGCAAGGAGCAGTTCCTGCGGCGCTTCGGCGTAGTGCGCTGCACCAAGTACGGCGAACTGGCGACGGATATTCAGTACAATGTCCCGATATTGCGGCTGGCGGAGATGTACCTCATTCGCTCAGAGGCAATTGCCCATACCGAAGGAGCTGTCGCTGCACTTACTGACCTGAATGCCATTCGGGCCCGTTCTCTGCCCGATTCGCCGATCGCGGCGGCAGATGTACCCAACCTGGAAGCCTACAATGGCTTCCTGATCCGGGAGCGCCGCCTGGAGTACGCTTTTGAGGGGCACTATTGGTTCGACCTGGTGCGCCTGGGGCGGGCCGCCGACGTGCGGCAGGTGGAAGATTACCGGGTGATTTTGCCGATACCGGGCCGGGAGGTGAAGGTGTCTAATGGAGTGGTTGTGCAGAATCAGGGGTATTAGTTGTAAGTTGACGGTAGGAAAAAACCTTTTTCAAAAAACCTTTGAGGTTTTCAAAACCTCAAAGGTTTGATTCAAAAGCTGACTTGAAATGCCCAAATACACCCTGGCCATACACGGCGGCGCGGGCACCATCCTGCGCTCAGAGATGACCGCTGAGAAAGAGAAGGCCCATCAACAGGCCCTGCTGGAAGCCCTGCGGGCTGGCGAGGCCCTGCTCGAGGCGGGGGAAAGTGCCCTCGTTGCCGTCGAATCTGCTGTCCGCCGGCTGGAGGATTGCGAGTATTTCAATGCCGGCAAGGGGGCGGTCTTCACCCACGAAGGCTACAACGAGATGGACGCTTCCATCATGTGCGGAAAAACGCTGGCGGCCGGGGGCGTGGCCATGGTCCGGGGAATTAAAAACCCCATATCCCTCGCCCGGTGCATACTGGAAGCCTCCGGTCACGTGTTGCTCTGTGGCCCTGGCGCGCTGCAATTTGCCCGGGAACAAGGCCTGGAAGAGGCGCCGCCGGAATACTTCTTCTCTGAATTCCGGTACCGGCAACTGCAGGAGGCCCGGGCGCGTGGCAAGGCTCAGCTCGACCACAGCCAGAAGTACGGCACCGTCGGCGCGGTGGCCTGCGACCGGCACGGGCACATCGCTGCCGCCACCTCTACCGGCGGCCTGACCAATAAGCAGTACGGCAGGGTAGGGGACAGCCCCCTCATCGGCGCTGGCACCTACGCCAACGACCTGACCTGCGCGGTGTCCTGTACCGGCTACGGGGAGTACTTCATGCGCGGCGTGGTGGCCTACGATGTCTCCTGCCTCATGGAGTACAAGGGGATGAGTTTGGAAGAGGCTGCTCACCATGCCATCCACCAACGCCAACTGGCGTTGGGCGGCGACGGCGGCCTGATCGCCGTGGATGCAAAAGGGAACGTTGCCCTGCCGTTTAATTCAGCGGGGATGTACCGGGGGTGGGTGCGGGAAGGGGAGGAGGCGGAGGTTGAGATTTATTGAGCGGTTGGCTATTCTCTACCTCCTTCTTTTTTGGATTCGTACTCATCCAAATACTCTGCCACGATCTCATCGATGATATCGCGCAGGTAGGTGCGTTCCCGGCGGGCGATGGTTTTGAGTTTTTCCAGCTTATCGGGGTCAAAGGTGAGGGTGATTCGCTTGGTCCCCTTTGTTTCCAGCCGCATACTGCTGGGTTCCACTGTACTTCGGATGAGGGCGTCGAGGCCGCTCAATGGCTTGCGGTGGCGCTTCTTCACCTGAGCGCTGCCGGAAATAGGCGTGCGTTTCTTTTTTCGTTGCTCGAGTTGCTCTTCCACACTTTCCTCAAAAGCACTATCCAGAAAGGCCTGCAGGTCGGAAGAAAAGTCCTTGGCGGAAGAACGCTTGCCGCCTTCTTCGCCCTTTTGCTCTTCCCGCTTTGCCGTCCTGGACAATAAGGGGCTGGTCTCCTGAAGGGTTTCTTCAGCAGCCTCTCCGAATAAGCTTTCCAGTCCTTCTGTGAATCTCTTTTTGCTCATAGTTTATCCTTTCCTCACCGCCATCCCCTCAAACTTTTCCATCCTCACCAAGATCTCCTTACACAGGCTCAAATAATCCTCCGCTCCGGAACTATTGCGGCTGTACGCAAAAATATCTTTTCGTTGCGACGGGGCTTCGGCCAGGGAGACGTTATCGCGGATCATGGTTTCGAAGACCAGGTCGCCGAAATACTTTTTGATGGTTTCCACCACATCGCGGTTGAGCACTTTGCGGCTATCGTACATGGTGGCGATCACCCCGCCGATCTCCAGGCCCTTATTGAGGCGAAACTTCACCTTTTGGATAACCTGCTTGATCTTGGCCAACCCCTGCAGAGCCAGAAATTCGGTCTGTAGGGGGATCATCACGTAGTCGCTGCTGGTCAGGGCGTTGAGGGTGAGCAGGCCCAGGGAGGGGGGGCAGTCGATGATAATAAAGTCGTACTCTTCCCTCAGGGGGGACAGCAATTCCCGGAGGATGAACTCCCGCCCGGCCTCGTTGATCAGCTCCATCTCGGCGCCGGAGAGGTCGAGCGTGGAAACGATGACGTCCATGTTTTCTTTAACCTGTATCGGCACCAGTTCGGACTCGCCGCGCAGGGCCTCGTAGATGGTCTGCGGGGGACGGGGAGCGCCCAGCGAAAGGGTGAGGTTCGCCTGGGGGTCCAGGTCGATGAGCAAGGATTTTTTGCCCAGCTCCACCATGGCTGCGCCAATATTTATCACACTGGTGGTCTTTCCAACTCCTCCTTTATGGTTGAGTAATGAAATCACTTTTCCCATATCAATACTTTGATAGCTTTGCAAGAATGTGGCTTAATTTAAGCAATAATCACCAGGAATGCCCGGGATGTTAGCAAAAATAGACTTTTTCCCTAAATTGTCAGCAGGATGGTGAGTTTCTTGCCCGGTTCGCCTCCGAGCGGGCGTTTTTTGAAGGCGAGCCGGGCAGCGGCTAAACGGGAGCTGCCAACGGGAACCCACAAGCCTGGGGTTACTTTTTACAAAAAAATAACCAATGAAAAAAAATTGCACTCTTTTTCTTTTACCCCTGCTTTGCCTGATTGGTTTCGGCCAGGCCGGTATTTCTCAGAATGTTTCCCCGGCGCCGGCCGGCAAGCTTTTCATCATCGGCGGAGGCAAGCGCCCGCCGGCACTGGTGCAGGCTATGGCGGACGCCGCCGGGCTGGACACGGCAGGCTATGCCATCATCCTGCCCATGGCCAGCGGCGAACCGGATTCCGCTGCTTATTATGGCATCCGGCAGTTTACCGAGCTGGGCCTGCCGGCGGAACGATTTCGGGCTTATCATTTTGAGAAAGGAGCCTATCCTCAGGCTGCCGTCGATTCCCTGCGCGGCGCCCACCTGATCTACATCACCGGCGGCGACCAAAACCGCTTTATGGACGTGGTGCTGGGCAGCCCGGTGTACGATGCCATCCATGAGGCCTACCGCAATGGGAGCGTCATTGCCGGCACCAGCGCCGGGGCCGCCGTGATGAGCCGCCGGATGATCACTGGCAATGAATACAAGCATCCCGACTACACCGGCGATTTTCGCACCATCGAAGCGGAAAATATTGAAATGAAGGAAGGCCTGGGCCTGTTGCCCAACGCCATCGTCGACCAGCACTTCATCTACCGCATGCGTATGAATCGCCTGATGAGCGTCGCGCTGGAACACCCTGGCCAGGCATGCATCGGCATCGACGAGTCGACCGCGATCCTCGTAGAAGGCAATAGCGCAACTGTCGTTGGGGATTCTCAGGTGATCTTGTTGCGAAACCCCGGGGGAACCGGCAAAAAGGAAAACGGCCTGTTGGGCGGGCGAGGGCTGGAGTTGAGCATTTTGTTGCCAGGGGAGAAGTTTGGCCTGAAATAAGGAATGGCCGTTACATTTATAATGATTATAAAAATAACGATTATATTTGTAACGGTCTCTGATCTCTCCCAACCGTGTGTATCCCAAATTGCACAGTCAGCCTCTGAAAGGCTTAGCAATCCCTTCGCTTTGCTGCGGGCTTACCAATCCACTGCCATGCAAAAAGTGCAATTTGGGATACACACCTCCCAACCTTCCTGCAATATAATACTAAAACAATATAACCATCCAACCATCCAGCAACAATAACCCTCTCTGTTTCCTTTGCGCTATTGCCCTATAAACGTACCTTTGCGAAAATTTCGAAAAAATGAAAGCCAACATTTCACTAGTATTGAATGGCCTGTTGCTCATCGCGGTGGCCTACCTGCTCTCTCAACATCTTTCTTCCGGTGGGGAAAAAGCAACGGAGGCCAGCGCCGAGGCTGTCGGAGCAGACGCTCCCCTTAAAATCGTCTACCTCAACGCCGATACCTTGGTCCAGAAATACGATTATTTCCGCCAGCAGCAGGAAGCACTGGAAAAGCGCCAGGAAGAAGCCGGCCAGCGGCTGAGCCAGAAAGGCGCCGCCCTGGAGAATGAATTCCGGGCAGTACAGGGCAAGATACAGCAAGGCTTGCTGGCCCCCAGCCAGATCGCCGACGAGGAAAAGCGCCTGGGCCAGAAACAACAGGTTTTGATGGCCGAACAGGAAAAGCTCCGAAATGAACTGGTGGCGGAAACCCAGCGCATCCAACTGGAATTGGAAACGGAACTCCGCCAGTCGCTCGACGCCATGCGCGCCCGCCGCGGATATGATTACATCCTTCAGTACGGGCAGGGCTCCAGCGTGCTGCTGGCCTCCGACAGCCTGGATATCACTACCGAAGTGCTGGAAATCCTCAACGAGAAAAAAGCGGAGGGGGATGAGAAGCCATCCGATAATTGAGCGGTTGAAAACTACGAAGCCATTCGCCATTTGCCAGAACCTGCCCCAAAACCCAAACCTGGGGCAAAGAACGGATACTTGGAGCCTGGATTCCTGCATTTAGCGACGTGAGAGTAATAACTGTCGGGTTTAGTAGGGCAGCGACACTTATTGATCGCACGTCGCTTAAAGGCAGAATCCTGCGAATGCCGAACAGCTAAAAGCGAACGGCCGAAAGTAGCTCACCGGCTTACACCTCCTTCCGCCACAGCCCCAGCCCCTCATCCACAGTGATTTGCTCAAAACCGATCTTCTCCAGCACCCGTTCTGAGGCAATATGCCCTACCGGTACTGTAGCGATAACCGCGTCCAGACGGGCGTCCCGGGCCAGCCACTTGCAGAGCGCCCCGGCCGCTTCGGTAGCCAGCCCCCGGCCGGCGTAGCGGGGGTCGATAAAGTAACCGATCATGCTTTCGCCTCGTTCATCCGGTAGGCCGCCCAGGCCGATGCCGCCGATGCGCCGGTTGTCCAACTGATGGACGACAATCCAGTGGGTGAACCAGGCGTAGTCTTCCGGGTAAGCTTCAACTTTTTGCAGGCAGAATTCTTGAATGGATTCTATATATTCGGCATCGAACTCGGGCGTTAATTGAACCTCAAAAGGATTCAAGCCCAACTGCTCCTGCAGTTGGCCCATGTCGTTGATCAAAAGGTATAATTGCTCCAGGCTCAGGGCGATGAGCCGGAGGCGGGAAGTGGTTATTTCCAGCATTTGGAATAAAGTTGTGTTGAAGTAATGAATGGATACGGCCAGAGCAGCTGGCCGGAAAGCACTACTTTTGCTTTATTCCAGGCAGGAAAGTGAAACGGTGAATGAAAGTTGTGGTCAGCGGCATTGATTTATGAAGTGTAAAGGTAATAAATGTAACGGATTAATAACCGCTGCGTTATGAAAACACTTGCAGCGTATATCTATTATGGTATAACAGCAAAATAAAATGATGAAAACATTTGCAGCCTTTGTTTACGCTGTCATCTATATTCCCACCTATATTTATGTGTCAATATGCTTAGGGCCCGCTGATTATTCCTGGCTCAAGAGGCTTTCAACGGCTGAATATATATTTAATGTGATACTGCTGCTTTATTTCCCCATCATTGCCCTCTTATATATGTGGTGGGGCATTAAATTCAAATATGATATTGAACAGAAAATGTTAACCGCAACCCTATTGTGGTTTGCAGGCTGGCTTTTGCTGTTGATCGCATTAGGGATAGCCTTTTCAAGAATACCAAATTTCGGTTTGGATTGACCCGTTCGCGCGAGACTCCACCTTTGCCGTTGGCTACGGCGCCTTTACGGTGACTAATGCGGCAGGATGTACGTTGAGCCAATCGGTTACTATTGATGATTGTTGTGACCTCAGTATATATTTTGACGAACGAAAATATAGAGATGGCGATGTCATTACTTTCACTCCTGAGAATGTAATGTTTGGGATCGTTTTTCTGGAGGTATGGGACATACTTAACCTCCCCAATATAGATTATACTTGGGAAATCAATGGTAAAATTTATGCTGGAAACCGGATTGCTCTGCGGGTAATCGACTTTTATGACCCGCCTTTAACCCCACCTTTTGGCTCTGCTTCTGATTTATTCTTACGAGTCATGATGGCATCTGCCCCCAAAGTATAACGGTTTCAGTCAATGATTCGCAAATTGATGTGGCGGATTATTTGCCGCCGGAGAAAGTGCTGGTCAAAATAATAGATCGAACAGGAAACTCACATGTAAGCCAGGCAATGGATGGAATGTTATATGCCTCGTTTCTTTCAACCTGAAGTATTTGAATATTTGAATCTGATACTACATTTCATATTGATCAGGAAAATTCACATGTAACTCAGTTTGGGCTAAACCTCAACTCTGAAGCCAGACATATGTTAAGTTATCCACCTTCAAGCGATGAATACACGTTAGCTAAGAGCGTGTTGGGGATTTACTTTTGATGTCGAAAATGAGCAGATTTTGGTTCTCAGGAAGCCATTTTTGAGCCGCATAGCATCGCTACGTGGCGAAAAAATGGCGAAATGAGGTTCAAAAGAGGCACATTTGCAGGCCAAAGGGTAAATCCCCAACACGCTCTAAAAGAATTTTCCCTGTGCAAAAGCATTATGTTGAACGGCTCTTTCCATATTTTTATCTTACGGATACGGATTTAATAGGGCATCTCACACCTTCCTTACAGGTTCCGATTTCAATAAATTATCCTGATTATAACAAATGGAAGGTGTTATACAACCGTTTGTGGATAATATATAACAAGGAAGTCATACATGTTTTATCAAATGCAGTATCATCTTTTAATCTCGCCAATTTTGAGTTGAATAATCCATTTATCTTTGAATAACCGATTTATTTTCAGAGTTTATGAAAAAAAATAGTGAAGCAGGTAACCATTTTATTATCGTAGTAATATTAATCTTGTTTTCCTTTCTTCCTGGCTGTACGCCCAAAACTAAGGAAGGCGTACTACCGGAAAAATTGCTGGAAAGATTTATT
This sequence comes from Lewinellaceae bacterium, assembly GCA_020636095.1. GTDB lineage: Bacteria > Bacteroidota > Bacteroidia > Chitinophagales > Saprospiraceae > JACJXW01. Next base: position 491,866 of record JACJYN010000006.1, read on the forward strand.
ATGGAAAAGTATGGGGTTAATCCCAACAAGCTGGGGATACAGTAATGTACGCTTTTAATCATCGGCTTTACCTGCCCGAGCTTAAACTCGAGATGATATTTCCGATAATTCCAGGTGGACACTCTGAGCCTTGTATCATCTTTTTCGACCAAAATAATATGCGTTTTTACCACAAGTGCAACAGCGGCGGATACATCTCTTCGGGAATGTTGCTGCACAACCGTGTAAAGCCATTCCTTCTTGAAAAAGCGCCTGAGCAAGAGTATTTGGCACTGCCAGATTCACTCTATTACAGGCAAAGAGGGGAACACCCGGTAAGTATACTTGAGAGTTACCTCAACGATGCCTTTGTAAACGAACCGATTTCAGAATCCTTGTTTCTTGAGATACTGGATACATACTTCAAAGGATTGGCATACTCAAGGGTGAAATTAGAAGCAGAAGAATTTATTGCCCAGGCTAGTATAGCATTGCATGACCTTATACAAAAGAGCATTACAAAGGAATTTCCCTGTTCTCAGGAATGTATTAGGTACGTCGTATACGAACTCAACGGGCTTAGAGAGCCAACTGAAAGTGCATTTGGGACTTATAAAGCTATATATCAATCTAGAAATGCGGACGCTAAAATTGTTTCCATTAAACTGGACATTGGTAAACTCAGGAGCACAGGGCCTCCGTATTATAGTAATGCGGATAAATACTACTATACCCTGGAAGCCGATAGAATATTGTTAGCGCCTTTGCCTCCTTCGATATTATGGTAAGCCACGAAATTTTTCATAACCGCTGCTCATTTTTGCTTCTGATAATGCTCACCCTAGGTTGCAACCCGGCTCAGCCAGATAATGTAATGTTTGACGCTGATAGGATGTTAATGGAGTACTTGAGAGCAGATTTACCAATAGGCAGATACCTCCTTGATGACAATGCATTTTTAAAAAGTATGGATACCCTTCCTGATTTCGAAGTTCGGTTGGTTCGTCCTTCACTTCCAGAACTTTCAATGGGTTCGAGGCCTTGCCTAATCATTCAGGACTTAAAAACTGGCAAATGTTACAGTGCCTGTCGCCCTGTTATGTATTACGCTTTTTCCGGTGGAAATGCTAAGGAAGCCTTAAATCCTATTCCTGGTATTGGAAGAGTCTCAGGCACCATTCTTTATCATAAAGACCATTGCAGCAACCTAATTGCCTTGGAACCCTTTCTTAATGATAAGTTTGGGGATACAGGCATCCCTGAAGGATTTTTAGAGGACTTTTTGAATACCTATTTCAGGGTTTCTAGTCGTATGAGTGGGGTTGAGCCAACCACTTATGAAGAATTAGAAGAAATGGTAAAAGCTGAATTAAAAGGCCTTGATGAGGACATTGAAGGCAAAGATTTTATCCAGGCCTATTCCTGGGAATTGGCTTCGACACTTGCAAGGATAAAAGAGGCAGAAAGGGTCAACTTCGCTTACAAGCAATTTTTGTATAAAAACTATGGCCCATACGGTATCGCAATAAGGGTCTACCGAATATCTTTCTGCCCTTTTGAAGAAAGGGCAAAAAAAGAGGACACCGGCCCTTTCCAATACAGAATCGCCATTGACGAAATTTAAACTTCTTCCAAAATCGCTCCATCATGAACCACCTCTTCACCACCGCGCTCCTCCTCCTCACCCTACTCTCCGCCCAAGCCACAATAGAAGTCACCCCGCTGGCCGGCTGCCTTTGCGAAGGCGGCAGCGCCCCCCAGCAAGCCTTTGAGTTGACTGCCGAAGGCACCGCCGGCCCCTTCACCTTTAGATGGGCCGGCCCCAATGGCTATTCCTCCCCGGAGCAAAACCCAACGGATATCACAGCGGCCGGCGATTATACCGTAGACGTCACCAATTCCTTCGGGTGCACTTTCCAGTACGACATCACCATCCCCGCCTGCCCTGCTCCCTCCTTTTCCGGAGACAAAACCGAAACCTGCCCGGGCCATTATCGTGCGACGGTGACCGATGGCCTGGGTATTGTGGATAGTACCTGACAAAAAACATAAAAAAAGCCCTCCAAAATTTGCTCGTTTCCAAAATTTGCCTGTTCTTAGCCCTGAACAACCACAGCGCTCACAAACACAAACACTAATTTGTCCTTCGGCAGCACTAAGTCAATTTCTACCCTGTTGCGCTTAGCTTGGCTTATTGAGTTTCATGATTTAATAAGGGAAGTGATGTCGGCTGGCGACTCCGCCATGATCTGCGTTGCCGCTCGCCTGTCGACTATCACGATTTAAATGGATTCCCTGTTTATTTTATGAATGCCAATTAGCCAAGCTAAGAGTAAACCAACCAACATCGCCCGAACGGCTTCTGCCTGAAATGGTATGGCAACTGGTATGCCTTCCAGCAACTATAGCCAGGACGGCCAGGCATTCGTATGCCTTTTACAGAGGTGATGCCTGAGTTTCGGAATAGCAGAGCAAGGAACGCTCCGTTAAAAGCCACGGGTATGCCCGACAATGAAGAAAAAGTCTGTTCTGTACTGAACTACGGATGGTTTTCCTGATCCTGCGGGCTTCGGCATGAGCTCAGTCGAGCGGTATGGGACAGGTAGTGCATTTAGAGTGGCACTTCCCCTTCGGGGACTGAGGGGCTTGCGAGGGCAAATGCACTACCTGTCCCGCTCAACGGGAAAACTTATTGCAACGCAGTATAAAAATCATCGCTATGCCCGACAATGAAGAAAAAGTCTTATAAACAATTGGCCTATGATCCAACGACGCTTACTCAACGCACTCTTTCTCCTTTTCGCTCTAACTTCCCTGTCCGCCCAGGGCTGGGAAGCCATCCAAGCCGAAAAGTTCGACGGCTCGGGCTTTCCTGTTAATTTACAGGGGATGCAAGGTTTCCACGCCGTGGGCTTTGTACGCGGCACCTACGGCTCCACCGGGCTGCCCGGAGACCTCTGCGCCCTGTTGCAACCCTACGCCAGCGGCAGCCTGATCGCGATGCAAACCAACCTGGAACCCGGCTTTGAGTACCGGCTGAAACTCCAGGCCAAGGCCTTTGGCCAGGGGCAAAAGCTTCGTTTTTCCTTCCATACCGCCCCCAGCAGCGGCGGCGCAGCCGCCGGGCCGGACATCGCTCTGCCTTCTATCGGCATGGACGACCCTTCGCTGCCCGGTACAGAAGTTGCTTCCGCTGCCTTTACAGTAGATGCGGCGGGCACTTATTGGGCCATTGCCCAGGCGCTGGGAGATAGCCCTTCGGGCTGGGTGCGGTATGATGATATGGTGTTGGAAAGGCGGCCAGTGGAGGGCTGCCCGAGCGTGGCTGGGCCGGATAGGGAGATCTGTCTAGGCGATACAGTGCAGCTTGGGACAGGGTGTTTGCCCGATCCACATCCTCTGGATAGCTTGGAATATTGCTATCACTGGATGCCGGAAACGGGGTTGGACGATCTGGAAAGCGCAAGGCCTAACGCTACGCCACAGGAGACAACAGCTTATTCGGTATTTGTCACTACTTCACAGGGAGAATTGGTAGCTGAAGATGAAGTCACCGTTACGGTTAATACAGCTGAGGTGAGAATCTTGCCTGAAGATCCATCCCTTTGCTACCGCGATATGCCGGGCGCAAGGCCGGGCCGGGAGGCGCCTGCTTCCGAAAACCGGGCAAGCAGTTGCACTCAGGATTTTGTAGCATTGAGCCTCGACGGGGCGTCCACGGCTATACAATGGAGTACCGGAAGCACAGGCGATTCGATAGAAGTGTATGAACCGGGCTTTTATTCCGTCTCCGTTACGGATGCCAATGGCTGCCCCGGGAGCGCTGAGGTGGAGGTGGGTATGTGTACGGCTACTCCTTTGGCCATTACAGCCAGCAGCCCTCAGCTTTGTGAGGATACGGTTATGCTTTCTGTTGACGGCGCTTTCGCGGCTTATGCCTGGAGCGACGGCAGCACCTCGCCGGTATTGCAGGCTACTGCTGCCGGCGTTTATGCTGTAACGGTAGAAGACAACGGCGGCTGCCTGGCCATTGACAGCATAACCATTGAGGAGTGCAACCCTATAGTAGATATCCAAATATTTAATGGTTTTTACGATTGGGCAACAGATACATCCTGGTCGGGCGGGCAAATAGTACCGGATGCGATAGAGAGCAGCAAAGGCGCCGTTACGGTAGCCAACCTGAACGATACGGATGGAGATACCATTCCGGACTATCAGGATATGTCAGTGACGGCCTCCCCAGCCGGAAGAAACGAGATAGACCTGATGAAACTGCTCGTCCTTAAACCGCAGCCCTCCGGTGGCAGCTTGAAACTGCGGGTGCTGGAAGGCGGCCAAAGGGTGAAAATCTGGAAAATGCCTACCAAGGAGGATTCGCTTGCTTCCTCATCTCCCAACGAATACAGCCTCTCTTTCGTGAATGCTCCCGACAGCCTAACCTACTACCTGGAAGCTACCAACCACAGCGATACCTTAAGGGATATTGTTATTGAAGCTTCGTACTACGGCAAAAAGGATACGGTGGCGGCGACGGCTTTTTGGGTGGATTCAAATAACGTATGGTTTAACCGGAGCATACCTCCTCAGCCTACTTTTGCCGGAGTAAGTTGTGATTGCCCCCCCACTACTATCCCTGCCCCGGACCCAGCAATTCAACTTTCTGAATGTGGCACATATAGAAGAATAAACTGTGGTTGGATTGCGAATGATATGACGAGATATGGGTTTGGGCCATGTAGAAGAGAATCTATAAATTCTATTCCAACTTTAAACTTCCCTGGAGACGCTTCATCCAACAATAAATGGCTGGCTGGAAGGATATTTTGGGAGTTCAGAATAGTTCCTACTTTAACGGCTCAACAGTATGATGATTTAAACTTAACGTTTGATGTGACTCGACAAAAACAAATAAACACTTGCCAGATTGTTTCAGGAGGGGGACTTTTTTCAAATTGTGATCAAGATATGTTTCCGTGGCTAGCTCAGCAAGATAATGAGAAAGCAAACGATGATGATGGGCAAGGAGGGCTTGGACAAAATGATAATACCCCTTCACCTACAGGCTTAATATATTCTTTTGATCCCCCTGGGTCAGATTTATATGATATACAAAATGACAATTTGGCTTTCAAGATTTATAGGGCAACATTCAAAGAGTTTGTTAGGATGAAAATAAATCTCTTTCAAACAAATAATATAAATGGACCTGAAAATACATTGGAAGGTTCCAGAAGTTCGACTAAAATGGATTGGCATACTACTTTTCACCTCAGGCGTTTTTCCAATGGGTTGTACAAGATGGAATTAGACACAGCCAATGTTTCGGTTAGTTTTCCGGTAAAAGGGTCGAACTCCGGAAGTAATGGCACCATTACTTTGAAAGTAGAGGATTCAACTGCCGTTACTACCAATGGATACAGAATGGACTTTGACTATTTTGGAGGGAAATGGAGTATTCATAGGATGGTAAACGGTAGTCCTGCTACAACAATAACCATATCTGAAGGGCCAAGTGGGGCTTGGACACAGGTTTTTGATGGTATTTCCATTACAATCATCCAAGGTGGCATTCCTTTTGCACTTAATGACCGTTTTACCTATAGTACTTTTGCCTCTCAAAACCCTCAAGGCAAGGTTAATCAATTGAATATTAGCAATCAACCTTTCAATGTTTTTGCGCCTTTTTAAAATCAAAAATACTATTATGAGTACACGATTTGTTCTTGCAATCATTTTTTCTTTCTCATTTTTGATTATCCCTTTCAAAGGAAATGTAATTCATGGTCAATCTAAGATAGATTCGATTGTATCAGAAGTTAAAACTTTAAACCTGAATTATAAACGACGCTTATCTGAACTTTATCATGAAATGCTTATCGCCAGTTTTGATCTCGAAGTACCAGGTGCTGAACGATATAAATCTAGATTATTATATTATCTCTTTCCCATTGAAGAGAATATGAATCGTTTATTGGATAGTATTGATACTAAAGAGGGATCCATTAACAATAATTTCAAGGAGGAGTACCCATACTGGGCAAACTTTGGGAAAATGATGTACGAGAATAATTATGTATACCCTGCTCTCATGAGCAAAGTACTAGCTCGTTTGGAAAAGCCCCAAATTGAAAAAAGGCTTTTTCTGTTTAGTCTATACTTTCAGGGCTTCTTTTCTTGGATAGGAGGAGGTTCAATGGATGAAAAGGAACAAGCTGCCTGCCTCCGCATCATAGCCAATTCAATGATGGAGGGTGCTCAACGAAGGCATAACCTCTTGAAGATCGCAGACATCCTGGAAAAAAGATGACCAGTAAGTAGAAATAATCTGGCTATTCATCTTCATCTTATATCACAATCAACCGCTCTATCATGAAACACCTCCTCACCCCCGCGCTCCTCCTCCTCACCCTGCTCTCCGCCCAAGCCACTATAGAGGTCACCCCGTTGGCCGATTGCCTTTGCGAAGACGGCAGCTCCCCCCAGCAAGCCTTTGAGTTGACTGCCGAAGGCACCGCTGGCCCCTTCACCTTTAGATGGGCTGGCCCCAATGGCTATTCCTCCCCGGAGCAAAACCCAACGGATATCACAACGGCAGGCGACTATACCGTAGAAGTAACCAATTCATTTGGGTGTGTCTTCCAGTACGACATCACCATCCCCGCCTGCCCCGCTCCTTCATTTTCCGGAGACAAAACCGAAACCTGCCCGGGCCAGGCCACCGGCAGCATTACGGTGACAGCGGCGGGCGGCACGCCCCCTTACACCTATTCCTGGAGCAACGGGGCCGACACGCCTGGCCTCTACGATTTAGCCGAAGGCATTTATTACCTGACCCTGGCAGACAGCCGGGGCTGTACCCAAACCGGATTGTTTAAAATACTGTCCAGTGGCCTGGGCTTTAGTGTCGACGCCACTACCACGCCCCCGTCCTGCGCTGCCTCCGCCGACGGTGCCTTACAACTGGCCCTGCAGCCGGCCGGCGCCTATACTGTAGACTGGAGCAACGGCGCAGCGGGCACGAGCATCAGCGGCCTGGCGGCGGGCAGTTATACCGCTACAATCACCGACGCCGCAGGCTGCTCGGTAGAAAAAACCATGGTGCTGTCGGCCCCGGCCCCTATTGAGGTTTTCGCGGAGCAGGTGTATCCTGCCACCTGCCCGGAAGCGGCCGACGGCAGCGCGGTATTGTCGGTGAGCGGCGGCACCCTGCCGTATACCATCAACTGGAGTAGCGGCGAAACCGGCCTGGAGGCCACCCACCTGGCAGCCGGCCTCAACTCCGTAACGGTAACGGACGGGAATGGCTGTACGGCGAGTACGCTGGTAAACATCCCTTCCGGCGAGGGGCTGGCGGTAAATGCTGCCGTCACGCCCATGAATTGCTCAAACGGGCCGGATGGGAGTGTTAGCCTCAGTGTTTCTGGTGCCAGCGGGCAACTGGCCTATTCCTGGTCCGGGCCGGAAGGGGCCATCCCTCAGAATAATAGCACTCAGCTGAGTGGGCTGAGCGCCGGCCAATATTGCGCGACGGTGACGGATGGCATGGGGTGTGCGGGTAGTGGGTGTTGGGCGGTGGAAATAGGGGAAACAGAGTATCCTTACATTCGGGAAGTAGAAGTGCTGGCGGTAGACATTTCCACTCAGCAGACAACTACCATATACAGAGGAGAATGGGTACGCACCGCAGCCGGGTGCCTGAAGTATGTAAAGGATGAAAGCGTTCAAATTACGGCTGAAATTTTTGATGCCATTCAGGCGAATGAAGCCCAAATAAACGTCCTGGCAACCTCCAATGTTGAACTGGCGGATATAGGCCTGTCTTTACCCAATGCACAATTAGCCGGTGGGCCGTGGTCTGAACCTACTCCTTTGACCTATCAATTTGAACTATCTGGGGCATCAAGTTCGATAATACAAAATGGAATGATACAGGAGGAGTTGTTATTTACGGGCTTCGATTTATCCAACAACCCACTCCTGGACTTGAGGGCTTACACTCCCAATTTGCAAGGTTGTGCAGAACTGCCTTTGATGCAGGAAAACTGTACCTGGCCGCCTGGCATCCTGGCTGGAGGTGACAATGCCCATGTTTTGCAAATGCCGTGTTTTGACATTGAAATCATTTACGACATGGCCCTGGAGGAGTTAAGCGTCAGGATTATTGGTGAACCTTTTCCGTATGATGATTATTTGATTATATGGACACAGCCTGACAAACCCGGTTTTTTTGCCGAAGGGCCGGTTTTGGGGCTGGAAGGGTTGGAGGGAAAGAAGTATTGTGTAGCGGTAAGAAATCAGAGCGGTTGCTTACGGGAGCAGTGTATCACTTTTTGTTCCGACCTCAGCCGCGTTGGTGTTGACGTTAATCCAACCTGCCCTGGAGAAAGCAACGGTTCAGCATGCCTATCCTTCTACAATGGGTTCACTGCCGAAGACGTACAGGCCTACTGGTCGCTCAATGGCCAGTTGATCGAGGGGAATTCATTGTGCCTGAATAACCTGCCGGAAGGCGATCACCATATCAGTATCAAAATAATCTACCTGGATTGTGAAACCATAAATTTCACCCAGGTGATCCATGTCCCTCCTTTTTCTCCCGGCAATAACCCTTTAGAGGCTACCCCTTATTTTTTACAGGCAGATTGCCCGTCAACGCCGGAAGGAGAAGGTTCGGCCTGCATTGCCCCGTCCGGGGGAGCGCCCCCCTATGCGTATTCCTGGTCAACCGGAGGAGAGGGCATTTGCACCGAGGGCCTCATTGCCGGAGAAACCTATACAGTAACGGTAAGTGGCCAATGCAATTCCGCAGCGGTGTTTACCATTACCATGCCGGACATCTACGAGCCATTGGCAATAAACGAGAGCGGCATTGTCACGGAAGGTGCAACTTGTGTTTCTAATAATGGCTTGGCGGTTATTCCATTCACAGGAGGGGAAGGGCCCTATGAAGCCTCATGGGTTAGTTCCGGCGGGGCAGTGTCTGGCAGCACCACTGTTTTGTCCAGCCCGGTTTATATCGAAGAGTTGAATTCCGGAAGTTATAACATCACTTTAACCGACGGTTGTGGGTCCGCACAGGAATTTAATATCGATATACCAGAAACCTACGTCCTATTGGTGATAAATGAGAGTGGCATAGTAACCGAAAGTGCGATTTGTGCTTCTAACACCGGGTCGGCAGTTATTCCATTCACAGGAGGGGAAGGGCCCTATGAAGCCTCATGGGTTAGTTCCGACGGGGCAATGTCTGGCAGCACCACTGTTTTGTCCAGCCCGGTTTACATCGAGGAGTTGAATTCCGGGGGGTATAACATCACTCTAACCGACGGTTGTGGGCGTTCGGTTAATTTTACGGCCAACATCAGCCAGGCCAATGGGCCGCCCTCTTTTCAGATAACCGAAAGTACGCAAACCCACCTTTGTGAAGAAGGTAGCTCGGGCGCCATCGATATTACGGTAGGAGGAGAACAAGAGGCCGGGCCCTTTATTTATAACTGGAGCACCGGAGAGCCTACCGAAGATGTCGAAAATTTAGAGGCGGGGGTATATGCTGTAACCGTGACGGACAAATATGGGTGTGAAATTAATGGCTCATTTGAAATCGCGTTGTTTCAACCAATGCTTACGGAAAAAATCACTCACGCTTGCGGCGAAGGTTCCGACGGTGAAATTTCTATTACTTTTATGGATGAATCTGGAATAAACACCGGTTCTCCCTATACTTTCACCTGGAATGATGGGACAGTTTGGGAAGCCCAGAGCGGGTTTTTCAACAATAGCCTAACCGGTTTGTCGGCTGGCAACTATTCCCTTACTCTTACCAATAACTGGGGGTGTGAGCGGGTTTATTCGTTCGAGGTGGAAAGCTTGGCCGCACCTGAAATAACATTGGCTGGTTTTCAGGGCGCTACAATAAATCCCTTGAACCCCAGTCAGGATTTGGGAGATGGTTTTCTGGAAGTTGAGGTTTCCAATTCATCGAACTACAATATTTTATGGTCTAATGGAGTGTCTACGGCACTTAATGGAGGGCTATCGAGTGGGCAATATTCAGTGACGGTGACGGATTTGTTAACATCTTGTTCTTCATCTACTGGCTTTATACTTACTGCTTGCCCCTTCTCATCAGAAGGGCCTCTTCAAATAAACGCGCCTGTTGGAAGCATTGTCCCGGATTTGACAAGTACAGGAGGGGCAATTAGTATTGAGGTTACTGGCGGGTACCCCCCGTACTCCTTTAACTGGTCGGGCCCAAATGATTATTCCAGTACAAACCAGGATATAACCCATCTGGAGGCAGGAGAATATTGTGTTGTAGTAGAAGACCATTGTGGAAGGCAAGAAGTAAAATGTTTTACTATCAAGGATTCTTGCCCTGATTTTGCAATACTTTTGGGAGCTAACAATCAATGCGATTCAGAAAATGGACAAAAACGGTTGAGTTTTGACCATAGAATCAATTATTACCCCGGATCAGAAACTAATGTTGAATTTACTATCGAGTGGACAGGGCCTGGCCTAAATAGCCCAATAATGGGGGCCTTTAGGTGGAACCCTTACCAATTTTTATCCGGTGCCCAGTACATTGATATTCCAGATGGTTTTTATGGGACGTACAATTGTAAGGTGACAGATCAATATGGCTGTTCGCAGACTGCCTGGATGCAATTTTTGCCAGATGAAGCCAATACTTTTTACGCAACGAGCGAAAGAAAATTTTGGAGTAGTAATTTTTGGAATGTGGGGTTCGAAGAGTTTCAGCAAGCTGAAATTTTACATTCTACCTATTTGCCTGCACCCAGCCATGAGGAATTGTTCAACAGCGATTATATTGTTAGGTTATGCCAGGAAAAAAATTGCGGTTGCTGGTTTGACGCCCAATCCGTGTATTGTAATTCTGGAGCTACGAGGTGCTTAGACCCTTTCTGCTTTATACCAGACAATGCTGAAATATCTTCAGACGAGGAATGTTATTCGGGAGGAGTGATCCATTTACCAGGATGGGGCTTTTTTGACGTGCCGGCTGGATATGGTTGGAAAATTACGTTAGACGATAAATGTGGTTGCATTTTCCCTATGGAGGCTTTTGAAAATGTGGGGTCTCCCGTTGCCTATAGTTGGGGAAATGATGCTTATGGCCCCATACATCACAACACCAATTATTTTATTTTTGCAGAATGTGGTACTTGCAGTGAAAATTTTGACGAGGACAATGAGGTTCCTATTGACAACACAGAGCAATGCATTTTTCAGGATGATGTTTTGGGCGAATGCTTTTTAGTTACTTATTCCAGCGAAAGCGAGGGGTCGATCTGCGTAATTCAGGATTTTGAGCTATTGAATGCCGAGTCTTGTGCCGAAGCCGAAGCAAATGGTATACCGTATTGTGAAGAAGGATGCCCTGCCGACCTTGTTCAACCGTTCTGGTGCATTAATGACGGTTATTGTACTACTGGTTTTTTCAGCAATACCAGCAATACAGAGGTGTTGATGAATGAAGACGATGTTTTATATTTGCAATACAATTATTCAAATTTTACAAATTGTTACTTGGTAGAAGAGAATAATGGGTCGGAGACAATTCCGGAGTCCTGGCTTTGCCCGGATTGTTATGTTGATGAGAACGCTATAGATATCCCTGGTTGTTCGGAAGAAGGTTGCGGATGTACCGTTTTGCTGACTTGTGGTACGGAAGAATTATTAGTTGAAGGAGCGATAATCATAGAATATGAAAATGGACAGGATCAACAATATGCCTGCCCGGAGCTTTGCCACGAGGGACATTATTGCATCAAACGAAAAAAATGTGACTTGGGAGCAGAATATGGGGCTTATTTGATCGAAGAATCAATATTTACGGAGTCTTCATTTATTAGTCAGGAATGTACTCCGGACGGATTTCCTAATCCAGTTGAAGGAAGTTGTATTTATCAATACTATTGCGGTGCAGAACTTACTCATACATTTTGTATGGAAGATTGCAATAGCAACTTGTATGGATGTAATTCTGATGACGTCATCCCATGCGCTCCTGGGGTAACCCCATTGGTGGCCAGGCCGGAAGGTGAAAGGTTTATGAAAGAGGGTGGGGTTATACAACGATATTCGTTTGAAATAGTGGAGGAAAATTCTTTTGCCGTTTCAGAAGTTTTTCCAAACCCCTTTCGAGCAGAGCTGAATATTAAACTTACAGCATCTTATGAAGGGAGGGCTTATATTAGCCTGATAAATCTTTTAGGGCAAGAAGTATTGAGAAATCAAACAAGGTTTATCCGGGGCTTCAATCCCATTGTTTTAAACACTAACGGCAGGTTGTTGGAAAATGGATTTTATCACCTCTTAATCAGAGATGAGAAGGGAAATTCTTTTTTAACCAAAGTTGTATTTAATAAATAAAGGTGGGCATTATTCTGAGGTGACGCCTTCCCACCAGACGCAGTTTATCAAAAGGTATCGCCTCCGAGATGAAGGCGACACCTTTTTTCTTAGGGTGGTACTCCCGGGAAGGCGTCACCTTAGGGCGCTCTTTATGCCTACCCTGTGAAATATCAGCTTCGCTATTTCACAGGGCCCACTTCTCAAATTATGAATACCAATGAAATTTAAACATCTACTCGCCATTCTCATTTCCTGTACCTTGTTTAGCACTACTCCTTTAAAAAGCCAGGAGATGTGGGTATATGATACAGCCACTTGGATTCCAGTTTATGGCCGGGTTTCACTTTCGTCGCTAGACATTCCCTCCTGTAGCTATTCGGATACGATTTCAAGCACTGCTATTTATTTTCATGGGATCACCATTCTGCCCGACGATGAAATATATATGGTAGGTATTCCCTTCCCGGGATCAAGCCAATCATCTGGCATATTCAGGCGGACTTACAATAGCGGCCAGGGGCTTCATTTTTATGCGGCTATCCCGGCTACTGATAGCATACAGGCCTTAACCTGCGATTACAACGGCCTGGTGTATGGAGCGGGGAAATACGTATTCGTTTTCGACCCTGCCGACAGCACCGTCACCTCCCTTGGAGATTTGCCGCCCGGCATGGCTGCCGGAGGCGACATGGCCTATCATGAAGGCGTATTCTACCTAACCACCGCCAATAATGAGCTGGTACAGTTGGATATGGACAACCCGCTAAATTCAACTATTGTGGCTACTTTTCCGGATAGCATCGACTTGATTGAAGGGCTGGCTACTTTTCCTTTTCGTTGCGACAGTATTGTTACTTACGCCGTTGCAACGGGCGAAACGGGCAGCACCATCTATCATCTGGATTTTGACACTTATGAATTGACTCTGGTTTGCAATGGAATTCCCAGGGGGGTACTGGATGCCGCCACCGCCACCGAATGCATCCTCCCCCCCTGCGAAATCTACGCCGACCTGGATGCGGACGACAGCTCGGGCGATACGCTCAACAACTTCCTGCGCTATACTTGCGCTGCCCCGGTAGCCATTGCCGACGGCGATACCGAAGTGTATTCCCCTTTCCCAATTGATTCGGTAAAACTAAACTTGATCGGTACCCTGGACCCCGGGCAGGAGTACCTGGCCACTACAGCGGCGGCCGGCATTTCCATTCAGGGAAACGGCAGCCCCAGCCTGGTTTTGGCCAACGAGGGCGGGGCTACAGAAACGGCTTTCGCCGAAGCCATCAAAAACTGTTTGTATCATAATGATGCCGCTGTGCCTACCTTTGGAAACCGGGAGGTGGTTATTACTTTGTATTCTTCCTTTTACAGCAGTATGCCGTCTCTGTCCACCATTGTACTGGGTGACGGGTTCCTGCAAATAGAACCGGATACGGCTGCTACCTCTTGTTTTGGCACGGATGATGGAACGGTTTTGCTAAATGCTACCCTGGGCCAGCCCCCCCACGCATTCCTATGGCCCAACGGCCAAACCACCCCTCAGCGCTCGGGTCTCAGCGCCGGCTCCTATATCATCACCATCACCGACGGCCTCGGCTGCCAGAATACCGACACCCTTTTAATCACCCAACCCGACAGCCTGGCCGCCTCTGTCTTGCCGTCCACTTCCTTCGCCTGCGGCAACACCGCCTCCCTCATTGGCCAAGCCCAGGGCGGCACGCCCCCCTACGCCTTTTCCTGGAGCCCCGGCCTGCCCGGCGATACCCTGGCCGGCATCGGCGCGGGAACCTATCAACTGCTGGCCACTGACGCCAACGGCTGCACCGCTTCCGCTTCCTTTACCCTGGCCGGGGCGGATAGCATTTTCACTGCCCAGGAAGTGCCGTTGTGCCAGGGCGAAACCTTCGAATGGCAAGGCCTGCCCTACACTTCCGATATCACCCTGTGCCAGGCTTATACTTCGGTAGAAGGCTGCGATTCCATTCACTGCGTAACCCTTACCATGCTGGATACTTTCTACGCCGAAACCCAACAATCTATCTGTTGGGGAGAGCAACTGGCCTGGCAAGGCCTGGTGCTGGACGCCGATACCACAGTATGCCGCACCTACCCGGCGGCCAACGGCTGCGATTCTACCCTCTGCCTGCAGTTGGAGGTAATACAACGGGCCGGCAGCCTGGGCGCCGCTATCTGCGAAGGAGAAACCTACGCCTTCAACGGCCTGCTGCTGAACGCGCCCGGCGAGTACCTGGACACCATACCCACCCCCTCCGGCTGCGACAGCTTGCTCCGCCTGCACCTCGAAGTGTACCCCTTGCCCGAGCTTTCCATCCTGGCCTCCGGCAGCTTGTGTACGGATAGCCTGGTGCGCTTGTCTGCCGAGGAGCAAGGCGAATACCAATGGTCTACCGGCGCTGCCGCCCCGGCTATTGAGGTAAGCCAGGCGGGCGATTACAGCCTCACCCTTACGGATGCCCGGGGCTGTAAGGCTGCCGATACCGTCCGTCTGTCGGAAAATGATTTGCAGGCCAGCTTCAGCCTGTCGCCGCCGCGTTGCGCGGAGGAAAGCTCTGGCAGCATAAGGATAGATAGTATCTGGGGCGGCAACGAGCCTTATTTTATTGGCTTGGAAGGAGGCGGGCTGCAGACAGGGGATGCCATCAGCGAGCTGTCGGTGGGCAGTTATACCCTCTTGGTCGAAGACGCAGCGGGCTGCCGGAGAAGCTACGGTTTCTCCCTGCAGGATCCGGAGCCGCTGTACCTGCTCCTGCCCCGGGACACTACCCTGCAACTGGGAGACAGCATCCTGCTCCAACCCCTGACCAACGCCGCCAATCCTACCGTCCGTTGGCGCCCGCCGGATTTCCTGTCCTGCGACACCTGCTTGATGCCTGTAGCCCGCCCCTGGCAAAGCACCATCTACCAGGCCCTGCTCACCGACAGCCTGGGCTGCACCGCCACGGCGGGGATTTCCGTTTCAGTCAGCAAGCAAAGCGGCATCTACGTGCCCAACGCCTTTTCCCCCAACGAGGACGGCAGCAACGACCGCCTGGCGCCCTACGCCAGCGCTTCCATCGTGGAAATCGAATCATTCCGTGTCTACAACCGCTGGGGCGGCCTGCTCTTCGAGCGCACCGGTTTCAAACCGAATGACGAGTCCCTGGGCTGGGATGGCACGGTGAGCGCCCAGCCGGCGCCGCCGGGCCTGTATGTGTATCAACTCATTGCCCGAAGGGTGGATGGGGAGGCGCTCCGGCTGGAGGGAGAGGTGTTGTTGGTGAAATGATTGTAAACTCTATATTTTCAACACCCGCTCATAATACCCCTCCCGATACGCCTCCAACGCCTCCTTCAGCTTCTTCGACCAGTACCCCACCTTCCCGTCCCCGACGGGCCGCCCGTCGATGCGCACCACCGGCATGGCGCTCTTATTGGAGCCGGTGAGGAACACTTCCCGGGCGCTGTACACTTCCTCCATGCTCACTTTGCGGGCGGCAACAGGCAGCAAGCCCTCCGCCGCTTTGAAGATCGAATCCCGGGTGATGCCGAAGAGAATGTCGCGGTCGGGGGTGACGAGCTCCTCTTTTTCGGTGACGAGAAAGACGTTGGAGCGGACCGCCTCCCGTAGTTCGCCGTTGTAGTGGTAGAGCACTTCCAGGGCGCCGGCCCTGCGGATTTCCGGCAGCAGCTTGATGCCGGTCAGGTAGTTGATGGTCTTCACCTCCGGCCATTCCCGCTGGAAAGGGTGGCTGATCAGGCCCACTCCTTCGGTGAAGTAGCTTTCCGGGTAGTTGGGGTACCCGTGTTGCAGAATGATCAGGTTGGGCTCGCCGGGCGTGTAGCCGTCCGGGGCGTAGCCCCCGGTGAGCACCAGGCGGATGGCGCCTTTGTCCTCGCCGTTGGCGGCGATCAGCTCTTTCATCTGTTGACTCAGTTCCTGCCGGTTCAGGGGAGGGGTGAGGCCCATTTTCCGGGCCGAATGGAAGAAGCGGTCCAGGTATAGTTCTTCCAGCATGGGGCGGCCATATTTGAACAGAAAATAGTCGAAAATGCCATACCCGCGAAGCACCGCCAGGTCCATAACACCCAGGCTGGCCTTTTCCTGAGCTAAGATTTTGCCGTTGAGGCTACAATAGTGCGCCATTTTTGCCTCTCAATTTACGGACAAAAACTGTATGGGCCGAAACCTTTGTGATTTACTTTTATTTTCCTAATTTCATTCCCCGCTGCCTTGGATATTTGGAATTTACTTCCGAATATGCTTCGCAAGGCGGCGAGCCGGTGTGGCCTGGCCGCACCACCTTATTGTTAACCATTTCAAAAAGAGGACCATATGAGTTTTGACACTAAAGACATTAGAAACGTTACCCTCCTCGGACACTCTGGTTGTGGGAAGACGACCTTTGCGGAATGCATGCTTTTTGAAGCAGGGGCCATCTCCCGCCGGGGGTCCGTGGAGGAAGGTAATACCCAATCTGATTTCACCAACATCGAACGCGAACGCGGCAACTCTCTGTTCAGCTCGCTGATGCACGTTCAGTGGAAAGATTCCAAGATAAATATTCTGGATACACCGGGTTTTGACGATTTCGTCGCCGAGGTGATCTCTTCGCTGAAAGTGGCCGATACCGGAGTGATGATGCTCAACGCCAAAAGCGGGGTTGAAGTGGGAACAGAACTTATATGGGACTATGTCGACCAATTTGAAACGCCCACCATTTTTGTCATCAATCAGGTGGATAATGAAAAGGCGGACTTTGACGCCACCCTCGAGCAGGCCAAAAACAGGTTTGGCAACAAGATCATCCCCGTTCAATATCCGCTCAATCCGGGTACGGATTTTAACACCATTGTAGACGCCCTCCGCATGACCATGTACGTGTTCTCTCCCGAGGGCGGCCGGCCGGAAAAACAGCCCATTCCCGATTCGGAGATCGAGCGCGCTCAGGAGATGCACAACGCGCTGGTGGAAGCCGCCGCCGAAAACGATGAGGGTTTGATGGAGAAATTCTTTGAAGAAGGCTCTCTGACCGAAGAAGAACTGACCGAAGGGCTGCGCATCGCCATCGCCCACCAGGAGATATACCCGGTTTTTTGTTGCTCTTCTACTAAAAATATGGGCAGCGGCCGCATCATGGGCTTCATCAATGATGTTTGCCCATCGCCCGCCGACCGCCCCGCCAAGATGCTGGAAGACGGCAGCCGCCTCAAATGCGACAGCAGTGCGGATACGACTATCTTCATCTACAAGACCATGTCGGAACCTCAGGTGGGTAATGTGACTTATTTTAAAGTCTATTCCGGCGCCCTCAACACCGGCGATGAATTGGTTAACGCCAACAACCGCACCTCAGAACGTTTCGGCCAGCTCTTCGTCGCGGAAGGAAAGAACCGGGACCAGGTCAATGTGCTCAAAGCCGGAGATATCGGCGTGACTGTCAAACTCAAGAACACTCACACCAACAATACCCTCAATGTGAAGGGGGAAGACAGAAGGATCAAGCCCATGAATTTTCCCGAACCCCGGATACGGGTGGCCGTAAACCCACCTAGCAAAGGGGATATGGAAAAGCTCATGAAGGCTTTGCACATCGTTGCCGAGGAAGATCCCACCCTGATCGTGGAACAGTCGAAAACCCTTAAACAGACTCTGCTCTTTGGCCAGGGCCAGCTGCACCTCGACCTGGTTAAACACCGCATCGAGAACATGTACGGGATTTCTATGGAGTTCATCAAACCCCGCATTTCTTACCGGGAGACGATCACCAAACCGGCGGAAATGAATTACCGCCACAAAAAGCAAACCGGCGGCGCCGGCCAGTTTGCCGAGCTGAGCATGCGCATCGAGCCCTATACGGAGGGCATGCCGGACCCCAGCGACCTGAACGTACGCAACCGGGATATTGAAGAGTTGCCCTGGGGCGGCACCCTGGCCTTTTTCTGGTGCATCGTCGGAGGAGCTATCGATGCCAAATACTCCAACGCCATCAAGAAGGGGGTATTACAGAAAATGGAGGAAGGCCCGCTGACCGGCTCTCCCTGCCAGGATATACGGGTTTGCATTTTCGACGGAAAGATGCACTCGGTAGACTCCAACGATATGGCCTTTATGCTGGCTTCAACCCAGGCGTTTAAACAGTCTTTCAAACAGGCGGCGCCTCAGATCATGGAGCCCATCTACAAACTGGAGATTCTCTGCTCCGATGATGTCATGGGCGATATTATGGGCGACCTGCAAACCCGCCGCGCCGTCATTATGGGGATGAGTGCTGAGGGCCATTACCAAAAGATCATTGCACAGGTGCCCCTGGCTGAATTGTACCAATATTCTTCCACCTTGCGCTCCTTGTCGCAGGGCCGGGCCAAGTTCCACCAGGAATTCGCCGAGTTCAACCCGGTTCCGCATGACATTCAGCAGAAACTGATGGAAGCGCACGAGGAAATGGCGGAAGCCTGAGGAAGTAAGTGCTTGGACAATATTAGCCGAACCTATGTTGTTTCGAAAGCAAAGTGCTAAGCGCATTTTTCCGGGGGGGCTGGTCATATTGTTATATGGCTGAATTGTTAGAGCGTGTTGGGGATTTACCCTTTGGCCTGCAAATGTGCATCTTTTGAACCTCATTTCGCCATTTTTTCGCCACGTAGCGATGCTATGCGGCTCAAAAATGGCTTCCTGAGAACCAAAATCTGCTCATTTTCGACATCAAAAGTAAATCCCCAACACGCTCTTATATTGTTTTTGTCCAAGCACGTACTTAAAAATAGCCCGGACGGGCGCATAAGGATGCTTTACTCCTGCCGGGCTGACGCCTGAAATATTTGCGGACAGGTTCTATCGTCCGCAAATATTTCAGAAAAAAACACCACCCATGTCCAAACCGGTTATTGTTCTTGCCTTTGCCAATGAACGGGAAAGGGGCAACCGCTACCTGCGCAACCTTCCCCGCGAGCTCAACGCGCTGAAAACCATTTTGGAAAAAGCGGAAGATTCGGGCTTATGCGAAGTGGAGATTCTTCCGAACGCAACGCTGCCCTTGCTGGCCGACACCCTCCGGAAGCCCAAATACCAGGGGCGTATTGCTCTATTTCACTTCAGCGGCCACGCCAATAGCCTCGAATTGTTGCTGGAGCAGGAAGGAGGGGGCGCCGCCGCCGCTCATGCCGCCGGCCTGATTCCCCTATTGGCCGGTATGGAAGGCCTGCAATTGGTTTTTCTCAACGGGTGTTATTCTATTCAGCAGGCCAATGCGTTGAAAGAAAAAGGCGTACCCGCCGTGATCGGCACCGTGCAGGCGGTATCCGATACCCTCGCCACCGAGTTATCCATTCATTTTTACGAAGCGCTGGCGGACGGCCTGTCGATCGACAAGGCCTGGCAGTGGGCTACCCGCGAAGCAGTGGCCGCCCGAGGGGAAAAAGAGTGGGGCCAGTACTACGAACTCGAACAGCGCGGCGCAGCCATCGAAGCGGTTGAAGGCCGATTCCCCTGGGAATTGCTCTACCGCGACCCAAAGGGAGAGGCGCCGGGCTGGAACCTGCCGGCGGCTGCCGATAACCCGCTGTTCGGCCTGCCGTCTCTTCCGGAGCAGTACCGCCCGCCCAATGAGCCTTTTCACTATTTGCGCCGATATACCAAGGAAGAAGCGCCGGTTTTCTTCGGCAGAGGCAACGCCATCCAGCAATTGTACCGGCAGTTGACAATGCCTTTGGGGGCTCCCGTCGTCTTGCTCAATGGACAGTCGGGAGTGGGTAAATCCTCGCTTCTTTACGCGGGCCTGTTCCCGCGCCTGGAAGAGCAGCACGATTTGCGGTACCTGCGGCGGGACCGCACCAAGGGCCTGCTCAGGCAGTTGATGGAAGCCCTGGGCGTCGAAGGGCTGCCCCAGGAATGGCCGGGAGAAGATAAGGAGATCGCCAAGAAAAAAATTCAGCAGGATATTCAGCAGTTGGAAAACACCCTCTCTCAGTTGGAAGGCGACGCCCGGCGGCAGGTGGAGGGCCTCATCCAGAATTACCGCGAAAAACAAGGCCTGGCCGAACAGGCCCAGCCGCCCCTCGGGGCCGATCTCCGCCGCCAATGGCTGAGCATCGAGCAGGCTTCAGAAAAAAAAGGCCTGCTCATCTTCCTGGATCAGGTGGAGGAAGTTTTCACCCGCCCCAATAAGGAACTGCCCAATGAGCTGGAGAGCCTGCTGGTGCAGGTGCAACACATCTTCGGCGACCTCGGGCAACGGCCCAGGGGCAAACTGCTGCTCAGTTACCGCAAGGAATATCATTCTGACTTCCTCAAGATTTTTAACCGCTACCGCATCCTGCGCGAAGAGTTTTTTTTGGATAAACTCGACAAAAAAGGCATTATGGAGGTAGTCAACGGGCTGACGACTTCCGAACAGTTGCGGCAAAAATACAATCTGGAGGTAGAACCCGGCCTGCCCCTGGAAATTGCCAACAACCTCATCGCAGACCCGGACTCCCCGATCTCCCCCGTCCTGCAGATCATTCTCACCAAAATGTGGCAGCTTCAGGAAGGCCAGTCGCCGCGCGTATTCAAGTCCGAAAATTACCACCTGCTTCAGGAGCAAGGCATCCTGCTGAGTGATTTCTTTCAGCAACAGATGAAGCAAATTGAGCAATGGGAAAAAACGGCAGGCAGAGCGGTAGCCAGCTCTGGACTGGCCCTTGACATCCTCAACTTTCACACGACCCGCCTGGGCACAGCCGAAAGCCGCGACCTCCAGCAATTGCACATCCTCTATCAGCATCAGAGCGACATCCTGGACGAGCTCATCCACCGTTTTCAGGACACCTACCTGCTGGCTGGAATGGAAGGCCGGAAGACCGCCCTGGCCCACGATACCCTGGCGCCTATTGTCCAGAAGGAAATGCGCGATTCCGACAAGCCGGGCCAGCGGGCCCTGCGCATCCTGGAAACCAAGGTGATCGATTTCATTCGGGACCCGGAGGAGGCGATCATCGAGGAAGACGACTTGGCCCTCGTAGAACAGGGGGCGGAAGGTATGCGGGTGTGGCTGCCGATGGAAATTGAGCTGATTGAAAAAAGCCGCCACCGGCGGGAGGAACTGGAAGCAGAACGCCGCCGAAACCGCATTTTCCGGTGGGCCGCCGTCATAGCTATTATCATCGTAGCCGCAGTAGCCCTCTTCTTTTGGCGTTCAACGGAACAGCGCCGCCGGCAGCTCGCCATCGAAAATGAATACAACCAGGGGCGCCTGCTGGCTGAAGAAGACCCCAGCGCGGGCCTGCCCCTTATTTTGAACGCTTACCGCCAGGCGCCGGAAGCGACGGAGAAACTGGAAGCGGCTTACCGGATTTATGAACAGAACGTGTTGTCCCAACTGCTGCTCAAAACCGGACACCACCTCAACGCAGCCGCCTTCTCGCCCGACGGGGCGCACTTTGCAGTGGCCACCGGAGCGGGCAATCCCGTATACTTGTATGCTACAAATGAGCAGGAACAGATCGATTCTTTTGTGGCGCCCAATAGCCCCTGTTACGCGTTGGCCTTCGGCCCGGACGGCAGCCTGTTTATCGGATCGGAAGACCGGAAAGCCTACCGATGGGACTGGGAGTCAGGAGAACATGACACTTTTACTCTTCAGCCGGGCGCTGACGGAGCCTCGGTGCGGGCGCTGGCCGTTTCCACTCAGGGGCAGTGGCTGCTCACTCTTCACGCCGGCGGTGCGGTGCGGTTATGGGATATCCAAACGAAAAAACTCCTTCAGGAGCTGGCGCTGCCCGGGCCGGCGAAGTCCATTACCGCCGGCAGCCTGCCTGCCCTCAACGAAGAACTTGCCTTCATCGGAATGGGAAATGGCGAAATTCTGGAATTCAGCTTCCTTACCCAGTCCGTCCGCCCTGCTACAGGGCTTCAATGGGGCCGTGCGGCGGCGGATGTTCTGGCCTTTAACCAGGCCGGCAGCCTACTGGCCATTGGCGGCTCAAACGGCGCGCTGCAGCTCTGGCGAAGGGTAGGAGACAGGTGGGAAAGCAAGGCGGCTCTTGCCGGACATAAAGCGGACATCACTGCCCTGGCCTTTTCCGGCGGCGGCCAATTCCTGATCTCCGCTGATGCCGGAGGGGCTGTACTGGCCACCGAAACGGAGGGTGGGCAGCCTTACCGGCGGCTCAAAGGGCTCCACGGCGCGCTCCAGAGCTTATCCTATCTGGATGGCGGGGATATCCTTTTCACGGCAGCCGCCGACAGCACGGTTTGCTCCTGGGCCTTCCCGTATCCTTTACCGAAGCAGGAGCAACCGCTCAGCCTGTCCAGTATCGAACAATTGGTTTTCGCTCCGGATGGCCGGTATCTGGCGGCGGCCAGCGATTCGGACAGCATTTTTATCCTCAATACCAAAAACTGGGGCCTGCTGAGCCGTTACCTCTGGCCGGAAGGGCCCATTACCCATCTGCTCACCACTGCCGATGGGGCGTTGCTGGTTGGCGCTACGGCGCAGGGCGCGGCCATATTTGTGGAATTTCAGTCTGGAAAGGTGATCCATCGGATCGAACTTCCCGGCGGCAGCCCTGGCATCATTGCCTTGATGGGAGACCGGTTGGCTGCCGCCGATGCAACCGGGCGGATCAGCCTCTGGAACTGGCGGGAGGAAAAACTACTGAAAGAAATCCAGGACGATAACCTGCCCGATATCAGCGCCCTGGCTTTCACGGCTGATGGGAAGGCCCTGCTGGCGGCCACCCTGGATGGAAAGCTGAGCCTTCGCTCCCTTCCGGGGCTGGAGCAACAAGCGTTAACCTCTCCGGGGCAAGCCCTGGGCGGGCTGTCGGTGGGGGGCAATGGCGAGACGCTGGCCCTTACTGATAGCGATTCGGCCTACCTCTGGAATGGCCAGGATCAGGAGCAAAAACTTCTGCCTGCCAGGGTTGGCGCCATCTGGTTTCTGGATGGGCAGGCTTATCTCAGCCCCACCAGTAACTCCTGTGAGATGGGCTTGTATTCGAGGGACGGTTTTCTGTTCCAACGCCTGTCCGGCACCTGCCAGCTGTATGCCATCGCCGCTCACCCGCAGGGACAGTGGTACGCCGGGGGAACCCTGGACGGGCGCCTGCTGCTGTGGCGTTCGGAGCGGTTGCCTTTTGACCGTTAATTCGTACTTAAAATAAAATACTTAACTGCCTGGCCTCCTGGAAAACCGTCGTAATCGCCGTCCAACTGTATGCCATTTGTACTTTGGACCCGGTCCAATATGACCACTTTGAAAACGACCACCGGGAGGCCATTGGGATCATCAATGGTTCCACAAATGTTAAGTGGTTCCTCGCTAATCATTTCAAGCCTCGCGTCCGTGTCAGAATTCATTACCCAGAAGAAGTCGTAAAGGCCTGAAGAAATGAGGCTGTTATCCTGGCAATATACCCTTAAGTCTTCGCCGGCAATGAGATTGTTAGGGCCTACGGGAAGAGAGAAGGAGAAATCCAGCATCACGATATTGGTGTCGGTTGGCCAGCTCAGATAGGTCGTATCGTTGCCGGGCAGTTTGAGCTGTAGTAACGGGCCGGTATCTGTTATGATGGTATAGTCCTTAATGAAATTGCCCCCCGGATTGCCATCCCCGTCTCCGTCCAGCTGAATGCCGAGCAGGCTGCGGAACGATTCCTCGATGATCACTCTGAAATTACAGGCCTGCCCACTGGGGCAATATTCGGTTGGATAGTAAATGATGAGGTCCATGGATTGGATTCCGTTATTCCCCCCCCATTCCAGGGTGAATGGGACCGGTTCGTTATTGTTAAGGTTAATGATCTTGATGTTGTCATCCCCCGTATTCCATTGGAGCGTGAGGGGGTCCGCTTCCACAGTGAAATCGACTTCAAAAGACAGCGTGTTGCTTGTGCTGCTAGAGATGAATAGGGTGTCTTCTCCGGGGAAGATAGACAGGCCGAAGTAGGGAAACTGGCAGTCGGCAACGGATACCTCCTGAATGAAATCGCCTCCCGGTTGGCCATCCCGGTCGCCGTCCAGGAGTTCGTCATCTGTACTGCGGATACTGGCATCCGGCGAGCTCGCCAGCCGGATCACCGGTTTACAATCTTCGGCGCTCAGGCAGTAGAAGTATCCGCAAGGCACGAAAATCCAGTTGCTATCCACATCCAGGGAGCCGGAAAAGAAAATATCCTCCCCTTCCAGGAAGAAGGTCACGCTATCAATGACAAACTCAGGGTTGACGTTCCGGTTGAAGAGCACCTGAATGCCCTCTCTCGGGCTGTCACCCAATAAAACCGAGGTGTAACGGACATCGGTAACGACGAATACATCGGGCACTACGAGTTCTTCTGTGTTCACCAGCGGATGGTCTTCGTCACAATTGCAGGCGGCGAGCAAGAGGGTAATCGGGATAAGGATCAGAATATTTCTCATGTTGACTGGATACTTAGGTGTAATAGATATAATATGAACAAAAAGGCAATTCCTGGCCAGGTTTACAACTTTCCTCCCACGGGGAACAACCGGACCCTCAGGTAGGCCTGCCAGTTGAAGAGGCTGGCGCATTCCCGATGGTAAAAGGTGGGGAAGAAGCGGATTTCCTGATTGAGCCCCAGGGTGAAAATATCCAGGATACCCCCTTCTACGCCGAACTGCCAGGTGAGGCCCACGGAGTTGCGCAGGTCCGACTCCGAGTTGAATATCGAAAGTGGCTCTTTGGATTGGAGCAGCCCAAACCGGGATTTCCCCGACTCCTGGAGGATCATAAAATCATCTCCTGGATTATTGATGCTGGACTGTACTTCCACTTTTCCGGAGGCCGGAACCGAAATGCCGGCGCCGGCGTAGCCCCGCAGCCAGCCATTGAGTTGATAGCCGCCCCAGGCTCTGGCTTCCAGGTAATTGAGGCGGGCGTGTTCGACGGTTACCAGCTGGGAGCCGGCCGGCAGGGTTCCCGGATTCTCGATCGGGCTGGCCACCTCACGGGTAAAACGGAAGTCGGAAAAACCCAGTTCGACCCCGTAAGCCAGCCCGGTGGTGATGGGGGCGTCCTGAACGCCGAAAGCCAGGTTGATGCGCCCACCCAGGCCGGAAGCGTCACTTTCGAAGCCTTTAACGCTGGGGCCTATGGAAAAACCGGGGCGGAAATAGGCGGCCCGGTGGCGCCACTGCGTTTTGGCGTTGCGGGTTTCCACCGGATCTACGGCGTCAAAAACGATAAAGGCCCGCACCCGGTTGGCGCCCACCTTCTGATCGGTAGTCTCGATGTTAAATTCCACAAACCCCTTTGTGGACTTCTTACTTTGAAAAAAGCCCTTGGATTTTGTCCCCTCCAGGCCGGCATTGCGCAGCGTGATGCGCACGGTATCCTTGTAAAGCCCAGTGGCCGGGCTTATCTCGATGCAGGAGAGGTCTTTGCCCCGGTAGCCATAAGGACAGGTTGGCAGCGCGGGATCCATTTTTCCCAACCGGACCGTTTCCAGGTTGAGGCTTTTGTCGATGGGCACGTTGACCGTTACGTCCCGGACCCGGCCTTCTTCCTTATTCTGAAACTCTACGCGGTACTGCAGTTCCTTGGAATAGCCTTTTCGGTAATGCGAAATGCGGGGCTGTACCCGGATGCGGTTGGGGTCATACACTGCCAGGATTTGCATTTTGTGCTGGGCGGAGTAGGCTTCCGGGCTGAAGTTGCCGGAATCAGGCGCCCAGAGCATGGCCACGGTCAGCTCGCGGTTTTTATCCTGCTGAGTTTTGAGGTGCTTGCTGGCAAACAGCGAAAGGAACAGCCGCCGTTGTTCTCCGGGCCCCATATTTTCGATGCGGTAGGCGAGTTTGCCCTTGTACTGGTTGGCCAGTTCCAGAGCAGCCGTTTGCCGTTCTCCTTTCAGTTGGCTGGTAATGAGGGGCATGACCTCATTTTCGGGAAGCGCTTCTTCCTGATAGTGCGTTCGTTCGCCGGTCAGCTCAAAAGCATTGTAGAGTAGGCTGAGGCTGATCTCCTTCTTTTTATTAAAAAATACGAAGAGGTAGCCGCCTTGTTTGCCGGAAAACCCGGTAGGCGCTTCGTAATGGGTGACCAGTTGAAAAGCCTGTTCAGGAACGATGTAGTCGGATGAGTTGCTTTCCAGCAAGGCTTTTTTACCCCCCAGGTCGTAAAGGGGCGTACGCCTGGCCTTTCCCGGGGCTTCGATTCGCTCCCGGAGGCTTACCGGGTCGTTGGTGGCGTAAAAGGGGGTGAGGTGCAGGCGCACCTGATAGCTACCTTTGTTTGCATACCGGTGTTCGGGTTCTTCTTCGAAGGAGTAGTGGCCGTCGCCGAATTCCCAGAGGTAAATTCCCCAGGACGGTTTCTCTTTAGCTTCCGGCCAGCCGTTGAGCGGAGGGGCCTGCTTCAGCCGGAACTGCCCCGACGAGGCGTCATAGTCCAGCCAGTCAGGAGAGGAGGGTTGGGCAACAAGAAAAGAGGCAGATAGCAATAGTGCTAAAACCGGAAATAACTGGTTTTTTTCCATGAGGAGGGGGTTGGGTTTCAGGAATTAGGTTTTAATGTATCAATTTAGTTAAAATATTTACAGGAAACCACTATTTCATCACTCCTTTTATCTCTCTTTTTAAGTGTTCGTTACCATTTCATGGACAATCTGCTGGCGCGTACCGTAGTTGAAACACCTGTTTAGGTAGGACGGTATTGCGGAGGCCTCATGCAGGCCCATTGTTGGCCCAGCCCGGCCTCCGAAAGGGCCTGGCCGCAATACCGGCCGGCCGGCGGTAAGCAGGCAGGAAAACCATAAAACCTGGTAGTTATTCTTCGCCGGGCCCTAATTCTACTTTGTCACTTTAAAATATCTTTCATATGAAGGGCTCGAAACGATTGGACTGCCAAAGCGAATGGCCCCCGGATATACCCCTCTGGAGAGCCTGCTCCGAAGCATTTCGGAGGGTCGGCCGCAGGGAGGGGGAGGATAATCGTGTCGATTTCCTTAAAGTAACAAAGTAGAACCAAGGGCCGTTTGCCACCGTCCGTATCCAGGGGTAACAAAAAAGGCCGGGCATTTGCCCGGCCTCCATGTTTATGGGAATATAATGAGTAATAAATAGTTACAAAAAATGTAACTATTCAGCAATTCGCAGTTCGCTATTCACAGTTCGCAAGAACCTGCCCAAAACTGGGCTTAAAGCAAAGAACTGGTTCATCAAGCCTGGATTCCTGCTTTTAAGGGCATTGCAGAGCGAATAGCAAACTGCTAAAAGCGAACTGCTGAATAGTCACCAAAAAATAACAATAACTCACCTTAAATCCGCACCCGCCTGGCCACCAGCGCCGATACCAGCGCCAGGGCGGCCACTACGCCCAGGCCGAAGCCCAGCCCAAAGTGCTCGGCAATGCCGCCGATCAGCGGCGGGCCGATGAGGAAACCTACCACGCCGGAACTGGCCACTGCGGCAATGCCGGTACCGGGCGCCACGCCTGGCGTCTTGGCAGCAGCGCTGAACAGCAGGGGCACCACTGAAGAAAAGCCCAGCCCTACCAGGGTGAAGCCGATCACGGCGGTCACGGGGTAGGGGATCAGGATGGCCAGCGCCAGGCCGCCGGCGCCCAGCAGGCTGCCGATGATCACCAACCGGGCGGCGCCCAGCCGTACCTTGATACCATCCCCGGCAAAGCGGCCCATCGCCATGGCCATGGAAAAGCCGGCATAGCCCAGGCTGGCCACAAAGGGGTTGGCCTCCAGAATATTGCGCAGATAGATGGCGCTCCAGTCGGCTATGGCGCCTTCGCCGATCATGATGCAAAAACCAATGAAGACCAGCCCCAGCAAGGCTTTCGGAGGCAATGCGAAGGAGGAGCCCTCCGAATTGCTGTTGGGCAAATTTAAAATAATGGGCCGCAGCAGAAACTGCAAGCCGACCATGATCAGGGCTACGGTTATGAGGTGGCCCTGCAAGGGGACGTCGGCGGCTGCGATCAGGCCGGCGCTGCCGGCGCCGATCATGGCGCCGAGGCTGAACATACCGTGGCAGATCGACATGATGGTGATGCGGTACTGCTGCTCGATGGCTGCCGCCGCCGCATTCATAGATATGTTCATAAAACTATTGGCCAGGCCCACCAAAAAGAGCCCCCCCATGAGGGCCCACTGGCTTTGCGCGAATGCCGGAATGGGCAGGCAGGCGCAAAATAAAAGGGTAGACAAGATCATCGCCCGTCCGGTGTGGAGGCGCTTCATCAGCCAGCCCGCAAAGGGCGTCAGCGTCAGGGCGCCCAGCGGCAGGCCCAGCAGAGCCAGCCCCAACTGGCCCTCGGAAAGGGCCAGGGCCGCCTGTACTTCCGGAAGCCGGGCCAGCCAGCTGCCGAAAAGGATACTCAAAGTCATAAAAGTGAGCCCTACGGAAAGGCTCGGTAAGTGCAGTGCAAAAGCTTTCAGTGTTCTGATCATAAGCAATTGGGTGACTATTTTAGTTACGTTCAACTGGAATTATCGTCAAATACAGAGTCATAAAAAAAGTGGCGCTCCTTTTTTATGAAGCCCACTATCATAAATGGTAATGTATGAAACGCTCAATTTGAGATGCAAAGGTACGGGGGAATGGAAAGCGAGTCTTCCTGAATCTTTGCTGATAGTGATACTCCATTAACAAGGAATGAGAACAGATTAATTCAGTGTTAAATTATGCAAACTTTTAACTTAGTGTAAAAACAACAAGAACCCTTTTCGCGTTTTCCTTGTTTGGGATATGACCAGAATAAGTATGAAAGCAATTTTGGAAAAGATCGAGCCGGTCTTTGGTAGCTCATTCACCATCCGGCGATTTGATGATATGGAAGAGTGCAACCGGCCGCACTGGCACTTTCACCCGGAATACGAGATTGTATACATCTCCAACGGCCGTGGTAAGCGCCACATTGGCGATCATATTTCTTTCTTTGAAGATGGCGACCTGATCTTCCTGGGCCCCAACCTTCCGCACTTTGGCTTTACGGAGGAGCTTTTTGAAGAGCACGTTGAGATCGTCGTGCAGATGAAGGAAGATTTTCTCGGCCAGGGTTTTTTAAGCAAGCCGGAGATGGAGGCCATCAAGCGGCTCTTTGAGCTTTCCCGGCAGGGTATCTCCTTCCAGGGAGCGATCAAAGAGGAGGTTGGCAACCGCCTGCAGAACATGATGAGGCTCGGAAGTTTTGACCGCTTGCTGGAGTTATTGTCCATCCTGCACCTGATGGCCCGTTCGGACGAACACAAAATGCTCAATGCCAGTGGTTTTGCCCTGGAAGTGAATGCCCAGGACCAGAAGCGCATCGAAGCGGTTTACGATTATGTGGAAAATAACTTTCAGGAGGATGTCAACCTGGATGAGGCCGCTTCCCGGGTCAATATGACGGTGCCTGCTTTTTGCCGTTACTTTAAAAAGTTAACCCGAAAGACGTTCAGCCAGTTTGTCAATGAATTTCGCATTGCCCATGCCTGCCGCCTGCTGGGAGACGAAAACCTGACCATTGCCGCCGTGAGTTTTGACAGTGGTTTTAACAACCTTTCCCACTTCAACCGGCAGTTTAAGAGCATTACCGGGCTGAGCCCGAGAGACTACCGGAAGAGCCTCAAAAAGGTAGTCTCCTAGTTCCAACCGGGAAAGTTTAATCCTGAAAGTTTAAAATTTCCCCTATTGGGCCCTACTTTTGCCAATATTGTTGGTAAAATCATTTTCCATGAGGATATTCTCTTTTTTTGCGCTCCTACTCTTGTTGCTCTCTGCCTGTAAGGACAATGAAGACGCCCGTCAAACCCTGATCGGAAGCTGGAGTTATGATGCCCAGGCCATTCTTGATTCCCTGCGCATTCAGGAGCCTACCGAAAGTGAAATGGCCATGGTGCAGGGAGCGATGACCATCTACAAGGATGCGGTCTTTGATTTCAAAGAAGACGGAACGCTCATGGTTGTCACCAATGGTATCGAGCAGAGCGGAACCTGGGAGATGAGCAGCAACGGCAAACAGATGACCATCAACCTCAGCGGGCAGGGCCAACCCAACGATATTCTGGAACTCACTCATGAGCGGCTCATGTTGGCGCCTATTCCGGAAGCCGGCGTGTTCTACAAGCGCATTTTTGTTCCCGCCACCGGTTCCCGGTAACAAGGCATGGTGCTGCGAATAGCAAACAGCTAAAGGCGAATGCGGCATCGTTGCGGAGGATTAATGTTAATCATTATATAATTCCCGCTTTACATGTACTTCACAAATAAGCCTGAAATTGAGGGGGTAATAGAATTCGGTTGCACTTACAACCAAATAAAACCATCTTATCAGGCTATACATGAAAAGGGAGCTCGATATTGTTATTTTATCCGATGTTCATTTAGGTACTTATGGCTGCCATGCTAAGGAGCTGCTCAATTACCTGAAGAGCATCCAAACCGGTATGCTTATTTTAAATGGCGACTTCATCGACATGTGGCAATTCCGGAAGCGTTATTTTCCCAAGGACCACATCCAGGTCATCCAGTACATCCTTAAAATGGCTTCAAGAGGGGTTAAAGTCTATTACATAACCGGTAATCACGACGACGCACTGCGGCGCTACTCGGATTTTTCCGCCGGCAATATCCACCTCCGCGATAAACTCATCCTGCAACTCGGGGGGAAGTCTTACTGGATCTTTCACGGAGATATCTTCGACCTGTTCATTCAGTACTCTCCTTTTATTTCCCGCCTGGGTGGTAAGGGGTACGATTGGCTGATTGTGCTCAATCGTTTCATCAATAATCTGCGGCAGGCAATGGGCTTGTCCCGGATGTCCTTCGCCAAAAAAATGAAGCACAGGGTGAAGGAAGCCGTTAAATTCGTCAGCGATTTTGAAAAAACCGCTTTGAAACTGGCCGCCGAGGAAGACTACGACTACGTCATCTGCGGGCACATTCACCGCCCACAGATGCGAACCGAAGAAGTACAGGGTAAACCGGTCACCTACCTCAACTCTGGGGATTGGGTGGAAAACCTGACCGCTCTGGAATACAACTGGGAGCGTTGGTCGATCTACGAATACCACGAAGCAGATTATCAATACGTCAACCCCAAGCTGATGGTCAGAGATGCTCAGGAAGAAGAGGACAATGGAATTACCGGCAACCCTAGTATAGAAGAGATATATCAACAAATCCTCGACAAGCCCGTAGGGGGCAAGGAGGTGGCTTCGTAATTTTTGAGTTCGTGAATTCGGGGTTCGTGGATTCATTGCGAACCCCGAATTGACGTCTCCTTACGGCCTCGGCTTCTTCCCGATTGAGATCATATTGGCAAATAAGCGGAACGCCCCGGGCACGCCGGCCGGCAATTCCCGGAACCAGCTATAGCCGGTATAGATATAATAACCTTCACCGTAGCGGGCTACGAGCAGGCCGCCATCGCGGGGCGGCTCTCCCGGGTCATTGCTGGAGAGGATGGGTTCGAACTGTTCCGCCCACTCGTTGGGGAAGTAGAGGCCCCTTTCCTGTATCCAGCCGTCAAAATCCGATTCCGTGATCTTGTTGGGCCAGTTCAGGATGGGGTGCTCGGGTTTCAGGAAGCGCACCGGAGCATTTTCCACCGTCACCCGGTCGCGGGAGATTTTCAATGGATAGGGGGCAAGATCTTCCATGGGTAGGGTCAGGCCGAAGTTCTTGTTGTATTGAACGATCAGCGTTCCCCCTTTTTTAACGTATTCAAAGAGGGCCGGCTGGAAAAAACGGGCCCGCTCCAGTCCGTTGTAAGCCCTTACCCCCAGGATGACGGCGTCAAAGCGCTGAAGGTTTTCCAGTGTGATATCCCCTTCCTTCAAAAGAGAGACATGATAGCCGATCTGTTCCAGGCTGGCGGGAATCTCATCGCCCAGGCCCATGATATAACCTATATCATTACCGGCTTTTTCCAGTTCTACCCGCGCCACCTTCGCGGATGCATCCCGCAGGATGGTTTGCACCGGTATGTGGTTGTAGTCAATCCGGGTCAGTTTCCGGCTGTAGCCCTGGCCTTCCACCTTGGCCAAAGGGACGATGAAATTTTCGTCCTGTTGCCGGGGCGGAGAGAGTTGAAAACGCAGGGTTTTTTCCTCGCCTTTGAGGTTCAACTCGAAGTCGATGGACGCCGGTTTTACCGACCATCCTGCACTGTGGCATAGTTCCAGCGTTCCGGATACATTTGCTTTGCCCGACTTGACGACGACCTCAACGGTTTGGGGCTCGTCGTGCCCAAAAACATAAACCGGTTCGGCCGTCTCCACAAATACCGGCGGCGTAATTTCAAAAGGTTGAAACACCTCTCCTTTTACCGGGTCTTCGTACTTGTACACCACTTCTTTTTGCAGGGTGAACGGGCGCCCGGCTACCATCAGGTCAAACTGGACGCGGAAGGCTTTGGGGGTTTCCGGCAAACCGCGCAGGCGTTGGTCGGCAACCGTATACCGCCCCTCTTCCCATGGGTCCTTCAGCCAGTAGGGGCTGGTCATTTCCATATCCAAAGGCAGGGTAACCGTTTTAAACAATTTCTGGCCTTCGTTGTAGTCGAGGGCCAGAGAAAGCGTGGTGTCCAGGCCCGCCGGAAGAATGCTAACCGATTGTAAGCGAACCGGTATCCGGGAGCGGTTGATGGCTTCGATATTCAATTCGACTGCTTCCCCGGAGGTGGCGGAAGACTCGCCGGCAGCTGCTTCCAGGTATAAGCCCAGGCAGGCCTGGATGACCTCTTTGATTTCCTGCTGTTTCATCTTTTTCCAGAACCCGTCGGGTAAGGCTTCGATCAGGGTTAGGGCTTCCATCAGTTGAGGCACGCTGGCGCCGGGGTTGGTAAACTGAAAAGAAGCTTCTACTTCCGACAGGATTTTACCGATGGGCGCTCCACCCTCGATCCTGCTCCAGGTAGTGTTGATGCCGGCAAAGAGATTTTCCTTGTCGGCAGGCATTTCTCCTTTCAGCAGTTGGAGGTACTCCATCTGGGAACCACGCGTGCCTGCATCGCCAAAGCCCTGGGCTTTATGCATACTTCTGGCGGCGGCCGCAATTTCGGTGTTGGACTTGCCCAAAACGGGGTAGTACACCCCCACATCGAGGCTCAGCATTTTAGACTTGTCCGCTTTTTCAAAATTTTCCTGGCTGCCGTAAAACCACCAGGAAGTATTAAAAAACAACCTTTTGGGTTGCCAGGTGTCGACGTATTCCAGTTGCTCCGGGAAGGCGTTTTTATCGGTGGCCAGTTCAAAGGCTTCGTAAGACAGCATGGCCGAGGTCGTATGGTGGCCGTGGGTGCGGCCTGCCGATTCATGGTCGAAACGGTTGATGATAATGTCGGGCCGCCATTTGCGGATCGCCCAAACCACATCGGACAGGGCTTCATCGTGCCCCCAGATTTCCAGGGTTTCCTCCGGGTTTTTGGAATAGCCGAAATCGTTGGCGCGGCTGAACATCTGGTTGCCGCCGTCGATGCGGCGGGCGGCCAGCAGTTCCTGGGTTCGGATCACACCCAGCAACTCTTCAATTTCAGGGCCGATTTCGTTCTGGCCGCCATCGCCCCGGGTCATGGCCAGATAGGTGGTGATGGCGTTCACATCGTTGGAGAGGTAGGAAATCAGCCGTTGGTTTTCATCATCAGGGTGGGCGGCAACGTAGAGAGCCGAGCCCAGAAAATTGAGCTTCTGAATGGCCTTATAGGTTTCTGCGGAGGTCCATTTCCGGGGCGCCTGAGCCGGCAGCTGAAAGCTGGTAGAAATAACAAGGCCGAGTAAGAGCAGGTGTCTCCAGTTGATCATAAGCTTGAATTCTTTTTTCTTAGTTGAAGGCATAAATATAGAAAGGAATAAAAAAGAGAATGGTTGAGAAGGGAGCAATGCGAACAACAAATAAGCTGTAAAAACAGAAGTCACCCTGAAATTCA
This sequence comes from Lewinellaceae bacterium, assembly GCA_020636095.1. Taxonomy (GTDB): domain Bacteria; phylum Bacteroidota; class Bacteroidia; order Chitinophagales; family Saprospiraceae; genus JACJXW01. The sequence continues at coordinate 526,086 of JACJYN010000006.1, forward strand.
GGATGACCTCTGCCGGCCCGGAAGCCGTTGGCCTGATTTAGCACTTGTCCAAAATTCAACAATCGGCCTGCAAATGGCCCTTTTTCGCTTCTATTTCGTTACGGAACCAGGCTTGATAGCGCTGCCATCATCCTGAACCCGCGCCTCAATCTAAGCAAAAAATGAACTGTTTTCGGCTCGAAGGCCGAAATTTGGACAAGCTCTTAGCGCTATTGATTAAGGCTGGCTATCAGGTCGGTGTAGGACTGTTGGGCGCTGGCTACCGCTTGCTTAGCGGCGTCCACCTTACCCGTCCAGGTCGTAACATTTTCCCCGGCAGTGCTTATGAGGCCTTTCAGGCTATCAATGGTGCCCTGCACGTCGCCGGGAAGTTTGCCGCTGGACAGGCCGTCCTTGAGAGCGGTCAGTTTTTCACCTTCCGATTGCCATTTAGTGACAAATTCGAAAGCCTGCTGGGCCAGGGTTCCCAGGTCGCCCATCTGGGCCTGAGTAGCCTGCTTCAGAATGTTCAGCTTGCCGGTTTGCTCTTCGTTAAGCGTGGCGGCCACTTCTTCGGAAGGGTTCATGCTTGCCAAAGCGGATTTGGCCATCTCCTGAGCCTGGGTAATCTGGTCTACGGCGCCCGTAACCTGGCTTGTGGTGGATTCCCAATCGGAAGAAAGCGTTTCAATAGCTTCTTTATACTTTCCGACATTGCTGCAGGAAGTGAGGACGAAAGCCACAATAGCAAAAAGGAATAGTTTGCGCATTTTAATAATTTTTAGTTTAAAGTAAGTTAACTCGCCCTCCTTTAACGCTGAACCGGCCGTCTTTCTTATGTACATTCCTAAGGAAGTCAGGAAGAATCCAAAGAAAATAATCTGGTAAATCAAAACAAGCCTCTATTTTTTCCGGTTCAAATGCTTATCTTAGTGTATATATTACACTAATTTGGGAGCTATACGTTTTTTAAATCATTGAGGACGAACTTCTTACGAAAGAATAGCCTTAACAATAAGATCAAAATAAAACTTATGAGTAAAGCGAATAAATTCGTTTGTATTCACGGTCATTTTTACCAGCCTCCCCGGGAGAATGCCTGGCTGGAGTCCGTTGAGAAACAAGACTCGGCGGCTCCTTTCCACGACTGGAACGAGCGCATCAATTTCGAATGTTATGCGCCCAACACGGCGGCCCGTATCCTGGATAAGGAAGACAATATAGTAGGCATCATCAACAATTATTCACGGATCAGCTTCAATTTTGGCCCGACGCTGCTGTCCTGGATGGAGAAAAGTGACCCCGAGGCCTACCAGGGTATTCTCGATGCCGACAAACAAAGCCAGGAGCGCTTTGGCGGCCATGGATCCGCGTTGGCGCAGGTACACAGCCACCTCATTCTGCCTTTGTGCAACCGCCGGGATAAGGAAGCCCAGGTGAAGTGGGGAATAGAGGATTTTAGATACCGCTTTGGCAGGCAGCCGGAAGGCATCTGGCTGGCGGAAACGGCTGCCGATACGGAGACCCTGGAGGTACTTGCCGAAAATGATATCAAGTTTACCATTTTGGCGCCCCGGCAGGCCAAGGCTTTCCGTAAGATTGGCTCTGAAGAGTGGCTGGGTTTCGGAGACGGTGGCGTCGATACCCGGCGCCCTTACCAATGCCGCCTGCCGTCGGGCCGCACTATCGTGCTGTTTTTCTATCATGGAGGCATTGCCCAGGGGGTTGCTTTCGAAGGCTTGCTCAACAACGGCAGCTATTTTGCCAGCCGCTTCACCAAGGCGTTCGACGCCAACGAGGAGCCCCAACTGGTGCATATCGCCACCGATGGCGAGAGCTATGGCCACCACCACCGGCACGGTGAAATGGCGCTGGCTTCCTGCCTGAAAAACATTGAGGACAGTGGGCAAGTGTCCATTACCAATTATGGCCAGTATCTGGAAAAGTTCCCTCCTGAATACGAAGCCCAGATTCACGAGAACAGCTCCTGGAGTTGTGTGCATGGCGTGGAACGCTGGCGCTCCAATTGCGGCTGCAATTCAGGGGGCCGCCCGGGCTGGAACCAGGAGTGGCGCAAACCCCTGCGCGAAGCCCTGGATTGGCTGAGAGACGAACTGATCCCCCTGTATGAAAAGGAGGGAGCGAAGCTCCTGAAGGATGTATGGGCTGCGCGGGAGGATTACATTCACGTGCTGCTGGCCCGTTCTGAAAGGTCGATCAACGCCTTTTTGGAACGAAATGCCAAAAAAGAGCTCAAGGAGGAAGAAAAGATCAAGTTGCTTCGCCTTATGGAAATGCAACGGCACGCCATGCTGATGTATACCAGTTGCGGCTGGTTCTTTGACGAAATATCGGGGCTTGAGACCAACCAGATTCTGCAGTACGCCAACCGGGCCATTCACTACGCCTTCAATGTGGCGGATGCCGACCTGCACAGTGAATTTGTCAAACGGCTGGAAAAAGCGCCCAGCAACGCATACGAAAACGGAGCGACCAGCTACAAAAAGTTTGTATTGCCTGCTCAGGTAGACCTGGTACGGGTAGGTATGCACTACGCCGTGTCCTCCATCTTTGAGGAATATCCGGAACACCTCGAATTCTTCAACTACATTGCCGAAAGCGAAGCCTATTACCGCCTCTCCGCCGGCACACACCGCCTGGCGGTGGGCAAGGCCATCGTCAAGTCTAAAGCGACCCTTTCCGAACGGCAGCTTGGCTTCGCCGTGCTCTATCTCGGCCAGCACCACATCATAGGCAATATTCTGCTGGATATGGACAGAGCAATCTTCGACGAGATGGCCGTCAAAATCCGGGATGCCTTTCGGGATACCAACCTGGGAGAGGTCATCGGCATCATGCAGCAGTATTTTGGCCAGGAAAAGTATACCATTCAGGAGTTGTTCCGGGATGAAAAAAGGAAGATTCTTGGCGAGATCACCAGGAAAAGCCTCGACCAGATGGAGAACGAGATGCGCTCCATCTACAACGACCACTACCAGCTGATGCGGGGCATTGCCATCAGCGATATTCCCGTACCCGATTTTTATCGCAGCGCCGTGGAGTTTGTCGTCAACCGGGATTTGCTTCGCCAATTTGAAAACGGCAGCCTCAACATCCGGGAGCTTCGCCGCCTGTATGCGGAATTCCGCCGCTGGAACATCCGGCTGACCAACGAGCAGACTTTTAAACTCGCGGTCAGCGAGCGGGTCTTCAATGAAATCGAGCAACTGGATACGAACCAGGCCGACCTGGAGCGCCTGCAAACCCTGATCACCATTCTGGAGATGCTGGAATCGCTCAATTTCACCCTCGACTTCTGGCGTAGCCAGAATTCCTATTATTCTATGCTCAGCGGATACCATAAAGGGGAATGGGTCTTTGCCAGCGAGGAATGGAAAGAGGCTTTTTTGAAGTTGGGGCAGTTATTGAAGGTGAGGGTGTGAGATATTGTTATATTGCTAAATGGATGGACACCCCTCCGGCACAGCCCTATAACCCTATAACCACACCACGATCGCCATGCCAAAAGATATTCAAAAAATCGAACTGCGCAACCTCGAGTTGAGCGATTATGTAGAGCTGAAGGAATCCATGATCGAAGCCTACAGCGATTGGGAAGAACCGCAGTGGACCGAGGAGCAAATCCGAACGCTGCTGGAGAAGTTTCCCGAGGGGCAGTTGGTCATGCTGGCGGATGGCAAGGTGGTGGGGAGTGCACTGTCCCTTATCATCAATTATTCGGATTTTGACGAGAACCACTCCTACCTGGCCATCACCGGCAATTACACCTTCGATACCCACGACCCGGAGGGCGACGTGCTGTACGGCATCGATGTATTTATCCATCCCGGTTACCGGGGCCTTCGGCTGGGGCGCCGCCTGTACGATGCCCGTAAGGACCTGTGCGAGAAGCTCAACCTCAAAGGCATTATCTTTGGCGGCCGCATCCCCAATTATCAGAAATACGCGGAGGAGCTCTCTCCGCGTGAGTATATTCGCAGCGTGCGCCGCAAGGAGATATTCGACCCGGTCCTCTCTTTTCAACTGAGTAATGATTTTCACGCAAAAAAAGTGCTGAAAGGCTATTTACCGGATGACGAAAGCTCGCTGGAATACGCGGTGCTGCTGGAGTGGGACAATATCTACTACCAGAAGCCGCAGAAAGTAGTTGACCTGCCCAAGCAGGTGGCGCGGGTGGGCCTGATGCAGTGGCAGATGCGCCCGTTCAGCGGCCTGGAGGCTCTTTTTGAGCAAGTGGAGTTTTTTGTGGATGCTGTTTCCGGTTATCAAACGGATTTTGTGCTCTTTCCCGAGCTGTTCAACGCACCCCTGCTGGCTGGTTTAGACAACCTGCCGGAGGCAGAAGCCATCCGCGGCCTGGCCGAATTTACGGAACCGGTCCGCGACAAACTCCGGGAATTTGCCATTTCCTATAATATCAATATCATTGGAGGGAGCATGCCGTTCATTCGGGAAGGCATGCTGGTCAATATCGGTTTTTTGTGCCGCCGGGATGGCACCACCGCATCTTACGAGAAGCTGCACATCACTCCTAATGAAGCCAGCTACTGGGGCATGAGGGGCGGCAGCCAGCTGGCCGCCTTTGACACCGATTGCGGGAAAATCGGTATTCTGATCGGTTACGATGTCGAATTTCCGGAGCTGTCACGCCTGCTGGCCGAGGAAGGGATGCAGATTCTGTTCGTACCTTTCCATACCAATACGCAGAACGAATTTACCCGCATTCAGCTCTGCGCCAAAGCCCGCGCCATCGAGAATGAGTGCTACGTCGCCATCGCCGGCAGCGTAGGTAACCTGCCCCGGGTGAGTAATATGGACACTCAGGTGGCCCAATCCGGCGTGTTCACGCCCGCCGACTTTGCCTTTCCCGGCAACGGCGTCCTGGCCGAAGCGCCGCCCAATGCGGAAACCACACTGGTGGCTGAACTCGACCTGGCCCTGCTCAAGCAACTGCATACGTACGGCAGCCTCAGAAACCTCAAAGGCCGGCGCACGGACTTGTTTGAGTTGAGGAGGAAGTAGGGGAGAGGGGGGCGGAATTCGGAGTCAGGAATTCGATTGCTTCGGCGAACATCGAAAAATCGTATCTTCCCACCTTACACCCACAACAGATGATTCTACAATTTCATACGCCGCCACCCCCGTTGGGTAATCTCGTAGCTTTTTTTACCTACTACAAAGGTTACCAGCCCGCCCAGTGCCTCGGGCATTAAATAAGGGGAGAATAGCGCGAGGTTATTTTCCCGCCAGACAAGGCGCGAGGAAGAAACATAGCGGGGCTACGTGACTGAGGAGCAACGCAGCCTGCCTGCCCGTGAGGCCACGGCCGAGGCAGGTATGGTGGGGAAAGAGCCCGCGATATTCCCCCGCTATTTAGTGCGCGAGGCACTAGCCTGCTATGCAGGCGGAGGCCTGATCGAACGCGCCGTAAGGCGTAAAACCATCGAGCAGGCTAGTGCGCCGGGAACGAAGTTGTTGATCAATAATTTGAGGCTGTTTTTTGGCCAGGCAAGGCGCGACGACCGACCATAGCCTAAGCTACGGAAGGAAGGAGCAACGCAGCATGGGCGAAAAAGAGCCCAAAGAATTGGTTAAGAATTTCGTTCCCGGCGCACTAGCGTGCGATCAGGATGATCGCCGCACGAATACCTGCCAAAACCCTCCATTTACACATTTCCACCCTCGCACTTTTACACATTGGTTAGGTAAATTTTTTACAATCCAACCCGAATTTTTCTTCTGACCTTTGTCAAAAAGCAATGGAGCAAATGCTGATCAACCACTGGGCCGTGCTGGCCTGCGCCGTCTTCAACGTGTTGCTGGGAGCAGCGTGGTACTCGCCGGCCCTGTTCTATCAGGCATGGAAACAGGAAAACGGCCTTTGGAGATAACTGAGGTGACGCCTTCCCGCAGGCTCCCGCCAGGAAAAAGGTGTCGCCTCCCAATGAAACGCAGAATAAAACAACTCCCGAAAATGAAAATCAACCATTTCATCATTTTTTTTCCGCAGCCGCCCTTACCGCCTGCGGCATCCAAAGCAAAAACCAAAACACTGGCCGGCAACCCCAATACCGCATCGCCTACAACGTGCTGGCCAACCCGGAAGCCGACGACTACGAGATCTTCACCATGAACCCGGACGGCAGCGGCAAAAAGAACATCAGCAACCGCCAGGGCCTGGAATGGACGTACTACGCCTACCGGGATAAAATCCTGTTCATATCGGACCGGGACACCTGCCGGCGCTGCTGTTATATCCTGTACGAGATGGGCATAGACGGGGAAAACGTCCGCAAGGTATCCGATATCTGCCTGGCGGACAGCTGGATGAGCAGCCGGAAAAACGGGGCGGAGCTGATCGTCACCCCCCACCGCTCGGTGGATTCCGCTTTTTACATCATTAACCTTCAGGGGAAAGTACTGGACAAATGTAACTATTCAGCATGGGGCCTGAAATACGCCTGACGCAAAATTTTGTAGACTTTTTTCCGCTGGAACCCCTTCTCATTCCCCTTGGAAGGGGAAGGGCGGCTTACAAAATTTTGCTTGAGGGGTCAAATCACCACGATGCTGAATAGTTACGGACAAATTATACACCGGCTTGCCCTACTCCGGCGACCCGTTGTTTGTCAACGGAGGGAAACAGGTAGTGTTTCGGGGCGGGCTGACCAAATCCAAGCTGATAGATGGCTTCAATGAAGAACTCTACCTCATCAATATGGATGGAACGGGGCGGCGGCAGCTCACCCACTATCCCAAAGGCGACACCACCGCCGGCCAGTTCGGCTACCACGCCGGCACCCCCGTCGAGCACCCCACCGAACACTTCATCAGCTACCAGAGCAAGCAGGCCGGCAAGTACAGCCTCTACGCCGTCAGCCTGGACGGGCAAAAGCACTGGAAACTAACGGACAACCCTCAAAATGAAGGTTGGCATTCTTGGAGCCCGGACGGCCGGTGGCTGGCCATCGAGCTGTTCGACGACGAGCAGAGCCAGTTCCACATCGGGCTGATGGACTGGCGAACGAAGGAGGTGGCTATTCTGACGGATACGGCATATCAGTATCAGCAGGCGCCGGTGTTTGTGGGGTATTAAGAGGCCATCAGTCTTTCAACCCATATTGCCGCCTTTGGCTTGCGGTCAGCGGAGCGATCCTATCGCTATTCATAAATTTTTCATCGATTATGTTCCAGATTCTGGCGGTATGGTCGAGGCTACCGGTAAGGATTTGTCTTTCATCAGGAGAAAAGGAAGCCGACCGGATAGTGGCGCTATGCCCTTCAAAGCGCTGTGCCAATTGCCACTTTCCATGGCTTATTGTAAATAACCGGGCCCAGGTATCAATACTGCCGGTAAGCAGAAGGGAGTCATTTTTTTGAAAAAACGATACTTCGGACCGGCTTTCCGTGAAGAAGAGACTGTATCTTTTTTCCAGTAGTGTCCCAAAGAATGAGATCGTTATCCCAACCACCCGTAGCGATATATTTTTCATTATGGGAAACGGCGACGGAGACGATTTGCTGCTGGCCGTGGCCTTTCCATGGGCGAAGGAGTTTTCCATTCGTATCCCAGATATATACATAGCCCTTCACATCTGCGGTTAATACCTTCGGGCTTTTGGGAAAAAAGGAAGCCACAAGGACCGGGTCTTTATGAGGGCCGAATTCTATCTCGCTTTGTTACTATTCAGCATGGGGTCTGAAATACGCCTGACGCAAAATTTTGTAGACTTTTTCCCGCTGGAACCCCTTCTCATTCCCCTTGGAAGGGGAAGGGCGGCTTACAAAATTTTGCTTGAGGGGTCAAATCACCACGATGCTGAATAGTTACCTCGCTTTTTCTTATCGTATCGTCCAGGATTTCATACATCCTGACTTTGTGCTCTCCATAATTTCGCAGGCCTACGGATAGAAATGATTTTTGATCAGGGGAAAGGATGAGTTTGGTAATAAACCATTGTATTTCTCCATGCCGGAGTCACAAGGTTCTTCTACCACTTTGATAACGGTAGTATCTTTCTGTTCATAGGCCAGGCCGATATTGCCGTTTTTATCACCATACGCCAATAGCCCCTTTTCAGAGAGGATAAAAAAATCGGTGATCTCATTCGGCGTCTTCACCAGGGCCGGGCAAGCTTCCTCCTTCTTTCAGCCGCCGAAGCTTCAGCGTAGGAGGCCCCCTTCCGACTTCCCCCTTCCCTACGCCTCCACCTCATACGCCTCCATCGGCGGGCAGGTGCAGATCAGGTTGCGGTCGCCGTAGGCGTTGTCGACGCGGCCGACACCGATCCAGAACTTATGCCCTTGCCGCAGGTAGGGCAGGGGATAGGCCGCCTTCTCCCGCGAGTAGGGATAGGGCCAGTTGTCGGCGGTGACGATGTCTATCGGGTGCGGGGCGTTGTGCAGCGGGTTGTTCTGGGCGTCCATCTCGCCGCGGGCGATCTCGTCGATTTCCTGGCGGATGGCCAGCATAGCGTCGCAGAAGAGGTCCAGCTCGTCCTTGCTTTCGCTTTCCGTCGGCTCCACCATGACGGTGCCGGCGACGGGGAAGGAGAGGGTAGGGGCGTGGAAGCCGTAATCCATCAGGCGCTTGGCCACATCCTCTGCCGAGGCCAGTTCCTTGAAGGGGCGCAGGTCGATAATGAGCTCGTGGGCGGAGTGGCCGTGCTTGCCGCCGAAGAGGATATCGAAGTCCTTCTCCAGGCGGGTGCGGATGTAGTTGGCGTTGAGGATGGCGTATTTCGAGGCATCCGTCAGCCCTTTTTTGCCCAACATTTTGATATAGGCATAGGAGATCAGCAGGATGCTGGCGCTGCCGTAGGGCGCCGCCGAGACTGCGGTGATACCTTGTTCGCCGCCTGTTTTCACCAGCGGGTGGGTAGGCAGGAAGGGCTTCAGGCTCTCGTTGACGCAAATCGGGCCCATGCCGGGGCCGCCGCCGCCGTGCGGGATGGCGAAGGTCTTGTGCAGGTTGAGGTGGCAGACGTCGGCGTCGATCAGGCCCGGGCTGGTCAGCCCCACCTGAGCGTTCATGTTGGCGCCGTCCATGTAGACCTTGCCGCCATTCTGGTGGATGATATCGCAGACTTCTTTGATTCTGGATTCGAATACTCCGTGGGTTGACGGGTAGGTCACCATCAGGGCGGCCAGCTTGCCGGTGTGGGTTTCTGCTTTGGCGCGCAGGTCGTCCACGTCGATGTCGCCCTGCTCGTCGCATTTGACCACTACCACCTGCATACCCGCCATGACAGCGCTGGCCGGGTTGGTGCCGTGGGCGGATTCCGGGATGAGGGCCACATTGCGGTGGCTTTCGCCCTGGGCTTCGTGGTAAGCGCGGATCACCATCAGGCCGGTGTACTCGCCCTGGGCGCCCGAGTTGGGCTGCAGGGAGCAGGCGGCAAAGCCGGTGATCTCGGACAGCCACTGTTCCAACTCCTCAAATATCTTATAGTAGCCTTTGGCCTGATCTGCCGGCGCGAAGGGGTGCAGGTTGGCGAAAGGCGCCCAGCTCACCGGTATCAGCTCGGTGGCGGCGTTGAGTTTCATGGTGCAGCTGCCCAGCGGTATCATGGAGTGGACCAGAGAGAGGTCCTTGTTTTCCAGTTGCTTGAGGTAGCGCATCATATTGGTTTCAGTGTGGAAACGGTTGAAGATGATGTGCTCCAGGAACGGCGTCTTCCGTTGCAGGGCCTCCGGCAGTTGATGGCCAGCCGGTTCGGCGCCGTTGAGGGAGAAGGATGTCCCTTTGGCTTCGGCGAAGATGGCCAGAATGGCTTTCAGTTGCTCCATGCCTACCGTTTCATCCAGGCTGATCTGTACGGCGTTGTTTTCGTAGAAAAAGTTCGTTTCGTGGGCCAGCGCAATGCGGCGCACCTCTTCCACCATCCTGCCGTCCATTTCCAGGCGAAGGGTGTCGAAGTAGTGTTGGTTCACCTGGTTGTAGCCCAGGGTTTTCAACTGCTGGTCCAGGATTTGCGCCAGCGTGTGGGTGCGTTCGGCGATGGCTTTGATGCCTTTGGGCCCGTGATAGACGGCGTACATGCTGGCCATGACGGCCAGCAGGGCCTGAGCGGTGCATATATTGGACGTGGCTTTCTCGCGGCGGATGTGCTGTTCGCGGGTCTGCAGGGCCATGCGGTAGGCCTTTTTACCATGAACATCGACAGAAACGCCGATGATGCGGCCGGGGATTTGCCGCTTGTGCTCCTCGCTGGTGGCAAAGAAGGCGGCGTGCGGGCCGCCGTAGCCCATCGGTACGCCGAAGCGCTGGCTGTTGCCCACCACTGCGTCGGCGCCCCATTCGCCCGGAGGCGCCAGCAAGGCCAGGCTGAGCAGGTCGGCGCCTACCGTCACGTACACTTCCTGAGCACGGGCTTTTTCCACCAGGGCGCGGTAATCCTCCACGGAACCCTCGCGGTTGGGGTACTGTAGCAACAGGCCAAAGGTCTTATCGGTCAGTTCGAAGTTGCGCCAGTCGGTTACAATGACTTCGATGTCGAGCGGCCGGGCGCGGGTTTTCAGCACGTCGATGGTTTGCGGGAGCACCTTGTCGGAAACGAGGAACTGGTTCATCGCATCGCCTTTGTTCCGCTTGTTTTTGATGCCGTAGAACATGTGCATGGCCTCGGCGGCGGCGGTGCCCTCATCGAGCAGGGAGGCATTGGCGATGGGCAGGCCGGTGAGGTCGCTCACCATGGTCTGGAAGTTAAGCAACGCCTCCAGGCGCCCCTGCGAGATTTCGGCCTGGTAGGGCGTATACTGAGTATACCAGCCCGGGTTCTGGAATACATTGCGCAGGATGACGGACGGGGTGACCGTCCCCGAGTAACCCATGCCAATATACGAGCGGTACACCTTGTTCAGGTTGGCCGTCTGGCGCAGTTCATCCAGATATTCGTACTCGGTAATGGCTTCCGGCAGGGCCAGCTCTCTATCCATCCGGATGGCGGGCGGCACCGTTTTATCGATGAGCTGGTCTAGCGAGGGTACGCCGATGGCCTGCAGCATCTCCTGCAGTTCCTGCTCATTGATCCCAATATGGCGATTGACAAAACGATCGAATGGTGCAGTTTTATTCATTGTTGAGTTCCGTTTTATTTGGCCAGGTAATTTGCCTCAAATTTACGATAAAATATTGGGTGTTTAACAATGACAATGGTCATGTTGTTGAGGGAGAATCGTCAAAAGCAGGAGGGTGGAGTAATGGGAATGTAAAAATCGTTGGAGGTAGGCGTTTTTAAGGGCCCGGTGAAGAATAACTTCCCCATTTGATGCAGCTCCCTGCCTGCCTGCGGCACAGCAGGCGGGCTCGCCAGCTCGCTGGCAGGCAGGTTGCCTTTCACCAAAATGCCCATCTCAAAAAAGTAAAGAACTTAATTTACAGAGTACGTAGGTATTTTTTCAGATGTGAATAGTCGTTATCTTGGTATCGGGAAACGATCAAACATTGTTTTATGTCCTCAGAAAAAGCGCTTTACTCGATCTGGAGCCAAAAGGGGAACACGCTGTTTTCCTCGCGGCCCGGGAGCTTGTCGACGGATATCGCCAGCCAGATGGCAGCCAACTTCCTGTGTGCGGGCCCGTCGTACTATTATGTTGTCGAATTGGGGCTTTACCGGTTCGTGTATGTCAGCCCGGGCATTACCGAGGTGCTGGGCGCCGACCCCGAAACACTTCAGATACGCGACATTGTGGAGCGAGTGCATCCGGACGACCTGCCTTTCTTTGCCCGGTGTGAAGAAATAATACTCCGCTTTTTTCTGGAGAAGATTCCTTGGGAAAAAAGGACGCAGTACAAAACCTCCTATACCATGCGCCTGCGTCACGATGACGGCAATTATCGCCTTATCCTCCATCAGGCCGTTGCGATCGAGCTGGACAGCTTCGGCCGCATGAGCCGGATACTGGGTGTGCATACCGACATCGGGCACCTTGTCTCCGGCGTCAAGCGCCGTTTGTCCTTAATCCACCTGGGAGGCGGGCCGTCCTACCTGAATATCGACGTGGACCAGGCGGAGGACCCGTTCCGCCCCCAGGCTTTCCGGCACGGTTTCTCCATGCGCGAGCTGCAGGTCATCCGCCTGTTTGCCGAGGGGCACACTGCCGATGAGGTGGCGGCCCTGCTGCACCTGTCGGCGGGCACGGTGCGCACCCACCGCCGGAACGTGCTGCAGAAGTCGGGCTGCGCCAATATGACGGCCCTGGTGGCGCTGTGCGTGCGGGAGGGGTGGGTGTGAGATGTAAAATACGCCAAAAAGCGTATTGACGGCCGGGCGGAATGTTGATAATTTAGCAGATATATTCACCCCCTATGAAGTATATCCCAACAACTTTTTTCCAGTAGGCTGGTTCCTTCCAGCCTGTGCCACCCCGACTTTTTTTTGACGTATTTATTTACTCGGCTACCACTGCTTTCCGGCTTGGAAGGGTTATTGCGCTATGGCTAAACTCTCCCGCTTTTTCAGAAAAGCGGGATGCCTCGTTTTATCAAAAAAATGACTGTTTCCACCTCCAAGAACGAAATTTGAGCACACGCTAAAGGAGAAATCCGCGCATAAATGCACAAAATCTATTTCCGTTTCATTTAACTCAAATACTTTAATCATGAAAGTGAAGATTAAGAATGCCATCGAACTTGCGCTAATAGAAGTTAATGATCGCTTGGCTCATTTTGCTCAAGCTGGCGAGAACCTGAGGCAGGATACTAAATTCCGAAATTTACAAAGCCAGCTGGAAGGTCTTATGAAAGCTTACGCAGAAAAACATGATAACGGTACCATCATTGTCCGTGGAAGCGACGAAGAAGAGATTTTAAGGTGGAAGCGACACATTGAATCTTCCCCCGACACTAAGAATTTTACCAGGGTATATGAATTGCTCATCGGATCCATAAATACCATACTGAGCCGCAAAGAAGCACGGTAATGAAAAGTCGAGGTGTAAAGCTTTATTGACCAAGGAAGAAGCTTCTGTACGATTTCAACATCTATTTAGCCAATCAAATCCAACCTATTATTTTATGCAAATGGCCAGACTATCTGCGTTGTCCTTTTTGCTGTGCGTGGCTGTGGCTACGCCGGCCCAGAACCTTCTCGAAGATGGCCAGCGATTGCTTGACGCGCTGAAAAACCTTCGGGATACCTCCCTTTCTTCAGAGGAATGCCATTCTGCGGTTTTGGATATTCTACAAACCCTGTCTGTGTATGATGATCCTCTCCTGGTTTCTGATCCAGAAGCAAAACTGCAACCGGATCGCTTGCTCGAAAACGTGCAGGCTAACCTTTTTCTTAGGGACTTGCTGCCGATAAATCCCCTGCGGTTGGCCCAACCCCAGGACCTGGAGGACAACTTGAGTACATCCGGGCGGAAACAGATCGCAAACTTTATGTACGGCGGGGCGCCCGTTTCGCCGACGGATTACCTCTCGGTGGAGCAGGCGCTACAGGACAGCCGCCTGCCCCCGCTTCAGAACCAGGAGGCCTTGCAGGCGGCGGCCGGGAATGCGCGGGCGGCGCAACCGGTGAGCGCCCTGACGGCGGAAGCGCTGACGAAGGGGCTGTTCGAATTCGTGCTGGAACGGGCCCAGCAGGAAGTGGCCGTGCATTTCATCGAAAATTTGCTGGACAACAAGAAGGCCCCGCAGATCGATGCCTTGTTTCCGAATGTCGCCGAGCGGTATTTCAATCCGAAGATCAACTATTCCCAGGTTGTTGATGAAGGTGTTGCGCATAATGGCCATCGCGAGCAGTATCTCAATCCCAAGATCAGCTACTCCCAGTCCTTCCTGGAGGGGTTGCGGGAAGCCTTTTTCCTCGACTTGAAAAACCTGGGCCACACCTTGCCGACAGTTCTCTTTCAGGACGATTACTTCGCCCCGCTCCGGAACGATCCGGTTTTTTACAGCGTGCTGGCCACCTACTCCCTGTTCGGGAAATCCAACCAGGGGAGGCCGCTCTGGGAATCGGCGCCGCTCGTCCACCGCGAAATGTTCGACCGGCGGCAGGCGGCTGATAAGAAACTGAATGGCCTACTGGCTGATTTGAATACAGATACAGTCGGATACAAGGAAGTGCGCGTCGCTGCCCGAACCTATGTGGAGCAATTGCAATATGTATCCGATAAAATACTGGATGTTCAAAAATCCTGTAGAGAGCGTAGCGATATTCTTTTAGAAAAGGACACTACAGGACAGTTGTCTTACCAACTGGCATTACCTCACAATCCCCTTTATGATTACCGGGTACTTATCGGCAATGTTGATTCATCTTCTGTTTTTACCTTTGACCTGCTACCGGAGCTCCTGCAGGGAAATTTGGACACCAACACCCTGCGCGAGCACAACACCCTGAAATATTATGACCTTTTTTCCAAGACTTCCAGCCGGGAAATGCGTATTGCTGGCCTGGAACTTGCCCGCCGGGCTGTGAATGGTAGTTGGTACAACAACCTTTCCCAGGCCGGTATCCTCCGGCGCTGGCTGTCTGATCTCGCTGCCTTCGACCGCAAAGCTTACCATTTGGAAATGTCAACTGACGAGGCCAATCTCGCCAAACGATTGGAAGATATCGAAAGCCAATGGGAGAGCCTGCAGCAGGTCATTGCCGAAACATCCTCGTATTGGGCAAAGGAAAACGATGCTGTGGACCTGCGGCCGTTTATCCAGTTGGATGCGATCGCTAGAAGGGAAATTGGTGGTATCCTGGACACGCTGGATAAGGTTCAGGAACGCGAGCAAGAACTACAAGGGCTGGAGAAACGCCTGTCCCTTCTCGAACAACGCCTGGCAGGGGAAAAAAAGGACGCTCTTTCCCGCAGCCCGTTCCAGAAGTACCTTCGGGAAAAGACACCCGTCGGGCCCTTCGAAAAACTAACCGCAGAAATCGACTCCCTGGAAGCCCGGTCCGACCGCCTCAAGGTGGCGCTGCACCGGCTCGACAGCCTCCACGCTCCCGGTGAACAAAAAGCCCTAAACAGCACCGTGCCCATGCTGCAGGCCACCGAGCTGCTGTCTAACCTGTTTTACGTGCTGCAGGATTCCGACGGCCGGGGGCTGATCCGCCCGGATACTTTTGAAACGATGCTGTTCGATCCCCGCCTGCGGACGGCCTGCCTGGGGCTGATGCAGCAGCGGCTCGGCCGGATCAGCGGCGTGGGGCAGCTTTCGCCGGATGCCCTCGCCGGGCTGGCCCAGCTCATGTTGAACGACTTTGCCGCCCTCCCCCGGCCCGCCGCCATCACCCTTGCGGGCGATGAACCGGATGCCGTGCCGCAACCGGATTCGATCCAACTGTTCCAAGCCGTCTCCACCGGCCTGCGGGCCCTCAACCGGGTGCTGGAGTTTAAGCTCTTCATTGCTCCGGATGACCCGAAAAAACCGGGGGGGGCACAAAAACTCGTGTCCCTGAAAGATAAACACCCGAGCCTGCAGTACGTGCCGGAAATATCGGAACATTGCATGGACCTGCTGTACTACCTGGAAGCAGGGCAGCACCGCCCGGCGGTCAGCGCCATGGTCCGCCTGCTTGCTTCGATGGGCAAGCAACTGGGGCCCCCGGAAGAGGAAGGCGGGCAAAAACGCTGGCCCAAAAAACAAGGATTGGCACCGGGCAACAATCTGTCTGTGTCTGTCGAGAGTCGGGGCAATACCCTGGTAGGGGCGGCGGAACAAAAAACGGAAAATTCCCTTGCCCCGCTCCCCGGAAGCGGGGGAAAGAATCCCAAAGAGCCGCCAAACAGCCGGGCAGACATCCCCCTCGCCCGCTTCCTGGCCAACTACGGCGATTTCATTGCCGGGCTGGTGGACGCCAGGAACAAGGAAGAGATTCAGTATCTGATGCGCAGCCTGGCGGAGGACCCCGGCAGTTCGCGGACCAAGCGCACCCACGCCCTGTCGGTGAGCTTCAATACCTACCTGGGCGTATCGGCTGGCAATGAGTGGTTGGCCCGCCGGCAGGGCGATACGACCCTGCGTTCCAGCTACTTTGCCGTGGCGCCGTACCTTCCCGTCGGCTTTTCCTTAAGCTGGCTGATGTTCAAAAACAAAAACCGCCCCCAGTCGTTCAGCCTCCACCTGATCGGCGTCGACCTGGGCGCCATGCTCACCTACCGCCTGGAGGAAGAGGAGGCACTCGGCGACTTCAAGCTGTCGGCCAAAAATATGGTCAAGCCAGGCGCCCAGCTACAGTGGAACATACAGAAAACGCCCTGCTTCGTGGGCGTGGGTTGGCAAACCGGCGCCCAGTTCCGGGAGGAAAACGGGGAGGAGTTCGCCCTGCGGTCGAACCGCTTGTTCCTCTCCGTGGGGCTGGACGCGCCGGTCCGGACGTTGTTCGCGAAATGAGGGGGGGAGGCGCACTACCCCAACACTCCGGCTTTTCCGGGTACGCTCACTTGGTGGGAAAAGCCTCAGAGTATGTTTGGAGGCCAATTTTCTTTACCTTCGCGCTCTTTTGCCTGGGCTTCAGCCTGACAGCTCAGAATTTTGAAGAATTTTCCGAACTGTCCAATTCTCCGGTGTATAAGTCCAACTTTACCTCCGTTGCCACCGAGGAGGGGCTGATCTACGGCATCAATGACGCCACCGTCAACACCATGGTGTTTTACAAGATCAACCGGGAGGGGCAGATCACTGCTACCATCAGCCTGGATTCCACTTGTTGTGGTTATTACGGCGGCCTCTTCGTCAGCGAGGGGCGCTATTTTTTTGATCGTCGACGGCATTGATGCCCTGGTAAATCCTACCCTCCGCATCTTTCGCGTAGATACGGAGTCCGGCGGAATGGTCAGCAGTACGGAGCTGCCCGGCGCCCTCGCCCCGGCCCCCGCTTTTCATCCCAACCCCACAACAGGGCCTCTTCGCCTGAACGCTCCGCCGGCGCGCCCGCTGAGGGTGCAGGTGTACGGCCTGAGCGGCCGCCTGCACGGGGCCTACCGGGTGGACGACGGAGCCCTGAGCCTGGAGCCCCTGCCGGCCGGCGCCTACATCCTGCAGCTGGCCGATTGGGAGAG
This sequence comes from Lewinellaceae bacterium, assembly GCA_020636095.1. Lineage (GTDB taxonomy): Bacteria > Bacteroidota > Bacteroidia > Chitinophagales > Saprospiraceae > JACJXW01. The sequence continues at coordinate 543,093 of JACJYN010000006.1, forward strand.
CGGGGAGCTTATCGGAGTGCAAAGGGTGGTGAAGCGGTAGGCTGAAGCGGGGCTCCTGCGTCGAATCGGGGCAATCCGGAGGTTAGGAGACACTTGCAACAGTCCTGAATGTTCAAGCGTTTTGCTGGCGAGTGGTATTCCACTTTTGATAAAGCCGCCGTAATTTTATGCCCAAAATCTTCGACACATAAATGTCAAAAAAGCCTGTTTATTCCGCCCTTTTAATCGATGATGAGGAGGATTGCCTGGACCTGCTTCGCTGGCATCTGGAAACGTACTGCCCGGATATCAAAGTCGTTGCCACCTGTAATACCGCCGAAGATGGGCTGAAATCCATTCAACAACTCCACCCTGACCTGGTTTTCCTCGACATTGAAATGCCCTATCTTAACGGCCTGGATCTGCTGCAACGGGTTCCGCAGATCGATTTTGAAGTGGTTTTTACTACCGCCTACGGGGAGTATGCCCTCAAGGCTCTAAAAATGAGTGCATTAGATTATCTGTTGAAGCCTATTGTGAAGGATGAACTCATCGGCGCCGTTGAAAAATTCAAGCAACGGATGGCAAACAAGGGCAGTTCCCAGCAGGTGTCCCTGCAAATGTTGCTGCAACACCTGACGCCACTTGTTCAAAAGAAGATTGCAGTGCCCACCCATGAATCGATCCTGTTCCTGGAAATTGAAAACATCATTTACATCCGGTCAGAAAGCAATTATTCGCACATACACCTGAAAAACGGCCGCACGATCCTGGCCTCCAAAACGCTGCTCCACTTCGAAGGCTTACTGAGCGAATTTCGCTTTGTCCGAATCCATGCCTCCTACCTGGTCAACCTGGCGGAAATTACGGAATATAAAAAAACGGATGGCGGATGGGTGGTCATGTCCGACGGACGGGAAGTTAAGATCTCCCGAAGCCGGAAAGACGATCTGATGAAATGGCTATGAAACACTGCATCAACTGCCTGGCCTGTTTTTGGAGCTTGATGCTACTCAGCCTGCAACCTTGCCGGGGGCAGCACGACTTCATTGAGTTTATTTCCAAGGAAAACGGGTTGCCGGTGGAGAAGATCGCCGATATCGCCACGGATTCAAAAGGCTATCTGTGGCTGGGCACTGCGCAGGGGCTTTACCGTTTTGACGGGCAGGAGTTCAGGCGGTTTCCGCTCATTTCGGGTAAGGACAGCATCTACCTTCGCAATATTGTTCGAATAGCCATTGACCGGCAGGACAAGATCTATTGCAGCTTTTGGAACAATGGCTTTGGTGTTTTCGACCCCCAAACACTGGAATTGAGCCATTATGTGAGCGAACCCGGCGTCGAGGGCGCACTCCCCTCCAATACCATCTACAACGTCGTGGATGTTGACAGCCTGGTGTACCTGCAACTGGAAAGCCTTGGGTTTGTGCTTTTCAATAAGTCGGAAAAGACATTTCGACATTTCCTTCCCACCCAATTTATCGATGCAAAAAAATATCCCCGGGCCAATGAGTTGCTAACCTGTGTGAAAGGCCATTCCAACCCTTTCAGCCTTTGGATAACCAGCCCGGAAGGATTGCTCCTGTTCGATGTGGCCACCAAAGGACACCGCTATTTTCCGCATGATGAAACCCCGTTCAAGTTCTTCTCCGCCCGTAGCGCTTACCTGCATTCGGATGGCCGGCTTTACATTGCCACCTGGTGGGAAGGCATTCTGGTTTTCAACACCGTTCCAATGCGTTGGGAACAACAATTTTCAACGGATAAAAACCAACGCTTTAACCTTTCTTCGGCCTCGGCTTTTGCCCGCGGGCCGAAAGGGGAGATTTGGATACATAATGAGCAGGGCCTGCTGGCATTTGATCCGGAGAACCATGCTTTCGAGCTTCGGATCCCGCTAAGGGATAAAAAGGCGCCTTATGAATCCGGGCGCTTCTGGAGCCTGGGCGCCCAGATGAAAAAAATAATCCCGATCGGGAATGGCAGTTTTGCCATGATAGACAGCAGTTCGGATGGCATGTACCTGTACCACCCCAACCAGCAGCAGCTGCGGAAAATGCAAATGGAATCCGGCATTCGCTGTTCTGCATTCACCGCAGGCGGGCTGGCCTGCCTCACGGCCGACCAGCCCTTTTTTTTCGTAAAACAAAAGGCGGACAGCCAGCCGGAAAAGATCCCCATCGATCTGCTGGAGGGCGACTTCGGCATCCGGGATTGTTTTGCCGATGCGCAGCATACTTTCTGGCTGGTGGGGGAAAAAAGCCTGTACCGCTACCGATGGGGCGACCCGAGGGCCCAACCTGTTTTTTTCAGAGGAATCGACAGCCTGGTGCAACAGGGGAAGTGGATGATCGCGGGATTTATGGACAGCCAACAGCGGGTTTGGATCGGTACCAACCGGGAACTGCTCGTGCTCGAAAGCCTGAACCGGCAGGACTATCGTGTCGGGGCCTTTTCCGACACGCTATCAGGGTCTAAATTAGGCTGGCGGCAATTCGGAGATTTCTTGGAGACGGATAAAAACAGGGTCTGGTTTGCCTGCGACCGGGGGATTGGTTTTTCCGACGATGGGGGCCAATCGTTTTTCCGGTACGGGATGGACTCGGAAAGGAGCCAACCCTTCGAATTTGTGGATTTCAACGCTTTGGCTTTGGATGGGAAAGGCCGTCTTTGGGCCGGCAGCGCTGCCGGCAGCGGGCTGATCTACCTGTATCCGGAGCAACCCCACCCGCAGGTTTTACAGGTGTTCAAAAGTGATGGGCCGGAAGAACTGACGACGGCGGTTGCTGCCCTGAAAAGCGACGAAAAGGGCGATATATGGGGCCTTTCGGCTTCCGGTATTTTCAAGATTAACGCTTCGGGCCTTACGGTCTCGCGCTTCAACCGTGCCTACGGTTTGCTGCCGACACAAGCCTACACGCTGGACCGATTGCCCGGCCACGAATTGATGGTGGGCTCTGCGAATGGCTATTTCAAATTTCAACCGGAGGCCATGGCGCTGGACCGCAGGTTCCCTCAACCGCACATCGATGCTTACCGTTACGTCACGTCCGTAGACCAGGAGGTGGTTTGCCCGTCGCCTCGTGAAATTCACCTCCGTCATCCCGACAACTCCTTTGAGATTGACTTCAGCGCCCCCTGGTTTTGGGCGGCCGATCGCATCGCTTTTCAATACCGGTTGGCCGGTTACCACAGCCGCTGGATGGATATCGGGAACGAGCGGCGCATTTTTTTGGCAAAAATACCGCCCGGGACGCACACCCTCCAACTCCGGGCCAGCAACGCCGCTGGAGAGTGGACGGACACCAACATCGTTTCCCTGCCGGTGAAGATCATTCCCGCCTTCTGGCAAACCTGGTGGTTTCGCCTGCTGGCCTTGACGGCCCTTTTGGGGACGGGCTTCTGGCTCTATTTCTACCGCCAACTCCAGCAAAGCCGGAGGCAGGCCCTGAAAGCCGAGTACGAGCAACAACTCAGCCGCCTCGAACTTTCCGCCCTGCGGGCGCAGATGAACCCTCACTTTATTTTCAATGCGTTCAATTCGGTGAAATGGTACCTCATCAAAGGCGAGCGGGAAAAAACGGTGGACTACCTCGATAAATTCAGCCTCCTGATCCGCAAAGTGCTGGAAAGCACCAGGCACGAAGTCGTGCCCTTGTCCGAAGAACTGGAAACCATCCGGCTCATGCTGGAAATCGAGCAAATGCGGTTTAAAAACAAGTTTGAATACTGCATCGAAGTGGATGAAAATATCGATACCCAGTTTCTCCGTGTACCACCACTCATTCTCCAGCCCTACGTCGAAAATGCCATCTGGCACGGGCTGTTGCACAAAGCCGGCGCGCCCGGACGGCTTACCATCAGCCTTGCCTCCATTCCCGGCGGCGTCCGTTGCATCATCGAAGACAACGGCATCGGCAGGGAAAAGGCCAAAACCCTGAGAAGCCATTCCTTCAGGCATACCAGATCCTACGGCATGCAGATCGGCAAGGAACGCATCGCCCTGCTTTCCAGGCAGTACTTCCAGGCCGCTACCCTCGAAGTGGAGGACCTGACGGATGAAACGGGGCAAGCGGCGGGGACGCGAGTGACGGTAGACTTGTGTCCATGAAATGTCAATTTCCAGGCCAAAACGGTTAAATACTCACCCAAAACGGCCGATCTATCATTCGCAGAGATGGAAGGGGCGCGATAGTATAATTTTGGTTTATGAAACCCCAACCCAAACCATCCAACTGCCCAATGCAGCAGGTGATTGCCAGGGCCATTTAATGCCCCATGCTATTGTTTTGACCTTTAAATCATGGAAGATGAAACGTCCCTATTTATTCTCCATTTTCATTGCACTGGTACTGCTATTAAGCATTGCCCGGCCGGCCGTTGCCGAATCTACCATTGCGCTGGCCGACGTGCTGGACGAAAATGGTAAGATTTCTAGCCTGGGAGATTGGAATGGTGCTGTTGATTTTACGGGCTTCCACGTGGTTCTGGATGAGTGTGAGGGTCCTGTGTTCCTCCCTATTTCCCCGCTCGATGGTCCGCCAGTGGCACCTGGTTGGGCCCCAATCAGTACCGGCCTGAATGGCCCCTGCCGGGCCATTGCCGTGTCGGGCAACGACGTGTACGTGGGAGGGGAGTTCAGCATGGCCGGAGGGGTCAGCGCTAGATGTATCGCCCGTTGGGACGGCAGTTCCTGGAATGCTCTTGGTTCCGGGTTGAACAGCGCTGTCCGTGCTATTGCCGTATCCGGCAGCGACGTATTTGTCGGCGGGGACTTCGTCATGGCGGGTGGTATCCCTGCCAGCCATATCGCCCACTGGGACGGTAGTTCGTGGAACGCCCTTGGTTCCGGGGTGAGCAGCTTTGTCCATGCTATTGCCGTTTTGGGTAGCGACGTATTTGTAGGGGGACAGTTTACAGTAGCGGGTGGTATCCCTGCCAACCGTATTGCCCGCTGGGATGGCAGTTCTTGGAACGCTCTTGGTTCCGGGGTGAACAGCATTGTCCGTGCTATTGCTGTATCCGGCAGCGACTTATTGGTAGGTGGGGGATTCAATATGGCGGGTGGCATTCCTGCCAACTGTATCGCCCGCTGGAGTGGCGGTTCGTGGAACGCTCTTGGTTCGGGGGTGAACGAAAGTGTACATGCTATTGCTGTATCCGGCAGCGACCTGTATGTTGGAGGGGAGTTCATAATAGCGGGTGGCATCCTTGCCAACCGTATTGCCCACTGGGACGGTAGTTCTTGGAACGCTCTTAGTTCCGGGGTGAACGGCATTGTCCGTGCTATTGCCGTATCCGGCAGCGACGTGTATGTTGGAGGGGAATTCACCTTTGCAGGGGGCCAACCAGCAAATCTGATCGTCCGCTGGAGTGGCAGTTCTTGGAACGCTCTTGGTTCGGGGGTAAACGGAAGTGTCCATGCTATTGCTGTATCGGGCAGCAACGTGTTTGTAGGAGGGTACTTCACTATTGCGGGGGGCAGCAGCGCTAACCGCATCGCCCGCTGGGAAGAATCACCGCCACCATCCACACTACCCTTCATCACCACCTGGCAGACCGACAATCCCGGTACTTCTAATGATGATCAGATCACCATCCCCGGCACGGGAACCAACTATGCCATCGCCTGGGAGGAGGTGGGGAATCCTTCCAATAACGGGACAACCACCGGCAATGGCCCGACCACTGTCACCTTTCCCTCAGCGGGCACGTACCGGGTGAGCATCAGCGGGGATTTCACCCAAATTCAATTTGCGTATGGCGGTGACCGCCTCAAGCTACTCTCCATCGAGCAGTGGGGCGACATCGACTGGAGCAGTATGGCGAATGCCTTTTATGGCTGCGCCAACCTGACCTCCAGCGCCACTGATGCGCCGAATCTTTCATCCGTAACGGATTGCTCGTATATGTTTTCAGAATGTACCGTTTTCAACGGCCCCATCGGCAACTGGAACACCGGCAGTGTAACCAATATGAGCTTAATGTTTAGTGGGGCGGCGGCCTTCAACCAGCCTATTGGTAGCTGGAACACCGCCAACGTGACGGATATGAGTGGCATGTTCTTCGATGCAGGTTCCTTCAACCAGCCCATTGGCAGTTGGAACACCAATAATGTAACCAACATGAACAGCCTATTCGCTTATGCCGGGGCTTTCAACCAGCCCATCGGCAGTTGGAACACCGCCAGCGTTACGGATATGGGTTCTATGTTCAAAGAAGCTGCTGCTTTCAACCAGCCTATCGGTGGCTGGAACACGGCCAACGTAACTAGCATGGCTTATATGTTTGAAGGAGCCGCCTCCTTCGACCAACCTATAGGTAGCTGGGCCACCGGCAGCGTGACCTTTATGAGATCGATGTTTTCCGGAGCCAGCTCCTTTAACCAGCCCGTTAGCAGCTGGAATATTGCCAATGTGGCCGATATGTATGGCATGTTCTCTAACGCAGGCGCCTTTAACCAGCCCCTCGGCGATTGGACGTTTAACAGCGATGTCGACCTGGGTGAAATGCTATTTAACTGCGGTATGTCATTGGAGAATTATGACAACACCCTCATTGCTTGGAACAATAACCCGCTTACCCCGAGTGGCCGTGAAATCGGGGCTTCGTTTGTAAAATATTGCATCGGCATTGACGCGCGTACCGACCTCGAAGGGCTCAAAGGCTGGACTTTCAACGGTGATGAACACGATTGCAGCGGATTCACCATCGGAAGCACACTCAACGGCAACTGGGCGTCAGCTGACACCTGGTCGAACGACTGGGTGCCCAACTCCACCAACGAAGTGATCATACAGGGAGGTTCTACCATTACATTAAACGGTGCTGCTACCGCCAACGGATTGACCATCGGAACAGCTTCCACGCTGTCCCTTGAAGGCAATGCCACGCTGACGCTCAGCGCACCCGCCACCAACAACGGTACCTTGCAAGGGATCGGTATTATAGAAGGAAGTATCTTTACCAACACATCGGATGGCACGATCGTGCCCGGCGCGTCACCGGGTTGTCTGAGCTTCACCGACGGGCTTACCAATGATGGCGCCGTAATTATAGAAGTAAACGGAACAACTGCCTGCTCTGGCTACGACCGGATCAATGTCACCGGTACGGCCAACCTGGGCGGCGCGCTCGCTGTCAGCATCAACGGCAACTACACACCCGCCAACGGGGATGTGATCATCTTTATTGACGCCACCAGTATTTCGGGAGCTTTCACCACGGTCAACCCGCCCCTTCCTGTCGGCTGGTCATTGGCATACAACACCCCCAGCACAGGGAAGGTATCGCTCCAGTATTTTTCTGCTCCACTCCCTGTGGAATTGATCACTTTTGAAGTAAGGAGACAAAACGACAATGCCGCCCATCTCTCCTGGCGTACGGCCACCGAGAATAACAACCAAGGCTTTCACATCGAACGCAGCGCTGACGTCAGGAGCTGGCAAACCCTTGGCTTTGTGCCCGGCCACGGCACGACCCAGGTGGAACAGGCCTATTCTTTTACCGATAAAGACCCACTGCCCGGCCTCAACTACTACCGCCTTCAGCAAGTGGATTTCGACGGCAGCTTCGAGTATTCGGGCATCCAAAGCATCATGATCCAAAGCGATAATCCCATGTTAGTATCCTATCCCAATCCGGCCAGCGGTCAGGTGAATATTCACCTGGCTGGGCTGGAGGGAGAGGCATCACTCGAAATATATGACCAATTGGGCCGCCTCGTTTGGGCAAAGCCACTGAGCTATACCGGGCAAGACATCCAGATCGACCTGAACGATGAGAGCTTCAGGAACGGCAATTATCTCGTCTCGGTCATTGTGAATGGTGAGAGATTGACACATCGGATGGTTATTGTCAAGTAAGGGCCGAGCCGCCTTTGAACGCCAATAGAACCCAAACCACGGCCTAACAATCAGAACTATTCCACTACTAGCGCGCCGGGAACGAAATTCTTAACCAATTCTTTGGGCTCTTTTACGGCTATGCTGCGTTGCTCCTTCCTTCCGTAGCTAAGCAGGCTGACCGGGAATGCGTTATGGGAACGCATGGCGACATATAGCCATGTGTAAAGGCATACAGGCCATTTGCGATGCGCTCGGCCCAAGTTCTTTGAAAAACCGGGTTTAACAAGCTATTTTGGGGCCTCATGCCCCAAAATGGGGTTGACGTAAGCCAAAAAAGCAAGAAACGAGCTGCATGTTTTGGCTAAGCTTGCGCAAATTATAGGCTAAGCACATCAGGGTGAACTCCTTTACCTTTTCTAAGCCGCGCAATAAAAAGCGGTATAGCCCAAGTTGTATTTCAAATGGCCAAAGATAGCTTCAATAGGGTGCAAGCGCCTGCGATACATTTTTTGCCCTTCTTCGCTATTAAGGCGTTGCTTCATTTCATCTCGCAACCCTTGGCGCACTTCTCTTGAGATAGCACGGTAAGGCGATTTTTTGGAAGAGTGGCATTGCTTTTGGAAAGGGCAGCCTTTACAAGCCTTTGTCCTATATTGGCGATATTGTTTGTTGCGCGTGTTGTCGTTTATTATGCTTTTGAATTCCAGCGTATGGTTGGCTGGGCAGGTGTACACGTCTCGTTCGGCATCATAGCCGAAATGAACGCTATGAAAGGGCTTGTCTTCAAAAGTAGCATTCATGTCTCTGTAAGGCACATATCCACAAATGCCATTTTCATCCATATATTCAAAGCTGTCAAAAGTGCCATAGTCCGCATCGGCAAGGGCTATTTTTACTTCCTGTGCGGTGTTTTCTTGTATGCCTTGAAGGGCCGGCACAAGCTGGGCTTTGTCATTGCCCTCAGTAGTGACGTCGCAATAAGTAATGATTTGGTGTCCTTCGCTGCAAGCTGCCTGGGCATTGTAATTGGTATCGAAGTTGCCCTTTTTGCCTTTCATTATGTCCCGTCTGCATCCGTTAGGTTAAGTTTTTCTATTGAAGCGCCGTTATCTAATACTTCAATGGCTTGGCTTATCTTTTCGTGCAGGCTATTCTTGCAGGCTATTTTTTTTTTGCTTGCTCATCCAAGGCTTCTTTTTCTAAAGCAGCAATGTCCTCCAATAAATGGCGCTGCCATTTTTCAAACTGCTCTTTCGTTTTGGTGCGCCTCTTGGAACTGTTGGCTTCTATTTTACTGCCGTCCACTATACTCAAGGAGGCATCTACCAAACCAGCTTCACCGCACTTTTTTAATACTTGGACAAATAGGCTCGAAAAATGAGGGTAGTATTGCTTTCGAAAATCATTGATACAACTCTTCTTCGGGCGGTAAGCTTTGCTCAGATAGATGAAGGGCAGGTTCTCTGCACAAGCTTGGGACAGCTTCCTCCCGCTTCGGATGCCTTCCATGTAGCCGTAAAAAATTACGCTAAGCATCAATTTAGGGTGCAGCCCATTTTGTCCAAGCCCGCTATAATTGGCTTCGATGGCACTGGTATCCAGAGTGGAAACTATCTTTTCCACTTGCCTACACAAATGGCCCGCAGCTAAATAGCCGCCCACGTCGATCACCACCCCGTGGGCATGCCCGGTTTCATATTTCTTGAATGTTGCCATATTACGCATTATAGCAATTTTTATCTGATTCCCATAACGCATTCCCGGTCAGCCTGTAAGGCTATGGTCGGTCGTCGCGCCTTGCCTGGCCGCAAAACAGCCTCAAATTATTGACCAACAACTTCGTTCCCGGCGCACTAGTGCCTTCGGCACTAAATAACGCATAGTTTTGTATCTTGTAGTTCTTTAACAAAATTGAGATTACCATGAGTAGAGGCAGGCCAGCCCCGCGGATTACTATGACAGAACGCCAATATAGTTTACTGTCCCAGCACTGGGCCAAACATTCCTTGGCGCATCATATTAAAACCAGAATAAGGATTCTTCTTTTGGCGAACGAAGGTTATAGCCATGCATCAATAAAACGCGAATTAAGGATTGATATTAATACGGTGAAAAGATGGCGCCGCCGTTGGGAAACGGAATTTGATTCCATAAAGGCTTTTGAATTAGGGGAATCCGGGCAAGGAGTGGGTGATAAAGCCCTTCTTAAAAGGATGCTACTTGTTGTAAAGGATAATCCACGAAGTGGTGCACCTAAGCGAATTACTTTAGCCCAAGAACAGCAAATCATCGCCTTAGCCTGCGAAAAACCGGAGGACTATGGCGTTCCCATTACACAGTGGAACTGAGAGATGTTGGCTCATGTGTACCAAATCCAAGGAGTCGTTGAGGCTATCTCGCCACGCTACGTGAGCGAGATTTTAAAAAGAGCCAAGCTTCAACCTCATAAGTCCCACTACTGGCTGTTTCCAAAAATAGAAGATTGGGACGCTTTTGTTATTCGAGTGGCTTTAATTTGTCACCTTATCCTGCAAGCTATTAGCCTGAAAAGCCCCAACTCCACCTGATCAGTGTAGATGAAAAAACAGGAATTCAAGCCTTGGAACGCATTGCTCCGTACCAGCCAATGGAAAAGGGGAAACCTCGCAGGATCGAATACGAATATACCCGCCATGGAACCACCTGCTTTTACCGCTATTGATGTTGGGCGAGGCAAGCTTATCAACCATAGGCTCCACCCTACCCGAAACGAGCAGGATTTTGTAATCTTCATTGATCAAACAGCAGATTCAATAGCCCCTACGGATGAGATCATTTTTATGGCTGACCAACTCAACATTCATCAATCTGAATCTTTGGTTAGATGGGTTGCCCAACAGATCAATTTTGAAGGGGATTTAGGAACTAAAGGCTACAAAGGCATCTTGAAAAGCATGGAAACCCGAAAGAAGTTTCTCGAATCACCTGAGCATAGAATTAGGTTTGTTTTCACGCCCATTGTTCTTGGTTAAATCCAATTGAAAATTGGTTCGCCAAATTGCAAAAAGGCATGTAATCAAACATGGTAACTTCTCTTCTGTCAAAGAACTTGAAAATAAAATTGAAAGATATATCGACTTTTATAATCGTTGCCTCATTAAACCGCTCAAATGGAAATTTAAGGGCTTCATTAAAGCCCATAAATTGAAGCAATTAAACCGTGCATAATTTAGTGCCGAAGGCACTAGCGCGCCGGGAACGAAATTATCGACCCATTATGCGGCCTCTTTTGGCGCTATACGTCGTTGCCCATTCCTCACGTAGCTCCGGCTATGCTCGTCATGGGCGCCTCGTCTAGCACCAAAATAGCCTCCCATTATTGGCCGATTACTTCATGCCCGGCGCACTAGTTTGTAAATGAAAAACAATGGAATCAATGTGAGAAATCCCCATGTGTTTTTCGCAATGCTCCAAATCACAATTCCGACGAGAAATCCAATTAATGTCGCATTAATTATTTTGGTATTCTTTAGTTTCCTTTTTTCTTTTAGCAATTCTTCGTCCGTCAATTTCGTTAAATCTCTTTTTGTCATTCTTTATGATTTTAATTTTGGTTCATTCCCATAATACTTTTCCCAGCCTGGTAAGGATTGTACCCGGACCCGCATCCTGCCCCTCGAACGGGTTGCCGTTCGGCTGAGCTTAGCGTTTGGAGTCCTGATTTGATAGCGAAAAGTGGTCTTTGTAGCTCAAAGTTTGGCCTCCAAACATACTCTTACGCCGAAGCCTGGCTCAACATCAGTTTACCCAAATTCTCCCATCACCACACACCCTTTGCACGTTCATCTCCGAATTTTCACGCTCCTGTACTTTACCTTTTCAACTTGACACATTTTCCTTAAGTTTGGTTCACCAATGAATAAATCAGAAAAAATAGTGCATAATCAAACCATCCCGCTCTACTGGAAGTGTCAGCTAATAGGTTGGGGGTTGGTTTCTTTTTTTTGGCTATACATCGCCTTATTCAGAGACGACTTTGCTATCGCCCATGCCCTTATTAACTACGGGCTGGACATTTCTATTTGCATCGCACTAACACATGCTTACAGAACCTTGGCCTTAAAAGAAAACTGGAATGAATTGGACATCAAAGGCCTGATATGGAAGGTCATTCCTGCCCTGGTTATTCTCTCTGTTTTATTCATGCTGTTGATGAATCTTAAAATGTCCGCTTACATCTATTTAGTAAAGGGCCAAAACCATTTCCTGAGCAATATGCTCGTTTGGAACCCGGTTTTGATTACGGGTTTAAGGCACATGTCCATTTGGTTACTGGCCTATCATTTATATCATTTTTATCAGAGGGAAGTACAATCAACCAAAATGAATGCGCAACTATCCCTGATAGCGAAACAGGCTCAGTTCGATAATTTATCGGCTCAATTAAACCCCCACTTTTTATTCAATTCCCTGAATTCTATAAAGTCATTAATTATTGAAAACCCGAGAACTGCAAGAAGAGCTGTAGACCTATTATCCGATATACTTCGGTCATCCCTTTATGATAAACGGCATGCTACTGTTTCATTAGAAGAGGAGATAGCCCTGGTAAAAGATTATGTAGAGCTGGAAAAGCTTCGGTTTGAGGAACGGTTGGAAGTGAAAATGGAGGTTGATGAGCAATTGAATAGTGTCAGGATACTACCATTCAGCATTCAACTATTAGTAGAAAATGCTTTGAAGCATGGAATTGACAAACAGATGGAAGGTGGCCTACTTCATATTTCGGTAAAGAAAGAAAATAATATGGCAGTAATTAAAATTGAAAACCCGGGCGGGCTCAAAATTGAAGTCAGTAAAGGGATAGGGCTAAAAAACTTGAAAGATCGCCTTCAACTAAAATATAAAGGAGAAGCGCAGTTTGACATCAATGAGCTTCCTCACAGCGCTGTGTTAGCAACTTTGATCATTCCAATTAGTGAATAATGGATACCTACAAGACTATCATTATCGATGATGAACGCCTGGCTCGTGAAGAGGTGAAAAGGGCGCTGGAAAATTATCCTGATTTTGAAATAATTGGGGAGGCAAGTAATGCAGATAAGGCGAAAGACTTGATTGAGAATACCCACCCGGATATTATCTTTTTAGATATTCACATGCCTGAAAAATCGGGGTTCGATCTGTTGGACGAGTTAGGAACGGTACCTCAAGTGGTGTTTACTACTGCCTATGACCAGTATGCCGTGAGAGCATTTGAAGTGAATGCCTTAGATTACATCGTGAAGCCTATCAGAGAAGAACGTTTTGCTAAAGCGATTGAGAAAATCAAAAAAGAATTAGCAAATGCAGAAAAGGAGGCGCCCGCACCTTTTTTACTTCATCGTAAAATTTTCATCAAAGACGGTGAGGACTGTTATTTCATCCCACTTTCGAGCATTAGCCTGATTGAATCCTTAGAGAATTACGCTCGGCTGCATTTTGATGGCAAAACAGTCATGATCAAACGATCCTTAAACCTGCTGGAAAAAAAACTGGACCCGAGCCTTTTTTTCAGGATTAACCGAAGCCAAATCATCAATACGGATTATATCACAAAAATCCATCCGTATTTTAATCATAAGCTGCAAATCACCTTATCTACTGGCGAAACACTGGAAATTTCCAATCGACAATCAGCCAAATTCAGAAAGTGGAATAGTATATAAACCTATCTGCCTTATTTTTCTCCGGTTCCTTAGTTTAAAGAGTACTAAGAGTATGTTTGGAGGCCGGATTTGATAGCGAAAAGTGTCAATTTTTTGATGAGGCAAGGCGTCTTTTTGAAGAGCGTACCCTTCGGTACGGTCGAAAAAAGCAACGATGAATCATCAAAAAAGTGGCCTTTGTAGCTCAAAGTTTGGCCTCCAAACATACTCTAAGCGAAAAGTGGCGATTTTAGCCCGAAGTATGCAATTTGAACACACGCTAAACACCCCCAAAATGAATAATTCAAGCGCTTTCAAGCTTATTGTTATTGCCGTAATCCTAGCCATACTTAGCGACTGCAGCAAGAAAGATTCCCTTCAGGCTCCAAGAGTCGAAACCGATAATAACACTACTTACCTAATTCAGGATAGCATTCTGATCAACACGAAAGAGGGTGCTAAACTGCATGTTATTGTGGTGCGCAATGCGGAGGTTAAGCAACCAGGCCCGGCAATTTTGTTTCATACTATCTATGCCAGAAAAAGCGATTTAGAGAAAGCGAAAAAGGCGGTTGATCAAGGGTTCGTTGGGGTGATTTCTTATACCAGAGGAAAAGGCCTTAGCCCCGGTAAGGTAGTTCCCTACCTACATGAAGCCAACGATACCTATGAGGTAATTGATTGGGTGAGCAAACAAGATTGGTGCAACCAAAAAGTAGGAATGTACGGAGGGAGCTACGTGGGGTTCGTACAGTGGGCTTCTCTCAAACATAAAGTACATCCGGCTTTAAAAACCATTGTCCCATCCGTTTCGGCAGCTCCGGGAATTGCTGAACCTATGGAAAACGGAGTTCATCAGAACTTTCACTTTCCATGGTATCACTATGTTTCTAACAATAAATACCTGGATACAACCTCCTATTTCAACCGGGAAAGGTGGAGGGCATTAAATATGAAATGGTATGAAACCGGAGCGGCCTACAATAAAATGGACAGTTTAGACGGAACACCCAACCCGCAATTCAACGAAAAACTCTTACACCCAACGTACGATAGCTATTGGCAAAACATGATGCCTTATAAGGACGAGTTTGCCCATATCGATATTCCTGTTTTGAGCACCACCGGTTATTATGATGGCGGACAAACCGGCGCTTTTCATTACTTAAGAGAGCATACCCAATACAACAAAAATTCGGATCACTACCTGGTGATTGGCCCCTACACCCATTTTGGAGCTCAGGAAAAGCCAAATGAAAAGATATTAGGCTATGCAATAGACTCAGTCGCCCGAATAGATATTACCGAATTGATTTTCGATTGGTTTGACTACACCTTAAAAGGTAAAACCAAGCCGGCCCTCCTGAAAGATAAAATCAATTATCAGGTAATGGGCAGCAACAGTTGGGGGCATGCACCTTCCTTGAACTCCATGGCCAATGATACCCTGAAGTTTTTCTTAAGTAATAAAAGGTCGGGTGTCGCTTTTGAATCAACCTACAATTCAGGAAATAATGGGGTAAATAAGCACTATACGTTGGCGGAGGAACCCTTAGACGGCCAAGCGTTTCTGGAACAGAAAATAGACTTTTCAGACCGCAGTAACCTAACCTGGAATTCCAGTGGATGGAGCAATATCATTAGCGAAACACTCACCGTGGGACAAGGCTTTTCTTTCGTTTCAGAACCCTTTTCATCCGATTTTGAATTCAACGGTGCTTTCCATGGCGAGCTAAGCGTTTCTATCAATAAAAAGGATTTTGACTATACGGTTCTCGTATTTGAGCAAACACCCGATGGGGAATTCTTTGCGTTAACCCTTGCTACGGTAGGCAGAGCCAGTTTTGTCCGGAATCCGGAGAAAAGGGAATTATTAACCCCGGGCGAAAAAACCAAAATCCCTTTTGACAAAGCGCGCATGACCAGTAAAAAAATCAGCAAAGGAAGCCGGCTGGTGGTGGTAATAAATGGCATCAAAGAACCCTTTACGGAAATCAACTACGGCACTGGCAAAAATGTAAGCGAAGAGGCCATTGCCGATGCTGCCCAACCACTCATGATCAAATGGTACAACGATAGCTACATTAACATCCCTGTGAAGAAATAATTGAGTTTATATAATGGTTTTTTAAAAATAAGAATGATGACAAAGAAGATTTTCGTGTACGTGACAATATGGATTGCCTTGAGTTCTTGTGCTTCACTAAGGACCCAACAGCCAACTGTAAATGACTATAGAATTGGAGAAAAGTGGACTTGGAAGTGGTCGCGTACAGTAGACGGAGAGGTGAAGGCAGAAGGCGAAGATATACAGGAAGTAGTAGGCTATAATGGAGTTTTAGGGATTTGGAATGGGGTTGATACCGTCCCAATTTCGACTATTTTAGGCCCAGAGCAGGACAGCACACCCTTTCGTGATTGGCCCTTATATGTAGGCAAAAAATGGAAATATGAATCTGAATGGGAAAATAATGAAGGCACCAAGGGAAAAACCAGTCAGGATGTCGAAATCGTTTCGTTTGAAGAATTAAATGTTCTGGCCGGAAAATTCATGGCTTACAGAATAGAATACAAGGGAATTGTAACAAATTCGAGAGGTTTTAAAGGTGAGATGTCTGATACATGGTGGTATTCCCCTGATATAAAAAATTATATCAAGCATGTAAATAATGATGGCTATGGTGTTTATACAAATGAATTAACTTATACTTCCCTCGGGCACAAGAAGTGATTTCCTGCCGGCCATGCTGGCACAGCAGGCGGGTTGTCTCTTTTTTATGCAAAGTTGGGCGCGGCGATTTGCCTACTCCCGAATGGGATGGCGAGAAGAGTCAATTATTTGATGAGATGAGGCGCTTTTTGCAGTTCGTACCTGAAAGGTACGGACAAAAGAAGCAACGAAATATCATCAAATAAGTGGCCTTCGTAGCCCAAAGATTGGCCTCCAAACATACTCTAAGAGCGTGTTGGGGATTTACGTTCATAAGTGCCGTTGTCTTTGTATGCTTCCCATGTGCTAAATCCAGCATCTGCTTGACCTATATTTACGAGCCTGTCCTTGTGCAATAGAAATCCTAAACCATGTTCATCATCCCATGTACACCCGCATTCTAAGCCAACGTATGAATAACCTTCTTTTTGAGGTATCATCACAAATACATTTCCAACACCAAAAACTTTACTAAAACCATCAAGTCTTTCAACATTTGGAAACCACTCTCTTGAATCTTCATCGTCGCTATCATACCCATACATTTCAGCAATCCCAAAAACCCCAACCCGCCCTATTCCCGGAAGAGCTATCCGCGGACATTCCATCCATGGCATTGCCCGATGGGCTTACCGTACAGGTTCAGGAGGGCCATTGCCCGTTGGATGCAGGAGCCGGCCATTATAAGTCAGCGCCCAATAGCAGCCTTCGCTGCAGCTGCGGCTGCCGGGGAGAAATGGCGCGCTGACAGAGCCCCCCTCACTCAAAAACCACCTCATCCAAATAGATCTCCTGCGGAAACCCATTGCTACTCGAAAAAAACACCAGGCCCGACCGGATGCAGCTCAGGTCCGTCTTTTTGATCTTGATGGTATACTTTTTCCATTGATCCGTCAGGGTGATGTCGATGGATTGTTTTCCCGAATCCGGGAAAGGTTTGTCCTTGTCGATCAGCCCGAACCCGACTTTGGCTTCTACCTGGCCCTCCTTTGTTTTGGCCCAGAAGCTGAAGGTTTTGGCCCCGCTGAGGTCGTAGCCGCCGAGGATATCCCCCCAATCGTTCGCCGGGTCGACAAACGCGACGCCGTACCAGTTGTCCCGGGCGTTATAGCTGATTTTGATGGCGGTTTCGCCGGCATGCACTTCTTCGGTATTGTCCAGGTCCACCTCGATGGCGCCGTAGTTGCCCATGTATCCGGAAGGGGCATAGGGCAGGTCCCCGTTGTCCTGGTACACGTAGAAGGGGAGGCGGGCTCTGGGTACGAGGTATTTCCGCTGACTGGCCTCTTCGCCCTGCACGACGATCGATGTGGAGGCGATGCCCAGGTTATGATAGGTATCTTCGACGTGGACGTACACCTTAATGGCGCCGTCCTCCCGGGGGAGTTGAATGGCAAACCCGTCGGCCAGGGTGCCGCGGGACTTAAGTGGGACGATCTGGTTGCGCCTTTTTCGGCTTCCGCTGCGTTGGTTGTAGTAAAAGCGGACGGCCAGTTCCTCCTGCTCGCTATCCGATACGTCCAATGTCACGGGCGCCCAGGCGCCGCTTTCCATCGTTGTATCCGGCAGTTGGAACGATTCGATTTGGGGGATGGTATTGACCGGTGGCTTTCCCGTATACGCCTCCCGGATCGCCCAGTAGGCAGGGCGCGTCTTGCCCTCGTAGTGGGTGAGCAGCCAGGCGGCGGTGAAGTCATCCCCGTTGCCGTAGTGAAAAATAAAAGCCCCCAGGCATAGGCCGGTTTGCTCTTGATCCACTCTTTATACCCCTTCACGATGGCGTCGTACTTTTGCTGGTCGGACGGCTCTATCTTGACTCCGTTCTGGTCTTCCTGTACATCCCATTCCCCGGTAACGCCAAACTCGGTGACGATATAGGGTTTGTCGATCCCCTTTTTCTCCAGTTCCGCCGACAGGAAGCCGGCGCCGGCGCCGTAGCTGTTCAATCCGTAGATGTCGATAGAGGGGACGAATTGTTGCCACCAGTCCAACCCAAACGTCCAGGCTTCCACCGAGGTAACGGGGTGGTACCGGGTCGATAGTTTTTATGTTGCCGCAGATGCGCTCCAGAAGCTTGGAGTAGGCCTCTTTTTCCGCATCGGTACCGTATTGAGGTACACTTCATTGCCCACGCCCCAAGCCAGCTTTACCGGATGATCTTTGTACTTTTCCACTGTGGCGATGGCGCCGGTGTACATCGCCTCCTTGCCTTCGGTGTCGTTCAGGTAGTCGAAACGGTCGTCGGTATCCATCCCCGGGCGGTAGTGTGCCGCATCCAGATGCCCACCATGACTTTGATGCCGTGGGCATGCGCGGCATCGAGCAGTTGCGGCGTATGTTGGTTAGTGCCCCAGAGCCGGATCGTATTGACGCCGAGGGAGTTCAGGTCTTGAAAATAACGGCTGTAGTTGTCCACATCGTCCCCGTACCCGAAGGTGGCCCCTTTCAGGCCGTAGGGTTTCCCGTCCACCAGGAGGGCCCATTCGCCGGCTCTTTTTTCAACGGTGGTTTGAGCGTGCGCGTGGAAGCAGAGAAAGGCGGTAAGGAGGATAAGGAAGATCGGGTGGCGTTGTTTTTTACTCATGATCGGTTGGTTATTGATGAAAGGTGGGCTCCAAATGTACGGATGACTGCGGGCGCCTGCAAGGGGCGTATGGGGAAAATGGTGTAAGTAGTCTAGCATATTATATTATAACTCGCACGCCAATAGAAAATTGCGCCCGAGACAGCGTTGTCGGGGTGCAATTTCCCATTGCACTCCGACTTGAGCTCCGGTTAAAAACAATCTAAATATGCTCGACTACTTATGTAACCAAAGCATTTTATTTGAGCTTTTTAAAAACGCTATATTTTTGATTGGCCTCCAAACATACTCTTACCGCTGTACACTCATCTTCCCCGCCACAAAGCCATCATCGCCGATCAGCTTATACCAGTAGATGCCCTCTGGGAGGTTGGCCCCGTCTATCACTACCTCGCCGCCCGTGATCTGCTCGTAGGTGCGCACGCGCTGGCCGTTCATAGCTGCGACTTCCAGGCGGTATATTTCGCCGTTCGGGTTGTCGAACACCAGGCGCGTTTGTTGCCGGAACGGGTTGGGGAAGAGCTCTACCTGCAGCTTTCGGGAAAGCTCACCGGTGGAGCTCACCGGCGTATATTCCACACAGCCCCCTACAATGCGGGTGGCGGTCTGTTCCTGGTTTTCGTTGACGATGTCAATGATCTCGTCGATGCAGATGAAGTTGCCGGGTTCGCCGGTGTAATAAATTCGGCAGAGGGGCAGGAACCCGCTGTTTTTCTGGATCAGGGAGTCTTCGTAAGACAGGCCGATGACTTGCTGGCCGTTGCCCTGGGGGTCCATCGGGTAGATTGCGGGGTCGACCCGGTTTTCCACCCGCATGATGTTCAGGCCGCTCATTTTGAACTGGTAGCCGTTGACCTTAGACCTGGGGTTGTGGATGCCGATATCGATGAAGGCAGAGTCGAAATCGGCGCCGATGATGGCCAGCTCTACCGTATCGCTGCTGTTGAATACGCCTTTAGGGAAGTTACAGTGGTCGTGTACGCCGTTGCCCTGGTGTTGGTGGGCAGCCCCAAAGTTGATGCAGCTGGTTAGCAGGGCGGCGTCGTAGACGGTGACGGCCCCGTCGCCGTTCAGGTCATTGCAGGGAGCGGGCGGGATGTCCTCCGCCAGGATTTGCACGGCGTAGAGCCGGGCGTCGGTGATCTCCTGCACGCTGTTCTGGTCAATATCCCCATGCAGGCTGGTGCCGCCGCATTCGCCGTTGCAGTCCAATTGAGTATTGCCGTAAGGCGTGCCGGTGCAGTCTACATAAGTTTCGCAGTTGGCGTCGGGGATCATTTCCAACTGCCCCGAGCTGCGGTCGAGGGTGATGCAGACCTGCGCCCAGTTGTTGAGGGTGTCGCGTTCGATATGGCCCAGCTTGTCGGGAGCGTTGTCCCAGTTGATGCGGGCGACAAAGGTGTAGGTGCCGTCCGGGATGTCGGTCACGTCGATCCACTGGCAGGCAAGGCTGGCGCCGTAGATATCGTAGCAGCCGGCGGAAATACCCATATTACCGCACCCGTATTGGGCGTTGCCGGTATTACAGCCCAGGTCGATCACGCAGAAACCGTTTTTGAACCCGATGGGGATATCTGCGCCGTTCTCTTTGAAAAGCAAGTACTCGGCGTAGCCGTCGTAGTGGAAGTGGTTGTGGCAGTTGTTCCAGGTAAACTGGGTATTGTCGTAAGACGGCTGTCCGATGTAATAGTCCAGCTCGCCGATGTTATCGATCCAGGTGGTAAAGCGAATGATGTCGCGCATGCCATACCCCTGCAGGCATCCCTCCTCGATGAGGCAGGGGTCGGTGGAGTTGATGCTGTCCAGCCGCAGAGAGTTGACGAGAATGTCCTGCCGGACCAGGAGGTCGGGGGCATCCGGGCAGTCGGGGTCTCCCTGCGGCAGGCAGGTACCGTCATCCACCGTAGCCAGCGGGTTGAAATTGCAGGAGGCCGGGTCGGTGCAGCCTACGACGGGCCCCTCATAGGTGATTTCCCACAGTATGCTGTCGGCGCAGGCATCCGCATTGTCTCCAATCCGGATGATGTAGGGGGTGCCGGCGTCGAAGAAGGCCGTCACGACCGCCTGTGGCGCACAGTCGCTCTCATCATCGTTAAAAAAGATCGTGCCGGTATTGTCTTCGGCGATGAAGATGCCTTCGCAGGTGTCGTAAATCCATATCTTGGTATCACACTCGCTCAGGCCACAGGTGGAAATGGCATAGGTGCCCACGCTATCCGGGGTGAAAACGTACCAGCTATTGTCGTAGTTGGCCACATGCAGGCCGGTATCGACCGGAATGGCCATATCGCAGGATTGGCCGGGCCCGCAGTTGAACTCCGTGGTGTAGGAGGCGCCAAAATTTCCATTGAAGAAGAGGGTGTCGCCATCCAGGACGACCAGGGCATAACCCGGAAAGAAGATGCCATCTCCGTAGGAATCCAGAATCTTCACCGTGATGCAAGTGCTGTCGGGAATACAAAGTTCTTCTATATTCAGCGTGTTATTGGAATAGGCGCCGCCGCCGGCCGTACCATAGACGTTGCCGTCGCTATCGGAGACCGACCAGCTGGTTTCATTGGCGAACTGGTCGGTGAGTATCTCGATGTACAGGGGCAGGAAGGTGCTATCTTGGCAGGGGGATTGTGCAATAAGAGGGAGATAGCTCGTGACGAGCAGCAGGGACAGGGATATAATTTGTTTCATTCCTATTTTTTTGTCCGCTAAAAGTAAGATTTTTACCTCGCATATCACGCTGCTGCTCTATTTTTTGGGTAATCTGGCGACAAAAAAAATAATCTGTTGTACTACTGGGCATTGGGGGGCCCAATTCCCATTTGTACCTGGTCAGCTGGGTTTAGGGCTATTCCTGAACCAATCTGGGTTTAGGTTTGGGGCTTTACGGGAGCTCATAAGGGTTTAGAGCAGCCTATAGCCAAAGGCAAGCTAAACCATTCTAAACCCCAAACAAGGCCCCAAATAAGCCTCTAAACTCCCGCTAGGCCACAATAGGCTCCTAAACTAAAGTGAGGGACAAACTAGACAAAATGGTTGGGGCCGCTTTCTTTTACCTCTGTAACAAAATATTGCCTGGTTTTTTTCAGGTAAGGTTGCTTTTTGTAAAAAAACTTTTTACTTTTGCCTGCCCATTCAAACAACGGAAATGTTCGTTGGGGGTTTATCGCCGGATTTTTTCCCTTTGGGGTTATAAAATGTTGGCGATATGGTAACATCGCGGAGTGGAGCAGTTGGTAGCTCGTCGGGCTCAAGAAGCGGAATAGTGAAAGCATTCAGGTACCACCAAACTGGATGCATCGCGCAGCAAGCTGCGCTGACACCGTTCTTGCAAGGGCTGTCCTGGCAGAAACGCCAGGATGATTATCCGTCAAATTCGGGGAACCCTGTGGTGTGGCAATCCCGAGCCAAGTCCTGATAACTTGTTTGTCAGGAAAGGTGTAGAGACTTAACGGCGGACACCCTACTTCCGAAAGGAAAAGGGTGAAGAGAAAGTCCAGGTTACAAATCCCGGCATTTATCGCCGGGAGCAGTGAAAGCTGTAGTGGCACGCATAACCCGAAGGTCGCAGGTTCGAGTCCTGCCTCCGCTACAAATTTTTTTAAAGGCAAAGGTGCTTCGCACTTTTGCCTTTTTTTGTGCCCGAAAGCCTCGTGAATTTCACGAGGCTTTCGTATTTTTAGTGTTATGGATACGAAGTTGAAAGGAGATATTGCGGAGCAGGCGCTTGTGCTGAAGGCGTTGAAACGAGAATGGGGAGTCCTGACTCCTGTTGGCGACCGTTTGCCTTATGATCTTGTGCTGGATGTTGACGGGGCGTTAATCAAAGTGCAGGTTAAAAGTGCCTGGTGGGATGTCAAGAAAGGTAATTACGTCGTCGATAACCGCCGCACAAAAACTAACCGCCGGGTCATGCGCCGGGAGAATTACATACCTACCGATTTTGATTTCGCTTTTCTGTACATTGAAGAGAAAGATGTTTTCTATATCATGCCGGCGGAGGTTTTCATTTCTTATGGTTCTGAAATTCATCTTGTGAAGGAGGAGAAACGGCAGCGGAAGCCGAGATCTTTTCAGTATCGGGAAGCCTGGGAATTGGTTAGAGGAGTGGCTGCCGATGTTGGAAATGAGCTTGAGGGGGATTAGAGCCTTGTGGGAAGTTTGACAATTGGGCTTATTTCGCCACTAATTCGCTTAACTTTATGCTCCTTCTTCAGCATTGAAAGCTAATTTCAAACAGCACGGGGGTACCCCCCAGGACATCGGCAATTTTAGGAATTGTAATCAAATTCAAATTATTTGTCTTTATCAACTCAAGGATTTTCCCCGAACTTTTCCCCTAACCTTTTTTTGGAAATAACTACAAAATCCAGTTGGAGTAATGGTGCGGATCGGAGGGTTGAAGTCAAAATGAATATCAGCTTTATTGTGAATGGGCTGGTTCTCCGGCAAATCGTCTTCTGGCAGCACCCGGTACTCCAGCTACTCCTTATACAACTCAATATACTTCTGGTCCAGCTCTTCCGAGTCCTTGTATTTCACCCGCAGGGCCGCCAGTTTTTCTTTGAGTTCCTTCACCACGCCGGCGTAGGCCGGGTCGTTGTACACATTCTTCATTTCCCGGGGGTCCTTCTTTCGGTCGTAGAGCTCCCACTCGTCGATGTCATAGTAGAAATGGGCCAGCTTGTACTCTTCGGTGACGATGCCGTAATGGCGTTTAACCATGTGGATGGCCGGATATTCGTAATAGTGGTAATAGACAGCATCCCTGTCCCATTTGTCGGTTTCTCCTTTGAGGAGGGGCAGCAGGCTTTCCCCCTGCATGTCGTCTGGCGGAGTGAGGCCTGCCGCATCCAGAAAGGTCTGTGCAAAGTCGAGGTTCTGCACCATCTCGGTGGAGCGGGAGCCAGCCTCGATGACGCCCGGCCAGCGCACCAACAGCGGCGTTTTGAACGACTCGTCGTAGATGAAGCGCTTGTCAAACCAGCCGTGCTCGCCCAGGTAGAATCCCTGGTCGGAGGTGTACACGACGATGGTATTTTCCGTCAGGCCATTCTCATCCAGATAGTCCAGCAGGCGGCCCACATTCTCATCCACAGCGGCGATAGAGCCCAGATAGTCCTGCATGTAACGCTGGTAGCGCCATTTCATAAGGGCCTCGTCGTCCATCTTCGGGTAGCGGGCCAGGAAGTCTTCATTGATGGGGCCATACACCTCGTGCCAGGCCTTGCGCTCGGCCTCCGTCATGCGGGCCAGGGTTTCGGTCAGCGCCCTTTTCCCCCATGCCATCCTTTCGGTCAGGCCCAGGCTGTCCATCACCTCCGGGTAAATCTTGGAGTCGCCCGCCCAGTTCATATCTTTCAGGAGGTTCATCTCGGCAGTTTTGGCGGCCGTGCCCCGGCCTTCGTAGTCATCGAAGAGATTGTCGGGCTCCGGGAAAGTTTTTTGGGTGAACTCCCGGAAGTGGCGTTCGGCGGGGAACCACTCGCGGTGAGGCGCCTTGTGCAGGTACATAAGCAGAAACGGCTCTTCCGGGTTCCTTTGCCGGCCCAGCCAGTTGATCGTCAGATCAGTGATGATGTCGGTTGTATAGCCCTCAATGGTCGTATCTCCTCTCGGCGTGATGAAATCGGGCCCGTAGTAATGGCCCTGCCCGGGCAGGATCATGAATTCGTCAAAACCTTTAGGGCTGTTGCCGAAGTGCAGCTTGCCGAACATAGCCGTTTGGTAGCCCGCTTCCTGTAGGATCTGCGGAAAGGTCACATTGGTGGTGTCGAACGGAAAGCGGTTATCGATCTTGCCGTGGATGTGGGTATGCTTACCGGTCAGGATGGTGGCCCGCGACGGCGCGCAGATGGAGTTGGTGACGCAGGCGTTGGTAAACAGCATGCCCTCTTTGGCCAACCGGTCGATATTGGGCGTTTTTATCAGGTGGTCCTGATAGGCGCTGATGGCCTGGTAGGCGTGGTCGTCGGCCATCATGAAGATGATGTTGGGGCGTTGCCCGGTTTGCGCATTCGTGTACAGATAGCAGAACAGGGAAAAAGTGAGAAGGAAGAGGAATCTGGTGTTCATGTTTTGGCGATTGCAGGTTGTTTAAAAATGGCCCGGAGGGAGGCCGGACAGTAAAAATAAAACAATATTGATGAAATCAAGGAGGAGTAGTCAACTTAAAACCTGCAACTTTCCATCATACTACTCCCCGTACGGAACCCAGATATTCTTCACCTGCGTGGCCTGCCGCAGGAACACCTCGCCCACTCCATGGGCCGGGTTGGCCCAATCGCGGTATTTGCCGTGGCTCACCCAGCTGCGCTTCATATTCTCGGCAGAGCCGTGTTCTACCATCTGGCTGCCGGCTTTGTTGCCGAAGTACCAGATGCCGTCCACATCGTCGTGGTTGGCGAGCACCTTGGCCAGAGCGTCCTGGTCGCCGGTAACGATGTTGAGCACACCACCCGGCACATCGGAAGTATCCAGCACCTGATAGAAGTCGGTGGCGGACAGAGGAAAAGACTGCGAGGGAACGGCCACCACCCGGTTGCCCATGGCGATAGCGGGGATCACCGTGGAGATGAACCCCAACAGGGGCGATTCGTCCGGGCAGGCAACGGCCATCACGCCAATGGGCTCGGGCATCGCCAGGGTGACATTGCGGGAGATGGTATGATGTACGGCGCCGTCGTATTTGTCGGCCATAGCGGCATAATAAAAGATGCGCTCAATGGAGGCGTCCACTTCCTTTTGGGCATCCGCCGGCTTGCAGCCCGTCATCTCGGTGATCCGGTGAACAAACTCCTGGGACCGGGCGGCCAGGTTCTCGGCAATGAAGTAGAGGACCTGCGCCCTGGAGTGGCCGGTCGTGTTGGCCCAACTGCGGGCAGCGTGGGCGGCTTCTACCGCATTGCGGATGTCCTTGCGGTTGCCCTCCCCTACTTCCCCGATGAGGTGGCCGTTGGCGCCCCGGATGGCAATGCTGTAGCCTCCGTCAGGACGGGCTTGTTTACCGCCGATGTACATTTTTGGGGTCCTGTCGATACCGGGCAAAGCGGGCGAAGCCTTTTCATCCCCTTTGGATTTGGCCGGCCCCAACCGAATCGGCTTATCTTGGAATTCCTCCTCCACTTTGAGTTTGACGTATTCGTACAGCCCTTCCTTTCCTCCCTCTCTTCCGAATCCCGATTCCCGATACCCCCCAAAGCCGGAGGCAGCGTCGAACATATTGGTGCAATTGATCCATACGGCGCCCGCCTTGACCTTGGGGGCGATGTCCAGCGCCAGGTTGATGTTCTCCGTCCAGATGCTGGCGGCCAGCCCGTAGCGGGTGTTGTTGGCCAGCTGCACCGCTTCGGCCGGCGTGCGGAACGTCATAGCCACCAGCACGGGGCCGAAGATCTCCTCCTGAGCGATGGTGTGGGAAGGAGAGGCCTCGGTGAAAAGGGTGGGCGGGTAGAAATAACCCTCCGTCGGGCAGGCCCAGGAGGGCTGCCAGAGGCTGGCGCCCTGATCGACGCCCTTCTGCACCAGTTCCTCAATGGTCTTGAGTTGCACCGGCGCCACGATGGCGCCGATATCGATACTCTTATCCAGCGGGTTGCCCACGCGCAGCGTTTCCATTCGGGCGCGGATTTTTTTATACAGCTTTTCCGCAATACTTTCCTGAACCAGCAGGCGGGAGCCCGCGCAACAGACCTGCCCCTGGTTGAACCAGATCGCGTCGACCACCCCTTCCACCACGCTGTCGAGGTCAGAATCCTCGAAAACGATGAAGGGGGACTTGCCGCCCAGCTCCAGGGACAGTTTTTTACCCGAGCCGGCGATGGCCTTGCGGATGATCCGGCCTACTTCGGTTGAACCAGTGAAGGCTATCTTATCAATATCTTTGTGACGGGCCATGGCGGCGCCGGTCTCCCCCGCGCCGGTGATGATGTTGACTACGCCGGGGGGCAGGCCTACATTCTGACATATTTCGGCGAACAACAAGGCTGTCAGGGAGGTGAACTCCGCTGGTTTCAGCACCACGGTATTGCCCATGGCCAGGGCGGGCGCTATTTTCCAGGACAACATCAGCAGGGGGAAGTTCCAGGGAATGATCTGCCCGACGACGCCGATCTCTTTATAATCCGGCAATTCCGTATCGCGCAGTTGCGCCCACCCGGCGTGGTGGTAAAAATGGCGGGCCACCAGAGGAATATCGATGTCGCGGGTTTCGCGAATCGGCTTGCCGTTGTCCAGCGATTCCAGGACGGCAAACAGGCGGCTGTGCTTCTGCACCTGCCGGGCCAGGGCATAGAGGTAGCGGGCGCGAGTGTGGCCGCTGAGGGCAGCCCACTTAGGCAAGGCTTTCCGGGCAGCCGATACAGCGCGGTCCACATCTTTTTTATCAGCCTCGGCAATTTTAGCCAGCAATTCCTTATTGGCCGGGTTGAAGCTCTCGAAGTGTTTTTTGGATTTCGGGCTTTCCCATTCGCCGTTGATGAACAGTTGGAATTCGTTGTTGTGGGCCTTCAACCATTGATCGGCGGCCTCGCGGCTTTCGGGAGCGGGCCCGTATTCCATGGTGTGGTATATTTTTTGGATTTTCATGTTGTGGTGATATGGTGATATGGTGATGTGGTGATGTGGTGATGTGGTGATGTGGTGATGTGGTGATGTGGTGATGTGGTGATGTGGTGAGCCACGCTATATCACTATATCACCACATCACTTTCTATATATTTGGATCTGCTCCGACTCAACTCATCGGGTGGCGGTAAGCTGCCGAGTACCGTCCCGTCACATAGTGCTCCAGCTGGCGTTCGATATCAGTGAGCAGGCTGCTGGCGCCGAAGCGGAACAGTTCGGGCGTTAGCCAGCCGTTACCCAGTTCTTCTTTTATCAGGATGAGCCACTCCAGGGCCTGTTTGGCGCTGCGGATGCCCCCGGCGGGCTTGAAACCACCTTGAAGCCCGTCCTTTCGTGGTATTCCCGGATGGCGCGCGCCATGACGAGGCTGACCGGCAGGGTGGCGTTCACGCTCTCCTTACCAGTGCTGGTCTTGATAAAGTCGGCGCCCGCCATCATACATACGTGGCTGGCTTTGGCTACATTCGTCAGGGTAGCCAGTTCCCCGGTGGCGAGGATGGCCTTGACATGGGCCGGGCCGCAAGCTTCGCGGAAGGCGGCCATTTCCTCGTAGAGCCTCTCCCACTCCCCTCTCAGCACGTGCGCCCGGCTGATCACGATGTCGATCTCCCGGGCGCCCGCCTGGACCGACTCCCTGATCTCGCCGAGTTTTTGTTTCATGGAAATTTGCCCCGCCGGAAAACCGGTGGATACGGCGGCAACGGGTATATCGGTTCCTTTCAACGCCTCTACGGCCGTTTCGATCAGGTTGTGATAAACGCAGACGGCCCCGGTGTGCAGTTGCATACCTCCTACCCCCAGGCTGTCCATCAGGTCCTGCCGCACTGGCTGCCGGGCCTTGGCACAGAGGCGGACGACGTTGCCGGGCGTATCGTCGCCGGCCAGGGTGGTCAGGTCGATGCAGGAGATGGCGCGCAGCAGCCAGGCGGCCTGCCATTCCTTCTTGACCGTCCGCCGTTTGCCGAGGGTAGCCGCCCGCCGCTCCACCGCCGAGCGGTTGATGCGGAGTCCTTTGATGACCTCCAGGTCGAGGGGGAGGATGGGGAGGCGGGTTGGGGCTTCGGTTAGTTCTTTCTGTTTTACGTTGTTTTTCATCTGTCGATGGTTGTCTTTGGCTAAGCTACTATTTTAGGTTGGGATACGCAACAACGCGAAAAGCTACCGCACCATCACGTTTCAGTATTCAGCAACCAATCCCCGATCTGTTCAGGAGTAATACATTCAAATGTTCCATTCGGATAGGCCTGCTCCCAGGGGGCATAGCGAGAACGGTACTTTTTGGTATTCCACTTAAATTCATATCCGTGTAAGCGGCCGTCCTTTTCCTCTATATAATCAATTTCAGCACCGGTATGCGTTCGCCAGAAGTAAGTATTGGCATAAGAGAAGTTGTACGCGAGCCATTTTTTCGCTCTGCGATCAGAAAATTTTCCCATAAAGCGCCTGTATCATTACGGAGGTTCAGAGGGCTAAAATTATTGACCACCGCATTTCGAACCCCCAGGTCATAGAAATAGATTTTCGACATTTTGGTGATCTCTTTGCGGAGGTTCCCGCTATAACCAGGCAGCTTAAAGACAACAAAACCCTTTTCCAACAGGTCAATATAATTGCTTACAGTTTCCCGGCTGACCTGTAAATTATTGGCTAATTCCTGTATGGAAACCAATTGCCCGACCTGGTAGTACAGTAATTGCACCAACTGATCCAGCTTTTCAGGATAACGGATATTTGCCAGCGCCAGTATATCCTTATATAAATAAGCCCGCCTCAATTCATTGAGGTACTGAATTTCCGATCCTTCCCGGCAATAGTAATGGCTTCCGGATAATTGCCAAACAATAACAGTTCTTCCAGTTGCGAATCCAACAGGTAGGTAGGGTATTTCCGAAAGCGGCGCCATTCTTCCAGAGACACGGAAACAAGGTATAAGTCCAGGTACGCCCGGTGAGGGTTCAACGATCCGGTTCGCCAGATCCAATGAAGATGAACCACTGACAATAACCCTCAATTCCTTTTTCTGGTCATGAATGATCTTTAGGTTAATGCCAATATCCGGTATTCTTTGAGCTTCATCAATGAAAAGCAAATTATGATCGCCAATTAACCTTTTTAACCGAAGGAATCCCGGCTGGAAAGGATATCTACATACTCTCCAGAGTCTGCATTAACAAAAAGCGTTTTTATTAAGTTGCCGGAGTACTTTATTGATAAGGGTTGTTTTTCCACCTGCCGGCTCCCGTAGAGAATGATGATTTTTGGCTGCTTTGTAGTTCCTGTGTCAGGCGTTGTTCTAGTATTCGGTCTATCATGCTTCATGATTTGCACAAACATCGCGATTTCCGCTGGCGCATCCTAACAAATAGCGCCATTTCCAAAGGTTTATTACTGAAATTCAGGCTAATTCCGCCAGTCGGTCAGGAAATGGCCCAAAACAGCAAAGCCGCCAGCACCCCTCCCACCACCGGCCCCACCACCGGTATCCAGGCATAGTCCCAATGGCTGCTGCCTTTGTCACTGACTGGCAGCAGAGCGTGCATGGCGCGGGGCGCCAGGTCGCGGGCGGGGTTGATGGCGTAGCCCGTCGTACCGCCCAGGCTCAGCCCGATGGACAGAACGACCAGGCTTACAGGAAGAGCGCCCAATGAGCCGAGGCCCACCGGCTGGCTGGGGTCGCCGGCGGCCAGGTTGGGCGCCGAGAGGAACAGGACGGCAAAAAGCAGGACGAAAGTGCCCAATACTTCAGAGAACAGGTTGGAGGCGGTGTTTCTGATCTGAGGAATGGTGCAGAAGGTGGCGAGCTTCAAAGTTGGGTCTCCCGTTTTGCGGTAATGCTGAATGTAGGCCAGCCATACGGTAGCGCCGCCCAGGGCCCCGCCCAGCAGCTGGGCCAGGATATAAGGGCCTACGGATTCCCAGGGAAACTTGCCCGCCGCCGCCAATCCGATCGTGACCGCCGGGTTGATGTGGGCGCCGCTGAAGTCCTTGGCCACGAATACCGCTACAAAAACGGCCATGGCCCACCCGAAGGTGATGACGATCCAGCCGCTCTGGCTGCCTTTGGTATGGTCGAGGACGACGTTAGCCACCACCCCGTTGCCCAGTAAGACCAACAGGAAAGTGCCAATGAGTTCTGCAGTGAATGGAGTCATGGTTTGGGTGTTTATTTTTTAACTAATCAAATTCCCTTCCTCATCCCACTCCGCCACCTCCGAGCGCGCCGGGTTGGCGCACTTCGCCAGCCACTCCTCATCGTAACTCAGGCCGTGCTCCGCCAGGACCTCCTCCGGGACGCCATCCCAGATGTTGGAAACATTGCCTTTATAGGCCAGGCTTTCGATCCCCATTTTGGTGGTGTAATAACCGGAAAGGGTCAGGCTTCGCAACAAAGAAAAAAATACCACGCCCGGCTGTAGTTCGGGCGCCGCTTCGTTGGGCAAAGCGATTGCATCGAGCAGTTTTTTCTGCTGCTCCCCGGTGCAGTCGGTGAATTCCGCTCCAAACATCCGGTTGGCCCGGTGGTTGAGCCACATCATCCCGCCCCGTAGGGGCACCTGGTGTTCGGGAATGTCTTTGGCGATGAATTCGATGAACTCGGGGACGCCGGCGTCGGTGGCCGAACCGAATGAATCATCGGCCGGCAGGATCAGATCGCACAGCACCGCCAGAGTGGCTATTTCAGCTTCAGTGAAAAAGGTTTCGCTGGCCAGTTCTTCGTCCCGTTTCTTTTCTTCCGGTGTACGCCCGTAGCCCCCGGTGTCGGATGCCTCAGCCCCCGCTTCGGGGGAGAGATTTTCTTCAGGAGTACAGCCCGTCAAAAGAGCCCCACCGGCAAGGGAGCCAAGGAGTAATGATTTTATGGTGTCTCTGCGGTCCATTATCCCAGATTTTGTTTTTTCAATTGATCGATGATGTAGTCCGATGTCCTCCAGGCCAGGGCCAGAATGGTCCAGGTGGGGTTTTTATCCGCCTGGGACACGAACGGCCCGCCGTCTACGACGAAGACGTTTTTAGCGTCGTGCAACTGTTCGTATTCGTTGACCACCGACCGTTTGGGGTCTTTGCCCATCCGGGTGGTACCCACTTCGTGGATGATCATGCCGGGGGCCAGCAGGCCGTAGTCCTCCCCTTTACCCGGAGTAGGCCCGATGCGTTGCCCGTCCATCTGGTGGAAGATTTCGTTGAAGGTCTCCTGCATGTGTTTGGCCTGGCGGCGCTCCTGATCCGACCAGGTATAGTTAAAGCGCAACACCGGGATGCCGAACTCGTCAACCGTATCCGGATCTATCTCGCAGTAATTTTCTTCCCGGGCGATGCTCTCCCCCCTACCCGAAAGGCTGACTACCGCTCCGTAATACCGGCGCACTTCATCTCTCAGGCCGGGGCCGTAGCTTCCGCCGATATCTCCAAAAAACCGGTTCAATTCCGTGATGTCGAAGCCAAAGCCATAAGCAGGCATGCCCAGCCCGCCTCCGATTTCGATGTGGTATCCCCGGGCGAAGTCGAGTTTTTTGTTGTCCAGCCACCAGGGGGAATATACGTGAAAACCGCCCACGCCGTCCTCGTTGTAGGTTTTGCGGTTCATCAGGGCGGGCACGAATGCCTTGCCCGAGGCGCCGGTGGAGTCGTGCAGGTATTTACCCACCAGGCCGCTGCTGTTGCCCAGCCCGTTGGGGTGTTGGCGGCTTTTGGAGTTCAGCAGGATACGGGCGGACCCACAGGCAGAGGCGGCCAGGACGATGACTTTCCCGTTGAGCTGATACTCCTTCCGGTCGTCCTTGCTGATGTAAGAAACCCCTACCGCCTTGCCTTCTTCATTAGCCACTACCTCTCTCACCATGGCATTGACGAACAGGTCGATCTTACCTCCTGATTTTTGGGCGGGAAATATCAGGCAGGCGCCTGCTGAAAAATCAGCATGCACCGTACACCCCCGGTTACACTGCCGGCAGTAAAAGCAAACGCCGCGGCTGTTATTGATGCGTTTGGTTAGAATGGACAAGCGGGAGGGAATAACCGTCACATGGGCCTTGCGGGCGGCTTTGATGTAATACAGCTCGTGGAGCCTCGGCTTGGGCGGCGGCAGGAAGAAGCCGTCCGGCTCGTTAGGCAGGCCCTCTTTGCTGCCGAAGATTCCCACCAGCTGATCGACCTTATCGTAATACGGTTTTACATCCTCGTAGCCGATGGGCCAGTCGTCGCCCAGGCCATCGATGCTTTTTCGTTTAAAATCCTTGGGCCCGAACCGCAGGGAAATGCGCCCCCAGTGATTGGTGCGCCCGCCCAGCATCCGGGAGCGGAACCATTCGAACTGAGTGCCGGGCGCCCGGGTGTAGGGTTCGCCCTCGATCTCCCAGCCGCCGTAGGCTGCGTCGAAATCGCCGAAAGCGCGGGTAGAGCCGGCGCCCCGGCGGGGCGACTCCCAGGGCCAGCGCAGTTGAGTGCGTTGCGCCGGGTCGGCGGGGTCGAAGTAGGGCCCGGCTTCCAGGACGGCTACCTCCAGGCCGGCCTCGGAAAGGATTTTGGCAGCCATGCCGCCCCCGGCGCCGGAACCGACGATGACGGCGTCGTAAACTTTCGGGGAATTCTTTATCTGCATAGGGTTGGTTTTTCGCTTGAATCAGGTGTAAGGTAAAAAAAACTGAGAAAAAGGATAAGGAATGTGTTTGGGTTCCGCTGATAGTACAGCTCGTCGGCTGAGTCGTATGGATTAGCTGTCCCTTTGATCATCGCGTGGCGTTTGATCGGTATTTGAGCAGCCCAAATAAGCGTAACCAGGTTTCCATATTCGTCGTAGTCGAACAGGGCCCAGTCTCTTCTTTGATGGCGCTTAAAATAACGATCTTTGACCCATTGTTTGTTTTTGTTGCGATGGCGCCGGGTGGCCCATCTCCAAACCATTTGCCAAATGCGGTGGTCCACATATTGGAAAGTGTCTTTGGAGTAATCCATTCTGTGGTACATCGCCCACCCTCTGATCATAGGGTTCAATTTGCGTAACAGGAAAATCGTTTTGGCCGGCCGGAACTTCTTGATTGTAGCCTGAATTTTGGCCAGGAATGTTTTCACATTCTTCTTGCTGGGTTTAATCACAAAGTTCTCGTGACAGAGCACCAGATGGAAGTGGGCTCTCTTTCGAGTGGCGCATCCCGATAGCAACCGGGAGAACGCCTATCCCAGCCATTACAGCCAAGCATTCGCTTTCTCCATCCTCATTTACCCACATCATCTTCATTCCGCCTTGCGGCTTCTTTACCATTCACACCGTGAGTGGAATAATATGGGCTTACCGAGTTCCGCTTGAAATACAACAGATGTTTTAGCGCCTGCCTCTCCTCCGGGGGAATCATTGGTTGCGTACCTTCAATGCAAAGAAAGTATCCTACCCCTTACCTTTTTGGTCCAAGTGTATCAATGCCTTTTCACTTGTTGCGACTTACGAAGGTTACAACAGTTCAAATGTTTTACGCATATCATCTCTTCCTCGCTCCTTCACCGCTTGGCATTTACGGTTTTGAACCTCCTCTCGCGAGTTGGTTTTTGAAAGGGAACTTTGTCTCGAGAGCTTTATACCCCATCGTTGCCAATGGCGCATATCTCGATAGGAAACTGATAGCAATATATCAGGTTAAATCTTCTGATTATAGCATGATAGCCATTTAGTAATCAGAGGTTTAACAGTATTTGAAGCGGCTTCACTGCCGCAAGACTTTGCTCGTCGCACTGCAAAAAAAGGGCCCTTTTTTTGCACCATCCACGACCCCATAAAATAAATTTTTCGTAACTATTCAGCATCATGGTGATTTAACCCCTGGCGCGAAATTTTGTAGGCTTTTTTTGCCGGAACCCCTTCTCATTCCCCTTGAAAGGGGAAGGTTTGCTTACAAAATTTCGCACCAGAGGCATCCATAGCCTTATGCTAAATAGTAACAATTTTTCCCAGTACCTATACTCGAAAGACAAAAAATGACGCCCATTTTTAGCCCTAATTTCCTACTTTTATCCAAACAACTCCTGATAGCCAAATACCACTGATATGAAACCAACTGCTGCTGCTCAAACCATCCTCACCATTAGCGTTTGCCTATTCTCCTTTACGGTTGCCGTCGCTCAGCCCGGAGGCCTGATCCAGGACACGGACTTTTTCAACCAACAAAAAGAAACTTACCAGCGCTGGCTGGGCTATTCGGGGATGGGCAAAGTCTTGCACGTAGAAGAACTGAAGGTAGAGGAAGAAGGCCTCTCCCTTTACCTGGGGTTCCCCTATTCCGACATTGATTCTATCGTCCGTACCTGGGAGAGCCTGAAGCGGGAGTTCGAGGTGGACAACCCGATTACCCTGGAGCAGCAGCTCTTCTACAAAATGGTGAACCTGATGGAAGTCCGCCAATCGCTCGCAGATGTGCAGATATATGACACTTACGACCTGAGGCGGGAGCCGCTGTTTTTCCGGGGCATTTATTTCGAGGAGGGTAAAGTGAAGGTGGAGGAATCCAACCCCAAGTCAAAAATTAGAGAGATCAAGTTTTCGCCCAATAAACTGGGAGAAAAGATGAAAGCCCAGTCTGTAGAAGAATTCAATAAAAGATATAGCAAGGAAGCTGTATACGGCTTGATCTATCCGTATGCTAAGCAATATTTCGAGCAAAAAAAGCGGTGTGGGCCGTTACCCCGAGGTCCGGCTGCTGGAGAACGATGAAGTGTTGCGCTTTGATACCATCGACCTCTGCCGGGAGGTCCTCACCGATGCCGCCAACCCGCTTTTGGCGGGATACCTAAATATTTTTGGGCTGAACTACAACTGGGTGAAACGCGAAAAACTGGATGTCACCATCGCTTACAAGAAGCTGGATACGGGCTTCAGCCTGTACATTACCATCGACGGCAAGTACGGCTCGGGGCTATACAGCCAGGTGGTACGCGGCGGCTACTACAGCATGGAAATCGACTTCGACGAATACCTGGAGGTGTATGGCGACTTGTTCAAAGAACGGCTGCGCAATGAGATTTTGAAATAAAAAAGGATTGATGAGCACCACAACGGAGATAACATCCAAAGACATCAAGGCGCTGGTGGCTGACAACCGGCTGGAGGATGCTATTACTCAATTTATGGTTACACGGAGCAGCACGGTACATTTGGTACCTTAGCCTGCACAACCAGCTGGTTATCCAATCCGGCAAACTACAACAGTACCTCCGGGAGAAGAACCTCGGCACTACCGACTACGCCGACCTGGGCCGCACCCGCGTCAACATCAGCCTGGCATTGCTCGACTTGATTAACCAAATGCCGGAGGGTGAAAAAAGCGCCGTACCTGGGAAATTGCCCGGCATCAGCGAGCAGTCATTGAAACGCCAGGTGCTGTTCCTGCTGGCAGTGGGCAAAGTGTTCCTGTTCCTCTACATCTTTACCCTCTGGCAATCCGGCGGGTTGACTTTTGAGGGCTTTCTGGGCACGATGGGCATCGTGTTTCCGTTTTTGCCACTTACCTGTCCATACTATATCAGGATATGCTGCTGCACCGCCATGATTACAAGGCAACCGATAAGTTGAGAGTCAGCCGCTCCGTACAGCTGTCTGCTTTTTTTTTTTCGCCCTGTATTACCTCGCCATTTTCATCGTACTCTACCTCAATACGGTCGGCGACATCCCCGACCCGGGCAAGCAGGGAGATAGCGGCGTGCCCAGCTACAAAAACCTCTTCGCCATGTTGGCGTTGGTGGAGAGTTTTATTGGGGTGTACATTGGCAAGCTTATTTTTTCATTATTCAAAAAGGAGGCATGATGATGCGTTGGTTTATTCTTTGTGTTTTGCTGCTTATCAACCTGGCTGTTGCCTCCGGGCAAACCCGAACAGGCAAAGACCGCGCCCTCCTGTTTTATACGTAATGACTATGCCGCCATGACGGACTTGAAAAACCCCATCCAAAACGCGCGGGATATAGCGGCGGAGCTGGAAGGGCGCTACGGCTTTGTGGCAGAAGTGGTGCCCAACCCGAGTTTCGAAAAAGTGGAAGCTAAGATCAAGGAGTACCAGCGGGCCTACCGCAGCGGGAAATTCCCTTCGGACGGGCAACTGTTCCTATTTTTCAGCAGTACCACGGCACCATATGGGGGCAAGAACGGGTACTTCATGCCTACCGATGCCGATCCCGAGCGCCCTTTCGCCACTGCTATGGAATACGACTACTGGCGTTCCGAGATCGACGCCATCGATTGCAGGCACATCCTGGTGGCGGTGGATGCCTGTCACTCCATTACCTTCGACCCCAACTGGGAAAAAAAGCCGGACCGCAAGTTCAACCGCCCCGGCGAGCAGTATGCTGACCAAACGCTGCTCAACCACCAACAATACCGGGCCCGCTTGTTCTTTACTTCTGACGCCAAAGGCGACCAAACGCCGGACCGTTCTACCTTCGCCCGCCAGTTGCTGGAAGGGCTGCGCACTCACCAGGCTGCGGCTGGCTACCTGACCTCCAGCGAGCTGTTTGCCAGCTACATGCTCAAAGCGGCGCCTACGCCCGGCGGGGGCGATTTTGGGAACGACGAGCCAGGCTCTTGTTTTCTTTTCTTTCAGAGAAGGCAACGGCACTAGACCCGGAAGAAGAACGGTTCTGGCAGTTGGCTATGGAAATGAACACGAAGGAGGCGTATGGATTTTACCTGCAGCGTTATCCGGATGGGAAGTATGCGGCGGATGCCGAGAATAGGAGAAAACCGCTTGGTGATTCAAGTACCCCGCTTGTGGCGCCCACTCGCCCGCCAGACAACATGGTGTTCATCCAGGGCGGCTCTTTTGAGATGGGGGATACGTTTGGGGATGGAAGGATTCTGAAAAACCAGTACACACAGTTACGGTAAGCGATTTCTACCGCGCCATCCACGAAACCACCTTTGATGAGTTTGATGTTTTCTGCGAGTCTACTGGGCGTGAAAAGCCCGGTGACGAAGATTGGGGGCAGGGTCGTCGCCCGGTAATTAATGTATCCTGGAATGATGCGGTAGCGTATTGCAACTGGCTCAGCCGACAGGAACAGCTTCAAGAAGTGTATACGATAAGAGGTAATAATGTTACTGCCAACTGGAACGCTAACGGCTACCGTCTGCCGACGGAGGCGGAGTGGGAGTTTGCGGCGCGCAGCCGGGGAAAGAAAGAGAAATGGGCGGGTACTTCGGAAGAAAGTTATTTAGCTTCCTATGCCAATTATTCTGAAGAGGGCGGCAAAGATGGCTATGAGTACACCGCACCTGTAGGCAGCCTCCAAGTCAATAGCGTTGACTTGTATGATATGAACGGCAATGTCTACGAATGGTGCTGGGATTGGTACAATAAAAACTATTACGAAAAGAGTAAGGACAGCTGGAATCCCAAAGGCCCTGACAGTGGCTCCCTTCGTGTGTTGCGCGGCGGGTCTTTGGTAGCGCTCTCCCTTTTTAGCACACGCTGTGCTGAACGCATTAACTACCCTCCTAGTCTCGGGACCAATGGCAGCGGTTTTCGTTTAGCCAGGGCGGTTCGCTAGTTTTCTCCATATTAGCGACACTTCTCCCATTACGAATCTTTTGCAGATTGAGAGGCTGGATTTACTAAGAGCGCTCTTTGAAAAAGTTGTCATTCCCAAAAGTGTTTTTGCGGAATTGTCCCATATTCAAGCCATAAATCGGTTCTGGAGGAACTCGATTGGGTCGAAATAAGAGAAATGCCGGAAAACGACTTATATAAAAAGTTGCTGACGTCTTTGGATCGGGGAGAAGCCGAAGCAATTGCTTTGGCGATAGAAGTAAAAGCAGATTTGTTGTTGATCGATGAACGAAAGTAGTAGGATGTTGCCGATAGCCTGGGCATCCGGAAAACCGGGACTTTGGGCGTGCTTATCAGGGCTAAAGAAAAAGGCTTGTTATCCAAAGTGAAGCCTGAAATGGATCGGCTGGTCAAGGAAACGCGGTTCCGGATTCATGCTGATTTGTGTACCAAGGGATTTTAAAAATTGTAAACGAGTGAGAATAAATAACCCCATCCTGCTGCTACCGTTCTACATGCTCTGCTCGGTTTTGGACTGGCAAGAAATGAAGATTACCGGCACGTTGTCCGCCCTGGCAAAGACTACGCCCTCTTCTTCGCCAACGACGACTACCGTTCCCACCCCGATTTCGGCAACCTGAAAAACCCGTAAAGATGCCAGTACCATCGCCCGGGAACTGGAAGAAATGTATGGCTTTGAAGAAGCACGGGTGTACGAAAATTACAGCCGCAGCCAGATCTACCAGGTGCTCCAGCAGTGGCAAAAGCGACGTTTTGCAGAGGACGGGCAATTGTTCATCTTCTTCTCGAAGCCACGGCGACTTCTGGGAGTTTACCCAGAAAGGCTAATTCGTGCCCAAAACCAACGCGAGCGATTACAGCGCCTACATCGAGCTGACCGACCTGGGTAATATCATCACGCAGATCCCCTGCCGCCACATCCTGCTGGCGGTAGACGCCTGCTACTCCGGAGCGATCGACCAGTAGCCATTGTGTTCAGAGGAAGGGACTCTTACCTTTACCCAACGATACCCCTTCCACAGAGCGAGACAATATCGTTTACAAACAACTCCGCAACCCGTCGCGCCTGCTCATCACTTCGGGCGGCAAACAGCGGACGCCGGACGGCAAGGAACATTCCCCTTCGCCGGGGTATCATCCTGGCTGGGCTGCGCGCTGCGTACAGTCGTGGTGACGGTTTATTTACTTTTACGGACCTCTTAGGGCACCTGGAAAGAGTAACTCCTACTCCTCATCAGGGAGTGCTTCCTCAGCATGGGCAAGGGGGGTTGTTTTTGTTGCTACGCCGCCTGAAATAAGGACGTCAAATAATTTCGTGCTTATTCAGGGTGGTTCTTTTGAGATGGGGACACATTTGGAGATGGTAGAAGTGATGAGAAGCCAGTACATAGGGTAGTTGTAAGCGATTTCTACATAGGTGTTCACGAAGTTACCTTTGATGAATATGATGCTTTCTGTGATGCTACAGGATGTGAAAAACCAAGTGATGAAAACTGGGGACGGGGTCAGCACCCAGTGATTAATGTGTCTTGGTACGATGCGGTAGAATACTGCAACTGGCGGAGCCGGAAGGAAAATCTTCAAGAGGTGTATATAAAAAGGATGGCAAGTGTTGACGCTAACTGGAATGCAAACGGTTACCGCTTGCCCACAGAGGCAGAGTGGGAGTTTGCAGCGAGACAAAAAGGGGAGAACGTACGTTTCGGTAATGGCAAAAATATTGCAAATCCAAACGAAATTAATCTTGTTGCATACAGTAAATCAACCTCTTGCTCAGAGGAAAGCGTTAACCGTCAAAAAACAGTTGAAGTAGGCAGCCTAAGTGCTAACAACCTTGGTTTATATGACATGAGCGGCAATGTCTGGGAATGGTGCTGGGACTGGTACGATAGCAGCTATTACAAGAAAAGTAAGGATAGCCAGAATCCGACTGGTCCAAGGATTGGTTCTCACCGGGTTATTCGCGGTGGGTCATGGGGCAATGACCCCGCCTTCGTACGTTGCACTACCCGTGCTCACAGTAATCCGACCTATGGTCGCGCTCCCCGGGTTTTCGTCTAGCTATGTCGGCTCGTTAGTTTCTGGATTTTTACTTTTGCAATAATAGTAGGCAGATGAACTGTTTCCGTCTAGCCTTGGCAAGAAAAAGAAGTTTTCCAGCTGAGCGATTAGCCTTTGCCCGGCAGCGCGGGCGCAGCCGTGCCGGGCGGGACCCCAGGGCAAAACCCCTGCTTCGAAAAAAAATCCTCTCAGAAAACCAGCAATAATATGGCCATGCAATTGAAAAAAATGATCCTCTACCTTTTACCCTTGCTTTGCCTGCCGCTGGCAGCAATAGCGCTGGGTAGCACAGGACAGCCAGTACCGCCGTTCCGGCCCGGCAAAGACTACGCTCTATTCTTTGCCGTAGAACAATACCGAGAAATGGTACACTCCACAACCCCATCGACGACGCGGAGGAGATTGCCAGAGACCTTCGGGAACTTTATGGGTTCGAAATTTACCAATACCGAAGTGGTACGCAACCCCACCCGCAATGAGATTTACGATAAACTGGATGCCTACCAGAGAAAAGCCTACGCGGAAGATGCCCAACTGCTGATCTTCTTCTCCGGGCATGGCGATTTTATTGAAACAAAAGGAGAGGGTTCTTTATTCCCAAAGACGGCAAGCTCAACGACCGCTATCAGGATTCTTACATCCCTCATGCGCGCCTTCAGCGCATCATCGACAATATCCCCTGCTCTCATATCCTGCTGGTATCGACGCCTGCTTCAGCGGCACCTTCGACGAGCAGGTGGCGGCGCAGTATAAAAACAAGCCCAACTGGAAGCGCTACAACGAAAATGAGGATACGGAACGCCGCCAATTCATAGATAACACGCTGCGGTACCGCACTCGCCTGTTCCTCACTTCCGGCGGCAAGGAACGCACGCCCGACCCTTCGGAATTTGCAGACGCTTTCAAAAGTGCGCTCCGGGCTTTCGAAGCCAGGACCGCATCCTGGAATTTCATGAACTGTATTACCAGTATCTGCAAAAAGTTACCCCCAGCCCCGTTTTGGGCAGTTTGGCTCCAACCAGACGGGCAGCAATTTCCTTTTGTTTTGGCGGATGGAAAAAAAGCAGCGTCAGCTCCCACTGCTGATCCGGAAACCGCTGTCTGGCAAGCTGCCCGGCAGCAACATACGGTAGAGGCTTACCGGGCGTACCGCAGCTGTATCCAGGAGGGGAGTACCGGCTGGAGGCGGAAAGGTACATCCGGAATCTCTCGCCACCGGACAATATGGTGTTCATCCAGGGCGGCTCGTTTGAGATGGGGGATGCTTTTGGGGATGGTGATGGTGATGAAAAACCGATGCATACGGTGACGGTAAGCGATTTCTACCTTACCATTCACGAAACTACCTTCGATGAGTATGATGCTTTCTGCGATGCTACCGGGCGCGAAAAGCCTAATGATATAGGCTGGGGCGCGCGCAGTTACCAGTAATTTATGTATCCTGGAATGATGCGGTAGCCTATTGCAACTGGCTAAGCGAGCAACATGGCTATCAAAAGGTATACACCATTTCCGGCAGTACGGTTACGGCTAACTGGAACGCCAATGGTTACCGCCTGCCGACAGAGGCGGAGTGGGAGTTTGCGCGCCCGGGAAAGAAAGAAAAAAGGGCGGGGACTTCAATGGAGAAGTACCCTGGCATCTTATGCATCAATTATTCTGAAAAGGGCGGCAAAGAATGAGTATACCGCACCTGTAACAGGAATATTCGAGCCAATACGGCGCCAGTGGGTAGCCTGCACGCCTAATAGCCTGAGCGGCAACGTCTGGGAATGGTGCTGGGAATGGTGCTGGGATTGGTATGACAGCGGCTATTACGAGAAAAGCAAGAACAGCCGCGATCCCCGAGGCCCGGACAGCGGCTCCCGCCGGGTTAACCGTGGCGGTTCGTGGTTCGGCACACCCGCCTTCGCTCGTTGCGCCAATCGCGACCGCGACACCCCGGACCGCAGGCTCAACCTTTTGGGGTTTCGTCTTGCCAGGGCGGTTCGTTAGATTTCTTCGTCCGCCGTAGCCTTCTCCGAGCACCGAAGCTTTGGCGAAGGTGGTGGCGAAGGTGGATGTTTTTACCTTTTTACAATAGAGATGGGCGTATGACATGCCTCGTTTTTCTGATATGAAAAACGAGGCATTTTTCTTTACGGAGCGGAGCTTTCGGTTGGCCTGCCCGGAAGCGCGGGGCGTAGCCGCGCCGGAGCGCGGACCTCCAGGTCCGCGAAACCCTGCTTTGAGCAGGGTTTTAACATAGAGTTGCTTTTAATAATAGGCTGCCCGAGGCAGCCTTCGCGGGCCTGGAGGCCCGCGCTCCAGACAAAAGGCCCGCGCTCCATTTAAGGCACAATATTCTTCCGAATCTCCGGATGCACATACGTATACGGCCATTCCTCCCAGCTTTTTACCAATTTCGCTTCCACCGGGTTATTGATGGCATAATAGATGCGATGGTAGAAGTCATGCTCATCCCGGATGAGCCGGTCAAAACTTTCCTCTTGCCAGAATGGGTTTCCAGTCCGTTCAAGATAAAGGTTCGCCTGCCGGGCAGTAAAGCTTTTATGGCTTTTCATAGCCATATTCAGGGCAGGAGCATCAGGCGTTAAAGTGCATTCCAGGTGGACGTGGTTGGCCATGATGCAGTAGGCCCAGATATCCCAGTATTTGAGCTTGTTCTCGATAAAATGCAGGGAATCGATTACCATCCTGGCTACCTCCGGGTCGCTCAGCCAGGTTGGCCCATAGAGCGCCTGATCGAGGTAGCGGTCCATTTTCAGGAAATAGGTATTTCGCAAGGCGGAAGTTTCTTTCGCCAACGCTTCCTTCGATGCGACATCTTCCTTCCCTTGGTATTTGCTCGCTATCCCAAACTTTTCGGCCTGATAGGCTCCTTTCAGCTCCCCAATTATGGATTTAGGCAAGCTTCCGGCAAGCCGGTAGGTGATCGAGTAGGCACTTTCCGGGGGTTGAATGTGAGGTAATCTGCGGCGATAAAAGATTTTGGAGGGCATAGGTGAAAATTTGGAGCGCGGGCCTGTGGTGCCGCAGGTAAAGATTTTGTAGTTTATGCCTGGAGCGCGGACCCCGACAAAAATCGGGGCAGGCTTTCTAAGTCCGCGAGCATGATTATGCAGCGGGCCAGAGGCCCGCGCTCCAGTTAAGGTGACAAAAGCAGCATTAAACAAAGTTACGAATTTTCAATCGGCGGCGCTACTGGAGCGCGGGCCTCCAGGCCCGCGAAACGCTTTTATGAAGAAGCGGCTGGCTGTTCTTTTGGATAAGCCTGGTTAAGACTGGAGCGCGGGCCTCCAGGCCTACTAAAACCTGCTTCAGGCAGGTTTTAGTAGGCAATTGCGG
>JACJYN010000007.1 GCA_020636095.1 Lewinellaceae bacterium
CTGCTGGCTGAGTTTCAATTCCAATCTGGTACGATTAAGGCCCAGTATGGTGCGTACATATCCACCATTATACCGGTGTTTCAATTCCAATCTGGTACGATTAA
The DNA here is from genome assembly GCA_020636095.1 of Lewinellaceae bacterium. Lineage (GTDB taxonomy): Bacteria > Bacteroidota > Bacteroidia > Chitinophagales > Saprospiraceae > JACJXW01. Next base: position 105 of record JACJYN010000007.1, read on the forward strand.
GGCCTGCCCTGGTAGACAGAAAAACCGCCTAAACCTAATGGTTTCAATTCCAATCTGGTACGATTAAGGCTTCATAAGAAAAAAAAGCATGGGTAGCTGCTCGATGTTTCAATTCCAATCTGGTACGATTAAGGCCTACACTGGAAATCATAGCTTTAACCTGTAACCTTGTTTCAATTCCAATCTGGTACGATTAAGGCACGGCTACCATCCTGCCCAGGTCCACCCGGGTTTCTGTTTCAATTCCAATCTGGTACGATTAAGGCCTGCCAAACTTCGCCAAATCATAAAATTAATTATGTTGTTTCAATTCCAATCTGGTACGATTAAGGCTGTTCGATGATGATGATCTAAGCGCAGATGAGTACAGTTTCAATTCCAATCTGGTACGATTAAGGCACATTCACTGTAGACGTACCACCAGGGCAGGCTATTGTTTCAATTCCAATCTGGTACGATTAAGGCTAGCCGAAGACGCAGCCGCAGCCGAAGCCGGAAAAGGTTTCAATTCCAATCTGGTACGATTAAGGCATTTTTATTGCGCTTGTGTCAACGTTGCCCCTTTGGTTTCAATTCCAATCTGGTACGATTAAGGCGCTTTACAAAGACTTATCCCGACGACAATACGACGATGTTTCAATTCCAATCTGGTACGATTAAGGCTTTCACGAATGAACAAGGGCCGCCCCGGCAACGCGGGTTTCAATTCCAATCTGGTACGATTAAGGCTTTTACTTCCTTAAAGCATTCAAAAAATAAACCATGTTGTTTCAATTCCAATCTGGTACGATTAAGGCTTGCGAACAACACCCAGCAATCCAACATTATTCCCCGTTTCAATTCCAATCTGGTACGATTAAGGCATCCCAATGGGCGCTTTGCTCAGGAGTCGGAAGGGTGTTTCAATTCCAATCTGGTACGATTAAGGCGCCTTACACAGAAGCCGCTTTTGTCGGCTATACCAAGTTTCAATTCCAATCTGGTACGATTAAGGCCCCCGCGACATCCAAATACAAATATACCTGATTATGAACCAATTGTCAAAGAACATTTGCCCCAAAATGGGGGTGGAAAAGCGTCGGCCGGGAGTAAGAGGATTTTACCCGTTTACCGACGACCGGCCTACCGCTTTGTATACGAGCGCTTTAGGCGACGGTTTTCAACCAGTGAGGGAAGCAGGTAGAGGCTAATAGACTTCACCGACGACGGCCTACAGGAAATTGTCGAGGCTATTGCGTTCCAGGCCGACCACCTGCTTGTCCAGCCAGCGCTCGTTGCGGCTGCTAAAGATAATCAAACTATCGTAGCTTTCATCCATGATCTGCCGGGCTTCGAAGATGAATTCCTTGAGTTTTAGCTCGCTGATCTCTCCTTCGAAGACGGAGTTTTGTATCCAGTTCAGGTAGCGGCGGCAGAGCTTGAGCATCTTGGCTACTCTTTTTTCGTTGATGTCGTAGACTACAATGCAATACATTACCACCAAATTTTAAACGCCCGATACTCCTCCTCCATTTTTAGAATGTACTTCGCCAGCTTATAGCACTCCAGCAGCACCAGGCGCTTGTAGCTTACCTTTTTGCCGAGGCTGCGGTGTTGGATGGTCTCGCGGAGTCGTTCTTCGAAGCTTTTGATAAAGATCTTCCGGCCGGTATCTTTCAGAAAACAGCCGTTGAGGCTCTGTTCAAAGTGTTTGGGTTGCAGTTCCCGGCGGTTGAGCAGTTTGAAGATCGTACGGTCTACCAGTATGGGTTTGAATACCTCCGCCAGGTCGAGCGCCAGGCTGTAGCGGCGGGCGCCGGGTTCGTGCAGGAAACTGATGGTTGGGTTGAGCTGGGTGTGGTAGATCATATCCAGAGCGAGGCTGTAGCACATCATGTTGCCGAAGGAGATCAGGGCGTTGACCTCGTTGGACGGCGGTTGCCTGGAGCGGCCGTTCATGGGGAAATCGGTGATGATGTGCTCGAATGCCTGGTAATATATCTGTCGGCAATTACCTTCGATACCCATCAGGGCGGGCACATCCGGGGAGGCGCCAATGCTTTCGCGAAAGCCCTCCAGTGCGGTGATCAGCGGCGCCATCTCCCGCCCGCGCTTGTCGTAATAGCGCATATTTTTCAGCATGTTAAAACTGGCGCTCTCCACAAAGCGTTGAGCGATGTGCATGCGGCGGCGGTTCTGCAGGTAGGCGCGCGTCTGTTCCACCTGCATCTTGCCGGCCAGCAGATACTCCTTGGGCTGGAAAGAGCCGGTGTAGTGCTCGTAGTAATCGAAAAAGTGCACCGGAATGCGTTGCTTACCCAGAAAGTTGAACAGGGCGCTGTTGGCGTCGATGCTGCCGAAGATGTACAACGCTTCGATGCCTTCCACGGGCAGGTAGCGGGGCTTTTGTTCTTTGCCTAGTTCGTCCACGGCGGTGAACTTCAGGGTGTTGTCGCGGCGGGCCATACGGCCGGGGTTGAAGAGGTAGTAGGTTTTTTTCATGTGGTGATGTGGTGATGTGGTGATGTGGTGATATGGTGATATGGTGATGTGGTGATGTGGTGATGTGGTGATGTGGTGATGTGGTGATGTGGTGATGTTACTTTTTCAGGTTTTTTCGGTATGCGGCCATTACTTTCAATATTTCCAGCGCTTCCTTGTAGATTGGGGCGATAGCTGTTGTTTCCGCGTAGCCTCCTCCTTCGAAGAGTTCCAGCCAGAAAAGCATTTCGTCGGCTTCTTCAACCACAATGCACAATTTTGAGTAGCGTTCAGCCGGGGAGCGGGCTCGGCAGGACGCCCTGAAGTTTGCTCCAACAGAAGTGCAACATCGTATGAGCTGTTTGCCCATGATACGGGTTTCATCAACCTTTTTAATTGATCTATAAAAGGCCAGTACAGCCAGCGCCAGCGCCTTGGTTCTGTCTCTAAATCGGTTGTTGAATTCAATCTGATCCATAATTCTAATTTTTTTGGGTTAAAAATCACTACATCACTACATCACTACATCACTACATCACTACATCACTACATCACCCTCCCTCTACATATACCTGACGCCAAAACCCAAAAATTCCATAAATTTTACTCAGAAAAACAAAAATCATAGTAAGCACACTTCTTACAGATCCCCTTCCGCACCAGCGGCGGGCAGGCCTCCAGCCCGATGATCCTTTGCACCTCGGCCTCCCAGAGCGGAATCTCCCGGCGGTCTGCCTCCGAGAGCCATACCTCCTCGGTTTCCCGCAGTTTGGGATATTCCAGGATGCCGTGGGCGGCGGGCACGCCGTTGCGTTCCAGCACGAAGAGGTAAAATTTGAGCTGTGCCTGGTGAATGTCTTCCCGCTTGTTCGACTTCTTGACTTCCCGCACAATGCCCGCTTTGGCGTCGTAGTGGTCGATCTTGATGCCTTCGAGTTCCAGGGCCTGCCAGCGGGCTGCTCGCTGCGGGTAGCTGTGCTCGTCGATGAACTTGCCCTCGGCGACCAGCTCGCTGCTGTGCTCCAGGTTGATGCCGTGGGCGAAGAGCCAGAGCTTGCGGTGGCAGAGGTGCAGGTAAGCGATGTGGGTGCCGGTGGTGTGCATGGTATAAAGTTTAGTATAGATGGAGAAAAGCCTTCAGCCGTATTGAGCCGCTCTTTTATTATTCGTATTTTTACGTTAAATCAACTCCTGATGATCACCGATATTAACCAGCTCGACTTCAACAAGCGCTACAACTACGCCGATTACCTCACCTGGCAATTCGACGATATGGTCGAACTGATACGGGGTAAAGTGTTCAGGATGTCTCCGGCGCCCAGTACCTCTCATCAACATTTGTCGGGCAATCTGTTCAGTATCATCCATCAATACCTTAAAGGGAAGCCCTGCCAGGTTTTTGCCGCACCCTTTGACGTCCGCCTTCCTCTTCCGCCCGGCCAGCAAACAGCGGAGCAGATCGACACCGTAGTGCAGCCCGACATCAGCATCATCTGCGATCCCGAAAAACTAGATGAGCGTGGCTGCCAGGGCGCCCCCGACTGGATCATCGAGATTCTTTCCAAAAGCACCGCTGCCAAAGACCTCACGGAAAAGTACGCTCTTTACGAACACGCCGGCGTCCGGGAATACTGGGTGGCCCACCCGAACGAAGGCACCTTGCTCATCTACCGCCTCGATGAGGCCGGCCGCTACCAACTGCTGCGCCAAACGCCTTTTGTGAAAGGGGAAAAAGCGCCGTCTAAGGTCTTCCCCGAACTGGAGATTGATTTGGATGAGGTTTTTGGGGATTGAGGTAAAGCCTGCTGCCACCCCTACAGCCCTTCCAGCAAATCCGGAAACCGGGAAAAATCAAAACCGCCCCGAGGAGCCAGAAACTGCATCTCCCCAACCCTGCGTATGGGCATCGTAAAATGCTCAACCAACTGCCGGTACCGGACCGGCGCGGAAACGGCCATCAAAGAGACGGCGAGCGAGTCCTTGCCATACAGCAGCAGCAGGGCATAACTCAGCGCTTCTGCTTCCGGTTCCGCCAGGCGTTCCAGCGGCGGGAAAACGGCGTCCGGCATGTCCATCCATTCCAAGAAGGGGCGGTACTCGGCCCCGGGCGCATCTTCTTCCGGCTCTTCCAGGCGGATAAAGCCGCCGGCCCGGCAAAACCGCACGCGGGCCTCTTCAATATCGGCCAGCAGCTGAAGCACGTAGCGTTTATTGGGGCTGTTGCCTTGTTCCAGTGCCATCCGGCATTCGTCGTTTTCCTGGATGGCGGTTAGCCAACAGTCTTCCAGGTAGTCCTCCTCCGTCCAGTCCGCCGGGGGCTTGTTGCGGATGGCCTCTACTTTGTCCAGCCAATCATCCAGGCAGGCACAGTGCCGCCAGCCAAAGGGACAGGACTCGGGGCCATCCTCGCAGTACTCAATCGTGGTCATCCCCCCATCGCTCACCCAACACTTCTCGTTCAGGGCTTCTATATAAAACCGGTAACGCAGCGCTGTCGGCAACTCCTCCGGCAAAGCCAGGCTGACGCCGTAGGTGAAGTAGGCCTCTTTCAGGGCCTCCGCTACGGCTTCCTGCTGGGCCTCCGTGAGGCGCTCGGCCGGAGGGAAATCCGCCGCCTTCAATCCGCAGTGCTGCGCCAGGGCCAGTGTCGGCGCTTCGTGGAGGTAGCGCTCGGCGTCGGCGAAGGGGGAAGCCGGCTCTGCCGGCAGGGGCGGAGCTTCGGTGCGCTTGGCTGCGGCGATGTCGCTGAGGAGTTGAGTGAGGTAGTGGTGCATGGGGGGGGGTTATAGGAATAATTTATTATTTTCAATTGTGCGATCAACAATGAATTTAGTGTCTTCATCTTTTTCAAAATTCAATCCAGTATCAGGGCGATACCATTTATTGATTTTGAAATATTTGATTTCAATAGCCTTTGCTTTTGGATTTTCAGACGGGAAAAGCACATGCGTTAGTTTGTTCAAATCGGGAGTATTTATCAATCTGGCAAACCAGTTTTTTCTAATAGACACTTTGAGTTGCTCCGCACCAATGAAATCAAATGCATCCAAAAGCTCCTTAAATTCTTTCTCATAATAAGCAGGTAAAACTTTAACACCATCGAACTGTTTGTAGTAATCCTCCTCTCCCTCTTGCGAAGGCTCAAAAGGTGTTAGCCTTTTTACCGAATGCGTAAGCAAATCGTATGTCTTATTGAATTTCTCCTGAGATACATCATCATATTTTGGATAAACCTGGTCAATATACGCCTGTAAATCAATCTCTTGAATTATTCCTTCATGCTCATTTTCTATTTCTGCCAGTACGCCTAACGTTCTTTCAATCATATCATGATCATAGATATACTTATCTTTTTCATTGCGTTCTTTGAACACGGCACAAAGGCAAGCTGCCTTAGAATTCTTTCGGTTTACTCGACCAAACCGCTGAATAAGTGCATCCAAAGGTGCAGGTTCGGTGTAAATAACATCATAATCAATATCTAAACTAACCTCAATTGCCTGTGTGCCAATCAATAATTTTGGCGGTTTATTTTGTAATTCCTTTTCGACACGGGTTCTATCTTTTGCTGCAAATCGCCCGTGTATCAATAAAGCCTCATGATCATCTTTTAACTGTTCAAATACTGCTCGTGCCTGATCAACCGTATTACAAACAACGAGTACTTTTTTATCAGCTTCTAACGCTTGTTTAATCAAGCTCAGATTTTCGGCTAATCGCCCAGATTTCAACTGCAACCGATGCCTTTTAAAAGCAAAATATAGTGCAGGTTCTGCTTGTACTACCTCGAAATTGCCGATTGCTTCGCCAATCCTGCTTTTCAAAAAGGTAGGCAATGTAGCTGTCATAATAAAAATCTTAGCTTGTAGGTGTTTGGTCAAATATTCTAGGAAAACAATAATTTGAGCTGTAACTTCTGGTTCATAAGCATGAATTTCATCAAAAATAAAATGACCGCCGACCCATTCAAAAATACCTTTTTCAAAGCCTTTTAAGCCAAACAAATGCTTTAGCAATTGAAAAGGTGTAAGTATTTTTAATGGTGTTTGCAAATTTTTGAAACTTTGCTTTAAATCTTTAATTTGAACTTTAAGTTGACGAAGATTTCCTGCTTCTTCAAAAAAGCTTTCGTATAAATAAGCACTGAGTTTCCCATGCAACATGCCAACCATGTCTTTTCCTAGTCCTTTCTCGTCGTCGCGGATTCGCTCGAACATAGCATTGATAGAAGCTGTAAAAGGAAGCACATAAAAAACTCTGCCTTGACCTGTTTGATCCATTTGCTTCCTTAACCAGAGCATAGAGGTTTCCGTTTTGCCAGAACCTGTTGGGGCTGTTAAAATCACGTTGCCTAATAATTTGGAAGCAGTAAGTTGATGATAGTACAAACCATAGCCCTTTTGTTGTAAATCATCTTTCATTTTATCTAAAAAAGTGAAAGAGCTATTCTGCAAGTGAGCAAACTCGGTCACAAAAGCAGAGGATAGGTGGTCGCAATGGTGGAAAGCCCCCATCAGTAATAGCAAGCTGAAATAATCCGAAACTTCTTCTTGCCGACCCATTAAGACTTGTTTTACCTCTCGTTGATAGTCTAAAATAATTTTCAACGGAGAACTCGGAATGATTTCTCCTGTCACTAATCCCTTTTCAAAACTATGCGCTAAATCAATAGCTCCTTTTACATTAACTTTTGCAAATTCCTGCTCAAATTCCGTCGGATCTAATTCATAGTTATTTTCTATAAAATCACTCAGCCAAGAGTATTTTTTATGATGAGCAGCAACAACTCTTAGCACCATCTGCTTTTCGTTTTCAGGTAGTGGGAGCTGTTTAACAAATGGTAAGGAAAAAAGCTCATGCCGTTGCGAATTCCATGAGTTATCCAAACCTCGCAATACCTTCTGGAACTCTGCATGAGTTTTTCCTAAATCATGCATTATAACCGACAACCTAAGCAATCGCCAAAAATCATCCTTGCCAGCACAAGCAGGGGCAGCAGGAAAGCAGGATTGCAAATGCTTCCAAACCGAAAGCCCATCTTCGATATGCTGTTTCAAGGTAATTTGCGGTTCAGACTTTGCCAAAATTTCAGTCATACAATGATAAATCAAGTTGATGGAAATAAATATCTACCCCTCTTTTTCCTTGCGTTTCATCTCGATATGCAGTCAAATTCGTTGAAAAATCAGTTGTATAGTAGGGAATAACCGTGTATGGTTCAGTGCCTAAATTTTTTCTTGGAAAATCATCGGAAAAATGTTTAGGTAGAGCCTGGATATTACCCGGTAAAAAATTCCCTGACAAAGGGATAATCTGCCCTTTTATTCTAGTTGCACGTTGTATTTCTGCCAGCTCGCTTTCTTTGGGTAAAGAAACCATTGCTAAATCACCAGAACGCCCCAGTAAAATATCATAGTAAGGCTGCCGCAGATAGTCCAGAATGGTTTCATCTTTCAAATAAAGCGACAATTTTACATCTGCCATAAATTCTCTTTGAATGATATTTGATTTAGCGTTGTTGGAAGGTCTGCCCTTTGAATCGGTTTGGATCATATAAATGGTTTCCAAGTCAAAGGTTTTTCCTGCAAACTCGAAATAGAACCCTATTTCTAATTGGTGGTAGTGCAAATATTGACCGGATGCGGCATTCAGAATACCTAATACAGTGCTCAAAGGTGGAACTTCAAGTGTGGGCTGTACGCCGCTTATCAAATTCGGGTATCGAAAGCTGGCAGTCCAGGCAGTTATATCTACTCGGAATACCTTCATTATTCAATAAGCTTTTTGATGTCACTACAATAGGAATCAATAGCTTCGTTAACTGTTTTCAGATGAACATAGTCAAACGTACTGACTACCGCTTCCAGCGCATTCACATCTTCTCTATCCAGAAAACCATTTCGCACACCTATGTAAATATCACCTTTAAATTGGTCTTTGTAATCGCTCAGAACCTCCGCCAGTCCATCAGCGTTAAACTTCACAGTTTGCTTGTTTATACCACTATTGAAAATATGAGTAAATGGATGATTACCAACATTCATAGTGGAAAGGATGATGAACTTAGGGGTTACATCTGCCATATTGCTGGTTTGCATAGCTCCACCAGAAATGAATTTCAGCGCTTCAATTGCTTCCGTAACGCGCTTGGTGCGAATTTCTTTCGGTAGGCGAATCAACTGCATGGCTTCTCCATTACTATTTTTGACAAAAGGGTCAGCTATTTCAGTCGCTCCGTTTTCCAGCGCTTCCAGCCTAAGCACATCTGTTAGATTTTTGAATCCAGTTTTATTATAGTTGGAAAAAGTTCCTGCATGTGTCAGGTCAAGTGCAAACATTCCTTTCATAATAGCGCTATATTCTTCTTTACTATATGGAACAGAATCACCTTCCTGCCGTGCCATGCTGGACCAATTTTCTTCAGTTGAAACAGAAGCTACAGAAACAATCGCAGAATTTTTCAAAGGAGAAACTCTTGTAACGGTCACATTCTCCATTTTCGGTTTTCCTTTACTGTCTTTAACTACTTTACCCTCCTTATCTAAAATTTCAGCTTTAGCTGCCCGCATGTAACCAAAAATATCATCATCTGCATATTTAATTGGATTCGCTTCTGTAAAAGCAATTTTACTTTCACGGGTAATAGGTGATAGTTCCCATTTAAAGTGCTTCTGTAGGGTGTCACGCCACCAATGGCGCCAAGCCTGTCCTGAAACGTAGGTATATTTTATGCCGTTTTTCCGAATTGTTTTGGTAGCTACGGCATTATCAAAACTGCTGGTAGTGCTTTTTCCTGCATTGTTTAAAGCTGCAACATCAACATCAATCAAAATAAGTCCTTGCGTTTTCAAATTTTTCATCAATTAATATGATTTTGAAGGTTAACTAATAGTTTCTTCTCCGGTTTCTTCAATTGGTAGGTCCTCGTTGTCTAGCCAAATTTTTTGCTCATGCATTTTTTGATAAATAGCGATGAGCAATAAGTCCTGAATCTCTTGCCAATAAGTGCCATCCGGAAAAAGCTCTAAGGCATATTCTTCCAATGAGAAAAGTGGTTCCGGATTTTTTTCAATCAGATTCCTTTCTTCTAATCTTCGCAATGCATTTCGGAAAACGTATGCTTTGGTAGGCTTTTGCAAATTGCGTAGGTTCTTCTTTATGTTACTGGAGTCTTCCAGTACGTAATTTGCAAGCCGCTCAATGATTTGAAGTGTTTTTTCATTCATATCTTGCAGAATTATTTGATAAAGTTTAACAATTTCAATATTTAGAGGATGTTGCTTTTTACTCACCCAATCTAGCATAGACCCCAAAATAGACCTGCCTTCCAGTAAACTTTCATAAATGCTGTTTCGCCATCCTTTAAAGTCTTCATACCTTTGTGTACTGACTTCCTTTTTTTCGGTTACTTCGAATGAGTCGGTTTCGTACCGGTAATCAGCATTTTTCTGGCGGAAATAAGAATGAGAGAATTTGTCCCAATCGAGCTTCATTGTCCTATGCTGAACACGGGAATAAAAAGTAAAGAGCGCAGCACTAAAGTTGTACAAAACGATTTCAGGTGAAGCTCCAAAATTCGTAAAATGGTAAAGTGTAAGTTCGGTATTTTCTACCTCACTTCTATTCGCCTCTCTTATCCAGCGCAGTGCAAAATCGAACAGAGCACTTGAAGGATTTTTGAACACTGATCGGCTTATTCCATTGGCAATTTTGGTAGCGATTCGCCGGGAGTTTTCCTGAACATTTTCCGCAATGAAGTACTCGATCAGCTCCTCATTATTGCTATAAAGCAAAGCAATTTTTTCGCTTAACTGAACACAACCCAGTGGTACAAAGAACATTCGTATCAATACCTCCTTTGAAAGCATCACACCTCCTTGAAATGCGTGGTGAAAGTTGATAAATGTTCCTGAACCAGAAAGGATGTAGTTGTCTCTGCCTCCTGTGAAAAGCTTTGTTTTCTCGCCCAATATCCGGCAGTATCCTTCTTCAAAAGGGAGGTTCTCCTCTATCAGTGCCTTGAAGAATTTTTTCGTTTCCGTGATTTTCCTATCACCCTTGAATGCTGGTTGAGTGATTGTTGAATTTAGAAAAAAAGCATTGAGCTTTGCTTTCCAATCAGTAACATAAATTTTTGTGGTATCTTCAATTAGGCTTGCAACATTATTTGCTCCTTTTTCTCGCATGAGAATTTTCAGGACGATACCCCCTACATCAACAAAGGGGTCGCCAGTCATTCGAGTAAGCCATTCAAGATTTATTTTTTGAGCTTCCTTCATAAGTACTAGACTTTGGACGTGCGGCGTTGGGAGAAATTATTTTTCCACCCTTTCGCCGCCCGCCCTGTTATAAAAAGAGCCGTTCAGGCTCGCTTTTTCTTTGCCTTTTTACCCTTCCACACGACTTTATGGCGTTCTCTCTTGTCCTGAATGTCTCCTTCTTTGCGCCCTCGGCTTTTTATTTGCAGTTTTGGGAGGAAGGGCTCCTGCTCAAAACTCAAAATAATAGATTCCATTTGCCGCTGCACCTCGGAGGGAGATACTGGCAAGCCATATTCAACGCGCTTTTTGTAACGCTTGTCGTACTTCTGCCATTTGTGCACTTTGGCCTGCGCTTCGTCTTTGGCTACCCAAAGTAGCCAGTAGGCCAGGCTTACTATCTCCATCCAATTATCCAAGTGCTCCACGTCCGGCGTCTGGAAGCTATCCATCAGCAAGTTTTGTTTGCCAAACCGGAGGAAGTGCTCTATATCAAAGCGCTGGCGATAAGCCCAGTATATTTCTTCGAGGGTTAATTCTCCTACCGCTGCCCCCATACGCCCAGCCACATGCGCCTCTTGAATATAGGCTCCTTTGTCTGGGCATCCATCAAACGCACGCTTACCAGCCGAAAGGGCTTATCTTTCATATTCATACCTCGTTTGGTACGGATCATCATATTGTCCCAGGCTTGCACTTGTACCAGCACCCGCCGCCCATTAGACAAAGCCACTCCAAAGGTGTCCTCCTCATCCGGCGGCAATTCCCACTGCTCAGCCTCTGAGAGCTTGTACTTTTCTCCATACACTGCATTAGCTCCCCGCTGATCGGAGTTGTTAGCCCTTCTTTGCTCCTGCTCCCCGATACTGAGGGCTTTCCATACCGCCCGGTTGTTGGTTAAGCGGATGGTGTTCACTAAATGGGGCTGCTCATACAGCGGGGCGATATATTCGGGCGAACCGTAGTAACGATCTGATGCATTGACGGTCAAGTGTGCGCCAAAAGGCAATTCCTTATTGTCCACTAAATCCTTGACTTGCCGAGCAGCGAATGTATGCCCTTGGCTGGCTATGCCCTGCCGGCGGATACTCAGCGGAAGGTTCCATGGCGCCTCAGCTACCCCATATATAGTGCCGCGCTGCCAAGCCAACCACTGATATGCCATAGCCAATATCCACTTACCGGTTTCCCTTTACCCGGTTATTAGCCACATACACGTGGGAACGGTAAGGAAGCGTTGGCGAATGATACCGTATCAATGAACTGCTGTCTGTGTTGAGCAAGTAAAACTTTTCAAACGGTTTAGCCATATAACCGCTTTTCAACGATAAGAGCTTTTGCTCCAACTCTAAATGGGCACGCTGCTTTTCCTCTTCTGGATAATGGGCGCCTTCATGCAGGCAGTTTATTGCATCCGCTATGCTACTGTATTGATAATGATAGCAGCGGCTTAGGCTAACTGCTGTAACTGACCGGGCAGATTGCTGGCTAGCTAGGCCCATCACTAAGTTGGCCAAAGCTTTGCTTTTTCCAACCTCCAGTTGTAATATTGAGTGGCAGAACGACTCGGTGGCTTTGTTTTTTCGCACAATCCAAAGTTCCGATGTTGTTCTGTCTTTTCAAAATCTACCCCTAGCACGTCCAAAGTCTAGTCATAAGTAGTTGAAGTTTAAATTGTTTTAGATACAGGATCAGGCTCGCCTACACCACCCCCACCATCCCCATCCCCAACCCCGAATTCTTCTCCCCAAATCCCGCATAATACCCTAGTGCCTTCGGCACTAAATAACGCATAGTTTTGTATCTTGTAGTTCTTTAACAAAATTGAGATTACCATGAGTAGATAATAGATTCCAGCCCCGCGGATTACTATGACAGAACGCCAATATAGTTTACTGTCCCAGCACTGGGCCAAACATTCCTTGGCGCATCATATTAAAACCAGAATAAGGATTCTTCTTTTGGCGAACGAAGGTTATAGCCATGCATCAATAAAACGCGAATTAAGGATTGATATTAATACGGTGAAAAGCTATGGCGCAAGTTTTGTTGGGAAACGGAATTTGATTCCATAAAGGCTTTTGAATTAGGGAATCCGGGCAAGGGTGGGTGATAAAGCCCTTCTTAAAAGGATGCTACTTGTTGTAAAGGATAATCCACGAAGTGGTGCATCCTCAAGCGAATTACTTTAGCCGAAAGAACAGCAAATCATCGCCTTAGCCTGCGGAAAATTGGAGGACTATGGCACCCGCCGCCCATTAGACAAAGTGGACTCGAGAGATGTTGGCTCATGCGGCAAATCCCACTGCTCAGAGTCGTTGAGGCTATCTCGCCACGCTACGTGAGCGAGATTTTAAAAAGCCCCTTTGCTTCAACCTCATAAGTCCCACTACTGGCTGTTTTAAAAATAGAAGATTGGGACGCTTTTGTTATTCGAGTGGCTTTAATTTGTCACGATATCCTGCAAGCTATTAGCCTGCGAAAAGCCCCAACTCCATTGTCCCTGATCAGTGTAGATGAAAAACAGGAATTCAAGCCTTGGAACGCATTGCTCCTGCCAGCCAATCAGCGGAAAACCTCGCAGGATCGAATACGAATATACCCGCCATGGAACCACCTGCTTAATAGTACAATATTGATGTTGGGCGAGGCAAGCTTTATCAACCATAGGCTCCACCCTACCCGAAACGAGCAGGATTTTGTAATCTTCATTGATCAAACAGCAGATTCAATAGCCCCTACGGATGAGATCATTTTTATGGCTGACCAACTCAACATTCATCAATCTGAATCTTTGGTTAGATGCTTTTTTGCCCAACAGATCAATTTTGAAGGGATTTAGGAACTACTGTATTGAAAGGCTACAAAGGCATCTTGAAAAGCATGGAAACCCGAAAGAAGTTTCTCGAATCACCTGAGCATAGAATTAGGTTTGTTTTCACCCCAAGCATTGTTCTTGGTTAAAACAATTGAAAATTGGTTCGCCAAATTGCAAAGGCATGTAATCAAACATGGTAACTTCTCTTCTGTCAAAAAGAACTTGAAAATAAAATTGAAAGATATATCGACTTTTATAATCGTTGCCTCATTAAACCGCTCAAATGGAAATTTAAGGGCTTCATTAAAGCCCATAAATTGAAGCAATTAAACCGTGCATAATTTAGTGCCGAAGGCACTAGTTCCAGTAGCTCTACGAGCGCTGCCAGCTCAAAATCAAACAGATAGCCGCGAATGCTGACCCCTTTGATGGTGAACAGTTTAGATTTAGGGGGCGACAACAATTGGAAGTCATACGGAAAATCGATCGGCGGAGCCGCAGCGGTTGTGCCAACGGCCTGTTGTTGGAGGGCGCCTTGTTTATGCAGCAGGTTTTGGATCAGCAGTTGGCTATATCCTTCGTCCTGTGGGTGCAGGTAGTCGGCATATTTTTTGCCTTCTTCCTGTCGGCTGATGCACAAAGGGCTGAGCAGCCGGAACCGCATCCGCTCCCGGAAGGGTGGCGGGGCCAGCATTTGTATCCCACTCACTTCAAAATCTGCTTGGAACGGCCCGCTTTTCAGGCTAAACTGCTGGCCTTTAAACAAGCCCACGATAAAGTGCTGCATGGCCTCATCGACATAAAAAGAGAGTTCGATCGTACTTGGGGGTGCTGCCAAAACAAAGGCCCGCGATCGTTGGCCGATCCGATACCGTTGGGGGCTTAAGGCACTAAAGGTGAATAATTTGTACTGCTTACCCTGATAGCCAAAACCATTTTCGTGCAGCCATGCAGAAAATTCCGGATTGGCCTTTTCCAGGGTCCGGTAAATCCAGGAGGAGATCAACCATTGATAGTTGATCGGTAACGCTTGGTTGGGTTGATGATTCAATGTAAGCTGGAGTCGCATGCTTTCCTGGTTTAATGCTTTTTAAGTTGTTTATTTTGATGTCGTATTCTGCTTACAAATTTACAGCCCACCCCAGGGTCCTCATTACCCCACCCCCTCAAAAAGCATCAAAAAAATGGCAGCCCAGCAGTACCCCCCAGTAATGATAGGCGATCCGGCGCGTTATTTTTTTATTTTACGGGACATGGCTACCAATGTTTCACCCTCGGAAATCCATGGCCTGGGGTGCTGAGTACCCTACAAGCTAGCCCATCCAGTATCCTGTTAATCCGTCAATCCTGTCATCCTGTCTCAGTTATACCTATCCGCCGCGTAAGCCAGCGTAGCGAGTATATCCTCTTTCGTGAGCATGGGAAAGTCCTCCAGTATCTCCTCTGTCGTCATTCCGGAAGCCAGATAACTCAAAATATTCCCAACGGTGATGCGCAGGTTCCGGATGCAGGGTTGGCCGCTCCGCTTTCCCGGTTCCAGTGTGATGTATTTCCTGTAGTCCATATTTTTGTTTTTTCGTTCTCCATATCCTGTCAATCCAACCATCCCGTCATCCTGTCCATCTCCCCCCTCAAATGCGCCTTCAGCCCCTCTGGCTCCAGCACCTCCACAATTTGGTGGTGGAACCCCAGGATGAAGTTGGTCAAGCCAAAGAACTGGTGGTTCACCCGCGCCTGGAAGTCATAAATCCCCTCTTCCTGGGCGTCCTCCTGGATGTAAGCCTTGGAAAGTGGGAAGCGCTCCACCAGCTCGTTGTAGGCCCCCACTTTGAGGCGCAGGTGCACCATCACCTGCCGGTCATCCACAATGCGGAACGGGTCGGTGGCCAGCACCTGGTGCTGATCTTCGTAGGCCCAGGGCGTCTCCGTCGGCCGGATGCGTTTGATGCGGGAGATACGGAAGTGGCGCAGCTCTTTTTTATCCACATCGAAAGCCTGCAGGATGTCGTCTTCGGCTTTGGCGTCGAAGGGCTCCACCAGCCGGTCGGCCACCACATTGCTGTTGGAGGAGCGGTAGTCTACCAATACGACCTGATGCTTCTCCTGTTTAGCCTGTTCCAGCAGGTTGACTTTAGTCAGATAGGGCCGGCGCATGTAGCCCTGTTCCTTTTGAGCGTATTCGTATAAAGAGGCCAGGCGCCGCTTCAGTTCTTCAAACTGTAGGTTGCCGGGTTCTACCTCGTTCAGCGCCCGCAGCAACCGCAGTTGGTCGGCTTCCGATAGCTGTAGCAACCCCTTCAGTTGTTCGTAAGGTTTATCTGCGGAGAAGCCGTAGCGATAGTCTTCGTCATAAGTCAGTTCGAAGCCTGCGTTCTTGATCGCATTGAAATCCTGCTTAATGGTATCAGGGTGGACATCGTAGTTTTCCGCCAGCATTTGCCGGGTGTAGTGAAAAGGCCTCTCCTGAAGGGCTTTCATCACCAGCAGCACCCGCAACTTGCCGCCGTGTTCTTGTTCTCCTGCCATATAATGTTGGTTTTTTGTTTGTCTCGTCACCCTCTCACCCCTTCACACTACCACCCACTCACCCTCTGTCGAATGCAATAATGTCGTGTCAGGCGAATGTGCAAAAAAGTCGTGTCAGGGGTCCGGCCGGGCATGCTCGATGCAATCCAGGGCATCAACTTCCAGTCCGTACCGTCGATGTCACCGGCTAAATCTTTGTATCCCAGCCCTTTGGGGAGCAGTTGGGCGACCATGCCCTGGTTTTGATCGCAGAATACGAGCTGCTTGGCCGCTAAATCGAAGCGTATGGCAAGTTCTGTGCCTGGTTTGCTGTCTTTTAAAAAATATTGTTGGCTGCCCAGGGCTACGGTGCGGTTGTCTCAACGGTTCGATACCAGGGTTTACATTGAGCTAAATAGGCGTAGATTTTTCGACGTCGAAGAGCTGCTCTTCAGTTAAAGGGCTGTAATACTTGCCCGAGTGCTTTGCCGCGGGGTGGGCTTCTAACGGGGCTTGGCACTTTAGGGTACGGCACGGGATATGGAGGTTAAGCCGTTTGCGCCTGGACTGGCAGGCGGCAAACAGGGCTGCGTGTGCTGGGTAGCTTTTGTTTTGGCAAACCTGCCTGTCCATGGTTTGGTGGCTGCGCTCGGCAGCAACCAAGAACTAGGGCTTGCCGCCTGGCGTATAGATGATTTGGTTGCCCAAAGCAATTGACCATAGGCAGAATGGAGTGGGAAAAAGGGCGAGGCGTGGGTGTTGTCATAGAAAACGCTTTCATGGTCCAATTGCAGGCAATTGTTCATGCCGAATTCCATTCAAGCAGGCGCAGCACCCGCTGATAGTCCGCTGTCTTGGGGTGGCTGTGCGCTGAAGCCAGCTCTGAAAGGGTAGGATTGGACATAGGTTTTCGAAAAGGTGTCCTTGACGTTGACCACGCACACGGTTCCTATGCCAGCAGCTTGTTTGTTGCCCTCGGCATCCATCTGCCATACGTCGTGCGGGTGTTGGCCGATAACAAGCTGGGTGTCGGGCGCAATGAGGGGTTGGCGGTACGGGCGCACCCGCTTTTGTCTTTTAGATAACGGTTGATGGAGCGCACGCTGGGAAGGCGCTGTCCCTGCGAGGCTCAGGTCTAGCCCCAGCTCTACCCGCAGGGTGATGGCGCCCCAGCCCCCAACGCCAGGGCGCAGTTCGTCGATACGATTGTGCACCGCAGTGAAATGTCCCTGCTACGCCGCATCGTTGGTACTGTCCAAGACAGGGCGATAAGTAATTTTTTTGATGGCAACATTATTGACAAAATAAGGTAAGGCATAGCTGCTTACCTGCTTTCTTTGAAAGCCGTCCCGCTCCTAACAGCTCGCGGAAGCTCTCTTTGAGGCAAGCGTTGTCTTCGCCAGCAAACTAATCGTTTTTCTTTTGCCCACTAAGATGACACGATTTTTTTGCACTTTTGCTAACACGACATTATTGCATTCGACACCCTCTCACAATATCACACTACCACCCCCTCACCCTGAGAGTATGTTTGGAGGCCAATCTTTGGGCTACGAAGGCCACTTATTTGATGATATTTCGTTGCTTCTTTTGTCCGTACCTTTCAGGTACGAACTGCAAAAAGCGCCTCATCTCATCAAATAATTGACTCTTCTCGCCATCAAACCCGGCCTCCAAACATACTCTGAGGGAAGCAAGATAACAATAATACCGCAAATAATATCTGTCGGCCAGCGGTGGTGCGGCGATGAAGACAACCGCAAGCTCTTTCTCTTTGTTGCCAATGTTTCGGTTCATCTCCACCAGCCCCACAACTTGCCGCCATGTTCACGTTCCTCACCCCTCACCCCTCACCCCCGCCTCACCCCCTCACCCCTCACCACATCACCGCCTCACCACATCACCACATCACCACATCACTCCCTCACCACACCACCCCTGAGCTATTCCCCCGGTTAATCCCGTCCCTACCACGCCACCCTTTTCCCATCCCGAAAGAACCCACCCGTCGGCCCATCATCCGGCAGCTCCACCGCCCAGAGGACGCTGGTCGCTCCCTGCTCCACGCTCCTCGGCGCGGCGGCGCCGCCCATATCGGTGCGCACCCATCCCGGGCAGACGGCGTTGACGAGGATGCCGTCGCCGGCGACAGCCTTGGCCAGCTTGATGGTCAGGGCGTTCAGGGCGGCTTTGGTGACGCCGTACGCGGGCGTCTCGCTACCCATGCTGTGCAGGGCGCCCGAGCCACTCGAAACGTTGACGATGCGCCCCCAACGGTTTTTTTGCATCAGGGGGATAAAGGCTGCGGACATCCGCCACGGCCCCAGCAGGTTGGTGGCGATGGCCTCGTCGACGGTGGCAAAGTCTGGCGATGTCACTTTCTGCCAGGGTAACTATTCAGCATCGTGGTGATTTGACCCCTCAAGCAAAATTTTGTAAGCCGCCCTTCCCCTTCCAAGGGGAATGAGAAGGGGTTCCAGCGGGAAAAAGTCTACAAAATTTTGCGTCAGGCGTATTTCAGACCCCATGCTGAATAGTAACCTGCCAGGTATCGTAGTGGATGGCGGCGTTGTTGACCAGCACGTCGAGGCGGCCGAATTCGGCTTCGGCCAATGCTTTCAGGGCTGCGATGCTCTCCGGGTTGGAGACATCCAGTGGGTGGAAGGCCAATCCGGCGCCGATACCCTCCAGTTGCCGGGCTGCTTTCCGCCCTTTTTCAGCATTCCGGCTGGTGAGGATTACCCGATAACCGGTTTTCAGCAACTGCCGGCAGGTTTCAAAGCCGATGCCCCGGTTGGCGCCGGTGACGAGTGCGATTTTTGGAGTCATTTTGGTTGTTGGTTGTTGGTTGTTTTTGGTTGAATGTTGTTTGCGCAACAGGCAACAAACATCGGGCCCTTTCTTTTCTTACACCTTCCCCAAGAAGTCCTGATGCGCCTCCCTGCCCTTCAGGTAATCCAGGTAACTTTCGCAAAAAATCTCCGGCAGGCCGTCCGGCGGGTGGTTGAGAACGTAGCACCAGCAATAAACAGACTGTCCGTTCAGCGTAACCAGCACCTCTTCCCGCCGGTATTCATTGCGGGACGGATGGGTGGGGTCGATGCCCTCGTACCGGTCCAGTTCTTTTAAAACCTCATCGGCGGTGGATAACCGGAAAACCTGCCCAATGATGCGTTTGGTGCTGCCGATATCGTACCAAAGCCCGGGATAATGCCCCAGGTCGTAGAGGCGCCCGGGAACGTAGGCCTCCCCCAGCAACTCGCTGTGGCCCCGCAGATAACTGCCTATCTGGGTCGTGAGCGGTTGTAGCAGGGTACCGTAAACAAAGAGGTTCTGATTCATACAAATTGTCTTTTATTGCGTATCTCACTCCCTCCTCCTTCCCTCTCTCCACATCCCCGCCAGCACTTCCCGGAAGAACTTGGCGGCCACCATGGCGGTCACGCCGTTGATATCCCGTCTGGGGTTCAATTCTACAATATCGGCTCCGATAATAGGTACATCGATCGCGTGGATAATGTTCAGCACCTCTCGCACTGAGAGGCCGCCGGGTTCGTGGTGGGATACGCCGGGAGCGAAGGCGGGGTCCAGCACGTCCAGATCCAGGCTGAGGTAGAGGGGCCCTTCCAGTTCCAGTTTTGAAGGCAGCCCGAAGCGCATTTCGTGGACCTCCACGCCGAAGCGTTTCGCTTGTTCCCGTTGATGTCGGGTCAGGGTGCGGATGCCCACCTGCACCAGGCGGGTGGCCAGCCCTTCTTCCATGATGCGGGCGAAGGGGCAGGCGTGGGAGTAGCGGTTGCCCTCAAATTCGTCGTACAGGTCGCCGTGGGCGTCGAGCTGCAGGATGGTGAGCCCGGGGTGAAACGGCGCATGCGCCCGGATGATGGGGTAGGCTATGGAATGGTCGCCGCCCAGAGAAAGCAGCCGCGCGCCGGTGGCCAGTATCTGGCTGACGGAGGCGCTGATGTCCTGATAGTCCTTAAAGGGTAGGGCGCCCAGGTCTACGATGGAGGGGTGCGCATTCATATCGGCGCCATCCTCAGCAAAGGTATTGGCCGAATCGGAGTAGAACGCCTCCCAAATCCTGGCCGGCGCTTCCGCCGCCCCTTGCAGGTAGGATGAATAGGCATCGAAGGGAATTCCGGCTATAGCAATGGCGCCGGAGTGGAGTTGCTGGAGCTTTTCCTGGAAATCGGGCATGTTTTGGAGGTAAAGATAAAGCGCAAATGGTAATCGCCGTAAAAAATCGTTACTTTTATAATCGTTATAAAAGTAATGATGATATTTGTAATCATTATAAAGGCCTCCCACCCAACCCCAAAAAACCAAAACCACAAAACCGCAAAACCACCCCCAAAACCGCAAAACCACAAAACCACCCCCCAACCTCTACTCCCTCCGCTCTCCCGGGATCACATGCCGCTCTTTGATCCTTTCTCCTTCCCGCATGGCCTGTTCGCTCTTTTTCACAGCCCACAGTTGCTCGCTGGCACGGCGCATGGCCGCTTTGAGGTCCACGATAGGATGGGGATAGTCTCTGCCTGGTTCGAAGCCCTGGAACTGCCGTTCCAGCGGGGGAATCTCCCAGGGGGCGTGGAGGAGGTGGTCGGGCAGGCCGGCCAGTTCGGGTACCCATTGGCGGATGAAGTCGCCCTGGGGATCGTGCTTGCGGGAGTTGACAACCGGGTTATACACCCGTATGGTGTGGATGCCGGTGACGCAGGCCTGCATCTGGAACTGCGGGTAATGGATACCGGGTTCGTAACTCGCTTTCGAACTTCTGGATGAAGTGGTCGCGCCAGCGCAGGCGGGAGAGGAAGTTCTACAGGTCGCGCCGGCGATGGCCGGCATCCTGAAAGGCTTGAGTATATTGCCATACCTGCTGTATGGAGAGGTTGCCCCAGGCCAGATAGGGGGACAGGCGGCTGCAGGCCCGCCGGCTGGCCGCCGGCTTGGAGATAAGCCGGGAGTAACCGTTGATGCGCCGCCCTTCGATGAAGCCGCGCAGGTAGCGCCAGGCTGCCGTCTCGCCGCCGGGCTGAAAGGCTTCCGGTTTTTCCCTGATTTCCGCCGGGAGGGGCGGGCCGTGTAGCCGGTGGGCCAGGCTTTCCGGCAAGGCCACTGGTTGGAGGGCTTCCAATTGAGGGTGGGGGAGAGGAGACTCCACCGTCTGATACCAGCGCTCTTTCCAGCCTTTCCGGTGCTTCAGCCCCCGCTGCACCCCGCTGTGTGGGAACTCCCGCCAATCCCCAACACGCTCTAAATGGCAAAACGCGGCTTCTTGTTCAGGTATCTTACGTAAAGTTGGAGCCGGGCTGAAGCCGAAATTTTTTCCAAGGCCAACACCTTTCCTAATGCTTTGGAATCCAGATTGTAAAAGGCGGAAGGGCCAATCGGCAGATGGGGGAGGAGATGAAAAAAAATTCTGGACAGGGAACCATAATCCACAGCTTTGTTGTTTATCAAAACATTAATCAAACTTAAAATTTGAGTTAAATTTATCAATCCGTCATAAATGTGGCGGGAATATTTTTTAAATTTAGCAAAATCAAAAATCAAATCAAGCGATGAATTGGCGAAGGCTTAACGGCCAAAAAATCGAACTTCCGATCAAAGATGCAGTTGAGCAGGCTATTGCCCGTGAGAAGAAAATGGGCCACAAACTGAAGGTCTGCATCGGATCCGATTCTCAGGTGCGCAGCGGTGTGATCGAATTCGCCACCGTAATTGTTTTCCTGAGAGAAAAAAAGGGGGGCTTCATGTTCATCTCCAACTCCAGAGAGGCGGCTAAGATGGGCCTGCGCGAACGAATGATCACCGAAGTGGCCAAGTCCGTAGAGGTGGCTTATTCCCTTTGCGATCTGCTCGATAAGCACGATGTGGCCCTGGAAGTCCACGCAGATATCAATACCGACCCGCACTTCCAGTCCAATACCGCGCTCAAGGAAGCTATGGGCTACATCCTGGGTATGGGTTTTGTCTTCAAGGCCAAACCCGACGCCTTTGCCAGCTCTTCCTGCGCGGATAAGGTGGTGTAGGAAGGCGGAAATGGGCCTCCTACGCTGAAGCTTCGGCGGCTGAAAGAAGTGGGAAGTCGGACACGAGCGAAGCGGCTGACGCCTGCCTACCCGCCAGGCAAGCCTTGGCGGCCTGGCAGGCAGGGAGTAAGTGGGAAGTCGGAAGGCTGACGCAGTAAGTCGGAATGGCTTAGGCCAATCCGCAACGCCTTGGTTTTCAATAGTGTCCAACCGTAGATAGGCTGCCATTCCAGGGTTGGACGAGTTCGCGGTTCGGTATTCGCTGTTCGCAAACGCGGCAGGCTGCCTGGGCTTACCTGCTTCTAACCGTGTCCAACCGTAGATAGGCTGCCATTCCAGGGTTGGACGAGTTCGCGGTTCGGTATTCGCTGTTCGCAAACGCGGCAGGCTGCCTGGGCTTACCTGCTTCTAACCGTGTCCAACCGTAGATAGGCTGCCATTCCAGGGTTGGACGAGTTCGCGGTTCGGTATTCGTTGTTCGCAAACGCGGCAGGCTGCCTGGGCTTACCTGCTTCTAACCGTGTCCAACCGTAGACGGGTAGCCCTTAGATAGACGGCTACTCTGTGTTACAAAAATCAGCCTTTGATTTTCATGGTTTTTGCCAACCGCGAACCGCGAACCGCCAAAATCCCCTATTGTCGGCGCTGCTTGCCCTAAAAGCAACCCTTCCTCCCTTCAACTAATCGCCCAATCCAACGGTTTTGTCTAAGAACTTGCAGATTTACGTATATTCCGGTTTTTTATCGGAAAATATTTTTTCATTTTCGCAGCGCGAAAATTCTTTCCTACACCAAAATAATGACCAATGAAGCAATTCTTGATTCTTTGCCTGTTGTCCGTTGTGCTGCTCATCAGTGCCGGGGCCAGGGCCCAGGAAAACAAAATAGCGTTTGACAAATACACCCTGGACAACGGGCTGACGGTGATCCTGCATCAGGATAAAAGTACCCCGATCGTGGCCATTGCGGTGATGTACCACGTGGGGTCAAAAAATGAAGACCCCAGCCGCACCGGTTTTGCTCACTTCTTCGAGCACCTCCTTTTTGAAGGATCTGAAAACATCGAACGGGGAGAATTCGTCAATTACATCCAGGATGCCGGCGGCACGCTCAATGCCTACACCACCAACGACAATACCTGTTATTTCGAAATCCTGCCCTCCAATCAATTGGAGTTGGGCTTGTGGCTGGAGTCGGAGCGCATGCTGCAGGCCAAGGTCGACCAGAAAGGGGTGGAAACCCAGCGGGAGGTGGTCAAAGAAGAGATGCGTATGCGGTATGATAATCGCCCATATGGCTCCTTTCAGAAGGAGATTTCTAAACGCCTGTATCAGCAGTATCCTTATATGTGGACCCCTATCGGCTCGATGGACCACCTCAATGCGGCTTCCGAAGAAGACTACGTCAAATTCTACAAACAATTTTACGTGCCCAATAATGCTGTGCTGGTCATCGCCGGGGATATCGAACCCCAGCAGGCCAGGGAGTGGGTGAGTAAATATTTCAAAGGGATTCCCAAGCGTGAAGGCGATATCTACCGCCCCCAGGTGAAGGAGCCGCCTTTGGGTAAGCAGATACGCGATACCATCTTCGACGCGGTACAATTGCCGGGAATCTTCAAAGCGTACCGCACGCCCGCTATCGGTGAAAAGGATTTTTATGCGGTGAACATGCTGGCCCGCCTTCTATCGGAAGGGGAAAGCTCCCGCCTGAAAAAAGCGCTGGTGGATGAACAGCAACTGGCGATTCAAACCGGCAATTTCGTGGACGAGCGGGAAGGCCCCAGCCTCGCTCTGGCCTATGCCATCGGCAACGCCGGAGTGGATGCCCTGGCCGTGGAGAAAGCGATGAACGCCGAAGTGGAAAAGGTGCAAAAAGAAGGGGTAACCGAGGAGGAGTTTCAGAAACTGCGCAACCAGGTGGAGAGCCAATTTGTGAGCCAGAACGCCACCGTCTTCGGCATTGCCAATAACCTGGCCACTTACGAAGTCCTGTACGGAGACGCCAACCTGATCAACGAAGAGATCGGCCGCTACATGGCGGTTACCCGGGAAGACATTCAGAATGCCGCCAAAAAGTATTTCGTGGATGGCAATAGTGTGGTGCTCTACTATTTGCCTAAGCCGAATCAACCATAGATTGGATGCCGATCAGGTTATTTGTTTTATTTCCGGCTACCGGATAAATCCTATCAAGATTCCAGGAAAAATGAAAAATATAAAACTAATCCTTGCGCTTGTCGCCGTTTTTGCCGTCCGGAGCCTGTGGGCTCAGGATGATGATTTTCGAAAAACAGCCCCTGCTCCGGGCCCTGCTCCCAAGATACAATTTGGGGAATACGAAGAATTCACGCTGGACAATGGCTTGCAGGTGATCGTAGTGGAAAACCACAAGCTGCCCCGCATCGCGTTCAACCTGCTGGTGGATGTGCCGCCGGTGAAGGAAGGGGAATTCGCCGGCGCCGCCGAGATGGCCGGCGATATGCTGGGCCGGGGCACGGAGAGCCGCTCCAAAGCGGAGATCGATGCCGCCGTCGATTTTATTGGCGCTGAGTTTAGCACCGATGAAAACGGAATATCCGGCGCCTGCCTTACCCGGCACAAGGACAAGTTGCTGGAGGTGATGGCGGATGTGCTGTTGCACCCGGCGTTCCCGGAGGAAGAGTTTGAGAAGCTGAAAAAGAACCGCCTCTCTGAATTGTCCAGCCAGGAGGACGACCCCAATTTCATCGCTGGCAACGTAGCGCAGGTGCTGCGATTTGGTGAACATCCCTACGGCGAGGCGCCCACCGAGCAGAGCATAGAGGCGGTTACGATTGATCGGTGTAAGGCTTATTACACAAGTTACTTCATGCCCAATACTTCCTACCTCGCTATCATTGGGGACATCAAAATGAAAGAGGCGAAGGAGATTGCGGAAAAATATTTCGGAGCCTGGGAAAAGGGAACGCTTTCCAGGGAATTCTTCAAGCGCCCGGAAGCGCCTTCCGAGCCGGTGGTCGCCTTCGTCGATAAGCCGGGAGCGGTGCAGTCGGTCATCGATATCACCTATCCGGTGAACCTGAAGCCCGGCTCCGAAGACGTCATTATAACAACTGTTTTGAATACCCTGCTGGGC
Organism: Lewinellaceae bacterium; assembly: GCA_020636095.1. Taxonomy (GTDB): domain Bacteria; phylum Bacteroidota; class Bacteroidia; order Chitinophagales; family Saprospiraceae; genus JACJXW01. The sequence continues at coordinate 25,301 of JACJYN010000007.1, forward strand.
AGCGGCGGCCTCAACAGCCGTTTGAACAGCAATATTCGGGAAGATAAAGGCTATTCCTACGGGGTTCGTTCCACGTTGAATTCCGATAAGTATGTTGGATATTTTTCAGCCGGCGGTAGTGTGCGCAATGAGGTGACCGATAGCGCTATCGTTCAATTTCTTTATGAGATGAACCGCATGCGCGATGAAGCAGTTTCCGCCCAGGAACTGCAAAGCACCAAGAACTACATCACCGGCTTCTTTGCCCGGGCGATGGAGCGGCCGGAGACCGTGGCCCGCCTGGCCCTGAACACCGCGCGGTACAAGTTGCCCAAGGATTACTACGCCAACTACCTGAAGAATGTGAATGCCGTTACTGCGGAGCAATTACAAGAGGCTGCCAGAAAATACATCCTTCCGGGGCAGGCCTACATCGTCGTCGTAGGCAATAAAGCCGAGGTGGCGGACAAACTGGGCCGGTTCGCCGGTAGTGGCGCTGTCACCTTCTTTGATCTATCCGGCAACCCCTTATCCAGTTCGGAGGAGGCCCTGCCCGAAGGGCTCACCGCTTTGGATGTGGTGAATAACTACCTGGCGGCTATCGGCGGCCGGGAACAGCTGGAGGCTGTAAAAGACCTGACCCTGAATATGAGCACCACCGTACAGGGGATGGCCATGCAGATGACCCTGCAGCGCAAGCCGCCGGAAAAAATGGCCATGAAGGTGGAGATGAACGGCATGGTGGTCAACGAAACCCGTTTTGACGGGAAACGCGGGTTGGTCAGCGCTATGGGACAGGAGCAAAAACTGGAAGGAGAAGACGCCGAAAGCATGAAGAGCCAGGCCATGATCTTCCCCGAGCTCCATTATGGGGATAAAGGGTACGAACTGGTGCTCGATGGCGTTGAACCGTTGGATGGAAAAAAGGCGTACCGCATCCTGGCCACTGAGCCTTCCGGTGAGCAGTCTACCTCCTATTACGATGTTCAAACCGGCCTGAAAGTCAAGGTGATTTCCACCCGGGACGCCGGCCCTCAGGGCCCGGTCACGGTCACCAACGAACTCAGCGATTATAAAGAAGTGGACGGCATCCGGATTCCGCATGAGATGAAAACTTCCGGCATGGCGCCCTTTCCCCTGACGATGAAGGTCGAATCCGTAGCGGTCAACAGCGGCCTGTCGGATGACATCTTTACGGTGGAGGAGTAACGGCGGGCAGACAGCAAAACAGTTGTTGGCTGGCAGTTGTTGGTTGATTGTTCATTCTTCACCAACAAATGCCAGCCAATAATAAACAACAATCCATGATCCAAGTATTTGTAACCGGCGGCACCTTCGATAAGGAATACAACTACATTTCCGGCAAACTGTATTTCAAGGACACCCATTTGCCCAGCATGTTCGACCTGGGCCGCTGCGCCCTGGATATCGACCTGAAGACCCTCATGATGGTCGACAGCCTGGAAATGCGGGAAGAAGACCGGGAGATCATCGCCTATAACTGCCGCCGCTGTGTTTATGATAAGATTCTCATTACGCATGGAACCGACCGGATTGTAGACACCGCCCGGTACCTGGCCGAGCATCCTATTGAAGGGAAGACCATCGTGCTGACCGGCGCCATGATTCCTTATGCTTTCGGGACGTCTTCCGATGGCTTCTTCAACCTGGGCAGCGCACTGGCCTTTGTTCAGGTTCTTCCGCCGGACGTGTATGTGGTGATGAATGGCCGCCACTTCCACTGGGATAATGTGGTGAAAAATACCAAGACGGGCTTTTTTGAAGAAATCAATGCTTGAGTTAGCAAAGCAAAACTTACCATGGAATACCTCGGATTGATCATCGAACTGCTCTTTCTGGCAATGGGCATTTACATTTATCTGTTCGCTACCGGCCGCCTGCGGTCCAATGACCAAGAGGCTCAGAAGCGCGCCGAAGCGTTTCGCCGCCGCAATGGAACCTGGATGCGCATCGCCGCCCTTTTACTCATCGCTCTGATGGCCGTCAACATTTGTCTGCATGTGATGCAACTCCTGGCTCCAGCCCAGTAAAAGAAGGAGAAAGATCATTTTCATGGAAGCCAAAGTGTAACCATTGGAATTTTTGCGTTATGGTAAAACAATGGCGTGTTAATGTTTAGTGTAATACTCCGGAAAAAAAATCGTTATTCCTTTCGTACCTTGGGGCGCGAGGGTAGGATGTATGGCGCAGGTTCAGGGTTATGTCACCCAACCCGTGAATCCATACAACCCTGACTCCATAAACTCCCTCATGTTAGGAATAAATTTCTTAATATTGCAATGCAAAAATCATAATTTGTTATAATCCTGAAATCACATCTATCCAAATATGAAAAGAAGCATTCTGATCTTATTCAGCCTATTTTTCCTGAGCACTTTTTCCCCTGTTGTGGCACAAGACGATTTCTACGATGTGAATTCCATCCAGGAGATAAAGATTACATTTGATCAGGACAACTGGCGCTATGTGCTGGACTCGCTGCGCTTCAACGGCGAGGGCCTGCTGTTGGGGTCCATTGAGATCAATGGGCAGAAGTTTAACGACATCGGCGTCCGCTATCGGGGCAGCCGCTCATTTCAACCGGGCAATAAGCGCAATAGCCTTTACATCAAGCTCAACTTTATTGATAAGGAGCAGAGCTACCAGGGCCAGCAGACGGTCAAGCTGTCGAGCGCGTTGCGCGACCCGAGTATGGTGCGGGAAGTGCTGGGCTACGAAATTGCCCGCAAATACATGCCGGCGCCTCGCGCCAATTATACCAAAGTGATCGTCAACGGTGAATACTACGGCCTGTTCGTCAATGTAGAGCCGATCGACGATGCTTTTCTAACCCATCATTTCGGCAACAGCAAGGGCACCTTTGTGCAGTGCGCTCCCAACCTGGTAGAGGAAGAACCCCAGGGCTGTAAAAGTGACGTCTTCGGCTCTTTGCAGTATGACAACAGCGCCAAGTGTTACCTCCACAACTTCGTGCTGCTTTCGGAATCCGGATGGGACGACCTCATCGAGTTGACATACGTCCTCAACCAGAAACCGGATGAAGTCAGCCGGGTACTGGATGTAGACCGCACCCTCTGGATGCTGGCTTACAATAACCTGCTGGTGAACCTGAGCAGCTATACCGGCCGCTATTCTGAAAACTATTACCTTTATAAAGATGAGCAGGGCCACTTCCTGCCCATCCTATACGACCTCAACCTGTGTTTTGGCAGTTATAAGAATACGGGAATAGGTTCCGACCTTAAGCTCAAGGAACTTCAGGAAATGGACCCGCTGCTGCACATCGACAATTCGGCCAAACCGCTGATCAGCCGCTTGCTGGGCAATGAGGAATACAAGAAAATCTACCTGGCGCATATGCGCAACATCATGGGCGACTTTTTCCGTAAGGACCAATACGCCGAGCGCGCCAAAGAACTGCAGGGCCTGATCCGCAAAGCATTTGAAGAGGACACGAACCGCTACTACAGCATGGAAGACTTCGATGCCAGCCTCAATGAGACCATCGGTAAGCGGAGCCGCATTCCCGGCCTCAAGGAACTGATGGGGCCTCGTACCGCTTTCCTGAAAGAGAATCCGCTCCTGTCAGTGGTGCCCCCTGAGGTGAGCGATGTGACGGTTAGCCGCCGGGAACGTTTTTCTTCCGAAAAAGTGACGGATTTTAAAATCCAGGCCCGCATCGATAAGTTCCCCAAAAGTGTAACCATTTATTATCGTTTTGACCCTTCCATGCCCTTCAGCAAAATGGAAATGCGGGACGACGGGCAACACAACGACGGAGAGGCGGAAGACAGCGTCTTTGGCGCAGTCGTCACGCCTAAAAGTGACAGCAAAACGATAGAGTATTTTATCTTTGCTGAAAACGCCAAGGCCGTGACTTTCGATCCGCCGCGCTATATGTATGAGCAATATTCAGCCAGCCTGGAAGAGCTGAACAACTAAAACCGGCTCTCGAGTGGGAATTGCGAAGGTCCGTTGGGCATAGTGCTCCGGGGCTTCGCAATTTTCGTTTTTGGCCCTTTGTCTAGAAACATTTGCTTATGATACGGTATCTATCCTTACTGGCCGCCTTGTTCATCTTTACCCCCCTTTGGGCTCAAAAGGAGGAAGCCGGGCTGTTTGAGGTCGGAAAAGTGAAGGAGCTTCGCCTCGTTTTTAAGGAGAAAAACTGGGACCAGGTGCTGGATTCGCTCAAACAGGGAGGCGACGAGCAGCGCCTGGTGGGCGACGCCTCTTTTGAGGGCAAGGTATATAAAGGAGTAGGGGTGCGTTATAAAGGAAACAGCTCCTTTTTCGCCGTTAGCAAATCCGGTTCGTCCAAGCTACCTTTTAATATCGATTTTAACCATACCCACAAGGATCAGAAGTTGCCGGGTGGAGTGGATAAGATCAAACTGAGCAATATTTTTCGGGATCCTTCCTTCCTGCGGGAGGTGCTTTCTTATGAGATCGCCCGCCGCTACATGCCGGCGCCCCGCGCCAATTTCGTCCAGCTGTTTATCAACGACGTCTACCTCGGGCTCTACAACAGCACCGAATCCGTTGAGGATGAATTCCTGGAGCAGTATTTTAAGGGCGATAATGGCATCCTCTTCAAGTGCGACCCTACCTGGGGCTACAAGGAGCAACCCGGTTGCCCGGAAGGCGATAAGGCTTCGCTGCAGTATCTCGGGCCGGATTCCACCTGTTACCAGGGCCTGTACGAGGTGAAATCCGATTTTGGCTGGCAAAAACTCATCGAACTGGCCAAGGTCCTCAACCAGGAACCGCAGAAGCTGGATTCCATCTTCAATATCGACCAGGCTCTTTGGATGCTGGCGTTCAACATCGTGCTGGTCAATCTCGACAGCTACACCGGCCGGTTTTGTCACAATTATTACCTCTACCGGGACAAGGAGGGGGTTTTTCACCCCATCGTCTGGGATATGAACCTTTCTTTTGGAGGTTTTCGCTACGATGGCTCCAAAGACAGCCCGCTGTCCAACGAAGAGATGCAAACCCTGAGCCCCTTTGTCCACTATAAGGAAAAAAACGAGAAGCGCCCCCTGATTACCAACCTGCTGTCGGAGAGCCTCTACCGGAAAATGTACGTGGCGCACATTCGCACCATCCTCAATGATTATTTTGTCGATAGCACTTATCTTCACCGGGCCCGGGAGATACAGGAGATGATCACCCCCTATGTTCAAAGCGATTCGAACCGGCTGTACGCCTACGAGACGTTTACCAAAAACCTTTACGAAACGGCCAAGGCCGATAAAGCAAGCATCATCGGCATAGCCGAGCTGATGGGGCCACGTACCGAATACCTGAAAAACCATCCCCTGATCGGCAAAGAGCCGCCGGTAATCTCGGAGGTTAAACACATCGACTACGGAGAGATTGTTGCCGTCAACGCGAAACTGGAAGGGGCGGAGGGCGCCTGGCTTTTCTACCGGTACGGCAAGATCGGCCCCTGGAAAAAGCTGGAAATGTTTGATGATAGCGGGCACGATGACCAGATGGCGGAGGACGGCATCTGGGGCGCCACCATTACCATAGACAAGGAAAAGAAAAAGCCTGTTCAGTATTTTGTCGTTGCCGAAAACCAGTATACGGCGGCCCTCAGCCCGGAGCGGGCTTCCTTCGAGGTCTATTCCACTGCCGAAGAAACCAGCACGGTAAAAAAAGGATACAAGTAATTTCTACCAAGCCATGCCCCTGATCGAACCTTCCTCTTATACCCGGCCTCCTTTTTATCAGTTCAACGGCCATCTGCAGACGTTGCTGCCCGCCCTCCTGCGCCGGGTGGAAGCGCCATACGAGCGCGAACGCCTCACTCTGCCCGATGGCGATTTTCTCGACCTGGATTGGATCGATCGGGGCAGCCGGCGCCTGGTTATTCTCACCCACGGCCTGGAAGGCAATTCCGATCGCCATTATATGAAAGGCATGGCCAACCTGTTTGCCGAACAATACCCCGGCGCCATTGACGCCAGTAAGTTGGATGAAGTCCGAGAATGGCGCGATTTCGATAACTTTTTCTCCGCTCCCCTCAATGGCTATGAAGATGCAGCGGACTTTTACCGGCGGGCCTCCGCCCAAAACTACATGGCGGGCACTGACCGCCCCATCCTCCTGGTGAACGCCGTTAACGACCCCATCCTGCCGCCGGAGTGCTCTCCGGTAGCATTGTGTGAACAGCACGATAAGATCTTCCTGGAAATGCCTCAGAAAGGGGGGCATGTTGGGTTTACTTTGCCGAAAGCCGGCTACGCCTGGTCGGAGTACCGGGCGCTGGAGTGGTGTGGAGGGTAGGGGGGAATTGTCTGGTTCTTACCATGGCCCAATGTCCGGCGCCGCCTTTGTAAACGTTATATTTTCAATCATTATTTTTATAATCATTATAAAAATGATGATTATATTTATAATGATTACTTTTGTAACGGCCTTCCCGCCAATTCTACGCTTTTTTCCTTCTGTATAGCAAGTTTTTCCTCGAGATAATATTTTCTGGCTTTCCTGTCAAATTCTTATCTTGTTACCATCATTTATATTTCATCCGTTGACGCCACCGGTGGAGCCGGATATTTACTCACTCACATACGCATTATGGGAAAGCTACTACTCTCCGTCCTTTTATTCGGCGCCTCCCTGATCGGCTGCCAGGACAAACAGAACAAAGGCGGCCATCCGGAAGAACTGATCGGCGCCTGGATTCATTCACACGAAGATGATACGGATGAGGTAAAGGTGTATCGCCCGGCCAGTTATGCGTTTCCGCCCGCTCGCGGCAGGGAAGGCTTCGAGATCAAAGAAGGGGGGGAATGTATTTACCACGGCATTGCTCCGGCGGACGGCGGCGCCAGCGAGCCGGCCAGCTGGAGCTGGGAGGATGGCAATCGGCTCGTCATCACGCCTAAAGCTGCAGGGGCTTCGGAAATGAGGATGGAGGTGGTGTCGGTGGGAGAGGGGATGTTGAAGGTGAAGAAGTGAGGAAAGTGGGGATAGCTCCTGATTGAGTTCCTCCGAACCCTTGCTACCGGTATAGCCTTCAGTGGGGATGTTGGTGTCTTCACAAGCTATAATATCTATAAATAGCTACAAATTCCAAAGTGCTGCCCAACCCACCTACCCGGGAAGCCAGCGCAAAACTACCCTGGACACCCAGATGCAGGGTGTTGTTAGTGCGGTTGGAGCCGAGGATAAAGCCTCCCATCATGCTTAGTGCCCCGTTGGTTGAAAAAGCGCCGCCTGCCCAGAAGCCGCTGAGGTATTCGTAACGGGCCGTAAAGTTGGCGTACCATTGGCCGGGAGAGGTGAAATGTACCCGTACCGACGGTTCGACTAAGGACTTGTCATTGGCGAAACGGAAACCGAGCAGGGCATTGAAATGCAGGGTTTCCCGCCAATACTCATTGGCTTGCAGGCCTGCCGGTAGCAGCTGCCGGGCGCCGACTCCCACAAAAAAGCCACTTTCCTCGAAATCGTCTCTGCTCGTACTGGAATAGAGCAAGCCGGCGCCGGCTTGCAACGACTGGAAATTTTCCCGTACCGCCAGTAGGGCGGGATCGTCGGGTTCATTGGCTACCAGTCCGGCGCCAGAGAAGCGATACCAAAGCCCATGGCCCGAAATTCCGAAAGAAAGTTGGTCGTCATAGGTGAACAGGGAGTGAATCCGGTAGGCGTAGGCCAGGGCAACACTGGTTTGCCGCAGCGGCCCGGCCTCGTCCGACCCCAGCCCGAGGCCTAGCCCCATGTTGGCCTCCACAAAGGGAATATGGGCGCCGAGAAAGGCAGTGCGGGGCGCTCCCCGGAACTCGCTCCACTGTTGCCGGTAATATCCTCCGGCTTCCAGATAATTGAATTGAGCGGTAAGCGCCGGGTTCCACAACCAGCTGTCTATTTGCAGGTTTTGCCCTTGGGGCAATTGTTGTGCGCGAATGGAGAAGCAAAAAGCAATACCTGATATCAGGGTTAGGAAATATTTCATAGCTTATCGAATTAAACTGAGGGTTTGCTTGAGTTGCGCCTCCCCAATGGACAGGGAGTAGTAATAAACGCTAACCGGCAGTTCCTTGCCTTTGTAAGTGCCGTCCCACCGAACGCTATCCTTCTGGTATCCTCTCTTTTGAAAGACGACAGTACCCCACCGGTTGAAGATAGTAAGTTCATTCTGCGGGAATTTTTCCAGGCCAGGAAACTCCAGTACGTCATTTTTGCCATCCCCGTTGGGGCTAATGACGGAAATGGGCTTAAGGGTAAGCAACGTGTTTTCCACAACAAGCACCTTCACGCTATCCTGATAGCTACAACCGGCAGCATCCGTTATAGTGACTAAAAAGAGTGTGGAATCCATGGGGTTGACCTTAATTGTGTCTTCAAGGGGCCCCTCAATCTCGTATTTGTCACTTTCCCAAAAATAGGCCACTCCTCCGCTGGCGAAGAGCCGGACCGGTTGCCCCGCAAGCACGCAGGTGTCGGGCCCGGCGGCGCCTGCGGGAACCTGGACGGGGATGGCCAACATGGCCGTATCGGTGTTGCAATCGTTGCTGGCTACGGCTGAAATTATAAACGATTCCCTGATGGCCAGGCTGATCCAGTTTCCTCCTTCGGATATAAGTACGGCATCCTCTGGAAATAGCCACAGGTAGTTTTCTCCGCCCGACGCCTCGACTTCAACGGTATCCCCCGGGCAAGCGGGAGAGGGGAAGGCCATTAATCCAATCTCCAAAGGTGGTGGGGCGGCTACCTGAATAGCGTCCTGGCGGCGGCAGCCCAGTGCGTCGGTTACAGTAAGGCTATAGTTGCCTGGAGCAAAAGCCCAGGTAAAAGGGCCATTGGCGCCGTCGCTCCATTGATAAGTGTAAGGCGCCGTCGGTGGCATGGCCTCCAGCAGCAGAGAGTCTTCCTGACACCAAAAGACACTGTCGGCCAGAAAAGAAGCGGGCAGGCTGCTGATGTCAACTCTTATGGAATCGGATGCCGGGCACCCCTCGGCCGAAAAGGCCAGTAACTGGTACCATCCGCTGCCATCGGCCAGAATGGCGGCGGTCATTTCGCCGGTACTCCATATAATAGAATCGGCATCCAGAAACAGCGGCGCTATCGCCAGGCTGTCCGCGTCACACAAAACGGTATCAGGGGGTAGCTGTACAATGGGCAGGGGCGCTGTTTCAATGGCGCCAAAGAGGGTGTCTGCACATCCGGTAGCATCGGTGAGGGTTATGCTGAATGGGCCGGGCGGCAAACTGCCGACAACGGCTCCGCTTTGGCCTCCGCTCCAATTGTAAGAATAGGGTAGGGTGCCGCCAATGGTGAGCCCTACTTCGGCTTCGCCATTGTTATTTCCCGGGCAACTGGGGGCAAGAACATTTACTTCCGCTTTAATAGTATAAGCCTGTAGGCTGGCTACAAGGCTTATTCCATCAGCCTGATATATTCCCGCCTGAAAACCTGGACTATCCTCATAAATCACCGATACGCTATCGGCCAGGCAGCCGCCGGGTAGCAATGCCCGGAACCGGTACGCCTCACCACCTTGCAGCCCCTCTGTAAAGCCATCTTCTCCGTACGCAATTAGCGCGGTATTTTCTGCTTCCCAGATGACTTTGCCGGCGCAGAACCACTGGCCGTTACGCAGGGCGCCTGCTTGTATTTCCGTCCCTATCGGCAGCGGCGCTCCATCCAGCTGAGGAGCGGCGGCCACCGGCAGGATAATGGTTGCGTTCTCGCCGGTAGGCACGGGGGTACATTCCGGTTGAGCCGCCAGGGCTGCCGGCAATCCCAGGAAAGCCAGTAGCCTGACGGCACGCTTTCGTATTTCAAACATTGGCTTTTGCTTAACTTAGTGAATGATCATCAATCTCCGGGTGTCCATTTGACCATTTTCAGATCGGAGCACTACCTGATATAAGCCGGCGGGAAGCTCCCGTGTGTTCCATTCCACTGATAGTTCTTGTTCTCCGCCGTCCAGGTGTTTACGCTTCAGCGCCTCCCCCCGGGCAGAGATGAGGTATATTTCCAGCCCCTGAGCGGAAGCCTTGTTGCTGATGAATAACCGAACGGACTCATTCGCCGGGTTGGGTAGAATCCTGCATTCCAGTACTTTTTCTGCTGGGGTTCCGGAAGCAGACAGGCTTTCCCAACTTTGCAGATAGTATATATTGTCGGTGGCATAGAGGGCAGGCTGGTTCCAACTGGGGCGCAGGACGAACTCGCGGCCACCGGCATGGCTCCAGGCGCGCACCTGGAAGGGAGCGCTTTCCAACAGTCCACCGGCAGTAGACGAAGGTTCATCCTGGCCGAAGACGGGGAAGGCCAGGTTGTCTCCTTTGTAAACAGCGGCGCCTGCGAGCTGTCCGCCAGCTGTAAAGACGCCTAATTCATCTCCGGGTTCCAGTATTTCGGAGAGCAGGCTGCCGGGTAACACAAGGGTGGCATTGCTGCCTGTTTTTGGCAGGGGAGAGGTAAAATGAACCGGTTCTGCCGGTGAGGTGCGCATCCCCGGCAGGAGGTGGCCAGGTGCTCCGCTGCCCGGCCGCATGCCGTTGGCGGCATATAACAAGCTACCCGGGCCGGTGGCGCGCAGTTGGTAGCCCTGCGTAGGCTTCAGCTCGCCGATTCCGTTGAAGAAGCCGGGGATGTAAACCTCCCCATCTACATCCTTGACCAACTCGATGACGGGGGTAATGGATTGCAGTGCCTCGACGGCATCTCGTGGCGTATCGGGGAGGTAGGCAATGAACTGCCACCCCGTCTGAATAGGGATAGGCGTGTTTTCCGGTTTCACCTTTCGGCCTTCGACCACCAGGTCAATATCACTATTGGCTCTCACTTTGTATCCTTCCTGTATGCTCCAATCGCCGATCTGATTGATGCCGAGAGCAGGGATGGCGGGGACGCCCAGGTCGTCCTTTACCAGGGCGATCTCACTTTGGATGGCGTCGAATACCGCCAGCATGTTGCTGTCCCGGGGGATGACGTAGCTGGAGATGAGGTTCCACCCTTCTTCCAGTGGAATGAGGAGTCGGGTGCTTCCGCTGAGTTCTGAAACAGCGCTGATGCCATCCACCTCAAAGGTATCGGTGCTGATGATGGTGACCGGGCCAATCTGAGTACCTTCGGGCAGATAATTTGCCGTTATGTCTACCTCCTCTTGTTCAGAAACATCCCAGACAAGAACCGTGAAGGGCTCGCCGTCGTCAAAGCCGTTCTTGTCCGGAGCAGCGGCATCGTTTCCATAAACAGGGAAGCCGATAAAGCCACTTTGTATGGTATCAAAGCCGGCGCAGAACCGCTCGCCGTTGTGCTCGTAAAAGAAGCCGATCAGGTCGCCGGCTTCCAACGGCTGCCCGTTGACCTCTGAGGTTAGAGTGTCTACGATAATAATGGTGTGGTTTTCTCCGGTTTGGGTGACCTGCCAGCCAGGGCCGGAAGGGGTTACGCCACTGCCGCTTTGGGTAAGGGTGGCCTGAGCAGAGGCGCCGTTGCCGCTGACAATAATATTGGCTGACCGGCTTGAAGGTTGGGTATTGGCTATGTAACAAACGGTGAGGGTGTCGACACCAGGCCCGCCGACACCGGGGAGAACCGCAAATACCCAAGTACTGTCGGCGGAAGCAGACCAGGCGACGTTGCTGGTGACGGTAAAGTCGAAACAGCTTTGGGCGTTAGATACGGTGGCCACAGGCGGGGTAATGGTAATGTTGGCCGTGCTTCCTCCCTGTTGAATAAGGGTAGCCTGATCGGAAGCGCCGCTGCCGGCAACGGAGATATCCGCCTGCCGGCTGATGGTTGCGGTATTTTCCTGGAAGCAGACGGTGATGGTAGTGCTCCCCGCCGCACCGGAGCTGGGCGAAATGGAAGTTACCCAGGTGGCGTTGCCGGAAGCCGTCCAAGCGATGTTGCTGCTGACAGTAAAGTCGAAACAGCCGGGGGAGCTGGAGACGTTGGCAGTGGGCGGGGTGATGGTGATGCTGGGTGTGACGCCCTGCTGGTCAAGGGTTGCCTGTCCTGAAGCGCCGGCGCCGGTGACGGAAATGGTTGCCTGCCGGCTGGTGGTTGCGGTATTTTCCTGGTAGCAGACGGTGATGGTAGTGCTTCCCGCCGCACCGGAGCTGGGCGAAATGGAAGTTACCCAGGTGGCGTTGTCGGAAGCGGACCAAGCCACGTTGCTGTTGACAGTAAAGTCGAAACAGCCGGGGGAGCTGGAGACGGAGGCGTTGGGTGGCGTGATGGTGACGCTGGCCGCCGCCCCTTGCTGGGTGAGGGTTGCGTTATCAGAGGCGCCGTTGCCGGCAACGGAGATGGTAGCCTGCCGGCTGGTGGTTGCGGTATTTTCCTGGTAGCAGACGGTAATGGTAGTGCTTCCCGCCGCACCGGAGCTGGGCGAAATGGAAGTTACCCAGGTGGCGTTATCGGAAGCGGACCAAGCCACGTTGCTGTTGACGGTAAAATCGAAACAGCCCGAGGCGCTGGAGACGGAGGCGTTGGGTGGCGTGATGGAGATGGAGGGTGCGGCCCCCGCCTGAAAAAGGCTGGCTTCGCTAACAATGCCTCCTCCCGAAGCAGTCAGCGTAGCGGTGCGCCCGCTGGTACCTGTATTTCCAGCATAACAAACCTCGATATCAAAAGCGCCCGGCCCTCCGTTGTCGGGAGTGAAGGAGGTGATCCAACTTTCATTGGAGAAGATATTCCAATCCACATTAGAGGTGAGTGTGTAAAAGACGCAACTTCCAGTGGCGCTGACGGATTGGCTGGATGGGGTAAGGGTGATTTCGGGCAGGGAGTTGCAATCCCAGATCGTTTGCCTATTAGTTAGGGGAAAGAACCCCGTAATCGGCATGCAACTGAAGATGACAGGAAAACCACTACAATTCTGAAGAACCGTACCGTCACAAGCATATAATGTGCTGGAAGCCCCGAGAGGAACCCCGAGAGAGCTACAGTTTACTACATATTCAACAACCGTATATCCAAATACTTGAGCGGTATTGATTTCGGTAAAACAATCGGAACAATCTGCATTATTAATGAGGCCTTGCACCCAGCCCTGATTAATGATGTCACCAGTCGAAGGGCAAGGAAGGCTTCCAACCACCGTAAGGGTGCCTGAGGCCGATTCGGAGGGATTGGCTATATCAAAGGCCGTCACGGGATAAGTTCCGGGCGGAAGTATTCCAATATCCACTGGGAGCGTATAGGGAATAATAGGAAAATTACAAGGATTTCCTCCGCTGGTGTCGAAAAAATCTAGCCCGATATTGATGTTTCTGGATGCGTCGATCTCGATAGAATTGACAAATACATCGGTACAATTATCAAAATACCGGCCAAAAACTTCTACGGTGACATTGGTAGGATAAACGACCGTGGAAGCCGGGTTGAAACCAACGTTATCGATAGCTTGTGCGCCAATTGAGATTGGAGAAGAAAAACAGAACATTGCCACAAAAAGAAACGAAAAGTAGCATTTCTTCATCGCGAAGGGATTTAAAGTGTTTATGAAAAGGGTATTGTTGACATAGCAGGAATGGCTATCGTTGTTTGTCAGGAGCGCATAACGCCTCAAATTTCGGGTAAAGAACTTTGAATACCCTGATGGAGTATTTCATATTCCCAAATATAACATTTTTTGTAAATCTATGTCTTGTCGGCACTCCCGGCTCTGTATTTCTCGGCCCGGGCACTTCGCATAGGCGGTTACCGCTCAGGCCGAAGGCTACCATACGTTCAGATTGCCGGAAATGATCATCGGTTGGGTAAGGCAGGTTCAACATCAGGCAGGCAGCGCTGCGGAACAATACCGGCGGGGTAGGTTATTCATCAAAATCCTTACGCTCTAGGAGCCTGTCGGAGAAGTGTTGGTGAGGCGAGAACGAGCAAATATTATTCTGAACGAGGCGCGATGAAGGAGCATAGTGGAGCTACGCGACTGAAAAGCAACGAAGTGCAGAACAATATTTGCCGTTCGCAGTCCATCAAGTATTTCTCCGACAGGCTCCTAGATTTCCTTTATCCAAATATTTCGAAACTGAACCAGGCTGGAGGCGCCTTTCAATTTACCGGTATCGGGGTTGATTCCTCCGTGATGCTGCAAACCGATTGGGCCTTTTACATTCAATCCGGGGTAGTAGGCATTATCGATTACGATCTGCCCGTTATTGATGATCGTGATCCGTTCACCTTTTACAATGATGTCGAATACATTCCAGTGGCCGACGAGATTATCAGCGTTTACTGAAGGCACGGCAGCAGCTCTTACTTCTGCGGGGAGGTCTTTGTTGTTTCTAATCGACCACAACTCCCCGGAGCCTACCGCCCAGCACCAGAGATTTACCTGTCCTGCACCTTTTAAGAGAATGCCCGAATCGGAATTGGGTACGGGAGGTTCAATGATCTTGCCATCCTCGTCTCTGAGGTATTCTCCATTTGGCAATATGGTCGGCAGCGGAAACAAATGATCGCCATAACCTTTAAACCGCCATTCGATATGCAATTCAAAGTCAGTGAATTCTTTTTCCGACCATAAATTTTTATCCTTGGCTTCGGAACGGGCATCGTAGTCAATTACTCCGTCGATTACACTCCAGTGGCCGTTATCCCCTTCGGGCGCCTTCCAGCCGGTAAGGTCTTTCCCGTTAAACAGGGAAGTAAAACCTCTGTCTTTAAAGAAATGGTTTGGTTTGGGCGGAAAGGCTCAGTGAAAAGGCCCCCATTGTCAGAGCGGTTAAAAATAGTGCATTTTTCATTTTTATTATTTTATAGGTTTTGAGTAACTATTTAGCCATTGGCGCCCGATGCCCATAAAAATGGGATATGGGTTTAATCTGTCGGTTTTTTGCTTTTTTATTATTTTATAGGTATTTGAATCAAAAGTCTGATGAATAGTTACGGTTTTGAATTTCATATCTCCCATCCTTCCCGGCACTTGCGCCTCACAAATTCATTCGCTTCCGGCACATTAGTACTTTCAGGTTTTCGTTGTCCCATTCCAGGCGCTGATCCATTCTGATGGTAAGGTTGCCGAGGCAAATCGCTTCCGCAATGGTTTGGGCGTTCGGATAACTGCCGCGCGAGGGCTGTCCGCCTTTAAATGAATTGATCATTTCGGTAGTTTGATCAATGAGTTGCACCTCAGGTATTTGAATGGAAGTTATTTTTTCATCTAGCCTTACCAGCCCCATATAACATTGGGTTGCGATAACCGTAATCGGCAAGGATGGCGCCTTTTTCACCCACGAACATAACGCCTTCCTGAGTCATGCCTTTACCTTCTTTTTTAAGGAATTCTGGCGTCCTTGGGCGAATGCCTCCCGAATACCAGAAGACCTCCATCATTTTATCCCCGCCATTTACCGGTACTTCCCATTGCAATGTAGCAGCATGGGGGTAGGAAAGGTGGTTCTCAACCCAGGTACTTCTGAAATCTCTTATTTCGCAGGTAAAACTGGCTGAACCCTCAGCGCTTACGGGCATCCCCAGGTTCAACAGCCGCCAATCCTTCCAAAAACCGTAGTAGCCCATATCTACCAGGCATCCTGCTCCGAATTCATACCAGCCTCTAAAGACGGTATGCGTATAATCAGGGAATAAGTGCGGGGAAGCGCATACCCAGCCACAATTCCCAGTCAAAACCATCCGGGATCGGCGGGGTATTTGTCGGCAGGTAGGGGATCCTGTAGTACATAGGGCGGTTAGTCCAGCGATGCAACTCTTTTACTTCTCCGATTAAGGTACTGGCGAATCCACTCTTTTAATACATACAGTTCTTTCGGGTCCTGAAAAGCAAATAACTGGGTAGGAAATTTTAGTTTGTTTCGCCATTTCACAAACCACCCTGGTCTCGTGCATGAAATTACCGACGGGTTTGTGCGATCCGACCATGATTCCTTTCTTCATGGCAGCAGCAGCCACTGTAGCGTGCAAATGGTCGGGCGTCATAATGAATACGGCATCAACGCCTTTCTCTTTCTCCAATAGTTCCCTGAAATCGGCATAGGCGGTGCATCCTTTATATGCTGCTTTGCCTGCATTTTCCGCATAAAACTCATTGATCCTGGCACGGCCTACTTCTCTGCCTCCCGGTGCGCCTTTTTTCTCGCCTTTCGATTTTCCCCACAGGGGATAATCATAACTTTCCCGGTTGGGGTCACAAACAGATACGAATTGTAATTCCGGACGTTGTAACCAGTCCGGCAGCATTTTTAGGGCCTGCGTACCACAACCGATCAAGGCAACATTTATTTTATCGCTCGGTGCGGCCCGGCCTGTTCCTCCCAATACTTTTGCGGGAACAACCGTCAGTCCGATTCCGGATACGGCAGCGGCCTTAATAAATTCCCGGCGTGTCAAGTCTTTAGTTTTTTTCATCGGAAAAATATTTATTTTATAAGAAGATAAAGATACGCCGAGGTTTTCAAAACCTATACTTCACCTGCGCCCCCAATTCTGTCCTCCTCGGCCCGGCCACCTCCTCCAGCCCGCTGCCGATGCTGTCCTGGTTGCGCCAGTAGGTTTGTGCCAGGCGGGCTTCCAGGGTAAGGTTGCGGATGCCTTTGTAGCGGAGGTTGATGTAAAAGCGCGTGCCCCGGTTGTAATAGGCCGGGATGGAGAAAGCGTATAGCAGGTTGTTCTCAAAAGAATAATAGCGCGCCTGGAAACCATCTGTATCGAAGAGGGCGAAGCGGGTGGTGAAGGACAGCGGGAAGCCGATCGGTTTGAAGATCACATCCTGGTAGATGACGAAGCCTCGCTGGGTGGTGTTGATCTCATTCTCTGAAAAGCCGACGTCAATGCGGCTGCGCAGTTCCAGCGCTTTGTTCACCTTCTTGGCCAGGTGCAGGCGGGTTTGGAACACCCGGGTCGGCAAGGTGAAGTTGTTTTTGCCTTCGATCTTGTCGATGTTCCGCTCTTTGGTTTCGTCGCGCACCTCCAGGTACACCTCCAGGTTGCGCTTGCGGAAGTAGGTGAGGCGGGCGCGGTACTCGTAGCCTCGGGAGGGGGCGTCTGCGTCGAAGCGGAGCCAGGGGTGCTTCCAGGCGTCGAAGTAAGCGCTGAGTTTCCAGTAGCGGTGGGGGCGCACTTCCAGGCCGAGGTAGGCCCCCGTTTCATTCCGGGCCCCCGTGGTTTCGGCGAAAGGAGTGGGGAAGAGGGCCTGGTAATCGCGGGGGAAGTGGCGCACCAGCACCGCGAGGTCCACCTTGCGGTCCAGCCCCATGAGCAGGCCGTTGAGGGTGGCGATGGCGCCGTTGTCGCTCATGGCGGTCTCGCCGAAGAAATTGTAGTTCTGGAAGGTGAAGCTGTAATCCAGGCTGGCGTTGAAGAGTCGGTCGCCGCTGAAGTAGAAACGGTTGTAGGGCTGATCGCGCAGTGTGAGATCGGCGTCGATCTGCTCGTATAGCCCATTGAGGGCAATGTGCCCCCTGTCGCCCTTCCAGCGCAGGCGCCCGCCGAAGGTCGTTTGCCCGAGAGCCCGCTCATCGGCAATCTCACTGTCGGTGCGGTGCAGGCCGGCGATACCCAGTGAACTGATCTGCCGGATGGATTCCTCCACATCGAGGGTGTCGGGCTCCAGCACGTTGCCGTCGCGCCGGCGGTAGGAAGCCAGGGCGGTCACCTCCAGGTGTTCGCCGAAGCCCAGGGTAGCGGCGGCCCCCCGCTGGAAGTTCGATTCGTTGACGGAGGTATAGGGCCGCAGTACCCGGGCGGTACGCTTGATGTTCATTACATAGGAGCTCTTGCCGGCGCCAAAACCAGAGTAGAGAATAAGCCCCTGCCCGAAGCTCACCGCATAGTCCCCGATAGCGATGGCCTTGATCGTCCGGTTGTAATCCTTGATGAAAAGGTGAGCCGAGTAAAAGTCGAAGCCCTGTTTATTGCTGCCGGTAAAGAACTCCTCTCCCCGGTCCTTTTCTGCGGTTAGGCCATAGCTGAGTTTGTTGCTGTAGGAGTGTTTATAGCGCAGGTAGAACTGGTTGGGGTCACCCAGATAGCGCTGGGCCGTTTGCCCTTCTTCGAGGGGGCTGTATCCCTTTTGCTCCTCCACGATGCGCGACCACCGCAGATACAGCTCGTTCTGTCCTTCCGCCATCATCCGGGGGATGGAGAGCTGGTAGTCGTCGATTCCTTTATCCACGGTTACGTAAGGCAGCAGACGCCGGATGGTTTGCAGGTCAAAACTGGGGATAGCCTGTAGCTCGTAGATAGAAATAAGGTCTCCCGCCGTACGCCGGTAGTTGAGCAGCTCCAGAATCTGTATATCGGACAGCAACTGGAGGTTTTGGAGGTCTTCTTCTCCAGCCTCATTCAGGTTCAGGGGGCGCCTCAAATAGTATTCCAAATCTTCAAAGACGGTGTTGAAGTCGAAATCGCCTTCGCTTTCCGTGTTCTGAAGGAAATCTTCGATCACCTGCTGGGGAGCGTCCGGCGGTTGCGGCAGGGAGTCGACCTGGGCCAGGGCAGGTAAAGAGAGAAAAGGGGAAAGTATAAGGAAAAGGCGCTTCATTGGTGTTCGTGTGTTGAGGTAAAGGTCGGAAGATATTGTGGGAAAGTGTAAAAGTGCATGGGTGTAAAAGTGTAAAAGTGTATGGGTGTAAAAGAGACTGTTCAATGTTCTGTGTCCGAAGTTCAATGTAACCTTGGTTTCCAGCGCAACTTCGAACCTTAAAAACAGAACTTTGAACAGTCCCAGCGTTTACACTTTTACACCTACACACATTTACGGGATAGTTCAATTTTCTGTGTTTTTTAAAAAACGCCTCTTGATTTTCAGTGATTTGCGAATTCCGAACACCGAATTCCGAAGACTCCCTCATTTACACCCATACACCCCCTAATACCTCCACCTGAAGATAAAATACGGCGCGCTCTTCCGCATGTGCCGTTTCGAGCGCAGCATTTGGTCCGGAATGGCGCTATCGGCCAGGTAGCAGTAGCCGTCGCCTCCGAAGGACAAGCCGTCGGCCCAGCGGATGCGGCTATCCTGTAGCAGGTTTTTGGGTTTACCGCCCACGGCGGGATCTACCCAGTCGACACTTTGGTGTTCTATATCGGTGATGTACACCCAGCCGTCGGGGCCGACGCGGATGCCATCGCTGAGTGGCTTGCGGGAGACCTCCTCAACCTGAGCGGCAACCGCTTCGGGGGTTTGGGAAAAGTCGGTGCAGGCGGTTACGGGCACCCGGTACAGCATGCTGTGGCTCATGGCGGCGTAGTAAACATACGTGCCGGTTGGATCCACGTCGATGCCGTCGATACCGGGCATCAGGCCGGCCAGCCCGCCAAAAAAACGCATCTTTTTGGATGGCGTAACCGGAATATAGCCCTGGCTGGTGACGGACGGATGCCCATCCAGCAGGCTGCGGGCCTGTTGCTTTTCCACGTCAAACACCACCAGGGAAGGCTTTTTGCCGAAGAAACTGACATCGGCAATAAAGACGAACTTTCCGTCGGGCGTGACGCTCAGGTCGTTGAAAAAGGAGCCCAATTCCGCCACCTCCCGGGAAAATTTATAATCCAGCACCAGCTTATCGGTGGCCAGGTCGAAGGCCAGCAGGCGGGCGCCAGACAAGCCGTGGTTGCCGTGGTCGATCACCCACAGCCGGTTCTGGCGGTCGGCAAAAAGGCCCAGCGGGGTAATGTAAAGGTGCTGGCTTTCAGCAGGGTAGGGGACGGCCTCGCCGGCTATGATCTCACAAAGTTTGTAGCGCTCCGGACGGCTTTCCGGGTGGATGGTGAAAAATACCCGGGTAGAGGCCGTATCGGGGGTAGCCGCTACGTTGCCGATAGGTTCGTCGTAAGAGAAAAACTCGTATACCTGTTCTTTGCCCAGGAAGGGCTCAGCGGGTACATACGTATATTCCTGCCCGCCACCGTATCGGGTGTAAAGGATAACCGACAGAGCGATTAAAAACAGGCTGAGGGCCAGGGCCAGCCATTTCAGGATCTTTTTCATTTGTTAAAATTACGATTTTTTTTAAGAGAGGCTACCATTCAAGTGTTGGACAGCCTCGTACAACGTACACACAAGGGCTCCCACTGTGTCCTTACATCCCCGAGTCGAATTCGGGGCAGGCGTACACAACCCCAGCCCATTTTGTCCAGCTTTAGACGGATAGCCGGAAATGGGAAGTGGGGCAAGCATTGAATTATCCCGGAGAGTACGCCCAATCCACCCATACACACAATAAACCCAACCCGTGAGGCGTATTGATAAGAGCTTGTTGGGGAATTATCCTTCAGGCTGAAACTGCCCTTTTTTTGATGATATTTCGTTGCGAAATGGGTCACGTACCTTGCGCCTCCGCTAAAGCTTCAGCGGCACGCGGAAGGGTATGCTCCCCATTTCACGCCTCCTCTCATCAAAAAAATGATCAATTTCATCACCAAAAACAATTCCCCAACAAGCTCTAAGCGTCCTAACCTCCAGTTTTCACACCCTTAACACAATACTCATGAGAAACGTCCTTCTGATCGCGTTCATGCTTTTTATCCTTTCAACCCTTTCGGCCCAGTTTACTTTTTCAGGCGTGTTTACCCCGGCGGATACGGAGTACGAATACGCTCATCAGCTGAGTTGGGAAGCCCTCCAGCAGCAGCACGAGGCGCTGGACGCCAAAGGGTTTCGCCTAACGGATATCGAGACGGCCAAGGCGGGCGCCCACCGCTATTACTGGGCCATTTGGAAAAAAGATGAAGTGCACAGTATTCTCAAGCGGATTGAAAGCTGGGATTCTCTGGTCATCGTGAAGCGGGAGATGGCCGCGGATTCTTTTGTGATGGATGAGATCGAAGCCTACACTTATGGCGACAAAGAATACTACCTGGCGGTATGGACGCCGGGATACAGAGAACACAAAATAAGAAAGCTGACTTCCTGGGAAGGCGTGGAGAACGACTATGAAAACCTGAGCCGCCGGGACTTACAGCTGGTCGATATCGAGAGTTTTGATGGCAAAGATGGAATCACTCAGTACCTGGCTCTTTACCAGTGGGAGGGGCCGGAATTCAAAACTTTCTACTATCGCTCGCATGATTATGATGACTTTATTACCGATAAGGGATATCGCCAAAAGAGTGGTTACCACCTTTTTGATTATGAGCGATTCAAAAAGCGGGACATGTCCTTTTACGTCGGCCTGTATAAAGCAGAAGAGAATAGCCGGCGCCTGGAGGACCACTATAATTGGGAGGACTTCAGCAAGCTGATGGCTGAACAGAAGGAGCAAAACAATGTTGTGCTAACCGACATCGATGTGTATGTGGAAGAGAAGGAAAGGTGAGCAGCCATTGGCCGCCGCATTCAAAAATTACTTATATTTGAGCCTGAAGTTTTCCCAAATTCCTGTCAATGGCATTGCGAACAATCCTACTCTGCTCTTTTTTTCTGATTACCACATTTCTGGCTGCCCAGCAAACCCGGGTAGTAGGGTATTTGCCCTACCAGCGTTTCTACCTGCTGGAAGATATTCCGCTGGAGAAGCTGACCCATCTTTGTATTGCTTTTGCCAATCCGGATGAAAAGGGCTACCTCAGTGCCGGTGGCGCCGACCTGCGGGCAGTCGTTCGAAGAGCTCATCAGGATAGTGTGAAGGTGCTCATCTCCCTGGCCGGGGGCGCTATGAAACCCGAATGGAAGGAGGCCTGGCCCCGTCTGATATCCCCCTGGAACCGCACTGCCTTTATCCAGAAGATTCTGCTTTTTGTGGAAGTCAACGAACTGGATGGAGTGGATGTCGACCTGGAGTGGAAATTAGTCAATCAACATTACAGTGGCTTCGTCCTGGAACTGCGGGAGGCCCTCAGTGCTCGTGGAAAACTGATGACGGCGGCCTTGCCTGGCACGACGCGTTATAAGCATCTGACTGAAAAGGCCATGCTGTCTTTCGACTTTATCAACCTCATGGCTTATGACCTTACCGGGCCCTGGACGGCCGGGCGGCCGGGCCCGCACTCGCCTTACACCATGGCTATTTCTTCCCTTCATTACTGGAAAAACCAGGGCATGCCGGCCGACAAGCTGGTCCTGGGTATTCCTCTGTATGGCTGGGATTTTTCCGAAGCAGGTACGGCCACTTCAGTCCCTTACGGAACCATTGTAGCCAGCAACCCGGCTTATGCCCATGTCGACCAGGTTGGGAAGCTTTATTACAATGGAATCGTCACAGCTACCGCCAAAACCGAGCTGGCGAAGGAACAGGCCGGAGGCGTCATGCTTTGGGAGCTTGGTAAAGACGCTTACAATGAGTATTCGATCCTGGCTACGGTGTATCAAACCCTCTACGCCTCGGGCGCCATGACTCCGGATGAGATGCTGGCGGACGTTAATAAACCGGCTCCTCCTATTGTTGATGACTCCCGGCCTGTGACGCCAGCCGTCAGCGGGCTCCCCTTTTCAGATGGCCTGCACCAGCTTGCTTCCGCCGGCTTTCAGCAAGAGCCACTCATGAACGCGCCGGGCGCCGAAATCTTCAGCCTGGAGATCGATGTGCTGCCCAACCCTTTCCAGGATTCCCTGAAGATCACCAATAAGGAAAAGGGGCCCCTGCAGCTGGTCCTGACCGATATCAAAGGGCGCTCCCTCTACGAAACGACTCTCCGGCCGAATGCCTCCATCAGTTGGGAAACCACCAGTTTTCCTCCCGGCCATTATATCTTCTCTGCCATGCGTGGGGACAAGCAGGCCTCCAAACGGCTTATCAAGATGTGAAAGCCGTTCCTCCGGTTGAAAGTAGGGAATAGGCTCCGAAAATCTACTAAACTTGCCTCCGTACCAATTCGATACAGATGAAAAAGGCCCTTAATTTACTGAAAGTTAACCTTCCAACTTTTATCCTGCTGCTATTGCTGGCATTGGCTTACTATTTTCATTCCTTTCAGCAATGGCTACATTTGCGGGAAGCAGAGGAGGTGGCCTTGCTTATCCTGTTGGGGACCGCCCTGTTGTGGATCACGGAAGCCATTCCCTTGTACGTCACCAGCCTGGGGGTGTTGTTACTGAGTTTATTGTGGTTGTTTCCCCTATTGCAGGGCGCAGGGGTAGAAGCCGAAAAGGGCGATTTCTACCAGGCTTTTTTCGGGGATATCACGCTGCTCTTCATGGGAGGCTTCGTTTTGTCCGCTTTACTGAATAAGTATGGGCTGGCGCGGCGCATGGCCAACTGGATGATCCAGAAAACGGGGACAGAGCCACCCCGGGTATTGGCCGGTATTATCATCATTACCTCCCTGTTGTCGATGTGGATGAGCAATACAGCGACGGCGGCGATGATGTTTGCAATCGTTTCTCCGATGATCCTGCAGTTGCCGAAAACCTCCCAGTTCTCTAAGGGGCTGGCAATTGCAATACCCTTTGCCTGCAATATCGGCGGGTTGGGCACGCCGATCGGTACACCGCCCAACGCCATTGCCATCGGTTATCTCGAACAAGCGGGTATCGGAATCTCCTTTTCCATGTGGATGCTGATTGCATTTCCGATAATGGCCCTGCTGCTGTTTTTTCTCTGGTGGTTACTCCTGCGGTCGTATCCGCCGGGCCCGATCTCCATTAGCCTGGGTAATGAAGAAGAGGAAGAGGACCAGTTCAGCCTTCGGCAGTATCTGGTCATAGGCCTTTTCCTGCTCACCATTCTGGGATGGCTGAGCTCCGGGCTGACCGGGCTTAGCACCGGTACGGTCGGATTGATCGCCATCATTATCGCTTTTGGCGGCAGCTTTTTGAAAACGCCTGATTTTCGCAATATTTCCTGGGACATCCTTTTCATGCTGGGCGGCGGCCTGTGCCTGGGCGTAGCGCTGAACAAAAGTGGCCTGACGGACACCATTGCCCACGCCATACCAATAGGCGCCGGATTTTATGTCGTCTTTGGAGCCCTGTTGCTGATGGCCTCGGCCATGACGACGGTGATGAGCAATACCGCCACCGCTAACCTGCTCATTCCCATTGCTGTTTCACTGCCCAATAATGAGTTGGTATTGTGTATCGCCATTTCCTTCATGTGCTCTTCGTCGATGGCCCTGCCGGTGAGTACCCCGCCCAATGCCATTGCTTTTGGTTCCGGATTACTGCAAGCCAGGGATATGTTTAATTCCGGAATGCTGATAACCGTATTTGCCCTGGTGGCTACAATTCTGGCCAGTATTTTTTATCTTCCGTTGTTTTTCTGACTAAAAGCAGGTTCAAAATTCGAAGATACTCTAACTTTATTCAAAAAATCGTATGGAACTCCACGTACAACAATGCCAGCAATGCGGTTCGGACAAGATGAAGAATGTTCTTTTTCGCCAACCAGGTGAGTCGGATAAGGTATTTGTTCAATGTCAGGATTGTGGACAATTTGTAGCCAGTTATATTCTCGCTCCCCTGGGCTATTATCATCATGGTAAGGGCTACGAATCTTTTCTGCGCAGTATTTATCGCAGTGGAGAGTTTATGAGCGGCCGCAATTTTAAGCGCCAGTATGAGCAGCGGAAAGATGAAGAAGTTGCTGTTTTTGAAGAGGTTAAGGCAAAGCTCAAAGCGAGGGAAGAGAAAAACAAAGATCGAAATATTACCGGGCCACTCACTCCTCCTGAATAAAAATTATAAAAATTTCTATTTGTCTTGAAACCCTCGCCCTGAAACTTCGTACAATCGTGGTGTTCGGGAATGAAAATAGAATTGATGACAAATAAGATTTCTGGATAAATTCGCTCCCCCCCACCTTTATACCCAAACGATTTTCAATTTTGCTTTTTGAGGCATTGCCGGCTAAACAGCCTGCATTTTCGGGCTGGCTGCTCCTCGCGCGGTCGACATCTGGTAAATATATGCTCATTCATCCAACTTGCGCGGGCAGCTTGCCACCCCCCCCTTTTTTTCGGATCAAGTAGTTTTTTTCATAGTATAGGGAGTTAAGCCGTGTCGCCAGGGCCTTATAGTAATACCTGAGGCCAGGTAGACGCGGCTTTTCCTTTATACTTTTTAATTGTAAAAAAACATCGAGTGACTGAAACTAAACTAACTATCTGGCCGTAAAACAACATGCTTTATCAATCCTTTTTGCTCCCCCCCATTTTTTGTATCTCATTCAGCGACGTTTCAGGCATAGCCAGGTTTTGGCTAAGCCCAAACAGATTCATACTCCCCCTTTATTAACACTTTACTATTTCTAAAATCATTTCAACCTATGAGAATCTTTACTATACTTTTGGTCGTTATGCTTGGTCCTTTCGGGGTAGTTGCGCAAGCTCCTCTGGATGCTCTGGAGGGAGGAATATTCTTTGGCATCTCCAATTACCAGGGAGATTTCACGCTAAATACTTCACCGGAACTTAGGGAGAGTAATCTGGCAATCGGGGTAGTCGCCCGCCACCCGCTGAGCTATACACACGCGCTTCGCGCCAACCTGATCTATGGGAAGCTGAGTGGCAATGACCGGAACTTTGATGTACGGGAGAGGAGAGGGTCCAGCTTTCAGTCCAGCCTGGTTGAATTGTCCGTCGTTGGAGAATGGGAGCCTTTTGGAGAAAACCGAACTGACCTGACCCTGGATTTGGGCCAACGGCTTTCTCCCTTCTTTTATGCAGGCCTGGGCATGGCCCTGATCAACCCTGAACCTGTCTTTGGGAATGTGGCGGAAGAAAAGGCAATGGAAGATATCAACGCAGATTATTCAAAGGTACAGTTCTCTATACCCATGGGCCTGGGCCTGCGGTTAGGCATCAATGATCTGATGTCATTAAGCCTGGATTTGGGCATGCGTAAGACATTTACCGATTACCTCGATGGCGTGAGCGTTGCCGGGGAAAAAGCAACACACGACTGGTACCTCTTCGGAGGGGTGATGTTCCTGTATCGAATTCGGAAGTAAAATGCAGTTTAACAGTTTTTCATAGTTAAGGTTTGGAGCCGTGATCAAGGGACTGCAACAGCACCTTGCGCGGCTTTTTTATTGTCCCAGCAATTCTTTAACGACCTTAGGCACGCCGGTAGTGGCTGGCTCGGCGATCACCGAAAGGCTGGCGGCCTGGCTAAGCTCGTAGTTGATGGCAGGTTTGGGGTCGACGTAATAAATCCGCTGGGCCTTCTCAGCGAAGCCTACCAGGCCGGCCGCCGGATAAACCTGCATGGAGGTGCCAACGATGATGACGGCGTCTGCCGTCATGGTTTCCATGGCCGCCGCCTCAATCATGGGCACGGCCTCTCCAAACCACACAATATGAGGGCGCAACTGGCTGCCCAGCGGGCAAATGTCACCCGGAAGGATGTCTTTCGCCCAATCATAGATGAGGCTCGGATCTTTGGTGCTGCGTGCTTTGAGCAGCTCGCCGTGTAAATGAATGATGTTAGTGCTGCCGGCCCTTTCGTGCAGGTCGTCTACGTTTTGAGTGATAATGCTGACCTCAAAATGCTTTTCCAGTTCCACCAGGGAGAAATGGCCCGCGTTGGGCTTGACTTCCAGAAGCTGCCGGCGGCGTTGGTTGTAAAAATCCAAAACGAGCTCCATGTTCTTGCGCCAGCCCTGAGGTGAAGCCACTTCCATTACATCGTGCCCTTCCCAAAGGCCGTCGGCATCGCGAAAGGTCTTGATCCCGCTCTCAGCGCTGACTCCGGCGCCCGTTAATACGACTATCTTTTTCATTTGATCCTGGTTTACTTTCACCTATTGTTATTCACGCGCTAAACTACAAAAAGTTTATACATGCGCTAACGCCTTTTCCAGGCTTTCTATACCAGTGATTCGAAGGCGGTGGATACGCCGAAGCGGGGCAGGTAATCCTGCAGGAGCATTTTGGTCCAGGAATAAGGCGATTCAACCCAGACTACGTGGCTGCCAGCCTGCACATCGGCCAGGATTGCAGCAGAGATAGCGCCCATCCCGCTGGCAAATGCCAGGGCGTCTTCCGCTCCCTCCAGGGCCGCCAGTTTTTTGCGCAAAATAGCAACGGTGGGGTTGTTGCCCCGGCTGTAGATATGGTGGCCCAGTTCATTGGTAAAGGCCTGCCGGAACTCATCCAGCGAGTGAAAGGCGAAGTTGCTGGACTAAATGACAGGGGGAGAAATGGCATTGAAATACTGCGCTCTTTCTTCACCCAGGTGGGTAAGGATTTCACTGAGATGCATTTGCTTTTTACTCCAAATCTGGGAAAAATTCCCCCGATCTCTCCAATGGAGCAAATTTGCGTGGCGGCGGCCGTTGCCATGTCCGGCGAACCGGGCTTACCAGAACCACATCCGCGCCGCTCTTCTGGCCAGTTGGCCCATAAACCAACGGCTGGCGGACATCATAGCGGCAAAAGCGGCCAGGCCGGCAATCAGTTTATCTTTCCAGGTTTCATTACGAGCATTGTGTTTCATAAATATCCTAGGGTTTGATGATTCATGAAACTTAAAAAAAAACTGCTTCCAATAAAAACGCTTGTAGCAGAGAGCGTAATTTTTGTAGCAGAGAGGGGTTGTTCCGTATTCGAAGGTTGGGTATTTGGATTGAAAGGGCTGTCAGCCTTCGAACTATTGAACGCCTCAAACCCGGATCACCCCCTCCATATACGTCACCGCCTTTCCTGCCAGGGCCACTCGTTCGCCCAGCATGGTGCATCGGATTTCCCCGCCGCGCCGGGAAATCTGCCGGGCGGTGAGTTCCTGCTTGCCGAGGCGCTCGGCCCAGTAAGGCGTCAGGGTGGTATGGGCGGAGCCGGTCACCGGGTCTTCATCGATACCGGCGTTGGGAAAGAAACAGCGAGAAACGAAATCGACGGCATCGCCCGGCGCGGTGACGATGACGCCGCGGCCTTTGACCTGCCGAAGCAGCCGGAAATCTGGCTGCAGGGCGGCTACCTCCGCTTCTGAACCCAGGACGATGAGGAAGTCTTCCCGCCCCGCAAAAACTTCTAGGGGTGTAGCCCGCAGGGCTTCTGTCAGCACCTTGGGAGCAAGGGTGGGTTCGATGATATCGGTGGGGAAATCCATGATGTAGTGATCCTCTTCACGGGAAACACTCAACAAGCCACTGCGGCAATGAAAATTGACACTGGCCTCCTGGTAACCGAGGTGCTCAAAAAGCACGTGCGCCGTAGCGAGGGTGGCGTGCCCGCAAAGGTCTACCTCGATAGCCGGGGTAAACCAGCGCAGCTGATAGTCCGGCCCCTTGGGCAGGAAGAATGCAGTTTCCGAAAGGTTGTTCTCGGCAGCAATAGACTGCAGTACTGCATCGGGAAGCCAATTGTCTAAAGGGCAGACAGCGGCTGGGTTGCCTTGAAACAGCTCACCGGTGAAGGCGTCGGCCTGGTAGATGGGGATGTTCATGGTTTCATGGTTGTATGATTCTGTTGCTGGAGTGCTTCGCACTTCTTTGAATGCATAACGATTTGGGCGCTCATTTGTTAATAAAAGTAACTCAAATAACAAGTTCGGCGGAGTAACCGCAGGATGAAACTTGTTTACAGGTTAAAATAATAGTACATTTAATGCTGAAAATAGCTGCCATGCCTTCATCCACAGAAATATCCGGTTACGAAGTTGAAAGAAACAAACCCATGCCTTCCTTGAATCATGGCCTGATCCAGGCTAACCTCATTTTTGCCTTAAAGTTAGGCTATAAAGACAAATACAGTGTCGTTTCCGAATTGAGCCTGGATCTTTCCGGATGGGAGTCGGTGCCCGATATTTGTATCATCCCCAAGATGTCGCTTAACCCCCGCCAGGATGTTGTAACGGTAAAGGAGCCGCCTCTTTGCGCCATTGAGATCATTTCTCCCAGCCAGTCTGTTAATGAACTCATAGCCAAAGCAGAAAGATATTTTCAATACGGCGTGAAGTCTTGCTGGATTGCTATCCCTGCCCTTCAGAATATTTACGTTTTTTCCTCCCCCGACGATTACGAAATGTACAAAGCCTCAGAAACACTTTCCGACCCTGTGCTTGACATTGAACTGGCGCTGAAGGAAGTTTTTAGTTAGTTCCCAACCACGAACCCATGAACCCATGCGTCAATGAATCCAGGAGTAAACCCTCCCTTCTCCTGCTTCCAACCCATCTATTTGGTACTGCTTGCCATTGAAGAATAGGGCATCCAGTTGTACCTTTTCCTGGTGGGTGGAAAAATGCAGCCGGGGCGGCGCTGCTTTTTCATAGCCTCTGATTTTGGGGATTTTAATATTAACCGCCGGTTCGTCGACATCCAGATTGACAACAAACAGGTAGTGTGGCTTGGGCGACTGCGTCCAGGCGATCACTCGCGTGGCGGCGGTGGCGTCGGGCGGCAGCAGCCATTGGGTGTCCGAATTTACGATCTGCGGGAGGAGTTGCTCGGCGGCAAAGCGCAGGCGGGACAGGCGGTGGTAGAGCTGGCCATTTTTGCCGAAAACGTACGGCCCTTTGGTTGCCTTTTCACCGTTGCTGATGCGAAAGACATAGAGCTTGCTGTAATGCTCATTGGGCGCAGGAGTAGGGTGGGGGTCCCGGCACTCGAAACCCTGCGCCATATAGCTGGGCATATCGGCCAGGAAAAGAGCGGTGAAGAGCCGGGCCTCATTGCCGCCCAGGTAGAACTCGTCGAATCGGGGGTCGTCCTTATCGCCGGTCATGATGGTAAAGTTGGGTGCGAAATCCCTGCCCTTCAGGATGTCGAGGTACCATCGAAAGTGCTGCATGAATTTCGGGCTGCCCACCACCATGCTCTGCAGGTCGCCCAGGGTGGAGTCGGCATCGGCCTGCTCCAGATGGTCCACCTCATTGCCATAGGCGATAAAGCCGGGGCCTACCAGGAAGGTTTCGGCAAAATAGCCGAAATAGGGCTTTACGGCCTGGACGTAGGTGCGCACCGCCTTGTGAAGGTCGTAATAATCATCCGTCTTGGCCGGTACGCCTTCCGGGCGCATCTGCACGTGCGACATATCCCCGCGCATGAAGTCGAAATTGTATTCCTGCTGAATACTGTGAAAATGGTGGCAGGCGTACTCCCAGGTAGCCTTACGGGGTTGGGTGAAATCGATCTCCCAGTCTTTATTGTCATTCAGCCGTTCGTACAACTTATAGCGGGCCAGGGGGCCGAATACGCGGGACATTTCCTGTGGTTCCTTTATCTTGTATTCCCGCCAGATGCGCCCTTCCCCGTCTACGGATTTGGCCTTGTCGCTGGTGTCCACTTCCAGCCCGCGATAGGGCGGGCCCATGGTAGCCGGTACGGGTTCAAAGCCGTCTTTGTAGAGGTGCTGTACCAGCCAGCCCCGGCGTTGGCCGCGCCGGCCGTAGTCCTCCCGGCTGCCGAAGAGCAGCTCGATGCGGGCGGATTCTGGATATTCCTCCGAGAAGAATTCCACCACATCGGCGGGCAGGTCGATGCCGTCTTTGGCCGGGCCCTGTTCTTTGAGGAAGCGAAAGACCGCCTGTTCCACCTCCTCGTGCAGGTTGGCGCGGTGGTTGGTGATCTTGTCATCACGCCGCTGTAGCCATTCGAAGTGCCGGGGGTTGCCCAGCACGATCTCGGAATAGCGGTCGGTATGGGGGATGACGTCCATGCCTACCGTCCGCCCGCTGGCGTGCAGGAGGTTGATGACTACTTTGAGCTGCTTTTCGACGGTATCGAGATGAGGATAGGCATCGTAGAGTTCCTGGCTGAAGAATTCCGGGCTGATGTTCCAGCTGGCCATACCATAAAGGCTGGCCACCACGCCCGGCTCCCAGATGGGCAACAGGTGGACGGACTGCTGCGCCTCCGGTACGGTGAGCATATACTTGATGACGTTCCAGAAATTCTGTACCGTCCGCACGTTGATGCCCACCATATTGGTGCGTTTGATCCAGTTGGTGGTGCGCAGGCCCGCCAGCGGGCTGGGTATGGTATGCCTTGGGTCGAGCGCATCCTGGATGATGCCTTTGCCGGAACGGCTAACCAGGGACTGGAGTACTTTGGAGACAGGCATCTCCAATGCCAGTTCCGGCAGCAGAAAAGGTAAAAAAGAAGCCCTTCCCTCCTGAAAGGCGGTAGTGAGCATATGGGCGTTACGGTACCAGTAGGATTTCAGGCTGGGGTAATCCATGCATATTGGCTTTGGCGCCAAATATAAGGAAAGTATGGCAAAACATCGCCCCTGGGAGCCTGTCGGAGAAGCACTTAATGGCCTGCGAACGGCAAATATTGTTCTGCACTTCGTTGCTCGTCAGTTGCGTAGCGCCGCTATGCGCCCTCTTCGCGCCTCGTTCAGAATAATATTTGCTCGTTCTCGACTCATCAGCGTTTCTCCGACAGCCTCCTATTGGCCCGGGCGGGTTCCCTGGAAGTCCGGATCCATTTCAGGGGTTCGCAATCCGGCTAATTCATTGGCCATTAAGATGAAAACATTCCAGCTAAGCCCCCGCGTGGAATCCCACCATGAATCAATTGATTGCCATTTAGTGGGGATGAATTCCTTACTGAATGGCCACCGGGGGTTCAGATAAATTTCTGCCCAGGCCCGGTTTTCCATCAGCCTGGAGGCTTTGTCCCATCCATGTTTAAGCCCTGCTACATAGGCACAATATTCCGCCCGCATCCAGCTGCCGCCATTATAGTAGTACCCATCCCGGGCGCCATTTTTGTAACCGGACTTGCCAAATTCGCCAAAAGGCTGATAATCGGACGACAAATAAGCGTACCCCTTTTTATCCTTCGTAAGGCGGACACAGATCGGAGCCGTAGTACCGAGTTCGGGATGGGGCGCATTCGGGACTTTATTGAGGATGGGGGTTTGTTCCAGGTGATTGACCACCATCTCATCGGTAAGCAAGGGCTTGTCGAATAGCCACAGGGAAAGGAACTCAGGAACCAGGCTGGTAAGTGAAATGATATCCGGGTATTCGCGGTCAAACAGCAGGTGTTGTCTTTTTTTGTCGTAAAACCCTCTGTAGATTTCCTCTGCTTTCGAAAGATAGGCCGGTTCTATGGGGTACCCCAGGGCTTCGATCGTTTGTAAAGCCACGACAAACATACCCTGGTTCCCCGCCAGGCCTTCCGTTTTGGGCTCGTAGTCCCGGATGTCAATCTGGCTTAGGGAAAAATGAGATGCACATCTGCCATCCCGGTCCGCATCAAATTCATTCAATACGTATGCCACGGCTTTGTCCAGCTTGTCTGCCGGGAGCTCAACTCCAAAGCGCCGCTTGTTGAGCAATGCCCAGATCAACCATTCAATCGTCGCTTCATTGTCCTTTACTTCGACCGATCCCATATAAGGAGTGATAATGGTGCCAATGGCGCCCTCCTTGTTCTGCGTCTTCCCCCATTGTTCCCAAATCCTCAGGTTCAGGCTTTTGTTATAGGTGGCGATGATCGACCAAAAGGAATCCCGGTTGTACATATCCGGAGCATAATTCATATTGGGTACAATAAAGGGCGTAAAATCGTGGATCGAGGTGATCCAGGTAAGCATATTCAGGTTGGCATACAACATTTTTTCCAGCTGCGTGCCACGGAAGCCCATTCCCTCTGCCAACCTGGTTTGAGCCGAGATCATGAATTGTTGATGCGACTGCCAGGGTTCGGCAAATACGTAGGTCGTTTTTTCAACCGTTTGCCCCAGCGGAAGGATATTGTAAGGGGCTTTCAAAGGATGATGCTCCAACACCTGTAGGCCCCTTATTTCCAGGCCACCCGTTTCCCCGGAGGTAGAACCAATAAACATGGAAACCAGGTCATTTTCTATATACGGTATAAGGATACTGCCTTCAAACCGGCTCCACTCCTCCGGTTGCACCGGAAACCGGTCGATGTATTTAATGCCATGCTCCAGTTCTGCGCCCTTTTTCCCGTCTTTGATTCGATGGAGTTTAAGGGCCAGTGGAACGTTGCCTTTGCAATCGAAGGAGATCGTGTAAATTTTCTGCCCCTTCATGTTGGTCAGCAACTCAAATCCTGTGCGCTCCGAATTATCACACGCCAGTTGCATGTAGTTTCCCTTTTCTGTCATCTTCGCCTTGCCGATGGCCAGGTAATTGGAAAAGGGCTCGATCCATTGTTCGGCGCCCGCATCCAGGTCATAGAGCTCCCCAAATGTGTATTTTACGTAATGGGCCTGCCGTTCCCTCTCGGCAGCCGTTGGTAAAACGATCAATGCCGGGTCCGGAAGTTTTCGCATCCCTACGAATCCGCCTCCTCTGCCACTAAACCTCCGGCGGGTGGTGCGGGTAAAGTGGTTGCGGTACCCGGCATCGGTCAGAAAGCCCACAACCAGGCTATCTGAAGTGAGAAATCCGGCAGCTGGAAATAGTTCATGGACAAACCCTCCGGGAAAATCCTCGTACTCGAAAGTCAGATAGTTGGCCGGCGCGCTGGCCGGAGTAGCGACTTCCTCTAGGGTGTAATACATGGAAGGCATGGAGTATTGCGTCATCTGGACGCGTTTTCGGATGAGCTGCCCGTTCGCCTGCTCATAAATAACCGTGATGGAAAGGTTGGCGTCCAGATCAGCAAGATAGGAATCCCTCTCCAGGATAATCTTGCCGGGCTCCTTGGTATACTTCAGCCCTTTCCAGGAACTGAGTTGGGTGGTGGCGCTCAGGTCCAGGTTAGCCATCTTCAGGTTGAAAGCTCCATGGTCTGTGAAAAGTAATGCAGAGCCGTCGTAAACCTCGACGTAGTATCCGTCCTGTTCATTGCCGGCAAGGTTCAATCTCAATTCCTGACTGTAAGATACACGGGCTGTACACAAAAAGAGTACGGCCAAAAGCAACCGAATGGAGTTAGGGAGGGGAACAGAAGTGATTGTTGTGTTTTTCATATTCGAAGTCCAGTAAGCATGGAAACGAGATCATTCCTGTGCAAGGAACAAAATGCAGCCTTCAAATCTTCAAAACCTTGTGTTTATATTTTTTAACTTCAAAGAATAGCGTAAGAGATTAAGCCTAATCCACCATCAATTTATACCTTAGTACTTCCAACACGTTTACATCTATAATTTCCTCTGCATTTTTCAGGAGGTTTTACAAAGGTGCCGATCGCCACCATGATCATTAAGCCGGTGAGGGCCGCCATCGGGAGCTTCTCAATTAAATTGGTCCCGAACATGATAAACACTATTTTATAACTCGCACGCCAATAGGAAATTGGCGCCCGAGACAGCGTTGTCGGGGCGCAATTAATTCCATTTCATTCCCTGCCTGCTCGGCCGCCTCGCGGGCAGGCAGGCATCAGTCGCTCCGCTCGTGTCCTATTGCGCTCCGACTTGAGCCCCGATATTTCTCTGCAAATTACCTGACAATTCACCTTCCACCATACGGCGTTGGCCATTCTATACTTCCAATTCTCAAAAGGAAAAAGTAAGTTGCGCTGCAAATGGCCTGCTCCGGGCAGGAAGCAAAATAGAAAAGATGACTAAATTGATACCCCTGCTTATTTTTATCCTCCATGTTGTTCCCCTATCCGCCCAACAAACCGTCGGCTTATTTCTCAACGACTCCCTGGCCTTCAACGGCTACACCCTGCTGGCGCCCAACTCCAGCACCTTT
This sequence comes from Lewinellaceae bacterium, assembly GCA_020636095.1. Lineage (GTDB taxonomy): Bacteria > Bacteroidota > Bacteroidia > Chitinophagales > Saprospiraceae > JACJXW01. The sequence continues at coordinate 59,745 of JACJYN010000007.1, forward strand.
ACTTACCTGCTCGACAATTGCGGAGAGGTGGTGCACACCTGGCCCAGCAATTACCGGCCGGGCAATGTGGCCTACTTGCTGGAAAACGGCAACCTATTGCATACCGGCCGCCTCAACAGCTCCTTTAACAGCGGAGGCTCCGGCGGGCGCATCGAACTCATAGACTGGGACGGCAACCTGGTGTGGGGCTACAATTATTCCTCGGCCACTTTCCATCAGCACCACGACGTGGAATACCTGCCCAACGGCCATATCCTGCTCATCGCCTGGGAATCACACTCCCGGGCGGAGGCCATCGAAGCCGGCCGCAACCCCAACCTGGCCAGCAACAACGGCCTGTGGACAGAGCGGGTGGTGGAACTCGAGCCGGTGGGCGCCAACCAGGCCAATGTCGTCTGGCAGTGGCGCCTGTGGGATCACCTCATCCAGGATTTTGACTCTTCTAAAGCGAACTATGGCGTAGTGGCCGATCATCCCGAGCTGGTGGACATCAACTTCGAAACCGGAGGAATAAATAATGCCGACTGGGTGCACATCAATTCCGTGGACTACAACCCTGCCCTGGACCAGATCCTGCTCAGCTCCCGTTCCCTGAGTGAGTTTTGGGTGATCGACCACAGCACCACCACCGAACAGGCCAGCGGCCATTCGGGCGGGGATGCAGATAAGGGCGGGGACCTGCTTTACCGATGGGGCAACCCACTGGCGTACGGCCGTGGAACCGCCAATGACCAGCAGCTTTTCAACCAGCACGATGTACATTGGGTCGAAGCGGGGCTGCTGGATGCCGGCCGCATCATGGCCTTCAACAACGGGCTGGGCCGGCCGGCCGGCAACTATTCATCCGTGGATATCGTCGAGCCGCCTCTGGATGAAAACGGGCAGTATAGCCTGGAAGAAGGGCAGGCCTATGGCCCTGATTTTCTTTTCTGGACTTACCGGGCGCAGCCTCCCAATACCTTCTTCTCCGCCAACATATCAGGCGCCCAGCGGCTGCCCAATGGCAACACCCTGATCTGTGAAGGGCGGGAAGGGCGCTTGTTCGAAGTCGATTACCTGGGAACCCTGGTTTGGGAGTATGTCAACCCGGTGCGCTCCGCGGGGCCGGCCGTGCAGGGAACGAACATCACCAATAATGATGTATTCCGCGCCTATCGCTACGCTCCGGATTTTCCGGCCTTTGAAGGAAAAACCCTGGACCCGCAGGGCCCGTTGGAACTCAATCCGCTGCCGTCCGATTGTGTGATCTATGGCAATCCCGTATCTTCGGCCCCCGCTCCGGAGGAGTTGTCCGGCGTACGGGTGCTTTCCAATCCGGTGGAGGATGAAGTACTGGTGGAGAATGAAACCGGAACGCGCCTGCGTCTACAGGTTTTTGGCCTTACCGGGCAACGGCTGGCCAATGCCTGGGTTCAAACCGGCCTCAACCGGCTGCTCGCCGGGACATGGCCGAAGGGGCTCTATCTTCTGCGGGTGGACGATCCCGAATCGGGCCGTTTTTTTGTTGAGAAGATCGTTAAGTAACTGAATATTTGAATATAAAAAATAATTTTCCATGAGGCAACTTTTTACACTTTTCACCCTTTTTCTCGCGGTCAACCTGTTCGCTCAGAATTCTCCTCACACCGTAGGCCTGCTTTCCTACAACCCCTCCAAGGCCTATGATGGCTACAACCTGATATACCCCCACAACCAGCCCAATGTCTACCTGCTGGACAATTGCGGGGAGGTCGTTCACGTCTGGGAGGACGAAGCGCAGTGGCGGCCGGGCAATACGGCTTACCTGCTGGATAATGGCAACCTGGTGAAGACCAAGCGCCCGGCGGCGGTGGTCAATGACCCTATCTGGGCGGGTGGCGGCGGCGCCATTGTGGAGATTCGCACCTGGGACAACGACCTGCTTTGGTCCTTTGAGCTGAACGATGAACAACACCGCCTTCACCACGATATTGCCGTTACCGACGATGGGACCATTCTGATGATCGTATGGGAGTTGAAAACCCCGGAGCAAGCCATACAGGCGGGCCGCGACCCCAGCCTGATTTCCGAAGGGGAACTCTGGCCGGACTACGTTATTGAAGTAGACCCCGCCACCGATGAAATCGTCTGGGAATGGCATGTCTGGGACCACCTCATCCAGGATTTCGACCCCACCAAAGATAACTACGGCGTAGTGGCCGATAATCCCTGGCGAGTCGATGTCAACTGGGACACCAGCGATGGGGCGGCCGACTGGATGCACACCAACGCTATCGATTACAATGCCGATAACGACCAGGTCATCCTTAGCGTGCCTACCTTCAATGAGGTCTGGATCATTGACAAAACCACCACTACCGAGCAAGCCGCAGGTAGCTTCGGCGGCTTCGGCGGCCGCGGAGGAGACTTGCTCTACCGCTGGGGCAATCCGGCTGTTTACAAATCGGGCACAGCGGAAGACCAGACGCTTTTTTACCAGCACGACATCCATTGGGTGGATGATTTTCTGGATTTCTCCAATCCGTATTTCGGCAGGTTGGCCGTGTTCAATAACCAGGTGGGAGAGGACTTCTCAACGGCGAATATCTTCAACCCCGGCTTTGATATGTACAAGTGGAGCTACCCTATGAGCGGCCAGGTTTGGGGCCCCAGTAGCTTTGACCTGACCATTCAGCACCCAGAACCCACGATGATGTATTCTACGGGGCTGTCCAGCATACAGGTTTTGCCCAACGGCAATTTCCTGATCTGTGTTGGCCGGTTTGGCTATTCCTTCGAGATCACGCCCGATAACGAGATCGTCTGGGAATACAAGACGCCCCTGAACGGCGGTGCGCGGGCCAGCCAGGGCGATACGCTGGGGTTGAACAACAACCTGACCTTTCGGATGAATAGGTTCCCGGCCGATTACGCTGCTTTCACGGACAGGGACCTGAGCAGCAAAGGGTGGATCGAGCTCAACCCGGATAGCACCTTCTGTGAGCAGATTCTGCCCGCCAATGAGGCGTATACTACTTATGGATTGAAGTTATACCCCAACCCGGCCGCCAGCCAGCTGGTGATGGAATGGGAGGGCGGCGTTTATGCCAGCCTGGAGGTATTCGATATCTGGGGTAAGCTGGTGCAACGATTCCAGGCGACGGGCGGCCGCAAATACCTCGATATTTCAGATTGGCGCGAAGGAGTGTACTTCGTGCGCATCAATGGAATGGATGTGCGGAAGGTGATGGTAGTGCGGTGACGTGGGGGGATGTTGTAGTGTATCGGTGTGTCAGTGAGTGACACACTGACACACAACAACCCTACTCCGCCACCACGATATACTTATTCTTTTTCCCGTTCTCCACCATCAGGTATTTGCCGTGGAGCAGTGCCTCGTGGCTGACCGTAGTCTCGTGGTCACTGATCTTGTCTTTATTGACGCTGATCGCGTTGCCCTTGATGGCGCGGCGGGCATCGCCTTTGGAGGCTACGATCCCGGTGTGTTCCGCCAGCAGGTCGACGATGTTGACGCCGTTGGCCAGGACATTTCTATCGACGGCAAAGCTGGGGATTTCGGCGGCGACGGTGGCCAGTTCGCCTTTGCCCAGTTCCAGGAGTTGCGCTTTGCTGGCCTGCCGGTTAAACAGCAGTTCCGTCACTTTGAGCACCGAGTGGTAGGTTGCTTCCGAGTGGACGCGGACGGTAAGTTCCTCGGCCAGCAGGCGTTTGAGTTCCTGTGGGTTGCCGGCCAGCTCATTCTCCCGGGCTTCGATCTCTTCGCGGGACTTCAAGGTGAAGTAACGGGTAAATTTGGGTGTATCCGCGTCATCCGCGTTGATCCAGAACTGGTAGAACTGGTAAGGAGAAGTCAGTTCCGGATCCAGCCAGATGTTGCCCTCGGTGGATTTGCCGAACTTGGAGCCATCGGCTTTGGTCAGCAGGGGCGTGGTCATGGCGAAGGCGTGTTCCCCCAGGTTCTTGCGGATGAATTCGGCGCCGGAGGTAATGTTGCCCCACTGGTCGGAGCCCCCCATTTGGAGGCGGACGCCGTGCTTTTGGAACAGCACCTGGAAATCGTAGGCCTGTAGCAGCTGGTAGCTGAATTCTGTAAAGGAGATGCCGGTTTCCAGCCGCTTCTGCACCGATTCTTTGGATAGCATATAGTTGACCGTCAGGGTCTTGCCCACATCGCGCAGGAAGCCGAGCACGTTCATTTCCTTGTAAAAGTCCAGGTTGTTGACCAACAAGGCGCGGTTGTCGCCCCGTTCAAACTCCAGAAATTGATAGATCTGGTTTTTCTGGTGTTCCAGGTTGCCATCCAGCTCTTCGAAACTTTTCAGTTCTCTTTCGGCATCCTTCCCGGAGGGGTCGCCGATGCGGCCGGTGGCTCCGCCCATTAGCACGACCGGCTGGTGGCCGGAGCGCTGAAAGAGGTCGAGCAGCATAATTTGTACGTAGTTGCCGATGGTCAGGGCCGGGGCGGTAGGGTCAAAGCCGATATAGCCTTTCATCATGCCCTGGTTGAGGGCTTCTTCAACACCGGGCGTTGCGTCCTGCAACATGCCCCGCCACTTGAGTTCTTCGATAAAATTCATCACGTATTGGATTTTTACGGGCGCAAATTTAGTCTTTTTGGCCAGTAATAAGAACTGAACTAACGATGGGATTGGCGGAAAGGTTTCTTTTAGGGGTATCACTTCACATGCGACACCTGATCCTCCTCCAGCAGCGGCATATACTTATATCGGAGGTAGAGCTGGACGGTGGCCAGCACGTCCTTTTCACAATAAAGAGAAAGGCGTTCCAGGTCTTTTTCTTCCCAGTAGACGCGGCCGACATCGCTGCCGTCGATATCATCTTTGGGGGAGGGGAAGCCCAGCACGGCGGCCAGCAGCTTGAGGGAAGTATAGTGTTTGCGGTCGCCGAATTTCCACATTTCCATGGTGTCCAGGATGTGGTTGGTTTCCCATGGTTTTTTACCGGCAATATTAAAAGGAGTGGGTAAGGGCAGTTGGTGGACGACCATACGGCGGCAAATGTACGGGATGTCAAACTCCTTGGAGTTGTGGCCGCAAAAGCCGTGCTTATTGGGGTTGTTATAGAATTTGAATACCATCTGGGAGAACTCGTAGAGCAGTTCTTTTTCGTTTTCGCTGGCGAAGGATTTCAGGCGGACCTTGAGGCGCTGGTCTTCCTTATCCCGGTGTACGACTCCAACGGAGATGCAGACGATCTTGCCAAACTCGGCGAAAATGGCGGCGCGTCCCTTGTAGAGCGCTGCATAATCGGGCTCTTCCTCGTCGGTATTGCGCGCCAGTTGCCGGGCTTTGATCTTCCACAATTCCTGAAAGTCTTCACTCAGGCCGTCAAATTCCGGCTTGCCGGAAACGGTTTCAATATCCAGGAAAAGAATATCGGCGATATCGATTTTTTCAGGCATAGTGCAGTGTTTTTTAACGGTTTATCAGGCGAGCGTTTCAAACCATCAAAGCTAAGAAAAAAGCCTCGAAACCAAAGGCAGGTGAGTGGATGAATCCTTTCAAAAGCAGGATTTACAGGCTTGGAAAACGGAAAAATATTTTGGGGCATACAATTTTCTAAAATAAGGAGCCGTTTTATTCGCATCTGAAAACACGCATCTTTAACTAACTTTTAGCTAAACAAATTTTTAAAAAATTATGGCTACTAGCAGTCCAAGTCCTACACCCACTAACTCCGGCCCTGGCAAGCAAAGCCAGTCACAACATCAACTCAAAATAGCGGCTATCGTTACCATTGCGGTGCTGGCTATCCTTTGTATTGTGTTGGTGGCTAACCTTGTGAGCAAGAACAAGGCCAACAACAACTTAACTTACGAACTGAACGAGTCCGAGCAACTCAAAGCCGAGTTGGAGAAGCAGTACTACGAGTCGCTCTCCGAACTGGAAGAACTGCGCGGCAGCAACGAAGAACTCAATTCACTGATCGAACAACAGAAGTCTGAACTCAAAGATTCTAAAGACCGTATCGAGGCCCTGTTGCGCGACAGCCGCAACCTGGCTCAGGCCCGCAAAGAGATCAAAAACCTGACCGCTCAGGTTGAGCAATACCTGGCGGAGATCAACCAACTGCGTCAGGAGAACGAACAGCTGACTGCCCGTACCGCTGAACTCAGCGAAGAGAATATGTCGCTGAATACGAACCTGGATTCCGCCCGTATCCGCAATATGGAACTTTCTTCTGCCAAGGCCGCGCTGGCCAGCGAGAAGGAAAACATCGAAGCGGAGCGTTCGTACCTGGCCAAAAAGGTCAACATCGCCTCGGTGATCAAGGTCAATAACCTGGAAGCTACCGGTATGAAAATGAAGGGCAGCGGAAAGGCCGTCTCCCGCAGCAGCGCCAAAAATGTCGACCAGTTGCAGGTGTGCTTCAATACATCCGTCAACGAAGTGGCGGAGCCGGGGAACGAACAGTTCCTGGTTCGCATCATCAGCCCACTGGGCGAAACGCTGGCGGTCGAGGAAATGGGTTCGGGTATCTTCACCAACAGCGCCAATGGGGAGCAAATCCGCTATACCCAGGCCGAGGAGGTAGATTACAACCGGAACGAACAACAGGTCTGTACCCTTTGGTCTCCTAACCAAACCTTTGCCGAAGGCAACTACAAGGTCGAAGTATACAACAAGGGCTACCTGGCCGGCAGTACAACGCTGCGGCTGAAGTAAGAGCTTGTCCAAAATTCAACAATCGGCCTGCAAACGTCCCTTTTTCGCTTATATTTCGTTGCGAAACCAGGCTTGATAGCGCTGCTATCATCCTGAACCCGCGCCTCACCTAAGCAAAAAATGAACTGTTTTCGGCTTGAAGGCCGAAATTTGGACAAGTTCTAAGCTTGTTGTGAATGATAAAAAAGCCGGAGTCCCTCGCTGGGTCTCCGGCTTTTTTATTTCAAGGGGGTGAACAATTCTGCCGGCTCGGCAATTCTCTATAGGACGCGCACATTTGAAGCAGCCGCTAAACTATACCATGCAGCAGAAAGAAAACAAACAGCAAGAAGAATTTATCAATCCCATTGATGAGGATAAGATCGCCCAAAACCCGCACCTCCTGCCTTATGCCCACACGGTGGGAGGTGTGCAGATCAAACCGATGGACAAAGGGAAGGCCAAGGGGCGTGCGGTAACGGCTATGTACAAACAAACCGATATGCAGCTCGGCCAGATCAAAAAGCAGATCGAACTGCTGGCCCAACAGGCACAAGCCATTCAGCGCCGCATCTCCATATCCGAGCTGATCTACAAGGCAGAGATGAACTTTGAGCCCCTCATTGGTTTTACCTACCACCTCTATGAACGCCGTGAAGGAGACTATGTGCTTTCGATGGTTTCTCCCCGGGAATGGGGCCCGAACCCGCCCTATCGGTTTATTGCTACCGTCGAACTCTTGTCTGATCATACCTGGGAGGTGGGGGAGTGAGGGAGAGAGGGAGAGAGGGTGAGAGGGTGAGAGGGTGAGAGAGAGGGTGAATACTGCCGGGATCAATTTTCGTTACTATTTAGGTTAATTTTTAGTGATTTGCGAACTGCGAATACCAAACTGCGAGGGATAGTTCAAATTTCTGTGTCTTCTGAAAAACGCCCCTTGATTTCCCGGAACTTGCGAACGGCGAACAGCGAATTCCGAACACTCCCAACTGCGAATCCCGAACCCGCCCAATTCGATACGCCACACTTTTTTACTTTTGCGGCCGTTAACTATAAAAAATCAGGTAGCATGAAGGCTCATTTATTTCTCCTTTCTTTTTTCTCACTTTCCCTCCTGGCATTCAGTTTGCCTTTGGGGCCAGGCCGCCAGTTCTCAACCGCTTCAAAAGTGGAATGGCTTTCGGAGGATACCCATGATTTTGGGGATATCCCGCAGAAAAAACCGGCGAGGTACGATTTCCGGTTCCGCAACATTAGCGGAGAGCCGCTGGTCATCGACAACGTGCGGCCCTCTTGTGGCTGCACGGTACCCAACTGGGATGCCGCAGCGGTTGCGCCGGACAGCATCGGCGCCATTTCCATTGAATACGACGCTCGTGACCTGGGGTACTTCAATAAAAAGGTGAAGGTGTATTTTCACGGGCAGCGAAAGGCAGAGGTCTTGTACATTGAGGGTTGGGTAGAGTAAAAGAGGGCGCCATTTGGCAGTCCCCCCCTCTATAGAAAGTCGTTATGCAAATCTGGAAAATGGGGGGCGAAAGGTTAGAAGCCGGCCGAAATTTACAAGCGGCCTGCCGCAGTAGATACTTTAGCAGTCATAGTGTTTTTTCACTCCCCTTATCAGTGCAAATCTGATTCCCCTTTATTTGAGATTGCTCTGATACGTTGCGGCCTTGTTTTTTGGGATGAGTAGGTAGCCCCTGAAACTCAGGCGCCGTGCCAAGAGGCGGCCCTCCTCCTCTCAAAGGTGCAACTATATTGTTGTGGGAATCTTCACGATTGTTCCGGTTTGTAAATTAACCTGGATCATTGCATCAATGATCCAGGCTATGGGTGTACGACTTTGGGATTTCCCCAAACGCTTATGCTCCCGTCAACCTTGGCGCTTTCTCCAGCCCTGGCAGCAGGCGCACTTCTATGCGGACGATCTCCCCGGTGCGGCCGAAGATGCGGGCGCTTTCGGCGGCGCTGATCTCCAGGCTATCCAGTAGCTGGGTGGTTCCATTTTTGTAGAAAAGCGTCACTCCGCTTTTTTCCGACAGTTGATAAATAATGGGCGCCTGGCAGTAGGTGAAGCCCAGGCTGCCCGCAGGGAGCTCCAGTTGTTGCGCCTGTCCGTCGATATCGAAGTACCGGAAGGCGGCAGGCTGTTGCAAAAATTCTTCCCGGCTAAGGAGGCTGGGGTTGAAATGGATTCTGCCATCCTGAACCAGGGCGCCCAGCTCTCCGAACCGGGAGAGGATGTCTTCTTTTACCTGCCCGGTCATACCCGGTTGCTGTGCGCCGGCATTACCGGGCGTGTGGGAATAAGGGTCGCTGGGGAAGGCTCCGTATTCTTCGGGCGTTTTGTTAAAGCCAATGCCTTCGCGGATATCGTAGTAGTGCCCGGCCAGTTGTGCCACCACTTCGGGTTTTGCTCCCTTTTCTGCCGCCCATTCGTAATTCTCCTGGGCAGCCAGCACCAACTTGGAAACCATGTGCCAGTAAATGCAGCCCAGCCCTTCATAACCAAAGAAAGTGCCGGAGCGCCCGGTGAAAGACTGATGGTCGAAGATTTGTTCGAAGGCATCCAGGAGCAGCTTTTCATCTTTTTCAACGAGTTGGGCGTAGCCATCGGCCTTCAACTGCAGCAGTGCCTTTTTCACACTTTGGGCGTTGTTGAAGCTGCCGTTGAAGTGATAATGGCCGAAGACGTCTTTCTCCACCAGGCGGTGGTCGCCATCGGCCAGCAGCTTTTGGATCAGAGCGGACCCTTCGGCCATCTCCTGCGGGATATTGTTCTTGTGCTTAAAACGGGGCAGTTGCCGATCCGGATAGAGGATGTAACTGTGCTGGTCTTTCCGGTACAGGCTGCTTTTGCGCAAGGCCTGCAGCAGCTCGGCGCTTTCGCTGGCCGACAGGTAGCCCGAACTGAGCACGGCCACCTGGCCTTCCAGCATCTCGTAGAGATAACCGATGGACAACTCATCTTTACTTTTAACTTTCAACAGGTTGTAGGCGTGATAAAGCTGGTCGGGGCGCTTATTGGCGCGGATGGAATGGCCCGCATATTTCAGGGAAAGATCGAAGAAGTGAAGCAGCTCTTTGGGGCGGATTTGTTTTTTCTCGCCCGAAAACCCTTTGCTATAGATGGCCTGTCGGTACTGGCTGCCGGCCTGGCCCAGGGCGTCCAGTATGGATTTCTTGTCTTTATCGGAGATCGGCCCGTTGAGCAGGTTTTGATGCTGGTCAAAGGCATGGGTGATGGCCTGTAACAATTCCGCCACTTCTACCGAAAGTTCAATGGGTTGTTCTACCTGGCGGAAGAGTTCCTGGCAAAACAGCTGGAACCGGTAAATATAGTACAACGTCACCATGGATACCCCGTGGCCGACGAGAGCGTTGTTGGCGTCGTTCCACTCCGGGCGCTGGGTATTCAGCCAAATCCCTCCTTCGGGGATGAAATTGGAAAATTTGGCCAGCACCGATACCAGCAGCTTTTCCGTGAGGTTGGCCAGGTGTACCTGTCCGTTGGCGTCCAGTGCGAGTTTACCATCGGCGCCCATCATTTTGACGCGTTCCTGGATAACTGCCTCCAGCTCATCATCGAAATCGACCGTATCGTAGGGGTTTTTCAGTAGCTCTTCGTATGCACGGATTCGGTAAGGCACGTTGGCATAAGAGAACAGGGGCCGGGTGAGCAGGCCGTGAAGGGCTTCGGGATGGTGCTTGCGGCTCAGCTCCAGTAGTTTGGCCAGGTAGATGATCTGATGGTCACCCCAGTAGCCGATATAAGACCAGGGGTCATCCGGCTCGATCACCTCCCAGTCGATCCCATCGCGGGTGATGCGGTAGGGGTTATAACCATCCATAGTGGAGGCGTTGACGAACTTGCTGATCATGCTTTCGATGAAGCCAGGGTAGGAGAGGGCGAGGGCCTCCCAGTTCTGAAAGATATCCCGCCAGTTGCCCTGATAGTAGAGCTTTTGGGAACCATCCTCCTCTTTGATCTCGATGGAAAATCGATTCCAGGGGCGGCTGGGGTCGCCGTGCCGGCGGCTGAAGGTAAGGGGCAGGTATTCCGAGCAAAGGCGCTGCAGCTGGGGTTGTCCTTCTGCGGCGGCCCGGGAGAGCAGCTCCGGATAAGCGATCCTATCCGGCAGCGCGTCAAAGAAGGCTTTGAAATCCTGGTATAGCAGCTTGTTGGTGTTTTGGATGAAGCGCTGCAGATCAGCCTTTTCGAGGTCGTAATTATGGACGAACACCCCACCCCGCATCAGGTTGAACAAGACATTGGAAAAGTGGCGGTAGGAAGCTTCCGGATTATTGGTCTGTTGCAGTCCGTCGGCGCTCCCCACGATGCGGGCGAGATTCTCACTGCCCCGGGCGATATCGGCTTCCAGCCGGCCGGGTAAATCACTACTTTCCTGAAGCATCTTCTCCAATGCTGCCACATCGGACGGCCCCTGGTTGAGTTCGGCCACCAGATACCATTCCCGGTTTTCTCCTTTCGCCAGGTTCAACGCACTATTAATGAAGTAGGCGCCCCGCTCTGCCCGGACGTCTTCCTCCTGGTGAATGGGCTTGCCTTGCCGGTAATGGTCTACCTGCAGGCCGCAGAGCAGATAGCGGGGTTTGTCCAGCCCGGTGCTCCACACGGTAGCCGCTTTCAGCGATTCACTGGGTTCCGCCTTGTCGACCGGGATGGAGCTGAGCAGGAATAGGCCGATGCCGGTTTCCGGCAGCAGCTCGTTCTTTTTGTAGGCGTCGATCAGGGTGCTGCGTTCGTTCTGCAGGTTTTTGTCCACGCCGTAGGGCAGCAGGTTCTGAATGCCGTCCAGGATGTCAACTTCCAGGCTCTTTTCGCCGACATTCTCCAGGCTGGCCTTCCGCACAAAGCCGTAGGCCTCGCTGCTGTACCAGCCGTATTGGAATTTCAGCCCCAGGGTTTCGTTGATCTCTTCAAAGATGATCTTGTTGCCGAGGGTGTTTTTGTAAAGATTGCGCTGAATGGCATAGACGCCCTGATACCGCTGGGAAAAGGGTTCCCACAGATAGGTATTCCCTTCCTTGCTCACCAGCAGGATCGTTTTGCTGCCGGTGGTTTCGGTAGCGTCGTGGATTTTATCGTCCGTAGTGTAGGGGAAAAGAGCCGTTTCCGGATTGCGGCGGCCCGCCGTCAGGCCTCCGTTGCTGGAGATGAACAACCAATGGTCGGAGTCGCTGACAATGGTCATAAAAAAGGGGCGCATCTGATCGTAATGGCGGATTTGGTAAAAGTCTTCGCCATCAACGCTGATGTATTGGCCGTCGATTTCTTTTGTGTTGATCTGCTGTTGAGTTTTTCCGATTAGGATTTTTGTATTCTTCATATTGTAGAGCTTTTTTCGCTTTGGAATAATCAGGTGGCGGGTCACCGGGCGCCCCCTCCTGATTCAATATTTTGTTTCAGGCTAAATTCTTGCGTAAGCGTATCAATAGTTACCACAAACTGCCCGGCTTCGGCGATCCACTGGTTAGCGGGCGTGACGAATTGCAGGCCCTTTACGCTGAGGCTAAACTGCACGATCCGGCTTTCTCCCGGTTCCAGGCGAATCTTCTCAAACCGCTTTAATTGTTTAACGGGCGGAGATACAGTTGCCACCTTGTCTGTGAGGAACAGCTGTACACATTCCATGCCGGCTATTGTTCCGGTGTTGGTTACCTGTACCGATACGTGCAGGCTATCTTCGGGCCCCATCTCCGGGGGGCTCACTTCCAGCTTGTCATAAGCAAAGGTGGTATACGATAAGCCGAACCCGAATTCAAATTGTGGGTTAAAGGCATTGAAGCCCCAGTTGATATCCCGTTCTTCGGAGCGAAGGTGGTCGTAGGCAAACAGCGAGCCCGTGTGCCGGGGGTAGGTGTAAGGCAATTTTCCGTTGGGATTGTAATCGCCCGTCAGTACCTCGGCGATGGCCCTTCCCCCTTCGTTGCCGGGATAGTAGGCCATCAGGATGCCGCTGGCCAGGGGCTCTATATCGCTGATCACCCGGGGGCGCCCTTCCAGCAGTACCAGGATGACGGGCTTGCCGGTTTGGGCCAGGGCCTTCACCAGTTCTCGTTGAGCGGCAGGCATGGAGAGGTCTTCTATGTCGCTGGGCTTTTCCGTCGCCGGGCGTTCGCCCAGGCAGGCGATGATGACGTCGGCTTCGCTAGCCCGCCGAACGGCCTCTGCCGTGTTGATGTCTGCTTCGTAATCCGTCCCCTGAACATAGGCTACCTTATCTTTGCCGAGTTGGGCCTGTAGCGCCTCCAGAACGGTGAATTTCTCTTCGTCGTTATAGTCGGCCTCCTGCCCGCTGAAGGTGCGCGACCAGGCGCCGTTGAGGTAGTTCATTGAGTTGGCGGCTACGCCGGTGACCAATACTTTTGCCTCTTTGGAAAGAGGTAGAACGTTGTTCTCATTTTTTAGCAGGGTCAGGCTTTCCAAAGCGGCCTGAAAGCTGGATGCGGTAAAGGATTCCGATGCGAAATCCGGATATTCGCTTACGGGGTACATCGCGTGCTCAAACAGGCCGAGCTTCATTTTAAGGGTGAGGATGCGCCGCACGGCATCATCGATCCGGGCCAAAGGAACAGCACCTTCCTTCACCAGCTCCACTACTTTTACAGCAAAGCTTTCGTCATAGGGCTCCATGCACATATCCAGGCCGGCATTGACCGCCAGGCGGACGGCTTCTTTCTCATCTACAGCTACGCGGTGCACCTCGACCAGGTTCATGATGTCGGCCCAGTCGGAGATGACGACGCCCTCAAAGCCCAGTTCTCCTTTAAGCAGATCAGTGATCAGATATTTGTCGATATGGCAGGGAACGCCATTGACCGAACCGGAATTGATCATGATCGACGGCGCTCCATCCTGAATGGCCGATACAAAGGGCGGCAGGTAATACTGCCGCAGCAAGTGCTCCGGCAAGTAAACAGGGGAGCGGTCTTTGCCATTGAACGGCGTACCGTAGCCCAGGAAGTGTTTGGGGCAGACGGCTACCTGATAGGGCCCGCCCAGCCCCGGCCCCTGCGCTCCCCGAATATAGGCGTCGCCCAACACCTGCGTGATGTAAGTATCTTCGCCGAAGGTCTCGGAAATGCGCCCCCAGAGCGGTTGTTTGGAAACGTCGAGGTTCGGCCCGTACACCCAGGGGATGCCAGAGGCCATGGCTTCATAGGCGGTGATCCGCCCGGTAGCCTCGGCCAGGGCAGGGTTGCGCGTGGCGGCCAGCCCGAGCTGATGGGGAAAAAGTGTGGAGCCTACCGTGTAGGTGGCGCCGTGTACTCCGTCGATGCCATAGATAACCGGGATGCCCAGGCGGGTTTCCTTTTGAGCTACCTCCTGGATGCGTCCTATGAAGTACCGCCATTCTTCAATGGTAAGGGGGTATTTGCCCATATTTTGCACTGAACCGATGTGGTAGTCCCGGATCAGGTGGTACAGCTTTGACGAGTCGAGCCGTATGGTGTCCTGCCCACCGTAAAATTCCCCTTCACACAGGGCCATCAGGCCGATGTTGACCATCTGGCCGGCTTTTTCTTCCAGGGTCATTTTGGAAAGAAGAGTTTCTACCTTCTGGCTGAGTTCGGCCTTGTTTTTTGCTTCCTGCCCAATGGAGTAAACCGGGAGCAAAAGTGTAAGGACAAACCAGCAAAACAGGTTTTTGCCTCTTAGAAACATCATAAATAGTATAATTCTGGGTTCGCCAATGCTGTGAATGTTGTTTTTAGAAATACACACTTAATCCTTGACAAAAAACGGGATATTGGCGTGGGCTGCGTGCCCCTTTCCGTCGAACACGTAGACAAACAACCGGTAAGCTCCTGATTCGGCAGGCGATTTAAATAGCGCTTCAGCAGCTGGTTCTCCTTCAAAAAGGCCCGGAATGGACTCGGGTGTGGACTCGAAATCACCGCCGTCGCCCAGGTCTTTGCTTTCCGGCATGATCTCCCATTTATAGGACAGGGCGTCGCCGTCCGGGTCGGTGGAAGCCACCTGAGCCGAATACATTTTACCTGGTTCCAGATAGACGTTATCGTAGGCGGTTTTACCTTCCAGCAAGAAAGAATCCAGTCTGGGGTGCGGTTCTCCTACCACGCTCCATTCCAGATGTAGTGCATCACATCTACAGATTCGGTTTCTTCGCCCGATTCCAGGAAGATACCGTACCAGGTAGGCGTGCGTTCCTGTTTTTGCCCCCAGAGGAAGACATAGGAGCCCATGCATTGATCCTTATAGGGCTCAATAGCTTTCTGATATCGCTCCAGGTAGGCATTCGCTTTGACACTGCTGTTGATCTCGATTGGCGCCTCCCATTCTGTCTTGGGCACTTCCCAATGGTAGGTGGTATTTCATTCCGTGACCATATAAGGTTTCTGCCAGTTGGATTCCTGAATGTAGCGCGGCAGGTTGGGCAGGTCGGCGTACATCTGTATACTGAGTAAATCGATGTCGGGCACTCTTTCTTAATGTCGTCCACCAGTTCCTTGCCAATACCTACCAGGGTGGTGGTGGTCAGGTGGTTGGGGTCTACTTCGTGAATGTATTCGGAGATTTGGTTGACCGCATTCCACACTTTGGGGTTAGTACCTCAGGTTGAGCTCATTGCCAATCGCCCAAATGATCAGAGCCGGATGATCTTTGTACAACAGTATCTCTTTTTGATCCGTTCGAACTGCTCAGCGACGGCTGCCTCATCATTGTAGTCGAAACCATGGCGCTCACGGGCTACTTCAATGCCCATGGTGACGTACGTATAGGTTGCGTACCTGAGCGCGATCGAGGACTTCTTTACCAGAATCTTTACCATTGTCCGTTCGCCAGGTGCGGAAGGAATTGCCGCCGTGCTCTACCAGCTTTTCCACATTGCCAAATTCCATACCGGCGCCCTTGATCCAGAAGGGCTCACCGCCGACATAGAGTTGGTATTTGCCGTTTTCTTGTTTGATCTCTGCTTTTACCGTACTTTTGAACCTCTTCCTGGCTCGTATTAGAGGTACAGGAAAGGAGCAGGGAGGAAAGGAGGGTAAGCAATATTATTTTTTTTCATGATTTTTTATTTTTTCGGCACACATTATCCCTTCACCAATATTTTCTCCAGCTCCTCCAGCGATTTGCCCTTGGTCTCCGGCACAACAAGCAGGATGAACACAAAGCCCAGCACTGCAAACAAACCGTAGATGAGAAAAGTCGTGGCGCTGCCGAAGTGGTGGCCAGCTCCCAGGGAAAAACCAGCTGTACCAGAAAACTGACGGCTGAGTTGATGAAGCCGACAAAGGAAAATTACCACCCCCGGATTTTGTTGGGAAACAGCTCTGAGAACAGCACCCACATGACCTACCTAATGGAGATGGCAAAGGAGGCTACGAAGCCGAGGATGCCCAGCAGAATGACAATCGGGTTCATGCTGATGGCGCTGGTGATGAGGTTGGATTCGTAGGTCTTGGCAACGTCTTCTCCCAGGTTGTCCAATAATATTGAACTTTGAACTCCACGTCGCTGTTGTAAGTTTGTCCCAGCATGGGAAGAAGGGTAGTGCGGTCGATCTCCTGAGGCAGGGTTTTAGTGGATTCCTCCGTGAGTGTGTAGGTACCTGGTTGAAACCGTAGGACAGCAGGAACATACAGATGGCAATACCCGCCACCCGCCGATGAGTAGCGGTTTACTACCAGGCGGTCGATAAAGACGATACCAGGATCGTAAACACCAGGTTGATAACACCTACCAGGATGGTACCTGGGAAAAAGAGGCGTCCGTACCAATACCCGATTGTTCAAATATCATAGGCGCGTAGAAGAAAACGGAGTTGATGCCGGTGATCTGCTGCAGCACCGCCACCACAATGCCAATGCTGAGCACCAGTTTCATTGCTGGTTTGAACAATTCGGTAACCGGCACCTTTTCCTTTTTGGTTTCCTCATCTATACTTTTCCGAATCATTTCCATCTCCTTGATGGCTTCCTCATTCCCACTGGCTTTTTTCATCACTTCCAGGGCTTCGTCAAATTCCTCTTTCATGATCAGCCAACGGGGGCTGCGCGGCACCAGGAACAGGCCGAAGAAGTACAGCAGGGCTGGCAGGGTTTCCAACCCCAGCATCCAGCGCCAGTTGTATTCATCAAACTTCAGCGCTTGTGCCCAGGAAGCATCGGATTTACCGAACTGTAGAATGAGGTAGTTGGTGAAGAACGCTACGGTTATACCCAGTACAATATTCAACTGGTTGAAGGACACCATCTGCCCCCGCATTTTGGGCGGAGAAATCTCGGCGATATACATAGGAGCGATAATGAGCGACGCTCCTACCCCCAACCCTCCAATCATGCGGGCGATGACCAGCAAAATAAAGTTGGGAGCCAGAGCGGAACCAATGGCGGAAACGGCGTATAAAACAGCGGCATAAGTCAGCACTTTCCGCCGCCCGATCCGGTCACTCAACTACCCGGCAAGGATCATACCAGTAGTGGCTGAGAGGGTCAACGAACTAACCGACCAGCCCAGTTCCAGCTTGGAGAGGCTGAATTGAGCTTCTATAAACTTGACCACCCGGAGATAACCGAAGCGTCGAAACCCATCAGGAAGCCCCCCAGGGCGACGATCAGGGCGGTTTTGATGATGTAAAAATTGGAGTTTTTCATGATCGGAAGGCTTAAGTTGATTTTTCGTTTTATCGGATCTAAAAAGCGGACAGCGATTGCCTCGGGCAATATACCTCTTCTATATTATAAGTTGTTCGTTGCCCATCACTGGCGATGAACAACGAACAACTATTAACGAACAACAATCAGCGAACCACGCTCCTTACTGCACGATTATCCTGGCAGTTCCTTCTTTCCCCTCGCTGGCTACTTTCAAGAAGTAAGCGCCGGGCGTTAAGGAAGAAAGGTCGATCGTGTTGACCGTGTTGAAGCCTTTTTCAAAAAAGACGGGTTGCCCCAGGAGGTTGTACACCGTGATCGCATCGATATTCTTCTGAGCGCTGA
This sequence comes from Lewinellaceae bacterium, assembly GCA_020636095.1. GTDB lineage: Bacteria > Bacteroidota > Bacteroidia > Chitinophagales > Saprospiraceae > JACJXW01. The sequence continues at coordinate 77,381 of JACJYN010000007.1, forward strand.
CGGTCAGCAAATCCGTTACCGGATTGGGGTAATACTCAATGCCCAGTTCTTTCAGATCGACGACAGCAGAGGTTCCCTCCAGCTTGATGTCATCGAAATAGAAGGTGTAGTCGGGGCCGCCATCGCCCACGTCGCCCAGTTCATAGATGAGGGTAACGGCATTGTAAAGATTGCCGGTGAACCCGGTGACATCAAAGGTCAGTTCTTCCCAGGCATTGGCTACCGTAGTGGGGACAATGATATCCCCCGTTGCCCCGGCAGGGCCTTCCAGTTTCAATAAAACATTAGCACCTACCCGGTTGGCCCATACCTTCATGTTGATGGCAGTGGAGGTTCCAAAATCAATGGGTACCGCCCAAAGTGAGTTTACTGCCGCCGAACACTTCACCGGCGTTTTTGACCATCTTACCCACTTTGGAGCTGGTGTTGATGCCGGATGGATCCGGGTTGTCGATAATGGTCGCCACGCCGCCGCCAAAATCGGACCAGACGTAGTCCAGGGTCGTCGATTCAAAGGTGACGGGCAGTTGTACGCCGCCCACAACCGTTGTCAGTTCAATATCATCGAACAGGAGGGTGAAATCAGAGTACCGCCGTCTCCAACGACACCCAGGTCATAGATAAGGGTAATCTTGGTAAATACACCGCCGGTGAGCCCGGCAAAGCTAAAAGTGAGTTCTTCCCATTGATTCGCTACAGTTGTACTGGCGGACACCTCAGCTGGTGCGCCTGGGCCTTCGAGTTTGAAAAGAACGGGCGCATCAGCCCGGTTGGCAAAAACTTTCATTTTAAAGCCATTGTTGGCGCCAAAATCAATCGCTCCGCCCAGTGCCAGGGTGCTACCGCCAAAAACTTCTCCTGCAGATTTGACCATCTGGCCTACCTTAGCGCTGGTGTTAATGCCGGAAGATTGAGGGTTATCAATCACAGTGGCTACCCCGCCCCCAAAATCCGTCCATGGGTAGGTGAGGGTCGTCGATTCGAAATCGATGGGCAATTGTACGCCTTCTGCGGCCGTTGTGAGTTCAATGTCATCGAAAAGAAAGGTGAAGTCCGGGCTCCCATCTCCAACAGTTCCCAGTTCGTAAATGAGGACGATGGCATTGTATTCGACCGAAGTGAGTCCCGCAAGGCTATAGGTTACTTCTTCCCATTGATTCGCTACCGTGGTGGTGGCAAAGAGGTCTCCCGTACTCGCGCCCCCCGGGCCTTCCAGTTTTAATAGAATAGAGGCGCCGGCCCGGTTAGCGAATACCTTCATTTTAATGGCATTGTTATCCCCAAAGTCAATAGGGCCGTCTAATACCAGGCTGCTTCCGCCAAAAACTGCTCCCGCAAACTTGACCATCTGGCCCACTTTGGCGCTGGTGTTGATGCCGGAAGATTGAGGGTTGTCGATCACAGAGGCCACCCCTCCTTCGAAATCGTTAAAGGTGTAGGTAATGGCTGTCGATTCGAAATCGATCGGTAGTTGTTGAGCAAAGACAGCTGTTGCCAGCAGCAACAACGTTAGAGATGTTAATATCTTTTTCATATGCTAATGAGTCTGGTTAAAAAAAATGATGAAATATTGTTTGTATTCCTGAGACAATTATTGGTTCGGCTGATAAACTCTAATGTAGCCCACCTTCATTATTTCAAATTACTGTTTTGGAAAAGTGGATTCTACAAAATTAATATTCTGTTTCACAACATACTTACATCACAGTTACATCTCTAATACTTTTCACTATATCATTACTACATCATTACTACATCAGAAAGAAAAAATGTACTTTGGTACACTTTCTCAACACTTTAATTGGATGGATGTTTGTCAAAGAAACAAAATCATTAGTTGTGACACGTTCCGGGCCGAAATATTTTTTCGTTATTTGTTGGGTTTACTTGTTTTTTCCTCCCCTGGTTGAGGCCCAGATACCGCACTTTGGGTATCCGTCCGTAGCGAATTATACCAAGTCCGATTGCGATGGAGGGACCCAGAATTGGGCGGCTGTGCAGGATGGCCGGGGCGTGATGTATTTTGGAAATAACAAAGGCGTTTTGGAATTCGACGGCGTGCGTTGGAACACCTATCCTCTTCCCAACCGTACCATTGTGCGTTCCCTACCATTGATGACGCGGGCAGGATTTACGTCGGGGGCAGGATGAGCTGGGCTACCTGGGAGAAGGGGCGCTGGGCGAACCGCAATACGTAACGCTGACGGAACATATTCCCGAGGCTTACCGCAGTTTCGAGGATGTGTGGCGGGTTTTTCCAATAGGGGAGGAGGTGTTTTTCTGTACACAGCGGACGATCTTTTTATGGAAAGCAGGGGAAATGTTGCCTATTGAGCCTGCCGGGCGGTTCGACGGCTTTTTTGAACTAAGAGGCAAGGTCTATATTCGGGACACTGGACAGGGGCTGTGTTTATGGAACGGGCAGGAACTGGAACTTGTCCCACAGGGAATGCCTTTCAAGGACATCCTTATAGTAGCCCTACTTCCATACCAGGAGGAGCAAGCCCTGGTGGTTACCTCCGAAAATGGGCTTTTTCTGATGGAGGATGGAAGCATTCGTCCCTGGAGGACTGCAGTCAGTACTTTCCTGGAGGGACACCCGGTGTTTTGCGGCGCCCGGCTCTCAGGAGGGCTTTATGCCCTGGGCACTACGTCCAGTGGCTTGTTGCTCATGGATCAGGAAGGCAAACCCTGGCCCACCTCAATAAACAATTCGGTATGCAGAACAACACCGTGCTGTGTATCTATGAAGACCTGTCGCAGAATCTGTGGCTGGGGCTGGATAATGGAATCGATTACGTGGAGCTGGGCGCCCCGTTCTCCATCATTGGTTCGAAACAGGGAGTTGAAGGGACTGGATACGCCTCCATCGTCCATGACGACAAGTTGTTCCCTTTCGACCCTCCGCCCAGGGGCTCTTTTATACGGAATGGACCCGTGGCGTAGACCCTTTCGACCCTCCGCCGTTTCAACGGGTAGAAGGCGCCAACGGCCAGGTGTGGAGCCTGGCGGAGGCCGGCGGGCAGTTGATGGTTTGCCACCACGAAGGCCTGTTTTATTGCCAAAACGGCCGGGCCTTTCCGATCGACGGGGTAAAAGGCGCCTGGAAGTTCCTGGAAATGAAGGCCTTCCCCGGTTACGCCATACTCGGCGCCTATTCCGGTTTGTACTTATTGGAAAAAAGCAGTGTTTCTAAAGGCGGGGCAGCCTGGAAAATCCTGAACAAACTTCAAGGGTTCGATGAATCCGCCCGCGTTTTTGAAGAGGATGAAAAGGGCAACATCTGGGTGTCTCACGCCTACAAAGGCCTCTACAAAATCCAACTGGATATGGAACGCCGGGCTATTGCCGGAACCCAGCTCTACAAATCCAGGCAAGGCCTGCCAACCGACCTCTACATCGACGTCGTCAAGATACGGGGAGAGCTGGCCTTCACTACCCTGAAAGGCGTTTATTATTTTGACAAAGAAAAAGGCCGGTTTGAGGAAGACCCCGAGCTGTCGGCGGTGATCGGAGCAGGCAAGGCCGTCCATTTCATGATGGAAGACCAACTGAAAAATATATGGTTTTCGGCCGACGATGAGTTTGGCGTCCTGGAAGTAGAAGAAAAAGGCCTTTTCAACGAAGTGAACAAACGTTACTTCAATGCAGTGCAGGATGAACTGGTGGATGGGTTTGAACACGTTTTTGCTTCCAGCCACCGCGACGTATTCATCGCTTCGGAAAGGGGCTTCATCCAGTACACTCCTTCCCGGAAAGCCCAACCTGAATATCCCTTCCGGGCCCTGATCCGGAAGGTTGCTCAACTCAACGGCGCCGAAGAGCTAATATGGGGCGGAGGCCTCGATTTTCGGGAAGCAGCTCCGGACAGTAGCCTGCCGATCGCCATTTTCCCTTACCGGAGCAATTCTTTTCGGTTTTCCTTTTCTGCTCCTTTTTTCGAGGAAAATAAGGCGGTCCAGTACCGTTACCGCCTGGAAGGTTTCGACGGCGAATGGTCGGAATGGGGGGGGCAGGCGGAAAAAGACTACACCAACCTGCCGCACGGGGAATATGCCTTTCGGGTGGAGGCGCGCAATGCCTATGCCCGGCGCAGTGCTGAGGCGGTTTATTCCTTTGCGATCCGTCCGCCCTGGTATCTTACTACCCTGGCCAAAGTAGGGTACGCCCTGCTCGGGATAGCCCTTGTCCTTGGCGCCTTCCACTATACAGGGCGAAGAATAGAAAAGCAGAGAAAGGCTTTATTGGATGCACAGGAAAAGGAACTGCGCCAACAGGAGGAGGCCCACCGGCAGAAAGTAGCGCAATCGGAAGCCGAGATCATTCGCCTGCGCAACGAGAAACTCAAATCAGATGTCCAGCACAAAACCAGTAAACTGGCTTCCGCCACCATGCACCTGGTGCAAAAGGGAGAGATTCTGCTGGAGATTAAGAATGGGTTGAATAAGCTAGTGAATAATTCTATTCCGGAAAACAAAAAAAAGATCAAACAACTCATCCGGGCCATCGACGAGGATATCCGCCTGGACGACAACTGGGAGCAGTTCGAGCTCCATTTTGACCAGGTGCACGAAAATTTTCTGAAACGCCTGCGGGAAAAATACCCTGTACTCACCCCCAAAGACCAGAAGCTGTGCGCTTACCTGCGCATGAACCTCACCACCAAGGAGATTGCTCCCCTCATGAATATTTCCGTGCGCGGCGTGGAGATCAGCCGCTACCGGCTTCGGAAAAAGCTGGAACTCGATTCGGATACCAACCTGGTGGAGTTTATTATGGGGGTTTAATGAGGGGGGGGCAGGGTTTTAGTGTGTCGGTGTATCAGTATTGGTGTCCCTCCTGATACACCGATACACTCCTCTCTGATACACTCCTCTCTGATACGCCGCCTCCCTCCCTCTCTGATACATCGATACACTGCTCACTGATACACTGCTCACTGATACACTGCTCACTGATACACTGCTCACTCCCCGATACACTCCTCCCTAATACACTGCTCCCTGATACACCGACCCACCCTCTCTGATACACCGAAAGGGCCAGTAGAATACAACATGATGTAATAAAGATGTAAGCTAGCTCCAAATGATGTACTGGTGATGTAGGGCATTATGCATGTTTCTCTTATCTGAAAATTATATTTGATCCAAGCCAATCGAAATAAAAAAGGAACAAACAAAATTTTCATTAGCTCACTATCAAATTGATGTTATGAAACGACTGTATTTTCTAATTCCCTGCCTCTTGCTCTTTTGGAGTATGGAGTTGAGCGGACAGGAACGCACCCTCACCGGGACGGTCACCTCTTCGGAGGACGGACTGGGGATCATCGGGGCGAACATTTTGCTAAAGGGTACTTCTACCGGCACCATCACGGACTTTGACGGGAAGTACGAATTGAAAGTACCAGGGCCGGATGCGGTGCTGATATTTTCTTACACAGGGATGAGAACGGAGGAAATTACCGTGGGGGGCCAATCCGTCATTGACCTGGCGATGGCTCCTGATGTGGAAATCCTCGAAGAAGTGGTAGTCGTAGGCTACGGTGTACAAAAAAAGAGCGTTGTTACCGGCGCCATTGCTTCGGTTAGTGCCGAAGACATTGGCCAAACTCCTGTACTAAGGATTGAGCAGGCCCTTCAGGGCAGAGCGGCCGGGGTGCAGGTAACCAATAGCTCCGGGCAGCCGGGCGACGCCATTACCGTGCGTATTCGGGGCGCCGGCACCACCGGCAGTGCCGATCCGCTGTACGTGGTAGACGGCCTTCCCGTTGGAGGGATCGACTATCTGAACCCCGGGGATATTGAATCCATCGAGGTGCTGAAAGATGCCGCCTCCGCCGCTATCTACGGGGCCAGGGCCGCCAACGGGGTGGTTCTGATCACTACCAAATCCGGCAAGGAGGGCAAAATGCAACTCAGCTACGATGGCTATGTGGGTGTCCAGAACCCCTGGCGGAAACTGGCCATGCTCAACGCTACGGAGTATGCCCTGATACAAAATGAAGCTGCCGCCGCTTCCAAGCTAACCATACCTTTTGCCGACCCTTATGCCCTGGGCGAAGGCACCAATTGGCAGGATCAACTTTTCAATGAGAATGCACCGATCCTGAATCACCAGGTGGCGGTTACCGGGGGCAACCAGAAATCCACCTATGCGGGTACCTTATCTTACTTCTCCCAGGAAGGCATCGTAGGGGGAGACAAATCTCAGTTCGACCGCTATACGGCGCGCATCAACTCCGCCCATGAGGTGAGCGATCGTTTTACCTTCGGACAGAACCTCTCCTTTACGCATATTGACCGGAGGTCAATTGATGGCAACAACGAGTTCGGCGGCCCGCTGATGAGCGCCCTGAACATCGACCCCATCACGCCGGTGTTCGAAACCGACCCGGCCCGCCTCGCGGCCTACGACCCCAATGCTGTGAAGGATGGGGACGGCAACGTGTACGCCATTTCCCGGTATGCCACTCAGGAAGTAGTCAACCCCCTGGCTCGCCTGGAAGTGACCAACGGCAAATACAAGCTCGACAAGATCGTCGGAAACGTATACGGAGAACTGGAGATCATACCCAGGTTAAAATTGCGGACCAGCTACGGCATCGACCTGGCCTACGGCACCAACAACAGCTTCCGGCCGATATTCTTCCTCAATGCCGCCCAGATCAGCAGTGAATCCAGAGTGGACAAGTCGGTCGATCGCTGGTTCAACTGGATTTGGGAAAACACGCTGTCCTATGAAATAGGGTTTGGCAGCCACGATTTCAGTTTCCTGGCCGGTACTACCGCTCAGGAAAACAGTTATGAGAACCTGGCGGGTGGTAAATCCGACGTGGTCTTTTCCGATTTCGATAATGCTTTTCTCAACACTGCGGTCAATGAAGAATCGGCTACTGCCGGGGGCGGAGCCTCCCAGTCCGCACTGTTGTCCTACTTCGGACGAGTAACCTACGACTTCGAAGATAAATACCTGTTCACCGGTATTGTCCGGGTGGATGGTTCTTCCCGCTTTGGCGAGAACAATCGTTTTGGCGTCTTCCCTTCTTTCTCCGCCGGCTGGGTAATCTCCCAGGAGCCTTTCCTGCAGGGGAGTGATGTGCTGGACTTTCTTAAAGTTCGTGCCTCCTGGGGCCAGAACGGCAACCAGGAGATCGGCGACTACCGCTGGGCTTCCACCATTGCCACCGGCGCCGGCTATTCCTTCGGCGATGGCACTGTCTTTACCAGTGGTTCGGTGCCGGCTACCGTTCCCAACCCCGACCTGGAATGGGAGACGTCCGAACAGACCGATTTTGGGGTAGATATGCGCTTCTGGAGAGGTAAGATTTCCGTAACGGCAGATTACTACATCAAAAAGACCATTGGCTTGCTGGTGGACGCTCCCATACCCGGCATCGTCGGCAATAATGCGCCAACGGTAAATGGTGGTAACGTCGAGAACAAAGGTTTTGAACTGGCGATTGACTACCGCAACAAAGCGGGTGAACTCGATTACAACATCGGCGTCAATTTCTCTAACAACCAGAACGAAGTGACCGCCATCAACAACGCCGAAGGCGTGCTCGTTGGCGCGGGCTTTTCTACTTACGGCAGTGTGTCGAGAGCCGCCATCGGTTTCCCGATCGCCTATTTCTGGGGCCTGCAAACTGATGGATTGTTCCAGACGGTGGGAGATGTCGAAAACTATACCAATGGCGACGGCGGCCTGATCCAGCCCGGCGCGGCGCCGGGGGATATCAAGTTTGTCGACCTCAACGGTGATGGCGTCATCAACGACGCTGACCGAACCATCATCGGCAATCCGACCCCTGAATGGACCTATGGCGCCAACTTGTCGGCTGATTATCGCAACTTCGACTTCAGCCTCTTCCTGCTGGGTACCGTCGGCAATGAGATTTTCAACGGCACCCGCCGGCACGACCTGACTACGGCCAACATGCCGGCTCGTTTCCTGGACCGCTGGACGGGAGAAGGGACGTCTAACGACATTCCCCGCTCTACGGCCACCGACCCGAACGGCAACTTTTCCAAAATCTCCGATTTCTATATCGAGGATGGTTCTTTCCTCAGGGTGAAGGATTTGCAGTTTGGCTTCTCTCTGCCTCAGGGCGCTTTGGATGTGCTGCACATTCAGCACGCCCGCATCTATGTCGCTGCTCAAAACCTGCTGACCATAACCGGTTACAATGGGTTTGACCCCGAGATCGGCGCCCGGTCGGCATTGGATATTGGCATTGACCGCGGCATTTACCCGCAGGCCCGGTCCTACCGGATCGGTGCAAATGTCGTATTCTAATCTCTTACACTATATTAAATTGAGAAAGATGAAGATTAAGATAATCAACAAAATAAGCTTGCTGGCCCTGGCCTTTTTCCTGGCGGCTTCCTGTTCTCAGGACTTCCTCGACAAGCAACCACTGGATCAGCGGGTAGAATCCAATTTCTATCAGACCCAGAGCGACGCCGAAGAGGCGCTGGTCGCTGTGTACGATGTAATTGGCTGGAATACCGTCGTCGGTTTCCACTCCTTGCCTATGTTTGCCGATATAGCTTCGGACGACAGCTACGCCGGCGGCGCCAGCCGCAATGACGCTCCCAATATCATTGAAGTGGACCAGCACAATATCCGCACCACCAATGGGGAAATACTGGGATTCTGGAAAAAGTACTACACCGGTATCTACCGGGCTAACCTGTACCTGGAAAAGATCGATGGCATCGATGCCGATCCTGCCTTTATCACTCGCTCGATAGCGGAAGTGAAATTCATCCGGGCCTATTACTATTTCGACTTGTTGAGGCTTTTTGAGAACGTACCGTTGCTGACGGAAACCCTGAAGAGCCAGTCGGAATACAGCCAACCGCAGGCCAGTCCCGAGCAAATCTACAATCAGGTTGCGACCGACCTGGTGGAGGCCATACCCGGGCTCCCGGAGGTGATTCCCGCCACCGAAAACGGCAGGGTGAGCAAATGGGCCGCCAAGGCCCTTCTGGGCAGAGTTTACTTGTATGTCAATGGCGTGTATGGCGCCAATCTGAACGGCGGAGGGAAAACGATCGGCCAGGCAGAGGCACTGGCAGAGGTGGAGGATGTGATCGCCAACGGCGGCTACAGCCTGCTGGACAACTTTGCCGCCAACTTCTCCAAGGATGGAGAATTCAGCGTGGAATCCGTTTTTGAAATTTCCTATTCCGATGCCCGCCCCTGGTATGACTGGGGTTATATTCAGGGCGGCGAAGGCAATATCGCCGTACAGATGCAAGGGCCGCGGGTGGATGATCCCGGCCTGGAAGCCTACGAAAGGGGATGGAGCTTTTCTCCTGTCACTCAATCGTTATATGATGCCTTCGAAGATGGCGACCCCCGCCGGGAAGCTACCATCCTGCACCAGGATGAATTCGTGGGCGGCCTGACGATCGGCTACCAGCACACCGGGTATTTTACCAAAAAGTATACGACCACTAAGGAATACAAGCCCGCCGAAGGGCAGCTGGAACTGAACTGGGGCAACAACTACCGCGTAATCCGTTATTCGGATGTACTTCTGATGGCCGCCGAACTGGGCAGCCCCAATGCCCAGGACTATCTCGACCAGGTGCGCGGCCGCGTGGGCCTGCCTTCGGCGCCGGCTACCCTGGATAACATCTACCAGGAGCGCCGGGTGGAGCTGGCACTGGAAGGCCATCGCTACTTTGACCTCCTGCGCCGTGGCCTGGATGTGGCGGAAAACGCCATCTCGGTCAGCGGCGAGATCGGGCCGCTCTACCAGGGCGATGCCCAGGAGTTTGACGTGGTGTTTAAGCCGGTTAATAAGGGGCTGTTTCCCATCCCCCAAACGGAGGTAGATATATCCAATGGGGTGTACAATCAAAATGCCGGATATTAATTTTTATTTTTAAAAAAGATCAATCATGAAATTTAGCAAGATATTATTATGGTGCAGCCTGGCGGCCATGGTAGCCTCTCTGGCTGCCTGTGACCCTGAGTTGGATGACAAATCCGCTTTGGGCCCTCCGCCAACGGCGGCGGATGTTACCTTCACTTATGATTACGATGCGGACAATCCCAACATCGTTCATTACACGAATACCACAGTAGGTTCTTTTATTGCCAAGTGGGATTTGGGCAACGGCGGTAGCGGCGATGGCGACGAAGTAACCGGCGCCTATCCGCTGAAGGGCGACTACACGGTCACCCTGACCATTTATACCCGTTCCGGAAGCGCTTCCAATTCTCAGGTCGTCAATATCGCACAGACGAACCCTGAAATGTTGAACACGCCTGAATTTACGCTGCTCACCGGCGGCGCCGACCAGTTGGAAGGTAAGACCTGGGTGTTCGATTCCACCCGCGTCGGCCACATGGGCGTAGGCCCGTCTACTTCTTTTACCCCCGAATGGTGGCAGGCGCCGCCCCTCGACAAAGTGGGCCTGGGCCTTTACGACGATGAAATGACCTTCAAACTGATCGACTTTGTTTATGTGCTGGACAACCATGGCGACCGGTTCGTAAACGGCGCGCACGCCGGCGACCAGGGCGGCGACCCTGATGGCGGCGACCAGAAGCTGCCGTACACGCCTCCTGCCGACATGAACTGGTCTTTGGTGGATCAGGGTGGCAGCCTGATGCTCAATATCTCCAAGGGGGGAACCATTGGTTTTTACACCGGCGTATCGACTTATGAGATTCTCAGCCTGGAAGAAAACGAAATGTTCATCCGGTTTCTCGATTCCAAGAATCCGGATTTGGCCTGGTACCACCGCCTGATCCCGAAAGGCTTTGAGCCGCCTCCGCCCCCCGATGAAGGAACGTCCCTTCCCGTTAACTTTGAAACGGCTGAGCCGAAATTCGAAGGTTTTGGCGGAAGCACCTACGCGGTGATTGACAACCCGGACGCATCGGGGATCAATACCAGCGCCAAAGTAGGAGAAACCAAGCACGGCAACGAAACCTGGGCAGGCATTGTCACCGGGTTGAAGAACCCGCTTGACTTTTCCGTCCTCAATGCCTTTAAAATGAAAGTGTGGTCGCCGGTGACGGGCATCGTCCGGTTTAAAGTAGAATCTTCCGCCGATGCCAATGTGTTCATCGAAGTGGATGCAAATATGACGGCAACGGGCCAATGGGAAGAACTCTCCTTCGACTTTACCGGCGCCGAGGCAGGCGTCTACGACCGGATGGCCTTGTTCTTTGATTTTGGCGGCCCGGAAGGCACGACTTTCTACTTCGACGATATTGAGCAGGCCGCTGTAGCTCCGGCTCTTTCCGAGTCGGTGCTGACTGGTGGGGCCTCCAAGGCCTGGCGGCTCAAGCCGGTGGCCGGCGCTCTGGCGGTAGGCCCGGCGCCGGGCAGTACTGAATGGTGGTCTGTTCCGGAAGAAGATATCGCTGGCCTGCGCGCCTGTTGGTTCGACGATGAGTACATCTTCAAATCAGATGGCTCTTACGTTTACGATTCCAAGGGCGAGGTTTTCGCCGAGGCCTACATGGGGGCTGATGGTTGTACCTCTGAAACGGATTTGCCGGCAGATGCACAAGCCTGGGGTTCCGGGACGCATAGCTTTACTTTTACTTCCGGTAATGATGTGGATCCGGATAAGATTACAGTCACCGGCACCGGCGCCTTTATTGCTCTGCCCAAGGCCTACAACGGCGGAGAATATGCCGCCGGGCCGCCGGAAACGGATGGGTCCGTCACTTACGAGGTGCTGAATTACAGCAACGACGGTACCTCTGAGACGTTGATCATCACGGTCGATATCAGCGAAGGCCAGGTGGGCGGCGCCTATTGGACGTTCACGCTGGAGGCGGTGCAATAAGAGAAGGCTTCAAAATGATAGTACACTGATCCTTTAGGATTTTTTAGGGTGAGTTAGGATTCGTGGTACCTTTTCATTCTTAATAAATCCTAAACAATCTTAATAGATCAGTGTACTATCCATATTTTAGCTTTTTGAACCAACTTCATTTCTCCCAATTCAAAACACTAACTGAAAATGCTGCGTTTCTCTATCCTTGCTCTTTTTTGGCTTTTCTTCCTACCCTCAGTATGGCTGCACGCTCAATGCTTCGAACTGGTGTGGGCCGACGAATTTGACGTCAACGGCCCGCCGAACCCCGAGTACTGGGGTTATGACCTGGGAGCCGGCCAGAACGGCTGGGGCAATCAGGAAATACAAGTATACACCAATAGCGCTCAAAATGTAAGAGTGGCCGATGGTAAGCTCATCATCGACGCGCTCAAGCTAAACAACGTCTGGACATCCGCCCGGGTCAAGTCGCAGGGAAAACTCAGCTTCGAATACGGGAAGGTACAATTCAGGGCGAAGTTGCCGGCGGGCGCAGGTACCTGGCCTGCCCTGTGGATGCTGGGCGACAACCTTACCTCGGTAGGCTGGCCCGCTTGCGGAGAGATTGACGTCATGGAGCACGTCGGCAGAGACCCCGGCAAAATACACGGCTCCCTGCATTCTCCTTCCAGCTCTGGAGCAACCGTCAATACCGGAACGACTATCGTCCCGGATTTCGATGACGCTTTTCACGATTACGAAGCGATCTGGACGGAAGAGTCCATTACCTTTCTGGTTGATGGCGATGCCTATTACACTTACCAGCCTGCCTTCCAGAACCCCAATAACTGGCCGTTCGACGGCAAATTCTTCCTGATTATGAACATAGCCATGGGCGGAACTTTCGGCGGGGATAATCAGTACCCGAATGGGGTAGACCCGAGCCTCAATTCCGCCCGCATGGAAGTAGAACACGTAAGGATTTATCAGGAGATATCCGGCGTGTCCATCGAGGGAGAACAAAACGTGGAGCCCTTTGCCACGGGCCTCACCTACACACTTTCCGGCCTGCAGGAGGGTACGTTTAACTGGACGGTTCCGCCGGGCGCCACGATTACTTCAGGACAGAATACGCCTACCATCACCGTTACCTGGGGGGAAACACCCGGTGCAGTATCGGTGGCGGCTGTCGGGTTGTGCAATACCTATACTGCCAGCCTTTTTGTCGAAAATACAGCTATCCCTCAGGGGGCTTCCTACATTCTCGATGATTTTGAGGATGACAATCACGAAAGATGGGCCGCTGAACCCGGCGAAGGCAACAGTTTTATATTTACGGAAAGCGGCGGCGCCCTGAATATCGCCTACGACGTTACAGCGCCGGGCGAAAACCCCACCGCCGTGCTGAACCTGGAACAGGCCGTCAACCTCTCTACTTATAGCAAGATGAGGGTAAGGGCAAGAACCTTCAATACCAGTGGTACGGTAAATATGCGTATCGACCTGTTCGACCGAAATGGAACGGCCACCAACGCCTCTCCGGTTTTCAAACTGGAACCGCTGGTGGATAATGGGGAATACACCATTTATGAATATGAATTCGACGGGGATTGGCAATCCAGCTTCCCCAATGCCGGCGCTCTGGTAGACGCCACCCGTATCGCCGGCCTGAACTTGTATATCAATTACGGTATTTTCGGTTCCGTCGGCAGCGACGAAATTTGGCTCGACTACATCGAAATGGTAGACCCGAAAAGAGTGAATGGCCTGCCGGAAGTTTTAAGCGCGGCGGGCTTTGTATTGTCTCCCAATCCGGCTCAGCATACCCTAACCCTAAGTATGGATAAGGTGTCCGGGCAGCTGCCAGAAATGCAATGCCACTTGTACAACCTGCAGGGCGTGCGGCTCCTTTCCCGGCATTGGCGCCATCCGGAGGCTGAGGCCATGCAATTGGACATTGAAGGTTTCCCTTCCGGCCTCTATGTTCTAGCCCTCTATTCCGGGGGGGAGGTAGCGACGAGGAAATTGATTATTGAATGACTTCCGCCAAAGTGGATTGAACCTGCAACCTGCCGGGCGGACCGGCTTTTGATGTGTTCCGGGATAAAACCTTCAGGACGGCCCACTGCCCCCGTTCTACGTCGGGGGCCACCCCTCCTTCATCACCAATCCTGGTTAGCTGGTCCATCTTCTCCATTTCAGAATACGCGCATCCTCATTATTTCGTTTATCTTTGCAGGCCGATAAATAAACAATAGATATGTGGTTTCTGATATTACTGATCGTTTCCTATGTATTGCTGAGCATCAGCTTGTATTTTCTGTTTCCCAAGGCAGGCGAAGCTGGATGGAAAGGCCTGGTTCCCGGGCTGAATTTCGTGGTGTGGTGCCGGCTCATCGGCCGTAAGGGCTGGCATGCGGCCTGGCTGCTGCTGCCTATGGTGAATATCTTCATTTACGCCGGCCTGGCCATCGATATGGTGCGTTCTTTCCGGAAATACGAGTTCTGGCATAGTGTAGTGGCGGTGTTGTTTGCCCCCTTTTTCTTTTTCTACCTGGCCTTTATTAAGGAGGAACAATACGATGGCCCTACGCTGGAGAAAGAACAGGAGTACAAAGCCCAGATTGCGGAAGCCGCCGCCGCCAACCAGGCGCGGAAGCTCCAGAAGCTGCAGGCCAACAACCCCTACCGGAAATCAGCTACCCGGGAATGGGCGGAAGCCATTATTTTCGCCGTTTTTGCCGCCGCCTTCATTCGTATGTTTCTCATCGAGGCGTATGTGATCCCCACGCCATCTATGGAGGGGTCGCTGCTGGTCGGTGATTTTCTCTTCGTCAGCAAAGCCCATTACGGGATACGGACGCCCGAAACGGTAGTGATGGTGCCCCTGCTGCACAACCGCATCCCCATACTCAACACGGAATCCTACCTCAAGGAACCGAGCCTGCCGTATTACCGGCTGCCTGCCCTGGAGGAAATTGACAACAATGACCCGGTGGTGTTTAACTTCCCGGAAGGGGACAGCGTTTATGTTTTTCCCGACCGGACCTGGAGTATCTACGATTATCGGCGGGGGGCGGTGCCGCCCGAGCAGGCCAGGCAAATCAAATCGGGCGCTAAAAAGCTGGTCATCCGGCCTATGGACAAGAAGGACCACTACATCAAAAGATGTATCGGCATCTCCGGAGATAGCCTGCAGGTGATCGGCCGGCAGGTGTATATCAACGGGAAGCCAGCGCAAAACCCCAAGTACCTGCAGTTTATGTACGTCGTCACGTTCCCCAGCGGCTCCATCAATACCCGGAATTTTTCCGAATGGGGAATTTCCAGCGGCGATATCATTGCCCAGCAGGGAGCCTCGTCCTACATCATCATCTTGTCCGATGAGCAGAAGGCAAAGGTCGAATCACTGGATTCCAACATTCAGGTGAGCCCGGTGGATATGGGCCAACTCGATGGCAACAGCGCTAAGTTCTTCCCACATGATACCGAGCATTTTCCGGGTTGGACTGCCGATAACTACGGCCCGGTTTACATCCCCAAGAAAGGAGTAACCGTGAAAATAAGCCCCGCCAACCTGGCGCTTTACCGCCGCGTCATTGAAGTGTATGAAGGTAATCAGCTGGTGGTGCGCGACGGCAAAATCTTCATCAACGGAAAGGAAACGGACGAGTATACCTTCCGGATGAATTATTACTGGATGATGGGGGACAACCGCCACAACTCCGAGGATTCCCGGGTCTGGGGCTTTGTTCCGGAAGACCACGTTGTGGGCAAACCCGTGATCATCTGGTTTTCTACCAGCAAGGAAGGCAATAATATCTTCAGCCGCATCAACTTTAAGCGAATCTTTAAGCCGGTGGGCAACCTGGAATAGGCGAGATTCAAAATATTGTCTATATTTGGGAGAGAAGGGAGGGTAGGGTGATGTAGTGAGAGGGTGATATAGCGAGATAGCGAGGGGGTGATGTAGTGAGCGCGGGGGCTGTTCGCAATTCGCTGTTCGCCGTTCGCAAGTTCCGTTCGACTGAGCGTTCGAACGTCGGCGTGACTTCGGCGTGAGCTCAGTCGAACGCATAGTCGAACGTTGAGCTCACGCCGAAGCCTGAAAATCAAGGGGCGTTTTTCAGAAGACACAGAAATTTGAACTATCCCTGATCGCGCCCATTTCATCATACCACCTTCTCACAACATCACAACATCACAACATCACAATATCACAACATCACAACATCACAACATCACAACATCACAATATCACAGCATAACTAATTATCCGATACCCATATGTTTAAAAAGATCATCGATGCGATCAGCGGCCTTTTTTCCAGCCTTTTTGGCGGTGGAAAAAAGAAACCCCAACCAGGAACAGGAACAGACACTTCCTTACCGAATACCGAACTTCCACAGGACGGGTCCGAGATTCGGCCCGACACCATCGTCATCGTTGCCGATGAAATGGAGAAAGTGGTAATTCTCCCCGGAGAAGCCGATACCGGATTTGACGAAGATATTTTTGACGAGGATAACGGCGGCCCAGACGAGCCCATCGTTATTGCTCCGGACCCTCCCAAGCCGGATCCCCAACCCGAGCCGGCAACTCCGCCGAAACCTCAGCCAGCACCTCAGCCCAAGGGCCGCTACTTATGGTGCCTGGACAACGGGCACGGCAAACAGACCCCCGGCAAGCGGTCGCCGCTCTTTGACGACGGACAAACCCGCCTTTTCGAATACGAATTCAACCGGGATGTCGTAGCCCGCATCAAAAAGCAACTGGACGAAAAGGGGGTGCAGTATTTCATCACGGTCCCTGAGGTCGATATCGATGACTTCCTGGAAGGCCGGGTCAACCGCGCCAACGCCAAAAAGTCGAGCCTGCCTAAGATATTTGTTTCCATCCACTCCAACGCAGCACCGGCGCGCAGTAGTGAATCGTGGGCTCCGGATAGCATCAGCGGCATCGAAACCTGGCATTTCCATGGGAGCAAGACCGGTCAAAAGATAGCCAGTATTTTTCAGAAACACCTTATCAACGAGACGGGCTGGGTAAACCGGCATCTCAAGTCTCGCCCGGATGGGCAGTTTTATGTACTGCGCAAGACGAATATGTCGGCCGTGCTCACCGAGAACGGTTTCTACAATAACAAGGCCCAGGCCGCCAACCTGATGAAACCCGAAGTGCGGCAAAAGATTGCCGACGCACACGTCAAAGCTATTCTGGAAATCGAGAAGAACGGGCTGGAGTCGGCTTAGTTTAGGGCTTTGGAAAAAAATAACCTACACACCTGGCTTGTTCTTTTTCCGCCGGACGTCGTTGCTCATCATTCACGTCCGTACGGATGCTCAATCTTTCCAACCCCCTTAACCTGAATCAACCGGATATGGCGAGAATTCTACCCCTTTTTCTATTGTTCCTTTTTGCCGTTAACCTTCCTGCACAGGAAGATTTCCGCATTGTGGGCTATTTGCCTTATTATCGTTTCGGTTTTAGCGATCAGATCAACTTTGAACAACTGACCCACCTCAACATCGCTTTTGCCAATCCGGAGATGGACGGGCATCTGGATGTCGGCGGGCAGAACATCGACCCCATTGTGTCGATCGGAAAGGACAATGGGCTGACGGTGCTCATCTCCATGGGCGGCGGATTAACTGCCGCGTGGCGCGACGCCTGGCAATTCTGGATGCAGGCCCCCAACCGGGCGGAATACATCCACAATATCATGGAATTTGTGCGGGTTCATGAATTGGATGGGGTGGATATGGACCTGGAGGGCGCCGATGTAAATGCGCTTTACAGCCCGTTCGTTTTAGAACTGCGGGATTCCCTGGCGGCGGAAGGCAAATTGTTGACGGCTGCATTGCCGGGCAGTAATCGCGATCCGGACATTTCCGATGCGGCCCTGAATGCCTTCGACTGGATCAACATAATGGTATACAACCTGACTGGCCCCTGGGCGCCCAATAGCCCCGGCCCTCACTCGCCCTATTCTTTTGCCGTTAGTTCCATAAACAACTGGTTTAGCCAGGGCGTGCCGGCGGAGCGGCTGACCCTGGGCGTTCCCTTCTACGGCTGGGATTTTTCCTCCAGCCCGGTGGCTTCTTTTACCTACCGGGCCATTGTCGAAGAAAATCCGGAAAATGCTTTTAACGACCAGGCGGGGCTGAGGTATTACAACGGGATTCCCACCATTCAGAATAAAACGCTACTTGCCATGAATCTGGTGAGCGGGATCATGATCTGGGAGATCGGACAGGATTCCTATACGGAGTATTCCCTCCTCAACGCCATTTACGAAACCGTTTATCCGCCCTCAGGAATAGAACCGGCCGCACCGGAGGATGTCTTTTCGGCTTTTCCCAACCCCTTCAGCGAGGAGCTGTCCATACAGAATCAATCGGATAGTTCACTCGGCCTGAGGCTAACCGCTATGGACGGAAGAGCCCTGCGGCAATTTACCGTGGACGCCCATTCCACCTATTGGCTGAATACCACCTCCCTCACTTCCGGCATGTATGTTTTACAGGTGTTAGGGCAGGAAAACCCACAGGCGTATAAGGTGCTTCGGTATTGACCGGCCAAATAATTATAATTATTTGAGGAAGCCGTTTTTTAAGAAAACGTTAATTTTTCCATAACACGTTTTTTTACCAATCTTTTCTAAATTAGCGGCTTAAAACGCGGAGTGTTCAATGTTCTGAGTCCGAAGGATAATGTAACCCTGGTTTCCGGCGCAACTTCGAACCTTAAACACAGAACGCTGAACAGTCCCGCTTAAGACCACTACCTTCTAACCACATCCTATAAAAGAGCGATCATGAAGCCATTTTTCCTGTTGACAGCACTCTTCGCAATCCTTTCCTGTGCCCATGTTCAGGCGCAGCAATGCCTTTATTCCAAAACCGGAGCGGCTAAAGCCTGCCCTCATTCGACAACAGCAGCCAAAGCAGCTTCACTGGATGCCAGTGTTGAAAAGCGCATCGACGAAAAAACAGGCCAGACAATTTTCGTTCGGAAAGAGGTCAGCCCCGCCAGTGGAAAAGTGAGTTACACCCCGGTGGAATACTGTAGCAAGTCAGGTAAGTTTGTCAATGTATCTCCACGGGAGAAACAATGTGTTAAGTCAAGAGCCAATTGTACAACTAAGGGCATCAGCCCCACCAAGGTTTCCAGCAGTGGAAAAGTCAACTGCACCACAGCCCAAAAGGCTGCTTGCGCCAAGGCTTGCACAAAGCAGGAGCAAAGCGGCGCCGCTCCCACCAAGGCTAAGCTGGTAAAAAATCAGTAGCGTTAATTTTCTTCACTTCTTCACGTACTCTGAGTAAAAGAACCCTTTGCGGTATTTTTCCAGGACCAGGCTTACGGTTTCCGTAAGGTTGCGGGGCAGTTTATCCAGGTAAAACCATTCGGCTTCTTTGAACTTGTGAGTCTCTTTGGCTTTGAGCATTCCCTCCCATCGATACGCTTTGAAATAGAGGACCAGCCGGTGCTCATCATTAATAACCTTGTGAAGGATGTGCACCAGTTGGAGGTCCTTTTCTTTTAGGGTAATGCCAGCTTCTTCGTAGCTTTCCCGGATGAGCGCCTGGCGGGCAAACTCCCGGTCGTCGATATTCCCCCCTACAAGCGTGTAGTTACCTCCGTTGGGTTTAGTTTGCTTCAGCAGTAAGATTTGGCCCTTGTGGTACAGGATGAGGCGGGCCTTTAGCGATATTTTTGAGTTTGCCATTATCATTGGTCTATTACCCACCAGCGGATTAGCTTTTGTTCTGCTCCGGTTGGGGTACCTCTGTATTTACAATTTGTACTATGTAATGTTGCTGTCCGAACTTTTGTTTTACAGGGATACTACTATTTCTAAAAAGGTTTGGGTATCTTGTTCAATAGCAGTCCCAATACTTTTGTGCCTGAAAACAGGCCGCTGTTCTGTTCTCTGTTGCCAATAATCTTTTTTTTTTGCTCCTTCATTATTATTATTGCATATTACTTTGCATTATTTTAAAACACCCAACCCAATCGTCTTAGTTGTTTTTTGAATCTGCTGTCCAATATAGTCAAAAGAACCGACTCCAATATAGAGAAAGGCAATGGCGCCTTCCGGTTAGAGCGCCAGGTTTGATACCCCAAATGTTTACATAGGATTCACCGTTCCTTAACAATAAAAATCAGTGCGAATTTATAATTTTGCCTTACAAAAACAGGGGCAAAAAGAAGCTCTTAAATATTCTAAGCAAAATAAGCTAGATATATGCGATACGAAAATGTTTTAGCAACTATCGGCAACACCCCGCTTATAAAGCTGAGCCGAATCTGTGAAGATTTTCCGGCAGAGGTTTATGGCAAGGTTGAAGCCTACAACCCTGGCCAATCGGCCAAGGACCGGATAGCCCTTTACATGGTGGAACAAGCCGAGAAGAACGGCAAGATCAAGCCGGGAGATACCATCATTGAAGCGACCTCCGGCAACACCGGTTACAGCCTGGCCATGGTGTGCAGCCTCAAGGGATATCATTGTGTACTAACGGTTTCCAGCAAGGCTTCCCAGGAGAAGCTGGCCCTGCTTCGCGCTATGGGCGCCGATGTAGTGGTTTGCCCGGCGGATGCCGAGCCGGAAGATCCCCGTTCCTACTATTCCCGGGCGGAACAGCTGGCCCGGGACATTCCCAACTCCTTTTACCTGGGGCAAAACTACAACCTCGACAATTCCATGGCTCATTATCATACCACCGGGCCGGAGATTTGGAGGCAAACCGAAGGAAAGATCACGCACTACGTGTGTTGTGCGGGTACAGGAGGCACCCTGTCGGGCACAGCCCGCTACCTCAAAGAGCAAAACCCGGATATCAAAATCATTGGGGTGGACGCCTATGGCTCCGTTCTGAAGAAATACTGGGAGACGGGGCTGTTTGACAAGAGTGAGATTTATTCTTACAAGGTGGAGGGCCTGGGCAAGACCATCATTCCGGATAATGTAGCCTTTGACCTGATCGATG
The DNA here is from genome assembly GCA_020636095.1 of Lewinellaceae bacterium. Lineage (GTDB taxonomy): Bacteria > Bacteroidota > Bacteroidia > Chitinophagales > Saprospiraceae > JACJXW01. Next base: position 98,170 of record JACJYN010000007.1, read on the forward strand.
AGTTTATCAAGGTGACGGACCGCAGCAGCGCCCATCGCACCCGCCAGCTGGCGGGGCAGGAAGGGCTGTTGGTTGGCTATTCCAGCGGAGCGGCCATGCAGGCGGTGTTCCGAATCAAGGGAGAGCTTAAACCTACGGATATGGTCGTCGTCTTGTTTCCGGATCACGGCACCCGCTACCTCGGCAAGGTCTATAATGATGAATGGATGAAGCAACAGGGCTTTATGCGCGAACAGATGCCGGATGACTCCTACGCCAGGTATCGCAAGATTTACCGGGCGTACCGAATGAAGTACAAGCGTTATCTGCGGCAAACGCTCAAAAACCTGAGTTAGTAGTTGCTATTTAGCAGCATGCGCACAGAACTTTTTCATGAAGTTGTCCTGTTTAATAGTGTGTTCAAATTTCATACTTCGGGCTGCCCCGAAGGAGGCGCCCATGGCAAAAATGCCCCTTTTTAGATGACACTTCGTTGGGGAAATCCTCCCCGCAATGCTGCGGGGCAGGCTATTTAGCTACGGCTAAACTCCGGTTTCCCCGCCTCGTTTCATCAAAAAATGAACTGTTTTCATCTCCAAAAACGAAATTTGAACACACTCTAAAGTAAAACAGTTCTTTCGAGACTCCCATGGCGGCTCTTCCTCTTTTCCAAAGGAGGGCCGCCCACACTATTGGATTTTTACAGTAAAACCATCTACATCCATGAAGAATAAGAAATTTGTAACCAACGAAAACGTTTCCCCCCAGCTGTTCGAAAATAAATGGTTGGACCGCCTTTCGCGTACCCACATCGCTATCCCGGTAACGATGTTCTTCTTGTACGCCATCGGGCTGATCTACTATACCAAAGTGGCAACAGAGCTGACCAACCTGCAGGTCGTCGGCCTCTTCTTTGCCGGCTGGTTCCTCTTTACTTTTGCAGAGTACATGTTCCACCGGTTTGTGTACCACATTGACCTGGAGACTGAAGCCAGTAAAAAGTTCGCCTATAACGTCCATGGCGTTCACCACGACTACCCAAAGGACAAACAGCGCCTGGCTATGCCTCCACTGCTGAGCGTAGTGATCGGGACCATCCTGCTGCTGATCTTTGAACTGGTCCTGGATAAGTTTTCTTTTTCTACGCTTGCAGGCTTTATGACCGGCTATGCCTTCTACCTGCTGGTACACTACTCGGTCCACATTTTCCGCCCGCCCAATAACATCCTGAAGGAGTTGTGGAAAAACCACGCCATCCACCACTACAAGGATGACACCATCATGTACGGCGTATCTTCTCCGATATGGGATTACGTGTTTCGCACGCTGCCCAAGGATAAGAATATGAAGCGCAACCTGGAGGTGAAGGGGGGCGTTTAACCGGATGGGTTGAAGTCGGAATTGGGAAGGCGGAAGTCGGAATGGTGCCGAGCCTTCCGCAACTTCCTGTCCATCAACAGTGCCCAACGTTAGACTGGTAGCCCAATTTTGTATTATTTCAGCCTCCCGAAACCAGCACAATCAATATGGATGACATCAATCAGTTGCGCGAAGCGGTCCGGAACTCTCCTGATAACCTGCCGTTGCGCCAGTTTCTCGCCAATGCCCTGATGAAGGCCGGCCGCTATGAGGAGGCGGAGGTAGAATATAAAGATGCGCTTCGGTTGGCGCCGGACAGCACCGACCTGAAAGTAGGCCTGGCGGATGCCTTTCAGGCGCAGAAAAAGACGGGCGTGGGCCTGGTTCTGATCGAAGAGCTGGTCAATGGCCCTCAGCCGCCCGCCCGCGCCTGGTTGGTGTACGCCAAACTCCTTTTGCAAAGCCAGCAAGCCGAAGAGGCCAAAGAGGCGTACGAAAATGCCATCGCGCTCGATGAAAATCTCCGCGACAACTACCTCGAATCAGACATCAACCTCAAGATGAAACAGCCCTCCGAGCCCGAAAAGATCAAGCTGCGGGCCGGCGGCGCGGAAGGAGAAGCGGATACCCGCGATGGCATAGGCATCGAACGGCCTAAGGTGGCCTTCGACGATGTCGGCGGTATGGATAAGGTCAAAGAGGAGGTCCGTATGAAGATCATCCATCCCCTGAAGCACCCGGAGATTTATAAAGCTTACGGTAAAAAGATCGGAGGAGGCATCCTGCTGTACGGCCCCCCTGGCTGTGGTAAGACTCACCTGGCCCGCGCCACTGCCGGCGAAGTGGCTTCCAACTTCATCACGGTAGGCATCAGCGATATCCTGGATATGTATATCGGGCAGAGCGAGCGCAACCTGCACGCCATCTTTCAGAAGGCGCGCAGCCTCAAGCCTTGTGTGCTCTTTTTCGACGAAGTCGATGCCCTCGGCGCCAGCCGCAGCGATATGCGGCACAGCGCTGGGCGCAACGTCATCAACCAGTTCCTGGCGGAGCTGGACGGCGTAGAGTATAACAACGAGGGCGTACTCATTCTGGCGGCCACCAACGCCCCCTGGCATCTGGACTCCGCTTTCCGCCGCCCGGGCCGCTTCGACCGCATTATCTTCGTGCCGCCGCCCGACGAGGCGGCCCGCGAAGCTATCCTGCAGATCAAGTTAAAGGACAAACCGTTGGGAGAGATCAATTACAGCCGTTTGATCAAGAAAACGGATGGCTTCTCCGGGGCCGACCTGGAGGCCGTCATCGACCTGGCCATCGAATCCAAACTGGAGGAGGCCATGCGGAAAGGGGCGCCGTCCCCACTGGAAACCAGCGACCTGGAAAACGCTGTCAAAAAACACCGGGCGACCACCCAGGAGTGGTTCAGCACCGCTAAAAACTATGCGCTTTTTGCCAATGAGGCGGGTATTTATGATGAGATCTTGCACTATCTGAAGATTAAGCGATGAATATACATCTGGAGCGGGGAAAGTTACTGCTGGCGCAAAACCGTCTGAGCGAAGCGGAGCGCGAATTTAAGGAAGCGCTTGCCGAACAGCCCAACGATGCCTACGCCATGGCCTGGCTGGCGGAGTGCTACCTCAACGGCAAGCGCTTCGCCGAGGCGCTGGAGATAAGTGAAGCGGCCATGCGTTTCGCTCCGGACAGCAGTTTCCTGTTGTACACCCTGGCGCGTTCCTATTTCTACAACAAACGGATAAAAGAGGCCCGGGAAACGGCCGGCCGCGCGCTGAGCCTCAACCCCAACGACCCCGATTTTTTCCTGCTGCTCGCCCACATTGAATTCTACGAAGAAAACTGGCACAAAGCGCTGGACGCTGCCGAGCAAGGGCTGGCGCTGGACCCCGAGCACGTCAACCTGATCAACCTGCGCACCCAGGCGCTGGTCAAGCTCAACCGCAAGGCCGAAGCGGCCGCCACCATCGACTACGCCCTGCACCACGCCCCGGAAGACAGCTACTCCCACTCCAATAAGGGATGGGTAGCCATGGAGCAAGGCAACTATGAGCAGGCCTTCGGGCACTTTCGGGAGGCCCTGCGCCTGGCGCCCAACAACGGCTACGCCCGCGCCGGGCTCAAAGAAGCCATCAAGGCCAAAAACTTCTTATACCGGGGTATCCTCAAGTATTTCCTCTGGATCAGCAAAATGAACCAGCAGGGGCGGTGGGTGTTTATCATCGGCATCTACATCTTCTACCGCATCCTGATCGAAGTGGCGGAAAAATCCCCTGCGCTGGCGCCTTTCCTGTACCCCTTCATCGGCCTTTACATCCTCTTCGCCTTTTCCTCCTGGATCGCCATGCCGGTGTCCAATCTCTTTCTACGGCTGCATCCACTGGGCAAATACGCCCTGGATGACGACGAACGCAAAGCCTCCACTATCGTTGGCCTGCTGGCTGCCGGCTCCGCCATCGCCCTGCTGGCCTGGTGGCTCACCGATCTGGAAATATTGCTCAGCCTGGGCATCTACCTGCTGTTGTTGCTCCTGCCGGTGGGTGGGTTGTTCAGTGTAGATGCGCAAGGTAAGGCGCGGAAGCAACTTTCCTATTACACCTACGGACTGGCCGCTATCGGCCTGGTTGGCGCTTTTACTTCCGGTATGAATATCCTGGTTATTGTCTTTCTGCTGGGGATTTTTGCCTACAGTTGGGTGGCCAATTATCTGATCGGGAAGGATGCGCGGGAGTTTCGGTAGGAGAGGCGCTTGGAAATTTTTCAGAACAACATTGTGGCTAATCGGAGACTTGCTTATATTGGTGTCCGAAGTTGTGGGCAAGCACAAGAAACCAAAGTGAGCTGAAGAGAGGAGAAAAAGTAATGTATTGGTTGCTCCAAAGCTCAACAACCTGTACAATCAAAAATCGCTACATTTAATTGATAGGTTTAAAAGAATGTTCAAAATTAACCTTACTGCAATCGTCATAGGTTCATTACTTTTTTTGGGGATTTCTTTTTTGATTGGGATTCCTTTTTTGGGAATAGGCTTTTTTTGACACTAAGCATAATCGTTGTTGTCAACAGAAAACTTTCTAGGAGGCCCAGCCAAAATTGCGTTATCTTTATAACGCTTTCAAAACGTCAACTCAAATGACAACGCTCAAATAGATTGATGTGTAAGTCGTTTATTTTCAAGGCGCTACTGAAGTGTTTTTGTGACCCCGCCAGGACTCGAACCTGGATCTAGAGTTTAGGAAACTCCTATTCTATCCCTTGAACTACGGGGTCTTTGTGTAAGCGTATCGCTTTCAGCCCTTTGTGGTTTTTTTACTTTTGTTGAGCCGACAATTTGACAAAAACAGCTGCATACCACCTGTTTTCATCTTCTCGGGCAAAGATATACAATAGTTTGAAACAGGCTAAACAGGTTCGGGCTGTAAATTTGAAGGGCACAATGAATTTCCGTATTAAAACTGTGAATTTTTTTTTTTTCTTCATGTAAATGCTATTTAGGCATACAAGCGCTTCATCCATACTGATAGTAATTTTGTCTATTTTGGCCTCCTACAGTATGAAATCCATCCACATTGGCCGAAAAAGATTTATTCATTGCAGCCTTTCTCTATTTTGCAGCCATTCCAACCGGAGAACCCATTGCCAGTACACAAAACGCATCAAATATGAACCTTCACCTCCACGAATCCATCCTCCTGCTTAGTTTAGATGACGAAAAGGGGTCTTTCAGTATGTCCGGTACTTACATCTACTATGGCTTCGCTGCTGCCCTGCTTATGGACCTCATCCTCGCCGAACGGATCGTAGTCGAAGACGGCCGGGTGAAGGTCAAAGACAGGGCCATAACCGATAACCGGTTACTCAACGATGTGCTCAGCCGGTTGAAGGGCTTCAAAAAGAACCGCAAGGTGGCCTACTGCATTCATTACCTGGTGCAACGAGTCCATAAATTGCGGCCACAGGCTATCGAGCAGCTGATCCGGCTAAAGATCCTGACGCGCCGGGAAGAGAAGGTGCTTTGGGTGTTTAAGGTCAACCGGTACCCAAGTGTCAACGCTGAACCGGAAGACACCCTTCGTGAACGCCTGCATCGGGTCATTTTCCAGGATGCTGAGCCTACTCCCAAGGAACGTATGCTGCTCTCCATTATACTGGCTTGCCAGCTGCTCAAAGACCTCCTTCCCGATAAACAGGAACGAAAGGCTGCCAAAGAAAAGATTAAAGCCTTGACGGAAGATAGTGAAATACGCAAACTCATCGGCCAGGCGGTCCTGGAAATGCAAGCGTCGGTGATATTGGCGGCTTCGGGGACTACTTGAGGTACATCCGGGGAAGGTTCTGCCGAAAACACCCAGTGCTCTTCCTGTAAAGAAATTGGCGCGGTTTGTGCAGTAATACAATTGTTAGTTTATAATATGGTACAGTCCGCCAGCCACTTTTGAAGATTGTTGCTGGCTCTGTAAAGTAACCATCAGAAGAATTAGAGATTATAAAATGTCATGTCCATCAGAAATGGGCCCGGAGCCTTCATTGGCCGGGCCCATTTCTATTTTTCTTTTACTCCTTCCAATACAGCTTCCAAAACATAAAAACTGCTGCTGAGCAACGTTACAAACCAACCGGTTTTCCTACCTTTAGCCCTAAGCTTAAAATCCCTGAAAAATGAATATCGAAGAATTCCGGGAGTACTGCCTTTCCAAAAAGGGTGTGGAGGAAACCTTCCCCTTTGGAGAAGATACGCTGGTCTTCAAAGTCATGGGCAAAATGTTCGCCCTTACCGGGCTGGACAGCCCGGAATTTACGGCTAACCTCAAATGCGATCCGGATCGGGCCATCGGCCTGAGGGAAGAATACCCGGAAATACGGCCCGGCTGGCACATGAACAAAAACCACTGGAATACGGTGGAGTTTGAAACCGGCCTGTCCGACAGCTTCCTCCGTGAACTGGTCGACCACTCCTACGAACTGGTGGTGCAGGGGCTGCCCAAAAAAGTGAGGGAGGAGTTGGATGGGCTGTAGAGCGCCGGGACACAATTAACAAAACATGAAACCCGGCCTAAAGCCCTGGTATTCAATTATCTAGTCATTCATTAGGCTGCCCGTCTAACGTTGGACACGGTTAGAAGCAGGTAAGCCCAGGCAGCCTGCCGCGGTTGCGAACAGCGAATACCGAACCGCGAACTCGTCCAACCCTGGAATGGTAGCCATTCATTAATCCAGTCCTTGTACTTAAATGAAAATAGACTTTCTCATCATCGGACAAGGCTTAGCCGGCACGCTGCTGTCTCATTTTCTGGAGCAGGCCGGCAAACGGGTGCATGTAATCGATCATTTCGATGAACGAACGGCCACTCAGGCCGCCGCCGGCATCATCAACCCCATCACCGGCCGGCGATATGTGAAATCCTGGCGGGTGGATGAACTGATCCCCTTTGCCAGGGCTACCTACCGGAAACTGGAGAGCCGGCTGAGTATTTCCATCTACCACGAGCGAAACATCCTCCGGGCGCTGTTTAACACCCGGGAGGAGAACGACTGGCTGGCCCGCACCGCCGAAGAAGGTTACGACAGGTATATGCTGGATGCTGCGGAACTGGAAGGCTACGCTGCCTGCACTGTGCCCGCTTACAGCTATGGAGAGGTGCAGCACAGCGCCCAGGTGGAGGTAGGCAGGCTGGCCAGGGCCTACCGTGTCTACCTGCGGGAACAAAACGCGATCACGGAAGAGACATTCGACTATGAGCAACTGGATCTGGCCGGCAAGGCGGTTCTTTACGGTGAACTTGAGGCCCAAACAGCGGTCTTTTGTGAAGGGCCCCGGGCGAAACAGAATCCTTTTTTCAGTTACCTGCCCTTCGGAGGCGCTAAAGGAGAGGTGTTGATCATCCGCATTCCGGATGGGCATTTTGAAAAGATTCTTAAACATCGTGTGTTTATCGTCCCTCTTCAGGAGGGGCTGTACTGGGTTGGCTCTACCTATAGCTGGAATTATGAGGATGCCAACCCTACTGCGGAAGGGCGCGAATACCTGGAGGGCCGCCTGAGAGATATCCTCCAAATTCCCTTTGAGGTGGTGGAACACCGTGCCGCCATCCGCCCGACGGTTAAGGACCGGCGGCCTTTTCTGGGACGGCATCCTCAGTTTCCCCAACTAGCCCTCTTTAACGGGCTGGGCGCTAAAGGGGCCTCCCTCGGCCCTTTCTGGGCCCGACACATGGCTGATTTCCTGATAAAAAATGTTACATTAGAAGAAGCGGTGGATATTGGGCGGTTTCATACCCAAGGATGAAATTTGAACAAGCTCTAAAAGACACAGAAAATTGAACTATCCCACAATAGGACAATATGACAATCCAACCCAACACAAAAAAAACATTCCCTTTATGTAATTGATACCCCTCCGGCATCGTATTAATGGGTGAAGTGAAAAGGCTTCACCGTATATTGCTGTAAAATTCAGAAGCTAACCAACTAACCATGATGAATCGCATCTTCCCAGCCTTACTGTTACTCTTTCTTTTCAGCGCCGCAACCCTGTGGAGCCAGAATACAAGACAAAATAAAACCATGGCAAAGCAAGACCCTTATCTGGCCGAGTGGAAAACCATTGACTCGCTTGAGAATGAAGGGCTGCCCCGCTCGGCCCTGGAAAAGGTAAATGAGCTGTACGAACGGGTTAAAAAGGATAAGCAACCCGCTCAGATGGTCAAAACGATTATCTACCGCAACAAATACCAGGGACAACTGGAAGAAGGCGGCCTGGCCAAGGTGATCCTGCGCATGGCCGAAGAGGCCAAAGCGGCTGAGTTTCCCGTGCAGCCGGTCCTCTACTCCCTGACGGGGGAATTGCTCCAGAACTACACCGACCAGAATTACTGGCGCCTGGCCAACCGGACGACAACCGCAGGCTTTCTCCCCGATGACCTGGAAACCTGGAGCCTGGCCCAGCTGCTGCAGGAAGCTTCCCGCTATTACCTCCTGTCGGTTGGAAATGACAAGTTAGCGGAGATTCCGATCACCGATTATGATGCGATTACTTATACGTCCAAAGAGACCGCTAATACCGACGTACTCCGGCCTACCCTCTACGATTTTCTGGTGCATCGCGCCATCAGCCACTTCGCCAATGAACGCTCGTACCTCACTCAGCCGGCCTACCGTTTTCATATCGATCAGGAAGAAGCGTTCGCTCCGGCGGCGGCTTTCATAGATGTAGCGTGGAATACCCGCGATACCCTGTCCTACAAATACCGGGCGCTGGAACTCTTTCAGGATTTGCTCCGGCGCCGCCTGGCGGATGACATGGACGCGGCCCTGCTCGACGCCGACCTGTTTCGGCTGAGGTTCGTCCGCGATAATGCTATTCTCAGCAATAAAGACGACCTCTATCTGAAGGCGCTGCAGGTGCTGGAAGATCGTTACGCCGGCAAGCCGCTGCTCGCTGAAATATGGTACGCGATGGCCAGCTTGTACACCGAGCAGGGCAATACCTTCGCGCCCGTAGAAGCAGAAGAACAGAAATGGAAACTCAAAGCAGCGCTGGAGCTTTGCGAACAGGCAATCGATCGTTTCCCCGAGAGCTATGGCGCCAGGCAATGTGGAACACTGCGCAGCCAGCTCCTGCGGAAAACACTGGAGTTTAAGGTGGAAGAGGTCAACTTACCCCAAATGCCAATGCTCGCCTCGGTTTCTTATCGAAATGTAACCGAGGGCTACTTCCGCATCATAAGAGTAGAGGAAAGCGAACAGTCTTCACTCGAAAACAGCCGCCCCGAAGAACTATTCCAAAAGCTGGCGGCCCGCAAGCCGCTCAGGGAATGGAGTGTTAAACTGCCAGATGACGGCGACCTGCAGGAGCATATCACTGAAGTTGATATCAAGGGGCTGCCGCTTGGTTACTATGCTATTCTCGTTGCTAATAATTCTACCTTCACTTTTTCAGAACAGGCCGTGGGGTACTTGTTCACCACGGTTTCGGAACTAAGTTATTTTAACCGCCGCAGCCCGGAAAACGGCATCGAGTTCCTGATGCTCCACCGGGAAACCGGCGCGCCGCTGGAGGGCGTCCTGGCAGAGTTTTTTACCAATCAGTACAACCGTAAGGAGCGCAGACAGGAGCGGGTGAAGCTGGGCCAGGCCCGCAGCAACAAGGATGGGTTCATCCGGCCCGATGTTCCGGACAACTCCTATTTTCAGGCGCGCTTCTCCAAAGGGGAGGATGTACTCTTTTTTCAGGATGGCTTTTCCAGCTATCGCTCCTCATCCCGACCCTCGCGCAACCTGGCTACCCATTTTTTCCTCGACCGCGCCATCTACCGCCCGGGACAGACGATCTACTTCAAAGCCATTGTGCTGGATAAGGACGAGCAAAACATCCCTTCCATCCTGCCCAAACACAAGTTTACCGTCACGTTCTTTGATGTCAACGGACAGGAAGTGGCTAAGCAGGAGCTGACTACCAATGAATACGGAACGGCCAACGGCTCCTTTACCGCCCCTCAGGGAGGGCTGCTGGGCCAGATGCGCCTGTTTTCCGACGCCGGCAACGGTTTTGAGTATTTCTCGGTTGAAGAATACAAACGGCCTAAATTTGAAGTGGTGATGGAGCCTGCCGAAGGCAGCCCCGCCCTGGGCGATACGGTGAGCTTCACGGGTAAGGCCCTGGCTTTTGCCGGCAGCAGCATCGATGGGGCGGAAGTGCAGTACCGGGTGGTAAGAGAGGTTCGGTATCCATGGTTCCCCTGGTGGGGTTACGGGGGACGGGGTTTTCCGCGCTCCGGCGAAAGCCAGGAGATCGCTACCGGTACTTTGACAACCGCGGCGGATGGAAGCTTCGAGTTTTCCTTCGTCGCTCAGCCCGATCTCAGTATCGATAAGGAGGATAAACCCGAATTTATCTTCACGGCTTATGTAGATGTAGTCGACATCACCGGGGAAACCCACTCTGCCAGCAAAAGCCTCAACCTGGCTTACCTGGGGCTCAAAGCCGATGTCACTATTTCGGAAAGCATCGGCCGGGAGTCCGGGTTGATCCCGGTGGGTATTGTCACTCAAAACCTGGATGGTGCACCTCAGCCGGCACAGGGTATTCTCGCCATTAACCGCCTGGAAGCGCCCCAACAGATTTTTGTCAACCGCTACTGGGAAAAGCCGGACCGCCGGGTTATCGAAGAAACAGCCTTCCGGCGGGACTTTCCCCACTTTGCTTATAGCAATGAAGACCAATCTGAGAATTGGCCCATTGGGAATGAAGTCCTGAACCAACCCTTCAACACGGCAAAGGAAGATACCGTTTTCATCAACGTCTCGGGCTGGCCGGTAGGGCATTATGTGCTCAACTTGCAGACGAAGGATGATAAGGGCAACGCCATTGAGGTGAAAAAATACTTCCTGGTCTACGATGCAAAAGAGAAAGCCTTTCCTTCCGCTGTCATCGCCTGGAAGAAACAACCGGCAAGCGGTGGATATCGCCCCGGAGACGAGGCTGCCATTCTGCTGGCTACTGCCGCTGATGAGCTCAATGTGCTCTATGAACTGGAACGGCGGATGGAAGTAGCCGAGCGCACCTGGTTGAAAATTAAGCCCTGGCAGGCCGTTACCCACCAGGTAACCGAAGAGGATAAGGGCAACATTTACGCCCAGTTCAGCTTTGTGAAATTCAACAGGCCCTTTACCTGGACGGAAACCATCGGGGTACCCTGGAAAGATAAAGAGCTGAAAATCGAATACAATACCTTCCGGAATAAGTTGCTTCCCGGAGAGGAGGAAGCCTGGCAGATCAAGATCAGTGGCCCCGGCAACGAAAAGGTGGCGGCGGAGATGGCAGCCACCCTCTATGACGCCTCCCTGGACCAGTTTCGGCCCAATTCCTGGGCCTTTAGCCCCTTCCCCTACAATTATCAGGCGCGGGCCTGGCAAAGCCAGCATTTCAGTAGTGCCAGCAGCAATACCTTTTACTACTATCCGCTTTCTCCAGATTCACCTCAGCGCGCCTACCGGAGCCTGAACTGGTTTAACTTCAGCTTTTACGGCTATGGAGGTAATTTTGCCGGCGGCGTGGTGCGCATGCGCGCCAATGCTATGACGGCTGATGCCCCGATGGAGGAGTCCGTTGTGGCTTTTTCAGCGGATGAGGATGGCGCCGGTATGGCTAAAATGGCAGATTCAGCGGACAGGGTGGCGCCACCGCCCGCTCCGGAGCCGGGGCAAGGGCAGCAAGCCGAAACGGCGCCCGCTCCGCCGGTGCGGCGCAACCTCAAGGAGACCGTCTTTTTCTTTCCCGAGTTGCGGACAGACAAAGAGGGCAACGTGATCATCCGCTTTAAAATGAACGAAGCGCTGACGCGCTGGAAGTTCCTGGCCCTGGCGCATACCCAGAGCCTGCAGTACGCCGTCAGTGAAAACGAGGTGGTGACCCAAAAAGAACTGATGGTGCTCCCCAACCCGCCGCGCTTCCTCAGGGAGGGGGATGAGATCGAGTTTACGGCCAAGGTGAGCAACCTGGCCGATGAGAAAATGGCCGGTACGGCCGAGCTGATGCTCTTTGACGCCCTCAGCATGCAGCCCATTGATGAATTGTTTGGCAATGATAAAAACACGGTTTCCTTTGAAGCCGAAGCAGGGCAGTCGGCCCGCCTGGCCTGGACGGTGAAGGTGCCCAGGGGAGAAGTGCTGGCGGTTACGCATCGAATTGTCGCCAAAGCGGGCAACTATTCAGATGGGGAGGAAAGCGCCCTGCCGGTGCTGACCAACCGTACGCTGGTCACCGAAACCATGCCGCTGCCGGTTAAAGGCAACCAAACCCGGGAATTTAATTTTGAAGCAATGGCCAAAGCCGGGAAGTCCAATACCCTGCAAAACCATACCTTCTCCCTGGAATTCACCTCCAACCCCGCCTGGTACGCCGTGAAGGCCCTGCCGTATCTGATGGAGTTCCCCTACGAATGCAGCGAACAGATATTTGCCCGGTATTACGCCAACTCACTGGCCGCCTCGGTGGCCAACTCCAACCCTGCCATCCAGCAGGTATTTGAGCAGTGGAAAAACTCCGACGCGCTGATCAGCGAGCTGGAGAAAAACGAAGAGCTTAAAACGGCTCTGCTCGAAGAAACCCCCTGGGTGCGGCAGGCGCAGAGCGAAGCCGAACAGCGCAAGCGCATCGGCTTGTTATTCGACCTCAACCGCATGGGCTACGAACAGGAAAATGCCCTGGCGCAGCTCATCGAACGACAGTCAGAGTCCGGCGGCTTCGCCTGGTTCCCGGGAGGGCAGGACAGCTGGTATATCACCCAGTATATCCTGGAAGGCATGGGCCGCCTGCGCGCCCTCGGCGTCCAGGATATTCAGCCGGGCTCCCGGGCCTGGAACCTGGTGCAACGGGCCGCTGAATTTGTCGACCGCGAGCTGGCCGATCACTACGAACAACTGCTATACGAGGTGAAACAAGGGCGCGCCAAACTCGAGGATGACAATCTCGCCGGCCTGGTTATTCATTATTTGTATGCCCGCAGCTTATTCCAGGATGTACCTGTTCAGGGAAAAGCCGGAGAAGCTCAGGAATACTACCTCGGGCAGGTGGACAAATACTGGCTCAATAAAGGGCTTTACCAGGAAGGGTTGATGGCCATCGCGATGCAACGCCATGATAAGCCAGCAACGGCAGGCCGGATCACCCGCTCGTTGCGCGAACGGGCACTGTACAGCGAAGAACTGGGAATGTACTGGAAATACAATGCGGGTTTCTTCTGGTACGAGATGCCTATCGAGACCCACGCCCTGATGGTGGAAGTGTTTTCCGAGGTGGCCAACGATGCGGAGGCGGTCGAGCAACTCAAGATCTGGCTGCTGAAAAACAAGCAAACCAACCACTGGAAAACTACCAAAGCCACGGCTAATGCCGTCTATGCCCTGCTTCGCTTCGGAGACAACTGGCTGGAAAATACCCGCCTGGCGGAAGTGAGCTTCCCCAGGCTGGATGAGGAGAGCTTCCAGCCAGAGCTCATCGAAGCCCGCCGTTCCGCGGAGGCTGGCACCGGCTATTTTAAGGCCAGCTGGAGCGGTAAGGAAATTAGCCCGGACTTTAGCAGAGTGAAGGTCACCAACCCCAATAATAGTATCGCCTGGGGCGCTGCCTACTGGCAGTATTTTGAGGAACTCGATAAGGTCGATATCTTTAAAGACACCCCTCTGAAGCTGGATAAGCAACTGTTTAAGGAAACGATCGGGGACCGGGGCCCTGAGCTTACGGCTATCACCGCCGACAGCCCTCTCGAACCTGGCGATAAGCTGATCGTCCGCATTGAATTGCGGGTAGACCGCGCCATGGAATATGTACACCTGAAAGATATGCGCGCCAGCGGCCTGGAGCCCATCAATGTGTTTAGCCAGTATAAATGGCAGGGCGGCCTGGGCTACTACGAAAGCACCCGGGATCTGGCCACCCACTTCTTCATAGGCTACCTGCCTCAGGGGACTTACGTGTTCGAATACCCATTGAGAGTAGTGCACCGGGGCGATTTCTCCAACGGCCTGGCCAGCATTCAGTGTATGTATGCGCCGGAGTTTACCAGCCATTCGGCAGGGGTGAGGGTGAGGGTGGAGTAGGGAAGGAATGAGGGAATGAAGGAATGAATGAATGAAGGAAGGAGGGGGCCATCCATCACTTGACATTCAATCCTTCATTCCTTTCGTTTAGTCGAAGAAATCTTGCAGAAGCCGATTATTGCCTTTAATATTGGAAAAAAATAACTTCCGTGGAACCCAAGAAGATACTGGACTACGCTACGAAAACGATAAAAGAAAAGATGATGAGCAACAATAGTGAACGCTCCAAGCATGTAGACACCATCATTCGCAACCATGTGATCTGGTCTATGGGAGCGGGGCTGATCCCGGTGCTCGTTGCCGATGTATTTGCCGTGAGCGCCTTGCAGCTGGATATGATCCGCCAAATGTGCAAGGTCTATGATGTAGATTTTTCCGAGACGCAGGGGAAAGCCATCGTAACCTCTCTGACGAGTTCTACCGTTGCCAGGATCACTGCCGGCAGCCTGGTGAAAATGCTACCGGTTGTGGGCTCTATCATTGGCGGGGTTACCGTTTCCATCTTTGCCGGCGCTACTACCTATGCACTGGGCCAGGTTTTTAAGCGCCACTTTGAATCCGGCGGCACCATTCTCGATTTTGACCCTGCCCGCCTGAAGAAGTTGTACAAAGAACAATTCGAAAAAGGCAAAAAAGTAGCCGAGCAATTGCGCAAAGACCAAAAAGCCCGGAAAGAAGCGGAAGCAGAGGGTAAGGCACAGGCCGAAGCCGAAGCAAAAGTGAAAGCCGAAGCAGAAAAAGCCGGCCCTGCTGCTATAGCAAAAGACGGCAATGTCATCCAACGCCTGAAAGAGCTAGCCGAACTGCGGGATAACGGCGTCATTTCCGAGGAGGAATTCCAGGAGATGAAAAAGAAGTTGATTCGGGAGTTCTAACGGAAAGGCCAATTGTTGGTTGCCTGTTGGCCCACCAACACCGACAGGAACGCCGCATGTTCTTCTACACCCGCCACCTCGCCACCGGCGCTACTTCCTGGCTCACAAAGTCTTTTTTCAGGTATTTGTAGTAGCCCGTCACGGCGATCATCGCCGCGTTATCGGTGCAGTACTCGAATTTCGGAACGTAGGTGTTCCAGCCTTTTTCCTTTCCCGTTTTTTCCAAAGCGGCCCTCAGCCCGGAATTGGCGGAAACGCCGCCGGCGATCGCTATTTCCCGTATCCCGGTTGTTTCTGCCGCCTGGCTGAGCTTGTTGATCAGGATGCTGACGATGCGGCTTTGCACCGAGGCGCAGATGTCGGCCTTGTTTTCCTCAATAAAACCCGGTGTTTCGTTTTTCTTTTTTTGAAGAAAATACAGGATCGAGGTTTTCAGGCCGCTGAAACTGAAGTCGAGCCCGGAAATTTGCGGCTCCGGAAAATCAAAAACCGGCTGGCCATGTTGCGCCAACTGGTCGATAATGGGCCCGGCGGGATAGTCCAGCCCTATAAGCTTTCCGGTTTTATCAAAGGCTTCACCGGCGGCATCATCAAGCGTTTGTCCGAGAATTTCCATATCCAGATGATCCCGGACGAGGACGATCTGGGTATGCCCTCCGGAAACGGTGAGGCAAAGAAAGGGAAACGGTGGCTTGGGATCCTCGGCAAAGTGGGCCAGCACGTGGGCTTGCATGTGGTTGACTTCGATCAGCGGAATGCCAAGGCTGAGGGCATAGGCCTTGGCAAAGGAAACGCCAACGATGAGAGAACCCATGAGCCCGGGCCCGCGAGTGAAGGCAATAGCGTCGATATCCCGCTTATTGACGCCCGCCCTTTTGATAGCCAGGTCTACTACGGGAATGATGTTTTTTTGATGGGCGCGAGATGCAACTTCCGGCACGACTCCTCCGTATAAACGGTGTGCCTCCTGGTTGGCGATACAATTGCTGAGAACCATCCCGTCGCGTAGCAACGCTGCCGAAGTGTCGTCACAGGAGGATTCGATACCCAGAATAGTGATGCTCATAGTGTAAAGAATGAATATTTTTTTTATTTTATGGTATGAATGCCATAAAATGTGAACACGTTTTGACCCGCCCACACCGTGATAGTACAATATGGAAGTGCGTAAAGTTCGGCGGTAAGTTAAAGCAATTGACCGGAAAACTGTAAGTAGATGGCTGTAATGACAATGCTTTCCAAAACAAAAAAGAAGGCCGATAAGGCCGAAACCTCACGCCCGGCAACATTGAAAAGCAGTGACGCCAATTGTGTGGTAGCCAAAGGTACCCGTATTGAAGGGGATTTCTCCTCGGTGGAGAGCATCCGTCTCGACGGTATCGTCATCGGGCAACTCAAATGCGAACGGCGGCTCGTCATCGGAGAGGCCGGTAGGGTAGAAGGAAATGTGACCGCCTCCGAAACGGTAGTGATGGGCCATATCAAAGGCGACGTAATGGTCAGCGGAACTTTACATCTGATGGGAACGGCTCAGATAGAGGGAGATATTCAGGCTAAATTTCTGGTGGTTGAAGAAGGCGCCGCCTACGCCGGCAAATGCCTGGTAGGGGCCAAATAAAGGCCCCCAATTAGCCTCAAAATGTAAAAAGGTGTTAAAAGCAGGCAGGCCGACTGCATTTTTAACGCCGGTTTGTTTTTTCGTCTCGGGTAATTGTGTTAAAATTGCTTGAGCCCAACAGGCATTATTTGCCTAAAAATCTTTATTATTGCGTCAAAACAAACCGAAAAATGAGAATATTGATCAACTTAGTTCTGGCCGCCATTGTCGTAGGTTTGATATGGGTACTCATCAGCAGTATCAGCGAGCCTATTGCCTTCAAGGCTGAGAAAGAAAAGCGGGAACGTGCAGTGATTGACAAATTGAGGAAGATCAGAACCGTTCAAGAAGCTTTCCGAAACATTAAAGGAGGCTTCGCCCCGAGTTTCGACTCCCTGTCTTACGTACTCAAAACAGACAGTTTCAGCATCGTGAGTGTTATCGGTGACCCCGATGATCCCGACTTTACCGGAGAGATCATCTACGATACAACTTACATGTCGGCAATCGACTCCATGTCGGCAATGGGGATTAACCTGGACTCCTTGCGCTATGTGCCTTATGGCGCCGGTGCTGAGTTCGAGATTCAGGCAGATACCATTACTTACCAGAGCACCAATGTTCCGGTAGTAGAAGTAGGGGTGCGCCGTAAAGTCTTTATGGGGCCGTATAAAGATCCTCGATTTGCCCGTTACGACAACAGCTATGACCCCAATAGCACGATTAAGTTCGGGAATATGAATGCACCAAACCTGGCAGGAAATTGGGAACGATAATCAAGGACCTCATAGAGGATACCTTTGTAAAAAAGAATACCAATATTTATGAACTGTCCATCCTGATGGGGGTGGACAGTTTTGATTTTATGGTCATGGACAGCCGCCAGCACCTGCTGGCCATCCGGTCTTATGAGGTGGGCCCTCAGATCATGGTGCAGCCTTCTATTTTGAAGTCCCTGGTTCAGGGAGACAGCTTGCTGGCCCACTCTTACCGCACGGTGAAAGCGGCCTGGATCAACGGAAAAAGCACCCTCGTTCCCCAACGGTTGTACAACGAGCAGAAAAAAGCCGCCTACCTGGAACAAGCTACCGAGATGGCCCCCGGCGATGTCATCTTGTCGGATGCACTTCCGGATTATGAATTCCAAAATATATACAGCATTCCACAGGCCATGGAAGCCTTTGCCCGCCAGGCCTTCGCCGGCTGCCGAATCTTTCACGCCACTTCGGCTTTGCTGCAAGGCATTCGCAAACTGGCTGTTTCCCGGGAAGGCCCACAGGTTTTTGCGCACCTCAGAAATGGGCTGGTGTTCATTTTCGCTTTTGAAGATAAAAACCTGCTGTTCGCCAACGCTTTCCCGTATCGGAGCGCCAAAGATTTCATCTACTTTCTCCTTTTACCCTACCAGCAGTTTGGCTTCAAACCAGGCAGGGCGCCTGCTTACCTATCTGGGCAGCTGGTAAAAGATTCCGAGATTTATCGCGAAGCTTTTCGGTACCTCAAGCACGTTCATTTTGTCGAACCTCCGGCTTTCTTC
This sequence comes from Lewinellaceae bacterium, assembly GCA_020636095.1. Classification (GTDB taxonomy): domain Bacteria; phylum Bacteroidota; class Bacteroidia; order Chitinophagales; family Saprospiraceae; genus JACJXW01. The sequence continues at coordinate 116,132 of JACJYN010000007.1, forward strand.
CACCTGGGGCCTAAAATAAGCCAGGAGCCGAATCATTTTTATTTTGACCTGCTGGGGCTCAGTATTTGTGGGTGATTCAGGAGGATATTGCCGGATTGTTATACGGTTCCTGTGGCCGGACAGACTGGGCCGGGGTTGTGTACGCCTGCCCCGAACTCGATTCGGGGATGAACGGACACAGTGGGAGCCCCTTGTATGTACGCCGGCCTGCCCGTGAGGCCACGGCCGAGCAGGCAGGATGTACGAGGCCGTCCAATGTTAGACTGATACCCTTAAAAGACACAGAAAATTGAACTATCCCGGTAACAACAGGATTACACTAACTACTCCTATATAACAATAAAGCCCTAAAGCAATATGACAATAGAAACAGTATAACCATATAACTCACAACCTCACCCATGCGCATCATCGGCGGAACATTTAAAGGCAGGCGTTTTAACCCACCGGCAAAGAACTGGCCGACCCGGCCAACTACGGATTTTGCCAAGGAAGGGCTGTTTAATATTTTACAAAACCACTGGGACTTTGAAGGGCTCAAGGTGCTCGACCTCTTTGGAGGGACCGGCAGCCACAGCTATGAGTTTATATCCCGGGGTTGTTGTGATGTGACCTACGTGGATAAATTTCCGGGTTGTGTGTCCTTTGTAAAAAAAACCGCTCAGGAGTTGGATATTGAGGCATGTATCCACATCATTAAAGGGGACGTCTTTAAATTTATCCGCTCTACAGTGGAAAAGTATGATTATATTTTTGCCGGCCCTCCTTATCCCTTGCCAACCATTGATACCATTCCCGGGTTAATTTTTCAGCATCAATTGCTTAAGCCGGGAGGGTGGCTGGTTTTGGAGCACAACCCCAACCATTCTTTTGAGCAGGCCTCTCACTTTTTTCAGGAACGCCATTACGGCAAGACGATCTTCAGTTTTTTTGAAGAACCGGCTGATGGGGAACAGTAAGCCTGTTTTTTGGGTTGCTCTATAGTAAAAAGAAAAAAGATGATATGAAGGTGTGGTTTGTCATCGTAATGCTCGCCTGTCCATTTTGGGCCAGCGCCCAGAATGATTTCACCGGAGTGTGGAAAGGCACCCTTACGCAAGACCCCGGTGGCTTCGCTCCGGTGTATGAATTTGAGCTTTACCTTAAACAAAAAGGCAATAAAGTTACCGGGCGTTCTTACGTCGCCATAGGCTCCATCTATGCTGTTATGGATTTAGTAGGGGTGGTGGAGGGCAAAACCGTCCACTTAACGGAAACCAATATTGCAAAAAACTGGAAAAGAGAAGATATGGAATGGTGTTACAAAAAGGCGAGCCTCACTTTGTATGTTCAGGGCAAACAGGTGAAACTGGAGGGCCCCTGGACCGGCAATACCGGGCAAAGCGAGTGCATCCCCGGCAAAATATACCTCAAAAAGGAAGTGCCCCGAGCCTGATCATTGACACGAAATTTAACAAAGAACCAAAATTGAGCAGGAAAAGTAATAAATTTGGCCGCCTAACGAAACCGGAAAAAACAGACTGCCTAGCTAATGAGCATCATTGATTCAATACAAAACGGGGTTATCAAGGGTATAAAAAGCCTTTATGGAGCGGATATAACAGCGGATCAGATAACCATGAACAGTACCCGCAAGGAGTTCGAAGGTGATTACACAGTGGTGGCCTTCCCCTTTGCCCGCATTGCCAAAAAGAAACCGGATCAGATTGCCGAAGAACTGGGCGCTTATCTGGTCGGCGAAGTTGAGCCAATCGAGCAATACAACGTCATAAAGGGCTTTCTCAACCTGTCCCTGAGCCATTCTTTCTGGCGGGAATTTCTGGCAGGCATTTACCAGGATGCCTCCTACGGGCGCCAGCCTGCCAACGGGCAGAAAGTGATGGTGGAATTTTCTTCGCCCAACACTAACAAACCGCTGCACCTGGGGCATATCCGCAACATACTTTTGGGCTGGTCGGCCTCCAGGATACTGGAAGCGGCCGGTTATGAGGTCGTTCGGGTGCAGATCATCAACGACCGGGGTATTGCCATCTGTAAGAGTATGCTGGCCTGGCAAAAGTTTGGAAAGGGGGCAACCCCGGCATCGGCAGGGGAGAAGGGCGACCATTTCGTAGGCGATTATTACGTGCTCTTCGAAAAGAAATTGCGGGAGGAATATCAGGGCTGGCAACAAAGTGAGGAAGCACGGAAGCTCTTCGAAACAAAGGCGGACACCGGCCAGGCCGAGCCTGATTTTTTTAAGGCTTTCAAGAACACTTACTTCAACGAATACAGCAGCCTGGGCGCCGAAGCCAAGCAAATGCTCCTTCAGTGGGAAGCCGGCGATCCGGCAACCAAGGGACTCTGGAAACAGATGAACGATTGGGTGTACCAGGGGTTCGATGAAACGTATAAACAGCTGGGCGTTGAATTCGACCAACTGTACTTTGAGTCCGAAACCTATCTTCTGGGAAAAGACGCCGTGCAGAAGGGGCTGGAAAAGGGCCTTTTCTACCAAAAGGAGGACGGTTCCGTATGGATCGACCTCACCGACGCCAATCTCGACCAGAAGCTGGTCCTGCGCAGTGACGGCACCTCTGTATATATGACCCAGGATATCGGCACGGCCCAAAAACGCTACCAGGATTTTGGGGTGGATAAGATGGTCTACGTAGTGGCCAATGAGCAGAACTATCACTTCCAGGCCTTGTTTGAAATACTCAAGCGGCTGGGAGAACCCTACGCCCATGGGCTGTACCACCTGTCGTATGGGATGGTCGACCTGCCCACCGGCAAGATGAAATCCCGGGAAGGAACCGTCGTGGACGCCGACGACCTCATCGCTGAGGTGGTGGAGGAAGCAAGGAAGAACACGGCCGACCGGGACACCATCAGCGGCCTTTCGGAAAAAGAACAGGAAGAAGTGATCCGGCAAATCGCCATCGCGGCCCTCAAGTTCTTTATTATTAAGGTGCAGCCCCAAAAACGCATGGTTTTCGACCCAAAGGAATCGGTCGACCTGCAGGGGCAGACCGGGCCCTATGTGCAGAATGCCTATGTGCGGGTGCAGTCGGTCCTGCGCAAAGCCGGAGACCCGCCCCTGGATGCGGCGGCTGATTACCAACAGCTCGAACCTCAGGAAAAGGAGATGCTGAATATGGTTTATGCTTTTCCCGCCCTGGTAAAACTGGCGGCTGAAGAATACGACCCGTCCGGTATCGCCAACTTCTGTTATGACCTGGCCAAGGCCTATCACCGGTTTTATCACGACCTGTCTATTCTCAACGCTAAAACAGCGGAGGCAAAGGCCTTTCGCCTTCAGTTGAGCCAGGCCGTGGCCATTGTCCTGAAGCAGGGATTGGGCCTCTTAGGCATAGAAATGCCGGAACGGATGTAACGGAAACCTGCTGTGGCCCGTTCAATTATTCAATCATTCAATCCTTCATTCAACTACCAAACCATGAATGAACTCAATAATAAAGAAGAAAGCAAGGAAAGGGAATCCCTCAATTTCATTGAGCAGATCATAGAAGAGGACATACGCAACGGGAAGCACAGCGGGCGCGTCCATACGCGGTTCCCGCCGGAACCCAACGGTTATCTGCATATCGGGCACGCGAAAGCTATATGTATTAACTTCCAGCTGGCCAGCAAGTACGGAGGCCTGACCAACCTGCGCTTTGATGACACCAACCCGACAACGGAAGAAACGGAATATGTGGAAAACATCAAGCGGGACATCCGCTGGTTGGGGTTTGATTGGGATGACCGCGAGTACTATGCCTCCGATTACTTCCCCGAGCTTTATGAATTTGCCATTAAACTGATCCGGAAAGGGCTGGCCTATGTCGATGATTCTTCCGCGGAAGAGATCGCAGAAATGAAGGGGACTCCTACCGAACCGGGCAGGGAAAGCCCTTTTCGCAGCCGAAGTATTGAGGAAAACCTGGACCTTTTTCAGCGCATGCGGGCCGGCGAATTCCCGGATGGCGCCAAGGTGCTGCGCGCCCGGATCGATATGGCCGCTGATAACATGCACTTGCGGGATCCGATTATGTACCGCATCAAGCGGGACCACCACCACCGAACCGGTGATGAATGGTGCATCTACCCGATGTACGACTTTGCCCACGGGCAGTCGGATTCTATTGAGGAGATCACCCATTCCCTTTGTTCCCTGGAGTTTATCCACCACCGGCCCTTGTACGACTGGTTCATCGAAAAGCTGGAAATCTTCCCCTCCCGGCAGATCGAGTTTGCCCGGATGAACGTCTCCTATATGATCACCAGTAAGCGGAGGCTGCTCAAACTGGTCCGGGAAGGCCGTGTCAGCGGCTGGGACGATCCCCGTATGCCTACCCTTTCCGGAATGCGCCGCCGTGGCTTTCCTCCGGGCGCCCTCCGCACTTTTTGTGACAAAGCCGGTACTGCCAAGCGGGAGAACCTTATTGAGATCAGCTTGCTGGAATTTTGCGTAAGGGATGAACTCAACCGCACTGCGGCCCGTGTAATGGCTGTACTCAACCCACTCAAGGTCGTTATTACCAATTATCCGGAGGGTAAGGTGGAAGACATGGAAGTGGAAAACAACCCCGAAGATGAAAGCATGGGCAACCGCACCATGCCCTTCTCCCGGGAGCTCTACATCGAACGGGATGATTTTATGGAGGACCCGCCCCGGAAGTACTTCCGTATGGGCCCGGGCCGGGACGTGCGCCTGAAAGGGGCCTACATCCTGCACTGTGAAGGGTTTGAGAAAGATCCGGCCACCGGAGAAATTACAGAAGTACGCTGTACGTACTACCCCGAAAGCAAGAGTGGAGCGGATACTTCCGGAATCAAGGCAAAAGGCACCTTACACTGGGTGTCGGCAGCCCATGCGAAAGAGGCGGAAGTGCGCCTGTATGACCGCCTGTTTACGGACCCTCAGCCGGACAGCCATGAGGATAAGGATTACCTGGATTTTTTTAATCCCGATTCCCTCCAGGTCATCGAAAAGGCTTATATCGAACCCAGCCTGGCCAGTGCTCAGCCGGGCGGCTGTTTTCAGTTCCTGCGCCTGGGCTACTTCGCAGTCGATCCCGACAGCACGGATAAAAAGCTGGTCTTCAATCGCACGGTAACTTTGAAGGATACCTGGGCGAAGATGCAGAATAAGTAGGGTAGGTAGGGGGGTTGAGTAGTTGCCGCCGCTTCAACCTACTCAACCAACCAACCTAATTCATCAGTTGCTGTTGAAACTCCTGTTCCACCACCTGCCTCAGCCGCCTGCGCGCGCGCAGCAGCCGGGTTTTGACGTTGGATTCCGTCAGCCCGGTAGCCTGGCGGATTTCATCTACCGACCAACCTTTGAGGTAGAACTGATCGAGTACCGAAGCGTCTTTGGCTGGTAACCGGCTCAGGGCCCGTTGCACCCACAAGCTGGTTTCCTGACGCTCGAGGCGCTCCAGCGCTTCGGGAATGCCGGCCAGTTCGTAGGCCTCGGCCAGGGTATCCGCCGCTACGACATCATAGGGTTTGCGTTTGCTTTTGTATCGGTTGATGGCGGTGGAGATCGCGATGCGGCAGAGCCAGGATGAAAGCTTGCACTCGCGGCGAAAACCGGCCAGGCTGCGGTACATGCGCACAAAGGTCTCCTGGAGGGCTTCCTGAATGCCTTCTTCTTCCTTGAGATAACGGGTGATCACAGCCCGCAGCATCCGCTCGTGGCGCTTTACGATTAGGGAGTAGGCCGTCTGGCTACCGGCCAGGGCCATATCGATCAGCGTGTCATCCGAAAGGGCTTGGGCCGTTGCTAAAGTGGTGGCTTTCACAACTGTGGTGTCCATGTTGGGTGATTTTTTAATGATTACCAATACCACAAATGTACCCCCTAAAGTAATGCCGGAAAATTGAGTTTTTATGATCGGCGGTTTTGGCTTTATAGTTGTTGGAAACGAGCGGTCGCCGGGAAGATGTAGCGTGAATTAGTGCGGATCGGGCAGGGAACGGTGAACAATCCGGGAGTGTTCGGTATTCGGTGCCCGGAATTCGCAAATCACTGAAAATCAAGAGGCGTTTTTTAAAGGCGGCTACCCGTCTAAGTACGACTTTTGCACCGGCAGGAAATTTCATTTTCTGGGCCAGGCGCTCCAGGTTTCGGCACAAAATCAATCGCTGGGGCGCGCGTACCTCAAGTTCTTTTGACAATTTAGGATAACCAAATCCGCTTTACTCACGAGCTATTGCTGTGGGTAATCCTGAGTGTGGCCCAGCGAATCTGCCCATCTGTAAGGTTTGGCTAAGGTTTTAACCAGCTGCAGAGGGCGGACAAAGAATTAAGCCTCGCGCCTAAGCATGAGTGAAGCATTGGATTAAGGGCTCAAGGGTTTGTTGCCGGGAAGCTCCCTTTGCATTTGCAAAAAACAAATTCAACCAATGCCACTAATCCTTCGGCTTGCATCAGCCTTCTGAGAAAAAAAAGGCAGCGTGCCGTCCGTCTCCGTTTGGAGCCGCTGTCGAATACTGGACAAAAGGCCATCGTCGTAGCTTGCACATTGTAGTATCGAATAGGTTACGACAACAAAGGCTATATAGGATTGTATACTACTCAAATTTTCGAACCTCATACTTGTCCAAGCCCTCGGCTTTGCCCTCTTGATGATACGTCTCGACAGGCCACCTCTGGCGGCGAAGCCGCAGGATGCCACTAGGATACCAATTCAAGCGATTGGTGATCAACAAAATATGGAGTGCCTTACCAGTTCCTTTTGGGAAAAAGCAATAACCAGCCTTTGTTTGTTTTCAAAATTTTGATGCGGTGATTGGCAAAGTAGGCATAATAATGCCGGTTTTTGCCTCGATAAGTATAGCCTACCTTTTGAAAAACGGGCTTTGTGCCACGGGTTAAAATGCTCCGCTTTGAGTTGATCTGCGAACTGTCCTAACGACATAGTTTGATTCCATGAGCGGATGATGTTTTGATCGCTTCTCAAGTTGCCAATGTAATCTCGCTTTAAATCCTGGGCAATAACCTTACAAAAGTATGCGGAGGTAAAACCCGAATCCAAAACCACCGGATAGTCCACAGCGGGGTAATGCCGGCAAAATTTGCGTAGCAACCCTCGGCGATGTGGATTTTGGTTTTATAAACCTCACCCTTCACTAGGATGTTTTTTACAGCCTAACTTATAGCGAGTTCTAATATAGTTAAGCCATTTCTGAGGCTCTTGTGTTCTATTGTCCCATTTGTTTTTATTGATAAAGACAAAAAGCCTTTTTCCATCAAGAAAAGAGCCACTGCTTCCCAATCCGGCGATCCCACAGTTGATAATAAACCGGATAATCCGTTTGCTCGTCATTGTAGTGAAGGGTGACCAAGTCATGTGCCCAGCAATAACGCTTGTCGGTAGAGTCGTACAAATTGTAAATCTATCAAAGTTTTACCGTAGTGCTTCCGCAAAGTATTGTTATTGCCCAGGATTTAAAGCGAGATTACATTGCCCGGCTTTGAGTACCGGGGCTTGAAGCGCGTATGTTCGTTTTGCTGCAACATTACGTTAGGCGCCGCTCATGGATCAACTCATATCAAAGTTTTGCCGGTTGAAAAAACGGTTAAAGCTACTCTGGTTCCGTGGCTTGGTGACGAACAAGCGGTTAATGGCTTCAAGGTTTTGTTTTCACTAACAATAAAACCGGACAAGGCTTTTTAAAGTGCTCAAAGCCTTCCGGGCTAAAAACATTCATAGAAAGCGGCATACTACTCTTAACGATACTGGGAAATCCTGTCAGTATTTTCATTGCTGCTCCGTTATTAGAGCAATTTACCAAATCTTAGCCAAAAGGCTGCCCAAAGCTGCGCTTTGTGGACAACCGTAGAGCAAGGCGAAATTACGCTTACCGAGCTTGCTTAAATAGCAGTAGTAGTCGGACACTTGCACCTTCGGTGCTGAAGCCCACAGCGCTGATGCCAATAGCTAACGGGTATCAGCCCTCGCGCTACGTCGGCGCCAGGAGCAGCCAGGCATACCGTTTTGTTAAATACATACTGAAGCCGGCGAAATGAATCCGGGACAGGCTCTGAATTTAATTACAGCCTAAATTAAATTTTGTCGTTATTCCGGCAGGGATTCGTGCGGCGATCATCTTGATCGCACGTTATCCTGTTTTCATTGGGTTTTGCGCCCTCCCGGCGCGTTCGATCAAGATGATCGAACCACGAGATGGGCACCTTCGAAAAGGGGTACAGAACTTAATTTACAGTGTATTAATGCCTGATGCTCTTTCAGCCTGCTCGCTATATGGGATCCTAAAATTGCCAAAAGAACTTCAAAACGCCTTTGGTTATCCTAAGCTGTCAATGAACTTTTGCCCCCGCCAAGCGACTTCTGCCGGTGCAAAAGTCGTACTAAGGTTGGACACGGTTAGAAGCAGGTAAGCCCAAGCAGCCTGCCGCGGTTGCGAACAGCGAATACCGAACCGCGAACTTGTCCAACCCTGGAATGGTAGCCTTAAAGGCACAAAAATTGGACTATCCCAACCCTCCCCTCACAACCTGGCAATCCGCTCCAGAAACTCCGCCTTTTTACTGCGCGACACCGGCACGGTATGCCCATTCTTCATAATAATCTCCCCGCCTTCCCCCCGAATGTATTTCTTGATATGGCTGAGATTGATCAGGTAAGAATTGTGCACTCTAAGAAACCCGGCTGGGATCAGGAGCTCACCTACATCCTTTATGGGTTTGGACAACAGCATGCTCTGCCCGTCCATGAAGAACAGGTTGGTATAACTGCCTTCACTCTGGCAATAGACGATGTCGGCTACCTCCACAAAATGCAGGCCTTCCAGGGTAGACAGGGCAATAGTTTTGGGGGGTTGCCCGCCGGCCGCGCGGGTGCGCTCCATGAGTTCGAACTGGCCCCACTGGGGGGAGTGCTGTTGCCGGGCTTTTTCTACTGCAATTTTCAACTCATCGATATCGATAGGCTTGAGCAGGTAGTCGAGCGCGCTGATCTTTATGGCGCGTAGGGCATATTGGTTATAGGCGGTAGTGAAAACCACCTGGAAAGTGACAGGGCGCACCCGCTCCAGCAGGTCAAAGCCATTGAGCCGAGGCATTTCGATGTCCAGGAATAATAGGTCCGGCGGGTTCTCCCGGATAAACTCCGCAGCCTTCTGTGGGTCGTTGAATTCTGCAACCACCTCCACTTCCGGGCAATTCTTAGCCAGCAGAGCGGATAACAACTCGGTGCAGTAGCGTTCATCGTCGACGAGTATGGCTTTCATGGGTGGGTTGTTTGTTTGTTATTATTCCAGAGGAAGAAACAGGCTTACCCGCGTCCCCGCCGGTTCTCCCTTTGCCCCCTTCAGGTCTTCGATCACTACGGTAGCGCTGGCTTGATAGATTTCATTAATGATCTTTATTCGTTCGGCCGTCACTTTCATGCCGTGTGACTTGTGCAGGGTGGCCGATTTGCTCTTCAGCTGCCGCGCCATTTCACGGCCGATGCCGTTGTCTTCTACTACGATGGCCAGGCGGCTGTCTTTCGGGAAAACCTTTACCTGGAGCTGGCAATCGTCGCTTTCCTTATGCATCAGGCCATGCCAGATGGCGTTTTCCACATAAGGCTGTACCAGCATGGGCTGTACCTCAATGCTGCTGGTATCCAGTTCGGCCGATATGTCGATCGAGTAGGAAAAGCGGCCGACGAACCGCATGGCCTCCAGTTCGATGTACAGGCGCAGGGCTTCCATCTCATCCCGCAGAGAAACCAGGTCGCTGCGCGAATTGTCGAGCACCAGGCGGATAAGGCGGGAGAACTTCGTCAGGTAACCCGAAGCGGCATCCGGCTCATTGCGCTGGATGAAGCGGTTGATGGAGTTGAGGCAATTAAATAGAAAATGAGGGTTCATCTGGGAGCGAAGGGCCGCTATTTCAACTTCCGCCAGTTTTTTATTGAATGCTGCTTTCATTTGTTCTTCTCTTCGAATCTGTTGGACACGCAGGCGGTAAGCGCCATAGCCCATCCCTGTAAAGGCCAACAACAGCAAGGTGATGAACCAGGGCGCCTGCCAGAAAGGAGGAGCGACGACAATGGTGAGCGATTTCACCTCCTCACTCCACACGCCGTCTTTGTTTTTAACTTTTAGACAAAATCGATAGCGCCCCGGTGGCACTTTGGTATAATTGGCGATCCGTCGGCTGCCGGCTTCTATCCAGTTTTCATCCAGCCCTTCCAGTTGATAGTAATAGGTATTCTCTTTTGGCAAGGTGAAATTCAGCGCTGCATATTCTACCGAGAAGAAGTTCTCGGAGGGACTGAGGCGCAGTTCATCCCCAAATGTGATATGGCGCCCTTCCTTTCTATAATCTACCCCTCCAACTTTAAAAGCCGTGAGGACGAGGCGAGGCGGACGATTATCAACCGGCAGGCTGTCGGGGTGAAAACGGATAAACCCGCGTTTAGTGCCGGAAAACAACTGGCCATCCAAGCCCACAGAAAAACCGTCCAGCGTAGCGTCTATTTTCAAGCCGTGCCGCTCGTCGTAATTGCGAATAGCAAGGGTTTTGGGGTCCACACAACTGACGCCACTACCTGTGGCCAGCCAGAGGCGCCCGTTCTTGTCTTTTGCCATACCCTCCAGATGGCTGTTGGCCAGGCCTTCCGCCTTGGCAAATAAGTGGGCATGCCCCTGGGCATCGTAGCGAATGAGCCCGTGGCGGCAAGTGATCCAGAGATTACCGGCCTGATCCGTTTCCAATCCGGTGATTTCCATCAGCGCCAGTGGCTTTCCATCTACCATGAATTCGGTGTGGTGAGCCCACTTCCTGGATGACAGGTCAAGCCGGTACAAGCCTTCCGCGTTAGCGCCTATCCATAAAGCATTACCGGCCGGGTTGAGTGCCAGGCAGTAAGCCGTCCGGGGCGGTGACATGCCCTCCGGTGGGTTGACGTATTCCAGCGTGCCGCTCTGCCGGCGGTAGTGCAGCAGCCCTGCCCTCCACTTGGCGATCCAGAGATCCCCTTCGGCGTCTTCTACAATATCGAAAGTGGCCCGGTCATTGACCCCCGGAGGCAAGGGGGGCATTTTAACAGGCCGAAGCAGCCGCCGGCCGAGTTCCGCCTGAGACAGCCCACCCTTGGTCAGCAACCAGGCCAGGCCGTAGCTGTCCCGAAAAATACGGGTGGGCGAATTGATAAGGGATGGTTGAAATTCCCTCGTAATGTCTCTGGACACTTTCCTGGCCGGATCGAAGAGAAAAACCAGGCTGGTGTAAAAAGAGGTGATATAGTAAAGGCCGTCTTCCGGGTTCTCATATACGTCGAAGACCGAGTTGTCGTAATCATAAGGCGGGTGGTCTTCCAGCAATACATGCCGGAAGCCCTGCAGGCGGGGATCCAGTTTAGTTAACCCGCAGGATGTACCGATCCAGAGGATGCCATCCTGGCCGTTAATTACGGCGGTAGGGTTGGCTCCGGGAAAGCTGTAAAGGTCATCGGCCTGGTGGCGGATAGAGAAAAACTGCTCCTTTTCCGGATAGAGGATACCGGGTTGACTCATCCAGACGCCGCCGCCGTCCAGGAGGGCTACATCCGTCCCCGCATGGATAAAATTGCCGGGCGTGACCCTCCATTGCTTCCATTCCCCGGTTTGCGGGTCAACGGAAAAAAGGTCTTGCCCGAAAACCGTGAACCATATAACGCCCCGCTTTTCATCGGTGCAAACGGAACCGGGGCCAAATTTCAGCCCACAACGCTCCAGGTTGTAAAAAGTAAACTGCTTGCCCGGCAAGTCCAGGCTGAACAGCCCAAAAAGGCTGCTGGCCCAGGCCTCGTCGGGGCTTTTATAGGCCACCGCGGAAAATCCATTGACCGCCGTATTCCGGCAATTTTCCGGCCGCTGGCCTACCGGTACCGGCGGCGCTTCGAGCCACTCGTAGTCAAAACTGTTGGGCGGAAACCACAACAGGAAAGGGCCGTTTTGGGTGACGACGACATGGCCCTGCTTGCCGATAAAAATACTACAGCCTGTATTGAAGGACCAGGTTGACTGGTCTTTAGGGTGGGGGGGCGCCCTCAGAAAAGTGTCTCGGGCCGGGTCATAAATATCGATGCCGTGGTTGTGGGCGATCCATATCCGGCCATCGGGCCCTTCCGCCAGGGCGACAATGACCTCGCCGTTGATGCTGTTACCCCGGCCGGGCGCCGGCTGAAAAACTTTAAATTCGTACCCGTCAAAGCGATTCAGTCCATTGGCGGTACCCACCCAAAGAAAGCCCCGGCTGTCCTGAAGCAGGCTGCGCACTTCATTGTGGGAAAGGCCGTCCCGGGTGGTAAAGTTCTCAAAATGAAATTCCTTCTGCGCACTCGTGCACAGCCAACACAATAGGCTGAACAGTAATAGAAGCAGGCGGCGCATAGGCTTGGAGTTCAGTGTTCAGTTCGGGCTTTTAACCGCCTCTGTGGGCCGAAACCACTTTGGCGGGCGAAGGCCCGGCTGAGTGCAGCGAGGACGGGCGGTGTTCGGAATATAAATAAACGACGAACGCCAAACCATTCCTTTCAGCCTGCTAAGTTAAAGCGCCTTGCCTTTATTAGGAAAACAAATTTATAGTTGGTGGGATTGGGTTTATAGTTCACGGGTAAACCCTTGGGAGTGTTCGCAATTCGCAAATCACTGAATAGTCACGTCGTTTTTTAAAAGAGCCTCCCCGTCTAACCTTGGACAGCCTCGTACAACGTACACGCAAGGGCTCCCATTGTGTCCGCACATCGTACACAACCCCGGCCCATTCTGTCCACTTTAGGCAGAAGGAAGCGGGAAGAGGGGCTACCATTCAAGTGTTGGACAGCCTCGTATAACGTACACACAAGGGCCTTAGCCGCCTGCACGCCGGCCACCGGGAGCACCTACTGAAAGAAGAACGGAAGGTTTCAGCCCGGGAAGAAAAATTTTGCCCTAAGAATTTTATCTTTGTTCATAGTTTATGGATAAAGGAAAAATCATCATCGGGCAAAAGCGCTTTGCGCTGACCATCGAACGGCTCTGCCACCAGCTGATCGAACAGCACGGCTATTTCGAAAACACCTGCCTCGTCGGCCTGCAGCCACGAGGCATTCACCTGTCCAATCGCCTTTACCATCGCCTTTCGGATATTTTGTCCATCAACACCATTGAATACGGCAGGCTGGATATTACTTTTTATCGGGATGACTTCAGGACGCGGGCCAAGCCACTTTACGCGAGTAAAACTGAGATGGATTTTCTGGTGGAAAATAAACGCGTCGTGCTGGTCGATGACGTGTTGTACACCGGCCGTACCGTACAGGCGGCCCTGACCGCCCTCAACCACTACGGCAGGCCCCGGCAGGTGGAGCTGGTCTCCCTGGTCGACCGGCGCTTCAACCGCCACTTGCCCATCCATTCCGATTACAACGGCATCACCATCGATGCCCTGGACGAGGCCTACGTGCGGGTGGAATGGGCGGAACTGAACCAGGAAGACCGGATATTACTATTCGCCAATAAGCAAGATGCGGAATAAATTCAATTCATCACTTTCCACTTCTGAATGGCTACTGAACAACAACTGAGCACAAAACACATACTAGGGATCAAATACCTCACCGAGGGCGATATACGGCTGATTTTTGAAACGGCCCGCAGTTTCAAGGAAGTGCTCAACCGCCCCATCAAGAAAGTGCCATCCTTGCGGGACGTTACAGTGGCCAATCTCTTTTTTGAAGATTCCACCCGCACCCGCATCTCCTTTGAACTGGCAGAAAAGCGCCTCTCCGCCGATATTGTCAATTTCTCCGCTTCTTCGTCTTCGGTGAAAAAGGGAGAAACCCTGCTGGATACGGTCAATAACATCCTGTCTATGAAAGTGGATATGATCGTAATGCGGCATCCGGCGCCCGGGGCGCATCATTTTCTGGCTCAGCATATCGAGGCGAATATCATCAACGCCGGAGACGGCACCCATGAACACCCCACCCAGGCCTTGCTCGACGCCTTCTCTATGGAAGAAAAGGTAGGGAGCCTGGAAGGAAAAAACGTTGCCATCATTGGTGATATTTTGCATTCCCGCGTAGCCCTCAGCAATATCTTTTGCCTGAAAAAACTGGGCGCTCAGGTGCGCGTATGCGGCCCGCCAACGCTCATGCCCAAATACATCGGCAAACTGGGGGTTGAAGTGTCCCACAACTTGAAAGAAACCCTCCAATGGTGTGATATCGCCAATATTTTGCGCATACAACTAGAACGACAGGATATTAAGTACTTCCCGTCCCTGCGTGAATACGCCCAGTACTACGGCGTCAATAAAACCCTGCTCGATGAGCTGGGCCGCCCCATTGTGATTATGCACCCTGGCCCGATCAACCGGGGCGTGGAGATCACCAGTGACGTGGCGGATTCAGAGCACTCTATCATCCTCCAACAAGTGGAAAACGGCGTGGCAGTCCGAATGGCGGCCCTCTATCTGCTGGCAGCAAAACGATAGGCAATACAATGATCGGGCGGCGCGGCGCGTTTAGGCTTCAATTGTTTTCTCTCGCTGTTAAATCATCTTTGTTTTGCAAACTTGCGCAATACCAGTCAATAGTTTCAAATAAATCCTAAAAACGTTATCTTACAAATTAAAATCCTAGCTGATATGAGATTCATCCCATTTGTCCTTGTGCTGCTCTTCTGTTGCCTGGCCCGAAATGCCCAAAGTCAATGCGAAGCGCTCATTGTCGAAGATAAGGTGATCGATGGGACTCATGTCCTGCGGACTATCAACCAAACCCTGGTTGTGCGCGGCAATTACACCTACAGTATGGAGCTGAGGAGTAACAGTAAGGGGATTACTGCCAAATTGTTTTCCAAAGCTGGAGTGGAATTCAATCAGGACGATGAGATCATATTCATGGATGACAATGGGATGCGGCGCTCCTATCGCTTCGTTGGCATGGGCGAAATGGAACGGGAAGGCGGCACCCCTGTGTATCACAATATCCTGCAGCTGGACCTGGCGGCTATTCAGTGGTTTGCCAACTCGGGGATTAACGTACTCTACATCAAGAACAATATCAGCAACCAGATGCGGAAGTTCACCATCAATGAAAGCCGGCAATCTGAATTCAAGCAGTTGGCTGCCTGCTTCAACCAAAGGCTGGACAAGGAGAAAGTAAATGATGTAGAACTGGTTGATAATGAGATCAAAGTGGAGCCGTCTGTCAAGCAGGAAGCCAAGCCGGACAGCCCCTCCAGTACGGGCAATCCATCGAGAACGGCCTCCAACCCGTCCAATGACCAGGAAGTGGATGAATTGAGGAGAGAACTACGTGACGTAAAGGAAAAACTTCGCCAGGAGATCGCCGCAGAAAAAACCAAGGCGGAGCAGATCAAATCGGTATTGCAGGAAGAGGTGGCCCTTTCCAAGGAGAACGCCGCCAACCAAAAGAAAAAATACGCAGATGAGGTCGTGGAGGCCCGCCAGAAAGCCACCGCCGAGATTGAAGCATCGAGACAGCAACTGGCGGAGCAGGTGAAAGAAGCCCGGGACCGCGCCGCTTCAGAATTAGAAAAGATCACCCTCGATGTGGCCGAGGCCCGGCAACGTGCCAATGAAGCCATCCAGGAAGCGCAGCTGGCATCCGCCAAGGAGGTGGCGGCTGCCCGGGAGAAAGCCGCAGAGGAAATCAGAGCCGTGAAAGAAAAGCTGGACCTGGCCAAGTTGGAGTACGCCGATGAAGTGGCTTCGGCCCGCGAAAATTCAGCGGCGGAACTTCAGCGTATCAGGGAGGAAACGGCCGGGCTGGTCACTCAAGCCCGCACTCAGGCCAAAGACGAAAAGCAGCGTACGGTAGAAGAAGTAGTGTCTTCCAAAAAAACCGCTTCGGAGCAGATTTTACAGACTAAGGAAGAAGCGGCTCAGGAGATAGGCCAGATTCGGGAACAGGCGGCCCTGGAGAAAGAACGCCTCGCTTTTGAACTGGCGGAAGCCCGCCGGCGGGTGGCAGAAGAAAAAGCCCTGTTGCAGGAGCGCTCCGTTTCGGAAATAGCCGATATTAAAGAAAATGCCGCCAGGGAAAAGGAAGCCTCGGCACTGGAAGTTGCCAATGCCCGCAAACGGGCAGCGGAAGAGGTGGCGGAGGCTCGCCAACAGACGGCTACTGAAAAGGCCCTGGCCAAAGAGGAGGCGGAAAAGGCTCACCAGTCCTCCGCCGAAGAGGTGGCGGCAGTCCGGGAGAAGGCCGCCCTGACCATCAAAGAGATCGGGGAGCAGGAGGCGGCGAAAGTGGCGGAGGCAAGGTCCAAAGCCGAAGAGGAACGAACGAAAGTGGCCGAGGAGGTCGCCGCCGCTCGTGAACGTGCCGCCGCTGAGGTCACCCGCATTCAGGAAGAACTGAAAAAGGCGATCGCCGAGGCTCAGAAGAAAAAGGAAGAAGTGCAGCAAGCTTCCGCCGAAGAAGTGATCTCTGCTAAACAACGCGCGCAGGAAGAAATTGAAAAGGCTCGTACGATGGCCTCCGCCAAGGTGGAGGAGGCCAATAAGAATGCCGCCACTGCTAAGGAGGAATACGCCTCCAGTGTGGCCAATGCCCAGAATACCGCTGAAAACCGGATTAAGGAAATACAGCAGGAGGCCGCTGCCGCCGTTACCGCCGCCCGCGCCAAAGAAGCGGAGATCAAGAACATGACGGCCGAGGAGATCGTCGCCGCCCGCGAAAAAGCAACCGCCGAGCTGACCCGCCTCCGGGAAGCGACCGCCCAGGAGATCGGCCAGGCCCGCGAACAGGCGGAACGCGTCAAACAGGAATCCGCCAATCAGATCGCCGAAGCGCGCCGCAACGCCGCCGAAAATGTGGCCCAAACTAAAAAAGAGGAGGCTGAAGCGGTGCGGCAGGCCAGGGAAAATAGCGCCAATGAACGCCAGCGCCTGGCTTCCGAGGTGGCCCAGGCCAAAGAACGGGCGGCACAGGAAGTTGGCGCCATTAATGAACAAGCTGCCAATGAGGTGAAAACAACCCGCGAAAAAGTGGCTAAGGAAAAAGAATCACTGGCGCTGCAGGCGCTGCAAGCTCGCGAAGAGGCCGCCCTCACCATCGCGAAGGCCAAAGAAACAGCCGCCCAGGAAGTCGCCGTTACCCAACGACAGGCCGCCGAAGCGGTGGCTAAAGCTAAAGCCGACGCCGAAACCCGCCAGGCCGAATTGATCCAACAGGTGAAAATGTCGGAGGAAAAGTCCAGGACGGAAATTGCCAATGCACGGGCCGCCGCTAAAGAGGAGGTGGAAACCGCCCGCAGAGAGGCGGCGGAAAGAAAAAACCAGTACGCTCAGGAGGCCGAAGCTGCCCGGAAACTCTCGCTGGAGGAAATCAATACCGTCAAAAAAGAAGCCTCCGAAGCCATTTATCAGGCTAAGCAGGAAGCGGTCAAACAGATTACTAAAGTCAAAGAAGATACCGCCGAACAGATCGCCGCCGAACGGGCAAAGGGCGAAGAGGTTAAAAAGGCCGTCGCCGAACAGATCGCCGCCGATAAGCGCAAAGCGGATGATGCCCGCACGCAGGCTCAGGAAGAACAACGCCGCCTCAATGAGTTGCAGGAGCAGGCCCGGCAGGCCGAAGAACGCCTCCGGCAACTAAAAGCAGAAGCGGAAAAAAAGAACAATGATTAAAATGGAGCTTTTTTTATCCCTGCGATCTTGTTAAAAACGCGTTAATTTTCGAAAAATTAAGGCTTTTATCGCTAAAACGCCCCCAGATTTCTAACAATCTATAGATATTTGGGGGCGTTTTTATTCATGAAAATCCAAAAACTAATGAGATTCCTGGCTATACTGCTTTTTTCTGCTTTTTTCTGCTGGCCCAATGTGAAGGCGGATGCCAGTAATGGCGGGCACCAGATCAGTATTGAACTAAAGAATTACGACGAACCGCAGCTCTTCCTCGGCTACCACTACGGAGACAAACAATACCTGCAGGATACCGTTGAGAAAAACAAGGCTGGGTTCTTTGTATTTGAAGGCGAAGAACCCCTGTCTCCCGGCGTATATCTGGTAGTGATGGCGCCCGACAATAAGTACTTCCAGTTACTGGTCACCGATGAGGAGCAAAACTTCAAGGTGTTTGTTAATGCGGAAAACCCAACTCAGGAGATTCGCTTTGAAAATGCGCCCGACAACCAGTTGTTTTACGAGTACCTTTCTTTCCTGGAGGAGAAAAAACCTATGGCCGACCAGTTGGCCGAACAGATAACTGCGGCAGAAGATGACAGCCAACGGAAAGCGCTTCAGGATAAACGCTCTAAGATCGATGAGGAAGTCAAAGATTTTCAGGCGTCGCTCATCCGCCGGAAGCCCGGGTCGCTTACCGCGGCGATCATAAAGGCCAACCTGCCGCTCGATACCCCTGAGTTTGAGGGCACAGAGGAGGAAATTCAACTGAAGCGCTGGAGATATTCTCAGGATCATTACTTTGACAACCTCGATCTCGGCGACCCCCGCATGCTGCGCACCCCCTTCCTGTTTCAGCGGGTGGATTATTTTGTCCATAAACTACAGGTCCAGCACCCGGACACCATCTCCTGGGCCATCGATCAGGTGCTGGAACGGATGAAGCCGGCCGAAGAAACGTTTAAGTATTACCTCATCCATTTCCTCAATGAATACGCCAAATCCAATATTGTGGGTATGGACGCCGTCTATGTCCACCTCGTCAATAAGTATTACGCCACCGGGATGGCGCCCTGGACAGATGAAGAACAGTTGGAAAAGATCATCGAGAATGCAAAGGCGCTGGAACCCCTGCTGATCGGTAAGATCGCGCCCAACATCAAACTGCAAAAACGGGACGGTTCCCCCATCGAACTGTACGATGTCGAATCCGAATATACCATCCTTTACTTTTGGCGATACGACTGCGGGCACTGCAAAAAGTCGACGCCTTTCATGAAGGAGTTTTACGAAAAATACAAGGACAAGGGTGTTAAGATCGTTGCCGTCTGCGCTAAGTTCACCGATGAAATACCGGATTGCTGGAAGTACATCGACGACAATGAGATCGGCGACTGGCTGCACACCGTTGACGAATACCACCGCTCCCGGTTCATGACGGTGTACAATATCAAATCCACTCCTCAGCTCTATATCCTGGACCGCAACAAGGAAATCCTCTCCAAACGGATCGGCGCAGAGCAACTGGAGGAGGTCATGGATAAAATTATTGAGATGAGAGAAAAGGAAGGGAAGGAATGAGGGAATGAGTAAGCCGGCATTCAATCAATCGTTCCTTTATTCCCTCATTCCATACCTCAACTCAACTCACCTTCAACCCCCTGGCGATTCGGGAGAACAGCCTGGGGAAGAAGCGTTTGATATAGACGCCCAGGATTTCTTTTCCTCCGATCAGCACCTCCTCTTTTTCCCGGGCGATGGCGCGGAGGGCTTTTTCTGCAAAGACGCCGGGGTCCATGCCATTTCGGGTCGCTTCAGCCATTTTTTTGTTGGCGGAGCCATCGGCGGTCAGGGCGTTAATGGTGACGTTGGTGTGCACGTATCCCGGGCAAATAAGGGTTACTTTGACGCCTTGCTCGTGGATTTCGGCGCGCAGGCTGTCGAAATAACCGTGCAAGGCGTGCTTGGAAGCGGCGTAAGCGGAGCGCCGGGGCGTTCCTATTTTGCCCATTACACTGCTGATGACGACGATCTGGCCTCCTTTTTGCCCGAGCATGGAAGGTAGCACGGCCTTGGTTAGCGCGACAGTTCCAAGGAAATTGACTTCCATTATCTTTTTATCGACTTCAAACAGGGTATCTTTGACCGCCGACCGCTGAGAAATGCCCGCGTTATTAATAAGTACCTGAATATTTCCGAAGCGGCCCAGGGCCTGTTGCACCAGGACGGGCAGGCTGGCAAAGTCGGTGACATCCATAGGTAGCACCATGATCTCGGTTGTGGCCGGGCAATTTTGCCTGACCCGCTGTAATTCCTGCTCGTTGCGGCTGGAGAGAATGAGTTTGGCGCCCCGGTTGGCAAACGCGTAGGCCAGGTGCTCTCCGATACCCGAGGACGCACCGGTGATCCAAACTACTTGACTGGAAAAAGACATCGATTTTTTTTCAGGTGACAGGAAATGGTGTGTTTCAATAATGTGAAGCAAATTTCCGTTATTTTTGCAGAAAATGAACCATACGGCCTATGAAAACCGTTTTTTTTGTCCGCCATGCCAAATCTAGCTGGGATCATCCCTCCCTTAGAGACATTGACCGCCCGCTTAGCAAAAGAGGCGAACGGGACGCTCCATTTATGGGTAAGCTCCTTCGCGGCCAAGGAATTCAGCCGGACCGGCTGATCTCAAGCCCCGCCAAACGGGCCTTCACCACCGCCCGGCATTTTGCCAAAGCCTTCGGCATTCCGGAAGAAGAGGTGGAGGTCGATAAGCGGATTTATGACGCCTATCCGGAGGATATCCTGGATATCGTGCAAGAACTGCCGGAAGACTATTCCGTGGTGCTGCTCTTTGGCCATAACCCTACCTTTACCGGGGTAGCCAACCTGTTTACCGAGGATTACATTTCCAACGTGCCGACCTGTGGTATTTTTCGGATCGATGCGGATATCAACTCCTGGCCCGATTTCCGGGAAGGGCATGGCCGCCTGGCGGAATACTATTTCCCCAAACAATACTTTGATTGATGAAGGGACGAAACGGGGTTTTGGGGCATGTTTGCAGGCCCAACCTGCTCTCGGATTTTTATGTTGTTGTGGGCATCGCCTGCCTCCTGTTGGCCTCGTTGGTCTCCTGTAGCCAGAAGCCGCCTGCTTTGGCGATAGATGAGGATAAGCTGGTGGAGGTGCTCATCGATGTACACATCGCCGAGGCTGCCGTACAGTCATTGCGCGGGGCCACTAAAGATAGCGTGATCAATGCCTACTACGATCAGATCTTCGAGATTCACGGCCTGAGCAGGGAGGAATTTGTAACAACCATGGAAATCCTTCGTACTGACCCAAAGCGAACGGAAGAACTCTACTCCAAAATTATGGCGGAAATGGAGCGTCAGGACGTAGCAGAAGAGGAGAAAGAAAAAGAATAGAGGGCCCCTGTTCGCAGTTTTACCCGATGAGTTAACATATTCTTAATGTCGCGCCCTAAGCCAGAGCAATCAAAAGGCGTAACTTTGTTATTTGCATCGAACCTAGTTCTTAGCGTATTTCTGGGAAAAACGCCAGTAATTTTGAAATATAATGGAATCTGTAAAAATCCTTGTGGTCGACGATGAGCCGGATATCCTGGAATTCCTGAGATATAATCTTATCAAAGAAGGCTATAATGTTCTAACCGCCGGCAATGGCGAGGAAGGGTTGAAAATAGCAATGGCTGAATTGCCCAACCTGATCATTCTCGATATAATGATGCCTAAAATGGACGGCGTGGAAGTGTGCCGCCAATTGCGCAACAAACCGGAGTTCGACCGTACGGTCATCACCTTCCTGACGGCCCGTGAGGAAGATTATTCGCAGATTGCCGCCCTGGATGTGGGCGGAGATGATTATATTACCAAACCTATCCGGCCGCGGGTATTTCTCAGCCGGGTGAAAGCCCTGTTGCGGCGATCGGAGCGGGCGGAAGTAATAGAAGAGCCGGACGTCATCGAGGTTTCCGGGCTGATCATCGATAAAGAACGGGTTACGGTAACAAAAGACGAAGAAGTGATCGAGCTGGCCAAGAAGGAGTTCGAACTGCTTCACCTGCTCGTTTCCAAGCCAGGGAAAGTGTTTTCCCGCGAAGAAATATTCAACAAAGTGTGGGGTACCGATGTAATTGTAGGTAACCGAACCATTGATGTGCACATCCGCAAGCTTAGGGAAAAGATAGGCGAACACTACATCAAAACCATCAAGGGCATCGGTTATAAGTTTGAGTTTTAATCAGGGCTAAAGACAGTGTTGGATGTTGAAAAATCCTACTCCTCAGGAAATTGCCTTATTCGTTTCGCTTTACATCACAGCAGCAGCGTTGACCGCCTGGCTGATGATCGAAGCTGTAAAGCAATGGGCCAACCCGCCCTGGGTGGTGGAATTGCTGGTTATGAGCCTCGGCTTGTTCACTGCCGCCTATTTCACTACCATCTATTACCTCCGAAAATACATCTACCGGAAAATCAAGCTTATCTACAAGACCATTCACAAGCACAAACTGTCTACTCAGGAGAAGAGCAAATCCATTGATGTTCGGGCCAACATTATCGATGAGGTTGAAAAGCAGGTGGCAGAATGGGCAGAGCAGCAGAAGGAAGAGATCGATAAGTATAAAGCCTGGGCGGAATATCGCCGCCACTTCGTAGGAGACATCTCCCACGAACTGAAAACGCCCATTTTTAATATTCAGGGATACCTGCATACCCTGCTCGACGGGGCCATTCACGATGAAGAGGTCAATGTCAAGTTTATCCGGAAAGCAGCCAAGAACCTGGAGCGCCTGCATACCATCGTGGAAGACCTGGAAGCCATCTCCCGCCTCGAATCGGGCGAGCTCATTCTGGAATTACAGGCTTTCGATATCCGGAAGCTGACGGACGAGGTGTTTGAAGATCTTGAGATTAAAGCTGCTCAACGGAATATTACCCTCGAATTTAAAGAGGGCGCCGCCCAGAACTTCCGTGTGCTGGCCGACCGCGAAAGCATTCGCCAGGTGATGACCAACCTGATCAGCAACTCTATCAAATATGGCAAGGAAGACGGCCACACCCGCATCGGCTTTTACGATATGGATAAAAACATCCTGATCGAAGTGGCCGACAACGGGCTGGGTATTCCCAAGAAACACATCAACCACGTCTTCGACCGCTTCTACCGCGTAGATAAAAGCCGCTCTCGGGCGCAGGGTGGTTCCGGCCTGGGGCTTTCCATCGTCAAACATATCATCGAAGCCCACAAGCAGACCATCAACGTGCGGAGTACGCCCGATTTAGGGTCTACTTTTGGCTTTACTTTACAGAAGGCTTAAATATTAATATGATTACTGCCAGCAATATATATATACAATATGGAGACCGCATTTTACTCGATCACGTTAATCTGGTGATCGGCGAGCGGGACAAAGTGGGCCTGGTGGGCCGCAACGGCGCCGGGAAGTCCACCATGCTCAAGGTCATCGCCGGCACTATGAGCCCGGATGAAGGGACGATCGCCCGGCCCTCAGAGAGTACCCTGGGCTTCCTGCATCAGGAGATGAGCCTGCCGAAAGGCAAGACAGTCATGGATGAAACCCTCACCGCCTTTGACGAAGCCAAACGCCTGGATAAACGCCTGGCAGCGCTCAACGAAGAGATCACCATCCGCACTGATTACGAAAGTGACGGCTACCACCGCCTGATCGAAGAACTGTCGGAGGCGACCGAACGATTCCAGTTGCTGGGCGGCCATTCTATGGAGGCGGAAGCGGAAAAAGTGCTCAAGGGGCTGGGTTTTACTCAGAAAGATATGGGCCGGCTGACCGACGAGTTCAGCGGAGGCTGGCAAATGCGGATTGAGTTGGCCAAAATGCTGCTGCAACGCCCCGATTTTTTGCTGCTCGATGAGCCCACCAACCACCTGGATATCGAATCCATCATCTGGCTGGAACGCTTTCTGCGCGACTATAGCGGCGCGATCGTGGTCATTTCCCACGATAAACAGTTCCTGGATAATATCACCAAACGGACGGTGGAGGTGGAACTGGGTAAACTCTACGATTATAAAGCCAGCTACAGCGATTATGTGCAACTCCGCAAAGAACGGCGGGAGAAGCAGCTGGCCGCCTACGAAAACCAGCAGCGGGTGATCGCGGAAAAAGAACGCACCATCACCCGCTTCATGGCCAAGGCGTCCAAGACGAGCATGGCCCAGTCGATGCAGAAGCAGCTGAATAAAATGGAGCGCGTCGAGATCGACGATGAGGACGTCGCGGCTATGAATATCCGGTTTCCAGCTGCCCCGCGCTCGGGGCAGGTTGTCCTGGAAGGAAAAAACGTGACTAAAAAATACGGCAACCTGTTGGTGCTGGAGGAGGTCGACCTCAAACTGGACCGCGGCGATAAGGTGGCCTTCGTCGGCCAGAACGGGCAGGGCAAAACCACCCTCGCCAAACTGATCGTCAATGAACTGACCCTGTCCAGCGGAGAGATCAAACACGGGCACAACGTTCAGATCGGGTATTACGCCCAGACCCAAAGTGACACCATGGACTCCAAGGATACGGTCCTGGAGACGATGGAAATGGCCTCGCCTCCTGAAATGCGAACCCGCCTGCGCGGCATCCTGGGGGCTTTCATGTTCAGCGGTGAAGATGCCGATAAGAAGGTCTCCGTCCTCTCCGGCGGCGAGCGGGCCCGCCTGGCGCTGGCCTGCCTTTTGCTGCGCCCCTTCAATTTACTGGTGCTGGATGAACCCACCAACCACCTCGATATGTTGTCGAAGGATGTGCTCAAAAAAGCCATCCAGGATTACGATGGCACGCTTATTGTAGTATCCCATGACAGAGAGTTTCTCAGTGGGTTAACGAACCGCACGATCGAATTCAGAGACCATCAATTGTACGACTACATAGGCGATGTCAATGCATTCCTTGAAAAACGGCAACTCGATAATATGCGCGATGTCGAACTCAGTACGAAATCGGCTAAGGCTGGTGGGGAAACTGCTCCCCGAAGAGAACTGAGTTTTGAAGAACGCAAACTGCTGATGCGCGCGGTCAGCAATGCCGAAAAGAAAGTACAGCGCCTGGAAGAAGAAATTGATGCCCTGGAAAAGAAAATGGCCCAGCCTGGCTTTTACGAAAGCGAGGATGCAGTGAAAACCACCCAGCGGTACCAGGATAAACAAAAACTCCTGGAAACCGCCATGGACGAATGGGAGGAAGCACAGATGGCCATTGAAGAATATGAAGATTGATCTCATTACTACACTACATCAAATACAAAACACCAATCTTCACCCTTCTTGTGTTCGTGAGCCCGGAGAGACGAGATTTATTATGAAACACTAAAAGTAACTACTCAAATGGCTCGCAAGACAACCTTTTTCACCCTGATTCTGGCCTTTATGGCCACCTGCAGTTTCGCTCAGCATGGACAAGCATGCCAGATACCGGTTTCCTTCAGCAATAACCTCATGGTGGCTTCCTTCCAGGCCAATGGAGGGGAACTGAGACTCCTGGCCAACACCGCCGGTGGCACCTTTGTCACCAACCAGGCAATTGCCGGCCTGGGAATACCGGAAATGATCGATGAGGCCGGCAACCAATTCGTCGAACTGGACCCAATCTTATCGGGCGGCAACATGCCCCTCACCGGCAAGAAAGAGGCGCTCATCCTGCCACTGGGGCAGGGCAACCTGCCGGAAAACACCCAGGGCGCTCTGGGACAAACATGGTTCAGTTCTTACAGCTGGACCCTGGATTACCTGGAGCAGGAATTACATTGCAACACCCCTCCACTGTCCCCCCTTGGAGCCAATACCATTCCGGTGAAATTTCGCGAAAGCGCTACCGGCCACCGCATTTCCAACCTTCCGGTAATCACTATAGAAGTAGATGGCGTAACGTTTTCCGTCATCCTGGACACGGGCGCCAAAGTGCTGCCCACAGAGGCTGCCTGCGTGGCCCTGGAAGATAATACCGGCAACTACCTGGCTACCTCCTTCATTACCGAATCCTTCTTTGAGGCATGGCGCTCCTACCACCCCGAATGGCCGGTTATCGAGCAGGCCGACCGCGAAATGGGCAACATCAAGATGATCAGAGTGCCTGAAGTTACCGTGGCCGGCCATGCCGTCGGCCCGGTTTGGTTTACCTCCCGCCCGGATGTGGAGTACACCCAGTACTGGTCCCGGTTCTCGGGGCAGCAGGTGGAAGGGGCCATCGGCGGCAACTTGCTGCAGCACTTCCGCGTCACGCTGGACTACCCCAATAAGCTGGCGAAATTTGAGCGGTAGGGTATCGCCTTCGGTTTTAGCCCAATCTACTCCAGCCCCCACACCAGCAAAAACTGTAACACCATCAGCCCATCGATCAACCCGCTGAAATAATAATCGTGTTTCACCTTGTCCGCGAAGTAGATCAGGGCGAAGGCAATCAGGGCGGAAAGTAGCAGCGCGAAAAAGGCGCCGTTGCTGTAAACGTCCAGATGGTGGTTCAATCCGGCGAGGGCAGCCATCATCATCAGGCAGGCCATGGCCAGCGCCTTGGTGCGCCGGTAGCCCAATTGAGCGGGCAGGGTCTTCACCTGGTTGTAAGCGTCCACTTCCAGGTCGCGAATATCGAAGGGCAGGGTGATGGCAAAAATAAAAAAGGCGCGTTCCAGCAATAGGATCGCCATTGGAATGCTCCAGCCCATGCCCAGTTCCAGGGCGGGCAGCAGTACGGTTATCCAGCTCCAGGCGATGGCGATGAGGAAAATTTTAACGTAGCTGAGGTCCCGCAAGCGCCTCCTCCCGCTAAGAAAGGGCAGCACGTAGCCCAGGGCGATCAGGCTCGGCGCCACGGCCGCCAGCTGTAGCCGGAACGATAACTGAAGGAAAAATACAGCCGCGCCCAAACCGGCGGCAATGGCGTAGAAAGTGATATGGCTCCGGAAACGCGAGATAACATAATAGCGGCCCTTTTTCAGAAAAGGCTGTGCTTTTTCGAGCCCGACGATCCGGTGCACAGCGTACAGGAAGAGGGTGGCGAACAGGATGAACCCCAGCAGGGGGGTAGGCTGAACCTGGCCGCTAAGCAACAGCTGTGTCTGGGCAGCCATAGCCAGGGCAGCCAGGGCAATCCAAAGGTTGCTGTACAAAATGAGGTTAATAATGGCCCGAATTAACGGCATAAGCGGGATTAACTATCCCTAAAAGTACTTGAAATTGTGCCCGTTTTCAATTTTTTGCAGCACTTCGTAGATCAGCCGGATCACATTACTCACGTCTTCCTTATGTGCCATCTCCACGGTGGTGTGCATATAGCGCAGCGGCAGGGAGATCAGGGCGGAGGGCACGCCGCCATTGGAATAGGCAAAAGCGTCGGTATCGGTGCCGGTGCGGCGGGAGGCCGCTTCCCGCTGAATGGGGATCTTTTTTTCTTCGGCCGTATCGATGATCAGGTTGAGCAGCTTGTTGTGAACGGCGGGGGCGTAGGTTACGGAGGGCCCGTTGCCACTTTTGACATCTCCGTTTTTTTTGCTGCTGACCAGGGGCGTGTGCGTATCGTGCGTAACGTCCGTAACGATTGCCACATTAGGCTTGATAGCCTGAGCCACCATTTCGGCGCCCCGCAGGCCTACTTCTTCCTGCACAGAATTGACCAGATAGAGAGTAAAGGGCAGTTCAACTTTATTTTCTTTGAGCAGGCGCGCCACCTCGGCAATGCAGAAGCCGCCCATCCGGTTGTCCAACGCCCGCCCCACGTAGTACCGGTCATTGAGCACGCACATCTCATCCTCATAAGTGATCACACAACCCACGTGGATGCCCATGCCCAGCACTTCTTCCTTGTCTTTGGCGCCCACATCGATGAAGATGTTTTCCGGCTTTGGCACCATCTTCGTGGCGTCCTCACCGCGGCGCATGTGGATGGCCGGCCAGCCGAAGACGCCTTTCACGATGCCCTTTTTGGTGTGAATATTGACCCGTTTGGAGGGAGCGATGAGGTGGTCGGAGCCGCCGTTGCGGATCACATTGATGAAACCGTCATCGGAAATATAGTGTACGAACCAGGAGATTTCATCGGCATGGCCCTCGATGACTACCCGGTAATCCTTGCCGGGGTTGATCAGCCCATACGCAGTGCCGTAATTGTCGAGGTGCCACTCGTCGATAAAAGGCTTAATATATTCCAGCCATAGCCGTTGTCCCGATGCCTCGAAACCAGTGGGTGAGGCGTTGTTCAGGTATTTTTCCAGAAAGGCTTCAGCCTTGGGTGTAATGACAGACATTCCGTTCATTTGACTTTGAAATACCACGACCGCTAGCCACCCGGCAAAAGCGGTATTTGATCGACCGGCAAAGATAAAAATAAATGCAAGCTCACCGTTAGAAAGAAACTGAAATTTCTAAAATTTAGCCCCTTCAGATACAGGAGGTTAGCGGACGTTCATGGTTTCTAGGTTTCATCCAATATAAACATATTGTAACTATTTTAGGTATTTCGGTTTTATGGTGTTCCGGTATTGCGGCCGGCGGCTCACAGAGGCGCTGCAACTGCCTGGCCACAAAACCATAATGCCGAAATATCATAATACCTGAATGGGTGCAACATATTGGCAGATATGGATACTTCCTTCTGCATAAGGGATCGGCATCAAATGGGGAAGTTATTCTTCGCCGGGCCCTAAGTACTCTGTAAATTAAGTAAATTCTCGTTTATGAACGATGTATTTTCGTTCCAACCTAGGAACGCCCGGAGCCTGATAGCCTTAGCTATCAAGGCGAGGACGAGACGACGGGTGGGGCGGAAAGACACGTTCAGAAACAGAAGATATTTATTTTACAGAGTACTAAGCCCTTTCGGGGCGAACTGCGAACACTGAACGGCAGGCTTAAATTAACCCCTCTGCAATCAACCAGGGCCCTCTCATTTTCCCCAGCCTCCGGGGTTCCCTCTCCATTTCTGGAGCGTCTCTATTTCCTCCTGCCCGATGTAGTTTTCCCGGACGGCCTCCTCCAGAAGGATGGGGTAGGAACTCAGTGTGCCGAACGGACAGCCGGCGCTATCGAAGGCGGCGGCGGCTTCATCAAACCCATACGTGAAAATGGCCAGCACACCCGCTACTTCACAACCGGCTTCGCGCAGCGCCTCCACTGCCTTCAGGCAGCTGCCGCCGGTGGAAATGAGGTCTTCGATCACCAGTACCCGGGCGCCGGGGCGCAATTCTCCTTCAATCTGGTTCTGGCGGCCGTGCCCTTTGGGTTTTGAGCGGACGTAGATGAAAGGCATCGCCAGTTGTTCGGCCAGCAGAGCGCCATGGGCGATCCCGGCGGTGGCTACCCCGGCAATGGTGTCAAAAGGTTTGAACGCCTCGGCCTTCTGGGCAAAACTGTCAATGATAAACCGGCGGATGCCAGGGTAGGAAAGAACGACCCGGTTGTCACAATAAATGGGCGACTTCATCCCGCTGGCCCAGGTAAAAGGGTTTTGAGGACTCAGTTTTATTGCATTAATTTGCAGCAGCCTTTTGGCTACTTCTGATGCTATTTCCATAATTTGTTTTTCAATCTTTTGCGCCAATCAAAGCGACTGCAAATGTACAAAATCTATATCAACGGAACACCCCTCTTCCTGGCTACTCAGGAGGAAGCCGGCGGTGCGCCCTATGTCGATGACACCAAAATCGTCGCCCGTTACCCGGGCAATCCCCGGCAGTTTCTCAATTATCTGGATATGCTGGAAAAGAACACCCGCTTTGATTCTGTGACGGTCTATGGAGATGATGCCCACCAACTATTCAGAGATTTTGCCAGCCATTTCAGGATCATCGAAGCAGCCGGCGGGCTGGTCTACAATAAAGAAGTGGAAGGAGAAGTCCTGCTTATCTTTAAACGGGATCACTGGGACCTCCCCAAGGGCAAGATCGACGAGGGCGAAAGCCGCCAAGAGGCTGCCGTAAGGGAAGTAATGGAAGAGACCGGGCTTTCCTCGGTTGAACCGGGAGATTACCTGGGGATTACCTACCACACCTATCGGGATAAAAAAAACAGGCGCATCCTCAAATACACCTATTGGTACCGGATGAAAGCCGCCCGGGAAATACTGGCGCCGCAAGCTGAAGAAGAGATCGAACACGCCGAGTGGCGGCCCCTGAAGGCCTTTCTGGACTCCGGGCCGGTGGTGTATGGCAACATTAAAGGCCTGCTGGAGAAGGAATTGGCTAATTGAGCAACTTTTTATCCCTATTAAACATGCATAGTGTCTTTTTAACACTTTCTTAACACAAGAAATATCCACCGCTCCTGAAACAATATTCCCGGAATCGAAAAATAACCGATGGAAATTCTGTGGCGAGGGTGTTTTTTTTTGAATCCTGCGGAGGATGTCGGCAGATAGCAAAAAAACTATTTTCGCCCTCCAAAGTAATTTTTTTCGTTTGAGATTAATATTTATATTTGCAGCCACACTTATACTCTCATGGACTTTTACAAAATGACTTATTAGACATGCAGCGGAAATTTACTCTCTTACTGTCTTGCCTTTTCCTTGTTTTCTCAGCCGGTATCGCCCAATCTTCCTCTTTCGAAGCCGTTACGGCTTCCACCTCTGCGGGCTTGCTCGAGTTGAACAACGACAACTGGGCTTTTTACGCCGATGAAGAAAATAGCGTGTACTATATTGATTTTGAAAGCCTTAGCGTCAATCTCAGCGACATTTCGGTCCGT
This sequence comes from Lewinellaceae bacterium, assembly GCA_020636095.1. GTDB lineage: Bacteria > Bacteroidota > Bacteroidia > Chitinophagales > Saprospiraceae > JACJXW01. The sequence continues at coordinate 146,478 of JACJYN010000007.1, forward strand.
CGGAAGGATGGAGAGGTGGTGTTGAAAGAAGATGTATTCGAGCTTCCGGTCAATACCATTTACGAAATTGATTTCAAGCAATTTGGCGCCGGCCAGTATGACATTGAGCTTCGGTCATTTACCGGGATCATTCGCCGTTCTGTTTCCATCAGATAATTGGGTTCATCTTTTCTCCTGCCAGTTTTTATAGGCATTTTTTATTGCCGGGAGCATTTCCTTTACGGGATAATCCGCTTCAGACATGGCGTGCGTTTTCCCGGTCCGTTCTTCAATCACGAGTATTTTTGTGGTTCTCACGGTACGGCCGGGACTGACCAGTGAAGGCTGGTTATCGGCGTAGATATAGGCGTCTTTAAAGTTGCTAAAGGTGGCTTTCCCAAAGGGCGTTTCGACAGCATCTCTGTATACGGTTACCGTGCCGGTCTTCCTGATCTTCAACCAGCTGAAGAAGGCCGTTCCGCTACTGATCAGCATCACAAAGAAGAGGAGCATGGCCGCCAGCATATTTTGGTTGTGGCTGAGCCCGCCTGCCTTTTTTCTCAGCAGCAGGATCGTTCCGGCCAGCGCTGCCAGAGCGATGACGGCGGCCGCCCAGGCAGTTTGGGCAGCTATACGGTTATCAGGAGCAAAAGTATAAAGAGCGTCTTCCATGAAAAATCTGTTTCAGATAAAACTCCGAAGCGGGAAGAATGTTTTCTCCAACCGGATTCTCGCCCTTACTCCTCACTCATTCATTCCATCATTCCCCTCTAAATAATTAACTTTAGGCCAAAGTACATTTGACTGCATGGGGGAAAAACAATCCATACAATACTGGCTTTTTCAGGTCCGCCCCAAGGCGTTTCGGTTGCGGGACGCCCTTCGGGTAGGCGCCCTGTCGACTTTTGAGCTGAGAACCCATAAAGGCAAGGTCAGGAAAGGAGATAAGGCTATTATCTGGCAAACGGGTAAAGGGGCAGGTTGCTACGCATTAGCTACTGTAGCCGGCAATCCATCCGAGATGGCCGTGCCCGGTTCGGAACTGCCCTTTTACAAGAAACCGCCTGCCTTTGGCCTTCGCGTGCCCCTGCAGATAGAGTACAACCTCTGGAACCGCCCCATTACTACCGCTATGTTGCCGGATTCGCCCGCCTTTGAAGGGTTCAACGCTGGCCTGCCCGGAGTCAATTACGTTGCTACGGAAAGCCAGTACCAGCAATTGGAAGGGTTGGTCCGGCAACTGGACCTGGCACATGAACCGGAGGTGGACTACGAGGCGGCTTCCGGCGGGCCCCTTCCCCTCAACCTCATCCTTTACGGCCCTCCCGGGACGGGAAAGACCTACCTGACGGCCAATTATGCCTTGTCCATTATCGAAGGCCGGCCCCTGGATGAACTGGCTTTGGAGAGCCGCGCCGAACTGCGCCGGCGGTTCAATGAATATGTGCGAACCGGTAGAGTAGCCTTCGTCACTTTTCATCAGTCTTTTTCCTACGAGGATTTCGTGGAGGGCATCAAACCCTACACCCTGAATGAACAGGTGCTTTACCGGGTGGAGAACGGCATTTTTAAGATTATGTGCCGCGACGCCCACCGGTCGGTGCTGGAGGCAGTGTACCGCCATTACCCGGACGGAGAGCCCACCCTGGAATTCACCCAGGTGTACAATGCCTTCCTGGATTATCTGAAGGAAGAAGGGGTGGATTCCTTCGAGGGGGAACAGAGCGGGCGGATTATCCTGCACCGCATCCTGCCTTTTGGTGACTTGTCGTTGCGGCAACCCAAGTCGTTTACTGTTCAACCCATAAAGAAGAAAAACCTTCAGCTGATGTATCAGCAATTGGAAACTCCCGAGCAGATCGAGGCTACCGGCGGCGACCTGCGGGCCATCATCGGAGATGTGGACCCTTCGCTGTACTGGAGCGTTTTTCTGGAGTTGAAGCGGTTTGAAACGGCCTATCTCCTCAATCAGGACGAACACAACGGCTCGAATGGGGAAGCTTACTCTGCAAAACTGGACGAATACGGACTGCCCTTTGAACTGCCTCTGGTGCCGGAGCACGTGCTGGCCCAGTGTAACAAATACGTCCTGATCATCGATGAGATCAACCGGGGCAACATTCCCGCCATCTTTGGCGAGCTGATCACACTCCTGGAGGAAGACAAACGCGATGGCCGCAGCGAAGCTACTACTGTCACCCTGCCGTACTCCAAGGAGCTATTTGCCATTCCGCCCAATTTATACGTCATCGGCGCCATGAATACCACCGACCGCTCCACCGAAGCCCTGGATATTGCGCTGCGCCGCCGTTTCGCTTTCCAGGCAGTGCCCGCTCGCCCGGATTTGATACCTCAACTGGCCAGCGGCCCGCAAGCGGCCGGCGTCGACCTGCAACGCATGCTGGAGGCCATCAACCGGCGCCTGGAATTGCTCATCGGCGAAGATTATCAGGTTGGCCACGCTTATTTCCTGAATGTCCAAACCCTGGATAGCCTTAAAGCTGCCTTTGAGTTACACATCATCCCCCTGCTGCAAGAGTACTTCTTTAACGACTACGGCAAGATCGGCCTGGTGCTGGGCCGCGAATTCGTCCGCGAGAAAGGCCACCTTACGGGCACTTCCGCTTTCGCCGACTTCGACCATCCTTACGCCGGGGAGTTTTCCGAGAAACGGGTCTATGAGCTGCGCCCGATGGCGGAACTGAACGAGGCGTCGTTTATACGGATTTATGAGGAGGGCTATGAGGGATAGGGTTTGCGGGGACTGTTCGCAATTCGCTGTTCGCACTTTGTGAGCGAATTCCCTTTGCGAATAGCGAACACCGAATTCCGAGAGACACTCCCTCTGAGAGACACTCCCACTGCCATCTCTGCCTTCCACCTCACACCCACCGTATACAGCACCACTGTGATCAAAAAAATGCTCGCATACTGGAAATTCCTTTGCCGCAGCCAGCCGAAGGCCTTCATCGATACAAACCAGCTACCCGGCCAGACGGAGGCGTTCATGGCGCTCATGATCTCCTGGTTGCGGCGGCCGACGTAGTACATCGTCAGCTCGGAAGTCATCGGGCCGGCGGCGTTCATCAGCGGCTGGCGGATGGCAAAGGCGACGATAGCGATGTAAACGGCAAAGTTCCAATCCCGATAGTATTCGGTAGTGGCCAGGATGAGCAGCGCCAGCACGGCCGCCGACTGTAAGAGCGTAATCGCAATCTGATAGCCGAACCGGCGGCGGATGCAGGGCATAAAGATCATTACCCCCGCCACGAGAAAAAAGGTGAAGGCGCCTACCAGCGAAAACAGTTTCGACGGCAGCCCGTGTACGTTGAGGAAGAACAGGTTGATGACCGGGATGGTAAAACCCGCTCCCACTGCAATAATGACAGTCGGTATGAGCGCCCGAAAGATGAGCCCCCAGTCATACCCCTGCAGAACCGCCTGTAGCGGGATACGAGCAGACACCTGCTCCGGCCTGCGTATGCGGGTGACGAAGAAAACGCCCAGCATAGACAGGCTGGCGACGATCTGCAGCACCCGCTTTTCGGTGAAGAACTCCGGGTTGAGCTGGTTGAGCAGAAAGTTGGCAACGCCTACCAGGCAGATTGTGACGCTGAACGACAGGAAAGACATGGAGATGGCTTCGCTGTGCGTTTCTTGCCGGGCGTTGAGCAGGATATAGGGCAGCGCCGTAATCTGTATGCAGGTGTAAGCCAGCCCCCAAAACATGGCAGCCACATACAACACCTCTTTCCACTGGTAATCGATGGCCAGGATGATGATATGGGATAGAAGGGGCGTTGCGATTGTGGCGGCGTAGAAAAAGGGTTTCAACCGCCGCCCCTTGATGAACAAACCAATGGGCGAATCTGGCGCCATTTATTCCGGCCGTTTCACCTGTATTTCATGCTTGCGCAAAGTTTTCCCGGGCAAATCATACTTTCAACCGTAGGGCCCTTGCTTCCGGGAACTGGGTTTGAAAAACCTGCCAGGCATCCGCCATCCAACCGGGAAGTGATTCCGGAGCAGAACCTTCAACAACGCCTACGTTTTGGAATAGTTCAGTATGGGTAGGAGAAAAGGCAAACAGATGCCGGCCATCGGCGAGCAGCACGGCTTCATGGATGAGCAGGGCGCCGGCCCATATATCAGGAGGTTTCTGGAGGAAAGGGCCCTGGAGCAGGGCTTCCCGTTTTCGCTCGGAATAGATGAGCGTAGCCTGTAGCTGGTCGTTTTTGAGCAGTTGAATCCCGAGGCTTCCCTGGCTGGCGGAGGCGTCTTTGCGGTAATGCAGTCGGAGCCCGCCCGTCCGCACCGCTTCGATAAACTGGAGCGCCAGCTCCCAGTCGTCGGGGCGGAACAATTTCCAGTGGCCGTCGCGGCGGTACCAGGTCAACTGGCGCTTGGCGTAGCGGCGGCTGTTGCGCTGGATCAGGGCAATGGCCTCTTCCTGGCTGGCCTTGCCGTCGAAGTAGTCAAAAAGTTCCTGGTAGCCGACGGTCTGCAGGGCGGTAAGATGGCGCCGGGGGTAAAGGGTGCGGGCCTCTTCGATTAGTCCCAGGGCGATCATTTGTTCTACCCGCCGGTTGATCCGCTGATACAACTCCTGCCGGGGCCAGTGGAGTTGGATATAGATGGGGGTAAAGGGCCGGATTTGCTTTTTTTCTTTCCGAAAACTGGAAAAGGGCCGGCCGCTGGCCCGAAAAACGGCGATAGCCCGGATGAGCCGGTGCGGATTTTGCCGATCTACTTCTGCATAATAATCCGGGTCGGCCCGAGCCAGTTCTTCCTGTAGGTAGCTCAGCCCTTTTTCCCGGTAGGCTTCTTCTACCTGGGCCCGTACCTCCGGCGGCACTTCCGGAAATGCATCCAACCCTTCACATAAAGCCTTGATGTACAGGCCGGCGCCTCCCGCCAGGATCACGATATCGTTTTTTTGGAATAATGTATTGAGCAGCTGCATGCCTTCGCGCTCGAAGTCGCCAACGCTGTATTCCTGCTCGATGCTCAGGCTATTGATGAGGTAGTGCGGCGCCTGCGCCAGCTCTGTTTCAGTAGGCTTTGCCGTTCCAATATTCATCTCCAGATAGAACTGCCGGCTGTCTGCCGAAAGAATGGCGGCGCCAAAATGGCGCGCCAGGCGAATGGCAAAGGCCGTTTTGCCACTAGCGGTCGGGCCGCCGATTACGATGAGGTATTTTTCATGGTTTGATTGTTTCATGGTGGGTCCATTAAGCTCTTCCGGTGGGTTTTACACCTCCGCCATTTTCTTTTTCCACGGCTGGGCCTTTTCCAGCTGAGCGGCGAGGCGGAACAGCCTATCTTCCCTGCCTGCCGGTGCGGTAAACATGACGCCAACCGGCAGTTTATCTTCCGTCCAGTGTAAAGGTACCGACATAGACGGCTGCCCGGTGATGTTGCTCAGGGCGGTATAAGGAATGTAGGAAAAAATCTTTTCTGCCAGGGGCCCGACCCGGGCTTTCAGCACCCCTTCCAGGTTGAGGCTGGTGACCAGCCGGAGCAGCCGTTGCTCGGCGGCATCGGGCTGTAGGGCGCCGATCCGGAAAGGCGCTTTGGAGACGGTTGGCGTCAGGAGCAGGTCATATTGCTGGTGGAAGGCGCCGATCCGTCGGGCGATATCGTTCCATTTTCGGCGTTGATAGGCGTAGTCTTTGGCGCTGAAGCTTCTGCCCAGCATGACCATGGCCCAGGTGGCTCGTTCCACATCGCCGGGGCGGGCGGGCCTCCCCAGATGCCGGCTCAACGTTTCTATATCGGCGGCCGCTTCGCCGCAGACCATGGTGAGGAAAGTCTCGGTCAGGTCTTCCCGCCGGTAGGGCAGGGGCGCCAGTTCCACCTGATGGCCCAGGCTCTCCAGCAATTGGGCCGTTTTTTCAACAGCGAGGATACATTCCATCTCCACTTCCTGCCCCAGCGTATGGGCTGTGCTGAATCCTATCCTAAGCTTTCCGGGGTCCTCTTTGATCACTTCCAGATAGGGTTTTTCCGGTGGTTGAATGATGAAAGGGTCTCCCGGCGCCGGCCCCTGGGTGGCGTCCAGCAGGGCGGCGCTATCCCGAACAGACCGGCTGACACAGTGTTCCATGACGGCGCCGCTCCAGCCTTCACCCTGCTGAGGGCCCATGCTGATCCTGCCCCGGCTGGGTTTCAGCCCGAACAGCCCGCAGCAGGAAGCCGGTATGCGGATAGACCCTCCGCCATCGCTGGCGGTGGCCATCGGGGTGATGCCGGCGGCCACGGCGGCTGCGGAGCCTCCGCTCGAGCCCCCGGCGGTGTAGCCTATATTCCACGGGTTGCGGGTGGGGCCGAATTCTTTCGGTTCGGTATAGGGCGTAAGCCCAAACTCAGGGGTGCTGGTCTTGCCCAGAAAGGACAGGCCCGCTTGCCGGTAACGCTGGATAATGACGCTGTCTTCTTTTGAGATATAATCCCGGTAGCCGCGACAGCCGGAAGAGCGGTGCGTACCGGCAACCTCCAGGCTCAGGTCTTTAACCAGGAAGGGTACGCCGGCAAAGGGGCTGTCCGGATCGGCCTCTCGCGCCATTTTCTGCGCCATATCATAAAGGGGATGTACAATGGCGTTGATGGTGGGGTTGACACTCTCTGCCCGCGTTATGGCGATCTGCACCAGTTCGGCGGCCGTTATTTCTTTTTTTCGGATCAGCTCGGCTAAGCCCAGGGCGTCGTATTGGCGGTATTCGGTGAAGGTCATATCGTCGGTTTTAGTTCGTTGGGTTCTGCCCGGTTGAAGGTAGCAAAATTAGTACTGATGAGAATAGATTTTCCGGATTTTCAAAATCCGGAAAATCTTTATCGGGGTTAGGGGCTTGGAAATAAATAGGCTACTCAAAATGGCGCAGTTATTTTTTTCCAAACCCCTTAAACCAGAAAGGGCTTGAAATTGTGTTCTTTCAAATCTATTTCAATGAACACATTGATCGACCAGGCTTATGGCCCGGAAGCCTTCCGCCGGAACGGCCACGAATTGATTGACTTACTCGCAGAACACCTGACGGCGGTTCAGGCAAGAGAGGGAGCGCCCGCCATTCCTTTTGCTTCACCCGAGGAAGAATATGCTTTCTGGCAAAAAGATTATCAGGAAAATAAGGGTGGTTCTCCATCCGAGCTGTTTCAGGCGGTACTGGATCGCTCCGTCCGCGTGCAAAATCCCCGGTATATGGGGCATCAGATCAGCCCGGCGGCGCCGTTGGCGGCGCTGGCCAGCCTGGTAGACGGCCTGCTAAACAACGGTATGGGCGTATACGAAATGGGTGCAGCCGGGACCGCTATCGAACGGCTGGTGGTGAAGATGGTGGCCGGGAAAATGGGCTTTGGGGAGGCTGCCGATGGGGTGATGACTTCCGGCGGCACGCTGGCCAACCTCACTGCCCTGCTGGCCGCCCGCAGTGTCAAAGCTCCTGCTTCCGTCTGGCGGCAAGGGCATCAGGATAAGCTGGCCTTACTGGTTTCTGAAGAAGCCCACTACTGCGTCGACCGGGCCGTGCGCATCATGGGTTGGGGCGAAGGAGGCATCATTAAGGTGCCGGCGGATGACCAGTACCGGATGCGGGTGGATTTGCTGGAAGCATCCTGGCAGCAAGCCCGGGCAGAGGGCAAAACCGTGATTGCCGTGGTGGGCAGCGCCTGTTCCACCTCTACCGGCTCCTTCGACGACCTGGCGGCGGCCGGGCAGTTCTGCGAGCAGCACGGCCTGTGGTTCCATGTCGATGGAGCTCACGGCGGGGCATTGTGTTTTTCTGAACAGCACCGCTCTCTTCTGGCCGGTATCGAACGGGCAGATTCGGTAGCGATGGATTTCCACAAGATGTTGCTGACACCGGCGGTGGCCACCGCCCTGATCTTTCGCAACGGGCAGGACAGCTTTCGCACTTTCAGCCAAAAAGCTCAATACCTGTGGGAACGGGAAACCGACGAAGAATGGCACAACCTGGCCAAACGCACCTTCGAATGCACCAAGCTGATGATGGGGCTGAAGGCTTACACCTTGCTGCGTACCTATGGCCCGGAATTATGGGAGCAATACCTGGAAAAGGTGATGAACCTGGGCCGGCAATTTGCCGTTTTGGCCCTCGAAACGGAAGGCTTCGAGCTGGCCGTCGAGCCGCAGTGCAATATCGTCTGTTTCCGCTATCATCCGGATGGAGTGGAAGGGGAGGCGCTCAATGCCTTCAACGAGGCCATCCGGCAGGCTCTGCTGGAGGAGGGGCGGTTTTACATTGTAAAAACCAACTTAAGAGGCGCTACCTACCTGAGAGTGACCCTGAGCAACCCGTTGGCCACCGAAGCGGATATTCGGGAGTTACTGAGCTCCATCACAGCGAAAGCGTTGGCAATCCACGGGTTTTCGGGGGCGGAATGAAGGCTTCCTACTTCATCCGGATGATTTGCTTTAAAATGGGGGATGCTCCGGTTGGTTATCCAGTATCTCTTCGATCTGCGCCTTCACCTCTTCGGTGATCTTGGCCACATCCTCCAGCGCTTTGAAGTTTTCCTTTAGATGCGCCACCTTGGATCCACCCAGGATAACGGTGCTCACGTTGGGGTTGTTCAGGCACCAGGCGATGGCCAGCCTCGGTACGCTGGTATCCAGCTCGTCCGCCAGGTTTTTCAGCAGGCGCACCTTGTTCAGGCGCTCTTCGCTCAGGCTGCGCTCTTTGAGCCACTCAAGGCCTTTCATTCCCAGGCGGGTGTCTTCCGGAAATTGATCCAGGTACTTGGTGGTCAATACGCCGGAGGCCAGCGGCGACCATATCGTGGTGCCCAGCCCAACGGTTTTGTAAATCTGGTTAAATTCCACTTCCACCTTTTCCCGGTGGAACATATTGTATTGAGGCTGTTCCATGACAGGGCCGATCAGGTTGAGCTGGCGGGCCGCCATGTGCGCTTCCATGATCTCCTGAGCCGACCATTCGGAGGTGCCCCAGTAGAGAATCTTGCCCTGCTGGATGAGGTGGTTCATCGCCCAGACTGTTTCTTCAATGGGCGTGTTTTTATCGGGGCGGTGGCAGAAAAAGAGGTCCAGGTAATCGACTTGCAGGCGCTTGAGCGCGGCGTGGCAGGCCTCAAAGACATGCTTGCGGCTCAGGCCCGACTGGTTGGGTTTTTTACCTCCATCGCCAAAAAACACTTTGCTGGAAACGAGATAAGAGCTGCGTTCCCAATTTTGCTTGCGGAGGATGTTGCCCATGACGATCTCCGATTTACCCTGGGCGTAAATCTCGGCATTGTCGAAGAAGTTGACGCCATGCTCGTAGGCAGCCACCATCATTTCTTCTGCAACGTCGTCGCTGATCTGTTTGCCGAAGGTCAGCCAGGAGCCCAGTGACAGGGCGCTGACCTGCAGGCCTGACTTTCCAAGTCTTCGATATTCCATTAAGTTGGTTTTTAAAGATTTTCCAAATCTTGAAGATCTGGAAAATCTGGAAAAAAGATGTGGAAATCTGGAAAATCTTTAGATCAGCGAAACTTCACCCCCGCGCGCAGCCCTACGGAATAGAGGTTGCGGTTGATTTCGGCGTCGATGAGCAGCCCTCTGAGCCAGAACTGGAAGGTGGGTTGCAGGACAAGCGAAAGCCGGTCGCTGAACTGATGGTCCCATCCTATTCCGGTAAGGAAGCTGTAGCTGAATTGGGAGAAATTGCCATTGCCGGCTTTTTCAGCTTCAACAGATTGGGTATCCCCGGTATAGTAGATGGTTTTGTTGGTATTACTGAGGTTGTAGGCCAGGGCCAGCCCGGTCATGAAGAAGAAGTCGTTGTTGTCGTCCAATTCCTGGAAAAACTGAATCTCCGCCGGGGCTTCCAGGAAAAGGTTCTGGTAAATAATGCGCTTTTCGGTGGCGCCAGGGGGCGGGGTATCATCGGCGGAAAGAGGGGTTCGGACGGTCTGGTATCCGGTATTCATGAACCGAAGGCCGGTTTGGAAGCCGGCGCGGCCGCCCCTCCACTGGGCAAAGGCCCCTGCGCCGTAAGAAGGGCGGGCTACTTCCAGGTCTTCCAATGCTATTATCTGTGCGTTTGAAACGGAGGTTTCGGTTGCCAGGCGGCGGTGGGAAAAGTTGGGATAGGCCTCCAGGCCCCAGCCAAATTCAACCTGGGAAAATCCCCAGGTGCTTAGAAATAACAAAATAGCTGCCAGCGAGCATTTCATCCTTGTGTATTTTCTAAAATGAGTTACCGTCCGAAAAAAAACAAATCCTTTCATTGCCTACTCTAATGGAAAGCAAGCCCATTCTATTGCCTGGAAAGTAATATTTATTAGAAGCTATTTTTTCTTTTTCCCGCTCAGCAGCCCCCGGGTTTTGAAGTCGGCCAGGATCGTGCGGATCACCGTTTGGGTCAGGTAGGCCGCCGCCTTATCCGCGATCGGCTTTTTCCAGAGTTGTTTGCCGATATTGATGGCCAGCTGGCTGACAAAGGCCTGAAAGGTAGATTGTTTGAAGTGTTTGTCCATGAGGGCGTCCACTTCGGCCATTTGCCGGTTGTATTCTTCCGCCGCCGGGTCCATTTTTACAGGCGCCGCTTCTTTCGGCGCCGCTTCGCTCTTTTTCGTCAGGTTTAAAAGAACGGTTTTTAACCGGTGGTGAATCCTGTCTTTCAGAGCAATGATCTGTTCCGGATCGATCGTGTGTTTTTCCGGGTTGGAAAGGGTATATATTTCAAATTCAGAAGCCTCCTCTTTTTTATAGGTTTCCGGATAATAGGTCATATCCGGAATAATGGGGTAGCCGTTGACATCCGGGCTGAAGAAGCGCTTGTGGCGTTCGTCTTCGGTTTTCCAATCTTCAAAGGCAGACATTTTCTGCGCCCGGCTGACGGGTATACAAAAGTAATTGCGCAGGAAGCTCTGGCAGTTTTTGCGGCCCAGGAGAAAGTCGTGTTCCCGGAAATCACGGCTGAAAAAGCCGCCGAAGCCGTCCAGCGCCCCGCAGGAAATAGGGTAGGGGTCCTTCTCCTTTTCTCCGTGTTCATTAATAAACCGCCGGGAGGGGAAGATCATGCGAAGGGTATGGTCATTGGTGAGGCCCTCCACCAGGTCGCTTTCCTTGATCATAGCCTGGCCGCGGATGGCCCCGATGATCATGGGCGCCAAATCCAGTATACTGGGGTCTTTATTGATGTCCTGTTCCGCTTCTTTCTCGAAGTTGGGGAAGGGGTCGATCATCAGGACGGCGTAATTTTTTTCATTCGAATCTTTACACTTATCTTCCAGTGCTTTGATGACTTCCCCGAAGGGCTCGTTGTTGACCGTACCGCCATCGACCGCGTAAAAATTGAAGGGTTTGTCTTCCAATTCGATGTGAAGAAGATTAGCCGACGGAGCCTTATCCTTATAAGCGCCTTCGCGGCTATTTTTACCGGCAAACATGCGTTTGACCATACCTTCCAGGTAACTTTTGGAAATATTCCGGATGTGCCTGGGGGCCAGCCCCAGGGGGAAAGCGCCGGTGGCAATCGCGGCATCCAGCAGAGACTGCCGGTGAAATTCTATATTGGGGTCGAAGGGCAGCGGGCCTTCGGGGTCGGCACTATCGCCTTCGCGCTGCAACCTGAAGTGAGCAACGCCCTTGTGGAGGCTCATTTTGTGAGCCGGCTTGGGAGGTTCGCCGAATGAATTTTTCTGTTCCTCATAAAAGTTGACCGCCAGTGGGATACCCCGCAGGCTGGTGATAGTGAGAATGATCTCCAGGTCGTTCGAGATATAGTCCGGAAGCGTCGTTTGTATCCGTTTGAGATCCATGGCTTTTTGGGCCAGTTCATCGATCGGGCGGGAGTTGAGGAAGGACATGACGCTTTGCCCTTCGTCGATATCTTCCGTGCCCAGCATCTGATGGAGCGTGGGGATGCCCGCTTCCAGGTCGTCATTGAGGTTGACCCAGGAGTCGTAAAGTTTGTTGTTCTCTTTGTTGGGGTTGTCGTGTTCGTTGATCGGGCGGATGCCTTCGAAAAGAGAAAGGGTGGTGATGGCTGCCGTCATACCCCCGGCTGACGACCCACCGATCACATCGATGATGACGTCGTGCATGGGAATGGAATGGTCATATTGTTTTTCCAGTTCCTTTACTTTTTCCGGATCAGTTTCCAGCTTTATTTTTTCTTCTATGCTTTTATTGTTTTCCTTTTTCTTTTCCCATCTGGAGAGCGATTCCAGCAAATAATCGATGACGCCGGCCGTATAGGCGCCGGCCGATACGGCTCCTGCCATGGCGATACCGATCCGAAATACCTTAGCCTGTTCTTCTTCCTGAGTTTTTTTTTGCTTATTTAACATGGGTTTAGTTTGAGTTTTGACGATGGAGGGGTGAGGGTAAATCTAGTGATTTTTTCTCTAAAATGCCCCTCACAGGAACGCCCGAAAATATTTTGCGATAAGAGTGGTGACCTTGTATCGGAACCAGGGTCTTATTCTGGTCATCAGTTGCAAAAAGGTATTGCATAATAAGCTGGTGATAATAAAAAAACCTACAGTACATGGCAACTCAACCGCAAAAAATGGACCGCATTGCCTTTTTGTTCCTGATGGGCATGCTTGTTCTTGGGCTATTGGTCATTTTAGGCCTGGCGATCACTCCGGTGATCATGCATTTTTCAGGACATTAAAAAGAATTTATTGCAAGCTACTTGAAATATGGGAGGGCCGCTATTCTTAATTGAGTAGCGGTTTCTTTTTTAAATTCAAACCGCTTCTTTACTTTCCTTAGGCGGACCGAGGTTTTTTTTGACATAATTGACGATCCTGCGGACGGTCTTTCGCCGGATATCCCTTTCCAGTTCGCGGTTGATTTCCTGAAATACGTACTGAAATTTCAGCGATAAGCTGTCTTTGCGAATCTCCACAATTTTGAGGTTGTAGCTACCCTCTTCGATATGCCCTTCGTAGTCGGAAATGGCATGGATAAGGTCAGCTTCCAGCTCTTCGATCGTTTTGATGGCCTGAATCATCAGCTCGAATTCGATGCTTACTTTTTTGATCTCCCGTCTGGTATAATTGACGATCTCACTGGAAAAGAACTTGGCGTTGGGAATGAAGATCACATCATCGTCTTCATTGAGCAGGGCGACCTTGGTAAAGTTGATGTCGATGATTTTCCCCTTTTGTTCTCCAATCCGGATGTAATCATCAATCACTACTTCACCGGAGAAACTGATGATGATGCCACTGATGATCTCTGCGATATAGTCCTTGGAAATAATGGCAATGGCGGCTGCGACGATACTGAGGGTGGTAAAGAGCGTCTTGAAGTCAATGCCCCAAAAGCCGAGAATAGTCATCAGGGCGGCCCCTACCAGTATGATGTAATAGATATTGTTCAGGCCGATGATCACGTTGTTGGCCTTGCCGGCGGGGATTTTTTCGCGTCGGCGGTAGAGCCCTACCAGAACAGACACCAGTACGCTGGCGGTGAGGGCGAAAATAAGGAAACCAATCGTGATGTCGGCCTGGTGTTGATAAGGCCCAAACCAGGCCCAGGTACACAGCTCATAGTGCCTGGCAAGCAGCAGCAGAGAGAGCGCCGCAACTTTCAGGAGGAAAAGGAAGGTTTTTAGTTGTTTGGTTTGCATAGTTTTAAAGCCTGGAGATCATTTTTATTTGGTAAGTTCGGTTGGTTTCAAACCATGAGGTTTGTCAAAGCGCCGAAATCACAAAAGGCAAGCCCTGCTGTAATCAGCGGCTTGCCCTTTCAAAGTAAGCGTATCCTGGCTAAGAAACCAAAGCTGTCCGGTGAAGATTTTCTCCGGCGAGCATATATTGGGTGAGCAGGTCAGTAGTTCGCTTTACGAGGGGCTCTCCGGAGAGCTCTTCCAAAGGCTTGATGCCGCCAATGCTGAGGGTGTTTACCTCTGACAGAATCCGTTGGCCATCATCGTCCACCAAAGTGTCCATACCAAACATGGCGATGCCCTTGGGCAGTAGTACCTCCGCTAGTATCCGGGCCATTTGCAGCTCACGGGCATCGGCGGTAGTGGTAACGGCCCGGCCCCCCAGGGCGGCGTTGCACAACCAGGACCCCTCTGGCGGTAATCGCAAAACGGCGCCAACCACTTCCCCATTGGCAACGATGATGCGTTTATCTCCTCGCCCTACGTTTTTGAGGAATTTCATGCCCAGGTACCCACCTTCCCGGAATTGCTCCTCGAGGACAGGCAGGTAATCCTGGAAGGCTATCTTCTTTTGGTTATCGTAAATAAAGCCATTTTCCATTTTCACCACTCCACGGCCGCCGTAGTTTTTTAGTGGCTTGAGAACGATTGGAAACTGCTCCTGGAAATCCCAGATAGATGCCTCATCCAGGCAGAGCTGCATGGGGGGGCATATTTCCGGAAACTGGGTGAGGAAGGCTTTGTTACTGGTTTCCTCGATGCCGGAAGGGTGGTTGAAGATACGGGTTTCATTGGCCTCCCGGGCCAGGAATTCAAAGAATCCATCGGGGACAGGGCGGGGCAGGCGCAGCCAAATCCAGTCGTAATCCTTGATCATAGCAGGAATGGTTTCCTGTAAAAACCGGTAGGCCGCATCCTGGAAGTTCATTTCTCCATCGAGCGCCCATGCCCGCAGGGAGATGTTCTGGAATTGGTAGAAAAAAGGGTCGTTGGCGGAATTGCCCCGGCTGGCGATGTGAACGGCGCCAACATGAGGATTGCGGCGCAACTCGCTGCACAACGCATACAGCGAATTGTCACTATTGTGGGTTCGATGGTCGGTTAATACTAGTATATTGATGGATCTTTTCATTTTGAAGATAGTGCGGTTAAAAAATTGGGTGATGGCTACACCTTAGCTGGCAAACTGGGTGCGCTCGTAAAGTTTGAACATCCGGCTGCGGGCGCGCGCCAACCGCATTTTCACGGCGCTTTCCGAGATTCCCCACAACTGGGTTAATTCTTGTATGGACCGCCCTTCGCAGTATTTGGCCAGCAGGATGGTGCGCGCTTCCGGCGAAAGTTCCTGCATCAGTAAGGCAATATGGTCAATGGCGTCTTCCCGTGCGAGCGCTGCTTCCAGGTCAAACTCCGTTTCCGCAAGCTGGAACGGGCCGTCCACCGTAACTGTTTGGCGGCGTTGTTTGTCCTTGGCCTTGTCGATACAGCGGTTGTGGGCAATGCGGAAAAGCCAGGAGGTAAAGAAGGCAGGAGTCTTCAGGTTTTGGATTTTCTCAGCAGCCTTGGCAAAAGTGTCCTGGGTGAGATCCGCAGCTTCCTCTGCATTGTGTACGATGGTTTGACAGTAGTGGAACAGTTTGGAGTAATGCCGTTGATACAACTCGCCAAAGGCCATATTATCACCTTCGGCCTGGAAACGGATGGCCAACTGCTCATTCGTCATGTTTTTCAACAATTCGTTACGCATGCTACTTGATTTTGGAAGGGTTTGTTAGGAACTCCCTTCCGGCCATTGAGCGCCTCGTATTCAAAGGCTTTTGGTGCTCATTGACCGAACAAAGGTGGGGGCGGATACAGCGTAATGGAAAGTGCCGAAAAACGTATTTTTGCAATAAGTGAATTGCGTAGGCCTACGAGAATTGCGTACTGGCGCTCTGTAACATTAGTTTGATCGAAGCGCCACGTTCAAACCAGGGTTTCAAAAATAAAAGATATTGTCTGCGCAGTTTCTATCAAATGCTCTTCAAAATATAACAAAGAGTGAGGATCGCGTTTCTACAGTAGAAGCACCGTCTATCGCCGGGTAAGGCCTTTGACTGTTTCTGATAAAATCTATACATTTGCTTCCTCACCTCTTAACCAAATGTGACTATTTAAAACAATCATCAATTATGTCCCAACTGGCTCACCGCATTTATATTTCCACATTGGTTAGCATTGTTGCCATTACAGCCATTTTCCTTGCTTATAAAGGAATTCCCTATTATTCAACTAGCCTTGAGGAACGGTTTTATCATCCCGATCACGATTATTTCAAACCAAGCGGCCTGTTCGGGCACCCGTTGGGCATTGTCGGGACGCTTTTGATCCTGATCGGGGTGGCCTCTTACATCGCCAGGAAAAGATACAGTTTTCTAGCCAGGTTTGGGCGTTTAAAGTACTGGTTGGAATTTCATATTTTTCTTTGCAGCCTCGGGCCGGTGATGGTTTTATTCCATACCGCCTTTAAGTTTGGCGGTATTGTTTCGATCGCTTTCTGGAGTATGGTGGCGGTAGTGTTAAGTGGAGTGATCGGCCGGTTTATATACATTCAAATACCGAGGACGATAGAGGGGCGGGCATTGAGCCTGAATGAGGTCAAGGAGATGAAAACCAATCTGGGAGATGTTTTGAAAAGCCATTATCAATTGGATGAGGCCAGTTTAAATGCTATCACGGATTCTGCCCGGATCCGGCATCAAGGCGGAGGTGATAACTTACTGGGCGGAATGGCCAGAAAATATTTTGAAGACCAAAAAACAATAAAAAGCATAAAAAAGAACCTCCGGCAAAATAACCTGCCGCCCAAAGATGTTCGGGAAGTGGCGAAGCTGGTCAGGAACGAAATGTCACTCAACAACCGCATCGAACGCTTGCAGGCGATGCAAAATTTATTCAGATACTGGCATGTGGCCCATTTGCCGTTTGCCATCATCATGTTGGTCATCGTTTTGGTTCATGTGGGCATATCGGTCGCCTTCGGTTATTGGTAGATTTTTTAACCACTTCAAAACAGTTTTCTGACCCTTTAATCTGATATTATGATATTGGAACAGATCATCATTTATTCCATTGTCTTTTTGGTGTGTGGTGTGATCATCTTTATTTACTTGAGGAAACTGAAAAAAGCATCGAAAAAGGTAGAAGCGAAGATCGAGATCGCCAAACAAGAAGGCTTGCACGAACCGGTTTCGCTGCATCCTGTCATTGACCTGAATACGTGTATCAAAAGTGGGGCCTGTGTAACGGCCTGTCCGGAGAAGGATATCTTAGGCATCTTAAATGGTGGTGGGGCCTTGATCAATGCGTCCAGTTGCGTTGGCCATGGTGCTTGTTTTCACGCCTGCCCGGTGGAGGCCATCACTCTGGCTATCGGAACGGAAAAAAGAGGCGTCGACCTTCCGCACGTTAGCCAAACCTATGAAACCAATGTGCCCGGTATGTACATTGCCGGCGAACTGGGCGGCATGGGCCTGATCAAAAACAGCGTTGAGCAGGGAGCGATGGCGGTTGAAAACCTGGTCAGGAATGGAATCCGGAAAGACGATTCCACCTATGACCTGATCATTGTGGGGGCAGGCCCGGCAGGCATCTCCGCCACGTTGGCCGCCAAGAAGCATGGGCTGAATTTTTTAACGCTGGAACAAGATACCCTGGGCGGAACGGTTTTTACTTTCCCCCGTGCTAAAGTGGTGATGACCGCTCCTATGGACCTGCCCCTTTTCGGCAAGGTTAAATTATTCGACACCAGCAAGGCTGAATTGCTCGGATTGTGGAATGAGGCTTTGTCGAAAAACAACATTACCATTCGGGAGAAAACAAAAGTGGAGGAGATCCTTCCTGAAAACGGCCACTTCAAAGTAACGACCCTAAACGGAGAAGCCTTGCTGGCCAAGCACGTCCTCCTGGCGATCGGCCGGCGTGGCACACCCCGCAAACTGGGCATTCCCGGGGAAATGTCTGAAAAGGTGGCATATCGCCTCCTGGAGCCGGAAAATATCCATCAAAAGGAGGTCATTGTAGTAGGAGGAGGCGATTCAGCAATCGAAGCGGCCCTGTTGCTGGCGGAGCAAAACAAGGTGGTGTTGTCTTACCGGAAAGATAAATTCAGCCGCATCAAACCCAAGAACCGGGAAAAGATCGCCGAGGCGATCGAAAAACAGCTGCTTACGCCCATGTTTAACACCAACCTGGCCCGGATCGAGGACGATCGGGTCTTTCTGACAACCGATAAAGAAGGGGAGGAGGTCATCCTGAAAAATGACCTCGTCTACATTTTTGCCGGCGGAGAATTGCCGACGCAGTTCCTGGAGAAAGCAGGGGTGCAGATCACCAAGCGGTTCGGGTACACCATGAAGAAACACAAATGACCAGATTATTTAGACCAATTTCAAATTGAAATTATCCGTTCCAAATAGGAACAACTTTTTAAAATAGTCTTAACTTTATTTCCGTTAGTCGAAGGGAATTCAATTACAATTACTTCTGAAACCTACACGAATTAACCGCCCAATTTAAGCTCCTGGAAACCAGGCGTTAAGGGTCTTCGAAAGTGGTTGGTTAATTCGCTCTAGTCGCACTAGTTATCTGCCCTCACTGTCCGCCTTTGACATAGGCTCACATGGGCAACCGGGTTTTATGCTCTGTCCAGAGTTATGCTACTCTCATCCCCCCGTTATTATCAAGGTATATAGTTGACAAAAGCCATTAAAACGAATTGGGTTCAATTCATTGCGAACCCTTTTTACCGGTGGCCACCAAATGAACACGGCGTTTGAGCCGGGAAAAAACGGCTGCGTCTTCCCGTTCAGCAGAGGAATATTCCCGTTCAGCAATATTGTCCGGTTTTTTGAGTGTATTTTTTTTGAAAAATGGGTACTTCACCAAACATCTAAAAACAGGAAATGAGATCAGGCGTCCTGCATATGGTTGTTCTTATGAACATTTTATTCCTTCCGGGACTGCATGCCCAGCTGTCCCCCGGGCCGCTGACCAACGCGCATGCCAGCCTGGAAGGGATAACCAATTGTACGCAATGCCATACGCTGGGAGAGAAAACCTCCAATGATAAATGCCTGGATTGCCACAAAGAAATACAGCGCCTCATCAATAGGCAGGCGGGCTACCACGCTTCCAGGGAGGCCAGAGGTAAAGACTGCGCCGAATGCCACAGCGAACACCACGGACGAAAATTCGACATGGTGCGGTTCGATGAAGAAAACTTCAACCACAACCTGACGAGTTATGAACTGACGGGGGCGCACCGTAAAATAGATTGCCGCCAATGCCACATTCCCGACTTTATCGATGACCCGGAGTTGAAAAAGAGGAAGGATACCTTCCTGGGGCTGAGCCGGGAGTGTGCGTCTTGTCATGAGGATTATCACCAGAAAACACTACCCAATAATTGTGCGAATTGCCACGTCACTGATGCTTTTGCGCCGGCCAGCAAATTTGACCACGGCCAGGCCGATTTCGCCCTTGTGGGCAAGCACAAGGAAGTTGCGTGCCAGGAGTGCCATCAAAAAGAAATCCGGAGGGGAAAAGACTTTCAGGTTTTTACCGGGCTGGAGTTCGCTAATTGTAGCAGTTGTCACACGGATGTTCACGAAAACAACCTGGGTACAGATTGCAAACAGTGCCATACGGAAGAATCCTTTACTTCTTTAAGCCAGATAAAAAGATTCAATCACAACCAAACCCATTTTCCGCTGAAAGGAGCGCACCAACGGATCAATTGCGCCGCCTGCCACAAAATGGACTCCGAGCCGGCCCGCATCTTTCAGGACCGGGTGGGCGTTCGTCCAAACGAGTGCAATACCTGCCACGAGGATGTCCACGAGGGTAAATTTGGGAACAAGTGCGTGGATTGCCACAATGAGAAGTCCTTCCGAAGTATCAATACCGACAACTTTAATCACAACCTGACTGACTTCAGGCTGAAGGGGAAACACGCGGCGGTGGATTGCCGCAAATGCCATACGGCGAGCCTGGTGGCGTCTTTGCCCCACAACACCTGCGCCGCCTGTCATGTGGATTATCACGAAGGAGCCTTCGCTGCTCCCAAGCCGGCCCGCGATTGTGCGGAATGCCATACCGAAGATGGGTTTGATATCCCTTTATTTACTTTTGAGGACCATAGCAAAACAAAGTTTCCGCTGGATGGGGCTCATCTGGCGACGCCCTGCTTCGCCTGCCATCTGGAAGATGAAAAATGGGAGTTCAGAGGTATTGGAGAGCGGTGCGTGGACTGTCATGAGGATGTCCATAAAGGGCATCTTAATGAAAAATACTATCCCGAACAGTCCTGCGAAAATTGCCACATGACGGAAAGTTGGGCGGAAAATCACTTCGAACACGGTTTGACGAATTTTGAGTTGCAGGGGGCCCACGCCCGACAAAAATGCGTGGCCTGCCATAAAGGGGATGGCCAGGGCCAGGCGGGCAGTTCCGTAGGCTTCTCCGGATTGTCAGCAACCTGTTCGAGTTGCCATGAAACGGTGCATGGGCGGCAATTTGAACAGAACGGGATCACGGATTGTGCCCGCTGTCACGGATTTGAGCAATGGGATATTGATAATTTCAATCACGATAATACAGCTTTTAAGCTGGAGGGAAGACATGCCGAAATTGAATGCGCCGCCTGTCACAAGCCGATGAAAGCAAATGGTGAAATTTTAACTCAATACAAATTTGAAAGCATAGCATGCGTAACCTGTCACCAATAATATTGCTACTGGGGCTGGCAACCAGCCTTTTTTCGCAGTCTCCTCACGGCAGTGGCTTTAAAGCCAACTGTTCGGACTGCCACTCCTCTTTCAGTTGGGAAATTGACGTGGACACCTTTTCTTTTGACCACGGCATAACGGCTTTCCCGCTGGAGGGGCAGCACACCCTGGTGGATTGCCGGAATTGCCATCAATCCCTGGTTTTTCAGGAAGCGAGTACCGAGTGCATTTCCTGTCACACGGATATGCACCGCGCCACCGTTGGGGCAGACTGTGCCCGCTGCCATACTCCGGCGAACTGGCTGGTCGACAATATTACGGAATTGCACCAGGATAATGGATTTCCGCTGCTGGGAGCACATGCAACCTTGAGTTGCGAAGAGTGTCACGTTTCGGAATCGGTTCTGGAGTTTAACCGGATCGGCAATGACTGTATCAATTGCCACCTGGATGATTTCAATGCCACCACCAATCCCAACCACCAGAATGCGGGCTTTTCAGTCAATTGCGAGGAGTGCCATCGGGGAGATGGCTTTGATTGGTTTTCCGAGAATATTGACCACGGCTTTTTCCCGCTGGAAAGGGGCCATGATATCCAGGATTGCGCCAGTTGCCACACTACAGGAGGTTTTTCCAATACGCCAACCGATTGTTTTGCCTGCCACCAGGCGGATTATGAAAATACCTTAAACCCCAATCACCAAAATGCAGGTATTTCAACCGGTTGTGCCGAATGCCACACCACGGATGTTGGTTGGATGCCCGCCGAATTTGCCCAGCACGATGGTTTGTTTCCGATCTATAGCGGAAGACACGAGGGCGAGTGGGCGCAATGTGCCGATTGCCATAATAACCCCTCCGACTATTCGGAATTCAGGTGCATCAATTGCCACGTCAACCCTGAAACGGATGGGGAACACGGCGGAATAAGCGGTTATGCTTACGAAAATACAGCCTGTTTGGCCTGCCACCCAACAGGTAATGCCGACGGGAGTTTTGATCACAACAATACGAATTTCCCCCTGACGGGCGGCCACCAGAATACGGATTGCATTTTGTGCCATGCCGAAGGGTATCAGGGCACCCCCACGGATTGTGAAGCCTGCCATACCATGGATTTCAACAATACCACCAATCCCAATCACCAGGTATTGGGGCTGACAACGGATTGTGCCGCCTGCCACACTACCGAGCCGGGATGGAATCCTGCATCCTTTGGCATCCACAATGATTACTACGCCCTTCACGGAGAGCATGCAGCCATTGCGAATGATTGCGCGGCCTGCCACAACGGGGATTACAACAATACGCCGAATACTTGTTTTGGCTGCCACGCAGATGATTATAACCAAACGGTGAACCCCAACCACTCCGCCGCGCAGTTCCCTAACAATTGTGAGAGCTGCCACACAGAAACGGCATGGACCCCTGCCAGCTTCGATCACGATGGTATGTATTTCCCCATTTACAGCGGAAAACACCAGGGGGAATGGAATGAATGTGTGGATTGCCACACCACTGCGGGCAATTTTGAGGTTTTCAGCTGCATTGACTGCCACGAACATAATAACCCTCAGCAGTTGGCCAATCAACACAACGAAGTTTCACAATATGTATATGAGAGCAACGCCTGTTTTGTCTGCCATCCGGACGGAAGAGAATAGCGCCGCTCCTGCTTGATCTGGAAGGTGATTTTTAAACCCATACTGAAGCCTGGCTGAAATGAAAAATAGCCTCAACGCCTTGTTTTTTCTACTTCTTGGGATTTCCTCTCTTCAGGGGCAGGGACAAACTGTTTTGGAAAAAGGAACGGTGTCTTTTGTTTCTTCCCGGAATGTGTATGTGAAATTTTCGTCCACAGAAAATATCAACATAGGAGACACCTTGTTTATCAACCAGAAGGGAGGGTTGGCCCCGGCTTTGGTAGTTGGCAACAAATCTTCTACCTCTACTGTCTGTACGCCGCTTTCGGATAATAAACTGAAGGTTTCAGAGGAGATATTTGCCAAAACAACCGCAAAAAAAGAAACGCAAAAACCGGAGGGAAAAAAGGCTGGTGAACCGCCGTCGCCTCCGGCAGATTTGGAAAAGGTGATCGCTGCTGAAAGGGTGAACCCCGTTATCACGCCGGAAGCAGACGAAGGTGAACTTGCTTTCAAACAAAAGATACAGGGCAGGATTTCAGCAGCCTCATACAGCAATTTTTCGGATTACCAGAACAACCACCGAATGCGTTACGCCTTTTTGTTCCGGGGGGATCATTTGAAAAATTCGAAATTTTCCACGGATACTTACATCACCTTTCGACACACTCTGAACGAATGGGAAAAAGTGCGGGAGAACCTGGGCAATGCCCTGAAAGTGTATGCCCTTTCTGTGAAATATGATTTTAACCCAACCTCCAGCCTGGCTTTTGGCCGAAAGATCAATCCCAAAATATCAAGCCTTGGGGCGATCGACGGATTTCAGTATGAAAAAGGATTGGGCAATTTTACAATTGGGGCGATCGCAGGGGCGCGGCCGGATTATTCGGATTATGGTGTAAATACGAACCTGTTGCAGGCCGGGGCTTATGTCGGCTATGT
The DNA here is from genome assembly GCA_020636095.1 of Lewinellaceae bacterium. Lineage (GTDB taxonomy): Bacteria > Bacteroidota > Bacteroidia > Chitinophagales > Saprospiraceae > JACJXW01. The sequence continues at coordinate 169,452 of JACJYN010000007.1, forward strand.
CTCCAGTGATCCGGCTAATTTTCAACAGACCACCCTCGGCTTTATCGAGCAAAGGAACAAAGCCGAGGTCGACCGCCGGTTCGTTTATTTCCAGCACACGCAGGAGTTGTTCAACAACCTGAACCTGTTCAGTTCTTTCGAAGCAGACCTTTTTGAAAACATCAACAATGAGACGCACAACACCCTGCGGCTGACCAATTTACTGGTCTCTTTGAGGTATCGGTTGTCCAGAAACTGGAGGGTTTCCGCCTCTTATGACAATCGGAAGAACATCATTTATTACGAATCCTATAAAAGCTTTATCGACCGGTTGATCGAGGATGAAACCAGGCAGGGGCTGAGGTTTGGCGTCAATTACCGCCCTTTCAATTTTGTTACCCTGGGCGTCAACGCCAGCTGGCGTTTTCAGAAAAGCGATAGGAACCTGTCCAGAAACCTGAATACGTACCTGAATTTCAGCCGGATACCGGGGCTGAACATCCGGGCGTCCCTCACTGCCAACTTCCTCCAGACCAATTATCTGAACAGCAGAATATTCGGCGCCCGGATTTCAAAAGATATCATTAAAAGGAAGCTGGACGGGGACCTGTATTTCCGCAAGGTTAATTATCAGTACAGAAGTAGTGAAACGACGATCCGGCAAAACATAACCGGGGCAGGCCTTTCACTGGCGCTGATGAAACACCTGACGCTTTATGTGTACTACGAAGGAACCTTTGATGATAAGGGCCAGGCCTTTCACCGGTTTAACACCAGGATCATACAGCGGTTTTAGAGATATTTATTCAGGCCGGATAATTATTTTTTTTAGTTTAGGGGATGGGATAATTTTTTATGAAAATGTTGAAATTTTTACTCCATACAAAATCGAAAGCTTTTCATGCGTAGCCTGTTACCCATAGTAATATTATTGGGGCTGGCTAACTACCTCTTTTCACAGTCCCCGCACGGCGCCGGCTTTAAGGGCAATTGTGCCGACTGCCATTCCTCTTTCAGCTGGGAAATAGATGCGGACACTCTTTCCTTTAATCACGATACCACTGCTTTTTCGCTGGCGGGGCAGCATACCCGGGTGGACTGCCGGGATTGTCACCAAACCCTGGTTTTTCCGGAGGCGAGCCCCGAATGTATTTCCTGCCATACGGACATGCACCGCACTACTGTTGGTTCGGACTGCGCCCGGTGCCATACGTCCGAGAACTGGCTGGTGGACAATATAACCGAATTGCATCAGGAGAATGGGTTTCCCTTGCTGGGGGCGCATGCAGTGCTGAGTTGTAATGATTGCCACGTCTCGGAATCAGCCCTCGAGTTTAATCGGATCGGCAATGACTGTATCAATTGCCACCTGAATGATTTCAATGCCACCACCAATCCCAACCACCAGAATGCAGGCTTTGCGGTCAATTGTGAGGAGTGCCACAGGGTGGATGGCTTCGATTGGTCTTCCGATAATATCGACCATGCTTTCTTCCCGCTTACCAGGGGGCATGAAGTTGAAGATTGCGCCAGTTGCCATACGGGGGGAGATTTTTCCAGTACGCCAACTGATTGCTTTGCCTGTCACCAGGCGGATTATGAAAATTCCTTAAACCCCAACCACCCAAGCGCGAATTTCCCCACCAATTGTGCAACATGCCACACCACAGATGTGGGGTGGATGCCCGCTGAATATACCGAACACGACGCTTTATTCCCGGTCTACAGCGGGGAACATGAAGGCCAGTGGGCGCAGTGTTCCGATTGCCATAACAACTCCTCCAACTACGCCGAATTTATGTGCATCAATTGCCATATCAACCCCGAAACGGACGAGGGGCACATTGGCGTGAGCGGTTATACTTATGAAAATACAGCCTGCCTGGCTTGCCACCCGGCGGGCAGCACCGACGGCGCTTTTGACCACAACAGCACCAATTTCCCCCTTACGGGCGCACATGTGAATACAGACTGTCTGTTGTGCCATGCCGATGGATACCAGGGAACGCCAACGGATTGTGAGGCTTGTCATACTATTGATTTTAACAACAGCGCCAACCCCAATCACCAGGTGCTGGGGCTGCCGACGGATTGCGCGGCCTGCCATACCACCGGGCCGGGCTGGAACCCCGCATCGTTTGACATCCATAACGATTATTACGTGCTGAATGGGGCGCACGCCGCCGCTGCGAATGACTGTGCAGGCTGCCACAACGGCGACTACAACAATACGCCGAATACCTGTGCAGGCTGCCATACCGAGGATTACAACCAAACCACGAACCCCAACCACCAGGCGGGCCAATTCCCGGTAGATTGTGAGAGCTGCCACACGGAAACGGCCTGGGTGCCTTCCTCCTTCGACCATAATGGCTTTTACCCCCTTACAGGGGCACACACCGTGGTAGCGGATGATTGTGCGGCCTGCCACAATGGAGGCTACAGCAATACTCCCAATACCTGTGACGGCTGTCACACGCAAGACTATACCCAAAGTGTGAACCCGAACCACCAGTCGCTGGGCTTCCCGATGGATTGCGAAAGCTGCCATACGACGGCGCCGGGCTGGATGCCGGCCACTTTCGGGATCCATGATGATTATTATGTGCTGAACGGGGCGCATGCAGCCATTGCCACCGATTGCGCCTCCTGCCACAACGGCGACTACAACAATACGCCGAATACTTGCTTCGGCTGCCACGCCAGTGACTACAACCAGGCGGTGGGCCCCAACCACGCCTCCGCCCAGTTTCCGGTAGATTGCCAGAGCTGCCACACGGAGAGTGAATGGTTGCCTGCCAATTTCGACCACGACGGTTTGTATTTCCCGATCTACAGCGGCAAACACGATGGGGAGTGGAGTGAATGCACCGATTGCCATACCAACCCGTCGAACTATGCCGTGTACAGCTGCACCAATTGCCACAGCAACCCACAGACGGACAATGAACACGCCGGCGTCGGAGGGTATGTTTATGACAACACGGCCTGCCTGGCCTGCCACCCCACGGGCGATGCGGATGCGGTGTTCGACCACAATATGACGGCTTTTCCCTTGACGGGCGGGCACACTACGGCGGATTGCCTGGATTGCCACGCCTCCGGCTATGCGGGCACCTCCACCGATTGCGCTTCCTGCCACACGACCGATTTTAACCAAACGGCGAACCCCAACCACAACGCATTGGGGCTGCCGACGGATTGCGCGGCCTGCCACACCACCGGGCCGGGCTGGAACCCCGCTTCGTTTGACATCCATAGTGATTATTACACACTGAACGGGGCGCACGCTGTCGTTGCGAATGACTGTGCAGGCTGCCACAACGGCGACTACAACAATACGCCGAATACCTGTGCAGGCTGCCATACGCAGGATTACAACCAAACGACGAACCCGAACCACCAGGCTGGCCAATTCCCGGTAGACTGCGAGAGCTGCCACACGGAAACGGCCTGGGCGCCTTCGGCCTTCGACCACAATAGTTTCTACCCATTGACAGGTGCGCACACCGTAGTAGCGGATGATTGTGTGGCCTGCCACAACGGCGACTACAGCAACACCCCCAATACCTGTGACGGTTGCCATACACAGGACTATACCCAAAGCGTGAACCCGAACCACCAGGCGCTGGGCTTCCCGATGGATTGCGAGAGTTGCCATACGACGGCTCCGGGCTGGATGCCGGCCACTTTCGGGATTCATGATGATTATTATGTGCTGAACGGGGCGCATGCAGCCATTGCCACCGATTGCGCCGCCTGCCACAACGGGGACTATAACAGTACTCCGAATACCTGTGCAGGGTGCCACACCGATGATTACAACCAAACGACTAACCCCAACCATGCCGCGGCCCAGTTCCCGGTGGATTGCCAGAGTTGCCACACGGAGAGTGGATGGATACCTGCCACTTTTGACCACGACGGGTTGTATTTCCCGATCTACAGCGGCAAACACGATGGGGAGTGGAGTGAATGCACCGATTGCCATACCAACCCGTCGAACTATGCCGTGTACAGCTGCACCAGCTGCCACAGCAACCCGCAGACGGACAATGAACACGCCGGCGTCGGAGGGTATGTTTATGATAATACGGCCTGCCTGGCCTGCCATCCGACGGGCGATGCGGATGCGGTGTTCGACCACAATATGACGGCTTTCCCCTTGACGGGCGGGCACACTACGGCGGATTGCCTGGACTGCCACGCTGCCGGCTATGCGGGCACCTCCACCGAATGCGCTTCCTGCCACACGACCGATTTTAACCAAACGGCGAACCCCAACCACAACGCATTGGGGCTGCCGACGGATTGCGCGGCCTGCCACACCACCGGCCCGGGCTGGAACCCTGCCAACTTTGACATCCACAATGATTATTACACGCTGAATGGGGCGCACGCCGCCGCTGCGAATGATTGTGCAGGCTGCCACAACGGCGACTACAACAATACGCCGAATACCTGTGCAGGCTGCCATACCGAGGATTACAACCAAACCACGAACCCCAACCACCAGGCGGGCCAATTCCCGGTAGATTGTGAGAGCTGCCACACGGAAACGGCCTGGGCGCCTTCATCCTTCGACCATAATGCCATTTATCCGTTTACCGGCGCTCATGTGGTTATTGCCAATGATTGTGCCGCCTGCCACAACGGGAACTACAACAATACGCCCAACACCTGTGACGGCTGCCATACGCAGGACTACAGCCAGAGTGTTAACCCAAACCACCAGGCGCTGGGCTTCCCCACGGATTGTGCTTCCTGCCATACGACAACGCCGGACTGGATGCCGGCTGATTTTACGATCCATAATAACTATTACGTGCTGAACGGAGCACACGCAGTCATTGCCACTGACTGCGCCACTTGCCACAACGGCGACTATAATAATACACCCAATACCTGTGCGGGATGCCACACGGATGATTACAACCAGACGACGAACCCCAACCATGCCGTTGCGCAATTCCCGACAGATTGCCAGAATTGCCATTCAGAAACGGCCTGGATACCTTCTACTTTTGATCATGATGGAATGTACTTCCCCATTTACAGCGGGAAACACGAGGGAGAATGGAACAATTGTACGGAATGCCATACCAGTGCGGGCAACTTTGCAGCCTTCAGCTGCATTGATTGCCACGAACATGACACCCCCTCGGACTTGCTGGATAAGCACGATGGGGTTTCGGGATATGTATATCAGAGCAATGCTTGTTACGCCTGTCATCCGACGGGACAAGATTAGGATTGGGCAAGCATACGCTCTAAATATGGAAACAATGAGCGGGCCTAATGACCTTTGTCATCATTAAACAACAAAAAATAATTGATTTTTGCGGCTACCCTCCTAACTTTGGAGATAGAAGTGAAGGAAATTGTATTCCTGCTTCCCGGAGTATGGCCGCGTCCGCTCTTTGGATGGATGTCCGGTTTATTGAATGGGATCAACAAGAAGACTAAATTATGAAACTACAAAACTTGAATACCTTATTGGTTATAATGATAGGGTTATTGGTTATTTCCTGCAACTCAAAGCCTCGGGTTATTGAAAGCGAGGCGTCTTCCGAACAGGCCGACGCCAACAAAATCTTCGACATGGAGGAAGGGCCGCTGGTCTCAGACGCGCTTCCCGAAGAACACAAGGTTGTCGCTGAGGAGGTGCTGAACACGGATAAATACACGTACATCAACGTGACGGAAAATGGTGAAAAGTTCTGGATCGCCATTCCGAGAAGTGAGGTGGAGGTAGGAGAAACCTTTTACTACAGAGGCGGATTGTTGAAAAAGAACTTTTTCAGCCCGGAGTTCAACCGCGTTTTTGAGACGGTGTATCTGGTGTCGGAATTTTGGAAACAACCCTCCGGCAGCGGATCGGCACTGGATGAAGCCCACGCCGGCATGCAGGGAGGGGAAGCGATCCCTGATCTGGAGGTTGGAAATATTGAAAGGGCGCAAGGGGCGGTAAAATTAGCGGAGTTGTTTGCCCATAAAGAGAAATACAACAACCAGATGGTCAAGGTTACGGGCAAGTGCGTCAAGGTAAACCCTCAGATCATGAACCGGAACTGGGTTCATGTTCAGGATGGTTCCGGGGAAGGGCTCGACCTCGTCATAACGACGATGGAGAATATCCCTCTGGGCGCAGTGGTTACGCTGGAAGGAACCATTGCCCTGGATAAGGATTTTGGAGCGGGGTATCGGTATGATGTGATCATGGAAAGCGCCGTTCTGCAGTAAGGAGCGCACGATACATATTTATTGTCCGGCAAAAGCATTCTCGAAATGAAAACCTTAAAAAAAGTCTTTGACAAACTATTTTCCACTACGGCGGCGGGCCTGTATATGATCCTCTTTGCCGTCGCCATTGGCGCCGCCACCTTTATTGAAAATGACTTTGGCACGAGTTCTGCCCAAAAAGTCATTTTTAAAACCAGATGGATGGAGTTGCTGCTGCTGTTATTTGCCATTTCTATCCTCGTCAATATATTCCGCTTCCGTCTTATCCAGCAAAAAAAGTGGGCGATTTTTAGTTTTCATGCCGCTATCCTTGTTATTTTATTGGGCGCGGCGGTGACGCGCTATTCCGGTTTTGAAGGTACGATGCACATCCGGGAGGGCAGCACTTCCAATACCTTTTTATCGGCGGATACCTATCTCGTTTTTGAGGCGCTCCACCAGGGGGAAAAGTACAGTTTTGACGAACCCGTACTCTTTGCTACCCTGGGGAAAAACTATTTGAAGCGGCACTATCTGTTAGGCGGGCGTGAAGTAACGGTCGAAGTACTGGATTTTATGCCCAACCCCCAGGAAAAAATGGTCGGTGACGATACTGGCGCCCCTGTACTGAAGGCGGTCATTGGCGGAGCGAATGGCCGGGAAGAGTACTTTGTCAGGTATGGAGATAAGAGTAGGATCAAGGAGACTTTATTTAATTTCGGAAGAGAAGAAGACCCCCTGGCTTTTAATATCAAATACGAGGATGGGAAGTTGTTCTTCAAAGCTCCCACGGCCTTTGCACAAACGGTGATGGCTACCCAGCAGCAGGATATGTTGCCACCGGGCCAATACCACCCTCTGATGTTGAGAAGCCTCTATACAAACGGACAAGAAAGTTTCGTATTTGGCGACTTTTCCGCCAAATCGAGGGTGGAGCTGTATTCCGCCAGCCGGAAAATGGCGAGTACGAGCTCCGCCGGACTGAAAATCAGGGTGAGTAGCGGGGAAGATGTGCAGGAGAACTACATCTTCGGTGCAAAGGGGGTGGAGGGCCGGCCCCGGGCCTTTACGGTTGGAGATGTCAAACTGGCCGTTTCCTACGGCTCAAAAAGAGTGCAACTTCCCTTTGCTTTGAAACTGAGAGATTTCATCATGGAAAAATATCCAGGTACGAACAGTGCTTCCTCTTATGCCAGCGAAGTGACGCTAATTGATCCCCGCGCTGATCTAAAGACAGACCAAAGAATCTATATGAACAATATTCTGAACTACAGCGGGTACCGCTTTTTTCAGTCCTCTTTCGACAAGGATGAACTGGGTACCTACCTGAGTGTGAATCACGATTGGTGGGGCACCTGGATCTCCTACCTCGGATACGCGATCCTTACCCTGGGTATGATCCTTACCTTCTTCAGTGGCAAAAGCCGCTTCCGCCAACTGGCTGTAAATCTGCAAAAACAGCGACAAGCCCAAAGAGTGCTTGGGGCCGTCACCATCTGTTTTTTCCTGTTTCACGCTATTCCTGCATTTGGCAACAGCTCCCCCATATACGGAGCAACTGCCGTCAGCACCGGGCACGCTGAAAAATTCGGATCCATCATCATGCAAGACCACCGGGGCAGGATGAAACCCATGAATACCTATGCCAGTGAAATCCTGAGAAAACTTTCCCGAAAAGAATCCCTTTACGGGCTCACGGCAGAACAGGTGATATTGGGTATGGCGGCACACCCCAGAGACTGGTACGATACCCCGCTCATCAAAATGGGCAAGCATGAAAAAACCCTGCAATTGATCCCCGTTGAAGGAAAACTGGCCTCTTACAGTGATTTCTTTGATGAACAAGGCCAGTACAAACTGAGAGAATATATCAGAGAAGCCTATAACACCCCGGAAAAGGACAGAGGTGTTTTTGAAAAGGAGATGATGAAGCTGGATGAGAAGGTAAACATTTGCAGTATGGTGTTTTCGGGGAGTTTTATGAAAGCCTTCCCCATTCCCGGGGATGAGAACCATCACTGGCAATCTCCGGCTGAGGGCGGCCCTTCACACCAGGGGCATAACCACGATTCTTTTGCTGAAAAATTCTATTCGGCCTATATTTCGGCCCTCCAAACGGCTCTTCATGAGAATGACTGGGCGCTGCCCAACCGCCTGATCGATGAGTTAAGCCAATATCAAAAGCAAAATGGCGAAGCGGTTATGCCGTCGGAAACAAAAGTGAAGGCGGAGCTATTGCTCAATCGGCTGGATGTTTTCAGCAGGTTGGGCAAATCGTATGCGCTGCTCGGGCTTTTGTTTTTGGGGTTGCTGTTTACGTCTGTTTTTAAACCGAGCCTCAACCTGAAAATCCCCACGAATATCGTACTTGGGCTCTTCCTGCTGAGTTTTGTCCTCCATGCTTTCGGCCTGGGGCTGAGGTGGTATGTCTCCGGCCGGGCGCCCTGGAGTAATGGCTATGAATCCATGATTTATATTGCCTTTACTACCGTATTGGCCGGAGTGATCTTTGGAAGGAAAGCATTGGGTAGCCTGGCGGCCACTTGTATTCTGGCGGCCACCATCCTGATGGTGGCCGGGTTGAGCTGGCTCGACCCCGAGATCACCCCGTTGGTTCCCGTTTTGAAATCTTACTGGCTCACCATCCACGTTTCACTGGAGGCGGGGAGTTATGGTTTTCTGATGCTGGGAGCAATCATAGGGGTGCTGAACCTAATCTTTATGATCTTCAGAAACCCAAAGAATGCGCAAAACATCAATCGAATCATTAAGGAAATGACCCAGATCAGTGAGATGACCCTCATCGGCGGCTTGTTTATGGTCAGCATCGGCACCTACCTGGGCGGGGTATGGGCCAATGAATCCTGGGGCAGATACTGGGGGTGGGATGCCAAGGAGACCTGGGCATTGGTCACCATTCTGGTCTATGCCTTCATTCTTCACATGAGGTTTATTCCCGGTTTCAGAGGGCCCTATGCTTTTAATGTGGCTTCCCTGTTCGGATGGGCTACGGTACTCATGACTTACTTTGGGGTCAACTATTATTTGTCCGGCCTGCATTCTTACGCAGCGGGCGACCCGGTTCCGGTTCCGCCTTTTGTTTACTATGCTGTTTCTATTTTAACCGCTATCAGCCTTTTGGCCTTCTGGCGCAACCGGCAGTATGAACGGGCGGGGTGAAGTTGGGGTTCCAAACCGGGGCGCTGGTAATCTATTTTGTTTTCAACGCTTCAAAGTTGAGGATATCCATGTAATCCCATTCCCGATAAGCCAGCATATAAATCTTCTCCTTAGTGCCAAAATCGACCAGTTCCTGGTCAAATCGGAGGGCGGCGAAAATGGGAACCATTTGCAACTTTTTGTATTCAGGAAATAGTTGGCGAAACCGTGGGATTACCTTGTTTTTGAATTCCAACAGCTTTTCTTTGTTAGGGCTCATCTTGGAATCGACTATAAATACAAAGGTACTGGTAACGGCGATGACGTCAAATTCACCTCTGAGTCCCTTTAGCTTCAAGTATTTTTTGCGGTTAACCATAATATCCAGCACTTCCTCCTGGAAATGCTTTTGAATAGCGGGCCTTACTGCCGGAGCGACGATGTCTTCTACCAGCGTGCCCATTTTGTTGGCGAGTTCTCCCCATTGTTTGTTCATCTCCCGCCGGTCTTCCCGCACCTCATCTTTGAAGCCCCTCACCTCATCTTTGAAGCCCCTCATCTCATCTTTGAAGCCCAGCACCTCATCTTTGAAGCCCAGCATCTCATCTTTGAAGCCCAGCATCTCATCTTTGAAGCCCCGCATCTCATCTTTGAAGTCCAGCATTTCATCTTTGAAGCCCCGCATCTCATCTTTGAAGCCCCGCATTTCATCTTTGAAGCCCCGCATCTCATCTTTGAAGTCCAGCATCTCATCTTTGAAGCCCAGCATCTCCCGTTCCAGCCGGTGCAGGGAGCGGTTAGATTGGATGATGAACTCGGCGAGGGCCGATTCGACGATGTTTAAACGTTCTTCCACTTGATTCATAGTTAATGATTTTGTAAGATAAGGTAATCCCGGACAATAGTAAAGCTGGATGAAAAAAAGAATATCAACTTGACCGGTAGCTGTCCGGATGATAAACTGGTTTACGTTGCAAGTGGGAGTGTTTAAGAGCTTTCATTCGCAATTTATGACAATTATTTGTTTCAAACAAAAAAATAATTGTCGTTTTTCGATATTGGCAATAGATTTGAATTGCCACTAGTGCGCCGGGCATGAAGTAATCGGCCAATAATGGGAGGCTATTTTGGTGCTAGACGAGGCGCCCATGACGAGCATAGCCGGAGCTACGTGAGGAATGGGCAACGACGTATAGCGCCAAAAGAGGCCGCATAATGGGTCGATAATTTCGTTCCCGGCGCACTAGGTTGTTCAAAATACTACCAGCTACACTGCTTCCAAAACCACCGTCAAACTCCTTGCCCCCTGCGCCCCGATTACCAAAGATTGCTCAATATCTGCTGTTTTGGAAGGGCCGGCAATGAACAGGCCAAAGCCGGTGGCGTCTACCTGTATCCGTTCGTAGGCTTCGTGCATATTATGGACGATGTCAGATGGGTTGAGCAGGATGATCAAATGCTGGGTGATGAAAGGCAGCACCCGGTGGCCACAGTTTTCTTCGGTAACCCATACAGCGCCGTTTTCCGCAACACCTATTTGCCCTCTGACCACCGCGAGATCCACCGATTCCAGTTCACCAGGAGATGGAAGCTGATCGAGATCGACATTGCGCTCAACTGCCGGCAGGGGAGAGGCGATCCTTTTGGCCTCCGGGAAAAGTTTTTTAATGGTTGTATTCAGGTTATGAGAATTCGTATCCCGGATTACCTGGCCGCCTCCAACCTCTACCATCGAGGTGAAAATATCAATCGGTGCGGCTTTTCCATTGGCAAAGGAAGGGATGGCGGGCAGCGGCTTTTCGGCGGGCTTATTCTTTTGAATGGCGGCAAGTATGCTGTTTCTACTCATCTTTAAGTTTTTCAGGCCATTTATCAAGCCTCTCTTTGGCGGTGCCATTCTTTGAAACTCTGCCTGGGCGGTTGAGGCAATTCTCTTTCCTTCCCCCATTCGTTGAAGCGGTTGTACAGGAACGGCCGGGGGAATCGCCGGATGGCCCAGCTAACCAACTTACCGAAGAAATTGTACCAGCTCGTACTAGGCAGCACCCTTCCTGCCCATTTCATGCTTTGCCGCTTGGCAGGGGGCAGATGGCCCTCCTGGGTTATCACTTGCCGCCAGCGGTATAGCTGTTCGTGAATATTGATTTTTACCGGGCATACATCGGAGCAGGATCCGCAAAGGGTGGACGCGAAGGGGAGGCCGCTGTATTTTTTCAGGTCAATTCCGGGGGTAAGAATAGATCCTATCGGGCCGGGCACGGTAGAGCCGTAGCTGTGCCCTCCGCTGCGTCGGTAGATGGGACAGGTATTCATACATGCGCCGCAGCGGATACATTTCAGTGAGTTGCGGAAATCTTCTCTGCCCAGCTGAGCCGTCCTGCCATTGTCCACGATGACGATGTGCATTTCCCCATCCGGGCGGGGCCGGTGGTAATGAGACGTATAGATCGTTATGGGCTGGCCGGTGGCGCTGCGCGCCAGCAGGCGGGTGAAAATGCCGAGGTGCTCTGCCCTGGGGAGGATTTTTTCTATTCCCATGCAATGAATTTGCACCGGGGCCAGGTGGACGCCCATATCGGCGTTGCCTTCATTGGTGCAAACGACCACGCCACCAGTTTCGGCAATGGCAAAGTTGACGCCGGTGATGGCGGCCTGGGCAGCCAGAAACTTTTGCCGCAGATGCTGGCGGGCGGCTTCGGTCAGGTATTTCGGGTCGGTGGCCCCTTTTTTAGTATGGAGCTTCTCGTGGAACAATTCGCCCACCTCTTCCTTTTTCAGGTGGATGGCCGGCATGACGATGTGGCTGGGTGGTTCTTCCTTCAGCTGAATGATCCTTTCTCCCAGGTCGGTATCCACTACTTCAACACCTCGTTCGATCAGGTATTCATTCAGGTGGCATTCTTCGGTTAGCATGGATTTGCTTTTGACTAAGCGCTGTACCTGATGCTTTTCCAGGATGCTGTATACAATGCGGTTGTGCGCTTCGGCATCGGCCGCCCAGTGTACGTGGACGCCGTTTTGAACCGCCCTGGATTCGAATTGCTCGAGATACTGATCGAGATTAGACAGTACATTATCTTTTACCTGGGAGGCCAGTTCCCGGAGCTCCTCCCATTCGGGAATACCATGGGAAGCCTTATCTCGTTTGGTGCGCACGAACCACAGGGCCTCATCGTGCCAGTCGGTGCGGCTTTCATCCCTGATGAATTCGGCGGCCTTTTGTGCATGTTCGTTCATAGGCTTGCTCCGTTCAGTATCTCGGCAATATGTTTTACCTGGATCGTTTTCCGTTGCCTACGGATGATGCCTTCCAGGTGCATCAGGCAGGACATGTCGCCGGCGGTGAGTACTTCCACGCCCTGGCGCTCGTGGTCGGCGATGCGGTCTTTGCCCATTTTGACGGAAATGGCCGGCTCGTTGATCGCGAAAGTGCCGCCGAAGCCACAACATTCGTCCGCGCGGGTCAATTCCACCAGTTCAATACCTGCCACCATACGGAGAAGGGTATTTAACTTTGAGCTTGGTTCCAAAATGCGTTCCGAGCCCGAGCCCAGGCGTAACCCTCTTAACCCGTGGCAACTCTGGTGCAAGCCCACTTTATGAGGGAAACGGGCCTCCAGCCTTTTGACCTGCAATACATCCAGAAGGAATTCGGCGAGGTCCAGCGTGTTTTTTCGCACCCTTTTCACTTCTTCGGTTTGCTCAATGATGTCGTAGTGTTTGCGCACGTGGTAGACACAACTGCCGGACGGCGCGACCACATAGTCGAAAGCGTGGAATAACTGGACGAAGTGTTGGTACGTCGTGGTTGCATCCTGTTCACAGCCCGTATTGGCCATAGGTTGCCCGCAGCAGGTCTGCCCGGCAGGGTACTCCACCCGGCAACCCAGTTTTTCCAGCAACTCCAGGGTGGCGATGCCCACCTGGGGGTAGAACTGGTCGATATAACACGGAATGAATAAGCCTATTTTCACGGGCAATGAGCATTATGTAGCCGGCTACTCGTGCCTCGTACACCGTACACGCCCAAGGGCTGCCATTGGCTCGTACAACGTAATGCCTCCGTAGCTTTATGTCCATTAGACGGGAGCCCATATAGCCTGCCAACCCAAGATTGATGAATTCTGACTTGGCAGGCTATAGCGGACGGACAACTCAACATCGGCGCCGGCTGTCACCCTTGTTGAATGCGGCGCTGATGTCGAGCAGCCCATCATCCTACAACCCTTCATTTAACGCCAGAAGCCAATCGTACAGATGGGTGGCAGTAGCGGTAACCCCATGCCGGTTGATCCGGCCGGACAGATCGATGGCTATCCGGTTTACCTTTGCCTCGCTGGAGCCAGGGTTGGAATAATCCGGCGTGACATTGCATCCCTGGTTGTGAGAAGAGATATCATAGTTGGACGTACTGCGGCTTTGGGCAAAGGCGTAAAAGCCGGTTATCCAGTTGGCGCCATTGTCCATTTCCGGTTCGCTGAGGTATTTGTTCCCGAGGCTCAGGCCTTTGCGAACCTGGGCCAGAAGCTCTTCATCGCCGATTGAAGTTATCGTTTCTGTGGCGCTGATGTGAAGTGCATTTACCTCAGCTTCCTGCCATATCTCATTTTCGGAGGAAGGCACAGCGCCGACGCTCCGGGTTGAGCGGTATGCTTTGACATAACCCGAACGGTCGATGATCCAACCGGTTTCTTCACCCGTTTCCAGGTTGATAGAGGAATATTGGAAAAGGACGAGCGGAAGAGAAAGTTGGTCCACGGCCTGCCCGGCAGTAAATTCCACCTGCGGGGAGGATGGGGCAAGGGTGGTTTGTTCTTTTTCACAGCTCAAAAGGGACAGAGCAAGGGCGGCGATCGCCAGCAATGTGTACTGCTTTTTCATGGATGTTCAATTGAGTGATTAGATAGAGTGTTATTAAAGTTCTTAAAATTAGCGAATTACCGGTTGGAAAACAAAAGGGTAATCAATGCACATTTCGAAAAAATCGAGATTTGTATACTTTTTTACTCAAATACCGCCCGAACAATCCGAAAGGGACAGAATACCAGCTTTTAGCAGTCAATATCTTCAGCTTCTCCGGCTGACAGGCGTCGCGCACTGTGACAGGACAGGGCTTTTCAAAATGCGGGCGCCTCACCCCTCGCTTTGAAGAACCCGTAATAGGCCACGGCCCCAAAACAAAACAGTGGCACGAAGAAGGCAAAATGAATGCTGCCGCTCGTATCGGAGACTAGCCCCTGAATGGACGTCAGGACGGCTCCGCCCAGGATGGCCATGATCAGCCCTGAACCTCCGATCTTGGTGTCCTTGTCCAATCCTACCGACGCCAGGCCGAAGATGGTGGGAAACATCAGAGACATACAGGCGGAAATAGCTACTAAGGCCACTACGGCAGTATAGCCTCCGCCAAAGATGACGATCAGGGTGCATGCCATGGCCAGTATAGAGGCTCCGCCGAGCAGTATCCGGGCTTCGACAAAGCGCATCAGCCCGGTAAAGAGGAAACGGGAGAGCGTAAATACCACCAGGGCCGCCAGGTAATAGGAGGCGGCGCCGGCTTCATCCAGCTGTAACTCCTGCATCACATAGCGGATAGTAAAGGACCAGACCCCGATCTGGGCCCCGACGTAGAAGAACTGCGCAATGACGCCCCATACATAGTGCCGCCGGGCAGCCAACCGCCTGAACACCGCCAGATAATCGATCCGGCGCTCTTCGTCCGATGCTTTGGGCATTTTTATGAATGCAATGGTTAGCCATAAGGCCACCAGCAAAAGGGCTACCCCTACATAAGGGCCCATTACGGCGCCCAGTTCTTCTGCTTGTATTTCCTTCAGCGTTTCCGGGCTCATAGCCGCTCGTTCCTCCGCTCCGGCGGCATTTAATTGGGAAAGGATGAATACTTTGCTCAGGATAACGCCGGTGATGGAACCGATCGGATTAAATGATTGCGCCAGGTTGAGCCGCCGGGTGGCGGTTTCTTCCGGCCCCATGGCGATGATGTAGGGGTTGGCGGTGGTCTCTAGTATGGACAAGCCTCCCGCCAGGATATAAAGGGCGGCCAGAAAGTGCCCGTAAGCCATTGTTTGACTCGCCGGATAGAACAACAAGGCGCCGGTAATGAACAGGCCCAGGCCCACCAGTACTCCTGTTTTGTAGGTGTATTTTTTGATCAGGATGGCGGCGGGCAGGGCCAGGCAGAAATAGGCGCCGTAAAACGCCACCTGGATCAGCGACGTCTGCGCATCGGTCATGCTTTTGATCTTCTTAAAAGCAGCCAGGAGCGTATCGGTCATGTTATTGGCCAGCCCCCACATCAGAAACAGGCTGGTGATGAGGATGAAAGGGAGTAAGGGTGTTTTTTTCATGTTTTGTTTTTTACCAGATGGCCATCACCTTGATTGAACCTGCCGCTATAGGCTCGGCTCCAATGACCAGGGCGATATCGTCTGCCATTACCCTTGCCCGTCTTCACGGCATGGGCGCTAATGTTAGAGTGTGTTTTTCGGTATCCAGAATGGCCTGGCATTTGTGCTCATCCGTTGTCAGGGGCTTTTCCGTCAGCACATCACAACCGAAGTCCAGGCCTTTGATGATGAACTCATGATGGGTGGAGTTTGTAGTAGCGACAATCAGCAGGTCCGGCCGGGTTTTTGCCAGCATCTCATCGGAATCGATAAAGGTGGGGCACGCAACGCCCCTATAGGATAGAGCATATTGTAATCGGCCCGGGTTGATGTCGCTCAGGCCGACAAATTCCAGCAGGCCGGGATATTGCTCCACCAACCGCTTGCCCCAAAAGCTGGTGCCCCGGATGCCAACGCCTACCAGAGCGACTTTTAGTTTTTCACCATTCAGGTTGAAACTCAAAGCGGAGGACGGGAATAGGCAGCCGGCAGCCAGCATGCCTAATGAAGCCAGGAATTTTCGGCGGGAGGTTGGGGCTTGCATGGTAGTGGTCTTTATGTTGTAGTGGTATTTATTCATCCGGTGGATGATCCAGTCAACACAGGCGCGCAGAAAGTTGCCTTCGCCGAATTGAAGGATGCGAACGGGCAGGGTTGCCTTCTCAGCTACCTGCTTATTTAAGGCGGGCAAAATTGGGGACATGGTTTTGATTGTTAAGCGACGAGCGATCAATAACTGTCAGATTTCCTAGGAGCGCTTTTGGCTTTACCCTTCGTTAAAGAACCGCCTCCCTTAGCTCCGGCTAAGGTCGGGAACCTTCGCCTTGGTTAAAGCCAAAATCACTGGCCTATTAACCCCGACACTTATTAATCTCTCGTCGCTAAAGTGAGATTCCTCGTTTCCAGGGGATGAAATCGTCCTGCCCCAACCTAACCGCACTGGGCGTAGCTTCCCCGCTGGCCACCCGGATGAGGTAGTCCAGCAGTTCTTTCCCTTTGGTTTCTATGGTATCCTCCCCGGAGATGACCGTTCCGGCGTCTATGTCGATTAAGTCGGGCATTCGGTTGGCCAGTACCGTATTGCTGGCCATTTTTATCGTAGGTGCAATGGGGTTGCCGGTGGGCGTGCCCAGGCCGGTGGTGAAAACAATGAGGTTGGCGCCCGAGCCGGCCAGGCCGGTGGTGCTTTCCACGTCATTGCCCGGGGTGCAGAGCAGGTTGAGGCCCGGTTGGGCCGCCTGTTCGGTATAGTCGAGCACATCCGTTACCGGGGAAGTGCCGCCCTTTTTTGCCGCTCCCGCCGATTTCATGGCGTCAGTAATCAGGCCGTCCTTGATATTACCAGGAGACGGGTTCATGTCAAATCCGGAGCCTACATCAACGGCCCGCTGGGCATAGGATCGCATGATGTCGGCAAATTTGCCGGCAATGGCGTCATTCACACAGCGGTTGATCAGCTCTTGTTCTACTCCGTTCAACTCCGGGAACTCTGAAAGGATGGCCGTGCCGCCCAGGGCGGCCAGGAGGTCGGAAGTATACCCCAGCGCCGGGTTGGCGGAGATGCCCGAGAAGCCGTCGGAACCGCCGCATTCCAGCCCTACAACCAACTTGCTGAGAGGGGCTGGCCGGCGTTCCGTTTTGTTGGCTTCCATCAGCCCGGCGAAGGTTTTTTTGACCGCCTGGGCGATAAAATCGCGTTCGGAAAGGCTCTTCTGTTGTTCCAGGATATACAGCGGCTTGCTGAAGTTTGGATCAAAAGCATGAAGGGCCTCTTCCAGCAATTGGAACTGGGCGTTCTGACAGCCGAGGCTCAGAATGGTGGCCCCGGCGCAGTTGGAGTGGGTAATGTAACCCGCCAGCAGCCGGCACAGTGTTTCGGAGTCCTGGCGAATGCCTCCACAGCCCCCGTCGTGCTGCAGGAACTTGATGCCGTCGACATTGGGGAAAAGGCGGTTGCTTTGTATTTCCTCCGCATCCCGGATGATGTCCGCTTCGAGGATCGCCTCAGCGCTCGCACCGCTTTGGTAGAGTTGGACCAGCTTCCGGGTTTCTACCGCGAATTGCCGGCTGGAGGCGTACCCCAATTGTCCCAGCATAGCATCCTGGATAACCTGGATATTCCGGTTCTCACAAAACACCAGCGGTACGACCAACCAGTAGTTCATCGTGCCTACCTTGCCGTCTTTCCGGTGGTATCCGTTGAACGTCCGGCCCTTAAAAGCGGAAATATCCGGTGGTTGCCAGGAGGTGTCGCGCTCCCCGACTTTGAAACCACCGGCAGCGTGCGCTACATTCTCCCGGCTGATGCGGCTGCCCCTGAAAATATCCCTGGTGGCCTTGCCGACCAGCACGCCGTACATGATGATCTCTTCGCCGGCCTTGAAGTTATATTCATTGAACTTGTGCTTCACAGGAATATCTTCCAGCAATTCAAAAGCCGCTCCGTCCCATTCCACCTGCTCACCGGCCTTGAAGTCGCGCAGCGCCACAATGATGTTGTCATTAGGGTGTACTTTTAATAGCTTATTTTTCATGGCTTTTGTAGCATGTTTATTTTTAAGTTTAACCCTGGTCCTCACCCCTAAAACCCAAACGCCCTGGGCAGCCACAAACTCAACTCCGGGAAATAAGTAACGAAATCCGTGATCTTGGCGCCTGCCGCCTTGCCCAGTTTTTGTAGATAGCCTGAAAATGCTTCTTTTTCAATGAGGATGGCCTGGTCGGGGCGGAAAGCGGGCCGCAGGGTGATTTCCAACCCGTCGGTTTGGGCCTGCCGGTGGTGTTCCAGGTTATCCATGGGGTCATCCGTGGAGCAAACGGCCTCCACGTTCATTTTGCGAAGCAGGTTGCGGGTGCTGTATTCCGGCGTTTGGAGCATATCCGTACATTGCTCATATATATCGGCCGCCGTTTTGGGGCTCAGCAAATCCGTGATGCCGAAATACCGCTGTAGCTCCAGGTGCGTCCAGTGAAACAAAGGGTTGCTAAGGGCAAAGGGCGCCGTTCCCGCCCACTTTTGAAGTTTTTCGGAGTCGCTGGCCTCGCCGGTAATGTAGTGTTCCGGTACGCCCAGGGTAGGCATGGCCCGCCACTTGTAGTGGCCTCCCTGTAGCCAGGCTATGAAGCGCCATCGATTACGCAATATAGTTTTTTTCGTTTATTTGTCCGAAGTATTAAATTTGAATAAACTCTAAGAGGGAGCAATGTCTCCGATGGGATTTAATTTATACTACTAATCTGCATTTTGCTATCTTCCCGCTTCTAAAATGCATGTGATGAAGCGATCTCCACTTTTGGTGCTATTTATCACCATATTTATCGACCTTTTAGGCTTTGGCCTGATCATTCCCATCCTACCCATCTATGCCAATGAACTGGGGGCTTCCGGAACGATTATCGGCTTGGTTGCCGCCAGTTACTCGCTGATGCAATTCCTGATCGCCCCCTTTTGGGGTAATCTGAGCGACCGGTTTGGCCGCAAGCCGATCCTGTTGGCCAGTATTGCCATCACCGGGCTGGGGTATCTTATCTTTTCACAGGCTTATTCCCTGGCCATGCTCTTTGCCGCCCGCCTGATCGCGGGTGCCGGTTCGGCGAATATCTCTACCGCCCAGGCCTATATCAGCGATATTACACCGCCGGATAAGCGCGCAAAATCCTTCGGCATTATCGGAGCAGCCTTTGGGTTGGGATTCATCTTCGGCCCACCGGTGGGCGGATATCTCAAAACCCACTATGGGATCGCCTCAGTTGGATTTACGGCGGCTTCCTTGTCGGCGATCAACCTGTTCCTCGCCTGGTGGATTCTGGAAGAAAGCCTGAAAGAGAAAAAAACAGAAGGGCCGCTGTTCGATAATCCGATATCGGGTTTCCGGGAAGCCCTGAGCCGCGGAGCGATCACCGATTTGCTGATCATCAACCTGATCTTCATCACCGCCTTTTCTCTGATGACCGTATCCGTAACCTTGTTGTGGGAAGAGCACTACGGGCTCAACGAAGCACAGGTGGGATATACTTTTGCTTTCATGGGGCTGGTGGCGGCTATTGTGCAAGGAGGGCTGGTGGGCTGGGCCTCGCGCACTTTTGGAGACAAACGCTTGCTGATATCCGGCTGTGTCCTTATGTTCTTTGGCCTGGTTTCTTTGCCGTTTGTACCGGTGCATTTATTTATTCCCCTGGAACTGTTCGGGTTGGTGCTCATCTCCCTGGGCAACGGAGCCCTGACGCCCACGATTTCCTCCCTGCTATCCCGGGTGGCCAGCCCTAAGGAGCAGGGTAAGGTCCTGGGGTATGCCCAATCCTTTAGCTCCCTGGGCAGAGTGATCGGCCCCTTCCTGGGCGGCGGGCTATACGGCATCGGATACCGCCTGCCCAACATTGGTAGCGGGGTATTGATGATCTTGTGTCTGGTGCTGGCGGGCCGGCTGATCCGCCGGCTGTCAAAATCGTGATATTTCCATTTCCACACCCCTTGTAACTATGCAGTTAGCTTTTGGCGGTTAGCAAATGCCTGCCCTTAAGGTCGGTATGTTAAGCAAAAAACCGGTAGCTTAAGCTTATATCCCATTTTTATGGGCATCGGGCGCCAATAGCCAACAGCTAATCGCCAATGAATAGTTACACCCCTTGCCGGATTCTACTCCCTTCCCGGGCGCTTTCCACCATAACCGCTTCCAGGATATTCTCCTGGTTGAGCACGCCAATCAGTTGGCCGGATTCATCGTATACGGGGCAGATAGACAATTTATTTTTGGACATCTGCTCATACGCTTCATTGAGTTCCATATTGGTGGAGAGCCGAATCCAGTTGGGGTTCACAATCCGTTTCAGGCGTTCCTCATTGCCCAGTAATTGTAAGCCTTTGATGATATCATCTCTGGAAATGGTGCCGATGATCTGGTTGTCTTCGGTCACGATGAATTCCTTTTCCTGCCCATCGAGCAGAATCTCTACGGCCTTGCCGATAGTCTCCCAGGCGTGGAGGGGCGTGTACTGGTGCATAAGCACATCTTTGACAGTAAGGCGGGAGAGGAGGGAACGCTGAGTTTCATAGTTAGCTTCCCCACTGGCGCCCAGGTAAATGAACAGGCCGATGAAAATGAGGAAGAAGTTTCCTATGAAGCCAAGAAAGACAAAGAGTATGGCCAGGAACTGGCCAATCTTGGCCGCAATATTGGTAGCTGTAGCCCGGTCGTACCGCATGGATAATAGAGCCCTTAACACCCGCCCGCCATCCATAGGGAACGCCGGGATCAGGTTGAAGGCGAATAGCACTACGTTAATGAAAAGGAGCGAAGGCAGAAAGTTCTTACTCAGGTCGATCTGGCTGAGGTCTTTTAACAAAGGCGCCATAACAGCCTGCACATCCTGTCCGGAAAGGATTAGGTAGGCGGTGATCAGCATGGCAATAACGACATTGACAGCAGGCCCTGCCAGCGCTACTAACAGCTCTTGCCGGGGATCCTCCGGCATTTTTTCCAGCATGGCCAGCCCGCCGATCGGCAGTAGGGTGATCCGCTGGGTTTGGATATTGAAACGCCGGGCAGTCAGGGCGTGGCCAAATTCGTGCAGTACCACACAGGCAAACAGCGCCAGCACGAAGACTACTCCCATCAGGGCTTCCGAAGTACTCTGTCCGGCGCTCAGGTTGGCAATGAATATCCATGCCAGCAGGATGAGGAAGGTCCAGTGCATGTACACGTTGATGCCCGCAACGCGGGCTATTTTCAATGACCAGGTCATAGTTTTTTGGTTTTTATTTTTGTAACTATTCAGCATCGTGGTGATTTGACCCCTCAAGCAAAATTTTGTAAGCCGCCCTTCCCCTTCCAAGGGGAATGAGAAGGGGTTCCAGCGGGAAAAAGTCTACAAAATTTTGCGTCAGGCGTATTTCAGACCCCATGCTGAATAGTAACTTTTATTTTTAAACAAACCCCGAACCCCGAATAGCGAGCAACGAACACCCTCACCCTTTTACCACCCCGTGTTTCATTGCGTATTTCACCAACCCAGCGGTATTTTTCACCTCTAGTTTTTCCAGCAGGTTGCGGCGGTGGGTATCTACCGTGCGGATGCTGATGAACAGCTTCTCGGCGATTTCCGGGTTAGAATATTCTTCGGCGATGAGGCGCAGCACCTCGATTTCTCTTTTGGTGAGGGTTACGCCTGCTTTGCGGTCCGCCGGTTTATTGCCTTTAACCAATTGATCGACCAAGGTAGCGGAAACCTGGCTGCTGAAATAGGTTTGGCCTCCGGCCACCGCTTTGATGGCGTTGATGAGTTCGGCGCTGCCGGCATCTTTAAGCAGGTAGCCCGAAGCCCCTGCCTCCAGCATTTTCACGATGTAACTACTCTCAGAGTGCATGGAGAGGACCAGCACTTTGATGCCGGGGTAGTGTTCCCTGACCAGCCGGGTCGTTTCAATACCGCCTGCCTCCCCCATGGAAATATCCATCAGGATGAGTTCGGGTTGCACCTGACGGAGCAGTTCCATAACCTGCTTTCCATCCTGGGCCTGCGCGACAACCCTGATGTCGCCGGTATTCTCCAGGATGGAGACAATGCCTTCCCGGAAAACGCGATGGTCGTCGGCTATCATGATAGCTATCATAGTTCCTGGGGTTTTACAGGCCGTTTATCGCTACTCAAGGGCACTTCTATAGTTGCCAGCACCCCTTCGCCGGGTTGGGAATCGAGGATAAACGACCCACCGAGCGATCGTACCCGGGTCTGGATATTCCTCAATCCGATACCTTTATCAATGCCTGGGTTGTTGTCCGGCTGATGTGGGGAGAAACCCACGCCGTCATCTTCCACCATCAAAACGATGGAATCGGAATGCCGGATCAATTGTACGTTGATGGTCGTCGCCCGGGCGTATTTAACCGCGTTGTTGATCAACTCCTGGGTGATGCGGTAGAGGCCCAGCGCTATTTTTCGCCCCATCCGGTCCCGGATATTAGAGTGGTAAAAATTGGCTTGTACCTTGCCGCTGCTATTCACCCGCTGGCAGAGGTTCTCCAGGGCGGCCACCAGCCCGAAATCGACCAGCACATTGGGCATCAGGTTGTGAGAGATGCTTCGAATGTCGTTGGACATAGCCTTGAGCAGTTCGCTCATGGACTCTATCATCTGGGAAGCCCGGGTATTCTCCTCCTTCAGTTCCAGTTGCAACGCGTCCAGGTTGAGTTTGATGGTCGAGATCAGCGGCCCGATCCCGTCGTGAATTTCCTTGGACAACTTTCTCCGCTGCGCTTCCGATGCTTCGAGGATGGCGTCGAGCATGTGCTGTTCGGTCTCCTTGGCGCGGGTTACATCGATAATACTGAGGGCCAGCCCCGGCGGAACCGGGCGCCCCCGGATCGTCAGATAGTGGTGGGCCGCCTTTACTGCCAGGAGGTCGAAGTGGGCGACGGGTTCTTTCAACGGGAAGGACAGGTGTTCTCTCAAACCGGGAATGGCTTCCAGATACGGCGCCAAAGGGAAGCCTTCCCCTTCCGGCAAGTGCAGGTAGGCGCGGCCCAGAGGGTTGGCCAACAAGAGGGTTCCCTCCCGGTTGGCTACAGCGATACCGTAGGGCGCTGATGTGAAAATGGATTCGAGTAAAGCAAGTCGCTCCATAACTGCAAGCTACAAAAGTTTACCTTCTGATTTTTATCCTTCCTATTCCACCAACTTCAGCTTCCCCACCAACCCCATCAACTCCTTAAAACAACGGCCGGTGAGCACCGCGTCTTCCAGGGCGCTGTGGTCCTCGGTTTCTCTCTCCTGGCCGAAGTAAGCGGCGATGGCCGTCAGGCTTTGACGGGTAGGGACATTCATACCCGCATCCCGAAACAAAGGGAAAAGCGCATGGGTCAGCGATTGCATGTCCAGCATGCGGTAGCTGAAGGGCCAGCGCCGGTTGATCAGGCCGTAGGCCGATCTCAGGAAGGCAAAATCATTGACGATGCCCAGGCCGGCGATCATGGTGTGTTTGAGCAGGCGGGTATTGTCAAAGGGGTCGGGCTTTATGTTGCGCCGGCCGAGTATCCACGTTTCAAATGCGGGCAAAACGTCATCGAGGATGGGGGCGTCCCGCAGTTCTTCCAGAGTCAGGCCGTGCACTTCGGCGGAAGGCTTGGAAAAGGCCTCTTCGTTTTCCGGATAGACGTAGGACTGATAGCGCCCCAACTCTTTCCATTCTTCGGTGTACAACACGGCGCCGATCTCGATGATGTCGTGATAAGAAGGGTCGTCTCCCGACATTTCCAAATCTATAACGAGGTATTCCATTGTTTTTTGGCTAAAATACAATGATGAAGGCAATTTTCAACCCTTACCTGCCAACATTTCCTGTCGCCAGCCGTTGTTTGGTTTTACAATCCATGCAAATAAAACACATACGATTTATTTAATTAGCTTTGAGATAGGACAGGGCTTCTCGCTTCAAACTTAAATTTTGCTAAAAACCGTATTCCATGAAACCGGTTACACTGCTCACGGCGGGGCTTTTGGCCCTTTCCTTTTCACTTTATGCTCAATTGGATGAATGGACGCCGCCGGCGCCGCCCTGCCGGTTGCCGCCCGCGCCATTTGATGGCTATCTTTATGTGCCTCCACCCGTGGAGCCGGCTCAGCTGGCGGCTCGCCAAACCGCCACCATAAACGTCAACTTCCTGCCCGCGGGCGCCGCCCGGTTTGGGTATACCTGTGCCGACTGGCCAGCCGAAGCCGAGACAGCTATGGCTTATGCAGCCAGTATCTGGGGCAGTTTACTCAGCACCGGTTCTACGATTACCATTGACGCCTGCTGGGCTACCGGAATGGCAGCCGGTGTGCTGGGCTCGGCCGGGGCTTCAAATTACTATTTACTTACAGACGGGGTCAATACTACCTGGTATCCGGCGGCATTATCCGAATTGCTACTCAACAATTTTTCGCTTCTGTCCGTGGAAATCCAGGCCATTTTCAATTCGGAACGCACCGATTGGTACTTTGGGACGGATGGCAACCTCGATTTTAATGAGATCGATTTTGCGACCGTAGCCCTGCACGAGCTGGGCCACGGGCTGGGTTTCGCAGGCTTCGAAGATATTGATGATGGGAGTGGCGCCGCCGAGTGCGAAGGTATTGTCGACGAGGGCTGCTATGGCGCCAAATCCGGCATCTGGTATCCGGATATCTATTCCCGGCAGGTAGAAGATAACAACGGCGATCCTTTAACGGATATCAGCAACCCGTCTCTTACCGTAGCCTCCCTGCTTACTTCGGGCGTTGGAGCGAATGGCGAATTGTTTCTCGGCAACGCCTCCGTGCTTTCCGGAAACGGCGGGAATCCGGCCCGGCTGTACACCCCCGCTACCTACGCTCCGGGCTCGACCTACAGCCATTTCGACCAGAGCACCTTTGGTAGTGAACTGATGAAACCAGCGTTAAACTTCGGCCAGGCCATTCACGATCCGGGCCTGGCGCTCAACTTGCTGCAAGGCCTGGGCTGGCCCATAGGCGTTACGGTCCTGCCGGTTACCTGGATATCTTTTGACGCCCGGGAGAAAAATGATGGTGTTTTGCTACGATGGGAAACCGGGGCTGAAGTGAATAATGCCGGTTTCGAAATTCAGCGTTCCAAAGATGCGGTACATTGGGTTGGCATCGATTTCATTCCCGGCAGGGGAGAGGCGGCCGTTTACGAATATTTGGACCTATCTTCCTATAAAGGATTGAATTATTACCGGCTGCTGCAGGTGGATTTTGATGGCCGTAGCGACTTGTCCAAAACGGTGAGTGTGTATTCCCACAACCGCCGGGGAGGAAGTGTGGGTTTTTTCCCCAACCCGGTACAGGAAGAGCTGGCCATTGCCTACGTGAATTTTTCCGAACCTACGCCCTTCACGATCACCAATCTGCTGGGACAGGAAACCTACAGGGGCGTGTTGTCATCGCCTGCCGAAAAGGTAGGCCTGCCGCCTATGCCTTCCGGGACGTACTGGCTGAAAGTGGGGCAGGAAGCGGCCCTGCCTTTTGTGAAGCTTTAATTAAGAGCTTGTTGAGGAGTTATTAATTGGGCTGCAAACGCCACTTTTTCGTTTATACTTCGGCTATTTTTCGGTACGTACCTTCCAGGTATGCACCTCAAAATGAGCCTCGCCTAAACAAAAAAATTGACTATTTTCGCCTCAAAGAACAAATCCCCAACAAGCTCAAAGAACAAATTTCCTCCCCTTTTCCGTGCAAATAAAGCCCGGAAAAGCTAATTTTGCAGCGTTTTAAAAAAGATAAAAAGCAGTAGATATGGGACGTGCGTTTGAATACCGCAAAGCCAGAAAGATGAAGCGTTGGGCCAGCATGGCCAAAGCCTTTACCCGTATTGGGCGGGAGATATCCATAGCCGTCAAGGAAGGCGGCCCCGAGCCGGATTACAACCCCCGCCTGCGCCTGGCCATCCAGAACGCCAAAGTGGCCAACATGCCCAAGGCCAATGTCGAGAACGCCATTAAAAAAGCAGTTTCCAAAGACGCAGAGGACTTTCAGGAAATCGTATACGAAGGCTATGCGCCCCACGGCATCGCCCTGGTGGTGGAAACGGCCACCAACAACCCCATCCGGACGGTGGCCAACGTGCGCCACATCTTCTCTAAATACGGCGGCAACCTGAGCACCTCCGGCTCAGTAGACTATATGTTCACCCGCAAGGCCGTCTTCAAGATCGATGCGGAAGGCCAGGACCAGGAAGAACTCGAATTCGGACTGATCGACTTCGGCCTGGAGGAATTGAGCCAGGAGGACGACATGCTGGTGCTGCAGTGCGCCTTTGAAGACTTCGGCAGCCTGCAAAAGGGCCTGGAAGAACAAGGCCTGGAAGTGAAAGAGGCCGAACTGGTCCGCCTGCCCGGCCATACTAAAGAACTCTCGGATGAAGAAGTGGAAGAGGTGATCAAGCTGATCGAAAAGATGGAGGAAGATGAGGATGTGGTGAATGTCTTCCACAATATGGATATGGAGGATTGAGTTTTGGGGGTTCAGCCGTGTTGGGGGGAGTGTTCGGAATTCGGTAGGACACTTTGGGAACTGCGAACCTGCGAACCGCGAACTGCGGCGGGCCATGGCTGTTCAATATTAGACGGGTAGCCTTTAAAGACACAAAGAATTGAACTATCCCGGATGGGGCTTTTCTACTGTATTGTTCTGAACTACCCCGCCTGTGCCGGCAACATTCCCAAGCACTTACGCACCACTACCAGTAGTTCCTCCTGCTCTGCCTCAACGGGTTCTCCAAAGCGTCCCTTTTTGTCGATCGGCGTGATGGTGTATCGCCCGGTTTCCAACCTGACATCCGCTCCACGCCCCAGGTCCTTGTGTGACCGGACACCCAGTTTTTTGTAGTAAGCTGCCGTTTCTTCCTGCTGCCAGGGCCGGTGGGGCACATTTGCCCGGGAGGCCTCCAGGCACCGGCGCAGGGCGTTTATCAGTTCTTCATCGGATACATTTAAAGGAAGGACAATAAAGGGTTCGATGGCAATCCCCAGCCCATCAACGGTGATTTCATTGGAGTGCAGGCGAATCTTGTTGCTGGCGAAAAGGGTGATATTTTTCATGGTTGCGGTTTAAAGCTCAATAAATTTAACGATTATATTGTTCAATTGCCCATAATCGGCAACCTCTTCGAAGATTTTTTGCTGGGTTGTGGTCGCCTTTCCTTTGGGAATGACGATTTCCAACTCCTTTTTGACATTTCGGGACACTATCCGGCCTCCGTGGATGGAGCCTCTGAAATCGATCAATTTATTGACGTAACCCTTAAGGCGATACAGTAAACGGTTACCTTGGTAGGACGGTAGGGTAAGGTCAATAGACTTCACGCTGACTGCCGTTCCATTCTTCAGGATGTCAACGACCGGGAAGCCATGAGGCAGGCGGTAACTCCCCGCCCGAAGAATCTCGATCTCAGCTCCTCGATGCACGGCAGGCAATTGCCATACCTGGGAGGCGTTGTTGAGGCTTGCCTGGGGAAAGCCTTCCCGGAATAAACTACCAACGGCCCGAACCTGGGTAGCCTGGATATTGGAAAACAGGTCAGTCAACAGCAAAAATCCTAGCACCGCCTGAATATCTTCCCCTGCTTTCATCAGTCTCCAGGCTTTATACACCTTAGTGGTGTAAACAATCAGCCCACCATCCTGATAATCGTAGTCAATACCATAAGCGTCCAGTGCATGGGGCAATTGCTCAGCAAGGTCGCGGGCATCACCTTTGCCGACCGCCAGCAAGCCGCTCTCGACAAAGCGCTCGCCCCCTTCCCGAAAGCAATTCAATTCTCCGTCGACTATGTTGAGATACCAGAATTGCGCGTTTATGGACGCGGTTAAAAACAAGAGAAGGACGATTGGAAAATGTCGGACGCTCATAGAAAAAGTTTTTGGGATTGAATAAAATCAAAAGCCGATGATAAAACTATAAAAAAGATGCTAATAAAGTGTATTTAATTAGCGGTAGTTTAAAAAGAGTATTTGCCTTTTCTTTACATCATGGGCAAACATGATGAATACACGGAAAAGCAACTGGCCAACCTGGGCGCACGAATCAAAGCCCTGCGTAAAGCCAAAGGATATAGTAACTACGAGCAATTCGCCTACGAGAATGAGATCAACCGTTCCCAATATGGCCGCTACGAGAATGGGGAAGACCTGCGTTTCAGCAGCCTGCTGAAAGTGCTGAAGGCACTTGATATTTCACTGGCGGAGTTTTTTGGAGAGGGGTTTGAATAAAAATGAGATCCAATGCCAATATTTAAACTGAACGGGGATAAGATAATTGAACTGGCGCATACTACCTTTTCGAATGAAAGGATTGATGAGGCGAGGGATTTGCAGAAGTTCATTATCAACTCCATCGAGACGATAGAGCGCAACCTGTTTGTCATCAGCAGTGAATTTGGGGATTGGGAAGACAGCCGGCGGAGAATTGACATTCTTTGCCTGGATAAGGATGCCAACCTAGTCGTTGTCGAGCTGAAAAGTACGGAGGATGGCGGACACATGGAACTGCAAGCCATCCGGTATGCCGCCATGGTGGCCAATATGACTTTTGAAAAGGCCGTCCGGGCGTTCGATCACTATAGCACTAAAAACGGATTGGAAATAACTGATGCCGAAGAGGCCATCCTGAGTTTTTTGGAGTGGGAGGAGGCTAACGAAGAGGAATTTGCCAATGATGTTCGGATCATCCTGGTTTCAGCAGATTTCTCCAAGGAAATAACCACCTCGGTGCTTTGGCTGATCGAGCGGGACATCGACATCAAATGCATCAGGATAAAACCCCAAAGAGACGGGGCCAACTTGTATTTCGATATTCAGCAGATCATTCCACTGCCGGAAACAACAGATTATCAGGTAAAATTGAGGGAAAAGGCAGCTGAACAAAGACAGGCCCGGAGGGAAAGCAAAAGAGATTATTCAAAGTTTGACGTAACCATCAACGGGAAAACTCAAACCAGCCTGAACAAAAGACAGGCCATGTATTTCGTTATCAGCGAGAGTGTCCGGTCGGGCATCAGCCCACAAGAGCTCATGAATTTAACTCATAAAAGGCAATGGATTTGGGTGGATAAAGTTTGCGAAACAAGAACAGAATTTGAATCCGATCCGGGTCATATCTTGAATACAAGAAGCTACGACCCTTCCCGGTGGTTCAACGCTGATGATGAATTGTTGGTTTTTGACAATAAAACCTATGCCTTTAGCAATCAGCACGGGAAAGGGACTTTTGAAGTAATTCAAGCGATATTTCAGGCGTTTCCGCGGTTGGAGGGGGAGATAGGGAGGAATGGGGTGTAGTCTTTACCTCACTTGTAAGGTAGGCTGTGTAATCTGCCCCGTTTCCAGCCCGGCGTTTTTTGTGTAGTTAGAAGTGCCCGCACATCCGTAGCTTTAGGGTGCGAAACAAAAAACGACATCCATGCGGGCACGACTCAAAGTTACGATTTTCGGCTACACCGCCGCTTCCAAAAAAACATGCGGCAACGCCGCCGGCTCAAGGGCCAGATCCGCCACCGTGATGCGATGATCATGAAGATGCAGGCTCAGATCCGGGAGCTGCAAGCCATTACAAAACCTCAGCCTGTGTTTAACTGCGTGTACCCTGCACAAATGATACCTTGGCTGTTTACATTATCTTGCGCGGCGGTTCATTGCGCTGTGCTGTATGCACGGCTGGCTTTTTACGCCGAGATGATGGGCTGTCCCTATTCAGCCCCGAGCTGGAAGACAGCCAGCAACTGGGTACAGCGCTGTGGGCTGTACGCGCTGAAGCTGGCGCACTACACTTAAGGGCGAATACGTGGGGATACTGGACGCCAGTATCCAAATCGGGAAGGAGCAGCTGCTGTTGCTGCTGGGCGTCAAAGCCGATGCTGCTTCTCTCAGGAGCGCCCCTATGCATAGAAGATGTCAGCGTACTGGGTATGGAAGTCCAATCGTCCTGGACGGGCGCGGCGGTAGCGGATTTTATCCGGCGCAATATGCGCCTGCAGTACCGCAGCCAGCCTGAGCTATGTCATCTGCGACCAGGGCACCAATTTATTGGCGGCATTGAAGTCTTTGGCCTTGTCTTTACCAGCGACCGCAGCCACGTGATGATGAACCCACCAAAGCGCTGTTTAAAGACGATGCGGCACTGAGCCGCTTATGCGCCAGTTGTTGGCACGCTGCGCCAACAACTGGCGCTGACAGACTGGTCGTTCGTGTTGCCGCCCAGCCTACGCGATAAAGGCCGTACCGTTTTTGCGTATTTTCACGTTGGTAGGATGGATACCGTATCGACGGCTACTTACTGGTACTCCCAGTCTCTATGCGAGCCAGGCTTTCATTTTGCCGGGCGTTTGGCTCAGGCTTCGCCTAAACCAGTTTTACAGCCTGCTCGCCATTACGTCCAGTGTGCTCAAAAGCCGCGGGCTAAGCTTGGACAGCTACGCGGAGTGGCGCGCGGAAGTCAACGATTACCGCATTACGCAACACGTCATGACCCGCCAGGCTACCGCTTTTATTGATGCGATGGACGCCTACTTTGCCGCCTATGCTTACCGGTACAACCAGGACGGGCGTCTGCTCTGCTGCTCTGACATCATCGAGAGTATCTTCGGGCGCTACAAGAACAAAGGGGGCATGAAGGCGATCAGTGCTGATGTGTTGTCCATCGCCCTGTACAACCAGCCTGTCAGCCCGCAATTCATTCAGCAGGCAATGCGGGCGGTCACCAGGTACCGCAGCTCCAAGAGTGGCAAAAGACAATATCTGCCACAACAGATTTACTTTGCGTAAAAAAGAATGGAAAGGGAGCTCAAAAGGGGGGGGGCTAAAGGGCTCAGATTACACACCCTAGTTCTTAAAGATTTTATCTAATTCTTTTTCTGTTGTTGAGCTTTCTTCGATACTGGCTTTAAGTTCTTCCAGAAATGAAAAAGGGGAGATTCCCATGAGCGTATTAATATCTCGTATCTTAGCAGAGGCATTGATAATAGGATAATTTCCATTTGGGTAATCTTCATTATTTAAGACAAATTCTAATTTTTCTGCATCTGTGGCTTCAAAGACTTGAGTGAAGCTTTGGTAAGCCTCGCGAAACATATTTGAAGGTGTAAGAAGGCGAGTTATTAAATATTCAGAAAAAATGCTGAATAATTTCATGTAATCTTTTTCATCCAGGTACAATCTATGATCCTTCTGAAGAACATTTTGAATAAAATCGATCCTGAAATCCAGATGTAAGGCATTAATGGTTTTTCCGAAGATTGTCCTGGAAATGAAAATTCTGTTATTGATAATTGCTTCATATTCTGGCTTCGAAATTTTCTTATATGGGTTTCGGGTAAAATTTTTCATCGGGTCTTTAAAGTTTTTTACTAGACTGTTGACAAAATCGGGTAGGATTTTGAAAAGACAGAACAACATCGGAACATTTCCAATCGTAAGAGTTAAAACAAAGTTCACCGTTTTCGTTTATCTCAACATTACAACTGAGGTTCACTTCTCCAGAAAGCTTTCGAACGACCATCCTTAGTGATGTATTAGCTAGCCATCAATCTAAGGATGAGTTAGTCTAAGCCGCTATATCAATATCCCTACAGTTCATATCGGATATTCAATATCTTCATTGTTTTTGAAAGCTGTTATTGATCCAGAATTCTCAATTTTGAATAAGCAGTATTGCATTTGATTGAGCAAAATTGGTATCTCAAAAATCCAGGTTTCAACCGTTTGAAAAGATTTACTTGCTCGATGTAGTCAGAATAGATGATTCACCAACCCAAAGAAATATTTCCACGTGTATGTTAATAGCCGGGTGTTCGGTTTGATGTAATTATATTGCTCCGCATTTTGGACAGCGAAAAAGTGTGGCCACACTTCGTAACTTTAGGAGTTCGACCAAAAAATCATCCATGTGGGCACGACGCCAAGATAGGTTATTCGCTGCTTAAAAGACGAGTGCGTCTCGAACTATCCATCATAAAAACACTCGAACTCAACTTCGCCGTGCTCAATCTAGAATTACGGTTCGCCCGAAGCCGAACGCCCACGCTTACGTACCCAGGTAGCTCCCGAGAACCACCCGCTTAACCTACCCGGCGCAGATGATGGCGTTAGCCGTATCGGGGAGCATGGTTGCAAAGAAGGGCTAACAACCCGATCGCGCGGAGCTAATGCAGTGTATGGTTTTATACAAGCTCTCATGAGGCTGAGCAGTGGGAACAACCCAGCCGGACTACGGGACGCGATTGGGTGTGGCTTTGTCTAATGGGCGGCGGGTGCTGATACGCGCAAGCCTACAAGGGACAATATGATGATCCATCATCAAACGAGGTATGAAGATGAAAGAAAAACTTCTTTCTTGATGTTGGGCGTGCGTTTGATGGATGCCCCATCGTTGTCAATTCGGACCGCTAATGGCTGGGCGTACGGGGAAGTACTCGGAGAATTAAGCCCTCGAAGAAATATACTGGTATGATCGCCAGCGACTTGATCCAGCGCAACCTCCGGTTTGGCAAACAAAACGGTATGATGGATAGCTTCAGACGCCGGACGTGGAACATGGATCCTGGATGGAGATAGTAAGCGTGCACTAAATTATGACTGGGTAGCGAAAGACGCACGAGATGATGAACATAGTCAAAGCAATCTTCAGAAGACGACAAGCGTGATGAAAAAGCGCGTTGAATACTGGCTACGCCAGTATCTGAACCGAGGTGCAGCGGAATGGGTTCTATTATTTTGACGTTTTGAGATAAAGACCGTTCCTGCGCATCTGCACCATCGTCAAAGCGGATCGGCGGAAAGAAGGAGACATTCAGGACAAGAGAGAACGCCATAAAGTCGTGGAAGGGTAAAAGGCGTAAAGAATTTTGCGCCCTGAACGGCTCTTTTTATAACAGGGCGGGCGGCGAAAGCCATGGAAAAAAATTTCTCCCAACGCCGCACGTCCAAAGTCTAGTAAAGTTTTTACGAAAGCCAATGTATATGCAAAATCGTTCTAAGGCATTGGGCGAACCAAAACTTACATTTCCAATCGTAAGAGTTACGTTTATCTGTTCGTTGTTTTTCTTTTATCTCAACACGCAGCAAGTCACTTCTCCAGAATGCTCGAACGACCATCCTTTCGGAGATTATTGATCAGTACGATGAGTTTGTCTTCCTCGGGCGATACAATATCCCTAGGGGTAATGAAAGGGATATTCAATATCTTCATTGTTTTTTTAAAGCTGTTATTGATCCGGAATTTCAATCCAGAATCAACCAATTGCATTGATTTCTATTTTTCATTGGTTCGCAAAATCCAGGTTTCAACTTTTGGGTCACTACGGATACGAATACGATGGTAGTCAGAATAAAAGCGATTCGTCAACATAGTTGAAATACCGAACAACCTGAAGCCTTTAAAGCCTTAGAATCTTACTACCCCCATCAATAATCAACCCGACCAGTTTTTCCGGCAGCAAATGCAGGTTTAACAGCACCAATGCAATCAACGAAGCCAGCAGAATACAACACAGCAAATAATACTGGTACATCCAGTTCAGCCACCCGGCAGGGTAAGCATTCGGCTTTTCCATTGACTTCAATGATGTGATCAGCCCATTTGCTACCTCCCTCCCCCCACCATCCGCCGCACCACATCCCTTAACGCCTGCTGAAACGCCCCATCCTGCGAATACAGCTTATACAGCTCCAGCTCCGTGCGCCGCTGTTTGCGGATGGCGTCGTCCACCATTTTCATCAGGGCCAGCTCGCGGTTTTGGGTGTCGGGGTTGTCGACAAACTGGCGCTGGAAGTTGGGGTGCTCGCGGACGTATTTGGCGATGGTCACGAACTTCACCCGCTGCTCTTCCGGCGTGGCGTCCCAGCCGTGGAACCAGCGCTCGTTGAAGCTCTGTATGATCAGGTCCAGCGGGTCCTGCTCTTCTTCGGCGGCGTAGGCGCCGCGGGGATTGGGGTTTTGCGGGTCCACCTCGGTTTCCGACCTCGTCCAGCACGATGGCGTGGCTCAGCCGGGTGCGCTCCATACCGTAGGTGGACAGGTCCACCGAGTTGAGCATACCGTCGAGGGTATCCTGGTGGGGGTCAGTGATAACGAGCGAGGGATGAGGAACTTCAGGAACCAGAACAGCTTCTCCCACCTTACGACCTGAATGCGCATGATGGCGCCATCTGGTGCATGATCTTCACAAACTGCTTGGCTTTGATCTTGAAGTCCGCCTTTTCGTTGTCCTCCATACCAGCCCGGTATTGAAACGATCGGCAGGGATACCAAGAATGGGGCTGAGCTGCTGGGCATCCACGCCGGTAAAGTATTTCTCTACAAACTCTTCCACTTCCGCCCATTCGTATACGCCCACCATGTCCAGGTTGTCTTTGAGCTCATGCAGCACATTGACGTCGGTCGCCTGGCTGAGGGAGGTGGCGGTGTAGAAGGGGTCGAAGGCGGCTTTGATGTCATCGGTGGTGTTGAAGAAATCCAGGATGAAAAGGTCTTCCGTCTTTTTGGCGAGCTTGGGAGCGGAACGGTTCAGCCGCGACAACGCCTGCACTGCCTGCACGCCCTGCGCAGGCGCTTGTCGATGTACATGGCGCAGAGCTTGGGCTGGTCGAAACCCGTGAGGTATTTGTTTACCACCACCAGAATGCGGTATTCGTCCATATCGAAATAGCGGGCAAGCTTGTCGCTGATGTACTCGGGGTCGGTAGGTTTTGCCGTGTCGAGATTACCGGGCAGGTGGTTGATGTTTTCTTCGGTGTATTTGTGTACCATCCACGGTTTTCTCTCCAGAAAAGGCGGCGAGGTACGGAAGGGGCGCGCCCGATCTTCCAGTATCCGGCGGATTACCAGGAAATAGCGGATTAGATTCGATGCTCTGGGTGACGACCATGCCTTTCGCCTTGCCTTTCAGCTTGTCGGTATTGGCGACATTGCGCATGAAGTACCATCATGATCTCCGCCTTGGTGGCGATGGTCTCCGGGTGGCGCTCTACGTAGGCGCGCAGCTTCTTCTGGGCTTTGGCGGTGTCGAAGATGGGGTTGTCCCTGTATGGACTTCTGGATCTCGTAGTAGCTCCGGTAGGTGGTGTAGTTAGTAGCACGTCCAGGATGAAGCCCTCCTCGATGGTTCTGCTTCATGGTGTAGGTGTGGAAGGGTTCAAAGCCCTCCCCGTCTTCCTTACGCTTGCCGAATTTTTCCAGGGTGATGGGCTTGGGCGTGGCGGTGAAGTACCAGGTAGGAGGCGTTACCCCGCATCTTACGAGATTGCATGCTCTGAAGAATCAGGTCCTGCGCATCCAGCTCTTCTTCATCGGGCTGGCTGCCCATGGCACGGTTCATGTTGTCATGGGCGGAGCCGCTCTGGGAGCTGTGGTATCGTCGATGACTACGGCGAAGCGCTTGTCGCTCAGGTCGGCGATGCCGTCCACGATGAAGGGAACTTTTGTATAGTGGAAATGATGATCTTCTTGCCGCTCTCCAGAGC
The DNA here is from genome assembly GCA_020636095.1 of Lewinellaceae bacterium. Lineage (GTDB taxonomy): Bacteria > Bacteroidota > Bacteroidia > Chitinophagales > Saprospiraceae > JACJXW01. Next base: position 205,210 of record JACJYN010000007.1, read on the forward strand.
TGCTTTCAGTTCCGCCGAGCTGTATAGGTGGGGCGACTATGTTCTTCACCTGCGAGAACTGACGGATGTTCTCCCGGATCTGCTTGTCGAGCAGCCGGCGGTCGGTAACCACCACCACGGAGTCGAAGAGGGGTGGTCGATGCCTTTGCTGCCCGGCAGCTTCTCCTGTTCCGGATACACCTCGATGAGTTGATAGGCTGCCCAGGTGATGGAGTTGGACTTACCGGAGCCGGCGGAGTGCTGAATGAGGTAGGTTTGCCCCACGCCGTTCTCAGCGGCGTGCTTTTGGAATATCCTGCGCACTACGTCCAGCTGGTGATAGCGTGGGAAATAGAGGGTGCGTTTGCCCAGCGGGTCCGTCGGCTTTCCATCGAAGCGGACGAAATGCTGCAGGATGTTGCTGAGGCTTTTCGGAGTGAGCACTTCTTCCCAAAGGTAAGCCGTGCGGTGTCCGTGCTCATTTATCGGATTGCCGGCGCCGTTGTGTTCGTTTCCCTTGTTGAACGGCAAAAGAAGGAGCTCTTGCCCGATAGGCGGGTCGTCATATAGACCTCGTTGGGGTCGACGGCGAAGTGCACCACACAGTACCGAACTGCAACAGGGGCTGGGTTTGATCGCGGTCCTGCTTGTATTGCCTGATGCCCTGCAGGCGCGCCGTCTGCCCTGTCCAGGGGTTTTTCAGCTCCAGGGTGGCGACGGGCAGGCCGTTGATGAACAGCACCATGTCGATCGCTTCGTGCGTGTTGCTCAGGGAGTAGCGCACCTGGCGGGTAACGCTGAACTCATTGGCGGCGAATCGCTCGTGCACTTCCCGGCTGCTGGGAGGCCAGCGGCAGGGCGTAGAGCAGCGTAAAGTGGGCGTCGTCCAACTCCAGTCCGCCGCGCAGCATGCGCAGAACGCCGTACTTTTTGATCAGCCGGTCCAGCAGCCGCAGGATGCGCAATTTCCACTGCGGCTGCCCTCGCAGCTTTTCCAGCTCTTCGGGCTGGGTAGTTTCCAGAAAGTGCCAGAAGCGCCGCTCGTCGATAGCGTATTCGGCATTGTAATCCTCGGCATCGCCCAGCCAGTATTTTCCACTACTGCGGTAGGGGAGGGCGGTATCGGCAAAACCGGCGGACACGCCCTGCTCCTTCAGCTCTTCGCGGCAGGCGCCGGCGAGGCCTCTCGATCGATGGCGGCTTCCAGGGCTTGTTCGTTGGTTTTGCTTTTACCATGGGTATTAGTTTTTATCGTTGATCAAATTCACCACCAGCTTGATCATGATGTCCTTCTCTTCCGGGCGGCTCTCGGCGATCATGATGGTGATACCACCAAGGCGTTGTCTCCGATACGCTTGCTGCCGTCAATGCGGAACAATGCGCCGTTTATATCCATGAAATAAACGAAGAGCCCCGCCGCTATGCGCTTGTTGCCATCGGTGAAGGAATGGTTCTTCACGATGAAGTACAACAGGTGGGCGTAGCCTTTTTTCGATGCTGGGGTAGAGTTCTTTACCATCGAAAGTCTGGTAGATGTTGGTACCAGCGAACTGCGGAAGGAGTCGTCTTTTTCGTGGTGAACAGCTTACCGGCGCCCGCAGTTCGCGCCACTCCTCGATCAGCCGGATCGCTTCTTCGTATTCCAGCTTTTGCACTTCTCTCTCCGCCTTCGCTTCGATGGTGAGCTGCTGGTGGTCATACTTATCGAGGGTTTCCAAAGCGTAGGCGTAGTCTTGCAGCACCTTGAGGATGCCTCTGGATTCGGTAGCCGACAGGTACTTGGTGGAAGCCGTAGCTGCGGCGATATCCAGGGTGCGGACCAGTTCCTGTATTTTTCCTGATAAGGTTTACCAGCTGCGTTTCGCCTGGCGTTTTCGAGCAGGTGGTTGCGCAGGATGCGGGTCGCCCAGATGCGGAAGTTGGTTCCCCGACGCGATTTGACGCGGTAGCCCACGGAGATGATGACGTCGAGGTTGTAGTGTTTTACGTTATAGGTTTTGCCATCGGCGGCAGTTGTCCGGAATTTCCGGACAACTGATTTTTCTGTCAGTTCCCTTCCCGGAAAACGTTGTTGATGTGCTCGGAAATGGTTTTCTTACTTTTTCGAAAAGCACCTCCATTTGGGTATGGGACAACCAAACCGTCTCATCCCGCAGGTTTACCTCGATGGCGACTGCCCTCCTCTGTGGTATAACGTATCACTTCTTCCATCATTCATACTTTTATTTATCCGGCTTGGCGGCATTTGAATGAATTCGCGACGCACTGCGTCGCGAATTGGAAATGTAGTAAGTACTCAGGTTGTTTTTCATCGCTTTTGCTGTGTTTTACGTGAACTGACAACTTCCTTCTGTCTGCTCACTTCTCCTTTTGGCGAAGGCAGACAACTCCAAGTTGTCAGCTGACACCTCACACCTTGACCTGTCACGGCGGCTATTTTGAGTGCTTCTTTAGTTTTGTTCCCAATTTGTGAACGCAGAGCGGTCACTTTTCTCTTCCGTCATCTTCTTGGCCAAAGATGTTAAGAAGCCTCCCCATCTCCGTCTAATAGAAGTTTTTCATCTCCCCTCGTCTCCCCTCACCCTGTCACCCCCTGTCTCTTTGCTCACATAGTACTTTGAAAAACCTTTAAATTCCTTTTTTTAGGTCACGGCGGCGTCAATGAGGGTGCATTTTATCGTTCTTAAACAGGTGGATGCAAAAGTTGGTTTCTTTTTCGATTTGGTAAAGAAAACACTATACTCTATTGCCTTTTTATGTTTGGATGAGATATCCATCGATGTGTTCTGGTAAAGCAAATTTTTTTTCAATTTGTAACGGTCATTGGAGGCACCAAAATGTTCGGTTCTTTTTTTATACATTTTGACAAGTTCTTGCACCAATGCCCCGGTACTCCCCGATACCAGCAGATTCTGCATCGGCAATATTCAAATACATCGTAAGCATTTAAATAATGTAATAAGCCCGATCAGGCGCTCCTTATGGGCGGGCTTTAATTTCAATATATGCTAGGTGCTGATTTATCGTAGCTTCAATTTTGCATAAAGCAACCATTCCTCTTGTTTTCCTTCTCCTGTAAATTGCCATGACGATTGTTCCAGGTGATAAGATGGGCAAATGGCATTCCTTCACTGCTAAAGGTGTGATGAATTGGTTGGCGTTAATGATATTTACATCATTTACCTTTGAACTATTTAGCCAGGGAATATTACCATTTTTCCAGTAAGGAGTATAACCCCGATTTGGGGTAGAACCATTACCAACTCTGGCAAAATATCCAATTTTGGTAATCTCCCAATGCCCCGGTACCTCCCCGATCCACTCCACCCCACTATCCTTCATCGGCACATCCGGATTCAGCCCCCTCGTGACTGCCCGGTGGATCAGCACCTGCCGCCGCTCCTGCAGCAGCCCGATCAGGCGCTCCTTTTGGGCGATGGCTTTGTCGATCAGGGCGGTTTTGTGAGAGAGGAAGGTGGCGATGCGGGTTTGTTCGGGGAGGGGGGGGATGGGTAAAAAAGAATATGAAAGTTCAGGATAGCTAATGTTTTTTCCTTCTCCAATCCGATCCCGACTACACTTGCCTGAAGTTCTGAAATGAATGCTGCACTTTTGAATAAATTTTTGATTAATAATGGAAAATTCAAAGTTCCTGGTCTTGGCTGAAGTTAAGCATATAGGCAGGGCTAATTATTCCATCGTCCTGGAATCAGTAGGAGTAGAAATTGCTCCTAAGTGTGGCAGATATTCTGGGTTAGTAGATTCAAACTTGTCGTAGACTAATTGCAAAATCCCTATGTAGCGTGAATGAATTTCAAAGTGATTGCCCTCAAATTCGCACATTGTCTGAAAGTCACCATTGCTCAGAATCCAACCCAGTAGTTCTGGGAACTGAACATTTCGAACTTGTGTGTTACGTTCCGGGAAAGTAATTCATGGCATCTGGTTTGATTCGTTTCTCCAAAATCTTTTTGAAAAGGCTCTTCATTTCTTACTGAAGAGTTAATTCTTTCATCTCTGTCCAATTCCTCAATCATATAGGTGAATTTCGGGAGACCTCTCTGCAACCACTCCACCCCAGAAGTCCTTATAAGCCGGGTAGCGCTCAAATTTTATACCTTCCGTATTGATTGCCTGCATAGTATCCTGAAAGTGCTGTGGTTTGTGTTTTATTCATTGTCATTCTTCCAGGTATGCTTTTACGGCCTGTCGGTTCATTGTTGGTTTTTTAAAATAACTCGCGCGCCAGTGGGCATGCCTTCGCAAAAAGCTACGGCAGCCGAAGAAAACTGGCGCCCGAGAAAGGAACTCACATCTCCAGTATCTCCCGGATCAGCCCCTCGCTTTCCTCTTCCAGTTTGAGGATATCGCGGCTCACCTCCTCCAGGCTGCGCAGCGGCTGGTGGCGGTAGAAGTATTTGTTGAAGCTGATCTCGTAGCCGATCTTCGTGTTGTCCAGGTTGATCCAGGCTTCGGGCACGTGGGGATGCACCTCGCGCCGGAAGTAGGCGTGGATGTTGTCCTTCAGGGGAACGTTCTCGTAATCCCGCAAGCTGATTCGGTTTCGTACTCGATGTACTCGCCGGGTTTGGCGCCGGGGTAATAGCCGAAGTCGGGCAGCTCCGCCTCGGTGCAGCCCAGGTGGTTCAGGAGTTGGTTCAGCTTGTCGCCCTTCAGTTTATGAATACGGCGGACTACCTTTTCGGCGGTTTCATCGTACCAGCTTACCGCCTGTAGGATGGTTTTCTTTTCCGAAGCGGAGAGCCTGGCGCCCAGGCTTTTTAGTTCTCTGTCCACCTCGTCCGCCAGCCGGTTGAAGTCGTTGTGCTCATCTTGCCCGATGGCTTTCATCAGCTGGGTGGCGGTTTGCAGCAGTTCCCGGCGTTCTTTCCACTTCTTCAGGTCCATCAGGGTCTTCAGCTGTTTTTTGAGAGGTTGAGCTCCTGTTGGTCGCACCATTCCTCCACCTGTTTTTTAAGCCCCGGCCAGCTCGGTGTACACCTTTTCGCCAAAAGTATCCCACATCCAGAGTATGGGCTCGCGCAGGCGGCTGTCGAAGCGCAGCTCGGCGATGCGCTCGGGTATGAACTGCGCCTTCAGCCGGGAGGGGCGCTCGATGGTCACCTTGTAGTAGCCGAAGTCGGAATTGTCGAACACCTGGCTGGCAATGCCTTCTTCGCCTTCGCGTTCTGCCTCTGCCATATCGCGGTAGGCAGCCAGTATTTCGGTGATGTGCTCCGGGGCGAATTCGCAGTTCTTCTGCCCCAGGTTCTTGCGCAGTTTGCGATAGAGTTGGCTGGCGTCGATGAGCTGCACCATGCCGCGCCGGTGGGGCGCCTTGTGGTTGCTCAGCAGCCAGATGTAGGTGGTGATGCCGGTATTGTAAAGAGGTTGTTGGGCATCTGTATGATGGTATCGAGCAGGTCGTTCTCGATGAGGTAGCGGCGGATGTTGCTCTCGCCCCGCCGGCATCGCCGGTGAAGAGGCTGGAGCCGTTGTGTACCGAGGCAATGCGCGAGCTTACCGGGCTGATACCAGTGGTTTCATCTTGTCCACCATCTCCATGAGGAAGAGCAGCTGGTACTGTCGGAGGAACGGGGCGTGGCGTCCACTTCTTCCTCTTTGCCCCAGTAGTCTTTCAGTTTCACCTTGAAGCGCGGGTCGATCACCTCCTTCCCGTCCTTGATGTAGCGCAGCTCGCTCGACCAGGATTTGCCGTAGGGCGGGTTGGACAGCATATAGTCGAAGTGCATGCCGGCAAATTCATCGGTGGCCAGAGTGGAGCCGTTGCGGATATTGCCCGGGTCATTGCCCTTGATCATCATATCTGACTTGCAGATGGCGTAGGTCTCGTCGTTGATCTCCTTGCCGTGTAAGCCTTGAAATTGGCCTCCAGGATTTGCTGATTGTTGGTGGCTGTATCGTGCAGCCGCTGCAGCGTCCACTTGCTGGTATTGTAAAACACATAACCCGAAGCTTCCCGCAGGCCGCTCTCGTCCAGCTCGGTAAATTGGGCCTCTTCCCGCTGGAAGCGCACTTCCTCCGTCACCTCGTCTTTGGTTTCCTCCAGGAGGGCGTCGAGCCGCCGCAGCACCACCATGGGCAGGATGACGTCGCGGTACTTGCCGCGCACATACACATCGCGCAGACAGTCGTCCGCGATCGACCAGATGAAGGAGACGAGCTTGTTGTGGGAGGCGGTGTTCATGCACTTTTGTTTTGAGGTGTGTCTATTTGTAAGAGCCGTTTTGGTCGTCCGCTAAAGTAAGAGAAATCTTTTAATGTGATACGGGTATGGGTATAAAATGTTACGGGGTTTGCCTTTTTACAATGTTGCCTGTCTCTAGATCTCCTTTCTCAGTCCCGGCGCCACAAAACCTAAATTTTTCCGGTGCGGCATCAGGTGGCAGTTAATGCGAATCCTAGTGCGCCGGGAACGGCAAATATTGTTCTGTACTTCGTTGCTTTTAAGTCGCGTGGCCAGCCACGGCAGCTCGTCCAAAAATATAACTTTCTTCCGCTCTTCCCGTGTGCGTTCCAGGTAGTCGATCAGATGTTAGAGCATGTTTGGAGGCCGGGTTTGGAGATAAAAAGTGTCAATTTTTTGTTGAGATAAGGCATCTTTTTGCAGCTCATACTGGTGGTACGGGCAAAAAAAGTAACGCAATATCAGCAAAAAAGGGGCATTTTTTAGCCCAAAGATTGGCCTCCAAACATGCTCTTAAAAAGCCTGGATCCAATTACTGGGTATTTTCTTATCGTAGAAAGGGTTCTTTCGTTGTAAGGTACTATACTCGGGCGGCTTCAGCCCGCGACGGCAGGGCCTCACTGCGCCTTCCCCCTTCTTTCAGCCGCCGAAGCTTCAGCGTAGGAGGCCGCCTTCCGCCTTTTGTCGGACACTGGAACGGGTAGCCTGTGGGCAATCATGGGGGGGGGCGCCCCAGGTGTTTATGTAGACATGAAAAAACAAATTAAACCTTTGCGAATGGGAACAGTCAAATACGAAATTTGAAAACATACGCTTAAAAACGGCATAGATGAAAAATGTAAAACTTAGTTTAATTTATACTCTTTTGATTTTATTCCTACTCGCCTCCTGCAATAAAGATGAAGCAATTCAAGTAAGCCCACCTGAAAATGAATTGAATCTTCCCGAAACTTTGTATGATTATGCTACAATTACTCTTCCCGGCCATCTTACGAATAATGTGCTTTTAGGGCCGGGTCAAAATGCCGCTTCAGACAATGATAATACACCAGCTGCAAATCCAACCACAAATGAAGGCGCTACACTTGGAAGAGTACTTTTTTATGATAAAAAACTGAGTGCAAATGGCGCCATTTCTTGTGCTTCCTGTCACAATCAAGAAAGAGGGTTTTCGGATAATGCAACCCTCAGTTCGGGATTTGAAGGAGGATTAACAAGAAGGCATTCAATGTCCTTAATTAATGCCCGATGGTATGGCAGAGGCCGGTTCTTCTGGGATGAAAGAGCCGCAACCTTAGAAAGCCAGGTATTAATGCCTTTTCAAGACCCTGTGGAAATGGGAATGACATTGGATGAAGTAATAAGTACGGTTCAGGCACAATCCTATTACCCTCCACTTTTTGAGGATGCGTTTGGGACATCGGAAATTAACTCAGGCCGTATTGCACAGGCATTGGCTCAGTTCGTAAGAAGCATCGTTAGCGTTAATAGCAAATATGATGAAGGGAGGCAACAGGTAAATATTCCAACAAACGACTTTCCGAATTTTACTGAAAGTGAAAATAATGGTAAACGACTATTTTTCCTGCCAGTTAACCTGGGAGGAGGAGGTTGCATAGGATGTCATTCTACGGAAGCATTTATTAATCCAGACAATGGGACAACCAATAACGGATTGGACGCATCATCGACAGATGATTTAGGTGTTTTTGAAGCGATTAACAATCCAGCATTTTTAGGAACATTTAAAGTTCCTTCATTAAAGAGCATAGCGCTTACTGCACCCTATATGCATGACGGAAGATTCAACACTTTGGAAGAGGTAATTGAGCACTACAACAGTGGCATTCAAAATCATCCAAACTTAGGAGATGCTTTGAAAGGGGGTAATGGGCAGCCAGTCCAATTGAATTTGACAGAACAGGAAAAAACGGACTTGGTTAATTTTCTAAAGACATTGACAGATGAAAATATAAGTAATGATGTGAAATTTAGCGACCCTTTTAAATAAGAGGGCTTAAACATGGAAAACTGTATAGTTAACCTAACGTTAGGTTTGAGCATAAAGTGTCGGATTCCAGCTTACTATCCGGACTTTTGCCCGAAATTGTGTACGGTGTACGAGGCTGGACAGGAACCTGAAAGGGTACGATGTACGATTGGGCTGGCGTCGTACACCGTACACCATCTACATCGTACACTTCCCGGCCAGGGAACCAGCTATCAGGATAAAAGCCAACCACCAGGGTTCAAACCTCACGTTATTTTACAGGGTACTTAGCCCCTCGTTTCCTCCCGCTTTCCGTATGCCAGCGCCAGCCGGATCCGATGGTAAGGCACCTGCTCTCCCAGGTAGTCGAATATATCTTTCAGCTTATAGGGCTCCTGCAGGTAGCGGAGTGATTTCAGCACCTTGTCCACCTCCGCCGGGCTGACCATTTCTTCCAGGGTGATGTCGTAACCCTGTTCATAGAGGATGGCCAGGTGAGAATAGATGGTGGACAGGTTGATCTGCCGCTTGCGGGCAATTTCCTCCACGCTCAGCCCCCGTTGGTACATTTCGTAGGTGACCTGATAGGTAGACGCTTTGCCGTGGCTGCTCGACGGCCCGACATACTCAATGATGGCGTCGATAAAGTAGCTTCCGTAGAGCTGCAGCTTGCGTTCGCCGACCCCGTTGATGTTTTTCATTTCCTCGTCGGTCATGGGGCGGACGGCGGCCATCTCTTCGAGGGTGGCGTCGTTGAAGACGATGTAGGGCGGTACCCCTCGCTCCTGCGCCAGGTGTTTGCGCAGCTGGCGCAGTTTTTCGAAGAGCTCGTCGCGCACCCGCTGCGGTTTGGCAGTTTGTTTGGCCCGGGCCTTTTCCGCCTCCTGCCGTTCTTTGATGGTGGCGAAGCGCACCAGCTGTACGTTCTCGTTTTCGAACAACACCCGTTGGCTGGCGGGCGTGAGCTTTACCGCTCCGTGCTGGTCGTGGGCGATTTCGATGTAGCCGTAGTTGAGCAACTGCAACAGGTAGTGCTGCCACTCCAGGAAGGGGATATCGCTACCCGCGCCGTAGGTTTTGAGGTTGTGGTAGCCTCGTTCCAAAATCTCTTTTTTGCCGGAGCCGCGCAGCACGTCGATCACGGTGCTCATGCCTACGTTTTGGCGCAGGCGGTAGATAGCGGAAAGCGCTTTTTGAGCAATGACCGAACCGTCGAAAGCCTTGGGTGGGTTTTTACAGATGTCGCAGTTGCCGCAATCCTGCTGCACATCCTCACTGAAGTAGCTGAGCAGGATACGCCGCCGGCAGCCCACCGCTTCGGCATACTGCCGCATGCGGTCCAACTTGGCGATCTTGACATCCAGCATATCGCTTTCGTTTTTCTTCAGGATGTCTTCCAGCATCATCACATCCTGATAGCTATAGAAGAGCAGGGTATCCGCGGCGGCTCCGTCGCGGCCCGCCCGCCCGATCTCCTGGTAGTAGCTCTCGATGTTCTTGGGCAGGTTGTAATGGATGACCCAGCGTACGTTCGATTTGTCGATACCCATGCCGAAGGCCACCGTGGCGCAGATCACCAGTGTATTGTCGTTAATAAAATCCTCCTGGACCTTCGAGCGTTCATCGGCGTTCATCCCGGCGTGGTAGTGAGCGGCGTCGATGCCGGCGTCCCGCAGTTTTTCCGCCAGTTCTTCGGTGCTGCGCCGGCTGAGGCAGTAGATGATGCCCGGCTGTTTGGGGCGTTTTTGTATGAAGCGGATGATCTGCTCGCGGCGCTTTTGCCCGGGGCGGACTTCCAGGCTCAGGTTGGGGCGGTCGAAGGAGGCGATGAAGGTTTTCGGCTCCTTGAGGTGTAGCTGGTTGATGATGTCCTTTCGGGTGAGCTTGTCGGCCGTGGCGGTCAGGGCAATAACCGGGATATCTTTGAACTCTCCTTTCAGGAAGCGCATCTGGGTGTATTCCGGGCGGAAATCGTGCCCCCAGGAGGAAATGCAGTGCGCCTCGTCGATAGCAAAGAGGTTGACGGTTGCCCGTTTCAGCAGGGGGATGAAGTTTTGGGAAACCAGTTTTTCCGGTGAGACATACAACAGGTCCAGCTCCCCGTTGAAGAACTGGTCTTCAACCCGCCGCTGCTCTACATCATCCAGGCTGCTATTGAGGTAGGCGGCGCGGGCGCCGGTGGCAACCAGCCCTTCCACCTGGTCTTTCATCAGGGAGATAAGCGGAGAAACGACTACTGCCGTACCCGGAAGCGTAATGGCGGGTATCTGGTAACAGGCCGATTTGCCCCCACCGGTGGGCATGAGCACCAGGGCGTCCTTCCCCTGTCCAATTCGTTCGATGATCTCGGCCTGCATCGGCCGGAACGTATCGTAACCGAAATATTTCTTGAGGGCCTCCTTGGCGGTGGAGAGGGTCATGGTTTATGATGTTTGATTTATAGTATTTGATGGTAACTGTTTAGGCATTCCGGTTTTATGGTTTTCCTGCCTGCTCGCCGCAGGTAGGCAGGTCGATAAGGCGGCCAGGTGCTTTTGAAGGCATATCAAAAATCGAAAATCCCACAGTCTCCCCAAAGATAAGCATTCTCCTTCCATAAAAAAGGGACAGCTAACCCCCTTGTGTCATCTGCTGAAATTGTGGAAACGCATCCTCCTGGCTTTATACTTCACTGATTCACAGGCTGATAAATGGGTCGGGGCTGCCTGCCAAACGTCAGCGTGTGCCAACAGTCATTTTTTGTGTCGAACAAAGGGTTAATTTAAATTTGGAACAAAAAATACGATTATGGCCCATTGAGAAGGAAACAGCCGGGCCTTGCGAATAGAGCTGTGCCTGGAAGAACGGGTATCGGCGGACAACCCGGTGCGCTTGATAGACGGCTACGTGGACAGCCTGGATTTAGAAGAAATGGGCTTTAGCCACGTTGTGCCGCCGGAAAGGGGCAGCCCACCTTACCACCCTGGGGATTTGCTCAAGCTATATGTTTATGGCTATTCCAACCGGGTGCGTTCTTCGCACTTGTTGGAGCGGGTGGGCGAAGTGAACATAGAATTGTGGTGGCTATTGAGCGGGTTACGGCCTTCGTGCCGGACCATAGCGCGCTTTCCTCTGGGAGTGTGGCCGGTAAGGTTGGTGCGAAAACTTCTGCCCTGCAAAAACTTCGGAGGCGACAGCCCGGCATAATCGTCGAATAAGGCGGAGAAATCTACATTGAGGATGATATCGTCGACCCGGGCCCCTGCTTTTATCTCTTTGGGGTAACGGATTACAAAAGGCATGCGCAGGGATTCTTCGTAGAACAAGCGCTTGTCAAAAAAACCATGCTCCCCGAGGAAGTATCCCTGGTCGGACGTGTAGATGGCCACGGTGTTTTGGCTCAGGCCACTTTCTTCCAAATAACCAAGCAATTTTCCTATGTTTTCATCTATTGCAGCGCCACAGCGCAGGTAGTCTTTAATAAACTTCTGATAGTTTTTTTCGGGCCTGAACGCTGTCCAACCCCTCGGTGGTAAAAGGCAAACCGGGGTATTCCATCCTGGAACTATCGGGGCGCCGGGAGGCTGCCATCCAACGCCGGGCCAGCTCATCCATTTTCTGGCCGACAAAGCTTCTTCCGGTAGCGTCCGGCCCAAAATCATAAAGGGAAGCCGGTTCGGGAATTTCCTGGCCTTCATACAGTTCCTTCCATCTTTCCGGGTAGTCAAAGGGTTCATGGGTAGCTTTGAAGTGGGCCATCAGGAAAAACGGCTTTTCCGGATCTCTGTTTTTTAGCCATTCCACCGACAGCCCGGTGATGACGTCGGTAGAAAAACCTGCGTATGGTTTTCCTCCTTCCGATCCATCTTCCCAATGGCCCGGGGATTTTAGCAAGGGGGCGTGGTATCTTCCCTGTCCGGGCAATACGAGAAAATAGTCAAACCCGGAGGGTTGTTTTTTAAGATGCGAGTAACTATTCAGCAATTCGCAGTTCGCTATTCGCAGTTCGCAAGAACCTGCCCAAAACTGGGCTTAAAGCAAAGAACTGGTTCATCAAGCCTGGATTCCTGCTTTTAAGGGCATTGCAGAGCGAATAGCGAACTGCTAAAAGCGAACTGCTGAATAGTCACAGATGCGATTTAGTTTACAGTGTACTTAGCAATATTCATGCTATCGGGGCCGAGCGCCTCCGCCAGGGTGTAGACGCCATTCCGATGGCTGGCTGATCCACTCCCAAAAGAGATGAAATAAATGAGGAGAAGCCTTGCAATTTGTTTCAACTTTTTGATTTTTCCAATTTCATCAAAACAAGGGCCAATGGCTGAATAGTTACGTTAGTGATTTAGTATGGTAGTTGTTGCCTACGCTTAGGCTGTGCTTTGAGTGTGCCCAACATTGTAAACCAAAGATAGGAAATAAAAGCAGAGAGGAAAAGTCTTCTCACCGCAACATTCTCGAATAAATGGCCTTCAGCCGGGGCAACCCAACCAGCCCCCACGACCACAAATTATACACTACAAAATTGGCGAACTGCACCCGCAACCAGCTGTTGTGTTCGTACTTCCGGGCGGAGACGGTGCATTTACAAGGCAGCATGGCGAAATCGTACCCCTTTTTTTTTGCCCGGCGCAAAAATTCGTACTCCTCCATGATGATGTGACTCGGGTTGTAGCCGCCGAGGGCGAAATAGGTTTCCCGGCGGATGAAGAACGTCCGGTCGCCGCCCTGAGTGAAAAACCAGCGGAAGCGGGTGCAAAAAGCATTGATGCGCAGGAGGAAGCTGGAAGAGTCGAAGTTGTATTGGAAATTGCCCATCTGCCAGCCGTCGGCCAGGGCCTTTTCGATTTCTTCTACGAAGGATTCAGGGGGCAGGGTATCGGCGTGTACGAAGTAGAGGATATGCTCTTTGCTTTGCTCCGCCCCGAAGTGCAGCTGCGCTCCCCGCCCTTTTTGAGGGGAAAGCATAACTTTAGCGCCCGCCTCCCCGGCTTTTTTCACTGTATCGTCGGTGCTGCCGCCATCAACTACCAGGATTTCTTCAATTGCGGCCCCGCCAAATCGCCGGATGTGCCGGATCGTTTTATCAATACAAATCGCTTCGTTATAAGTGGGAATAATGACTGAAAACTTCATGGGTGTTGGATTTTTATCCCGTGGGCGGCCTTCGAAGTAACCCGCATCCTGCCTCCTCGTGCCGCGATCATCCTGATCGCTGGGCGGTTTTTATCCCGTGGTGCGGCCTTCGAAGTAACCCGCATCCTACCTCCTCGTGCCGCGATCATCCTGATCGCTGGGCGGTTTTTATCCCGTGGGCGGCCTTCGAAGTAACCCGCATCCTACCTCCTCGTGCCGCGATCATCCTGATCGCTGGGCGGTTTTTATCCCGTGGGCGGCCTTCGAAGTAACCCGCATCCTCCCTCCTCGTGCCGCGATCATCCTGATCGCTGGGCGGCGGAGTACACCAGCCTGCCGCTCGAAATAGTCAAACAAAGAAGCCTCGACGGCCTACAGGCACGGATCAACCCCCTACACCTGCCTCATTTACCAACAAACGCGCGCAACCCTAAGCCCCCAACAAGGTTGTCCTCCCAGCCGGTATCCGTTTTTATATCTCTGACGCCCTGGTAGCCCAGGAACGCCTCCAATGCCATATAGGAAGACAGGAAGAAGTCGACACCCATGCTCCCGCGCAGCCGGAAGGGGTACTCGTTGTTAAAGCTGTTGCGTTGAAACGCTGCACCGGCCATGCCTTCAGCAAATACCTTGAACTTGTCGTCCGGGTTGAGGTATAGGCGGAGGAAAGGGTGGAGCCCTACGCTGAGGTCAAACTCATCGAGGATGACGCCGCCGCCCACTTCCTGCTGTCCACTGGTGAAGGTGAATCCACCGCCCACCATCCAGCGGGGATCGAATTGGTACCCTATAACCGGGTAGATCGCGAATACGGGGCCGCTACCGGTATCATTGTTGGAAATATTCCATTGGAAGGAACCCTGGCCCCCGATCATCATCAGGCCTCTGGCCATGGCGGGGTTGGCACGGCCCAGGCTTTCTCCTTCAGGGGGAAGGAAGAAGAACAGGCCGACGTTGGCCAGGATATTTGTCCGGGGATCGGCTTCTTCTTCGTCAAACCACTGTACACCTGCCTGCCCTTCGATAGCCGCCGAAGGGCCCAGGAACCAATCTATTCCACCTCCCAGGAAAAAGCCCCAGAGGTTGTGGTTGAAATTCAGTTCGGCTACATCAAAGTTGAAATCGCGGCTTCCCAGAAAGGCTTCTCCGGCCAGAAAGGGAACCCATTTGCCATTGTCCTCAAAAAAGTAGCGGGTAAACAAACCGAAGTACTGGGCTGTAATATCGGGCCCGTTGCTGCGGAAGCGACTAAATTGCTGGCGGTGGACGAATCCACCCAGCGTAAGGTTCTCGTCGAGCAGAATGCCGGCCCGGGCGTTGTAATCCTGGACGCTGTAAGCATCCAGGTTGGAAAGCAATGACCCATCGCCGGCAGCGAAAAGCGTTTTGGGCTGCATCTGTCCGCAGAGCTGCCAGCAAAGGGCGCTGAAAAAGGAAAGGATGAGTAGCTTTTTCATGAGCGTATTTTTAAGAAGTACCAATTGGAATGGAGGAACCCGGGAAACGGGCCCATCCATAAAAACACCTTCGTAACCAAATTGTGTGTACTAATGATATTGCCGCGCCAGTTCCCCCATTGCTTCTCCTATCTTTCTCGGCTGGTACCCCAGGGCGAAGGCCCGTTCACTGCTCAGGCTGACATCTGTAGGGCGGGGAGCGGGCATCGCCACCTCGGCCTGCTTTCCGGGCTGCACCAGCCGTTCGTCTACGCCAAAGGCACGGGCGATGTGGAGCGCCATGTCGAAGCGGGAAACCGGCTCGGGCCCGCCCAGGTGGTAAAAACCGGTGGCGCCCAGGTCCAGCAGGAGGGCCAGGCCGAGGGCGGCATCCTGCACGTAGACAGGGGTGCGGTACTCATCGACAAAAGCAGACAGGGGGTTGCCGCCCTTCAGTTTTTCCACCCATTCTTTTAGGAAATTGTTGCCCCAGCCGTACATCAGCGGCAGGCGGACGATGGTCGCTTCCGGATAGGCCAGCAACACGCCTTGCTCCGCCGCCGCCTTCTGCATACCGTAGGTGCAGATAGGGGAGGGGGCCCAGTCTTCCTCGTAAGGGGCATTTTGCCCGTCAAAGACCAGGTCGGTGGAGGTGAACAGAAATGGGATGCCGGCATTCCGGGCGTAGGCCGCCAGTGTGATCGCCGCGTCGACATTGATCACCTGTGATTCCTTGGGGTTGAGTTCACACCAGTTGGGGCTGGCGGCGGCCGCCAGGTGCAATATGGCGCTGGGCCGGAGTTGCTCCAGCTTTTTCAAAACCTCCTCCCGGTCGAAAAGGTCGAGCTGCTCAGCGGGAAGGGCCGGCTTCTTCCGGTTGTAAGTACCGGTGAAAGGGCGCCCCCGTTCGGTAAACAACTGGCCCAGATGGGAACCAAGAAAGCCGGCAACACCAGTGATGAGTATAGACACAGGCTTATTGTTTAATGATCTTGCGCGCAAAGATACGGTTTCCAGTTATGCCTTGCAGGAAATAAATGCCGCGGGGCAGGCCGGCCAGCGAAACCTGAGAAGGCAATTGAACCGCCCGCCATTCCATGAGTACCTGGCCGTTGCTGTTGCGCAAGGCAAAATGTACCGGTACCCCGGCGGTTCCGTCTAATCTGAGCATTCCGGATGTGGGGTTGGGGCTTGCGCGGAACAGAGCCGGATCAATATCAGGCAACAACCCGGATGTAGTTTCCACCAGCACTTGCAGCAGGATCAGCTTTTCTCCGATCACCGCCTGGCCCCGCCATTCTTTTGCCTGTATTCCAAATACGTAACGGCCTGGAAGGCAGGGGGCCTCCCAGCTAAAGTCTCCGGTGACGGCGTCGATGCGGAGGTTGTTGGTGCAGTTGTCAAATTCCTGAGGAAAAAGGTAGGCTGTGGCGTCGGTTGGTTCCACCAGGCTGTAGGTGAGGCTGTCGCCCTCAGAGTCATAGAGATTGGGGTTGTAGTTGAACGCTGTCCCGGTTCTGCCAATATCAATAGCCGGTTGCAACATTACCGCTGAGGAATTGGATCCTTGAAATTGTGGGTCGAGGAGCGTGTAGGTATTGTGGATTCGGATGGGAATATCCTCCTGGGATTGAAAATTGAGCACCTCCCTGGAATAACAGCATTCTTCGATGGTCAACACATAGGTACCTCTCGATGGGTAGGTATGGTTCGTTATGTAAACGCCCAGGGCTGTATTGCTTTCCAATTGATAAGCAAATTCAAGCGGGACGGGGCTACAAATTCCATCTCCCCAGCACAATTCGATCTCAGCGGGGACATCGGCTGGTTCCACGCCATTAAAAAAGAGATTGACGCTCGCCCTGATCGTTAGCGAGCTGAAAACATCGCCCACCTGTTCGACTGAAATATCCCCGCCCCAAATTTCAGGCTGGGCAAAACCGGAAGTGCAAAGCGTCAGAAGGAGAGAAGTAATCATAGCTTTCATATAAGAAGTGATTTTTATTTAAGAGTGAACGTCAACCTGCCGATTTTTGAACAGCCTACCCAGCAGGATAAACCGTTTTTTAGATTTATGTTTCCTACCCCAAAAGAAATACCCTACATTTGCGTTCCTTGAAAGAGGCACAGGCGGAAACCGAACAACAACGCAACCTACCCCCGGCAAAGTTGTTATTTAATTCAGTTTGATTGGCCGGGGATTAAGCCCGGAAAACCAGTTACATTTTATCTTGCCCCGGGGCATCCGGAGATAAAATGCAACAAAAAATAAATAAACGCAACCGCAACCATATACTATGCAGTTTTTATATCCGACATTTCTGTTCGCCCTGGCAGCCCTGGCCATCCCCATCATACTCCATCTGTTCTACTTTCGGCGCTTTAAGAAGGTGTACTTCACCAATGTGCGTTTTCTGAAGGAGGTTAAAGAGGAAACCAGCGCCCGCTCCAAGTTGCGCAACCTACTGGTATTGCTGATGCGGTTGCTGGCCATCGCCCTGTTGGTGCTGGCCTTCGCCCAGCCATTTATACCGGCAAAAGATACGGAGGTAAAGGCCGGCAATAAGGCCGTCAGCCTTTTTATCGACAACTCCTTCAGCATGGAGGCCCTCAGCCAGGATGTCCCTCTGCTGGATAAGGCCAAGCAACGCGCCCGCGAAGCGGTACAAGCCTATGCACCCGATGACCAGTTCCAAATCCTGACCAACGATTTTGAGGGGCGCCACCAGCGCCTGGTCGGCCGCGACGACGCCCTGGCCCTCATCGATGAGGTGGCTATCAGCCCTGAGGTGAAATCGCTGTCCAGAGTACTTACCCGCCAGCAGCAGGCGCTTAGCACCGGGCGGACGCCCAACCATGCGGCTTACATGATCTCCGACTTTCAGCGCAATATCACAGATATAGAAAACTACGCAGACACAACGCTGGAACTCAACCTCATTCCGCTTCAGGCCGTACAGGAACGCAATATCAGCATCGATTCGGCCTGGTTCAATGCGCCGGTGCCCATGGTCAATCAGGCCAACGCCGTAGTGGTCAAGGTGCGCAACCTCAGCGGGGAAGACGCCGACAACATCCGCCTGTCGATCCGCTATGAGGGCCAAACCAAACCGGTGGGCGCCCTTTCTATCCCTGCCAATGCTTCCGTGCTGGATACGGTCAACCTCTCTATTCAGCGGACCGGCTGGCACGAGGCCGTGCTGGCCATTACCGATTACCCGGTACAGTTCGACGATTCCTATTATTTCACTTTCAACGTCAGGGAACAGATCAATGTGCTGGCCATCAACGAATCGGCGCCGGACCGCTACCTGACCGCCGCCTTCAACGGCATGGCCAATTTCAAACTCGACAACCAACTCAGCCAGAACCTCGACTACTCGAGCTTTTCCAACTACCAGCTTATCGTCACCAACGGGCTGAACAATATTTCTACCGGGCTCGCTTTCGAGTTGGCCCAGTTTGTTAAAGAAGGCGGCAACCTGCTGGTTTTTCCCGGACGAAACGCCAATATCGACGCTTACCGCAGTTTCCTGGCCGCTTTCCCGGCTAATGAGTTGCTGCGATTCGAAGAAGAACCCCGCATCGTCGGATCGGTCAATACCGAAGAGTTTATTTTCAATGATGTATTCGAGAATCGAAGCGCGAACCTGAAGCTGCCGGCTACCCAGGGTAATTTTCGGCTGGCCGCTTCCGCCAGCCGCGGCGAAGAACGCCTGCTGTCTTACCGTGACGGCAATGCCTTTCTCGCCAAGTACCAGGTGGACAAAGGCAACCTGTATCTCTGCGCGGCCCCGCTCGATGAACAATACAACGGCCTGGTCCGCAATGGGGAAATCTTTATTCCCATGTTGTACAAAATGGCCATCTCTGCCGGTAAGGGGCAGAAGATTGCCTACACGATCGGCAGGGACGAGGTGATCGAAGCCAACCACCAATCAGCCAGTTCGGATATCGTCTATAAACTAAAAGGGCAGGGAAAGGAATTCATCCCCGAACAACGCGTCATTGGCGCCAAGGTGTTCCTGGGAGTCAATAACCAGGTGCGGGACGCCGGCTTCTACACCCTCTTCCTCAAAGAATCCGAACCGCTCGGCGTCTATGCTTTTAACTACGACCGCCGGGAGTCTGTCCTCGACTACTACGCCCCCGGCGCCCTCCGCGAATTGGTCGGCGAGCAGGCCAATATCATCAACATCGCCGATACGGCTGTGCTGACCGCCCGCATCGAAGAGCAAAGCCAGGGGACGCCGCTCTGGCGTTGGTGCCTCATCCTTGCTCTTGCCTTTTTGGCGGTGGAAGTGCTCTTGTTGCGGTTGTGGAAGGTGTAGATGCCACTACGGAACATTTGCTGGCCCGTGTAAAGGTGGAATGGTGTAAAGGTGGAAAAGAAGATGGTTCCCAATCATTTACACGTTTACACGTTTACACTTTCACGCATTTAAACAGAGGGGCCCCCAAATGTCAAGTAGTATGTAGGTGCAATCGTGCATAGTTTCCTGAATAAAAGCATGTTATCCCGAACGAATAAAGGTAAAAAACCTCATTTTGTAGCTTTATTTATCAAAAGCTACCTTCTGCACCTATGCTTCCTGGGATCCTTAAACCATGCCTTCTCCCAAGCCTCCTCCAAACTGCCCGCTTTCCATCCGGTTGCCGAACATTCCTAAGGTATCAAAGAGGGCTTGCCTGATATGTGCATCGAACAGTTACTTCAAAAAGGACGGCATTCATAAAAAATCAGTTGCTTTTTTGTACGACGTTTTTCTGTAAAATCCGGGTTTTCACCCTTTTTTGCCTCTTTCCTAAAGGATGAAAGGGCGAAAATCCTTGATCTTCCTTTAGGATTGAGGCAAAATCAAGGATTCTCACCCGATTTTTTTAGCCCCTGATTCGCATGACTTATATTTCGCCTCCCAAAACAGCCCCGTATCCTTTATAACAGAATGAATAATAGAGTTGTCGTATGAAATACTTGTTTTTTATCATTTCCTTAGTCGGAAGCATCAGCCTGTATGGGCAAAAACTGAACATCGGAGTGAAGTTTCAGAAAACACATTCGTTGTATTGGGAAAATGGAATAACGGCCCAGTATTCCTTTGCCAACTTTAAGGCCGGGCAGTTTTATTTGGGTTTCGACTATGTCACTTCCCGTTTGGGGTCTGCTGCCGGGTCTAATGCCCTGAAGCAGGATAGCTACCTGCTGTCTGCTGCCTGGTATTTCAGTAAAGAAAAGCCCTTCCATGTAACCACCAGGCTGAATGTCTGATACTTCCACGCCAATTTGGAGGAAGAGATTTTCAGGGAGTTGCCACACACTGCCTTTTTACTGTCTCCTGAGGTAGGTTTGTGTTATGATTTTACAACCCTTCCTGTGATTGTCAACCTTGGTGCCGGGTACAATATCGGAATGGTAGAAGAAGGCAGGTCGCCCGGAACGCTGCAACCCCTTTTCTACAACCTTGGCATCTATTACCAATTTCTATAAAACCTCAGGATATGAGAACAGAGCGTTTAAAAATAGGGATCGTTTTGCTTGTTATCGGGCTGTTTTTCGGTTGTGAAAAAAGCCCGCCCATAGAAGATTCCATGTTGGACGGTGATCTCGTTTTTGACCCTTCCATCAACAACCCGGAGCAGTATTTAGTATCGGCCAAGTATCCAAATCCTTCACCTGAAGATATAGATAAGCACATTATTATCGCTATTCATGGCTACACCGCTTCCACCTTCGAGTGGAGTGAGTTTCAGGAATGGTCTCAGGATTCTGCTTACCGGATATCACAGGTGCTTTTAGGCGCCCATGGCAGGACTTATGAGGAATTCAAGGCCTCCAAATGGGAAGATTGGCTCGAGTCGGTGACGCTGGAATATGAGCAGCTCGAAGCATTGGGGTACAAAAAGATCAGTTTTGTCGGTTCCTCCGCCGGGGGAGCATTGCTGCTGGAACTGGCCAGGTCGGGTTATTTTGAAAAGCACCTTGCGCCAAAGAATATTTTCCTGATCGATGCCGTGGTTGTTCCTTCGGTCAAGTTACAATCCATTGCGGGCATCGTCGGGCCAATGCTGGTCTATTCGGATTCCGGCCAGTCGGAGGGTGAAGATCAGTTTTGGTATCACTTCCGGCCCCATGAAACGATCAACGAACTGAATGAATTGATAAAAAATGTGCGGCAAGGGCTGGAAGATGGATTTTCATTACCCCCTGATACCTATATGAAAGTTTTTCATTCCAGGTACGACCCATCAGCCAATTCCTTAAGCGCGGTGCTCATCTATAAGGGATTGACGCTCGGAAATGGCGATAAGGTTGACGTTCAGATCATGGATTCAGATATTCATGTGTTTACCCGATTGAAGTTACGGGAACCGGTTACTCCTTTGGAACGGAGTAATCAGCAGGATGCTTTCCGGCAAATGGCTCAAAAGTTGAGCGAATAAAGCCGTGTTAAACAAGATATGAGGATTCTTTGTACTTTCGTTTTGCGGTTGAGCCGTATCCCGAGGTAATGAAGGAATACTTCCATGAACGAATTACTCCACAATGCACAATTCTCGTCTGGACTACCTGCAAAGGGGAAGGGTTCGTCTTTTGTATCCTGCTTTTTTTCCCATAGTGGCCGGCCCGTTGCTCGCCAGGCCCTGAGGCGTGTCTTTTCTTGGCCATTGACAGCCTTTGCAGGATCTTTGTTGAGGCCACTGCCGCTTTGGCTTTTTTTAGCCCTGGCCCTCCTGGGGGGCGCTTCCTGCCAGCGCAGCGGCGAAAGTATCCCGGAACCGAATTACGCTCCTCATATCCTTCAGCCGGGGCCTTATACCCCTGCGCAAGGCAGAAAAGTGGACAGGGATTCGGTAAAAAAGCCGGAATACAGCACCTTTCCTGGGGTATACCTCCCCGGCACCCCGCCCCGTTTCACCCCCTTCAGATCCTTGTACCATCGCACCGGCAAGCCCAGGTATTTACCGGGGAATGGCCAGGCCGTCGATATGGCGTCATTTGCCCCCCCACAGTACATTCCTGCCAAAGCGAAACGCGTGCCTTCCTCCTGGCCGGAATGGCGCCCGGCGCAGCCGGACTATAGCAAGGATACGCGCTATCATTTCACTTACCTGGATTCCGAACACGGCATGAGCGCCGATATGACCACTTGTCTGATAGAGGCCCGGGATGGTAAGATCTGGGCCGGCACCTGGGGCGGTGGCATCAGCGTGTGGGATGGCGCCGGCTTCATGCATTTCACGGAAACCACTGGCCTCAGCCATAGCATGGTAGGATGCCTGATGCAGGCCCGGGACGGCAGGATCTGGATCGGCACCTGGGGCGCAGGCATCAGTGTTTGGGACGGCAACGGTTTTACGCTCTACGGCCAGGCAGAGGGGCTGAGCAGTGATGTCATCAGAACGATGACAGAAGGCCGGGATGGCAGGATCTGGATCGGCACTAACGCAGACGGGGCCAACGTGTGGGACGGTAAAGGCTTTGTTCATTACACAGAAGCGGAAGGTTTAAATAATAACGGGATCAACAGCTCTTTGGTGGACAGTGGAGGGAACGTATGGCTGGGCACCTGGGGTGGGGGCATCAATATCTGGAGCGCAGAAGGGTTCACCCACTATTCCAGGCAGGAAGGCTTAGTGAGTAATGACATCCGATCCATACTGGAAGATCATCAGGGGCGGCTGTGGGTAGGCACTAATGGCGCAGGGATCAGCATTCTGGATGACCATACTATTGCTCAACTGTCTGTGTCGGGGGATTTGAACAGTAATATCGTCACTGCTTTGCTGGAAAGCCGGGATGGCAGGTTTTGGATCGGCACCTGGGGAGAGGGAATCAACATATGGGATGGCTCTGGCTTTATTCAATACAAAGAGGGAAAAGGGCTCAGTTCCAATACGATCGCTTGTTTGATCGAGGCCCGGGATGGGAAGGTATGGGCAGGCACCTGGGGAGAAGGCATCAATGTTTGGGACGGCGCCGGCTTTACGTATTACAGTACCGCCCAGGGCCTGGCCAATAACATAATCACTACCCTGCTCGAAGCCGGGGACGGGAAGGTCTGGGCCGGAACGGCAAATGGGGTGAGCGTATGGGATGGGCAGACGTTCACTAATTTCACGGAAAAGGAGGGGCTACAGGGCGGATTTGTCTGGAGCCTCCTGGAAGATGAGCAAGGCCATATCTGGATCGGTACCAACGACGGCGGGATCAATGTGTGGGATGGCGCGGGTTTTACCCATTATACAACAGACGAAGGGCTGAGAGACAATAACATTTCCAGCCTTTGCCAGGATAGGAAAGGCAACATCTGGGTGGGCACCCATAAAGGCCTGCATCGATTATCGCCACAGGATGAGGATGGAAGCAGAACGTTCCGAACATTCCTCAATATTGATGGCCTGGGAGGGATCTCCATAGGTAAGATGCTGGTTGATCAAAAGGAGCGCCTTTGGCTGTACACTTCCCGAGAGGTAAACAGGATCGATCTTAATAGCCTGACGCCTGATACTTCCCGGCCGGTATTGGCCATGCGGGAGCTCCAGTCCTTTTTCGACTTCAATGACTGGCGGAAAGTGGAGAAAACGATCCACAACGGCGAGGATATCCGTGCGGGAGAGCAGCAGGTTTCGCTGAAGGGAATACGCTTCGATTCTATACAAAGGTTTACGAACTTACCGATAAAACCCGTATTCCCGTACAACATCAACCAGTTGACCCTGAGTTGGCAGGCCATACAGTGGCAAGCGCCGCATCAGTTGCAATATAGCTACCTGCTGGAAGGACAGGACCGCTTCTGGTCGCCCCTGGCAAAAGAGACTAAGATCACCTTCCAGGACCTGCAGCCGGGCCGTTATACCTTCAAAGTCAGGGCCGTGGGGGGCAATAACCAATGGAGCGATACGGCCGAATATACCTTTACGATACGGCAGCCCTGGTGGTGGACGAACCTGGCAAAATTAATTTACCTGTTTTTAGGCATCGCCGTCGTATTGGGCGCCTACCGCTATCAGCTCAGTAAAAAGCTGGCCGAACAGGAAGCCCGGCAACTGAAAGAACTGGATGATCTCAAATCCCGCTTCTTCACCAATATATCCCATGAGTTCCGCACACCACTGACCGTTATCTCCGGGATGATCACCCAAATGGAACAGCAACCCGACCGCTGGAGGCAAAAGGGCATCGAATTGATCAAACGAAACAGCCATCAGTTGCTTTCGCTCATCAACCAGATCCTCGACCTGCGGAAACTCGAATCAGGCGCCCTCGAACCCAACCTGATCCAGGCGGACATCATCCCCTTTTTACAATACCTCGCCAATTCATTTGTGCCGATGGCTCAATCGAAAGGTATCCGAATTCATTTTCTACCCAATTGCTCCAGCCTGGAAATGGATTACGATCCCGATAAAGTATTGCACATCCTTTCTAATTTACTTTCCAACGCCATCAAATACACCCCCGGGCCGGGGGACATCTATTTTCAGGTAGACTGCCGGCTGGATGCCGGCCGGGAAATGCTGGCCATTCAACTGCGGGATAACGGCAAAGGCATTTCCCCGGAGGCCCTCCCTTATATTTTCGACCGTTTCTATCAGGTCGAAGATCTATCCTCCCAAAAACCACAGGGTTCAGGCATCGGATTGGCGCTGACCAAGGAACTCGTAAAGTTGCTGGATGGTACCATTGAGGTCGATAGCAAGCTTGGGGCTGGCACTACCTTTTCTCTCCTGTTTCCGGTCCGGAGGGAAGCCAAATACCAGGACGAAGGCTTCGAGCCCTATTTTGCAAAAAAGCAGGAGCTCGATGTGCCCGATGGAGTGGCCTCCGCTATTATGACAGTCGAATCCGGTACGGAACAGATGACCGGTTTACCTGCCCTATCCCCGGCGGATGATGAACCTGCAGGCGCCGATGCGCGACCAACCCTTCTTATCGTAGAAGACAATCCGGACGTCCGGCTCTATTTAACTTCCTGCCTGGAAAGGCAATACCAGCTGATCTACGCTGAAAACGGCCAGGAAGGGATCGATAGGGCCTTTGAAAAAGTCCCTGATATCATTTTGAGCGACGTCATGATGCCGGTAATGGATGGATTCGCACTATGCGATACGCTAAAAAAGGACGAGCGGACCAGCCATATTCCGATCGTTATGCTGACGGCCAAAGCTGACTTTGAATCAAGGATGCAGGGCCTTCGCAAACGGGCGGATGCTTACCTGGCCAAACCCTTCGAAGAGGAGGAACTGCTGGTCATTCTGGATAACCTGCTGGAGGCCCGCAAACAATTACAAGCCAAATATGCCGGCGGCCTTTCCTTCGCAACGGATAGTGGAGCCGAAACGGCTCCGGCCGTCATTTCGGATGCTGAGGAGGCCTTTCTGAAAAAATTAAAGCAGGTTGTTTTGCAGCACATCGAAGATGCCGGCCTGTCGGGCGAATTCATTTGCCGGGAAATGAACATGAGCCGGACTAACCTGTATCGCAAACTAAAAGCGCTGACTGATCTGTCCATTTCCCACTTCGTCCGGCAGGTGCGTTTGGAACAGGCTAAAGAACTCCTGCTGCATACCGACAAAACCATTTCCGAAGTGGCCTATGAGGTAGGCTTTACCGATCCCAAATATTTCAGTCGCATTTTCTCTGAAACGTTTCAGCAATCTCCCAGTCAGTTTCGGGGCCAGTGAGCCACCTATCTATGTTATTTCTCAATAAATGAGGCCGGAAAGTCCGGATTTAGGCCCTTGTATTGAAAACGAGCAATTTTATTTGGGCTCCACCCCCTAGCCCCCGCCAGCGGGGGAAAACGCATCTCCGAATCGGAGGAAATATCCCCCGCTGGCGGGGGTTAGGGGGTGGACAAAACATTCTTCGTCTTCGATACTTTCCGGCCTCCGTCCGTCATAGCCGGACTACAGGCCGGCGGAGACGGAGCAGCCTCATGTGTGTATAAGTGTATGCGATTAGCCGGCAGCTTCTTATACACTAATGCACGTATACACATATACACAACCCAGAAACTGTCCATTAGTGTGACTAAAATGAACACTCTTACAATAATTCAATGATAATCAGGTATTTAAGCTCAACCCTGTAACAATACTCCACCCTTTTGGAACAATACTCCACCTGCCTGGAACATATCTCCACCCTTTTGGACAAATAGTGAGAAAGGCTCTGGCCCTTTTCGGCCCATCTTTGCCCTGAACGAAAAACAAGTTCAGGTGAAACATCAGAATGATAACCTTTCTACTTCCAATGAAACCACAGCAGGATCATCCGAACGATCCCGGGCCGCTAAAATTTGGCTCCTCGATTCCCTGCTGACTTCCCTGTACCAGCCCGTCATGCGCGCCTGGTTAAAACGGCGCCTGAATGCAGGCCATAACAAATATGGCTCGCAGCCAGAGGAAGAAGAGTGCCGCAGGGCGCTGCTTATGATCAATTCCCTTTGGGATGAACCGGGATCGGCAGACAAAGCAGAGGACGATCCTTTACACGCGCCCCTTAAGGAGAAAACGATATGGCTGAAAGGATATCATCCGAAACTGCCTGTTCCAGGCGGCCAGGCCGGGCAAGGCCCCGGCCAGCTGTTCAACCTCCTTTACCTCCGGATCTGGGATACAAACAGGCAGGATACGGCCGCCGTGCTGCGGCATTTTCATCAAAGGCTAAAAACTGGCGGCCTGCTGATTTTGGAGGCTATCCGTTTTTCGGGCTTCACAGCCTACCCTTATCACTATTCCTTTTCCAGGACGGTGGACCTCATCGCTGAGCTGGAGACGGACAAGGCCATGCCGGAACAATGGCCGGAACTGCTGAATCAAAATGGCTTTGGCATCCTGGACAGGGTGAGTTTATCTTCGGCCTTCCTGCCGCGCAGGCACAATCCAGTCATTTCGCATTGCCTGGAAACCTTCCGGACTGACATCCTGCAGCGAACCAGAACTGCCCGCGAGGAAATTGATGCCCTGATGCCTTCCCTGAAACAATTTGAAGAACAAAAAGACACCCTGATCTGCCGGCCGGGGGTACACCTGATGCTGGCCAGAAAAATATAGAGCTTATTCAAAATAAGGCCCCCATTGCTCAATCGCTTAAAACAACGAAAATTCAATTTGCACCAATATGGACGTAACGCCCACCGATGTGCCAGACCTGTCGGCGGCCGCCAACCATCAACGACTATTCGAAACTACTCAATATCCTGGGCACGGTAACTAATATCATTTTCGGTTAGCCCTTCTATAACCTAAATGGCGGAACTGGCAGACGCGCACGTTTCAGAGGCGTGATAATACCCATCGGGAAGGTATTTATTCGTTTTTCATTTTAGAGCTTGTTGGGAATTTATCCTTCGGGTTGAAATTGCCACTTTCCCGCTTACACTTCGTTACAGAACCGGGCTTCGTAGCGCTGCTACGATCCCGAACCTGCGCCTCGTTTAAGCGAAAAATTGACTAATTTCATCACCAAAAACAATTTCCCAACAAGCTCTTATAACGGGCTAAAGACTTGCTCATTGGAACAAATTTGAAAAAGAATCGTTTTCCTAAAAACGGGCAATGTCCTTCTTTTGGTTCTCTAGGAGCCTGTCGGAGAAGTGTTGGTGAGACGAGAACGAGCAAATATTATTCTGAACGAGGCGCGATGAAGGAGCATAGTGGCGCTACGCGACTGAAGAGCAACGAAGTGCAGAACAATATTTGCCGTTCGCAGACCATCAAGTGCTTCTCCGACAGGCTCCTGGGAGCAAAACCTGCAAGTTACCTCGGGAATCTCCCCCTATCAGAAAGGAAAAGCCCGCCTCAATGTCTTGCAAGGACCTTCTTTGTGCTCATGAACTGGAAAAAACCGACTATTCATACTCTAGCTGAAAAACAAAGAGCGATTTTTTTAATATGGCAAAAATGCATTATTGTTTTTGCGATACTTGGCCTTTGGCAGGAGGGGCCTGTTGCTCAACCTACCCTGCAATTCCAAAACTTCACTCAAAGGGATGGCCTGGCCAGTGATTATGTCCTGAGTATCCTCGAGGATCATCAGGGGTTTATCTGGATCGGCACCGAGAACGGACTTAACCGATTTGACGGCAAGCACTTTCTGAAGTTCAATTCGGATCCTGAGAATCCGACATCTCTCAATGATAATTGGGTCACCGAAATTTTTGAAGACAGTCAGTATAATCTTTGGATAGGTACTGGACGCGGCCTGAATCGTTTGGATCGCAAGGCCGGAAAGATAGAACGAATTCCCTTACTAAAGGGAGGCAAGGCCATGGAGGTTTTGGTCAGTGATATTGTGGAGGATCCGTCCGGAAACTATTGGATCACTACCCATGCCGAAGGATTGTATCTGTTAAAACCAGCACAGAAAGATCAAAAATGGCATGCCACATTTTTCCCCTACGGTGATATTACTCAGGATACGGTAGGTGCTCGCCTCATCAACATCGCACACGCCACAGCTGATGAACTGTGGATCGTCCATTCAGCAGGAATCGATTACCTGCATATTCCCTCCCGGGAGGCCATCCGCTATTTGGTCCCTGAGGAAAGTCAGTTCTACAATAATGAGTATGATTCGGTTAAGGGCCTGTTTGATGGCAAAGGGAATATCTATGTGGGCCTGAATCAGGAATTATACGTTCTCGATATTACCCAGGAGAGGCCAGCACTACGCACTTTCGAGCTGCCCACTCCCGAATTGAGTGCAGCCCTTAACATAACGAGAAGCTTTCTATTCGATAGTCCGGATATCCTTTTGATTCCTTCTTATAATGACCTGGCTTTGCTCAATATTGAGGAAGGGACTTTGAAGTTAATACAAAGTAACAGACAGGCCGGAGAAGAACTTTTCCTTGATCCTATACATGCTGTTTACAAAGACAAGCAAGGAAATTACTGGGTAGGCACTTCCGGCGGCGGATTGTTTCTTGGGCAAAATGCGAAAGACCCCTTTACTTTTTACCAACATGACCGGGCTAATCCCCATTCCATATCCCAGGGCCAGGTACGTTCTTTCCTGGACGACGAGAACGGCCATCTCTGGGTTGGGATCTTAAATCACGGCCTTGATCAACTCGTTCAACAAAAGAACGGGTTCCTGAAAAGGAACAGGTCTGTAACCACCGCTCCTGGCCAGCCGAATGCACTAGCCAGCGACCGGGTTATTAAGATCATTCCGGGGGCTAAAAAGTCTATTTGGGTAGCTACGAACCATAGCGGCCTGATCCAAACAGATAGCACCGGGAAATCTTTGGCACATTATATCCATCGGCCCAATGACCCAAATTCTCTAAGCGGCAACCGGATCTGGGGTTTGGCCAGGGATAAAAGTGGCTATATCTGGGCGGGGACGTGGCTGGACGGCCTCAATTGCCTGGATCCACGTACCGGCCTGGTAAAAAGGTTCCGCCATGACCCTGATGACCTCCACTCGCTGGGGGATGATAACATCAGGTACCTCTTTTTCGACCGGCAGGGAATCCTGTGGATAGGAACGGATGGGGGGCTGGGACGCTACGACCCGCAAGCCGATCAGTTTACCCATTACCGCCATGACCCCAATAATCCGCGTACACTTTCGGATAATTTGGTTTGGGCGATCTACGAAGATCAGGAGGGACAACTCTGGGTGGGCACGAACACTGGCCTCAACCGGCTGGATATTCGCTCCCAAGACTTCGAGCATTTTTTTGAAAAGGATGGATTGCCCGATAATACCATCTATGGCATCCTCGAAGATGATGAAGGCCGCCTGTGGGCCAGTACCGAAAACGGACTGGCCCGCCAACTACCCGCAGGCGCTGCAAACGCTTTCCAGGCCATTGGCGTAGCCGATGGCCTGGAAATGGTATCCTTTCTGCCCAAAGCCTGTTTAAATAGTGCGTATTCGGATGAACTCTTTTTTGGCGGCTCGAAGGGCCTCCTGGTGGTTAAACCCAGCCGGATGGTACAGGACACCACCGCTCCTCATCTGGCCCTCCACGCCATGGCCAAATTTCAGCGAAAAGCAGGGCAGGGAGAAGCAATTATTGATTATTTTATCGGGGATAGAACGAAGCCCATCCGTCTGGGATACCAGGATCAATCCGTTGTGTTTACCCTGGCTGATCTTAATCGGGTGGCCAATAAGAGTTACCAGTACGAATACCAGTTGGAGGGTTTTAACCAGCAGTGGATCCCCCTGGAGGAAGATATGCAGATCACCTTCACGAACCTTCCCCCCGGAAATTACCGCCTGTGGGCTCGAGCCAAAGATCTGGATAATACCTATCTGAAAGCCATTGGCCTGCTCGACATCAAGGTCTCCCCACCGTGGTGGAAGAGCTGGTGGGCCTACCTGGCCTATATCCTGATCACCGGGGCGGCGGTTGGATGGTTTGTACAGTCGCACCTGCGCCGGCAACTGGCCAAAAAGGAAGCCGAAAACCTGAGAACCCTGGACGAATTTAAGAACAAGCTGTTCGCTAATATCACCCACGAGTTCCGGACCCCACTGGCCATCATCTCCGGCATGATCGAGCAGATCAGGAAAAAGCCGGATCGCTGGTTGGAAGACGGCTCGGCCATGATCCAAAGGAACACCAATAATCTGCTCGACCTGGTCAACCAGATCCTTGAGCTGCAGAAAGTGGAAGCAGGCAAACTTGAGATCCAGCTGCAACAGGGAGACATTATTCCATTCCTCCAAACTATTTTCAAACAGTTTCAGGCATTTGGACAGAGTAAAGAACAACACCTGACTTTTACTGCAGAGCCATCTGAACTTCACATGGATTACGACCCGGAGAAAACACTTCGCATCGTATCCAATCTCTTGTCCAATGCCATAAAATACACTCCCGAAAAAGGGCAGGTGCATTTTTCCGCTGCTTTGGGAGAAGAGCCGGATCTCCAACCCAGCCGCTGCCTGGTGATCTCCATACAGGATACCGGCCCCGGTATTTCCGAAGAGCAATTGCCCCATATTTTCGACCGCTTTTTCCAGGCCCCGGCCAATGGGAAAGGTACCGAAAGCGGCACGGGCATCGGCCTCTCGCTCACCCTAGAACTGGTCAAACTGCTCGGCGGCAAGATCGAAGTCAACAGCCAGGTGGGCCAGGGTACGGCCTTTACCGTCTTTCTCCCCATCACCCGTAAGGCCGCTCCCGCCCCGGCACAGGGCACGGACGTAATCCAAAGCGCCATCTTCGGCAGGAAAGGCTTACGGGAAAGAAAACAGGCGCCGGCCGCTGGCCTGCCCCTGGCCCTCATCGTGGAAGATAACCCGGATATCGCTCAATACCTGCAGATCTGCCTGGAGGGCCATTACCGGTTGGAAGTCGCAGTCGATGGACAAGAAGGCATAGGCCTGGCGCTGGAGGGTATCCCCGACATCATCATCAGCGACGTAATGATGCCCCGGAAAGACGGCTTCGAGCTTTGTGAAACGCTGAAGGACGATACCCGGACCAGCCACATTCCCATTATCCTGCTCACCGCCAAAGCGGACGTTGAATCCCGCATCGCCGGCCTGAAGCAGGGCGCTGACGACTACCTGGCCAAACCCTTCCACGAAGAAGAGCTGCTGGTGCGCATGCAAAACCTGCTCGACATCCGGCGCAAGCTACAGGAGCGGTACCAAAACCTTTATGCTCATCCGCTTCCTGGCCCAAAAGAAGCAATTCCTTCCAAAGAGGATGAATTCATCCTGAGACTAAAGGAAATTGTCGAAGCACATCTGGATGATCCCGATTTCGGCCTCGATGCCCTCAGCCAGGCCCTCTTACTGAGCCGCTCCCAACTGGGCCGCAAGGTCAGTGCCCTCACCGGCCGTTCCCCGGCGATCTTCGTACGCTCCATCCGTCTCCAGAAGGCAAAACAGTTATTGCTTACCACGGACCTTTCCGTCAAAGAAATCGGCTACGAAGTCGGTTTTTCCAATCCCGTCCACTTCTCCCGCTCCTATGCCGAAGAATTCGGCGAAAGCCCCACCAATACACGGGGAACAGGACAAATGCGCATATAGGTTAAGACCTTGCGCATATACGTTAAGGCGCTTTTCCCGGTTCTCTACACCTTTGC
The DNA here is from genome assembly GCA_020636095.1 of Lewinellaceae bacterium. Lineage (GTDB taxonomy): Bacteria > Bacteroidota > Bacteroidia > Chitinophagales > Saprospiraceae > JACJXW01. Next base: position 237,002 of record JACJYN010000007.1, read on the forward strand.
ATCAGACATTCAACGACTGAACACGCGGCTAGGTTAAGAGCCTCGCGGTCGTTAACTATTCATTTCAAAATTATTGACCTGAAAATCATGAAACAGCTCTTCCCTATCCTGAGCATGCTACTGCTGTGCATGCTATCTTTTGAACTGAACGCACAAAATGAACTACAGATCAAAGCCCCCAACGGCAACGTCCTCCTCGAAGTACGCGAAGAGGGGGTGGTGATCAAAAAAGTGAGCACGGCAGAACGCACCGGCTTTACCCTGGCCACTGCCGACAAAGGGCTTTTGGTGTACGATACCGACTCGGGCGCCTTCTTCACCTGGGACGGCGCCCAGTGGGTACAGATTGACGGGACGGACCTGGTGGATGACGCCGACGCCGATCCCACCAATGAATTGCAAACCGTTTCTTTTGACCCGGCTACCAGGATACTGACGCTCTCCAACGGCGGAACAGTGGACCTATCCAGCCTGGACGCCGCCACGGTGCAAGCGGCCATCGATGCCCACATCGCAGCCGATCAGGATCTGGACCCTACCAATGAGCTGCAGGACTGGAACACCTTGCCGGGCATCCCGGCCAATATTGCCGACGGCGACGATGTGGACGACGCCGACGCCGACCCCACCAACGAACTGCAAACCGTTTCCTACGACCCGGCTACCAGGATACTGACGCTCTCCAACGGCGGAACCGTAGACCTCTCCGGCCTGGACAACACCACGGCGGCCGCTGCGGCGCAAGCGGCCATCGACGCCCACATCGCAGCCGACCAGGACCTGGACCCCGCCAATGAACTACAGGACATCAGCCTGAGCGGCAACCAGCTGTCGATAACGAATGGGAGTACGGTTGACCTGACAAGCCTTGGCGTGGATACCGACGACCAAACCCTGAGCCTCACCGGAAGTGAGTTGAGTATTTCCGAAGGCAATACGGTTGATCTGTCCAATATCAATATCAATTTATCCGGAAGCGACCTGGCCCCCCTTGAATGCAATGCCTTGGCAGGCAAACTGACAAGAAACGTGCTATTCAGAGATGTAGCTGCATCCGGAAATTATGCCTATTTGATAAGTGGCACCTCTCAGGATCTGAAGATTGTCGATATTTCCATCCCTTCCGCACCTTCCGTAACAGGCACATTGTCTGGAATGACTGTATCGCCGACTTCTATTGCTGTAAATGGAAATTACGCTTATGTGACAAGGGCCGGGACAGAGCAGGATTTGGCCGTAATTGATATTTCCGATCCTACTGCCCCCGCATTGGTTGGGTCTACCCCCAATCTTGGGTTGTTCCCTGATGCTGTAGTTGTCAGGGATAACTATGCCTACATGGCTTCAGGTGGCATCGGCGGCTTTCGGGTAGTCGATGTATCTACCCCTGCTACTCCAAACATTATTGGGATTGTAAATGGCATTGGGGGAAGTTTCCTGACTATTTCAGGAGACTATGCTTATTTAACGGATTATGTTCAATCCCTGTTCCACATTGTTAACATAGCGAACCCTGCGGTGCCTTCTTTGGTTTCGACCACACCTTTGGGATACCAACCGGAGGCAATTGCTGTGCGTGGTTCTTATGTATATATTAATGATGTAACGAATAATGAACTCAAGATCATCGATGTATCCGACCTGAATGCGCCTAATCCAATTGGGTCATTCCCCGGGGGGTGGGCATCCTCGGACATTGCTATCGTAGATGATCTGGCCTATTACATAACCTATGATCTTGTTTCTGGAGGACAGTTCGTTGGGAAACTCAAAATCCTGGACCTTTCAGATCCGGCAAATCCCAGCGTGCTAAAAACGATTACGGATACCCCAAATGGATTTCGTCTTCCCTACAGGCTTGCCATAACGGATCAATTCGCTTTCGTCGTTGACCTTAATTTTAGTCCAGGCGCCCTTTTCATTTTTGAATTATGCCCTCAAAATATAGGCTTTGGCCTAAACCCCTATACAGACGAGATCGTCCTGACCACACCAAACTATCAGGATCTCAGCCTTTCGGGCAATACGCTCAGCCTGAGCAATGACAACACACCGGTAGATCTGAGCGGCTATTTGGACAATACGGACAATCAGGATCTCAGCCTTTCGGGCAATACGCTCAGCCTGAGCAATGACGGCACGCCGGTAGATCTGAGCGGCTTTATGGATAGCCCCTGGCAGAAAAATGGAAGCAATATTTACCGGCAAGGTGGCAGTGTGGGGGTCGGCATAAATGCACCGCGGACCAAACTGGATGTGGTGAGTGATGAGGGGCTTTATACGGGCGCCCTGACCATTCAAAATACTAACACCAGCGGAACCGCCAGAATCAATTTCCCCGATTACAATGGGCAATTAAAAGCCTGGATGGGTTGGGTTAACTCTACTGCTTCAATTTTACTTAATCCCGGCACGATGGAAATTGGTGTTGGGTCTCCAAATCCGGCATCCATACGACTGAATCCAGGCAGTGGGAATATCTCTGTAAATAGTTCGACTACGACTATAAATAGTGGGACTACATACATTAGTGGCAAAGTCGGCATCGGCACTGCCAGCCCCACCAAAGCAAAATTGGAGATCAGCGGCTCTGTCCAATTTGATCCTGGTGTGATCGGGTACCTCAATGCTGCAGGCCAAACCGGAAGTTATGACCCCTTTGATTGGCCTTACTCCATCTACGCCTCCAATGTGATCTCCGGACAAGAATTCCATGCCCACTCCGACGCACGGATCAAGAACATTCTGGGGGTATCCGACAGCCGATCCGACCTGAATACGCTCATGCAGATCGAGATCACCGACTACCGGATGCGGGATACCCTCGCGCACGGCTCTCGGCTCACCAAAAAGGTGATCGCGCAACAGGTGGAGCAGGTGTATCCGCAGGCGGTCAACGCCAACCTCACGGAGGTGGTGCCGGATATTTATCAGCGGGCCGGGGCGGAAGGCAATTGGGTCATGCTTGCTACCGATCTGAAGGTAGGCGAGCGCGTTAAACTCATCACCGAAACGGCCAGCACAATTTATACCGTTGCGGCCGTAGAGAGCGATCGTTTCCAGGTGGAACTGCCGTCAGGCGCCGGCCCGCTATCATCTGCCGTCTTTGTTTACGGCCGGGAAGTGGACGACTTCCACACGGTGGATTATGAGGCGATCTCGATGCTCAACGTTTCCGCTACCCAGGAATTGGCGAAGCAGGTGGAAAGGTTAAAGGCGGAGAACGAAGCCTTGCGGGCGGAAATCGCTGCCTTGAAAGCAGATAATGAAAACATGAGAGCGGAAAGCGCTGCCTTCGAATCTCGCTTGTCGGGAATGGAAGCGATGCTCTATTCCGGCCAGCCAGGTTCCCATACGACAGACACACATAAACCACAGTAATCTATCGTACCGGCCATCAGCGGCCGTCAACGCATTATTTCATAATCATTTGTCTGAAAATCATGAAACATTTCCTCTCCCTTCTGAGCATTATGCTGCTGCTATGCTTAATATCCTCAGAGCTGGCCGCACAAAATGAACTGCAGATCAAAGCCCCCAACGGCAACGTCCTCCTGGAAGTCCGCGAAGAGGGGGTGATCGTAAAAAAAGTTACGACAGCCGAACGCACCGGCTTTTCCCTGGCTGCCGACGACAAAGGGCTTTTGGTGTACGATACCGACTCGGGCGCCTTCTTCACCTGGAACGGGGTCCAATGGGTGCAGATCGACGGGACGGACCTGGTGGATGACGCCGACGCCGACCCCACCAACGAACTGCAAACCGTTTCCTACGACCCGGCTACCAGGATACTGACGCTCTCCAACGGCGGAACCGTGGACCTCTCCGGCCTGGACAACACCACGGCTGCCGCTCCGGCACAAGCGGCCATCGACGCCCACATCGCAGCCGACCTGGATACAGACCCTACCAACGAGATTGAACTGCCCGCGGGAGGAAACAATGGACAAGTACTTACTACCGATGGAAACAATGGCGTTTCCTGGTCAGATCTCCCGGCGACCATTAATCTGGCTGATGCCGACAATGACACCAAAATTCAGGTTGAAAAAAATCCGGATGAGGATATTATTCGGTTTGAAGTTTCAGGAACGGAAGCAGCGCAAATAAGCACCGTCATCCTAAATGGAGGAACCATTGAAACGGGAACCGGTGTACAAGGTTATGGAAGTACTTCACCAGCATGGCAGTCTTTTACGGCTACTGCCGATGCACAAATCCAATCCATTGAGATTATGTACAACATATACTCGGGATACCCAACCAAAAGCTTTGCCATTTATGAAGGCGAAGGAACTGGTGGTACTTTATTGGCCTCGCTTGGTAGTCATACCTTAAGTCAGAATGGATGGAATCAGATTACGCTACCCACCCCCATCAATATGAGCAGTGGTGCAAAATATACCCTTTGGTTCAGCAACCTCTATGGTGTGGGCTTTTTTGGAAATTCTTATGAAGGTGGCCGGAGTAGTTACAACATTAACGAGGATTGGTCCATCCGGGTGAACTGGGGTACCTACAAGGGTCAATTAACTACTTCCTCATTGATCATTGATAATGCGTATGCGCTTCCTACAACAGATGGCGCCAACGGGCAGGTATTAACAACGGATGGCAGTGGCGCCGCGTCATGGTCTACGCCGATCGACTATCAAGGCCTCTCCCTTTCCGGAAACACCCTGTCGATCTCCAACGGTAACAGCGTCACCCTCCCTGGTGATAATGATAATGACCCTACCAATGAGATCGAACTGCCTACCGGTGGAAGCAATGGACAAGTACTCACCACTGATGGCAGTAATGGGGTCTCCTGGGAAGACCCCCCAGGGGCCATTAATCTGGCTGATGCCGACAACGACACCAAAATACAAGTTGAAAAAAATGCAGATGAGGATATTATCCGGTTTGAAGCGGATGGTATGGAAGTGATGCAAATAAGCATCGACACCCTTGAAGGGACCATTCAAACAGGCGACAATGGTTTCACTTTTAATTCAAATATACCGGGGTGGCAGTCTTTTACGGCTACTGCTGACGCTTCCATTCAATCCATTGAGATTAAATACAATTCCAGCGGGGGATATCCAACCAAAAGCTTTAGCATTTATGAAGGAGAAGGAACCGGTGGCAATTTATTGGCGTCCCTTGGTAGTTATTCCTTAGCGTATGGATGGAATCAGATTACGCTGCCCACCCCCATCAATATGAGCAGCGGAGCAAAATATACCATTTGGTTCAGCTCCTATGCTGGCGTGAGTTATTCTACCAACAACCCTTATGGTGGTGGACGGAGTAATCGTGGTTCAAACGAGGATTGGTCCACCCGTGTGAATTGGGTTTCCTATAAAGGCCAATTAACAACCTCCTCCCTGATCATTGATAATGCCTATGCGCTTCCTACAACAGACGGCGCCAACGGTCAGGTACTCACAACAAATGGAAGCGGCGGCGCGTCCTGGTCTTCACAAGACCTCAGTCTTTCCGGAAATACACTCAGCCTGACCAATGATGGCACACCGGTAGACCTGAGTGGTTTTCTGGATAGTCCATGGGAGGAGACCGGCGGTAATGTTTATAGGACCAATGGTAATATAGGCATCGGCACCAATAACCCCACCAAAGCAAAATTGGAGATCAGCGGCTCCGTCCCGTTTGACCCTCCGGGCAATATCGGGTACCTCAATGCTGCGGGCCAAACCGGAAGTTATGACCCCAGCTTTTTCCCTTACTCTATCTATGCCTCCAATGTGATCTCTGGACAAGAGTTCCATGCTCACTCCGATGAGCGGATCAAAAATATCCTGGGCGTTTCCGACAGCAGATCCGACCTGAAAACGCTCCTGCAGATCGAGATCACCAACTACCGGATGCGGGATACCATCGCCCACGGCTCCCGGGCCACCAAGAAGGTGATCGCGCAACAGGTGGAGAAGGTATATCCGCAGGCGGTCACCGCCAACCTCACGGAGGTAGTGCCTGATATTTACCGGCGGGCAAATGCCGAAGAAAACTGGATCATGCTTACTACCGATCTGAAGGTAGGCGAGCGCGTCAAGCTCATCACCGAAACAGCCAGTTCGATTTATACCGTTACGGCCGTAGAGGCCAATCGTTTCCAGGTTGAACTGCCGTCTGACGCCGGCCCGCTATCATCTGCCGTCTTCGTTTACGGCCGCGAGGTGAACGACTTCCACACCGTAGATTATGAGGCGATCTCGATGCTCAACGTCTCCGCTACCCAGGAATTGGCGAAGCAGGTGGAAAGGTTGAAGGCAGAGAACGAAGCCTTGCGGGCGGAGAATGATGCCTTCGAAACTCGCCTGTCGCGAATGGAGGCGATGTTCCATTCCGGCCAGTCAGGTTCCAATTCGACAAACACAACTAACACAAAATAATGATGAAGTATGCAACGATAAAACGGAAGCCCCGCCGCCTGAAAGCGGCCATCTGGTGCCTGCTTTGCCTGGGCTTCGGCTACCCGGACCTGGCCGCCCAGGCCTCCCTGGAAGCTACCTCTGGCATCCAGCTGGAAGCCAGCGGCGGCATTCAGGTCGAAGTGGAGGGCAACTGGCTCAACCAGGGCAGCTTACTGCCCGGGCTCAGCACCCTCCGCTTCGATGGCGCTACCGGGCAGGCCATTCGAAACCAGGGGGGATCCTTCTACAACGTCACGGTCGATAAAGCAGCGGGGGAAGTAACCGCCATGGGCCATTTCAATATCGATGGCGCCTTCACCCTCAGCAGCGGCGATGTCAACCTGAATGGCAACGTCATCATCCTGGGAAGCAATGCCCTTTTGGCAGAAACGCCCGGCCATACCGTCAAGGGCAGCAGCGGCTACCTGCTCACCACCCGCAACCTGAATATGCCCAATGCCGATAATGTGGCCGGCATGGGCCTTACCCTGACGGCCAACATCAACCTGGGCCACACCGAAGTTGTCCGTGGCCACGCCGAGCAGAGCGGCAATGGCGCGGTGAGCATCCTGCGCTATTTCGACGTTTTGCCGGTCAACCAGGCCGGCCTCAGCGCGGATATCCTCTTCCACTACGACGAATCTGAGCTCAACGGCCAGGCGGAGGCCGACCTCCGGCTCTTCCGCTCGGATGATGGAGGGGCCAGCTGGTCGCTGCTCGGGGGGGCGCTGGATGCCGACGCCAACACCGTTGCCTACAACGGCCTGCCCAGCCTTTCGTCCCGCTTCACCCTAAGCGCCGGCTGTATGGAAACGACAGTGGCCACCCAGGCCGTTTGCCGGGACATCAGCGTCGAGCTGGACGTTTCCGGCATGGCCTCGATCACTGCCACGGATATCAACAACGGCAGCACAGGCGCCTGTGGCATTGCGGGCATTAGCCTGGATGTAGCCAGCTTCAACTGTTCGGATGCAGGGCCCCAAATGGTAACCCTCACCGTAACCGGCAACGACGGCAATACCTCGGAATGCTCGGCAACCGTGACGGTGGAAGACAAGTTGGCGCCTACTGCTGTTTGTAGGAATGTGGTTGTCCAGCTCGATGCTGACGGAACGGCCAGCATCACTGCCGGGCAGGTGAGCGATGGCAGCAATGACAACTGCGGCCTGCTCGGCCTGAACCTGAGCCAGGCCAGTTTCGATTGCACCAACGTAGGCGCCAATACTGTCACCCTTACCCTCACCGATGTTAACGGCAATATGTCGGAATGTTCGGCGAGCGTACAGGTAAGGGACGACATCTTCGGCGCCTGCGCCAGCCCTTGCCCCAATGACCCCGATGGCGACATCGACGGCGACGGCATCTGCGGCGATGTGGACAACTGCCCCTTCATGTATAACCCCGGGCAGGAAGACCTCGACCAGGATGGCATCGGCGATGCCTGTGATCAAAGCATCTGCATCAACACAACGGTGAACAACCTTAATGCCTACGTGAACGGGCTGACAATCAGTTCTTCGGTTAAAAGGGCCATAACCAGCAGGCTGAGCCTGGCGGCCAGCAGATTCTGTAGCGGTTCCAGCATTATCACCGTGATCACCTCTCTGAACAGCGTCATTAGTTATGTACAATACCGGAGTGGCAACGGTATCCCGGTGGATGCCGCCGATCACATTATTGCTCAGGTACAGGCCTTGATCGATGCGCTGAATGCAGGCATTGTGGAGTGCTGTACGGATTCATCCGCCCTTCTGGTAAGCCCGGGCCAGGGAACAACCCCTGCGGAAATGTACCAGTTGGAAGCCAGTCCTAACCCCTTCAGTGAGCAGGTGTCCATCCGCTTTTACCTGCCCGGGGATGGGCCGGCCACTTTGGAGGTGTTCAACCTCAACGGGCAGCGGGTGAAAACCTTAATTTCCGAAAATATGGAAGCAGGACAGAAGGAATACAGATGGGATGGTACGGATAGCCGGGGACAGCAACTGAGTTCGGGCATCTACCTGGCCCGCCTGCGCACCGGGAAGGAGGCTATAACCAGGAGGGTAAGTTTAGCGCGGTAAGGGGATGGGCTGTAAAACGGCCTAACTGGACTTTGGGCATGGCACTGTCCAAAGTCCAGTAATAATGCACACCCGTTAATCAAACAAAGCATTCATATCCAAAGCATCCTTAACCAGCCGCAGCGAATACTGATTTTGCTGTAGTCCAAAGGTAGTGATCATGGTAAGAAAAAGTGTTTTTCTCGTGTTGGTTTCCATTCGAAAAGCGGTTAGCTTGTTGGTAAGCTGCTCGGCGTAGGTTTTGGTAATACTATAGGGCGCAATCGAGAACTTCATCTCGCAAATATTGATGACCCGGTCATTGCGGTCTATTAGTAAGTCGATTTGGGCGGCCGGTTCTGTCTGTTGGCTACGCCAGGGAGAAACTTCCGTGTAGACCCCGCTGATGCCCAGGTGTTTTTTGATGGCGCTCACATGATTCATGCAAATATATTCAAAAGCATGCCCGCTCCAGGCACGCCACTGCGGGTTGTTTAAACGAGCTAACCAGGCGCCTTCGCCCTGGGCTTTGGAATCTTTTACGAAAGTGAGGTAGAAAAGAGAATAGGGGTCGGCCAAGCGGTGGATTACATAGCGCTTTTTCTTGCCAAACGGCACATAGCGTTGGATAAAGCCGGAATGTTCCAATTCGTTTAACACTATGGACGCTGCCCCGCCTTCCGACAAAACCGATTTAGAGATCAGTTCCTTTCTCAACATGCCCCGGGGCTGTTGCGCCAAGGCCTCAACCACAGATATGTGTTTGCCGGATTGCTTAAAAAGCGATTGATACAGCGTATCGTATTCCAGCCTTAACAGCCCGGTAGGAGAGAAAAACATCCGATCAATGTTCTGTGCCACACTCCGGTTGACCTGAATGTTTTCCAGGTAGAATGGCACCCCGCCCATTGCCATATAAAGCTCAAGCAACTGATATCGGTCATATTCTGCTCCTTTTGCTTGTAGGAAAGCTTCCGTTTCACTCAGGGTAAAGGGCTGAAGCAATACTCGTTCCGTAATGCGATTATGCAACCCGCCTCTGTTGCGGATGAGCTTGTTGATCATCCAGGATGCTGCGGAACCACAACTGATTAGTAGTACATCATTTCGCAGGGATGCCCAACTATTCCAAAAATGCTCTAACGCGGATAAAAAATCTGCTCCATGGGTATCGAACCAGGGCAATTCATCAAAGAAAATAACCTTTTTGGCTCGTTTATCTTTTTCGGCTAATTTGATGACCAATTGAAACGCTTCAAACCAGCCCGAAGGTGGAGATGAACCGGCAAGGCCAGGGTCAAAACCCATCATGGCAGTATGGAAATTTAATAACTGCTGCTTCGTTGTAGCATTGGCCAAAGCGGTCATGCGAAACGTGAACTGGCCGTCAAAAAACTGGTTGACTAGGAACGTCTTGCCCACCCGTCTTCTGCCATACAGGATTAAAAATTCCGATTTGTAACTATCCTGTACCCGTTTTAGCGTCTCAATTTCTTGCTTTCTACCAATTAGAATGGGTTCCTGAAGCATAATATACTGCAATTGTAGCGGTTACATCCCTAAATGTACAAATAACCGCTACAATCCGGTAGTGATTTTAGCGGTTATTTGATAAAAAACATCGGTTGCCGCTAAATTTGCACCTCCAACGCTTGCATATCATACAGCATTAATACCGAATGATCTTCTCGATCAACAACCGCTTCCCCTTTTGGTCCAGTAATTCCAGAAAGTAGAAACCAGAGGCGGCGCCCTGTAAATCCAGAACGGCCCTGCCGCTTGTCATCTCCAGCCGCGCCTCCAGGCTCCTCCTTCCTTCCCCGCTGTAAAGGCGGGCAACAACGGCGCCTGTATAATTGGATTGGAGGGTCAGCTCTTCCCGAACCGGATTGGGGAAAAGCTCCCAATGGACAGGTTCAGGAGAATAAGTGGAAACCAACCCCTCATCGATCATACCGTTGCAGTTGTTATCCAGGCTGTCCAGCACTTCCTCGGCATCGGGATTGATGGTGGATTGGGTATCATCGCAATCCATACCATTGGCTACATAGCCCTCAGGAGGAGTGGCCAGGCAGGTGTCCAGGCTGATAGCGGCATCGCCGTAACCATCGCTGTCCTGATCCAGGAAATAGCTGGAGGTGGCTAATCCATCGTCGATGCTGCCATTACAGTCATTGTCGATGCCGTCGCAGAGTTCGGGAGCGCCGAGGTAGGCCAGGGGGTTGCTGTCGTCGCAATCCTGGGCATTGCTGGCGAAGCCGTCGGGTGGAGCCGCCAGGCAGGTATCGATTACCTGGGCGATACTGCCGAAGCCGTCGCCATCCTGATCCAGAAAGTAACTGTAGAGGGTGATTCCGTCATCGATGGCGCCGTTGCAGTCGTTGTCGATGCCGTCGCAAACCTCGATGGCGTTGGGGTTGAGGTTGGCGTCATCGTCGGCGCAATCCAGGTCATTATTGACATACCCTTCGGGCGGAGTGGCCAGGCAGGTGTCCAGGCGGCCGGCGGCATCGCCAAAGGAGTCCCCATCGGTATCCAGGAAGTAGGTGTATACGGTAATGTCATCGTCGATCAGGCCGTTGCAGTCGTTGTCAATGCCATCGCAGATTTCTATGGCTTCCGGGTTGACGCCGGGATTGTTATCATCACAATCTTCATAACTAAAGAAGCCATCCTCATCCTGGTCGCGGTAAAAATACCGCTCGGCGTAGTGGAAAGCTTCGACGCCGATTTTTTCACCAATGATACGCCCGGGAATGTCGTCTGCCGGTGGATGGATACCGCCCCAGATGCGGGAGAGGCTACATTGGTCGGAAGCATCGCGGTAGGTGGCCCACTGCAGGGTGAGGTCTACGCTGGGCCCTTCCTCAAAGACCAGGAATTCATTCTTGGGAGCGTGGAACTCCCCCATGCCACCCGGGAAGAAGGCGTCGCCGGTGAGCAGGGTCATTACCTCAGCCCCGGCCCGGGAGTAGGTGGAATGGCCGGAAACATAGCCGGCAAAGGGAGGGGTGACGAAAGAAGGCCGCTGATAAGGCCACCAATTTTCCGCCCGAATCCAACCCACGCCCGCATCGTCGGTAGCGGGGTCGTTGATATAGTCCGGCCCGCGCCAGGCGTATAGTTTTACTTTGTTGACGTGCTCGTTGTTGAAGCCCCGGAGGATTAAGGGGTCATTGGCCGTGACTAATTCCACGTAACCAGGTACCAGCGGGATGCCCGCCGGGTGGTAATTGGGCAGGTTGGAGTCGGAGCTCTGCCCGAGGTCCGCCATGAAGCGAATAGCGGAGATGGGGCGAATATAGTCATACCACCCTTTGATCCCCCAAGCGGCCACTGCGGCATCGTGTACGGCGCCACCCATGGTCAGGTAAGCTTTGACATCCCACTCCAGATCATCGAGTATGGGCCCCTGTCCGTGGTACCGCTTCACGACCGCCGGGTGGTCGTTGACGTAATTGAGGAGGGTGAACCAATGCCCCGGAGGGGTCTCTGAATCGGGGCCGTCCGCCCAGAATTCCGCCAGTACGCGGGCGTAATCTCCCCGAGGCACGATCTGAGGCTCATAGGGCTGGCCGGTGTAAGGGTTGACCGGATGGCCGGTGCTGGGGTCGCCTCCTTCCAACAGATCGTAAAAACTCTGCATCTCCTCGAAGTTTTGCGGAAATTCCTGCTGAATGTTGCCGATGGCCCCGGGTGAAATGTCCCACATCACTCCGTCAGTGGGGTCAAGATGGGAGGACCAGATGGATACCAGCAGGAAATTCCACTTGTAGGCGTCAGAGGCGCCTCCGCCGTCTATTTCGTCAATATGAGGCGGCTGGCCGGGGTCGTGATAGACCCAGTACTGGTTGCCCCCACGGGTATTGATGGTCAGTTCTTCAGGCTGGAGCGCAAAGGGCGTGACCTTGCCCCATTCCGGGCTGAGGAATTCCGGGGTGCTCAGGGGGATCACATTGCCGCTCTGATCGATGAACACATCGAGGGTCAGGGGCTGCCAGCGGTTGGGGTTCAGCAGGTTGGGGTTGCCGGGGGCGACGGGCGCCAGCGGCGGGTTGGCGGAAATGTAGTATTGATTGGCATAACTGTTTTGCTCGTTGGCGCCATCCTGAAAGCCGAAATTGATCAGGTTCTCGGCGATGTAGTTGCCCAGCGCCGCCGGAGATCCGCTGGTATAATTCGTGGAGGTAAAGAGGGGGTCGTAGCCCAGTTGGATGAAAAGATCGTCAAACTCAGCCAGGGTAGTGGCGGCGCCCGGAGAATTCAGAAACCGGTGATGGAGCAGGCGGTAGGCGGCATAGCTGATCGCTTCTTCGCGGGCAGCCTGGATATCATCCGGAGGGGGGATGTTTTCAAACGGGCAGGTAAAACCGCCCACGGTTTTACCCAGGAAATAGGTCTCTGCTTCCTCATCGTAAACCGCCCAGGCGTCGTACATGGCGATGGAGGTGTGAAACAGGTTGCGGGCGTGCACCGTAGGACGGGCAAAATCCTTCCGGATCGCATCCAGCAGAACCTCGTTCCACTGCCGGGCGACGGAGTGCTGGCCAAAGGCAGGTGAAAGGCCGGATAGGAGAAGCAGGCTTATTCCCAGCAAAAGGAAGGTGCGTTTGGTAATGTGTGGCATCATAGCGACGGGATTATTGTATTGGAAAAAAGCAAAAGTAAGGAATTGTGTCCGGTTGGCTTATTATTTAACAGGTGTGTTTGTCCAGGATGTGGCAATATACCGTGAATTTCGGTTTCACTTTCAGTAAGGATAAGATGAACTGAAAATTTGGAACGCCACTTTTTTCAGGGCTGTACAGCCTGAGAGCATGTTTGGAGGTGGTGCTTTGGAAGCGAAAATGGTCGATTTTGGGTTCTCGCAAAGCTATTTTTGAGCTTCATAGTGGTGCTATGGGGCGAAAAAATGGCGAGGTGAGGTTCCAGAAGCGGTCATTTGCAGCCCAAACGACCACCTCCAAACATGCTCTGAGAGAAGCGGGAACGGCGCCTGTTGGGATACATGCCGGAAAGCCTCGGCGTACAGGTACGGCAGCGCATCGAGGAAACCGATCACGAATGGTATACGATCTGTAAAACACACGCTAATTCTCTCCAGATTGCTTTTTAGCGTCGTTGATCATTTTTTCATTTGGTAAAACAGCAACGTTTACTCTTCGGTTTTTTGCTCTGCCTTCGCTGGTACTATTGTCTTGTATGGGTTGTGTTTCTCCATACCAGTTGGTAGTTAATCTGCTGCGGCTAATGCCATGGGTTATTAAATAATCAGTAACAGAATTGGCTCTGTTTTTTGATAATGTCATGTTGTAATCTTCAGCGCCAACACTATCGGTATGGCCAACTACCAGAATATTAGTTTCCGGATATTCCTTGAATACACTCACTAGTTTATTTAGTGTCTGTTGCGAAGCACTATTGATATTATATTTATTTGTCTCAAAATAGAGACCACTGGTTTCATCAAAAGTAATTACAATGGCATCATCGACACGCTCAACAGTGGCGCCTGGAATTTCTTCTTCGATTTTTGCGCCTGCTTGTCCATTTTGCTCCAATGAGTACACCCGCAGTGCCTCCAACGACACCACCAATAACTGCCCCTGCTTCGCTATTTCCACCTTTACCGGCATTGTTCCCAATAATGGCGCCAATTACAGCGCCGCTCGTTGCACCAATCACAGCGCCTTTTTGTTTGTTATTGGCATTCTGGACTGCCTTGCAGTTTGTTAAACTTACAATTAAAACAAGCGCATAAAATAGGAGTACGATTTTATTCATGGTCGATTTCATGATTTTTAAAGTTTATTGAAATTCATTGAGATGGTAAATGGTTTGCCTTCAACGGCCACGGTCTGTTGCCATTGCATCATGGTGTCAGATAATGCTGAAAGTTTGAGTCTAAAGCCTTTTTTGGTTTCCGACTTGTGCTTATCGTTGGTTGGTTTCAACAGAAAATCATAGAGGCCGGTTTTTTCATCTACTTCTTGAATAGTAAACACGAAATGACGTTCTCCAGCTAAACAATTAGAATCGTTTATGGTATATATTCCAGTATTGTTATTTGGAACAAATTGCCATGTGCTGCCCTCAAAACATTTTTTTGTAGCATCATCCAACAGCGTTACGTTATAGGTTCCCGCTTCGCTATAGGTTATGGAGTTTAATGTCCAATTTCCTTTAATGACCTTCTTGGACAGGCTTACTGTTTTAGAAGTGCCACAAGCGCTTAAGATCATTGTTAAAGCTAATAGCATTACTGTTTTTCCCATGTGAATTGAAGTTTATGATAAAACGCGACAATCTTTCTTCGAAGATAACAAATTTCAATTGATACCGGCCTACTTTGTTGAACAGCCTGTCCCGGCGTTTTCCTTAAACACGAATCTCTTTATTTCGCCCATACTTCCTTTTCCAATGCTTCTAAAGTCTCCTTGATTTGCTCCTTCACCCGGGTGTGGTGCAAAACGGAAGGCGGCGCTGCCCGGGCTTCGCAGTCGGAGATGCCGCAGCGCTCACAGGTGGTGTGTACATCTTTGACAGGCAGTTTGGGGTCGGACAGAAAGCGGAACAGCTGCCGGAGTTTGTCGTTGACCAGCAACCCGATGGTCACGCTGGTGCTGTTCTGGCTGTTGTTGTGGCCCGTCTTGGCGATGCTGATGCAAAAGTAGGCGTTGGGCGTGCCCCAATAGCGGGAGACCTGGGCGCCGGCGATAGGCTGGTCCCGGTTTTTAATATCCTGCAGGGCGCTGAGCCGGCGGATAACGTCGATCGACACCCAGCGCCGGCAATAGTGTTCGTCCAGTTGGTTGGCGTGGGGGTTGTGCAGTTGAGAAAGGTGCATCTCCTTGGTCATCTCGAATTTCTTCATATCCGGGCCGGTGAAAAAGCGCAGGAAGAACAGGTCCTGAATGCCGAAGTGGCGCGGCAGGATATTGGCCAGCCGCTGAAGGAGCATCTCGGGTGTGACATCGTATCTGCTGAGCAACTCGAGGAACTTTTCCCCGTCCCAGCGCTCCCAGCTGGCCATCTCCTCAATATCTTTGATCATTTCCAGCTCGTCCATCAGCAAGGCGACGGAAAAGTAAGATGCTTTGAAGTTGTTCAGCAGTTTGTCAAAGGAATCTACTTCAGCCATTCGGGTTTCATAGGGGCGTTCCTTCAGGCCCAGGTACTGGAAGCCGAGTTCTTTAGCCAGCAGGAAGTTTTCCTGGGCGCTGGACAGGCCGGTATTGAGGAAAAGCACCCGCCGTCCCGGTGAATAAAAGGAGCGCACCTCCTTCAGGGCGGGGTCGGCGGCCAGGTACTCCCGATCTACTTCGATCCGGTAGTGGCCGCCCAGCAGCTTTTCCAACCCCTGAGGAGTAAGGGGAGGAGATAAAGGCGCTTTCTTTTCCTCCTTGAATTGGCGCACCGCCTGCTCCAGCCCTTTGAAATAGTTGTCGTGCAAGTCCTGATAAGACCGCAGAGCCGATTTGTAGAAATCTTCTCCCTGCAGATGATAGTTGCGCACGATCTTGATCACGGTGCTGATGAATGCATTGACCCGGTCCGGGGTGGCGGAGAGGAGCTCCACCAGTTTGGGCATATTGATGCCGAAAAGCTCCAGGGGGAAAATTTTCAGAAAATCGGAGTGCAGCAGGTCGATGATGGGCTTGAGCCGCTTGTCGGCCTCCAGGGAAACCAGATAGTTGTAGTCGGTATTCAACGCTTTGGCCAGGGTGAGGATTTTATCCGCCTTGGGATATTTCTTTCCCTTCTCAATATTGTGCAGGTAAGAAATGGCCAGCCCGGTGCGGTCAGATAACTGCTGGTAGGAAAGGCCCTGCTGCTGGCGCAGATAGTGCACCTTGAGGCCAAAGATCAGTTTTACGGTATCGAGTTCTCTCATGGTGCGAATTTAATAAATTAAAAAAAAATCCGTTAGAGAAATTTTCTCTAACAGAGAAAAAGATTATTTTCGCAGTGGCTTTTGCTTCTTTTTTATGGCAAGCAAAACATTTAAGGAGATAAAGCCCTGACAACCAGGTAAAACCAATAAACAGTTTCCTACCCCCCGGTTCGAAGAGCCGGGAATTTCCAACCAGGGCACCAGTTGAGATTTAGTTAGTACCGTATTTATAGCAACTCCGTGGCGCGAT
This sequence comes from Lewinellaceae bacterium, assembly GCA_020636095.1. Lineage (GTDB taxonomy): Bacteria > Bacteroidota > Bacteroidia > Chitinophagales > Saprospiraceae > JACJXW01. Next base: position 253,601 of record JACJYN010000007.1, read on the forward strand.
CCCCTAATTGGCGCTACGGCTATTACTTAAACTGGCAAAAAACATTTATTCCAATGGAGAGATTTGAGATCAAAAATCCGGCGGCCGACCTTGGAAGCCTCGGCATCCGGCGTGTGAAAAATGCGTACTGGAACCTCAGCCCCGAAGCCCTGATGGAAGAAACCCTAAAGAGAGAGCAGGGCGTTTTGGCCCATTGTGGCGCTCTGGCTATCGAGACCGGTGAATTTACCGGCCGCTCGCCTATGGACCGCTTCATCGTTAAGGATGAGAATACCGCCGGCTCCGTCGACTGGGGCCCTATCAACAAGCCTATTGATCCCCAATATTTTCAGCAGCTTTACCAAAAGGTCACTTCCTACTTCCAGGGAAAAGATGTTTTCATTCGCGACGCTTATGCCTGCGCCGACGAAAACTACCGCATGAACATCCGCCTGGTGAGCGAATTTCCCTGGAGCAACCTCTTCGCCTACAACATGTTCCTCCGCCCCGGTGAAGAGGAACTGCTGCATTTCACCCCGGACTGGTCCATCCTCTGCGCCCCCGGCTTCCACGCTGGCTCGGAGGAGGACGGCACCCGGCAGCACAACTTTGCCATCATCAATTTCACGAAAAAACAGATCATCATCGGCGGCACCGGCTATACCGGCGAGATCAAGAAAGGTATCTTCTCGGTGCTCAACTATGTACTGCCCAAAGAGCGCGGCGTGCTCGCCATGCACTGCTCCGCCAATGTGGGAAAAGACGGCGACACCGCCATCTTCTTCGGCTTGTCCGGCACCGGCAAAACTACCCTCTCCGCCGACCCGGACCGCCCCCTGATCGGCGACGACGAACACGGCTGGTCGGATGAAGGCGTTTTCAACTTCGAGGGAGGTTGTTATGCGAAGACCATCGGCCTGAGCGAGGAGAAAGAACCTCAGATTTACAATGCCATCAAACACGGCGCTATCCTGGAGAATATCCATTTCTTCGAAGGCACCCGCATCCCCAATTACGAGAGCGACGCCATCACGGAGAATACCCGCGTTTCCTATCCCATCCACCACATCGACAATGCGCTGGAGCCGTCTGTCGGCGGCCATCCAAAAAATATATTCTTTCTGACCTGCGATGCCTTCGGGGTGCTGCCGCCTATCAGCCGCCTGACGCCGGAACAGGCCATGTACTACTTTATTTCGGGCTATACGGCCAAGGTAGCCGGCACTGAAGAAGGCGTTACCGAGCCGCAGGCCACCTTTTCCGCCTGCTTTGGCGCGCCATTTTTGCCCTTACATCCTACGCGCTACGCGGAAATGCTGGGCAAAAAAATGCAGGAGCATAATGTCAACGTCTGGCTGGTCAATACCGGCTGGACGGGCGGGGCCTACGGAACCGGTTCGCGCATCAACCTCAAATACACCCGCGCCATGATCACCGCCGCCCTGCGTGGCGAGTTGGAGGAAGTGGAATTCCATACCCATGAAGTGTTCGGCCTGCAAATGCCCGTCTCCTGCCCAGGCGTACCCTCCGAGGTGCTCGACCCCCGGCGTTCCTGGAAGGATGCCCACGCTTACGACGCCAAGGCGCAGGACCTGGCCGCCCGCTTCAACCGGAATTTCAAGAAGTTTGAAGACAAGGCCAGCGAGGCGCTGCGCGAAGCGGCGCCGCAGGTGCTGGAGGCTATAAAATAAGCAGGTGGACAAAATTGTATTGACGTTTCTGATCGAGGGGATTTTTTCGTTAATCAAGGCGGAGGTTCCCGACTTTAGCCGTAGCTAAAGGAGATGGTTCTCCAAAGCAGAGTAACGAAAAAAGAGCCCATCAGAAATGTTTAGTTCAATTTGTCCACCTGCTTAAGTTCTTTCCACATAAGTTTTTGCAGCCCTAATCAATTAAAACCAATTACCAGAGCTGCCCGTTTCGGGCAGCTTTTTTCATTTTGGGGATGTAAAAGTTCAACTGAGGCGTAACAACCTCCACTCTGCCGCTCATACTAAGCCAAACCCTTTAAACAGGAGGCTTGTAGTTGGTCTTGGTAATTTTTTTATCGAACAGCCTGGCAAGGAGGAAAGTGGATACTCCATTAAAACCAATACCTATTCCACAACGTTGTTTGTGTGCGTCGTTTTTTATACTTTTGAATAAATGACATGGTTATGACTGCGCAATCTATTAAAGAGGAAATAGCTAAATTATCCCGCATAGAGCAGGCGGAGATTGTCCATTTTATTATGGATATGATGGTGGAAGAAGCCGCATTCGAACTTACTCCTGAGTTGAGGTCTGAGATCGATGCTTCTTATGAAGCCGTTGAGAGTGGTGAAGATAAGGGGCTCGGCCATGAAGCTTACAGGGAAGAGATGGATCGTTTTATGGAGAAGTTTAAATAACTGGGGCATATGGCTTATAGCTATCGGGTTTCTGCTAATGCTCTGAGGCGCATTCAGGAAGCGGTTGTGTATCTGGAAAATGTCCAGCGAGGTTTCGGCATGGCATTCGACGCAGAATTACAGGATTGTATGGCCCATATTTGCGAGTTTCCGGAAATGGCGCCACCCTCTACGAAAACCGGAGAAAAGCTTACCTTTCACGTTTTAAATATCATATTGTTTATTCCGTTCATCACGACCGTAAGGAAATCGTAATCCACACGGTTGTGCACCACAGCCGCGAGCAGGGTAAATGGAAAGAAAAGTAAAGATTCACTTGCTACACCTCTTTCATCGACAACTGCACCCGCCCCTCTTCCTATCCACCTCCATCACCTTCACCATCACTTCCTGCCCCAGGCTCACCACATCCGCCGGGTTCTTGACGAATTTGTTTACCAACTGCGAGATGTGCACCAGGTACCGCTTTCCTTGATGCCGATATCCACAAAAGCGCCGAAGTTGGTGATATTGTTGACGATGCCCGGTACCACCATTCCGATGTGCAGGTCTTCGATCGACTGTATGTTGGCGAACTCGAAAGGGCGGGCGGTGCCCCTGGGGTCCAGCCCCGGCTTTTCCAGTTCCTTCAGGATGTCGGTTAAGGTAGGTAAGCCGACGGTATCGGTGACGTATTTCCGGAGGTCCACTTTTTTGCGCAACTCCGCCCGGTGGATGAGGTCTTCCACGCTACAGCCCTGGTCTTTAGCCATCTGCTCCACGATGTGGTAGCTTTCCGGGTGTACGGCGGTATTGTCCAGCGGGTTTTTGCCGTCGCGGATGCGGAGGAAGCCGGCGGACTGCTCGAAGGATTTATCCCCCATGCGGGCCACTTTCATCAGCTCCCGGCGGGAGGGGAAGGCGCCCTTTTCCGAGCGGTAATCCACGATGTTCTGCGCCAGCGTTGGCCCCAGGCCGGAGACGTAGGTCAGCAGGTGCTTGCTGGCGGTGTTGACATTGATTCCCACCGAGTTGACGCAGCTTTCCACCACCTGGTCGAGGCTCTCCTTGAGGCGCGCCTGGTTGACATCGTGTTGGTATTGGCCCACGCCGATCGATTTGGGGTCGATCTTGACCAGTTCGGCCAGAGGGTCCATCAGGCGGCGGCCGATGGAGATGGCGCCGCGCACGGTGAGGTCCTCCTTAGGGAACTCTTCACGGGCAATATCGGAAGCGGAGTAGATGGAAGCGCCCGCCTCGTTGACCATGAAGGACTCTACCGGTTTACCGAACTTCAGCCGGCGGCAGAAGCTCAGCGTTTCCCGCCCGGCCGTGCCGTTGCCCACGGCGATGGCTTCGATCTCAAATTGCGCTACCAGGCGCTCCAGGGTGAGGCTGGCGTTGTACTCGTCCGATTGAGGCGGGTGGGGGTAAATGGTGGCATTTTTGAGGAACTGGCCGCTCTCGTCGAGCACCACCACCTTGCAGCCGGTGCGGAAGCCGGGGTCGATGCCCAGGGTGCGTTTCTGGCCCAGGGGGGCGCCCAGCAGCAGTTGCCGCAGGTTGGTGGCGAACACCTCGATGGCCTCCTGGTCGGCTTTGTCTTTGGAAAGGTTGCGGAATTCCGTTTCGATCGCCGGCCCCAGCAGGCGTTTATAGCTGTCGTGCAGGGCCTCTTTTACCTGCCGGCTGGCGGGCCCGTTGCCCGTCAGGTAGATGCGTTCCAACTGGTAGAGGCTGTCCTCCTCTTCCGGGCTGATGCTTACCCGCAGGAAGCCTTCCTCCTCGCCGCGGCGCATGGCCAACAGGCGGTGAGAAGGGCAATTTTTCAGAGGCTCCGAGTAATCGAAATAATCGCGGTATTTGGCGCCTTCTTCCTCTTTGCCGCGGGCAACCTTAGCGTAGATCACCGCTCCCTTGCGAAAGAGAAAGCGCACCTTATTCCGGGCCCTTTCATCCTCATTGATCCATTCGGCGATGATGTCGCGGGCCCCTTGCAGGGCTTCTTCCACATTGGGCACTTCCGGTGTGATAAACCGGGCGGCCAGGGCTTCCACTTTATTGTTTTCCTGCCGGAAAAGGGCTTCCGCCAGAGGCTCCAGCCCTTTTTCGCGGGCTGCGGAGGCGCGGGTCTTGCGCTTGCGCTTGTAGGGCAGGTAGAGGTCTTCCAGCACGGTGCCGTCATACGTGCCTTCGATGCGGCGGCGCAGCTCGTCGGTGAGTTTGCCCTGTTCTTCAATAGAGCCAAGGATACTCGCCCGCCGTTTGTCCAGCTCTTCCAGCTTTTTGGCTTCCCGCTGGATGTCGGCCACCTGCACCTCATCGAGGGAACCGGTGGCTTCCTTGCGGTAACGGGCAATGAAGGGAATGGTGGCCCCTTCCGAGAAGAGGCTGAGGGTGTTGTTTACCTTGCGGCTGGGGATGTTGAGCCGTTCGGCAATGAGTTTGCTGTGGAGGTCATTCATGTGTAGTTCCTTCTTTTGAGGAAAGCAAATGTAAAATGCAAATCGCAGAATGCATAATTTATCGAATAGGGCAGCTTGGAAGTTGCCTTTTTGCTCATTGTAACGTTTTGCGTAGCCAAAAAGACCGGAGCCGTAAACCAAGAAGTTTTGCCATCAGAGGTAGTGAAGGCGTCTTCGAACCCAAATAAATTTGGATGCCCCAATGGCGCCTCTAAATAGTTTTCGAGAAGAAATATTTACGGCCGTTTTGTGAAAGCCCTGACAAAAGAGAAACATTTAAACAATTTTAATGAATTCAGATTTTACCTTCGCAGGATTATTGAAATGGTTGTTCGGTTATGGTTTTTACACGAGCCCTGGAAACAACGATTAGTACTGAAAAACACTGTAATGTACAAACTGCTGCTTTTGCTTGCCTCCTTTGGGCTCACAACGGCCCTTTCTGCTCAATCTACAACATCTATATGGCGGGACGCTGAAGCTCCGGCCCGGCCGGGCGCCGAACGGGCGATCGTTCCCAAAGCATACCGGGTATTGCAACTCGATACGGCCGCCCTATTGCTTCGCCTGGCCGGCGCGCCGGATGAATCGGTGGCCAACGCCAGTATGTCCGGCTACACGCTGGAATTGCCCCGGCCCGACGGGCGGATGGAAACCTTTCGCTTCTGTGAATCGCCTATCATGGCGCCGGGCCTGGCCCAGCGCTTTCCACGGATCAAAACCTATATGGGCAAGGGCGTAGACAACCCCACGGCGCTGGTGCGGCTGGATTATACCCCCCACGGCTTCCACGCCATGGTGCTGGCCGGTGAGGGCACTTATTTTATCGACCCCTACTACCACTTGTTGGATGATGGGGTTTATCAGGCTTATTTCAAAAAGGATTTTCAGTCTGATGCGGCGTTCAAATGCGAATTTGATCATACCCGGCAGGAAGGATTGGGCGCCGGCGGCGGCTTGACGGGAATAGGAGAGGAGTTGCGCCTTTACCGCCTGGCGGTAGCCACCACCGGAGAATATACCCAGTACCATGGGGGAACCGTCGAGGCGGCCCTGGCGGCAGTGGTTACGGCCATGAACCGGGTCAACGGCGTTTACGAACGCGACTTTTCCGTGCGGATGATCCTGGTGGAAAACAATGACCTGATCATTTTTACGGACCCCTTCTCGGACCCCTACTCTGGTGGCAATCAACTGGGCGTCAACCAAAATACGATCGATGGTTATATTGGCAATGCTCAATATGATATTGGCCATTATTTCGATAGAGGCGGCGGCGGCGTGGCCGGCCTTGGGGTCGTCTGCTCTTCCGAGGACAAAGCAAGAGGGTACACCGGCCTTACCCCGCCGGTGGGGGATCCTTTTTACATTGATTATGTCGCTCATGAAATGGGCCATCAGTTTGGCGGTAACCATACCTTCAACGGGACCGCCGGCAGCTGTGGCGGCAACCGCAACGGATCAACTGCTTTCGAACCGGGAAGCGGGGTGACGATCATGGCCTATGCCGGCATTTGTGGCGGAGACAACGTCGCTTCCAACAGCGTTGACCATTTTCACAACGGCAGCCTTCAGGAAATGAGCGCCTTCATCGGGAGCGGCGGCGGAAATAGCTGTCCCGTCATAGAAACAACGGATAATACCGCGCCGGTAGTCAATGCAGGCCCCAGCGGTTCTGTTATTCCCCTTTCCACTCCTTTTGAATTGACCGGCTCCGCGGCCGATATGGAAGGCGATGCTTTGACTTATTGCTGGGAACAACTGAACCTGGGGCCGGCCGGTTCGCCGAATAGCCCGGTTGGCAATGCTCCGTTGTTCCGTTCTTTTTCTCCCACCACCGACTCTACCCGGGTATTCCCGGAGATTTCGAGCATCGTCAACAATACTGCCTCCCTCGGTGAGCGCCTGCCCAACTATGCCCGGGGGCTCACCTTCCGCCTCACGGCGCGTGATAACTACGGCCTCGGCGGCGGGGTAGCCTGGGATACCCGTACCCTCACCGTAACGGATCAGGCCGGCCCTTTCCGGGTCCTGTCGCAGAACCAGCCTACGGCCTGGCGCGCCGGTTCCTATCAGCTAATCAACTGGGATGTGGCCAATACGGACCAGGCGCCGGTTGGCGCCTCCATGGTCAATATTTACCTCTCGGCAGATGGGGGCTTCACCTACCCCCTCCTGCTGGAAGACAGCCTGGACAACAACGGCCAGGCGCTGATTCTCGTGCCGGATACGTTGCAGGGCGATCAGTTCCGGGTGAAAGTCAAAGCAGTGGGCAATGTGTTTTTTGACATCAACAACAGCAATATCACCATCGAGCCGGCTTCTGCTCCCGGGCTTACCGCTGCGGTATCGCAGCCCGGCCAATTGGCCTGTGGCGGGCAGGTGGTGGAATATGCGCTTTTCCTGGCGCCCGTTTTGGGTTTTGAAGGGGAAGCTACCTTGTCGGCCGAGGGCTTGCCCGAAGGGGTAACCGCCAGCTTCGAAAACCCGCTGCCTCTTCCGTCACAGTCGGCCGTCACCATATCCGGGCTGGCGGGCCTGGCAACCGGCGATTACCCTTTCCAGTTGATTGTATCCGCGGGTAGTGCGGCGGATACGGTAGCGCTGAATATCGAGCTGTACGCTCAGGCGCCACAAAATATTGTGCTGGTGTCTCCTGCCGAAGGCGAGCCGGGGGTTTCCATCTACCCGGAATTGTCCTGGGAAGCGAACCCCGATGCCCTATCGTATCAGGTGGAGGTAGCCCTTGACCCGGGCTTTTCCGATATCATATTCAGCCGGGCCGGCATCACCAGTACAACCCTAACCCTGCCGCTGGCAGTGCCGGACAGTTCTCAGGTGTATTGGCGGGCCCGGGGCGACAACCCCGGTTGTGGCGCCGGCGAATACACGGCCAGCTTCTTTGAAACCGAGGCCATTCGATGCCAGGTATATACCACCGAGAACTTGCCCGTTTCCCTGGAGGGCTCTCTTCCGTTTATCATTTCCAGGATAGCGGTGGAAGATGACGTGATCGTGCGAGACGTCAATATCCGCAATATTCAAGGCAATCATTTTCCCCTTACCGGATTGAATTTCCGGTTTGGCAGCCCGGAAGGGCCCATCATCGACCTGGCTACTGAAGATTGCAACGGCTTTGACTTCAATTTCAGCCTCGATGATTCGGCGCCCCAGCCCTTACCCTGCCCCTTCAATAATGGAGGCGCCTATCGGCCCCAGGAAAAGCTGGATATTTACAACGGGCAAAACGCTGCGGGGGAGTGGCGGTTGATCCTTTTCAAGAGTGAACAAAACGGGTCGCTGGACAATTGGGAGTTGGAAGTCTGTTTCCCGGCGCCGCTGACTCCTACTAAAGAAACCGCCTTGGCCGTGCAACCGCTAAAGGTATTCCCCAACCCTGCCCAGGGGCAATTGTCGGTCGAATTGCCTGAAAATACAGGACAAGGGGCCGGCCTGCTCATCCGTAATGTAGCTGGCCGCCTGCTGACACGAATGGATGCGGAAGCTGTAGCCGGCAAGAAGCCGATTGATATCGGGTGGTTGCCGGAAGGCCTTTACTTCCTGCAATTGATGAGCAGAGAAGGACAATTGATTGGAAATAGTAAATTTGTGAAAATTAGATAGGGAAAACCGATGCTTATCCCCGGGTTGGTAATGAAAAAAACGCTGTTATGTATAAAATCAAACTCTGCCTTGCTTTCCTTTGGCTGACGACAGCCATTTTCGCACAAAACACCCCGCCCCTGTGGCAGGAAACAGAAGCGCCGGCCCGTCCCGGATTTGAACGGGTGGCCGTTCCCAAATCCTTCCGGGTACTGCTGCTCAATACGGACGCTATGGTCCAGCAACTGGCCGGCGCCCCGGCCGAATCGGTGGCCAACGCCAGCGTGTCCGGCTATACCCTGGAATTGCCCCGGCCCGACGGGCGGATGGAGGCTTTTCGCATTTGCGAATCGCCCATCATGGCGCCGGGGCTGGCCCAGCGATTCCCCGGAATCAAAACCTACCTGGGTAAAGGAGTGGACAACCCCACCGCCCTGGTTCGCCTGGACTATACGCCCCACGGTTTCCACGCTATGGTGCTGGCCGGCGAAGGCACTTATTTTATAGACCCTTACTACCACTTGTTGAATGATGGGACTTATCAGTCTTATTTCAAAAAGGATTACCAAACCGATAAGGCCTTTACATGCGAGGCGGAGGAGTGGCAACGGACGGGCGATATTCTGGAGGGAGGCTTGAATGGAGTAGGAGAGCAGCTGCGCATTTACCGGCTGGCCCTGGCCTGCACCGGAGAGTACGCCCAATACCACGGCGGTACGGTGGAGCAGGCGACGGCCGCTATGGTTACGACTATGAACCGGGTCAATGGCCTGTTCGAGCGCGATTTCTCGGTTCGGATGATGATGATAGACAGCAATCATCTGATTACCTTCACGAACCCTTCCAGTGATCCTTATTCGGGGGGCAATGTACTGGGGCAAAACCAAACGGCCGTCGATCAGTATATCGGTACCGCCAATTACGATATCGGGCATCTGGTCGATACGGGCGGCGGAGGGGTGGCCTTTTACCGCTCCATCTGTTCTTCCCAGAACAAAGCCAGAGGCTATACCGGCCTTAACCCGCCGGTAGGCGACCCCTTTGATGTTGACTATGTGGCTCACGAAATGGGCCATCAGTTTGGAGGCAGCCATACTTTCAACGGAACCCTGGGGTCCTGCTCCGGTGGCAACCGCAATGGCCCGACTGCTTTCGAGCCGGGGAGCGGGGTTACGATCATGGCCTATGCCGGTATCTGTGGGTCCGACAATATCGCTTCCAACAGCATTGACCACTTCCACAACGGAAGCCTGGATGAAATGACGCCTTACATTGTGAGCGGCGCCGCCAATTTCTGCGCAGAAAGAGATTCGACCGGGAACACGGCTCCCCTGGTAGAGGCCGGCCCCAGCGGGCATGTCATCCCCATTTCTACTCCCTTTGAATTGACCGGCTCCGCCACCGATATGGAAGGCGACGCTCTTACTTATTGCTGGGAACAGGTAGACGTCGGGCCGGGCGGCAATTTCAACAACCCGGTTGGCAACGCCCCTTTATTCCGTTCTTTTTCACCTACAACGGATTCCACCCGGGTCTTTCCCCGTATTTCGGCTATCGTCAATAATACCTCCTCACTGGCGGAGGTACTGCCCTTTTACGCCCGCAACCTTACCTTCCGGCTGACAGCCCGCGATAATCATGGTTTCGGCGGTGGCGTAGAATGGGATACGCGCAGTTTGATAGTAAGCGATCAGGCAGGGCCGTTTGAGGTGCTGTCTCAGAACACCTCCACTACCTGGGAAGCCGGTTCCTTTCAGCAAATTGAATGGGATGTGGCGAATACGGACCAGGCGCCGGTCAATGCCGATAGGATGAATATTTTTCTGTCCATGGACGGTGGTTTTACCTACCCCATCCTGTTGGCGGACAGCCTGGAAAACAACGGGTCGGCATTGGTTTTCATCCCCGACACGCTTCAGGGCAATCAGTTCCGGGTGAAGGTCAAAGCAGTGGGCAATGTGTTTTTTGACATCAACAACCGCAATATTACCATCACGCCGGCAACCGAGCCCGGTTTCGCCCTTGGCACTCCGGCTTTCAGCCAGCTGGCGTGCGGCGAGCAGCCTTTAACCTACGAAGTGATGTTGCAGCCGCGCCTGGGGTTTGAGGGAGAAATTACGCTCACTGCCGAAGGCCTGCCCGGTGAGGCTTCCGCTGAGATAGAAAGCCCGCTCCTGGCGCCGGCCCAGGTCACAGTTACGGTCACCAACCTACAGGGGTTGGCCAGTGGCCTTTATCCGTTTCAGCTCATCGCCGGCAGTGGCGCTATAACGGATACTCTCGATCTGCTGATCGAGTTGTACGCCAATGTTCCCGGCCCGGTGACGTTGCTCTCGCCGGTAGAGGGAGAGCCGGAAGTTTCTACCTCGCCTACTTTGAGCTGGGCTGCCGGCCCTGATGCCGCCACCTACCGGCTGGAGGGCGCACTGGACCCGGGCTTTACCGATATTTTCTTCTCTGAGGAAGGGCTTACCGGCACCTCGTATGACGTACCGGTGGAACTGCCGGACAGCAGCCTGATCTTCTGGCGGGTGCAGGGCATTAACCCCGGCTGTGGCGCCGGGCCCTATTCAGAGAGTTTCTTCGAAACCGAGGTCATCATCTGCGAGGTCTTTACCACCGATAGCCTGCCCTTTTCTATGGCGGCGCCGAATCCTATTGTGATCTCTACTATTACGGTGGATAAAGATATCATCGTGCGCGATGTCAATATCCTGGGGCTAAACGGCTTCCACGTTCCGATCAGCGACTTGAATTTCCGATTCAGAAGCCCGGAAGGGCCCATCATTGACCTGATCACACAGGACTGCGGGATCGGCATTTCCTTCAACCTCAGCCTGGATGATGCCGCTGCCGAAGAGGTTCCCTGCCCTTATGCCGATGGGGGCGTTTACCGCCCGGAAGAAGAGTTGAAAATTTATAATGGGCAAAATGCACGTGGAGACTGGCAATTGCTCCTTGCCAAGGACCAGGATAACGGCACCCTGCGCGAATGGGCTATCGAAATCTGTTACCCCAAGCCCCTGACCAGCGTGAAAGAGGCCCGGCAGCCCATACCGCAGCTGAAAATATTCCCCAACCCGGCGAGCACCCTACTCCAGGTGGAGTTGCCCGGAGGCCTGCAACCTGGCGCCCGCCTGCACATCAGCAGTATTGCCGGGCAATCGCTTACAGAACAGAACGTCCGCGCACTTTCCGGCACGGAGAGGGTTGACATCAGCCGCCTGCCGGCCGGGCTCTATTTCCTGCAACTGTTCAGCCGGGAAGGGCAGATATTGGGGAATAACAAATTTGTGAAGGAGTAGGCAGAATTGATACTATGGATGCTTCTTTTGGGCTCACATGGGCTCAAAAGAAGCACCCATAGCACATTTCACTCCAGCGCCATTTTGGCGGCGGCCAGTTCGCCCAGCGCATGCTGGTCGCCAGCACGGCGGGCAATTTCCATACCTTTTTCATAAGTTTGCCAGGCCAGATCGGCTTCTCCGGCCTGTTCATAGAGTTTGCCCAGATGATAATACGTGCCTACGTAGCCTGGCTCATGCTCTTCCAGGTGAAGGTAATAGCGCAGGGCCGTTTCCGGTTCGCCCAGTTTTTCGTATTCCTTGGCCAGGGCAAATAGCAGGAAGGCATCGTGTGGGCTTTCTTTCAGCATGGCTTTCAACTGATCGAGGCGTTTGGTGGACATGGCGTTTTTTGTGTAAAGGTACAGCAATTCTAAAATGATGGTGCGCCGGTGCATCGGCAATTCATGCTACTGGATACATTTAGCATTGAAAACCAATGGTTTAAGTTCAATTGTTGGCCCATTGTCAAAATTTAGCGAATTTTCGCTGGGGCATTTCCTTTTGTTGGTTTTTTGAGTATATTTGCGTTGCTTTTTGAACTTGCCAAATATTATGCGGCGATGCCGGAAGCCCAGCGATGGCGCCTGCCGGAAAGCCCTGAACAGATAAAAAATCAACAGCCAATGAAATTACTGGTTTGTGTCAGTAAAACACCGGAAACTACCGCCAAAATTGCCTTTACCAACAACAATGCCGAATTCGATTCTTCCGGGGTTCAGTACATTATGAATCCTTATGACGAGTGGTACGCGCTGGTGCGCGCCCTCGAGCTGAAGGAAGCCCTGGGAGGTTCGGTTACGATTATCAATGTAGGGCCGGCGGCCAACGAGACCATCATTCGCAAGGGGTTGGCTATCGGCGCTGACGAAGCGGTTCGGATCGATGCCGAGCCACATAGTGCGCTGTATGTCGCTCAACAAATCGCCGAATATGCAAAAGGCGAGCAATTCGACATTGTTTTTCTGGGCAAAGAAAGCATCGACTACAATGGTTCGGAAGTGGGCCCAATGGTAGCGGAACTGCTCGGTTTGCCCTTCATTTCTCACGCCACCAAACTCGAAATGGAAGGCGACATCGCTCTGATCGAAGCGGATATCGATGGCGGAGATGCACAACTGGAAGTGAAAGCGCCCTTCGTGGTCAGCGCCGCTAAAGGGCTGGCCGAACAACGCATTCCCAACATGCGGGGTATTATGATGGCCAAGCGCAAACCGCTCGCTGTGAAGCCGCCGGTTGCCATGGAAGACCTGTCGGTGGCGGTGCATTTCACCTTGCCTCCGGAAAAAGGGGATGTGAAACTCATCGATCCGGAGAACATGGAAGAACTGGTGCGCTTGTTGCACGAGGAAGCCAAGGTTATTTAAGTGCAGGGTTATTTGGCTATGCTGTTGTATTGTTGGCGCTGGCGCCCTTCCCGGCCGAACCCCAACCAGTAATCCACTCAGCAATATAACCCATTCATCATCAATCGTCTACCACAAAAGTTTACTATAAAATGGTATTAATCTTAGCAGAAACACAAAAAGGCAAATTCAAAAAAACGTCGCTGGAAGCGGTGACTTATGGAGACAAAACGGCTCAACTGCTCGGTATGGAGAGCGTAGCATTGGTGCTGGGTTCGGCCTCCGGCCTGGAAGAATTAGGCAAATACGGAGCCACCAAAGTGTACCACGTCCCGAATCAAAGCCTGGATAACTTCGACAGCCAGGTGTACGCTGCCGTTATCAGCGAGGCAGCCCGGCAGGTAGGCGCCAAAGTGATCATTTTCAGTCATTCCGCCCTGGGCAAATCCACCGCCGGCCGCGTAGCGGTGAGGATGAATGCCGGCTCCGTATCAGGAGTAAATGCCTTGCCTACTGTAGATGGCGGCGCCTTTCGCGTAAAGAAGGGCGTTTTTTCCGGCAAAGCTTTCGCGGAGTACGAGCTGAAGTCCGATGTAAAAGTACTCTCCCTGATGGGCAATTCCATACCGGTGGCCGGCGGCGGCGAACCGGCGCCGGTGGAGGAACTTAACCTGGATGTTCCGCCGGCGCGCGTAACCGTCAAGAAACTGGAGCGGGTTGAAGGCATCACCCCGCTGCCGGAGGCAGAACTGGTTGTTTCCGCCGGACGGGGCATGAAAGGCCCTGAACACTGGAACATCATCGAGGAACTGGCGGAAGTGATGGGGGCTACCACCGCCTGCTCCCGCCCGGTGGCCGATACGGGCTGGCGCCCCCACCACGAACACGTTGGGCAAACCGGCATCGCCATACGCCCCAATTTGTATATTGCCATCGGTATCAGTGGCGCCATACAGCACCTCGCCGGGGTGAACAATTCCAAAACCATCGTCGTGATCAATAAAGACCCGGAAGCGCCTTTTTTCAAAGCAGCAGATTATGGAGTGGTCGGAGACCTGTTCGACGTGGTGCCCCGGCTGACGAAGGCGATGAAGCAATTTAAGGCGGAGTAGGGCTGAGTCAAGATTCGGCCCAAAGTTTGCCCATTCAAAAAATAATTGTACCTTTGCGCCCGCTGTAACTGATTTTCGTAATCATCAACGGTTTTCAACTATGTCAGAATATTTAACGAAAGAGAAAAAAGCGGAGATTTTCAAGGAATACGGTGGCGCTGAGGGCAACACGGGTTCCACGGAAGGCCAAATCGCATTGTTCACGTACCGCGTTCAGCAAATGTCAGCGCACCTGAAGGAGAATCCAAAGGACCACTCCTGCCGCAAGGCTCTGCTGTCAATGGTCGGTAAACGCAAGCGGTTGCTGGGCTATCTGCAGAAAACAGACCTGCAAAAATACCGCGATCTGATCGAAAAACTCGGCATTCGTAAGTAAGCCGGGCCATAACAAGAGTCATCCTGTTCATTCGGGATGGCTCTTGTTGTTATTTGCGCTTTCCAACAAGCTTCTGGCTCCCCTTACCAGTGGCCATTGGTTTTTTACAGGTATTTTCAGGCCCTCCTGGCAAAGTGACAATTTTTAACTATCTTTGCATCTTGAAAATAAATAGAACTAACTGAAAGAACAGGAGTAGTCCGAACAAAGATCTGAAACAGTAAAAAACTGATCTGAGATTCAAACAGGCAAGCACATTACCCGCGCAAACCCAATACTCCTCTCCCACATCGGCCAAGCCTCCCAGGATTTCTTCAGATACGCAAAAAGCAGTAGGGGAGCCTCCGCCGGTAGTGTCTTAACAGGTTTTATATCACAAAGCTAAATTAATCAATCTTAGAGATGGGACAACAGATTCCGATTACCACGTCCTTTGATTTACCCGATGGTAGAACAGTGACGATAGAGACGGGCAAACTGGCCACCCAGGCCGACGGCGCTGTCGTCGTCCGTATGGGCAACACCATGCTTTTTGCTTCCGTAGTTTCCGCAAAAGAAGCCAGAGAAGGCCAGTCATTTTTTCCGCTTTCCGTAGATTATCAGGAAAAATTTGCCGCTGCCGGCCGCATTCCCGGCAATTTCTTCAGAAGAGAAGCTAAACTATCCGATTCTGAAGTATTGATCTGCCGGTTGGTTGACCGGGCGATTCGCCCTCTTTTCCCGGATGGCTACATGAATGAAACCCAGGTGATTATCAACCTGATTTCAGGAGATGCAGATGTGCCACCGGATGCTTTTGCTGCGCTGGCGGCTTCTGCTGCTTTAGCCGTTTCTAATATCGCTTTCGCCGGCCCGCTCTCTGAAGTGCGCGTCGCGCTGATCGATGGAGAATACGTGGTCAATCCCAATAAGTCGGCTCTTGAAAACGCCGAACTTAACATCATCGTTGCCGCTACTCTCGACAATGTCACTATGGTGGAAGGGGAGGCAAAAGAATGCTCTGAAAGTGCGTTGATCAAAGCCATTCAGGTTGGCCATGAAGCCATAAAGGTGCAATGTCATGCTCAGTTGGCACTGGCTGAAAAGGTAGGAGAAAAAGCACTCAAAAAGCGTGAAATCGTACCGATAGAGAAGGATGAGGAACTGATGAAGGAGGTTGCCGCTTTTGCTAAAGACAAGATACTCGAAGTGTCAAGGGGCGCACTGGATAAGCAAACGCGCAAGGACCGCTTTTCGGAAATTAAAGATAGCCTGATCGAAACCTTCACCGAACAGAAGGGGGAGGAGTATATGGAAGAGAAGAGCGAACAGGTGAAAGAGTATTTTGATAAACTCAAGAAGGAGGTCATCCGGAATATGGTGCTCGAAGAGAAAATCCGCCTGGATGGGCGTAAGCTCGACGAAGTCCGCCCTATCTGGACTGAGATCGACTACTTGCCATCTACTCACGGTTCTGCGATTTTCAACCGGGGAGAGACTCAGGCGCTGGTCTCCTTGACCCTGGGGACCAAGCAGGATAAGATGATGATAGACAATGCCCTGGGGCTTTATTTCGAAGACTTTATCCTCCATTATAACTTCCCGGCGCTGTCCGTGGGAGAGATCAAGCCGCAAAGAGGCCCGGGCCGTCGCGAAATAGGCCATGCCAACCTGGCCGCCCGTTCGATCCGGCAGGTCCTGCCGGAAGAAATGCCCTACACGCTGAGAATCGTCTCCGATATTCTGGAGTCCAATGGTTCTTCTTCTATGGCCACCGTTTGCGCCGGCTCCCTGGCACTGATGGATGCTGGTATCCAAATAACCTCAGCGGTTTCGGGTATTGCGATGGGCCTGATCTCCGATGGGGAACGGAACGCTGTCCTGACGGATATCCTGGGTGATGAAGATGCCCTGGGAGACATGGACTTTAAGGTAACCGGCACCCGGAAAGGCATTACGGGCTGTCAGATGGATATAAAGGTGGATGGTATGCCCTATGACCTGCTGGAACAAGCGCTTGAACAGGCGCGGGCCGGCCGGCTCCACATCCTCGATGAGATGAATAAAACGATCTCCGAAGCCCGTCCCGAACTCAAGCCACATGCGCCGCGTATCGTTGAACTCATTATCGATAAGAGCTTCATTGGCGCCGTGATCGGCCCAGGTGGTAAGGTTATCCAGGAAATTCAGAGCGAGACCGGCACCATCATCAACATCGAAGAGGTGGGGGATACCGGCGTTGTCAATATCGCCGCAGTTAACCAGGCTTCCATTGAATCGGCCCTGGAACGCATTCGCCGGATTACCTTTACCCCTTCAGTAGGCGACATCTACGACGCCAAGGTCAAGTCGGTCATGCCTTACGGGGTGTTCGTCGACTTCGTGGGCAAGAGCGGCCTGCTGCACGTCTCTGAGATTTCTCATACCCGTATCGACCGGGTAGAAGACTTCTTTAAAGAAGGCGATGATGTGCGGGTGCAACTGATCGGTGTGGACAAAAAAACCGGTAAACTGCGCCTTTCCCGTAAAGCGCTGCTCCCCAAACCTGAAGGTAACGGAAAAGGGGAAGGAGATGAAGAAAGAAGAGACAGGGGGCGCGATGACCGGGGCCGGGATGACCGGGGAGGCCACCGCGGTGGCCGCCGGGATGACCGGCGCAGAGACTAAGGGCCCGGCGAAGAATAACTTCCCCATTTGATGCCGATCTTTTTCCGCTGTACTGCGTTGCTCATCACTTGCGTAGCTGGGCTATGCGCGTTCTTCGCGCCCCTGCCTGCTCGCCAGCTCGCTGGCAGGCAGGTTGTCCAGCGACAAAATCTCTGGCCTGAAACGGGGAACTTATTTTTCTCCGGCCCCTGAGTACTCTGTAAACTAAGATCAAGCTGAATCAGGGTTTGCCCGGCAAACCCTGACAATTTCTATACTTTATACAATACCTGGTTACGCTCTTCAGCTGGCCAGGTTTTTTTGTTTTGGAATTTACTGTACAAAAAATCATTTTGCCGTATACTCCAAAGCAGGAACTTTTAGTTAGGTATAGTTGTATTTAGAATGAAATTGTTGCTATAATCCTTTTTTAGGAAAAAGTCAAGTATTATTTTTAGCAGGCAACTTTTTCAATTTTAAAGCGTATCTTAACAGAACATGGTTGGTCCCTAAACTACCCTTTGTATGCGTCAATTGAAGATTACTAATAAAATTACCGCCAGAGAAAGCCTTGCTCTGGACAAATACCTCAACGATATCGGCAAAATCCCTATGCTGACTCCTGAGGATGAGGCCTCTCTTGCCAAACGTATTCGCGGAGGTGACCAGGAAGCTCTGGACAAACTCACCAAATCCAATTTGCGTTTCGTCGTCTCCGTTGCCAAGCAGTATCAGAACCAGGGGCTGTCCCTTAGTGACCTGATCAATGAGGGTAACGTCGGCCTGATGAAAGCAGCCAAGCGGTTTGATGAGACCAAAGGTTTTAAATTCATTTCCTACGCCGTATGGTGGATTCGGCAGTCGATCCTGCAGGCTATCGTAGAGTATTCCCGTATTGTCCGTCTGCCCCTCAACAAGGTCGGTTCTTACAATAAAGTCAACGAAGCTTTTCTGACTTTTGTGCAGGAGTTCGAACGGGAGCCTACCCATGAAGAACTGGCGGAACTGCTGGAGATGACGCCGAAAGAAGTAGCTAATATGCTCAAAGGCAATGGCCGGCATGTATCCGTCGATGCTCCCCTGAGCGGGGAGGATGGAGACTCCACGATGCTGGATGTAATTTCCAGTGACGAGGGCATGAGCCCCGATGGCAGCCTTATGGAGCAATCGCTGAAGGAAGAGGTACAGCAAGGGCTGTCTATTTTATCTCCCCGGGAAGTAGAAGTACTGTCTTCTTATTATGGCCTCAACGGGCAAAAATCCCTGACACTTGAAGAAATTGGCGAGCTGTATGGCCTGACCCGGGAGCGCGTCCGGCAGATCAAGGAGCGCGCTATCCGCCGCTTGCGCAAATCGTATAACCGCAATGCACTGAAATCTTATCTCGGTTAAGTAACTGGCGCCGTTTCCTACAGGAAAAGAAAAAGTTCCACCTCTCCGGTAATGGAGGGGTGGATTTTTTGTTGAGCTATTTCGCAATTTTTTTAATTTACTTCTATGAAGGAACCGTTGATCAGATATGCCCTCCTTGTTGTGTTGCTCCTGTGGAGCGGGGCCTGTCAGCGAGATCCTTCCGAAAAGGGGGGCCAACCTGGCCAACCGGCGCCGTCTGAGCAGGATTGGCTGGAGGTACGACATCCCCACTTTCAACTTCGGGAAGCGCCCGGCAACGAGGCGGCTGCCATTCAGGGGCTGAAGCCCGGCGAACGGGCCCTCAGCCTGGGAGAGCAGAGTACGGTTACCACCCCTCTTGAAATCGGCGGCAGGGTATACGACGAACCCTGGCTGCTGGTTCAGCTGGAAAATGGGGCTCAGGGGTGGGTTTATGCCCTGGCTTTTCTGGACTCCCTGAAGGCCGGCGAGGGCTTTCCCCTTGCGGTTCGCCTGCACGCCTTGTTCGGGCAGGCCCTGGCGGAAAGGGTGGCCGTTTATGAAGAAGCCTTCCAACAGGCTCATTCCGCGGAAAGGGTGGCCCAGGCTATGGCCATCGGACGGGCGTTGAGGGATACGCTGGTACAGGTGCTGGCCCTCCGGGCGCCTGAAAGCGATAAGCCGGAAAGCCTCTTCTGGTTAAAAGAGGCTATCCCCGCTTTTGTGCCCCATCTGATGGACGACGGGCGTACCTACTATCTTTTTATGGACTACCGGCCCTACCTGTCTTTGGCTCGCGCCTCCGAAGGGGCGGCTGACGATGCCTTCCTGGAGTTGTGCCTGATGGCTTACCCCGAGGACAGTATTGAATATTTCTACCCGATGTGGGTATTCCAGTCCGATGAAAAAGAAGTGCATAGCCTGCTGGGAAGAGGCCTGCATTTTCGGTTCCTGGAAAAATTAGATAAATTGCTGCCGTATAGAGATTTGTTTGGAAAAGAGATCGGCCAATTCCGGGCGCAACTACTAAACGATATGACCGGGGCGGGTGTTACTTATTGGGAATCAAAGGAAAAGGCCCTGGCGGAGCTCGAACGGATACAACAGGCCCAATTTCAGGTGCTCGGCAAAGATGGGCAACAGGCCCTGGAGGCCCGGCGCCTGCAATTTGAAGACTCCGAAAAATATGGTATAAGATTCAACTATAGGTCGGGTATTTATGAACTGGATTAAAACTATATCCGGCCGTTTCAAAAAACAGAAGAACCAAACAACATGGCATTATTTGCATTATTTACCTTGCTACTGGCGGCGGCCGGCCTCGTCCTCCTGGTACGCATTTTCTCCAGCTTTGCCCCCAACAGCCGGAAATTACAGCAAGACCTGGACAAGATGAAGGAGGATATGGATAAATGGGCCGGAGACCTCGTTCCGATGACCCGCGAGGAGGTCGATTTGTTTTCCTTCAATCAGGAAAAACACGTGTTGCGAAAAAGCTTTGGAAAAACAGCTAAGGGCATTTTTACTTCCATCTATCATGAACCGATACTGGCCTATAGCTATAAAGAATATATCGGGCCAGGAAAGAACGCTCTGCTCTACGTGCGCACCGGCAGCCAGGAGTTTGTGTACCGCATAAGCAAAAAAGGCATCGATGTACTCGTCGACCGCGAACAGGTAGGCACCCTGAAAGAGGATGGCGTCCTCTACAATAAACGAGGCAACCGGATGCTGGCGCAGATCAACCGGGAGGCAGGAGAATTCCTGCCGGTGCTGGTCAACGACCGGGAAGTGGCCAATGTGGCCCGCCTTAAGAAAGGAGCGGGCTCCAAGCTGAGCCAGCGCGCTTTTGAATTTGTCAAGGATGATATGAGTAAGGAAGAAAAGGATGTTTTTCTTTCTCTGGCTGTCCTGGAAGTGATCGAGCAGTCGATTAATCAGTAGTAGCTGTTGGTAAAGCTCGTGGGGTTCGCTATATTTGCGCCATCGCTCAACCATAAAACCTTTTCCCGAAATAACTGTTTATCCTGAAATTTTGTTTTTTTGATGGATGGTAAGTACATAAAGTTAAATAATCGCCATTTTTGACGAGGTTATTTTTTCGATAGCCGAGGCATTTTTTGAGGGCATAGCAGAGCTACGGCCGAAAAAAATAACGAAGGATATCGGAAAAAAAGCCCGTCACAAAATGTGTCGATTATTTGGGTTTATGTACTTATATCATAAAGTGGTGAAACTATTTATCAAAAAGAGTAGATTTTTGTAATTATTTAGGTTAGTTCCGAAACGGCTTTTCGCCCTTTGTTTGCCCCAACCCTATCGCCTATGCACCAAAGCCGCTTCGGCTACGGCGCAAAGGGAGCAAAGGATGAGACGGCTTGGCCATCTTTTCCGCGAGCGCCGAAGCTACTCAGCGGCCTCCGTCGGCCAGAGCCTTTGGCGGCGGACGAGGAGCTAGGATCGAGGCAAAGCCAGGCCTTTTCGGCCGGATAGCTAAACAGTTACAGATTTTTTCCGACAAGCAATAGGCTACAAAAAGAGTATCATGGATTTTTTTAAGAAAGCGAATCTCATCATCTATCGTTTCCGGGAGAAAGGGCTGGAAGTCTTTCTGGTTAATTCTTCAGAAGAAGGAGAAAAATGGGATATTCCCAAGGGGGAATTTAACGGGCAGCGGTCCGAATCCCTGCGCAACGAAGACCGGCTTATAGAGCTCGATCCGGTAAAACAGGAAAGCGGGGATACCGAGGAGGCCTGGGCCGTAGAGGGTGACTGGCACGAGATTCCTTCGCTGAAAGGCATGCTCTACGAAGACGCCCGGCAGGTGAAAGGTGAGCTGGAGAAAATGGAAAAGGGTACTTTCTTCGTTTTAAAAGAAGCAGTCAAAAAGGTGCTGCCGCATCAATATCAATTTCTCAAAGAACTCAAGGAAATTCTGGTTGACAGAAATTCAGTCCGGGATCTCTAAGAGCTTGTTTGGAGGCCAATCTTTGAGCTGCAAAGGTCATTTTTTTGATGACACTGCGTTGCTTTTTTCGACCGTACCGAACGGTACGCTCTTCAAAAAGACGTCTTGTTTCATCAAAAAACTGACTCTTTTCGCTATCAAACCCGGCCTCCAAACAAGCTCTTAGACAGGCCCGGTTTGTGATGAAAATATACTTGTGCCCTGGCTCCGTACTCTGCCAGGGCTTTCTTTTGTATAAAGCACGCTTGTCGGGCCCTTATCTTTCCACGACCTGCTCTCCCACCTGTACTTTCCATAAGTCTGCATATTCACCATTAAGCCGCAGGAGTTCATCATGGGTTCCTTGCTCGGCGATGCGCCCCTCCTTGATCACAATAATATTGTCGGCATGGCGGATGGTCGACAGGCGGTGGGCAATGATGATGGCTGTTTTGCCTTGTGCCAGGCGGCTGAGATTTTGTTGAATGGCGCGTTCCGTTTCCGTATCGACCGCGCTGGTCGCTTCATCCAGGATCAGCACAGGGGCGTTTTTCAGTATGGCGCGGGCGATGCTCAGCCGCTGGCGTTGCCCCCCCGAAAGTTTGATGCCCCGTTCCCCCACAATGCTTTCATATCCATCCGGAAGGGACTGTATGAAATAGTGGAGTTGGGCTTTTTTTGCCGCTTTGATGATGTGCTCCATCGGGCAGTCGTTTAGCCCGTAAGCGATATTCTCCCGTATGGTACCGTGGAAGAGATAGACATCCTGGCTTACCAGAGCGATCTGCCTTCTAAGGTCTTCAACACGGACTTGCCGGATATCGGCTCCTTCCAGAAGAATACTACCGCTGGTGACATCGTAGAGCCGAAGCAGGAGCTTGATCAGCGTCGTCTTGCCTCCACCGGTTGGCCCGGCAACCCCTAGTGTTTGTCCGGCCGGAACATCCAGGTGTAAGCCTCGAATGACCGGCTGTCCGGCTTTGTAGTGAAAATGAACGTCTTGCAACTGTATCCGGCCAGGCTTTTCCGGCAGTTGCCGGGGCTGTTCCGGGTCAAGAATCTGCCCGGGGGTGTCGATCAGCCCAAAAATACGGGCGGCTGAAGCGCGGGCGCGTTCGTATTCATCAAAGACGACGCCCAGTCGGGTGACCGGCCAGAGCAGGCGTTGGGTCATCATCGCAAAAAAGGCCAGGCTGCCAATGGTAAAACGGCCCGGTTCGAACAACACCCAGTAGGCTCCAATGAGCAGGGTCAGGGCAAATCCGATACTGATAAAAATGCGGATAAGCGGGACGTAGACCGTACTCCAGTTGATGGCTTTAAAATTGGCGTCCCGATATTGCTCTGATGTTTCTTCCACCCGCTTTGCTTCGAACTGTTCTGCCGTAAAGCTTTTGATGACAAGTATGCCGGAGATGTTGTTTTCCAGCCTTGTCCCCAACCGGCCTACCCCTTCCCTTATAGATTGGTAGAAAGGAGCGATCTTTTTCTGGTAGTACAAGCTGCCGGCAATGATGAAGGGGATGGGCGCCATGCCCAACAATCCCAGGGGTAGGGAAACCGCACAAAGTGCCCAGCCGGCAAAGAGGACTAAAGTGATGAGCTGGACGATTTCGTTGAACACGTGGTTCAGAAAGCGTTCTAGTTGGTTGATATCATCATTGAGCATGGCCATGAGGTTGCCCGTGCGTTGGTTTTCGAAAAAGGCCAGTTCCCGGGCCTGCAGGCTCCGGTAGGCGTCCATACGGAGGGTGTGCTGCACCTGTTGCGCCAGGCGCATGAAGCCTCGTTCATAGAGCCATTCAAAAAGGCTTTCGAACCCAAATATCACAAAAGTGAGCACAGTGAGGAAGACGACAGTAGGCCACAGGCCGCTCAACCCGGCCCAACGCCCTATCCATGCCGGTACATTTCCACTGACCGAATCGATGAGCCAGGCGGTCAGGAAAGGAGGCATCAGGTCGAAGATTTTATTGATTACGCTGGAGCAGAGCGAGAACCACAGGCTGCCCCGGAAGTTGTCCAGGTACCTGAAGAGGCGCCGCATGGGTTGTTGAGGGTTTTGCATAAGGTTGTTTGGTTGCGAGCATGCTTCATTCCACTACCGCACCGGCTAAGTAAGCCAATTCCAAAGCATATTCCAGTTGTTCGTCCCGGTTCATGTGTGTATTATCAATGACGATGGCGTCAGCGGCCTGGCGTAGGGGGCTGTCTTCCCGGCTGGAGTCAATGTGGTCCCGTTGGCTAAGGTTATGGCGAACCTCTTCCAAGCTGCTGTCCATGCCTTTGGCTTTCAGCTCTTCGAACCGCCGCTGGACGCGTTTTTCCGGATCGGCAGTGAGGAAGATTTTGAGTTCGGCATGGGGAAATACAACGGTGCCGATATCCCTTCCATCCATGACGATGCCCTTGCGCTGTCCCATTGCCTGCTGCTGGCGCACCAGGGCGCGGCGAACCACCGGAAGGGCCGACACCGGGCTTACATGGTTGGAAACTTCCATCTGGCGGATCTCATTTTCTACATCTTCTCCGTTGAGGATGGCCCGGTTGTCCGGATTAAAGTTAATGGTGATATCGTCCATGGCTTGCCGGACTTGTTCCGCATTATCCAGGCGGATGTTGTGGCGCAGAAAAAATAGGGCCACCGCCCGGTACATGGCGCCGGAATCTATATAGATGTATCCCAGCCTGGAGGCCATTCCTTTGGCGAGGGTGCTTTTCCCGCAGGAGGAATACCCATCGATTGCGATTATGATTTTATCCAAAGTTCTGTATTTTCAGCCCCAAAGATAGGAGGATGGATCGGTTTTGCCAATTCCGGCATTCACTTCAAATAAGATAAGATGCGCTTCCATAGTATTTCATAAGGGATGACCTCCAGGCCGGAAACTATACCCCTGTAAAAAAAAGGTTGGCTTTTGAGGCTGGCGTAATACTTTTCAGTATTGGACATTTCCTCCACCTGAAAATTGGCCTTGTTGAGTTGTTGCAGTAAACGGATGAATTGAATAGAGCGATGGCATTCCTCTTTCCGGAGTTGCCGGTTGGCATATTTTTTAAGGCGTTCGATGCGTTCCGGCAAGCCGCTGAAGGACTTGCGTTCCAGCAGGAAGAGAATCTGCAGAATGATCAGCAAAACGGAGAATATCCGTTGCTCTTTGGGATAGAGCACCGGGTTGTTGAGGAGCTTTGTGGCCCGGAAGCCTTTCTGTGGATGCAGGCGCAGTACCTTGTTTGTCTTTCCCTCGCTTTCAATAATATAATTGACATAGCCCTCAAAAATGCTCCACTTCTCCTGAATAAGGCTGTCCAGCTTTTTGAACTTAGGATGGCCGGCCGCCCGGTTGAAAATGGCAATGGCATTGATGTAATTTTCAGTGTGCATGGCCAGCAGGAAATAGTATTCCATAAAGGTAAACCAGGTTTCGGTACCTTCAGGAAAGTGGTTCAGGCTCTTCTCCGCATTGATGCGGCCGTCCCGGTAGTTGAGCATGTGAAGGTAGGCCGACATTCTTTTCGTTTGAAAAGTGATGAGTTTACTTTCCTGCTCGAACAGAGGGTTTTGGGCGATGTACTTCTCTCCCTGCTCACACACCTCCAGCATGGCATCAAAATCCTGCTCCATCTCGTACCGGTGTACCCATACGAGGTACATATTGTAGTGGATCACAGGAGAGCTGTATTGTTTAGACAAATTGACCAGCGTTTCACAATAAGCCTGCACCTGATCAGCCAGTTCCGGCTTTTTTGAAACCGGCAGGTTGTAATTGATGATCACGCGTTGATAAATTTCTTCAGAACGAATCTCAGCTTCCAGGGTATGAGTATACTCGCTGATATAATTATTGTATTCTTCAAAGGAGTTTTCATCACCGGTTTCGGCGGAATAGGCTCTCAGTATGCGGGAACAATTGACGATGAGGTCGG
Source organism: Lewinellaceae bacterium (assembly GCA_020636095.1). Taxonomy (GTDB): domain Bacteria; phylum Bacteroidota; class Bacteroidia; order Chitinophagales; family Saprospiraceae; genus JACJXW01. The sequence goes on from JACJYN010000007.1 coordinate 279,065, forward strand.
TAAACTGGAACTTGAGTGAAGTGGTCAGCACCTGTCGGGCCAGCTGAGCAGCCGTATGAGGAGCGCCATACCAGGACAGCGTGTTTACAAGCGTCCAGTCTTTATTGCAGGAATAATAGGCACGGTCGTAATTAGAGGCGGAAGGCATGTTGACATCGAGGAAGAACAGGGTGTTGAGCAGGCGCTTGCGGAATCTCGATTTGAGCTGCCGGTATTTGGGGTCTGTAGGGCTACAGCCATAGAGGTGTTGCGCTGCATCGCGGTCAGATTTGAACTTGTTGGCCCGTAAAGCCTCGTAAAACTCATTGAATTTGCTGTTTTTGTGCCGAAGAGAATGGTCGTCGAATATTTCTATTTTCCGCACCTTCCTTTTGGTAACGATTCTGGCAATCTCGATCAGATGTTTCATTGGTTCTTTTTTTGCCGATTGTGACAGTGTAAAAATTACATTTTTTTCTGTCTTTTTTAAACCGGCATTTCTGTACAAGCCCTATTCGGCAAAAAAAAAGAGTTCTACAGGCAGGAAGGCGCTGTAGAACTCTTTTAAGAGGTGCTCTTCGGCATAAGCTTCATCGGCAGGTAGCGCCAAAATGGGAGCCCGGCATGCGTTGATTGTTTGCTTCCACATTGAACGATACGCCGCGAACGGTGCTCGTTAGTATTCATCCTCGTTAAAGAGGAAATCATCCTTGCGGGGATAGTCGGGCCAGATGTCCTCCATCCCCTCGTACAGTTCGCCTTCATCTTCCATTTGCTGAAGGTTTTCAATAACTTCAAGAGGCGCACCGGAGCGGATCGCATAATCGATCAGCTCATCGCGGGTAGCGGGAAAGGGGGCATCTTCAAGATGATAAGCAAGTTCTAATGTCCAATACATATTAGTAGCTAATTAATTGTTCAAGTTTGTAACAAAGCTCCGTGAAGCCATGGATGAAATGTGATATACTTAAAAATAATAACAATGCTTTATGAAATTTTCTTTTTCATAAAGCATTGGCCGGAAATTCCTCTACTCTTTTTCAAAGAAGTTTAATATTTTGATAATTGCATTGGTTGCAAAAAAGTTCTACTTTCGATCAAAATAATTGCAGAACAATTTTCGGCAAATGAAAAAAAACCTGTGCTATTATCCAAACTTTATATCTTAATTTTTTTTGCAATCCTCATTTGTCGTTGTTCCGGGAGCGCCACAGAAACGATTATGAATAAGGATGTTATGTAAGTTGCTGTATAGTATCTAGTTGTACTCTTTGATTATTTCGAAAGGTGTGTTTTCGTATCCCTCTGGTATTTCACCGACCACAGCAGAATTTACGGGCCCTGTAGGATCGCATATATAGTAAGCCTTGTTTTTATAACGGACAAACCCACTCTTTGTTTGAGGCAGGGCTATGGCTACCGTCAGGTGGTCTGGATAAGCCAATACGATCATTGGGAGCCCGATGAATTCCCTGCAAAGCTGCACATACAGGGCTGAACGGTCTTCACAGTCCGAAAAGGGATAGAGGAACACCTCCTCAGCGACCATGGGTTTGCTGTACCCAAAGTATTCCTTATCTTCCTTGTAAGCAAACGATGAACGAGTGAAAGCTGCTAATAGTTCCGCTATTTCCCATTCACTTTTATCTTTCACAAAACGGCGGAGTTGGGGAAGCAGAGAGGCGGCAAGGGTAGGAGACAAAGGTACATCGAGATACTGGGCTTCATCGATAAGCGGATACTCCGCCATGTACTGGCGGATAGTTTGGTCCGCTTTGACTTCCAGCTCGTTCCATTGGCCCCGGAAGAGGAAACGCAACGTCACGGGAACCTCTCTGGGCCGCAGTAGAGGCAGCTCGTTGAGTTGGAAGGAAAATGCATGGCCCTGAGCGCTGGGCTGGAAGTTGAGCAGGTACAAAGCTCGTTGTTTGCCTCCGCCGGTTCGAATGTTGGTTAGGTTGACAAACTGCCTGCCCTTGTCTTCAATAACCGGCGCCTCAAATACGGCATCCTGCGAGTAGACATATACGAAGGCTTCTTCCCCCAAATAGGCCAGCCGGGTGTCGTAACCAGCCTGAGAGAGCAGAAACCAGCAGGCTAACTCCTTTTCTACCTGGCTCCGGCCCGCGTACAATTCATCGAGTACTTTGCGCATCAACTGGTAGTACAACCAGTCGTTGAGTTGAAATAGCTTTTTCGCCTGGCTGAGGCTGCGCAGCAGGGGCGAATACTCAGTTTTGGAAAGCGCATGGAAGTACTGTGTGAGGGCGCGGTCATTGATAGCAGGCTTGGCGGGCAGTAAGAGGCTGGGGTTATAAGTAATCCGTAAGGACTCAGAATAAAAAGGGATCATTACCTCCTTATCGTCCTGAGCCCTGGCCTGCTTCCAGGCCGGCAGAACGATCGTAGTCAACAGCAGGATGAATGAAAGGCGATGCATAAATGACCAGCTTTAATGAGAAAAGCGTACCCGTTTGCAAAAGATGCGCTTCTCTGGCAATGTGAAAGATGAAACGCACAGAGAGACATCAGACGATCAGCATCGCATCGCCGTAACTAAAGAATTGATACTCTTCTTTCACTGCCTGTTGATAGGCTTCCATCACGAGGTCATAACCGCCAAAAGCACACACCATTATCAGTAAGCTGGATTTTGGCAGATGGAAATTGGTGATCATTGCGTCGGCAATATGAAAATCAAAGGGAGGATAGATGAACAGGTTGGTCCAACCCCGCGCCGCTTTAAGGTTGCCTTCGGCAGAAACAGCGGACTCTATCGACCGCATGGAGGTCGTCCCAACAGCACAGAGCCGATGTTTACCTTCTTTAGCTTTATTGACAACGTCGACCGCAGCCTGGGTGATCTGGAAAAACTCGGCATCCATCTTGTGTTTCGAAAGGTCTTCCACATCAATGCTACGGAAGGTGCCCAGCCCGACGTGCAGGGTGAGTTCTGCGAAATCAATGCCTTTGATCTCCAGGCGCTTGAGCAGTTCCCGGCTGAAGTGCAGGCCGGCGGTCGGCGCGGCTACCGCGCCGAGTTCTTTGGCATATACCGTCTGGTACCGTTCCCGGTCGAGCTCTTCGGCTGGCCGGGCGATGTACTTCGGCAAGGGGGTGTTACCCAGATAGTTGAGCTCCTTTTGGAATTCTTCGTCCGTGCCATCGTACAGGAAGCGGATCGTTCGCCCGCGCGAGGTCGTATTGTCTACGACTTCAGCCACGAGCACCTCGTTATTGTCGTCGTCACTAAAATACAACTTATTGCCTACCCGGATTTTGCGGGCGGGGTCCACCAGTACATCCCACAAACGGGATTCGTTGTTGAGTTCCCTGAGTAAAAAAACTTCGATCTTGGCGCCGGTTTTTTCTTTCTTGCCGTATAGCCGGGCAGGAAAAACTTTGGTATTGTTGAAGATCATGACATCGCCTTCGTCGAAGTACTCCAGTATATCCTTGAAAATGCGGTGTTCTATTTTGCCACTTTCCCGATGGACGACCATCAGCCGGGATTCGTGCCGGTTCTTTGCGGGGTATTGGGCGATTAATTTTTTGGGTAGTTCAAAGTCAAATTGTGACAGTTTGGTCCTCATTCTTTTGATGCTTTTTCGGATATTGGAGCGCAAAGATAAGCAAATATAGCCCACGGTGGAGCCCCGGCAAAGGAAATTACTCCACTTTGTTTATTCGTGCTCAGGCTTTTTGTCCACTCCTTGAGTTTGTTTTATTGCTTTTTTCTGGCTTGGGCTGTATGTATTCCAGCCATTTTGATAAATAAACATTCATCACCGTCTTGAATACAACTTTTTCAGTGGAATGTTCTTTAGCTCCGGGTAATAATTGCACTTTCCTTGTCTCCGGGTAATTTATTGTCGCGCGATCCCTTAGAACGGATACCCCAACGCCAGGTTGATCACCAGATTGTCCTGGCGCCAGCGCCGGGAGCCCGGGGCAATTTCATCAATCACCCACCGGAACCCCTCATCGGGAAACGGCCGGTGAAGGGGGAAGGCCATATCCAGCCGCAGTACGAAGTAGGTGATGTCCAGCCTGAGCCCCAAACCGGCGCCAACGGCAATCTCTTTATAAAAGTTATTCCATTCGAAAAGGCCATCGCTTTCCTGGGCGCCCTCTGCGGCGGTTCCGGTTAGCCAGATGTTGCCGGCATCGACAAAAAAGGCCCCGTGCAGATAACTGAATAAGGGAAATCGATACTCGGCATTCAGCTCCAGCTTGATGTCTCCCGTCTGGTCGCTTACGCCCAAATCGGGGTTAAACCCATCGGTATTGCTACCCGGGCCGAGTTCCCGGAGTTTAAAGGCCCGGATACTGTTGGCGCCGCCTACGAAGAATTGCCGAATGTAGGGGATGGCGTCAGAATTGGCATAGGGCAAGGCGGCGCCAATGGTGGAACGAACGATCCAGCTTCCCCGGTTGAGGTAATGATGGTATCGGGCGTCGGCCTCCAGGCGAAGGAACTGGGCAAAGGGAATGCCAAAAAGCTGGTAGGGCTTTTCCTGCCCCGCCTTCAGTACACTCGACAAGCCATAGAAGAGGTTGCCCGCCAGTTCGGCCCGGCTCTGTAGCGAGAAGTAATCATCGCGTTGTTGCGGCTTCTGCTCACTGTAGTTGTATTGGTAGGCGGCTCCGGCAATGAGATAATTGCCAAAACTAGCCCTCAACCGGGGATTGGCCATCAGCCGTTCATCGAAAGCTGAAGAGGTGTTGCGGGTATCAACCCAGGTGAGCTGCAGGGGAGAAAGCTCGTGCTGGTGGAGGCTGCCGGGTTGCCATTGATAGGCAAATTTGCCTCTAAACGACTGCAGCGTATACTGGGCCGTCCTCCGTTCGAATTCCGTGCCTAAAGCGGCAGTGGACCGGGCTTGCCAGGCGCGCTCCGGGCGGATCAGGCCAAAGGGGATCAGCAGGCTCGGAAAACTCAGCCGCCCGTCCAGCGAAATATTGAAAGAGTTGATAAAACGGATATCTTTCCCCAATTGAGTCAGTAGGCCGGTGGAAAGATCCACAGAAAAATTTTCCGCGCCCCCCAGAAAATTGCGGTGGGTGTAATTGATGTTGAGGGCCGAGCCGAGAGAATTGCTTTCCAGAGAGCTGGCTTCCAGCTCCGCTGAAAAATCCTGGGTGAGGCTAGGGGTTAGGAACAACTGGCGGTCCAGGAACAGCGTGTCCTGTTCTTCCCGTAGCTGATATTTGAGGTTGACAAACTTAAAGGGCCCCAGCCCCAACAGGCGGTTGACCGTTTTTTGTTGCAGGGAATGAACATACAGCTCTCCCTCCCGCTGCAATACGGCGCGCTTGAGCACCGGAAGCTCAACATAATCCTGGGATTGAATGAATTGGAACTCCTCCATCTGAAAGGTGTCCATCCGGAGGTCGGCGCCTTGCTCTTCGAGCAGGTAGGTAGGATAAATGGCCGTACGCCCGATATAATGGCGGCGCAAAGGGCGCCCGTCCTGAGGGGGGGCTACCCTCAGGTAAAGGCCTACCTGATGCTGCGTGAGGGTGGTGTCCAGGTAATAGTAGAAATTTTCGCTGTTCAGCCCGAAGAAACCCTGCTCGATGCCAGCCTGTGCCAGCCGGTTCCTTTCCCCTTCCAATTGACTGAGTTGGTATGGCATTCCCGGTTTCAGAAGGCTCTCCGCTTTTTGCTGTGCCAGCAGGGGCTGGAGAGAACTGGTGTCGTTTGGCCAGTCAACTGCGCTGACACGGTAGCGGGCCCCTGCCTGAATTTTGTAAAGAGCCGTCGCTTTTTTATGTTTTACCAGCGTGTCCTGTTCAACGCGGGCCTGCAGGTAGCCGTTGTCCTTGAGGTATTTTTCCATCCTCAGCCGGCTTCTTTCCGCCAATTCAGAATCGTAGGTGACGGGTGGGTTCCCCAGTTTTTCCCGCAGCCATTTCCCGATTCCCTTTTTCTTGTTGGCAAAAGCATTGTAGATACCCAGCCGGGGATAGAGGCCAAATAGTTTTCCGTTGGGCGCCGGGCGGGCCAATTCCAGCATCTGCGCTTCTACCTTTTTTGACTGTGCCGGAGGGCTGCCCGCAAAGGCAGCCTCGGCGCCCCGATAGAGTAGTTGGCCTTCTGGTAGCCGCCGGGTGGGGTTGCAGGCCAGTGTGGAAGCGATCAGAGTAAGGTAAAGGATAAGATGTAGTATGGGCCGCTTCATCATTGGCTGGTTTTTGTCGTGTCACTCAGTGATTGGGCGCCCCCGAATGACTTTTTATACAGGATACTGACTCCGGTCCGGACTGTATTGCTGGTTTTGATGATGTCATAGTCGGGCCGCCGAAATACCCGGACCCGATACCGGCCGTCTTCGGTCAGCTTATATTCCAGCAAGAACTCACTGGACAAGGCGGTAAAGGCTTCCGGGCTGGAGGTTTCTCCAAAACCCACGGCGCCTCCTACTTTGATCGACAGCCGGTCATCGAACAGCTGTTTGGACAAACCCAGCCCTACATCGGTGACCGTACTGGCGGCTCCTTGTCCGCTGGCAGTTCGGTAGGAATCGAGCCGCAATTCCAAATCTACACCTTTTACGTACTGATTGGCCAGCCGGTTGAGCTGGTTGGTAAGCAGGTTGCTGACACTCGAAAGGGCTATATTCTCCCCTGCTTCCGCCAATGTAGTGCTTCCACTTTGCTCGGCCAGGAAAGAGTTGAACAGGAGGAGCCCAAACACCTGTTTGTTGAGTTCGTTGCTGCTTTCGCGAAGCAGGGCCAGCTTCGTCTCTACCGCAGCAGCTACCGCACTGGCCTGGGCTTCCGGCAGCTGAATGTCAAAGGTGATCTCCGGCTCGGAAAGCGTGCCCTTCAGGTCCATTAAGATCAGTACTTCTGTCCGGCGCCTGGCGGCGCTGGCTTCTTCAGGGCTGAGGCCGGCCTGCTGGCTGATCAGCTCGTAGGTGGAGGTGCGCGCCGCATACTGGGCGGTGATGTCAAAACGAGCTTCCAACGGGTCGCCGGGTAAAAATATATGGCTGCCTTGCCTGATCTGAAAGGTGCGCTTCACCAGGCCTTCATAATTGAAAAAGTAGCTTCCTTCCGTAAGATAAATGTCTCCCGTTGTGCTCAGGCGGCCGCTCCGGTCCATTTCCACGGCCAGGCTGGCCCGTCCGCGGGCAGTAAGCTTGTCGCCGGTTGCCGGGTCAATGATGGCGATCAGTTCGGCGTCGGGCGTGAGCTCCAGCTGAAGGTTGAGCGCATAACCCAAAAGGGTGGTTTGATAGGTTGCCGCCTGGCTGGTGTCACTCTGATATTCGGAAGGCTTGCCGTACAGGATGAACCCCTCCTGGACGATGGCATCTTCTTCACTGAGTGGTAGGGCGGTAAGTTGGGTGCCGGGTAAGGTTTTGGTGTACACATCGATGGCGGGCGCTTCGAGCGGGCCGTTGACTCTGGCGTCAATACTGACCATTATTTTTCCGTAAAAGAGGTCATTGTCCTTTGGGCCGGTATTGAGGACCTGAAAGGCAGGGGCGGTAAAGTGCAGGCCCAACTGGATGTCTTTGAGATAGCGGTGAGTAACCTGGCCCTCCAGGGTGGCTTTGCGGTTGTCGGGGTCCAGCAATTCCATACGCCCAATATCGATGACGTTTTCCCGCAGGCGGATGGTGTGGCTGGGGACTAAATAGCGGGCTTGGAGATACTCCACGAAGGTCGATACACTGTCGAGGCCGATGGCGCCTGCTATTTCCGGTTGGCCGGCCGTACCCCCTATTTCCAGCGTTCCATTGAGTACGCCCCGGCTGTTGCTGATGGCGCCCCCGGCGAAAAAGTCAGCAAGGGCCATCTGCAGCCGGCCTACCTTGAGGTTAAATCCCAGTTGGCCGTTGTTCAGCCCATAACGGCCGGTGAGTGCGAAAGCATTTTGCAGCCCGGATAGCTGGGCATTCAGGATCAGCTCCTGCTGATTCGGGCTGGGGGCGGCGTAGAGCGCCAGATTCCCTACCTGCTGGCTGTCAACCATCAGTTCGTGGATGTCGAGGTTGGCCTCGTAATGGTATAGGGTATCGGGGTGGCTAACGGTTGCTTTTCCGTTTAAGGCGCCGCTGAGGAAGTTATCATCCAGCCCAGCCAGGCGGGCCAGCTCTACCAGCCTGAACTGGGTGAAAGTGATGTCAATGGGGGCGAAATCTTCATCGGATGCGGCATCCCGGCTTTGAATCCGAAATTGCTGCTGATTTCGGGCAAACTTGAGGTTCTCAACATTCAGATAGCCGGGAGCGAACGTGATGTCGTTGTTTTCCGGTATGGACCAGCCGTAGCCGTTCAACACCAGGGGGCCGAGAAGCTGGACGTGGAAGCGCTCATCGGGCGCTGCCATTACCCCCTGCAGGGCCAGCTTTTGGCCACTGGTATCATCCTGGATGTTCAGCCCGAAGACGAGGCTGTCCTGAAACAACCGGGCGGTAGCCTTACTATCGGCCAGCAGCGCCTGGCCGTCACGCTGAAGGCTTTGGATGGATAGCTGGTTGGCCAGCCCTTCCGGAGAACCTTTTATTGAAAACCGGATGCTATCAAATTGCAGCCCGTTGTATTGCAGCATTGGGGCCTGGCCGCTGAATTCCAGTTCCCGTTTTTCACTATTGAATTGTCCCTGGAAGCTGGCGGTATCCAATGTTTGTAGTGCCGGTACGAAGATACGGGCCAGGCGTGCCGGGTGGGAAAGGCTTGCCGAGAACTGGAAATTCTGGCTGGCATACCGGGGAGGCGCCACCAGGCTATCGGGCGCTGCATCAGCCTGAATGAGGCGTTTGATGGGAAAAAAACCGTCGACGAATTCGATCAGTAATCCAGGCAGCTCGCCCATGCGGTAGCCGCCTACGAGTTCGGCTTTGGCAAAATCCGACTGAAACCGAAGTACGCGGTTGTCGGTGGATCGCTCAAATGCGTGGAGGGTAACGCTGTCAGCAAAGTATTTTTGTTGCTCATCCGCCACTGCCAGCCGGCGCAGGGCGGCAAAGCCGGAGAGGTTATCGAGGTTGTTGCCTTTCAGGCTGGCTTCCAGCGAGGTACTCAGGCGCAGGGCGCTGGGGTACAGGTTGAGATAGGCGAGTTCGGCCGTGTCCAGCTGAAGCGCAAAATTGAGGGCGGGAAGGCTATCGTTGAGGTCGGCCCGCCCGTCCAACTGAAAACAAAGATGCGGGCCGTCCACATTGATCCTGCCTTCGAACAGGCGCTTTTCAACATTTCCGTCGACCCGGATATCCCGATATTCATAGCCCAGGAAGGTGATGGATTCTACGGTTGCCTCCACTTTTGCGGACAGGCTGTCCATGGACAGGCCGCTACCGGTTGCCTGTAGGTTCATGGTTGTGGCTCCAAAGGTGCTGGTGTCTCCCAAAATGACGCCGAGTTGAAGGCCGGATAGGGACGCCCGCCCGGTGTAGCTGGCGTTGCTGTAGGTTTTGTTGAAATGAAGGCTTACCGACTCTTTTAGTTCTCCTTGTTCAGAACTAAGCGTGCCATTGAGGTTGAAATCGTAAATCGTGCCTTCAAATCGGCCCTGGTATTGCATTTTTCCCAGTGCGATAAGAGGAGTTGGTTGCGCTCCTTCCATAAAGCCGGCCAGTTCGGAGGGCTGGGTGCGCAGTTCGCTGATCTCTACGAGGAAGCGTGCCCGGCCCATATCCGGCAAACCCGTAGCGGTAGCCTTTCCGGTGAAAGCGGTGTAACCGCCGGTGCGGATGACGAAGTTCCTGGTGTAGAGGCTATCCATGCGGCCACCCACATATCCGCCCAACCGGATGGCGCCGAGATGGGCCAGCCCGGCGGGCAACCCCAGGCCTTCGGTAGCCTCGGTGATTCCCTGGTAGGAAGCGCGCAGCTCTTCGATATTTATTCCGAAGGTGAGGCTTTCTGTTTCGGGCAACCCCCGGATGTAGCCGTCGAACTGAAAATCAAGCGCATCATCCAGGGAACCGGAAAGCCCGGAGGCGGATAGGTGATTCACCCGCCCCCGGAGGTTGCCGCTAAGCCTTGCCTTGCCGGAATAACCGGCTTTCAGATAGGGTAGGGGCCCGCTCCAGTAGCGGATGTCTTCCACGGCAAAATAGGAAGGGGACAGTTCCACCGCCATATCTACTTCATCGATGAAGTTGGACAGGCTGGCAAATTCCGGGAAGCGCAGGCTGCCAAGAGGGGCTGCCAGGCGGCTGCCCGGAGTTTCTATTGACAATTCTGAAAGGGTAATGTCGGTAGGGCTGATATGCAGGCCGCCGGCTAGTTGTTGCAGCTTAAACCCATTTTTTTCCCGAAGTGCGAGCTGCCGGACGGTAGCAGACAGAGCCGTATCTGCCCAGCTGAAAGAGCGGATATCGAGTTGTATATCTTGTACGTGCATATGGGAAGGGTCAAACTGCCCGCCGGGGCCCGGCGGCTGGCTGAAGTCATCATAGGCAAAGGTTACGCTTTCTACCTGTAGCTGCTCCGCCGCCAGGGTCCAGCCCGGGAAGGGGAATTCCAGGCGGGCGGTGGTGTCTTCTATCACGAGGGAGGCCGGCTCCGGCTCCGCCCGGCTGGCGTAGCTGCAAAAACTGTTTTTTAGCTGGAGCTTGCCGATATTTATCTTTTGTTCGGACAGGTTCAACCGACGGATCGCGGTTGAAAAATCGCCGATCTTTGCATACATACTACTTTGACTTACCGAGTCCTCAAGGCTGAACCGGGTGTTAGCCACCGTCACTTTTTGTACGTCGAAGGCCCATTCGGAGGGCGCCTGGCTGGTATCTGGCTGAGGGCTGCTGAAGGCGTCGATGAGGAACTGGAAGTTGTAAACGCTGTCTGCATTGCGGCTCAGGCGGATCAGGGTGCGATCCAGTTCTACTCCTGTAACTTCCAGTTGCTGTCGGAAAGGAGCAAACAATCCGAGCCGGGCTTCCAGGCGGCCGGCGTAAAGAAGGGTATCTCCGCTCAGGCCTTCAATATAGACGCCTTCCAGCAAAACCCGGTTGAAAAATTGTAGTTCAATGTTTTGAATGGAAAAGGGCGTTTGCAGGCGGCTGGACAGGCTGCTGGTTACTTTATCCGCTATGTATTGTTGTACTCCCGGGCGTTGTATGGCTATCCAAAGGGCAAGTAAAAGCAATAAAAGAACAGCCAGGATAATGGCGATTATCCTGCCGGTTCTTCGTACTATTCTTTGCCATTTTGTCAATCAGGGGATGTTTTTGGTGCTACTAACCTACTCTTATAACGGCGTCACCCCGGCGAAGTTCGAAGCAAAGCCGCTCCAACATTCCAGTCCGCTTTCCACCTTCTTTCAGCCGCCGAAGCTTGCCCCCTTCCGACTTCCGCCTTCCGACTTCCCTACTCCCTACTCCCCACTCCCCAGCTTTTCCCGGACCACTTCGGGGATCAAAGTACCCAGCAGCCCTTCCTGTCCGGGGTTGTTCTCCATGAATGCCCAATCGGCGCTGCCTTCCGGTGCGATTGCAAACATGGTCTTTTCCGCCTGAATGTCGAAGCTGTTGTCCTCTTTTTGATAGCGGACGTTCTCTTCGCCGTAGGTAGCCGCAAAGCTGGCCTGTAAGACGTTGACCATACTCGAATCCTGGTAGGCGGCGGAGGTGAAGCGGATGTTCATGCCGGCGCTGTAATCGACCAGGGCGAAGCGCTCGCCCTCGTGAGCCAACGCTTCCGAGATGCTGTTGACTTTAAAGTCTTTCATCTGGAACACCATGCCATTGCCCTCCATGTCGGCAAATAGCCGCACCATATCTTCTTTTTTGACGAGGGTAAATAATTTGGGGTAGACCATGTCGACTACCTTGTTCCAATCCTTGGCCTCAGTGGCCTGGAAGTATTCGTCGAGCCGCTGCTGAATGGCGGCTGTTTCACTGCTCTGGCTCCAGGCTGTGGCGGCTGTGGCAGTGAGTAAAAAGAGAAGGGTAATTAATTCTTTCATGGTGTGTTTTTTAGCCTCACCCAGCCCCTCCAAAAGAGAGGAGTCTCAAGTGAACGTAATATCTCTGTCCTTTACCATCGCGTGTATCCGGGCGGAGAAAGGAGCGGAAATAGGATTCGAAATAGAGGTGAAGGCCTGAGGCCCAATTCCGAAAACCCAATAGGCTACAAGGTTTTCAGATACTCGATCACGGCCCTTCTATCCTCGTCCGATAATTTATCGCCAAAGTAGTGCCCTTTATTGCTGTACCCGGGTAAAGTTGTATCAAAAGCCCAATCGCCCTGGGGTTTTTCGAGTGGGGCGTAATTCCAGCCCAGCTCCTGGTGGTTGTAATCATCGGAGCGGCCGCTGCGGCTCCAGTAGGTGGGGCGCAGGGGGCTGTTGAGCAGGGCCTCTACGGTGGGCACCGAGCCATTGTGCAGATAGGGGGCGCTGGCCCAGATGCCATCGAGGGGCGGGGCGACATAGCCAAGATTGGGTTCGAAGTAGGAGCGGGGCTCCGTATTGGCGAACCAGCTGTTGTTGTACCAGCCGACGATGCCGGAATGGTAAGCATAATTGGCGTACAGGGGGTCTGTTTTAACCAGAGCCAGGGAGATGAGCTTGTTCGGATAACGCTCCTGTTCGCCATACGTCCCGTGGCACTTGCTGCAGTGTTCATTGAACACCGTTTCGCCTTTGGCCGCCAGTTGCTGGTCTACCGGGGCAGGGTAGGGGGGCGGCTGCAGTTCCTTCAGCCAGGCCACTACATCCTTAAATTGATTAACGGCCTGCCGGGCGGCGGCACTGTCCGGAATACCCAGTACGGAGGCCTGGAAGAGCAGCTTGGTGAAGTCGCCCCGCCCGATACCATTGTAGTAGAGTGCATTTTTCTTCCTGACATTCCAAAGCGGCGGCACATCGGTGGCGATGGTGTACTCCATCATTTCATAATTGGGTTCCTCCTGATAGGTGAGGTCAACCGGATTTCGGTGGTTCATACAGGCCTCCGCCAGGCGGAAGGCGGGGTTGCCGCCGGGCTGGTTGGTCTGTATGTAGGGCGCCATTTCGCCGAAGTAATTGGAGAAATCCTCGAAGGCCCGCCATTCCTCATCGGTTTTTTTGTATTTGAGCCCTACGCCCATGCGCATCAGCTTGGCCAAAGGGGCCAGGCTCTTGCGGTAATCGGATAGGCTGTTGCCCAACCCCAGGACCACTTCGCCATTGAGTTCGCCGGCATGGCAGGTGAAGCAGTTGCCGTTGACCACCTTTACTCCATTCGGCGCGGTAAAAACGGTAGCGCCATAACCGACATTGGCATTCTCTCCCTCCCGGCGAAGCACGGTATCCAGCTCATGGCCCATTTTCTTTTTAAAAAAATCATAGGGCACCCCGGAACCGATGTAATCACCGTACACCAGATAGTTCAACCCGGCGGCGGGGTCACCGCCTTCCTGCTGTACGGAAGGGGGAAGTTGTTTGACCTTCCAGCTGTCGTCTACTTTGGCGCCGGGTAACTCCCGGTAAGCATTGCAGGCGATGAAGGTGGAAATGATGGCGAATATCAGTATCTTTCTCATGCTATTTCCTTCTCTTTACCCAAAGTAACCAAAATGGGAGGGGAAGTGTTGTGGGAATATTCTCCGGCTGGGCAGCGCGCACGCCCTAACCCCCCTAAAGGTGGAGGTGAAATACACGCTACCCCGGCGGAGGGCAAAAATTACTTATGAACGACATCGAAGCCTACCTATCCGATCTGGACAGCCCGCAGCAGGAAATGATAGACTACCTGCATCAACTGATCACATCCTACCCCGAAGTGACGGCGAAAATCCGGTATAAGATTCCCTTTTACTACCGCCGCAGCTGGATTTGCTACCTCAACCCCACTAAAGACAAGGGCGTGGAACTGGCCTTCACCCGAGGCAACGAGCTGAGCAACGAGCAGGGCCTGCTCGACGCCCGGGGGCGCAAGCAGGTGTCCGGCGTTGTCTTTTACCAGCTGAAGGACATTCCCGAAGCGGTGTTGTACGAAGTGTTGCAGGAGGCTTTTTTGCTGGATGAGGAGGCGCCGTATAGTGTGCGCAGGAAGCGTTAAGGAATTGTCCGGCAACTTGCCTGAAGCGAAAAAATACATTACTATGTATAAGGGTAGGGGAGCGCTTTACTCATCCTACCTGTATATTTTCACCCGATTCGACGTATTATGAAGACCCACACCCACCTCCTGGCCGTGTTGTGCCTCTTTCTCTCATTCTTTGTTTCTGGCCTCAGCCAGAAAACGGTTATTCCCGCCACCTCCTTTGGGGAACGGGGCCTGCCGTACACCATTCTGGATATCCAGCAGGATAGCCGGGGATTCATTTGGTTTGCCTCGCTCAATGGGCTGGTCCGATACGATGGCTACAATTATGTTCTTTATCAGCACAACCCCTTTGACACTACAAGCCTGGCCCATGACTTTGTTTCCTGTATCATCGAAGACAGACAAGACGGTTCCCTTTGGGTGGGCACCAACAACGGCCTCAGCCATTTTGACCCCCGGACGGAGAAATTCACCAATTATTATCATCAACCCGGAGACACCAGCAGCCTGCCCGGTAACATCATCATCCGGCTGGCTCAAAGCGACAATGGAGACATCTGGATAGGAACCCTGCAAGATGGCCTGGGGCGCTTCGAAAAGGCAAATGGCCGGTTTCGCAAGTACCAGGCTTTCCGCAAGGAGAATATTTGCCTTCAGGATGTGTGGGGCATTGTGCCCGACGGCGGCCGCCTGTGGCTGGGTACCGGGATGGGCATCTTTACCCTGGACATACCCACGGGCAGGAGTGCGCCGGTGGTTCTGCCGGACGACCCGGAAGAGGGAGCGCGCAGTAGGTGGGCCATCGCTATGAGGCGGCAGGATGAAGGCGGCATTCTGGTTCGCCTCGATTCGGGTAAGGAGTATCTGTTAAACCCCAACGACCACAGCCTGCAGTTTATCCGAAACTGCCCGGGCCATGGTTTTCAAAACAGAGTGCTGCCCTTTACCGACCGGGAAGGGAATACCTGGATTGCTCTGGAAGAAGGCGGTTTTTTGAAGCAAAGCCCTTATTCGCCAAAATTCAAACCTTTTGGGATAGAATATGAAGGAACTACTTTCGGGCGGGAGGACCCCATTGTACAAACGGCGGACAGCGCTCTCTGGCTGGGGCATTATGGAAATGGAATGCTGAGAGTTGATGGCCGCACCGGAGAAAAAACGCGTTATTTCGAAGAAAAAGACAACCCCCTCAGCCGGATTATCGGCCTGGCGGCCGGGCCCGGCAGTTCCGTCTGGGCCCTATCCAAAGGGAGGTTGGTTCAGGTTGACCCTCAATTGGGGCCTATCCACACGTTTTCTTTTCCGGATTCCTATTTTTCCTTTTCTCCCTCCACCATCATGGTGGATTCCCGCGGTTGGGTATGGGCCGGCAGTTATAAAATGGGGGTTTTTGTCTACCAACCCGAATCAGGGGCCTACCGCCATTTTTACCAGGATCCCGGCCGGCCGGACAGCAAAGACCACAACCAGATCGGGGATATCCTGGAGGATAGGTACGGAGGAGTATGGGTAGGCACTTACGGAGGCGGGTTATACCGCCTGGACCCTTTGACGATGGCGTCCGAAAACTTTCAGTTTGATCCAGGCAATGCCAACAGCCTCATCCATAACCAGGTCAATTCCCTGATGGAAGACTCCCGGGGGCGCTTGTGGATAGGCACTGGCAGGGGCCTCAGTATGATGCATTGGAATGCCGGGCAGCCTGTCTTTTTCAACTGGACAACCGAAAACTCCGGGCTGCCGAACAACCGGGTATTTGGCATTTTGGAGGATAGAAAGGGCAATATGTGGTTGAGTACCGACGGGGGACTGGCTTGTTTCAATCCTGAAAAGGCGCAATTTGAAGTGTTTTCCAGCCACGACGGTTTTCGGGGCGTGTTCCTGGAGCAGGGGGATTACAAATACCAGGACCTGTATGGCAATATGTATTTCTATGAAGAAAACGGCACGGTTGTTTTTCACCCGGACAGCCTTTCCGGGAACCCCTACCTGCCTCCTGTATGGCTTTCTGGTTTAAAGGTCAACAACGTTGAAATCCGCCCGGGAGGGGAGGCATCCCTGCTGGAGCAGGACATCAGCTATGCAGAGGAAATAACCTTAAAGTGGTGGCAAAACAACCTCACCATTGAGTTTGCCGCTTTGAGCCTGGCCATACCCGAAAAGAACCGCTATCGATATTTTTTGGAAGGGCATGATAAACATTGGATAGAAACCGGCGCCAACAACCGAACGGCTATTTACAACAACCTTGCCCCTGGCCATTATCTGCTCAAAGTACAGGCGAGTAACAACGATGGCGTATGGAATGAAACCGGCACGGAATGGAGTTTCACCATTGCTTCACCCTGGTGGAAACGCTGGTGGGCTTACACCTTTTACGGTTCTGCTCTGATATTCCTTATTTACAGCCTGTACCGGTTCCAGCTCAACCGCCGCCTTGAACAGCGCGAGGCGGAGCGCCTGAAGGAAATGGATGGATTAAAGACCAGGTTATACACCAATATCACTCATGAGTTCCGGACGCCGCTGTCCATTATTGCCGGTATGGCTACCCGCATCAAAGATAATCCACGGGAATGGGTGGACGATGGGGTGCAAATGATCCAGCGGAACACCAGCCGCCTGCTCCAGCTGGTCAACCAGATGCTGGAACTCGCCCGTCTGGAATCGGGCAACCTGCCCGTCGACAAAATACGGACGGATGTGGTTCCTTTCCTGCGTTACCTCACCGAGTCTTTTGAAGCCTATGCTGAAAATAAAAATATTCGCCTGCACTTTCTACCCCGCGCTGCGAGCCTGGAGATGGACCTGGACCCTGAGAAATTGCAACAAATACTATCCAACCTGCTTTCCAACGCGATCAAATTCACCCCGGAAGGAGGCCATGTATATGTGTTCACTGAGCAGGGTGAATACAACGGGAAGCCATCTCTGGAATTACAAGTGGCAGATACGGGGATCGGCATTCCGGAAGATAAGCTGGAAGCAGTCTTTGACCGCTTTTACCAAGCCCCGGCCCCTTGGGCTAAGGCTGGGCAGGAGGAAGGAGGACAGCCTGGGCTTTCCTATCCTCCACGGGTGGATAGAGGGGAGCTGGGGGGCGCCGGCATTGGCTTGTCGGTGGCCAGGGAACTGGCCCGCCTTTTGGACGGGGAACTCATTGCTGGGAACCGGCCGCCGCGGGGCGCCGTCTTTACTGTCTATCTTCCGATCACCCTCCAGGCAGCGGTAGGGGAAGCCATCCCGGCTGCGGCATCGTTTTTCCCAGCCAGGCGCCCAAATGCGGAAACTATTGCCGCCAACAGTGCTCAGGGAGCGCCGGCTGTGTTGCTGGTGGAAGATAATGCCGATGTCATTCACTACCTGGCATCCTGTCTTGGTGAAACCTACCAGCTGTTCATTGCCGGTAACGGAAAGGAGGGGCTGGAAATGGCCATCACCCACACGCCCGACCTGATTATCAGTGATGTGATGATGCCGGAAATGGACGGTTATAACCTCTGCCGGCAATTAAAGGAGGAGGAACGGACGAGCCATATTCCCATTATTTTGCTTACCGCCAAAGCCGATCACCGCTCTAAACTGGATGGCCTGAAGTGCGGCGCCGACGCTTATCTGGCCAAGCCTTTTGATGAGGAGGAACTGCATGTGCGGATTCGGAAGTTGCTGGAATTGCGCCGCCGCCTGCAGGGGTACTACCGGGCGAGGCTCACCGGCGATGAGGTTGCGTCCGGAAAACTCGAAAAGCCTTCCGCCGAACTGCCAACCGACCCCTTCCTCGAAAAAATCCGGGCGATTATTGAGGCGCACCTCAATGACAGCAGCTTTTCGGTCGGACAACTTTGCCAGGAAGCCGGCATGAGTCATTCCCAGCTGCACCGGAAACTATCCGCCCTCACCGGGCAGCCGGCTACCTATTTCATCCGCTACCTGCGCCTGCAACATGCCAAAGTGTTGCTGAATGACCCCCAATTGACAGTGGCGGCAGTGGCTTTCGATACCGGATTTAGTGATCCGGATTATTTCTCCAAGGTCTTCCGAAAGGAGTTTGGCAAGACCCCTTCGGAGTTCAGAGAGGAGGCATAATCGCACGTAAACACAATACTAATACAGCCAATGCAAGAAAATTCCAGTAAAAAGACCGTTCTGTCGGGCTATTTGGCAGCTGCGTACAGGCAGGTTTGGTTCGGATCGGGCATCTTTGGAGCACTTGTAATAAATCACCGATTGTTAACCAAAATTCACGATCATGAAAACTATCTTTTGGAGTGCTATTTTGAGCCTGTTCGCCTTTAACCCGGCCTTTTCCGCCCGGCTTATTGTCCATTTCCATGCTGCCGAGAGCGAAGCGGCGGTTGTTGTTCAGTTGGCAAACCTGGAGCAGGCCCGTACCGAAGTTTTTCTAAAAACGATTGACGGCCGCCAGCGATACTCCGATTTCATCAGTGGCGAAAACGGTTATTCTCTCCGGCTGGTAATGGAGGGTATGGAAGAAGGGTCGTATATCCTGGGGGTTTCGAACAAATCGGCCCGGGAGGTGAAAGCGTTCACTTTTTTTGCCGGCCAGGTTCGCTTTTTTGAAGTACAGGGACAGGGCGTAAGCAGGAATGGGTTGAGCCGCAACGTAAGCCAGCCATTGGGCAGTAAGGAGCAGGTTCTTGCCAACATCGGCGCTTCCGGAGAGGGCGGCCTGGTCAACGTCCAGTTATCGAACCTGAATTCAGCTCCAGTGCATACCCACATTATCAGCCTGACGGGGCTGAGCTGGTATCAGGGGGTGGAAGAGTCCCGCAACGGCTTTTCCAGGAACTACATCACTAAGGGGTTGCCAGACGGGGCGTACTACCTGTTTCTTCAAGCCGGGGCCGCCCGGATCGTACAGTTTTTTGAAATAGAGGAAGGGAAGGTTCTGCTGGGCAGCCTGCAGCGTGCCGAGGCCCCGGAAGGTTCCAGCATTTAGAGTTTAGTCACTTTAAGTTTCATATATTGCCCCGTTCAGGCTTTGCCGGACGGGGTTTTTTACTCAAAAGGCCTGTACGATCTCCGCGGGCTGGGAACTGCTGGCCAGCACTTCCTCAATAACGACCAGTTCGATGAAGTTTTTCCGGCGGTCGAAGGAATCGGTGTAGGCTTCATTGAAGTAGAACTGCAGGTCGTCGAAGAGAGAACAGCGCAGGAGCTGGAAGTTATCTTCACGGGGATCGTAAACGGCCATGAGGTAGTATTTAGTGTTGTTCACCTTGGGCGAACAGAGCAGAAATACAGGATAGTCAAAATAAGGAGCGTGCCAAAAGCCGAATAAGTTAGCTTCAAAAAGTGGGTAGTACAGTTTTTGGCTCCAGAAGTTGTTTTTAGTCAGAAGTTCCTGAATCCTATCCAGCCGGTTTTCCATTTTTTTTAACGGCACTTCTGATTCATCAAGTTGGTTGTAGGGTTGCCATACCCTGGTGCGGAGGTCATAATACTCAATATCTTCCATCTCGCCGATCCGCAGTTTATAATCGAAGCGGTGATAGCCTGGCACCACATAACCCGGATAGAAAAACTCCAGCCCCCGCTCCATGCTGAAGTCAATTTCCATAAGCATGGTGAAAAACCCAAGGCTGTATTTGCGGTAGTCGGGGTCGTAGATGCCCATAATGCTGGCGGCGCTGTTTTTTCCCAGGTCAAAAAAGCTGAGGGCTACCAGCTTATTATCGTCATAGACAGCTACTTCGTAGGTGTTGTAGACATTGAAATCTTCGCCATCCAGCAGGGAGTCTCTGAGGGAAGGCGCCAGTATGCCGGGAAAAGAGGCTTTGTAGCGGCGGTAGAGCTGTTCCTTTTCCGGGGTAATGGAAGCCGGCCCGACCTTTGTCTGAAACCGTTCCTGGTTTCGGCGGTGGATTTTGCGCAGGCTCTTGCGGAACTGATAACCCTGCAGCGGCAGGCGAATCCAGATGGCGGAGTAGAATGTACGGCCAAAGCACAGAAAGTGGGTCGTAAAGATAGTTTGCCCCATGCGATACCATCCTTTCGCCAGATAGGTATCGAGTTCTTCGGGGATCATCACTTCGGGGTAGTGCTTTTCTGCAAACATTTTCAGCGCTTGAAATCTTGGGGCTGTAAGCTAATAATATTTTTAAAAACTATCTCTGATAAAACCCAGGCTTTCCGGTTTTATCTCAGGGAGCATAGTCCGACAAGGCCTGAAGCGCTGCTTCCAGGTCGCAGGATTCATGGAGGGTGTCGAATACGGATACGGGGATTTTGAAAGTGGGGGAGGAAGAAAGGAGCGCTTGACAGTAGGTGCTGAGGTGTTCGATCCCCAGGCCAAAAAAACGGCAGTTGTATATCTGAAACTCCATTTGGATGGGGTCAAAGATAGTGATCGGGCATATGGACTCCTTGTGTTTGGAGTCGGGCAACAAAAAGCAGGGAAACTCAAGGAAAGGGTAGGGGCGGTTGTCGTAAAAGCGAATATCGAAATAGCGGTAATCGAACAATTGGCTTTGGATGCCCCGGATTTTGAGGGCTTCCTGCAACTCCCTCAAATGACGCCGCAGATAATTGATGGGGATATCCTCTTCCGCTAGTTGATCGAAGGGCTTCCAGCCGGCGCTTTTCAATTCAAAATATTGCAGCGCCCCCACGCGGTGTTTGTAGTCGAACTCCCGGTTACCGGGCACTACGTAGCCGGGGTAATAATAGCTAAGGCCTTGTTCGAGCGCGTACCGGATTTCCACCAGCATGGTGAAAAAGCCGGGGCTGTAGGGGTGGTAGGCCGGGTCGTAAATTCCTTGTTTACTGTACAAACTCCGGCGCCCCTTGTCGAAAAAGCTAAAGGCAATGAGGTTTTCTCCGTGGTAGATCGCAACCTCCCGGGTGTCCAGCGCCAGCCGCCCCTTGCCATTGCTTAGTATATCCTCCGCATCGTTGATGGCGCGGCGGGGAAACTGCCGGGCGTAAGCCTGGTTGACCCTTTGTTTGGCTTCATCGTAATTGGCAGGAGCGCCCACCTCAATTCTGAAAGCGCCTTCATTTTTGCGCCATAGCTTGCGTTGGCTTTTGGAAAACCGGTAGCCTTCCAGCGGCAACCGGGCGGGAATGGTGGAATAAATCCTCCTTTCGGGTTCCGTCCCGAAAAACATGAAGTGAGAGGTATAAACGGCCTGCCCCATACACCGCCAGCCGGCGGCGAGATAGGTGTCCAATTCTTCTGGGCTTACCTTTTCGGGATATCGTATACGGGAAAACAAGCTGTTTTTTTGGTCAAGTTATTATTGTAAAAGGCTTTTTGAGGGGGAATAGTTCGTTCGGGAGGGGGCGTTCCATCAAACCCCTGTCTATTCACCCCTCCTCCGGTCCCATCTATACACCACCCCTGCATTCCAGCGGGTGGACAGGCCGATATTCCTGCCGGTGAGTATCCGGGCGCCGCCGAATACGATGCCGAAGTTGGAGCTCAGCGGCAGATACAGGCTACCGCCGATGCGGAGCCATTGGGAGCCGGCGCCGCCGGCAATTTGGGTGTCGACGCCACCGTTGAGAGTGTTGTAAGATTCGATCCAGGCTTCCACGAAATAGCGGCGGGCGCCATACCCGGTGCGGAAGAGAATAGGAACGGCGGGCAGTAGCTCTTCCAGAAACTGGAAGTCCACCCCGGACTGAAGCTGGAAGAACACGCCGAAATCGGACACATACTGGCCCTGGAAGCGCCCCTGGAAATTGATGGCGCGTTGCCCGATGGGGGTGTCGGTGTCCTTAGGATAACCGGAGATGGGGAAGCTCAGGCCGATAGAGGTGATCAGGTTGAGGTAGCCCGAGGTATATTTTTTATACTGATTGCGGTATTTGACGTAGAGGCCCGCATCCTGCGGGCCGCGGTTTTCCGGGTCAATCCATAAGTAGGGGACATTGACGACCAGGGAGAGGGTATCGGTAAAACCGTGTTCAATAAAGAGGTTTATGGATTCCGTAGTCAACCGGCTTTCTTGTTTTTCATCGCCAAACAGATAACTGCTGAAGGATTCGGTGGAATATCCCAGGGCAACATCGGTGATACCCCGCCCCGGCATAAAGCCGCTGATGGGGCCCTGTGCAACCAGAAAAACCGGCAGGAATAAAAAGAAAAGAGGTAAGCAACGCGCGCGCAGATATCGATAAACTTTATTCATTGGCTAAATGTTTTGACTGGGCGTTGTACCCAGAGAGGAAGGCAAAATAAATGTAATTTACACTTGTGGTACGTCGTTTGGATAACAATTGGCAGCACTTCACCCTGGGGTATCCGTCTAAAGTTGGACAGAATGGGCTGGGGTTGTGTACGATGTGCGGACACAGTGGGAGTTCTTGTGTGTACGTTGTACGAGGCTGTCCAGTGTTAGAATGGTAGCCTCACCCCGCACAATGAATTTGTCAAAGAAGGAAATTAGACTATCTTTGAGGCCCAAAAAAAAGAAAAATTGGCAGACAGTTTAGTCATTATCCCAACTTATAACGAAAAGGGAAATATTGTTAGGATGATTGACACAATTTTTTCCCTTGGCGCCGCCTTTCACATACTCGTTGTGGATGATGGCTCTCCCGACGGTACTGCCGAACTGGTGCGGCAACAGCAAAAGCGCTACTCCGGCCAGCTTTTTCTGATCGAGCGAAAGGGTAAACTAGGCCTGGGTACGGCCTACATTACCGGCTTCAAGTGGGGCCTGCAGCACGGATATGATTATCTGTTTGAAATGGACGCCGATTTTTCTCACCATCCCGAAGACCTGCTGAGGCTCCAGGCCGCCTGTGTAGGCCAAGGAGCGGACCTGGCCATCGGTTCGCGCTACGTAAAGGGCGGCAAGCTGGAAAACTGGCCTTTCGACCGCATCTTCCTCTCCCTGGGCGCTTCCCTTTATGTGCGGTTCATTACCTGGATGCCGGTCAACGACCCTACGGCGGGTTTCATCTGCTACCACCGCCGGGTGCTCTCCGCTATTGACCTGGATAAAATCCGTTTTGCGGGTTATGCCTTTCAGATCGAAATGAAGTTTGCCGCCTACCAACTGGGGTTCAAGCTCAGGGAAGTCCCCATCACCTTCACCGACCGGATCGAAGGGGTTTCTAAAATGTCAAAGGGTATCGTCAAAGAAGCGATATGGGGGGTGCTGCAGATGCGGCTGCGCAGTTTTTTTTCTACTTATGCGCTGGAGGCGGTGTAGGGAGGAGTGTATCGGTGTATCACAGTGTATTGGTGTATCAGTGAGGCTGCTCCGGAAAGTCGAGTTCAGGATTTTAGCACCTCAAAATGGAAAACTTTATTTGGATTCCACCCCCTAACCCCCGTGCTCCGACGCCATAGCTGGCTACAGCGTCGGAGCACGGGGGATTCAGGGGGTGGACAAAATATTCTTCGCCGTCGATACTTTCCGGAGCAGCCTCATTCATTCAATCATTCAATCATTCATTCTGTCCATATACTTATTCGTGTATCAGGGGCGGCCGTGAACCTATAGAACAACCAACCCTGCCGGTCTAATACCCTTTCTTATTCATCGAATGTATTAGGTCAGAACGACGGGGTTGCTTACATTCGTACTTGCCGAAAAAATGCACGTTATGATGATCATTTTAAGGGTTTTTTTCGAGAGCATATCCCAGGCTTTCCAGCAGTTGCGTTCCAACCGGATGCGCAGTTTTCTTTCCCTTTTGGGTATTTCCATTGGTATTTTCTGCATCATTGGCGTGCTTTCGGCAGTCGACTCTCTGGAGGACAATGTACGCGGCAGCCTGGAAAAGCTGGGCAGTGATGTCGTGTATGTAAAGAAATGGCCGTGGAGGGATGCGAGTGGGGACTGGTGGAAGCTCATTAAACGCCCCAATCCCGACTATCAGGACTACGAGGTGATCCATGAAAAATCCCGCACGGCGTCGCTCACTTCTTACCACGTAGTGATCGGCTTTAAAACCGTGAAATTCGGCTCCAGCAGCGTAGAAGGAGCGGTGCTCATCGGCTCTTCCTACGAGTTTGACGAAATGTTTAAACTCGAATACTACAAAGGGCGGTATTTCTCAACCAACGAATACCACTACGGGAGCAACAAGATCATATTGGGATACACTGTAGCGGAGGAACTGTTCGCCAATATCGAGCCGATCGGCCGGACGATCAAAATGATGGGCCGCAAATACGAGGTGATCGGCGTGATGGAAAAAGCCGGCGACGACCTGCTCAACCCGCTCAATTTTGATGACGTCGTCCTGGTTTCCTATCCCAATGCCCGCAACCTGGCCAACCTCAAGGCCAAACAGATATTCGACACTTCCGTAACCGCCAAGGCGGCTGAAAACGTTTCCATGCAACAGCTCAAGGATGAGCTCAAAGGCATACTCCGGGCCAAACGCCGCCTGAAGCCCATGGAAGACGACGACTTCTCCCTCAACGAGCTGTCGATGATTTCCAGCGTATTCGACAGCTTTTTCGGTGTGCTCAACCTCGTCGGCATCATCATTGGCCTGCTGGCTATGCTGGTTGGTATCGTGAGCGTGGCCAACATCATGTTCGTCTCCGTCAAGGAGCGCACCAATATCATCGGCATCAAGAAGGCCCTGGGCGCCAAACGCCTGGTTATCCTCCTGGAATTCCTGATCGAATCCATTATCCTTTGCCTGATCGGCGGCATTTTCGGCCTGGTGCTCGTGTCGGCGATCATCAAAATCCTCTCCAACGCGATCGACTTCGATATGTACCTTTCTTTCGGCAATATGGTGCTGGGGGTTACCGTATCGATAATCGTAGGCGTCATTTCCGGGGTGATCCCCGCTCTGCAGGCCGCCCGGATGGACCCGGTGGATGCGATGCGGCAGGGGTAGTGTTGGGAAGGGGGAAGTCGGAAAGCGGAAGTCGGACACGAGCGAAGCGACTGACGTAGTAAAGCGGAAGTCGGAAGTCGGAAGGCGGAAAGAAGGGGGCCTCCTACGCTGAAGCTTCGGCGGCTGAAAGAAGAATCAACGGAGAACATCTGTTTTGCCCCTCTTCGGACTTACTCCCTGCCTGCCAGGCCGCCAAGGCTTACCTGGCGGGTAGGCAGGCGTCAGTCGCTTCGCTCGTGTCGCATTTCCCACTTTCCGTACATCCGTTTCTAAAAAAGCAAAAAACCTACGATCCTCCCCTCTCTCACGATTTATTGATACTTACCCGCATTCGGGTTAGCCCCCTTAGTGTGAATGAGGATCACCCCATTGCTGCCTTCCCGGCCATAGATAACCGTCTCCGAAGCGTTCTTAAGTACTTCGACCGAAGCAATATCATCGATGGCGACAGCATTGGCTGCACTATAATAACTGTGGCCGATCCGGGCCCCATCGACGATATAAAGAGGCGGCCCCGATCCGCGGATGCTGACGTTGTACCCATCAACATACACCCCCGGTATCCGCTGCAGGTAGTCCGCCAAGGTATAGGCATTTTGTATGACAATGGTGTCCTGCCCCCGTTGACGGGGGCCATCTGCCGTCTGCCCGGCGGGTTGCGAAGTGGAGCAGGAAACAAACGCCAGGCTCAACAAAAAGAGCAGGCTCGAAAAAATATATCGTTTCATGGTTAGTTGTTTTGTTATTTACAATCTGCAAGCCCCAACGGCTCGCCTTTTACATACAACAACCCTGTCGCTTGCCTGTAATTAAAACCCTTCCGGTTTTAACTAAACTTTAGGATTCATAGGGTGGAATTTATTCCCAGTCACCGGATTTGAGAAAAGCACAACAAAAAGCGGCCCGGCATTTGCTCCGCTGGTTTTGCTTTACTAACTTTGCAACCGCAAAATGAAACCGGAGTGGCAAACAAGCATTTCCGATTTCTCATTTACGCTTTCAGCCGCTTCGCTCGTGTCCGCCTTCCAACTTCGGAACGGCCCCATAGTACAAGGGATAGTATGTAGGTTTCCGGAACCTAAGATCCAGGTTCGAGTCCTGGTGGGGCTACTAAAAGACGCCCGGCTGCAAGAGCAACCGGGCGTTTTACGTATTAGGCCCTTAAGGATTCCGCGCTCCAACCCGTTACGGAGCTCGAGCGGGAGCGGTTACTTCCAGTAACCTTTTTCCTTTTTTCAGCAATGCGATCAAAACATTGGGCCTCCCGGCCCTTAAAGTTAGCTGTAAGAGCGTGTTGGGGATTTACTTTTGATGTCGAAAATGAGCAGATTTTGGTTCTCAGGAAGCCATTTTTGAGCCGCATAGCATCGCTACGTGGCGAAAAAATGGCGAAATGAGGTTCAAAAGATGCACATTTGCAGGCCAAAGGGTAAATCCCCAACACGCTCTAACCTATAAAGCCAATAAAGAAATGATAATCGCAAATCACTTCTTGTGCTCAATAAAACAACCACATGAAAGTACTATTCATCGGCGGCACCGGCGTTATCAGTTCGGCCTGCTCCGTGCTGGCAGTCTCCCGGGGCATTGAGCTGTATCACCTGAACCGGGGGAAAAGCACCGGTTTGAGAAAAGTCGAAGGAGTCCAAACGATCCGCTCGGATATCCGGAATTTCGAAGCGGCGCAGAAAGCCCTTCAGGGCCATCACTTCGATGTGGTGGTGGATTGGATCGCCTTTGAGCCCCGGCATATCGAAACCGATATCGCCCTCTTTTCCGGCAAGACGGATCAATTCCTGTTTATCAGTTCCGCTTCCGCTTATCAGACGCCTCCGGAAAAGCTGCCCATTACCGAGGATACCCCCCTGGACAATCCATTTTGGGAGTACTCCCGAAATAAGATCGCCTGTGAGGATCGCCTGCGGAAGGAATATGCTAAAAATGGTTTCCCCTGCACCCTTGTCCGGCCGTCGCACACCTATGATAAGACCATGGTCCCCTTGATCGGTGGCTTTACGGCCCTGCACCGGATGAAACAGGGTTTGCCGGTTGTCGTCCACGGTGACGGAACGTCTATCTGGACGCTGACCCACCACACGGATTTTGCGGTGGGGCTGGTGGGGTTGTTGGGGAAAACCGCCGCGATCGGCGAGGCCTTCCACATCACTTCCGACGAGTGGCTGTCGTGGAACCAAATCTATTCTGTTTTCGCCAGGGAGCTGAATGTGGAACCCCATCTGGTGCATGTGCCCTCGAAGATAATCGCAAAATACGACCAGCAAACCGGCGATGGCCTATTGGGCGATAAGGCGCACAGCATGATCTTTGACAATTCCAAAATAAAGGGGCTGGTTCCTGACTTTAACCCTCAGATTCCATTCCACCGGGGCGTGAAGGAAATCGTACAATGGTACGGGCAAAATACCGGCCCCCGCATTTTTGAGGAGCGCATTGACCGTTTCATGGAAGAAATTATTCGGGACGGCTGCTTTTTTACTTGAGCGGCAGAGAAAAAAAAGGACGACCATTTTCCATTGGCGCCAGAGTCATTTGTAAATTAACGTGAGGTTTGAACCCTGATACACTGCTCACCGCTCCGGGATAGTTCAAATTTCTGTGTCTTCTGAAAAACGCCCCTTGATTTCCCGGAACTTGCGAACGGCGAACAGCGAATTCCGAACACGCCCCCGCTCCACCCTCACCCCTCACTGCTCACTGCTCACTGCTCACTGCTCACTGATACACCCCTCACCCCTCACCGATACCCCCCTCATACACCACCCCCGCCGTCGGCGATTCCCGCAGCTCGATCCGATGCAGCAATGGCAGCTCCGGCTTTAGCCGCTCCCAAATCCAGGCGGCGATGTGCTCGGCGGTAGGGTTGGACAGCCCGTCCACCTCGTTGAGGCAGCGGTGGTCGAGCTGAGCCTCGAGGGGCTTCCAGGCGGCTTTGATGTCGGCGAAGTCCATCACCCAGCCCAGGGTGGGGTCGAGCGGCCCCTTAATGTACAGGCGTATGCGGTAGGTGTGGCCGTGCAGGCGGCGGCACTTGTGATCTTCGGGCACGTTGGGCAGGTAGTGTGCCGCGTCGAATGTGAATTCCTTGAAAATTTCCATTTCCCTATTCTCCATTTTCTGAAAGCTGCCGTAGGGCCCGCTGCAACTGCTCCAGCGCCTGGGAGGCTTCCTGGAAGCGCTTCTCGCCGGTGGCCTTGAGGTAGTCGTCGAAGGCCTGCTGGGCTCGTCCGATCAGTTCCGCCGTCGTTTGGGCGGCGGGAGCGGGTTGCCCTTCGATGCGTTCGGGTAGCGGGGCTGCTTCGCCGAATAGCCCTTCCAGCGCTTCGTCAAAAGTTTTGGCGTAGCTGAGCTTGTCGTCGTGCATCACGCAGACCAGCCGCAGTTCGGGGTAGGCGGCGGTCTCCGCCTGGAGGTAGATCGGCTCTACGTAGATGATGGTATTCTCGATGGGGATAGCCAGCACGTTGCCCCGGATGACCCGCGAGCCCCGCTGGTCCCAGAGAGACAGCTGCCCGGACAGGAAGCTGTTCTGGTCGATCTTGGTCTCCACCTGCTGCGGTACAGCACCCGTTTCTCCTTGGGAAAACTGTAAGCCAGGAACCGCCCGTAATTGTCCTGGTCGCACAGGTACCGGCGATCCAGCCGATGGACACCTGCCGGTTCTGGGGGTGAAGGGCAGGATGAGGGAAAATTCAGCTTGCTCTGCGTCCGGCTGTTGCCACATAATGTAGTAGGGCTCCACCGGCTGCACCTCGCCGTAGTATTTTTCGGTGGCGCGAATCCACAGGTCTTCCTGGTTGTAGAAGACCTCCGGGTCACCCATGTGGTATTTGGCGTACACCAACCCCTGCATCAGCAGGTAATCCACCGGATAGCGGATATGGGAAAGCAGGGCGGGCGGCATGTCCTCCTTTTTTTTCATCATGCCTTTAAAGATGTCGTCCCACACTTTGATCAGGGGTCTTCGTCGTCAAATATGTAGAAGTTGACGCTGCCGTCGTAGGCGTTGACCGTTACTTTTACTGAATTGCGGATGTAGTTGACGCCCTCGAATACGCGCTTGTGCTGCACGCGCAGGCGGCGCTGCTCTTCGCCTTCCTTGTACTGAATCTCTTCCTGGCTGGAAAAGGGTTCGGAATAGGGGAAGTACCTGGAAGTGGTGTAAGCGTCGATGATCCAGTACAGTTCGCCGTTGGCGTTGACGATGTACGGGTCTTTGTCCAGTTCAGAAAAGGCGCCAGCTTTTTCACTCTTTCCTCGATCTGCCGGTCGAACATCAGCCGGCTTTCGGCGGTGGGATAAGAGGAAAGCAGCAACTTGATATCGCCCATTTTATAGGCATAGACCAGCTTTCTCCAGAAATTGCTTAGCTGCACCCCACCGCTACCGGCGTAGCTGACGTATTGGTTCTCATCGCCTTTGGGGTAGTCGAATTCCGGCTCGATGCTATTGGTTATTACGTAGTTGTCGGTGAGTTCTCCGTAGTAAATCTGCGGCTTCAATACCTCCAGCTCTGGGTACTGGCTTTCCGGGGGTATATTTTTCACAAGCAGGTTGGGCAGGCCTTCGGGCGTAAATTCAGTGACGGTCGTCAGCGCCAGCCCGTAACCGTGGGTGTATTTAAATACTTTGTTGACAAAAGTCTGGCTTTCCACGGGCAGGTTGGTCGGCACCATTTCCCGGGCCGAAACCATGACCTGCCGGTACTGCCCGCCGAAGGTATAGCGGTCGATATCCACGTTGTTGAATTCGTAGTACAACCGGATTTCCTGAAACTGCTTGAGCACGGCGTCCAACGCGCGCCAGTCCCAGAGGCGGATGTTGTTGAAGATGGTTTGATTGCTTTCCACCATCTCCCGGGTAAAGCTTTCTTCAACCGGGAACTCCCGGTTTTCCGCCTTCGTCAGGTTGAAGCCATGGCGCGTAAATTCTATATTATGGCTGATGTAGGGTTTTTCGTAAGAGATTTCATTGGGTTCCACTCTGAAGTTCTGAAAGCTGCCGGGGATCAGGCTCAGCCCGATAAACCAAACGGCGGCCACCACTGCCGCAACGGCGCCCAGGGTGTATTCCGCCATCCTGTCCCGGCCGATTCTGAACCGGTAAAGCAGGCGCTGAAGCACTTTCCTGCCGGCAGGGATAAACAGGAGCAGCCCCATCAGCGTGGTGAGGATAATAACCACCGTCAAGGTAGGAAGTATGATCGTGACGTCGGTCCAGCCGGGGCCGGAAACGGCGCCCAGGTCGGAATACAACAGGTGAAAGCGGTCCAGGTATTTACCGCCGGCCAGCACCAGGAGTAAGATGCCGCCGTTGAAGAAGAGCAGCCGGTCGCTCCGGTGCGCGTCGATGTCGTCCGCCCGGGCTATGGCCAGGTTGTTTCCCTGCTGCTCCAGGGTGTAGCGGGTGATGTAGGAAATGGCCAGGCCCAGGATGGAGAGCGTCAGCAGAACGCTGTACACCTGGTCGAGAAAGGGAAGGGTAAAGAAGTAAAAACCGGTGTCCTGTCCGAGAATAGGGTCGGCTAATCCAGTATTTACCTTGTGCCAGAACTGGAGAAAGACATTCCAGTTGCCGAAACCCCACAAACCTCCGATAAGGACGGACAACAGATAGGCGGCGTAGCGCAACACCCGCTTGGTGTTGGGTAAGCTGAAGAGCAGGCCGGAAATGATGCCCAGCCCCAGCAGCCCGCCGGTGACGACAAAACCGCCCTGCGCCAGGAAGAGAGTCCAGAACCGGCCGTTGTAACCCAGGGCGTCAAACCAAAGCTCCTCCCCCCAAAAGTCGAGGAACAGGAAAAATAGAACGGTAGCCCCAATGATCGAAGCGCCGGTAGCCACTCGCTTCTTGCTCTTACGCTCGAGGTTCCTGAAAAGGATGAATGCCCCGATACCGGTCAACACCAGAAATAATAAGGTGAACATGGATGTATGTTTTTTGCCTACCTATAAAAGGATGGCGGGGGGTGAATTGTTCTCTTGCCGGCTTCGAAGAGCCTTATAAGGATACAAAGAAAGCGCAACTTCTGGCAAACCCCGCATTCTGATGACAAAAATCAGCCTTCTATGCTGCATTCTGCCCCTTATCGTTGACAAACGACAACTCCGGATAAAATAAAAATTCGGATACTGTACTATGGTTTGACGCTTGCCGCCAGGCTTGTAGATAGCTATCTTTAAGAGTTTGTAAACCAACTACATACCTATGCAATATTCAAAAAATCAGCTTTTCTTCCTGGCCTCCCTCAGGATACTCATTGGCTGGCACTTCCTGTACGAAGGCCTGATCAAGGTGTTCAACCCGGGCTGGACTTCCAAGGCGTATTTGCTGAGTGCGGAGGGCCCCTTATCCTTTTTCTTCAAATGGCTGGGCGGCAGCGCCCTGGCCGATGCGGCGGACATCATCACCATAATACTGCTTATCGGCATCGGCCTGGCGCTTGTACTGGGCGCTTTTGAAAAACTGGCTGCCTTTGCCGGTATCGCCCTGCTGGCCATGTTCTACCTTTCTCACCCCCCTATACCTGGATTGGAAAACGCCGGCCCGGCAGAAGGCAACTACTTTCTCGTCAATAAAAACCTGATTGAGATGGCCGCTCTGGGGGTGTTGGCCTTCTTCCCCAGCAGCCACCTGGTGGGGCTGGTGTATTATTTTAAAAAGCAAGACGATGAAACGGTGGGGCAACATACCGCCGGCTAAATTAGAACACAAAAAATCAGGACAATGAGCAAGGAAAAACAATCTCCCGATAATAGCAGAAGAAGAGCCCTTAAAGGATTGGCGGGCCTGCCCTTTGTCGGAGGCATACTGATCGGGGCTTACGCCGAAAGCCGCAAGCGGAAACTGGCGAAGCGTAATATTCTTGAAGCCTTAAACATCAACGCCACGCGCCCGGAATCCACGGCGGATATGTCGGGGGACCCCATTAGGGTGGGCATTATCGGCTTCGGTGGGCGGGGCAGCCACCTGGTGCGGCTGCTGGGTTACGCCACGCCTTCCTGGTTCGAACGCATGAAGGAGGAAGAGAATGAGGGCGCCATAAAAGCTTTCCAGGAGCAGGAAAACCTGAATGTGCAACTCACCGGTGTTTGCGATGTGTTCGACGTGTACGCCGAAGAGGCCGTCGCTGCTTTCCCCGGCTGTAAGCGCTACCGCAACTACGAGGAGATGCTGGAAAGCCCGGATATCGATGCGGTGGTTATCGCTACGCCCGACCACTGGCATGCGCCCATATCGATTGCAGCGCTGCAGGCCAACAAACACGTCTACGTAGAAAAACCTATGACCCACAATATCGGGGAGACCTACGCGCTGCAGGAAGCCGTCCGCAATTCGAAAGCGGTGTTTCAGGTGGGCCACCAGCATCGGCAGACCCAAAGCTTCATCACCGCCCGGGATATCATCAAAAAGAAAGTGCTGGGCCATGTCTCTCTGGTGCAAACCAATACCAACCGCAACGACGACAACGGCGCCTGGCAGTACGACATTCACGAAAAGGCCAGCCCTCAGACC
The DNA here is from genome assembly GCA_020636095.1 of Lewinellaceae bacterium. Taxonomy (GTDB): domain Bacteria; phylum Bacteroidota; class Bacteroidia; order Chitinophagales; family Saprospiraceae; genus JACJXW01. The sequence continues at coordinate 311,404 of JACJYN010000007.1, forward strand.
ATCGACTGGGATCAGTTCCTGGGCGGCGCTCCGAAGATTCCCTTCAATAAGGAACATTTCTTCCGTTGGCGCAAATGGTGGGCCTACGGTTCCGGCCTGTCCGGCGACCTGATGACCCACGATTATGACCGCATCAACTGCGTGCTGGAAATGGGGATGCCGAAGTACGTCTCCGCTTCCGGTGGCATTTACACCCACCACGACGGCCGCGAGGTGCCGGATGTTTTCCAGGTGGCGATGGAGTATCCGGATTTTTCGGTAGGCACCAGCCGCCCGAAAGGCATCGAAAGGGGTATGACTTTTTTGTACAGCGCTACGCTGGGCAACCAGTTTAACCGGAGCACCATCCTGATGGGCCACGACGGCACCATGGAATTGGGCAACACCCTGACGATCTATGCGGACCCCGGCTCTACCCGCTACGCCAGCATGATCGAATCCAACCTCATCCAACCGGAAATTCCTATTTATTCCTATAATCCGGAAGCAGAAGAGGTAGACGCCATCACCTCGGCCACCGCCAAATACTTTGCCGATAAGGGCTTGTTGTGGACCTACCGCGACGGTAAGCGCGTCGATTCGGCCCTGCTGCACCTCAAGGAGTGGCTGGGCGCTATCCGCCACGGTACCCCCGTCAGTTGCGGTATCAGGGAAGGTTTCGAAGAAGCCATGACCGCCCACATGGGAGGGCTATCCTGGAAGATCGGCCGGCGCATCGAGTGGGACGCTGCCCGGCAGGAGATCATTGCCTTGCCCGGAGAGGATCTCGATGAGATACTGCTGTCGACCAGGGTAGGGGAATATGCGATGGAGACGTAGTTTGCTTACTTGTGATTCGGGATTCGCTGGCAAATTACCGAATCCCGAATCCCAAATCGTAGATCACGAACTCCCCCCCTTAACCTCCTCGATCTTATCGGCGATCTTCAGCGCCCAGACCATCTGTTTGGAGGAGGGGTGGCTGTTGTAGAGCGCCTTTTTACGGGCGGCCATGAGGCAGCCGCGCTCCTCGAAAGAGAGTTGCTTTTTGTTCTCCGGCAACAGAGACCAGTCAATAAATTCCTGCCATTCATCGGCGGAGTAAAACTCGAAGTCAGACTTTAATACCTCCAGGTCGGTGGGGTCGGAGAGGTCGTATTCTCGGGACATATTATTTTGTTTTGGACGGCAAGTTAAAACATTTGGAGGAGGCTTGCCAATTGCTTTGTAGGTTTGTAATCTGCAAGCAGAATACAACAATGCCGTTCCTGACATTTACATGCCGACTTAGTCCCCTTTTATCGTGAAAAAGCAAAAGTGTAGGAACCAACAACTATTTTGGGCGAATTATTGTAACCTATTTGTTTGAAGGTTTAAAATTCTTTTTTACCTTACCGGCTAGGAATATTACAACTTTCCGATTCTCTATACTAAAGGAAAATCTTCTTTTAATCGCTATAATTTTTCTGAATACTAGATGAGCTTAGTCGAATGAGTAGATTTCATTGCCGTTTGCTCATTTTCAGGCTATAGTGCCATGATCAACTGATGGTTATTGGATATAAACCACTTGAGATGCAATTGCCACGCCTGCTTTACGCCTGCTTTATGATCTTTTTCGTTTTTGGAACTTCAGGTTGCAGGAACGAAGACGAAAAGGATGATGGTATGAGGGCTTTCAATCGAAAAGTTAAAACCTTTCTTAATGACAGTGTTATTACGACAGAGGAATGCACTGAACTCGAGAATATCGTTATTTCTAGTGAAATGCTGAGCAATCGTTTTGGAGATCTTTCCCGGCTAAAATCCCATCTTGAAAACATGGCGGCGCAACTAGCTAAAAGTAAGCGCAGTGATATTACCCTACCTATTGATTTTAACTGCCCGGACTTTCAAGCTGTGGATAATTCCGGGGAAGTTCAAAGCGAACAGGAAGATGGGGAGGAAAAGGACGCGCTGAGTTTCAACTTCTATATTGAAAATTCAGGCAGTATGTATGGATACCTGAATGATAATACTGCCTTCAAAGATGTCATTCTGGGCTTAATGACAAAGATTGACCGCTACGATGAGCCCCTCAATTTGTGGTTTGTCAATGACGCCATTTACCCGGCAACTGATAAAGAAAAGGACCTTGCCACTCCAGTTAGGGAGACTTTCGACCACTTCATTAAGTATCTCAATCCGCAGAGCCTGAGTAATATTGGCAATGTAAAAAACAGTAACCTCACCGATGTGTTGAGCATGGTCATCAAAAAGGCGGCTGAAGACGGTAAACCGGCTATTCTTTTTTCTGATTTCATCTTCTCCATAGGGAACAGCAGTAATGTCAGGAGGGAACTCGCCTCGCAAGAGCATGGGATAACGCTGGTTATTCATGACAATAAACTCAAGGAAAATGGGGTGGGTTTCCTGCTCATGAAGTTTACTTCGAAGTTCACCGGTAATTATTATACATACAACAATAACCGGATTCCCTTAAAAGAGGCCGATCGCCCCTACTATGTCTGGGTAATTGGCAAGGCTGGCCTTCTGGAAGAGTTTATCCAAAAATACGAAGTCGAGTCGTTAAACGGCTATAAAAACCATGTAAATATCTTTAGTGCAGGTGAAAGCTCTGGCCATTATTCTATTCTCAGGAAGACGAATGCAAAGGGCCGGTTTAACCTGGTGGAAAGAGGGGCTGAAGTCATTCAGGCCATTGAAGACATTGAATACTCAACCCGTAACGGGAAGGAGTTTCAGTTTAGTGTTGCGGTTGATTTGTCCAAGCTGTCATTATCTGAAGAATATCTGTCCAATAAATCCAATTGGACAGTGAAGACCGAATATGAAGACCCCTTTGTAATTGAATCCATCAGAAAGATAAGCCTGAAAGATGTAGATAACCTGGACCGGAGGTATCTTGGGGATGCCAACTACCTGATTACCCTGCATACCGAAAGCCTGAATTCTGGAAAGCAGGATTTGACGTTGACCTTGAGTAAGAAGCTGCCGCAGTGGATAAATGACTCTTCAACTGACAATGACCTCAACATGTCCGAAGGAAGTAGTAATTTGCAAAAGACCTTTGGTTTTGAGGATCTGGTCCGGGGCGTTTGGGAAGATTATAAGCCACTTGGCGGAGAAGAAGACTATTACTTCAAGATTCATTTACAATTGGAGCGATAACGAAAAATGCGACTTATATGAATGACTTTTTTGCCAACCTATTTGAATTGTGGGGAATCAACATGACGGAGATATCAGATAGCCTCTATGATTACAACCTGTATTCAACGATAGGCGGCTTGATGATGGTTACTTGCCTGATGGTGTTCATTATTTATTATTACATCATCAATTCGCCTGACTTCAACAAAAAGGGGCACTGGTTGATCGTTACGGCTTTGACAGGCATCTTTGTAGCCATTGTTTCCTTGATTATTCTTAATAAGAAGTTTACATTCGAAGAACTGGGCTATTTATTTGGAGACTATATTCAATTTACGCTTACCGTTCTGTTCTTTACAATGGCGACTTTTTTTGTGTTCTCGCTCCTCGGTAAACATTGGAGTACCAACTGCAAGGATACTCCAATTCGAACCCGGAGATAAAATAATGCTATCCTATGTCTAATTACAGTTATCCGAAGCTTTTTCTTTTTTGTATTGGGGGTACCGGTTCGCGTGTACTTAAAGCTCTTACCTTCCTCATGGCTGCTGGAGTGGATATTAAAGCAAGTCAGATTATACCTATCATTATTGATCCGGATCGGGCGAACGGAGATGTCACCCGAACGATTGAAATACTGAATAAATACCGGGATGTGCGCTCCAAGCTGGAATTTGACCGGAATAAATTCTTCAATGCGGAATTTCAGACCCTCAACAGTCTTGACGTAGCGACGGGCGAAGGCAAAGAGGTAGGTTCGACTACTGCCGAAGGTTTTCGCTTCGGTATTGATGGGACAAAAGAAGGCCGGTTCAAGGATTTCATTGCCTTTGACAAATTGCAAGGCGCCAATCGTGCGCTGCTTTCGGCCCTTTTTACGGAAGAAAACCTGGATGCTGAACTGAAGGCCGGCTTTAAAGGCAACCCCCATATGGGTAGCGTCGTCCTCAACCGCTTTTCGGAATCAGAGGATTTTAACTTTTTTGCTTCCCGTTTTAGCCAGAACGACCGGGTGTTTATTGTGAGTTCAATTTTCGGAGGAACAGGGGCGGCGGGATTCCCCCTTCTGGTGAAGAACATCCGTTCGCCGAGAACTTCCCTGCGCAACCCCGAATGGATCAAGAACGCCCGCTTGGGAGCAATAACCGTAAAACCATATTTCGGGGTCAAGCAAGTGGATGATAGTAAGATCAACTCCGGCACTTTTATTTCGAAGACGAAAGCCGCGCTGGAATATTACCATAGCAATATTACCGGCAATAATTCCCTGAATGCGTTATATTATCTGGGAGATACCCTAACGCTGGATTACAACTACAATGAAGGTGAGATGGGCCAGAAAAATATGGCGCATCTCATAGAGTTCCTGGGTGCGATGGCGGTCATTGACTTTATGGGCCTTGAAGACCACAGCTTGGTAACGGAAGATAGCAAAGCTATCAACCCGATCTATAAAGAGTACGGCCTGAACGGCGATGTAAAGACTGTAACGGTTAAAAACCTGGGCCGTCAGACCCGGAATCGCGTGTTTAAGCCGCTTACTCAATATACCTACTCTTATTTGTATTGGAGCCGCAACCTTTCTTCTTTCCCGTCAAACCAACCGTGGACAAAAGGGTTTGACGATTCTTTCCTCACCTCTCAATTTTTCGATGACGACCTCCGCCAGTTCAATCGGCGGTACGAAGAGTGGCTAAATGAAATGGGGCTAAACGAGAGAGGGCTTAAACTGTTTCGGCTGGATATGGGCCACGGCTTGCTACATCAGGTAATTGAAGGTATCAAACACCGGAAAAAAGGGCTGTTCGCCAAAGAAAGATGGAGCTTTTCGGAGTTCGAAGGATATCTAAACAGCGTGGACGGAAAAGTGAGGGCCACTGCCTTGCCAGCTTTGTTTATGGAGCTGTTTTATATGGCAACTGAGAAAATTTTTGACGACCGCATTCCAAATTCCAATTAATAATGAGTAAGGAACAAGTAAAAAGGCAGTATAAGGTCCTTAGACTTTTTAAAGGAGGCAGCGAGCCCACCGATGACTGGCACCGTATTGATAATCCTTACGGCCCCAACGATATTACTAATATTACCGATCCTTCGGGAGCTTCCAGCCGTCATGAGATCACTTCGATACCTTCTCCTTTTGCCAGGATACACCTTTTTGAAACGGCCTACCGGATCGTTGTAGAAGAGGCCACCGAAGCTATCCAATCGCTTGGTGACAATACTATTTACCACAAACTGGTATCTGATAGCCTGGATGTTGGTGAAGTCTTTTTCCGCTTTGACGTCCTTTCCGAACGGTATGACCTGGATATCATTAAATGGAATAAGGAGCGAAACCTTAAGGAACTTAAAGAGAGCCCGTATGAAGAACACCACTTGCTGGCGGAAACTTTGAGTTTGTATATTAAGCAGGATGGGGCGATGTCCAATTTCCATACAATGGACAATCTTTTTTTTATCACTCTGGACCACAAGATCATCGGTGGTACTTCTCCCTCGACCTTATTCTTTGCCAGCGGCAATGACCTTTCTTTCGCTAACATCGTACAGGGGGAAGATACCTTCTTTGATGAACATTACTGCCCGCTTTATCGCCGGGACCCCTTATTCCAAAAATATCTGTACGCGCTTTTTACCGTTTATCCTCAATTGAGGGACCATTTATCGTTCTTTTGGAGGTATCTACTCATTAATCTGCGTCAACTCGAACGAGAAAACAAACCTTTGTTCAAAGAGTTCAATACCTTGGTCACCGCCCAAACCTATATACGGCAAGATTTCGAAAAAGAATTCACAAAATGGGAAAATACCAGGAACATTGAAGTGTTGCCGGGCATATCCCATCTAAAAGAGGGAGAACGCGCCCTTCAGGCAGGCGGGTTTGTTATCGGTTCGGGAAAGTATGGCGGCAAAAAGCCGGTTGTGCTTCAAAATGGTTTTGACCTTCCCCTGGATTATTTTGGCCGCCCATGGAGTTCTGATATCTCTGTCCCCTTCTACAATGGCAATGAATTAGGGGACCGTTTCATCCCCGGACAAGATTTCAAGTACCCCTACCTAACAGTCAGTGATTTTCTGGAACCCTACCTCATCCAGGTACCATACGCTATTGATCATGAGTCCTTTTTCGATGGCAATCCGGAAGGACTCTTCCGGGGGGATAAAAACGCCAATGAGCCGCCGGATGACATGTATCTAATCCCTATCAAGAAACAGTTTTTTGACTTTTTTGACGCCGGTTTTCTCCGTGAAAGGACATCAGATGGGCGCCCCAAATTCAGAATGGTCAAAACGGGGCTTGATGGTATTCGGGTAGAATTGTTGATCCCCATTGAAGCAGAGGGGCATTACATTACCTTTGAACGCCTTTACAAAGCGGATAGCGGCAAACCCGATGAACTAAAAAATGAAGGGTCCATCGTAAAAGGATTGTTCAATCTGGGGTTCTTACCCTTCTCCAAGCCGGAAGGCATGGTCGAACAATATGTAGGCTTTGTTGACACAGAGGTAATCTTTGATGGCCCGGAAAGCCAGTACAGCCTCAATTTCCTGGAAATTACCGGACGGGGCTGTGTCGCCCGTTCACCCAAGCACCAAAACATACGTAGTGACGAGGCTAAAGGGCACAAGCACAATGCCAGCTCCAAATATTTCGTCCTGAACCAGCGCTACGACCTCATCGAAGTATCTAAGCCCGGTAATATAAAAGGGCTTGCCATTCCCTTAGAGAATACCTTCAGGGAAGGAAAACACCAGTTTACTTTTGCTATCGATTTTGGTACCACCAATACCCATATTGAGTATGTGATGGACAATGCCGGTATGCCGCGTCCATTTGAGATTACAGAACAAGACCGTCAGTTGGTTACTTTCTCCGACCGGGTCTGGAACAGTATCGATTACCCACAGTTGGATGAGATCCTGCAGCGGGAATTGGCGCCATACAGGATCGGCGATAGCCAAAAATACCGTCTTCCCTTGCGTACAGCGACCTCCGAGATCGACAGCCTTAACCATTTTCAGGCAACGGCTTCTCTGGTGGATATTAATATTCCGTTCCATTACCAAAAACAATACCTTTTGCCGTCCGAAGTGGTGACTACCAACCTGAAGTGGGTCAGCTTCCGGGGAAAAGAAGGTACGGAAAATAACAATCGGGCCCGGGCTTTTATAGAGACCATTCTCATCCTGATCAAGAATAAAGTGCTGCTTAACAAAGGCCATATTTCCAAGACGCAGGTCATCTGGTTTTATCCGGCCAGCATGAGTGTAAATCAAGTCGAGCAATACAAGCGAATTTGGAATGAACTCTACCAGAAGCATTTCGATCCGGACGGTGAAACCCAGGCATTTTCAGAATCTATCGCACCTTTTTACAATTACTCCACTACGCAAGTGAAGTCAAAGGAGTTTCCAGTGGTTAATATTGACATTGGAGGGGGAACGACCGATATCGTACTGTTTTCTAATGATAAGCCATTGTTGCTGACTTCGATGAAATTTGGAGGTAATGTTGTTTTTGGAGATGGCTACGATGACCTGACCATCATCAAAAATGGCTTTGTTCGAGCCTTTAACGATGATGTCAAGCGCTTTCTCAATGAAAATGAGAGTACGTTGTATGAACTCAACCGGGTTTTTGACCAACTTCTGAGCTCGGCCAATTCAGTGGAGATCATGAACTTTTTCCTTTCGCTGGAAAACAATAAAGACCTGGAAGACCACCACCTCGAATTCCGGTTCTCGGAAATCCTGGGTACCCATGAAAAATTTGGCATTGTATTTCTGGTCTTCTATGGCGCTATTGTTTACCATCTTGCCAAATTGATGAAAGCTGCAGACTGTGAAATGCCCCGCAATATCTGCCTTAGTGGAAACGGCTCTCGCATCATCAACCTATTGGACCAGTCTGGAAAGCTGAATGCTATTAAAAAGCTGAGCAAGATCATTTTCGAGCGGGTCTATGACCGCAAATACCATGCCGGTGACCTGGATATCGTTCAGGGCGAAAATCCCAAGCAGGCTACCTGTAAGGGGGGGGTGCGTTTATGGCAGAAGGGAAAGCTGTCCGAAACATTTGACAAACTTGTGCTGCTGGGAGATATGAGAGATACCATGATCAACAATGACGCTCATCATTTTCCAAAAACGGGGATCAAATACCGCGATATTGATAATAATACTAAAGAACAGGTTATCTCTGAGGTTGATAACTTTATTGATATGATATTCGAAATCCATGATGAATTTGACCTTCAGGATCACTTTGGCATATCTTCCAAAGCCTTACGCCATTACCAGGATGAACTCAGAAAAGATCTCCGGGACAGCCTCGACCGGGGATTGGAATTGCGCATGGAGCTAAGCGATCTCGATAAGAATGTGGAAGAGACCATGTTTTTTTACCCTTTGATTTCCTCGCTCCACCATCTGGCTCAGGTTATTGCCGACGATGAATTGGGTTTTTAAAAACAGGACCATGAACACCATAAAGCACTATTTATTTACCGGCTTGCTATTGTGCTTCTGGAGCCTCGTCTTTACCCAGAACCCCAACCCCCAATGCTTGCAGGAACTCCTCAAGCCGTTGAATAGCATCCCGTTGCAATACCAGGCGCCTGTCAATAATCCGGATGCTGCAGCGAATGCTGTTCTCATGTCCTTGAAGCACCCGGGATCTCCCTTGCCCTGGGGTTTTGAGGTAGTGAATACTGTTATTACCAAAGCACCAGAAGGCTCGAATCACTTTAAGTTGACGGAGATTAAGTCCCAGGCAATCAGCCAGCTTAAACAGCTTCAACTCGATGGAGGAGGAGATACGTTGTTTTCGAACCTGGAAAATGAAATGAATGCCATTATCGGCCTGGATTCTCCGGAGTATCCCAATGCTCAATCTTTTCCTCAGCAAAGGGTACAGCTAGCGGCCAGCCTGGCCAGATATTTACTCCGTCATTTCCACGCTCATCCCGAAAAGCTAAAAGGGGATACCTTATGGTCGGAGGCCATTACTTGTGGGGCGGCTCCCACCACCGCCATGCCGGGCGATACTGTTGGCTCCCCACCAGAGCCTGATAAACTGGACCAGGCCTTAACCGGTATTACAGAAGTTAATGAAGGCCTGTCCCAAATCTTTCTCTTATCCCTGGGCCTTGGCTTGCTTTTTTTATTATTTAACGGCATCTTATTGTTCCTTTTGATCAGGATGAGGAGAAGCCTCAAAAAAGTTTCCGAAAGGGTATATGCCGTGAAGCAGCAACTGTTTACGCAGGCCGGGGGAGAAGTACAAGAAAAGGAGGCCGGCCGGGCCGGACAAGAAAACTCCGGCCTTCTCAAAGAGAAGGAGGATCGGATTAAAGAACTCGAAAAAGAAGTAGCTAAATACGAAAAGGCCGCTGGTGAAGAAGTAGAGGATAATCCACCTCCAATTAGGAAGACTCCTATTGAGGTTAAGCAAGGAACGCAGGAAAAGGACTATATCGCAACATTTTATTCCACTCCTCCCAAGGATTGGCTTTTTTTCGAGCGAAGATTATCAGATACCCTGGCGCCCAAAAAACACATTTACAGGATCAATGTGATCAATGCCGATGAGGCGGAGTACGACCTGGTAGATGACCAGTACAGTCGTAGCATGGCGCTTAACATGCCAGATCGATTTATCCTGCCGGCTATGACAACCAGGGGAGAAGGGGACCTCAAGAGGGCCCGCATGGTAGAAACCAAACCCGGCCGGCTGATTAAGCAGGGCAAAAACTGGCGGATTAAAGAAAAGGCTATTTTGTCTTATTCCTGAACCCTGAAATGGCATTCATGAAGCGGATCTCCTACATAAAGTTTCTTCTTCCGGCGATGATCCTGGCCCAGTCCTGCAAAATTGCTGGCGACGGGAGAGCCACAAGAGGGGCGGGAAAAGAACAGCAGTTATGGGAGATCTTTGACATTAACGGGAGTGAAGGGGTGGCTGCGATCATACAATTACTACCTTATTACCTGATCCCCATTCTGGCCCTGTTTCTGATCTTGTCTGTCCGGAAAAACGTCCGGCAAAAAGCAAAGATAGCCAGCTTGGAAAAAGAATTGGAAAAAAGGAGGAACAGTAGTGGGGAAACTTTAACCAACTCAAAAGCAAGGCCAGCAGTAAGGCGTCAATCAGAGCCGGAATCCCAGCTACCTAAGCGGCTGCCAAAAAAACGGGCCCCAGGGCCTGTTTTGCAAACCTTTTATTCGCCTCCCCCACAAGCGGATACCTTTTTCGACCGCCGGGTTTCGGAAACCTTTGTCTCTAAAAAGCACGTATACCGTATACAGATAACCAGCCCTCAGGAGGCGAATTACGACCTGGTGCAGGACTCCAGCAGCCGCACCCTGGCCCTGAATATGCCGGACCGCTTTATCATACCGGCCATGCTCGTCAAAGGGCAGGGGGCGCTGCAGGGCGCCCAAAGGGTGCATACCCAGGCGGGCCGGCTCGTTAGGGAAGGGAGTAATTGGCGGATAGTGGAAAAGGCGATAATTTGGTATTCCTGAAAGTGAAGTGAAGATATGAGCATGAAAATTTATATAATTATTGTTTCGGTGGCGGTTGCCTGGCTTTTTTCCTGTTCGCGGGAGAGCTCAAAAGCGGAGGAAGTAATTATTAATAAATTTGAAAAATGTACGACCGAAGGGTCGGGGAAAAATGCAGATGATTATTTTAATAATAAGTATGGATCCCTACAAGATAGGTATCAAAAATTGGTGCTTGGCCTACAGGAATATGAAGGCCGGATTAACCGAAAATACCTAAAAAAATATTTGCAAGAATATCAATTTGATGATAGATATGAGAGGGCCTACTATAAAACAATATTTAGGAATAAAGAAAACCTGGATTCAGAGTACGATGATCTTATTGATCACAATAACATGAATGAAGGGGAGGCTGTGGGCGATATAAATGGAAAAATTGCTTGTTACACGGCCGTTCTGCTGAAAGATGGCGATGCAAAATATACGGGCACGGGCGGCGGTGATGTTAATCGGGGAGGAGCGAATGGAGGAAGTGATTCAGATCCTCCTAATATGGACTGGAGTGTTTTATTAATGATCGGCATACTACCCTTCCTCTTTTCCTGGCTTGTAAACTCTTTATTATTCCACAAGGAAAGCAAGGTTACAGGCTATAAATTTTCTGCTCGTTGGGTCGTTTTCCTTGTGATTGAAATCTTTCAAGCTCCTTTTATTTTGATTAAAGAACTCGTTGGCCGAATTTCGATACTAGGAGAAAGGCCTCCTGAAAACGCAGATGGAATAGATGATCCACAAAAACCTGTTATTATGTCTGACGAAGAATTTCGTAATCAGTTGATAAGGGTTACCAATAGTGGGAGCGACCATTCCTTTCGGAATAACCTGTATACCATAATTAAGGAGAAAGTTGACGCGCAGATGAATTCTATTCGGTCAGATTTAACCTCTTTGAGGAATGATTTGACTGCCATTAAGGAGAATATGCCCCAAAGTGAAGGCAATTCGGATAGAGACACAAATCCAGACGGCCTTAATACAGATAATTTCCTTACGAAAGACAATATCCATTCCTTTTTGGATGGTTATTATGCAAATCACATTAGTCAACTTAAGAATGACATCCTTGCGCAATTGCGATCAGAGGATCACAATGCGATATTATACAATACATTTTTAGCTAATTTAAACGAGGCAAAGCCAGAGGATTTGGATAGATTAAGAGAAAAACTGGGGGTCCATAAAAATCAAAGCGATTTGGAAGATATTGAAAAACAATTATTAGCGTCGGTTTCGAAGAATAAATTTTCTGTACTTGAAGAAAAAATAGAGTCTTTAGAAGCTAAACTGGAGGAGTTAGAAAAAATAAGAGGTTTTGGCGAAAAAGAACAAAGCTGGAAGGAGAATCAGCGCCTTCTAAAGGAAAAGCGCGGTGAATTGCCGGCAGCGGGCGAATCGGAAACCTTTCGAGAAACTAGAACGAATCGGGATTGGGACACTATTTACCCCATAAAAAGATATTCAGTTGCCCCTTTGGATAAGATTTTTTTTGATTCCAAGCTTGAATTAAACCATACGCCGAAGAAAACCTATTACCGCATTCAAATGAAGAATGATTGGGAAGATGCAATTTTCTTCCTGGAGGGGGATCCGGAAACGCTGCAAGCGGCTTTCAATTTGCGAGATCGCATCCTCGAAGAATATGTAGATATTACAAATAGGAACAAGGCTAACATCAGTAATTCTTCCAGTCTTCGCATAATAAAACAGGAACCAGGGAGACTGAGTAAAGATGGCAGGAACTGGGTAGTAAAAGACAAAGCAAAAGTCAATTTTGAAGAATAGTTTTACAGAGTACAGAGTACAGAGTACTGAGTACTGAGTAATGATAAATTAAAGCCTTGGCCCATATGCATAAATATTTGTTCTTACTTGAGATCATTGGCATCTTCATCATCATTCTGTTTCAGTTTGGTATCTATTACCGAACCAGGCGGAGTATCCGTATTCTCAAAGGTATTTATCCTGCTTTAAAGGAATTGAAGCTGAAGCGTCTTTTCATCCCCGAATCGTATGCTTCCAAAATTAACGGCTTCAACCTGCACCGTTTAATTTCTGCTGACAAGGACGATGACTTGCTAGTGCTTCCGGAAGATTATGGCGATGCTGATAATGAAGAAGAAGACCAGGACTTGTCGATAGAGGTACTGGATGTCAGGCCTTCCTTCTCAGAGATCTTTCACAAGATCACCCGGGCGACCAATACTTACCTCGTTCGAAATAAAGGGCATGCTGCGGATTTCAAGATCATCCGGGATATTGCCGACCGGGAGATGGAATCTCAGGATGAACAGATATTCACCACAATCAATCTTCCGCTGTATTTAGGTTTGCTGGGTACTATCGGAGGGATTGTCATTGGCCTGGGAGGGCTTTCTACTGGCATCACATCAATTCAGGAATTTCTTTTTCCTACAAATGGCACAACGGATGAATTAATCAATCAACTGGAAGGCAGGGTGCCCAATCTGCTGGTCGCCATTGCTTTTGCCATGTCCGCCAGCTTTATTGGGCTGCTGCTCACCGTAATAGCTCATGCTTCTCAATATAAATCTGCCCTGAAGGAATGCAACGAACGCCGGAATAACTACTTCACTTTCATACAGACTGAACTGCTGCCCATCCTGAAAAAGGACATGACTTCCAGCCTGAATACCCTGCAGGCGAATATGAACCGTTTTAATGTGATCTTTAATGATAATATCGATAAGTTTTCTAATACTATTTCCTTGACTAAGGAAAATATAGAGCTGCAGAGGGATTTTATCAAAAAATTACAGGAAATCGGGTACAATGAAATCGTCACAGGAAACATAGAAATATTCAAGGAAGTCCAAAAAAGCTCTAAGCACTTTGTCACCTTCATCAGCTACCAGGAGAACTTGAATGAAACATTGGGCAGCGCCCAGGCGATCTGTGATGAGTTGAATAAGCTGGCCAGCCGTTTCCGGATATTTGAGGAGGATTCTTCCCATGTGGCAAACTATCTGAAGAATACCGTTGAGGATAATGGCCAGATGATCCGGTTCCTGAAAAAGAATTTCGGGGAGATAGAGTCCCGCGAAAAGGCCATGAGGAGCTTAATAGCCGACCTGGATAATACTTTCAAAAAAAGTGCGGAGCACCTGCGTAAGCGAGCCGAAGAGGAGTTTGATTCCCTGCGAAGTTTCACAACAGATGAACTCAACCACATCCAGAAAGCCTATGAAACTAGCCGGCCTCAATTTTCAAAGCTTGCCTTTCTGGAGCAAATTGACGAAAAAATCGGGCAGTTGAATTTCGGTAACGCTCAGCTACTCACCGCTATTCGCAACCTGAATGGGATAGGTGAGGCCCGGGCCTTAAAAAGCACCTCCGGTAATAATGCCGAGATCATTTCCAGTTTGAATCGGCTGAATGACAATATTGAAAAACTACAAACCAGCAATAAAACCCTCTTTGGAAGTATCAGCCAGGTATGGTCCAGAACTTTAAATTATCTGCGGGCTCTTTTTACTATGTAATGGTTGTTCATTTTGAAAATAGCCAGTTATTTATCGGGGATTTTACATGGGAAACTCTAATCTATGAGCCAGATCAAAAGAAATAGTTTTTTCTGGGCAAGTTATACGGATCTGATGACCAGTTTGTTTTTTGTCATGCTGGTATTGTATGTGCTAACTTTTGTGCTGCTCAAACGGCAAAAGGATAAGGTGCAGCTGGCGGCAGACCGGTATGAAGAGATCCAAAGGGTAGAGAAAGGTGTTCGGGAATTGGAGAACACCGACTACTTTGAATATCAGGAACAATATAAGCGGCTTATTCTTACCAAAGAAGTGAATTTTCCAAGGAACAAGTCAGAGATTCCGAGGGATGCTGAAACGTACCTGACCAAAGTTGGAGAAGAAGTCAGGGACGTTATTGCTAAAAACGAGCAGGAGTCCGATAGCACAAAAGTGCGCTATCTCGTCATTATTGAAGGCATGGCTTCTAAAGACCCCAAGGTAAAGAACCTAACAGACTACAACTATGAGTTGAGTTTTCAGCGGGCTTATTCGCTGTACAAATTCTGGAAAGAGGAACGCATTAATTTTTCTTTGGAAAATACGGAGTTCATCATTGCGGGTAGTGGCACAGGCGGCGTTGGGAGAAATGAAGTGGATGAAAAACTAAACCAGCGATTCCTGATCCAGATCATTCCAAAGATCAGAGCGAGATAAGAGCCTCCGGGAAATGTATGGTCGATAATATGATAATGCGATACTAGTATGAAAAAAATCTTTCTATGGGTTGGGGTAATTCAATTCCTCGCTCTTAGCCCCCTTGGCTGCTCAAGGGAAAGAAATGACAATAATAAGGCTGGCAACTGTGTGTCCAGGTATGATGCTAAAGAACTGGCTATCAATAAAGTTTATGGGCAGGAGAAACATCAGTACTACGACCTCTATGTACCCAATGGCAGGAAGGCTAAATTCCCGCTGGTCATATACTGTCATAGCGGAGGCTTTGTGACAGGTAGTAAGCGCAACGATATGGCCACTCATTTCTGTAAAGACCTGGCCCGTGAAGGCTTTGCGGTAGCAGCCATCAACTATCATCTCCTGACGCTTTCCAACGGTGGGTATATGCATCAGAAAAAAGGCATATTGATGGCTCTGGAAGACCTGAGAACAGCCCTTGAGTTTTTCCAGCGCAATGAGGATGACGATCCAATAGATACCGACAATATTTTTCTGGCAGGTTTTAGTGCGGGCGCTATGCTGGCGCTGCACGCCATTTTTTCGGACGAGGACGAAGTGGTGGATTACTTCGAGGCTGATCCCAATTTTCAATCTGAGGTAAGTGTACGGGGAGTCATTTCCATTGGAGGCGCTATGCTGGATCCTACCCATATCGATGATGATGAAAAAACCCCTGTTCTGCTTTTCCACGGAGAGGATGACCAGATTATTTCTCTGTACACCGGAGATCCGTTCCAGAAATTTGCGAGAGATTATACGATGGACTTTCCAGTCCTCTATTTCGAACTTGGTATTACAAAGAAGAAAGGAGATGCTCCTCCGGAGGATATTACCTTTGGTGGTTTTCGAAAGATCCAGGGTAAGATACCCAAAGATATTTCCACCATGTTCATAAATGCTGTAACCCCGACCGTTCATGGCTCCGGAAAAGTATTTGATAGTTTGCCTCCAAGAAGCCTAAATGAACTGGTGGTGATACCCAAAAAGGGGCACACTTTTATGAAAACAGAAGGAGGTATATACAATGATGATTATTGTGAGATGAAAAAGAAAACCGTTTCTTTTATAAAGAATAATCTTGACCGCGGCAATAAAAGAGCGGACGCCAGCCGGCGGCAACGGGAAAACAGATAAGCGCTTATGAGAAATCCAGTCAGGAGATATTTATCAGAGCACAAAACCCTTTTCTTTTTTACCATTTTTTTGGTGGGGATCATCTTTTCTGTCTTGGCAAGGATACAGTTGGATGAACTGGGATTCGGCAGCTTTTCTTATCAGACACAGGATATTTATGAAAGTATCCTGACTAATATTGCCGCTGGTTTTTTCCTGGCCAGCATCATGTACTATTTAACGACTCGCTTTAATGTGGATGAACAGGAAAACCAATTGAAGCACCTGGAATTTGAAAGCTCTGAGATCAGGAAAAAAATCGATGATTTAGGAGATAATATAGAGGGGGTTAAAACTCAACTGCAGGCTTTAGATATCTCCGGGCAAAATACCAAGATCATATATGATGAGGACAAGTATCACGAACAGGTGAATCACCTGATTGAAAATGCAAAAAAGAAAATTATCTATTTAGGTGATGGATTCCCTTGTCACAATCGGCAAACAAAAGAATTTGCCCAAAACAGGTTCAATGCACTTCGCAAGGCAATGAGAGATGGTATTACGATCCAATATTTTCACTGGCATGAGACTCATAGCCTGTATTGGTTGGATTTCTTATACGATTTAAAACAGGAAAATGGTAAGAAGAACAACCTGAAAATATTTATTAGTTCTAACGTAGAGTACGACATGTCCCATCACCCCATTTCCCGGGTGATTATTGACCCCGGTGAAAAAAACAGCTTTGTTTGCCTTAGATTCACCAAAGACCCGGCCAATTCAGACTCATTGAAGTATTTTGAATTTGGGGCCGGCTGTATTTTAAGGGATCAGAAATTTAGTGAGGTCAAAACCACTTTCTATCAATCTCCTTTTGCGGGTGAAAATCTCGGCGCCAATAGCCTCAAAAAGATGATGGAATCCTACAGGGAATCTTGTGTAAAGCAGGTTTCAGGCCAATTGAGCAAAATTTCCCAAGAGGAGCTTAGCTTGGACTATGAGGACCTGGTTCGGATTGCAAATAAGGCGGACAATTACGAACTGGATTTGATTCGTTTTTTAATGCTGGAAAAAATGATTGAGAATAAGAGGTACTACTTTGCAATTGGGTTGGACATGAATCTGAGTTATTTCAAAAAGAAGTTCTCTTCTGCTGTCAAAATAGATAATGCGATGGTTTCCAGTTATAAAATCGGAACCAACATTCGGGGGCGTTCCGGAAAACTTAAGAATTCCGGATTACTTAATATGATTCCTACCGGCGACACAAGCGACAGGGTATGGGGGGTTCTCTACGCTTTAAGCGTTGAGGATTACAATGCATTGGTTGGGGTTAAGGATCAGGAAGGATTTATCAAATTACAGGAGGTGAAATTAGAAGAATTTGAAAGCCGGGAAACGGACAAACTTTTTCCGGGGCGGAATTTCGCCACTACCTTTTTGGCTATGAACAACAGAACGGAAAACTATCCGCCTACGGCAGATTACCAAAAGGCCATCATCCAGGCAATGGAAAATAATGAAATTATTATGGATTTTCGAAATGATGTCAGCGAATTGTTTAGGAATACCAAACGATAATCAGGCCGTCCTGCAGACCCGGAAACCTGTCTCCGGATTTCGGTTTTTGAGGTAGGCTGCGTCGTGGGAATAGACTGAACAGTTATTCTTCGGCCGCGTATACCCCCCACCCCGGATCACTTTTGTGGTGCCTTCTTCGGGGCCTGTTGGGGAGGGCGGTATGGTAGCGTTCGTTATTGGCTCTTTCGAATCACTTCCCGAAGCTGCTGATCAGCACATAAAAGACCCCCGCCAGCACAGCCGCCCCCATGACCCCCATGAGGAAGAAGAAGGAGATTCTATCGAAATTAGTTTTCATAATGATAACATTTACTGGTTAAGGTAAATAGCTAACCCCATCCCGGCTAAGAACAGAAAATAAACGATCCGGAGGATCAGCTTGGTGGAAATATGCATGCTGAATAACCTGATTAAAAAACGGCAGCGCGGGGGTCCCGGGCGGGAGCCCCGCTGCCGTCCAATTATAAATGAAAATGAAACAAGGTCAATGTTGAATCCTACTACTCGTTGTTCTGCTCCGGCTGCAGCACTTCGCCTTTGATGCGCAGTACGTGTTGCCCTTCGGCATCATTGGTGGTCAGGGTTACTGTTTTGCTGAATTTGCCGATGCGGTTCGTTGCGTAACGTACTTTGATGACGTTGCTCTCTCCTGGCTGGATGGGCTCTTTGGGCCATTCCGGCACCGTACAACCGCAACTCCCCTTGGCATTACTGATGATCAGCGGCGCGTCTCCCGTATTGGTGAATTGGAATTGGCGGTAGGGTTCGGCGTTTTGCTCTATGGTGCCGTAGTCGACTTCCATAGATTCAAAGGTGATGGCCGGGCCGCTGGTTGAAACAGGGGCCTCGTTTACAATTTCTGTCTGCGCCCAGGCGGCGGATACGCCGATCAGTAAGAGGGTGGCTAGTCCGATTAATCTCTTCATGAGTTTACGATATTTTAATGGATGGAATAAATTCAGGATATACGAGGGAATGCAGCATGGCTTACGCCAATACCGATTGACCGCATTCACTATCGGTTTAAGCAGGTACGATTAAAGG
Organism: Lewinellaceae bacterium; assembly: GCA_020636095.1. Lineage (GTDB taxonomy): Bacteria > Bacteroidota > Bacteroidia > Chitinophagales > Saprospiraceae > JACJXW01. The sequence continues at coordinate 330,066 of JACJYN010000007.1, forward strand.
CTGTCGTAAAAGAGGAAAGCGTGGAAGAGCAGGAACAGAGGCTGTTTTACCGCCTGTACCTTTGCCGATTGTGCGGCCTGCATCAGGACTGAAGCCTGGCAATGATTTGTAAAGAAAGTTTGGGTGATGGCTCCCGTAACGGGAAAATCTCCTCCATCGAAGGAGGGAAACAGGCTGGTATTGCCATCAGAAAGGGAAAGCACGCGTTCTTCCGCCGCCGTCAGGGGCACAGGCTTACCCGATGCCAACTCGGCAAACACCGAGCTGAGCAGGGCTCCTGCAACTACTAAGGCGGACAATATGGCAAGCTTTCGAAACACGTAAAACCTATTTATTTACCGCAAGGTAAGTATTAGTGGCTAGTCGTGAAAAGTTTTAACTGAATTTAACCGTTCTCAATGTTTTTTTGCAGCATTTGTCGTATTGTTAAATCTCCAAAACCATATATGCCTTCGGTTTCAGTGAAGGCCCGGAAGATGTCTCCGAACTCTGTTTTACCACTAGCCAGAATCTTTTTTAAGCGCTTGTCCGGCCGGCTTAGGCTCTCCTTCGTTTTAGGGTGTAACTGCCGGAAGGCTTCAACGACTTCAGGCAGGTGGTCAAAACAGGGAAGGCCCTTTGCCGCTATGCCCTCCATGAGTTGGAAATCTTTTTGTACAAAGCCGTTCCAAAGTTGCACACCGGCATTAAGGCCGTCCTCTTTAAATAAAACCCTGTTCTGGTGAAGGGCTGGAAGCCCTGTGGGAAGAACTTTTCCGAAACCCTTCCAGTCTTCAGCCTGCCCTTTGGGTTGTGGAAAAATGCGATATATTTTATTTGGAAGTTTTTTCTGCCGGATGAATTTCAGTACAAACCACATATTGGCTTGGCAGAACAGGTCATTCTCGAACCATAGGTTGATGGGCATTGCTTTATGGGCCGCCTCGAGCTGCTCCATAGGGCCTGCCAGGGTAGACCGATATCGCTTTGGAGGTTCCCCATAGGTTTTTTCCAAATAGGCTGCCCGCTGCTGCCAGAAAACCTGGCTGCTGGTATCTAACACTACCGGCCCTTCGATCAGGCATTCCCGGAAAACAATGAACCTGCCGGATATCGCTGCCCCTTCCATCTGCTTCTTTAGAGCGTCACCGTTTAGGATGTGTAGTTCCATAGAGTTGCTTAGTTAGGAGTTAGGTAGCCCATTCGCGAACAACCGAATACCGAACAACCGAATACCCGAATACCAAACCTTCCTCACACCTTTCCCCTAAAAAACGGCAGCCCCCAGTTCCAGTCCGCCAGCGGCTTGTCTTTAAGGGCGGATTTCTTTCGTTCGTAATATTCCTCTGCCAGTTCCTTTTCCACCTCGATCTCTTTACGGGTGCGGTGGACGCCCGTCTCGGTGTCGAACTGCACCTTGTTGTTTGTGGCGTTGCGCAGCAGGGTGACCTCTTCGAGGTTGGCCATTTCGAATTTGTGTTCAGCCTGATGCAGCAGGTAGTCGTAAGGGCTGCGGGAAGAGATCAGCTTGACGAAGATAGGGGCGGTCTCGATGGCGATGAAGAGCAGCATGATGAAAATGTTGGCCAGAAAGATGGCTTTGCTCTGTTCGCCCAGGCGATGGAGGGCGTCCATGCGGGCGGCCATGCCGCCGTAGGGCTTGCGCTCCAGGCCCAGCATGTCGGCTTGCATCATGCTGTCGAGTTGCTGAACGGCATCATGCTTTTCGGCAATCAGGGGGGCGAGCCGCTCTTTGGCGGCTTCCAGTTCGGCCTGAGCTTCATCGGCTTTGGCTTTTTTGGCGCGGTAAATGGGCCCCAGGTTTTTGTTGCCTGAGCCGCCGGTGCCGTCCGCTTCCTGCAAGGCCATCAGGGCGAGGGTGTCGCGGGCGGCGGCCAGTTTGTCGATCTCGCTGTTGAGGCCGGCGATGTCCTGCTGATACCCTGCCATTTGATCCTGGTACCGCTCTTTGATGGTGTTTTCCTGCTTTTTGAACACTTCCTGCTCCATGGTGATCAGCTCTGCGTTGATCTCTTTCTCAAAGATTTTCAACTCCAGCGGCTTGGAAATAACCAGGGCCAGCAATACTGCCAGGAGCAGTCGGGGGAAAGCGATGGTGAAGTCCCGAAAAAAAGAACCCCGGCTTTTCATGCTGGAAACGATGTAGCGGTCGAGGTTGAAGATCATCAGGCCCCAGATCAGGCCAAAAACGAAGGCGAAAAAGTAAGAGTCGAAAACGGTATAGATGGCGTAACCGGCAGAGAAAAGGGCCAGTATGCCGGTGAAAAGAACGGTGCCGCCGATGCCTATATACTTGTTCTCATCGGTGGGGCATTGTTCGAGTATCTTCAGGTCTGCCCCCGAACAGTATAGGAGGAAGCGTTTCATATTGCTCATTATCAGGTGGTTTTAGTTTTTGCCCGGAACTATCCGGCCCGCCTTTCTTCCCGGAAATCTCCGAAGGCGGGCCGGATAGTTCCGGAGCCAGTTCTTCCTTAACGACAAAGTGTTCGGAAAATGATTGCTTTGGCGCGCGTTTTTAAATTTTAACGGCCGATCCGGGCTTTGGCCGGACGAAGGGAGGGCCGGGAATCGTTGATCGCGATTTGTTATTTCAACCTGCGGGAAACTTCCGCTTGGGTTTGAGCTAAAAAAATGCCCCTTTTCTACCGGGTTTCCCTCCGGCTGCCGGTTTAGTTAACCCGGCAGTGTTTGTCGAAGAGGCAGGGGCAATAACAGGTAACCCTACCCTCCATCCACCAGCTTGCTGTTGGTTCGGCTATAGCCAAAATAGATCACCAGCCCGATGCCCAGCCAGATCACAAACCGCAACCAGTTGGTATATCCCAGCTCCGACATCAGGTAGAGGCACGACAACAACCCCAGCACCGGGATAAGGGATAAGCGGTATCGGAAAGACAATACGGCCACCACCAGAGCGGTAAGCCCAAAGATCAGGTAGGGAATCTTGTGCTGGAAAAGGCTCCATTCGAAGAAACTGTGGCCCGTACCCCATTCCAGGAAAGCTTTCCATGCCTCCGCCTCTTCTATTATAGTGTAAGCAAGAATGCCCGCCAGCAACAGGGGCACGATGTACCGGGCGCTGACATAAGGCACCATATACGCGCCTTCCACCTTCCGGGTGCGGTCCATCAGCAGCACCCCGCCACAGACGACCACGAAGGCAAAGAGCGTTCCGATGCTGGTCAGGTCCGTCACTTCCGTGAGGTTCATAAACAAAGCCGGTACAGCCACCACGAATCCGGTCACCACGGTAGCAAAGGAGGGAGTGTGAAAGCGAGGGTGTATCCGGGAGAAGATGCCCGGCAGCAGGCCGTCGCGGCTCATGCTCATCCAGATGCGGGGCTGGCCCAGCTGGAAGACCAGCAGCACCCCCGCCATGGCAATGAGAGCGGTAAAGGCGATGACGCCGCCGATCCAGGTTAGGCCGATGCGTTGAAAGACGAAAGCCAGCGGGTCGCCGACGCCCAGTTCTTTATAAGAAACCATGCCGGTGAGGGTCAGGGCAATGAGGATATACAATATGGTGCAGATGATGAGAGAATAACCGATCGCCCTCGGCAGGTCGCGTTTGGGGTCTTTACATTCTTCAGTAGTAGTGCTGATGGCGTCAAAGCCGATGTAGGCGAAAAAGACGGCCGCCACCCCCTTCATCACTCCCCCGAACCCGTTGGGGCTGAAGGGCGACCAGTTTTCGGGGTGAATGTAAAAAGCTCCGATGATAATCACAGAAATGACGACCAGCAGCTTCAGCGCCACCATCAGGTTGCTGGCCCGCCGCGTTTCGCGGATGCCGATGTAAACCAGCAAGGTGATGAAAAAAACGATCACCAGGGCGGGCAGGTCGGCGATTAGTTTTACGGCTCCTGTCCCGGGGGCGTTGCTCCAGGCCTGGTAACTCTCCTGCAGGTTGGCGGGCAGCGCCTCCAGCGCCGTACCCTGTGCGATGAGCCCGGAAGCCTCCTGGAAGCCGCGGTGGGCGCTGAGGTAGTCCATAGAAAGGTAGGCCGGAAAATGCACCCCGAAGCCCTGGAGGAAGCCGGTGAAGTAATCCGACCAGGAGATGGCTACGGCGATGTTACCGATCGCGTACTCCAGCAGCAAGTCCCAGCCGATGATCCAGGCGACGAACTCCCCAAAGGCCACATAGGCGTAGGTATAGGCGCTGCCTGAAACCGGAACGGTGGAGGCAAACTGGGCGTAACAAAGGGCGGAGAAACCACAAGCCACGGCCGTAAAGACAAACAGCAGCGAAATGGCCGGCCCGCCGTTGACCGCCGCATTGCCGATGGTCGAAAAGATGCCGGCCCCGACGATGGCGGCAATGCCGAAGGCAGTCAGGTCCCATACGTTGAGGGTCTTACTAAGCCCCGATTGGGCTTCCTGCACCTGCAGAGCCGCCAGTGACTTGCGGCGGAATAAGGATTGGAATGCGGTCATTTGCTGTTTTTATATTACCGAGGACAGGGTACAGGGAAAAAGTCACTCGGTGAGCCCGGATTTCTGCTGTGAATATAGTAGACTTTATTCTAAATCATTTTGTGCGGCTGAAAACTATTTTGGAATAAGGGGTTTGGAAATAAACAGGCTACTCAAAATGGCGCAGTTATTTTTTTCCAAACCCCTAAAGTCTGGCGAACTGGTTTAATTTTGTGTTTTGGGCCGTATCCTGACAGGGATAACTTTGTGAAGTGGATAAAAAATGATGAGCTTATCCGTTTTAAAAATCATCTTGCTGGCGGGGGGGCTGCAGGGAGTGATCCTTGGGTTCTTGTTGTTCTCCCGCCAGGCTAACCAGGCAGCGAACCGCGTTTTTGCCGTTCTCCTCTGGTTGCTGTCCGTTCATTTGGTGCTGGTGGGTTTCGACAACCGGGATTTTATGATGCGCTTCCCTCACTTCAGCCATCTCACCTGGGTTTTGCCGGCGCTTTACGGGCCTCTGGCGCTCGTCTTTCTTCGTAGAATGACGCAACTGGCGCCGCGTACTTTCCTGGCGGGAAGGGCTCTATTTCATCCCTTTTCTGATCGTTCTGGGGCTTCAATTGCCCTACTTGCTGCAATCGGCGGCGGCCAAGCGCGCCTACCTCGATGATTACGCCAGTTCAGTACAGGACGACTTTGGCCTGTCCAATCAGTTGGTCAATTTCATTCATCTTTTCTTCTTTGGCTGGTGTATCCTGGTTTACCGGGCCCACGAAAAGCGCATCCGGGATTTCTATTCTGACCTAAGTAAGGTTCGCCTCGATTGGCTGGGGCAATTCCTGTACATCGCTTTTGCCATTGTCGTTCTTTCCATTTTCGTCTTCTACGCCCGAAAATTCGACTGGCCGTTCCTTTCTGCTTTTTACCCCTGGCATTTTCTGGGCGTGGTGGCCGTGATCTACTGGACGGCCTACCGGGCCCTGGCGCAGCCCATGCTGTTTACCGGGGAAGAGGCTTCTGCCGCCTCTGCTGGTTTGTCGGATGCCATTTTCCTATTTCCGGAAGAATCGGCGGAGCAGAAGAAAGCTCCCGATGATCCTCAGCGCAAAGCCCTGGCGGAAAAACTGGTTCAAATCATGGAGTTAGAGCGGCTTTATCTCAATAGCGAACTCACCGTTCAGGACCTCGTCAACCGCCTGCAGGCCAACCGGCAGTACATTTCGGAAGCCCTCAATCTTCATCTGGGTAAGACTTTTTACGATTTTGTGAACGACTACCGGGTGGAGGCCTTTCAGCGCCTGGCTAAGGATCCCGCCCACGGGCATTACACCATCCTGGGGCTGGCGTTGGAAGCGGGATTCAACTCCAAGGCCACCTTCAACGCCATCTTCAAGAAAAAGGTGGGCATGACGCCTTCCGAGTATATCCGCCGGATAAAAATGAGTCTGAATTGATCAATTCGGACGCCGCCCCCCGGGTTTGCCTGCACTTTTGTTCCGTCCGCGGCAGAAGCCGCCTGTGACAAAAAGTGTTAAACAAACCCGACATCATGACATTTTTCGAAAAGCTTTTGCTGGCCCTGCTCCTCGGGGCGCCGGGCTGGCTCCTGGCACAACAAGATCCGCCCTCTTTGCAGTACGACATTGCCTTTGGCCTGCATTCCTATTACATGCCCTTCTGGGTTTCAAAATTTCATCACTTCAATAAATCATCATGAAAACCAATCTGATTTTTCTTTTCGCGCTGGCCCTTGTTTTGGGCGCCGGCTGTAAAAAAGATGTTTATGAATTGCGGGACGGGAAGCCTTCAGTAGATATCCCTTCCTCCAATGAGGCTCATCCGATGAAGGATTCCATTGACGCCATCGTCAGCCGGTACATAGCTAAAGGCATCCCCGGTATACAGGTGGCCGTCCGGAACGCCGATGGATGGTACTTTGTCAATGGCGGTTACGCCAGTATCGAGGATCAAAGCCCGCTGTCGGCGGGCATGGCCAACTTGTACTTCAGCCTTACCAAAATGTACACTGCAGCGTTGGCCTTAAAAGAATGGGAGGCCGGGCGCATCGATCTGGACGCACCTATCAGGCAGTATCTGCCGCAGGAGGTAACTGCCGGCATCGAAGGCAGTGAAAGGGTGACGGTAAGGCAGCTGCTCAACCACACCTCCGGCATTGTCAACCTTACAGAACTGCCCGAGTATCAGCTTTGGCAACTCAACCGCCCCCTGGAACAACCGACAATCGAAGAACGGCTGGCGATGGTGAATGCCAAACCCCTGATGTTCGAACCGGGTACAGATTTTTCCTACTCCAACACCAACTTCCTGTTGTTGCAGCTGATCCTTGAACAGTTGGCCGGCAAGCCCTATGAGAAATTATTGAAAAAGGAGATTCTGGATCCCCTCCATCTGAAGTACACCTATTACAACCTTCCGGAAGCGCAGGCCGGCCACCTTTCCTTCCCCAATTACTACCTGGACCGCTTCGCCAATGAGCAGTTGGAAGATGTCAGCCAATGGAACCTGGCGCTGGTCAACGCCAGCAATGGCTACGGCGGCATCGCCGGTACTTCAACCGACGCCATCCGTTTCCTGGAAGCCCTGGTGCAGGGCCGGGTGCTCAACCAGGCTTCCCTGGCGCAGATGCGGCAGTGGGTGCAGGGCCAGGAATCCACCCAGCCTGATTACGGCCTGGGCCTGGAGTACTATCAGTTTGCGCCGGGCCAGGGCGATGGGCAATACGGGCACGAGGGAGACGGCATCGGTTGCACCACTCAGGTCATGTACGTGCCCGGAAACGATACGTACCTCTATATCAACTGCACGGTCGGCCGGCAGATTTTCGGCCCCTACCTGTTCAAGACGACGGACTTTAAGAATGAGCTGTGTGGGTATGTGGCGAAGTGGCGGTAGCCAGAACTAAGTTTTTTGGGGATGGTACACTGATTGACTGATTGATCAGTGTACCATCCACCGCTTGTCGAAGTCCCGCTTGTCGAAGTCTCCAGACTTCGACACCACAATACACTACTTCAACACCCCTACCTCCAAATAAGACGCATGCCCCGCCTCATGATACACCCGATGCGTCGCCTTCTGGAAATCCGCCTCGCTGCAGTTGTAGATGTCCACAAACTTTTGCGGGTTGCGGTCAACCAGCGGGAACCAGGAGTTCTGCACTTGTATCATGATGCGGTGGCCGGCTTTGAAGGTGTGGGCAATATCCGGGATGACGAAGTGCACCTGTGTGGCCTCTCCCGGTTTGAATGGTTCGGGTTTTTCAAAACTATTGCGGAAGCGGCCCCGCATGATCTCTCCCCGGACCATCATCTGGTAGCCGCCCATGGGGACATTCTTCTCGTTCATGGGGTAATCCTCCATCTCATCCGGGAAGACGTCGATCAGCTTGACCACGTAATCGGCGTCCGTGCCGGTGGTGCTGACAAACAGGTTGGCGGTGAGCGGGCCGGTAAAAGTGATGTCCTCTTCCAGCACGGGCGTTTCGTACACCACCACATCCGGCCGGCGGGCGGCGAAGCGCTGGTCGTCGGTCATGTACTCGCGGGTGCGCTTGAGGTGGACGTCTTCGGTGTAGGGTACCGGCTTCAGGGGGTCGCTGACGTACTCGTCGTAGCTGTTTTTTTTTTTTTTTTCTTCGAATGACAGGCCGCCGGCCGGCTGGAAGTACAGCTTTTGGTTAGCGGTGTTCTCCGGCGGCCAAGTATCGAAGCTGCGCCACTCGTTGGCGCCAGTCACGAAGATGGTGGCCTCGGGGATATCCATATCGCCTTCGCCGTGGAGGTAATATTTGAAGAACTGATCCTCCGTTTCTTTATACAATTCAGTGGTATTGAAGCCGTAGTGGATATTGCCCAGCTTCTCCCCATCGCCGGCGGCCCACTGGCCGTGGTACCAGGGGCCCATCACGAGCCGGTTCTCGGTGGAGGCTGTGTTTTGTTTTTCGATGGCTTTATAAACCGCCAGCGGCCCGAAGGAGTCCTCGGCGTCGAACCAGCCGCCGACGGTCATCACGGCCGGGGTGACTTTTTTCAGGTGGGGCCGGGGGTTGCGGGCCTTCCACCAGTCGTCGTAGTTGGGATGGGCCATCAGGTCGTTCCAGAAGGCGATCGAATCGTGGAGGTATAGTTTATTGAGATTCTTGAGGGGGCCGGCTTCCAGGAAGAACTCATAGTTGTCTTCCATCGGCCAGTCGAAGCGGGTTGCGCCTTCAGTGGTGGGCTCGGGCCGGGGTTTCCCGAAGCTGGAAAAAAAGGAAAAGGCGTCCATAGCGAAAAATGCGCCATTGTGATGGAAGTCATCCCCGATAAACCAATCGGTGACCGGCGCCTGAGGGGAAGCGGCCTTAAGGGCGGGATGGGCCTCTGGCAGCGCCATGGTGGAATAGAAGCCGGGGTAGGAAATGCCCAGGATGCCTACCTTACCGTTGTTATTGGAGAGGTTATTGATCAGCCAGTCGATGCTGTCGTAAGTATCGCTGTTGTCGTCCACCTGCTGGGGGCTGCGCTTGTTGGGAATGAAGGGCCGGACGTTGACGTATTCGCCTTCGCTCATGTATTTTCCGCGTACGTCCTGCATGACAAAGATGTAGCCATCATCCATCAGGTGCTTATAGAATTTCAGGCGGAAGGAGTATTCCTCCTCCCCGTAAGGGCTGCAGCTATAGGGGGTGCGCCACATCAGGATAGGGTAGGAGCGGGTAGTGTCTTTGGGGTAGTAGATGGAGGTGAAGAGTTTGGCGCCATCCCGCATGGTGATGTACACTTCTTTTTTAGCGTAGTTGTCCTGTATCCAGGCCATATCTTCATCGGCCACCTCGAGTTGCTCGCGGCCGAGGGTGAGCGGGAAATGCTGGCCTCCTTGCTGGAAAGTGCCGCTCACTTCGGTATAGCCCCGGTTGGCCTGCCCTTCGTACACCACCTTCAGGTTGGGCACGGCAAAGCGCATATCCGGCGCTTCAAAGGAGAATTCCGGCACCGGAATGCCGAAGGCCTGCTGGTCGGGGCTGTCCAGGGTGGCCGTGTAGGCGTCGCCATCGGCCTCAACGTGCAGCACCAGCCGCAGCTTGACGCCCTGAATATCGAGCACGCCCTGCCACTCGCCGGTAATGTCCTGGGCGGAAAGTAGGAAAGGGAAGAGGAGGAGCAGCAGCAAAAGGTGGAGCGGTTTGGTGATCATTTTTTGTGATATTTTGGTAAGAGAAAATGTGGCTTTAGTCCTGTTTTTACTCGGGATAATGGAAATAGCCGTAATCGTTATAAAAGTAATCATTACAAATATGACGATTATATTTGTAACGGCTATTCATTTCCCTACACAAATCGGCCAAATGAGGCTGGCCTACGATGTATGGGCCGGAAGTGGAGCAAGGATGGCGAATTCGGCGCCACCAGCGCGGATTGAGTACCACGATGGCAAGCCAGTGCCTCGGGAACTAAATACTTCCCAGTTAATGCTCGTTCTTTTTTGCCTAAACTGGTACGATTAATCTTGCTTTTCCTATTGCCTGCATATGGAGGTTACATTGGGCCAGAAACATAAGGCTGGATGGTGGCGGAATACGCTGGCGGGCAAATTATCCGCTACCGGGCACAAGGACCACTTGGGCTGTCTTGTCCCCCTCTCCCTCTCTAATACGCTGCTCCATACCCATCTGTTCAGTCAGGAATCTGCCCCCTCCTCACCCTCCCATCCACAATACCCAAGGCGAACACGCCATATAAATCACAAAATTCGCCACCGTAATAATCGCCCCATTCCGATACATCTCCTGCTGCGTGAGATACCCACTACCGGCAAACATTACATTCGCGCTGGAGGCCTGTGGCGTCATAGCCGCAAAGAAGTTGGTGGCGAAGGCTAGCATGAAGGCCATCAGGGCCACCGGTACCTGGGCGTTGACGCCCACCTCCAGAAAAACGCCGAACAAGGCCAGCAACTGGGCAGTCTGGCTGACGAAGAGGTAGTGAATCAGCACGTAGATCAGAATGAGCAGCACGTAAGCCTGCGGCCAGTTCAGCCCCTGCATCTGCCCGGCGATCTGCTTGCCCAGGGTGGACATAAACCCCATCTCGTTCAGGGCGCTGCTCATCACGTACATGATGGCAAACCAGATGAAGGTCTCCAGGGCGTCGCCGCTCTCCCGGCGCAGGTCATTGATGCTGAAGATGTTGAAAAGCAGCATCACCGCCAGGTACCCATAAAGGCGACAATAGCCATGCTGAGGTGCAGCATACTTACCAACCCCCACAGCACGACCATGCCCACGAAGGTAAGGGCCATGATCTTTTCTTTGCTGCTCAACGGCCCCATCTCCTTCAGGGCTTCGGCAGCGGCTTCCGGCGCTTCGGGCGTGGCTTTGGCGGTGGGCGGAAAAAGGCGGTAAAGCACGTAGGGCAGGGCAACCATGGCCAGCAGCGACGGCAGAGAACTCACCAGCAACCAGTGTACGAAGTCCATCTGTACTCCGTATGGGGCGCCCATTCCGGCGGCGATGGGATTAGCCGCCATGGCGGTGAGCCACAACGCGGAAGAAACCGTCAGGCTGGCGATGCTCACCATCATCAGGTAGCTGCCGGAGCGCTTGTGGGTCCCGTCGTCCGGATTGGAGCCGGTGTCGAGGCAGAGCGCCAGCACAATGGGGTAAAGCACGCCCGACCGTGCCGTATTGCTGGGAATGGCGGGCCCCAGCAGGGCATCGGTAGCCACAATGCAGTAGCCCAGATTGAGAGTGGAATGGCCGAAGCGGCGGATTAGGATAAAGGCGATTCGCTTGCCCAGGCCCGATTTGACCACTCCTTTGGAAACCAGAAAGGCGGAAAGGATCAGCAGCATAAAGTCTTCTGAGAAACCGGAAAAGGCCTTCTCCGTTGTCATCACGCCCGCCAGCACCGCCAGGACCATGGCCAGCAGGGAAGCGGTAAATATGCTCAGCGCGTCAAGCAGCACCGCCAGAATGGCCGTGATAAAAAAGGTGAACAGCTGCCAGGCTTCGGGCTGCAACCCCCAGGGGACGGGGGTAAACCAGATGAGCACGCCTGCCAGTACGGCCAGCGCCCGCCGGGCCCAGATGTTTTTCCAGGTGTTTCGGATCACAATATTGTGGACTTTGGTTGGGCTTAAAGGTAGTAATTCCCGTAGCTTTTTATTTTTTGAATGGGGAAACCTGTTCCAATAACCACTTCTTCTCCGCGATCGGCTCCAGTTGCTGCACCTCTTCCCGGAGCTTCTGGTAGCCCTACCACCTGGAAGCTAATACAGCGGGCCTGGAACTCCTCCCAACCTCCGATGGCAATTACCTGGTGTATCCCAATCCTTTTTCCAGCCGGGTAACTCTGGAGATAGAGGGTTGGAGCGGCCGGGAATTATATTTACAGCTTTTCGATAGCCAGGGCCGGCAAGTGCTGCAACAGCGTTCCCGTTCCGGTAGCGTTGAACTCCATCGGCAGCAGCTTCCGAGGGGCATGTACTTCTTCCGCCTGCTGTAGGAGGAGAGCGTATTGGGTAGTGGGCGGCTGATTGCGCAGTAGTAGAAGTTGTGAATGATTGAGCCGGGGATGTGGTGATGGGGGGCCTCACTATATCACATTACTCACACAAGCGTAGCCTTTTTACAACCCCTCCACCATCTCCTGCAACCTGGACCGCACATTATTCGCAATATTGCCCAGGTCTTTATTCTCCACCGCCGACATAGAGGCAGTAGGGTCTACCGCCGCTACCTCTATTTCCCCTTCGGTAATTTGGTGGAGGATGATGTTGCAGGGCAGCATGGTGCCGATCTTGTCTTCTGATTGTAAGGCCTGATAGGCGAAGTGCGGGTTGCAGGCGCCCAGGATGAGATAAGGCCGGAAGTTCTCCCCCAGCTTTTCCTGAAAGGTCTTCTGAATGTCGATCTCGCTGATGACGCCAAAGCCATAATTTTTGAGGGCTCCTCTGACCTGTCCGGCCACGTCCTGCATATTGCCTTTTACCTTTTTGCTAAAGTAGTATGCCATGGTGATGGTTTTTGATTGTTTTTTATTCTATGTATTAAACAAGTTTAGGTAAGCCAAAGATCGAAGGCCCCCTCCTTAGTTTAGGAGCCTATTGAGGCCTAGTAGGGGGTTAGAGAGGCTTATTTGGGGCCTTTTTGGGGGTTTAGAAAGGTTTAGCTTGCCGTTAGAGGGCCTCCTATAGGCTGTTCTACCCCCCCATGAGCTCGCGCAAAGGCTAACCCCCCTCCGGGCAGCGGCTGTTCTAAACCCCTATGAGCTCCCGCAAAAGCCTAAACCCCTCCGGGTTCTAAACCCCTATGAGCTCCCGCAAAGCCTAAACCCCTCCGGGCAGCGGCTGTTCTAAACCCCTATGAGCTCCCGCAAAAGCCTAAACCCCTCCGGGCAGCGGCTGTTCTAAACCCCTATGAGCTCCCGCAAAGCCTAAACCCCTCCGGGCAGCGGCTGTTCTAAACCCCTATGAGCTCCCGCAAAGCCTAAAAGCCTCTAAAATGAGCTCCCGCAAAGCCCTCCGGGCAGCGGCTGTTCTAAACCCCTATGAGCTCCCGCAAAGCCTAAACCCCTCCGGGCAGCGGCTGTTCTAAACCCCTATGAGCTCCCGCAAAGCCTAAACCCCTCCGGGTAGCGGCTGTTCTAAACCCCTATGAGCTCCCGCAAAGCCTAAACCCCTCCGGGCAGCGGCTGTTCTAAACCCCTATGAGCTCCCGCAAAGCCTAAAACCCCTCCGGGCAGCTGCTGTTCTAAACCCCTATGAGCTCCCCAAAAAGCCTAAAACCCTCCGGGCAGCGGCTGTTCTAAACCCCTATGAGCTCCCGCAAAAGCCTAAACCCCTCCGGGCAGCGGCTGTTCTAAACCCCCATGAGCTCCCGCAAAAGCCTAAACCCCCCCAGCGGCTGTTCTAAACCCCATGAGCTCCCGCAAAGCCTAAACCCCTCAGGCAGCGGCTGTTCTAAACCCCTATGAGCTCCCGCAAAGCCTAAACCCCTCCGGGCAGCGGCTGTTCTAAACCCCTATGAGCTCCCCGAGCTAAACCCCTCCGGGCAGCGGCTGTTCTAAACCCCTATGAGCTCCCGCAAAGCCTAAACCCCTCCGGGCAGCGGCTGTTCTAAACCCCTATGAGCTCCCGCAAAGCCTAAACCCCTCCGGGTAGCGGCTGTTCTAAACCCCTATGAGCTCCCCAAAGCCTAAACCCCTCCGGGCAGCGGCTGTTCTAAACCCCCATGAGCTCGCGCAAAGGCTAACCCCCCCGGGCAGCGGCTGTTCTAAACCCCTATGAGCTCCCGCAAAGCCTAAACCCCTCCGGGCAGCGGCTGTTCTAAACCCCCATGAGCTCGCGCAAAGCTAAACCCCTCCGGGCAGCGGCTGTTCTTCTAACCCCCATGAGCTCGCGCAAAGCCTAAACCCCTCCGGGCAGCGGCTGTTCTAAACCCCTATGAGCTCCCGCAAAGCCTAAACCCCTCCGGGCAGCGGCTGTTCTACCCCCCCCATGAGCTCCCGCAAAGCCTAAACCCCTCCGGGCAGCGGCTGTTCTAAACCCCCTATGAGCTCCCGCAAAAGCCTAAACCCCTCTCGGGCAGCGGCTGTTCTAAACCCCTATGAGCTCCCGCAAAGCCTAAACCCCTCCGGGCAGCGGCTGTTCTAAACCCCTATGAGCTCCCGCAAAGCCTAAACCCCTCCGGGCAGCGGCTGTTCTAAACCCCTATGAGCTCCCCGCAAAGCCTAAACCCCTCCGGGCAGCGGCTGTTCTAAACCCCTATGAGCTCCCGTTGACAAAGCAAAGCCTAAACCCCTCCGGGCAGCGGCTGTTCTACCCCCTATGAGCTCCCGCAAAGCCTAAACCCCTCCGGGCAGCGGCTGTTCTACCCCCCTATGAGCTCCCGCAAAGCCTAAACCCCTCCGGGCAGCGGCTGTTCTAAACCCCTATGAGCTCCCGCAAAGCCTAAACCCCTCCGGGCAGCGGCTGTTCTAAACCCCTATGAGCTCCCGCAAAAGCCTAAACCCCTCCGGGCAGCGGCTGTTCTAAACCCCTATGAGCTCCCGCAAAAGCCTAAACCCCTCCGGGTAGCGGCTGTTCTAAACCCCCATGAGCTCCCGCAAAAGCCTAAACCCCTCCGGGCAGCGGCTGTTCTAAACCCCTATGAGCTCCCGCAAAAGCCTAAACCCCTCCGGGCAGCGGCTGTTCTAAACCCCTATGAGCTCCCGCAAAGGCCTAACCCCCTCCCCAGGCAACGGCTGTCCTCAACCCAGATTAGTTCAGAAATAGCCCTAAACCCGCTAAGGGGTACAAATGGGAATCGCAGCCCTGGGGCCCACGTCTCTTTAGCTACGTAAAACGTTACAAACCGTTTCGCTCCTGTTCGGGCAAAAAAAGGTGAATGACATTACCAATATTTAGTAAATAAGCGGGATATTGCCTCTATTACTTTTAACTAAAGCCTACCAATGCTCAACCGACAGAACCCTACCGAAACAAAAGCCTGGAAAAAGCTGGATGCTCACTTTCACCTCCTGAAAGAGCGGCACATGAAAGAACTCTTCGCTGAAGACCCCGAGCGTTTCGAAGACTTTTCTCTTAAATTCGAAGACATCCTGGTCGACTACTCCAAAAACCGCATTACCAGAGAAACGTTGAGCTTACTGTTAAATCTGGCCGAGCAGTGCAAAGTGGAAGAAAGCATTGAAAAGATGTTCTCCGGCGAGCAGATCAACGAGACGGAGGGTCGCGCGGTGCTCCATGTAGCTTTACGCAACCGCACGCAAATGCCCATCCAGGTGGATGGAAAAGATGTGATGCCGGAAGTGAACGCCGTTCTGCGCCGCATGGAATCTTTTTCTAACAAAGTCGTTTCCGGCAAATGGAAGGGCTATACGGGTAAGCGCATTACCGATATCGTCAACATCGGCATCGGCGGCTCCGACCTGGGCCCGGTGATGGTCACTGAAGCCCTGCGCCCCTACTGGAAGCCGGGTATGAATGTTCATTTTGTATCCAATGTGGATGGCACTCATATTGCGGAAACCCTCAAGCGGGTGAGCCCGGAGTCTACGCTTTTTATCATCGCTTCCAAGACCTTCACTACCCAGGAAACCATGACCAATGCGCATACCGCCCGCAGCTGGTTTCTGGAACAGGCCAAAGACGAGGCGCACATCGCGAAGCATTTCGTGGCGGCGTCCACCAACCAGGAAGGGGTAGCTAAATTTGGTATCGACACCAAAAATATGTTCGAATTCTGGGACTGGGTCGGCGGCCGGTATTCGCTCACCTCCGCCATCGGCCTGCCCATCGCCTGCACCATCGGCTTCGACCACTTCCGGCAGCTGCTGGAAGGCTTTGATGTGATGGATATCCATTTCCGGGATACTCCGCTCAACCGCAATATCCCCGTGCTGCTGGCCCTCATCGGCATCTGGTACAACAACTTCTTCGGCGCGGAGTCAGAGGCTATTTTGCCTTACGACCAATACATGCACCGATTCCCCGCTTATTTTCAACAGGGCAATATGGAAAGCAACGGCAAGTATGTGGGCAGGGATGGGAAAAAAGCCAATTACCAAACCGGCCCCATCATCTGGGGGGAGCCGGGCACCAACGGCCAGCACGCTTTCTACCAGCTCATCCATCAGGGCACCAAGCTGATCCCCTGCGATTTTATCGCTCCAGCCGTTAGCCATAACCCCATCGGCGACCACCACCCCAAGCTGCTGTCCAACTTTTTTGCCCAGACGGAAGCCCTCATGATGGGCAAAACGCCGGAAGAGGTCCGCGCCGAGCTGGAAAAGGAGGGCAAAACCGCCGAAGAAATAAAATGGCTGCTGCCCTTCAAGGCCTTCGAAGGTAACCGCCCGACGAACTCTATATTGCTGCAAAAGCTCACCCCCCGCGCCTTGGGTACCCTCATCGCCCTCTACGAACACAAGATTTTCGTGCAGGGCATCATCTGGAACATCTTCAGCTTCGACCAGTGGGGCGTCGAATTGGGTAAGCAGCTGGCCAAAAAGATTCTGCCGGAACTGGAAGGCGATGGCAAGGTGAACAACCATGACTCCTCCACCAACGGGTTGATCAACGCCTACAAGCAAATGCGAAAGTAGCCTGGAACTCCCGTGTCAAGTGACAACTTCGAGTTGTCTCTTGACTTTATAGGCAGCGCTGATAATCCATTTTCCACGAAAACTTACTGACCCCCGACGATTACTCATCCTTTCAGCAATTAAGCTGCCGGCCTTGCATTTTTGGGTTGACAATAAGTCATTAACCAACCCGAAAAGCAAGGCGCATGAAAAAGTACTTCGCCCTTCTCCTTCTGGCAGCCCTCTTCACCGTTGCCTGTAAAAAAGAAAAAAACGCAGCCTCCGGGCAAGCCATTGTTTACCATGACCAGGTAGCCCCGCTTACCTTCACCAAGATTCGCCTGGGCGACGGCGTGCCCCTGGCGCTCGACATTTCCTTCCGTTGGAAAGTGGCCGACCCTCAGGTTTTCTTCCGACAGTTTCCCACTGAAGAGCAATATGCTCAGGGCATCCTCCTACCCCGGGCAACGGAGATCCTGCGCCGCGTTTCCAATAATTATGAGAGTGTGGACTCCGTCTTTTTCACCCAGCGGGAGCGATACATCGCGCAATTGAAAGCCGCCCTTCTGGAAGAGGCAAGCGAACCGGGCGTGCTGATGAAAGAGGTGATCCTTTCCAATATCATTTTCCCCGCCACCTTTACTCAGGCGATGGAAAAAACCGGCCTGCGCCAGCAGGAACTGACCCGCATCGAACAGCAGAACGCTATCGACATTGCCGCTGCTGATGCAGAACGAAAAAAGGCCAGAGCCGATTACCACGGTAAGGTGGTAGTATCGCTTGAAGTGAAGCGGAAGGCAGGCTGCGCAGGACATCAAAGCCCAGACCGAAAAAGAGCCGCCGCCAGAGTGAACTTACCAAAGCGGAAACCGAAGCGCAGATCACTAAACGCAAAGCAGAGGGAGAAGCGGAAAAGCAACGCCTGCTGGCTAAAGCCGACTTGGAGAAACAACGGGATCTCAAACAACTGGAACTGGAAAAAGAACGCGAACGCATGCAGATCGAGCTGGAACGACAGGAAGAAGTGGCTCGGGTAGACTTCGAAAACCAACTGGAACTGGCCCGCCTTTGTCAGGATAACCCTACCTACGCTTCCTTCCTGGTCAACCGGGAACTGGCCTCCAAAGTGGAGATCGCGGTGCTGCCGGCTGGTAACGACGTGGGGGTGCTGGGTGGGTTTCTGAAGGGGAGGCAGAATGATTGATTGTTAAAGTGTTGCTATTCAGTATCTTTTGCCTGCTAAAAGACGCATCAACTCTACTATAACACATGAAAAATCATCACAATAAAAACGTTCCAAAAAATCATTCTTGGGCTAATAGCCATAATAACAACCGGCCATTTTCTCAACGCACACTCCGCGCTCTCCGACACCCTGTATGTGGCGGCTTCCGCCCTCAACCTGCGGGAGCAGCCGCATACCAACGCCGCCATCCTGGCGGTGGCCGAATACGGGGAGGCGATCAACTTACTGGATAAAAGCCCTCGTGAAACCAATGGTTATAGCGGAGAATGGGTGGAGGTTAAATACGGCCCCTACCCAATATCCAGCGATATTTAAAGCAGATGGAGCAAGCGGATGAAGAACAGGGCGAGCCAGGCCAGGCGCCTAAGGAGCAGGTTTTGGTAAAATCAAAGTTCAGTTATACACCCCTCGGTTATCAGAGGTGAAATTTTGGCAATTTTATTTTTGTGGCTTGCGGCGTTGATCCCGCTTTTTCTAAAAAGCGGGATCAACGCCGCAGGGCGCAAAAAGAAAGCGACAACCCGCCTGCTGTGCCAGCATGGCCGGCAGGAAATCACTTCTGGTGACCGAGGGGTGTATAAAGCGCCAGTCTAATGACCAAGCCCTGCAAAGCCAATTGGAGAAAAGCCCCGATAAGCAGTTGTCCACTACTGATGCCGATGCGCGCGCGCTGGTTACGGGGCAAAATATCGTGGAAGTAGGCTATTCGACTCAGGTAGCTACAGATGCGAAGCACAAACCAACGGGTTATTATCATAAAAAGGGCGGCTACCGGGCAAAGCATTATAAAACGCCAGCCTGTAAGGATTGCCCGGTGCGCCAACAGTATACTATCAGCAAGACAGGACGAGTGGCCCAACGTTCAGAATACCAAGATTATATTGATGTTAATCGCAATCGAGTGGAAAACACTAAATAATACTACCGCCAACGGCAGGCCATCGTAGAACACCCTTTCGGGACGATTAAAAGAGGATGGGCTATACCTACACCTTGCTCAAAGGCATGGAAAAGTTGGACAGGCTCTTAGTTTGACTTTACTATTTTTTCCTTCGCTGTGCTCGCCGCCTGATGTCGGCCGGGCATCAGCCGCGGGCAAAATCCCGGTGGCATTCTCTCGTTCATGGAGGCCTGTCGATTGGAGCCAGGGCGCGCTTCACCAGCGCGCTTTGGGTTGAACCACGGCCGAGCGGCCAATAGCCAACTGTTACAGGGAAGCCTGTACGATGAGAAGAAATCCTGGCAGTTAGTATCTTAGAGTATCTCAACCCTCTAAAGATGCTAACATTACCACCAGGATTTCAACGCACAATATCGGATTTTTCTACGGCTTTCCGCAAGGACGTATGGTAAAAGCCCTGTTGCTGATCGCCGGCGCTATCATTTGCCCAGGCAGCCGCACAGTATGCAACCTGCTGCGAAGCGTAGGTTACAAGCGGAGCGCTGCTTTCCCAAATATCACCGCCTGTTGAGCCAGGACAAGTGGTCCGCCAAGCGGCTGTCGGGAGTGCTGCTCAAGTTGTTGGTTGCTGCTTTCGCCGGCCTGGCGAAGCCCCTGGTTTTCGGCTTTGACGATACGATTGAGCGCCGATGGGGCGCCAAGATCAAGAAGCGAGGCATCTACCGTGACCCGGTGCGGTCTTCGAAAAGCCATTTTGTCAAATGCAGCGGTATGCGTTGGCTGTCTTTGATGCTGCTAACCTGCCCTGGCTGGAAGCTGGCGTATTTTGGGCGCTTCCTGTGTTAACCGCCCTATGCCCGTCGGAGCGGTTTTATAAGTCTCGCGGCAAGCAACCCAAAAACTCACGGATTGGGTACGCCAGTTAGTCACTGTGGTTGAGCCGCAACGCCGCTGCGTTGAACCTAGCCTATCTACTTGACAGGAGACGGCTCTTTTGCCGTTTACGAACTGCTCATGCACGCTCAAAGCCTTGGCATTGGCATGATCGTGCGCATGAAGCTCAACGCCCGCTTGTTCCATTTGCCTCCAAAAAAATGGTACAAAAGGCAAGCCAGGTGCCAAAGCCTCCCATTGGGAAGCGCTTGCTTGACATGGAAAAACGGCTCACCGACAAGCGTATAAAATGGACGCGTGTCATCTTTTCCGAGTGGTATGGCAAGTGCCACAAAGAAATGTTGATCACCTCGGGCGTGGTATCTGGCATAAAAACAACAAGGTGATGGTTAAGGTCAAGTGGGTGCTCGTCAAGGACCCCGACGGAGAGCTTGAACCGGTACTGCTGGCTTGCACCGATACGGAATTATCTGCCGAGGAAATCGTGTCTTTCTTCGTGCGCCGCTGGCAGGTCGAAGTCACCTTCGCTGAAGTACGCCGCCACCTGGGCGTGGAAAGCCAGAGGCAATGGTCAGATTTGGCAATCGAACGTTCAACCCCGTGCCTGATGGTACCTGATGTCTATCGTTTGCCTGATGGCAAACACCTTGCATCTGCGCCGTCCAATACAACCTAATGCCACAGCATGGTACCGCAAAACGGCCGTCACCTTCTCGGACGTGCTCTCCGCTGTGAGGCTAGAAATATGGCGCAAAGCCGAACTATCGATAAGCCATTTTCAACCCGATGTCGGAAGTTATTCCGCCAAAATTCGCCACCTTTGGTTCTTGCTTACGCAAGCCGTGGCTTGACGCCCGGAAAAAATAGTAAAGTCAAACTTAGTGCGCCGGGAACGAAATTCTTGACCAATTCTTTGGGCTCTTTTACGGCTATGCTGCGTTGCTCCTTCCTTCCGTAGCTAAGGCTATGGTCGGTCGTCGCGCCTTGCCTGGCCGCAAAACAGCCTCAAATTATTGACCAACAACTTCGTTCCCGGCGCACTAGAGGGGTAGCCTGCCTCTTCCGCCTTCCCCTTTACTCCCTGCCTGCCAGGCCGCCAAGGCTTGCCTGGCGGGTAGGCAGGCGTCAGTCGCTTCGCTCGTGCCCCCCTTCCGCTTTCTTTCAGCCGTCGAAGCTTCAGCGTAGGAGGCCCCCTTCCCCCTTCCGCCCAACACTGGAACAGCAGCCGTGCCCGGACTTAGCCTGTAGGAAGGAGTGGCGTACTTCATTATGGAGCTGCTTCAAAGAATATTTTACCGTTCCACCACTCCTTTTCAATAACGGCCCGGTACTTTTCATAAAAATTCAGAGCGGGCTCGTTCCAGTCGAGTATTTGCCATTTGGCCAGCCGGCATCCCTTTTGGCGGGCCTGCTCCAGGAAAGCGTCGAACAACACCCGGCCGATGCCCTGGCCGCGGCAGGCTTCCTGTACCACAAAATCCTCGAGGTACAGCATCCGGCCTTTCCACGTGGAATAGGAGGTATAGTAAAGCGCCATGCCAACGATTTTTTCGCCGGACTCGGCCACCAGGGTTTCAAAATAGCCGGCGTCGAAATCCCGGCGGTAATCGGCAACAGATGCCGTAAACTCGTGTTCGGCCCTTTCGTACCGGGCCAGCTCGTGAACCAGCGCATGTACGGCGGGTAGGTCTGCCTGCTCACCCCGGCGTACTGTGATTTTTGTTGCTTTCATCATTTGTTCAGTTGCTATCGCTGAATATAAAAATTGGTAAAGCCTTGCGGCGTGCCTTCTTCTACCTCCACCTCTTCTACCCGTGCCTGCTCCGGGCCTTCCCTGCACCATTGTACGAAGGCCTGCAGCGCAGCCTCTTCTCCTTCTGCTTCGGCATATACGCTGCCGTCTGATTCATTGCGCACAAAACCGCTGAGCCCCAGTTCTTCCGCTTTCCGGCGCGCGGAGGCCCGGTACCAGACGCCCTGAACCAGGCCCTGTATCCGAAGCTTGTAGTGTTTCATCCTTTTTGGAGGAGAAGATAACAAATTATGGGTAAAGTCTATTCCAACTGTTTTTTTGGTAAATGGTTTGCTCCTGCAGGTACAAGAAGTACCTTGAGAAAATTCTTTAGATTTGCCAGTAATTTAAAAAGGAAAATTATGAATAAACCTATTTATGCCCTTTCACTTGCCCTGCTTTTTCTAAGCGCCTGCCAGCAACCTCCGGAAACCATATATGCCGACACCATTCTGGTCAATGGGAATGTGTATACCGTAGACGAGGATAATGCCCGTGCCGAAGCCATCGCTATAAAAGATGGCCGGATTCTTCTGGTGGGAAGCAATGAGGAAGTGCAGGCCTTACAAGGGGATAGTACAGAGGTGATCGGCCTGCAAGGACAGTTTGTTATGCCTGGCTTCATCGAGGGGCACGGCCATTTTTCCGGCCTGGGGCAAAGCCTGATCCACCTGAATTTCCTGACGGTTCAGAGCTGGGATGAGATCGTGCAGATGGTGGCGCAGGCCGCCGAAAAGGCAAAGCCCGGGGAATGGATCACCGGGCGGGGCTGGCATCAGGAAAAGTGGCTGGAACCACTGGAGCGCTCGGTAATGGGGTATCCGTATCACGACCAGCTGAGTGAGGTGTCTCCTAATAACCCGGTGGTGTTGCGGCACGCCAGTGGGCATAGCCTCATGGCGAACGCCAGAGCTATGGAAATAGCTGGTATTTCGGGAGAAACGCCCGACCCCTTTGGCGGGGAGATCGTTCGCGACTCCAGGGGGCAGGCCATCGGTGTATTTGAAGAAACCGCTATGGGCCTGATCGGAACCGCGTACGAAGAGTTCCGGGCTACGCTCAGCCCGGAGGGAAAAAAACAGGAATGGCTCAGAGGTATTGGCCTGGCCAGCCAGGAATGCCTGAGTAAAGGCATTACTTCTTTCCAGGATGCCGGATCTTCTTTCGAAGAGATTGACCGATATGCTGCGCTGGCAGAATCCGGCGAACTGGGCCTGCGCCTCTGGGTAATGATCAGCGGCAGAGAGGAAGGCCTGGAAAAAAAGGCGGCGGCATTCCCCCAGGTCGGTATCGGCAATAACTTCTTAACCGTACGGGCCATCAAGGGCTATATGGACGGCGCCCTGGGCGCTTTCGGCGCCTGGCTGTTGCAGCCCTATGCCGATAAGCCGGATTCCTACGGCAAGAATACCACTTCGATCGATACCCTGAAAAAATGGGCGGAGATCGCTTATGATAACAACTTACAGTATTGCGTACATGCTATTGGTGACCGCGGGAACCGCGAAGTGCTGGATATTTTTGAGGAACAATTTCAGGCGGATTCTTCAAAAAAGGGCCTGCGGTGGCGCGTCGAGCATGCTCAGCATCTGGATACGACAGATATACCCAGGTTTAAAGAAATGGAAGTGATCGCCTCTATGCAGGGCATCCACTGCACTTCCGACGCTCCTTTCGTGGTCCGCCGGCTGGGAGCGGAACGGGCCCGCCTCGGAGCCTACCCCTGGCGCTCACTGCTGGACAATGGCGTGGTCATCGCCAATGGCACCGATGCTCCGGTTGAGGATGTAGACCCTATCGAGTGCTTCTACGCTTCCGTCACCCGAAAGCGAGCCGACACCGGTATGGAGTTTTTTCCCGAGCAGCGCATGACGCGCGAAGAGGCAATCTATTCCTATACCCTGGGCAATGCTTACGCCGCCTTTGAAGAAGGCCTGAAAGGCTCGCTGGAAAAGGGCAAAGTGGCGGACATTGTGGTGCTCTCGAATGACCTGTCTGCCTGCCCTGATGAGGAGATTCTGAATACAGATGTGCTGATGACTATGGTCGATGGCAGGGTGAAATACGAGAAACCGTAAACAAGCGCTGAGTTTACAAGGTTCGGAATTCGCTGTTCGCTGTTCGCAAGTTCCTGAAAATCAAAGGGCGTTTTTCAGAAGAGGCTCCCCATCTAACATTGGATAGTACAAGTAAGCCGTTAAGATGCAAAGGCCTGTGATCCCAAAACAATAAACAACCAGCGATGGTCAATGTGTCCAACACTTGAATGGTAGCCTCAGAAGGCACAGAAATTTGAACTAAGTAGTCGGACAGATTTATGTCCGACTACTTATTCCCTTGACTTAAAGGGTTTGACAACCATTTAGAGCGTGTTGGGGATTTACCCTTTGGCCTGCAAATGTGCATCTTTTGAACCTCATTTCGCCATTTTTTCGCCACGTAGCGATGCTATGCGGCTCAAAAATGGCTTCCTGAGAACCAAAATCTGCTCATTTTCGACATCAAAAGTAAATCCCCAACACGCTCTTAGCCCTGCATTCGCACAGCCATATAACCATTCTCCTACCTGTTCCCCCGGATCAAGGTAATATACCCACTCAGTATTTCCGGCGCCGGCGTAATA
Source organism: Lewinellaceae bacterium (assembly GCA_020636095.1). Lineage (GTDB taxonomy): Bacteria > Bacteroidota > Bacteroidia > Chitinophagales > Saprospiraceae > JACJXW01. The sequence continues at coordinate 354,030 of JACJYN010000007.1, forward strand.
CCGGTGACCCTTCGTTCAAAGTACCGGCAACTGTAGTAGTAGGTACCCTCCGCCAGTTCTTTACCTTTCAGGTTGGCGCCGTTCCAGTTGAGGTCCGGGTCGGTTGTGGTGAAAACCAACTCGCCCCACCGGTTGAAGACGTTGAACTCCACCCGTTCAATGAAACAATAGGGATAGGGTTTGAAAAGATCGTTCTGGCCGTCGCCATTCGGGGTAAAGGTGTTGGGCAGGAAGTAGGACGGGCAGTTGTCTACGCAAATAATATTGCTGGGCGCGCTGCGGTTTTCAAAAGTATCGAGGGCTGTCACGTAGTAACAGCCGGCAATGCCGATATCCGGTTTGTGTTCGAACTCTGTAAGCCTGGAATCGTCGATCCTGGCCACCAGTTGGAATTCGCTGCCTTCGAACGGAGCATAGTAAACTTCGTAGCTCACTACATCATCCGTTTCTTCGCAAATGTCCATTGGATTAGCCCACATCAGGGTATTGCGCAGCAGTTCTTCATCGGTGCAATTGACGGCTTCGTCACAGGCATTGCTCACTTCCAGCGTTGGCGGGCAGGGAGCAATATTGTCTAACGGCGTCCCACAGGCTTCCTGAGAGTCGTTCTTCAGGGAGTCCATTACCCCCTGAACACCGTAGGACCCCAGGCTTTGAACGAGGTAACAATATTCCTTGCCGTTGGCCAGGTTTGTATCCGAATAGGGAGGGCCGTCCACTACCGCCAGCGGTTCGAATACTCCCAGGTCGTTGAACCGGAATACGGTGTATTCGTAATTTTCCCACGGGACCCTTTCTTCCCAGCTCAGCACATTGGTGTTGTCGGTTGGTGAAATAGTGAGGAACACCGAAGAGGCAGGGTTGGTCGTTCCCAGCAGCCTCGTATTCTCAATGTAGAAATTGATCTTGTAGCTGTAGGCGGAGCCCCGGGTGTTCAACCCGCTATCCACAAAACACGTGTCATTGGCGCCTTGCGGCCCCGAGAAGTAGGGGCTGACAAACTCCACTCCGATCTTGTCAAAATCTCCATCGGCGGGGTTAATTCCTTCGGCGCGCAGTACTTCATAGCGATAGGGGCCGGGATTATCCAGGGTATCGAGGTCTACAGCCACCGGCTTGGTCCAGCATACCTGCATCTCCCCATCGCTGGCGCCCGTCCTCAATACGCTCACCTGGGTAATGAGCGGGATGTCGCGGTCCAGTTGTATACAGACTTCATCGGAAGGAAGGCTTTCCACCACATTGTAGGTATAATCCCCTCCCGGGGTGGTTTTGGCAAACTGTGCCAGGATGCGGTAACAGTAGGTACGCCCGCGTTCTACATCCGTATCGGTGAACACGTAGCGCCCCCCGGCTTCATCTACGATCGGCACATTATTGAGCTTGGTGTAGCCTCTGCCCTCCAGGCCCGGCCGGCAGGTGTCCGGAGGGAAATTGTTGCTGCCCTGCCTTCGCCAAACGGTGAAGCCCCGGAAATAATTATCCGCTGCGTCTTCACAGAAATAAGGCTGGGCCCAGGAAACCGTCACTACGCCGGCAGCGGATTCGGCCTGCACATCCTCGGGAGGCGGGCCTACTACTTTGATGCGCACTGTTTTGAGGGTGGCCAGGCCCAGGGTGTCACCGAAGAAATTGTCGGTCGCTTTGAAGACAACCGAATAATACTGGTCGGAAATGTGTTCGCAGGCGGTCTGCCACCGGAAGGTTTTCCGCACCGGGTCTTCTTCAAAGGCATTGCTTTCGGGAGTGAAAGTGGCCGGGCTGATAGGCACCTCAAAGGGCCCCCCCAAAGCAGTGAGCCGCACCAACTGGCTCGTTTCCTCCAAAGGCGCGGTGCCGATTACATCAAATTCGAGCAACTCTCCGGCGACGACACAGATTTCATCGAAGGGCGTTTCGACCTTCGGCGGCAGGTTTTCACACTCTTCGATCAGGATTTGCATATCCCGGACGATGGTGTCGATGGGAATGCCGTCCCGGTATTCGACGATGATCATTGCCAGGTTGTATTCGCCCTGCTTTTGGGGGGCGTCCCAGACAATATCGCCGCTTATGGAGTCGATCGAAAGCATGTTATTAGCCGGGTTATTCCCGATAAGCTGGGGCCAGACATAGTTGGGGACATTGGAGCCGACATCCTGCAACGGTACGATGAAGTGGTAGGAAAGGCTGTCTCCATCGGGGTCATACGCGTTGGGGTTGTGCGTGAATACCTTACCCACGCAGCCAACATCGACAGGAGGCTGCAGGAGGACGGGAGTATTGTTACATCCCTGAAACTGAGGGTTGGGAAAGGTGTAAGTCGTTTGGATGTGAAATCTCACCTGATCCGAATTGGGGAAGTTGACATTCAGGATGCCGCCATTCCGGTTGGGGTCGGTCATGGAAATAACAAATGTGCCCCGGAAGGGAAAAGTATGCTCGGCGATATACAGGTTGCGCTTGGTGTCATTTTCCAGAATAACTCCCTGCGGAGGATTCCCGGGGCCATTGGACCGGGCCACCCGTTCGCAGTTGCCGTCACCCCAGCAGATGGTAAGGGTATCGCGGTCGGCAGGCCGGCTGCTGGCCTTGGTGTAAGTGGTAATCGTTGCCCGAACCGTAAGGCTTTGGACACAGTCGCCTACTTGTTCTACGGTGATCTCTCCTGCGCGGTTGTGAGTAGCAAATACCTGGACGGTGCTGCCCGCCACAAAAACAAATAGAAGAAGGAATTGGTATATCTTGGGCATAGACAATAGTTTTAGAGAATCGTCGTTCGAACAAGTTAATGATTATCTGGAAAAAAAGCACTACCTCCTGTTTAACGACGGGGCATAGAAAATAGTTTGTAAGAAATATCGCCTGGAAGTCAATGATGTTAAAATATGGTTTTTAGGTAAAAGGTTTTGAACTTAAATATCTCAAACTGACGAGTATGATTAAAAAGTACAGCCTGATCGTGTTTGTGGTATTGATCTTAGGGTTTGTAATGCAGGAAACAGCCGGCCCCTCCAGCCTGGGAGCCGCAATGCTGAAATACCAGGTAGAACAGAAAAAGGCGCTTCTGGATCCGGCTTTCAGCCAGTTCGTTGAGCATTATGAATCTTTTCTCTTCGGCCAGTTCCAGGCAGAGGGTATACCCGGGGCTGCCGTCGCCATTATCAAAGATAACACGGTGGCGCTCATCAAACCCTACGGTGTGCGTTCGGTGGCCTCCGGCGAACCGGTCAACCTTCATACTGTCTTTCGGGTGGCTTCCCTGTCCAAGGGCTTTACCGCACTGCTGGCCGCTAAGATGGTGGAAGAAGAGGGCCTTACCTGGGATGAACCCGTGTACCGGCATGTTCCCGCATTCCACCTTAAGGACGAAGCACAAACCCGCGCCCTGCAGTTGCGGCATGTACTGAGCCATACTACCGGCCTTCCCCGCCACACCTATTCCAACCTGCTGAATGCAGGTATGGCTTATCCTGCTATTTTGAACCTGTTGCCCGAGGTGAAGCTGACGCACCCGGTTGGCGTTTATCACAATTATCAAAACGTGGCTTTCAGCCTTGCCGGCGATGTGCTGGAAGAGGTAAGTGGTAAGCCCTTTCCTGAATTGGTGGAGCGCCGGATTTTTCAGCCGCTGGGCATGGTGGATGCTTCCATTTCCTACGATAGTATGCGCCTGGGCGATGATGTCGCGTTACCGCACAAACGCATAGCCACCGGATATGCAGAAACGGATATTGAGCCCAACTTTTACGCGGTGCTGCCGGCCGCTGGCATCAACGCCAGCATTAGCGATATGGCCGAATGGCTACAGCTCCTCCTGGGCAACCGCCCGGATATTGCCTCCGACTCGATCCTCGGCCAGATCTTTCGGCCTTTCGTTGAAATCCCCGTCAAAGACCGCGTGCTGCGCAACTGGGATGGGCTGGAAGCCGCCCACTACGGGATGGGCTGGCGAATTCTGAGCCTGAAAGGGGGGATGGTGGCCGTCCAGCATAGTGGCTATGTGAATGGCTATCGGGCGGAAATTGCCTTTAGCCGCGAGGAAAAACTCGGCATTGTGGTACTGACTAATGCGCCCAATTATTCCGTTGGATACAGCATACCCGCCTTTTTTGAGCAGTATCAGCGCACTATTTGCCTCCCTCACCAGTAGAAGGGATGAAACTTCACCTTGCCCAAGGTGTTCACCTCCAGAGTTGGCGCTGGAATTTTGATCCAGTTCAAAGCCCCGAGCAGGAAGCGCAGGCCTCGCTTATGGGTGGGAATGCGCCGGAGGTCGACGTCCAGCGATAAGTAGAACTGACGGTAACGGGGGAAGGCTTCTGTATCCACGCTGTAGGAGGCTCCATTATCGTCCACCCAGCTGTTGCCGAAGCCGCTGAACATGTTCTCTGCGCCATAGCCCACCGCCAGGTTGAGCCACCGGGGCAGCCAGCCCGGCTTCTGCTGCCCCGAGAAGGAGGCCAGGTTGATAGAAGCCCACAGCCCCATTCCGTTGTAATCTTTGAGAAAGGCTTCGGCGAAGGAACTGCCGTAGAGTTCTTCAGCGCGCTGGCGTAGGGTCACCGGCGGCCCTCCGTCGGCGGAGGGCACCGGGAAATCCGGATACACCGGGCGGCTATTGGATAGCTTTAGCAGAATCCGCTGATCCTGCCAGGCCAGTTCCTGGCCGACGAAGAGCCCTGCCCCCAGGGTATTGAAGGCAATATCCGCCCAGGAAAAGCCCCACTTTTCGGAAAAGCCGTCCATCACCTCCACCGTGCCCTGCAACAGCATACCGACCCCGGCGCCCAGGGCGATTGACCTGGGCCGGCTCAACCCCGTCCAGCGCGCACCGTAGTATGCCAGGACGCTCTCGTTATAGGCGGTCACGGTATGGCCCAGTTTGTCCATGTCGTTCCATTCCCCCAGGTCATTGAAAGTGTGGAAGCCGGTGAGTTCGTAATTTTTGTACCAAAGGTGGTAAAGCCCAAAGGATGCGCCGGCGTAAATAGTGGCGCCCGCAGCCACACAGGTTCGGAAGCGGGCGGGGTTGAGGGTGTCGGCGGGCTCCAGAAAGGGGCGGGCCGCCGGCGCCTGCCCGGGCAGGCTGCAGGTAACAGTTAGGAAGAAAAAAAGGAGGGAGATCGGGGCCTTCATAGTTTTGTTGTTAACTCAATCAACGAACCATTCCCTCCGGCATGACTACTGCTACTACCTCTCCTTTTGCGCAAGCTTGCCCTTCTGCGTAGAGGGTGATCTGCACCACCACCTTTCGCTCTTTGAGTTCAGTTACTTTTCCCCGCAGTTCCAGTTCCGGCCCCAGAGGGGTGGGCCTCAGGTAGTCTACTTTCAAAGAGGCGGTAACAAAGCGCAGCGGGCCGTCTTCCATTTTTTTGCCCTGAGCCCGGGTGGCCGCCGCCGAGGCAGTTCCCGTTCCGTGGCAGTCAACCAGAGAGGCGATGAGCCCCCCGTAGACGTAACCGGGAATGGCCGTGTGGTAGGGCTTGGGCGTGAAATGCGCCACTGTCTCTTCTCCGTCCCAGTAGCTTTTCAGTTGATGCCCGTGTTCGTTGAAGCGCCCGCAGCCGTAGCAGTGGCTGACGTCCTCGGCGTAATAGTCCTGAAATGCTTTTTTCGCCATTTTTGCCGGGAAGATAGTAATTTATTGGGGATTGGGGGGGGATTCGGTATTCGGTATTCGCTGTTCGCAGGGTGTTCTTTCGGACTCCGGACTCCGCTGTTCGCTGTTCGCTGTTCGCAGGGTGTTCTTTCGGATTCCGGACTCCGCTGTTTGCTATTCGCTATTCGCTATTCGCTGTTCGCAGGGTGTTCTTCCGGACTCCGGACTCCGCAGGGCTGCCCGAATACCGAATACCGAACTCCGAATCCCGGACTCCGCTGTTCGCTATTCGCTGTTCGCAGGGTGTTCTTTCGGACTCCGGAATCCGCTGTTCGCTGTTCGCTATTCGCTGTTCGCAGGGTGTTCTTTCGGACTCCGGAATCCGCTGTTTGCTATTCGCTGTTCGCTGTTCGCTGTTCGCACACCTACCGAATACCGAATACCGAACTCCGAATCCCGGACTCCGCTGTTCGCTGTTCGCTGTTCGCAGGGTGTTCTTTCGGACTCCGGACTCCGCAGGGCTGCCCGAATACCGAATACCGAACTCCGAATCCTGGACTCCGCTGTTCGCTATTCGCTGTTCGCTGTTCGCAGGGTGTTCTTTCGGACTCCGGACTCCGCTGTTCGGAGGTTCGCAGTTCGCAGTTCGCACACCTACCGAATACCGAATCCCGAACTCCGAATCCTGGACTCCGCTGTTCGCTGTTCGCTGTTCGCAGGGTGTTCTTCCGGACTCCGGACTCCGCTGTTCGCAGGTTCGCAGTTCGCACACCTACCGAACTCCGAATACCGAACTCCGAATCCCGGACTTCGCTATTCGCTGTTCGCAGGGTGTTCTTCCGGGCTCCGGACTCCGCAGGGCTGCCCGAACTCCGGAATCCGCCGTTCGCAGGTTCGCCGTTCGCAGTTCGCACACCTACTGAATACCGGATCCCGAACTCCGAATCCCTACTTATCCTGTTTAGCAAACACCTTTCTCAACAACTCCGAAGTCCTGGCCCCGGCATTCTCCCGGATATCCTTTTCCTTCACTTCGATCAGGCCGAAAAGCCCCACTAACGCCTGTTTGGCGACGTAGTCGTCCAGTTCCGGGTTGGTGTCGGCCGTAAGGGGGATTTTGTTGTAGGCGGTCACCGCATCGCGCCAGTACGTGCGGGCGTTGAACTTGTCGAGCGATTCGATGATGACCGGCTTGAACTCGGAGTAGAGCTGGTCGTAAGTCGTTTTCTCCAGATAGCGGGTAGCGGCGTCCTTATTGCCCATCAGCAGGTTCATGGCGTCCTGGAAGGTCATCTGCTTGATGGCGCTGACAAAGATAGGCTTGGCTTTCTTGGCTGCATCCTCAGCCGCCCGGTTGACCCTTAGGATGATCTCCTCTTCCACACTGGAGAAGCCGGGAACGGCGCGCAGTTTACCGGCCACTGCCTGAGCCTCTTCCGGCAGCAGGACCTTGTAGGCGCTTTTGTAATAACCGTCTTCCGCCGAGAGGAAGTCCACCGCCTGAGCAACGCCCAGGTCGAGCGCCTCCTTGAGCCCGTTGCCGGCTTCTTCCTGGCTCAGGCCGGCGCCGCCCAGTAAGTCGTCTTTGGCCTTGTTGAGCTTTTCTTTCCACTTTTGGGCCTGCAGCCCGTTCAGCGCCAGGGCGCAGAGTAACAACAGTGCTAGTTTTCTGATCATTTTTTTATTTTTTTTGTGACGGGATCATCCTGCTGTATGGAAACAGATGGGGTCATCTCGCCGCGAGTTCACCAAACTATTTTGGGAAACGATTTTCTGTGTGCTAAATTATGCACTTATTTGCATGCAAAGCGGCTTAGGTGCATAGCTTAACAAAAGCAAAACACTTGAAACGCCCGTTCGTTAAGAGCTTTAACATCTGCAACCTTCCCGGCCCCCTAAACGCTATCACCGATGTAGCGGGCGTAAAGGTGGGCCACTTCACTCTGATCGCCGCCACAGGGCCGGTACCGGAAGGCAACGCCGGCGCCGGCGCCGGAACCATCTGTTTCGGCTTTAAAGGCGGCATCGGCACCGCCTCCCGCAAGCTACCGGATGAAGACGGCGGCTACACCGTCGGCGTACTGGTGCAAACCAACTTTGGCGGTGTGCTGCAGGTGGACGGCCTGCCGGTAGGGGAGGAGCTGAGAAAGAAAAAGGCGGCCCAAGGCTCCGGCGACGGATCCTGCATGATCGTCGTAGCCACTGACGCCCCGGCGGACGCCCGCAACCTGAACTGGAGATGAGGAATCCGGGTGGAAAGAAGGAATAGAATGAACACACTCTGAGGGCTGGAAAACGAGAGCGTTCGGAATTCGGTATAAACTCCTATCTTTACCTTCAAAAACAAATGTTCAGGCCACGTCTCCATGCTACCCTCCGCCAGCCCGTCGTTTTCCTGGCCCTGCTGCTCGCAGGCTACCTGCTCTCCTGTACCGCGCAGGAGGTTAAAAACGAGGCTCCTCCCCTCAACCCCAACGGCGACAGCGAGCTGGCCTTGCTGATGCGCGCCATGTTCGATGACGCCCTGCTGATGAAGCAGCAGATCGAACAGGGGGAACCGGCTCAGCCGGGACTCGACTACCAAAAGATACTCACTGCCCAGGCGACGGAACCGGAAAAGGCGGCCTCCAACACCTACAAAGTCCACGCTCTGTCGTACCTGCAAACCATTAAGGCGCTCCAACAGGCTGATGCAGCCCAGGCGGCTACCTTATATGAGAATATGGTGAATTCTTGTATGGGCTGCCACAAGGCGCTCTGCCCCGGGCCAACGGTGCGGATCAGAAAGTTATATTAGTGCTTGTTGGGGAATTATCCCCGCAATACTTTGGGGTAGGCTCTTCGGGCTGAAATCCTAAATAGAATGCCAGCGAAAACGAACAAAACCGCTATCGTCCTGCTTGCTGCCGGCGCGTCTACGCGGATGGGGAAAGCCAAGCAGTTGCTGCGGTACCAGGGGGAAAGCCTGCTTCTTCGCAGCCTGCGCATTGCTTTGGAAACGCCCTTCTACCCCGTATGCATCGTACTCGGCGCCCGGGCGGAAGAAATGGAAGCCGAACTGGCCTATGAGCGGGATAGCCGTGATACCCTGATCGTTTACAACAGCGCCTGGGCCAGCGGTATGGGCAGCTCCGTAGCTATCGGCATGGAGGCTCTGCTGCGCGCCCAACCGGAACTGGAAGCCGTCTTTTTTATTCTGGTGGACCAACCCTACCTTGCGGCCGCTCATTTAATCAACCTGAAGCAACAGCTGGACGCCGCTCCTGAAAAAATGGGCGCCGCCTCGGCTTATGAACACACTCTGGGCGTGCCCGCCTTGTTCCGCAAGGCCTTGTTTCCAGAACTATTGCAATTGCACGGGCAGAAAGGAGCTAAACCAGTGATCGAAAAATACAGGGGCCAACTCCTGGCCGTTCCCTTTCCACAGGGACGGATCGACCTGGATACGCCGGAGGACTGGAAGGAATTCCTCCAAAATGAGGACTCTTTATAGTTTGGCGGCTACCATTCTAACGTTGGACAGCCTCGTACAACGTACACACAAGGGCTCTCATTATATCCGTACATCGTACACAACCCCAGCCCAACCTTAGACGGATACCCAGTTTGGCTTGCCAGGCCCTGGCCTTGAGCCCTATCCTGGGCCTCTTTGGGTTTTTTAAAACTTCGTTTCCCACCCAGGCTCCTTAACATTTAAATGTTCCGGGCCATTAAGAAAATCAAGGAGGTTTTTTGGCGGAATCTTTAGGTGTGAAATTTTATTTTGCAACTCTTTGCTTCTTTTAGGACTCAAAACAACCGGCTTATCTTTTCCTTTATATATTTATTCTGACTGGCACCCCCATAAATCCTGGTTTTTTGCCAGTTGGCCGATGGATATTGGGCCGTCGGCGAAAAAAACAAAAAACCGGGGAAACTTTTAAACTTGTTATTGTTTCCTGTGTTTTTTGCCTGTAAATTTGCACCGAACTGCAAAAAAAGGACTACTTCTAAAAGCCCGGGACGGATAATAACTAACAACCCCTCTGCAGTTCACTCAGCCCAAACCAAAACAGCAGGATGCAATTAAAGCAGCACATTCTAAATAAATCGTATGAGCTCTTCATGCGCTTTGGCATAAAGAGTGTCACCATGGATGATATCGCCCGGGAACTGGGCATGTCGAAGAAAACGCTTTATCAGTACGTCGACAATAAGACGGACCTGATCGAGCAGATATTCCACCAGCATATCGAGGAGGAAAAAAAGGTCATGGAGCGAATTCGAAGCAGCTCAACGGATGCGGTAGATGAGATACTGAAGATAGCCATGTATGTGGTGGAAAAACTTCGGGAACTTTCACAAACGACGGTTTATGACCTGCAGAAATACTATCGCAATACCTGGAAACAGATGGATGCCTTACATCAGCGCCATGTGTACACCATTATTAAAGAGAACCTGGAGCGCGGGGTCCGGCAAGGCGTTTATCGTTCCAACCTGAACCCCGATATTATTGCGAAGTTGCACGTTGGCAAGACTTCCCTGGTGGCGGATGAAGAGATGTTTCCCGCCAGGGAGTACGACATTAAAACGCTGTACTGGGAGTATATCTACTACCACATCCATGGTGTAGCTTCCGCCGAGGGGCAGCGCCTTCTGGAAAAGTACAAGGCAGCAGAAAATCTAACAATCAAATAAGAATAGAAAACATTGAAAATCCAATTCTAATGCGTAAGATTCTAGGCCCGATTGTCCTTTTATTGCTGGCTTGGCCAGCCCTGGCCCAGCAACAGGCCCGGCAAATGTCACTGGAAGATGCCATTCAGTATGCACTGACGGAAAGCATCAAGATCAAAAATGCCCAGATCACTATTGCTAATGCCGAACAGCAGATCATCGAGCGGCGGGCAGCCGGTATTCCTCAACTTAGCGGGAGCGTACAATACACCCACTATCTGAAGGTGCCCAGGCAGCCGCTGCCGGAAGGTTTCGATATTTTTAATATTTTCGGCCAGGCGTTGGCGGTCGACCTGTATGACCAGCTGTCTGAAAATACTCAGGCGGCGCTCAATGACGCCTTTCAGGGCTCCAATGGCGGCAGCGACGAAGGCATCGCCTTCTTTCTCAAAAACAACTTCACCGCCGGCCTCAACCTGGACGCTATGGTGTTCGACGGCTCCTATTTCATTGCGCTGCAGGCCGCCCGCGAATTCCGAACTTACACCACCCGCGAATTCGCTACTAAAAAGCGGGAAGTGGAAAATGCCGTGATCGAATCCTATCTGCCGGTCCTGCTGATCCAGGAGAATATTGAATTACTCGATAAGAACATCACCAACCTGGAGCAGCTGTTTTTTGAAACCAAAGAATTGTATAAGGCAGGCTTTGCTGAACAGCTCGACATCGACCGGCAGGAGTTATCGCTGTCCAATCTGAGGGTAGAGCGAGAAAACCTGGTGCGCCAAAAGCAGTTGGCAATGGAGAACCTGAAATTCAATATGGGGTATCCCCTGGACGAGCCTCTGGTGATCGCCGATGACCTGAGCCAGATGCTGGTGGACGCCACCCCAGATGCGTTGACTTCCAACTTTGACCCTGCTCGCCGCCCCGAATATGAACTGCTGGACCAGGCCATCACTATGAACGAGTTTAACATCAAGCTCAACCGGGCCGGCTATCTGCCGTCTTTACGAGCCTTCGGCACTTATCAGCAACAGTACCAGGGTGATGATCTTAAAAACGGATTCTGGGCGCCTTCGGCATTTGTAGGCCTGAGCCTGAATGTGCCCATCTTTGACGGGCTGGATAAAAAAGCCAAAATCGAACGGGCGCGGTTAGACCTCGAATTGGCCAGAAACCAGAAAAAAGACCTGGCTAGGGCCATTACCCTGGAGGTCAAGAATTCCCGAACGAACTACCTCAATGCCGACCAGCGCCTGCAAAGCCAGAAGAAAAACCTGGGCCTGGCGGAGCGCATCTATGAAACCACTCAGGTGAAATACCGGGAAGGGGTAGGGTCCAGCCTGGAAGTTACACAGGCCGAACAAAGCCTTTACGCCTCCCAAAGTAACTATATGCAGGCGATGTATGACCTCTTGCTGGCAAAAGCAAGGCTCGATATGGCCCTGGGAGATTAGATTAAAAACGACAAAACGCCGAATAGAATAGTTAATAGTCGCTGCCGGGAACTGCTGCATGAAAACAGCTTCCTCCATCAATAATACCTGTTAAAACAACAACAACCATGAAATACCTCATTCCTTTGTTTGCCCTTGTCGCTTTACTGGGCGCCTGCGGCCGTGGGGCCGGCTCTGAATCTGAACTTCCGGAGAGCCTGGAAGATAAGCGCGCCCTGCTGAAAGAAAAGCAGACAGAACTAAAAGAGATTACTTCCCAGGTCGCTCAACTGGAAAAAGAGATTGCCGAACTGGACCCCGCCGGCAGTGCGAAAGCGCGCCGCCTGGTAACTACTGAAATCGTGCAACGGTCAGACTTTCAGCATTTTGTGGAAATACAGGGCTCGGTTAAAGCCGATGATTATGTTGATGCGTCCAGTGAAATAGCGGGCCGCATTCTTCGTCTGAAAGTTGGTGAGGGAGATAACGTCCGTGCCGGCCAGCTCATCGCCGAATTGGATCTGGAACAGTTAAAGAAGCAGATGGCGGAGGTGGAAAAATCACTGGAGTTAGCCACTACGGTCTACCAACGGCAGAAGCGTCTCTGGGATCAAAACATTGGTTCTGAAATCCAGTACCTGGAAGCCAAGAACGGAAAAGAGCGCCTGGAAAAGAGCATGGAAACGCTTCAGTTCCAGCTCACCAAATCTAAGGTGTACGCGCCGGCTTCCGGTGTAGTAGAGCAGGTCGTTGTGCAGGCAGGCGAGCTGGCGATGCCGGGCGCTCCCATCCTGCAGATTCTCAACCCCCGCAAACTCAAGGTAGTCGCCGCCGTCCCGGAAACCTACCTGCGGGCGATTAAGCAAGGAGAGAAAGTAAATGTCAAATTCCCGTCGCTCAACCTGGAACAGGACGTTCGGGTAACACTCATAGGATCTTCCATCGATCCTTCCAACCGGACCTTTGCAGTGGAGGCGGATATTCAAAGCCAGAATGGCCTGCTGAAACCCAATTTGCTGGCAGTCATGGTCATTAAGGATGAGGAGGAAAAGGATATCGTTTCCATTCCGCTGGAAATGGTTCAGCAGGAAGTGAGTGGGAAAGATTTTGTCTACATCAAAGGAGAAGGACAGAATGGGCTCTTTGCCAAAAAGGTGTACGTAAAAACGGGAAAGTCTTTCAAAGGCAATATCATTATTGAAGAAGGCCTGAAGGGCGGAGAGGAATTGATCATTGAAGGAGCCCGCGGCCTGGCCGAGAATGAACTGATCAAAGTACAGGAAGATGCCGAGCGCATCGGGCAGAATGGCTGATCCGGTGGAACTATAGAGGGTTGGGGCAGGAATATGGCTGCTTTCCAACTGATGTCTTATTAATTTGAAAAAAATCATCCAATGGCTGAAGACCAGAAAAAGAAAAAAGGGCTGAGGGAGTTCGGCCTCTCCTCCCTGGCTGTCGATAACGGAACCAGTGTTTTTATCCTCACGCTGATGATCTTCATCTTCGGCATCGAGGCTTATCAGAATATGCCCAAGGAACAATTTCCGGAAGTATCCTGGCCGACCGTTTATGTCAATACGCCTTACTTCGGCAACTCCGCCGCCGACATCGAGAACCTGGTGACCCGGCCTCTTGAAAAGGAGCTACAGTCGATCACCGGCATCAAAAATATCCGCTCTACTTCCATCCAGGACTTCTCGGTGATCACCGCTGAATTCGATGCCGACATGGACCTGGATGACGCCGTGCGAAAGGTGAAGGATGCAGTCGATAAGGCCAAGAGCGAACTGCCGACCGACCTCGACCAGGAGCCATCGGTGCTGGACATCAACCTGTCGGAGATTCCGATCGTGACGATCAATATTTCCGGTGATTATTCCAATGACGAACTGCGCAATTTTGCGGAATACCTGGAAGATGAGATCGAACAGCTGGACGAAATCTCAAGTGTAGAACTCCGGGGCGCCCTGGAGCGGGAGGTTAAGGTGGATGTAGACCTGCTCAAGATGGAATCCCGCCAGGTGAGCTTCGGGGATATCGAAAACGCCATCGCCATGGAAAACATCACCATGTCGGGCGGAGAATTACTGAACAACGAGTTTCGCCGGGCCATCCGGGTGAAAGGGGAGTTTGAGAATGTAGAAGAGCTGGAGAATATGATCGTCAAGAGCGAAAACCAGATGCCGATCTACCTCAAGGATATCGCCACGGTCACTTATGGGTATAAGGACCCTACCAGTATTGCCCGTTCAGACCGGTTGCCGGTTATCTCTCTGGATGTGGTCAAACGGCAGGGGGAAAACCTGCTCGAAGCAGCCGATAAGATCAAGGTGATTGTGGACGATGCCCGGAACGAGCTGCCGGCAGACCTGAAGATCAGCCTCTTCAATGACCAGTCGGTGAATACCCGCAATGAGGTGAGCAACCTGGAAAACAGCATCATCTCCGGGGTCATCCTGGTAGTGGTGGTCCTGCTCTTTTTCCTCGGCCTGCGCAACGCATTGTTTGTCGGGCTGGCTATTCCCCTATCCATGCTGATGGGTATCCTGTTCCTCTCCCTGACCGGAGTGACAATGAACATTGTGGTATTGTTCTCTCTCATTCTGGCTCTCGGCCTGTTGGTGGATAATGCCATCGTGCTGGTGGAAAATATTTACCGGTACATGCAGGAAGGATACAACGGCTGGGACGCGGCGAAGTACGGCGCCGGGGAGATAGCCATGCCGATCATCGCTTCCACAGCGACCACTCTGGCGGCGTTTCTGCCCCTGGCATTCTGGCCGGGTATTATGGGCGAGTTTATGAAATACATGCCCATCACTCTGATTATTGTGTTGACTTCTTCGCTCTTCGTGGCGCTGGTCATCAATACGGTCTTTACGTCCCGATTCATGAAAGTGGACGAGCGGGCAAATGATGTGGTGGTGCGCCGCCGCCGCCGTAAGAATGTGCTGATCATCTCCGCTGCGATGATCGGCCTGGCGGTGATCTTTCATCTCACCGGGGTGCTGGCCGGGCGCAATTTCCTGGCTATTGGCGCTGCGATCGTACTACTGAATTGGTTTATCCTGCGGCCCTCTGCTTTTTATTTCCAGAATCGCTTCCTGCCTGTTTTGGAGGATATATACGACCGCTTTGTGCGGGGCGCGCTGGCTATTCCGGGAGTGGTGTTCGGAGGTACCTTCGTGCTGTTGTTCGCCGCCATTGCCCTGCTGGCCTTCAATTCGCCCAAGGTGATCTTTTTCCCTTCGGCAGACCCCATCTACATCAATGCGTTCGTTGAGCTTCCGCTGGGAAAGGATATCCAGGCTACCAACGCCATTACCGGGGAGTTGGAAAAGCGTATCCAGGAGGTCGTCGAGCCCTATTCCGGGATCGTGGAAGCGGTCCTGACCCAGATCGGTGAGAACACAGCCGATCCGAACACGCCGCCCGAACCAGGCGCTTCGCCGAATAAGGCCCGCCTGACCGTCTCTTTTGTACCGGCAAATGAAAGGGGGGGCGTATCCACTTTCGAGGTGATGGAAAAGATTCGCGCAGCCGTAAAAGGCATTCCCGGAGTCAAGATCACAGTGGATAAAAATGCCGATGGGCCTGCCGCCGGCAAGCCGATCAACCTGGAGATTCAGGGCGAGAACATCGACCGCCTGGCCCTCATCTCCGAAGACCTTATCAAATACTTCAATACAAAAAATATTCCGGGAATTGAAGAACTACAGGCAGACGTAAAGATCGGAAAACCGGAATTGGTTGTCAACGTTGACCGGGAAGCGGCGCGGCGCTACGAGATTTCTACTTTCGATATTGCCAATGCCATCCGAACCTCCGTATTTGGCAAGGAGGTATCCAAGTTCAAGGAAGGAGAAGATGAATATCCGATCTTTGTGCGCCTCGACGAAACCTACCGCAATGATATTGACGGCCTGCTCAACCAGAAGATTACCTTCCGGAGCCCGGCAACCGGCAAAATCTCTCAGGTGCCTATTGCCGCAGTGGCCGATGTTCAGTTCACGTCTACCTACAGTTCCATTAAACGAAAAGACCTGGATCGCGTCATTACCATCTATTCCAATGTGCTGGAAGGCTACAACGCCAATGAGATCATCGAGGAAATGAAAGGCTGGATGGAGCAATATCCACTTCCTCAGAGTTACACCTATGAGTTTACCGGCGAACAACAACAGCAGGCGGAAGATATGGAGTTTCTCAACATGGCTTTTCTCATTGCCCTGTTCTCCATTTTTATCATTATCGTAGCTCAGTTCAACTCAGTGACTTCTCCTTTTATCATTATTCTTTCGGTGCTCTTTAGTACCATAGGGGTCTTTCTGGGATATGCCTTTTCCGGAAGGGACATTTCGGTCATCTTCACCGGGGTGGGTATCATCTCGCTGGCTGGTGTTGTAGTGAATAACGCCATCGTGTTGATCGACTATACTCACCTACTGATCAGGCGCCGGCAAGAGGAACTGGGGTATGATCACAACCAGGAGTTGTCTTATGAAGACATGAAAGAAGCGATTGTCCGGGCCGGAGCGACGCGCCTGCGGCCGGTATTGTTAACGGCGATTACGACGGTGCTGGGCTTGATCCCACTGGCGGTGGGCTTCAACTTTAACTTCTTTACCCTGATTACAGACCTCGACCCTCAAATATTCATTGGGGGAGACAATACAGCGATCTGGGGCCCCATGGCCTGGACCGTCATCTATGGCCTGGTCTTTGCTACCTTCCTGACCCTTGTCGTCGTACCGGTGATGTTTTGGTTGTCGTATCGCATGCGCCAGGGAATTCTGAAGTTATTTCGGACAAGTGCAGAATAAGTAGTTGTTGCTTTGTTAGGCCAGAAGAATCTTCAAAGGGGTTGAATACCACATTCAACCCCTTTCTGCCCTGTCACATTTTTGTTCTTTTTTGTCTGAAAAGATGCCGAGCTTTTCTTTGTTTTGTGGTAATCGACCAGAAAGAAAGGAATTAAGCGCTTGAAGCGTAAAAAATACATTGGTGGGGCCGATTGTTTGTTCCTCTTTATTTTCTCCCTATTCTATTTTGAAAGACGTGCCCCAACCGCGAACGTTTAGTGTTGTTCATAGTGTTTGTTTATCGTTAGGCCCCTGTTGTGCTTTCACAACAGGGCTTTTTTATTTTTGGCTTTTGGGTTTTTCCTGCGGAGATAAACCATCAGGCTGCATCGTCTGTTTCTGAGAGCATGTTTGGAGGTAGTCATTTGGGCTGCAAATACCCGCTTTGGGAACCTCGCTTCGCCACTTTTTCGCCCCATAGCGCCACTATGAAGCTCAAAAATGGCTTCGCGAGAACCCAAAATCGATCATTTTCGCTTCCAAAGCACCACCTCCAAACATGCTCTGAAGGGAAAAACCAGAAAAATACATGTTGGAAGATATTAGAAACCTGAGGAAAGACTACAGTGCCCATACGCTTGGCGCCGGTGATGTGAAAGAAAGCCCTATTTTACAATTCAGCGCCTGGTTTGAAGAAGCAGTGGCGGCTCAATTGCCGGAACCTAATGCGATGACTCTGGCCACTTCCACACTTGATGGAGCGCCCTCTGCCCGCATTGTACTGCTAAAAGGAGTGGATGAGCAGGGTTTTGTTTTTTACACCAATTACGAAAGCCGGAAAGGCAAAGTCTTATCTCAAAATCCAAGAGCAGCCCTTGTTTTCCTGTGGCATGAGTTACAACGGCAGGTCCGGGTCGAAGGTGGCGTGGAGAGAGTTAGCATGGAAGAGTCAGAGGCCTATTTTCAGTCGCGCCCCAAAGGCAGCCAGATTGGCGCCTGGGTGTCGCCGCAGAGCCAGCTCATTGCCAGTAGAGAAGATTTAGAGGAAAAAGCAGCGGCACTGGAGCGCCAGTACGCCCGGGCTGAATATTTGCCTTTGCCTCCCAATTGGGGTGGATTCCGGCTTCGCCCTACTCTGATCGAGTTCTGGCAAGGGCGTTCTAACCGCCTGCACGACCGCATTCAGTATTCTCTGCAGGCCAATGATAAATGGAAAATAGAGCGGCTTGCGCCCTGAGGTTGAGAGGGCCCGTTTTTTGTTACTGTCCTGGAGCAAGCCGGGAAGCAACAAAAAACGGGCAAAAACTTAACAATACCGGTCGAAGGCCATTTTCAGGTTGGCGGCGATGATCTCTGCCGACCGCCCTTCAATGTGGTGGCGCTCCAGAAAGTGCACCAGTTTTCCATCCTTAAAAAGAGCGATGGAAGGAGAAGAAGGAGGGTAGGGCAGCATATATTCGCGCGCCCGGCTCGTAGCCTCGTGGTCAACACCGGCAAATACCGTAACCATGCGGCCTGGCTTTTTATCATGCTGGGCAGCCAGTTTGGCGCCAGGGCGGGCATTAGCTGCGGCGCATCCACAAACGGAGTTTACTACTACCATCACCGTACCTTCGGTGTTGTCGAGGGCTTTATCCACTTGCTCAGCACTTGTCAGGCTTTCAAAGCCATATTCAGTAAGGTCCTGAGCCATCGGCTTTGTCAATTCAGCTGGGTACATATCAATCTTAGTTTATTTTTTACAAAGTTAATCTTTTCAACCTTTTCTTATACATCTTACCGGCCGTCTTGGTTCAAAAGATTGGCCAACATCTTTAATTAGTCTGGTTCAAAATAAGATTTTTTTATTACTAAGGGTAACAATGGCCGGGCCCCTTCCGTAGTCTATGAACGTTATTATCTGGCCATGATCAACTGAAGATAGATGAATAAACGAATGCTCCCCTGGATTTTAGGCTGCGGCTTTATAGTGTCTGCTTTTTTTCAGTCCTGTGTGAGTGACGAGTTGCCCGAACCGGTGTTACCGGAGTCCTGTATGGATTCCATTCCCACTTATGAAGGTTCCATCAAATCGATTATTGACTATTCCTGCGCTTACAGCGGCTGCCATCTCGACGGCTCTGCGCCGGGAGTATACACCAGCTACAATGGATTGGTAAGTGTAGTGGAATCGGGCCGCCTCAAGGAGAAAGTTATCAACCTGCGCGGCGACCCCATCCTGGGCATGCCGCCCGAATTCTCGCCCGAGGGCCGGCCGAAAAGCCTTTCTCAATTTGAGTTGGAACTGATCCAATGCTGGTTGGAAAATAATTATCCGGAAAAGTAGGGGGCTTGTCCCTGGTATTGGAAAAATCATCGATATGAAAAAGCAATTACTTTTCATCTTAGCCCTGTCCATTTGTCACAGTATGAAGGCTCAGGACTATGTTTACCAGACCTTTAAAGACTCCAGGATCGTCAATGTGCAGAGTGTGGAAACCCTGGTTAAGCGGCGCCTGGATGTACGCATCGGGCATCGCTTTGGCGATTTGCTGGGGGACAACGGCGGCTGGGCCACCTTTTACGGACTGGAGAACGCCACTGATGTGATGATCGGGGCGGAATATGGATTTACCGACAATTTCACCGCCGGCCTTTACCGCACCAAGGGGGCCGGCGCTATGCCACAGGGGCAGGCAGGCCTGCGGCAGTTGATCAACGGAGTATTTAAATACCGGCTGCTGCGGCAAAAGGAAGGAAAGGGGACGCCGGTAACGCTCACCGTCCTTGGGGTTGGCTCGCTGTCCACTGCCAATCGGATAGCAGACAATCCGGATGTGCTGCGCAGCTTTCCCGATTTTTCTCATCGGATGGCCTTTACCGGACAATTGCTCATCGCCCGTAAATTCTCCGATGGCCTTTCTTTACTCATAGCGCCGGGTTATACGCACCGCAACCTCGTTCCCTTTGAGGATGAGAACGGCCTGTTTAGCATGGGCGCCGGCGCGAGGGTACAGCTGAGCCGCGTGTTCGGCATCATTGCTGATATAACCGTTCCGTTTTCCAGCCGCCGCACCAGCGATAATGGTTTCTACCCGGCCGTTGGCCTGGGGCTGGAGATCGATACCGGCGGCCACCTCTTTCAGGTCAACTTTACCAACGCCACCGGCATCATGGAAACGGATTACATTCCCTATACCACCAGCAATTGGCTGGATGGGGAGTTTCGCCTGGGCTTTACCATTTCCAGGGTGTTTAATCTTTGAAGTGTATAGGGAGCTAAATGTCACGCAGAGGAGTAGAGAGGCACGCAGGGGCGAGGAGGCGCGGAGGATTGACTGAAATCTCTACGACGCTGCGCTTCCGCGTCTCTGCGTGGCCAAAATTCAAACTTGATGTACAAACACCATGAAAAATACACTTTTGCTGTTCTTGTTAATCTTTTCCGCTGCGCTTTTTCTAAGCCTGCAGCCGGCTGCTTATATTGCGGATGCAAATAAACCGGCTATCCGTCTGACGCTGGACACGATGGACGGGCAAAAAATGGCGGAAGGCCCGGCGCCATTTCGACTTCCGATTTCCGGCTTCCGGCTTTCGGCCAGCGTAAAAATGCTGGCCAATAAACCGGTAGCGGAAGTATTGGAAGAACTGGGCGATGAGCCGGTGGAACACCAGGTGGATACTGCGATCGCAGGCGTTTCTGTAGAACGAGGGCGGTCGCTGGTGCTTACCGGCTTTGCCGACAAGCCCGGGGGCGGGCGGCTTTCCAAGCAAAGCAAGCAATTCGTTTGCACGAGCTGCCACAATGTGCAGAAGGAAGACCCCGACTTGTCGGTGGCCGATCCGCAGGCCCGGCTGCTGTATGCTCAAAAAATGGGCATACCCTTCCTGCAAGGCACCGCCCTGTACGGCGCCGTCAACCGGACGAGCTTTTACAACGGCGATTATGAAAAAAAGTACGGCAGCCTGGTGGCCCCGGCCCGCAACAACCTCCGGGAAGCCATTCAACTATGCGCCGTGGAATGCTCACAGGGGCGCGCCCTGAAGCCCTGGGAATTGGAGTCCGTCCTGGCCTACCTCTGGACAATCGGGCTTGAAATGAAGGACCTGGGGCTTAGCGATAAAGAATACAAGCAGGTCAATACCGCCCTGGCCATCAGAAAAAATAAAGAAGCGGCCGTTGAACTCATTAAGTCGCATTACCTGCAGGCTTCGCCGGCTACCTTTGTGGAGCCGCCCAAAGACCGGCGGGAAGGGTATGAAAATATCAAGGGCGACGCTGCCAACGGCCAACGGGTCTACGAATTGAGCTGCCTCCACTGCCATGAAAAAGAACGGTATTCATTTTTTAAACTCGATCATGCCAAAACCACTTTTCAATACCTGAAAAAGCACTTTCCTCAGTATACGCGCTACTCGGTATATCAGGTGGCTCGTTACGGCACTTCGCCTATTCCGGGCAAGGAAGCCTATATGCCCAATTACACCCTGGAAAAGATGAGCCACCAGCAGTTGGAGGACCTGCGGGCTTATGTGGAGCAGATGGCGGAG
Source organism: Lewinellaceae bacterium (assembly GCA_020636095.1). Classification (GTDB taxonomy): domain Bacteria; phylum Bacteroidota; class Bacteroidia; order Chitinophagales; family Saprospiraceae; genus JACJXW01. The sequence goes on from JACJYN010000007.1 coordinate 375,041, forward strand.
TAAAGGAGGGTCATTGTTGGATGGTTTCCTGGTTATATTGTTGCTATGTCTGTGAGGTTGGTGGGGAATAGAACCAACAATTAAATTAGAACTCATCCCTTTAAAAGCCGGCCCCCAACCTGCCGGGTTTCGGTTAAGCCCTGGTTGTGCTAACCCGGCAGCGTTTATCGGAGATGTGAAACCAAAATTCGCTCTGCAATGCCCTTAAAAGTAGGAATCCAGGCTTGATGAACCAGTTCTTAGGCCCAAGTTTTGGGTAGGTTCTTGCGAACTGCGAATAGCGAACTGCGAACTGCGAACTGCGAATAGCGAATAGCGAACTGCGAACTGCGGCTATCCTTCTTCCAGCCACCCCCCCCGTTGGCCTGCTCCTGGCGCCCCTTCACCCATTACCGAAAACGAATAGTAGCTTTTTCTGTATCTTGGCCCCAAAAGGATACCCAACATGAAAGCTGCGCTCCCGATCATCTTCGCTATCATTTCATTCTTGCCACTCAGCGCTCAGAAAAGCCTGGCAGGCCTCAACGGCCTATGGGAAGGAACCATTACCGAAGGAGGCATTTATTCCAACCAGGGCCACCGCTTTCAGCTCTATCTGGAAGTAAACGAGAAATACATCAAAGGCAGGTCTTACATCCACATCAGCGCCGACAGCATCGTGCAGATGCAACTGCGGGGGCAACGCTACCAGGACAACTCCATCTACCTGGAAGAAGTGGACCCTACCTGGACGCAGGAAGAGGAAGCCGCCATCGAGCAAGGCGCTTCCCCCCAGCAATTTTCCCGAAAATACCAGTTCATCTACAAACGCAGCATCTGGGACCCCAGCCTGGAAGGGTACTGGCAGGAGGTGACGCCTGCACCGTTTAACTTTAAGCGGGAACGGGGGAGGATCTTTTTGGAGAAGAAGAGCACGAAGGCGTAGGAAACTGAGTTAAAATCCGGTAAATTGAATGTCCTCCCTGAGCATTGAGTCTAAATAGATCAAATCTTCTTCAGATGGTATACCGTAAAGAGAGAGGTGTTTCAACCCCTTCAAACTAGTAATTTTCCGTACCTCTTCTTTGAAATCTGATGTGGGAAGTATTGAGATGTATAAATCTTCTAATTTATTTAAATTGGATATGCAATCTGGCAGGGGTAATACCACATATCCCATAACACTAATGGATTTAAGGTTAGTGGACAAACAGAGAGCAGGCGAAAGACTTATACACCGCTCGGTCACCAGAGGTGAAAATGTCAAGCGGCTTCAAGGAGCTGGAATTTAAGGTTCATCAATTCGTCGATTTCATTTTCGTGCAGCCCTTCATTGACTTCGTCAATGAAGTTGTCAATGGCTTCAACGAAGGACTCTTTAGTGGGGTAATGAAAGCCAGCCAAAACTTTCTTTTTGAGATATTTCCAAAACCGTTCGATCAGGTTCAGGTTAGGCGAATATGGGGGCAGGAATACCAGGTGAACCCGGTATTTCCTGGCGGCCTTGGCCACCAATTTGCACCTTTGATAGCGGGCATTGTCCAAAACCAGGTATATGCTCCTGCCCGGCAGTTCTTCGCGAAGGAAGCCAATGAGCTCGACAACCGTTGTGGCTTTGATATAATCAGTTGTGCTGATGCTGTACAATTCATGCGTGGCCGCGTGCATAGCTCCCAGGATGTTCACTCGCTGGCGGCCGCTTGACGTCCTTACTGAGATGGGCTTCTCGCTCCATACATGGCCGTTGTGAAAGCCTTGCACGGGGTGTGCCGCATCGACAAAAAACACATCCGCCACTCCTCGTGTGGCCTTGTCCAGCAAGGGGTTCAACTCCTGCTCAAGGAAAGCTGCCTGCTTGGCGGCCAGCTCTTTGATAGGCAGCTTCCCTCCAGGCAGAGGGCGGAACTTGCGATAGCGGAACTTGAGCACGTGCTTGACAAATTTGCGCACTTGGCTCATTCCACGCTCCAAGCCGGTAAGCTGCTTGATCCGTTTGCGCGCCTCGCTGGCACAACGAGGCGGATCCTTGTCAAAATCTGTCTTGATCTTGTCGGCATAGTTCACCAAATCGCTGGAAGGGCGGTAGCATTCTACTGCCAGCAGCCCGGCCCGCCCCCGTTCCATATAGGCCTTCGTCCAGCGGGTAACCGAATTGGGGTGCACGTCAGCTACCTCGGCACAGGGCCCGGGCCGAAGCCCCTTGGCCCGAAGATATAGTACATGCATGCGTTGGCGGATTAGTGGTGAACAACCGTACTTTTTGTAGTACCTTGCATGTTCATAGTCAGCTTCGCTGATTATCGGAGAGTACATATTTTATAGGTTTAGTCACCCACAAGATAGGTACTCTCCAACTTTTCACCTCTGGTGACCGCGCTTAGTATAGTAAATCAAACATCTCTGCTTAGATGCATTTTAAATTCTATTGGGCTTACTGCTTTTTTTGGGCTTAATTATCATTATACTGAAACCTCTTCTTAGATCAAGTATCGGCAGAAAACGCTGAAATGCAAGAACCCCTTTAAGGAGTCTTGAATCTAAACTTGGAAGGAAAGGTTATATGAATAAAACATATAATCAGACCCTCCCATCATTGTCGCACATACCAATGACCTTAGCCGGGATACCTTTCCCCGCCATTCCAAAGCAGATCATTATACCACTTTTCAAAAGAAATGACGTGTTCGGTCTTTGCTAACCATTTGATTAACAGCCTATTGTTAGTTCCGGTTTCCGGCGCTATCGGCAGAAGCCGACTATGTCGGACGGGCTCCGTCCGCCGCAGCGGACTACAGTCCGTCGAAGGCGGAGACCGACTTCGCATTTCAAAATTGGTATTACTCCTTCATCAAGGGCACAGCAATGCCAGCCTTGTCCCGGCTATCTTATCATGAGCAAAAGTATTGCCTAAGCCGGTTGACTCAACCTTGTTGGTTAATACTCTTAGCGCAACGAAAAATAGTGTGTTGCTTACGACGGCTAGTCAGAAAAGTGTTGTTGTAGTGTAGGGCGCTTAATTTTTATTAAATCCAAGTTGTAAAAAAAATTGAGAACACAAAGTTTTTTGAATTTTTTATCCAAAAAAATCAAAAAGGCTTAGCGCGGTAATATTAAACATCTTTTGGCTTGTCAAAAGAAACTCCTACTCCAACCCCCACCCATACCGCTCCCAATCCTCCGCATAATCAATATCCGACAGCTCCGGCGCCAGGGCGTAGGTTTTGCCCATGCCTTCAATGATGGCCACAGTCTCTACGAAAACAGTGGGCGTGCTCCATTCGATCCCTTCGAATAGAGTAGGGGTGGGCGCTTTCATGCCCAGCAGGTAGTAGCCCCCGTCCACCGCCGGGCCGATCACGAAATCGTGCGTTTGCAGTTGCCGGAAGGCATCTTCGATGATCCGGGCGGAAAGCTGGGCGATGTCGCTGCCGACGATCAGGGCAGCGCGCGCCTGCCGAAGGGCTATTTCAAAAGAATGACTCATCCGCTCGCCCAGCCCTTCGCCCTCCTGGAGGTATTTTTCAAAACCCGGTTCCCTCCACTCGTCGTTCCGGTTGATGGATTCGGAGTAAAACAACAGCCGCCGGGCCTCAACGGCAAGAGCCTGCCGGCGCGTATGCTCCAGCAGGGCCTCGTAAATCCGCAGGGCTTGTTCGTCGCCTACCCCCTGGGCCAGGCGGGTTTTTACCTTGCCCTTCTCCGGGTTGCGTATGAAAAGGATCAGTGCTTTGTCTTCGATAGCTTAGTAGTTTTAATAAGGTGACGCCTTCCCATTAAAGTACGGTAAGGCAAAAAGGTGTCGCCTTCAGCCAGGAAGGCCGGCGCCCTGGTCAGAGCAGTGCCAGGTGTTTCGTTCAGGAGGCGACACCTTTGTCAAAGCAATGCCAGGGGGGAAGGCGTCACCTCAGTTTCATTCAGGAGGCGACACCTTTGTCAAAGCAGTGCCAGGGGGGAAGGCGTCACCTCAGTTTCATTCAGGAGGCGACACCTTTGTCAGAGCTGTGCCAGGGGGGAAGGCGTCACCTCAGCTTAATCCTTTTTATACAACTCCTCCTCCTTCACCACCTGCACTTCACCTCCCTGCTCCAGTTTGCGGGCAATGGCGGCATACGGCGCCACGACCACTTCCTCACCCTCCTGCAATCCGGACGTAACCTGAATGTAGGTGTCATCCTGGATGCCGGTCTTGACCTCCGACATGTGCACGGTGTCGCCCCGGACGATGAATACCACCTCGATCAGGTCTTTTGCCGGTTCATCTTCTCCCTCTGTTTTTTCGGCCACTTGCCGGGCTTTGGCCTTCTTTTTGTCGGCGTCTTTCTCCCGGGTGGTTACCGCCTGGATGGGCACAGACAAGGCATCCGCCACCTTTTCGGTTTTAATGTCCACCGAAGCGGACATGCCGGGCCGGAAGGGGTAGGGCTTGCTGGCGGTGATGAGGTCCTGGTAAGAATCCTGTTCGATGTTGATTCGCACTTCGAAGTTGGTGACCTGGTCGCTGGTCAGAGCGGCCGTCGTACCGGTGCTGGTCGATGAGTTGGCGATCTGGGTGACCTTGCCGCGGAAGATGCGGTCGAGGTAGGCGTCCACTTCAATTTCAACCTCATCCCCAAAGGTGACGCGGGGGATGTCGTTTTCGCTCACCTCCACCCGTACTTCCATGGCGTTGAGGTTGGCGATACGCATCATTTCGGTGCCGGTCATCTGAATGGTACCGACGACGCGTTCCCCTTCCTCGACATTGAGGCGGGAGACGATGCCGCTCATGGGCGCAAAGATGTCGGTGCGCCGCAGGCTGGTGCGCAGCTCTTTCAGGGTGGCTTCCGAGCTTTGCACCTGGAATTTGGCGGCGCGGGCGCTTTCCTCGGCGGCGTTGATGTTGGCTTCGGCGGCCTTTAAGTTAGCCTCCAAAGCCCGCAGGCTGGACAGCGACTGCTGGAAGTCCGCTTCGGAAATGACCCCTTCTTTGTTGAGCTTTGCGTTGCGCTCGTGGATTTCCCGGGCGTTGATCAGCTGCGCTTCGATTTGCTGCTTCTGGGCCTTGAATTGCTCGATCTGCGAACGGGCGTTAGCCCCCTGGGCCTTGGCGGTGTTCACCCCGGCGACGCCCCGCTCTACCTGCGACTGGTAGGCGTCGGGGTCGATCCGGGCCAGCAGTTGGCCGTTGACCACGGAGTCCCCTTCTTCCACCAGCAGTTCCACGATTTCCCCGGATACGTCAGAGCTGATCTTGACTTCCGTTTGCGGGAACACTTTGCCGCTGGCCGACACCTTTTCCGTGATGGTGCGGTTTTCCGCCTTTTCGATGGCGACTTTTTCGCCTTTGGGTTTGCTCTTGTTGCGCCATATCAGGAAAGCCACCAGGGCTACGATGACGGCAAGGAGAACAAAGATGATCGTGTTGTTGCGCTTTGATTTTGCCATATGCTTTGAGAGCTTTTTTGAGTTGGTTTTTCCGGCCGGGAAGCAGCAGCCAAAAGCTGTTCTTCCCGGCTGGGCTGTAGCGTTCTGTTAATCTAAACGGATCGGCTTGCCCAGGTAGAAATCAACGGTTTTCAGGTTAAAGATATACTGATACTTAGCCCGGATGAGGTCCACTTCGGCGCGGTCGAGATTATTGCGGGCGGTGGTGTATTCCAGGGTATTGATAGCCCCGAGCTGGAAGCGCTTTTCGGCATTGTCGAAAGCGCCCTGAGCCGCTTCGACGGACCGCTGGGTGGCGGCGTAGGTCTCGCGGGCGGCGCGGGCGTCGGCGATGGCCCGCTGCACATCCGTTTTCAGTTGGTTGCGTTGCTGGCGGTTCACTACTTCAGTGTTCAGCGCATTGAGGCGCGCGCGCTCCATCTGTATGCGGTTGCGGTGGTTGTTGTAAATGGGGATGCTCAGGCTGGCGCCAACGGTTTGTCCGAAGTTTTCGTTGATCTGGTCGGAATAGGAAACCTTTTTGAAATCGACAGGGACTTCGTTTTCGAACTGAATATCAACGGGCATATCATTAATAAAGACGGTTTCTGTTGAGCGCACGAGCCCAAAGATAGGGGCTTGGGAAATACTGGAATAGTTGGTGTTCAAACTGCCGAAGAGGCTCAGGGTGGGCAACATGCCGGCCCGGGTGATGTCTTCATCCAGTTGGGCGCTTTCCAGCCGCAGGTCGGCCGCTCTTATCTGGGGTTGGGTCTGTAGGGCAGCCGTATATACTTCATTGACCCGATAGACGCTTGGGTCGGCGTCGGCTGGAATGTTAATGGTTTTCGGGCGCACAATGATAACTTCTTCATTGGGGTCGATCTCCATCAGTTGCTTGAGGTTGAGGTAACCGATTGCCACCTGGTTTTGGGACTCAACGATGGCCTGTTCGTCCAATGCGATCTGTGCCAGAAAATCCAGCCGGTCGTTGGGAGGGAGGGAGCCGGCCCGGATCAGCTTGTCGGTTTGTTCGAGTTGCTCCTGGGATAATTCCAGGCGTTTCTGAGCATTTTCCAATTGCTCTTCCGCCAGCAGAATGCTCAGGTAGGCGGCGGCAATATTCAGCGAGATGTCATTGACCGTAGCCTGCGCCTCCAGGCGGGCGGCTTCCAGGTCTTTTTTACTTTGTTTCACCGAGTTGGTGATCCGGTTGCCATTAAAAATAGTCATGCCGGCATCGACAGCAAAGCTGTTGAAAAAGATGGCCTGGTTATTGAACGTGTTGGTGGTCGGGTCGATGGTGCGGCCGAGCTGATACCCGGCGCTGGTCCGTGCATTGAGGCTGGGCAGGCGGCTGAACTGGTTGAGTTTTTCCATCAACTGGGCATCCTGAATGGTGTATTGCGCCTGCTTGGTGCTCAGGTTGTTTTTCTGCGCGTATTCAATACATTTTTCAAGCGGCCAGGTGTTTTGAGCAAATGCGGCCTGGGATGCGATCATCATCAGGCCGGCTAACAGTAGGGTAATTCTGTGTGACATAACCGATATTTTTTTGTAAGTGACACTAAAAAATAAGTTCGACGATTTTGGAATAGGGTGAAGCCTGGAAGGCCAAATGGGCTGAAGGCAAGCCGTATTACAAAATCTCAAATGGAGAACTTGTTTTTTTTATCACAACCAAGTGCAATAGTAGTAAAAGGTAGGCTTTTTCCCGAAATATTTTATATAAAGAGGGATTTCTATCGGATGAATGAGCCCTTTTTGGGTATTCGGTTTTTCAATATTCGGGATCCGGTATTTTTGTCCGGCTCACCGTACGAATGGTATCTTTGACATCAAACCCCAAATACTGAAAATCGAACTTACCCGCCTCTCTCACAAATTGGACGTAAAAGACACCGATCCGATCACCTGGTCGTAGCGGCTGCCAAAGGGGCGGTAGTAGATCAGAATGGTATATTGGTTTTCCGTTTCGTGCCAGGTGCCTTCGATCTCCGTCAGATCGGGGAGCGGTTTCTTATCCTTTTTATCATTGGCAGGCAAAGGCAAGGTGGCGTAGCCGTAATCATAGTAGCCTTGTTTGAGCAGGGCCTGCCCCACATAGGCGCCCAGGTTTTCATCGTATTCCATGCGGTATTCCGGCAGGATCGTCCAGTCGGTAAGTCCACCGAAGAGGTATACTTCCTCGCCATAGTAAGGCTGGGGTTTTTTCAGATAAAAGACCACGTCGGCGTATTCGGCGGAGAGCTGGTTGTCGGGCTGGTCGGTTGTTTCAATGACAAAATTCCCGTCCAGGTCATTGAAGGTCGTATAAGACTGGCCGGAGCGGGGCTCATCGTACTTGAGCTGTACGACGAAACCATCGTCTGTCCTTTCAACGGAGTAAATGTTGTACGACACCAGCCGGAAACTGCGCAGGTCGAGGAACCGGAACTCTTTGCCACCAGGGAAGACGACCAGGTCCTGATGATCAAACAAGAGGGAATTGCTGCGGATGAATTTGGGAGGAACATCCGTGATGGCGTTATCCCAACGGCCGTTTTGTAACACGGTGGCGCGCACTTCCAACATGGGGTTCTGAATCTTAAACTGCTCGTGGTTGACCACGAAGTCAATTTCCTGGTGGGTGCGAAATTTGGAAACCTGGCTCGCCCTCAAAACCCGGGGGGCTATCGTCACTTTGGGGTCTACAACGACGAACCGCCGCGTCAGCACCAGCTGGCGGTCGTAGGTATCGTCGTAAATGAATAGCAAATAGTTGCCCGATTTGGTGAAACGGGTGTCCCGGTTGGGTAAAGTGAGTTCGTAGTGGGTGTAAGGCCAGAGCGTCTTAAAGGAAAATTGAAAGTTCTGAAGGCGTTCTTCAGTATAGCCCTCAACGTATTCCAGCTCCGCCAATTGGGAAGGCTTCCAGTCGCGGTCGCAATGAACGACTTTATAGAAGTAGTCCTTGGTGTCTCCATCTATGTCGTCAAACGCAAGGGTAACCCGCCCCGCACCTCCCAGTTCGATGATTGGATAGGAAAGAAACAGCCCCTCTGTATAAAACTTTACGGAGCGAATGTAATCCATGTATATGAACTGCTCACTGGGAAACGCTTCCTGGGCAGACAGCAAAGCAGGCTGGAAAAATAACAGCAGCAGAAAGGATAAAAAGTGCGCTTTCTTGATCATATTTTTCATAGTCATTGAGCTTTTAACGATCAATTCAGTATTTACATTGTTTTCACTCCCCTCCCTCACCTCTCACCCCTCACCCCTCACTAACTCACCCCTCACTAACTCACCCTCTGCTTACTCACCCTCTGCTTACTCACCCACCGGTTCCCCCTCAGATAAAACCTCCATTCCCAGGCGGCGCATTCTTCGGCATAAGCCACCCCGATGCGGGGGCTGGCAATGATCTCTTCGGCAGCCACTGTTTCTTCCCGGGTTTCGATCCAGATAGGGCTTTGAGCATCCAGCATATCCGTTCCGGTGTATTGCCGGCTGATGCCCATTGCCTGAGACAATACCCCCGGGCCTGCTGTGAGCCGGGGTTCTGTCTTTTCCATGTGGCGGCGGCGCAGCATCAGCGCCGTATTTTCAACCGGTTCCAGCGCTCGTATCAGCACGGCATGGGCCATGCCCTGCTCACCTGTCACTACATTAAACAGATGGTGGATGCCATAACAGAGGTAGATATAGGCGTGCCCACCCCGGGCAAACATGGCTTTGGTGCGTTCGGTGTAGCGGTTGCCATACGCGTGGCTGGCTTTGTCATCCGGCGCTCGATAGGCCTCGACTTCGACAATGCGGCCGGCGGTGCGGCCCGCTCCAAAATCCGTTACCAGATATTTGCCCAGTAGTTCGCGGCTTATTTGCAGGACATCTTCGCGGGTGAAAAAAGAACGCGATAGCCGGGTCATTTGCCGTAGCATTCCTGTCTGTTTTTTTGGGTTGGAAATAGTATGCGGCTCAAGATAAGAAATAACCAATTGTGTAGGTTTGAATGGATTGTCATATAAATTACATCAGATTTTCCGAAATTGCGGCTCAAATAGGGTATTTAGCCTTAATATGCAGCAGTTTTTGGACGCTTATTCGACTACCAGTCATGCTCACTCTGCTACTTAATACGCTTAATACAGATCAAAACTGAAGCTCAATTCCCTGGTTTTTCTCGGTTACGGAATAATATATTTTCATCATTCACTGAAAAAAAATTTATGAACACAAGATTATCTATTACCATTTTCTCTGTTGCCCTTATGCTGATGGGCTTTACTTTTTCAGCCAATGCTCAGTGTACGGACTGGGTAAACCCTTCCGCCACTGGTGGATGGACGGATTTCAACAGTGCTTTTGGCGGCGCTCCCTGCGATGACGGAACGGGCTGCCCCTTCAATGAGATTACAGATTTCGAGGTTTTTGCCGCTGAAGCTTATTCTGTCGAAGGCTTCCAGGCTGGAGGAACTTATGCTTTCAGCATGTGCAACGGCCCGGGCGCCGGCGCCTGGGTTCCGGACTTTACGATCATTGCCCCCTCTGGCGCAGTCGATGCCTTCGGTGCAGGCGACGGTGATGGTTGCACCATCACCTGGACTGCCAGTGAGGACGGTACCTACCTTATCGTTATCAACGAGGCCGATAATTGCGGCGGCGGATCTAATTTAGGCACGGCTAATGGCTACCCTGCATTAAGCTGTACCGATGGCACTGCTCCTTGTGGTGAACCGGTTGCTGGATGCAGCGTAGGCGCCCTGGTGACCAACGGTACTACTTCCGTCTGTGGCGCCGAGGGTACTTTCGACCTGGCTACCGATGAAACGGACACCATTCCGACCGGAGGCGGCTTTGCCTGGACTTTCGATGATGTCCTGGGCGGTACCGGTGGGGCCGCCGGTGGTTTTTCTCTGACGAACTCTTCCAATGTGGAAACTTTTGACGCCGACCTGAATGGGGTGCTCAGCTTTAACAGCTTGCCACCTCTAAGCGGCGCCTGGGTGATCCGAGGCGCTGTGTATGAGGATAACAACAACGCTGTTGCCACTATTTGCGACGTGACAGCAGACTCACTGATCGTAATATTCGGCGATAGCCCCACCATCGATGAAGCAGTGAATAACGGAGACGGCTCTGCTACTGTCAGCGCCAGTGGTGGCGTGCCTCCTTATTCCTACGAATGGGAAGACGGCCAAACTACCGCTACGGCTACCGGCCTGGGCGACGGAGATTATGCATTTACCATTACCGACGCGATTGGATGTACGGCGGAAGGAACCGTCACCGTTATGGTTAGTGTCGGAGAGATCAGTGGGCTGGAATCCCTCTACCTCGGCCCGAACCCGGGCCAGGGCTTGTTCAACCTGCGTTTGTCGCTGAATAGCCCGAAGGATGTCCGGGTGGAGGTGTTGAGCCTTACCGGCCAGAAAATGCTGGTGCAACGCGAAAACCAAACGGCAACCCTGAACCGCACCCTGGACCTCAGCGGGCAGCCGGATGGCGTTTACCTGCTTCGCCTCACCGTTGGTGAAGACGAGCTTACCAAGCGTATCATCAAATCCAACTGATGAACGATAAGGCCGCAAAATGCGGCTGTTGAAATAAAAAAGCGCCCTGAACTGGTTAACCATTCAGGGCGCTCTTTTATTTTACCAAAACACCCTAACACCAAGACACACTAACACCGATACACCCTAATCCCCCTACCGCCGGCTATAATTCGGCGATTCCTTGGTGATTGTGATATTATGCGGATGGCTTTCCAGGATACCCGAGCCGGTGATCTTGACGAATTGGGCCAGTTGCAGGGCCCCAATATTGGAAGCGCCACAATAGCCCATGCCTGCGCGCAGGCCGCCGAGGTATTGCACCATTACTTCCGCCACGGTTCCCTTAAAGGGCACCCGCCCTTCAATGCCTTCCGGCACCAGCTTTTTAATATCGTCTTCCACATCCTGGAAATAACGGTCTTTAGACCCCCGTTGCATGGCGCCCAGTGACCCCATACCCCGGTAAACTTTAAATTTGCGGCCATCATATATAATGGTTTCGCCCGGCGCTTCTTCTACTCCGGCAAACAGGCTGCCCGCCATGATCGTGTTGGCGCCGGCAGCCAGGGCCTTGACAATATCTCCGGTATAGCGGATGCCGCCGTCTCCGATGATGGGGATATTCCTGCCTTTGACCGCCCTTGCGGCGTTGTAGATGGCAGACAATTGCGGCATACCTACTCCGGCTACGACCCGGGTGGTGCAGATCGATCCGGGGCCGACGCCTACTTTTATACCATCAGCACCGGCATCGGCCAACGCCAGGGCGCCCTCGCCGGTAGCTACATTGCCGCCAATAACCTGTAAATGAGGGAAATGCCCTTTCACATCTTTAATCGCCTGCAATACCCCCCGCGAGTGCCCGTGGGCCGTATCTACAATAACCACATCGACATCGACCCGGACCAGTGCTTCCACTCGTTGCAACATGTCACTGGTGACGCCTACTGCTGCTCCGACCACCAGCCGCCCCAGGGAGTCCTTACAAGAATTGGGGTAATCCTGGACCTTCATAATGTCCTTGTAAGTAATGAGGCCGACCAGTTTATTATGTTCGTCGACAACCGGCAGCTTCTCTATCTTATGGGCCTGTAGTATATCGCGGGCCTGTTCCAGGGTGGTGCCGACCGGAGCGGTAATCAGGTTATGGGTGGTCATCAGAGCCTTCACCGGGCGGTTGAGCTGTGTTTCAAAACGCAGGTCCCGGTTGGTGAGGATGCCGGTGAGTTTATTCTGGCCGTCAATGATGGGAATACCGCCGATCTTAAAGCGCCGCATCAGGCTGATGGCGTCACCGACGATGGCATCTTCCATAAGGGTCACCGGATCGACGATCATGCCGCTTTCCGAACGCTTGACACTGCGCACCTGTTCGGCCTGCTCCTCAATGGTCATATTCTTATGGATAATGCCGATTCCGCCCTGCCGGGCAATAGCAATGGCCAGTTTGTTTTCCGTAACGGTATCCATGGCGGCAGAAACGATGGGCGCATTGAGTTTCAGGCCTTGGGTGAGGTACGTCGAAACGTCAACTTCACGTGGCAAGACTTCTGAGTAGGCAGGTACCAGAAGTACGTCATCGAAGGTTAAACCTTCTTCCAAAAACTTATTCTGAGGTATTTTCTGTGTTTCCATGCGCAAAGGTATACAAATTGGACACAAAAAGAAAAGGTGGCATTGGATTTTCCGTCCTTTGGCAGAGTGCTAAATTCTGCCGTTATTTGTGCGGGCTACAGGATTGTTGTCGGTTGCTGGTTGACTGTTCGCCTCCGAAACCGACAACCAACAACCGACACCCCATAACCAACAACCGGCAACCATGCTTACCATATTCAGCGATGAACACTTTATGAGGCAGGCCCTGCAGGAAGCAGAGGCGGCTTTTGAAGAAGGAGAGGTGCCGGTGGGCGCCGTTGTGGTTTGTCAGAACCAGGTTATCGCCCGGGCGCACAACCAAACGGAACGGCTACTGGATGTTACGGCACATGCCGAAATCCTGGCGCTTACGGCAGCCTCCAACTATCTCGGCAGCAAATACTTGCAGGATTGCACGCTTTTTGTCACCCTTGAGCCTTGTGTGATGTGCGCCGGCGCTTTGCAGTGGGCGCAATTGGGCCGGCTCGTTTATGGCGCTCCGGATGATAAGCGGGGTTTTATGCAATATGGCAAGCGCTTGCTGCATCCACGAGCCCAGGTAGAGTACGGGGTGCTGCTGGAAGAATGCAGTACGCTGATCCAATCCTTTTTTCAGCAGCGGCGAAGCTAAGAAGCTGTTAAAGTTAGTTAATCCGGGTTAAACTTTCTTAACCTCCGGCCCTGGCTGGCGTCAAAGTGTTTACTTTATGAGATGTAATACTCAAGTTTGTGGAAACCAAAAAATGTTCTGCAATGAATGCTATGAAACTATCCCTGCTTGCCGGCTTTTTTATGCTGGCCTTTAGCGCCTGCGGGCCGACCCTTAGCCCCTTTACCGAACAATTGTACAATCAGAACCGCTGGTCGGAAACAGAGCTCAAACGCATACAGTTCTATCTTTCGGAGGACATCATCATGCGCCGCGAGCTTTCCGGTGCGAGGTCTGAAATCGTCTCGGGGGAGATCAAAATGATCGACGGGCGGCAGGTTGAGGAGGTCGCTATTCGAAAAGGCACACCGGGCGTTTTATTATTCCTGCCGGAAAAGGACCGGTTTGCCATCAGCTTTGAAGATGGCGGGCGGGAGCGCTTTCTCGTCTTTGGCCCCAACCCGAAGGTGAATGGCCGCTTTGTCCTACTGGCTTCAGAATGGAAACGCCGGTCCGGAATGGTCACTTACGAAGGTAAAAAATGGCAGGTGGACAATAACAGCGCCTACGCCAGCTTGCTGGTAGACCTCAAAAAGGTGAATAAAGTCTCTGTGGATGCCCGAACAGCGCCCGGCCGCCGGATAGATTGATTTTTTGCCGCAACTTTTTATCAGGTGCTGCCGTATAATCACAAGTTGTCTAATGTTTTCCAGCAGGGCTATGGGTTCAGCAGAAAACCTTAGACAACTTCTCATTTTAATCTATCGTGTTGAGCCCCTTCAGCAGAGGTACAAAACGGAAATTGGCCAGCACCTGATCATCGTATTCCTCCTCGGAAAGGCGAGTGATGCGATGCATTTTCTGGACATGCTCGCCAACGGGGATCACCATGATGCCCCCGATGGCGAGTTGCTCAAGTAAAGCCGGCGGTATTCCGGTAGCGCCGGCTGTGACGATGACCTTATCAAAAGGGGCAAATTCAGGCAGGCCTTTGTACCCATCGCGCAGGTAACAACGGATGTTGCCCAATTTGAGCTTAGAGAGCAGGGCTTTCGCCTTTTCATAGAGTGCTTCTTGCCGTTCAACGGTATACACGCGGGCGCCCAGCATGGCCAGTAAGGCCGCCTGGTAGCCGGAGCCCGTCCCTACTTCCAAAACTTTGTCCCGTTTCTTTATCTGAAGAAGGCTGGTTTGATAGGCCACCGTGTAGGGTTGTGAGATCGTTTGATCATTGCCAATAGGGAACGGTTTGTCCTTGTAGGCCCATTCTTCAAAAGCCTTATCCAGGAAAAAATGACGGGGTAAAGTCTCTATAGCCGCGAGCAAGCGTTCATTACTGATGCCTTTTCGGCGCAGTTCTTCGACAAGCTGCCTCCTCATTCCCTTGTGGCGGTAGGTATCTTTCACGTTGTTTTAAAATTGCGGTTCATTGAAGTGCTGACAAATTACTAATTTAGGGCTACCCAAAATACAAAGCCCAATAATAATCTAAACAGATGAGTAAAATTAAGTTTGGAACCGATGGCTGGAGAGCTATCATCGCAGAGGATTATACCATTGAAAATGTAAGGCGGGTTGCCGAAGGAACGGCCCGCTGGATGAAAAAGGCCGGCGCTGAACAGGCCGTGATCGGCCATGATACCCGCTTCGGTGGGCAACTCTTCGCCGAGACAACCGCCCGCGTTTTGGGCGCCTATGGCTTTAAAGTGAAACTCGCCAGAGGGTTTGTTTCAACGCCCATGGTCTCTTTGGGAGTCGTGAAGACCGATTCTGACCTCGGAGTAGTCATCACCGCCAGCCATAACCCTCCTTCTTACAGTGGATATAAGCTAAAATCCAAACTGGGAGGGCCTATGGTGCCGGCTCAGATCGCCGAAGTGGAGGAAGAAGTCCCGGAAAAGCCGGCCGTTGAACTCGCCAGCCTGGCGGAAATGGAACAAAAGGGCCTGTTGGAATATGTAGATCTGGAAAAGATATACCTGGATCATATCGCCGCGAATTTTGACCTGGGCGCCATTCGCAATTCCGGCATCAGGATCGGCTACGATGCCATGTATGGCGCCGGCCAGAACGCCATGCGCCACCTTTTTCCCGATGCTACTCTCCTGCACTGCGACTACAACCCTTCCTTTATGGGGCAGGCGCCGGAGCCCATCCATCGGAACCTGCTGGAGTTTTCCCAATTGATCAAAGACAGTGGCAAGATCGACATCGGCATTGCCAACGACGGCGACGCCGACCGCATCGGTATGTACGACTCGGAGGGCAACTTCGTCGATTCCCACCACATCCTCCTGCTCCTGCTGCTCTACATGGCTCATTACAAAAAAGAGACGGGCAAGGTGGTCATTACCTTTTCCGTAACTGAAAAAATGAAACAACTGGCAGAAATATACGGCCTGGAATATGAGGTGACCAAGATCGGCTTCAAATACATCGCCGAGATAATGGCTCATGAAGATGTGATCGTCGGCGGGGAAGAATCCGGTGGACTGGCCGTGAAGGGCCACATCCCCGAACGTGATGGTATCTGGATCGGCCTGACTATACTGGAACTGATGGCGAAGTCCGGCAAATCTCTGAGAGAACTCATTCAGGAGGTCTACGATCTGGTCGGCCCCTTCGCCTTCGACCGCGACGACCTGCACCTGGCTGAGGAGAAGAAGCAAGCCATCATCAAAAAGTGCGATGAAGATCCCTACTCGGCATTTGGTAAATACCAGGTCGAGTCGGTGGAAACCATCGACGGCTACAAATTCCTGTTTGGCAGCGGCCGCTGGGTGATGATCCGGCCTTCCGGTACGGAGCCTGTTCTGCGGGTATACGCCCAGGCGCCGGACGCAACCGAGGTCCGCGCCATTCTCGATGCAACACATAAGACATTGCTGGGGTAAGGGTTGCTGTAATACGCCTGCGCACTTAGCCATTCCCGCTTATCAACGTAATTTCCTCAAAGCGGGAATGGCTGTTGTGGGTTAGTGGGTTTTCAAAATTGGACTTTCCTCACCATGCCGATATGCGGGATATCATCTTCCAGATATTCCTCACCCACCGTATGGAAGCCCAGTGATTCATAAAAGGGAATGAGGTAACATTGGGCGGATATCTTTATAGCGTCTTGCCCGTACAGGCGCCTCATCCATTCCAGCGTTTTTTCCATCAGGTTTCTTCCTTGTCCGTTGCCTCGGATAGATGCAGCCGTAACAACCCTCCCGAAGGAAGGGTGTTTTTCGTAGGCCACTCCTTTGGGCAGCAGGCGGCTGTAGGCTACCAACCGGCCATTTTCATTGTATCCGAGCAGATGGTGAGCAGAAAGGTCTTTGCCATCAGCGTCCAGATAAGGGCAGTTTTGTTCTACCACAAATACTTCCTGACGCAGGGCCATCAGGGCATAGAGTTCGGTTGCCGATAGCTGGTGAAAGGGCAGGCAGTGAAAATGTAGGTTCTGATTGGGTGAAATAGGCTTTTTATGCATAGGTAAGTACTTATTCAGGAATACAATAGCCGGGTATCCGTATCAGTTCTATTTCTTAAAAATCATAGCAACGCACTTTCCCTCCTCTGCCACTGCGGTATCTGCCATCTTTCCGGCTAAAACCTTTATCTCTTTTTTCGGAGGCCCAAAAGGGCGCGATTTTGATTGCGAAATAAAGATCGGCGGTGTTGAGGTCCGAACGGTGGAGAAAGCTGCCCAGGTGGCTGGTGCCTATGGTAAAGAAAGCCAGGCGCAGGGCCAGGCCCACCCGCACCTCCTCCCAATCGTAAACCGATATCGGGAGGGACGCTTCCACCCACCGGCGTTCCAGGCGGGGAGCGACGGCCAGGTGGCTACCCCGCTGCAGCGCGCCGGGCCCCAATGGAAATCCCTGGGTATAAGCGGCGCCCAGGAAAAAGGAGTTGCCCAGTGATTTGTCTACCTGCAGGCTCAGCGCGCTGGGCAGCCAGATGGCAAAGGATTCCCGGTTAAAGGAAGCCGCCGAATCGCCCAGCGTTTGCTCGCTAAAGAACTGCAGGTACTCTTCCAAGTCGTTCAATCCCTGAAAGGATTCATATTCGGAAGTACTGATGATCAGCGGCTCGTTGGTGCGCGCTACGTGCTCTGTCGCATTGCGGCGGAAGTTGAGCTTGCCGATGTCGATCAGGGATACGCCGAACTTCCAGCCGTAGGGGGCTTCATTTTCGGAATAGGTGCTGTATACGAAACCAAGGTCGACGGCGATACCGCCGCCGTTGCGTTCCAACTGGTAATTGTCTCCCTCTAAGTTGCTGCTTGTATAGGCGAAACTGAAATCGAAAGGAGAACCTCCCAGAGAGTCATTGGGTACTTTTTGCAGTTGAAAAATGGAAGCGTTGCGCAGATAGCTTCCTTCGTAAGCCTGCAGGGCTTTGAGGGTAATGCCAACGGCAACAGTACCATCGGCGGCTTCCGCCTGGTAGGCGTAGTTGACGCCGGCCTCTGTCCAGCCGGCAAGGGCGCCCCGGAAGGGGTCAACCGCAAAGGGGTCATAGAAGGGGCGGCTGTCGTAATCATAGTAGTTGAAAGGGTCGGCAACTCCCCGGCCGGTTACCATGGCCCGTCCGCGGGTTAGGAGCCCGACCCGGTGGTTATCACCCAGTTGAAGGTAAAAAGAGGGCCCCAGTACACTGCTCAACCCGAATACCTGCCGGCGGTTGCGGCCTTTGAAGAAATCGACAACAATGCTGCCCTGCTTTTCCTGGCTTCCCGGCGGCAGGTCAGGGCCAAATTCAAACTCCAGGCTCTCCGGGTTTTTTAATAAGTCGGGTAAGCGGGTGTTGCGCAGGTAGGCGTAATCATTGGTAAGGTGCCAGGCGCCTTCCAAAAGGTTCACGTCCCACCGGAAAGGGGAGCCGGTATGGTATGCCGGATTGAGCAAGGTACTGTTGATGCCCCCGTAATTGGAAAGGCGGATGCCAAGTTGTTCCTGGGCCTGAAGCGTGCAGAGTGGCAAAAGAAAGAATGCCAGAAGTTGATACTTCGTCATGGTGAGTAGATAGTTTGCTGTTATTCCTTACTGTCAGTAGGCTTTTTGTTAAAATACAGATAATTTTACTTCCGGGGCAATCAGGTGTCGCTAAAAGAATACGTGTTGTTCCTTCGGTTTATTGCCTTCCTCTGGTTTTGGGCGGCCGTTCTAACGCTGGACACGTTGACTGTTGCCCGTTGATGGCTGTGACGCCTGTATACACCGCTCAACTATTAAAAAACAAAGAAAGCTTATGCTTTCCCTCATGGTGCTCATAACCAAGCCTGAATCCGTAGAGTTCGCATATTTTTTGGCTAATGGCCAGGCCCAGGCCGAATGAGTCTGTTGCCGTGTTGCCCCTTTGAAAACGATTGAACAACTGTGCCGTTTCTTTTTGCAGTACCTCTCCCGTATTTTCGAGTTCAAATTTTTCTTCATTCAACAACAGTCGTATATATCCCCCTTCCCGATTGTGCTGGACGGCGTTTTTAATGAGGTTGGTAAAAAGGATGTCTGCCAGGATTGGGTCGCACTTCACCCTGGCGGCGTTCAGTTTGGCGGCCATTTTGAGGTCTTTGAATTTGATGATTTCTTCCATTTTGCTGATGATATTATCAATTATGGCGCGAACATCAACGCTGTCCAACCGGGGGAATTCCCGGTTTTCTATTCTGGAAATCAAGTTCAAAGCTTTGCCGATTTTTGATAGTTTATTGGCTTCCTGGTAAGCCGCCTGCACCCATTGCAGTTCTTTTTCGCCAAGGCTTTGGCTTTCCAGGAGCAGGACCATTTTGTTGCGGATAATGGCAAGGGGGGTCTGCATTTCATGGGAAATGTTTTCGTTGAATTCTTTGAGGTTCTGAAAATCTCTTTCCACCTGGTTCATCAAAGCTGTAGCTACCTGATTGAGTGCTTCGAATTCACTGATGCCGGAAGCTTCGAGATGTACCTGTTTTTTTTGAGTAATATCGTAATTCTTTAGTTTTGATAAATTCCTGAAAAAAGGTTTCCAGGCCCATTCAGATATTTTCTGGCTGATAAAAAATAATCCGGTTGCCAACAGCATTAAAATCAGGGTAGTGGCTGCAAAAAGCCCTAAGATCAACTCATTCATTTCCAGGAGAATGTGCCTAAGTGAAATCTTTAACCTTTCAGTACCAACGAGCGCCGTGAATTCATAGGTCCGGTAAGGGATTAATTTATCTGCATAGGTTTCAAAAATCAAAGTATCGTTAAATTGGCTGAACGGGGTTGACGTTTCATCTACAGGTGTCGAGTCGAACATATAGCTGGAGTGGGGGAGTTCCCCTTCTTTTTCAAGTTGGAATTTAATTCGCTCACTTTCATGCTTGAGTATTTCATTCACCTCAATGTTTACCATGTAACGGATGAGGTAATAATCGACCACAATCATCACTGGAGCCAGGGCAACAAGAAAGACGAGGTAGTATTTATGGGTCTTTGTTAATAGTTTCATTCCCAGTCGGTAAATTTATATCCCACCCTGTAAATTGATTTGATATAGTCTTTTCCGCCCAATTCGGCGATTTTTTTCCGCAAATTAGCCAAATGTGTATAAATGAACTTAAAGGAATCGGCCATTTCGATGTAGTCGCCCCAGAGGTGTTCGGCGATGGCCTCTTTGGTTAGCAGCCTGTTCTTGTTGGCAACAAAAAAGTGGATAATGTCAAATTCTTTTTTGGTCAGGGTCATTGGGCGGCCATTTACAAAAACCTCGTGCTTTTCCGGCTTTATTCTTATTTCATTAAAAACAATTTCTTTGCTGCCTTTGTAGACTTTCCTTCGGTAAAGGGCATTAATTCTTGCATTGAGTTCCGGCAGGTAAAATGGTTTGGTCAAATAGTCGTCAGCTCCAATCTCTAAACCATATACTTTGTCCCCCAACGCATTTTTGGCTGAAATGATAATGATGCCTACATCTATATTCTCCTTTTTTGTTTCTTTTATGATATCTAACCCGTTTCCGTCCGGTAGTGTGATGTCCACCACCAGAATATCGTATGGAAAAATCCCTACTTTCATGTAAGCAGTTTTATAATCTGGGGCTATTTCGCAGACATTCCCTTCTCGTTCCAGAAAATTCTTGATGTCTTGCAGTAGTTCGACATTATCTTCAATAACAAGTATTTTCATAACTGGTAAGATTTATTCATTTTTTCAATATAGGAACAATTTTTATCATGGAAATAAGGGCTTTGCTAACAAATCTAATATAAGAATCTTTAGCAAAAATAAAGACAACAAGTTGCTTTGAAAAGGTATTGCTGATTCAGCAAACATGCAGCAAAGTTGTCAAACATGCTCTCAGCCCGAAGTACGAAACGTGAACACACGCTTAAGTTTTCCTAAAGATTTTACTCCTTTATTTGAAAGAAAAAGATTCGCCATAAATGATGAAACCCGCAAACATTTCGGATGCCGATGTACCATTTGCCGCACCAGTTCCAAACATACGCTTAGAGCTTGTTGGGGATTTACTTTTGATGTCGAAAATGAGCAGATTTTGGTTCTCAGGAAGCCATTTTTGAGCCGCATAGCATCGCTACGTGGCGAAAAAATGGCGAAATGAGGTTCAAAAGATGCACATTTGCAGGCCAAAGGGTAAATCCCCAACACGCTCTTAAAGAAACAATACACAAACATGAAAAAAATTCTTGTTCCGACCGATTTTTCTCCTGTTGCAGATAATTCCTTAAAGCATGCAATTGAAATAGCCGAAAAGTTTAAAAGTGAGCTCTGTTTATACCATGTTTACTCTTTTGACAGGTTTAATTATGACTTGAACTTTGATGACGACGAACAGCCCTTTACCAAGGAAGTGGAGCGGAATATGAAAAAAACAAAATTAAAATTCATTGACGTAATAACACAAAAAGGGCTTTCAGTTCAAACAATGGTAAAGCGGGACAGCATTTTTCCTTTTTGGAAGTAGAGTCAAGAAGCATGAATTTGATTTGATAATAATGGGAAGCAAAGGTGCTTCGGGGCTCGAAAAGGTGGTATTTGGTTCTGTCGCAGCTACCGCAATAGAAATCGCAAAAGTTCCTGTTTTGATTGTCCCGCCCACATGTACTTTTCGTCCCCTTGAGCAAATTGTACTGGCAATGGACAAAAAAGAGGTTTCGCCAAATGTGCTTTCACCGCTCCAGAAGTTGGCGTTTAAGTTCGGGGCTATAGTGACTGTACTCAACGTCAAATCAGGCTCGGATAAAAATGCTTATATGAAGATTGATTTATGCCTTGATGGTGTAGAAACGGCCTATCGTGAAGTGCCCATGTCTGGTAGCATCAATGAATCCATCAATGATTTCATAGGAAAAGAGGGCTGTGATTTATTGTGCATGATAAGAAGAGAGAAGGGCTTTCTAGAGGGTATCTTTAATAAAAGCATAACCAAAGCTCAAGCTTTTAACAGCCAAGTTCCGCTGTTGGTTTTGCCTGAAAACTGAAGATAAATGAAGAATTCCTAAAAACAACTCCGATAAATCCTGCTTTGGTAATTCCTGAAGTTTCACTTCTTTATGCAAAACAACCAGATATCATTTATCCGGTGCTTCATATTGTAATGTGTGAAGAGGGTATTGAAAAACCAGTTGAAAAACATGCTCTCAGCAAGGAAAAAATAAAAATATTCTTTTTTCTTGTAAACGATGAGAATAACCCCAAACAGCAGCTTCGCATGTTATCAAGTATAATAGATATTGCAGAACGAGACCACTTTATTAGAGATATTTTTTCTTCAAAAACAAGAAGGGAGAAAAAGGAAATACCGTGCTTCTTGAAAACGATGTTCTCACAATTATCGGTGAAACCGGATCAATAAATAACCTGTATGATCAATTCATCTTGTCAAAATAGACAGCATAATTTTATTCGATAATGTAACCAAGGTATTACCCCAACAGCTGCGCCTTGCCCTGCCGGGCATTCATCTCCGCAATATTGGCAATGGATATACCCGCCGGGCATTCCACTTCACAGGCGCCGGTAAAGGAGCAATGGCCAAAACCTTCGCGTTCCATTTGCGCCGTCATATCCAGTACCCGTTGGTGAGCTTCCGGCTTCCCTTGAGGCAGGGAATTAAGGTGGTTGATTTTAGCCGCCGTAAATAAAGCCGCAGAGGAGTTTTTGCAAGTGGCTACGCAAGCCCCGCAACCGATACAAGCCGCTGCATCCATGGCGCGATCTGCAATTGCTTTCCCGATCAGGATGGCATTAGCTTCCGGGGCCGTTCCCGTTTTTGCACTGATGTAAGCGCCTTGCTCGATGATCCGGTCGAAAGCGGACCGGTCAACGATCAGATCTTTCACGATAGGGAATGCATTGGCCCGCCAGGGTTCAACGACAATGGTGTCGCCATCTTTGAAACTGCGCATGTGCAGTTGGCAAGTAGTGATATTGGGATGCGGCCCGTGGGCCCGGCCATTAATGAAAACACCACATTGGCCGCAGATGCCTTCCCGGCAATCGTACTCGTAAGCAATCACCTTTTCCCCACGAAGTACCAATCGTTCGTTGAGATGATCCAGGGCTTCTAAAAAGGACATATCTTCGGTCAGTTCATCCACCTGGTATTCCTTGAATGCCCCTTTTGCCTGCGGTTTATCCTGTCGCCAGATTTTAAATGTGACTTTCATATTATTCTATTTATAACTTCTCACCGATGGTTGTACAAACTCAAAATCTAAAACTTCCTTATGTAGTTTAAAATCCCCCTGATCGTACTCCCAGGCGGAGACATAGGCATACAGGTCATCGACTCTAACGGCTTCACCGTCGGGCGTCTGAAACTCTTCCCTGAAATGGGCCCCACAGGATTCTTCCCGTTGTAGCGCGTCGGTGCACATTAAAATACCCAGTTCAATGAAATCGGCCAATCGGAGTGCTTTTTCGAGTTCGGTATTCAACTCATCGCTGTGTCCTGTGACCTTGACGTCAGACCAAAAGTCCGCCCGGATCTGTTTAATTTGTGCGATCGCGCGTTCCAGCCCTGCCCGGTTCCTGCTCATGGCACATTCCTGCCACATCACTTTCCCCAGTTCCCGGTGGAAGTGATCGACGGTTTTCGTTCCCTGGATAGCAAGAATCCGGTCGATATGTTGTTTTACCTCCACCTCCACCTGTTTAAAAGCCGGATGATCTGTGGAGACTTGCTCCTTATTCAATGCTGCCGCCAGGTAGTTATTAATGGTATTAGGCAATATGAAGTAGCCGTCGACACTGGCTTGCAACAAGGAATTAGCGCCTAAACGGTTGGCGCCGTGATCCGAAAAATTGCATTCCCCTACCGCGTAAAGGCCGGGAATCGTGGTCATCAATTCGTAGTCGACCCAAAGTCCGCCCATCGAAAAATGAGCGGCCGGGGATATTTGCATGGGCTCCCGGTAGGCATCGATACCGGTAATTTTTTTATACATATCAAAAAGATTACCGTACCGGTCTTGAATGGTGTTTATCCCAAATCTTTCAATGGCGTGTTTGAAATCGAGATACACCGCGTTTTTTAACCGGCCGACCCCGAAGCCAGCATCTATTCGTTCCTTCGCTGCCCGGGAAGCAATATCCCGCGGCGCCAAATTGCCGAAACTGGGATAGCGCCTTTCCAGGTAGTAGTCTCTCTCCTCTTCGGGAATATCATTAGCCGCCCGGGGATCGTCGGTCTGTTTGGGCACCCAAATGCGGCCGTCATTTCGGAGCGATTCCGACATCAGGGTCAGTTTGGATTGGGCTTCACTCGATTGAGGCAGTGCCGTGGGGTGGATCTGGGTAAAACTCGGCGCAGCAAAAAAAGCCCCCCTTTTGTGGGCCTTCCAGATGGCGCTACCATTGCAGCCGATAGCCAGGGTCGACAGCCTGAATACCCGGGAGTAGCCGCCGGTAGCCAATACCACGGCATCAGCAGCAAACCGTTTCAACGCACCGCTCACCAGGTCGCGGGCAATAATCCCCTTGGCCTTCCCGTCCACCAGCACTAAGTCCAGCATTTCGTGTCGTGTAAACAGGCTCACTTTTTTCATCCTGACCATCTTGTACAACTGCGAATAGGCTGCCAGTAACAGTTGTTGCCCGGTCTGGCCTCGGGCGTAAAAGGTCCTTTGTACCTGCACACCGCCGAAGCTTCGATTCACGAGCACGCCCCCATACTCGCGCGCGAAGGGCACGCCCTGCTGCGTGAAATGATCAATGAGGGGCGCCGAAAGCTCGGCTAACCGGTACGTGTTGGCCTCCCTGGACCGAAAATCACCGCCTTTCAAGGTATCGTAAAACATTCTCCAAACACTATCGCCGTCGTGCTGGTAGTTTTTAGCAGCATTAATACCGCCTTGTGCCGCCACCGAATGCGCCCTTCGGGCTGAATCCTGGTAACAGAAGCATTGGACGTCATACCCGAGTTCTGCCAAGGTGGCCGCCGCGCCTGCACCAGACAGCCCCGAACCCACCACGATCACGTGTAATTTTTTCTTGTTGGCTGGATTGATCAGCCGGCTTTGCGTTTGGTAATTACGCCACTTATCTTCGAGTCTGCCTTCGGGAATTTTTGCGTTTAAGGTCATTATGGCAATTATTTAAAATATACGACAAAAGGAATAATCCCAAAACCCGCCGCAATGACCGCGGCGTAGATGAGGGAGATTCTGGCGAGGACTTCCAATCCCCTTTTATGATAGAACCCCAACGTCTTGAAAGCACTTTTCAAGCCGTGGTGCAGATGCAGGCCCAGGGGAATCATGAGTAGGGAGTAAAAAAGCACAAAATAAATATTGTGAAAAAGTGCATAGGTGACTTCGTAAACATCTTTATTACCCGCCGCATCAACCCCTACGTCGGCTCCCAATCCCAACTTGATCCGGGCCCAGAAGTTGGCTAAGTGAATGACAATGAAGATCAGGATAGATAGGCCGATTAAGCCCATATTCTGCGAAGCCCAACTGCTATTGGCTTCCGTGTGATTAACGGCGTAGCTGACCGGCTTGGCTTTTCTATTTCTAATTGTGACCAGTAGGGCGTAGACTACATGTACAATGATGGATAGATATAAGGCATAAGCTACAACCTTGATCAGTGGGTTCTCGCGCAACCAGGTGGAATAGGCGTTATACATCCCCCGGGCGGCCTGCTCCGGTAAGAGCAGTAAGCAATTCGCTGACAAATGGACGATCAGGAATAAGCAGAGGAACAAGCCGGTAGCGGCAACTATACTTTTCCGAAAAAACAAAGTATTTACTTTCATATTTTACCGATTAAAACTTCGCTGTAAGATAAAGCCATCAACCTGTGCTTTTCAAGCCTCCGGCAATTCCATTGGTCAACAACAATAATTTTTTCAACAAGGGGTCCGCAATTTCCGGCGCCGTATCCTTTACTGCACGCCATGCTTTAAGGTATTGCAGTTGCAACTGATGCAAGTTGTACAACACCTTGCCTCTACGGGCCGTATTTTGAAGTTGACTCATCCGCCGGTCAGCGGCCGGGCGGCCGAATAATTCCGTGATTTGCCGGAGTCCCGCCTCGCGGTCTTCCAGTAATAAAGCCATCAATGCATCCCGGATATCGGTTTCGGCTACCAGCCCGGCAAACGCTTCCATGATAACCGGATCCGAATTGAGCAAACTGGTTTCTACCTCGATCAGGGTATAATACAAAAAGGGCCAATCAGTGGCCGCGGCGTGAAGTGTTTCCCAGTGTTGCGGTGCTTGCTCTTGCAGTTGGCTCAGTGCAGTGCCTACCCCAAACCAACCCGTCAAATTGAATCGGGCCTGATTCCAACTAAACACCCAGGGGATAGCGCGCAGGTCGGCAAGACTGCGGGTGCCGGTCCGGCGAGCCGGACGGGAACCGATCTTGCTTTGCTCCAACACATCGATCGGGGTAGCTTGGGTGTAAAAAGGGATGAACCCAGGGTGGTCAATCAGGGAGGGATAAGTTTGCTGAGCCGTTTGAGTCAGTCGTTCCATAGCGTCGAAGAGTGGGGCAGGAAGCGCCGGCGCATCCTGTAGTTGCATCACTTGCCGGGCCGTACCGGCCAGTAGCATCTCCAGGTTATAGGTCGCATTCTTCAAATTGGCAAACTGCTGAGCGATCGTCTCCCCCTGTACGGTGATCTTGATCGCCCCGCTCACTGATCCGGCCGGCATACTATCCAGAAAACGGTGGTACTTACCACCGCCGCGGCTGATGGTGCCGCCCCTGCCGTGGAAAAAACACAAGCCTATACCGTGTCGGGCGGCCGCCTTACTCAATTGTTCTTCGGCTTTGAAAATATTCCAGCGGCTCGCCAGGATGCCACCGTCTTTGTTACTGTCGCTGTAGCCAAGCATCACCTCCTGGAGGTTACTGCGTCGACGGCTGACGGTCACCGGGTGGCTTAGAAATGCCTCCAGTATCCGATCTCCGGCTTGCAGGTCATCGATGGTCTCCAAGAGTGGCGCCACCGGGATGGGCTGATCCAGTAAACCCACTTCTCTGAGGAAGAGATAGACGGCCAAGAGGTCGGTCACATCCCTGGTCATACTGACGATAATGGAACCGATGCCGTCGGTGCCATAACGCTGAACGTGCCGGCGCAACACGCGATAATAAGCCAATACTTCATCCGCTTCCGGGCCGCAACTATCCCCCAGTACCAGGAATGGCCGCCTACTTTGCAGTTCTTTGTTAAGGAACTGGAGGCGTTTGTTCATGTCCCAATTGACAAAATCAAAATCTTTAAAGCCGGCGGCTTGCAGAATCTGGCTGATCGCTTTTTCGTGATAGGCGCTATTTTGGCGGATGTCCAGTTTCACCAGGTGAAAACCAAAACAGCGAACCTGCCGTTCCACATCGAAGAGCAGGTCCTGGGCAATTCGTTGCGCACCAATGCGCTGAATCGACTGACGTAGCAATTTCAAATCCGCCTGGAGATCCCCGGCGGTGGGATAATAACATCCCGGTTGAGTATTTGCATTTGTTTGAGTATTATTTAGTCGCGCCACCATCAAATTAACGAATTGCCGGTAAGGACTTCTGGGATTCCGGGCCAAAGCCTTCGCTCCTGTCTCTCCAAGTGCTTTAGCAGTCGTCTGAATGGCTTCTTGTAAGGCCGTGGGCGTTTCCTGATGTACAGCGGACATACTCAAACTGGCGGCCAGCTTATGCAATTCCTGGTGCAGCAATTGAAGCGCTGCTTCCCGGTGTTTTTTCAATGTACTTTCGGTGAATTGGGCGGTTACGTAAGGGTGGCCATCCCGGTCTCCGCCCACCCAACTACCGAATTCCAGGATCGGAAATTGTTCGGGTTCGCTGAGGCGGCCGGGTGCAAACCCCATGGCTTTCCAACTGCCGCGCAGCCGACGGTCACTTTCCCGGAGTGCCTGGGGAAAAACATGGGTGAAATAGTGGAGGACGTGGTTGCGCTCGTCGTAGAGATCGGGTTTGTCCAGATACACTTCTCCGGTACGCCAAAGCCGTTCCAACAGGGCTTTAATTGATTCGCGGATTTGGTCCCGCTCCGTATCAGACCAGGTGGTATTCTCGTTCTTGACCAGGAGCAGGTAAAGTTCCCGGTGCAACTCCAGGACTGTGACGCGCTTGGCTTCCGTCGGATGCGCCGTGAGTACGGGTTGTATCCGCAGCTTTGGGAAAACGGCCGCCATCTCTTCCTCCGTAAGGCCCTGTTTTTTCCACTGGCCAAAGGTCTCGCCCCACGACCCACGAATGGCAGCTATTCCCAGCTCATTTTCTACTTGCCGCTTGTACTGCACAGCTACGTTTTCCTCCACCATGTTCAGCAGTTGAAAGGAAATACTCAGGGCTTGGATAAGTTTGGTTTCCTGGTCATCGGCCAAACCGGTAATATCGGGAAGCTCATTGACCCAGGGAAGTTGATGCGCCAGTTCATCCTCGCCCAGGGATAGCAATACTTCCTGAAAACAGGTCATGACGAAATGCAAATCCGTAACGGCCTTATCGACTTCTTGATGTTGAAGGGGATTTTTCATAGTTGGGTGAAGACAGTTTAGAATTTTACAGAAATACTTGTTTCTAGAGTTCGTCAATATAGTAAAAGTTTTATTCACGAAATGTTGAGGCAGATCAAAATGGCTACGGAAGTCAACATGTTGTTGATGAACCCCTTGCCTTCTGAAATTCTTTCAAGGGCCGAATTGGGGTATTCCTCTGTTTTTTTTCAT
The DNA here is from genome assembly GCA_020636095.1 of Lewinellaceae bacterium. Lineage (GTDB taxonomy): Bacteria > Bacteroidota > Bacteroidia > Chitinophagales > Saprospiraceae > JACJXW01. The sequence continues at coordinate 403,419 of JACJYN010000007.1, forward strand.
TTAAGAGCGTGTTGGGGATTTACTTTTGATGTCGAAAATGAGCAGATTTTGGTTCTCAGGAAGCCATTTTTGAGCCGCATAGCATCGCTACGTGGCGAAAAAATGGCGAAATGAGGTTCAAAAGATGCACATTTGCAGGCCAAAGGGTAAATCCCCAACACGCTCTAAAACTTCTTTTCCTGTTTTTCTAAAGATTTTCTAAAGATTTGATCCGGAAGTTTGTACTGAATCTGTGGCAGAATGTCTCAGATGGTGCGGTTAAATCGATAGGGACGAAACCTAAAACTCAATCTTAGAATTTACTCACATTAAACAATCTGGACAATGAATAAAATACTTGTTCCCATTGATTTCTCTAAGACTTCATTGAACGCTATGTCCTACTCGATCAAATTATTCGGGGCTTCAGAATTAGAAATTACGGTATTGCACGCTTACGAAATGAGTTCAAACGCTTTCCACATGAAATCAATGGATAGCGTTTTGGAGGAAGATGCTCGACGGGAAATGGAAATTTTGATAAAAAAAGTATACGACGAGAAACCGGATATTGTCCTGAAAACCAAGATAATGAAAGGGGATGCCGTTTCCGTTATCACCTCTCTGGGTAATAGCGGCGCCTATGATTTTATCGTCATGGGCACTAAAGGAGCCAGTGGGCTAAAAGAGGTTTTCATTGGAAGTGTGGCAGGCAGTGTTATTTCCAAAACCCAAGCGCCTGTTTTGATCGTTCCGGACAACTACCTTTACCGTCCCTTGAATGAAATCGTCTTTGCCATCAGCGGTATTCCTTTATCCAGTGCATCCGTGGTTGAGCCTTTACGGAAATTAGCAATGTTGCACCCTTGTAAAGTCAATGTCCTGCATGTTACCGAAGGCAAAAAACTGGACCTGGAAGAAGTGCTGAGCACTATTGAAGATTTAGACCCATCGGTAGTTTATGCTTTTGGCGCCGGCAACATCAACGAGAGTTTAAATGATTACCTGACAAAAGGCGATGCCGAGTTGCTCTGCCTTATCAGAAGCAAGAAAGATTTTTTCAGTCGAATATTAGATGATAGCTCCCTGCCAAAGCAGGCGCCAAAGCCGCGGAAGGAAAAGAATCAGGCCCACAGCCGCCGCCCCGCTGGCGGTAAAAAGGACGGCGGCGGCGGCGGCATCCTTGGCCCTGCCCGCCAGTTCGTTGTAATCAGGAGAAACCAGGTCGGTGAGGTATTCCAAAGCAGTATTAAACGCCTCGGCGGCAAAAACCATGGCGATGGCAAGGGAGAGGAGGCACCATTCCACTCCGGACAGGGAAAACACGCTGCCCAGAATAAGCGCAAGCACGGCCAGCAACAGATGGATGCGGGCGTTGGGCTGAGTGCGGAAGAGGTCGGCTATCCCTTGAAAAGCGTACTGGAAGCTTTGAAGGCGGCTTTTTATCATGACGGATCGCGATTCAGTTTTATAACTATATAGTTTTTCGCTATTCACAGTACTTTACCCGGTTTAGGGAACGGCGAATGGCGAAACATACTCTTACTCTAACCTCCCTGCCAGCACCACTACCCTTTTATCCCTTTCCACGCTTCCATCCGGCGTAAACAACTCAAACCAGAGGACATAGATACCCATCCGCGCCCGGCTGCCTTCCTCATTGACCCCATCCCACTTCAGGCTTCCCCGGGCGGCCAGGGTTTCATTGTTAACGAGGCGTTTAATCAGGCGCCCGCTACTATCGTAGATGTGCAGGTTGAGGGTGTAGCCGGCCTGGCCGGTTTCATAATCGACAAGCAAAAGATCGTCGAAGCCGTCACCATCAGGAGAAAAGGTAGGAGTAAGTACCGTAAACATTTCGTTGAGAACGCCGGGCCTATCATGAAACTGAGAGTTCTGGTAAGTAGGGGTGGCAAAACCGACGGTGGAAGCGGCGGAATGCCAGTTACCGGCATCCTGGGTGGCTGCTTCGGGGGAAATGCGTTCCAGGGAGACGCCCTCTTTGCTGTCGAGCAGCGGATAGTGCTGGGTTTCTGTATAATCAAAGGCATCGATGATAACGCCGTTGTAGCGCAGGCTTACGTTTCCACTTTTATCGTCCAGAGTGGGGAGATCCGCTTTTAGCAGTGCACGAGGGAAGCGGACGGAAAAGCGGGACAGGATATCATCGGGCGCTTCTGTCAACACGGCGTATTCACTGGGGAACAGCAGGAACTCGCCGGCCACTTCCCCCAGCGTATCGCCGCTTTCTTTTTGAGTGTTGGCAATGGCCAGTCCCTGTAGGTTGAGCACTTTTTCACTCCGGTTATAGACCTCTAGGAAGTCACTGCCGCCGGCCGCCGGGTTGAACAGCACTTCATTAATGATAAGGTCAAGGCGCCCGATGGGCTCTGCCAGGCCCGTGGTAATAGAAGCGCCGGCCGGGAAAGGGTTGCCCATGCAATCGGTGACTGCTTCCGAAATATTTAATCGGTAAGCCGTTCCTGGCTGTAGCGGAGCATCCAGCAGCAGCAGCACTTCCTCCCGGGAGGGCTGGGGTATAGCTTCGGTTACGGGCAGGGATGGGCTGAGGGTGTAGTGGGTGGGGTTGGACAGGCTCGCTTCGTCCATTATTTCGCTGAAAGTGAGGCGCAATTCAAATTCACTTTCGGCAATGGCTCTGGCCAGGAAGGGAGGGGTGTCGTCGGCGGTTGTGCCCAGGAGGCTATTCGGCTGGCCGGGAGTTCCGCCGGCCGCTGCTACCGAGGCTCGCCAGTTGCCCTGGCAATCATAAGGCCCCTCCAGTTGTATCAGTTCCAGGCTATAGCCGCCATCGGCTCTGGACTCGTCCTGGTACCAGGTGTCTGAATAAGCCACTTCAAATACTAGCGTCCCATCAGAGTTCAACAAGCGAACCTCATCGCCGCCATTGGTAAGGGCAGGAAAGCTGCCGGCCGCTACAGTGGGGCCGAAAGCGGCGTAAGCATCCTCAAAGCTGTCATCACAAATAAGAACATAACTGCCGGGTAGCAATAGATAAGGGGGTAGGGTAGTGGGGGGGCTCCCCGAACTAATGGCCAGGTTGGAAAGCTGGATAACTTTATCGCTTTGGTTGTAAAGTTCGACATATTCGCCATCCGGCAGCCCCACCGATGGATTCGGGTCGGGGAACAGTTCGGTGAAAATAATATCTCCGAAAGCTGCCGGTTGTATATTATAATAGGTGAAGGAAAGACTCTGAGGAGGCGCCACATTGCCATGGGGGTCGGTGATATTGGACGCAGTGAGGGTATAGGCCTGGGTATTTTGCAAAGGCGTGTTGAGAAGAAGGCGCACTTCAGTGGGGTTGGTGGCATTGAAAAGCGCTGCTTCAATTTGGCCGATGCCGTTATCCAGTTCGTAATTACCGGCTTCGGAGGCGGAAATCTCATCGAGGGGCTCATCAAAACCGGCGATGACTTCCATCGCACCGGCAGCTTCCACCGTTAGCATCCCCGGAGGCTGGGTGTCCTGGAATAACGGATCCACCTTGATATCATCAAAGAAAAAAGCTTCGTTGCGGGTGCTGGTGTACTGGCAATAGACGCCGAAGAAGCTGCCCATCGGGTAGGTGGAATCCGTTGCGCTGCCTTCGGCCTGTAAATTATCGCCGCCGGTATAGTCGGCCAGCAGTTCCCACTGTCCGCCCTGGCTTCGGTTGACCCGTATGCGGGCAACGGCTGGATCGGTACCGACTCCTCCGGCGGTTCCGCTCAGCAACCGAGTGGAGCTGTTGCCATCCTGCCGGTAGAGTTCGATGGCGTCATCGTTTCCGGAAATGCCCCCCACCTTCAGGTAGTAACCTTCCTGGCTTTCGGTGAGGTTGGGGTTGGAAGCGCTCAGGTAAATGCGCGCGAAATTGCTGGCCGAAGGGGAAAACTCCATTCGGATAAGAACCTCCCAGCTGGTGGCGGCATCGGTGGAGGTAGGTGCAGGCAGGTAGAGGTAGGTAGTATTGTTAGCTGCCGGCTCATTGTCCAGCAATTGCAACTCGCCATTCGCCACCGCAAATTTATCGGTATTTCCAAACCATTCCGGATCGCTGGAGAAGTTGCCGTCAGAAAAATCATCTTCAAGTTGCGCAGACAAATGATTTGACAATAGAGAAAGCAAGAGGGCGAAGAAGGTTATTTTTTTCATACCCCAAAAATAGCCTGAAATGAAAAAAATACGAGTAGTCCGGGCTTTTATTTTACAACTCATGCGCAATTAGCGAATAGGTTTTTTTGAAAATTTAGCTGTGCAAATGGCAAAAGGTGGCAATAAAAGAAGATAGCTCTTATCTTTGCCCCCTCAGAACTACGGCCCTGTCTGAGTTGGAAAGTCGAATTGTAAAACAATCATTTTGGCATAATTGGTCAAAGCATCAAAATAATGTATCCATGAGAATTGCTGTAGTAGGGGTAACCGGCCTGGTGGGAACCGTAATGTGCCGGGCCCTGGAAGAACGAAATTTTCCGGTAAGTGAATTTTTGGCGGTAGCTTCTGCCCGGTCGGTTGGGAAAGAGGTCAAGTTTAAGGGAGAAAGCTACAAAGTGATAGGCATGGAAGAAGCGGTTGCCGCCAAACCGGATATCGCCATATTTTCTGCCGGCGGCGGCACTTCCCTGGAGTGGGCGCCCCGCTTTGCCGAAGTAGGAACCGTCGTGATCGACAACTCCTCCGCCTGGCGGATGGACCCGGGCAAAAAGCTGGTGGTGCCCGAAGTCAATGCAGCGGTGCTTTCCAAAGAAGACCTGATTATTGCCAACCCGAATTGCTCGACGATACAAATGGTTATGGCCCTGGCGCCTTTGCACAAGGCCTTCAAGATTCGCCGGCTGGTCATCTCCACTTACCAGTCCTTCACGGGTACGGGTATGAAAGCAGTCAAACAATACCAGCTGGAAAGAAAAGGGTACCAGCCGAAAGAAGAGGAAATGGCCTACCATTACCCCATTTTCGAAAATTGCCTGCCCCACTGCGATGTTTTTCTGGACAATGCTTACACCAAGGAAGAAATGAAGCTGGTGCATGAAACCCGAAAAATACTGGGCGATGCCACCATTGGGGTTACGGCTACAGCCGTGAGAGTACCGGTACACGGCGGGCATTCCGAAGCAGTAAATATAGAGTTTGAACGCCCATACAGCCTGGATCATGTTCGTAGCCTTTTGGAAGCGATGCCCGGCCTGGAGGTTGTGGATGATGTGGCCAACAACAAGTATCCCATGCCGCTGTTTGCCAAAGGCCGGGATGAAGTATTGGTGGGCCGCATCCGCCGGGATGAGTCCATAGAGAACGGATTAAACCTGTGGATCGTTTCGGATAACCTTCGGAAAGGAGCGGCGACCAATGCCATACAAATTGCTGAATACTTGTTGGAACACCGGTTAATTGAATCGAAGCAGCTGACTGCCTGAACAGGGAGGGGCGGGGAGGATGAGCGCGCCGGTTTAGCCGGCCCGAGAGGCCACTGCCCGGAAATTGAAAGGAAAAATTGCCGGATTAGACGGCATTTTTGTTATTTTTGAAGAGCCGCCTGTTAAACAGCAGGCATGCCCCGTGCGCCTTCAGGGTTAAGGAGAGTGCTCAGGCGCCTTATTTTTAAGGTGTTTCACCTGGCAGGAGTGTTGCGTTATCAAAGAGAATTCGCTTCTCTCCCGTACCAATTGTAAATGAAAACCAGTTAATTACCGTTATGAAGACCAAGCTTGTACTTTGGGGGGCGAATGCCCAGGACGAACGAATTTTAGTTGCATTGGAGTTGTTGGCAGATGACAATATGGTGAAAATCTACACTTTCCCGGAAAGTTTAGCCACCGAAGAGTTCAGCCAAAAGATGATGAACGAATGGAGGGATGATAAACCTCTTGAGTTTCCGGAAGGCTATAGTGAGATGGCTCGCAATCTCAATATTTCAGAAAGCATGCTTCCCGATGAGATTAAAGCAGAACGCGCCGACCTGATCTCCCGGGCACAAACGGAATGGCAATTTATCGTTTTGTCGTCAAAGCTCAGCCAGGCCTATCATTCTGAACTGGAAGACCTCAAAGAGCGCATCACCCAACTCACCCGTTTTGACGATACCCTATGGGAAGAGCTTAAAGGTTTTTGGGATAAGGTTCAGGGCCAGGTTCGGGAACGCAACTTGTTCCGGGACCACGCCGACTTCCTGCGCGATAAAACCAATGAGATGTTTGGGCGCCTCAAATCACTGCGGGCTAAACTGGACGATGAATTCAAGGACCGCTCGAAGGGCAACTACGATGATTTCATGGAAACCCTGGAAGAGTTTGAAACACGGATAAAAGAAGGAAACCGCCTGCAACCCATTTTTGAAGAATTGAAGAAGCTGCAGCGTAAATTCCGCGATTCCAAATTTACCCGCGACCATCGCGCTAAAGTTTGGGAACGCCTCGACGGCGCTTTTAAAATGGTCAAGGAAAAGCGCTTTGGCGCCTCCGGTGATGACCGTTCTCCCCTGGAGCGAATTAAACGCCGATTCGACGGGCTGCTCTCAGCAATTGAGAAAATGGAGCGCTCTATTAAGCGCGATCGGGATGACCTGGAATTCCAGAATAGAAAAATTGCCCGAACTGATGGACAGCTGGAAGCCCAAATCCGGCAGGCCAAGACCAAGATGATCGAAGAACGGATTCGTTCTAAAGAGGAGAAGTTGAATGAAATGATGCGAACCAAAATCGACCTCGAAGGCCGGGTCGAGTCCTTGAAGGCTAAGGAAGAAAAACGCCTGGAACGCGAACGCATTGAACAAGCTAAGAAAGAGGCCAAAGCCAAAATCCAGGAACAGATAAAAGCGGAAGCGGCCGCCAGGAAAGACAGCTCCGAAGAATTGGAAAAAGCAGCCGAAGCGATCACGGGAGAAGGAACTGAAAAAACTGCTCAACCCAAGACGGCGCCAGCGCGGGAAGAAAGCATGGGCGACGCTCTGGCCAATACCCTGGGCGAATCATTGGAAGATGTTATTGACACGATCCGGGCTGTCGCTGAAGTGGTTGCAGATAAATTAGAGGACGCCATAGAAGATATCCGGGAGCAGTTGGAAGAAGAACATACCTCCGATCCGGAAGAACCGGCAACTGCCAACGCTGTGGAATCTCCCCGGGAGGAAGTAGAAACGCCAGCTTCGGAAGAGACAGAGCCTGTTGCCGCTGAGGAAGCAGAGAAAGAACTGGAAACGCTGGTTGCTGAAGAGCCGTCGGCGGAAGAAGTAGAGGCCGAAGAGAAAAAAGATTCCTGATCTGCCGCTGCTTGCTGGACAAAATAGCGATACGCCTTCGGAAAAGCATTTTTCCGAAGGCGTTTTCTGTTACACCGCTTACTTTTGAGGGAATTTTATTTAAAAAAAGGGGAGAAAAGGAAGAAAAAAATAATTGAAAATTCACAAAACGAGAACTTTGTTTGCTTTAATGTCCTGATATACAGTTTTTTATATTTTTAACGATCTTTTTTTTTATTCACAATGCTTTTATTTTGTCTTTGATTTCCCTGGACTATCGTTGCATATTTGTATTGTGATTGGTGAGCAACAGAGGACGCAAGAGATTAAGTTGATTGAAATACAAAGGTCAAATATGTTCATGGGATTATAATTTATTGGTGGTGTGCCGTCCCGAGATTCAATTTCGGGACGCATCACACACTATCAGAACACCCAATCCCTACAAAAAATAAAAAAGGCGAACTAAAGTGTTCGCCTCAGAATTAGGTCACATTCATGGGATTAAGTCGTCTCAGTAAAGAATTTCCATAAGATCACAATTTGTTATTAGCGCAAGTAAGGTAGTATTCTCTTCTTTTTGCTGAGGCGAAGTTAGTCCAAATGTTTATCATATTCAAAAAACTGGTAAACATTTTTGCAAGACAAAACGATTAATTTTGGATATGTTCATGGGATTATAATTGAAAGGGTCGTACACATTGAGTGTACGACTTTTTTTTTGCTCCTGTGTCACCTGTTGTGAAGGGTGGAGCAATTGCGCAGGCCCTGCTAAAAAAACAGCTCTTGAGCTACCCGGTAAGTATTGGCGTGCGCTTCTATTATGTGAGCCAGCCGTTCGGAGTAGCCTCCTCCCATACTTATCGCCACCGGCGCCCCATTTTTTTTGCAGGTTTCGAGCACAAAGCGGTCCCGTTCGCGGCAACCTTGTAAACTCAGGCTAAGCCGGCCCAGTTTGTCGGAATAGATTACATCCACCCCCGATAGGTAAAAAACCTGCTGGGGTTGAACCTCATCCATAAGCCGGGGAAGTATTTCATACAGCGTTTTCAGATAGGCCGCATCTTCGGTTTTGTCGGGCAATCCGATATCCAGGTCAGAAGGTTCTTTGCGCAGCGGATAGTTCTTTTCCCCATGCATGCTGAAGGTAAACACACGAGGGTCATGCCGAAAAATCTGGGCAGTGCCGTTGCCCTGATGAACATCCAAATCTATGACCAGAATCTTCTCCACCACATTATGGTGCAGCAGGTAATTGGCGGCGATGGCAATATCATTCAACAGGCAGAAACCTTCACCTTTATAAGTAAAAGAGTGGTGGGTGCCTCCGGCTACATTGAGCGCCACGCCGTATTTCCGGGAGTAGAGGGCGCACTGCACGGTTCCGTTGGCAATATGCCGCCCCCGTTGCACCAGTTTATCGGACATGGGGAAACCAATGGCGCGGATTTCCTTCCGGCTCAGCTCCTGATTTTTGAGCTTTTCCCAGTATGTCCGTTCATGCGTCAGCAGGATCACCTCTTCCGGTAGCGCTTCAGGATGAAAAAAGTTATCCTCTTTCACGGTACCTTCATAAAGCAGTTGCTCGGGCAACAACTCGTATTTTACCATTGGGAACCGATGTTTTTCCGGCAGTTCGTACTTGTATACAGGCGAAAACGCGATCTTTAGCATTTACTCATTCAAATTATAGCTGAATGTAAGAACTCCTTACCGGCGCGTAAGGTTTAAATTTGTCGAAGGGCCCGATTCGAACCAAAATCATGGATGAGGTTTTATGGACTTGTCCAAAAAAACTATTTTTGCATCTCTTTTACATTCGGAACCTTCATCCCGACAAGCCAATTAACCGGGGCAAGCAAAATATAAGAATACGTATGCAACTCAGCGAACAAGAAATCGTCCGTAGGGAAAACCTGCAAAAGATCAAAGACTTAGGTTTCAATCCGTTTCCCGCCGAAGCATTTGAGGTGGATTTCCATTCCAGTGAAATCACAACAGAACAATACCAGGCCACGTTGTCCCAAACACTGGAACAAATAAAAGGTATCGGCCCGGAACAGGCGGTGAAATTAATGGACGCCCTTTTCAAAAGCCGGGGGAAGTCCGCCCCGTTGTTGGCTGACGAGGCTTTTACCAAAGAGGTCCCCATCACTGAAACGGTAACGTTTGCCAATGGTGTTGCCCGTAGCCCTATGCCTCTGGATGACTTCTTTGCCGAAGCCAGGGAATTGGCTCTGGGCGCCTATGCAAAAGACAAAAAAGGAACCGTTCAAATTGCCGGCCGCTTCATGGGCCAGCGCGGGCCTTTTGCTAAACTACAGGATTCCTACGGAACCATTCAGCTGTATATTGGTAAAAATGATATCGGCGATACAGAGGAGGAAAAAGAGCGATACAAGAAGCTGGTCAAATTATTGGACATTGGCGACTTCATCGGCGTCCGGGGCGAAGTTTTCGCCACGGGAACGGGAGAGGTTTCCATTCATGCCCGGGAGTTGATCTTTCTTGGAAAGTCGCTTCGCCCTTTACCCATCGTCAAGCGAGATAAGGAAGGCAATGTATATGATGCCTTCACCGACCCGGAGCAACGCTACCGGCAGCGCTACGTAGACCTGACGGTCAATCCTCAGATCAGGAACATTTTCCTCAAGCGCTCCCGGCTGATCAGCGCCATGCGCCGCTTTTTCGACCGCCAGGGCTGGCTGGAGGTTGAAACGCCCGTTTTGCAGCCCATTCATGGAGGCGCTGCCGCCCGGCCGTTCCGCACCCACCACAATACGCTGGACATGCCTCTGTACCTGCGTATTGCCAATGAGCTTTATCTGAAGCGGCTCATCGTCGGCGGGTTTGAGGGCGTGTATGAGATCGGCAAAATGTTTCGCAATGAAGGAATGGACCGCACCCATAACCCGGAGTTTACCTCTATGGAGATATATGTTGCCTACAAAGATTACTATTGGATGATGGAGATGGTGGAGCAGTGCATCGAATACGTCACCAAAGAAGTGACGGGCGGCACCCAGGTAGAGTACGAGGGCAAAATGATCAATTTTGCCGGGCCTTACAAGCGTTTGACTATGTTTGAAGCCATCGAGCAATACACGAGCATAGATATCTCGGAGATGGATGAAGCCGCCTTGCGGGCGGTTTGTAAAAAACTCCATATCGAGGTGGACGAAAGTATGGGCAAAGGCAAGCTCATCGATGAGATCTTCGGCGAAAAAGTGGAGGCAAACCTCATTCAGCCCACCTATATTATAGATTACCCCATTGAGATGACGCCCCTGGCTAAAAAACATCGCACACAAGAAGGCCTGGTGGAGCGCTTTGAGCTGTTTGTCAACGGCAAAGAGATTGCCAACGCCTATTCTGAGCTCAATGACCCTATTGACCAGAGAGCTCGGTTCGAAGATCAGTTGCGGTTGGCTGAAAGAGGAGATGAAGAGGCCATGGCCCTGGACGACGATTTTCTGCGGGCGCTGGAATATGGCATGCCCCCTACTTCCGGGCTCGGTATCGGCATCGACCGCCTGGCCATGCTGCTGTCTAACCAGCATTCTATTCAGGAAGTCCTCTTCTTCCCACAGATGAGGCCGAAGGCCGAACTCCACGAGCACCATGAAAATAGTGAATAAGTTAGCGAGTAAATGCGGCCGAAGGGAAGCATTCACGAGCACCATGAAAATAGTGAATAAGTTAGCGAGTAAAAACATCCGAAAACCAAAACCATATCATAATGACAAACCAAAAACTGATCATCGCCTGCATTAGCATTTTTGCTTTTCTCTACCTGGGATGTGGCGGTTCTTCCAACAACGGAGACACTGCCGGACAAGCCGCTACTGAAGACACTGGGGGCGCCGCCAGTGAACCCAAGAACATGGAAGAGGCCATGAACGAAGTTCAAAAGGCATTGCAGGGCGATGGTGAAAAAAAAGAAGTCGTTGACTTTCGGGCCTTGAAAAAGCTGCTCCCGGAGAAAGTTGCCGGCATGGAACGCACCGCCCACAGCGGTGAAAAGGCGGGAGCGATGGGTTTCAATATTGCAACCGCTTCGGCTGAATATCGCGATGGCGATAAAGAGCTGGAGGTGGACATTGTCGATTTTGCCGGTGTGGCTACTGCTTTGATGGGCATGGCCTCCTGGGCCAGCGTCGAAATCGACCGGGAGGATGAAAATGGATATGAACGCACTACTACCGTTGAGGGGTACAAAGCATTCGAGAAGTATAGTAGCAAAAACAAGTCAGGAGAGTTAAGCGTGTTGGTGGCCGGCCGGTTTATCATCACCCTGAAAGGGCGCAACATCGATGAAGAAGGCTTTAAGGCAGCTATTGATGAACTAAACATCAAGAGCCTGGCGAAGATGGAGTAAAGAAAGGTGGAGAAATGGGGTCCTTGAACAAGGAGCCCGAGTAGCCCCAACGCATCAACTCTAAGGGGGTTGTGTAAAAGCCCCTCGGAGGATAGTACACTGATTTATTAAGATTTGTCAGGGTTCATTAAGGTCATTCATTCAGTGGACTACGATCCTAAAAAATCCTAATTTATCCTAAAGAATCAGTGTCCTATCTCTTTTTGCACAACCCCCTAATGCTCCACCTCTCCCTCCGGCCTGCTCACTCTTTGCAGCACGCGGTGGAATTTGAGCAGGTGCTGAGGATCCTTTTCATTGTACAGGCAAAGAATGAGGGTACTCTTCTTCCTGCGGTCAATTGGGAAAAGAATCTTCACCGGGTTGTGGACATAACCGTTATCTTCAAATAGCAGAATCTGTTTATTGCGGGTTGGGAGGCGGAACAATTTCAGTTCTTCGGCATTGCCGGGAACGGGAACCTCGCCGTACCCCTCTTCTTTAAGGAATTGGCGCACCATTGCATAGGTCGCTTCCAGGTTAGAGCCGGCGAAGATGGTCCGGTATTCATAGCCGTCACTTTCGCCTCCCATATAATCGGACCCTGCCGCTGGAAATTCTTCGCGCAATACCATGGTTTAGTATTTCTGGTTTTTTGAGCCATTCATACAGCCTGTAAAGTTAGGCCCTTTGCGGTACTTTTTGCCAGAAGATCGGTTGTTTTTTGCAGGATAATAGCCTCAAAAACGGATTGAGGGAATCGCCTTACTTTTACCTATATTCGCATTTCTATGGATCATTAACAATCGAGATGACTGGCCATGAGTGCACCACTCTTCAAAATAAGGGAAAACGGAAAATTTGGTTTCATCAACGCGGAAGGGAGTATGGTTATTGAGCCGCAGTACCTCGGCGCCGAAGATTTCTACAATGGCTTTTCCCGGGTGCGGTTCAATGATCGGTTGGTGCATTTGGACAGCATGGGGCGGTTACTCCTCAAACATCCTTTTAACTTTGTCGGTTTTTTTGAAGAGGGCCTGGCCCGGGTACAACTGGTCAGCCGCTGGGGGTACATCGATATCCGTGGAAATCTGTCGATTGAAATTCAGTACGAAGCAGCTGGCGATTTCAGCGGCGGGCTGGCGCCGGTGCGGCATCATGGCTATTATGGATATATACGAGCCGATGGAAGTTGGGCTATCCGTCCGGAGTTCGAAAACGCACGGGAATTCAGTAGTGGCCTTGCACCGGCCTGCCTGGCCGGAAAATGGGGCTACATTGACGAAGAGGGAGGGTTGGCCATTGTTCCGCAGTTTGATGGTTGCAGTGCCTTTCAGGCTGAGGTAGCCTTTGTTCAGGAAGGGCAGCTGTGGGGCTTGATCAACCGCCCCGGTGAGTTACTGGTGGAGCCTCAATTTGAGTTTTTAGAAGGCTACGCCTCTGGCGAATTTTCTGACGGTATGGCTATCGTGATCCAGGATGGCTTGTTCGGGTTCATCAATGAAGCCGGGGAACTGGTAGTGGAACCGGCCTTTGCTTTTGCCGGTGATTTTGGCGATGGCTTGTCGCCCGTACAATTGCACAACCGCTTTGGATACATCAATAAATCGGGAGAGTTGTCCATTCCTCCCCGCTTTGAAGACGCCGGCCTTTTTACGGATGAGCTGGCGCCGGTAAAAACCAATGGATATTGGGGCTTCATTGATAAGGACGGAGAGTGGCGCATCCCCCCCAAATACGAAGCTTGCTTGCCGTTCCGGAGTGGGTTGGCATTGGTGATAAAAGCCGGTAAATGGCTGTATCTCAGTAAGGAAGGAGAAGTTGTCTGGGAGGAATTCACTTAGCTAATAAGTATTCGGTTCTGCCAGGAGGGCTCCAAATGTGCGAATCCCGAACAGCGAAAACCGAATTCCGACCCCCCCCCAACACCTGTCAGCGTTCAGCTTCCTGGTCAATTATTCAATCGGGCAATGACCGTTTTATTACCCTTCACCTTATCTCCGATTTTTACTTCCACCTGCGCGTCTAATGGCAGGAAAACATCTACCCGTGAGCCAAACTTAATGAAACCCATTTCACCTCCCTGTTCCACTTCCTGGCCCACCTGTAAGTAAGTTTTGATCCGCTTGGCCATCGCTCCGGCGATCTGCCGAAGCAGGATCTCCGCCTCTCCATTGTCAATAACTACCGTTGTGCGTTCATTTTCAGTGGAGGACTTGGGGTGCCAGGCAACCAGATAGCGGCCGGGGTGGTACTTGAGGTAATTGACGGTTCCACTGATAGGGCTTCGGTTGACGTGCACATTCATCGGAGACATGAAAATGGATATCTGCAGGCGATGGTCTTTGAAGTACTCGGTTTCTTCGGCTTCTTCGATGACCACTACTTTGCCATCGGCCGGGGCATAAATCAGGTTGTTATCCGGAAGGTGAATCTCCCGGTGCGGATGGCGAAAGAAATGAACGACCCAGGCATATAAGGCCAGAGAGGCAACCGTCGCAACGGGGAATGCCTTGGGAGCCAGATAACTGAACAGGAGGTTTAGTAAAATAAGGACTATGCCGGCCGTTACGATAATCAGGCGTCCTTCCTTATGTATTTTCATCAGCACTTTTGTATTTATCCCTGCAAATTTACGCCTGTCTCCCCGCTTTTCACAAAAGGAAGCCGTAGATTTTCATTTATATTAAACCCAAAACCAAATTTTAGTTCATTCCCCAATACATGTATTCATAACAACATTTCGGATACAGCAAAGGTAAATTCTTTTCCGCAATATATCCGGCTATATGCTTAAACGCCCCCGAGCCTTACCCAGAGCAAGTAGGCGGTGGCAAAGGGTAGCAAAAAGATAAATGCGTCAAAGCGGTCCAGTAAGCCGCCATGGCCAGGCAGGAGGTTTCCGGAATCCTTGATGTTTACACTGCGTTTCAGCATGGATTCGACCAGGTCGCCGAGGTTGCCAAAAACCGTTACGATGGCCCCCAGTACTATCCAATCGGTCAACCGAAGTTCACCGAATAGGGTAAATACCAGGAAGGCGCCGATAAAGGCGGAGGCGGCCCCTCCTGCGGCGCCCTCCCAGGTTTTTTTAGGGGAAATGCGGGGGAACAATGGCGTCTTTCCAAACTTCGACCCCACCACATAGGCGCCCGTATCGTTGAACCAGGTTAGCACGAGTAAACCAAAGACGGTATTGGGGTGGAAGAAGCCGTCCTCAAAGGCAATGAATTCCAGCAAGGCAAAGGGAACTCCAATATAAGCCAAGCCCAGCACGATATAAGCTACGTTGACAAACGGTTGCTCCGATTTGGTGTACAGCTCATAAATGAAAGCCGAAAAGATAAAGGGGAACAGCAGCAGTGTCGCGATCGCAATAAAAGCGTCCTTATTAATAACCAGCTCCAGTTGCAGCACGGCGGCCAGCACAAAGGGCGTTATCCCCAGGCCCAGGCCCAGAAGCCTGCGGATGAGGTCGATCGAACGGTTTTTAGACAGTACGATTTCGAAGAACTCCCAAAGGCACAGGCCGGTTATCAAGGCAAAAAGTAAGGCAAAAGTGTAGGGGCCGCCATAGATTCCTCCAAGCATTACAGCCCCAAAAACAAATGCTGTGATCCCTCGCTCTAGTAGTCCCTTCATAATATTAATTGTATGGCTTGAAAGGCCATGGTTCAGCTTACCGGTGGCCTGCCGCTGTTTTTATGATGCAGGTAAAGATAATGACTCAAGCCGGTAACTAATAAAGCTGCTATCGCTATCGCCGGCCAGTTGACTTCCTGGAGGCTGGCCTCCGGCAGGCTTTGCCGACGGTAGTATTGCCCGGCCACCTGAATGCCGTTGACCACAAAATGAGCCATCACCGGCGCCCAGAGGCTGCGCGTCCAGTAAAAAAGGTAACCCAGGCCCGCTCCTAATAAAAACCGGGGTAGCAGGCCGGCAAATTGCAAGTGGAAAGCACTGAAAATGAAGGCTCCGATCCAAATTGCAACAACAGGCCGGCCACTGGCCTTTTCCAACTCCTGCTGAAGGATGCCCCGAAACACCAGCTCCTCCCCAAGGGCGGGCAGCACGGCGACGATGAGTAGCGTAAACCCCAACTCCCAGGGGCCTTCCATTACCAAAAGCCCCTGAACCAAACGCCCGGCGGACGACTCCATCTCAGATGCCCAGGACGGCAGCGGAATCTGCTGGTTTAACCAATAGGCAAACTGAGAGAATACGAATACCCCCAATAGAAAAAAAATGCCTGCGCTCAGAATACTCAGGGAGGGCAGCTTGTCTATTTTTAAAAACTGCACCCACCGGCGCCGGTGCAATAGGATGGCCACCAAAATCGCGGGAACGGTGAACGTGAACAGGTGGGAAAAAAGATTGGCCCATCGCAGGAAATTGCGCTCCGCCAACGGGCTCTCCCTACCAAAGTTTTGGATCACCTCCGTTAAGGATAGCCCCATACCGCGCCCCAGGAGAAAGGCCAGCCCATTGCCGATACCACTGCCCAGTAGCATGAATAAAACCAGCAATAGCAGGGCCGCCATTGGAGATAACCCCAAAGGGAATAGTATTCTGTTTTCCGCTTCTGTGCTCAAGGATGGTGTGTTGTTTTTTTATAACTATTTTGTGCCCGGATAGCAAATTTGCCAACAAGATATAAAACTCACGGCTTACTACTACTGCCGAGCCGATTTGTTTAATACCATATATATTATCGCATGACGAAGCTCAGTGTAAATATCAATAAGGTGGCCCTTATTCGAAACTCACGGGAGGGCAACCTGCCCAACCTGGTACAGGTAGCCAAAGACTGTGAGGCTTTTGGCGCAGAAGGGATTACTGTCCATCCCCGGCCCGATGAACGGCATGTCCGCTATTCCGATATTCCCGCTCTCCGCGAAGTGGTTACGACGGAGTTCAATATCGAAGGAAATCCAACTGAAAAATTCCTGAAACTGGTTTTGGCCAATCCTCCCGCTCAGTGTACCCTGGTGCCCGACCCGCCCGGGGCCCTGACTTCCAGCCAGGGATGGGACACGCATACCCACAGGGAATTCCTCACCGATGTAATCGCCCGCCTTCGAGAACGAGGCATCCGGGTTTCCGTGTTCATCGATGCCGAAGAACGCCAGGTGGAAGGAGCCAGGGCCGCCGGGGCCGACCGGGTGGAATTCTATACCGGCGATTTTGCCTTAGCATTCCCGGAAAACCCGGAAGGTGCTGTAGCGCCTCACACCCGTTGCGCTCAATTGGCTAATAATATAGGGGTGGGTGTGAATGCCGGACACGACCTCAACCTGGATAACCTGCGCTTTTATAAAGAACAAGTGGAAGGCCTGCTGGAGGTGTCCATTGGGCATGCCCTAATCTCAGATGCGCTTTATTTTGGCCTGCAGAATACTATCCAGATGTACCTCCGGCTGCTCAAATAGAAAAGGGGCGGGCTAGTGCCACTAGTATTCAAAGCCCCGTTAAAATGCTCAATTGGCAGCTCAATCCGGCCAATCCGGCCTGAGAAAAGGACATTAGTAGGGAGCTGTTCAAGGGGCAATTGCTTGAGAAACGAAGGTTTGTTCGTTTTCAAGAAATTGATTATCAGACTTATATGTGAATATTTGTAACTTGGAGATTTCAATGGGCAGCATTTCAGGCCCGGCATCCGTTAACATAAAGTTAATTATCTAGTAGGACATATTTGTTTAAAGTCCTACCTTTGGTCTAGGTTTTAGAATTATCGAAATAAAACAGATTAGTATGAAAAAACTCTCACTAGTCCTAGGGCTGATGCTCCTTGCTATTGGCTCTATCATTGCACAACAGACAGTTACCGGGAAGGTCACTGATCAATCTGGCGAACCGCTTCTGGGCGCCAGTATCCTTGTAAAAGGTACTTCCACGGGTACAGTTACCGACATTGACGGTAACTATTCTATCATGATTCCGGCGGGCGCCAACACCCTGGTGGTGAGCTACACCGGTTTTAACTCCCAGGAGATTGCAGTTGGAAACCAGACGGTGGTCAACATTACCATGGAAGAGGGGGTGACCCTTTCCGAAGCGGTGGTGACGGCCCTGGGTGTCCAGCGTGACGAAAAAGCCCTGGGATATGCCGTACAGGAAATAGGCGGCGACCAGGTGAACCTCACCAACGACGTCAACTTCGTCTCCTCCCTTTCGGGTAAAGTTGCCGGGGTGCAGATTATCAGCTCTTCCGGCGCCAGCCTTGGAGGCAGCGCTAAAATCCGCATCCGCGGGGTGAACTCCCTTACCAGTGGCGACCCGCTCTACATCGTAGACGGTACGCCCATCGCCAACGAAAACTTTTCCAGTACAGACGGCGGCGCCGACTATGGCAACCTGGCCGCAGACATCCCCAGCAACGACATCGATAAGATTTCCGTTCTGAAGGGCCCGGCTGCTACTGCCCTTTATGGTGAGCGCGCCAAGAACGGCGTAGTGATGATCACCACGAAGAAAGGCTCTTATGGAAAGAAAGGCCTGGGTGTAACCGTTTCCTCTACCGTGACTGCTGACCGCGTTTACGTTCTTCCGGAATACCAGAATGAGTACGCCGGTGGCTACTCCCAGGATTTCTCTGAGGTTGTGGACCCGATTGACGGGCAGACCTATCGCGCCCTGAATTACTCTGCTGATGAGAGCTGGGGCCCGAAAATGGACGGAACTACCTACCGCCCCTGGTGGAGCTGGTATCCTGGCACACCTGAATATGGGACCACCATCCCACTGGTTAGTAATCCGGACAACGTTCGTGACTTCTTCGACACAGGTATCACCAACATCAACTCGGTGTCAATCGATGGCGGTTCTGAAACGACGGGCTTCCGCTTTGGGTTTACCAACCTGAACCAGTCGGGTGTCATTCCGAACTCCGACCTGGACCGCAACAGCCTCAACGTTAGCGTGCGTTCTAAACTGGCCGAACGCCTGACCTTTGGCGTGAACGCCAACCTGGTCTTCACCGATGGTAAAGGCCGGCCTGAATTCGGTTACAGCACGCGCGGCGGCAATCCGGTTAACTCGTTTAACCAGTGGTTCCAGCGTCAGCTGGATATGACCCGCCTGGCTGATTACAAGAACCCGGATGGCACTTTCCGTTCCTGGAATATCCGTTCGAACACCGATCCGCGCCCCCTTTACTGGGATAGCCCCTACTTCTCTGTCTATGAGAACGTACGGACCGACGGCCGCGACCGCTACTTCGGGGACATTAACCTGAACTACGAACTGGCTGATGGCCTGAATATCAGTGGCGCTCTGCGCCGGGATAACTTCACCCAGCGTATCGAAGAACGCGTTGCTTCCGGTGGCCTGGAAGAGCCCTGGTATCGCGAGTTTGTCGCCAACGGCACTGAAGACAACTACGAACTCATCGGTTCTTATCAGAAGAGCTTTGGCCGCATTTCTCTGGACGCTACGGCTGGTGGTAACATCCGTAAGAACAACTATCACGAAAATGCTTCCGCAACAGTGGGTGGCCTGACCGCCCCCAACCTCTTCAATACCGGTGCTTCTGTAGACCGCCCTTCGGTAACCAGCGAGGTGCGCGAGAAAACGGTGCGGAGCTTATTCGGTTCAGCTACCGTTGGATTCAACTCACTGGCTTATGTCGGCTTTTCGCTGCGTAACGACTGGTCTTCGGCCTTGCCGGCAAACAACAACAACTACCTGTATCCTTCGGTTTCCGGTAGCCTGATCTTCTCCGAACTGATCAACTCTTCCTGGTTGTCCTTCGGTAAATTATACGGCTCTGTGGCTCAGGTCGGCGCCGACCTCGACCCGTACCTGACCAACAGCGTGTACAACTTTGGAGTAGCTCCTTACGGCAGCTCTTCCACCTTTACCGTACCCAACCTACTGCCGAATCAGACCCTGGAGCAGACCCTGTCTACTTCCTGGGAAACTGGTATCGACATGCGTATGTTTAACAACCGTCTCGGCTTCAACCTGATCTACTATCAGGGCGCCACTGAGAACGATATCCTGCAGGTCCAGATTCCGTCTGCTTCTGGTTATGACCAAGCGCTGGTCAACGCCGGCCGCATCGAAACCAAAGGTTTTGAACTCGCACTGTACGGTACGCCGATTGAGACCAGTAACCTGAGCTGGGACATTTCTGTGAATATTGCCCGCAACCGGTCAACGATCGAAGAACTCTACGGCGACCTGACCAACTACAAGCTTGCGGATGGTATCGGTGGTTCTCGTTGGGGTGGTTTCACTGTCAACGCCCGGTTGGGCGAAGAGTGGGGACTGGCCAATGGCCGTGGGTTTACCTATGACGACCAGGGCCGCACGATTATCACTCCCTCCGGCGGTTACGTAGTGACTTCCAATAAAAACCTGGGTTCCATCCTGCCCGAATACACAGGTGGTGTACTGAATACCCTGAATTTCAAGGGCTTTACGCTGCGGGCTATGGTAGACTTCCAGGTTGGCGGCCAGTTCTTCTCTACGACCCGGATGTTTAACGCCTATTCCGGCCTGGGTATAGAAACCGTAGGCAATAACGCCCTCGGCAACCCGGTTCGCGACCCGATCGTCGACGCCAGCGGCAACGTAATCGTCGATGCAGACGGAGCTCCCGTGAGCAATGCTCCGCTTAGCGAAGTGGGCCCTGCCTCCGGTGGCGTTTTGGTAGAAGGCGTTTCCGAAAGTGGCGAAGAGCTTTCTGTTCTGGTTGATCCGGTTTCCTATTACGGGAGCTTGTTCGGCGTGCATGAAAAATGGCTGTACGACGCCAGCTTTGTGAAGTTGCGCGAAGTGAGCATTGGCTACACCATTCCGAAGAAAGCGCTGGGCAACCTGCCGGTTCAGAGCCTGAATTTCTCTATCATCGGGCGGAACCTGTGGTTGATCAATTCCAATGTTGATGGAATTGACCCGTCGGAGATTCTGCCGGGCGCCAACAACATCGTTTTCGAGGAGCGCGGTGGCCTTCCGGGCGTCCGCTCTATCGGCGCCAAGCTGACAGTTGGTTTCTAAGGAGAAAACAACTTGTTGTTGACAAAAAGAAAAGCGGCAGCCGCTGGTTGCACCAAGAAAAATCGGGCGGTGGCGCCTGCCGCTAATTTTCTCTATCAAAATTTTTGAACGATATGAAAAACATGCTCAATAAAGCGATTCTCGCTCTTTTAGTATTCGCTTTCACGGCCTGTGGGGATTTTGGCGACCTCAACGTCAACCCCAATAAGCCGGTGGCAGTAGATACTGAGTCTTTACTTACTCAAAGCTTACGTAGCATTGGCGGTGATAATTTTAATACCTTCATTGGTGTACTGGACAACGACCGGATCGGCCCGATCTACGCTCAGCACATTGCCAACATCACCTATACGGATGATGACCGTTATCAGGCGGTTCAGTCCGATTTTTCAGCCTGGTACAACGGCCCTTTAGCCGACCTGGACCGCATCATTAAGCTGAATACCAATGAGGAGACCAAAGATGCTGCTTCCAAGAGTGGTTCCAACGCCAATCAGATCGCGGCTGCCCGCATCCTCAAGGCTTACTACTTTCAGTTGCTGACCGACCTGTGGGGCCCCATGCCTTACTCGGAAGCCCTGCAGGGAGACGACGGCCTGTTTACGCCGGCTTATGATTCTCAGGAGGCTATTTACCAGGCGCTGTTCACGGAACTGCAGGATGCAGTTGCGCAAATGGACAGCGGCGCAGGTGTAGCCGGTGACTTCATCTTCGGTGGCGACATGGCTGCCTGGGCGAAGTTTGCTAACACGATCCGCATGAATATGGCTATCCGTGCCGCCGACGCCAACGAAACGTTGGCTAAGGCGCAGTTCCTGGACGCCATTGCTGACGGTGTGATCGAGTCTGACCTGATGTATCCTTACTTGTCGGAAGCCAACAATGAGAACCCCTGGTTCACGGCTTTCCGTACCCGTACAGACTTCGCTCTGACGGAAATGCTGGTCGACGGTATGAAGGACTACGGCGACCCTCGCCTGCAGCGTTATGCCGACCCTACGCTGAATTCGGTATCGGCTGGTAATCCGGAGTACGTGGGTATGCCCTACGGCCTGGCGGAACCGACTACCCAACCGCCGGATGTATCCTACCCCAACTCTACCTATGTGAAGGCGCAGAATGCACCGCTGGCCATTTACACCATGGCACAGGTGAATTTCGCCAAAGCAGAGGCTGCTGCCCGCGGATGGACCACGGACAACCCGGAAGACCACTACAAGGCAGCCATCGAGGCTTCCTGGGATCAGTGGAGCGTCGACTACGACCAGGCTGCTTTCGATGCCTACTACAATCAGGAAGGCATATCCTGGGATGCGGGCAAATGGGGCCAACTGATCGGCTACCAGAAATGGCTGGCCCTCTTCGGACAGGGCTACGAAGCCTGGACCGAATGGCGTCGTCTGGATTATCCGGAACTCGTGCTTCCGGAAGATCCTCTGAGCCCGAGCGGTGGTATTCCCATCCGCCTCATCTATCCGGCTTCCGCTGAGAACCTGAATCCGGCTAACTACCAGCAGGCCCTCCAGCTTCTGGGAGGCCCGGATAGCGACGGTACTCACCTGTGGTGGGATGTTAAGTAAACCGAACGATCCAGATTGATCTGGTGCGTTTTTAATGATAAAGGAATAGCGGCTGTCCTGATGACCAGGGCAGCCGCTGTTATTTTGCCCTGGGGCAGTAGTGTTCGCGACAGTCTGATTCACGTAAATTAAATACCTTTGTGCTATCACTGAACCTAATCTCTCCTCGATTAAGTATGAAAAAGCTTTTTACTCCACACTTGTACTTCTTATGTTCCATTCTCTTGCTTTTTTCCTGTAGTAAAGAAGAAAGCGTCCGGGCTATAGCGGGAAGCGGTGTCTCCAGGCCAATCGTCCGCGTGGTAAACGATATCGTCAACGGGCAGGCCGTGGTTGTGGCCGGGGCGGAGCAGTACGAATTCATGGTGGCCTACGGCCGGGAAATGCCCGACGGGGTTTTGCTTGAATTTTCCGAAATACCGACCATCCTGCCTATTGTAATGGAAGACCAGGAAGGCAGCCGCTGGGATTTGTTCGGCTACGCGGTGAGTGGCCCGCGCCAGGGGCAGCGCCTGCCCGTGGTTTCTGCTTACATAGGGTATTGGTTTGCCATAGGCGGAATGTATCCGGGGACAGAGGTATTTGAGGGACAGGGCATTGCGCCACCCTTCAACCCCCCATCTGCATCACCCGGCTGGACCATTCCGGAAGGGGAGGTGTTTTCGGGCAGTGGTTTCGATCTCATACCCGCCCTTGATTTTCCCCGAGTAGAAAAGTATCGGGAAAAAGATTTCTGGGACAGCGAGTATTATCTGGCGGATACAGCCCTGCTCGTTGGCGTCAAGGTAGGGGGGAAATACCGCCTTTACCCTCACAGTATCCTGGACTTCCACGAAGTTGTAAATGATACTATCGGGGAAAACCACTTTGCTGTAGCCTACTGCCCGCTGACCGGTACCGCCACGGCCTGGAACCGGGACCTGGGAGGCCTGGTAGCTACCTTTGGTGTATCCGGTTTTTTGTACAACAGCAACCTGATAGCTTTTGATCGCCTCACGGAAAGCCTCTGGTCTCAAATGCGCCAGGAATGCATAAACGGAGCAGTGGTGGGCTTGCAAAAAGACGTTATTCCCGTGCTGGAGACCAACTGGAAGACCTGGAAAACATTGCTGCGGGAGCCGGAACTGATCTCTTTTACAACCGGACATCCCTACAACTACGATTCTTCCCCCTATAGTGATTATGCCTGTAGCGATCAGGGCTCGCCCTATCCGGTACAGCTCGAAGATACCAGGCTTCCACTCAAGGAACGGGTTTTGGCCGTTATCGCGAACGGGAAAGCAAAGGCCTATCGTTTTTCTTCTTTTGATTATTGAGTGGGCTGGGAAGGTGGCTAATTCGCGATGTTGTGGGGAATCACCCCTCACCCCTCACCCCTCACCCCTCACTACATCACCCTCTCACCCCCCTACATCACCCCTCACCCCTAAATCGTAACCGTATAGGAATATCCACCATTTTCTTTGGGCGGGTTCTTTTCCTCTTCCTTCTTTTTTTTCTCCGTGTAGGAATACAGGATGGTAGCTGCCTGCGCTTTTTCAGGAGAGGCTTTCTTTTTCGGTAGCCTGAAATGAATTTTTATGTCTTTGTGAAAAAGGACCTTCACCCCCCTCGTCCTGGGGACTTCGAACTTCAGTAACCGGGCCAGGCGTATAGCCTCTTCATCACACCCATGCCCAAGGCCGGATATGACTTTTGCGTCCACTACCTTTCCTTTGTAGTCGATGGAATATTTCAGGACAACCGTGCCTTCGATCTTTTCCTCCAGCGCCGCCTTTGGGTAACGCAGGTTTTTCCCAATAAAGGCCTTGAGAGCGCTCGGGCCCCCCTCATAGATAGGTTTCTTAATAAAGTTCTTATCCTTCTTTTCTTTCGACATAGTATTTCGGATGGGCTGCGAAGCTGTTTTATTGATGCTGCCATAGGGCTCTCTTGAGGCGGCGGCATCAATAAAACAGCTAAAAAAATACAAGCACAAAATAGAAAAGTTATTTACCTTTGGTGGCTAAAATTTAAAAAATTAGCTGAATCATGATCATCGTAGACGTTCAGGAAAACGAATCTATCGAAAGAGCGCTGAAAAAGTACAAACTCAAGTACAACCGCGCCGGTGTCATGCGGGAGCTACGCGACCGCAAACAGTACGCTAAACCTTCGGTGCGCCGCAGGAATGAAAAACTCAAGGCGGTATACCGCCAAAAGAAGCAGGTAGAAATGGTGTAGCACAGGTTGACAATCTCTCCTTTTCTGTTTATCTTGGAAGGGTAAGTTTCTCCATTACAATTTAAAACAGGGAATGAGCGAATCGTCCTTCCTGCAATATCTACAGTACGAGAAAAGATTCTCGCCGAACACACTTACTGCTTACCGGAAAGACCTGGAGCAGTTCCTGCAATTTATAAGAGAAGAAATGGGCCTCACTTCCGTATCGGAGGTGGGGCATTCTCATATCAGGTCCTGGATGGTCCACCTCATCAGCCATGGATACTCAGCCCGGACAGCCAACCGCAAGCTATCCACCCTGAAGGCCTACTTCAGGTTCCTTATTCGGCGAAACTATCTGGCGGCCGACCCCACCGCCAAGGTATCTGCTCCCAAAACGGGAAAGCGCCTTCCCGGCAGCCTGAAGAAATCGGAACTGGAACGACTCTTTCAGCAAATAGAATTTGAAGGCGGCTACAGCGGCGCCAGGGGGCGCATGATTCTGGAGTTGCTCTACGCCACCGGTATACGGCGCTCGGAGGCCATCGGCCTGGAGGTGAAAGATATCGACTTTCACAGTTTGCAGATTCGCATATTGGGAAAGGGCGGAAAGGAGCGGCTGGCGCCGATCAGCAGGCCGTTGGCCGATAACCTGGAAGCTTACTTACTGGATCGGAACCAGGCCTTTCCCGGGCTGGAACACACCCGGTTATTTCTCACGGATAAAGGAAAGCCACTATACCCGAAGTTGATGTACAATATTGTCCATAAGTACCTTTCTATGGTCACCAGCAATGGCATGCGGGGGCCTCACGCCCTTCGGCATTCCTTTGCCACCCATTTATCGGAAAATGGGGCCGACCTGAATGCGATCAAAGCCTTGCTGGGCCACTCCAGCCTTGCTTCCACCCAGGTTTACACCCACAATTCCATTGAACGGCTAAGACAAGTATATAATAAAGCCCATCCCAAGGCTGGCCTGGATAATGTGTAACGGCCAGCCGCTATTCTTTAACATCCTAATCGTTAATTCACCAAAAAGGAAAGATTATGAGAGTTTACACTGAATCTGTTCAGTTTAAAGCTGACCAAAAGCTGATCGACTATATCGAAAAGAGAGTCAATAAAATGGACCAGTTCTTTGATCGCATCATTGAAGCAAGGGTAACGCTTAAACTCGAGAATTCCGGACAAATAAAGGATAAGATTGCTGAGGTACGGCTAAGTGTGCCGGGAGACCAACTGTTCGCCAAGGAAGCCAGCAAAACCTTTGAGGCTTCTGTCGATAATGCAACCTCCGCTTTGAAACGGCAACTGATAAAATATAAAGAACGCCTGCGCGACGCTTAAATGGCGCAGTAGGATGGGCATAAATATATATCTTCTTAGGCTCCCTTGCCTGTATGGTAAGGGAGCTTGTTTTTTGGGCCCTGGTTGACCCGTATTTCCAGTAGGGGAGCAGCAATTTTTTCCTACCTTTACGCCACTTTAAAAAAAAGGCGAAAAAAGAATAACAGTATTTTTTCTTTTGTTAAAATGTTCTATCTTTGCAATCGCTTTGAGAAAAAGATCTCAAACTTATTGTTGAAACGCCCGCTACATTACAGTATGCCAGCATAGCTCAGTTGGCCAGAGCAGCTGATTTGTAATCAGCGGGTCGGGGGTTCGAATCCCTCTGCTGGCTCCAAAAGCGGGATTCACCAACTGCCCTGAAAGGCAGTAATCATTTGAAACTGGTTCAATTTTGGGGGTGCGCCGGAGCTGGAGAGCCGGGCCAGACTGTAAATCTGGTGTCTATGACTGAATAGGTTCGATTCCTATCACCCCCACTGTGCCCGCCGAAGCTTCAGCGAAGGTGGGCTCAACCATCCGTTTTAGCTGAAGTGATGGGTCGGTATAATCCGCCCTCGCTAAGGCTTCGGCGGATAAAAGCGGGCGTAGCTCAGTTGGTAGAGCATCAGCCTTCCAAGCTGAGGGTCGCGGGTTCGAGTCTCGTCGCCCGCTCTGTTCGAAGAAAAAGCCGGACAATAGAAGGCCCTTTTCCCGGGTCTATATTGAGCTTAACTTAGCTTTATAACCTTTTGAAGGTCAGGCCAATGTAGCTCAGGGGTAGAGCACTTCCATGGTAAGGAAGGGGTCTGGGGTTCAAATCCCCACATTGGCTCAAATATTGTTCAGCACTTTGTTTAACCACAAGAATTTATATCAAAAAATTTGATTACCGATGGCTAAGGAAACATTCGAAAGGACCAAACCGCACCTCAACGTGGGGACAATCGGCCACGTAGACCACGGTAAGACTACTCTTACTGCGGCAATCACTTCTGTCCTTTCTCAGGATGGGGGTACAAGCAAAATGGATTACGACTCTATTGATGCTGCTCCGGAAGAAAAGGAACGGGGTATTACCATCAATACAGCTCACGTAGAATATCAAACAGCGAACCGCCATTACGCACACGTTGACTGTCCTGGCCACGCTGACTACGTAAAGAACATGGTAACAGGTGCTGCGCAGATGGATGGAGCCATCCTGGTAGTTGCTGCTACTGATGGCCCGATGCCTCAAACCCGGGAACACATCCTGCTGGCTCGTCAGGTAGGTGTACCTTCAATCGTTGTTTATATGAACAAGGTTGACCTGGTGGACGACGAGGAGATGCTCGAACTGGTTGAAATGGAAGTTCGCGAACTGCTCGACGCTTATGAGTTTGATGGCGATAACGCTTCCATTATCAAAGGTTCTGCATTGAAAGCTCTGGAAGGTGATCCAGCCGGGGTTCAGTCTATTCGCGAACTCATGGAAGCAGTAGACAATGACATTAAGGAGCCTGTGCGCCTGGTTGACCAGCCTTTCCTGATGCCAGTTGAAGATGTTTTCTCTATCACTGGCCGGGGTACGGTTGCTACCGGACGTATTGAACGCGGTATCATCAAGACCGGCGAGGCAGTTGAGATCATCGGTATGATGGCAGAAGGAGAAAAGCCTTTGACCTCAGTCGTTACCGGGGTAGAAATGTTCCGTAAGATTCTGAATGAGGGCAGAGCAGGTGATAATGCCGGGATTCTGCTTCGCGGTATTGACAAAGAAGCGATCAAGCGTGGGCAGGTTATCTGCAAGCCGGGTTCTGTGAAGCCGCATAAGCACTTCAAATGTGAGGTGTACGTGCTGTCTAAAGATGAAGGAGGCCGCCATACGCCGTTCTTCAACGGTTACCGCCCACAATTTTATTTCCGTACCACCGACGTAACCGGTGACGTTGCGCTGCCCTCCGGTGTTGAAATGGTAATGCCTGGTGATAACGTTTCTCTGGAAGTGAAGCTTATCAACACCATTGCTATGGAGAAAGGGCTCCGTTTTGCTATCCGTGAGGGTGGCCGTACGGTTGGCGCTGGACAGGTGACGGAGATTCTGGACGTATAACAAGTATTTCACTTGATAATATTATGGTTGAAAAGGTTAGGCATCGTTGTGCCTAATCTTTTCAGCATATTAATACGGGCATAGCTCAACTGGTAGAGCGACGGTCTCCAAAACCGTAGGCTGGGGGTTCAAGTCCTCCTGCCCGTGCAAGTTTTGCGGCCGGGGAGGATATATTCACTCACCTGCCCATCTGAAATTTTCACCAGGTAGAGATTCATCTGCCTGTGCAAAAAAGAATTAGCAATGGAAAGGCTAAAACTTTATTTCATTGAGAGCTACAACGAGCTGGTCCATAAAGTGACCTGGCCAACCCTGGCTAACCTGCAAAGCAGTACTGTGGTGGTTTTGGTAGCTTCAATCATTCTGGCGTTGGCTATTTTCCTGATGGACGTTTTCTCTCGTACCATTCTGGATGCGGTCTACAGTTTGTAAAATTTAATTGGGTTAAAGGATTGTGATGTCTGAGGATAAAGAAAAACACATACAGGAAGAATCAGAGGCCCCTTTGGAAGACGCTACCCCGCAGGTAGACGACAAAAAGTGGTACTCTCTTCGTGTAATCAGTGGGAAAGAAAGAAAGATCAAAGAACGCATAGAAATGGAAATCGAGCGTTCTGGTTGGGGGGGCTTTATAACCCAGGTACTCGTTCCCACCGAGAAGGTCTACAAGATCAGAAGTGGCAAAAAAGTGATTTCCGAAAGGAATATTCTTCCCGGATACATACTCATTGAGGCACTTCCCACCATGTTCAGTGGTGAGATCATCCAGACAATTTCAAATATACCCAATGTTATCCATTTTCTAGGCCGCAACAATCCCATTCCCATGCGCCCGGCTGAGGCCAACCGAATGTTGGGCAAGGTAGATGAATCGCAGGAAGCTGGGGAAGCCATGATTGAGCCCTTCATTGTGGGGGAAACAGTGAAAATCATCGATGGCCCTTTCAGTGAGTTTGTCGGAGATATTCAGGAAGTGAATGAAGAAAAGAAGAAACTGAAAGTCATCGTTAAGATTTTCGGCCGGGGTACGGAAGTGGAGCTCAACTTTATGCAGGTAGAGAAAACATCCTAGTTGTCTAATAATAAATTTCACATTTTTGCTTGTCAGCTTTTGTTCCGGCCCTTCCGGAAAGCGCTTCCCTGGAGCTGGTAGCAGTTCAACTTGAATAAAGCGAAAAAAATGGCTAAGGAAGTAAGTGCGTTTATTAAACTTCAGGTAAGAGGTGGCGCAGCCAACCCGGCTCCTCCTGTCGGCCCCGCTCTCGGCGCCAAAGGGGTCAACATCATGGAATTCTGCAAGCGTTTCAATGCTGAAACGCAGGACAAGCAGGGGCAGTTGTTGCCGGTAGTGATCACGGTGTTTAAGGATAAGTCTTTTACCTTTATCATTAAAACACCGCCGGCTGCCGTTCAGCTACTGGAGGCAGCTAAGATCAAAAAAGGCTCGCCGGAATCTAACCGGATCAAGGTGAGCGCCGTTACCTGGGATCAGGTACGGGCCATCGCTGAGAGTAAAATGGTGGACCTCAACTGCTTCACGGTCGAATCGGCTATGAAAATGGTGGCCGGTACTGCCCGCAGCATGGGAGTGACCATTAAAGGCACGCCACCCTGGGCAGTGAAAGCGGGTAGCGATAATTGAATGGATTTACTGAAGGGAGTTTCGTCCTCCGTGGCGAAACGTTAGCAACCTCAAAACAGAATAAAAATGGCAAAAACGAGTAAAAAAAGAGCAGCTGCCGACAAGAAGATCAACAGAGAAAACTTGTATTCACTTGAAGAGGCCATGAAACTGGTCAAAGAAGTGAACCTAACCAAGTTTGATGCTTCTGTTGACGTTCATGTGCGGCTGGGGGTGGATCCCCGTAAAGCAGATCAGGCCATTCGTGGCACGGTGACCCTGCCTCATGGCACCGGTAAAACCAAACGCGTACTGGTTTTCTGTACCCCTGACAAAGAAGAAGAAGCCCTGGCCGCCGGCGCTGATTATGCCGGCCTGGATGATTACGTCCAGAAGGTTCAGGGAGGCTGGACGGATGTCGACGTTGTTATCGCCATGCCCCAGGTAATGGCACAGGTGGGCCGGTTGGGTAGAATACTCGGCCCTCGTGGCCTGATGCCTAACCCCAAGACAGGTACGGTAACCCAGGATGTGGCGGCTGCAGTCAGTGACGTGAAAGGCGGCAAAATTTCTTTCCGCGTCGATAAGTACGGGATCATTCACTCCTCAATAGGGCGGGTATCCTTTACGGCCGATAAGCTGTTGGATAATGCTAATGAACTGATCACCGCCCTGGTGCGCATGAGGCCTTCCTCCGCCAAGGGGGCCTATCTGAAATCAGTGACAGTAGCCAGCTCAATGAGCCCGGGTATCCATGTTGACGCGAAACCATTGGTTAAGTAAACTTTTCAAAACTTGAAAAGCAATGACAAGAGCAGAAAAATCCGCTACTATTGAGGCGCTGAAGGATAAACTTTCCGGTATAGATTTTTTCTATCTGGCAGATTCCTCGACGCTGACTGTAGAGCAAGTCAATAAATTCAGAAGATTGTGTTTCGATAAGGGTATCGAGATGAAAGTCGTCAAGAATACCCTCATCCAGAAAGCACTGGAGAGTTCCCCGGGAGACAGAGATTACTCGGGCCTCTACGAAGCACTCAAGGGGCCCACCGCTATTCTGATCTCAGAAAAGGCCAACGC
This sequence comes from Lewinellaceae bacterium, assembly GCA_020636095.1. GTDB lineage: Bacteria > Bacteroidota > Bacteroidia > Chitinophagales > Saprospiraceae > JACJXW01. The sequence continues at coordinate 433,902 of JACJYN010000007.1, forward strand.
TCCTGCGAAACTGATTAAAGCGTTTCGCGAAACTCACGAAAAGCCCACACTCAAGGCTGCATATATTGATACCGATATTTTCCTGGGTGATGAAAAGCTGGAAGAACTGTCCAAGCTCAAATCTAAGGAAGACCTCGTCGCCGAAGTTATTGCCTTACTGCAATCACCGGCGAAGAACGTTATCAGTGCGCTGCAATCTGGTGGGCAAACCCTTTCAGGGCTGCTCAAAACGCTGGAAGAGCGCGGCGAGTAGTAACCGGCGGTTAGCGGTTAGTGGTTAGCAGTTGGCAAAAACGCCAGCAAGTTAATCGTCAAACGCCAACAGCCAATTCAATACGGCTTCCAAGCTGTACGCACCATATATATTTTTTATCAACGTACAACTTTTCAAAACTTTTTACAATGGCAGATCTTAAAGCTTTTGCAGAACAGTTGGTTAACCTCACCGTTAAAGAAGTGAGTGAACTGGCTGGAATATTGAAGGACGAATACGGCATCGAACCGGCTGCGGCTGCAGTTGCTGTAGCCGGCCCGGCTGGTGGTGGCGGTGGCGCTGCCGCAGTAGAGGAACAAACTGAGTTTGATGTCATCCTCAAATCCGCTGGTGCAGGAAAACTTAAAGTGGTTAAAGAGGTGAAAAACCTGCTCGGCCTGGGCTTGAAGGAAGCCAAAGACCTGGTAGATGGCGCTCCTGGCACGGTTAAGGAAGGTGTATCGAAGGAGGAGGCTGAGAAAATCAAAGCAGTACTCGAAGAAGCTGGCGCTGAGATAGAGATCAAGTAACCGCTTCTTTTACAACCGTTGAGAATACAGGCCTTTGGCCGGTGTTCCCGGCGCAGAAGGCTTAGCGAGTTGTGTAACAACTGGCTAAGCCTATTGTCGTATGATTAAGATTAGCAATTTTGAACTTTTTCGGATTTTTTGGGTATTATTACAGCACAGGCGATTGTTAGAAAGCTAATTATTGCCGAAAAAATAAATATTTTTTGCCAATGACGTCAAACGGTAAGGTACAAACCGCCGAAGATATGCGAGTAAACTTCGGCAAAATAAGACTCCCTTCACCATACCCTGATCTTCTTGAAATCCAGTTGAAGTCCTTTCAGGAGTTCTTCCAGTTGGAGACTACTCCAGAGAACCGGATGAACGAAGGGCTTTACAAGGTATTTCAGGAAAATTTTCCGATCACAGATGCTAGAAACATCTTTGTATTAGAATTTCTGGATTATTTCATCGACCCACCGCGATACACCATCGATGAGTGCATGCAGCGCGGGTTGACTTACAGCGTACCTCTCAAGGCCAAGCTCCGGCTTTCCTGTAACGATGAGGAACACGTTGATTTCCAGACAATCGTACAGGATGTTTTCTTGGGTAATATTCCATATATGACCCCCAAGGGAACTTTTGTGATCAATGGTGCAGAGCGAGTCATCGTTTCTCAACTACACCGCTCTCCGGGCGTATTCTTTGGGCAAAGCTTTCACCCCAACGGGACCAAAATCTATTCCGCAAGGGTCATCCCCTTCAAGGGAGCCTGGATGGAATTTGCCACCGACATCAATACGGTCATGTATGCTTACATCGACCGTAAGAAGAAATTCCCGGTAACGACTTTATTGCGCGCCATCGGCTTCGACACGGATAAGGCCATCCTCGATATTTTCGGCCTGGCCGACGAGGTGCCTGCCACCCGAGATGCCCTGGAAAATGCTATTGGCAGAAAACTGGCGGCTCGGGTCTTGCGCAGTTGGACGGAGGACTTTGTAGATGAGGATACAGGCGAGGTGGTTACCATCGAAAGGAATGAGATCATCCTGGAACGCGATATCGTGCTCGATGAAGACAACATCGAGTTGGTCCTGGAAGCAGACACTGAAATAGTGATCCTGCAGAAGGATGATATCGACCAGGATTACTCCATTATTTACAATACACTGCAAAAGGACCCCTCCAGTTCTGAAATGGAGGCCGTACAGTATATATACCGTCAACTTCGGGGTACAGACCCTCCGGATGAGGAAACGGCTCGCGGTATTATCGATAAGCTCTTCTTCTCCGACAAAAGGTACAACCTGGGCGAAGTCGGGCGTTACAAGATCAACCGCAAACTCGAACTGGACATTGACCGCGATGTGCTGGTACTCACTAAAGAAGATATTATCGCCATCGTTCGCTACCTGGTTAGCCTGATTAACCAGAAAGCGGAAATCGATGATATTGACCACCTGAGTAACCGCCGCGTCCGCACCGTCGGTGAACAGCTCTACGCCCAGTTCGGAGTCGGCCTGGCGCGAATGGCCCGCACGATACGGGAACGAATGAACGTCCGGGATAATGAGGTCTTTACGCCGATCGACCTGATCAACGCACGGACCCTGTCCTCCGTTATCAATTCTTTCTTCGGGACCAGCCAGCTTTCTCAATTCCTCGACCAGACCAACCCTCTGTCGGAGATCACGCACAAGCGTCGTATTTCCGCTCTGGGGCCAGGTGGTTTGTCGCGGGAACGCGCCGGATTTGAGGTGCGTGACGTGCATTACTCCCACTACGGGCGCTTGTGTACGATCGAGACGCCGGAAGGGCCGAATATTGGTCTCATCTCCACCCTTTGCGTTCACGCTAAGGTCAACAAGATGGGTTTCCTGGAAACACCTTACCGCCGGGTCTCCGATGGTTCGGTAGAGGTCAAATCGCTTCCGGTCTATCTGTCGGCTGAGGGCGAAGACTTCATGAAGATTGCCCAGGCCAACGCACCGATTGACGAGAAAGGCGGGTTCGAATCCGACCGTATTAAGTGCCGCGAGCACGGGGACTTCCCGGTTCTCGGCCCGGATGAGATCGAATACATGGACGTCGCTCCAAACCAGATCGTCGGTGTTTCGGCTTCGATGATCCCCTTCCTGGAAAATGATGACGCTAACCGCGCCCTCATGGGCTCAAACATGCAACGTCAGGCTGTTCCCCTGCTGCGCCCGCATTCCCCGATCGTGGGCACCGGGCTGGAGGGTAAAGTAGCCCGGGACTCCCGCATGCTCATCAACGCAGAAGGAGAAGGCGTGGTAGAATACGTAGACGCCAACGAGATCATTATCCGTTACGACCGTACTGAAGAAGAACAGCTGGTGTCTTTCGAGGACAACCGCAAGGTTTATAAACTGATCAAGTTCCGGCGTACCAACCAGGGGACCTGCATCAACCTCAAGCCTATTGTCCGGCGAGGACAGCGGGTAAGCAAAGGACAGATTCTCTGCGATGGCTACGCTACCGATAAGGGCGAACTGGCTCTGGGCCAAAACCTGAAAGTGGCTTTCATGCCCTGGAAAGGATATAACTTCGAGGATGCCATCGTGCTTTCCGAGCGCGTTGTGTTGGAAGATATCTTTACCTCCGTGCATATCGAACACTTCGAACTGGACGTCCGGGATACAAAGTTGGGTGAGGAAGAACTGACCAATGATATTCCTAACGTTAGTGAGGAAGCCACCAAGGATCTCGACGAAAACGGCATCATCCGCGTTGGGGCATGGGTCAAGGAAAGCGATATCCTCATCGGAAAGATCACCCCGAAAGGTGAATCGGACCCGACGCCGGAAGAAAAACTGCTTCGCGCCATCTTCGGCGATAAAGCGGGTGATGTGAAGGATGCTTCGCTCAAGGCGCCGCCCTCTACCTCCGGTATCGTTATCGACAAGCAGCTTTTTGCTCGTGCCAAGAAGGACAAGGTCCAGAAAGCACAGGAGAAAGAATTGCTTACCAAACTGGAGGACCAGCATAAGATTGCGCTCAACGAATTGAAGACCATTCTTATCGATAAGCTGCTGGTCATGGTCAAGAACAAGGTGTCCCAGGGAGTGAAGAGCATCTACAACGAACCCCTCGTCCCCAAAGGAACCAAGTTCACACAGAGCGCCCTGCGCGAAGTGGATTACACCAGTGTGGATTACAGCAACTGGACTGATGACTCCGGGTCTAACGAACTCATTGCCAAACTGCTGCACAATTACAGCATCAAAGTAAACGAGGAAGTTGGCCGTTACAAGCGGGAGAAATTCAACATCAGTATCGGTGATGAATTGCCGGCAGGCGTGCTTAAGTTAGCCAAGGTGTATATGGCCAAGAAGCGCAAGCTGCGGGTAGGAGATAAACTGGCCGGCCGCCATGGTAACAAAGGCATCGTTTCCCGGATCGTCCGTAGCGAAGACATGCCGTTCCTTGAAGACGGTACTCCGGTGGATATCGTACTCAACCCGCTGGGTGTACCTTCGCGTATGAACCTGGGCCAGATCTTTGAAACGGTTCTGGGCTGGGCCGGCGAAAAACTGGGCATGAAGTACAGCACGCCTATTTTTGACGGGGCCAGCAAGGAAGAGATCGATGAGTACATTCAGTCGGCAGGCCTGCCGAGCCTCGGACAAACCTATCTTTACGATGGGGAGACCGGCGACCGCTTCCACCAGCAGGCTACCGTTGGTGTGATCTACATGCTGAAGCTGTCTCACATGGTAGACGATAAGATGCACGCACGCTCGATCGGCCCGTACTCTCTGATCACCCAGCAACCGCTCGGCGGTAAGGCCCAGTTCGGTGGCCAGCGCTTCGGTGAAATGGAGGTTTGGGCACTGGAAGCCTTCGGTGCATCGAATATCCTACAGGAATTGCTGACCATCAAGTCGGACGATATCAACGGCAGGGCCAAGGCTTACGAGGCTATCGTGAAAGGTGACCCGCTACCGGATCCCGGTATACCGGAATCTTTCAACGTATTGATCCACGAATTGCGTGGCCTGGCGCTGGATGTGAAGTTTGACTAAATTGATTGTTTCACTGGAGTGGCGCCGCCGCCACTCCATACCAACAATACCTTTATATGCCATTTAAGAAAAAGGAACATATTCAAGCTCAAGATTTCAATAGCATCACCATCAGTTTGTCGTCCCCGGATGAAATCCTGGAGCGCTCCTACGGTGAAGTACTGAAGCCTGAGACGATTAACTACCGTTCTTATAAGCCGGAGCGGGATGGTTTGTTCTGCGAACGCATTTTCGGCCCGGTAAAGGACTATGAGTGCTACTGCGGTAAGTACAAGCGGATTCGCTACAAAGGGATCGTGTGTGACCGCTGTGGAGTAGAGGTGACAGAGAAGAAAGTCCGCCGGGAAAGAATGGGCCACATCAAACTGGTTGTGCCGGTCGTGCACATCTGGTTCTTTAAGTCGCTCCCGAACAAGATCGGATACTTGTTGGGACTGTCCTCCAAGAAGCTCGAATCGATTGTATACTACGAGCGTTATGTTGTTATTCAACCGGGCATTAAAGAAGCCGAGGGCGTTGGTTTAATCGACCTTCTGACGGAGGAAGAATACCTTGAAATCCTCGACACTCTGCCGGCTGATAACCAGATGCTGGAAGACGACGATCCGAATAAGTTCATCGCCAAAATGGGCGCCGATGCTATCCGTGACCTGCTGATGCGCCTCGACCTGGACCAGCTGTCTTTTGCGCTGCGCCATCAGGCGGCTAATGAAACTTCTCAGCAACGGAAGTCGGAAGCGCTGAAGCGCTTGCGCGTGGTGGAAGCATTCCGCGATGGCCTGTCTCGTATTGAGAACCGCCCGGAATGGTCGATCATTCAATACCTGCCGGTAGTGCCGCCAGAGCTACGGCCACTCGTGCCGCTGGATGGTGGCCGTTTTGCCAGCTCCGACCTCAACGACCTGTACCGCCGGGTGATCATCCGCAATAACCGCTTGAAGCGCCTGCTGGAGATCAAAGCTCCGGAGGTGATCCTGCGTAATGAAAAGCGGATGCTGCAGGAAGCCGTAGACTCCCTGTTTGACAACTCGCGAAAGTCGAATGCGGTAAAAGCAGAAGGAGGCCGCGCCCTCAAATCGCTGAGTGATATCCTCAAGGGGAAGCAGGGGCGTTTCCGCCAGAACCTTTTGGGTAAGCGGGTGGATTATTCCGGCCGTTCCGTGATCGTAGTGGGCCCTACGCTGAAACTGCACGAGTGCGGTTTGCCGAAGGCAATGGCCGCCGAGTTGTTCAAGCCATTTGTTATTCGCAAACTGATTGAGCGCGGTATCGTCAAGACGGTTAAGTCGGCTAAAAAACTGGTGGATCGAAAGGACCCCGTAATCTGGGAAATCCTCGAAAATATACTGAAAGGGCATCCGGTTATGCTCAACCGGGCTCCGACGCTGCACCGGCTTTCTATTCAGGCTTTTCAGCCCAAATTGATCGAAGGGAAAGCCATTCAGCTGCACCCGCTGGTTTGTGGCGCCTTCAACGCCGACTTCGACGGAGACCAGATGGCCGTGCACGTTCCTTTGAGCCATGCCGCCATTCTGGAGGCTCAGGTGCTTATGTTGTCTTCACACAACATGCTCAACCCGCAGAACGGATCGCCGATCACGCTGCCGTCCCAGGATATGGTATTGGGGCTGTATTATATCACCAAGGAGCGCCGCTCCGAAGGTGAAATAAAAGTGAAAGGGGAAGGGCTGCGGTTCTATTCACCGGAAGAAGTGATCATTGCCTATAACGAAGGCAGGCTCGACCTGCACGCCGTTATCAAGGTCAAGGCAAGAGTGGAAGACGAGGAAGGTAATTTGGTTCACAAGCTGATCGATACCTCTACCGGACGGGTGCTCTTCAACGAAGTGGTGCCGAAAGATGTACCCTTTATCAACGTCCTGCTGACCAAGAAGAACCTCAAAAAGGTAATCAGCGATGTGATCGAACGCACTGATTTTGCTGTTACCGCAGATTTCCTGGATAATATCAAGGAGATGGGCTTCCTCTGGTCTTTCAAGGGCGGGCTGTCCTTCAACCTGGGTGACCTGATCACGCCGACGGTAAAGCAACGCACCCTGGAAATGGCGCAGGAAGAAGTGGACGAGGTATGGGACAACTACAACATGGGCCTCATCACCAACAACGAGCGTTATAACCAGATCATTGATAAGTGGACTTACGCCGACAACCGCATCACCGATGTATTGATGAAGGAGTTGGCTACCCACAAGCAAGGTTTCAACTCGGTATTCATGATGCTGGACTCCGGCGCACGGGGTTCCAAGCAGCAGATTAAACAGCTCTGCGGACTGCGGGGGCTGATGGCCAAGCCGAGGAAGTCAGGTGATACGGGAGGAGCGGTTATCGAAAACCCGATCCTTTCCAACTTCGTCGACGGCTTGTCCGTCCTCGAGTATTTCATCTCCACTCACGGCGCCCGTAAGGGTTTGGCAGATACTGCCCTGAAGACAGCCGATGCCGGTTATCTTACCCGTCGTCTTGTGGATGTCGCTCAGGATGTGGTCATCCATGAAGAAGACTGCGGAACGCTCCGGGGCATTGAAACCGAGTCGCTGAAAGATAACGAGAAGGTTATTGAAAACCTGTCTTCCCGTATTGGGGGCCGGTATACCTTGCACGATATTTACCACCCGGTAACGGATGATGTCATCCTCAAAGCGGGAGATTATATTGACCTCAAGACTGCGGATTATATTGAAGAAGAGGGGGTCGAAACAGTAACCATCCGTTCTGTACTCACTTGTGAGGCCAAGCGTGGCGTCTGCGCCAAGTGCTATGGCAAGAACCTGGCTACCGGCCGCCGCACCGAAGAAGGAGATGCGGTCGGGATCATCGCCGCCCAGTCAATTGGTGAACCGGGAACACAGCTTACGCTGCGTACCTTCCACGTGGGGGGTATTGCTTCCATCTCCAAGTCCGAATCGGAGATCGTCTCGAAGTTCATCGGTAAGATAGAGTTTGATAGTGTCCGAACGACTGAATATACGGATGATGGTGGTAATGAAACCGATGTCGTACTTTCCCGTACCGGTGAAGTGCGGATCGTGGATAGCAAGACGGGCAAGCAGTTCGTAGCCCACCACATTCCCTACGGCGCCACCCTGCACGTCAAGGAGGGCCAGGAAGTTCAACGTGGCGATATCATTTGCGAATGGGATCCTTTCAATGCAGTTATTATCTCCGAATTTGGCGGTATTGTCAAATACGATGCCATCGAAGAAGGGGTTACTTTCCGGATAGAGCGGGATGACCAGACCGGCTATGTCGAAAAGGTCATCGTCGAACCTAAGAACAAGCGCAAAATCCCGATGATCAAGATCATCGATGCCGATGGAGAGGAACTCCGCAGTTACAACCTGCCGGTGGGTTCTTACCTGTCTATCGATGATGGAGAATCACTCCGGGCGGGCCAAAAGATTGCCAAGATTCCACGGAAGCTGGGTAAGATTGCCGACATTACAGGTGGCCTGCCGAGGGTGACCGAGCTTTTCGAAGCCCGCAACCCGTCCAACCCGGCAGTGGTTTCCGAGATCGATGGTGTGGTTTCCTTTGGTAAGATCAAACGCGGTAATCGCGAAGTCATGGTCGAAGCCAAAGACGGCCAGAAGCGCAAGTACCTGATCGGCCTTTCCAAGCACATTCTGGTGCAGGAAGGAGACTTTGTACGCGCCGGAACACCCTTGTCCGATGGGGCAATCGCACCGCGTGACATTCTCAATATCAAAGGGCCTTTCGCTGTGCAAACCTATCTGGTGAACGGCGTACAGGAAGTATACCGCTCTCAGGGTATTACGATCAACAACAAGCACATCGAGGTGATTGTCCGCCAGATGATGCGCCGCGTCCAGATCGAAGACCCGGGAGATACGAGCTTCCTGGAAGGCGAAGCTGTTGATAAACAAGAATTCCTGGAGCAAAACGATTGGATATTCGATAAGAAAGTGGTTACTGAGGCGGGTGAATCCAACCGCCTGCGCCAGGGCCAGCTCGTTACCCTGCGCCAGTTGAGGGAAGAAAATTCTTTCCTGAGGCGCAGCGATAAAAAGCTGGTTGAATACCGCGATGCGGTAGCCGCGACTTCCAGCCCGCTGCTGCAGGGTATCACCAAGTCTTCTTTGGGTACGGAAAGCTGGATCTCAGCTGCTTCCTTCCAGGAGACGACCAAGGTGCTCAGCACAGCTGCTATTGGAGCCAAGAAGGACTTCCTCAAGGGCTTGAAGGAAAATGTGATCGTCGGAAAACGCATTCCGGCGGGTACAGGCTTACGCGAATACGAAGACTTGTTCGTCAGCTCTTTACAGGCGCATCAGGAGCATGAAGCCCGGCGCGCCCATTATGAGGAAGTAGACGAAGAATAGGGAACGAGCTTTCGGGCTCCCCCAAACGATACTTTGACAACAGCGCCTCTTTTCGGATTTTTCGGAAAGAGGCGCTTTCTTTTTAGACAACTTCAAGAACTCCGTATTTCCTGACAAGAAATAACCAAAGTTACTATTCAGCATGGGGTCTGAAATACGCCTGACGCAAAATTTTGTAGACTTTTTCCCGCTGGAACCCCTTCTCATTCCCCTTGGAAGGGGAAGGGCGGCTTACAAAATTTTGCTTGAGGGGTCAAATCACCACGATGCTGAATAGTTACTAACCAAAAACAATAATGATCAATTTAATCAGTGATACCGTTACCAAGCCTACCCCGGGTATGCTTGAGGCCATGATGGCCGCCGAAGTAGGAGATGATGTTTTTGGAGAAGATCCCACCGTGAATGCTTTGGAAGCAAAAGTAGCCGCTCTTTTCAATAAGGAGGCTGCCATTTTTTGTCCTTCCGGCACTATGACCAACCAGATCGCCATAAAGGTGCATACCCAACCCCTGGACGAGGTCATTTGTGACGAGTATTCCCACATTTATCAGTACGAGGCGGGCGGATATGCTTACAATTCCGGGGTGGCGATCAACCTGCTTAAAGGAAAACACGGAAAGATTACCGCTACCCAGATCGAAGCGGCCATCAAACCGGAATTCGACTGGCTGCCCAGGACCCGGCTGGTGGTGCTGGAAAATACCTGCAACAAGGGCGGCGGCAGCTACTATACCCTGGATGAAGTCCGGCCGATCAGCAAATTGTGCTGGAACCGGGGCCTGGCCCTTCACCTGGACGGCGCCCGCATTTTCAATGCCCTGGCCGAGACCGGAGAGACAACCCACGCGGTGGGGGAGCAGTTCGACAGCATTTCCCTTTGCCTCTCCAAGGGGCTGGGGGCGCCGGTCGGTTCTGTGCTCATCGGCAGTGAAGCCTTCGTCAAACAGGCGAGGCGGATACGCAAGGTGATGGGAGGCGGCATGCGACAGGCCGGGTATCTGGCCGCCGCATGCATCTATGCCCTGGATCATCAGGTGGAGCGCCTCAAGGAAGACAACGAACGGGCTAAACAGATCGGCGCCGTTTTAGAAGCCATGCCCTACGTGAGTGAGGTGCGGCCGGTGCAGACCAATATCCTCATCTTTGATGTGAACCCGCCCTACACGGCTGCCTCTTTTTTGGAGAAGCTGGCTGAAAAAGGGATCAAAGCTTCTGCTTTCGGGCCGCAAACGGTGCGCTTTGTGACCCACCTGGATTTTACGGAGGAGATGCTGGATAGGGTAGTGGAGGTGTTGAAGGAACTGGAATAGCATAAGAAAATTTAATATATTGTTGTCGCCAATGTACAATTGGCGAACTGCCATCTGCCCCGTTAAAAAAAGTACGCTGCTTTCTAAGGGTAACGTTCAACCCTTGAATGCGGCTTGTAAGAATTGTAATCCATTAAAAATGAAGAAGATGGCATTCAATGCAATCCTGTCGAACTGTCTTTTGCTGAGCATTTTCCTGTCGACTCCTATTCTGGGAATATTGAATCCATTTCACTTGCTTTCCAATACACAGAAATGGAACTCACAGGGCTTCCCGGAATCTTGTGATATGCCTGTTTCGGATCATTCTATTCAGGATTCTCTGGATTTGCTATGCCGCCCTGGCATGGCTGTGGCGTTGACCGCAATTGATACAGACGGCGATGGCATTCCGGATGAGACGGGCAGGCTGGAGGCAGCCATCCTGGTAGATACGTTACTGGCGCCCTGTGCGAATCTGGTTTTTTCGATTAATAAAGAGGGAGAAGGGGCAAGCATAGAGGCGGAGGGGTTGCCTCTGACCTGTGAGGATCTGGGGGTGTTAATTGTCGAAGTACATGCCTGGTGTGAGGGAGAAATTCTGGCTTCCTGCCTTACTTATATTTTGGTTTCAGAAGGCTCTGTTTTATGTGAACAATTCCCTTTGTTTCTCTCCGTTGATGGACGGGTCATTCGGGAAGATGGTGTTCCCATTGAGGATGTGCAGGTGAACCTTTCCAGCCCTACTTCCTCATCTGTTTTTACCAATGTTCAGGGAAGCTATTCCTTTTTTGGCCTGTCTGAAGGAGACAGCATCAGGATAACTCCGGAAATAAATTCCAGCTATACTGAAAACGTATCTACACAAGATTTGGTGTTGATCAGCCGGCACATCCTGGGGGTACAGCCGTTGGGCAGCCCATATAAAATGATTGCTGCGGATGTCAACAACTCCAAAAGCATCACTACTTTGGACCTGATCATGTTGCGCCGCCTGTTACTGGGCATGGATATTGAGTTCGAGGCCAATACCAGCTGGCGGTTTGTCCGGCTGGATTATGCGTTTCCTGAGCCTTCGAACCCCTGGGCCGAGCCGTTTCCAGAGCGGATCGATATCAATGGTTTGCCGGCTGCCGGAGCACAGAATCTGGATTTTGTAGCGGTGAAGGTGGGAGATGTGAGTTTAGATTGAGAAAACGCAACAACCTGCCCGATCATTTCGAAAAAATTTCGTCTCCGAGTAAACGCTGACGGGTTAAATTTGGCTGGAGGTTGGCTGCAAACCCGGCAGGTTGAGTTTTCGTTTTTCGACAGGAAGGTCTACGAGGTCTGCTCCCGCCGCCGAATCTCATCCCTGATCTCTGCGGCGCGCTCGTAATTCTCTTCTCCAAGCACTTCTTCCAGCATCTTGTGCAGGGCGTCGATGGAATAAGAAGACAAGGCGGCTGGTTTTCCCTTGGGTTGCGTCCCTTGTTCCACCGGAGCGCCTTCTTCTTCGGTATCTTCCAGGACGACGCCGGCGGCATCGAGGATAAATTCGTAGGTATAGATGGGGCAATTGAAGCGAACGGCCATAGCCAGCGCATCCGAAGTCCGGGAGTCGATCTCTATGATCTCACTGTCCTTGATGCAGATGAGCCGGGCGTAGAAAATGCCATCCAGCAGGTTGTTGATGATGACTTCCTTAAGCTCTATATTGAAAGTTTCGAGGGTGTTTTTAAAAAGGTCGTGTGTCAGGGGGCGATTGGGGGTCATCCGTTCCATAGCCACAGCGATGGCCTGCGCTTCAAAGCTGCCGATGACGATAGGCAAGCGGCGGGAGCCGCCTTGTTCGCCCAAAACCACGGCATAGTTGTGGGATTGAGTAACACTATGTGACAAAGCGACTATGTCCAGTTCTATTTTTCTCATAAAGAAGGCCGGTGATTAGGTTCAAATACTGTATTCTCAACAAATAGGCATGAACACTGGTTTAGCTGAGCATGCAGATTCCAGAGGCGCAAAGGTAAGAAATTGCACGCTAATGGAGTGTCCGATCAGCAATTATTTGCCAGTACGCCGTTCCATATTGCGATTATTAAAGCTATCCTGCTTCCTAAACTGATACACCGCTCACTGATACACCACTCACTTCCCCTTCGCCTCCTCCCACAGGGCGTCCATTTCCGCCAGGCTCATCTCCTGCAGGCCTTTGGGGGCATTGGCTTCGATGTATTCAAACCGTTTTTTAAATTTCTGATTGACCCGTTCGAGGGCTGTTTCGGGGTCAATATTCTGAAAACGGGCATAGTTGATCAAAGAAAACAGGACGTCGCCGAATTCTTCCTCCCGTTTTTCAAAGGGAAGCTCCTGATCCATCGCCTCCCGGAATTCGGCCAGTTCTTCCTCCACCTTGGCCCATACCTGCTCGCTGTTTTCCCATTCGAAGCCCACCTGTTTGGTCTTATCCTGCATGCGATAGGCCTTTACCATAGCCGGCAGTGAGCGGGGTACGCCGGATAAGACTGATTTTTTACCTTCCCGGAGCTTGAGTTGCTCCCAGTTTTTCTTAACATCTTCTTCGCCCTTCACCGTTACATCCCCGTAGATATGAGGGTGGCGCTTGATCAGTTTATCGCAAATGTCATTGAGCGCGTCAGCGATGTCAAACGCCCCCTTTTCGTCGCCGATCCTGGCGTAGAAAACCATGTGCAGCAGGAGGTCGCCAATTTCTTCCTTGATCCCATCCAGGTCTTCGTCCAGAATGGCGTCCGCCAGTTCGTAGGTTTCTTCGATGGTGAGGTTGCGCAGGCTTTGGAACGTTTGTTTGCGGTCCCAGGGGCATTGCTCCCGCAGTTCATCCATAATGGTGAGGAGGCGGGCGAAGGCATCGAGTTTTTGCTGCATTGTTTTTCGGTTATTTATACTTAATTTGCGCCTGTTGTTTTACGACATTATTGATGCTATGCAAAGTAAACTAATATAACCGGGCGGTTGTTGAGTAATAGAACTTTTGAAGAAACTATAATCCGATTTTTATGGAGTTTTTATATGTTTTAACCATTATTTTCGTCGTTTTCGGCCTCTCTTTCGCCCTGATCAATATCCGCCAAATCTTTACCGGACAGGAGTTCCGAGGAACTTGCGCCACTAACAATCCCATGCTGAAAAATCAGATTGGGGAGTGCACGGTCTGCGGCAAAGGGCCGGATGAGGAATGTAAAATGCCGGAGGTGGACAAAGGGGCTAAGTACTCTGTTAAATAAATATCTTATGCTTCTGGCCGTGCCTTTTCGCCCTACTCTTCGTCCCGTCCTCGCCTTGGTAGCTAAGGCTATCAGGCTCCCTGCCGGCTTGCGCAGCAGGCGGGCGGGCGCTCCTCGATTAGAACGAAAATCCATCGGCCAGAAACGACAATTTACTTATTTAACAGAGTACTAAAGCTTGAACAAGCTCTAAAAAAGCCATCGGAAAATATTTTCCTTCAGATTTGGGCAATGGATTGCAATTCATTGCCCATTTTTGTTGCCTCAAAGGCCTTATATTTCCACACTCAATACTGCCCCACCGCCAGCATCACCAGGGTACAAGCCATTTCCACCTCGATGCCTTTGTCCTGAGCCAGGCGCATGAGTTCCGGATTTTCCGTACCCGGGTTGAATATAATGCGTTGGGGGTTGAGGCTTAGTATGTAATCGTAGTATTCCTGCTGCCGTTGCGGGTTGAGGTATAAGGTGATGGTATGGATATCTTCGAGCGCCGGCTTGCCCTGCTCAATAGCCACGCCTGAAATCTCTCCTTCCCGTACTCCAACCGGCACCACTTCAAACCCGTCCTGAGCGAGCCGTTGAACGGCGGCATTGGAGTAGCGAATGGGGTTGGTGGAGGCGCCCAAAACCAGTGTTTTTTTCATGTAAACTGATTTGATTTTTCATATAACAACCAGCCTGAAAGAAGGTTGACAGGTGGAATAGTACGGAGGGAATGAAGTAACTGCGCAATAAGGTGGGGTGGCAGGCATTATTGAAATGCCTGCCACCTAAACTTAGGCTACACCAGCAAACGGATCGGGTCTTCCAGTATGGCGGCCACCGTCTGCAGGAACTGAGCGCCGGTGGCGCCGTCCACTACGCGGTGGTCACAGGAGAGCGTAACCTTCATCATATTGCCCACCACGATCTCACCATCTTTGACGATAGGCTTCTGTATAATGGAACCCACCGCAAGGATGCATGCATCCGGCGGATTGATGATACCGGTAAATTCTTCGATGCCGAACATGCCCAGGTTGGAGACCGTAAAGGTATTGCCTTCCATCTGGTCGGGCTGCAATTTGCGTTTTTTGGCCAGGCCCGCCAATTCTTTAACCTCTACATTGATCTGAGAGAGCGTTTTCATATCGGTGTAGCGGATCACCGGCACGAGCAAGCCCTCATCTACCGCCACGGCCACTCCGATGTTCACATCCTTATTAATGCGGATTTTATCGCCAAGCCAGGAGGAATTGACCGCTGGGTGCAAGCGCAATCCGGCAGCCACTGCTTTGATAACCAGGTCATTAAAGGATATTTTGGTGGGGGCGACCTCCTTGAGGCGTTCGCGCAGCTGTACCGCCCTGTCCATATTGATCTCCCGGGTCAGATAGAAATGTGGCGCTGTAAATTTGCTTTCGCTGAGGCGGCGGGCAATAGTTTTGCGCATCTGGCTGATGGGCTTTTCCTCATAGTTGGCGCCCCCTCCTGAAAAGGCAAAGGGGACAACCTGGGGCGCCTCTTGTTGTTTCGGCGCGGGCGGTTGGACGGCCGGAGCGGCCGGAGCGGCCGGAGTGGCAGCTGGTTGCGGTTGCGGAGCGGCCTGCTGTTTCCCCATGGCCTCTTCAATATCGCGCTTCACGATGCGGCCTCCGTCGCCGGAGCCGGAAATATTGGCCAGGTTAACGCCGGCTTCTTTAGCTATGCTTCGGGCCAGGGGCGAGGCTTTAACCCGGCTGCCTTCGGCAGCCGCTTCAGCTGGGGCCGTTTCTTTAGCCGGCTCTGCTTCTTGCCGGGGCTCTTCAGCCGGGCCTTCACCAGAAGCCTGGCTTCCTTCTTTCCCATTGCTGCCACCTTCGGCTTCCTGGATGGCTTTTTTCCAGTCTTCTCCCTTTTTGCCAATCACGGCGATGATGCCGTCGATGGGCACCGGGCCTTCTTTTACTGCGATATGGAGGAGAACGCCGTCGAAGTAGCTATCCAGTTCCATTGTAGCCTTATCGGTCTCCACCTCGGCCAGGGTCTCTCCGGCTTCCACTTCTTCTCCTTCTGATTTCAACCAGCTGACGATATTGCCCTCTTCCATTGTGTCGCTCATTCGGGGCATGCGTATGACTTCTGCCATGGTATTTGATTTTGAGTGTTTTTAGGTTCAGTGCATTGGCTCATCGAAGGGCCGCACTAAAATTGGCGTATGATGGTTTATTTAGGTTTTTTATGGTCAGTGCTACAAAGAAAATGAATATTGGCCGTTTCCCCAACCTCTGAGGCGCTCTAATCCAGGGATTGAACTAATTATCCCGGATTTTTTTCGGCATTTACGTATTGAACAGCTCATTGAAGGTAAGGTTTACAGCCCCCCGGGAGCCTGCCCTCCTAAATGGCGCATAGATAGCAGCTTTTATAAGCCTATTTACCCCGCAATATTCTTATTTTTGCCCTCATGAATTTTTCGTCCAAACTTATAGAAGAAGCAGTCAATGCCTTTGCCAGTTTGCCCGGTATTGGCAGGAAAACAGCGTTGAGGCTGGTTTTACACCTGGTCAAACAACCGCCGGAGGCGGCGGAACAGTTTGCACAGGCTATGATAAACATGCGCCGCAATATCAGGGAGTGCGAACGTTGCCACAATATTTCCGATGATAAATTGTGCATTATATGCGCCGACCGCCGCCGCGACCAAAGCCTGGTGTGTGTGGTAGAAGGCATCAGGGATGTGATGGCTATAGAAGGAACCGGGCAGTACCGCGGTTTGTACCACGTCCTCGGCGGGGTGATCTCTCCCATCGAAGGTGTCGGGCCGGCCGACCTGAATATCGACTCGCTTGTTCAGCGGGTGAAAGAGGGAAGCGCCCGGGAGGTAATTATGGCCATCAGCCCAACCATTGAAGGAGAAACGACTATCTTTTACTTATCGAAGAAGCTCAAAGATGCCGAGGTAGAAGTGAGCACCATCGCCCGAGGGATTTCCTTCGGCGGCGACCTGGAGTATGCGGATGAACTGACGCTGGGCAGGTCGATCGTGGCCAGGGTGCCTTATAAGGGGGGAGGGGGGGAATGAGGGAATGAAGGAATGATTGAAGGAATTCCTGCCATAATTACATGAAGTTATCCGTAATCATCGTCAACTACAACGTCAAATACTTTCTGGAGCAAGCCCTGCTTTCGGTGCGCCGCGCGTCGAGGGGGCTGGCAGTCGAAGTATGGGTAGTGGACAATAACTCGGTGGACGATTCGGTACCGATGGTGCAGGAGAAATTCCCGGAAGTGAAAGTCATTGCCAACAAACACAACCCCGGCTTTTCCATCGCTAACAATCAGGCCATTCGTCAGTCCTCCGGCGAGTATGTGCTTTTACTCAATCCGGACACGGTTGTCGAAGAGGACACTTTCGAAAAGTGCATTGGCTTTATGGATGCCCATCCGGAAGCCGGCGGATTGGGCGTGCGCATGATCGACGGCAGCGGAAAATTCCTGCCGGAGTCCAAGCGGGGGTTTCCTTCGCCGTGGGTGGCTTTCTGCAAAACAGTCGGGCTTTCCCGGCTTTTCCCTGCCTCCCGCCTTTTCAACCATTACCATCTGGGATATCTGGAAGAGCACGAAGTAAATGAGGTGGAAGTGCTGGCCGGCGCTTTTATGATGCTGCGCCGCTCGGTACTCGACGAAGTCGGCCTGCTGGATGAGGCCTTTTTTATGTACGGGGAGGATATCGACCTGTCTTACCGCATTATTCAGGCGGGTTCTAAAAACTACTATTTTCCGGAGACGTCCATCATCCACTACAAAGGAGAGAGCACCAAAAAAGGCAGCCTGAATTATGTGAAGGCTTTTTATACGGCTATGATCATCTTCGCCCGCAAGCACTTCCGGGGTGAAAAGGCGCGGTTGTTTGTGCTGATGCTGCAGGGCGCCATTTATTTTAGGGCCCTGGTAACCGTTATTTCCGGATTTCTAAAAAAAGTATACCTGCCTTTGCTCGACGCTGCTCTCATTTTTGGGGGGCTGGTATTCCTCAAAAACTTCTGGGCGGTTTACCACTTCCGCGACCCCAATTATTATCATGATTCTTTTTTGTATTTCAATGCCCCCCTTTACATAACTATCTGGCTGGCCGTGGTCTATTTCAGCGGGGGGTACGACCAGCAGTTCAGCATTCGCCGCCTGTTGCGGGGCCTGTTGGTGGGAACGGTGCTGCTGGCTGCCGTTTATGGGTTTCTGGACCTGGCATATCGCACTTCCCGGGCTTTGATTGTCCTGGGGGCGCTATGGGCCAGCATCTCTACGGTGGCGCTGCGATTCCTGCTCTATTTTATGAAGTATGGCAATTTTAATCT
Source organism: Lewinellaceae bacterium (assembly GCA_020636095.1). Lineage (GTDB taxonomy): Bacteria > Bacteroidota > Bacteroidia > Chitinophagales > Saprospiraceae > JACJXW01. The sequence continues at coordinate 451,933 of JACJYN010000007.1, forward strand.
GGGCAGGAACAAAATAAAGAAACTGGTCATCGTCGGTTCCAGGGAGGAAAGCGAGCGGGTACAGCGGTTGCTTCACCTGGCGCAGGTGCGGAAGAACTTTATTGGCACCGTAGCCCCCTGGGCTGAGGCGGATACCCGCATATACCTCAGCCGGTTGCCGCAATTAGACGAGGTGGTGCAAATCTATAAGATCGAAGAAGTGATCTTTTGCTCTCAGGATGTGAGAGCACAGGATATTATGAGCTGGATGGCCCGCCTCGGCCCGGCGGTTGACTACAAGATCGTTCCCCAGGAGAGCCTCAGCATCATTGGCAGCAGCTCTAAAAATACAGCGGGGGAGCTCTATACCATAGATATTCAATACAGTATTGCTCAACCTCAAAACCGGCGCAACAAACGAATAAACGACTTCCTGGTGGCCCTTCTCTTTTTGCTCCTCTTCCCGGCCCTTTTATTTTTTATACCCCATTCCCTGTCCTTTTTCCGGAATATCCTGAGTGTGCTGGCTGGCCGCTATTCCTGGGTTGGCTATGCGCCAACCAGCCAGGAATTTAACACCTTGCCGGTTATCCTGCCCGGGATTCTTTCCCCCCTGGATGCCCTCCCGATAGAAAACCTGGATGAACCTACCGTTCAACGCCTGAACTTCCTGTACGCCAAAGATTATCATGTCAACAAAGACCTGGACATCATTTGGCGGGGCTGGCAGCGAGTGGGCCGGGAGAAGGCCAGATGAGCACAAACCTCCATCATCTTGCCGGTTATTACTCCTCGTTTTTACCCAGTTGCTTCTCTGCCTTTTTCTGTTGCTTATTGGCTTTTTCCTGCTGTTTTTGAGCTTTCTGTTGTTGTTTGACCGCTTTTTCCTGTTGTTTCCTGGCTTTTTCTTGTTGCTTTTGCTGTTTATTGAGCTGCCGTTCCTGTTTTTTAAGTTGTTTTTGCTGCTTGTTGAGCTGCTTTTCCTGTTTTTGAAGCTGTTTCTCTTTTTTTCTCATTTGCTTTTCCTGCTTTGCCAATTGCTTTTCCTGCATTTGCCTGGCTTCCTGTTCGGTTTTCTCCTGTTCGGTTACAGTTTGCGCGGAAGTATTGAGCGCCAAGAGGGGCAGGCCAAAAATAGCGGCCAGTACGATTAGCTTTTTCATAGCGTTTGGTTTAGTTGTGCAATTGATAAACGTAACTAATACCTAAATTAACATGCATTATCGGCAGGAACAATGAGCAAGGTCACTCCTTATTATACGGGACTGTTCGCCGTTCGCAAGTTCCTGAAAATCAAGGGGCGCTTTTCACAAGAGGCTACCATTCTAGCATTGGACAGCCTCGTACAACGTACACACAAGGGCTCCCATTGTATCCGTACATCGTACACAACCCCGGCAATCTCTGTCCAACCTTAGACGGATACCCTCACAAGAGGCTACCATTCTAGCATTGGACAGCCTCGTACAACGTACACACAAGGGCTCCCATTGTATCCGTACATCGTACACAACCCCGGCAATCTCTGTCCAACCTTAGACGGATACCCTCACAAGAGGCTACCATTCTAGCATTGGACAGCCTCGTACAACGTACACACAAGGGCTCCCATTGTATCCGTACATCGTACGCTCGGTAGATTATTGTTGAGAAGAAGGTAGGTGCAGAAAGAGATGGGCTATTCCGGCGGCTGGAATTAACCAGATAACCCCGCCGGAATAGCGCACTAACAATCTAATCCGCCACAATGGCGAGTTTGAAATCGGGGCTCACTTCCAGGTCGTAGATATTTCGGATTTCGTAGAAGCGCAGGTCGGCGGTTTCCTTCCAGGTATCGTCGAGGATTTTATTGTACTTGTACAACTTGCTGCCCTTGCCCATGAGCAGGGTACCGTCGGGAAGGACGGCAAAATGTTCGGCGTTGGGCAGGGTCTCGATGAGGGTCCGCGGCGCTTCATTTTTCCGGTAGAGGTTTTTCTCCATGACCTTCCAATCGTCGTAGCGGCTTTTCTGCACAAAAGCCAGGTTGCCGTTGGGCAGGCGGGTAAAGCAGTGCCCCACATTGGTAGCGATGGTCGTGATCTCGTCATTGGTCGTATTGACAATGGAAAGGGTGCTCGGTTCCTCCTCTTTATACACGACGATCTCCTGGCTGTTGAGCCAGAAGTAGGCTTTGATACCGGTCAGATATTTAAAAATCGGCTTGCCATCGACCAATTGATTGACCGGAAATTGCCACAGCCGGTAGACGCTATCCCGCCCTTGCTGTTCTACCCGGATGGCCGAGAAGGTATAGTATTCCGGCATCCTTTGGGGAGCGAACTCGTTTTCCGGCGTTTCCGTCACCCGTTGTTTGGACTTCTTTTCCAGGTCGAGCCGGAACAGGTCGGTTTGGGTGTCTCCCGGCCTTTTTACCGAAATGTACAGCTCTGTATTGCTGAAAAAGGAAGGGTCTCCGTTATAGCCGTTGCGGTTGAAGTCGGTCAGGAACCGCGGCGTTTGGAACGACAACTTGCCTTCGTCCTCCTGCTTGACATCGAAGAGATAGATGTTGGTTCGCGGGAGCTGGGCCAGGGCGCCCAGGCTTAAGCTCAGGGCTAAAAAACAAAATAAAATCTTTTTGGGCATCATATTATTTGTTTAAAATCGGCTTAAAGTTACTTACTCGTAATGGCATCACCAAGGATTGTATCGTAAAGGCGTTGGCTCGTTCTATAAATTGCCTGGCTTTTGGGCAGCTGGCATTTTGCAGACAAAAAACCTTCGGAATTTCCGCCCGCCTTTTGATATATTTCCGCCCAAAAAACGATGAGACCCTTTTTATTATTTGCTTTTTCCCTTTCTGCCTGTATACTTTTTGCTCAACCCAACCTGGAATTGCAATCTTTTGCTTCGGGCTTCAGCTTTCCCGTTGATATAACGCACGCGGGAGACGAGCGCCTCTTTATTGTAGAAAAGGCGGGGCGCATTCGCATCATCGACGATAACGGAGCCACGCTGCCCCAACCCTTTCTGGATATAACGGGCAGGGTCAATGCTCAGGCCAGTGAACGGGGATTGCTGGGCCTGGCCTTCCATCCGGATTACGCCAATAATGGCTATTTCTACGTCAATTACACCAATAATAGCGGCAACACCCGAATCTCCCGGTTTAGTGTCACGGCGGACAATTCCAACCTGGCGGACCCCAATAGCGAACTCAATCTCCTGGAAGTAGGCCAGCCTTTCAGCAACCACAACGCCGGCGACCTCAACTTTGGCCCCGATGGATATCTCTATTTCGGCCTGGGTGACGGCGGGTCGGCCAACGACCCGGGCAACCGGGCGCAGAATCGCCAGATGCTGCTGGGTAAAATGTTGCGCGTCGATGTAGACAACGGCAACCCCTACAGCATCCCGGAGGATAACCCCTTTGCATTCGATGATGCTACCCTCGACGAGATTTGGGCCATCGGCCTGCGCAATCCCTGGCGCTTCAGTTTCGACCGGCTTACCGGCGCCATGTGGATCGCCGATGTCGGGCAGGACCGGTGGGAAGAAGTCAACTATCAGGCGCCAGGTAGCGCGGGAGGGCAGAACTACGGCTGGCGTTGTTATGAAGGCGCCCAGGCCTTCAACCTGAATTCGGGCTGCTTGCCTCAGAGCGAAAATACCTTTCCAGTTCAGGTATACGCCAATAATAATAGTGTGGGTTGCTCGATAACCGGCGGTTATGTTTACCGTGGCGCGGCCTACCCGGATATGTACAGCTATTATATCTATACTGATTATTGTTCCGGGCGCTTCTGGGCACTCGTGCCTGACGGGCAGGGCGGCTGGGAAAATACCGAACTGGCTAACCTCGACAATAATCAGTTCGTTACTTTTGGGGAAGATAGAGAGGGCGAGCTATACGTCGCAGCCATTAGCGACGGTATTATTTATCGCCTTACCGCTCCCTGTGATGCACCGGCCCCACCCGTGATCAGTGGGGAAACGCTGGTTTGCAGCCCGGATCAACCGGCGGTACTGATGGCCACGGCGGCGGCGGGCGGCCATGGCTACGCCTGGTACCGAAACGGTTTGCTAGTGGCCAGGAGCAATGAACAGAGCTATTTCGCAACGGAAGCTGGTGCTTATACCGTCGCCTTTTGGGCCGATAGCCCGGAAGGTTGCAATTCCGCGCCATCAGCAGCGCTTGAGGTGAGGGGCGCTGAATTTCCAGATGAGTTGATCTCGGTTGATGGTTTTGAACTGACTGCCCCCGCCGGTTTTATCGATTACCGTTGGTTTCTGGACGGTGAGATCATCGATGGAGCGGTGGGCAATACCTACACTGCCACCGAGAATGGCGCCTACAGCGTTGAGGTGACGAATGCGGATGGCTGTATCCGTACCTCAGCGGCCGTTATGCTGGTGGTAAACGCCATCGGTGATATCGGAATAGAACGCCTGGTGCTGGCGCCCAACCCGTTCCGGGATGGTTTCCAGCTGGAACTCCGCACCACCGGGCCGGGCGCCTTTCGCATGTGGATGGCTCATGCCGATGGGAAGCTGATATGGGAAAAGACACTTTCGGTAGGGCGCCAACTGAAAGAATGGATCAGTACGCCCGATCTGCCCGCCGGCGCCTACCTGTTCGGATTGGAAAAAGAAGGCAGAAGGGTAGTACAGCAAGTGGTGAAGCGATAAGGAAACCGGGAAGTAGTATATGTAAATTAGGATAAAATGAAAAACATCAACCTGCTTTGCTGCCTGGGCCTACTCTTGCTTTCCGCCTGCCGTTCTGATGAAAAATCAACGCAGGAAAGCCGGGAAAGAGGCCCTGAATCAGCGGTTACCTTTCCAGGGCCGCAGATAACTACGATCGGTTTTAGCCGTAAGGATACCGTTATGCACTATGCTCTGGAGATCAAATATCCCGCTATTCGGGAGCACGAGGCATTCAACGCGGCAGTGCGCTCTAATCTTGAAACGGCCATCAACGAGTTTACCGCCTTTATTGAGGATTTTGAAGGGGAGGGGCGGGTGTTGACGTCTGAATACCAGCTCATCCGGAATACCAGCCTGGTTACCAGTGTGCAGCAGCGGTACGAATGGGCCGTACCCGGTGTTTCCACCCTGCAATACCGTTTCCATAATGTTAATTACAATCCGGAAACCCGGCAATTGATCAGTTTGGGAAGTTTATTTCGGGAGGGAGTGGTGTATCCACCCTTGCTGAAAAAAAAGCTGGTGGAAAAGATAAGCGCTCGTTTCGAGGTAACGCCTGAAATTACAGATGAAGACCTGCAAACCTTTGTTATTGGCCCGGATTATCTCGAGTTTTATAAAGTGCTGTATCCCGATGTGATGGATCCGGAACCGAAAGCCTTTCGGGTACCTTTTTCGGAATTGGAGAAGGTATTAAATTAGTCTTTCGGGCCAAGAGGTTTTTCGGTTCACCCCCTTGCCTTGTCGAGCAAACCACTCAATTTATCCGCTTCTTCTTCGGTCAGGTTGCTCAGGATGTCATCCAGGCCCGGGTTGATGCCCTTGAGGCTCGCGAGGAGTTTTTCACCCTCCCGGCTGATGCTCACATCCACCAGGCGCTTATCGTATTCGCAGGCGTTGCGTAACACGAGCCCTTTCTGGAACAGCCGGTCGACCATTCGGGAGGTGTCCGCCATTTTGTCCAACAGCCGTTCCCGGATCACAGAGGTGCTGATGGGCTCTCCTGCTCCTTTAAGTACTCTGAGTACGTTGTATTGTTGCATGGTAATACCATAGCCCTTGAGTTCGGCTTTGATCTGCTCCTGGACCCAGTTGTTGGTATAAATAATATTTACTATTGCTTTATGCCGGGCATTGCGGAACGGTTTTGTCTGGTGTATGGCTTCCTCGATTCTCATCGCGCTGTGTATGTTAATTAATTTTGTGAATATCGCTCCTAAATGGATACATTTAATGTTACTGCTTTGTTTTTTCATTGCTTCTAAATTTCTGTACGCTCAATCCAGCTTTTTTCTACCTTTTATCCGGGAATACCCAGAAAGCATCAGTGGGATGGACTATTTGTCCGTATAAAATTCGGATTGAAGAGCAAAGAAATAAATCAAATTTGGTAGCTTTGGGGGAAATGTTCGCAATTCGGTGTTCGCAATTCGCACAGGGGCGCCGCCCCCCCGAACACCGAACACCGCCGTTCGCCGGTTCGCTGTTCGCAAGTTCGCAGGGTGGCCTACCGAGGCCCGGACAGCGCCGTTAGCCGGGAGGGCTACCGAAACACCGAACACCGAACACCGCCGTTCGCCGGTTCGCTGTTCGCAAGTTCGCAGGGTGGCCTACCGAGGCCCGGACAGCGCCGTTCGCCGGGAGGGCTACCGAACCCCCGAATACCGAACACCGCCGTTCGCCGGTTCGCTGTTCGCAAGTTCGCAGGGTGGCCTACCGAGGCCCGGACAGTGCCGTTCGCCGGGAGGGCTACCGAAACACCGAACACCGAACACCGCCGTTCGCCGGTTCGCTGTTCGCAAGTTCGCAGGGTGGCCTACCGAGGCCCGGACAGCGCCGTTAGCCGGGAGGGCTACCGAAACACCGAACACCGAACACCGCCGTTCGCCGGTTCGCTGTTCGCAAGTTCGCAGGGTGGCCTACCGAGGCCCGGACAGCGCCGTTCGCCGGGAGGGCTACCGAAACACCGAACACCGAACACCGCCGTTCGCCGGTTCGCTGTTCGCAAGTTCGCAGGGTGGCCTACCGAGGCCCGGACAGCGCCGTTAGCCGGGAGGGCTACCGAAACACCGAACACCGAACACCGCCGTTCGCCGGTTCGCTGTTCGCAAGTTCGCAGGGTGGCCTACCGAGGCCCGGACAGCGCCGTTAGCCGGGAGGGCTACCGAAACACCCCGAAACACACCGAAACACCGAAAATATGAACACCCTTGACTACATCATTGTCATCGTCTATGCCGTAGGCTTTTTAGGCCTTGGTTATATTTTTAAAGACCAGAAAGATGGGAAGGATTACTTCCTGGGCGGAAAAAGTTTTGGCTGGTTGCCGTTGGGGTTATCCGTCATGGCTACGCAACTATCCGCCATTAGTTTTATCTCCGCTCCCGCCTTTGTTGGTATTCGGGAAGGAGGAGGGCTGGAGTGGCTGAGTTATGAATTGGCGGTGCCGCTCGCCATGATCTTCCTGATGGCCATTCTCTTTCCTCCCCTTTACAATTCCGGGGTGGTGAGTATCTACGAATACCTGGAACGGCGTTTCAGTGCATCGACCCGCCTCCTGCTCAGTTTTGTTTTTTTGGTAAGCCGGGCCTTTGCCACCGGCGTGATGATCTATGCTGTTTCCATCATTCTGGAGAGTGTGCTGGATATTTCCTTTTTCAGCACTCTGGCCGTTATTGGGGCCATCACTCTGGCCTACTCCTTACAGGGGGGCATGAAAGCCGTGGTGTACGGTGACATGATACAGATGATCATCCTTTTCATTGGCATCATTGCCTGCATGGTATTTGGATTGGTGGAAGTGGGGGGATGGGATAACTTCCTGGCTAACCTGGACCGAAGCCGCCTGGAAGCAGTAGATTTTTCCTCTCTGGGATTCCACAAGGGAGAAGAATTCGGTTTCTGGCCCATGGTGGTCGGGGGGCTTTTCCTTTATGTTTCTTATTATGGCACCGACCAGTCGCAGGCCCAGCGCATGCTTTCCGCCCGGGATTTGGGAACCGTACGTAAAACCCTCCTGTTCAACGGGCTGATCCGTTTCCCTCTGACTTTTGCCTATTGCCTGATGGGCCTGATCATTGGCACCATGGTTGCAATTACTCCGGAATTCCAGGCGGAGGTGCCGGTGGATAAACCGGATATGATGATCCCGGTATTTATTCGTGACTACCTGCCCCACGGAATGATCGGGTTGCTGATCGTAGCCATTTTATCGGCCGCTATGTCCTCGCTCAGTTCGGCCATCAATTCACTTTCGGCGGTAACGATGGAAGACTTCATCAGCCGCGGCCGGGAAATCCCGGCGGGCCGGTATATGGTGTACAGCCGGCTTACGGCCCTGTTCTGGGGCCTGGTTTGCATCTTCCTGGCTATTTTTGCCGGGGATATTGCCGATACGGTGATTGAAGCCATCAATAAGGTTGGTTCGGTTTTCTTCGGGCCCATTCTGGCGACCTTCCTGCTGGCCATCATGACAAAAAGAACACATGCCCTGGCTGCGAACATTGGCCTGGCAGCCGGTGTTGTAATCAATATATTCTTATGGCTGGCAGTAGAGGACATCTTTTGGTTCTGGTGGAATTTCATCGGGGCAGCTGTAACGTTGTCTTTAGGTTATGGCCTGAGTTTACTGCTGCCAGGAAAACCGAAGGAAGTGGCTATCGACTTTACCGTCGACCCCAAATGGTTATTTACCTGGGAAGCTAAGATATTGATGGGCTTTTTTGTGGTTATTGTGCTTTTCAGTATGTACTTCAAGTATTTGATATAAAACTAAATTTTAATAGGTTTCTGGCCCAATTCCAGGATGGGGCCCGGCTCAAAAAGGCCAAAAGGCGAATTCCGGCAGCCCCTAAACAGCCAATCGCCTTTTGACTTTAATTTTTTTTTCTACAAAAAAATCACTTTCTTTGGCAGCCATTATAAATCATGATTTTTGTAACCCAGCCTACAAAAGGTTAACATCCCCGAAGAACCTCATCTTTGCAAATTCGTATCTTCGCTCATAAAGAATAGGATCAAATTTCAGATTAGTATTATTAACCAAATTAGATTAGTTTATGAAACTAGCTCGACTCCTGGGTTTAGTAGCCATCTTTGCATTGGCTTCAAACCTTTCTGTTTTTGCACAGTCCAAGCTTGTAAGGGGTAATGCCCTTATGACGGCACAGCCTGCCGAAAAATGCGTGGAACCCTTCCTGGAAGCTCCCGCAAATCCCACTGCCGTTAATCCGGTAAATATTGACTTCCCGGTTTCTTTCCGCAGTGGAACGGAATTCCCGATCGGCGCTACTACTTATGACCTGCAGTCCAACAACTCTGTTGGCGACCGCATTTCCCGTGGGCCTGACGGAAGACTTTATGGCACCTGGACGCAGAGTTATACCGGAGACGTTGGTGCTTCTGACCGTGGTTCTGGTTATAACTCAACCACTGATGGCGTATGGGGCGATCAGCCAAGTGCGCGCGTTGAAAGTGTGCGTATCGGATGGCCGAACCACGTTATCACAGCCAGCGGTACGGAATTGCTCATCTCTCACGCCGGCACGCCGGCCGTTCACGTTGCTCGCCGCGAAGCTGGCGCCAGCAGCTGGGAAGAGTTTGACATTCCCTCCGGCATCCTGCCCGCCAACGGCGGCCCTGGCATCCTGTGGCCCCGTGCTGCCGCCAGCGGTGAAAACATTCACGTGATCGCTATCTCCTATCCCATTGGCAACGGTGGCGCTGAATACGAAGGCGTAGACGGCCACCCACTCTACTATCGCTCGACCGATGGTGGCGTTACCTGGGATAAGGTAGACGTTATTCTGCCCGGCCTGGATAATACTTCCATCACTTCCGGAACAGCCGACGGCTACGCCATTGATGCGAATGGCGACAATATTGCAGTTGCCTTCTTCGAAGGATGGAGCGATGTTATCCTCATGAAGTCTAACGACAATGGAGAGACCTGGACCAAGACCATCCTGAATGACTTCCCATTGGATTTATATGTAGTTGACGCAGGTTACACGGTAGATCAGGTTCTTCCTTATCCGGAAGACCACCCCGCTATTTCAAATGGTGTAAATGCCAGCGCTGCCGATTCACTGGCGATTCTTTCCAGTGATGAAGCTGGCACTGTAATCGTTGATAACAACGGTATGGCTCACGCCTTCTGGGGAAGAATGTACGTCACCGATGCTGACCTGACCGACGGTAACTCCAGTTACTATCCCACCACCAGCGGAATTATGTACTGGAACGAAACCTACGGCCCGGACAGCAGCCGCATGATCATTGACGTCCTCGATTACAATGGGAATGATACGCTGGATATTGGCGATGGTGATGTCGCGCTCTACTTTACTTCCCTTACGGGGCAACCCAGTGCCGGTGTTGATGCGGCAGGTAACATTTACCTGGCCTACAACAATATGATGGAAACGACTCAGTTCCTGAATACGGAAGACAACCAATACTACCGCCATATCTTCGTCACCGCTTCTCCGGATGGCGGCGATACCTGGACGGAAGCTTATGACATTATCAACCCGGATGTCGTCTTCGAACCGGACCTGGTTGACTTTTACGAGGCGGTATTCCCTTCTATGACGGCTAACATCGACGGTACGATCGACTTGATCTACCAGCAGGATTTCCGCCCGGGCCTCGCGGTTCGCGGTGATGAAGACCCGTTTGAAACCAGTTTCATTAACCACGTGAGCCTGACTCCGGACCAGGTGGGTATTACCAAAACGGAAGAGACGGTTCAGCCTGAATACTTCCAGCTGGCAGTACAGCCCAACCCGGCCAACAACGAGGCACTGGTGAGCTTTGAACTGGATAACAACGCTCAGTACAGCCTGAGCCTGCTCAATATCATGGGCCAGAAAGTGGCGGATATTGAAACGGCCAATGGCTTTGGCGCCAACCAGGTGCGCGTCAACGTCAGCAACCTGAAGCCAGGTGTTTACCTGCTGCGCTTGCAGGCAGAGAATAAAGTGGCTGTTGCCAAGTTGATGGTTCAATAATGAAGTAGTTGTTGGTTAGCAGTTGCTGGTTTGTCTGGCTCTCAAAAGTCAACAAACAACTAACCGCCAACAACGGACAAAAAAACAAGGCGCTCTCACGTTTGTCGTGGGAGCGCCTTTTTAGTTTTGCTTGTTTGGAAAAGCCTTTGTATCTTATCCGATGGTTTGGAATGAGTTTACAATACCGACAAGTCATCGGTTGTTAAACGGCCAGCCTTTTGTTTTTTAGAAGAATTCCTCATTAAGTAGCCTTTTTGTAACTATTCAGCAGTTAGCTTTTGGCGGTTAGCCATTAGCAAATTGCCTGCCCTTAAGGTTGGTATGTTAAGCAAAAAACCGGTAGCTTAAGCTTATATCCCATTTTTATGGGCATTGGGCGCCAATAGCCAACAGCTAATCGCCAATTGCTGAATAGTCACACCCGGCAGTACAATCAGTAGCCTTCTCCATTGAGGAGTACCCAAAATAGGATCAGGTTTTCTATTAAATGCGTTGGAAACAAAACGGACAAGTTCCTGCTCTTCAGCAACAGCTGTTAAGAGTACGGCTACTTTTGCATTCAGGCATGATTTTATAACCAAATCCTTATATTATGAGACTAGTACGACTATTTACGCTATCTGCCTTACTGGCCTTGTGCTCCACTCTGATGGTGACTGCCCAAACCAAAGTAGCGGTGGCCACGGGCGGATTACAGACAGCAGTTAAACAAAAGGAATGCCTCGATCCGTTTCCGGTACTCGACGCCAGCCCGGTGGCTCCTACCCCGTTCAATGTCGGCCTTCCGGTTTCTTTCCGTGCCGGTTCTGAATTCCCAATCGGCACCACTTTATATGATTATCAGACGAATGCCAGTATGGGCAGGCGCCTGTCGCGTGGCGCCAATGACCGCCTGATGGCAGTTTGGACCATGTCTCAGGAAGAAAGCCTGGCCGATCGCGGTACTGGGTACAACCAGCGGGTGGACGGCTCCTGGGGCGATCAGCCTGCAGTACGGCTGGAAAGCGTTCGCACCGGATGGCCCAGCCATGTGGTAACCGATGATGGTACGGAATTCACCGTTGCTCACGCCAGTGATAACACACTGGTGACCATGCGCCGGGAGGCGGGCAGCAGTACCTGGGTGGAAGGTGCGGTGACATCCAACATCTACGCGGCAAATGGCGGCCCTGGCCTGCTGTGGCCCCGGGCGGCTGTCAATGGCAACACCATTCACGTTATTGCTTTAACTACTCCAACTGGAAATGGTGGCGCCGTCTATGAAGGGTTGGATCCCCACCCGCTCTACTACCGATCCACCGACGCCGGCGCTACCTGGGATAGGGTAGACGTTATTCTTCCCGGCCTGGACTCCTCGGCAATAACCGATATGGCTGCCGACGGCTACGCCATCGATGCCAAAGGGGAAACGGTTGCCATCGCCTTTTTTGATGAATGGCAGGATTTGATCCTTATGAAGTCAACTGATAACGGCACAACGTGGGAAAAGACCATCGTCAATGACCATCCTCTCGACCGTTATATCATTAATTCCGGCTATAGTTTTGAAGACTTGCCCCCGATGGACCCGAACTCTCCGGATTCTCTCGCCATCTTTACCAGCGATGGGACGGGAACGGTGCTGGTTGATAACGACGGCATGGTGCATATCGCTTTTGGGCCCATGTGGGTAGTGGATGACGACCTGACCGATGCCGGCTGGACGTTCTTCCCCGGCACCAGCGGCCTACAGTATTGGAATGAATCCTTTGGCGCAGACAGCCTGATGACTATTGCCGATGTGGAAGACCTCAATGGAAACGATACATTGGAAATTGGCGGCATCGATAATTACGAGAACAGTTATGGGTTTTCTCTTACCGCCCAGCCCACCGCCGGGATAGATCAATATGGCAACCTTTATGTCGCTTATGTCTCCATCATGGAAAGCGAACGGTTCCTGAATACGGAAGATAATCAGCAATACCGCCACGTTTACGTAGTCGCCTCTGCTGATGGCGGTTCGAGCTGGTTAGAACCCTATGACATTATTAACCCGGATATTGTCTTTGAACCAGACCTGGCCGATTTTATTGAAGCAGTCTATCCTAGTATGGCCCGCGATGTAGGAGAAACGATCGACCTCATTTATCAGCAGGATTTCCGGCCAGGCAATGCCCAGAACGATGGTGATCCCAGGGAAACCAACTTTATCAATCACGTCGCTCTGGAGCCGGTGCTTGTACAAATTCTGAAAACCAAAGAAACCGTCCAACCTGAATACTTCAACCTGCAGGTCCAGCCCAATCCGGCCACAAATGAAGCCCTGGCCAGCTTCGAGCTGGATAACAACACCCAATACAGCCTCAGCCTGCACAACATCATGGGCCAAAAGGTCCAGGATATTGAAACAGCCCGGGGTTTTGCCTCCAACCAGGTGCGCGTCAATGTCAGCAGCCTGACACCGGGTATGTACCTCCTGCGCCTGCAGGCGGAAAACAAGGTGGCGGTAGCTAAGTTGATGGTTCGGTAATTAGATTTTCCAGATCTCCAAGACCTGGAAAATCTTTAGAAAAAATGGCGCTCTTGCGGCAAGCCGAAGAGCGCCATTTTTTTCGTTTGGTCGTTTCAATAAGCCTTCCTATCTTAATCCGCAGAAAATCTTCTATATCATCACTTCCAGGATTCGTATTTTGAAAACTCACAGCATCACTCGGTAATGGATGGCGCGTATATCGCCATTACTGGGTTGTATCCGAACCAGCAATCATTTTATAACCTAAATAACCTGTTTTATGAGGCTATTTCAACTCACAGTATTCCTGTGGATGGCTACTTTTCTTTATCAGCCATCCACTCTGGCCCAGTCCCAACTGGCCCGCCATTCGGCCCTCGACAAAGCCGTGCTTAAACCGGCGGTTGCCGAACTCGGCCGTACGGTGGAACGGGCGCCGGCCAGCAACACCCATCTGAACCACATTCCGGGCGTCACCTTCCGGTCGGCGGTGGAGTTTCCCATCGGAATGACGACCTACGACCTGCAGACCAACTCCAGCATGGCCCGTCGCCTGAGCCGGACGGCAGAAGGCCAGATAATGGCCACCTGGACCCAGGGCCTGGAGCAGCCGCCCTCCTTTCCCGACCGGGGCACCGGCTATAACCGGTTTGACGGGAACAACTGGGGCGATCAGCCTGCTACCCGCCTGGAGGCATCTCTTCGCACCGGTTGGCCCAGCCATGTGGTGACCGCCAGCGGCAAAGAGGTGATAGTCTGCCATGTATTTTCACCGCCGGTTCGGCCGTATAGCCTTCGCCGCAATGGGCCGGATGAGGCATGGATAGAAGCGGATGTACCCGTCAATGCCGGCCCTGGAACCGTTTGGCCCCGGATCGCCGTCGGCGGGCCGGATGGAGAGGCCATCCACATGATCGCCATTACGTATCCTGTGGCGAATGGAGGCGTGGAATACGAAGGAGTAGATGGCCATATCTTATACTATCGCTCTTTGGATGCCGGCGCCACCTGGGATATCACCGACGCCATCATTCCCGGCCTGGACAGCGAATTCATGTCCTTTCAGACGGCTGACGCCTACGCCATCGACGCCCGGGGAGAAACGGTGGCCATAGCCGTCTTCAACGGCTGGGGCGACATTAATGTCTATAAATCTACCGACAATGGGAATACCTGGGAAACGATGACGGCTTATGATTTTCCATTGGAGCGCTATCAGATCGACCAGGGATATACTTTGGAAGACCTGCCTCCCTATGACCCGGCTCAACCGGATTCACTGGCCATTTTCACCTCCGATGATTCCGGCGCATTACTGCTTGATCAGGATGGCATGGCTCATATCTTCTTCGGCCAGATGTATCTGCAGGATGAGGATTTGACGGATGGTGGCTGGACTTTTTATCCCGCCACCAGCGGTATTGCCTACTGGAATGAATCCTTCGGCCCGGACAGCATCCGCACCATTGCCGACGTGGAAGACCTCAATGGCAACGATACACTGGATGTGGCGGATATTGCCAATATTGCCGGCTATGGTTTATCGCTCACCAGCCACCCCAGTGCCGGCATTGATGCTTTGGGCAATATCTATCTGGGCTACAGCTCCCTGATGGAAGGGGAAGCGTTTATCAACCTGGAAGACAACCAGCACTACCGCCACGTATATCTCACCGCTTCCCGGGATGGGGGAGCAACCTGGGAAACGCCATACGACATCATTAATGAGGATATTTCTCTGGAACCCGATCTCATTGCGTTCACCGAAGCGGCCTTTCCAGCTTTGGCCAGGGATGTGGGAAATACCGTAGAGTTGATCTATCAGCAGGATTTCCGCCCGGGTTTATCCGTTCAGGGCGATCTGGACCCGGCAGAGGCCAATTTTATCAATTTTGTCAGTGTTCCGTTAGACGTTTTTGGCGTCGTTGGTACAGAAGAGGCCGTCCAGGCTGAGTACTTCCAACTGGATGTTCAACCCAACCCCGCCCACAACGAGGCCTGGGTGAGTTTCGAGCTGGAGCGCAACGCCCGCTATGCCCTCAGCCTTCACAACCTGATGGGGCAAAAGGTGGCGGATGTGGAATCGGATGACGCCTTTGGGCACAATCTGCAACGCATCAATTTAAGTGGCTTACAGTCAGGGGTATACCTCGTTCGCCTGCAAGCGGAGGATAAGGTGGCGGTGGCCAGGTTGATGGTCCGGTAATTGTAGATTTTCCCGATCTCCCAGATCTGGAAAATCTTTGGAAATGGCGCTCTTCGGCTTGCCGCAGGGCGCCGTTTTCGTTTGTACGGATTAAGCGGTAATTGTAGATATTCCAGATCTCCCAGATCTGGAATATCTGGAAAACCTGGAAAATCTTTCCACTGTTAAAAAAAATTAAAAATTCACTTGCCATGGGGGGGTAAGGTGCATTTCCGGTAGTCCTATATATAGAAATCACCAAAAGAACCTGACATCACCTGAAATCACCCGACATGAAAAGCAATCTGATTTTTGGAATATTGTTAATGCTGGGATCTGGCCTGGTTTACGGCCTGGGCATCAACGGCGTAGACATCACACTACAAATAGAGGCTAAAAGCCTGGGAAAAGAGAAGGTAGCAGCCGCCCTTTGTTCCAATGGATGGGAATTACCCGTCCGCGAGCCCCAAAACCTGATTGGAACGCTGAATCTCAATCTTTCGACGGACTCTACGGCCATCGGCTTTTCCTTCCAGGGCCTGCAACAGTGGCTGGAAGTAAAGCTGGATGGGAAGGGGGCGGGTAGTTTGAGTTGCGGAAAGGGATGGCAGAGGCGGAGTTTATAGTAATTAGCTGGAAGGGCTAACAAACGTTCGTTTTTGTATTTTTAATTCAGAGCCCCTCTTCTTGCCAATTTTTATGTTTAAATCCTCATTCATCAGTAAATTTTTAATCAATTGACGACAAATAATAAAATATTAACCGATCAGGCTTGCAACGTAAGAAATAAATCTTTACGTTTGTAACCATCAAATAAGAACGAAATGACAATTCAGTCGGACAAGCGTTATTTTTACTTTTTTAGCTTTTTCTTTTATGGCCACCCATAAGGAGCTAAGAAGTTTTGTCCGAATGATTGAAAGATAAAATTTAAAGGCTCCGTAAGCGGGGCTTTTTTTTTGCCCTTATCCTAAATCCATTGTTAAGATGTTGTTTCCTAACCAACATAACCAAAAGTATTTTACACAGTCCTTTTTTTACTTTTTTTATGGGTCACCATAAGAGGCTTTTCTCTGTTCAACGATAAGAACAAACGACAGAAAGCCTCGCCAATGCGGGGCTTTTGTAATTTTAGAGTGTGTTCAAAATTCGTTTTTGCATCCCTTCGGGGCAGCCCGAAGTATGAAATTTGAACACACGCTTAACACCAACAAATTATGATCACTACAGCAACAGACAGCAGTACCAGTACCTCCCAACCCGCCTCGCCGGTGCGGGTAAGCATTCAGGGTTATGCCGGCGCTTTCCACGAGATTGCCGCCCGCCTTTGTTTTAAGGAAGCCCCTCTGGAAATCGTACCGGCCCATACTTTTGAAGACCTGATCGAGATGGTCGAAGGCCGGGAAAAGGCTGATGTTGGGCTGATGGCCATCGAGAATACCCTGGCCGGTAGCCTGATGCACAATTACAACCTGCTGAATGAGTCCAAGCTGTCCATCACCGGTGAGGTGTACCTTCGCATCAAGCAAAACCTGATGGCTCTTCCGGGGCAGCGCATAGAAGACCTTCACGAAGTACATTCCCATCCCATTGCTATTGCCCAGTGCCTGAAATTTTTTGAACGATACCCCCACATCCACCTGGTGGAAACAGTGGATACCGCCTGGAGCGCCCGCAATATCCGCGATAAGGGACTGGAAGGCATCGGCGCCATCGCCAGCACGTTAGCGGCAGAGCTTTACCAGATGGAGGTTCTGGCAGAAAGTATTGAGACGAATAAGAAAAATCACACCCGTTTTCTCGTCCTTCACAACGACCGGCCACAACCGGAGCAGGAACTGGAATTGGACAAAGTGTCTCTTTCTTTTGCCGTAGACCACACCGTGGGCAGCCTTTATAAAGTGCTGGCGGTACTGGCGGCTTACAACGTCAACCTCACTAAAATACAATCGGCTCCCATCATCGGCCACCCCTGGGAATACCTCTTCTTCCTGGATTTTGTAACTGAAGGTAAAGTAGGCCATCAACAGGCTATAGAAGCCATTTCACCTCTAACTCACAACCTGAAAGTACTGGGGGTGTACCGGAAAGGGGAGCATTATGATCAGTAGTATTTAGTTGTTTTTATTGATAGTTTCCGGAAAACAACCAACAACCGCACTATGACCAAGCCAGCCAAAACCAGGAACGATATGATCATTTCGCCAGCCAGCCGCCTGGGGGAAGTGAAGGAATACTATTTCTCCATGAAGCTAAGGGAGATCGCCCGGATGCGGGCCGAAGGCAAACCGGTGCTCAACCTGGGCATTGGCAGCCCCGACCTGCCGCCGGCTCAGGAAGTGGTGGATGAACTTTCGGGGTGGTTGGGCAATAGCGACGTCCACGGCTATCAGAGCTATACCGGGATTCCGGAATTGCGCCAGGCCTTTGTCGATTGGTACGCCCAATGGTTTAATACGACACTCGACCCGGAGGGAGAGGTGCTGCCGTTGATGGGCTCCAAGGAAGGGCTGATGCACATCGCCATGTCTTTTCTGGAAGCGGGCGATGAAGTGCTGGTGCCCAATCCAGGCTATCCGGCCTATCGCGCGGTTTCCAACCTGGCCGGCGCCACCATCCGCGAGTATCGGCTGGAAGAACACCTGGGCTGGATGCCCGACCTGAAAGCGCTGGACCGGCAGGATCTCAGCCGGGTGAAAGTGATGTGGGCCAATTACCCCAATATGCCTACGGGTACGCCGGCCCCGCAAGCGTTCCTGGCAGAATTGGTGGACTTCGCCCGCCGCCACCAAATCCTGGTGGTTAATGACAACCCCTATGCGTTCATTCTGAACCGGGAGCAGCGCAGTATTCTAAGTGTTCCGGGCGCCAGGGAGGTGGCTCTGGAGCTGAACTCCCTGAGCAAAGCCCACAATATGGCTGGCTGGCGTATCGGCATGCTCGCCGGCAGGGAGGATTACCTCAAAGTGGTCCTGCGTTTCAAGAGTAATATGGACTCCGGCATGTTCAAACCGGTGCAGCTCGCCGCTGTTAAGGCCCTGCAAAGCCCTCCGGCCTGGTACGAGTCGCTGAATGCCGTTTACAACGAACGCCGTGAGTCCGTCTTTCAATTGTTGGATTTGCTGGATTGCGTTTATGATAAAAAACAGGTGGGTATGTTCGTTTGGGCGAGCATACCAGATCGCTACGCCAGCGGTTACGAACTCTCGGATGAGGTGCTCTACAACAGCCACGTTTTTCTCACTCCGGGGGGTATTTTTGGATCGCAGGGGGAGCGGTACGTCCGTGTTTCGTTGTGTAGTGATGGGGCGCTGTACGAGGAGGCGATCCGGAGGATTGTAAAAAAATAAAACAAAAAGCTACCCATTAGATTTTTGATCAATATGACCATAACCATCATCGGCCTCGGCCTCATCGGCGGATCTCTCGCCATCACCCTCAAAGAGAATGGCTTCGCACAGCGCATTATCGGGGTGGATATCAGCCAGGATAACCTGGACAAGGCCATCCGGCGGCGGCTGATCGACGAAGATATGGGGCTGGAAGCAGGCATCGCAGCAGCGGATATCGTGGTGCTGGCCACCCCAGTGGATATTATGCTGAAGCTCTTACCACTGATACTGGATAGGGTGAGCCGGCAGCAGGTTGTCCTCGATGTCGGCTCCACTAAAAAGCGCTTGCTGGATGCCGTGAAAAAGCATGCTAACCGGGGGCGCTACGTGGCGACCCACCCCATGGCGGGAACAGAGCATTCCGGCCCGGAGGCGGCCGTCCCCAACCTGTTCGATCGGAAATGCACGGTGCTGATCGATGTAGAGGACAGCGACGCGGATGCCTTGAATCTGGTGGAGCGCCTCTACCATTCTATCCCGATGAGCATTGTGCACCTGGATGGCCGCTCGCACGATGTACATACGGCCTATGTGTCCCATATTTCGCACATCAGTTCTTTCGCCCTTGCGTTGACGGTGCTGGCTAAGGAAAAGGACGAAAGCCACATCTTTGAACTGGCCAGTGGTGGTTTCGACTCTACGGTCCGGCTGGCCAAGAGTTCTCCGGATATGTGGGTGCCGATATTCCGCCAAAACCGGGATAACGTGCTCGATGTGCTCGATGAGCACATCAATCAGCTGGCACAGTTCCGGAGCCTGCTGATCAAGAAGGACTTTGAGTCTTTTTATAAATTGATACAAGACGCCAACGAGATTAGAAGAATTTTGAAAAAATAAATTTCATCATCATGGAAATGACTTTTCGTTCAATTATTGAAGGCAAACCTGCCCAGGAGCCCCTGATCATCGCCGGCCCCTGCAGCGCGGAGACGGAAGAACAGGTTTTGGACGCCGCCCGCCAACTGGCCCAACAGAAGGTGGACCTGTTTCGCGCCGGCATCTGGAAGCCCCGCACCCGCCCCAATGCTTTTGAGGGGGTAGGAACAGAAGGCCTGGGCTGGCTGAGGCGAGTTAAGGATGAGACCGGTATGAAAGTGACGACCGAAGTAGCCAATACGCAGCACGTGTTCGAAGCCCTGAAGTACGGCATCGACGTGGTATGGCTGGGCGCCCGGACCACCGTCAACCCCTTTTCCGTGCAGGAGGTAGCCGACGCCCTGAAAGGTGTAGACATTCCCGTTTTGATCAAAAATCCGATCAACCCGGACCTCAAGCTCTGGATCGGGGCTATCGAGCGCATTTACAAGGCCGGTATTACCCGCATCGGGGTGATCCACCGGGGCTTTTCTTACCATGGTGACACCAAATACCGCAACGTTCCCCGCTGGCAGATTCCCATCGAGTTGAAGCGCCAGTTTCCGGACCTGCCCATTATTTGTGACAACAGCCACATCTGCGGCCGCCGGGATATCCTGCAGGCCGTCGCTCAAAAAGCGATGGACCTCAACTTCAACGGGCTAATGACCGAGGTGCACCCCACGCCCGATGAAGCCTGGAGCGATGCCGAACAGCAGGTCACCCCGGCCCGCTACCAGGAGTTGATGCAGCATATCGTCTTCCGGCAGCCCACCACCGATGACATGGAATTTCTGGAAAACCTGGAACACCTGCGCCACGAGATCGACGAGATCGACGAGGAACTGCTCAACCTGCTCAGTAGCCGGATGAAACTGGCCGAACGCATTGGGGAGTATAAAAAACGCAACAATATTGCCATCCTGCAAACCACCCGCTGGAACGAGATTCTGGAAAGGGGGGTGGCCAAGGGGCAACTCAAGGGCCTGAGCGAGGAGTTTATTACCGTTTTCCTCAAGGCTATCCACCAGGAGTCCATCAACCATCAGGAAAAAGTGATGAACCGCGAGGATGTGGCGGGTTGATTTGGTTACCCATCTCTTTGAGCCGGGTATTCAATCAACAAAATTCGTATTTTCGCACTCCTGATTCAATAAAACCGAAAATATGAATTACAAAAACCTGTTGATCGAGGATAACAACGGCATTCTTACGGTAACCATTAACCGGGAGAAAGCGCTCAATGCATTGAACAGCCAAACCATGCTGGAATTGCAGCATTTCTTCGGCGAAGATGCACCCGGCCGTTCCGGCCTGAAGGGCGTCATCCTGGCCGGAGCGGGTGACAAGGCTTTTGTCGCCGGGGCAGATATCAAGGAGTTCCTGGCGCTCGATGCCGGGCAGGGCGAGGTTATGGCTCAACGGGGCCACGATATTTTTTTTCTGATTGAGCGCTTTCCCAAGCCGGTAATTGCTGCCGTCAACGGCTTTGCGCTGGGAGGAGGTTGTGAACTGGCCATGGCCTGCCATTTGCGGATTGCTACCGAAAATGCCCGCTTCGGCCAACCGGAGGTCAACCTGGGCCTCATTCCCGGTTACGGAGGTACGCAGCGCCTGATCCAGTATCTCGGCAAGTCAAAAGCGGTAGAGCTGCTCATGACCGCCGATATGATCGATGCTGAAGAGGCTTACCGCCTCGGTTTGGTCAATTACGTGGTGCCTCCCGGACAGGAAATCACCAAGGCCACCGAGCTGATCCGGAAAATCGCCGCCAAAGGGCCGGTGGCGATCGCCAAAGTTATCGAAAGCGTCAATGCTTATTTTCAGTACAATGAAGATGGGTTCGCCCGCGAAGTCAAAGCATTTGGCGACACTACCGGCACGGAGGACTTCCGCGAAGGCGCCGCTGCTTTTATTGAAAAGCGCAAGCCTGATTTTAAGGGCCGGTAGGGGTTGAGGCCGCAACTTGCCTGATAACCCATATCCTGCTTCGAAAGCGAAGCGCTAACCACCCTTTTCCTGGGGTAAATACCAACAACTGTGCCCCACCGGAGGCAGGGCACAATCGTGTTGGTTGGCCATTTTGTTTGTTAGGGTTTGGCGAATAACGGCGCCTCCTGCTTGCCAGCTTTGCAAAATCAATGATGCATATTGCCGGGAAGCTGTTTCTTGAATCTGATGAGTTGTTTTCTCGCTTTTTCGGATGCTCCGGCAACGGCTTTCTCTATCGAATCGCTTCTATCCGCTGCGAAGAGGGTCGTCCCTGGAACATTCAGGCGAATCTCGGCGATCTGCTCGCGGTGGCGGTGCCGTTTTTCTCCAATTTTCAAATAAATTTCGGCTTCTGCGATTCGGTCAAAATAGGTTTCCAATTTCCCAACTTTGTCATCGATCACTTCTTGGATTTGATCGGTGACCTGGAAAGGTGCATTCACTAGTATCTTCATAGTTTCGTATTTTCTAGTACCTCGGTTACTTTTTAGCCGATGGACCAGTGCGGTTAGTTATTGGCTTTTTGCTCATTTTTTCTTTTTACAAAATAGCGGAGAATAGCAGGGAGCGGGATGATTTTTATCAGCTGGCTTAATGATCCTTATCAGTTTGGTGTTTTGTCCCCCGGATTCCTTAAATTTGGGGAATACTGACAGCGTATTATGAGAATCATTTTTATCCTTTCATTTTTTTTGGCCTGCCTCTCTCTTTCCGCCCAGGATCTTTCCGGCCATTGGGAGGGCTACATTACCCAGGATGGGAAAACCGATACTTTTCTGTATCAGGTTGACCTTCAGGCTGGGACTAAATCGTACCCCGGCACTTCTTTTTCTCAGACTAAAGACGGCGCCAACTCCGCCAGTTTCCAACTCACCGCCTATCTGGATGGCCAGCAACTGATCCTGCAGGAACTCAATCAGATCGACCCGCCCAAACCGAAGTGGTGCCTGAAGTACGCCACTCTCACCCTCGAGCAGTTTCCCTTTCACGACCGCCTCCGGGGGCGCTGGAAAGCCGATGGCTGCACGCCCGGCGACATGATGCTGGAGCGGAGAAAAATACCCCTGGATGAGGAAAAAGAAGAAGTCATCCCACCTACCATTAATGGCAAATGGACGGGGACACTCTCTCAATCCGACCGGGATTATGGCTTCTACTTTGAAGCAGACCTGCATGAAGGCCGGCTTGGACAATCGTACATTGTTTCCGAAGATAACGGTGGCAGCGCTTTTCACAAATTGGAATGGCGGTACGATTCTATTTTCCAACTCCTGTCTTTCAAAGAACTGGAAGTGGCCAGTAAAACCGATCCTCGCTGGCAGTGGTGCATCAAGTCCGGAACGCTTAGCTTCCGGCGGGAAGCCAGCCGCCTGGTCCTGGAAGGAGATTGGAACGGTTTTATCGAAGGGTATGACCTGGATACAGGGCCCTGCGCAAACGGTAGTGTCTACCTCGAAAAACCTATTCTGACCCGGAGGATAGTGCAAAAACAGTCTATGTTGCAACAACCTTATGAAGCAGAAAGCAAGCGAACGATCAAAGTAGAACGGGTTCTGGAAGTACAGAGTTCCAGCATCAAAATCAAAGTGTGGGACAACGGCACCGTCGATGGCGATGTGGCTACTCTTTTTCTAAACGGAGAACGTATCCTGAATGAATTCAGGGTAGATAAGCGCAAATTCGGCATCCCCGTCAAGTTGAACCAGAACGATAATTTCCTTGTCCTGCACGCAGAGAGCCTGGGAGATATCTCTCCCAATACGGTAGCCATTTCTGTGGACGATGGCGTCAAAGAGCAGATTATCATCCTGAGTTCCAACCTCAACGAAAGTGGGGCCGTGATGATCCGAAAGTTCCGGGTGAATAATTGAGAGGTGGAGGCATTCGGTATTCGCAGGTTCGGTATTCGGGAACGCAGGCCCGTCTTCCCGTCCCATACTTCATCCTGGCGGAAAGGTGAACTTACAGGATTTTCAGATTAATAGAGTTGATGCGTTGGGATCATCATGGGTTAAAAATGACTCTTTTCTTCCCACACTGTGCCTTTTTTCGGTCACTTAGCTAGGCTAGGCTCTCTCAAAAAGCCTTCGTGTGGCCGAAAATAGCTCATTTTTACCACCCCGCTACCCCAACGCATCAACTCTAGTGATAAACGCACCGGCCTCCTCTGCCCACAGTTTGTAGGTGAGCTTTGATGGATGTACTCCATCACTGAAAAAAGCCTCCACACCGGCGCCGGGCGGCGCCTTTTCCTCCCATTCTTTCAAAGAAATAGGACGGCTCATGTAATAGGTGTTTTTGAATAAATTGGGTATATCCCGGATGGCCATACCCTGTAGCCGAACCAGGCCGCCCAGCGCAAATTGAAGGCTGGCCGGGAAGGCCGGGAATTGGCCTACCGGCGGCAGGTTGATAATGAGGATAGGTGCATCCGGCTGCCTTTCCCGGATCGCTTTGATGAGATGGATCATATCCGACCGCCATTTCAGGGGGCTACTAAGCTCAAACGTATCGTTGCCACCCAGGCCGATGACGATCAGGTTCAATGGCGCCGAGGGTAGGAGGGGAGCTAAATGCAAAGTGGCCGCCCGGGCGGTATACCCGCTTTTCGCTAGTACCTGCCATTCCACCGGCCGGCCAATAGCCTGGTGCAGGCATTTGGAAAGGTGGCCGGTGAAACCTTCCTCGTGGCTTTTTACCCCCACGCCGGCTATAGTGGACTCTCCCAGTGTAAGCAAACGGATGGGGCGGGTGCCCTGTCCGGTTGTCCCTCGTTTGGAGCCTCCTGCTTCCGGCAGCTCCGGAATATTGGCTCGCACCTGTTTCCCCTGTAGAAACAGCAAAGGGCTGAACGGTAGCGCCAGCAGTCCGCCGAGATAGTATAATAGTTGGTAGATCATTTCTTTACTGTCTTTCAGCGTTTGTATTGTTCGCTGTTCGCTGTTCGCTGTTCGCTGTCCGCCGATTCCCGCTATTCCATCTTCTGCAACGTACGCGCCGGCATCCATCGCCCGGTTAACCTGGACACCACGATGATTGAAATCAGCCCGCTTCCCATCGCCAGGGTCCGGAACGGAAAAAGCACCACGCCATCTTCAATCATCGGATAGGGGAGCAGGATGGGCAATCCCAGCGTGGCGTCTCCACCACCAAAGCGGAATACGAAGGCGGCCAAAAATCCCGCCAATGCTCCATAGGTGTTTGCCTTCGGGTCAAATAGCGCACAAACCAGAGGCGGAAACAGAAGGCAATAGACAAAATCGCTGCAGAGGAACCACAACTCATAAACGCTCTTGATCTTCAGCGCCAATAAGGTAGCCGCAATGCCCACGATCCAGATGATGCGTTTGATCAGTTGCGCCAGGCGGGCAGGCTCAACCTTGGGTTTAAACAGCGGCCGGTAAACATTCCAGCCCGCCATGGACGAAGCGGAAAGGATGGAGGAGTCGGCCGACGACATCACCGCTGCTGCAATGGCGCCCAATCCCAGGACGGCCACCCAGTTGGGCGTCATATACCGGACTACCCAGGGTAGGGTAGAGGCGGCATCGGGAGGCGCTGTGGCTTGTAACGCACCCCAATCGGCAACCGCCCCGGCGATGCCGATCAGAGCCGCCGGTACGGCGGCAACCAGGCAGATCACGCCAGCCAATATAGACAAGCGCACCGCCGTTTTTTCATCGCGGGAGGCCAGCACCCGCTGGAAATATACTTGCCAGGCAATACCGCCAAAGGTGAGCAGCAGAGCGTAGTCCCACCAGTTCCAGTAATAGGAGCCCAGCGCTTCCCGGCTGGGCAGCAGGCTGGCGGCCGGGCCGTACATCTCCCGGTAGCTCTGCCAGGCCGCATCCCAGCCGCCTACATGGCTGAGAGCAAAGGGGACGACCAGGAAGAGGCCGCCCAGCAATAAGATCAGTTGTACAAAGTCGGTCAGCGCTACCGACCACAGCCCGCCCAGGGCCGTATAGGCAATGGTGATCGCCGCCGACAGTACAATGGAGGTGGTCGTGTCCAGTCCTACGATTGTGCCGAAGGTGGTGCCCAGAGCGGTCAGAATCGCGGCTGTCCAGAAAATCTCCCCGGTGAGGGCGGGCAGGAAAAGCAGGGCCGCCATGCGTTTACCGAAGCGCTGTTCCAGTGGGTCGAGCATGGTTTGAAACTGGTAGCGCCGCATGCGCCGCGCAAAAAACAACCCACCGATGATGAGGCTGAGTGCATAGCCCCAGGGCGCCTGCACCCATACCAGGCCGGAGCTGGCGGCGTACTCCGCCGTGCCATTGATATAGCCGCCTCCTATCCACGTGGCGCTCATCGTGAATACGGCAATCCATAGGGGAAGCTGGCGCCCCGCCAGCAGGAAGCCCTGCGTATCCTCGCTTTCCCGAAGGGTGGCGGCATAGGCGCCCGTAAGGAAAATGAGAATGTAAAAAGCCATCATCGAAAAAAATGAGGGCCAGGCTACCGGCTCTTTCGTGAAGAAGTAGAGGTACAGGCCCACCAGGGTAAGCATGGCCATCAGGCCAAGGGTGGGCAGGATAATCCGCCGGATTCTGAATCTGGAAGGTGTTGGTTGCATCGTGGGCGGAAAAATAGGCAAAACTGTTCTATTTTTGACGTTCAAAACATCAGGAAATGCCAACTACCTTCAGTACTCAGGAAAAAGCCCTCGCCTGGAGCGTTCATATTTTCACCGCCACCGGAATCCTTGCTGTCTTCATGGCCCTGTTGGCCGTCGGCGCCCACGACTTCCGAACCGCCATGTTCTGGCTGTTGGCCGCCCTGCTGATCGATGGCGTCGACGGCACTCTGGCGCGCCGCTTTCGGGTTACAGAAGTGCTGCCCAACGTCAGTGGCAAGAATATTGACTTCGTCATTGACTTTGCTTCCTACGCCATCGTACCGGCTTATATGATCTATGAGTCCGGCCTGATGGAAGGCCCCTGGAACCTGGCGGCTACCTTCCTCATCCTTTTGGTGTCGGCGGTGTACTATGGAAAAGAGGGGATGGTTTCGAATGACTATTACTTCGTCGGTTTTCCCGTCTTGTGGAACCTGGCTGCCTTTTACATGATCTTCGTTTTTCAATGGGGGCATTGGGGCAATGTGTTGCTGGTGGTTACTCTTTCTATCCTGCACTTCGTACCTATCAAGGTGGCCTACCCCAGCCGGGCCACCCGCTGGCGGTGGCCGACGCTGCTGGTGTCGGCGTTGTGTATACTCACGCTGGTCAGCATAACTTATTTATATCCCGAAAGGCATCCTGTCCTGACGGTAGTGGCCTGGGTATGCCTGGCCTACTTTGCAGTTTTTGCGGTGTGGGCTACCTGGGGGCGGCCGGCGGGGAGGTAAGGCATATGAGGATGGTAAGTCATGCAATTTTACCTGGAGTTTTTACTCACCTCCGCTTTTTTGTTACGCACTCTTTTCCTTGCACGGGGAGCATTGTTTTTGGAAAAAAATTCTAATTTTGGGAAATTATTTACATCTTTATATCGTTGGTCAAACAACGAGTAAATGGTCATCATCAGCAAAACACAACTAAACGAGTTCGGGAAAAATCACGCTGACAGTGCTGATGCCCTCAATGAGTGGTACGAAACTGTCAAACAGGCCGATTGGGGTAAAATGGCCGACTTGAAACAAACCTTCAATTCAGTGGACTATGTGGGCAACGACCGCTACGTATTCAACATCAAAGGGAATAACTATCGGTTGGTCGCTATGATTTTTTTTAACATTCGCACTGTATTTGTGCGGTTCATCGGGACGCATGCCGAATATGATAAAATTGATTGTTCAATTATCTGAACCTCAACAATATGATTACTAAAATCAGGACTGCCGAAGAATATAAAAAAGTTATGCTAATCATTGAGGGCTATCTCACCAAGGCCACAGAAGGTGGTGGTTTTCAGTCATTGTCCAAGGCTGAAGCAGAGGAGTTAAAAAAACTTTCTCTGTTGGCTGAGACTTGGGAGGATGGCATACCGCTCATGCCCATTCGCCAGCCGCAGACCCTACCTGAAATGATTGAATTCAAGATGTATCAAATGCAGCTCAAACAAAAAGACCTTGCCTCCCTTTTGGGCATTGCCCCATCCCGTTTGTCAGAGGTTTTGAAGGGCAAACGGAAAATCAACCTCGATCTTGCCAAACGCCTTCACGACCGACTTGACATTGATGCGGATTTTATTTTGGAAAAGGCGTGAATGTGTTGCTTGAGTATACCTACCGCTCCTCCACCACAATATCCGGATAGTCCTCCGCCCGATAGCCCACGGGGGGAGCCGGAGCGGCATCGGTGGAAAAGATGTCCCTGCTTTTGTTTTTAAATAAGTGGAAGGTACCCCGGCGCCTGGACAGTTGGTTCTCGCCTTCTCCGGTTACATCGTGGATGCGGCCGGCCCGGCCTTTGGGGTCGTGCATTTTGGTCCGTTCTCTTCTCTTGAGGTACTTTTTAATCAGCCGCTCTTCCTCTTCATCGCTCCAGTCGGTGATCTTGTTGAGGTCAAAACCGTCGAGCACCTCGCCGACAGTGAAGTAAACATCGACGCCCCGGTTGACATTTTGGTCGAGCAGCAGGGCGACGCCGTATTCGGAATTGATCAGATCGGCCAGGGTGTGCCCCTGGAGTTTAGAATTCTCCTTCCAGTAGAAGTTGTTGAGGCGGCTGAGCGCGTGATCTATCTCTACGGCCTGTATCCGGGGGTCCTGGCCGGCGTGCCAGAAGCGGAAGCCCCATTCCGGGCTGCGGAATTGCTCCTTTTCAGCCTTAGTGCTGATGACATTTCCCCGCAACGTGATGAATCCGTAGGTCGTTCCGGTTCGTTTTTCGAAAATGTCGATCCCGAACTCACCGAAGTACTGTTGAAAGGCTTCCGGTTGTTGTTGTTTGACTTTGAGCAACAGGGCAGGCAGTTCTCCCATGCCGTTGGGCACTCCGCTGCCGACGCCGAGTGTCCATTGAAACATACCGAAACTGAGGAAGGCGCCGTCCCAGGTATTAATGGCGTCGAGTTTGCCTTCATTGAGGGAAACGGCCAGGATGGCTTTTCGGGCGCTATCGGTCAGGCCGCTGTTTTTGAAGAATGTATCCCAGTGCTGCTCGATGAAGTCTTTGGGCGCCAGGCCGCCGCTATTGTAGAAACCGCCTAAGCTGCCGTGGCCGTGAAAGTTGACTTCCAGGCCATCAGAACGCACCGTATGGGAGGTTAACTTTTTTCCTTTCTTGACAAACTGCTTGCTTTCGACCGACAGGCCGGAGGAAGTCGCAACAGCGGACAGCAGAGCAGGCAAGCCGTCGCCATAGAGCCCGGATAACGCCTCGAGCAGCTTGCGGGCCAGCGGCTCGCTAATCTGCCGGCCGTCGAATGCTACATTATGTTGTTCAGCAAAGGCCTTTAGGGCCAGTTCCTCACTGGCGGCAGTAATCCCCAGTGCCTTCAGGAGAGGCGCCAGGGAGTGCTCCTCCTGGCCATCCAACGGAAAAGCTTCTGATAATTTTTCGTCCTTCATCGCTTTGTGGAGCCGCTTGATCTTTGGGATGAGCAGAAACCGCTCCAGAATACGGGCGCCAATTTCCAGGCTGATGGACAGGCCGTCATGTTCCAGCCCGTTTTTTTGGGCGAAAGCCTTAACGGCAGTAGTCGTGGCGCCTCCATAGTCGCCGTCGGCGCCAAATTCCTGCCAGCGCAACTCATTGCCGAAGCCCATTTGGTAGAGCATCTGTTGCAACGTCTCTACTGGTGCGCCTTTGGCGCCCTTTTTAAGGGTAGATTCGGTTTTTTTTGCTTCGAGTAGGTTGGAAAAATCCTGGTGTAATGCCATGTTTACTGGGGTTTGAAAAGGTGTGCCCTAAAAATATGAAAAATGTGTGGTTATCAGACTATATCCGGAAAGTAAGTTTTAGGGAGCTGTATAAGTGTATAAAAATCAATTTTTTGAAGCCTTGTTTTGTAATTTGGGTATTGATTTAACTCCGGACATCAGGCTGCTTTTTGTCCCAAGGCTTGAGAAAAGAAATCGTAACTTGACGAAGGTATAGCCTGATGGCATCCGCTTAGTGGCCAGGCGAACTTTAAGTCGACTGGCCACTAAGCGGAACCAGAATCGCACCTAAATGCTTATCTTGCCCGCCTGATACCCGATCGGCTATGAAAAACCATCTTTCCATTTACGCCTGGCTGGTTGCCGCCGCCTTTTTACTGGCGGTCAACCTCTTTTACTATCCGAAGTGGAAGCTTCCCGGCGCCGAGGCGGCCATCAGCTGGGACGTTTCCGGCTACTACTTCTACCTGCCAGCCATTTTTATTTACAAAGACCTTAAAAAGGTGGGCTTCCGGGAAGACGTCCACCAGAAGTACCAGCCGGCGGGCAGCCCCTACCAGGCCTTTCAGCACGAAAGCGGGAATTATGTAATGAAGTACAGCGCCGGAATGGCCGTGCAGTACCTGCCCTTTTTCCTGGTGGCGCATGCGCTGGCGGCGCCGTTGGGGTATCCGGCCGATGGTTTCTCCCGCCCGTATCAGGTGGCCATCAGCCTGGGAAGCGTGCTGGTTGCTATTCTGGGGTTATGGTTTATGCGGTGGGTGCTGTTACAGTATTTTAAGGATAGGGTAGTTGCGGTTACCCTGTTGATCCTGGTTTTTGCCACCAACTATTTGGATTACAGCGCCATCAACGGGGCGATGACTCACAACTACCTGTTCACGCTGTATGCCCTGCTCATCTGGGCTACTATAAAATTTTATGAACGGCCCACTTATTTTAAAGCCCTGGCTATCGGCCTGCTGATCGGCCTGGCCGCGCTTACCCGCCCGACGGAACTCATCGCTGTTCTCATTCCCGTCCTCTGGGGGGTGGGCAGTGGCCGGCAGGCAAGAGAGCGTTTGGCTTTCTTTGGCCGCCATTGGACCCAGTTGGGGGTGGCGGTGGTGGCCTGCATCGCTGTCGGCAGCATTCAGCTCTTCTACTGGAAGTACGTCTCCGGCGATTGGATCGTCTACAGCTACCAGGACCAGGGCTTCAGTTGGCTGAAGCCCCACATCCGAAACGGCCTGTTCAGCTACCGTGCCGGCTGGCTGATGTATACGCCGGTGATGGGCTTTGCCCTGTTGGGCTTTATTACCCTCTTCCGGCAGCAACGGCCGCTGTTCTGGGCCACCTTCTTGTTCTCCCTGCTTTTCATCTACATCGCCTTTGCCTGGGATATCTGGTGGTACGGCGGCAGCCTGGGACAGCGTTCTATGGTGCAGGCTTACGCTGTGCTGGCCGTGCCCCTGGCGAGCTTCGTGGCCTGGGCCGGCCGCAGAAGCTGGACCGCCTACCTCTTTGCGGCCTTCTGCCTCTTTTTTGCCTACGCCAACCTCTGGTGGACCCATCAGGCGCACCGCGGCGGCCTGTTTGCCTCCGAGCAGATGAACCGCCCCTACTTCCAGCGTATCTTCCTGCGCAATGAGGCGCCGGAGGATGTATCCAAGCTGCTCGATACAGATGAGTTGTTTGAAGGGGAACGAAAGAATATAAAGCTACTGAAGGAAGAAAACTTCGAATCAGATACTTCGGCCTACCAATGCCCACTGCCGCCCATCGAAGGGCAGCACTCCCTGTGCCTGGATGGCGAACGGCAGTACAGTCTGCCGGTGGAGGTTCCTCTATCTCCTGCTGACGGGCAATGGGTGCGCGCCGAGGCTACCTTCCGTTGCCAGTACAAGGAGTGGAATTTCTGGCAGATGACGCAGTTCATTGTCCGGTTCGTCAACGGAGAAGAGGTGGTCAAAGAGCGCGCCATTCGCGTGTACCGCTTTCTGGATAGTGGGGAGACCAAACGGCTGTACATCGACAGCGAATTTCCGGAACAACCCTTTGATAAGGTAATGGTTTTTTGCTGGAATGCGGATGGGGGCAAGCCGATGGTGGTGGATAAGGTGAGGGTGGAGGTTTTTGAGGAGTAGGGCTTTAATTATGAATTAGAAACAGCGTTGAAAAAGATGCTATGGATGCTTGCCCTGCCGCCGGAACGGCGGCAGGGCGATACTGCGGCCTTTGGCCGGTTGATGCTATAGATGCTCACCCGGGGCGTCTGTAGCATT
Organism: Lewinellaceae bacterium; assembly: GCA_020636095.1. Lineage (GTDB taxonomy): Bacteria > Bacteroidota > Bacteroidia > Chitinophagales > Saprospiraceae > JACJXW01. The sequence goes on from JACJYN010000007.1 coordinate 483,624, forward strand.
CGCAGCATCTTGCCTGGCCGGCCAGATAAAGCGTTTTCGGTAAATTCCTGTTAAATTGATTATTTTTAAGATTAAGGTTAAAAAATTATAAAAACATACATAATTAAGTTTTTAAACAAGTCTGTTTTTCTATATTTTAGCTTCAGTGTTTGTGAGAATTGAAGTTTCCGGACTGGAACTCATTTTTATGTAAACGGGTTAAATCCATATTCATGGCGAGGAAAGAACACCGGGGGCGGTTTCAGGCGCAAGGCGGAGGGTTGGAAGAATCGGAAAGCTGGAATCAAGATGAGCCTTTGACGAAAAAGGATGGTTTGCGATTACTTCGTAGACTAAAAGAAAAACTATCTTCAAATGAAGTAGAAAAACGAAAAAAGGCTTTTCAATCTGCTGAACGGTTTGTGAAGAATACCAAAGGAGGTATTGATGCCAGGAAAGGAGTAAGTTTTTATGACGACAAGAAGAGCAAGCACATCCGGGTAGATGTTGAAATTCTGGGCGGGAAAGCTTTTGTTACCATCATTTTTATCATTATCTTATTGGGACTATGGAGACTGCTTTAGAAAAATCGAAATATCTGTTCTCCTCTTTTTTGGAGAATAAAAATATTTATAACCTATCTCAAGCGTACTGGGGCAGATTGGTAAAGGCTGTTGCCCGAGAAAAAAGCCTGCCCTTTCAGCCTTACCTCAATCCTTACGACGGTGCCGGGAAAAAAGAATACGACGCCAACCCTATCTTCGACGCCTACTTCCCTACACTACAAAAAGCCGTCCGCATTATCCAGGATACACCCGAAGAAGGCGCTCCCGACATTACCGCCTGGATCAACTATTTTGAAATAGAGGACGATCAACCGGAGACGCCGGAATTGGTGATCGCCATCGCCCTGTCGCAGGATAGTGCGGAAACAGCAAGGGAATTACTTCGAAAATGGCTACTGGAGGGGCTCAGCAAAGAGAACATGGAAAAAGCTTTTGAGGGCGTGGTGAAGAGGTAGCGCGATTATGGAAAGTACTATAAACCGTAGTGGCATTCTCTTTCCCTCCTTCCTGGAGGATCAGCGAGTATACAACCTCGCCGAGGCGTATTGGCGCCGTTTTTTCTACCGGATTTTTGATCTACAGGGCATTCCCTTCCAGGACTTCTACAACAAACATTTTGCCAACGGCCAAAAGGAATACGATGCCAGCCTCATAATGATAAAAGCCTGCTAAGTTTTTGGCAGGCTTTTCCTTAGGAGCTTATATGGCGTTTGTGGATAATACGCATTCTCATTACCCGGAGTGGTTGGAAGAAGGTAATGAATACAATATCGAAACCGGTACAAATGACTATTATAAAAACCTGGGCGCAGCCATAACCCATGATGATCACCCAATCGTCGGAATAAGCTGGAATGATGCTGTTGCCTATCAATGGTTGAGCCGACTATCTGGCAAAGACTACCGCCTGCCTAGCGAAGCGGAGTGGGAATATGCGGCCAGGGGAGGCCATAAGAGCCTGGGTTTTCGGTATGCAGGCAGCAATAAGTTGAAAGAAGTGGGCTGGTATTCGCTAAATAGCCACGGAGAAACCAAACCGGTGGGGCTAAAGTTGTCCAATGAGTTAGGCCTCTATGATATGAGTGGAAATGTTCGGGAATGGTGTGCAGATCATTGGCATGACAATTATGGGGGCGCGCCCAATGATGGTAGGGCCTGGGTTGGTGTCGGCGATTCAGCTGTCCGCGTGGTTCGTGGCGGGTCTTGGCTCAACTTCCATAGCAGCTGCCGTGCTTCGGACCGCTACTGGCTCGGGACCGATAACTGGAACAGCATTTTTGGTTTTCGTTTAGCCCGGTACTAACCCTCTTTGTCCGTCGCCCGCGTGTCGCCGTAGCTTTAGCGGACTTCGTGCGCCATAGGCGGACGCACAAGCTTTCTTCGAGCGCCGAAATCTTGATTATTGTTTTTCTACGCCGCTCTTTCCTGGATTTTTACTTCAATCTCATATTCTTGAAGAATCTCCTTTAATTCTTCTAAAAACCGATACTTCATATCTTCATACTGATGAACCATGAATTCATCTTTTGATTGATTCTTATGCATTTCTATCATCTTATTCAATGCTTTGACCTGCTCAAGAATATCTATACTCCCCTCGGGTATGAGAGGTGAAATTTTGACAATTTTATTTTTGTGGCCTGCAAGGCGGAAAGCGCAGGCATAGCCCAGCTACGCCGAGCATTTTCAACGCCGCAGGGCGCAAAAAGAAAGAGACGAAAATCACTTCTTGTGCCCGAGGGGAGTATAACACCCGCGCCATTTCTTGATCAATTAGTTGCGGTTCATTCATTTTGATCAAAAATTTAGTTGAACAATACCTTTTTCAAAATTAAAACAATAACGCGTTTTTCAGAGCCAATCAACCGACAACAATCAACCAACAACCCGCCCCTCTCCGGCCCTCACTCCAACTCCACCACCAAATCATCCTGCTCCACCAATGTTTTCTCCTTCAGGTGTACCTTCTTCACCGTACCCGCCACCGGTGAGGTAATGGTGCTTTCCATCTTCATAGCCTCGATAATGAAGAGGGGGGTGTTCATATCCACGGCATCTCCCGGGCTGACGAGTATCTTGGACAGGCTTCCCTGCAACGGCGCACCGACCTCCTTCTCTGTTTCCGCTTTGCGGTGGATGACAACATCCATCTTAAGGTTCCGGTCGTGGACCGGTATGGACCGGGTCTGGCCGTTGAGCTGGAAGAAGACCAGGCGGTTGCCCTGGAAGTCTGGTTCGGTCACATTGAGGTACTTGATGAGCAGGTTCTTGCCAGGAGCCAGGCTGACGACGATCTCTTCATTGAATTTCAAACCAAAGAAGAAAGCAGGGCTGGGCAAAGCGCGGATCAGCCCAAAATTTTCATAGTGCTCCCGGTAATCTTTGTAAACTTTCGGATATAGTTTGTAAGAGAGGAAGTTTTTGAAATCCAGGTGGTCGCCAAATTCCTGCTGGAAGGCAGGGAATTCCGTTTTAAAGTCAATCGGCTCCAGGTGGGCGTTGGGGCGCTCGGTGTAGGGCTTTTCATCCTTGAGCACCATCTTCTGGATATCCGGTGGGAAGCCGCCCTCGGCCTGCCCCAGGTCGCCCCGCATCAGCGCTTTGACGCTGTCGGGGAAGGAAAGCGAATCACCTCGCTTAAGGATATCCTCCTTGGACAAGTCGTTGGAAGTCATGAACATAGCCATATCGCCCACCACCTTGGAAGAAGGCGTCACCTTCACGATATCACCGAACAGGCCGTTGGCGATCTGGTAGTTCTTTTTGATGGTTTCGAATTCCTCTTCGAGGCCCAGGGAGCGCGCCTGGGGCCGCAGGTTGGAATATTGCCCGCCAGGGATCTCGTGGTCGTATACCTCGGCGGTGCCTGCCCGGAGCTCCGTCTCGAACGGGTAGTAGTAGCGCCGCACTGATTCCCAGTACGAAGAGAACCGGTTGAGAGATTGCAGGTCCACCGGATGCTCCCGCTCGTGCTGCTCCATCATGGCGGCGATGGAGTTGAAGTTGGGCTGGGAGGTCAGGCCCGACATGGAACTGATGGCTACGTCCACCACATCGACGCCCGCCTCGATGGCCTTGACGTAAGTCGCCGCCTGAATGGAAGAGGTGTCATGGGTATGCAGGTGGATGGGGACATGCACCGTGTTTTTCAACTCGGTTATCAGCATTTCCGCTGCCAGCGGCTTCAAAAGGCCCGCCATATCCTTGATGGCGATGATGTGGGCGCCTTCGTCTTCCAGGCGTTTGGCCAGGTCGAGGTAGTAGGCCAGGTTGTACTTGGGGTGGCCTGGGCTGGAAATATCTCCGGTATAGCAAATACAAGCTTCCGCCACGCTATTGGTGCGCTCGCGGACCGTGCGGATGCTCACCTTCATAGCTTCCACCCAGTTGAGGGAGTCGAAGATACGGAAGATGTCGATGCCCGCTTCGGCGGCCTCTTCGATGAACTTGACGATCAGGTTGTCGGGGTAAGCGGTATAGCCTACGGCATTGGACCCCCGCAGCAACATCTGAAAACAGATGTTGGGAATGGCCTGGCGGAGAAACTCCAGCCGTTTCCAGGGGCACTCCTTTAGGAAGCGCAGGGACACGTCGAAGGTGGCGCCACCCCATACCTCCATGGAGAATACGTCATTGGGATGGTGCAGTGCGAAGCTGCGGGCTACCTTCATCATATCGTAGGTGCGCATCCGGGTGGCCAGCAGCGACTGGTGCGCATCGCGGAAGGTGGTGTCCGTGTATTGAATGGGTTTATAATCTTTTAACCATTGGGCGAAGCCCTCCGGGCCGAGTTGCTGTAGTTTCTGACGAGTACCGTCCGGCACGGGAGCGTGGGGGTCGTAGGCCGGCACCACCGGAGTAATGAATTCTATACTGGAGTCAAAGTGTTTCACATCCGGATGGCCATTGACGATGATGTCGGCCAGGTAACGCAGCATTTTGGTGCCCCGGTCTCTCCAGTTGGGCGGCTCCACAAGTTGAGGGTTTTCCTTGATGAAGTTGACCGTTGCTTTACCTTCCTGGAAAGTCTCATGCTGCAGGAGGTTGAGCAGGAACCCGATATTGGTCTTCACTCCGCGGATGCGGAACTCCCGCAGGGCCCGGTGCAGGCGTTGGGAGGCGCCTTTCTGGGTCCGCCCCCAGGCGGTGACCTTGACCAGCAGGCTGTCGAAGAAGGGCGATATTTTAGCGCCCGGAAAGGCGCTGCCGGCATCCAGCCGAATGCCCATTCCGGCGGCGGAGCGATAGGCGATGAGTGTGCCGTAATCAGGCGTAAAGTCATTGCTGGGGTCCTCGGTGGTAACCCGGCACTGAATGGCAAAGCCGCTCAGCTCGATATCCTCCTGGCTGTTGATGAAGATGGTCTTGTGGTTTAGCGGATAACCCATTCCGATTAGGATCTGAGAGCGGACGATGTCAATACCGGTCACTTCCTCAGTGACGGTATGCTCCACCTGTATCCTGGGGTTGACTTCGATGAAGAATATGTTCTCCTCTTTATCGACCAGGAACTCCACCGTACCGGCATTGCTGTAGTTGGCCTGGTGCGCCAGGCGCAGGGCATATTCGTAGAGCTTGTCTTTGGTTGGCTGGCTGAGGGTGAGGCAGGGCGCCACTTCTACGACTTTCTGGAAGCGCCGTTGCACGGAGCAATCCCGTTCGTACAGGTGCACGATATTGCCGTGTTTATCACCCAGAATCTGAACCTCGATATGCTTAGGGTTGTCGATAAATTTTTCAAGGAATACAGTGTCATCTCCAAAGGCGGTGCGGGCTTCGCCGCGGGCTTCATCGTATTGCTTTTTGACCTGGGAGGCTTCCCTTACTACGCGCATGCCCCGGCCGCCGCCGCCAGAGGCCGCTTTGATCATGACTGGAAAGCCGATGCGTTCGGCCTCCTGCAGGGCGATGTCTGCACTGGTTAATGCTTCTTTGCTGTCTTCGATCAAGGGTACTTCCGCTTCGCGCGCCAGTTTTTTGGCCGCCACTTTATCCCCCAGCCGGCTCATCGCTTCCGGAGAGGGCCCGATAAACTCAATGCCCTCCTCCCGGCAACGGGTGGCGAACTGGATGTTCTCAGAGAGAAATCCGTAACCGGGGTGAATGGCGTCGACACCGTTTTCCTTAGCCACGGTGAGGATTTCCTCGATATCGAGGTAGGGCTTCAGCGGCTCGTCGTCCGGGCCGATTTGATAAGCCTCGTCGGCTTTGTAGCGGTGCAGGGAGTAACGGTCTTCCCAGGTATACATGGCGACGGTGCGCAGGTTCAGTTCGGAAGCCGCCCGCAATACGCGGATGGCGATTTCGCCCCGGTTGGCGACCATGAGTTTTTCGAAACGCTTCTTCTTCGGTTGCATTCGTTGTATTGATTGGCCAGAAAATGGTTTTGGCTTATATTGGCAGGGTAGCAGTAGAGGGCCAAAAGATACACAACTGCAGGCAAACGGAGAAGAGACAAGCAGGATAATTGTAGGTGGAACAAGTTTGAATGAACAACTATGTACCCGATGAAATGGTTATTAAGTCATGCTATTACTCAATCTTAACATTTCCCTTTATGACTAAACCCCCTATTTATCCCTGGTTTGACCGTTCTTTCCCTCAATTGCTGGATTCGCGTTTATTGCCGGCCATTCTGGAGCGGCTGGCCGATACTCCGCTCAGGTTGCGAGCTAAGCTAGCCAGTCTGCCGGCCGGCTTGCTGACCCTCAACCCTATGGGCAAATGGTCCGTCCAGGAGCATATCGGCCACCTGCTTGACCTGGAGCCTCTCTGGCAGGGGCGCTGGGTGGATATTACCCACGGCGCCGTTACCATGCGGGAAGCCGATTTGAGCAACCGCGCCACACAGGAAGCCAGCCACAATAACAGCTCATTGGCAGCTCTGCTGGATGAATTTGAACAGGCGCGCCAGGCTTCTATCGTACAGTTGCGGCAGTTCAGGGCAAAAGACCTGGAGATGAGTTCCCTTCATCCGCGGCTGGAGCAACCGCTCAACGTGGCCGGGCTGGCTTTTTTCGTGGCGGAGCATGATGACCATCATCTGGCGTATATGAGCCGGATAATTGAAAGGCACAGGGGGTAGTACTATTTGTCCAATAAATTTCCGGGATGCAGAACGGAAAAAGGAGGTCAATCAAACAAATACTCAATATCTCCCTTGGAAAAGGAGGCCTTTCCAACCTCGCCGATAATATCCTCCGCCAGTTGAGATTTTTTCTCCTGAAGTTTCAGTATTTTCTCCTCGATGCTGTCCTTGGTAATAAACTTGATGGCGATGACGTGTTTGTCCTGCCCAATGCGGTGGGCCCGGGCGATGGCCTGCTGCTCCGTGGTGGGGTTCCACCAGGGGTCCAGTATGAAGACGTAGTCGGCCGCGGTCAGGTTCAGCCCGGTGCCGCCGGATTTGATAGAGACGAGAAATGGCTGCACGTCGGGATTTTCCTGGAAGGACCGGATGGCGGCCTCTCGCTGCTGGCTGTTCTGGCTGCCGGTGAGCCAGGCGTAGGAGAGGTTATGAGATTCGAATTCCTGGCGGTACAGCTCCAGGTGTTTGACGAAAGAGCTGAAAATGAGGGCCTTGTGGCCGCCCCGCCGCACCACGTCCCAATGCTCCATGACATCGTTGAACTTGCCGCTCTCTTTCTCGTAATTTTCTATCGTCAGCTTGGGATGGTTGGCCAACTGCCGCAGCTTGGTCAGGGACTGTAGTACCTGGAAGCGGAATTTAGGGTCGCCACCCTGGTAATTCTCCAGCAGGAAATTGCGGGCGGCGGACTTTTCCCGCTCGTACAGGCGCTTTTGCTCCGAAGTCATTTCGGAGTAGAACAGCTTGGTGGTCAGCGGCGGCAGGTCGCGGGCGACCTCTTCCTTGGTGCGGCGCAGCAGGTAGGGGGCAGCCAGGCGGCGCAGGCGGTTTTTCTTTTCTTCGTCCTGGTACTTTTCAATGGGCGTGATGAACTCCCGTTTAAAAAAGTTGTAGCTGCCCAGCAGCATGGGGTTGATGAACTGCATCTGCGCCCAGAGGTCGGAGAGGGAGTTCTCGATGGGTGTGCCGCTGAGGGAGATTTTATGGCGGGCTTCCAGCTCGTTGATAGCCTTAAAAACCTTGCTGTCCTTATTTTTGATCTGCTGGCTTTCGTCCAGGATGATGTATTCGAATTCCAATTGCTTCAGTACCTCTACATCCCGCAGGGCGGTTTGGTAGGTGGTCAGAATAACATCGAAGCGCTGCAATAGCCGCCGGTCGTTGTACCGCTTGGGGCCGGTATGGCGGTATACTTGGAGGCTGGGCGCAAACTTCTGGATTTCAGCTTCCCAGTTGAACACCAGGGAAGCCGGCAGGATGATCAGGGCGTTGAGCGGTTTCAGGAAGTCATTATCGGCGGGCGCTTCAAAAAGGCCGAGCTGACGGCTGACGTCAGGCCGGGGCGCCGTTTGTTTTCCCTGTTGCTCCTTTGCGTAAAGCAGGGCAGTGATTGTCTGCAGAGTTTTGCCCAGGCCCATATCGTCGGCCAGGCAGGCGCCCAATTGGTTCTCGTAGAGCTGGACCAGCCATTTGACTCCGGCCAGCTGGTAAGGGCGCAGATGAGCCTTCAAGAGGGGAGAAGGCTGAAAATCAGCCAGGCTCTCCTCTTCTTCGATGGCTTCGGCGCCCTCCTGGATACCGATCTCATCCAGCAGGGTATACTGGCTTTTGGTAAGCCGGAGCTGCTCTTTGTCTGTTTTGCCAAATTGAAAGATAGCCTTATAGCGGGCCATCCATTCCTGAGGGATGATGAAAATAGCTCCATTGGGCAATTGGTAGAGCCGGTCGCCTTCCCGGATATGCTTGGCCAAGGCGGTGAAAGGGAAGGAGAATGCTCCGACGGTAACGGTGCCGTAGAGGTCGAACCAGTCGTTTTGCTGTTCGGTATTCAGGCTCAATTCGGGCTTATACAGATGGGCTGGCTGGCCCTCGATGGCTGGTTCGTGCACGACAAAACCGGCGGCTTCCAGGGCCGGCCGCTGTTCGCTTAACCACTCCAGCAAAAAGAAAGGGTCTTCCGTCTCTTCGGAAGGCTGGAAGTAGCTACCAGCCTTGTTTTCCAGCCGGAATGCTTCCAGTTTCTTTACGAATGCCTTTTCTGTTTCTGGATTCCGGACTACCTGCAGGATGCGGATTTCTTCTTCCCCCATGAACTCCAGCGCAGTACGTTTGTCTTTTTTATCACTCCAGTTGAAAGCCGCGCCGGGGTAAACCATGTACACAGAAAGCACCCAATGGTTGTTAAACAGGTCCTTGACAGGTTCTAACCGGCAAGCCTCCAGGGTATCTTGCTGTACTACCTCAAAGCCCCTGGCTTCGATATCTGCGCGGGCGGCTACCTTAAGGATGAATTTCTGGAAGTACGTTTTAACCGACTTTTTAGGGATAACAACTTCCTCCTTTTTCTCAAAAGGCTTGACCATATTGCCGTTGATGTCGGGCGCCCGGTACAACCGGTAATCGACGAACAGCCAGGCAGGGTAGTTGGTGATGGGAATGACCTCCCGGGAGTGGATGGCCCAGGTTCCTTTTTCGTCAGCGAGCTGAAGGCGGTAGCGGACGCCGGATTCTTCCCGTATAAAGTAAAGGCGGGGTTCCAGCGGTTCTTTCTGGTATTCCAGCAGGAAGTCTTTGGCCAGCACGGTACGGTTGACCTGCCAGGTGATGGGGAGCTGGTGTTGAGTGGCGAGGGCCAGCAACTCATCGAGCAGGCGATGGCAGTATTTGGCAATGGAACCCTTTAGTTCTTTGTCCTCCATGAGCGTGGCCAACGCTTTAGCCCTTTTTTTAGGAGGGTTGAAACGTTTTTCCAGCGCTTTGGGCTGTAGCTTTTCGACGATCTGAAAGAGGCGCTCATGGGCAGGGTTGAGGGACAACCCTAAAGCGCCGGCCGTTTCCGGCAGCGCCTTTTGGACGATATGCGTCAGCTGGCCGTCCCGGTCCTTGCTCACGATGTAGGCCATGGGCAGATAAAGCCCTTCTACGGCGGGGTAGAGGTCATAGACGATTTCGAGTTCGGCTTGCCTCGTTTGTTCGGTGAAGAGCTGCATGGCTGGATTAATAGTTGTTTGTTGTCTGTTGTTGGTTGATGGCAAAAAAGACAACCATCAACCAAGAACTAAGCAGGAGGGCAAACATAGTGAAAAAAGAGGCGATGGGCAAGGATGGAACCTGCCAACCTTCTTTTTTTGCTTTTTAGTTTCGCAAGTCTTTTGTAACGTTCATAGCCTCAATTACCTCCAAAATCTTACCTTTGCTGCCATCGTAAGCCAACGAATAGTGAGTACTATCAAACAGCCATCCAACATACCTTTTTTTTCCCGTGAACCGGGAGGCGCCATCCTTATCCTGGTTCTGATGGCAGCCCTGCTTGCCCTCCGGTTTCCCGACTTTTTTCAATCGCCCAACAGCGGGGTCATTGAACCCTACGGGGATGGCTATAAGGTATATGCGGTAATGGAATATCACGCCCGCTACGATACCTCCTGCACTTTTTACCAGGGTATGAACTATCCCTACGGGGAGCATGTGATCCCCGCTGACGCTCAACCCCTGATTTCCAACACCGTTAAGTTCATCAGCACTTATGTGGTAGATATTACAGGATACACCCGGGCTATTCTGCACTTCAGCCTGCTGCTCTCCATTCTCTTGTGCGCCCTTTTCCTGTTTCGCCTGTTGATTAGGCTGGAGTCGCCGGTTTGGTGGGCGGTGGCCGTGGCGACAGGCATTACTTTTTTATCGCCACAGCTACATCGCATGGTGTCCCACTACGGCCTGTCTCATACTTCTGCGCTGGCTATTGTCCTCTATCTCTTGCTGCGCCTGGATGAAACAAAGAGCTGGCGGATGAGCGCCTGGATCGCCCTTACGGTCTTTTGTTATTCTATGATCCACTTTTACTTTTTTGCCATCCTGGCTTTTTTCATTTCGTTTTATTTCCTGTTCAGCTTCCTGCGCCGGCCGCGATGGCAGAAGATTCCTCGTTATGCTTTCCACTACAGCATCCAGATTCTTTTGCCACTGGCTTTCTTTTACTTCTGGATGTATCACGGCGACCCTATCGAAGGAAGGACCAATCAACCCTGGGGGTTTTTTGTCTTCCATTCCATCTGGGAAGGGGTGTTCACTTCTCTTTTTCAACCTCATTTTCAGTGGGTAGATGATACGGTTATCCGAATCGAACAGGTGCAGTATGAAGGGGCTGCCTATATCGGCCTGGTAGCCGGCATTGGGGCGCTGATTTTACTGTTGCGCTGGGTGGCGGCCGGCTTCCGGAAGCCCATCATTCAGGCGGGAGGTGCGCGCAATGGTTATCTCAATAAGATTTTCTGGGCGGCGCTGGCCCTGTTGCTTTTTTCCTTTGGTTATCCCTTTACGATTCCCGGACTGGAATGGATGCTGGACTATGCCGGGCCGATCCGGCAGTTTCGTTCTGTCGGGCGTTTCAACTGGGCGTTTTACTACGTGATCAACATCGTTGTTTTTACCGAGCTCTGGCAGTGGGCCAAGGGGCGGCAATGGCGGGTGGCGCTGTCGGTACTAGCCCTGGCGCTCTTATATTTTGAAGCTTACAATAGTATTTATGCCGTTAAAATAGATTTGGATGAAGTACCGGAGTTGCAGGCCGGTAACCGTTATTCAGAGATTGACGGTATCAATTACCAGGAATTCCAGGCCCTGCTTACGGTTCCGTATTTTAATGTAGGGTCGGACAATCTCTGGTTTCACGGCGAGGGCGAAATCGTTCCGCGCGCGCTCACGCTCTCTACCCAGACGGGGTTGCCTACCACCAGCGCTATGCTTACCCGGACGCCACTGTGGCAGACCCTCCGGCAGGTACAGCTTATTCTGGAACCCTACCGGAGGCCGGCCATTCTGGATGATTTCCCCAATCAAAAGCCGCTTTTGCTGCTGGTAGCCAATTACCAGTTCGGCCAGCAGCAGGAGCGGTATCAACATTTGCTGGATGGAACTCAGCTGTTATACGATACGGATGCTTACCGGCTTTTTCGGTTGCCCTTGGCCACCTTCAGCGAGCGTATTGAAAGCAGGGTGCGGGGGATCAATTACACCCTGGATAACGATACCCTCTCCCTTTATCCACATGGCCCCTTTTTGTCGAGAGATAGCAACCGGACCTTTTTCTACGAATCTTTTGACAGCCTCAGAACAAATGATTACTACCGGGGAGGAGGGGCAAAACAAGGGCCGGCCGCCTCTGGGGTGATAGCCTTCGACGGCCCGATACCCCGGCAGATGGCAAAGGGCTGGTATACGTTTTCAGTTTGGATGTATGTGGGGGAAGACCTGCGCGCCCGGTCCGAGGCCCAGATTCTGGAATACCTGCCCGAAGGAGAACAAGAGGTGTATCAGCAGCGGTTTCAGGTATACGGAAATATTAAAGCCATTGATAACGACGGCTGGGCCTTGCTCGAGTTTCGGTTTATTCCTCAACTGGCAGAATCTACAATTCGCTTCACGATACGAAATGAAGAGCTTGGCCAGCAACCTTTGTTTCTCGATGAATTGCTCATCCGCCAGGAAGTGGATGAGTTGTACCGGAGAGAAGGTAATTATGTATGGAAGAATAACCGATGGTTTTCTTTAGATTAGATGATTGTGTTAATTTTATCAAAAACCCTGGCAGATGGATGTGTTGATAAAAAGTGCGCATATTATTGACCCTGGAGGCCCTCATCATGAACAAGGCAGGGACATCCTCGTACGCGATGGCAAGATTGATGCCATAGGCAAGGCGATCGATGCGAAGGGAGTTCCTCGTCTGGAAGGTGAGCGATTGAACGTCTCGGCAGGTTGGATGGATATGGGGGTGCAGACAGGAGACCCTGGCTTTGAACATCGGGAAAACCTGACATCTGTTGGCGCAGCGGCCGCCGCCGGAGGTTTCACGGCTATAGCCTGCCAGCCCAATACGAACCCGGTGCTTCACGCCAAATCGGAAGTGCTTTATATTCTCCAGCATACCCGCAGCCAGTTGGTCAATTTTTTTCCCCTCGGAGCCATATCCTCGGGTTGCGCCGGAAAAGAGATCACCGAGATGATCGATATGCACACGGCGGGTGCATTGGCTTTTTCCGATGGAAACCAGCCTCTGCAACACGACGGGCTGATGCTGCGCGCCCTTCAATATGTTAAGGCTTTCGATGGTTTGGTGATCAACCAGCCGCTGGACCTGGAGATCGGCGGCGGCGGCCAGGTTCATGAAGGAGAGGCTTCCACCGCTCTGGGGCTGCGGGGTATCCCGGCCATAGCCGAGGAGTTGATGGTGCAGCGCGATTTGCGGCTATTGGAATACGCTGACAGCCGGCTCCATCTGGCCAATCTGTCTACGGCGGGCGCCGTACAAATGGTGCGGGAAGCCAAGCAGAAAGGGCTGCGGGTTACGGCTTCGGTTTCCGTAATGAACCTGGCCTTTGATGATGCTGCTGTGAACACCTTTGACGCAGCATACAAACTCATGCCTCCGCTGCGGGGCAGGGAAGACCTGGAAGCCTTAAAGCAAGGGGTGCTCGATGGTACGATCGACGCCATCAGCGCCAACCACGTCCCTTTGGAAGAGGAGTTGAAGAAAAAAGAATTCTCTTATGCCGAATTCGGCGCCACAGGGCTGGAAGTTTTCTATGCTGTTTGCAGGACTTACGTGGGGGATTGGCTGACGGATGACCTGATTGTGCGCCTGGCTGCGGCCAATCCCCGGAAGATTTTTGGGCTGCCCCTTCCGGTTATCGAGGAGGGGCAACCGGCAGAACTTACTGTCTTCAGCCCGGCGCAGCAATGGGTTTACAGCCGGGACAAGGTGCTGTCCCGTTCTTTTAATTCTCCATTTTTGGGTAAAGAGTTGATTGGTAAGCCTTTAGCGGTGATTAATAATGCCCGGTCCACAAAACTATAATACCGAATACCATAACACCTAATGAAATAGTTACCCCAAATGCCAAATTGGCTAAGAGCTTGTTGGGGAATTATCCTTCGGGCTCAAATCGCCACTTTTTCGCTTACACTGCGTTGCAGAACCGGGCTTCGTAGCGCCGCTACGATCCCGAACCTGCGCCTTGTTTAAGCAAAAAATTGACTGATTCCATCACCAAAAACAATTCCCCAACAAGCTCTAAAAACCTCTTGCAGCCAGTATTCAATCGCAGATTATCCTGCATCTATAGAAAAAGCTTGGCAATTCCGGCAATAGTTTGGACATTGGGGGAATACTATTTTCCAACTTTAAACCTACCGTTATGAGTACACTGGATAATCCTAATGATTACATCGACCCTTCCAAAGTATCAGCCTGGCCTACGGCCAGCCGGTATGGCTTGCTGGCCGGCCTGGTCCTGGTCGTTCTCGGTTTGCTGGTCCACCTTTCCGGCATGGTTGATTACACTGACCAGGGAGGCGGTTCCAACTGGGTCGTCAACATTCTGAACTGGGGAATTACCATTGCCGCCATCGTTATGGCGGTGAAGCAACACCGCGAGGAAGACCTGGGCGGGTTTATTTCTTTTGGCCGCAGCTTCCGGGTAGGCTTTCTCGTCACGCTGGTCATTATGGTGATCTCCGTGGTGTGGGGCTATATCTTCTTTTCTTTTGTCGAGCCGGGGCTCATAGAAGATATTCTGACGGCTTCCCGGGAGCAAATGATCGAGAAGCAAGGCATGAGTGAAGAGCAGGCGGAACAGGGCCTCAAAATGATGAGTTGGATGTTTACTCCTGCAATGATGTCTATTATGGGGGGGATTTTCTCCCTGATCGCCGGCGTGGTCTTCTCCCTGATCGTCGGAGCAATTATGAAACGGGAGCATCCGGCGAATGCCGCTTAGCGACGCGCGATTAATAAGTGTCGTGTTTCGATAGGCAAGTGATTTTTTCTTTAGCCAAGGCGAGGGTTCCCGACCTTAGCAGTGCTAAGGGAGGCGGTTCCTCAACGCAGGATAAAGGAAAAAGCACTCCTAGAAAACCGACAGTTATTGATAGCGTGTCGCTTAACCATAGCCAAAGGCGATGTTTTGATCTCTCAAAATTCTGCTATCTTTGCAGGCGCAAAATAGCAGTATTATGACAGCATCCCGAGCGGCGGTAAAATACGGCCTGATAGCAGGAATAGGTACGGTTGCCTATTTCCTGCTATTTTATTTTATCAACAAGAAGTTACTTTTCAACCCATTTGTCTATTGGGCGTCGCTGGGTTTCTATCTGGCGCTCATGTGGAGCGCAGTGCAGGCAGAAGCCGCCGGCAAGCGCATCGGGTTTCAGGCCGCCCTGCGTGCCGCTTTCCTGGTTTTTGTGATCGCCAACTTTACCTACTACCTTTTTTACTACCTTTTATATGGCCTTGCAGACCCCGGTTTAATAGATTTGCAGCGCGAGGTTATGAAAGAAAGCCTGGAGCGTTCGGGCAGTATGCTCGATGAGGAACAAAGGGCAGCCATGCTGGAGTCCATTAAAGGAGATAAACTCATCCCGACAGTGGGCAACGTATTCTTCACCTTTGTCCGCAGTTTGCTCGGCGGTTTTTTGTTTGCACTGGGTATGGCCGGATTGGCCAGCCGGAGGGGATAGTGAATGAGTGAATGAGTGAGTGAGTGATTGAATAAAGGCCATAATTCGTTCCTTTCATCCTTCAATCTTTAACGAATGGATATATCGATCGTCATACCGTTATTTAATGAAGAAGAATCGCTGCCAGAGCTGGAAGCCTGGATTCGCCGGGTGATGACGGCGGAGGGCTTCTCCTATGAGGTCATTATGGTAGATGACGGCAGCAAGGACCGTTCCTGGAGCATCATTGAACAGTTGGCCCGGCAGCATTCCGAGGTGCGGGGCATCAAGTTTCAACGCAACTATGGTAAATCCGCTGCACTCAATACGGGTTTTCTGGCGGCACGTGGCCATGTTGTGTTTACTATGGATGCCGACCTGCAGGACAGCCCTGAAGAACTACCCGAACTCTACCACATGATCGTGGAGAATGGCTACGATATGGTCTCCGGCTGGAAGAAAAAGAGGAAGGACCCGTTGTTTTCCAAAAACATTCCCAGCAAGTTCTACAACTGGACCGCCCGCCGTATGACGGGCATTCAACTTCACGATTTTAACTGCGGGCTGAAGGCTTATCGGAAAGATGTAGTGAAAAGCATTGAAGTGTACGGCGAAATGCACCGCTACATACCCGTCCTGGCGAAATGGGCGGGCTTTGATAAGATCGGCGAAAAGGTAGTGGCTCACCAGGAACGGAAATACGGCGTCACAAAATTCGGGATAGAGCGGTTCATCCGGGGCCCACTCGATTTGATGTCCGTGATCTTTATTTCCAGGTTTGGCAAAAGGCCCATGCATTTTTTCGGAACCCTGGGCACGTTGATATTCGTTGTTGGCTTTTTCGCCGCAGGTTATATTGGCGTCAATAAATTGTATCGGTTACACCAAAAATTGCCCACCATTCTGGTAGCGGACAATCCCTATTTTTATATATCTCTTACCTGTATGGTCATTGGCACTTTGCTCTTCGTCACCGGCTTCCTGGCTGAACTAGTTTCCCGCAATGGCCCGGACCGCAACCAATATCTTATTGAGAAGAAAACGGAAGGGAGAAAGAAAAGAAAGAAGGAAGAAAAAGAGGAGTGAACTCCGGGGGGGGGCTGTTCGCAAGTTCGCTGTTCGCAAGTTCGGTTCGACTGAGCTCACGCCGAAGCCTGAAAATCAAGGGGCGTTTTTCAGAAGACACAGAAATTTGAACTATCCCGGTGTTCGCAATTCGCAAATCACGGTAATGTATTTACAATACATTGAAAATTGAACGGCTACTCCCTCTCTCCCCCGCTCACTCCTCACTCCTCACTCCCTCACTCCTCACTCCCTCACTCCTCACTCCCTCACTCCTCACTCCCTCCCTCACTCCCTCACTCATCCCCATACAACTCCATTCCCGCCTTTTCGTACTTATCCCCCTTTGCCCATTGGGGCCGGCCGTTTTCGTTGGCGATGAGGCGGGCGGTACGGGCGAAAGCCTGGCAGAACTTATGCAGGTAATCGTAGTCGATGGTGTCCGGGTTATCCGTTACCTGATGGTAGTACTTACTTATTGCTTCATCGAAGCCGGTGGTGCCGGGAACGAACTGGATTGCCGGGACCCCTTTGCTGGCAAAGGATACATTATCGGAACGGTCGTAGAGGTTTTGCTCCGGAGCGGGGTTGGGGAATACATCCATCCCGAAAATATTGACGCCTGCTTCCACGAGGGCGTCCGTTCCGGTGCGGCCGAAGCCCACGACAGATACGTAGGAGACATCATTGTAGCCTGCGCCGTCGCTGTTGAGGTTAAAAATCGTTTTGTTCAATGGAATAAGCGGATGCTCGGAGTAGTATTTGCTGCCGAGCAGGCCCAGTTCTTCCCCTGTAACAGCAAGCACGATAACCGAACGGCGCGGCCGGTCAATAGACAGAGCCTTGGCGGCGCTGATCAGGGCTACCGTACCCATACCGTTATCGCGGGCTCCGTTGAAGATGCTATCCTGAGGCGTATAGGGGCCGCCGCCGTTCTTGCCCGTACCGACGTGGTCGTAATGGGCGGTCAGCAGCAGGTATTCATCCCGAAGCTCAGGGTCTATGCCTTCAATGATGCCGATGACATTTTGGGAATAGACGACGCGTCGGGTAAAACCTTTACTCATCAGGCTGGCCTTCACTTTTTTCCCTTCCTGCATCTGTTGTACATTGCCATCCTTTTCCTCTTTCACCCAGCCGTAGACGATATCCTGCTTTGAGCTGTTTTCGCCTGCTTCCCCGGCGAGGGAGAGGTTCTCCTTGTCAAAAAAGGAGCGGAAGAAAGGCCAGGGGAATTGCAGCCGGTACAACTCGATCAGGGCTACGGCGCCTTTTTCCTGTGCCAGTTTTCGCTTTTGCTTCATGGAATTGAAAACGGACATGGGGTCCTGCCCATCGGGCGTGCCGGGAAGGGAAAAGACGATCTTTCCCTTAACGTCCAACCCCTGGTAGTCATCGTGGCCGCTTTCTTTATCCACCCAGCCGAAATTGACAAAAACGGCTTCCGTTTTCAGGTTGTCCGCATTACCCGTTAGGATGAGCAGGTTGTCGCCCTGGGTATAGGTGGTTTTGTTGAGAGACAGGGAAGCATTCCGGGGCGGGGTGACCGCCTCAAATGCAATTGGCTGGAAGTAGCCATCCAGCCCGGGAGCGGTTTGCAGGCCGAAGGCTTCGAATTGTGTGGCGATATACCGGGCGGCGATGTTGTTGCCCATTTCACCGGTTCGGCGGCCCTGGAGTTCATCGGAAGCCAGAAAGCGAAGATGGGCTTCGGTTTCCGATTTTTCAAGCTGGAATTCTGCCGGCGTTCCATTGTCCTGGGAGAAGGTGAAGAAGGGGATAGCCGCCAATAGTATTAAGCATAAACTTTTCATCTTGATCTATGGTTTGAATTTTGCTCAAAAGTAGGAAGATAGAAATAAAAATCAACAGCCAATTCTACAGAAGGTTAAAAGCAATGGACAACCTGCCTGCCTGAGGCTATAAACAAGAAGGGCTGTATTTTTGAATTCCTGGACAAAACGCTTTATTTTTGAAGGTGTTGTATCTCAAATTTTATAAATGAAGCGGCTTTACTTGCTCCTTGCGGTTTTTCTGGCGGCAGCGAACATTCGTGCTCAGAGTGTGCTGGAGCAGCCGGTGTCCATCAGCGGCAAGGGAATACTACTGGAGCAGGCCCTCTATCAACTATCGGATCAGGAAGGCGTAAACCTTTCCTTCAGCAACGACATCCTGCCGCTTCGCCGCCTGGATGTGGATATCCGGGAGCAGAAGCTGGCTCAGGTACTGGATGAATTGCTGCAGGGTACTGCCCTGGAGTATCGGGCAGTAGGCTCACAAGTGGTCATTTTCCTGGCTTCCGGCCATTCCTTCACGATCAGTGGTTTCCTGGAAGATACCAATACCGGCGAGCGGCTGATCAATGCCAACATACAGGATTTGCATACCGGGAAAGGCGCGATTACCAATGAATACGGTTTCTATTCTCTGACCCTCCCGGCCGGGCAGGTAAGCCTGTATTTTTCCTACCTGGGTTACAGCCCGGAGGCACGGCAGTTGCTGCTTCAGGAAGACAAAAAAATGTACATATCCCTCAAACCCTCCCTGACCTTAGATCCGGTGGAAGTGATCGGCGAGCGCATGGACGCAGGCCAGGGGCGGGTTGTTTCCGCTTCCAGCCATGAGTTGAGTGTAGAGCAGATAGAACGCCTGCCGGCATTGGCCGGAGAGGCAGATATCATCCGCGTAGTCCATCTTCTGCCCGGGGTTCAGACGGGAACAGATGGGGTGGGCGGGCTGCATGTTCGCGGCGGCAACAGCGGACAGAACCTGATCATGATCGATGGGGTTCCGGTATATAACATTTCTCATGCCGCCGGTATTTTTTCCGTTTTCAATACCAGTGCGGTAAGTTCGGCACGGCTGATCAAAGGCGGTTTTCCCGCCCGATACGGCGGGCGGCTCTCTTCGGTGCTCGACATTCGCACCCGCGAAGGCAACCGCAAAAAAATTGGGCTGCGAGGGGACGTGGGCCTGCTTTCCGGACGTTTATCCCTGGAAGGGCCCATCGTCAAAGACCAAAGCAGTTTTTTGATCTCCGGCCGCTGGTCGTTCATCGATTGGTATTTACAGCCCCTGGCCCGCAGCCTCAAAGCGGAAAAAGGAGAGGACGTGTTCGTCGGCTATAGTTTCCATGACCTGAACGCCAAACTGAATTACTCCTTGTCGAAAAAGGACCATCTCTACCTGAGTTATTATTCGGGATCAGACCATTATTCCAACAGCGGCCGTTCAGCGGATACGCTTCAGGCCCGGCAAGATGATTTGGCGGAACCCGCTTTTTTTCGCTTAGAGAGAGATTACTCCGACCGGATACAATGGGGCAACACGGTAGCTTCACTTCGATGGAATCACTTGTTCAATGACAAGCTGTTCGCCAACCTGGCGGCCACATACAGCAGCCTGGAGGTCAATATCAACTACTACGCTACAGATTCTCTGGTGGCATTGTCCAACCAAAATACATTGGACCGCCTTGTCGATATCGGCCGTTATTCAAGTAATATCTGCGATCTGGGTTTGCGCCTGGACTTTGATTACATTCCCGTGCCCAATCACTACATCCGGTTTGGGGCAAATATTACGCGCCACAGTTTCCTGCCGGGCGTTTTTGCCTATGATGTTGTTGAGAAATCAGGCAACGGCAATGTGCTTTCGCAGGGCAGCGAAGATCAGGAAGCGGTCGGAGCTATGGAATATAGCGTTTATTTTGAGGACGAGGCCCGCCTGGGCCGGCGGCTGAAGGCTAACCTGGGGGTGCACCTGGCTGCATTTCAGGTAGGGCAAAAGGCCTATTGGTCTCCACAGCCTCGCTTATCCCTGTCGTGGCAGGCCCGGGAAAATTGGCAGTTGGAAGCTTATCTCAGCCGCATGCAACAGTTTGTCCATTTACTTTCCAATTCTGCCGTGGGGCTTCCGACGGAAATCTGGGTGCCTTCCACGGAGAAGGTCGCCCCGCAGGAAGGTTGGCAAACCGGTATTGCATCCACCTGGAGCTTGAAAAAAGGCTGGCAGTTGAGCCTGGAGGCTTATGCCAAAGATATGAGCCAATTACTTGCTTACGCTGAAGGAGCGCTGTTCCTTAATGACTGGGAAGCCAATGTGACTTCGGGCGATGGCCAGGCCTACGGCCTGGAAGGGATGTTGAGCAAAAGAATCGGAAGGACAACCGGGTGGCTGGCCTATAGCCTGGCCTACGCCGGCCGACAGTACGAATTTGTCAATAACGGGCAACCCTATCCTTACAAATATGACCGCAGGCACGATCTAAAGGTAGCCTTTAGCCATCGCATCCAAGACTGGATAGAGGTCTCCGCCAATTGGGTTCTTTCTTCTGGTTTTGCGTTCAGCCTGCCCGCTGAAAAGTACGAGATCATTCTTCCGGAATCAGGCGAGACGCCGATTACGGTTTTTGATTATGGCAGTAAAAATGCCTATCGGATGCCAGCTTATCACCGTTTAGACCTGGGTGTCAACTTCTATTTTAATACCGACCGAATCGGCCACACCATCAATGTAGGGGTCTACAACCTCTACAATCGAAGAAACCCTCTGTATTACGATCTGCGCAATACTTATGAGGCGGAAGATCAGCAACTCAAGCTCAAGAAAGAGTTTGTACCCGTATCAATTATTCCTATGTTGCCCTCTCTGAACTATTCAATAAAATTTTAATTGTATATTTGTGCGTATTTCCCTATTCATTTCTCACTTAGGAGCCCACCGGGAGAATCGCCTCCGGTGCTTTTGAGAAGGGAAGAATAGTATTTGGTTATCCTGCCTGTCGGCATTAGCCTCTCTGTGCCGATGGTGACAGTTTAGTATTAGTATGAAATCCTAAATATCTGGAGGGCTATGTTCCGGCAACTACTACACCTCGCTATCCTTCTGATGCTTCTGATCACTCCTGGTTGTGAACAGCCGGCTTCATTCAGCCTGGAAACCCCTGAGCCTAAATTGGTGGTCGTGAGCAATTTTACCCTGGATAAGGCTGTACAGGTCTATGTATCGAAATCTCAATTCATTCTGGATGAACAGAAGGAAGAATATGTACTGGATGCCACAGTGGAGATTTATGAGGATGATGAGCACCTGGAAACGCTGGAATTCGTAAAGCCTAAGTCCGGATTGAGCGAAGTTCCTTATTTCACGACTCGTAATCTGGTGCCAAAAGTGAATACTACCTATACCATTCAGGTTGAGGCTCCCTGTTGTGCTCCGGTAATGGCCAAAAGCAAGATTCCCAATTCCATAAGTTTGTTATCAGCCAGCATCTCCGAATTTGCAGTAGGTGAAAGCCAGGAAATAGAAAAATTCTTAGCCACCTACCTGGTTCGGCTGAGTTTTGAAGATCCAGGTGAAGAAAAGAACTATTACCATCTTAGCCTTTTACAACAAATCCACGAGTACACGCTCGAGGAGGGGGGCGACACGGTTATTACGCATAGTTACCTCCAGTCTCTTGTATTCAATCCGGAAGATAACGACAACAACCGGGTAGCCCATATCAACGGAGGGCTATTGATGGAAGATAACCTCATCAACAATGGGCAAGTGATCAGCTTTGAACTACCCCTGAACATAAAGCTGAAAAAAGATCAGGAAATATTGGGTAAACTATTCCTTGAACTGCGAGCGGTTACTGAAGAATACTACCGCTATTTTTCCGACCTGAGCCGGCAAAAACAATCCTCGGATTCTCCCTTCTCAGAGCCAGTGATCATCTATGATAATATCGATGGTGGGCTGGGTATCTTCGCCGGATACAACGCTTCACTGGATTCTCTTTATATTCAGTAGCCGTTTTTCCCTAAAGCCCCTTTCTTTTGAACCATTCATGAAAAAAACCATTCTTCACGTAGGGGGAAGAAGAATTATTAGTGTCTTCTATGGTACATATGCAAAACAAAATGGGGCCCGAGAAGCTTTTGAAAAAAATGTTTTGTAAGCGGTTTTGAAAAATTGCCCTTTTCTCTATGTACCACAAAATATAACGTTATGAATGCTGAAGCTAAAACATCTTTTATCGGCCTTTTCCCACTTTTCGATATGCTTCCCGAAGAAGAAAAGGCGCGCCTCTCTGAAATGATGGAAGTCAAAATCAAGCCCAAGTATAGTTTCATTTACATGCCTGGAGATTCTTCTGAGTATATTTTTTTTCTAGCTAAGGGTACTGTGAAAATCGGGACTCATTCTACGGATGGCAAGGAGATCATCAAGTCTTTGATTCACCCTACTGCCATGTTTGGTGAACTGGGCCTGATCGGAGAAAAAGTACGTACAGATTTTGCCCAGGCGCTTAAGGAAGATGTTCATTTGTATCAACTCAAGGTGGAAGACCTCAAAAAATTGATGCGGAATAATTTTGAGCTCTGCAATTACGTAATGAACCTCTTTGGCGGCCGGCTTATGAAGGCGGAGAGTAAACTGGAGTCGCTGATCTTCAAAGATGCCCGTACCCGCATCATTGAATTCATCAAGGAATCAGTGGATAAACGAGGACTGAGAGTGGGCTACGAAATGCTCCTGAAGCATTCCCTTACCCATCAGGATATTGCCAATATTACCTGTACTTCGCGGCAGACCGTGACTCTGGTGCTCAATGAGCTTAAGAAATCCGATCTGATCTACTTCAATCGCGGTAAGATTCTGGTGCGGGATATGGGTAAACTTGCATAAGAGGCAGCATGCCTGTTTGCGCTTTCCATAAATACAAGTGAGAATCGAAGGGTGTTCTTCCTGGTAACGCCCTTCTCATTTTACCTGCCGGCGCCCTTCACATCCATTCGGATTCGCCATTCCTTGGGAAAGTAGTTATTGATCCTGTTTTTCAAACCTTTTATCCAACCGAGGGGCAAGCCATGGTAGGCCACAAGCGCCCATCCTTCCGGCGCTCCTTCCACGCTGATCGTTTCCTTTTTCAGGTATTGCAAAGCGGCCTCCAACTGGAGGGCCGGCCTGGGTATCGGGCCAGCCGCCAGTGTACTGAGCGCCAAAGAATGAGCCGGAACGAAGTCTTTTTTCTTGAACTGCCCCAATTCTACGCCCACCTGAAAACGGCTTAAGACATGGCCGAGCTGCGCCACACACTCCTCGTGTTGCTTTGGGAAGGCGATGATCTTACCCGTTGCATTCTGGAACAAGGCCAATGCATCGGGGTCGTGGGCCCACTCTTTCAAGTTGTCCTTCAAATGCCCGGGTAAGGGCTGATAGCCTCTGGGTGCGAAGCTACGTAGTTTGGGGATAGGGTAGGATGGCCCATCGGTTTTTCGGAATGCCGCCAGATAGAAGCCTTCTCCTCTGACCCGGTGGGGATAAAATTGATAGCCCAACCCACTGGCGACAATCCCCCATTCCGGTTCCAGCCGGAGCGGCTCAGGGTGGAGCCCGAAAGTGTCTTTCAGCCAGCTGGCGTTGTCTTCATTCTCCTGCCGGTTGTAGGTACAGGTGCAATACAGTAAAATTCCAGCCGGCGCCAGCAGCTTTACTGCATCCGCCAGGATGCGCTTCTGCCTGCCGGCACAGAGTTGAACTCCTTCCTCCGACCACTCGGCGGTAGCGCCGGGATCTTTGCGAAACAAGCCTTCTCCCGAACAGGGCGCGTCTACCAGGATGAGGTCAAAAAAACCTTCTAACCCGCTGAACTCCCGGCTATCGTGCATACTGCTGCAACTGTTGGGATATCCCCACTTGACGAGGTTGTGCCGCAAGGGCTGATATCGGGAACGGATCACCTCGTTGGCCAAAACCAGGCTATCCTGGGGGAGGGTAGATAGTAAAAGGGTGCTTTTCCCCCCAGGGGCGGCGCAGAGATCCAGCACCCGGATGGGCGGCCCCGGCTCGGTAAGCTGGCGTACCGCTTCTCCGACAAACATAGAGGAAGCCTCCTGCACGTAATAGGCGCCGGCGTGGAAACAGGGATCGAGGGTGAAAACCGGCCGTTCAGAAAGGTATAATCCGTCAGAACTCCATTTTACTTTTCCAGCATTTTCTTGCAATTTTAAATTCTTCAAAGGATGAAGGCGGATACTTACCGGGGGAGGAGCCGACAAGGCCTCCAGGAAAGCGGGCCATTCGCTTCCCAGTTGAGTCTGCATTTGTTCGGAGAAGGCTTTGGGTAACTGCATCAGCGGCCCTGGATGATTACTTTCTGAACTTGCACCCCGGTGCGTGTCACTGCCCTGACAAGGTAAAGCCCACCCGCCAGCCCGGAAACATCGATCTGCTGGATACCCGGCGATAAGGCGTGTGAATATACAACCCTGCCGGAGGGAGTATGAAGTTCAACCAGCCGGGTGTATTCGGGCACGGCCAGATGGAGCTGTTCGGTAGCCGGGTTGGGAAAAACCCGGAGTGTTTGGCTGTCGCTGGCCGGGCTTTCGGCCGCTGTAGTCAGCAGGCCCGGAAGCGGCTGTTCTATTACATTCAGGACTTTTCGCTGCATGGGGTTGTTTTCGCTATATAGAGAAACAAAGACGATCACTTTGATCTTCTTTTGATCCCAGTTCCAGGGTACGAAATAGTCGTAGTGATGGCTATATACCTGGCCGATTTCGGGTAGTTCAGGAAAGACATCCGGTGTGCCCCAGGCGCCATCGGCTATTTCCCGCACTACATGGTGATGAGGGTAGAAATAGATGGGTTGCCCCAGGCCGAAGAGAGGATGCCCTTCTACTTCATTGAAGTAATTGCTCTGGTCAAACCCATAACCGGCGTGGATCACCGAGTCTTCCGTGACCATCAGGTTGAGCCGGAGTTCCCCGGCTGGCGGGCGCTCTGTGAAGGCGCAGGAAATATCGAGTGCAAGCGCACGCGAAAAGGGGTTATAACTGCCTTGCAGTTCCAACCCCACATAGGCGGGCTCGTTTAGCTGTTCAAGAATTCGGGCTTCCCATTGCTGCGGCTGGGCGGCGATCTGATTCGCGGCGGGCCCGCTGCGGCCAACTATACCCATAGGCGTGCCCAATAAGCCAAAGCCACTGCGCCATTCCGTACTGTAGGGATTGGCCATCCCATCAACGGAAGAATGGTGAAAAGCGAGGGTTAGTTCGGGGTAACTGGCTGCCAGTTCCTCGGCGATGAGGTGCGCATTGGGGCAAGCTCCGCAAAAGGCAGAGGTGTACTTTTCCAGCAGCACCCGCTTTTGCTGAGCGCTGGGCGACAGGGAAAGGCAGAAAAGGGCCGCTAATAGCAGTATCGTTCTTCTCATCCGAATAGGTTTATCGACTGGATGGCAAGATAAGGGCCGGATCATAGGATTTACAGGATTCACCGGGTTTTTTAATCCCCCCCCCTCACCACATCACCACATCACCACATCACCACATCACCACATCACCACATCACCACATCACCACATCACCACATCCCTCACTCATTCAACCCCCAGTCATATTCTTTATAACTCACTTTTGCCTTTTTTTGTATCTGCGTTTCGGAATACTGATTGAGGTAGTCGATGAGGTTGCCAAAATCGGCAGCGTACCATTCAAAGATTTTCGAGGCTTCCACCTCATCTGCACTGATCTGATTGTACTTTTTATTATTGATAAAGCTCCGGGCCTGCTGATCCAGATACCGGTTGAGGTTATCGGCTGTCCAGGCACGGTTGAGAAGGGGAGGGCAGGATACGGCGGCGCAGTTGACTGCAAAATGGATTCGGGGTTCCTTGAATTGAGGCCGAATGATGTCATTTTCGATATTGTTGAGAGCGTAAGTTTTCTCGCCCAACTTTATCCATTTCACATCCCAGGGCTTACCATTATGGATTTTCGTAATACTGGAAACGGGGTAATTGTCCAGGATCAATTTGACCGTAAAGGCGTTGTAGGCATTGATCCAGTAGGCTAGTTTTTCATTGCGGCTCCAGCTTTTATCTGCCGGGTTGGCGGCCAGTTCGTCGAGGTAGGCCTGAAGTTTGGCCTTTTCATTCAGCAGCCCTTTGTAATTGACTTTACCGGTGGAGGAAACGTACTTCTGGAGCAAGGCGTCCCAGGTTTTGTGGCTTGGGGGCGTCGGGCTATTGGTTTCTGGGTTACCGGTAGCGAGTTTGGATGGCTTGGTATCTTTTTGCGGTATCTCCGTAGCTTTTGCCTTGATTTTGGGTGCGCTCACTGCTTCTTTGGGCATTGTTTTCTCAGCATTCACAACCGTCGCTGCCTCGCTATGGGGAGTAGCCCTTTTTTTTTGGAAAACGTGCTCTGTGTCTTCGGCCGGCATATTATGAGCATTATTCTCTGCCGTGGTACTATTTTTATCTGCTACTTCCTCAAGGGCTGTCAATTGCGCGGGAGGATTCGGTTCTGCCTTCTCCTTTGGCTTTTCTGATTGACAGGAGATGAAAGTAAGGAGGCTAAGGGCGAAAAGAAGGGAACGGATCATGTTGGTTGTTCTTTTGAAGTACTCCTCCTTTAACTTCATTTGCCCCCTTCAAGTTGTATTCTAAATAATTGATTTGTTCCGCTACAGACAAACGGTATTGATGCTTTTCATAGCCATACAAAATTTCGCTCAAGCCTGGCCTCAATTCGATGTCATACAGGGCCAGCTCTCTGCCTTGTGTATCTGCCACACGAATGAACGCCTTTTGGTACCGCACCGGCCGCTCCACCAGTACAGAGATAGTTGTAGCTTCGTCAAAGGGGTTGGGGCGATTTTGTAAAAGGGTGATCCCCCCGTCTGAAAGGTAGGCTTGCTCCTCCAAACCGGTAGTGAAGAAATTGAACGCTTCATTTGTAAACTGGCTTTCTATGTCGTTGCTGTCAATAGTGGCTGCAGTAAGGTAATAGAGGGTGCCAGGCTCCAGGAAGTAGATGGTGTCGATCTTTTTGGTGACGTAAACCAGCGTGTCGAAATAGATGGTGGTATTGCATTGGGTATCACAGCCGTCTTCGCAACGGCTATCCATGTGGGCTTCTACAAAGACCATTTCCTCTTTGTGCGGGCCGATGCCAGGCAGTGCCGCAAAAACGTTGCGATGTTGCCCCATGCCACAAATGTCCTGGTCAAACTTCAGGTAGGAGACACGCAGGCGGTTTTCCTGGCGCTCACTAAAGGACTCCATTTTGCTATAGGCCCAGCGGCGGGCGGCTCCCATGCCGAATGTAGTTGTGAGTTTAAGCACTTAACAGAAAGTTAACGATTTTGATGTGTGGAAAGCAAGTTTTTCATTACTCTTAAGTGGGAGTAAGTAATTTTATTCCCGGAAAAACTTAATAACTTCAGATATGATTAGATGTTCAATACTTTAGGCCACCTAATCAAACCTATTCCAAAAATGAAAAAGAACGTCGTTTTTTACTTTTTACTTTTTTTCTGGGGCGCCGCCCTGCAAGCACAGCCTGATTGTTCTTTGTTTTACCCCTTCAAAGAAGGAGTAACACTGGAATATTCCTATTTCGATAAAAAGGATAAGCTGGAAAGCAAAACCCAAAGCATCCTGAAATCTGTAAAAGCTGCCTCCAAGGGAGTAGAGGCGGTTGTCGCCAACACCGTCTTCGACAAAAAAGACACAGAGCAGTTTTCCAGTGAATACCGGGTGCGGTGCGAAGGAGGGGTAGTCAAAATGGATGCCAGATCCTTGCTGAACCCCGCCATGCAGCAGTCCTTTTCCAATATGGATGTAACCATCGAAGGCGAAGACCTCACTATTCCCAAAGAGCTGAAGGCCGGCCAGAAATTGCCGGGCGCCAGCACCCATATTAAAGCCGGGGCCAATGGTGTCAATATCGTCAACATGACGGTCAATATTACTGACCGGAAAGTCGTTGGACAGGAAACGATCACCACGCCCGCCGGTACTTTTGAATGCTACAAACTCACCCAAACGACTGAGGTGAAAATGATGCTTGGCAAAACTTTTTCTTCTGTAGAATATTACGCCGAAGGGGTTGGGATAGTGCGCTCAGAGACTTATGACAATAATGGCAACCTGGACGGGTATATGGTGTTGACTGGACTTAAGAAGTAGGCCTGGCTATGCGCCTGGCCTCCAAACATGTTCGTAAACACAGCGCTTTGTACCGGCCCGCCGTATGGTTTCCGGAGGGCCGTCAGCAATATAACCTATAACACCCTACCTTACCGTCTCACCAAACTTTCCCAGTGCTCATCCAAATACAGCAGGCTTTCCAGTATAAACCCTGCTGCCTGGACATAAAATGCCGGCATGATGCGCTCGAAGTCGTCCGTTGGCCGGTGGTAATCCTCATGGTCTTCCACACCAAAATACAGAAAGGGAATGTTTTTCTGGTGGAATTTAGCGTGGTCGGAAGCCAGGGTCCAGTCATCTGATTGGGCCGGTTCAGGTGATTCGTGGCCAAAGGAAATAGTGAGGGCGCAGGCCTCGCCCAGTTTCTCAAGAGGGGCTTTGAGAAATGGATTATAACCGGCGCCGACAACATATAACTCCTGTCGGGTATTTCGGCTGATCATATCCATATTCATGTTGAGAAGGATATGGCCGATGGGAACCGGCGGCTCATCCAGAAAATGATCGGCGCCCCGCAACCCCAGTTCTTCCGCATCGAAGGCGGCAAATATCACGGAATGGCGGGGTGGGTGCTGGCTGAGATAGCGCGCTGTTTCCAGCAGGACGCCTACGCCGGAAGCGTTATCATCGGCGCCGTTGTAAATCTCGTCATCCTGTTTGCCGATATGGTCGTAGTGGGCGCTCAGCACTATATATTGTTCAGGGGATTCCGTTCCCCGGAGGTAGCCAATGATGTTTTGGCCATCGTAGCGTTGCTTTTGCCAGCGGTTAAAGAAGCTAAAGGGTTGCACATAGGTGGAGTCGAATCGCTCCAGGCCGAAATTTTCGAAGCGCTGCCGGATGTACTCGCCGGCCAGCAGGTTGCCGGGCTCCTGGGTGCCGCGGCCTTCGTATTTATCCGAAGAAAGTTCCTTTACATGGGCCAGCAGGCTATCGGCGGGCAGGCCGGGCTGGGCAGAGAGAAAGGCCCCCGCACCAAGGAAAAAAAATAAAGCGACAATTTTAGCAATCATAATAGCAAAATTTAACCTAACGGCCAAAGAAGAAATCTTTTGCCTTGTCAGGGAAGGGATTCGTTTTGGTTTGAAAATACGTCTAAAAATACGTATTTTTGTACGTATACCATTCAAAATACGATTAAAATGGATACCAAGCTTACCTTAAAGTTGGATAAAGAAGTGATCGAACGAGCCAGACGTTTTGCCAGGCAATACAATACGAGTCTCAGTAAACTAGTGGAGCACTATTTTGAGCAGATAACGCAGCAGAATAATAATGAGGAAACAACGGAGCTGACGCCCTTGGTCAGAAGCTTATATGGAATAGCTGCAATACAACCTGGATTTGATCCGGAAACTGCATATTTTGATCACTTATTTGAAAAACATAGCCCTCAGGATGCCTCCTAAAGTGTTTGTGGATACCAATATCATAGTAGATTTTCTCACCAAGCGGCACCCTTTTGATGTCCCTGCTGCACAGCTTTTCAATAGAGCAGATAAAGGCGAAATCGAGGCTTGTGTTCCTGCGAGCGTATTTCCATTTCTCTTTTATCTGTTGTCTAAATTGCTCTCCTCAAGAGCGGATGCATGGATGGTAGTGGCTCAATTTCGACAATTGGTTACCTTGGTTCCCGTCGATAAGAGGATAGTAGATTTGGCTTTAGCCTCCGATTTTAAAGACCTGGAGGATGCTATACAATATCAGGTGGCGGCGATCAATGGCATGCAATTTTTCATTACCAGAAATTTAAAAGACTTCAAAGGCGCCGCTATTCCAGTAATGACAGCGGAAGCCTTTCTTCGGCAGTTTCCATAGCCAAGCTTCACATAAATGTACGATGTACACCCGTTGAGTTCACGCCGAAGCCCTTAGCAGGATCGCCCTCAACTATCCCACGACGATGTTGATCATGCGGTTGGGCACCACAATCACCTTGCGGATGGTTTTACCGTCGATGTATTTCTGCACTGCTTCCAGTTCCCGGGCGGCTTTCTCCAGGTCCTCCTTGCTGGAATCAGCCGGAAAGTCCACCGTAGCCCGAGTCTTCCCGTTGATGGCAATGGGGTAGGTGATCGAGTCTTCCTTCAGGTATTCCGGATTGAACTTCGGGTAGGCGCTGTCGCGGTGAACGCTGCCCTCGTGTCCTAGTTGATGCCACAGCTCCTCGGCAATGTAGGGGGCAAACGGAGCGATCAGCACTACCAGGCCTTCCAGGATTTCTTTTTTGTTGCAGTTCAGCCGCTTCAATTCATTGGCCGCGATCATAAAGGCACTGATACAAGTGTTGAAGTTAAACCGTTCGATATCTTCGTTCACTTTTTTGATGGCGCTGTGCAATACCTTCAATTCCTCCCGGGAGGGCTGCTGTTCACTCACTTCAAAAACGTCCTGCTTGTTAAAGAACAAACCCCAGAACCGGCGCAGGAATTTACTCACTCCGTCTATGCCTTGTGTATCCCAGGGTTTGGCCTGCTCGATCGGCCCCAAAAACATCTCATACATCCGGAAACAGTCGGCGCCATAACGGGCCACTACATCGTCGGGGTTGACCACATTAAAGTAGCGTTTCGACATCTTGCCTACCTCGCTTTTGGTTACCAGCTGCCCCTTTTCATTCGTGATGAAGACGGCATCCTTGAAATCCGGACGCCACTCCCGGAATTGATCGATGCCCTTCAGGTCCAGATAAGAATGGTCCTTTCCATATTCCTTAACAAAGTCTACATGCACCGGAATCATGGCCCATTCGGCATCCGGGTACCGGGCCAGCAGGTCAGCGGAGACAAACCGTTTCTGCCGGGCTTCCGATTTTTCCAGGTGAATATATTCGATCACGCCCTGGATCATCCCCTGGTTGATCAGCTTTTTGGCGTATTCCCGCTCGGGCGCCAGTCCCAGGTCGTACAGGAAATGGTTCCAGAAGCGGCTGTACAGCAAGTGGCCCACAGCGTGCTCCGAGCCGCCTACGTACAGGTCCACTGACCGCCAGTACTGAACAGCGTCTTCGCTGGCGAAGTTGTCCGTATTGTGGGGGTCCATATAGCGATACCAGTACCAGGAAGACCCTGCCCATCCCGGCATGGTTGACAATTCGTATTCATACTGATTATTATACTTCCAGTTTTCCGCCCGGGCCAACGGCGGCTCGCCGGTTTCGGTAGGCAGGTATTTATCGACGGGAGGCAGCAATAAGGGCAGTTCGGACTCTTCGATCAGATAGGGAACGCCGTCCTTCCAGTAAGCCGGTACGGGTTCGCCCCAATACCGCTGCCGGCTGAAGACGGCATTGCGCATACGGTATTGTATCTTCCCTCTGCCCAGCCCGCGCTCTTCCAGCCAGCTGGTCAAAGTGGGGATAGCCGCTTCGTAATCCATACCGTTGATGATGCCGGAATTGATGTACCGGCCCTCTTTGGTGTCATCGGCAGCCTCTTCCATGTTTTTCTGGGCGTCCAGTATGGGGACGATAGGCAGGCCGAAGTGCTTGGCGAAGTTCCAGTCGCGTTGATCCCCCGAAGGAACGGCCATAACGGCTCCGGTGCCATAGCCGGCCAGGACGTAGTCGGCGATATAGATCGGCACCTGCTCTCCATTGAAGGGGTTGATACAATAGCTTCCGGTGAATTCACCGGTCACCTGCTTCACTTCCGCCATGCGTTCGATCTCAGAGCGGGAAGCCGTCCATTTAATGTATTTCTCAACCGCTTCTTTTTGTTCCGGCTGGGTGATTCGGCCGACCAGTTCGTGTTCAGGGGCCAGGCACATAAAAGTGACGCCGTAGATGGTATCTACCCGGGTGGTGAACACCTCGATGGTCGTATCGGGGTCAGCATCCAGTGCAAAGCGGACGCTGGCGCCCTGGGAGCGCCCAATCCAATTCCGTTGCTGTTCTTTCAGGCTTTCCGGCCAGTCGATTTCATCCAGGCCGTACAGCAGGCGATCGGCGTAGGCGGTG
Source organism: Lewinellaceae bacterium (assembly GCA_020636095.1). Taxonomy (GTDB): domain Bacteria; phylum Bacteroidota; class Bacteroidia; order Chitinophagales; family Saprospiraceae; genus JACJXW01. Next base: position 515,765 of record JACJYN010000007.1, read on the forward strand.
ATTCGCATGCTCCACTGTTTCATCAGCTTGCGTTCCACAGGGTAGCCACCGCGTTCGCTGACGCCGTCTTTCACTTCGTCATTGGACAGTACCGTGCCCAGTGCCGGGCACCAGTTGACATAGCTTTCCTCGGGGAAGGTCAGGCGGTATTTCAGCAGAAACAATTGCTGCTCTGCGCCACTCATGGCATTCCACTCTTCAGCCGTTATCCGTGGGGTGTCTTCATCGCAAACCGCATGGGCGGCGGCATTGCCTTCTTTGGCAAATCGCTCCACCAACTGGCTGATCGGCAGCGCCTTGTCGGCAACCGTGTCGTAATAATGCTTGTACAATTGCATGAAAATCCACTGAGTCCATTTATAGAACCCCGGATCGCTGGTGCGCACCTCGCGGCTCCAGTCAAAAGAGAAGCCCAGGTTTTCCAGTTGCGCACGGAAGGTCTTGATATTTTGTTCAGTAGAGATAGCCGGATGGATGCCTGTTTGTATGGCGTATTGCTCTGCCGGCAGGCCAAAGGAATCGTAACCCATCGGATGCAATACGTTGAACCCGCTCAGGCGTTTGAAACGGGCAAAGATATCGGATGCAATATAGCCCAGCGGATGTCCAACGTGCAGCCCTTCGCCGGAAGGGTAGGGGAACATGTCTAAAACGTAATACTTGGGCCGGCCACTTTGGTTACTGACCTTGTAAACCTCATTTTCTTCCCAGTACTTTTTCCATTTCTGTTCAATCTCTCGCGGGCTATAATCCATAATTGCAGTGTTTATTGTCGTTTTCCAAGCTCTTTTTTTCTAAAAAAGTTCAGTTTTGAAGGGGCGAAAATAGGCAAAATGCAGAAGAATGGGTAGGTTTTTAAAGCTACTTCGGAAAATGCCGCCGCATTAGGCCTTAGAAGAAAATAAGTGTTTCAAATTTGGGGGAGGATTTTTTCTTTCAGGCGAGGCGGTAAATCGGGAGCATAGCCTAGCTACGTGACTGATTTACCAACGAAGCATGAGTGGAAAAAGGCCAGCCAAAATGTAATAGTTATTTTCTTCTAAGTTTGACTTTACTATTTTTTCCGGGCGTCAAGCCACGGCTTGCGTAAGCAAGAACCAAAGGTGGCGAATTTTGGCGGAATAACTTCCGACATCGGGTTGAAAATGGCTTATCGATAGTTCGGCTTTGCGCCATATTTCTAGCCTCACAGCGGAGAGCACGTCCGAGAAGGTGACGGCCGTTTTGCGGTACCATGCTGTGGCATTAGGTTGTATTGGACGGCGCAGATGCAAGGTGTTTGCCATCAGGCAAACGATAGACATCAGTACCATCAGGCACGGGGTTGAACGTTCGATTGCCAAATCTGACCATTGCCTCTGGCTTTCCACGCCCAGGTGGCGGCGTACTTCAGCGAAGGTGACTTCGACCCGCCAGCGGCGCACGAAGAAAGACACGATTTCCTCGGCAGATAATTCCGTATCGGTGCAAGCCAGCAGTACCGGTTCAAGCTCTCCGTCGGGGTCCTTGACGAGCACCCACTTGACCTTAACCATCACCTTGTTGTTTTTATGCCAGATAGTACGCCCGAGGTGATCAACATTTCTTTGTGGCACTTGCCATACCACTCGGAAAAAGATGACACGCGTCCATTTTATACGCTTGTCGGTGAGCCGTTTTTCCATGTCAAGCAAGCGCTTCCCAATGGGAGGCTTTTTGGGCCTGGCTTGCCTTTGAGTACCATTTTTGGGAGGCAAATGGAACAAGCGGGCGTTGAGCTTCATGCGCACGATCATGCCAATGCCAAAGGCTTTGAGCGTGCATGAGCAGTTCGTAAACGGCAAAAGAGCCGTCTCCTGTCAAGTAGATATACCGGTTCAACGCAGCGGCGTTGCGGCTCAACCAGGTGACTAACTGGCGAAACCTAATCCGTGAGTTTTTGGGTTGTTTGCCGCGAGACTTATAAAACCGCTCCGACGGGCATAGGGCGGTTAACACAGGAAGCGCCCAAAATACGCCAGCTTCCAGCCAGGGCAGGCCGGTTAGCAGCATCAAAGACAGCCAACGCATACCGCTGCATTTGACAAAATGGCTTTTCGAAGACCGCACCGGGTCACGGTAGATGCCTCGCTTCTTGATCTTGGCGCCCCATCGGCGCTCAATCGTATCGTCAAAGCCGAAAACCAGGGCTTCGCCAGTACCGGCGAAAGCAGCAACCAACAACTTGAGCAGCACCCCCGACAGCCGTTTGGCGGACCACTTGTCCTGGCTCAACAGGCGGTGATATTTGGGAAAGCAGCGCTCCGCTTGTAACCCTACGCTTCGCAGCAGGTTGCATACTGTGCGGCTGCCTGGGCAAATGATAGCGCCGGCGATCAGCAACAGGGCTTTTTACCATACGTCCTTGCGGAAAGCCGTAGAAAAATCCGATATTGTGCGTTGAAATAAAAGGTAATGTTAGCATCTTTAGAGGGTTGAGATACTCTAAGATACTAACTGCCAGGATTTCTTCTCATCGTACAGGCTTCCCTGTAACAGTTGGCTATTGGTAGCTCGGTGTGGTTCAACCCAAAGCGCGCTGGTGAAGCGCGCCCTGGCTCCAATCGACGACGGTACTCCATGAACGAGAGAATGCCACCGGGATTTTGCCCGCGGCTGATGCCCGGCCGACATCAGGCGGCGAGCACAGCGAAGGAAAAAATAGTAAAGTCAAACTAAGGCCTTACTCCTTTTTGTACAATCCCGTTCCGGGTTGGCCCGAATATTAGAGGAACAAACTCTAACTCCTCTCCAATAGAAATAAGTACTCTGTAAAATAAGTTTCTTCACATCCCCTCGCAGCCATCTAACTCCCTAAAGGGAGAACCACTTCCCGCAAATACCAATATTGATTGAATTGCGGGTGGCTGCACCTCCTTTAGGAGGCTGGGAGGCGAGCGAGGCAAACGATGATTTACTTATTTTACAGAGTACTAAGTACTCTGTTAAATAAATATCTTATGCTTCTGACCGTGCCTTTTCGCTCTACTCTTCGTCCCGTCCTCGCCTTGATAGCTAAGGCTATCAGGCTCCGGGCGCTCCTCGATTAGAACGAAAATCCATCGCCCGGAAACGATAATTTACTTAATTAACAGAGTACTAAGGGCGTTTTTTTTTGCAAAAAAAAATCATATGATTTAATTCAAGGCATTTAAAACCAACTTATTAGATTCAATAAGGGGCAACGATGGCAAAGGAAAACAAGGCAGAAAATTTTGCAAAGCAGAAAATTTGTCTTTAGAAAAAACTGGTGATTTGAGCTACATTGATGGCTGAAGTAGAGACATACATATAAATGGAACAGAACACCACCTCCCAATTGCTGAAAACAGACGGCGGAAAAACCAAATCCAACGCCATCGAAATCCCCGCCATTACCTTGCCTAAAGGCGGCGGCGCGATAAAAGGCATCGATGAAAAATTTCAGGTTAATCCAGCCAACGGCGCCTCGTCTTTCTCCATTCCGCTACCCCTGTCTCCCAACCGCAATGGGTTCACCCCTCAATTATCGTTGTCGTATAATTCGGGCGCAGGCAATGGATTGTTTGGAATCGGTTGGGATATTGATTTGCCGGCCATTCAACGGCGAACGGATAAAGGGCTGCCTCGCTATTTTGATTCCAACGATATAGAAGCTATTGCAGCAGAAGACAGTTTTATGTTTTCAGGAGTGGAGGAATTGGCGCCCTACCTGGATTTGAAAGAGGGGCAATGGGAAGCCCGGCAAGAAAAGGTTGGCGCACTCACCATTCGCCAATACCGCCCGCGCATCGAAGGCGGCTTTTCCCGCATCGAGCGCATTTTTCATCCGGATAAGGGCTACTATTGGCGGGTTACTTCCAACGGCAATGTCACGACTTTCTTCGGCTATAGCGAGGCCTGCCGTATTGCGGACCCCGCGGACTCCTCAAAGGTATTTCAATGGCTGCCCGAATTTTCTTTCGATGACAAGGGCTCCTGGGTGTTGTATGCATATCAACCGGAAGATTTGGCCAATGTCGAAAATAGGGTACACGAGAAAAACCGCTTCAATGGCAATGCGCCTTTCGTCAATAAACATCTAAAACGCATCAAATACGGCAATCAAACGGCTTATTATATCGATGAGGCGAAGCCTTATGAAGCGCAATTGCCGGCAAATGCCGCCTGTTTTTTCGAATTGGTGCTGGATTATGGCGAACATGATGCGCTCAACCCGCAACCCAACGACAGCGGCGCCTGGTTAGCCCGCAAAGACCCCTATTCCTCCAACAGGGCTTGTTTTGAAATGCGGACGTTCCGGCTCTGTCAGCGGGTTTTGATGTATCATACTTTCCCGGAACTGAACGGCGGCCTGCCCACTCTGGTGCGCTCCCTGGATTTTGACTACTCGCTTTCCAACCAACAACAAGCGGAAAGCGATCGTCCCACAGAACTGACTTACCTGACGGGTATCACCGCCAAAGGCTACGTACTGGGCACAAATGGCTACGTTTCCAAGGCTTTGCCCACCATGACTTTTGATTACCAATGGCTGCACTGGAATACCGAGGCAAAAAACGTCAGCGCAGAACATTTAACCCACGCGCCAACGGGGCTGGCCGGCAATTACCAGTGGGTGGATCTGTACAACGAAGGCATCAACGGCATCTTGTCGGAGCAGGCCAACGGCTGGTTTTATAAATCTAATTTGGGTGGCGATGACCAGGGCGATGTCCGTTTTTCTCCCGCGCAACCCGTCCTGCCCAAGCCTTCCTTTACCGGCTTATCCAACGGCCTTTTGCAGTTGCAGGATTTGGAGGCCAATGGCGAGAAGCAATTGGTCGTTACCACCCCTGGGCTGCAAGGCTATTTTGAGTTGACAGACGAAGGGGAATGGCAACCGTTCAAAGCCTTCTTAAAAACGTTGAATCTGGACTTGCGCGACCCCAATGTGCGCATGCTGGACGTAAACGGCGACGGCAAACCCGAAATCGTATTGTCCGACCTCGGCGCCTTCTGGTTTTGGGAAAATGCGGGTAAGATCGGCTACGATGCGCCGGAACTGGCCACCAAACCTTTTGATGAAGAACTCGGGGCATCCATCCTCTTTTCCGACCAGGAGCAGCGCATTTTCCTGGCCGATATGTCGGGTGACGGGCTGACCGATATCGTGCGTATCCGCAACGGGGAAGTGTGCTATTGGTCCAATCTGGGCTACGGCCGTTTTGCCGCAAAAGTGGCCATGGACAATGCCCCCGTCTTCGACCGGCCGGAACTGTTTCATCCCGGCTACCTTCAACTGGCGGATATCAGTGGCACAGGCGCGACGGACATCATCTACCTGGGCAAAAACAAATTCAAGGCCTATCTCAATTTCAGCGGTAACGCCTGGAGCGACGCGACGGAAATAGCTCCCTTTTTTCCCACCGAACAACCTAACCAGGTTACGGTTACAGATTTATTGGGCAACGGCACAGCCTGCATCGTTTGGTCGTCGGAAATGCCCGCCTACCGGGCTGCGCCCATGCGCTATATAGATCTGATGGGCGGCAAGAAGCCCCACATCATGCGCAGCCATGAGAATGGAATGGGTTTAAAAACGGAAGTGGAATACCTCAGTTCAACGCACTATTATTTGCAGGATAAATTGGCCGGAAGGCCCTGGATCACCAAATTGCCCTTTCCGGTGCAGGTTGTTTCAAAAACGGTGGTTACGGAAGCAGTAACCAATGTGCGGTTTACCTCAGCCTACAGCTACCACCACGGCTATTATGACCACCCGGAAAGAGAGTTTAGAGGCTTTGGGCGCGTCGAACAACTCGATACCGAATACTTCGATGTTTTTGCACCAACGGGCGCGAGCAATACCGTTCCCGTGGAGCACCACCAACCGCCCGTTTTGACCAAAACCTGGTTTCATACCGGCGCTTTTCTGGATAAAGAACGCATCCTCACCCATTTCAAAAAAGAATACTGGCAGGAGGAATTCCGCAAGAACGGCTTCACCGCCGATGCCGTTGAATATGAATTGCCCGATGCCGTGCTGCTGGCGGCTGATAATCTGGCCGGTTTCGACATCAATGCGTTGAGTGCCGGCGAATGGCGGGAAGCCCTGCGCGCCTGCAAAGGCATGGCCCTGCGGCAGGAAGTATTCGGTTTGGACGCCGACAAGCGCATCGCCGATGAACAACGAGCCAAAGGCTATGCCGATAGCGATCCCGCCTTTTTGCAATTTCAGGCAGAGGCCCGGCAAACCGAGCAGCTGCCCTATTCCGTCGCTACCCACAATTGCGAAATCCAGCTTTTGCAAGCACGCGATAACAACCGCTACGGCGTGTTTATCGTCAAAGAGAGCGAAGCCATTACGTATGCCTACGAGCGCGACCCCGAAGACCCGCGCATTGCACATAGCCTGACGATCGAAACCGATGAATTGGGCAACGTTTTGGAGGCCGTTTCCGTCGTCTATCCCCGCCTGCAGGAAGAGCCTATTTTACAGGAAACGCCAACCGATAGCCCTGCCGCCCGCCAGGCCAAAGCGGCTGCCCGCAATGGACAAAAAAAGCAGTGGGTCACTTTCACCAAAAATGAGGTCACCAACGATATCATCAGCCCGGAAAGCTATTATTTGCGAAACGGCTGGCAAAGCAAGACCTATGAATTGACGGGCCTAACGCCCTTGGGGGCCATTTTCACCATCGCTGATTTTAAAGGCAAAATCCAGGATTTTCCAGAAATTGAATACCAGCAAGTGGCTACCACCGGCCCGCAAAAACGGCTGATCGAACACGTCAAAACCAAATTTTACGATGCGGAGCTGACGGCTCCGCTGCCCGACGGCCAGCAGGCCATTCGCGCTATTCCTTTTGAAGCCTATCAATTGGCTTATACGCCCAATTTGCTGGCCGATATTTTCACGCCCAGCCCCTTTGCTGCCCAGTTTGAGGTAACGGATGCGGATATGCAGGCGGGCCGGTTTTTAAAAGACGATAACAATTGGTGGATACAGTCCGGCACCGTACATCATCGCCGGCCCGGCGAAAATTTTGACGCGATCAAAAACCGCTTTTTCGCGCCCGTGGCTTATACCGATCCTTTCGACAGCATGACCGAGGTGTTTTATGACCCCTTGCACCTTTTCATGCAACGCAGCGTGGATATGCTCGGCAATGAAAGCCAGGTGTTGCGCTTCAATTACCGCACTTTGTCGCCGGATATCATGCGGGATATGAACGACAATATTTCCTCGGTGATCGTAGATGAACTGGGGATGGTGAAAGCAGCAGCGGTAGAAGGCAAAGCCGGAAGCAACCCCTTGCAAGGCGAAGAAGGGGATAACTTGAATGGCTTCAGCGAAATCACGGACGGGGCCGAGGCCCAATTGATCAGCGAGTTTTTCAACCTGGCCAATACCCCCGCACCGCAGGTTTGCGACTACACTGCCTTGCAACAAATAGCCCGGGATTTATTGGGCAGCGCCAGTGCGCGGATGGTCTACGATTTTTCCCAACAACCAAGCGTGGTTGCCAGTATCGCCCGCGAACAACACCACCGCCAAAATCCAAGCGATAGCCCGCTGCAAATCGGCTTTGCATACAGCGATGGACTGGGCAAGGTGGCCATGCAAAAAGTGCAGGCAGAAGCCGGTATCGTTAAAGCACCCGACGGGACGGAAATTGATACCGGCAACCAACTCCGTTGGGTAGGAAACGGGCGCACCGTTTTAAACAACAAAGGCAACCCGATCAAACAATATGAGCCTTATTTCTCTATTACCCCTGCCTATGAAACCGACCCCGCTTGGGTAGAACAAGGCGTTTCGCCCGTCATTTACTACGATGGCGCCGGACGAAATGTAAAAACGGAATTGCCCAACGGTACTTTTACCAAAGTCGAATTTGACGCCTGGAAACAATACAGCTACGACGCAAATGATACCGTCAAAGACAGCGATTGGTACAGACAACGCAATGCGTTGTCTCCACAGCAGCCTGAAAAGAAAGCCGCCCAAAAAACGGAAATCGACCACGATACGCCCTCCTGCATCGTCACCGACACCTTAGGCAGGCCGACTTTTGGCAGGGATCACAACCGCTTTGCAGATGCACAAGGCAACATCCAGGAAGAATTTTTTTACACCACTTCCGAACTGGATATCGAAGGCAACAACCTGAATGTGGCCGACGCCAGAGGCAATGTGGTAATGGCCTGGCAATACGACATGCTCGGGCATCCAGTCGCCCAAACCAGTATGGACATGGGCAAACGCTGGATGCTCAACAACGCCCTCGGCAATCCGGTGAAAACCTGGGATGAGCGCGGGCACGAGTTTTCTTTTGAATACGATGTGTTGCACCGCCCGGCCAGGGCTTTTGTGACCCAACCAGGCGGTATTCCCCAGTTGATTGAGCTAACAGAATATGGCGAAATCCAGGCCGATCCGAAGGCAAATAACCTAAGGGGCAAGCCGGTTAGGTATCTTGACGGTAGCGGACAAATGACGAGTGTAGCCTTTGATTTTAAAGGCAATTTGCTGGAAGTGCAAAAACAAATGCCGCAAGATGCCCAGCTTGAAACCGTAGATTGGAACCATGCGCTTTTAGACCCCACCATTTATAGCCAAATAACGGAGTATGACGCCCTCAACCGCATGGCCCGCCTGTACAATTGGTTTCACGATAGCCAAAATGTAGCGGTTTATCTGCCCGTCTATAGCCCTCGCGGCGTATTGCAAAGCGAAGATTTGGTGGTAAAGGCTCAAAAGACGGATAATGGTTTTACGGGCGGCACCCGACAAACAGTGGTACGCGATATCACTTACGACGCCAAAGGCCAGCGACAGCGGATGCGCTACGGCAATGGCGCCACGACTTGTTATCATTACGAAGAAGATACCTTCCGATTGCTACAATTGCGAACCACCCGACAAGCCACCGATGCCTGTACGCCTTTTGCGCCAAGCAACCTGAGCGACCCCAATGTGTTACAAAACCTTTTTTATACCTACGACCCGGCCGGCAATATCACAGACATCCACGACGATGCCTATAAACCCGTCTTTTTCAATGGGCAAAAAGTATTGCCCCAAAACACTTATACCTACGATGCCCTTTACCGCTTAATCAGCGCGACCGGCAGAGAACACCACCATTTGCCAACGCCTGAACAACGAGATTTTGACTGGCAGCCCACCAATTTTCCCATGGCGGATACCAATTTGCGAGGCTACACGGAGCAATACCAATACGATCCGGTCGGCAATATCATCACGATGCAACACATCGCCAACGGTGGCTCCTGGACCCGCAACTATCAATACGCCCTCGACAGCAACCGTTTATTGGCGACAGAAAAAGGCAGTAGTTTGACTTACTCCCTTTACGTCAATACGCCAACCCTAGCAGACAGGTATTCCTATACCGACCAAAATGGCAACGGCCGGCACGGCAGCATCTCCAAAATCGGAAATACGGCGGATAACCTCATCACCTGGGATTATCGGGAAATGATCCAGCAGTACAACCTCCTGGGCGGTGGCGATGCTTTTTATCAATACAGCAATGGAAAAGAGCGCAGCAGAAAATACATCCTCAAAAGTGGCGGCATCGAAGAAGAACGCCTCTACCTCGGTGGCATGGAACGCTACCGCCGTTGGCGAAATGGCAACTTAGAAGAAGAAATAGAAACCCTGCACGTTTTTGCAGGCGAACAACGCATATTGATCATAGAAGATGTGCAAACCACCAATAATACCCAATTAGCTACGGGCTTATTGTTTCGCTACCAATACAGCAACCATCTGGGTTCGGCTGCTTTGGAATTGAATGATACGGCGGCCATTATTTCTTATGAGGAATATCATCCGTATGGGACGACGGCTTATCAGGCTAAAAATGCCAGTATCAAGGCGGTGGCGAAACGGTATCGCTATACGGGCATGGAGCGGGACGAGGAGAGCGGGCTGGCGTATCATTCGGCGCGGTACTATTTGCCGTGGTTGGGGCGGTGGTTGAGTGGGGATCCGATTGGGGTGGAGGGGGGAGGGAATTTGTATGGGTATTGTGGTGGGAATCCAATCATGTTTCATGATTCTACGGGCAGTGAACCAAATGTGGTTATTGCCCCTCCTGGTACGCTTAACAAAGATTCAACATTGAGACAAATACAGATAGTTGCACTAGAACATGGACATAGTAGATACGAAGACCCTGATAATAGAAGAAAATTTATTGATAATGGGGAGGGTATGGGAGGTGGAACATGGGTGGGTGGCAAGCTTACGCCAGTCGAAGACCAAGATGAAGCAAAAAATGAGCGTCTTAGATTGCAAGCAGAAGAATGGGCAGCGGAATATATCGGGAATGAAGAAGATAATTTACGAATCACGGAGTATGGAAAATCAGATATACCGTCCACTTCCAATATCTCTAGTACAATTCCGAAATTTATTTCATACGCACTAAAGATTCCTGGGTATGTAGAAAGTCTGGGGAAATGGGGTACCCGACTTTTTAATAGCCCCACTACCCATTCATTGGGAAATAAATTAGGACTCGTTCGAAACTGGCTAGTAGATAAAATGTTTAAATATCCTTCCGGGCGATATTTATTTTACCATACTTATAATCGGGGCATTTTAGCTAACACAAGTAGATTATCCTCAAGTATTGCATTATTGGATATTGTATTACGAGCTACTGGAGCCCCTAAAGGTCTTACTGATATTACAGGGGTTTTATCACAGGTTAACGCGCCATCAGGAATATTTTCTGGATATTATGCGATTGGTAGCTATATCGAAGCAGTTGGCAATAATGGATGGACTGAGGGCAATAAAATTATGCAGAATAGAAATTTATCTGGTAGCAATACTAATATTGTGCAAGGGTATTCATTAGTTGCTAATGCGTTGTTTAACTGGGGAAGTACAAAAAAAATGATGACGAGTGATGAGGCTCATAGAGGAGATTATGGGCCTTTAGTTAAGTGGGGTACTAGTATAGGTAGAAGATTAAGGGATGGTAAAGGTACAATTAGTTGGACTGAGTGGAAGAGCAACCAATATTTTGAATAGAGAATGTTTAGAAGTGTCTATCCCCCGCTGGCACGAGGTGGAACCTCGCGCCAACCATCAGTCGGGTTCCGCCCGACATACACGGAAAAAGCGGGCAGCAAGCTTCTGGGTGATAAGTTTAATTCCACAGATGGAATAAATTCGACGGTACAGGAACAGGCATTCGCAAACTTTTGATATAAATGGAACAACAATGCCCCACAAAATAAAAACCTTCGGTTCCATACTGAATCTGGTCGCTCTTGACGAGACCGATCATGACCTAAAAGAAATGGCAACTCTTTTTGTCAGTGCTTTACGGGATTGGGGTAACTGCCAGGATATTGAAAGCTGTATAGCCGGGTTTAAGGCCTATTTCGGAGACCCCTTAACGGTGGAAAACACCGCCCGTTACACCGGGCAAGATACGGAGGATTGAGCATGGCGAGCCGAAGCGGGCATGTCCTTGTCTCAAATGATACAACGCTCAACAGCCGCTCACCAGATCGCTGATTTTGATACCATTGTTGATCGTTTTCTCAGACATTATGAGCAGAAATTTTACAGTTAAAACATGAAAAACCTAAACACCCATCCCCTAACCCAGCCCTTCTGGCATCAGAAAAACAATGTTTCTAATGATTCGGAACATACCGATACTTATGAATGGGACTATCTCCTTGAAATCAGAGCCGATACTACCTTCGATTTAACGGTTATCAAGTTTCATGTTTATACGAGCATGAAATGGTCGGAAAATAGTTATAGCGGCAATTGGGCAATCATGGAACTGCAAGACGATTTGTTGCGCTTGAATCTACATTTTCTTACGGAAAAGGGGCTGCCCGTCAACTTCATTTTTCAATATGACGGCAACTATGTCCAGTTAAAAGCCGCCACGAAGATGGATCAGGAATATCTGTCGAAGCTCCTTGATGCAGAAAATTGTTTTCCGAGAAACACGGCAGAACCAAACAAAATGACCATAAGCACCAAAATCATTTGTTTCGCAATAGGCATCCTCCTATTCGCATTGGGATTTTGGTATAGGGTGTTCGGTTTGATGTAATTATCCCGCTCCGCTTTTTGGACAGCGAAAAAGTGTGCCCACACTTCGTAACTTTAGAGTTCGACCAAAAAAATCATCCATGTGGGCACGACTCCAAGATAGGTTATCTCAAGTTAAAAAGACGAGTGCGTCTCGAACTATCCATCATAAAAACACTCGAACTCAACTTCGCCGTGCTCAATCTAGAATTACTGGCCTAGAAGCCGAACTTACACACTTACGTACCCAGGTAGCTCCCGAGAAGGTACCTAGGCATACCTACCCGGCGCAGATGATGGCGTTAGCCGTTTTTATGGTTGTTCAGGCGGGATCTTCCTTACGCTGCGCCGCAGTTACTATTGAGTTTTATGCCAAGCTCATGGGCTGGCCCTACCAACAACCCAGCCACACTACGGTACGCGATTGGGTGTTGCGGTGTGGCTACCAGGCCGTGCTCGATACGCGCCAGCTACAAGGCACGTTCGTAATCATCATCGATGAAAGTATCCAGATGGGCAAAGAAAAACTTCTCTTGATGTTGGGTGTCAAGCTTGATCCCCATCGTTGTCAATCGGTACCGCTAAGGGGGGCGGACGTCGAAGTACTCGGTTTGGAAGTACAGCCTTCGTGGGCCAGCGGCCTCATCCAGGACTTCATCCAGCGCAACCTGGCTTTTCGTCCCGGTATCGAAGTGGCTTACTTCATTAGCGGCCGTGGAACATCGATCCTGGCTGCTCTGCGTGCACTAAATTATGACTGGGTAAGCGATTGTACGCACGAGATGATGAACATAGTCAAAGCACTCTTCAAAGACGACCGAGTGATGAGTCGCCTGAGTACTCAACTGGGTAGCTTACGCCAGCAGTTGAACCTAGCCAAGTGGAGTGGTTTGCTCCCTCCGACGCTACGGGATAAAGACCGTTTTTTGCGCATCTTTACCATCGTCAAGTGGGCGGACCGGATGGATAGTTACTGGGAGAAACTACCCCCTGACGCAAGGGCCAAGATTGCCTTCTACCGGAAGGCCGTAACGATTTTGCGCCGTTTACGTCAAGTTAAGGAACTGGCCGTGATCGCTTCAGCCATTCTCAAAACGGCCGGCCTGTGCGATCACAGTCGTCAATTATGGCACAAACGTTCGCGTGCCTATCAAGCAAAACAAGCGGTAATGAGCCACAAGGCTACAACGTTTATCAAACGTATAGATGCTTACTTCGAGCAACACGCAGCACTTCTTGAGCACTACGAGCGGCTGCTATGTTGTTCGGAGATTATCGAAAGTACGTTCGGGCGATACAAAAACAAGGGGGGTATGAAGGCGATCAGCGCCGATGTGCTGTCCATCAGTTTGTATAACCAGCCCATCACGGCAAGCTTCATCCAGCTATCAATGAAAACGGTAAGCTGTCAGCAGGTGATTGACTGGCAAAACGAAAACGTATGCCACAATCACTACGGACTACGAAAACGAATGGATAAAGAGCTAAAAAGCGGTGCGTCACATAGTTGACAAACCGAACACCCTAGATTTTGGTACTACCAAACCAACTAATACGCTCTTGTTGCTCGCAGAAATCGGAGCATTACTAGATTGGGATATTTACAGACTTTAAATAGACGATATGCAATGAACAAACGACCTTTCATAACGAAGCTATTCAGCATCCTGCTAAACCTACTGACGTGTTTAATAGCTGCGGCAATCATTTTATATAGACAGGACTGGTTTGGCAAAGGGGATACTAGAGCATTTATGTTTTGGACCGTTCCACTTGCACTCGGGCTTGCCGTGAGCGGGGAAACCCTGCTCAACCTCTTTCGGACATTAGGCTTTGGGTTGCGCTTACTGATCATCATTGCGGCGGCAGGGCTTTTATCTTTTGCTTGGGCATATAGCGTTGTATTGATGTTGGGCGTTTGGTCGGGTGCGTTTAGCTTTTCCATTCTTCCCTTATGGATGGCCGGCTGCACCGTTCAATTATTATTTCTGGACTGGCGATTACCCCAGCCGACGGACAAAATAAAAGGGTCAAAAGTGCTATTGGGCTTCCTTTCTTTTCCGGCGGCCCTAATGGTAGGGGTCTTTGCCATGTATTTCCTTTGGCAGGCAGGGTCCTATATGACTAGGCCGGAAAGAGAAACCTTCTTGTTCCCGGAAAATTTCAGGGGAGCGGTTTACGTCGTTTACGGTCAAAAAAACGGAGAGCCGAAGGCCTATGAAAAAAACAGGCGCCTTTACCAAATACCGGACAACGGCATTTTATTTACCCAGTTCAAAGCCGAATACGGCAGGACAGACCAGGACTATTTCTTTGTAGACCGTGCCGGCAAAAGAACACCATTTGTACAAAAGGAAGCCTGGATTTCATCAAAGAATAAGGACGAAACGCCAAAAGACAGTACCGTGGTTTTCATACTAGATACTGGCCATATGGCCGATTCCAGCATGGCCGACAGCATCGGTTTTCATTACACCAAATTCTTTGTCGGGGCTTATCATCAGACCCAGCCATTACCATCAGACCGGCTATCTTTTGAAAAAGTAGATAGCCTCAGGAACGCATACCTGAAGAACAAACGCTAAAACTATAGTTCATTTCGCGGTTCGCTATTCGCTATTCGCAGTACCATTCAGCATTTTGCTATTCGCTATTCGCAGTACCATGCCTGCAGGAATTCAAACTTAAAGAACCCGTTCAGGCAGGTACAGCGAACCGCGAACTGCGAACCGCGAACTGCGAACTGCGAACTAGGGGTGTTAAGAAAAATTTTTCACTCTCTTTGGATGAATTTTTTCATATTCTGCTTGAGCCAGTCCACCCCTTGCGGCTCCTCCAGGATGTCAAGCAAGATGGAATAAGTTAGTTCTTTGAAAAACTGGATTTTAGCCATTTTGAACGAACGGATACCGTTGCGTTTCTTGTAGATCAAGACCAACATAGCTGCAATCATGGTAAAGTAGAGCATGTTTTGGATGGCATTGGCATCGTTGCATACAAAGTGCGTCAGGTTCATTTCCTGTTTCATGAAACGGAAAAAGCACCTCGATGTCCCACCGCTGGCGATAAATTTCAGCGATACCACAGCAGGTAGATCCCACAGGTTAGTCACGAAAGACAGCACCTGCCCACTGGCTTTACCGGTATTGAACCAAGCGCAGTTTGGTGGGCGAGACTTTTTTGTTGCTCTCATAGAGATGAACGGCACTGTCCTGGATAAACTCTAAGCTCTCTGTATCGCTATAGCCATCGTCTTGCCAATGTGGATGAAGCAGATCATAACGGGGCGCATCCTTCAGGCTACCGACAAATAATATCTGTTCCTCTGCCAGTTGGGCGTAAGACTTGCGGCTTTGTAGCCCTCTATCAAAAACGCTGATATCATCTTGGTAGTATGGGATGCCTTGAGGATGGCTTCTTTCAAAGCTGTTTCCTCACTGAGGTGCCCTTGATCGGCATGGAAATGCATCTGGATGAGAAACTCGTCAGTAAGTTCCGTGGTGAGCTTGACTTGCCTTTTGCCTTTTTTCGTGTTACCTACCTTCATCCTTCCAATAAATGGGAAAAGGTGGCGATCATTGTGGAGTCATAGCGCTTGATATGGTAGCCAGACAAAGATTTGTCTCCATATAATTGCCGGGCGCGTTTATAGACTAGCTCAAAAAGCTTACGGCAAAAAGCAGGCTTGATCTTGATCAGGCGCTCCCGGATACCTGTCCAGGTCACCTCATCGGCAGCCAGCGCAGGGGCTAAGGCTTGAAAGAGCGGGTCTTTATAATGCTCTTCCATGACCCGAAGGCTTAAGCGTTCGCTGCTCATAAGGCTAAAGAGCACTAACTTGAACAGGCTGGTGGCCTTAAGTTTCTTGACCCATTTGTCCACGACGAGGTCCTTAGCCAGTTGCTCGACCGATTCCTCAGGTATCAACTCAAGCAATTCTGATACACTCACTCCCTCTGCGGAGGGAGGTTTTCGGCGCATTGCGGGCATGTTCGTTTTTCGGCTAAATTCCAATTTTTTTCAAAGAATGTATTTGAAAATTTTTCTTAACACCCCTAACTGCGAACCGCGAATTACAAACCTATAAACCACCCAACCATGTCAACCATCACCATCGCCGGAAAAATCCTTTACCAAAACGGAATCGCCGTGCCGGCAGGCATCCTGGTCGCCGCCAACGAGCGGCAACTGCGCCTCACGCCTACATTGGCGGAAGTTACCACCACCGGAAAAGGCGCCTACAGCCTTACGCTTCATGATGTGGCGGACAGGACTTCCTATTATATTGAAGTGCGGAACGGCCAGGGCGAGACGCTGGCCACCGAAGGCCCCTTTTCGGTGCTGGCTGGCAACCGCAAATTAGACGTCATCATTGATAATGCGTTTTTTGCCGGCGACCCGGTTTTTAAAATCCGGGAGCCTGTCTTGAAAAAATACGTAGACGACTGGCGGCAGGGCGGCGCCGACAATCCCGTCACCGCAGAAGACGCCCGGTTTGTGGCAGCCCAAACGGGCGAGGACGCCGGCGAAACCTGGCGCTGGATGAAAGCCCACCAACTGGAAGTGGAAACCACGAGTGGCACGAAAAAAATGCCGGCGGAAATGTTGTACGGACTGCTGAAGCAAGGCTTGCCAGGCAGTATCGCCGCCCTTTCTGCCTTGCCGAGCGGCGACATAGCACATACCCTCAAACAAGCGATGGATGCAAATCAAATTTCCAAGACCGTGCCCGTCGGCGACCTGATGAAGGACTGGAAAGAATTGCTGGGCAGCCAATCCCTGAGCGAAAAGCCCGAAGGTTTGGACGCCTCGCTGGGCGAAATCCTGAGCATGGCCGGGGCGACTGCGAGCAACCAGAAAAAAATGATGGCCTTGTTTTCCGAACATACAGGTAGCGATGAGGCGTATTGGAACAAATTGGCCGAGATTATCCCCGGAGAAAATAAAGTAGCCCGTTTCCGAAAAGCAATGCAACTGGCCGCCTTCACGGGCTTTCAGCCACGCATGCTGGACGCATTGATGCAAGAAAATACGCAGGGCAATACCCATGCCGTTGCGGCACTGGCAGGCAAAGATGAGGAAGATTGGAAGGCCTTCATCCAGGCCGCTTCAACGCAGGGCTCCGCCGTTCCCTCCTTCATCAAGGGCAGCAACGAAGCGGAACGCATAGCACAATATGCTGCGGTTTTGGCAGAAACGACGGAAAAGGCTTTTCCTACCGCTTCCTTTTTCAAACGATTGTCCAAACTCGAAAGCACCAGCGGCGGTTTCGTGCCGGCTCGTGCCGATTTGCAGGCTTTTTATGAGAAAAACCCCGATTTCGACTTCAAAAAAGCATCGCTGACAGCTTTGGCAGATGGCACAGGCTTGAACCTCGACGGTATAACCAATACCCCAGAACTTTTAAAAGAAATAAGCGCTGCCCGCCGGTTGAGCGTACTCACGTCAAGGCCGACGGCGCTGCAAAGCATGCGGGCAGGCGGGCTGGATTCCGCACAGGCGGCCGCCAAAATGCCCCGCAGCCAATTCGTGGAAAAACACGGCAATGCCTTTGGTTCCGCCAGGGAAGCTGAACTGGCGCATCAGCAGGCGGAAACCAAAGCGCTGCAAAGCATCGCCTTATGGAGCGCCTTGCACCCCAACCAGCATATAGCAACCGCCGCCACCAATGGCCCTAATGAGGCTTTACTCACCCAAAATGCCACTTTGCGCAGCCTCTTCGGCAGCCTCGAAGCCTGCGACGTCGAACACTGCCTGTCGCTGTACAGCCCTGCCGCTTATCTGGCCGACCTCCTGCATTTCCTCGAGTCCCGCTCGCAGAGTGCTTACGATGAACTGGTGCGCCGTCGCCCCGGCCTGCCGGGCTTGTTGCTCAATTGCGAAAACACCAACACGCCCCTGCCTTATATTGATTTGGTGATCGAGTTGCTGGAAGATTTGGTGATCAAGTTGCAGGGAGATTTGGCGCCGCCACCGCCGCCCCCTTCTGACTATCAAACTACACTAACCGCAGCGGAATTGGCAGCCAACCCCGAAAACAGCAACCCGGCAGCCTACGATGTTTTGAAAAACGCCGTTTATCCGTCGAGCCTGCCCTTCGATTTTCCATTGGAAGAAAGCCGGGTGTACCTATCACACCTCGGCCTGACGCGCCACCGGCTGATGGCCTGCTTTTTTCCGGGAAAAGAATACATGGCCTTCGACAACCAAGCCATTGGGATAGAATACCTGGGGATTTCCGCGCAGGAAAGCAACATCATCACGGGACAGACAGCGGGTGCGGGAGAGAATAGTGGAATCTGGAATTTTTTCGGCTTTGACAGACCAACGGGATTCCTTCCAATCTCAGACCCTTCCGGCAGCGGTAATCTCCTTACCAGTCCTGAGGACAATTGGCTAAACGTCCTGTCTGGGCGAGTAGACGTATTTCTGCAACAAACGGGATTGCGCTATGTAGAACTGCTGACCCTGCTTTCCTGCCATTTCATCAATCCGGAAAACGCCAAGATTACCATCGTTGCAGCACCAGGGAAAGCTCCGGATACCTGCCAATTGCACGAGTTGCAGTTGAATGGCCTGGATGAAAACCACTTGGTGCGAATGCACCGGTTCCTTCGGTTGTCCCGCTGCCTGAATTGGCGTTTTTACGATTTGGACAAAGCGCTCCAATCCATGAGCATCAGTGGCTTCAACAATGACGGAACCCCCAAAGCCATTACGGGCTACCTGAATAACGGCCACCTGCGGCGGCTTTCCCAGATGGAGCAGTTACGCCGTCGGTTCGGCTGCACCGTAGAAGAAACCCTGGCCATTTGGTTCAACCTGTGGGCAAAGCCCTACACCGATTTCGAGCAGGACAAACCGGTTCCTGTTCCTGCTTTGTATGAACAATTGTTCCGCAACAAAGCCGTACTCAATCCTCTGAACGATGCGTTCAAAACCGCCCCCGCTGATTTGTCCGGCAGCCTGGATAGCCAGGCTGCGTCTATACAAGCAGCCTTGCAAATAAGCGATGCGGATTACCAGCTGTTACGAACTACCGGCAAAGTGGCAGCAGATGGCAAATTGAGGCTGAACAACCTTTCGGCCCTCTATCGCCATGTGATGTTGGCGCGTTGGACGGGTTTGAGCCTGGCGGATTTATTGACGGTGATAGCCTTGAGCGAAACCAATCCTTTTGCTCATCCGGGCGAAACCTCTATTTTTCTTTGGAAAGTTGGCTTTATCCCATCCTCCGGGTTTTCGATTGCAGAATTGGATTACCTGCTGCGCGGCCGCTTTACGGAAAGCGCCGGCCTTGCGCCTTCGAAAGAGGCCATCCAGGTGTTTTTGGATGAAATGAAGGCATTGGTGGAAAGCACGGAAACAAAGGACATTCCGGAACAGGTGGAAACCCTGAAAAAAAACGTGACACAGAAGTTCGCCGCCGCCTTTGGGTTGAGTGCAAAAGCGGCGGATTTACTTTTGAATAAACACCTCAAAAGTATTTCCTCTCCCGCCCTCGCCATGGTTCAGGATTTTCTAACTCCGGACACAGCAGATGAAGTCCGGGCATTGGATTACCGCAAGCTGGGGAAAGTGGCTTTCCTGATTCAGAAATTCAAAATTTCGGACGAAGAACTGGAGCAAATCCTGGCGAACCATTCGGAAATCGGATGCCTGGATGTTAATGCCCTGCCCGTAGCGCCTCAGGAAAATGCCGATTGGGCCGGCTTCGAAGCCTTGGTGAACCTCATCCGCGCCCGTGATTTGTTGAGCTTTGGCGCCAACGGTTTGTTTGAGGTACTCCGCAATGCCATGGCGGACCATACCGATAAAAAGGGATGGTTGGACAACCTGGCACGGTTGAGCAATTGGGAGGCTGAAACGCTGGAAACCCTGATTGGCAATGACACCGTGCTGACTAGCGGCGGCATGTTGAAAACGCAGTTCCCCGACGACTTCCGCAACGGCGATCTCATCCTGCGCATCAAAAAATCGATGGACGCCCTGCACACAGCCGGGCTGAATGCCACGGCCATCGATGATATCATCTCGCCAGAAGTCACTTCGGCAACCGCATTGGCCACCAAACAAGCCGTAAAGGCAAAATACGACGAGGCCCAATGGAGCAAAATCGCCAAGCCCCTTCGGGATGTTCTCCGGGAAAAACAGCGGGCGACACTGGTGGACTATTCCGTCAACCACTCCACATTATGGCAAAGCACGGAAAAACTCTACGAATACCTGCTGATAGATGTGGAAATGAAACCCGTTGCCATGACTTCCCGCCTGAAACAGGCGATTTGCAGCGTGCAATTGTTTGTGGACCGGGCTTTAATGAACCTTGAACGCAATGACGGTACGCCCGTTTTATTGGATGCAGAGCAGGCGGAGGAATGGAAAACCTGGCGGAAAATATACCGGGTTTGGGAAGCCAACCGCAAAATATTCCTCTACCCGGAAAACTGGATAGAACCGGAATTGCGGGACGGCCAGACCCCATTTTTCAAGGATGCCGTCTCGGCGTTGCTGCAAAACGAATTGACTCCCGAAACGGTAGAAGACGCTTTTAGGGGCTATCTGGAAAAACTG
Organism: Lewinellaceae bacterium; assembly: GCA_020636095.1. GTDB lineage: Bacteria > Bacteroidota > Bacteroidia > Chitinophagales > Saprospiraceae > JACJXW01. The sequence continues at coordinate 536,418 of JACJYN010000007.1, forward strand.
GACGAGGTGGCCCGTTTGGAAATCGTGGGTATGGTTCACCAAAAAGAAGAGGAAGAGGAGAACCAGGCAGCCATTGACATTCTCCATGTCTTCGGCCGTACGTGCATCCAACCCCACAATTATTTTTATCGAACCTTTGAAAAAAAGAAATGGTCACACTGGCAAAAAGTGGAAACGGATATTGACAGCGACCATTTAGTACCGGTGATTTTTAATCGAAGGCTTTGCTTGTTTTGGTTGTTTTTTACACCGGGAGCGGTAGAAGGTACGACCATTGATCCGAATAAAGAACTTCCAAAAACAACTATGTACTGGAAAATCCAGGTGGCTTGGAGTGAGTTTCGGAAAAATACCTGGACGGGCAAGAAGCTTTCCAAAAGTTATTTCCATTCTGAATCTACTGACGATAAATCAATCTTGGAAAACCTGCGGAAGGGTTTGTTTGTACGCCATTATCAGGATTCAGGCCTACTATTTATACATTTAAGCCAGGGATTGAACCACACTGCGGGCCAGGGCTCTTTTGTTTTTGAGAATACTGCTAGCGAGCCTAAAACGGTTCCGGATTCCTTGCCGGCTGAATATTCGCTCCTCGCACCCGGATTCACCAGATTTGAAGATGAACAGATCAAGGGTATCTCCCTTTCTTCCCAACCTTTATCGTTGCGGTACGAAGCGGCGAGCACCACCGGCAATGCCAATAAACGAGCTGGTGAATTGGTGTTAAGGAAAACGGCACATCCCCGTTTTAGCCTGGTAGTAGATTCAGGCGCCAGTCAGCCTTTCGAACAACCTTTTGTGTTTCAAGATAGGAAAAACACTTTTCTGGTAGAGCCGTCCCGCTCCAGTAAAGGTTACCTATTGCCTGATGTGCCCGATATTTTCGTTATGGAGCAAGGCGCGGAACAAGTATGGGGAAAAGAACTTCAACCGGCATCGGGTTCCATAAAACGGATCGAAGACGATGAACCGGAGCAGCGAAGCAAAGGGATAGTCGTTGCAGATTTACCAAAAAACGATATTCAGATATCCACACCTGATAAACTGGCTTTACAAATATCAGAAGCCTACCCGCCTTCTCCCGACCCTTTCAGAAGAATTCGGCATCAATATCAATTCAGCACCTTTTACCATCCACAAGTAAAAGCTTTTGTCCGCGAACTGAATAGAGCAGGTGTGCCTGGCATTTTGCAGCGCCGCGTCCAGCAAGCAGGCGATGTCATCTCTTTCCAACAATACCAACCGACGCCGGCAGTCATCGGCGGCCCGCCGCAGGGCATCGTTGATTTTACCTACGGCAGCCCCTATGCCCAATACAACTGGGAGTTGTTCTTTCACCTGCCCATCCACATCGCCTGCCGGCTGAGCGCCGACCAGCGCTTTGACGAAGCCCGCAAATGGTTTCATTACGTGTTCAACCCAACGACCGGAGAGGAAGGGGGTAAAGAACGTTTTTGGCAATTCAAACCCTTTTTCGAGGAAGCCGAAACCTTAGTCGATTTGCAGGAAAATCAGGCAGAACTGGAAAAGCAAATTGAAAACTGGGCAGCCAATCCTTTCCAACCACACGTCATTGCCCGGATGCGCATCACCGCCTATATGAAGTTTACGGTGATGAAGTATATAGACAACCTCATCGCCTGGGGCGACCAATTGTTTCGGAGGGATACGATTGAAAGCATCAATGAAGCCACGAATTTGTACATATTGGCAGCCAAAATATTGGGGCCGGCGCCGCAAAGAGTCCCTGCCCGTGTTCAGCGCGAGGATAAGGCTTACAGCGACTTGACCGGCCACCTGGATGCTTTCTCCAATGCCTTAGTGGATATTGAGATGTTCCTGTCACCTTCGGGCCCCTCGGACGGTGCGATCCGTTCAGGAGCTTCAAGCGCCCTGAGCCCCATGCTTTACTTCGGCGTGCCCCGAAACGAGTACCTGCTACGGTATTGGGAAACGGTGGCCGACCGCCTTTTCAAAATACGGCATAGCCTCAATATCGAAGGGCTGGCTCGTTCCCTGCCTTTGTTTGAGCCGCCGATCGATCCGGCCTTGCTCGTCCGGGCAACTGCGGCGGGTGTGGATTTAGGCAGCCTGCTGAATGACATAAGCGTTGGCATTCCACATTATCGTTTTGCCTTTATGTTGCAAAAAGCTTATGAATTGGCTAACGAGGTAAAGGGCTTGGGCGCCTTGCTCTTATCGGCTTTGGAAAAAAAGGATGCGGAGCATTTGTCGCTGCTGAGGTCGGGGCATGAGCAGCATTTGCTGGGCGCGGTGCTGCAGGTGCGGGAGCGGCAGGTGGAGGAAGCGAAGGAGTTGCTGGCGGGTACGAAAAAGTCGTTGGAAAGCGCAAAATTGAGATTCGGGTATTACAGCTCCCGCAAAAATATCAACAAGCATGAAAACGAATATTTAAAGAATACTGTAAAAGCTCAGGGCCTCTCTTTCCTGCAAGGAGAATACAATACGATGGCCAGTGTTCTGTCCGGAATACCTGAACTCAAAGTTGGCGCACCTACAACCGCAGGGACTGAATTTGGTGGAATTCACTTATCAGCTATTTACAGTGGCCTCAGTTCAGCAGTAGGAATAGCAGTTGGGTTAGCTAATTCAAGGGCAAACATCAATTCCACACTTGGCAGTTACGAGCGCCGCAAGGACGACTGGGAATTTCAAGCAGATCAAGCAAAAATAGACATCGAGCAATTGGAAAAACAAGTGCTGGCCTCCGAAATCCGCCTCGCAATTTCCCAACGGGAACGCTCCAACCACCAACTACAAATGGAACAATCCGCTGAAACGGACCAATTCATGCGCGGCAAATTCACCAATGAACAATTGTTCGACTGGATGGCCAAGCAGCTTTCGGAACTGTATTTCCAGACGTATCAGTTTGCTTATGATTTAGCTAAAAAGGCAGAGTTGTGTTTCCAGTTGGAACTGCCTCAGGAAAGCACCTCATCGGCAGGATATATCAACTTCGGTTATTGGGACAACCTAAAGGAAGGGCTGCTGGCGGGCGAAAAATTGCAGTACGGCCTGCGCCGCCTGGAAATGGCGCATCTGGAGCAGAACAGGCGGGAGTTTGAAATCACGAAACATATTTCCATCCGTCAAATCAATCCGATCGCTTTACTGCAATTGCGGGAAACCGGCTCCTGTGCCTTTACCCTGCCGGAAGTGTTATTCGACATGGACTTCCCGGGGCATTACCGCAGGCGCATCAAATCGGTGTCCATTTCCCTTCCCTGCATTTCCGGGCCTTACACAGGGCTGAATGCTACGCTGCGGTTGACGAAAAACGAATACCGAAGAAAAGCAGACCTGACAGAAGAATTGTTTTCAAACAACGTGCCTTCCACCGCCATTGCCGTCAGCACCGGGCAAATGGACAGCGGTTTATTTGAGTTGAATTTCCGGGATGAACGCTATCTGCCCTTTGAAGGAGCAGGGGCCATCAGCACCTGGGAATTGGAACTACCTGAATTCAGGCAATTTGACTATGACACCATTTCCGATGTCGTGATGCACGTCCGTTACACGGCGCTGGAAGAAGGCGGGCCGTTTAAAGCGGCTGTAGTCACGAAAGTAAACCAGGCTATTGGAGCGGCAAGCGAAGGCTTATTCGCCATCATCGACCTGCAACACGACCTGCCCACAGAATGGCATAAAGCCATGCAACATACAAATGCAAGCGGAGAACACGTTTTGTCTATTCCAGATTTAAGCAGGTTTTTGCCTTTTTATGCCATCGGCAGGCAGCTGGAAATTGCTGAAACAACCTTTGTCTGTTCTGCTGAAATGACAGGTATCACGCCGACGGCCATTGCGGCTTTAACCAATATCGAGCTGAAGTTTAAAACTGCCGGCAATGTGGTTCAAAAGGCTTTTATGGTGGTTCGGTTTACGTTGAGTTGAGAGCATGTTTGGAGGTAGTCCTCGATATGCATCGGGGCAGGCTATTTGGGCTGCCCCAAAGGCCCCTTCGGGGCAAATGGCAGCTTTTGGAACCTCACTTTGCCATTTTTTAGCTCCATAGCGCCACTATGCAGCTCAATAATGCCTTCGTGAGAACCCAAAATCTGCCATTTTCGCTTCCAAAGCACCACCTCCAAACATGCTCTGAGGCTGGCATTTGTCGCCCAAAAGTTGTTATCTTTGAAAAAAAAAACAGAAAACAACATGCTGAGAAGCCTCATTAAACTGGCCCTGTTCCTGGTAGCAGGTATCCTGGTGTACAACTACTTTTTCGGAACGCCTGAGGAGAAGGCGCAATCCAGGGAGGTCTTTACGGATATAAAAGACCTGACCAAGTCGGCAGTCGGCCTGCTGAAATCCGAAAAACAAAAATTCAACGACGGCAAATATGATGATGCCGTAGACAAGATCGGCGGCCTCATCGATAACCTCAAAGGAAAAGCCGAACAACTGGAAAACAACCGCGAACTGCTCGATCAGATCGCCGACCTACAGCAAAAAAAGAATTCACTCGAAACCAAGTTGGGCAGCCCGGGGGTAGAGTCTTATGGTAATGAAGGCCAGCGCGTCGTTACCGACAGCGCCCAGCGCCGCCAGATCGAAGAGGACTGGAAAGAGCTGGTGGACAAGACCGAACGCGTTATGCAGGATATGGAACAGCGGGCGGTGAGAGAGCAGTGAGGAAGTGAAGTCGGAAGTGGGAAGGCGGCGGTTTGTAGTTCTGCAATCCCACTTCCGGCTTGGGATAATTCAATTTTCAGTGATTTGCGAATTGCGAACACCGAATTGCGAACAGTCCCTGTCATTTCCACTTATTCCAGTGACGCTCGCACACATTTTTTGATCGGTGAAATATCATCGATCAGGACATTTCCCTGATAGGAGAAACTGCCGTCCTTATAGTAGGCTTCGATCAGGATATAACGGATACTCTGTTTGGGTACGAACTGCACTTCGTGTTCTTCCCATTCTATATTCTTGATTAAGCCGGTTTTATACAGAAGTTGGCTTTTGGCGCATTTTGTTGCGCCTCCCCAGATGCGGATACCGAGCGGCTTATTGTAGCCTGCGTAAGTATTGGCGTGGGCCAGTTCCAGCGTAAAAGTATAGCACTCTCGGGGTTGGAGGGTTTGGGCCAGCCGTTGGCCGATGCTTTCCCAGGTGCCGTCTTCGCGAGTGATCAGCCCGAGATAAGTATCGCCTTCCGACGCATCCTGATAGACGCCCCAGGGGCCGGGCATGATATCGGGCGTGGTGCCCAACTCACAGGGAAACCAGCCAGCCGGCACGGTTGCATCCTGTGGGTCGCCTTCAAAAGAAGCGTTATTTAGATAGACCTGCCCAGATAGTAAAGCGGGAGCTCCCGCTAAGATGATCCAAAAAGTCAGCCGTTTCATAATTTCTTTTAGTGTAGTTTTAGCATTAATAACGCATTCAAAAGCAATAAATTGAATGCAAGTGCTATTACGGTACAGGATTAGCGTATATTTTATAATTTTGCGCAGCAATTAAAAAAATATGGCCAGCGGAAACAATTCAGGGCGGACGAGGCCTAACTACCTCTATTCGATCATCAGTGTAGCATTGGTGCTTTTTGCCCTTGGGTTCTTCGCTATGTCCATTTTCAATGCCCGGCAGTTGGTACGCAGCCTCAAAGAACGGGTCAACCTGATCGTGGAGTTGCAGCCCGATGTTCAGAAAGCAGAAATTGAAAGCATCCGGCAGCGGATGGAAAAAAGCGCCTTTGCCATAGCCGGGTCGGTAGAATTTACGAGTAAAGAGCAGGCGGCGGAAATAATGCGGGAAGATTTTGGAGATGATTTCCTCAAGCTGGACCTTCCCAATCCGCTTTATGACGTTATCACCTTTAATGTGCGGGCCGCTTATCTTGAGTCCGACAGCCTGAAGGCCATCCGCGAACACCTTATCGGGCAAGCCGGGGTGGTCGATGTGTACTATCAGGAAGGGCTGGTCAATGAAATTGCCGAAAATATCCGGTCGGTTAGCCTGATCGCTATCGTGGTTCTGGTATTTTTTATTTTCATATCGGTTGCGCTGATCCACAATACCGTTCGGCTGGCTCTGTATGCCAACCGCTTCCTCATCAAAAATATGGAACTGGTGGGCGCCTCCTGGGAATTTATCAGCCATCCGTACATTCGCCGTGGCGCCTGGCATGGGCTGCTCAGCGGCTTGCTGGCTTCAGGAGGGCTATTGTTGCTCTTCCTGTGGATACAAAATGACATTCCCGGCTTGCGGAGCCTGGTTGACTGGGCCGGTATCGGCATGCTCTTTGTACTACTAATGGCGTTAGGCATGGCCATCAATACCCTGAGCACCTATTATGTGGTGCGAAAGTACCTGAAGATGAGATTAGACGATTTGTATTAATACAATCATAAAATGAGTAAAAGTAAACCACCCAAGAAAAAGGTCGTTGTGGCCACCGAGACAAAAAAGGTAAGCCCGACGACTTCCCGCCGGCGTTCTACATTGCCGGAATCTTCCCGAAAAGAAGCACTGGAATTCGGGCGCCAAAACTATTTGCTGATGGGAGCGGGCGCCTTGCTTATCGCCATCGGCCTGTTCCTGATGGCCGGCGGCGCAATGCCCAGCCCGGATGTTTGGGATGACAGTATCATTTACAGTACTCGCCGGACCCTCATTGCACCTATGGTAATCCTGGCAGGCCTGATCGTCGAGATCGTCGCTATTTTCAAGCGGGCGTAGATGAGTGATTTATTACGGGCGGCTATCCTGGGCGTTATCCAGGGTATTACAGAGTTCTTGCCGGTGAGCAGCAGCGGCCACCTGGAACTGGCTAAGTTCTTTCTGGGGGATACTTCCCTGGCAGAAGAAAGTATGCTGATGACCGTTACCTTGCACGCTGCTACTGCCCTGAGCACCATCGTGGTCTTTCGACGGGATATCATCGGGATATTCCGGGGGTTATTTCAGTTTCAATGGAATGAGGCCACTCAGTTTTCCCTGAAGATCATTCTGTCTATGTTACCGGCGGTAGCCGTAGGGCTCCTGCTGGAAGATTATCTGAAACAACTCTTTGAACGCCAGGTGCTACTGGTCGGAATGATGCTGGTCATTACCGGCCTCCTGCTCTTTCTGGCCGACCGGGCCCGCCAGACTAATAAAACGGTAAGTTTCAGTAATGCCCTGGTTATCGGCATTGCCCAAGCCATTGCTATTTTGCCCGGTATTTCCAGGTCGGGCGCCACCATTTCGACCTCGGTGATGCTGGGCATCGACCGCGAGCGGTCTGCCCGCTTTTCCTTCCTCATGGTGGTGCCGCTCATCCTGGGGAAAATGGCCAAAGACCTTCTGGACGGGCAGGTTGCTCATTCAACCATTGGGTTTGCCCCCCTGGCCATTGGTTTTACCGCTGCTTTTTTCACCGGAACGTTTGCTTGTTTATGGATGATAAAGCTCGTGAAAAATAGCAAGTTGGCATATTTTTCTATATATTGTTTTATCGTTGCGGCTATTGCGATTGCAGCTTTCTATTTCCAGTTTTAAGCCAAACATCAATTGAATGAATGCCGAAGACAACCCTCTTCCGCGATATGATTTCCTTGCGGGAGCCATCCTTTTGGTCGATAAGCCCCAGGGCTGGACTTCCTTCGATGTAGTCAATAAGGTTCGATACAAATTAAAACACCGGCTCAAGGTGAAAAAAATTAAGGTAGGCCACGCCGGTACCCTCGACCCGATGGCCACTGGCCTGCTGATTATCTGTACCGGTAAGTTTACCAAGAAGCTCGCCGAATTTCAGGGATTGCCAAAAGAATATACAGGAACGATGTATCTGGGCGCCACCACTCCTTCCTACGATGCCGAAAGTGAGGTGGAGGAAACTTTTCCCATCCGCCATATCACCCCTGAACTTTTAGAGCAGGCCCGCCGGCAATTCCTGGGGGACATCGAGCAGGTGCCGCCAATGTTCAGCGCAATTAAAGTGGACGGCCAGCCCCTTTACAAAAAAGCCCGTAAAGGGATCATGATGGAAATCGAACCCCGCCCGGTCACCATCAACGAATTTACCCTCACCCGGATCGAACTACCCGAACTGGATTTTCTGGTGCGCTGTAGCAAAGGCACCTACATCCGTTCGTTGGCCTTTGACTTCGGTAAAGCAGTCAACAGCGGGGCCTACCTCACCGCTCTCCGGCGAACCCGGATCGGGGAATTCCGTATTGAGGATGCCTGGAACCTGGAAGAGCTGGTTGAATACCTGGAGGAAGTCCCGGCTTAGAGTTTGTTTAAATATGCCTATGCTTTGCAAACAACTCTGACGCCAATAGAAAACGAGCGTAGCGACGGATGGAATGAAATGGAATAAATTGGCGCCCGAGGTTCATGCCGCCATGCTGCGCTGCCCGATCAGTCATATAGTGCTACTATCCGACATTTCGCTTACCTGTCTGTTTCCATAATTCGCTGGCCAGTACCTATCTTTATCCAAAGAATGCGCTCCAGCCGTTTTTAAAAAATAAACAGCAAAACAACTTTTGGACATGATGAAAAAATACTCAGCGCCAGCCTTCCTGCTTACAGGGCTTTGCGTAATACTCTTTTTTTCCTGTGATCAGGACACTACTGAGAAAGAACTTAAAAAAGGAGGCGCCGCCATCGCTATGGAAGAGTGGGCTCTTTACCGGTCTTATCCCGAAGGGCGCATTTTAACGCAACCTCTCACAAGCCTTTGAGCAGCAACAGCTGGCCGCCCGTTTCCGCGGCGCCAACCCGGAATGGGAAGCTCTGGGGCCCAAGAATTTCGGCGGCCGCACCCTCTGCCTTGCTTTCCATCCGGAAGACCCCAACATCATCTATGCCGGTTCTGCCGGTGGAGGGCTGTGGAAATCAGTTACGGCCGGAGTCGGCGTGCAGGCCTGGGAGCGCATTCCTTTAGGCCATCCGGTAATCGGCGTCAGTTCCATCGCCATCGACCCATCCAACCCGGATGTGATGTACATCGGTACGGGGGAAGTTTATAATTATTCGATCGCTACTCCTGCCGTTTACGACCGCCTGACCCGGGGCTCCTACGGTTTCGGCCTGCTGAAGACCCTGGACGGCGGCCTGTCCTGGGAAAAATCTATCGACTGGAGTTATGAAGAGATGAAAGGCGTCTGGGATGTTGTGATCAACCCGAAAAACAGCCAAACGGTATTCGCCGCCACCACAGAAGGCTTGTTTCGGACGCACAACGCGGGGGCGGATTGGGAACGGGTTCATGACTTCCCGATGGGGATTGATATTGAAATACACCCGGTTGACACCAACATCATCTACGCTTCCCACGGAGGGCATAACAGCCCCGGGGCGGGCATTTTCAAATCCGTAGATGGTGGCGACAGCTTTTCTCTGCTGGAAGGGCTTCCCAATGACTACACCGGCCGGTCGCCGGTCTCGATTAGCCCGTCCGATCCGGATATCCTTTATGTCTCCATGGCTAACTCTCAATCCGGGATCGGGCTATTCCGATCCGATGATGGGGGAGAGAGCTGGGAGTTGGTTAATTCCTCTGATGTGGCCAGTTATCAGGGCTGGTACTCGCACGATGTGGCTATCAAACCGGATAATCCGGAGCTATTGATCTGGACGGGGATCGACGTATACAAGTCTACCAACGGCGGTAGTTCCATTCTGCAAAAAACCAATTGGTTTGCCTGGGATTTCGGCCAGACCCCAGTCGGCGGGCCGGAGGGGCCACCCAACTATGTACACGCCGATATCCACGCCGCCTATTATTCGCCGTTCAACAACGACGCCGTTTTTTTGGTGACGGACGGCGGTATTTTTTATTCCGGCAATAACGGCGATAGCTGGGAAGGCCGCAACGGAGGCTACCAAACGCAGCAGTTCTACGCCAATTTTGCCTGTTCACCCACCAACCCCAACCTGGCCATGGGCGGATTGCAGGATAACGCCTCCGCCATTTACGTTGGCGATGACTCCTGGATGCGTGTAATCGGTGGCGACGGCATGGGCGCTGCCATTAATCCGGACGATAACGACGTCCTATACGGCTCCTGGCAACGCCTGAACCTGCTTCGCTCCAACAACAGAGGGCAGAGTTTCTTTTACATTACCCCGAATACCGCCCAGAATGAAGCCAGAAACTTCAACAGCCCTTTTGTCCTGGACCCTCAGAATCCCGATGTGATCTACGTCGGAGCTCAGCGCCTGCACCGTTCCGGCAACGGTGGAGACTCCTGGAGTGCAACTTCGGCTGCTCCGATCGATCCGGATTATGGTAACCCGATCCTCACGATAGCTGTTTCTCCTCAGGATAATGATAAAATATTTGTCGGTATATCCCCCTTGCTGGGGCCCAGTTCGAAAGTGTACCGCAGCGATAATGCCGGCTCATCCTGGCAAGCGATGGAAGGCCTGCCGGACCGCGTTCCGATGGATATCGTATTCCACCCGGAAGACGATGATGTTGTCTTTGTCGCTTTTTCCGGTTTTGGAACCCGCCACCTCTTCAAAACAGAAGATGGCGGTGATAGCTGGGCCGCCTCTGACGACGGCCTGCCCGATGTGCCAACCAATACAATTGCTATCGACCCGGATCAGCCCTCCGATATGTACGCCGGTAACGACCTGGGCATCTATGCCTCCCTTGATGGAGGGGGAAGCTGGGAGCCCTATTCCACCGATCTGGCTGAGGCAGTAATGGTTTACGACCTGGCGATCTCCAACTCGGGCCGTAAACTTCGAGCGGCCACCCATGGCCTGGGGGTGTATCAAACGGACTTGCGGGAAATTGTTTCCAGTAAAGAACAGCTGGTTACCGGGCTGGCGCTGGGCCAAAACTTCCCCAACCCGGTTCAGGATCAGGTGACGATCCCCTTTGAGTTGGCCGAATCTGCTCAGCTGAACATACAATTGCTGAGTAGTAACGGGCAGTTGATCAGAACCTTGGAAAAGGGCCGCTATGCTGCGGGCAAACATCAGCTGGAAGCTCAGCTGGGGCTTGCCGGCCGGGGTTTACGCCTATGTCCTGGAAGCTCAGCTGATGGGAGGCCAGCAATGGGTTCGGAAGGTGAAGACGTTTGTGAAAGAATAGTGATGGCAGAGAAACTGAAGGCGCCACCTTTTCGCCTGGCACAGCTCTAACGAAGGGGTAGGCGACACCTTTTCTTTTATGGGCGTTACCTCTCAATACCGGGGGAGGGGCGACACCTTTTCGCCTTATCATACTTTTATGGGAAGGCGTCACCCCTCTCTATACCTAAGATTCGGTATTCACCCCCAAAGTTCGGTAAGCGTTCCCGAAGTTTTGGTATTGTTTGTTTTCTCTCGGTATAGTAGTTTTGCCGGATTGGTTATTTGGATTTAATCTAATTTAACATAAGCTTAACATGAAACCTGTAAAACTAATCGGCTTGTTAGCCGCCATCTGCGCTTTGGGGTTTTCTTCCTGCAACAAGGACGACGATTCGATGGTGATCCCGGATTCCTATATTTTTGAAAACGTGAATTATGAAGGGCAGTTACAACGCCTGGCCATGCTATTGGAAATAAAGAACTATGTGGCCACCGCCAACACCTCCGGGGCCGTTTTGGATGCCCGGCGGCTGAAGGCCATGTATGCGAATGACGCCAGCCTGGCGGGTTGGCAGGGCGCCTATGATGAATCGAAACAACTGAAAGGTAAAACCTTCGAATTTCAGCAGGACGTATTTGACCAGTTGATGGAAGCTATTGCTCAGGCTAGCGCATCTGCGGTGGAGGGCAGTCCAGGCCAGGCGGGCATCGTTTTCAGCCAGGATGGTTCGAAGCAGTACCTGCTCAGTGAAAAGGGGATAGAATACGCAGAGTTGATCGAAAAAGGGTTGATGGGGGCATGTTTCTATTACCAGGCGGTGGGGGTTTATCTGGGAGATGAAAAAATGAGTGCCGACAACGAAACAGTAGCGCCGGGAGAAGGCACGGCCATGGAGCACCATTGGGATGAAGCTTTTGGGTACTACGGCGTGCCCAGGGACTTTCCGTCCGTTTCGGAACCCGTATTCTTTTGGGGAATATATTCCAACCGGCGCGATCCCCTTTTGTCCTGCAATCAAAAAATGATGGATGCCTTTCTGAAAGGCCGGGCGGCCATTTCCGCTAATAACCTCGAGGCGCGCGACGAGGCCATTGCCGAGCTCCGCACCAATTGGGAACTCATTTCAGGGGCTACAGCCATCAGTTACATCAATGTTGCATTGGACGGCTTTGATGATGTGGCCCTGCGCGCTCATGCTCTTTCGGAGGCCATCGCCTTCACTTACACCCTACAATTTAATCCGGAGCGCCATTTTTCTGTAGATGAGGTCAACCAGGCCCTGCGCCTGATCGGCGGAGGTTCCGAAGATTTCTTCGAGATGAACCTCTATCAGGTGGAACGTGGCGCATTGGAGCAGGCTCGCGATCTCCTTGCGGCCGGCCTGGGGCTTGAAAGCCTCATGATTGAATTATAACCTCAACCTCAACCTCAACCCACCTCAACCTCAACCTCAACCTCAACCTCAACAAAACAACTCCTATGCTATCGAAATACTTTCCACACTCATTGATTGTACTATCAGGCATTCTACTCCTCTCCGCCTGTAGTGAGGACAAAGGCGGTAACCCCTGCGAATCGGATTTTGACCAGAAAAGCCTTTTTGCCAATGTAGCTGATAACATTATTATCCCGGGTTACAGCCGGCTCAACGGCGAGCTTTCTAACCTACGCCTGGCAACGGAACTTTTTGCTCAAACCCCCAGCCTTCCTCAGTTGGATAACCTTCGCTCCGCCTTTGTCGACAGCTATACCCAATGGCAGCGGGTTGCCCAGTTTGAATTCGGCCCCGCGGAAGAGCAGATGCTCCGTTCCCGCTTTAATAATTTCCCGGTGAACCCCCAGGAAGTCGAAGCAAAAGTCCAATCGGGAGACTTCGATCTCAGTAATCCTGATACCTACGATAAAGGCTTTCCCGCTTTGGATTATCTGTTATACGGCATAGCTGAAAGCGATGAGCTGGTCTTGGATTTGTTGTCGAATCCGGAAAAACCGGGATATCAAAACTACCTGGAAGCTATTGTTGCAGACATGGAACAACAAGGGCTGGCCGTTGAAAGGCTGGCAGGAAGAGGGATACCGGGAAACCTTCATCAACAATACCGGCGCCGCTGCCGGCGCTTCTCTCAGCTTGTTGATCAATAACCTGAATGAGCACTACGAGATCATCAAAAGAGACAAAATCGGTATTCCCTCGGGCGTGACTACCCTGGGCATTACCTTTCCCGAAAAGGTGGAAGCTTATTACTCCGGGCGCTCCCTGGCTCTGGCGGAAGCGGCGCTCAAAGCGGCGGAAGGCCTGTATCTGGGACGAAATAGCCAAAGTGGCGCTGATGGGCCAGGGCTGGATGATTACCTGCAGGAAGTCAATGCTACCAAAGAAGGACAGAACCTGAGCAGTTTAATCAAAACCCAGTTTCAAAAAGCACTGGATGCTCTAAGCCTGGTCCAGGCCCCTCTCTCCGGAGCCATCGAAGGCAATAATGAAAGGGTGGTAAATGCTTATAACGAGATCACCCGGCAACTGGTGAATATCAAAACTGATATGCCGTCAGTGCTCTGTGTATCCATTACCTATGTGGATAATGCCAGTGATTCGGATTGAAGTGACGCCTTCCCTCAGGATACTGCCCCTTAAAAGGTGTCGCTTCCGAAACAGATTAGCCTGAAAGGACTCAAGCTACGGACGGGGGAGAGGGTGATGTGGTGATGTGGTGATGTGGTGATGTGGGTGATTTTAAACCATGCAAGACACCCCTTCGGCAGACGAAGTCGGCACAAACTTAACCCTATGGTAGACGGAGGCCCTACTTTTAGCCCTGGATTTGCATAACAATACAAACATATAGCAATATGGCAAATTAACCATGCAACAATCTAACCATACAACATACCGAACTATTATCACCGCCCCTCGGCCCATAGCCCCGCTCATCACCTTTCGCATCCTCTTTGGGGGGCTGATGATGGTTGGCGCCGCGCGCTTTATGCTCAGTGGCTGGGTGGAGCGGCTGTATGTGGAGCCCCGGTTCTTTTTTAAATTCTACGGCTTCGAATGGGTGGAACCACTGGGACATACCGGTATGTATGCCCTGTACAGCCTGATTGCCATCAGCGCAGCCATGGTCATGCTCGGCTTGTTTTACCGGATGGCGGCGGTGATCTTCTTCCTGTCCTTCGCCTATTCCGAGCTGATCGACCTCACCAATTACCTGAACCACTATTATCTGGTTTGCCTGCTGGCATTTCTGATGATCTTTTTGCCGGCCCACCGGCGGTTCTCCCTGGATGCCTGGCGGAGGCCCGGATTATCGGCCACCCACGTGCCGGCCTGGGTGATCCATCTCCTGATGTTCCAGATAGGCCTGGTTTATTGCTTTGCTGGCTTTGCCAAGCTCAATCCGGACTGGCTGTTCCGGGCGATGCCGCTGGCGGTTTGGTTGCCTGCCAAAGCGGATTGGCCGTTGCTGGGCCCTTTATTCGAACAACCCTGGGTGGCTTTTGCCTTTAGCTGGGCGGGCGCTGTTTACGACCTGACGATCCCCTTTTGGTTGCTTTGGCGCCCCAGCCGGCCCTTTGCCTATCTGGCGGTTGTCGTTTTTCACCTGCTCACCAAACTGCTTTTTAATATCGGCCTGTTCCCATTTATCATGATCTTCAATACCCTGATCTTCTTTCCGGCTACATTTCACGAGCGGCTATTGGGCAGGATCGGCTACCGGGCGGGCAGCGAGCCGGTACTGTATACGTTTCCCGCTGCCGGTAGACGGCTGCTGCGCCCCGCCTTGATTCTATATTTTGGTTTTCAGTTGCTCTTTCCGTTGCGCTATCTGTTCTATCCGGGCGATGTGTTGTGGGCCGAGCAGGGATACCGCTTTTCCTGGCGGGTTATGCTGGTAGAAAAGACCGGACAGGCTACGTTCTTTGTACATGATCCGACAACGGGCCATAGCGCCGAGGTGGAAAACCGCAGCTACCTGACCGCCTACCAGGAGAAACAGATGGCCATTCAGCCGGATATGATCCTGCAGTACGCCCATTTTCTGGAACGGGAATACCGCCGCGAGTACGGCCTCGACTCGGTAGAGATAACGGTGGATTGTTTCGTGGCGCTCAACGGGCGGACAAGCCGGCGATTCATCGACCCCGGCGCAGACCTGACTAAATTGAAGGATGGTTTCCACCACAAACCGTGGATCCTTCCTCACTTTGAAGAGGGCGCTGCTCTGTCCACTGGGTTAACTCCTAAAAACGACGCACAGTGAAAATGATATTGGACAACACCCATATATTTTTTGCAGCGGCCATGCTACTGCTTTATTCCGGCGCTCTGAACGGGCAGTCATCGATTTCCGGGCTGGTGATCGATGCAGAACGGCAAAAGCCACTGGAAAAGGCCACCGTTTTCGTTCAGGAAACGGGACAGTCGCTGGAGTCCGATAAGGCTGGACGGTTCGAATTGTCTTCCTCGTCTGGCGAAAAAGTAACTCTGACAGTCTTTGCCGAAGGGTACACTACCCGGGTGCTGGAGGTAAATACTCAGGAAAAAGACTTTCTTGAAATTGCGGTCAGCCCTTTGTCCATTGACATTGAAACGGTTGAGGTGCAAGTAGCGGCTGGCAATTATGGCCTTCGCCGCCTTCGGAACGTGGAGGGAACCGCCATCTACGCCGCCAAGAAAAGCGAGGTGATCGAGCTGGAGAACGCCCTGGGCAACCTGGCCGCCAACAACGCCCGGGAGTTGTACAAGGGCGTCGCCGGCCTGAATGTTTGGGAGAACGACGGAGGAGGGCTGCAGCTGGCCATCGGCGCCCGCGGGCTGGATCCCAACCGGACGTCCAACTTCAATACCCGGCAGAATGGGTACGATATCAGCGCCGATGCCCTGGGCTATCCGGAGAGTTATTACACGCCGCCCGCTCAGGCCCTGCAGCGCATCGAGGTCGTACGGGGAGCGGCTTCTCTGCAGTACGGCACGCAGTTTGGCGGCCTGCTCAACTTTGTATTCAAGAAGGGGCCGGAAGACAAGCCCTTCGAGTTTACTTCCGAAAATACATACGGCTCCTTTGGCCTGTTCAATACCTTCAACAGCATTGGAGGCACAAAAGGGCGGGCCAATTACTACGGTTTCTATCAGTACAAACGCGGGGACGGCTGGCGCTCCAATTCCGGGTTCAGCCAGCACACTGCCTATGCCAACGTGAACGTAAAAGCCACTGAAAAGCTGGATATCGGCCTGGAGTTCACCCACATGAACTACCTGGCGCAGCAGGCGGGTGGGCTGGTAGATTTTGAATTTGAAACGGATGCCCGGCAATCCAAGCGCGAGCGCAACTGGTTTCAGGTCGACTGGAACCTGGCGGCACTGACCCTCGACTACCGCTTGTCGGACCGCACGCGTATCAACCTGCGCAACTTCCTGCTTGTCGCCGGCCGGGACGCCCTGGGCGAGCTCGGCCCCATCAACCGCCCCGACCCCGGCCGGGAACGCGACCTCATCACCGGGCAGTACCGCAATTTCGGCACAGAAGCCCGCATGCTGCACCGCTACAGCTTGAACGGCCAGTATTCTACCTTCCTCCTCGGCGCCCGCTTTTACCGCGGCCTTACCCGCAACCGGCAGGGCGACGCCAACGATGGCAGCGGCCCGGACTTCAGCTTCCTGAACCCTGAAGACCTGGAGCGCTCAGATTACGAATTTCCCAGCCGCAACCTGGCATTTTTTGCCGAAAACCTGTTCAACCTTAGCCCCCGCTTGTCGCTCACGCCGGGCGTCCGCCTGGAATACATCCGCACCGCCTCGGATGGTTACTACAAGCAGCGGGTCTTCTCCGGAGGGCAGGTCATCTTCGAGCAACGCCTGGAAGATGCCCAGGTCAACGAACGCTCCTTCCTGCTGATGGGCCTGGGCCTGGGGTACCAGTTCAAGCAGGGCCTGGAGGCTTACGCCAATTTTTCCCAAAACTACCGCGCCATCAACTTCAGCGACCTGGCGGTGGTCAACCCCAATCTGGTGGTCGATTCTTTGCTACAGGACGAAAGAGGGTACAATGCCGATATCGGCCTGCGGGGGACACTACTTGAAAACCGCTTGCGGTTTGACCTCAGCGCGTTCTACCTGCGCTACAACGATCGCATCGGCCTGTCGGAAATCACCGTTCCAGACCCCATTGCTATCGAACGGCAGGTTGCATACCGCACTAATATCGGGGATGCCCGCGTCCTGGGGCTGGAAGCCTACGCCGAGGCTGACCTCTGGCGGCTGGCGTTTGGAGAAAAAGCCATTCCTTCCTTATCCCTATTCGTCAACCTGAGCCACCTGCGGGGAGAATACGTCAGCGGCCAGCGGCAGTTCGTCGGCAACGAGGTGGAGCTCATTCCGCCTATCTCCATCAAAACAGGCCTGTCCTTCCGCCGGAAAGGCCTGCGCCTGGGTTACCTCTACACCTACGTCCGCCGGCACTACAGCGACGCCACCAATGCGGAATTCGTGGCCAACGCTACCCGCGGCCTCATCCCGTCCTACAGCGTGATGGATGCCTCGGCCAGCTACGAGTTTAGCCGCTTCCGCCTGCAGGCCGGCGCCAACAACCTGCTGGACGCCGCCTACTTTACGCGGCGGGCGACGGGCTATCCCGGGCCTGGCATTATTCCGGCGGAGGGGAGGCGGTTTTATGTAGGGGTGCGGGTGAGGATATGATTTAGCGCTGGATGGCATTGTTTCTGAAAAAGGATTAACTTTCGAGATAAAAACAAAGCAATGGCAGATTATCGCGTATGCAGCTACAATAATGGAATCGGAAGAAGTGATACCAGCATGAAGTTTATTATCCTGGCCGATGAAGGCTTGAATGGGAATATCGTCCGTACATTACGAGAAACTGGTTTCGAATGAAGGAGGAAAGAGAATTCATTACCATCAACAGAAACAAAGTAAGGAGGCGGAAAATTTAAATGTAATCGAGACGAAATGTCAGTGTTTGGATAATACTTAAGGTGAGAATTGACCATTAGAGCATGTTTGGAGGCCGGGTTTGGAGATAAAAAGTGTCAATTTTTTGTTGAGATAAGGCATCTTTTTGCAGCTCATACTGGTGGTACGGGCAAAAAAAGTAACGCAATA
The DNA here is from genome assembly GCA_020636095.1 of Lewinellaceae bacterium. Classification (GTDB taxonomy): domain Bacteria; phylum Bacteroidota; class Bacteroidia; order Chitinophagales; family Saprospiraceae; genus JACJXW01. The sequence continues at coordinate 554,585 of JACJYN010000007.1, forward strand.
TCAGCAAAAAAGGGGCATTTACAGATTACTTCAAACATGCTCTTAAAGAGTTGAGGCCGCAGCTTGATATTGGAGCTGCGGCCTCGTCTTGTTTCAACAGGTTCAATACTTTTTTACCGCGTCAGCACAAACTGCTTCGCCTGTCTTTCTCCCGTCGTCCTCACCGAGAGGAAATAGACGCCGTTGGGCAGGAGTTGTTCTGCCAGGTTGATATAGATGAGGGTGATATACTTGAAAACCACTGGATATCTGGATTTTATACGGGCTTGCAAAAAGGAACCTTTTTAACTAATTTGTGCTTTAACGAGAAATAGTTTTTAATAAAAATGGTGGAAAAAAAGGAAATATTGGATTTCATGCGCCGGGAGAAGGAAAACCTGCTCCGCAAATACCACCTGACAAAAATTGGGTTATTCGGTTCCCATGCCCGAGACGAGCAGGAAGCCGGTAGCGACATTGACCTGATCGTTGAATTTGAACCGGGAACAGAAAACCTGTATGAGATCAAAGAGGAGATCAGAAAAGCTTTCCAGGATCAATTCCATTCCGAGGTCGATGTTTGCCGGGAAAAATATATCAAACCTTACTATAAAGAACGCATACTGAAAGATGCCATCTATATCTGAAAAAGACCGGGCGAACCTGCTCGCTATTTTGGATGCCATCCAAAAGATTGAAAAATACGTCAAAGGGCTTAAAGATGCCGATGAGTTTTACCAAGACGAGCGGACTTTTGATGCTGTATTAATGAATTTTGTGGTCATCGGCGAAACCGTGGCCAAGCTCGATGAAGCATTGAAAAACAGTTATCCAGGCATGCCCTGGAAGAAAATTAAAGGTTTCCGAAATATTATTGCTCATAATTATTTTGGGGTTGACGCCGAGGAGGTCTGGCAGATCATTCATAAAAACCTTCCCATCTTGAGGAGCAATGTTCAAAACATGCTCTAAGTAACTCCCAATAGTTGAAAAACTCCAGTCATGATGCCATCAGGAAAATTGATGATTTTTATTCTTGTCCTGTCGATGTTTAGGGCTTTGAATGTATATGGATGTATGGATACCCTGCCGGTTACTGAAATGGGGCGCCGCCACTATGAACTCGCAAAACAAACGGAATTAGAGAGCATCGTGCTGTTAGAAAACAGGGAGCATACCCTTCCTCTGGATAAGGCCAGCCAAAGTAAAATTGCCGTTTTCGGAAACGGCTCATTTGTCCCGACCAACGGTAGCAGCGGGTCGGGGACGGTTTCCGGAGCTTTTACCTACAATTTATACGAGGGGTTAAAAAGAATGGGTATCGCCTACGATGAGGCGGTTTATAACCATTACAAGGAGAATATATCCGTCAATTACGAATGGGGTGTTTCGGTAAGCGTAAACCATCACTGGGATACCTCCGACAAAGAAAAATGGGGGGAAGCCCGGTTTTCTAACAGCGGTTGGAACAGAGAATCGCCCATTGCAGATCCGGAACTGGGCCTGGAGAGCCAAATGGTTGCTTCAGCCGCCGATTTCAGTAGCGACAGAACAGCTATTGTTTATATTACTCGTGGGGTCGGCACCGAGGAAATGGACCGGTTTGACCAGCCCAGCGACTGGTACCTGAACCCTTCGGAATATACCCTTTTAAAACAGGTAGCTAGGGCTTTGATCAGTAATTGTCATCCTGAATACCTCCGGTTCTATGGATCTGTCTTGGATGGTTTTAACTGGCTGTACCATGACCCTGATTATAACGAGGGAGCAGCCTTACCCAGCCTTTGCCTAAAGCATGCGCCAATAAGATCAAAATACCTGATCTATCCTACAGCTCGGGGTCTTATCATGGGGTAGTGATACCGAACTGCTTACTGAGAAGAGGATTTTAGCAAGCTGGCGGATTCCATGACCAAAATATGCCAGTAGCCCACAAAGACAACTTTCACTATGTGACGTGCGCTGATAAAGGCTGAATGACAAGGATTTTAATGCGCTGAACGGCAAAGACGATCCCATCTACCTTTATCAGGAAAGCATCTATACCGGTTACCGGTATTTTTGACACCTTGCGGCGGATGATGTGCTCTATCCGTTTGGCTACGGCCTGTCTTACAACACCTTTGCATTCAAGGATTACAAAGTGGAGGCCGATGAAGCGGAAAATACGATCAGGGTTTCCGTCACTATTGCTAATGTTTCCGATGAAAAGGGGCTGCCCGCAGGAAAAGAAGTCATGGAAGTATACGTCAGTGCGCCGGAAGGAGAGCTGGAGCAACCTTATCAAAAATTAGCGGCCTATGCCAAAACCGGGAAATTGGCGCCGGGCGCTTCGGAAACCGTTACGGTGAGCATACCCGTCGCCGGCCTCGCCTCCTACCATGAAAACAAAGCGGCTTATGTGCTGGAAGCGGGACTACCTTCTCCGTGTCGGCAACAGTTCCCGGAACACTCACATTGCAGGCATGATTACCGTGAACGATGAAATCGTGGTCGAACAACTGTCCAATAAGCTAACCCTGAACGGTGCAGATCCATCGGGAAAAGCCGATAACAAGGCTGTTTACGATTCCATGCGGTTTTCCACCAAAGCAAAACGCCCCGCTAGATCCAGCCGTTTACGGATATAAGAACCAAATGACCGTCAGGAAACAGGAAGCGGGCATCTGCCATTGTGATTGATGAGAATTTCGTTGCGTTCACCGATAATTCAGGCAATAACACCTCTTATTTGCTGTGGTACTGTGCACCGGACGACGTGTAACCCTGACGGCAGTTAAAGAAATCAGCAGGGCAGATTTTGTGGCGCAAATGACCAAAGATGAACTAGTGAATTTCTTTCCGGCGGTTATGGCACTAGAAATTCGAGCAGTATTACAGCGATGACCCTTGCCTTCGCAAATCAACACCTACTTCAAAAGATGCAGATAAGGCTGGATAGGGGGCCAGGTTCATCGCGCAACATCAGGCACTGGGCATCCGTCTCTTTACGCCGACGGCTCCGCATCTTCATCAACATCACCGGCAAACAATCCGGTATCGATCAAACCCCGGTTTTGCGCGGGCAAAGGTGGCTCTGTACCGAATCCGAACCTAATACCAATGGGGCGAGCATCGGCGAAAATGAGCGCATCAATGTCGATATCTGGCTTGCTCCAAGTATCACCTGCACCGGAATCGCTCAATGCTGCATACCGAATACTATTCCGAAGACCCGGTGCTGGCGGTAAGATCGCCCTACGTCGCAACAGGAGTAGCGGAGAACGGCGTAAGCGTTTGCCTGAACACTTCGCCGGGAATGACCAGAATTGGTATCGCCGGGGTTGCATACGCATATCGTAAAGCCCAAAACAATGATGCCAACACCATCGTCAGCGAAAGGCATGCGGGGATCATCATAAACCATTTGAGATCGCGGTCAACCAGCCAGGTCATGTGTGATGTCGGCGTTCAATAAGATCAACGGCAAGTATTGCGCTGCCAGCGACGAATTGCTGCCGGCATTTTACGGGGAGAGTGGCATTATGAAGGATTTGTGGTGACCGACTGGGGGGACTTTGACGAAATTCCCCATGCGGCGGACGAGATGAGGGCCGGCAACGACATGATCATGTCGGGGTATCATACCCGATACAAGATACCGGACCAGATCTATCAAAATGTGGTGAAATCCTATTCCGGGCAACCTCATACCGTATCATTGGATCAGCTTCGGCGGAATGCGGCGCACGTATTAAACACCATCTTATTCAGCAGAAACGCTTTTAATGAGGATGGGGACTACAATCTTGAAAAGCATATCCAGAATAAGCTGGAGGTCATGACGACCCAGTTGCCGGCAGCTATTGTGGGAATGGACTATGCAAAAATCAAAGCCAACCCCATCGTCGCTTCTGGTAGTGAAGGCGCCAACCGGTATACCTTCTCGATCGCAGCTGCCGGCGATCCGCTGCCGGCGTCCTTGTCCCTGCACGGCAACGGCTTTATTACCGGCATACCGGCTCCGGAAGATATGGGAAATTACAACCTGCTGGTTCGGGTCGAAGACGATAGGGGAAATATGGCCACCAAACCGCTCGAATTAGAGGTGGCCAACCAAAAGGAAAAAGTAAAAGATCAGGAAAATGATGAAACGACAAAGGCGGCCCCGCTTCCTGTTGACAGGGGCCTGATGCTTGATCCGCCTGACAATTCCGAGCTCAAGGCTACCATAAGCAAAGCATTTAGCCGGCGGATAACGGCCAGTGGGGGCACGGTGGAGTCATTTAGTTATACCCTTAGCCCCAAAGGCGATGCTTTACCCAAAGGCTTGACTTTTCAGGACGGTTTGATCAGCGGCAAACCCGAGCCTGGCACGGCAGGGGTTTATGCTATCGTTGTCAGGGCCAGTGAAATCGGAGGGTCTTTCAGGAGCTCGGAGGCTGGATATCGGTTGGTTGTTTCTGAGTGATATTATACTTCGCTGCAATAGGTTTTCCCGGCCTTTCAGGTGCGGGACAGGTAGTGTATTTGTGCGTGGACTTCCCCTTTAGGGGGCCGAGGGGCGGCGTTGGCAATGCACAAAACCTATTGCCGTTGAGTATATTTATATGTCATTCCATCGCCTTGTCGAGGATGTCTTTGTATTTTATAACTCGCACGCCAATGGGAAATTGGCGCCCGAGACAGCGTTGTCGGGGTGCAATTTTCCATTGCGCTCCGACTTACCCTCCGCCTATACGTAATTATAAAGAAAGCATATTTGAAGATGCCATCTTTATCTGAAAAAGAAGGCCGGAACATCCCATCCCAGCCTTCTTCGTTGATCCCGGTTATTGTGAAAAAAACCTTTGAGGTTTCGCAAACCTCAAAGGTTTAAACACTACGGGTCGGGTTCCCAAATCCGCGCTAATCCGCCAAATCCGCGTCATCTGTGTTCTATCCTCACCGCGCCAGCACAAACTGTTTCACCTCCCGCTCCCCAGCCGTCCTTACCGAAAGGAAATAAACACCGTTGGGCAGAGATTGCTCCGTCAGGTTGAGGTAGATGGAAGGTACTTTCAAAATACCTTCCATCTGGAAGAACACCTGCTGCCCGAAGGCATTGTGGAGGGTAATCGAAACCTTTTGCTCCTGGTAGTTTTGCAAATCGAGAGTGATGGGGCCGGTGGTGGGGTTGGGGTACAGTTCGAAGCCGGGGCTTTCCGCACTCACCGTTCGGGTAAGGATACCGGATGAGGGCGTGGACACCCCTTCCGTTTCGCACTTCACCGTGCCGGCCTGGATGGCAGCGATCAGCGCCTGGAGTTGAGCGATGATGTACTCAGCGTCTGCTTCCGGAATCTGTCCACCGCTATGGTGCTGCACGTAATTGATGATGCTATTCAACTGAGCGATTATCACATCGGGGTTTTGGCCGCGGCAGAATTTGGAGGCCACCTGGCTGAGCCTGATGGTGAGTGCCCTCTCAGTTCCGATACCAAGGCCTATACCCCCGATATAATTGTTTAGGTTATCGACTACCGTGTTGATGGAGGTGCCGGGGTCGCAGGCATCGCCCAGGCCGTCGAGGTCGAGGTCGGATTGGGTGGGGTTGGGGGTGGTGGGGCAGTTGTCGAGGCAATAGGTGATGCCATCATTATCTAGATCAAAGCCTTCTTCAAGGATGTTGTCGCAGTTATCCGGGGCGACGGGCGAGCTTTTCCATACCGGGCCGT
>JACJYN010000008.1 GCA_020636095.1 Lewinellaceae bacterium
TTAATAGCCTTTCGCTTTACGAGTTAAGGCTTTTGGCGGTGGGAAGCTACCGCCGGAACGGCGGTTTAGTTCAACATAAATGTAACGGTTTGGTATTCCGTTTTATGGTTTTCCTGCCTGCTCACCGCAGGTAGGCCGGTATTGCTGCCAGGTGCTGCTGGAGGCCGTACCCGGCTCTCAACGGTGGCCTTCAGGTAACCGCAATACCCTAACACCCAAATACCATCATACTCTAAATAGTTACCTATAAATTCACTATTCCTCACAGAATATTTATATTTGAGGAGGGGGAAAAGCCCTCCAAAACTCAATACTTCTCACGAAACTTATTTGACGAAGTACTCAAAACACAGACGAAAAATGGGTGACAACAACCGAAGGCAATTCATCAAAAAACTTGGCCTGGCCACCGCCTCCGTCGCCGCGGCAGGCAGCTCCTTTAGCATGAGTGAACAACCCGTTGCATACCTGAAAAGAAGCAATCCATTGTCTCCTTCCAAAACGCTTAATATAGCTTTGATCGGCGCCGGCGGCATGGGTACCGAAGACACCAAGACCTGCCTCCAGCACGAGGGCACGAAACTGGTGGCGGCCTGCGACCTGTACAAGGGCCGGCTGGCGGCCGCCAAAGAGCGGTGGGGGGACGATCTGTTTCTCACGGCCGACTACAAAGAGATTCTCAACCGGAAAGACGTCGATGCGGTGATCATCGGCACTCCCGACCACTGGCACAAGCAAATATCCGTAGACGCATTGAATGCCGGGAAAAACGTGTATTGCGAAAAGCCCATGGTGCATTCGGTCAAGGAAGGCCACGAGGTGATCAATGCCTGGAAGAAGTCGGGCAAGATATTTCAGGTGGGCAGCCAGGGCATGTCTTCCCTGGGCAACGAAAAAGCCCAGCAGCTGCTGGCGGAAGGCGCCATCGGAGAGATCAACTACGCCGAGGGGTTCTGGGCGCGGCACTCCCCTACCGGCGCCTGGCAGTACCCCATTCCCGACGACGCCTCCAAGGAGACGGTCGACTGGCAACGCTACATTTCCAATACCACCCAACGGCCCTTTGACGCGATGCGCTTCTTCCGCTGGCGCAACTATCTCGATTACGGCACGGGCATGTCGGGCGACCTCTTCGTTCACCTGTTCTCCAGCCTGCACTTTATCACCCGGTCTATGGGGCCCACGCAGATCAGCGCCATGGGAGGATTGCGCTACTGGAAAGACGGCCGGGAAGTGCCCGACGTACTGCTGGGTATGTTCGATTATCCCGAAACGGAAGTGCATCCCGGCTTTAACCTCTCTCTGCGCTGCAATTTTGTGGATGGCACCAGCGGCACGACCTACCTGAGGATCGTCGGAAGCGAGGGGTCTATGGATGTGAAATGGGAAGAGGTGGTGCTCAAGCGAAATTTCGGCTCCACCGAAGATGATTTTGCCAAAGCTAAGGCCAAAGAGGCGGGAGAAGTTCTCTCCAGCCGCAAAAAGATGGTCCCGCCCAATGAGATCAGCTACAAAGCCGAGGAGGGCTACCAGGGCGCCCACTACGACCACTTCCACAATTTCCTCCATGCCATCCGAACCGGAGGAACCGTGGCGGAGGACCCGGTCTTTGGCTTTCGGGCCGCCGCTCCTGCCCTGCTCTGCAATGACAGCTATTTCCAGAATAAATTTATCAACTGGGATCCGGTGAATATGAAAGTGGTGTAATTCAAACCTTTGAGGTTTCAGAAACCTCAAAGGTTTTTCAACCCACATTACCTTTACCATAAAACCTTTACCGCCTTGAAACAAATACCCATTATTTTATTGGCAGTGATTACTTCTTTTGCGCTTTACTCCTGCAATTCGAGCGCAGAAAAAACTCCGGCATCTGAAACGGAAGCTACTGTGGAAAAACCGGCAACAACAGAATCCGATTGGATCGCCCTCTTTGATGGTTCCTCCACCCAGGGTTGGCGAGGCTTCAACCAGGAAACCCTGCCGGAGAACTGGGTGATCGAAGAAGGAACCCTCAAATCCCTCGGAACGGGAGGCGACATCGGCGGTGATATCGTCTACGGCGACAGAGAATTTGAGGATTTTGAGTTGTCCCTGGAATGGAAGATTTCTGATGGCGGCAACAGTGGCATTTTCTATCATGTGCTGGAAGGGGAACAGTACAAAGCTCCTTACGAAAACGCACCCGAGTACCAGCTGATCGATGACATCGGGTTCCCTGAAAAATTAGAGGACTGGCAGCAGGTGGGCGCCGACTACGCCATGTACCCAGCCGACCCGGCGAAGAAGATCGTCAAAAAAGCCGGCGAGTGGAATACCTCCCGGATCGTCTTCCGGAAAGAAAAGGCCGAATACTGGCTCAACGGGCAAAAGGTAGTGGAGTTTGTACCCTGGTCCGATGACTGGATGGCGCGGCGCAATTCCGGAAAATGGGATGATTACCCGGATTACGGAAAGGCTGAAAAAGGCCTGATCGCCCTGCAGGATCATGGGAGTTTCATCTGGTTTCGGAATATTAAGATTAGGGAGCTGTGAGGGGGGCTGTGGATGAAGTGAGAGGGTGAATGAGTGAAAATAATGGGCTTTGGCCGGATTTTATGTCTCTTTAATTCAAGCCGTAGCTATTCAGTAATTGAGGATTAGCTGTTGGCTATTAGTACGCGATGCCCATAGAGTGGAGATTTAAGCTGAATGAATCCGTTTTTTGTAACAATTTAGGTGTCATGGTATTTCGGTGTTATGGTTTTACGGCCAGCCTAATGCAAGCCCCTTCAAGGCAGTTCTGCTGCCTCCGAAAGCGCCCGGCCATAAAACCGGAACACCATAAAACCGAAATACCTAAACAGTTACGGTTTTTTGCTAAAAATAGAACCTTAAGGGCATGCGTTTGCCGACCGCTAATCGCCAAGCGCTAACTGCTGAATAGTCAATTCAAACCTTATTACAATCAAATCATGCAAAGTACTTACTATCAAAAGATTGGCGTTGTCTTTCTCTGCTTATTGATTTTTTGTGGCTACCCGGCCACTGCCCAGAAGGTTCCCCTGTTCAACGGCAAAGACCTGTCTGGCTGGACCGTGAACGGAACGGAAAAGTGGTACGTAGAAAACGGCGAACTGGTATCGGAAAGCGGCCCGGATAAGGCCTACGGATACCTATCAACCGATAAAAATTACAAAGATTTCATCCTGGAGGTGGAGTTCAAACAGGAGGCCAACGGCAACAGCGGCGTCTTTTTCCGGTCCACAATTGACGGGGTGAAGATCAGCGGCTGGCAGGTAGAGGTGGCGCCTCCCGGTAAATTTACGGGCGGCATTTATGAATCTTATGGCAGGGGTTGGCTTATCCAGCCCTCCGCCCAAAAGGACCAGGCGCTAAAAGAGGGCGAATGGAATAAGATGAAAATAAAAGTCAAGGGTTCCAAAGTAACCACCTGGCTCAACGGCCAAAAGATGATCCGAATCAAGGATGAAAAGATCGGAACGGGCGAAGGCTTCATCGCCCTTCAAATCCACGATGGCGGCGGGATAAAAGTGCGGTGGAGAAACCTGGAGATCAGGGAGTTGTGAAGGAAGGCGGCCTCCTACGCTGAAGCTTCGGCGGCTGAAAGAAGTCGGAAGTGGGGCTACCACAGGGCAAACGCATTAAAACTAAACCGGCCTCGAAGAGGCCGCATGTTTATAGAAAAATGATGTTTAATGTCCTCCCGGCCTCGGAGAGGTCGTACAAACAGGTGGATGTGCGGCCTCTTCGAGGCCGATAATTTTAATTAACGAGGCATTGCTATAAACGTTCGGCCCACTTCGAGGTCAAAATTCATTTAATGCGTTTGCCCTTTGGGGCTACCATTTTAGACGGATACCCTCTTCTGAAAAACGCCCCCTGATTTTCAGTGATTTGCGAACAGCGAACACCGAATTGCGAACACTCCCAGCCACTCCAACCTCACCCCCCATTCACCAAAATCTCATCGATAAAGATCCAGCACTTCTCTCCGGGCGCCGGGTGCCAGTCCGGGTTTTTCAGGAGGCTAACGGCCTCTACTTTTATGTATTTAGCCTTGGTAGGCTCAAAGGCCAGGGTAAAAAACTGCAGCTCAATAGAAGCGCTGGGCGTTGCCGGAGGCAACGTCAGTTCTTTTGCCATCCGGTAGTTTCTGCCATCACCGGAGAGCCATACTTTAATTGCTTTCGGAAAAAATATCCAGCTGGCCGGAGCGGATAGGGCGCTGACGGCTATTTCCTTCAGTTCCTCTTCCTGCTCTAATTCTACAATGGCGGTCAGGTGCTTACCTTCATAGCCCAGCCAGTTGCCATTGGTAAACAGAGCGCCGCCTTTCTCCAGGTCGATCAGGCTGGCGGCGCCATTGGCCTTGTACTTTTCGTGGGGGGGGGCCGCCAGTGTCGCCTTTTTAGCCTTCACGCCGGCTTTTATGAACTGTTGGGCGCCCACCGGGCTGTCTTCCCAGCCGGCTTTATGAGCAAAGGCCTTTAGTTCGGCCGATTGCCGGATCACGATGGAATCGGTGTACGGAATGGAGCAGGTGTCCGGGTCCGAGCCGTCGAGGGTATAGTAGATAGAGGTGTTTCTGAAGTTGGAAACGAGGCGGGCCACCACCGTATCGACAAACAGCTGCCGGCTGGCCTCGATAGCCGGAGGATTCAGTTTCGATTCTCCGAATAAGTCTTCATCCAGTTGATACTGTATGTCCAGCAATGGCCGGGCTTCCTGCAACCGGCTTATGGCCTCTGGGCTGAGAGCCGACTGCCAGCTGTACAGGTGTTGGAGCGCAGGCAGCGCCTTCAACTGCTCGATAGAAGCATCGGTTACCCTGGTGCCGTAGATATTGAGCGACTCCAGGTAGGGAAGCTTTACCAGCTGACTGAGGGTTGGGTCGCCGGCTGTGGTTTTTTGTAGCTGAAGTTTCGTCAGGTTGGCCAGTTTACCCAGGATACCGGACCACTCATCGGAAAAATTGCTGTAAGCAAGGTTGAGTTCGACGATGTTTTTACGGATCGTCTTCAGCTTATTGACGGTAGCCTGGTCCAGATTCTGGTTATGAGATAAGTTAACGATGAGCAGGGGGCTTCCTTCCGCTACGGGATAGACGCGAAGGCCGGCCGCATTCAGCTTTTTCAGCGTTTCTTCCTTCACCGGCGCCGCTTTGATCGCCGCCAGGTTGGTGCGGGTAGAGCTATACTTGTCGAGAATAGGTTGTACGGCTTCATTGCCCTCCATCGATTGGACGGTGCAATCGAAGCAGGCTTTGTTCTTTACCCACCATTCCAGCAGTTGCACTTCTTCACCGCTCAGTTGTTTTTTCCCTTTCGGCGGCATGTGCTTTTTCTCGCTCTCCGGCAGGTGCATCCGCTTTAGAAACTCGCTTTCCAACGGATTCTCCTCATTGAAAACCGGCCCATTCTTCCCCCCGGCCAGCAGGCCTTCCCGGCTGGCCATGATCAGCTCTCCTTTTGCTTTGGAGGGGTTGTGGCAGGCGTTGCATTTGTCTTTCAGGATCGGCTCAACGATCGTTTCAAAAGCATTGGCGGCCGCAATATCCGCCACTACCACAGCGGCGTCTTCCGGGCGGGAGAAAAGAAAATCGGATCCATGCGTGATGTTTCCCCCCCAATGCCCGGTAAGAGTGAGCAGCCCGATGGCGAGCAGGAATAAGGGAGCGTACCATTTGGAAAAAAAGGCGCCGGCTTTGGCCGAATGCGCAAAGTAAAGCAGTACCGAAACGCCCGCCAGCGCTATACCGGCCCATTTGTGCCGGCTTAACATAACCGCATCGTATCCGCCTTCGTTGGATAGCAACAGGCCGGTTGCTACCGAAGCCAGCGCAAAGACAGCCCCGGCCAGTAAGGCCAGCTGAATAGCGCGCTCCAGGCCGTTGTCTTTGTTCCATCGTTGCATGCCCTCCAATAAAAAGGCGAAGAGCAATATGCCAATGGGCAGGTGCACCAGTAGGGGATGAAAACGGCCGGCGTTGATGTATAATTCCATAAGTTGGGTTAGTTGATCAGTAGCTCATCGATAAAAAACCAGGGTGGCGTTCCTTTGCCAGGGTGCCAGTCCGGAATATGCTTCCAGTTGATGGCCTTCACCTGCAGGTTGTTCGTTGTTGTCCTTTTTACGGGGATTTCCAGAAACTTCATGGCGGCAGGGCCCACCGCTACAGGCGCTGGCCATTCCTCTCTGCCTGCCAGTTTCCCGTTGGCGAATACCTCAACGCAACGGGGCAAAAAGATCCAGGCGCCGTTGTCTTCCAATACGCTGAGGGTGATAGATTCAATTACCTGCTCCCGATCAAAGGCCAGGCTCACCTCCACGGTATCCGCCTGATATCCCATCCAAAAATTTCCATTCCTGAAATTGGCGCTGCCTTTCCTGCCATCGATCAGCGATTGCGGGCCCTTGCCCGGGTAACTGGAATGGGCTTCCGGGCGAACCCCCACCTGGGCATTCCTGGCCGCAGTGCTCATCTTTTTTAATGGCAGAGCGACTGTCTCGCTGGGCAAAAAATCCGGATGAAATGCCCGGGCGCTGATAGTTTTCGAAGCATCGATATGGACCGGCCCGCTGTAGCGCCGGCTATCCTGAGTGACGGCGCTACCGTCTTCTGTATAAAAGATGGCTACGCCCGGATAGTCCAGCTCCATGGAAAGGGTGGCAGAGTTGAGAAACAATACAGAGTCTACGGTACATCTCGGGCTGGCAAGGTGAAAGGTGGTTGAAGGTGTATATACCGTTTCCGTTTCCTTTCCGGCAGTGCAGGATTGGAGCAGAAGTGAGAAAAAAAGCAGGGTAAGGGCCAGGCTGGGCTTCATATTAGACTTTATACAGGATTGTTTTTTATAGCATGGAAATAGAGATTTTGTAGCCAGGCAAGGCTTTTTTGAGCCTCATAGCCGGAGCTACGGGGCGAAAAAGTAACGAAGCCTGGCGGCAAAAGATCATTTAGCTGCATAATCAATAATTCTTTATAAAGTCTTTTAAACTCTGTATAATTTGACCGGATAAGTCTGCCCGGAATTCCACTGGGCGACATACAGGTTCTCATCCTCATCGACGCACACATCATGGGGATGATGGAATATTTTTAAAGCCTGGTACATCGGCCTCAGCTTGCCATCCTCATAGACGGGCGTTGCGCCGCCCGGAGCGGAGACCAGCTGATCCCGTTCATCCAGAATGGAGACGAACCCGGTTCCCTCGCCCCCGTCACCCGACCAGATGGTGGCCAGGTAGACGTTTTTTTTGTGGATGACCGGGCGGCAGATAAATGCGCCCGGCAACTCAATCGTGGAAAGATATTGCCCCTCCAGGGAAAACCGCTTTAGCTTGTTTTGCTGCCTTGCGGTAATCAACAAGCAAGGGTGTCCGGGATTCCGGGTATCGATACAAATGCCATGCGCATTATCGAAAAACGCCTCGCCCTCCCCTCTCCCACCGAACACGTTCAGCAAGTCTCCTTTAGCATTGTAATGCATAATATACTGCAGGCCATAGCCATCGGCAACGTAGATATCTCCATTTTCAGCAATGGCCGTCTCGGTAGGAATATACTGATCGGCGGATTCGTATTTGCCGGATTCTTTGGGATACGGCAACACCATCACTACCTTCCCGTCGATCGTCGTTTTAATTACTTCATGGCGGTTGTTATCGGTAATATACAGGAAATCCTCCCCGCCTTCCACATTGAGGGTAAGCCCGTGAGCGCCGGGAAATTCGGTCCCCCACACTTCGATCAACCGCCCGGAGCGGTCGTAGATGATGACATTATTTTGGGTGTGGTTGGTCAGCAGCACAATCCTTCCCCTGGAATCCTGCACCATTTCATGGCAGTCTTTTACCGGGTAGAATTGGGCGTTCAGTGCGCCCCAGTTCAGGTCGATCTTGTACCGGTGAGCATGATGCCCAATGACCACGTCTTTATAAGAGGCCCACTTGTCCAGCACATTCACACCGGCGCCGAACCCGGATAAGGCGACGGCGCTGTTATAAATAAAAGTTCTTCTTTTCATGCCAGAACATCTTTCACCACATCCCCTTCCACATCGGTCAACCGGAAGCGACGGCCCTGATACTTATAGGTTAGCCGCTCGTGGTCGATCCCCAGGAGGTGCAGCAGGGTGGCCTGCAAGTCGTGAACATGCATGGGTTTGTCAACGATGTTGTATCCGAAATCATCGGTTTCTCCGTATACCAGGCCGGGCTTTACCCCTCCGCCCGCCATCCAGATGGTAAAGCACCGGGGGTGGTGGTCGCGGCCATAGTTGGTGTCGGTCAGGGTGCCCTGAGAATAATTGGTGCGGCCAAATTCACCGCCCCAGATGATCAGGGTATCTTCCAGCATACCCCGCTGTTTGAGATCCATGACCAGCGCCGCCGAAGCCTGGTCGACATCTTTGGCCTGCTTCTGAATGGCTTCGGGCAGGTTGTCGTGCTGATCCCAGCCCATGTGATACAGCTGGATGAAACGCACGCCCCTTTCCGCCAGGCGCCGGGCCAATATGCAATTGGCGGCGAAGGTGCCCGGCCTCATAGCATCCGGCCCGTACATCTGATAGATATAGTCGGGCTCATTTTCAATATTCATCACTTCCGGCACGGAAGTCTGCATCCGGTAGGCCATTTCGTACTGGGCAATACGGCTTTGAATCTCCGGGTCCCCGTAGTCGCCAAATTGTCGGGTATTCAGCTCCGCAAGTTTGTCGAGCATATTCCGCCTTTGGGCCCTGGTCATTCCCTCGGGGTCATTCAGGTATAAAACGGGGTCCTGAGCCGCCCGGAACTGCACCCCCTGATGCAGGGAATGCAGAAAGCCATTGCCCCACAGGCGTGAATATAAAGGCTGTCCGTTGGGCCGGCCGGTCCCTCGGGAGAGGAGGACGGAGAAGGCCGGCAGGTTTTCATTTTCACTGCCCAGGCCGTAGCTCAGCCAGGAGCCGATACTCGGCCGCCCGGGTTGCTGGGAACCCGTCTGGAAAAAGGTGATGGCCGGATCGTGGTTGATCGCCTCAGTGTACATCGACTTGATAATGCACAGTTCATCCACGATCTGGGAGGTGTAAGGCAACAGGCTGCTTACCCAGGCGCCGCTCTGGCCGTACTGCTTGAAATCGAAAAGAGACCCGGCCAGCGGAAAAACATCCTGCCCCGAAGTCATACCGGTCAACCGCTGTCCGTTCCTCACCGACTCGGGCAGGTCTTCTCCCCTCCGCTCATTGAGCAGGGGTTTGTAATCGAACAAATCCAGTTGGGAAGGGCCGCCACTTTGAAAGAGGTAAATGACCCTCTTGGCCTTGGCAGGGTGGTGTAAAGCGTCAAGAACGCCCTTCAGCCCTCCTTTTTCTTCCACCAGCAGGCCGCTCTCATTCTTGCGGAAAAAACTGTAGCCCAGTATGGAGGAAAGGGCGGCGACCCCTATCCCCGTCGCGGTTTTGGATAAAAAAGCCCTTCGGTTGAGCTGCAGTGATCTTTCGTCCAGTATTTTTTTCATAGAAAAAAAATTAAAGATTAAAAGTACCCCGATATTCCTTCCTTCATTCACTCCCTCACCCCCTCACCCCTCACCCCTCACTCCTCACCCCTCACTCCTCACCCCTCACCCCTCACCTACCCCCGGGTGATCGCTTCATCCAGATTTAAAATAGCGTTAGCCACCAGTGCATAGGCGGCCAGTTCTGCGTCTTCCGTCTCCGTTTGCAACGTATATTCTCCAACCCGCAGATATTGCGCAGCACTTTCGGGCTGCCCGGAGAACCGCAGCCGTTCTTCTTCAAAATATTGGGCTAACAGAGCCAATTCCTCCTCTCCCGGAGTACGGGAAGTCGCCAGCCGGAACATATAGGCGATCCGTTCCCGCACCTCGCCGCCGGCGTTGTCAATAGCCCGGTGGGCCAGCATCCGGCTGGCTTCCACGACCTGAGGGTCGTTGAGCAGCACCAGGGCCTGGAGCGGGGTATTGGTCTCCTGCCGTTTAACGGTGCAGAGGTCTCTGGAAGGAGCGTCGAAGGCCATCATGCTGGGCGGCGGCACGGTGCGTTTCCAGAAGGTGTACATACTCCGGCGGTACAGTTCTGTTCCGGTATCCTGAATGTATTTGGCGGTGCTGCCGCCGCCGCCGCCGGTTGTTTCCTCCCATATCCCGGCGGGCTGGTAAGGCTTGACACTCGGCCCGCCCACTTCTTCGTTGAGCAGGCCGCTGGCCTTGAGGGCCTGGTCTCTGATCATTTCGGCCTTCAGCCGCAGCCGGGGCGCTCTGGCCAGCCACCGGTTTTCCGGATCTCGTTCCAGGAGTTCCTCCGACACCTTAGCCGACTGCTGATAGGTGGAGGAGAGCACCATGTATTTGAGCAGTGCCTTGGTGTCCCACCCTTCTTCTCTGAATTTGATAGCGAGGAAATCCAGCAATTCCGGGTGCGTGGGCAGGGCGCCCTGGTTGCCAAAATCAAACGAGGTCGCCACAATGCCGTTGCCAAAGAGCTGTTGCCATAAACGGTTTACCACCACGCGGGCCGTCAGGGGGTTCCCCTCGTCGAACAACCATTCGGCTAGCCCCAGGCGGTCTTGGCTCCATTCCGGTTTCATAGGCAAAATGGAAGGAGGTGGCGCCGGTTGCACCTCCTCGGTAGGCTGGTCGTATTGTCCCCGGTTCAGTATATAGGTCTTCCTTGGATGATCCATCTCCCGCATGACCATCAGGCCGATTTCCGGCAGGGAATCCCGGTTATTGATAAACCGGGCAATTGATTCAATCTGCTGATTGGTAATAGTGATAGAGGGCTCCGGCACGACGGCTGCACTGCGGTTGATCTCCTCCACCAGCCCCTTTTCAGGAATGGTGTTAAAGAAGCCGAACAGCGCGTAATAATCCTTCTGCTTGATGGGGTCATACTTGTGGTCGTGGCAGCGGGCGCACTCCATGGTCAGGCCCAGGAAGGCGGTGGCAAAGGTCTGGGCCCGGTCGGCCACATATTCCGTTCTGTATTCTTCATCGATGACGCCGCCCTCAGCGGTGATCTTATGGTTGCGGTTAAAAGCAGTGGCAATAATCTGTTCCAGGGAGGGATTCGGCAGGAGGTCGCCGGCCAGTTGCCATTTGACAAACTGGTCATACGGCATATTTTCGTCGTAAGCATGAATGACCCAATCCCTCCAGGGCCACATGATGCGCTCAAAATCGTCCTGATAGCCATGGGTGTCGGCATAGCGGGCCAAATCCATCCATTCCAGCGCCATTCTCTCGGCGTAGGCCTGGGAGGCCAGCAACCGGTCTACGGCCTTTTCAAAGGCGTCCGGAGCGGGGTCATTGACAAAACCATCTATTTCGGCGAGGGTGGGCGGCAAGCCGGTCAGCCCGAAGGTAACTCTGCGGATCAGCTTTTCTTTGGCTTCCCGTTCTGAAGGAGCCAGGTTGTGCGCTTCCAGCTTGGCCAGGATAAAGTAGTCGATCTCATTGGCGGCCCAACCCTTATTTTTCACTCTCGGAATATCCGGTTTTACCGGTGGGATAAATGCCCAGTGGCTTTTCCATTCCGCTCCTTGTTCCACCCACTTTTTCAGGATCGCCTTTTCATAATCATCCAATGCCAGGTTGGACTCCGGAGGGGGCATCCGGTCATTGTCATCGGTAGCGAATATCCGTTGGATCAAAGTACTGTGTTCCAGGTCGCCGGGTATAATGGCATGCCGGTCCAGGTTGTCTCCCAAAGCGGCAAAGGCCATCTCCTTATCGTGCAGGGCCAGGCCGCCCTCCCGGGATTTCTCGTCCGGCCCGTGGCATTTAAAACAGCGGTCGGAAAGGATAGGCTTTACGTGGAAATTAAAATCTATCTTATCCGGAATAGCCCGGGCCGTTGCGGTGGGCGCGCCAGTGAGGCCATCCTCCGGGGAAGGCGTACACGACGGCGTCCACACGAGTATGGTAGCAATTGCTGACAGCAGAAACAGGCCCATTGCCAATTGCTTTGCTTTCATAAACATCTTCTTTTTTTACCCCTCAAAGGGAGGGAAGCCCATCTTTGACTTTATTCCAGAACGATTCTTCAAACAACCTGGCGCTGCCGATCAGAGCGGCATCCTCCATCAGGCCGGAGATAGCAATACGGGTGGGTATATCGTTTTCCCGAAATACCGCCTGCATGGATTCTCCAAATAGGTTAAAAGCATGGGTGACATTACCGCCCATGACCAGGATGTCGGCGGGAAACAGCTTCAACCAGGGGACAAAAAACGCGCCCATGTTGTGGCCGAAGGTTCTGAAGAGGCCCTTGGCCGCCTCACTTTTCTCCGCCGCTTCGGCAATTTCTTTCACTCCTTTCACCTTCTGCCCACTCAGCTTTTCATATTCGCCGATGAACCACCGGGTGGAAAAATAGTCGTCTACGATGCCATCCTCATAGGGCAGGTGCCAGAAACAGCCTTGCTCCGGCACGTCTTCCCGCTGTACAACGGGGACCCCATCCTCCACGTAAGCCGAACCGAAACCGGTGCCCAGCGTTATGGCTATCACTTTGCTATAGCCTTTAGCCTCCCCCAGCCAGGAAACCCCCACCGCAAAGGAGGTCGCATCGTTCAAAAACCGAAGGGCCATACCCGGCGCCGCCAGGAAGGGAGGAAGCTCCTCCTTTATGCTCACTCTATAGAGCGCCTCGTACTTGTCGTTGCCTTCAAACAGGGCCATGCCGGTTTTGTAATCGAATGGGCCCGGCATGGCAAAGCCGATGCCTGCCAGCCTGGTGGTGTCAATTTTTCCAATAGTGGTGTTCAGGGCCCCTGCCCAGGTCTTCAGTATTTCCGTTTTGGAGGCTTTATTGTTGACCTGGACATAAGCCCTCGAATCTTCTATAATTTCACCTTTGCGGGTGTCGATGGCGGCGCTTAGTATATGCCCTCCACCGATATCGGCGCCGATGGTGATGTACTTTTCGTTCATTGGCCTATTGTTTTGAGGTAGATAATGAAAATGGTACCGCATCTTCATCAACGGCCCGGGAGGTATTGGGCTGATTCGACATCTTAAAAGTCAGTTTTCCTCCTTTTTGAATATCGTGGTGATCGATCCAACTCCGGTTGTAAGGCTCACCGTTTAAAGTAGCCGACTCAATATATACGTTTTCCGGTTGGTTATCGGTGGTTTCAATAACGAATTCTTTACCATCCTGAAGGGCCAGGGTTACCCTATCGAAAAGCGGGCTTCCGATGACGTACTGCGTGGTAGCCGGCGTGACGGGATAAAAGCCCAAAGCACTGAAAACATACCAGGCGGAGGTCTGTCCGTTGTCTTCATCGCCACAGTACCCATCGGGGGTGGGCGCGTACAGCTTCTTCATCACTTCCCGCACTTTCTGCTGGGCCTTCCAGGGTTGGCGCCCATAGTTGTAGAGGTAGATCATGTGCTGTATCGGCTGGTTGCCGTGTGCATAATTCCCCATATTGACGATCTGCATTTCGCGAATCTCGTGAATGGTAAACCCGTAGTAGGAGTCGTCAAAATCCGGGGGCATGGTGAAGACCTCGTCCAGTTTGGCTACAAAGGCTTCCTCCCCTCCCATCAGGCCGATCAGCCCCTGCACATCCTGAAAGACGGACCAGGTATAGTGCAGGCTATTGCCTTCAGTAAAAGCATCGCCCCATTTGAGCGGGTTGAAGGGCGACTGGAATTGCCCATCTTTGTTCTTGCCCCGCATCCAGCCGCTTTCGGGGTCATAGAGTTTTTTGTAGTTGTAAGACTGCCCGTAAAACTTTTCAGCGGCCTCTTCTTTGCCCATCAGCCGGGCCATCTGGGCCAGGGCAAAGTCCGCATAAGCGTATTCCAGGGTTCGGGCGGCGTTTTCGTTGATCCCTACATCGTAGGGTACGTAGCCCAGTTCATTGTAGTAGTCCAGGCCCATCCGGCCCACGGAGTTCACCGGGCGCCCTTCGCTCACGCTGGCATTTTTCAACATGGCTTCCAGCAGCAGCTCTGCATCGTAACCCCGAATGCCCTTCACATAGGAATCGGCGATGAGGGAAGCCGAATTGGAGCCGATCATACAATCCCGGTGCCCGGGGCTGGCCCATTCGGGCAGCCAGCCGGACTCCCGGTAGGTATTGGCCAGGCCTTCCATGATCTGGCTGTTCAGTTCCGGATACATCAGGGTAAAGAATGGGAATACGGCCCGAAAGGTATCCCAAAAGCCATTATCGGTGAATTGATAACCCGGCCTCACTTCTCCATTGTAAGGGCTGTAGTGTACGATTTCGCCAGCTTCGTCGACCTCGTAGAATTTCCGGGGAAACAGCAGCAGCCGATACAGGCAGGAGTAGAAGGTTTTGATGTTGTCCGGATGGCTGTCTTCCACCTTGATGCGCCTCAATTCTTTATCCCAAACCTGAAATGCTTTCGTTTTCGTTTCCTCAAAGGAATCCTCCCCGATCTCCCGACGCAGGTTGCGCTCCGCCTGCTCCGGGCTGATAAAGGAAGAGGCCACCTTTACGTGCACCTGCTCTCCCCTTTGGGTTTTGAATCCAATGACTGCTCCGACGTGATCACCTTCATTTTGGGTGGAGCCTTCCTGCAGCGCCCATCCGTCTCCCCAGGTGTGAACCCGCTCAAAATCTTTGTCGAACACGGCCACAAAGTAGTTATGGAAATTGTCCGGTACGCCCCCGCTGTTGTTGCGGCAATAACCTATGATCTTTCGCTCTTCCGGTATAACCTTCACCATCGAGCCCCCCTTAAAGGCGTCGAGCAGGATATAGGAGGAAGCCTGATCGGGAAAGGTGAAACGAAAGTGAGCCGCCCGCTCGGTAGGCGAGACTTCCGCCACCACGTCGTAATCGGCCAGATATACCTGGTAGTGATGGGGCGCCACCTCTTCGGCTTTGTGCGAAAACCAGGAGGCTCTTTCCTCCTCCTGAAACTTCAACGCTCCGGTGACGGCCATCAGGGAAAAGGCGGCGTAGTCGTTGATCCAGGGGCTGGGCTGATGGGTTTGTTTGATGCCGCGGATTTTATTATCATCGTATTTGTACGTCCAGCCATCACCCATCTTGCTGGTCATGGGCGTCCAGAAATTCATGCCCCAGGGCAGGGCGATGGCCGGGTAGGTATTGCCATTGGACAAGCTGAAATCCGAGTCTGTCCCCATGAGCGGGTTAACTAAGTAAACAGGGCTTTCAAATTTAGCTGTTCCCCGTGGTTCCATTTGCTGCTGCCCCGAAGTACAGGAACTCAACAACAACAAGGCCGAAAAGAAAATTGGGTGTGCAGATAATCGCATACAATGCCGGTTAATGGTTAATGGTTAATGGACAGAATTATGGTTACTTATTCTGCTTCGGAGGTGGAACCTTAATCGCCTTATTGCTGAGGCTATGGCTATATTGTCAAATGGTTATATGGTTATGCTAAAGGTGGCCACCTGTTTACTACCTTTGATCAAACAATTCACTTATTCAGAATGAAGGCTTGAAACTACACAGAATTACCAAATAAAAAAATGATAGATTTGATCTTTTGCATAATTGATTTAGATTTGGCCAATGGATTTAAGATACACTCTTTTGCTTTGCCTCCTGATACACAACCAGAGCAGTAGCGCACAACCCGCCGGGGTTGAATATAAGCCCGAGCAGTATGTCTGTTTCCAGGCGAGTCATCCCATAGAAGCCGACGGGCTGCTCGAAGAGGCCGAGTGGGGCCAGGCGCCCTGGACGAAGCCCTTTGTCGATATTGAGGGAGCGGTAAAACCTCCGCCCTATTATACAACCCGTGCCAAGATGCTCTGGGACGAACAGTATTTCTATGTAGCAGCGGAGCTGGAAGAGGAAAATTTATGGGCGACTTACGATCAGCGCGATGCTGTAATCTTTCAGGAAAACAACTTCGAAGTATTCATTGACCCGGATGGAGATACCCACAATTACTACGAGCTGGAGATCAACGCCCTGGGCACGGTATGGGACCTGATGCTCACCAAGCCTTATCGGGACGGTGGCCTGGCGATAAACGGATGGGATATCTCCGGACTGAAGAAAGGCATCCACCTTTCGGGCGCCCTGAACGACCCCTCGGATACAGACCGGAAATGGACGGTAGAATTAGCCATCCCCTGGAAATCCATTACCCGAAAAATACCCGGGGAGGGCGAGATATGGCGGGCCAACTTCTCCAGAGTAGAATGGAAAATAGAAAACGAAGGCGGCGCCTACCGCAAATCCATCAACCCCGCCACGGGAAAGGCCTTTCCCGAATTCAACTGGGTGTGGTCGCCCCAGGGCGTAGTGGCCATGCACCGGCCGGAAACCTGGGGATTTGTGCAGTTTACCGAGGTCAAGGCAGGGGAGACAAAAGTGGATTTCCTCCAAGATTCCGACGATGAAATAAAATGGCTGCTCCGCCAGGTGTACTATGCCGAGCAAGAGTATAAAAAGCAACAGGGCAACTACGCCCATGAAATCCCCACGCTCGAACTTCCAGAAGCGGTTTCATCCTATCCGGGGCTTGGGATAATAGCCACTGAGCATGTTTTTGTAGCTTCTATCCGCACAGAGGCCGATACCTGGTACATCAGGGAGGATGGAAGGGTATGGAAAGAGAAAAACCTTTGAGGTTTTAGAAACCTCAAAGGTTTCGATTCAACTTATTCGTCTTCCTCCTCTGCCTCTCCGGCGCCCTCCATTCCTCCTGCCGTCGTAAAAGTAGCCTCCACAAAAGACCGGTTGCCGCCCGCTCCTACGGTACCGATGGCCACCTTGTATTCGGCGCCTGGCTGCAGGAAACCGTCGGGTACGGCAAAAGACTGGGCCGAGCCGGGCAGCGTAGCGGTAATGCTGTCATTCATGCCCTCTTCCTCGGCTTCTACTTCGACCATGTAGGCTGAAACGCCCTCTACCGGGCTCCATTTGACTACCATTCCTTCGATGGGCACATCTTCCGCTTCTGCCTCCGGATACTGAAAAGAAGCCGGGGCCGGCAGTTGGTGGCTCAAAGTGGCTTCCCCCTTGAACCCATTGTCTTCGGTGTCTATACCCATAAATTGGTAAGCCCCTTCCGGAAAGCCTTTTTCCATGCTTTCTATATCATCGGGTTCCGGAGATTCCAGGACGAACTTCCGCATGCCCATGCTTTCATCGCCATGGGAGGTGAAGTCGACGAGCAGGTCGCCGGCAGGTGAAACCACTTTGAGGCGGGTCAGGCCTTCATCGGCGCCGGTTAGCTCCATGACCACCTCGAAATCACCGTCTGTGGCGTTTTGTTCGAAGCGAATGCTGGCGGATTCAAAGGGTGCGTAGGAATCGGGTTCCGGTTCGGCATCTTGCTGGGCAGAGGCATCCTGCTCGGCCGCCGGGGAGCTGCACTGGACGCTCAAAAGGGAAATCATCAGGCATAGAACAAATATTGATTTGGACATAGGTGTTTGGATATGGATTGTTATTAAAGAAATTAAGGATGCTTTAGCGACGAGCAATCAATAACTGTCAGATTTCCTAAGAGCGCTTTTGGCTTTACCCTTCGTTAAATCCCGCTTTTTGCCTCAAAAAGCGGGACTCCCTTAGCTCCGGCTAAGGTCGGGAATCCCGCAATTCTGCGGGACAGGCTATTCGCCTTGGTTAAAGCCAAAATCACTGGCCTATTAAACCCGACACCTATTAATCTCTCGTCGCTTAAAAATAATGAAAACTTATAATATAACACTCATTTTTATTCGTCCTTTTTTATTGTGTCTCCTGGCTCAACCCCAGAAACACCCGCGGGTTCTCCCGCGCGATCAGGTTGAACTCCTCATCATCGAGCTCCGCCAGGGTGTCGGTAACGATCTGCTTATCCGATTTATGGTTGCGGACGACGTAGAAGTCGGTGCCAAAAAGCACCCGCTTTCGCAATTTTTCGTTTTCAGGCCGCAGCGTTTGTTTAAGCAGTGGGAATATCGCTTCGTTGTGAAGAATATAACTGATATCGCTGTATACATTTTCGTATTGAAGCATAATGCTGCAGATGATGGAATACCAATCTGTGTATTTCCAAACCTGTTCCAGTTTGGCCGGAGAATACGCCCCCTGCCGGTTATAGAGGAAATCTATACCTCTGTCCGGGTTGCGGATCAGCTGTAGGCTGTAGTTGTAGCGGTCGAGTTCCAGATAACGGCTCCACTGGTCCTCTCCTCCAAAATGGGCAATGCAGATTTTTAGCTGGCTCAGGTCGTGATCGAGCGGTTTATCGGGCCCATGATACCCGAACAGTTCGCGGATGCGGTTGTCCTGGGCCTTACCCACCAGTTTGCGCAACAAAGGCTCTTCCAGCAGGCAGAGGTAGTTCATGGGGTGGGTGAAGTTGAGTTGAAATTCTTCATTTTTCCGCTCCGGCAATAACAGCGGCGCAGGAGTTCCGTCCGATTTCAATTCTTCAAAAACCGGGTGTTCGTCCCACTCGCGCTTTTTTCTGCCCCGATAGTAGATGGTTCCGCGAATGCAATGGGTGGTAATGGGTAACCCCCGGTCTGCCGCATATTTCCACAGAGGCAGGAGTTCCTCTTCAAAAGGATAATAACCCAGTGCCGGATAGATTTTAAAGCCGCTGAAGCGGTAGCCTTCCATGTATTCTTTGAGGAAACAATCCTCCAGGCTCACCTGCCCGTCCTTAAAGCTGTATTGAAAGAAGCCGGCCTCTTCCCTGATGCGGCGCGGGTCTATGAATACAAAAGGAAAGAGCACATCTTTGTAGTCCTTGTCCTGCTTGAGTGCGGCCAAATCCTTCATCTGTTCGTAGAAGTCGCCTTTGCGGCTCAGGTGGCCCGCCTCCATATACTTCATATCCATCGGAAGCACCACAAAGCCCGTACCGGCCGGATACTGCCCCTTGAGTTTGGCCATCACCCCGCGCTGGTGCTTGTAGAGGGTAAACCGGCACAACAGGATGTAGCGCTCGATCAATTCCGTAGTCATCTTTCCAGGCAACAACTGGAAAAAGCTCCAAACGCGCTTCAGGATGAAGAGAATGAAGTTGCGCCCGGATTTGAAAAACAACATTATGGCCGCCACCAGCAGCCCTTTCAGGAACAGGCTTTGGATATCGAAAAGGATATTCCATTCCTCCAGCTTTTCCCGCAGTAACAATATCCAGTCATTGACCACCGATTCATCGGGCTCAAAAACCAGGGAGGCCCAATCGTAGAGGATATAAAACACATGGACAATAGCCAGCGTGGAAATAATCCATTGCAAGATATTGAGCACCCAGGTTCTGCTGATCCAGATGCTGAACTTATACCAAGCCCGTTTCCCCGCCCGATAAATGGGCGAGAACCGAATGGCGTCGCTCACTTGGTTCCAGGATTTCACCGCCCAGAGGATCAGCGGCAGGGAAAGAATAAAGTAAAACGGCCACCATACGAACGTTCTGGCGAGATGAGGCGGCACATGGTCCCCGGTAAATATATGCGTATGGCAATTGATGACGGGTTGGCTGGATGTCGGTTTCTCTTCCATATTCCAGGGTTTTTGGTTTTTTCGGAGGTGGTTTTAAAGATACCTGGACTTTGGACGAACCAGGAGTGAAGCCGGAAGCCGGGCCGCCCAAAGTCCAGTAAAGATACATTATATCTCCTGCAAAGGGAATACCTGCAAAAAAACTACTGATCGCCGGATTATAAATGGATATAATACCCGGAATGCCCGTTTCAATAGATTTTGCGATATTGCAGTAAAAACTAATCAGCCATGAGAAAGACATTCTTTTTGCTTGCCGCCATTTGTATAGCGGCTACCCTCCCCGGGCAGGAGATCGACCCGAAATTGACCGAAGTATGGGAACCGGTTCCTGAAAAGATTACGCCGGGCATCCTGCCATTCACCAACGCTCCTTCCGATGCCATCATCTTATTCGATGGCACAGGCCTCTCCCAATGGCGCAAACCATTGGTCGGCTACGGTGGCAGCATGGAGGAAGTGAAGGCCGTTGCCCAGAAACGCGCTGCCCTAACGAAGTACGAAGAGAAGGATGCCGACTGGGAGGTTAAAGACGGCGCCCTGATCGTAGTACCCGGCAATGGCCATATTGAGACCCGTAAGGCCTTTGGAGATATCCAACTGCACATTGAGTGGCTGGCGCCGGTTGACCCGGGCAAAACCGGCCAGGGGTATAGCAATAGCGGTGTTTTCCTGATGGGCCAATACGAAATTCAGGTGCTGAACAACTATGAAAACCCTACCTACTCCAACGGACAGGCCGGGGCCATGTACAAGCAATCCATTCCATTGGTCAATGCCTGCCGCCCGCCCGGAGAATGGCAGGCCTACGATATCGTTTTTATGGCCCCAAAATTTGGAAAAGATGGATCGCTGATCCAACCCGCAACCATTACTGCCTTTCACAATGGCATTCTGATCCAAAACCATTATGAGTTGAAAGGGCCCTGTATCTACCAGGGAGAGCCTTCTTATGTACCTCATCCCGAAAAGTTGCCCTTAATCCTACAGGATCACGATAATAAAGTCCGCTTCCGCAACATCTGGGTGCGGGAACTTTGAACCAACGGTTTGCTCAATACGATTGTCCAATGAATAGATACTACCCCCTGGTATATTTACTACTGTTTGCCCTTTCGCAATTGCTAACACAATGCTCCCATCCGGAAACGTTCATCCGGGTTCTGGTTTTTTCAAAAACGGAGGGCTACCGGCACGCCTCCATAGAACCTGGAATTGAAGCCGTCCGGCAGTTGGGAAAACAGCATGGGTTCGAAGTGTTTGCAACCGAAGATGCCTCCCTGTTTTCCCAGGAAGAACTGCAAAAGTACAACGTCGTCATTTTCCTGTCCACCACCGGAGATGTACTCGATGAGGCTCAACAGCTGGAATTCCAGCGCTGGGTGCAGGCCGGCGGCGGCTTTGTCGGCGTTCACGCGGCAACCGATACAGAGTACGACTGGCCCTGGTACAATGAATTGGTAGGCGGCTACTTTTCCAGCCACCCGCCGGGCATTCATCAGGCTACTATCGAAGTGCTGGATAAGGAGCATATCTCCACCCAACACCTGCCGGAACAGTGGATCAGAACCGACGAATGGTACAATTTCAAAAAACTCATTCCCGCTACTCATAAGCTGTTGAACCTGGATGAAGACAGCTACGAGGGAGGCGATATGGGCCCGGATCACCCCATCGCCTGGTTTCACGAATTTGACGGCGGGCGGGCCTGGTACACCGCCCTGGGGCACACCGAAGCCACCTTTTCCGAGCCCCTCTTTCTGGAGCACCTTTGGGGTGGCATTCGGTACGCCGCCGGCCCGCAAAGGGCCGTCGATTATTCCGGGCTATCCGTGGCGCCAGCCGAAAACCGCTTCGAAAAGGTCGTTTTAGCGGACCACCTGAACGAACCGATGGAACTGGACTTCCTGCCTGATGGCAAAGTCATTTTCATCGAACGCAAAGGAGCGGTCAAAGTCTACGACCCGGTTTTTAAAAGGCTGCTCACCGTCCAGCAAGTAAGAGTGAACACCACCTTCGAGGACGGCCTGCTGGGGCTGGCGGTAGACCCTGATTTCTACAGCAACCATTTCTTGTATCTTTTCTACTCCGACCCGGAGGTAGCGCAGCAACGGGTCTCCCGCTTCCTCTATACGCCCGGCGCCTTTCCGGCCCTGTCCGATGAGCAGGTGCTACTCACCATTCCCACCCAAAGAGAGGAGTGCTGCCATTCCGCCGGCTCTATTCAGTTTGGCCCGGGCCGAATGCTGTACATCGCTACGGGCGACAATACCAACCCGTTCAAGTCCAACGGGTATGCGCCTATCGATGACCGGCCCGGCCGCCAGCCGTTTGACGCCCGTCGGTCTTCCGCCAACACCAACGACCTGAGGGGCAAGGTGCTAAGGATTAGAGTGAAAGAAGATGGTTCTACGGAAATACCCGATGGCAACCTCTTCCCCCGAGATGGCTCGGCAGGCAGGCCGGAAATTTACGCCATGGGCTGCCGAAACCCCTACCGCCTCTCCATTGACCCGCTCAACGGAACCTTGTATTGGGGCGATGTAGGCCCTGACGCCGCCAAGCCGCAGGAAGACAGAGGGCCTGCGGGCCACGATGAGATCAACCGGGCGGCAGCGCCCGGCTTTTTTGGCTGGCCGCTGTTCGTCGGAAACAATAAGCCTTACCGGCAATACGACTTTGCCAGCAACGTGGCCGGCGAAGCCTTTCGCCCGGAACAGCCGGCCAACCGTTCTGCCTTCAATACCGGCGCCGAGAACCTGCCCCCCGCTCAGCCGGCTTTTATCTGGTATCCCTACGATGAATCCGACGACTTTCCCCTGGCCGGTAAAGGGGGCCGGACCGCCATGGCCGGCCCTGTTTTTTATTCGTCCCTTTATTATGAGAATGCCAACCGTTATCCGCCCTATTTTGAGGGGAAACTCTTTATCTACGAATGGATGAGGGGTTGGATCATGTGCGTGACGTTGGATGAAGCGGGCCGCTTTCAACGCATGGAGCGATTTATGCCGTCCAGCACCTTTTCCAATCCCGTAGACCTGGAGTTCAACAGCCGGGGAGAATTGTACCTGCTGGAATATGGCATGGCGTGGTTCAGCCAAAACGAAGACGCCAGGCTGGTCCGCCTGAAATATACCAACGGCAACCGGGAGCCGATTGCCCGGATTGCCTGTTCGGAAAAGTACGGCGCTGTTCCCCTCAACGTCCGCTTATCCGCCGCCGCCATTGATTATGACCAGGATTTGCTTTCCTATGAATGGTATATCGATGGGCAGTTCATCGGAAATTCGGAAACCACCCAATTCACCTTCCAGGAAAACGGCAAACATACGGTCCGTTTGATCGTCAAAGACACCAAAGGGCAACTGGGTGTAGCCACCGAAGAAATCTGGGCAGGCAACTCCAAGCCGGCATTAACCATTTCCACAGCTGGCAATCAAACCTTTTACTGGGATGGCCACGAGCTGGATTATGAAGTCGAAGTCGAAGACAAAGAAGATGGCCAACTCAACCAGGGAATCACACCCCAGGCCGTTACCCTCAGCCTGGACTACCTGGAGGAAGGGTTCGACCTGGCTGAAATGGTACAAGGCCATCAGCAACAGGCTATGGCTTCCTCCAGCGAGCGCCTGATCGAAAAATCCAATTGCCTTTCCTGCCATCAGATGGACAAGGCTTCGGTCGGGCCCTCCTACCGGCAGGTGGCGGAACTTTATAAAGAAGCCAGCCCCGCCGTTGTTCAACAGTTGATCAGTAAGATCAGCATGGGAGGCTCAGGGGTATGGGGCGAAAGAGCCATGCCGGCACATCCTCATTTAAAATATTCGGAAGTAAAAAGAATGGTGGATTTCATCCTCTCCTTAGACGATGCTGATAATACGGAAGGGCTTCCACTCAGCGGGAAATTCGCTTTCCGGAAACACCAGGAGGATAACACCCAAGGCTTGTATGTTATCCAGGCAGCTTATACCGACCGGGGAGGCAACAGCATACCACCGATCACTACCCGCCGGCAACTCCTTCTGCGATATCCTCTTTTGCAGGCTACTGATTATGATTTGAAATCGCACGCCAGGCGCATAAAAGTAGACACAGCCGCCTTCCATGGCTTTGATGAAGATGATGAGGTGATCCAGCTGGATGCTGATAATTTTATCGGCTTTGAACATATTGACCTCACCGATATTGCTTCCCTGCGAGTCAACCTGCTACTTCTTCCTGACGACAACCAGGGGTTGATCGAGATCAGGACAGACGGCCCCAATGGCCGGGCCATCGGAAAAGAAAAACTGCAAAACGGCAGTATGGCCGATGGCCAGCGATCCGTCCTGATTCCCCTGGAAAATACAACAGGTTTTCACGATATACTCCTTTACTTTCGAAACCCCAATGGAGGCCAGCAATCGGTGGACATCCATACGATCGAGTTCCTGTCCGCCCAGTTTAATCTGCAAGCCAGGCGTCCAGGTCCAGTTCGCCGGCGTTTTCAATGACCAGATCCGGATAAAAGGCAAATTTATTGAGATCCTCCTTTTTGGACACCCCCGACAGCGTGAGGATGGTGCGGTAGCCCACCTGCAGGCCGCCCAGGATATCGGTGGTCATGGTGTCTCCGATCATGGTCGTTTCGGCGGTTTCCAGGCCCAGCTTTTTGCGGGCCACCCGCATCATAACCGGGCTGGGCTTCCCTACGGAGAAGGCTTGTATTCCGGTAGCTTCTTCGATCATGGCGATCACCGCCTTGATCCCCAGGTTGTTCCAACCTTTCTTTTTTGGTGAAGGGTCGAGGTTGGTGGCTACCAATTTGGCCCCGTTGAGGATCATATCCACGGCGTTGTTGACCATCTCCAGCGTGAAGTTGCGGCCTTCCCCCACCACTACGAAGTCGGGATCCTGAGTGACGAGCGAGTAGCCGTTTTCGTGAATACTGGTCAGCAGGCCGCCCTCTCCGAGCACATAAGCGGAGCCATGAGGCTTTTGCCGGGCGAGGAACCAGCCGGTGGCCATGGCGCTGGTGAACACATGTTTTTCTTCCGTTTCGATGCCCAACCCCGCCAGTTTGTTGATCACGTCACGGGGGGTGCGCTGGCTGTTATTGGTCAAAAACAGGAAAGGTACTTCGCGTTTGGTGAGCTCCGCAATAAATTTATCCGCTCCGGGAATGAGGTCATCGCCACTGTAAATGACGCCGTCCATATCGATGAGAAATCCTTTTGCCATAATAATTAAGTGTTGATGATGTTGTGTTAAGCCTGTATTGGCAAGCTGCAAAGTAAAGGAGATTAATGTAATTTTCCTTGCTCCCCGGCACGACAATTAGCGGGTGAACACCGCCAGGCATATTATACAATCATAAAGACACGCTTTCATTACCCGGTTGGCCTGGCGTTCCGTTTAGGATGGGCATGAAAAGGGATCCATATGCTCTTCTTTTAACAGGATGCTTTTTCCCAGGCCGGCCAGTAGGCCGCTTTTTTTCACCAATCCTTTAAAGTCCGGATCAATCTCAGCCAGGGCATAGTACAGGATCATAGCCAGTTCATACCTGGAAAAGAGGGATTTCATGGTATCCAGAAAAAATTGCCGTTCCACCTCACTATCCAGCACATAAGACAGAAGGTGTTTGATATTCTTGAAATACACCTCGAAGGGGCCGATGTCGTTTTCAAAATAGTCCCTGAAAAAGGCGATGATTTCCTGGCTTTCCGTTTTGCTTTTCAGCTTCCGGCGCAAGCCCTGGTATATCTTAAAAATGGCTTCCCGGCCTTTACTTTGTTCTGTGATATCATTACCGTATATCTCTACGTAAGAGATGCTTTCCAGGTTTTGAAAGTGGATATCCAGTAATTTGAAGAAGTTGGTCCGGCGCGTTGGCAGGGCCTGAACTTTCAGCCCCTGCTCCACCTGCTGCTTTTTAAGGCTGTCTTCCTCTATTCTGTCGATCATATCCAGGAGGGCCTTTCTCAGGCGGTCCAGGCCCAACTCGATCTGATCGTAAGGCATAGTATTGATGGAAGAAATATACATCAAGTCATTGTATTTGCTTTTCAGCAAAACAAAGTCATTGAAAAGCCCGGAGGCTGGGTTCAGAACATCTTCCACGGCTTCGATGCCGAAGTTGAGCCCCTTGGCCACTCTTGATTTCAGTTCTCCTTTAATGTCTCTTAGGTCCATTGGTCAAAGTTGTAAATAGCCCCCAATTTCCTACTTTAGCAGGAGAAATGTCTAATTAATGTCCTCGAACCTTCAAAAAACATACGATCAGATGTGGGAATCGGTACTTTTACAGCCAATGAATTAGAACTTGTTTTTAACGACTGGTACCAAAAGAAGAAGAATACCTTAGTGTTGGAAAGATTCCCTTTGCTGCCTTAAAAAATCACTTTACAGAAACCGATGGAAAATGTAGGCGTCCACGTACCCAACACCTTCCTGAAAAAAGCCCTCCGGCACAACTCCGATCCGATTGAAGCCAAAACTCTCCCAGGTGCGGATGGCGGCGGTATTGGTGCTCACTACCAGGTTGAACTGCATGGCCCGGTAGCCGGCGGCTTTGGCTGCCTCAAGGGAGTGAGCGCAGAGCAGTTTCCCAATGCCCCCTCCGCGGTGAGCCGTATCCACCATATAAGCGGCATTGGCCACGTGGCTGCCGTAGCCCGGTTGGTTGGGTTTGACGATATAGGCGCCGGCCACGGCTCCGTTTACCTCTGCCACGCCGATCAGGTTATCCAGGTTGATCCAGCCGGCTTCGATCTGCTCGCGGGTGTAGCTCTCGTCGTAAGGGTAGTAGACCTTCTGGGCCATGATGGCCTTCCACATGCGCCAGACGGCGTCGAAGTCCTTAACGGTGGCCGGGCGAATGACGGGGTTGACAGTTGACTCCATTTATTTAGTGCGCTGTTGATTGCTCTTGCATATACGTTCGTAAACACTCAACCGGCAATAAAAATTGCCAAGCCATACGAACTTGATCACCTACTTAAGTTACTTTTTGCTTTGCCTGATCGTTTTTATGTCCTCCAAAGCCTGTTTGGTCAATTGCTCAATTTTTTTCAAGTCAAATTTTCCCTCTGCATCTTTTGCCATTAACTGCGACCCCATGCCCACGCAGTACGCACCCGCATCAAGCCATTTCTTCAAATTATCGTAATCGGGAGAAACGCCTCCGGTGGGCATGATGCTCGTCCAGGGCTGAGGGCCAAGGACGGCTTTGATAAAACCAGGGCCATAGGTGCTTCCGGGGAAAAGTTTTACTATTTCAACGCCCATTTCCTCCGCCCGTGCAATTTCCGTCAACGAGCCACAGCCGGGTGAGAACAGCACTTTCTTTCTGTTGCACACAATGGCAATATCTTGCCGGAACACGGGGGTTACAATAAAATTTGCCCCCAACTGCATGTACAGGGCAGCCGTTCCCGCATCGGTCACTGAACCCACCCCCAGAATCATCCCGGGCAGTTCTTTTGCGCAGTATTTATTCAGTTCACCAAAAACCTCATGGGCATAATCGCCTCGGTTGGTGAATTCTAAAAGCCGTGCACCACCTTTATAACAGGCTGCCAAAACTTGTTTGCTCAGCTCCACATCGGCATGGTAAAATAGTGGGACCATACCTTGTTCGCCCATTTTCCGGGCGACTTGTATTCGCGTAAACCTTGCCATTGTTAGTTTTTTTGTGACTATTCAGGCGTTCGCTTTTAGCCGTTCGCTATTCGCTCTGCAATGCCCTTAAAAGCAGGAGTCCAGGCTTGATGAACCAGTTCTTTGCTCTAATGCGCCGGGAACTAGACCCAAGTAGTGGGCAGGTTCCTGCGAACTGCGAATAGCGAACTGCGAATAGCTGAATAGTTGCGGTTTTTTAATAAAATCATCTTGACACCCGCCCACTCGCATCTCCGCTCATGAGTTTCTCCACTTCCTCCACCGTCGCCAGGTTAGCATCGCCGTAAATGGTGTGTTTGAGGCAAGAGGCTGCCACGGCAAAGTTGAGCGCCTTTTGGCTGTCGTCCGGCCAGTTAATGAGGCCATAGATGAGGCCGCCCATAAAACTGTCGCCGCCGCCGACCCGGTCCACGATGTGCGTGATGTCGTAAGTAGGTGCTTCGTAAAGTTTTTTCCCATCGTAGAGCACGCCCGACCAGGTATTGTGCGAGGCGCTGATACTGCCTCGCAGAGTGGTGATCACCTTCTTGGCGCGAGGGAATAGCTTCATCAGTTGTTGTAAGACGGACAGGTAGGATTTGGCATCCACGGAGTGGCGTTGCGTCACGTCCACGCTCTCTGGGTGAGTCCGAAGTGCTTCTCGGCGTCCTCTTCATTCCCGAGGATGATGTCGCATCCCTCAACCAGGGCAGGCATGACATCGCCCGGTTTTTTTGCCGAACTTCCACAAATTTTTGCGGTAGTTCAAATCGGTGGAGACGGTTACGCCCAAACGGTTGGCGGCCTGGATGGCTTCGAGGCAGGCGTCTGCCGCACCCTGCGAAATGGCAGGCGTGATGCCCGTCCAGTGAAACCACTGGGCATCTTTGAAAACTTCTTCCCAATCGACCATGCCCTTTTCAATGGAGGCCATGCCGCTGTGCGCCCGGTCATAGACTACCTTGCTGCCCCTGCTCACCGCACCGATCTCCAAAAAATAAATACCGAGCCGCTCCCCTCCTCTTACGACGTAGCGGGTGCCGACGTTGCGTTTGCGCATTTCCATCAGGGCGCATTCGCCGATGTCGTTTTGAGGTAGCCGGGTGACAAACTCCACGGGCAGCCCGTAGTTGGCCAGCGATACGGCCACGTTGCTCTCTCCGCCACCGTACACCACGTCGAACTCACTGGCCTGGCTGAAACGCTTGTAGCCAGGCGGGGTCAGGCGGAGCATGATTTCACCGAAGGTTATTATTTTTTTCATTTGTGTATAGCCTTTGTTTTGATTGAAAAATCATGTTATGAGAATGCTAAACCACCATTGATATCGAAATTAGCTCCGTTTACGAACGAGCTATTGTCAGAAGCTAAATAAACTACTAGGTCTGCAACTTCTTCCGCTCCTCCTTCTCTTCTTAAAGGAGTTTTATCTGAAACCATTTTCCGAACTTCATCTTTTGTGAAATCATCGTGAAATTTCGTAGCAATTAACCCTGGACAAACGGCATTTACCCGAATGCCTTTAGGGCCCAGCTCCTTTGCCATTGCTCTGGTAAAGGTAGTTACCGCTCCTTTAGAAGAAGCATATAGGGAAGAGCCGCCGCCGCCGCCGTCTCTTGCCGCCTGAGAAGAAAGGTTGATGATGGAGGTGTTTTACCCATTAAAGGCTCAAATGCCTGCATTACGAAAACGGTAGCCTTAAAGTTGACGTTCATCACTAAGTCATAAAAAGCCTCATCCAGTTCCTGTAATGTTTTACGGGCAAAAAGTATCCGGCATTATTTACCAGAATATCAACCTTATCTCCGAATGCCGCTACCGCTTTTGCCTTTAAATGCTGTATATCCTCTAAATTAGATACATCCGCTTGAACGGCAATAGCTTCACCGCCAAAAGATGTTATCTCATGAACGGTTTCCTTAGCTCCAGCTTCTGAGCTATGATAGTTCACCACTACTTTAGCTCCTTCTTTCGCTAAGCCAACAGAAATGGCTCTGCCAATATCTCTTGCCCCTCCGGTTACTACGGCTACTTTTCCTTTTAGTATACTCATTGCTCTGTTTTTATGTTTTCTCCAATACTTAATCGAAGTTACCTGTCTCCCCCTGCCTGCCCGCCGTACAAGACTTTGGCAGGCGGGGAGGGGAGTTCGAGGGGGGAATTTTTAAGGGTTTCGTCTTTAAGTCCCCCTCCTAACCTTCCCGGCATTACGCCGGGACAGGCTCCCCCCAGGGGAGGACAATATTCTTCGATTTTAGATTTGGAGCATTTGCTTTATCAATAATTTAATTATGCTAGATTCCCAGCGCCTGGCCGCCGCCAACCTGGATGGTTTCTGCGGTTATGAAGGCAGCGTCGCTACTAGCCAGAAAAGCAACGACACCAGCAACATCTTCTGGTTGGCCCAATCTTCCCAGCATAATACTTTGAGCCCATGAAAAAAAAACTTCCGGCTTTGTAGATTTAATTTGCTGATGAAATGCAGTGTCAATTGTACCCGGAGATACTGCATTTACTCTAATCCCATATTCACTAGGTCTTTTGCTAATGCTCTTGTAAGTGCATGAACTCCAGCTTTAGATGTACCGTAAATTCCAGCTCCAGGTACCTCCGGCATTCCATGCCGCATTGGAAGTGTAGTTGATTATGGTAGGATGGTCTCCTTTTTAAGGAAAGGTATCGCCGCTCTTGAAGCGAAAACACAGAATCCAGGTTTAATGCCATTACAGATCTGTAAAAATCTGTGGTCATATCTTCAAAACGAGATCTACCACCTAATCCGCCGGCATTATTTACAAGCACATCTATTTTGCCATACTTTTCGCCTATTTTGGTGATGTTTTCAGTCACCAACTCTTCTTTTGTGACATCGAATCCGTAATATTCTGCATCAATTCCCGCTGCGGCAAGTTCTTCAACTCTTTTAGCTCCTTTTTCATCTTCTATGCCGTTGATTACTACCGCAAAACCGTCTTTACCTAATCTTTTTGCCACTGCAAAGCCAATACCACCCGTTGCACCGGTAACAATAGCTACTTTCTTATTTGTCATAATTGATTGTTTTTATGTGTCTAAAATAGGTACGTCCTTCTATTATGATTGTGATGGCTCGATTTTCGGGCCTACACTTCTACCGGCCCGATATTTTTGCACAGCACATAAATGGCCAGCACGCCCAGCGGCACAAAGGCAGCGATGATCACAAAAGCGGGCGTATAGGATTGTGTGGTGATCACCGGTACCAGGAAATTCATGATGATCACAGAGAAAACGCCCACCGTGCCGCCAAAGCCGGCCAGTGTGGCCACCGATTTACCGCTGAACAAGTCGCTGGGAATGGTTTGAATATTGCTGATGGAAAACTGGAACCCGAATAGCACCAGAGCTACAATGATGACGAATTTCAAGGGCGTGTCAGCTAACATGATGGTAGCCAGCAAACCCAGAAACATGATTACTCCTCCAATGGCGATGGTGTTTTTCCTCGCCTTGTCCACACTGGCCCCGCCGCCCATTAGGCGCCCGGCGTACCAGCCGCCACCTATGCTGCCCACCGCAGCGCCTACATAAGGTACCCAGGCGAACAACCCGATTTGCTTGACGTCGAAGCCGTAGGTGTCGGCCAGGTATAAAGGCATCCACCCTACGAACAGCCACCAGATCGGCTCCAGGAAAAAGCGGGACACCAATATTGCCCAGGATTCCCGGTAAGACAGGATTTTTGCCATGGACAGCGGCTTTTCTTCCGGCGCTCCGTCTTCCGCTTGTACCTGTCCGGAAAGGATGTACTGCCTTTCCTCTTCTCCCAGCCAGGGGTGCTTGTCCGGCGTCGTTTTATTGATGATCAGCCAGGGGATCACCCAGACAATACCCAGCAGGCCGACGATCAGGAAGGTAATCCGCCAGCCAAAGCCCAAATAGAGCATAGCGATCAGGGGCGGGGCGATGACCGAACCGATCGAGGCGCCCGAATTGAAGATGCCCTGGGCAATAGCCCGCTCTTTGACCGGAAACCACTCGGCATTACTCTTTACGGCGCCCGGCCAGTTGCCGGCTTCGGAAAGCCCAAGGGTAGCCCGAAAAAAGCTGAAGGACAATACCCCGCGGGCCACCGAGTGCAAGGCCGTGGAAGCCCCCCAAACCGCAATGCTAATCACGTAGCCCATGCGGGTACCCACCCAGTCGAACATGCGCCCGGAAAGGGACTGCCCCAGGGCATAAGTACCACCATAAATACGTTGAGCATGATCGCGTAATCATAATTGGTGAAACCCAGCTCATCCTGTATGCTGGTACATCACCGCCAACGCCGACCGGTCAATATAATTGATAATGGTCGCCAAAGCGATCAAAGCAATGATCCACCATCTTAGTCCTTTTAGTTTCATTGTTATAGGGTTTTACAAGAAGTCCTCCCGGAATGGGCTGAACACATCAATCAATACGCCTGGCTTTTTACATACACACCCATGCATCACATGAGGCGGTATGTAATAGGAATCTCCTGCTTTAATGGTTTTACCTGGTATCCAATGGTCATTTCAAATTCACCGCTGGCCACATAGGTCACTTGCGAATGATAATGCTCGTGTAATTGGCCCACCCCTCCTTCTTCAAACTTGGCTTTGACGAGCATGATTTTATCATCCATGCCGTGAATTTGCCGTTGAATTTTCGGGTCAACCTGTTCCCATTTTTCTTCTTCGTCGAAAAAGAATTCTTTGCTTGGTTTGATTTTCATTTTTAATGCTTTTTGTTCTATTACTTTTTCAAAATATAGAACGGCCCTTGCCATTCGTATTTCTCGCTGTTTATTTCCAGTTTGTGATGGGCGTCTTTATCCGCATTGGTATTTGACAGCGCCACCTCCCATTTCATTCCATCTGTTTTTTCAAAATGAAAAACCGTGTATTCGGAATCATCATGAATTACCTCCACTGATTCGATGCTGCTGAAAGGGCTGTGCGGAATCTCCGCCACCGGATTGTAGTCCCCATGTGGTTCGACGATGGAAATAAATATTGTATTTTTCTCTCCTTTTCTTCTGATGACAAAGGCGGGGTCATGCCTTAAGTTAAATTCAGGGTCGTTGGCGCCGGAGCGGACAAAGATCAATTCGTCCTTATTGGAAACGGCGGACGTCAATGAATAAAAACAGTATGATTGAACCAGGTGATTTTGGCATTTTTATTTTCCGTACTCCCCGTTGCTTCTTTCCATACATGCTGATAACCGTGAGCTGTGCCCAATGGAGAAAGAGAATTTAATGCGGCATTGTATTTAAAATTGGTTTTGCAACAAATGCCTACTGAAACCAAATTGGCAGATCATATTGATTTTCTTTTTCCGAATTAATTTTAAATACATCGATCAAAATGGGCTGTTGAAAATTTTCAGCCTTCATCAAAATCAATGTGCGGTGCAATTTCGACCCTTTCATAAGCATCAAAATCTTTTGCGCTGCCTATTTGAATGCCGTCATTATCGGCATTGAAAAAATAGGGGACAGGGTGATGGGCTTCTCCTTTTTTACATCGCCGTCGTAATGTGAAATTTCATTCACTACCACTGTATTGTGGGCAATGGTTTGTTTGGCGAAGGTGTTGTTTTCCGGTAAATACCGGTATCCTCCTTTTGGTCAATATTCACCCAACGGGCAGCGCCATAATCCTGAATAATTTCCCCAGCTCATCATAAAGGGAATAGGATAGTTTGTCAAAATGCCCATGCCCCATTCCTTGTGCGGAATATTTGAAAACGGCGCATAATTCGCCGTCTTCAGTACGGATCCGCAAAATACCGACGCCTCCTTTTTTTCCATCCAGTACCCCATCCACATAAGCGATGTGGTTTTTGTTGGTACGGAACAGCCAATCCTTTTTCAATATCTCTCGCCACCGCAAAACCTGTTTCGTCCAACAACACCCTGTTTTGTTTTTTGGCAATAGAGAGCAACATGGGGTCGCGGTATCCCGTGAAAATAGGCGATGTCCACGCCCGCCACCACTTCTCTCGACAACCAGGACATGCCTTTCTGTGCATCATTAATTGGGAAAAACTGCCCTTGTGCATCGGTTTGA
Organism: Lewinellaceae bacterium; assembly: GCA_020636095.1. GTDB lineage: Bacteria > Bacteroidota > Bacteroidia > Chitinophagales > Saprospiraceae > JACJXW01. The sequence goes on from JACJYN010000008.1 coordinate 33,201, forward strand.
TTTAAAAGGGCATCAACTGCTTTTTAACAATATTCCGTCCCGGTAATTGAATATGCCAATATCCGGAACTGATTATTAGTACCAATGATTTTCAAACAATAAAAATGGCGCCATCGCATAGCGCAAATAATAAAAAGGCCTTCGGTGAAATATCCATCCGGTGAAAATGAATAATCGAGCTGCGCCAAAAAGCCCGCTTTCCGCACGCCGGCTACTTTTATATATCCGCCGTCGTTGTCGGTTTCCTCCTCGCTTATGCCGTCATCCTCCAGGTATATAATGCCCGCTTCACCAATTCTTTGTCGTCCATCACCAGGTAGATCATGCCCACGGCGGCATTGCCCAGGTGCTGTGTGATTGTGAATCCGATTAAAAATTGAGGGTTTTCCACCGATAGGAAATCAGCGAATGGGCGAAACAATGTTTTGTTCAAATGCTGAACCTGTTCCGGCTCCAGCCAATCGTATATGCAGTCGTACGCCTGGCTCACATAGACCAGCCAATTGGCATCGTTCAGGCATTGCCAGAATATTTTTCCGGTTGCATAGGAGCTATTTGTCGGGTGGATACCAGTGTGGGGAAAAGTTCCGCATATTCGAGGAGCATATCCCGAATATATACGGCATATTTTTCGTCGCCGGTTATTTGAAATAAATTTCCGCCTTTTGTACAATCAAGAAAATTCTTTTGTGGCGCTCATGGGTATAGCCCCCTGCCATGTCTTTTGGTACCGGGACAAATAGGCCCTCCCCGATTTCCGCATTTACCTCTTTTATTGTTTTCGCCAATTCCAGGCCGAACAATGGCGCTTGCCCCAATTGGGTACGTATGTTTTCTACGCTGTTCGGGGTAAGCATCAGACAAGGGTGATCCTGAGAAAATGACACCGTGGCCGTACTGAAGAACAGCGAGAAAACAAGCGATATGGCTACTGTTCTGGTGTTGGACAAAAGTCGGAAGTGGGAAGTCGGAAATCGGAATGGTACCGAGCCTTCCGTAACTTCTTGGCCATCAATAGTGTCCAACGCTAGTGCCTCCGGAATTAAGTAAATGCTATTATAAACGTGGTTGTTTTTCGGCTGATCAAGGCGAAGGTTCGGGATCGTAGCCCAAGCTACGAAGCCCGGTTCTTCAACGCTGAGCAGGCGGAAAACAACAAGTGTATAGTAGTAGATACTTAGTTCCGGAGACACTTGACGGGTAGCCAGCGATATTTCTAATAGATTTTTCATAAAAATCATTCTCATCAAATTCAATCAAAATCTAAATCCTCGTCTTTATAAGAACCATCGTGGGCCACTACTTTTTCGGTATTGTTGAATTTGCTGCCTTTTATTTTGGTAATCGGTTCGCCGACCACGAGGTGCAATTTCAATGGTTTGGAATCCGTAAAATCACAGCCCGTAATATGCGTCACCTGCACCCCATGCAATGAAACCGACGCGCCGGATTTATTTCTTTGATCTCCACCCACGTTTTTAAAAGTGGAATTATTCATTTGGAGCATAGGGCCGAAAGTACTTTCGTCACGTCCTCCCCGGTGAAGATTGAGTGCCGCGCCTCCGATGTCTTCAAATTGGCAATTGTCAATCACTACATTTTCGGCGCTGTATATTCCAATGTCATCCATTTCAGCATCGAGTGAAAGAACAGCGCCGCTTATGTTTTTAAACGTGGAATTTCTCAGCACCACAGAATCGGCGAAAGTGTTCTTATATATTTTCAAAACATTGAAACTATGGTTCACGTCGAGGTCGGTGAAGTCGCAATTTTCGATAATGAGTTTATAATTCCGGTTCATGGAATAGCGGCTGGTTCGAATGACTGAATTGCCGGAATAATCGGGAGATTCGGCGCCGTCTATTTTCAAATCATATAATGCGAGCGCCCCGCCGTTTTCAATATTGAAAAGGGAGTTTTTTCAAACCGGATGGTGGGCTTTTTCCCTTTTGCCCGCACGGTAATGGGATGATTCACCTCAATGGATTTTGTCATCAAGTAATCTCCTTCCGCCAATTCGAGGACATCTCCGTATTCAGCATTTCTTACCGCTTCGAACAACGTATTTTCTCCGGGCGACACCCTGATTTTTTTGCCAATATTGAACCTTACTTCCTGCTCAACTTTGGGATACCAGGCGACGCCTGTGTTCTCGGGTGTGGCGTGAGGTTTTACTTCGGTTATTCCAGCTTTTATGGATTTATCGGAGGGCAAAAGAATTCCATTTTCATCTCTCTGAAATTCAATCTTTTTTGGATAAAACCATTGGATGCAATCGGGGAAATATTTTCACTCAATATATTTCCATTAAAAGAGATACCACTGATGTCGTCATATACAGTAAATAAGTCATCCTTTTTTCATTGTAAAAATATATTGTTGTTGACAACCGTATTTTTGGGAACTGCACTTCTTTCGGCATCACTTCCGGCACATAGTTGGATATAGTCACAATTGACAAAAGTATTGTTCGAAGCTTCCGAATTGATCACCGGAAAATAGCGGTTGATGGGAGAGTTCGGCACCCCGTTCATGATGACCAGCGCGCCCCGAAAACGATATCCGGTCAGCCCTTCGCAATAATTATTGATCACTTTTGGCTTTCATTAATGATGCGGATACCGCCCGTGTTCGCTTTTCCGTTGCCGAAAAAATAATTGCCTTCCACCAAAGTTTCATTGCCGTGGCGCATCGTCAATGTGCCCTGACATTCATAAAAAGGTATTGTAGCGAAAAGTATTTTGGCAGGACTTATTGGAAATAATTTCGTGCTCGCCATTGCAGCGGTCGAAATAATTATATTCGACGATCGTGTTGGAATTTGTGAGCGAATAATGACTCGTGCCTATGCGCAATGTTTCGCCTCCATTGCTTCCCAAAATCGGATGATGCCCAAAATAATTGTGGTCAATTAAATGATGGTTTTCCTGGCTTTCCGGGTGTTCAAACGCACCGCCAAAGTCACTCCGACATTTCTTTTTCCAACTAAATAATTGTGGTCAAAGCGGTTGTTCTTACCGTAAATGCCTACCCAATAGTCTGAATCAAATCGCTCCGGATTGTTGTAGTTGTCGATCACGCATTCCGTCACCCGGCAGTGGTTGCAAAGCGTTTCCTTGTCTTTGCGAAAGGAAATCACCTCGCTGGTAGGCGTATAGCCGTTCTTGAAGACAAGCCCCTCCACTACCAGGTGCTCGCCGGCCAATCGCAGATAGGACTGTCCCTCCAGCGTAACTTTACCCTTTTCCTGTACGGTTAATGTGATCGGCGCCTCCGCCGTTCCCTTTCCCACTAACAACAACTCGGCATCCTGCCATACGCCATTGGCCAGGATGATCTTATTGCCAGGCTGGGCATTGGCCACGGCATGGTTAAACTCTTCGATATCCCGGACGAGCCCCTCCTGCCCGCTACAGGAGTTCAGGAAGAAAAGCGAGAACAAGAAAGCAGCGAAGTAGCCGGCCCTGTTTAAATTGCGCAAACTGGAGCTCAAGTCGGAGCGCAATAGGAAATTGCGCCCCGACAGTGCCCTCTCGGGCGCCAATTTTCTTCGGCTGCCGAAGCTATCGGCGAAGGCATGCCCATTGGCGCGCGAGTTAAGAGCAAATAAATATGTTAAGTCACTGAGTTTTAACTTATTCATAGTCTTTTCTGGTTTCATTTAAAATATTCGATTACAGCCCCCAGTCCATTATAAGAGATGATACAGGCAAAAACCAGCGCCAGCACCATACCTGTGTTCAGCGCCCAGCCTGCTTTGTGAGCGCCCATCAGGGCTTTCTTATTGACCAGTATAATGATGCCCAGGATGACCAGGGGCAGAACGAAAACGTTAAAAACCTGTGATAGAAGTTGTATTTCTATGGGGTTGGCGCCAAAAATCGGCACGGATAAGCCGATGATACTCACCAGGCCGGTGAGCACCTTAAACTGTAAGGAGCTGGTATCCAGCTTTCCGGCCTGGTAATCTGCAATGAGGATGGGCGTGATCATCAGGATGGGAAAGATGGATGACAAGCCCGCGCCCATGGTGCCCAGGAAGAAGATGGCCACTGCAAAGCGGCCGGCGACAGGCTCCAGCGTATTTACCATATCCAGCACCTTATGGACTACTTTCCCCTCTGCATATAGCGCCCCTGCCGCCACTGCCATGATGGACCCGCTGATGAAGAAAATCAGCACTGCGGCCGACAGGGCGTCTTTCTGTTGCGCCCGCAGGTCGTCCAGTTTCCAGCCTTTACCCTGGATGAATAACGGGCGGGACAGGAAGGTGGCAGCCGCCATGGTGGTGCCGACAAAGGCGGCGACCAACATCTTGCCGCCTTCCACCTTGGGAATGGAGGGTACAAAACCACCTATTATATCCGCCGGGCTGGGCAGGACGATGAAAAGGGATAGCAAAAAAGACAATCCCATGATGCTGACAAAGAGCAACAACACCTTTTCAAACATCGAATATTTCCCGATCCACAGGATGAAGTACATGATGGAAATGATGACAACCGCAATAGCCAGCACCAGCCCGTATTCATAACCAGCTACGGAGGGCATAAACAATACCAGCGTCTCGAAAATGGCGTTGGCGGAAATGCCCAGGATGCCGATTAGGGAATTCCACTGCCCGAAGGAAACTCCGATAATGATCAGAATGGCGACCAGGGAACCCAGCGGCACGTGTTTTCTAAAACCAAATAAGGCGGTTTCTCCAGTCACCAGGGCATAGCGCCCATAAGCTTCCATCAATACCCAGGAAAACAAACAACTCAGGAATAACACCCACAACAACTGCATTCCGTAGGTGCTGCCGGCCACTACCATCGCGGTCACACTGCCGGTGCCGATGGTATATCCGATGGCAAAGATGCCCGGGCCGATGCCCAGCAGCAGCTGGTAGAGCCGCCGTAAGATGTTTTTATTATTTTTCGTTTGTTCCATATCAGGCACGGCGTAGCTTAAAGGAATAGCGAAACCCTTCGCTCTTATCATGCTCCTATATTCCCACCCTTGTCATTTTATCCGGAATTTTTGCACCAGGATTAAGGCAGGTAACTGCCCGCAGTGGCCTGCGGGACAGTTTACCCCTTTTAGCCCTAACCAAAAATGTATGAAACTCAATGTATCACCACCAAACTTAAAAACCTTTGAGGTTTCGGAAACCTCAAAGGTTTCAGATCGTCAGTCTTTAGTAGCCATCATTTTGTTTAATTACGCCACCGCTCGCCAGCACTTCTGAATTTGGAATAGGAAACAAATAGTAATTTTTGTTAATCGCTTGTCCCATTTCAGCGTCGGCAGTTCCTGTTCTTACCAAATCAAACCATCGCTGTCCCTCTAAGGCTAACTCTATTCTTCTTTCATCATAAATTGCCTGTCGTACCAAAGCCTGAGTGTTGAGAACAGTAGGATCCAAAGGATTTAATCCAGCCCTGGCCCGTATGGGATCCAGCACATCAAGTACGTTTTCAGCGGAAGAACCATTTTCATTCAGTGCTTCTGCGTACAAGAGCAGAACATCCGCTAACCTCAACTCTATCCAATCCTGATCAAAGTACCGCCCCACTTCAGCCCCGTCATGTTGGTACTCGTCAATGGTTAGCGCTCTTCTTAAATCCGTATTGCCTCCATCCGCTGCTTCCATAGCATCAAAAGCAGCAATCAAGTCCGGGTCCAGTGGCATCGGAGACTTGGTATCGGCGCCCTTAAACCATCCTGCAAACAAAGTAAACCCGTATTCATCTTCTATGGAAGTTGACAACTGGGTGGCAAATATGATTTCTGAATTCAAATCATTAGCCTCGCCAAAATGTCAGCAAAGTTGGCTTGTAAACTAATCCCTGCCGCAGCCGCTCCGTTTACTACAGCAGCCAGTTGTGTTTCAGCACCGCTAAAGTTGCCCAATTGCATGTAGACTTTACCTAACAATCCCTGAGCTGCCATTTTAGACGCCCTACCAATTGCTATTTTGGAATTATCTAAAGCCGCGATTGCATCCTCAAAATCAGGAATGATCACGTCATTATAAACACTGGCAGCCGGTTGCCTCGCTAGAATAGATTTATCTGACACACTGGGTGAAGGAGATAAATTCACAGTCACATCGCCAAAAACCTTCACGAGCTTGAAGTAAGACAAAGCTCTTAGAAATTTAGCTTCCCCTACCTCGGTAGCATCCGATGAGTTGTCAATTACGTTATTCGCACTTAGAATGGTGACTTGTACAAGTTGCTGTAGAAAGGGCGAAAAAATTGCTCGACCAAATCTCCACCCCTAAATCCGAATTGAACCTGTCAAATGCAGGATAGGGTTCTTCGAGCATCAGCATATTGTCAGCCCTGAAGTCGCCCATGATGGTATTGGCGTGGTTGAAGCCTGCTGATAATAATATGCCGCATTCAAAACTCCTTCATACGACGTTAAAGAACTGGCTTCAGCCTCTAAAGGCGGAATTGATCCAAATCATTTTCACATGCTGTTATCAACAGCAGAGATACCAATATTAAATATAGATTTTTCATTGTTTTTTTTTTTAAAATTAACATTCAAACCGAGTGTAAAACTTCTTACAATCGGGCTTGCACCTTCCTGGTACCCGTAGGTAGTAAACCCCAGATAACCAGTATTCGTAGTCTCCACACCCTCGGGATTAAACGAGGTGTAATTGTCCGCCATTTTATACCACAAATTGGTGGCTGCAACGTATACTCTGGCAGAACTTAAACCGATTTTGCCGGCAAAACCTGGATTGATGTTATACCCTACAGTCAGGTTTCTCAACGCTATATAAGAAGCATCCTGCATCATTGAACCATGCGCGTTTCTGGTCCCTCGTAATGCAGTCCATTATGATCAGCAATGCCGTCGCCTTCCGTGTCAAAAACTAGACCGTAACCTGCCGCCAAATTGTGATTTCCAGTAAATCGGATCGATGTTATAAACTTCTGCTCCCTGAGAGCCTTGAAACTGAAGGGATAAGTCAAAATCCTTATAACTCACTGAGCTACTCAAACCCCAGTAAAAATCCGGAGTATTTGATCCCAACTTGACATAATCATTTTCGGGATCAATTTTACCATCGCCATTTTGGTCTACGACATAATATTCCGAGCTGCCGAATCCTATATTTCTCGATGGATCAGCTATATATATCGATTCAACCTCTCCAATCACTTCATATCCCCACATTTCACCAATTTCTCCGCCTACATAATTTCTGAACTCAGGTACTCTGCCAGCCAGTATCCATAAACTACTACACTACTAGGCAATGCTTCCAGGTCTCCTAAACTCTTGATTTCAGTATTGACTGTAGATAGATTGGCACTAACATCCCAACGGAGATCCCCGTATTGATTACTGCTGCACCCAGCTCAAACTCCAATCCGGAACTGGTCACATCACCGCGATTAAGTACGATGGAAGGTGTACCTAATACTTCAGAAACACTTTGATTAATCAACATGTCTTGGATATCGGAAGTATAATAATCTACACCCAATGTGAAACGATTGCCCAGGAAACCTAAATTGACACCGAAGTTGGTTTCGGTATTGCTTTGCCAGGTTAAATCCGGGTTTGCTACATTGCTGGGAATAAGAAATCCAATCCCGAAAATGGTTGGTTGAGCTTGTAAAAGGCTCAAAGCATCGTAAGACCCTAAAAAGAAGTAGTTCCTAAAGTCCCTCTGCTGAACCGTAGTTTTAAATCAGTCAGAAAGTTTGAGTTGTAAAATGCTTCGTTATGCACATTCCATCCTAAAGAAACCGCCGGGAATACTTCAAATCTATTGTTAACTCTCGAAACGAGAATCACCGTCTCTTCTGACGGATACGGATGCTAAATAACGATTGTCATACGCATAGTTAATTCTTCCAAAACACTTCTTCTTGAAACAGTCTCGTCTCTCAGGTTTGTGTTTATATCCTCAGGTTTTAAATACGAATAATTCAGAGGCTGGTAAACCGGCACATTGGTGCCTGCTAAAGACGTCCCTCTAATGTAGAAATTTTGAAATTCCATTCCAGTACCACCGCTGACAGGTCATGATTGCCGAGTGTTTTGGCATAATTCAAAGTGGTCTCACTTAACACAGAAGTTCTTTTGAGATCCGTTTGATCCAGGTCAGATTGATTGGACCGTTGTTGGTATCCGCCAAAACGCCTTGATAATAATAGGTACTGGCTGTCATTGATATCTGCTCCCAGAACAGTTCTTATATTCAACCCTTCTAGTATGTTGAATTGCAAATAGGAATTCACATTGGCGAAATACGTTTTTGATATTGCCTTGCATTGTCAAGCTTCGCAGCAGAGTACATCTCCAGTTCCTCCAATACCATTTTGATTTCTACCGTATTGCCAATCGTTGACTACATCGCCTGGTTGCAAATCATAGATACTTGTAGGATCAAAGTGACACACCCCTATAGTCCTGGTCAAATGTCCTGCCAAGATTTGCTATTGTCAATCCTGCATCTGCCAATGCCTGCCTTTGAGCGTCCAAATCCTGAACGAATGCAATAGACGCAGCCGTATGGTAAATAGGGCTAATACTATACGCTCTCAGGAGATCTCTCATGTCATGGGGCACAATTTCCTGGTTACTAAATGTCCCATTCATACTTAATCCAGTCTTGAACCTGCTCCCCAGGTTCGCATCTACGTTCAAACTACTAGTTGTATCTCTCAAAACCCTGTTTTCTTGCAATACCCTTAGTATCCAGATAACCAACTGAAGCAAAGACACTTACATTTTCACTTCCTCCGGTAACACTGAAGTCATGGTTTTGACTTGTGCCTGTTCGAAAAAGCCAATCTTCAATACTCACCACATCAGGTGCATTTCTGTAGGCATTGAGCCTGTAATTCAATAAATCCGGATTAACTTCAGACAGGTCATAAGCGCTTGTTCCTAAGTCATCAGCCCATTCTGAAGCGGTCTTAAGCATTTCAATGTCCTTTACATACTTGTTTGAAACGCTTGTGTACCCATTGTAGCTAAATTTGGCTTTACCTGATTTCCCCTTTTGGTTGAGACCAGGATAACCCCATTTGCTCCCCTGGAACCATAAATAGCAGCTGAAGCGGCATCTTTTAATACCTCAATACGCTCAATATCGTTTGGGTTAATCGTGGTAAAGCTTCCTGAAATCGGATAACCATCCACAACAATTAGCGGATTTGAATCACCTGAAAGCGATGAAGCCGCCCTGATTTGGATTTTTGGGTCTGCCCCTGGTTCGCCGCTTTGATTCTGGATCAAAACACCGGACAACTTACCTGCTAAGGCATCATCTACACGATTAGCCTGAATAGCTGCCACATCTTTACCACCTATTTGTGCAATGGCGCCGGTATTGTGCGACTTTTTACGGGTTCCATAACCCACTACGACTATTTCGTCAAGCGTGGCCACGTCTACCTCCAACACTACATCGATCAGGGTTTGTGTGCCTACTGTTATTTCCTGCTTTTTAAAACCGGTGTAACTGAAAACAAGAACATCCTCCGGGGAAACATCGAGTTCATAACGCCCATCCAGGTCGGTGATCGTTCCGCTAGAAGTGCCGGCTATCATCACGCTCACCCCAATAAGGGCTTCTCCATTTTCAGCCGAAGTGACCGTGCCGGAAACTTTTACTGCATTTGTTTGTTGATTTTCGGAAAGTAAATAAGAAGTATCCGCTCCCCAAAGGCTGGAGCCTGAAACCAGGAATATGCTGAAAAAACAGCATACTAATTTCAGGAAGTTTAATTTAGTTTTTAATTTCGGTCTCATAATTCAACATTTTTTGTTGTTTTATACTGCTCACCTTCGGTGAGTTTTATAAATCGCCTGGTAAAGCGTTCATTTTCAACAAAGGAAGGGCTTGCTCAAAGCAGGTTTCTACTTTGAAAGTTCTTCTCCAGCGCTCAACCTGCTTTACTTCTTCTGAATTTGCCGATTCCCGAAGGTAAAGCATGGACTGGCCTGAAACGAAAATGAAAATTTACCGAGGAAGGAAGGGTTAGCAACAAACTGTTGCTAGCTCTTTTTTTTAACTAGTGTTGTAAAGTTTAATCTTTTGCATGGTGAGGAAATTTGGTTTAAGGCATTGAACTGGCAGGCAGTCCATTCATCATAGATCCGTCCGTCCATTTCCGGACTTCAGGCTGCTGCTGTATTCTAGCACGTCTTTCAAATGCATGCGCATGGCCTCGCTGGCTGCTTCGGGTTGCTGGTCAATAATATGTTGCAGTATAACCTGGTGTTCCTCAAGCGCTTTGTAGAAACGGCCGTCTTTGCATACATCCAGTTGCAGAAAGCTGTTGATGATGTCGGGAATGATGATCAACATCAGAGACTTCAGCACGGAATTCTTGCTGGCTTCCGCTATTTTGAGGTGGAACATCAGGTCTTCCTCTACAGCCTGTTCTCCCCTCTTCACTTTTTCCTCATAAGCCTCCAACGCCTGTTGCATATCGGCGATGTCTTCGCTGCTGCGGCGCTGGGCGGCAAGGCTGGCGGCGTGGGTCTCCAGCAACACCCTGGTTTCCACCAAAGAGGCAAAATCGCTGTTTTCCATTTTCAACACATCTGAGATCAAGCCTTCCAAAGCAGTAATCCCCAGCCCGGCAACAACCGTTCCGCTCTGCGGCAGCGTCCGGAGTATCCCATAAAATTCCAGCTTGCGCAAGGCTTCCCGTACCTGGCTCCTGCCTACGCCCAGCCGTTCTGCCAATTTGCGCTCCGGCGGAAGACGGTCACCCGGCTCTAACTGGCCGGAAGTGATCAGGCTCCGTATCTGTTTGATGATCTTGTCCACCGGGCTTTCGATGGTGATCTCCTGAAAATTCTTTAGTAATTTTGATTCAGCCATATTCAAGTTGTTATCCGGTAATTGATCGCTTAAAATTGGTTGACCAATTAATTGGTTGACCAAATCTAGAAAAAGAAATTCTTTGATCAAAGGAAAACTAACATTTTCTTTAGGCTGGATGCAAAAAAGAGCAGGAAACAGGGCCATCGAAACTTTTGACAGAATTTTATTCCACCTGAAGAAACAAAAACCAGAATAATTTGGTGTTACAACGTCTTATTTCGGGCTATATGGCCTGTAGGATGTTTGATGTTCGATGTTTGATGTTTAGTGTGGCCGCCAACTGGCGTACGCCATCGCCCCCACGATCAAAAGCCCACCGGCCAAAACCCGCATGCCGGGGATTTCCCCCAGCAAAATGGCGGCAGCGGCTACTCCATATACCGGCTCCAGGGTAGCTATGATGCTGGCCGTCCGGGCCGGGACTTCCTTTAAGCCGTTGATGAAAAGGGTATGGGAAAAAGCAGTGAACAAGATGCCCAGCAGCACGAGTAGCCCCCAATCGGAGGTGGAAGGAGTGGGTTGCAGTATAAACCAGAAGGGCAGCAGCAGCAGAAAAGCTACCAAATCCTGGTAGAAAGCGACCTGAAGGCTGCTGTAGGTACGGACGTACTTTCGGTTCAGCACGGAAAGCAACGCAAAGGAAATTCCAGATAAGACACCCCAGAAAACGCCCAGCGTGGTGTTGTTGCCCAGCTTCCACTCTGGAATGACCAGGACTACCCCTACCAGAGCGATAATAGCCAGCGCCAGCCCCCGGCGGGAAAGCCGCTCCCGGAAAAACAAGGGCTCCAGAAAAACCGTGAAAAAGGGAAACGTGGAATAGGCAACCAGGCATACCGCCACGGTGGATACCTGCACGGATTCGAAAAAAGTCACCCAATGGAAGGCCAGCAGCCCCCCCAACAGGCCGAGGTACAGATAGTCCTGCCGTCTGTTGAGCCGGATACGCTGTCCCGACCACCGCAACACCCCTACCAGTGCCGGAACGGCAAAGGCTACCCTGCCGAGCACGATAATGGCCGGCGGCAAAGCCACCCACTTGCCGAACAAACTGGCTAGCCCGAAAAGAAGTACGGCTAAATGGATTTCAGCTAGATGGCGGTTCATTCCTCGTTCATTCATTCCTTCAGGAGGATTTCCGGCCTCCCCCTCAAACCCGCTCCAATACCTCCTTCAACAACCGCCAGAACTTACCAACCGAAGCAATATGCACCTTCTCATCCGGAGAATGCGGGTGCCGGATGGTAGGGCCGAAAGAGATCATATCCAGGCCCGGGTAATGCTCGCCGATGATGCCGCATTCCAGGCCGGCGTGGCAGGCGGCTACCCCTGGCTTTTCGCCGAACAAATCCGCATACAGGCCTTCCATTACCTTAAGGATATCGGAACTGGCATTCGGCGCCCAGCCGGGATAACTGCCGGTATTTTCCACAGCAGCGCCCACGGACTCGAAGGCGGCTCGCACAGCATCGGCCACATCCATCTTACCCGACTCTACAGAGCTGCGCTGCAGGCTCTGGGTAATGAATTCGCCATTTTTCACAATGACCCTAGCCAGGCTGGAGGAGGTTTCCACCAGGCCCGGAATATCCGGCGCCATGCGCCAGACACCGTTGTGCACTGCGCAGATCGCGTTCAACACCCTTTCCTGCTCTTCTGCTCTCATCACCTTGACCGGTGCATGCACTTCTTCCAGGGTAATGGCCAGGCCGGGCTCAATGGTGCTGAATTCCTGTTCAATATCGGCTTTGCGCCGGTTGAAATCCCGCAGAAAGGCATCCTTTTTGTCTCCATCTATGGCCACCAGCGCCACCGATTCCCGGGGGATGGCATTGCGCAGGCTTCCGCCATCCAGAGATGAAAGGCGCAGCCCATAGGGATACGTCGTTTTGTACAGCAGGCGGTTCATCAATTTATTGGCATTGCCCCTGCCCAGGTGGATGTCCAGGCCAGAATGCCCTCCCTTCAGGCCCCTGACCTTGATGAGAAAACCCAGGTTGCCCTCGTCGGAAGTCACCTCCATATATTTCATGTGCGTATTGGTGTCGATGCCTCCGGCGCATCCGATGGTCAGTTCATCGTCTTCTTCTGAATCCAGGTTGAGCAGAATCTTGCCTTTCAGCAGCTTTTCGTCCAGCCCTTTGGCGCCGGTCATGCCGGTTTCCTCGTCGATGGTAAAAAGCGCCTCCAGCGGTGGGTGGGGAATATCTTTGGATTGCAGCACCGTCATGATCGCCGCTACGCCGATGCCGTTGTCGGCGCCCAAAGTGGTGCCCTCGGCGGTCACCCATTCGCCATCTACATAAGAGCGGATTCCTTCAGCATCGAAATCAAAATTGGTATCAGCATTTTTCTGGTGCACCATATCCAGGTGAGACTGCAGAATGACGGTAGGGCGCCCTTCCTTTCCGGGCGAGGCCGGTTTTTTGATCACCACATTCCCGGTTTCGTCTACCGTAGTATCCAACCCCAGCTGCTCTCCGAAGTTTTTCATGAATTGGATCACGCGTTCTTCGCGCTTGGAGGGGCGGGGTACTTCGTTGAGGGCCGCAAAGTTGGACCATAGGGGCTGGGGTTCTAACTGGCGGATTCCGTTTGCTTTGCTCATGTTTTTTTTGTTTGTATTTCAAAACCTCAAAGGTTTTTTAATGATCAACCAATCAACTCCCGCTCCTCCAGGATCGTCAGCACTTCTTCACTCATTAGCGTGGGCGCCAGGCCTTCCATACGGGGTAATTCATATTTGAAAAAGAACTTCATGGTATGGATTTTACTCTCGTAAAATTCCGTAGTGAAGGTTGTACTGCCGGATACCAGTTCCCGCTTGGCTACCACCGCCATGTCCAGCCATAACCAGCCAACCACCAGCGTACTGAAAAAATCCATAAACAAGGTGGCGTCTGAGAGGAAGCGCTCATATTCGCCTTTGCCGGCGAAAGAGAGCAGGTAGTTCAGCACTTTCTGGCTGAGTTGTATCTTTTCCCCGAGCTGCCTGGCGTAAGGTTTCAGCTCATCGAAGGCCATTACTTCTTCGATGGTTTGCTTCATTTCCTCCGCCAGGAGCTGAACGGCCTTGCCATTGTCCATGGTTATCTTTCGGCCCAGCAGGTCGAGGGACTGAATGCCAGTGGTCCCCTCATAAATGGCCATAATGCGGATGTCCCGGTAGTATTGCTGAAGGATGAAGTCAGAGCAGAAGCCATAACCGCCCAACACCTGCAGCCCGTTATCGACCGCCTCTCTACCTTTTTCCGTAGGATAGGTCTTGGCAATCGGGGTCAGCAGTTCCAGCAACAGCCGGTTCTTTTTCTTCTCTTCCCCTTCAGTCACCTGTTCCAGGTCATGGTATTTGGAAGCCAGCAGCAGCAAGCTGAGCGAGCCTTCATAAATGGACTTCTGTAGCAGCAACATACGGCGCACATCGGCATGCTCGATGATCAACACCGGATCCTGGTTGGGGTTTTTCTTACCGCCGTCCATTACTCGCCGGCCCTGAGGCCGTTCGTTGGCGTACTGCAGAGAAGCGTGGTAGGCAGCCGAAGCGATCGACAGGCCTCCTCTGCCCACAGAAATACGTGCGTCATTCATCATCTGGAACATATACTTGAGGCCCTGGTGCGGTTCTCCCAGCAGCCAGGCCCGGCAGTCGTCATTTTCACCAAACACGAGATGAGTGGTGCAATATCCCCGCTGGCCCATTTTCTGAAAATCGCCGGCGGTAATGACATCATTCGACGTCAGGCTGCCATCTGCAGCGATACGCTTCTTGGGCGTCACAAAAAGAGAGATACCCCGGGTACCCGCCGGCGCTCCTTCAATACGGGCCAGCAGTAAGTGGATAAAATTCTCATTATGCTCGTGGTCGCCACCGGAAATAAAGATTTTCTGGCCCTTGACCTTGTAATAGCCCTCATCGGTAGGATAGGCGGTAGTAGTAATATCGGAAAGGGAACTGCCCGCCTGTGGCTCCGTCAGGCACATCGTGCCGGCCCATTCCCCGGACAACATATTGGGCACATAGGTTTCCTTGAGGTGTTGGTTGCCAAAGGTGGTGATCAGCTTGGCCGCGCCATCGGTCAACCCGGAATATCCAGGGATGTGGTTGTTGGCGGATTCCATAATAAAATAAGCCGCCAGCAGAGCCATACCCGGCATCTGAAGCCCTCCGTCTTCGTGGTCAAAAGTGGCGGCGATGACGCCCAATTCGCCCGTTTTCCTCATCGCTTTCCCCACAGCCGGGTGGGCAATGATCTTGCCGTCCTTATAGTACGCCGGCTTTTCATCCATCTCCCGAAAAACCGGATACAACTCCTGGTCGGAGAAATCCTTCACGCTATCCAGAAAAATATTAATAGCATCCAGGTCATACTCCTCATATCGGGGGTATTGGAAGAGCCCTTCCAACTGATGCACCTGCTCTAACTGAAAGCGCAGGGTATCCATATTCATGTATTCAGCCATGATCGCGGTAGTTTTTTGAGCTTTATCGGAGGTGCTGCTGCTTCATCCCTAAGGGCCACCTCCAATAAAGCCCATAGGGAACTTAATACTTTTTCCAACTTTTGCAAAAGATCGGTAATGCAGGAAGGAATGCCAAACTTTTTCAGTGAAATTTTGGAACGTAAAACACCTTTGAGGTTTAAGTAGCCGGACAGTATTAATTTATGTATAGGCGGAGGATAAGTCGGAGCGCAATGGAAAATTGCGCCCCGACAGTCCGGTCCCGGGCGCCAATTTTCCATTGGCGCGCGAGTTATCCAAAGTGTAATTTAAACGTGTCCACCCACTTACTTAGTATCCAATTTTTTGTATCTCAATAGCATTGATAACAGGTTCCCCTTGCCGGGGAATAAAATCCAAACTTAGCATCGGCTCGTTAAGTTGGATGGAGAAACTCAACGCCACCGCCCGGTATAAGCCATAATCCTTACTTATGTCTAAAGAGTGAATCAGCTCCTTCCCGTTGAAAGCCAGGCCAAAAGCACGTTCTCCCGGCTCCTTTCTTTCCAGTTCTGCAAAGTGAAGCGTCAGGCGGTAGGCTCCTTCCGATAAGGGCAACAACAAGCGTTGCAGGCCTATGCGCTGCGTTTGATAAAGAGGGCCTTTATCCGTTCCCAGAATATCCTGATCGGTACCTACTCCCCGGTTGCGGGGCATGAATCGCCTGCCACCTATAAACCCCCAGGAATTTTCCCGGCTTTCCCGCTCCGGCAACCAGAGCAAGCCCCCATCCTCATCCTGAAAAAACAGGCTGGCGCCCATATTCATGTGCAGGGATTGCCGGCCGGCCAGGCTGTATTCCGGCAAAACTTCAAAATTCACCAATTGTGCATCTCCAACGGGTTGGCCGTCAACCGTTGCCCGGAGTTCCAGCCGGTTTTCTCCATCCTGAAAAGGCACTTTCCAGGATGCCGTGTGCTCTTCCAGGGCCTTTTCGCCCAGGGGGCGCCCGTTGTGCAGCAATTCCGCCTTTTCTACGTTGCCATAGGCCCGCACCGTTTGCACGCACAGGGGTTGGGTCAGGTTTTGAACACCCGCCCGCCGCCGCCAGCCGGCAGGGGCCAGTTTCAACGTTGGCTCATCCGACAACCAGGCCTGGTACAGGTAGAAGGCGTCTTTGGGTTGGCGGTTGAAACCACAAAGCCCTTTGTTGTTGATGCGTGGTACAGCGTCCCTCCGGTTTTCCGACCCAAAATCAAACATATTCCAAACAGCGGCGCCGGCGATGAACGGGCGTTCTGATATCTGTTTGAGATGGCTTTGGTGGAACGCATTCTCCCAATCCACGGAGAAATCAAACCGGGCCGGTTCCAAAGACCGCAGCCGGGGATCCGCACCGGCGCCGTATTCCGTCAGGATCAGAGGCTTGTCCGGCAACTCCCGGTGAGCGCGGTCCATAAAGGCGCCAAAACCTTCCATGCCCGCTTCATACCAGCCGTAATAAAGGTTCCAACCCACGATCATCGGTATGCGGGTTAGGCCGGACTTGTGGTAAACGTCAAAATCGCCGTGGTTCGGAATCATCGTAAAACGCGTAGGATCTTCTTCCCGGGTTAAGGCCTCCAATTCCCGGGCGAAGCCGACGATCTTCCCGATCTGTTCCCGGTCTTTTTCCAGGCTGCGCCCGAGGAACATTTCGTTCATATACGCCCAAATGACGATGCTGGGATAGTTGTAATACTGGCGGATCATCTCCCGCATCATCGTTTTGCAGTTGCTGTAAAATTCAGGGCTGTCGGTTATATCATGGTCCAGAGGAATCTCCATGGACACCACCAGGCCAAGCCGGGCACAGGCATCCATCACCGCCGGATCCTGGGGATAATGGGCTGTCCGGAAAAAATTGGCGCCCATGGATTGGATCATTTCCATGTCGCTGATATGCTCGGCGTTGCTGAGGGCATTGGCTTTGCCCGGCAAATCCTGATGGCGGTTGACGCCGATCAGCTTCAGCGGCTTTCCGTTCAGGAAAAACCCTTCATCCGAATCGAAATCAAACCAGCGAAAAGCCAGTGGCTGGACGATTTCGTCAAAGACTTGCCCTTGGCTTCCGTCAACAACCTGAATAGCCATACTGTATAAATGGGGATCATGCGGAGACCATAACTCCGGGCCGGGAAAAGAAAACGCCCAATCGAAATTATTAGGCCCGGAACCAAGCTGGACAACGCGTTCGTAAATTCCTTTTTTCGCTCCGCCCTGATCCCTGATTTCAATCGAAAGCCTGCCATTTTCCAACGGCGCTCCTTCATTCAGAATGGTCCCGCGCACCCTTATTTTAGCCATGGCCGAATCGACGGCGGGAGTAGAAATGTATACTCCGGGACAGGCGTAGTCGAGCAGGTCAAAGTGGATGGCGCCCGTCAGGATGAGGTATACGTCGCGGTAGATACCGCCGTAGAAGTTAAAATCGCCTTTGAGTGGAGGGACGGCCGGGTCGTGGCTGTTGTCCAGACGCACTTCCAGCAGGTTGTCGCCCTCCCTGAGTTGGCTGGTGATGTCGAAACAAAAGGCGGTATAACCTCCCTTGTGTTCCCCCACCCTTTCACCGTTGACAAAAACCCGGGCATATTGATTGGCCGCTTCAAAGTAAAGGAAGGCTTTTTCTTTTTGAGGAAAAGTGTTGAGGTTGACCACTTTCCGGTACCAGCCTACGCCCCGGTAATAGCCCGGTTCTTCATCGAAAGGGTCCTCGGTGTTCCAGGAATGAGGGAGGTAAACAGATTGCCATTCTACAGAATCCTCCGCCGGCTTTTCTCCTTTGACAAACTGCCAGTTGTCATTGATGGAAATCTTATAGCGGGGCAAAAGGGGCGTTTGCCCTTGAACCCTGGCCAGGATGGCGCTTAGAAAAAAACCCAGCGAAGTATATAAAAAGACCGTTTTCATCTACTTATTTCCGTTTTTTCAATTCCTTCCAACGAGACATAAGGAGGCTCAAATACGAATAGCACCCTCTTACCCCAAACCTCACGTTAATGTAAATTATTTCATGTCATTTGTGTTAAAATGTTGGGAGTGTATGCTGCTCGGCCAGTAGCCAATACGATGTGCTTGAATAAATAGCGTTTTACCATATTGGGGCGCTATCGGTGATTGATAAATCGTCCAATTCAAGCTTTTGGAGGTAGTCATTTTGGCTGCAAAACCCATCTTTGCGCTATTTTTTCCCCGGCGCTGCTATGGGGGAAAAATGATTGACTTTTTCGCTTCGTCACAATCCAAACATGCTCTTAGGCTATCTTCACTTGCCGCCCATTGGTAGGCGGTACTATGTGCTCCTTCGGTCGCACAACGCAGTACGATGCTGTCCGGTGTCATCCGGATCGTGGGTGTATCGGTAACCGGTTGTTGCCCGCCCGGTAAATCTTTTCCAAATATTCTTCTTCTGTCCAGCGGTACTTTATCTTCCGTTTCGGCGATCCAATGGTCAAAGTACCGCCCGCAACTCCCTCACCTTGTCGGCATGCTGTGGGCTGTCGACGATGTTGTGCAACTCATGAGGATCATTCCACAAGTCAAACAAACTCCAGGCTATCCTTTTGGGGGCGGAACCACTGATTTTGGTATTCATTGAGGCTATCTTGTTCGTGGAGGCGCAGGAGTTCCTGCATGATCGGCATTGTCTCCCGGTATTTTACCGGCAGGTAGTAGGGTTGGTAGAGGTTATAATACCGCACCAGTTTAAAGCGTCAGTGCACGAACGGTACCTGAATCTTATCGGTAGCCTCGTTGTCGAACCGGTCGGCTGCGGCAAAGATGTAGTCGCGTTCTTTTGTATCTGCAAATTCCCCCATCCAGGCTTTACCATCTACATAGGATGGCGGTTCGATTCCTGCTAATGACAAAACAGTTGGCTTGAGGTCAATAAAACTAAGCAGTTGGCTGTCTACCTTACCAGCCAGTTGACGGTTGGGAAAACGAATGATCATCGGGACATGGATGCCTGAATCGTAGATCGTGCGTTTTTGACGCGGCAGAGGGCCACCATGATCGGTATACCAGAAGACGATGGTTTTTTCCAGTTCGCCAGCTGCTTCCAGTTCAGCGAGAATACCACCTACGCGCTGATCCATGGCTACCACCTGAGAGTAGAGCCGGCGCACATCCCGCTTGGCCACATTCGTAGTCGGTAAATAAGGTGGAAATCGGGCTGATACATGGAAGGTTCCGGCTCCCCGCAAGCAATCGCCACCATCAGGAAAAGGATTGATATATACTGCTCAAACTGCATCATTCTGTATATATGACTTCACTGCGTTCTGAAATGCCGTTTTCATTAAAGGCTTCAACCTGAAAGTAATAGTTATCGGTTCTGTCCATCCCGGTAAAGTAATAGTCATTCCTGCCATAAACCATGATGCTTCCATAGAGCTTATCCGGAGACTTTCCAAAATAAATCACATAGCCATCCGCCAGATCATTGGCTTTCCACTTTAACCAGGCGCTCCTGCGCTCTCCGTATTTGGCAGGATCGGCACGCAACACAATGAAATTTTCAACCGGGCCGGGTTGGTTGCCGCTTCCTTTTCCGAATACCCTGAAGCCGCTCAGGGCGAATTGGCCGGTTGGCATATGGATGTTTTCCATTTTCAGGTATCTTCCTGTAGCGGGTTGGCCGAGTTCTATATAATCATGCGGAACATCGGTTTTGTTATTGCTTTTGTCCACCAGGGTTTTCCAGCTTTTGCCATCATCGGAAATGAGGATTTTGTACTGGTGATAAGTGCCTGTCTGTTTGCCCAAAAAATCTGCATCCTGATCGGCATAATTGATTTGGATCGCATAAATAGTGGACCGTTCCCCAAGATCCGCCTGAAACCACTCGCCCTTGCCGCCGGTTTGGGCGCTCCAGTAGGTTTTGATGTCTTCATCGACGGCAAAGTTGGGCTGGTAACCGCCCAGGGTAGAAGAAACCTGCACCGGTTTGTTGTAGTTGAGCAGCATCCAGCCGGTAAAAAGCCCTTTGACATGATCCGCATCTTTCTGCGGCAAGTAAGTGGGATAATCTCCATAGGCTGTGTTGCAATACAGCACATCGTCCTGGTCAAAGCCGGCGGGCCATATTCCAATCCTCCTTTCAAAATTGTTCTTTACGCCTATTGCCACGGTCGAAATGTGCCACCAATTGCCGTAGTTGTCCTGATAGGTGGCGCCGTACGTACGCCCCGGGCAAAGCCGCCGGGTTTATAGGAAAAGGGTTGTGCTTTTGATACCTGAACCCGTCCAGCGGATCTTCGCTTACATAAACTCCATCAGCATAACCGCTGAACTCTGTACCCGGCGCCCCATATTGCAGGTAGTATTTTCCGTTGTGTTTGGTTACCCATACCCTTCCATGAATGGCTCGCGGAAAGTGTTGTCGTTATACTCTCCAAAGCGCTCCCAGCCGTGATCTTCCGGGTGTAGGGACATCAATGGCTTGACGTAGCCTTCAGATTGCAGGGTTTGGGTGTTGATCTCGGTTCCCAGCAAAGGGAATTCGTTGCTGGAGCCCCAGTACAGATACAGTTTGTCTTTTTCTTCGTCGTACAAAAAACCTGGATCCCAGGCGCCTACTTTTAAAGAATCGACGGCGATTTCCCAATCGTCGTTTGTGGGGTTCTTGCTTTTCCACATAGAGAATGCAGGGCCGTGGGTAGAACCGATCAGATATAACTCGTCTTTCATGACAAAAGCTGCCGGCGCGCAAAGTTCATCATAGACCTTATTGCGTTCCCTTAAAAACCTTCGCTCCACAAAATTCCAGTTGTACATGTCATCGCTCCACCAGTACCCCCATTGGTTCGTGGAAAACAGGAAGTATTTGTTCCTGAAATTTACGATCACCGGATCTGCCGTAGCCCGGTGTTTGCCTTGCCCGGCAAAATTGGGAATGGGCGTATACCCATAGTCGATATTTATGGGATTGCAATAGGTCTGTTGCTGGGCATGGGCCAGGGTGCCGGCCGCAGCAAATGCAGATAGAAGTGCAATGTGGAATGCTATTCTGGATGACATTTTATTTTATTGGTGGTTCCTTATTTATTTTAATCTGCTGTATACCATTGTGAAGTTGCAGCAAAGATTTTATTGCCTATTTTAAGCGACGTGAGATTAATAACTGTCGGGTTTAGTAGGGCAGCGATTTTGGCTTTAACCGAGGCGAAGGTTCCCGACCAGCGCTACGGGCAAGAAAATAGCCGAAATGAGGTTCCAAAAGCGGGCATTTGCCCCGAAGGGGCCCTTGGGGGCAGCCCAAATAGCCTGCCCCGATGCATATCGGGGACTGCCTCCAAACATGTTCAATGGCTTGTCTTTTGCAGGAAGAAAGGAGGCTTAACACCATCAATATGCTCCAGTATCTCATTTCACATTTTTTCTATTCCGTATACACAATCTCACTGCGTTCTGAGATGCCGTTTTCATTAAAGGCCTCCACCTGGTAATAATAGCCCGGTTCGGTATTGAGGGCCCGCAATTCGTAGGATGCCTGACCGTACATCAGCGCCGACAGGTTGAGGTGATCCGGGTCGATGCCCCAATAGATGACGTAGCCGGTAGCAGAGGGGTCGGCATTCCAGGAAAGATCGGCATTGCGGCGGTCCGCCTGGCGCTGGACAGTAAAACCAGCCGGTTGGGCCGGCGGATCGCCTTTCCCGTTGCCAAATACCCGGAGTTCGGAAATAGCCAGGTTTTTATTGGTGCAGTAGACATGCTCGTAACGAATATAACGGGCTTCCACCGGCTCAGCCAGCTCGATATATCCATGGGGCATGTCGCGTTGATTTTTGGAGTAATCAGCAATAACCTCCCATGTCTCACCATCTTTGGACGCTTTTAGCACGAACTGCTGGCGCAGGGTATCGGGACGGCCGAAAATCTCACTTTTGAAATCCTGAAAGTTGATCTGAACAGCCTTGACATCCATCACTTCTTCCAGGTCGATGGTTACGTAGATGGAATCATCATTGGCTACCGATACCCAGTAGGAACGGATTTCCTCATCGTTGATTTGCCCGATATTGAAATCGGTGATCTGGCCCAGCATGTAGCCGCTGTCGCTTTCATCCACCACGTTCACATCTGACTCGACGAGCGGGGAATTGGTTTGCACCGGCTTCTGGTAGGAAAGCAGCATCCAGCCGGTAAAGCGGTTCTTGTGGTTTGCCACCCCCGTATCCGGTAGATAGTGAGGATAATCGCCGTAAGCGGTGTTGACATACATCTGTCCATTGTCTTCAAAACCGGCCGGATACATTCCGAGACGGCGTTCGAATTTATAATTGACAGAGATCGCCATAGTGGCATAGTGCCAGTAATTGCCCTGGTTATCCTGTACTGTGCTGCCATGGCCCGAGCCTTTGAGGAAACCACCTGGCTTGTAAGAGATGGGGTTGTAAGGTGCATACTCAAAGGGGCCTAAAGGGGATTTACTGGTATATACGCCATCGGCATAGACGTTCCACTGCGTCCCGGGAGCCCCGTATTCCAGGTAATAGGTATCGCCGTGCTTTACCATCCAGGGGCCTTCGATGTAGGGTTTAAGGTCCGATTTATGATCCTGGCCGAAGCGCTCCCAGCCGTGTTTTTCCGGTTCCAGATTAAATAGGCCCACCTGCTCGCCGATGGGAATGTAATAGTTGTTGGCATCCAGTTCGATTCCGTGAATGGGAAACGCGTTGGAAGATTCTTCATACAGGTACACCTTGCCGTCATCGTCTACAAACAGGTTGGGGTCTTGTACGCCGTGGGGAAGATTGATCACAGCAAAGTTGGTGGCCCAGTCTCCCAGGTCCGGGTTGTCGGTTTCGATGACCGCCCCTCGCCCGGACGGATCGCCCAATACAATGATTTTACCATTTTTTACCGCTGCAGCCGGGGCATTACAGCCATTGAAGTACCAGCTCTGCGGGCGGATAAAGGTCCAGTTGCTCATGTCATCCGAGGCCCAATAGCCATGCGACCGCGTTACGAAGAGGTAGTATTTGCCCTTAAAATTAACCACCGCAGGATCGGCTCCCGAACGGTAGGAAACATTGTTGGCTGCCCGGTAGTGCGACATGTAGGAGTAGTCGATGTCGATCGGGTTGCAGTAGGTTTTGTAATTCCGTTTTTCCGCAGAGGAGGATTCAGTGGTAGTTTCTTTGGCGTTTTGGGCTGTTATTGTACAGATAGGCAATCCAGCCAGAAAAATCGCCAGAGTGATGAAGATGAATGTAATAGGTTTGTGGTTTATCATACTAACAGAATTCAACGGGACGATTGAATGGGCTATGCCGATAAGTGGCCGGACAGATTTAATGTATGTATAACTCAGGGCTTAAGTCGGAGCGCAATAGAAAATTGCACCCCGACAGCCCGGTCTCGGGCGCCAATTTCCCATTGGCGTGCGAGTTATCTAAGTACAATGTATGTATAACTCAGGGCTTAAGAGCGTGTTGGGGATTTACTTTTGATGTCGAAAATGAGCAGATTTTGGTTCTCAGGAAGCCATTTTTGAGCCGCATAGCATCGCTACGTGGCGAAAAAATGGCGAAATGAGGTTCAAAAGATGCACATTTGCAGGCCAAAGGGTAAATCCCCAACACGCTCTAAGTCGGAGCGCAATAGAAAATTGCACCCCGACAGCCCGGTCTCGGGCGCCAATTTCCCATTGGCGTGCGAGTTATCTAAGTGTATTTTTTTTTTTTGTCCAAGCACTTACTTAGAACTTTTATACTCAAACGACAACATCTGCACATCCCGCGAGTTCGGCCCGACAAACACCTGGAACTCACCGGGCTCCACCACCCATTCCAGATCGCTGTTGCAGAATTGCAGGAGCGATTCATCAATAGGAAACCGAACCGTCTTCTCCTCGCCGGGTTTGAGCATGATCTTGTCAAAACCTTTCAACTCTTTCAGCGGGCGGCTGATGCTGCCCACCACATCGCGGATGTATAGCTGTACGATCTCGGCGCCGGCACGATCACCCGTGTTTTTTACGGTGACGCTCAGGGTAACTTTGCCCCCTTTCGTCATTTCGGTGTGCGATAGAGCTGGTTGGTTATACTCAAATTGCGTATAGCTCAATCCGTATCCAAATGGATACAGCGGTTCGTTTGGAATATCCAGGTAGTTGGACGTAAATTTCCGGTAATCGCCTCCGCCGTAAAGTACTTTACCGCCATTCAGCATGCTGTGATAGACCGGAATTTGCCCCACGGCTACCGGGAAGGAAGCCGTCAATTTGCCGGAAGGGTTGACATCTCCAAACAGCACATCAGCTACCGCATACCCAGCCTCAATGCCGGGGCTCCATACTTCCAGTATAGCGTCCATCTGCTCATCTTCCCAGGGAAGGGTCATCGGGCGGCCATTAAACAGGACAAGGACGATGGGTTTGCCCGTTTCCTTAAGGGCTTTCAACAGGCGCACCTGGGAAGGCTGTAAACCGATATGGGCCATGCTCGACGATTCCCCGCTCATATCCGCCGCTTCGCCCATGACGGCTACGATCACGTCAGAAGCTTTGGCGATCCCAACGGCTTCGGCGATCATCTCTTCGGGCGAACGCTCATCGATGACGATCTCCTCGCCGAAGGTATTAACCAGCTTGGCAAATACGGGGTCATCGGATATATTGGCGCCCTTGGCGTAGCGGATACTGCCATCACCGGCAAGCAGCGACTCCATACCTCTCCGAACGGTGATGGATTTGCTATGGTCACCCGATACACTCCAGGTACCCATCATATTGCGTTGGCTATCCGCCAGCGGGCCGATCAGGGCGATCTTAGCGGATTTGCTCAGTGGCAATACCTTGCCTTCATTCTTGAGCAGGACGGCTGATTTGCCGGCTACTTCCCTCGAAAAGGCGCGGTTTTTTTCGGAAAGAATCTCTTTTGGCGCCCGCGATTCATCAAAGTAGCGGTACGGATCATCAAACAATCCCAGTCGTTCCTTGGCGATCAGGATTCGCTGGCAGGCGCGGTCAATCTGTACTTGGTTAACCAGGCCTTCTTTCAATGATTTTTCCAGTGTAGTCAGGTAGCCTTCACCGATCATATCCATGTCAATGCCGGCTTGAAGGGCTAAAGCCGATACCTTTTGCAGATCACCCAAACCGTGGGCGGTCATTTCATTGATGGTGGTATAATCCGTTACGACGAAGCCGTCGAAGCCCCATTGGTCGCGCAGGACCGTTTGGAAAAGGTATTTATTGGCGCTGACAGGTACGTAATCGATAACGTTGAAGGAGGTCATTACCGTTCCTACGCCGGCATCGATGGCGGCTTTGTATGGCGGCAGGTATTCATTGTGGAGGCGCACCCGGCTCATGTCGACCGTAGCATAATCGCGCCCACCTTCCGGAGCACCGTAAGCGGCAAAGTGCTTCACGCAAGCCAGCATGGTGGTAGGGTCGGCAAGGTCATCCTGCTGGTAGCCTCTCACCATAGCGGCGGCGATTTTAGAGCCGAGGAAGGGGTCTTCCCCACTACCTTCCGCTACCCGTCCCCAACGCGGATCGCGCGAGATATCCACCATAGGGGAAAAGTTCCACATGATGCCATCGGCAGTGGCCTCGCGGGCCGCCGTACGGGCGGTTTCCTGGATCAATTCGGGATCCCAGGTGCAGGACATTCCAAGAGGGATAGGAAAAATGGTTTGGTGGCCGTGGATGACGTCCATGGCGGTCAGCAGCGGAATGCCGAGCCGGCTTTGCTTTACTGCAATTTCCTGGATGCCGCGCATCTTGGAAGCGCTCCGGGAACCGAAGATGCCGCCTACCTGCCCGGCTCTGATCTTCTCCTCGACATTCTTGCTGATGACCGTACCGGTAACGGCGCCGCCCTGGTTGACGAGGTTGAGCTGGCCGATCTTCTCTTTCAGGGTCATCTCAGACATCAGCGAGTCGACGAATAGAGAGTAGGATTCCCCCTTGTATTTGGAGAACATCCAGGACAAATAATCCGGCTCGGCAAAGGCCGGGTCCCAGGAGTTGTGATTGGCGTCCGGAAACAGCGTGATCTTGGCTAAGCCTCCCTGCTCCTGGATGGCCTTCAGCATGCGGATGGAAAAGCGCGGAGGAACCACATCATCCTTCATGCCATGGAAGATCCAGATGGGAATGTCCACCATTGCTGAGGCCTTCTCCGGAGCGCCGCCGCCACAGATCGGGGCCGCTGCGGCGATCTTTTCCGGCATGCGCCAGAGTAGTTCCCAGGCGCCCATGCCGCCCATCGACAGGCCGGTGACGTAAAACCGGTTCACTTCGATGTAAGGTTTGGCCAGTTCCTGGTTCACCAGATCCATGACAGCCGCCAGAGAAGGTGTCGGCGGACGATCTGTTGGGAAATTGAATTGGAGGGCGCCGTCCTCTTTTTCTATCCGGTCGATATTGCTCCAATAATCCGTTTCAGGGCATTGCGGGAAAATGACGACGGCGGGGTATTGATACAAAGAATCCAGGAAAAGCTTGCTCCCGTGGACCAATTGCTTCTCGTTGTCGCTGCCGCTTTCCCCCCGGCCATGCAGGAACAGGACGAGCGGATAGCGCTTGTTCTCATCGAAATCATGGGGATAGAGGATGCGATAATTGAGCGCATTCCCCTCGTGCAGGTGCTGCTTATATAAGTATTTCCCCGACTCCATCTGACTCCAGGCTGGGTTACTCAACAAGAGTAAAGCGATTGAAAGGATAAAAAAACGGTTCATTGCATTAGTTTTATTGGTTCTGCGATCGTTGGATACCCAGTTTTTGCAGGCCTTCCTGTATTTCCGGCGCCGACATGAAGAGGCCCCAGATCAATCCCGACCGGTAATTTTCGATCATCACCGGAATAGGCAATTGATCGATGGCCAGATACCGTGGCAGATACCAATCCGATTCGACGCTAAAGGCATCATAGGGGCCATATTCGCCAATGAACTCCTCGTGATCCTTATACAGGTGCCGAAGAAATAACCTACTTTCATCCGGGGTATAGGGAAACGAGGAAAGGGCGGCCGTCGGGCTAATCACCCCCAGGTCATTGGAAGGATGATGGGCATTGTAACCGGTTAGGGAATAGCTGGCCGTCAGCCCCCAGCATGCCTCAGAATAGCCTTTATATTCACGCGGGTTGTCGCTGCAATAGGCATGGTGGATCAGGGCATGGTTCCGGTTGAGACGCCAGTAATCGGCGTATGAATCGTGCAACCCTCTCGGATTCAGGCCCATGAAAGAATAATGAGCCCAAAATAGTGGCCCGACCGGTATCGCCCCTTTTCCATTATGGTCAAGTACGACATCGTAGCCGTAGGCATTTTCATTAGACACAATATCCCCCCTTCGCATATAGCCTTCGTGAAAACAGGCCGGATCAATCGGATGGGTGGGAGAAGAAGCGCCTAGAATGTACATAATAGTACACTCATTATAGCCCCTGACGGCAAAGTTCATCCGCCACTCGTGTTCGGGCGACCAGTGCCAGTACAGGACGTTCTCACCCCGTGTGTACCACTGCCAGTCCACTTCCTTCCAAAGCTGATCCAACAGGGCCGCCAGTTGGCGATCTTTTCGGTTGCCGTTTCGGAAATACTGGCGGGCGACAATCATTCCCTGCACTAAAAAGGCGGTTTCCACCAGATCCCCCCCATTATCGTAGCGGCTGAAGGGTTTTACTTTCCCGGAAGGATACATCCAATGAGGCCAGGCCCCGTGAAAGCGATCTGCCTCCCGGAGCCATTCGGCCAGGTGCCGGAGGCGTTTACGGCCTTCCTCGCGGGTGATAAATCCACGGTCAATGGCTACGATCGTGGACATGATACCAAAGCCGGTGCCTCCTGATGTGACCACATCGGCATCGGCGTGAGGGTATATGCCGTCTTCGTGAATGCGTTCGGGGGCTGCGCCGGAAATGGGTTCACCGCCCTTCCAGAAATAGTTGAAGGTTTGTTGCTGGACCCGGTCGAGGAGGCCTTCATCGCTTAAATTCGAAATCGAAAGCCGGAAGTCGGAACCCGCCTGTTCGACGCTCATTCGGAAGCTATTTCCCACTTCCGACTTCCCACTTCCGACTTCCCCATAGTTCACATCCCCCAAAGGCCCCAGGGGTTGAGCCATTACAGCCGGGCCGATAAGCAAGTAGGCAGAGAATAGCAATAGGTTGGCGATTCGATTCATCGTAATGATTGGTTTACTGGATTTTAAGGCGACGCCTTCCCACCAGGCACAGCTTAGCGAAAGGTGTTGCCTCCGGGATGAAGGCGACACCTTTTGTCCCGGATTGGCCCTCCCGGGAAGGCGTCACCTTAGGGCTTTTTTAATACGTAAACCCCAGCGTATTCAACCCCTGCTGTACCTCCGGCGCCGTCATAAACACATCCCAAAGCAAACCGGTCCGGTAATTTTCGATCATGCAAATGATCGGGCCCTGATCGATTGCCAGGAAAGAATTGGCCTCCCAGTTATTCGTCGGATGAAAGGCATCATAAAAACCGTATGCACCCCAGAGGCGGTCACCTAAGTCATAGTAAAAATGCCGAATGGCCGCCAGGCTTTCCTCCGGGGTATAGGGAATTGAAGACACAGCTGCCGTGGGCGTAATGACCCCGCGGTCGTTGGTGGGGCTGTGCGCCGTATAGCCAATGTAGCTGTCGCTGGCGGTCAACCCCCAGGATTGAGCCGAGTACCCGTAGTACTTCTTCGGATTCTGCACACAATACTGATAGTTGATCAGGGAATGATTGACATTCTGTGTCCAATAATTGGCATATTGATCTTCCAAATTGCGTGGATCGAGGCCCAGATAAGAGTAGTGGGTGAAGAAGAGCGGGCCGCCGTAGGCCGATCCCAACGGCAGAGTTATGCCAAAATAGGACTGTCCATTGACCATTGCCCCGGAGCGGGCATAGCCGGATTGATAGATTTCAGGGTTTATGGGATGGGTGGGAGAAGAAGCCGCCAGAATATAGACGATCTGTGTCTCGTTATGCCCGCTGATCTTCAGGTTGATCTGGAACGCATTATCGGGCGACCAATGCCAGTATAAGGCTTCGTTCTGTCCTTTGGTGTACCAGTCCCATTCCACTCCCTCCCAGAGCGTATTAATACGGCCGATGAGTTCAGTCTCCTGGGGCGCTTCCTGCAATAGATACTGCCGCACAGTGAGCAGGCCTTGCACCAGGAAAGCCGTTTCCACCAGGTCTCCTCCATTATCGGCGGCGCTAAAGGGGATGACCGCCCCCGTCTGCCCGTTCATCCAGTGAGCCCAGGCGCCGTGGAAACGATCCGCTGTTTCCAAAAAACCGACAACCTGCACCCAGCGTTGCAGGGCTTCTTCCATCGTAATGAAACCGCGCTCAACGGCTACAACCATGGCCATCAGGCCGAACCCACTGCCACCACTGGTGACGGTATTGCCACTGGTATTGCGTTCGCGGGCCATCCCGCAATTGGGGTGGCCAAAATCCCAGAAATAACGAAAAGTTTGTTCCTGGATGGTCGTCAACAGTTCCTCATCCGACAGGATGGGGAAATCGGGAGTTGACGAAGGGCCGGTAAAAAAGGTCAATTCCAGCCCGTCAAATTCACGGCCGGCAGCGGCGCCCAGCCCGGGGCCGATAACCAGTTGGTGGTTGGTGAAATCTTTGAGGGTTTCGGTGAATTGGAGTTGAAAAGTGGTATCACTGAGGGCTGTGATATTGAATTCCACTTTGTCCCTGCCTTCAATTGAAATAAACTCTTTTAGGCTTTGGGGGCTAATCGCCAAGGGGCGGGAAAAGGCGATCTCCATCGGGTGGCCGACGCTGATGCCGGTATTGAGTGCATCCGCATTTAGGGTGAAAAGATGGGTATCTACCTGAATGCGGGTGGCCCTCAGGGGTTGCTTAGTGATGCTAAAGGTAAGCATCAGTTCTTCCAAGTCGGCGGCTTCCGGGCTGGCCAGGCGATTATTGGCCCGCAGGGTATACACTTCGCCTTCGATCCAGGTAGGGTTGACCGTGATCGTGGCCTGATCACCCTGAGCATTCCATTCTTCAGTATCAGCGAGCACCATTCCACCGGTGCTAATTTGAAACATATCAGAAGAGGCCCTTTCCACAGGAGCGGAGAAACCGAGGTAAATGGCGCCTTCTCCGTCCACCGCATTCCCGTTGAGAATGGTTTGGCTGCCCAGGCGGGCGAAGGTTAGCCTCAGTTCGTCTTTGGGCGTTGCCGGGCTGTCATCCTTACTGCAGGAAGAGATCAGCCCAAAGCTGAAAAGAGAAAAAAAAACAATGGTTTTTATTGGAAGGGAAGTTCGAATCATAATTGGTTATACTTTCAATATCACGGGTATGCATAACTAGTGCCTCGCGCACTAATAGTCTACAGTAAACATCCAAAAAATTTGAATACAGGGAACCGCAAACGCAGGCTCCCTGTATTCGAAAATATTTTTACATCTCGTCAGCAATGATCTCGCCGATTTCGTCCTTGGTCAAAGCTTTGTTAAACAGGCGGAGTTCATCCATATAGCTGAGGTCCGACCAATGATCCCAGCCTGTAAAGTGGGGTGCGCCGGACATAATGGAAATCATATCACAGTCGGTCCAGTCAATGCCATCAAAAGCACCCTGGGAGACAATTTCCCCATCGACGTAGACTACACACTCGCTACCGGAAATGGTAAACGCGAAGTGGTGCCATTCGTCGTCAGGGCCGACGTTAGCAGCGTCACCACCGTCGAACCAGCTGTCAGCGGCGCCATTGCCAGCATTGAGCTTGAAGCGCTGCGCGTCACCCGCTGCCTCACGGAAGAAACGGAAGCCGCTGGTTCGTTTGTTCTCAGCCCCCGGGTTGTCGGGATCCGGCGGGCCAATAACCAATATGCCGGCCCGGTCCGGCATCGCATTGATTTTCATCCAGAATACAGCGCTGAACTCATTGCCCAGCAATCCGTCCGTCGGGAAGGTCAGATAAGAATCGGTAGCACCGGCATAGGCGTCGGCGCCTACCTTACCTGAACCGACAAAACCAGGGTTGCCAACGACCGTCATCATCTGGCCGCTCACCATTTCCTTAAACTCCCCACCATCAAAGCCCAGATAGAAAGCCTCACCGTCGTACTTCGGCGTGTAACTACTGCCACCGCCCAATTCCGTAGCGATGATTCCCTGAATCTCAGATTGGGACAGTTCGCGGTTGAAGAGGCGCAATTCGTCCATGAGGCTTTGATCCGATTTGTGGTCCCAGCCCGTAAAACGAGGCGCGCCCGACATGATGGAGAGGATGTCGCAGCCCGTCCAGTCAACACCGGTAAGCGCCCCTTGCGAGACGATTTCCCCATCAATATAAACGACAGCCTGGTTACTCGAAATGGTAAACGAGAAGTGGTGCCATTGGCCATTGTCAGGAATGACATCGGCAGCGTCACCGCCGTCGAACCAACTGTCAGCGGCGCCATTGCCGACATTCAGCTTAAAGCGTTGCTCGCCGCCTGCATTCTCGCGAAAGAAACGGAAACCGCTGGTCCGGTTATTGGCGGCGTCAGGATTGGCTGCATCTGGCGGGCCAATGACCAATATGCCGGCCCGGTCGGGGGTAGCGTTGACCTTCATCCAGAACACAGCGCTGAGTTCATTGCCCAACATACCCTCGGTGGGGACGGTCAGGTAAGAGTCCGCTGCGCCCTTATAGGCATCGAGGCCGACAACACTTTCGCCGGCAAAACCGGGGGAGCCCACCACTGTCGGCTGGCGGATATTCACCAGGTCGATGAAATCCCCGTCGAAGGGCATGTACAGAACCTCGCCGGCATAAAGCGGCGTATAGGCCGGCTCTTTGGTAAAGTTGACGGTAGCAGAGCCTGTTTTGCCATTCCCGTCCGTTGCGGTAATGGTAATAGTGTGCATACCATCGGTCACCTGATCGTAAGCATATTCCCCGACATACCGGCGGTAATCGAGGAATTCCTTGAACACGGCAATTTGCGAACCGTCATAATCAATGGCTACTTCCACCAGCTCGATGTCGTCCGTAGCTTCAAACTTGATGTTGACCGTAGTGACCGGCTCCAGCACCTGGATGAGAGAACCTTCCAGCGGGAAGGAAATCACCACCTCGGGATTTCCCTGGTCGGGCCCTGGATCAACGGCGGAAATAGGGTCGATACCCTCCCGGTCGCAGGCCAGGGTAAACCCTGCCAGCATGAGGAATAAGAAAAGTTTATTAGTAAATTTCATTGTTTTAACAATTTAAAATGAATGTACATGATTCAAACAAAGGTTTGAATTGGGCGTCAATTTAGCGAATATCCAAAGCCGGCAATTGATCGACCTGATTCTGTGGGTAAGGCAGGTAAATCTTGTCGGTAGTGAACGTCCGCCCGTCATAGTTGAGTTCGTCGTACTTTTCCCAGCGGATCAGGTCGTAGTAACGCACGCCCCACTCCATGGCTAGCTCGGCGAATTTCTCATCAACGACATTCTGTAGGGTTACGCCGGTAATTGCCGGCATGCCGGCGCGGGCGCGGACCAGGTTCACTGCCTCGTCAGCCGAGATTGCCGAACTGGAAGCCCCCTGCAGGATGGCTTCAGCGTGCATCAGCAGTACTTCCGCGTAGCGGATACAAGTGTAATTCTTGTTGTTGCCGTAACCGGTGCGGCCCGGCGTAATCTGATTGGATGGCAGGTAGTGCTTGCCACTGGCAAACTTGGCACGGGCGTAGTCTGTGATCACGTCGCCGTCGCGGGTGGTATTGGAAACAAAGTCCGGCAGGACGGCATATTTGGGATCTTGCTGAAGCTCTGCTATGCCGCGGTCGGTAAAGAGCACACTCGTTTCCAGGCGTACGGCCTCCCCGCGGTCCAGCATGAATTTGATGAACTTGAAGCTCGGCTCGAAGAAGCCCCAGCCGGCGCCGATTCCTGGCACGGCAGGCTCCCAGTTCTGCGGGCCGTAAAAGGCATACAGGTGGAAGTTGGCGTCACCTGATCCCTGTCCATAGTCAGAATATTGCAATTCGAGGATATTCTCCCGGTTCAGTTTGCCTTTCAGCTTGAACAACTCGTAGAAATCCGGCTCCAGTTCGTAAACACCGGAGTTGATGATCTCGGAAGTAGCGTTCGCTACCGCCTGGTAGTTGCCCAGCTCCTGTTCAGCCATGGCCTTGATCGTAAGGGCGGTATAGCGGTTCACGCCACCGGGAACATCCGTACGATCAGCCGGGTGTACGGTCGACAAGTTCGGAATAGCCGCGTCCATTTGCTCTGAAATGTACTGCATTACCTCATCCTTGGTCGACAGTTTGGCTACCAGCAGGTCGGCAGGGTCGCCGGTGTCAGGGATCAGGATGTCGCCCCATACACGCGCTACGTGAAACAGCAGGAAAGCGTTGAGCGTATTGATCTCTGCAATGTACTGGTCGGCCAGGGCAGAAGGCGCGCCGGCTTCGCGGTACAGCTCGATCTGTTCGATGGCCGTTTTGCCTCGGTAGAGATCGCTGTAGTTCAACTGCCACAACGAATTGTACATCCAGTAAGCCTGGTCGTAAATATAGTGATCCGTAGCATCGAAAGGCTGCTGGTCACCTAACCCGCCGGCGTTGACATCGTCACCGCGGACGGCAATCAGGGGAATGGTTTCCCATCCGCGGGTGTAAAAATCGGCGTAGGTGCCAATCAGTGGCAATATCATGTTGTCGGAGATGCTATAATCAATCTCTTCATTGAAAGTCCGGTTCAGTGCCGGTTCATCCAGGTTTTTTTCGCAGGATGGCAGCACGAAGAACAACAAGGCCAGCAGGCTGATGCTAAGGCCGTATTTTTTAAGGATTTCCATATTCATTATATTTAAGCGTTTTCGGTTAAAATTTAACATTGAGCCCAACCGTGTAAACGGCGGGGATTGGGTAGGTCTGGCGGTCCACACCATCGGGAATCTCGGCGGTAAAGCCGACGTAGTCGAATACGGTTAGCGGCCGGTCGGCAGTGAAGGAGACCCGCAAATCCGGAGCGCCGGGGCCGAAAACCTTCTCCCCCTGGATGTTGTAAGCCAGTTGTACGTTCTGGATGCGCCAGAAAGCACCATCATCCACCCAGTAATCGCTGAGCCGCTGGTTCCATCCCTTGCGGATGCCCTTGCTGGAAGGATAGCTGTTCGAAGTGCCTTCCCCATGCCAGCGGTTGTTGGCCAGGTCGGCATCCAAGTTGGTGTCGTTGGTGAAGATCACCTCGCCGCGGCGGCGGTTCAGGATTTTGTTGCCGGATTGGCCGTAAAGGTTAGCCGACAGGTCAAAGCCCTTGAAGCTAATCCCCAGGTTAGCGCCGAACATGAAGCTCGGCAGATAAGAACCCAGTACGACGCGGTCCTCAGCATCGTTTACACCATCGCCATTCTGGTCTACATACTTAAGGTCGCCGGGTTCCAAATTGTTTGCGACAGCAATCGGGTCGGCATCGATCTCGGCCTGATTTTGATAGACGCCGGCGGTTTCCCAACCATAGAAAGCCAGCAGCGGTTCGCCTACGATAGAACGCTGGCGGAATTCCGCCGTGCCCCCATCGATGTAGGGCTGCCCAAACAGGCTGATCACTTCGTTCTTCAGCGTGGCGATGTTGCCGCCAATGCTATAGTTGATCCCGGAGGAGGTGCTGTTGCTCCAGTTCAGGGCCAGTTCAAACCCAGAATTGCGGATCACCCCCACATTCCTAAGTACCGTACCGCCGATAGCCGGAATATTCACTCGGATGGCAGCATTCTTGGTGTCGCGAGTGTAATAGTCGGCTTCCACTGACAAGCGGCTTCTCAGGAATTCAGCGGTCAGGCCGAAGTTGGTCTCTTCCACCACCTCCCAGCGCAGTGCCGAAAAGGTATTGGAGGTCTGCGTACCACTGTACTGAACGTCGCCCAAAGAGGTCGTTACTACTGAAGTGGTCGTAGCTCCGTCGCTGGCCTGGATGCGGTCGTTGCCCAGTTCGCCCCAACTGGCGCGTAATTTCAGGTAATTGATCCCGCTAACGTCAAAAAAGCTCTCTTCGGAAAGTACCCACCCTACGCCAACGGTGGGGAAGTAGCCCCATTTTTCCTGGTATTTATTGCTGCCGTCGGCGCGGTAGGTACCGTATATCAGGTACCGGTTGGCAAAGTTGTAGGCCACCCGGCCGAAGTAAGAGATACCGTAGTAGCGGCTGCCGTCATCACCGACATTCCCGCGGTCGGTATCCAGTGTCTCGGCCTGGTCGATGAACCAGGCGGCTTCCTGATCGGTCGGGAAGTTCAGGGCGCGCACCTCCAACTGATCATAGGCCTCATCGCGATAAGAGCTCCCTACCATGGCGGTCAGGTTGTGTTTGCCGTAGCTGTCTTCATAGGTCAGGATGTTATCCCATATCTGGTTGAAATAGTTGGAATTGATCTTTTGGATCGCTGAATTCTCCCGCTGGAAGTTGTTGCCGATGAAGTACGGGAAGTCCAGGTTGCGTGAGTTGATAGTTGTATAGGAACTGTTGTAAGCCGACTTGAAGGACAACTTTTCCGGTAAGATGTTGAATTGAACGTAGAAGTTGCCCAATAACTTACGGATTTTTTGCTGGTTTTCATTGAACTCAGTAGCGACCAGTGGGTTCTGGCCTCCACGGTAGCCCAGGTCCTGTGCGTTGGCCAGTTGCAGCGGAGTGGCGTCGGTGTTCTTTTCATCATAGACCGGCATAATGGGCACTGCATAATAGGCCAGGAACCAGGCGGCGTCCTCCGGAAGGTAGCGCGTGCCGTTGCTGATGATCGCGTTGCCGCCGATAGTAAGCCAGTCGGTTGCTTTAAAATCGATCTTCGAACGCAGGTTGAAGCGTTCGTATTCGTTCTTCATATCCAGGATGCCTTCCTGCATAAAGTAGCTGGTGCCGACAGAGTAGGCTGCCTTGCTGCCTCCACCTGAAACGTCGACACTGTGGTTCATGATCGCTGCATTACGGAGGATAACATCATACCAATCCGTATTTGCATCCGGCACATTCGGGTTGATCCGGCTGCGGCCGTAGCGCTGCATGGCGTTATTGATAAATGAGATATCGGCTTCTGATCCCGATTCGAGCGCCATGGTCGTGAACTGTTCGGCATTAGCCATCTTCAGCACGTTCTGGGCGGCCTGCACGCCGTAGTAACCGTCGTA
Source organism: Lewinellaceae bacterium (assembly GCA_020636095.1). Lineage (GTDB taxonomy): Bacteria > Bacteroidota > Bacteroidia > Chitinophagales > Saprospiraceae > JACJXW01. The sequence continues at coordinate 69,657 of JACJYN010000008.1, forward strand.
GGTGATCTGTGCCGGCGCGTCGAATTTGCCGCCCTTCGTTTCGATCAGCACTACTCCGTTTGCGGCGCGTACCCCGTAGATAGCGGCGGCAGAGGCATCCTTCAGAACAGAGATCGACTTGATGTCGTTGTTGTTCAGGAAGTCGATGTTGTCGAAGAACATGCCGTCCACTACATAAAGCGGCGCCTCGTTATCGCTGCCGGGATAGGACCCTACGCCCCGTACCCGTACTTTGGGCGCCTCACCCGGAGAACCCGCGCTGACGATCTGCAGCCCGGCTACTTTACCCTGCAGGGCTTGCATGGGCTGGCCGGATGGCGTCTTCTCAATCTCGTCAGATCTGATGGTGGTAATCGAGGAGGTCAGGTCCCTGGATTTCTGAGAACCATAACCGACTACGACGATCTCCTCCAGCAGCTCAGCGCTCTGGCGAAGCTCGAAATCCAGCGTGGTAGCCACCCCCAAGACCTGAGTCAAAGGTTCATAGCCGGTGTAGGATACCACAATCGTGTCTCCCACATTAGCCCGCAATTCGTAGCGGCCGTCAAAATCAGTAATCGTACCTGTTGCGTCCTTCTTATTGAGGATGTTGACGCCAATGAGCGGTTCGCCACCTTCTTCGGTGACCACCCCGGTATAGGTCGTTGCCTGAGCCTGGGCGGCTCCCCATCCAAGAAGGAACAAGGGGATTAGAAGTAATCTGGTAAAAAGTTTCATCTTAGGTTTTATTTAAGTGAGCATGTATCCTTGATAACAATATTGTTCTCCTGCTTATATTGAGGATATACGGGTTCCTTCAACACAATAGTTGAGGGCATTTAGCTTGATGATGTAAGCGAAAACGAGGGTTGCCGAGCAGACGCTGCGGCCGACGGTGTAGTAATAATGTTATAGGCGGTATCAAATAATAAGCTGAAACCGTAGTAAAAATACAGCACTTAAGTAGGCGCCCTGCTAATGTCTGTTTTTAAATTCCTACGATTATTTGACTGCAAGGCGGTTTCATCCAATTAAAATACAAAAAATGACGATAAACCCAAAACGAAATTACCAATCGGAAAGCGGTAATCCTAAAATTCCACCTCATTATTACTACGCCATTCGTTATTTTTTTTAAACAACAAAGAAAGCGTGCTCATTTCAAAACACATTGGTAATCAAAAAATTAAGCAAACTCCCATAGCCAGTTGAGATGTATGAGGGTATTCCAAAGACCTCAACATAGCTTAAAACTGCATCAGAAACTCGGTCAGGTTATCATCGGATTCCAATTGCATCTTGCGGCGAAGGCGATAACGTTTATTTTCCACGCCCCGCAGAGAAATATTGAGTAAAGGTGCGATCTCTTTGGAAGCAAGGTTCATTTTCAGGTAGGCCGCCAGGCGCAAGTCGCCGGGTGTGAGTACGGGGAATTCTGCTTTGAGACGTTTGAAGAACTGATCGTGCAATTGGTTGAAGTTGGCCTCAAAGACATTCCAGTCTTCTTCGCTACTGAGGTGGCTGTCGATCTGACGGATCATTTTTTGAAGGTGATGGGTGCTGTTTTCCGGGCCTTTTTTCTTTTGGAGCAGTTTCAATTCTTTCTTCAGCATGATCAGCATCTCATTCTTGCGAACCAATTCCATAGTGGAATCCGCAACTTTTCGGCTGATGCTATCGACTTCGGCCCGCAACCTTTCATTTTTGGAGTAGACCCTTTGTCGTTGCAGCGCTCGTTGTTTTTGTACTTCGAGGCGCCGCCTCTGCCTGTCCATGCGGTTTTCATGGAATCTGAATAACAAGCGCCCCAGAAGAATGAAAAAACCCAGGGCCAGCAATTTTATCCACGCTGCCTGATACCAGTAGGGGGCTACCTCGAAAGAGAAAGGCTTCAATTGGGTAGACAACTCCGATTGAACCTGAAATACATATTGCCCGGGAGGAAGGTTGGTGTATTCTTTGGTATGCTCCAGGCTAAAATCGGACCAGCCTTCTTCAAAGCCCTGAAGCCGGTAGCGCAGGTTCACATTCTGGATGTAGAACGGCATGGCGAACAAAAAACGCAGCCCCCCCTCATCGGGTTGCAGCGTTAATGGCTTAGCCAGCGCATTTACGGCGTTGATCTCAAGCGCCCGGCCCTTTACTTCAATCGCAGAGAGGATAGGTTCGGGCAGGTTGAGTTCATTCTTGTCTACAGCTCGCCTGGCGTTAAAAATGCCATAGCCGTCTTCAGTGCCAATGAGGTAAAGAGAATCGTTAAGGCTCACAATGCGTTCGTCTTTCGGTATCAGGGATACCTGCAAGAGCGCATGTCGGCCATCATCGATAAATTCAGCATGATGGGGAAAGGCCTTGAACAAAGCGCCATGCAAACCGGGAATCCATTTTTCCTTTCCCCGGTAGCCCGGAAAAGCCTCTCTTTCCGGAACAACCGTTATTTGTTCCGTCCTCGTGTGAAAAGCCAATTTACCGCCCCCCCCCCAGATGTAGGCTTTCCCATCCCAGTGGGTAATGCTGGCGCTGATTTTTTCCAAAGGCTGAAAACCTTCCGGCTCGGGGATCGGAATCTGGCTCACCTCAGTCAAATCGTCGTTTAAGCGGAGGCAATATACGCCCCGATGCGGGTGGGCTACCCAAAGCCTTCCTTTCGGGTCGAAGAAAGCATCCTTGGCCGAAGCGGAAAACCCTTTTACCGTATGCGCATAAGCCCAGGCCCCCTGTTCATCTCTGCGAAGCACAGCCAGGCCTGTATACGTAGCCAGTAGTAAATAGCCCTCCCGGTTAGGTAGCTCGAGGATGTGAAAAACACCGGTAGCATCATAAAGCTCTGTTACCGCGTTTTCGCCGACTAGAAAAACGCCGGAATTATGTGCGCAGAACAACAACCCGTCCCGCTCTTTTAACTCCCAGGCCTGCCCCTGGCTACCCGAAACAAGTTGGAAATGATCCCTTTGTTTTGAAGGCCAGCTCTTGAAAAAAACTCCATGGTTGGTGCCGATGTAAAGCCGCTCCTCATAAAGGGCAGCTGCAAATACAGAGCCTAACGCCCCTTTTTTGTCAGAAAAAAACGATAGCGAGGCATCCATCACAATGAGGTCAATCCCTTTATCCAGCGCCGCCCAGAGATTATGGGCCTGGTCTTCGTAGAGGGCCAGTACGGTGTTGTTTTGCAGCCCGTTTTCCTGGTTGATATGGGAAAGCAACATCCCATTCGGACTGATGATATAAATGCCATCCAGGATGGTGCCTATCGCCATGTTTCCATTGGAAAGCCGGATTCCTTTATTGACCTGAGCAGACGCCAATTCTTGGTTAACTGCCGCCGGCCAGAGTTCCAGAACCCCGTCGGCATACCGGTACAGGCCATCATCCTGAGTGGCCACCAGGAGGCCTCCTCTTTCCAGAGGAAGGATGGTAGCGACTTGTTTACCCGCCAGCATTTCACTGCCCGGCAGCAAAATAAACCGGCCGTCGGGAAGGTATTCATACACCCCTTTGTGTATTACCGGCACAAGAATCCTCTCCCCCACTTCACGAATAAACATAACATTGCCAGGAGGCGTGATGACCTCTACTTTGCCGTTATCATATCGGTAGAGCGTGGAAAAAGACTGGAAGAACATGCCTCTGTTCGTGGGAAGGAAATGCCATATCTCCTCTTTCCTGGCTTGTTCATATTCTACAGCATCCAGAATAGAATGGAAGTTGAACTGCCCAAATTCATCAGGCGCCCAATAACCGGCCTGGGCGTACCCGCCAACAAAAACATGCCCCTCTGAGTTGGTGGCCACCGCCCTGATCACCCGCTCTCCCGGCCTGGAAAAAGTCCGCCAGTTGGCGCCGTCGTACATCAGCAAACCACTGGAATTTCCAAAGAACATGCGTTTGTCCAGCCCCTGGCTAATGCTCCAGTTTTGGTTTTGGGCCTGATACTGCTGTTGGGTGAAATGGATAACCCTGGGTACTTCCATTGCCCCGGCAGACAGGGGGACAATACAAGCGGCAAGGGGTACCAGGAAAAGTAGCCAGGGACAGGAGCCGGCAGCGTTTATTAAATTCACACCCCAACCAACGGCTTTTTGGGGTATTCCCTTTGTTTTACCGATCCACCCAAAAGGATTGAAATAGTACTCTGTAAGATAATATTTGGCCATGGGCATTCTTCAGCTTCCTGCAAACAGAGTAACGCCTCTGTTTTGACCCTGAAAATTAAGGAAAGGTGGGCAACGGACAAAAAAAAGTACACAAGTGGATGGAAGACATGAGGCCACTCCGTTACCGCCCTACCATATAATCATTGCGCCCTACCTACTCCCCCACTACTCCCCGGATATTCCAGTTCACACTTTCGCCGGTGCGCTGCACATAAGTGCGCCATTGGTTGTCGTTACTGGAGAAGAGCCAGTCGCCGTCAGGTACGTTGGGGCCGGCATCACAACCGATAGACTGCTGCGTCGCCGGATGCGTAAAGGCGATACTGATCCAGAGCTCTTGCCCGTCGATGGGAATGGGGTCGCGCAGTTCGTGGGTATTCCAGTCCGGCGCCTGCAACCGGTCGGTTACATCGGCAGAGTACAGAAGTGATCCCGGCTCATTGCCGTTGCCCGGGCCATACACCCGCACCTTACAGGACGTCGGCAAAACGCCCATAAACCAGGTAACCTCCTTGAGGCTTCGGCCCTGAAAAACAGCCGTTTCCGTCGCCGGGAAGCGGGCCGCCGCTTCAAATTCACCGGCCAGCAACAAGGGGCCGGTGGCATTGGGGCCATCGTAATTCAATACATTCTGCCCGGATGGGCCGGGCGACTCATCCTCTTGCTGACAAGCGCTAACGGCCAAAATTGCCAGCAAGCTCAACATATACATCCCTTTCATGAGGTAGAGGTTTTGTAAGGCGCCTGCCGGGAACTCATGGGCCCAGGCCCACGGCTATCCCACCGGCAAAGCGCCGTTCTGTGAAAAAATCAGCCTCAAAGATACAGCCGCCCGAATGAAAGCCCCTTGCCTGCGAGCTTAAAGTTGTGTTAATCCAGGATGGCCGTGTTTATATTTTTTTTATCTTAAATCTACTTAAAAGGTAGATTTTTTTTTTGATTTCTTTGGAAAAACATATATGTTTACATTGTAAAAGAAAAATAGTTTTTTACTGTTAAGTATCTTCTAAGATTCCCCATAATAAAAATTAGTTATCAATTCTTGTCCTATTCGTGCTACTGAAAAATCCTTTTCAGAATCAAGGCTCGTAATTCAAGAGCTGAGTACGTCGCAAAAGCACTAAACAAAAAACCTTGTTCCAAACCGGAGCAATGAGGGAAATTTTGTGCCCATTTCCCTCTATTCTGGTTCCGGTTCAATCCCAATTACTACAAACTTAGTTGGCCAACATTCTAGATAGGTATCCGAACCTTATCCAGGCAACCAGCCTCTGATAAGATTGGAATTGTTTTCCCAAAGCTAACCACGTATGGGCTGGTCAGCCTATACCTATTTTAATAGCAACCTATTGAGTACTAATAAACAAAAACCTAACAATCTGATGAACTTTACAAAGTTAAGACGACCCATTTATTCCTTACTGTGGCTAACGGCCGCCCTGTTCGCCCCCTGGGGCAGCCAGGCACAGGTAACCCTATTGGATGCGACCGAGCCCTCGTTTCCCAAGTTTGTGAATGTCTTGCCCAGCCCGGCCAAGATCGATGTCACCAACGGTGGCTACAAAGCCATGGAGATGAGGGAAGTTGTACAAAACCTGGGGTTGTACAAAAATGGCGCCCCTTTAACCGGCGGCCCTTATAACGGAATGACCAAAGTTTGGGGCTATGGCCTGGAAAGAGGCACGGTTACCTTCCCCGGCCCGACGTTTGTCGCCATGGAAGACGAAAAAGTCTATGTGAAATGGACCAACAACCTGCCCAACACGCACTTGTTACCGGTTGATAAAACGCTGCACTGGGCCGCCCCTCCCGGCTACCCCAGAAACGGACAGCCAACAGTGGTTCACCTCCACGGCGGCCATACCGAATCGGCCAGCGACGGCCTGCCGGAAGCCTGGTACACCCGCCGATTTAGAGACAGAGGGCCAACCTGGGCTAAGAAGATTTACGAGTACGACAACGACCAGGAAGCCGCTACCCTCTGGTACCATGACCACGCCCTGGGAATTACGCGCCTGAACGTATACGCTGGCCTGGCCGGCTTTTACTTCCTGCGCGACCAGAATGAAATGGCCAAGATCGCCGATAATACCCTGCCCAGCGGGGAATTCGAGCGGGAGATCGTTCTTCAGGACCGCTATTTCACCGAGGATGGACAGCTCTTCCTGCCCAGCCGGGATGGCGACCCCTTCTTTGAAGGCACTTTGAACGGAGCCGACCTTGGAGGCATTGACCCCTCGATCGTCGCCGAGTTCTTTGGCAACATCATGATCGTCAACGGCGTGGCCTGGCCGAAGCTGGAGGTGAAGCAGACGAAGTATCGGTTACGCATGTTGAATGGTTCCGATTCCCGCTTTTACGTGCTTTATCTGGAAGACGCCAACAATCCTGGCGTCAAGTTAAACATACCCTTCTTTCAGATCGGTGTGGATGACGGATTCCTGAACCAGGCGGTAGACATTCCTAATGGAGAACTGGTGATGGCGCCCGGCGAGCGGGCCGACATAGTGGTTGATTTCTCCAGCCTTCCTGCAGGTACCCGCGTGATCATGAAAAACCGCGGCCCGGACGGGCCGTTCAAGGGTTTCACCGAAACTGGCGAGCTTACTGATGGCGATGAGGGGGTACTGGACCCGGCAGACCCGGCAACCACCGGCCTGATCATGGCTTTTGACGTAGTGAGTGGAGGCGCGCCTTCTTTTGGCGTTAGCACTGGCACTACCTTGAATGATTACACAGAGTATGCACTGGGGGACGAGGATAATATCCGCCGGGTAGCCTTCTTTGAAGGAAGGGATGCTGCTGGCCGCCTGCAGCCCATTCACGGTATCATCAATGGGGACAACCCAAAAGTGTATGGTTCAGACAATCCTGCCGAGCTCAATGGCTCTTTGGCCTGGTTCGAGCCCATCACTGAAAACCCCATGCTGAACGATATCGAGATTTGGGAAGGCTGGAACTTTACCGAAGATGCGCATCCTATGCACATCCACCTGGTCAGCTTCAATTTACTGGACAGGGCGCCCATAGAAGTAAGCGAAAACGGGGGCGCCGATGGGGGGATCGTTGTGATCCAGCAACCTCAGGAAGAACATCACAGCCATCACTCCGGGAATAATGGAATTGGCCGTTATGTAGTAGAAAGCAGCATCGTTGAATCGGGCCCTAATGCGAATGTCGGCACGCCTGTTCCTCCGGCTGCCAATGAAAGAGGCTGGAAGGATACGTTCATTCTCCCTCCGGGCACCAGAGCCAGGCTTATTGCCAAATTCGACCGCCCGGGCCGTTACGTCTGGCACTGCCACATCCTTTCTCACGAAGACCACGAGATGATGCGGCCTTTTGAGGTCATGACCCCTTACGGCCGCCCGGCCGCGCCGGTTGTTCATGACTTCGACATCGCCGAAGCGGCCCTGTCGCCCAACTTCCCGAACCCGGCTTCCGCCGGTACTACCATTCCGTTCTTCCTCCCAACGGATGACAATATTCTGCTGAACATCCTGGATATGAACGGCAAAGTGGTTAAGCAACTGGCGTTCGGGCAATACCCCGCCGGCAACCACATGATTGAGTGGGACGGCACCAACTCCGCCGGTACGCCGGTAGCCAGCGGCGTTTACATCTATCAGCTGCACACTTCTGATAATGTAATGGGCCAGCAGATGGTGATCCAACGCTAGATTCTCCTTTAGGATTTATTTAGGATACCAATATAGAATGAATAATTAGCACGCCGGCTTGTACTCGTACAAGCCGGCTTTTTTTTTTGCAGCGATTCTTCTCCGGGCTCTAAAGAGACAGCTTCGCAGCGATATCCTTCGGAATGGCATCTTTGTGCACCATGATACCCACCGTTTTCATGCGGAAATAAGCATCCGACATATAAAGGAAGCCTTTATACTGGCTGACTTCGCCCCAGGAGTTTTTGGTAAGGTAAAACTTTGTGCCATTCTGGCCTACAGCCAGGCCGGTGAGGTGCATAAGGTGGTCGTCGGTCGTAGCGTAACTTTCGTAGCCCTCCTGACGAAGTTCCTGGGTGACGTTCAATTCGTCAACCGGCTGATTGATAACGGCTTCCGGGTCGGCAGGCATAACCGCCAGGCCTTGGCCGGCACTGAATCCTTTCTCACTCACATCGCCGTCCCAGGCAACCGTGTACCCGGTGGACAGAGCATTATCGACGATGGCCTGCAATTCGTCCAGCGGCAAATTGTAGTAGGCGCCATTGGAATAGTTGTCCGGTATTTCCAAAATGAAAGTTTCGTAAAAAGGATGGTGGCTGAAGGAAGTCAGCGTCACATAATCATCCGCCTTGATGCCCAGGCTTTTTGCGAAGGATTCAGGCGTATATTTTTTTCCCTGGTAGGTAAAAGTGGCCGGCGCTGCTCCCATGTAGTTATCGAGGATGCAATCGACGGCGCCCGGCCAACGGTTACTCAGTTTTTTGCGGCCCACCAGGCCATCCAGCATGCCTTTCATGGCAGCCTCCATCTCGCTGTGGTCATAGTACTCATCCCCCGGCAGCAAGCCGGAATAGGCCGATTCGGGCACGGCGCCCGCCATCTGGAAGGCGCGGATCACATCGTGGCTGAGCCCGCCCTGGCTGAAGTTGGCCTTGCCTTGCCGGAGAACGTAATTGCGGGCCTTGTCCAGGTAAATATTGCGCACCATGAACATTTCGGAGAGGTCGATCTCCGGCTTGCCCAAACGCATTAGCTCGGACTCCAGAAAAGAGGTGGTCGAGAAACTCCAGCAGGTGCCGGTCCGTTGCTGGTTTTTCACCGAAGTGCACTCAATATTATTTTTGATGGTAAACTCATATTGAGCAGAGAGTTGCACGGCGCAAAACAGGCCCAGAAGAACAAGAATCTTTTTCATATTTGAAATTATTTTATCAGGTGATAGATTCAGCAATTCCCGCTTTGGCATTCCAGGAAGGCCATTCCGCTGTCAGCTGACAACTTCGAGTTGTTTCATGAAGTGAACAGACAACGCTGAAGTTGTCAGCTCACTTTTAAGTTAGCCTGGTTAAACAGGCGCGCCCAAAACATTTATCGAATGAGCGTAACATTCCCTTTCTTAAAATAGGTTTCCTCGTTAAAGCAACGCACTTCCAGGTAATACCCAAATACATCGGGCGACAACTCCCGGCCTTTATAAGTACCATCCCAGCCGATAGACGGGTCATCCGTTTCAAAGACTTTTTCCCCCCAGCGGTTGTAGACGGCAAAATACAATTCATCGATGGTTTTTCCCTCCACGAATAGCTGGTCGTTGAGGTTGTCGCCGTTCGGCGTAAAGGCGTTGGGTACGAAAATGAAAGGCTCCCGGCATTCGGATATGACAACGACTCTCAGTTCCACCGCATTGCGGCAGCCTTCTTCATCCACCACCTCAACTGTAAAAACGGAGGTGCTGTCTATCCGGGCGGTAGGATTGAAGATCGTGATGTTGTTCAGGCCGCTCGAAGGTTGCCAAAAATAGCTATACCGTGGGTCAAAAGTAGCCTCCAGTTGCACCTGCCCGGGGCCAAAAAGCGTGTCCGGTTCCGCTGTAGCCGCAAGGGGCGGAATCTGGTCGGAGAGGATCACCCGGGTGCTTTCGGTGAGGGTGCAACCCAATTCATCCGTTACCTGAACCGTAAAGGCCTGATTCTGCTGAGGGCTCACCAACGGGGAAGCAGTATCTTCCCCCGAAATAATCGCCGAAAGCGGGGTCCAGGAATAAGAGAGCGGGGCTTCGGTGAGGTTCACCACTTCGAGGGCTACCGTATCTCCCCGGCACAGGCCGGTAGCTTCACTCAGAAATACAAGTATCTGCCGGCTGCTTACCGCAACGCTGTCGACTACCCGGCAGCCCTGCGCATCGGTCAGCTGCACGTAATAAAGGCTGCCTGCGCCGGGTTGAACCATCGCCTCCGGCGTAGTGGAAATAATATCCGAAAAGTTGGCCGTGTTGGACCATACAAAGTCCACGGCTTGTTCACTTTCGGCAAACAGCAGAAAATCCGGCTCGCAGATTTGCGTATCCTGCGGTATCTGATATTCAATGGGCGGCGGCACTTCAACGGTGATATCCTTTTCCAAACGGCACAGGCCCGAAGCGTCGGTCACCGTCACCGAAAATTGCTGGCTGGTTGCCAGGGTAACCACCGGGTTGGGCTGCGCGGGGTCCTCCAGCAGATTCGCCGGCGACCAAAGGTAACTCAGGCCGGCAACCGGCATGGGGTTCAGGGCAAAGGGTTGCCCGGGGCAGGCCACCAGGCTGTCCGGCAAAGCTAGTTGGAATACTTCCACGGGCACCTGCCGGGTTAGGGTATCCTGACAACCATCGTCAGAAGTAATAACCAGTTGAACCTCCAGGTTTTCCGAAACACCCAGTGTCAGCAATGGGTTGGGGATGGCAGCCGTTCGCCCCCCTCCAAAATCCCAGTCCCAGGAAACGATGGTGCTCTGATCGTTGACCGACTGGTCGGTAAACTGAACCGTGACGGAATCCGAACAGGCCACGACTTCCCAGGTAAAAGCCGGAATGATGGCTGGTTCTTCAACCACTATTTCCCGAACCAGGGTATCGGGGCATTCTATAAAACTACTCAGGGTTACTGTTACCGGATACGTTCCCGGGGCAGGATAGCTGTAATTGGCTATCTCCCCCTGGGCCGAGGCCGAAGGGTTGGCGGGGTCGCCAAAGTTCCAATTGTAAAAAGGAGCGTTGACACTGCTGCTGGAAAACTGAATGGTATACCCCCCGCATTGCTGGCCCGCCAGAAACTGGAGCTGGCTGGAAGTGTCGATCAGCGTCAGGGCCGTACTATCTTCCCGAATGCAGCCATATTGGTTTTCTATAGATACAAAAAGTGAATACTCGCCGGGGTCCGTCAGCCCGACAAAAGCGGTCGCCGAGCTTTGCCCCGCCAGAATGAGGCCCGGCGGCGACCAGCTGAAACTCAGCGTATCCGCCGGGTCGAGATTGATAACCGCCACAGCGCCGATATCTCCCGGGCAGACAGCCCGTTCGGTGGTCGTAATGACATCGATCCCGTTACCGGTTACCTGTACGCTGTCGGTAGTGAAGCAGCCGAAGGCATCCCGGGCCAGAAAATAGTAGGTTGCCGGCCCCATGGGCATGACCTCCACTGAACTCGAGTTGGACAGAAAATCATTGAACTCCGGATCGCCGGACCAGAGGAAGGAGACGCCGGTATTGCTTTGCCCTTCCAGCAAAAGGGCCGTGCTGCAGATGACGGTATCTTCCGGAGCCTCCGCGGTGATCAACTCGGGCACAAAAACGGTGGCCGTCAGTTCCACCTCGCAAAAGCCGCCGCCATCAGAAATGGTGACGCTATAGGAAGTTGTCTCCAGGGGTTGCACTTCCGGATTGGGGTTGGACGTATCCAGAATGCCTTCCGCCGGCGCCCAGGAGTAGGTATAGGCTGGATTGAAATCCGGGTTCAGAAAGACGGACTCCCCGGAACAAATGGCCAATGTGTCGGCGGCCAGCGCCTCCTCTATGAGGGTGGCCGGGAAGGACTCCTCCCAAACCTGCTCGCAGCCATTGGCGGCGGTTACCGTCAGGCGCAGCGTATAATCGCCGGCTTGCGTGATGACAAAAGCGGGGTTTTGCTCCGTTGAGGTAGCTCCTCCGGGGGCCAGTTCCCAGTACCAACCTACCGGCTCGGAAACCGAATCCTGGCTGAGGTCCGTCACCTGCACCACCAGAGAATCGGTACAGGAGACAAAAGCGTAATCAAAGTCGGGAATGAGGGAATTGTTCTGTAAATAGACCTGCTGAAAGGCAGTGTCTTCACACACCTGGCCGGGTTCTGCGATGAGCATCACAGTATACAGGCCCGTATCGGAGAAGGTATATACGGCATTCGTGCTGCTGGCGGTTGCGCCTGGATTGCCCGGGTCATTGAACAACCAGGTAAAATCGTTGGCGCCCTGGCTTTCATTGTCAAAAAAAACGGACAAGCTGCCGCACTGTACTTCCGGAGCGGTAAAAGCCGCCGCTGCCTGCCCGCACTGGCCGACGTTGTACTGAAAATCGCGCCGGGTTGTCGAGATCAATGCTCCATCTCTGTATTCTTCCACGCAGATGCCCACCACAAACTGGCCGATGGTATTGGGTAACCCGGTGAGCAGGCCCGTTTGGGAATTGATCGAAAGAGGAACCCCTCCGGAGAGCCCGTTCAGCATGTTGCCTTCATTGTAAGGCGGAGTGACCCAACTAATGGGTTGGTAGGGCGGATTATTCGGAGGCTGGGGCATAGGGTCGTCTGGCGTAGCGCCTGAGAGCGGCGTGCACAACCGGTAGACAATGCTATCCCCATCCTGGTCGATGGCGGACTGGTCAAAGACGATGGGCTCATTGACACAAATATAAATGGGCGGCCACTGCTGAAATTTAGGGTTGCTGTTGCATTCTTCCAGCGCCCGCTCGGAGATGGTCACGCCATACGTGGCGCCCGTATCCAGCGGGCCGATGATGTTGGCAATAGTCTGGTTGCGGCAACAACGCTGATACGCCAGTTGATAGCCCCCCGGGATCGGCGGCAGGTTGATGGTCGTCCGGTAGGTGGTCGTATGCACACACACATTGGGCGGTACGACGAGGCATTCGCTGGACAAGACCGGGTCGAGGGTATCGTTGTTCATCAGAGGGATCAGCACTTCCTCCAGCAGCCGGTTCTGTGAATCGAAAATCCCGATCGAGGCCGGGTTGTCAAACCAGGCGTTGGGGTTGCCGTTGTAACAATCCCGAAAAATGGTCAGGGTTATCTCGTATTCATTGTTACCCAGGCAGGTATAGTTCATCTCACCGCCTACGATGTGGGTGGCGCGGGCGGAGACGGGCAGAACCAGGAGCAGTACGACGCCCCAAAAAACGGGTCTTGAAATAGCTTTGAAATTCATTGAGACGAAAGATACAACACGAGCGGTAAGTGGCGAAATGAAAGGTTCGTTATTTGTCAAAGTGTGTTAGTTAGTTGACCAGGTTGCCCCGCTTTACCCCCTCACCTGAAAAGCCACCGTCTTCACCCTTTTCGTCCGTTCTCCGCCGGGCCCGGGTTCTTCCAGGACCATAGCCTGAGCTTTGGGTTGTTCGAATACTTCCTGCATATTGCGGATACACCCGGCCGGCACCTCTTCCGCCAAAAGGATTTGGAGGGCTTCTTCACGCGTATATTCCAGGAAACTTCTGCTCAGAAAAGTGTTGAGTGCTTCCCGGTTTTTCACCCGTTGGGCATTGGTGGAAAAGCGGTCGTCATTCGGCAATTCCGGGAGCTGCAGACAACGACAGAGCGTTTGAAACTGCCGTTCCGTACCGGCGGCGATGACCAGCGCTTTCTGATCCCGCGTCAGAAAAATATCGCCGTAGGGCGCGATGTTGGGATGCTGGCTGCCCATGGGTTGGGGAATAAAGCCGGCCATCAGCCAGTTGGTGGCCTGGTTGGCCAGGGACGCGATTGCGGATTCCAGCAAAGAAGTACTGACATAGGCGCCCTGCCCCGTCTGCTGCCTGCGCAGCAAAGCCAGCAGTATGCCTTCCTTCAGTTGGTGAGCCGCCAGGATATCGATCAGGGCAACCGGCATCCTGGAGGGCTCCCGCCCCGGCTCGCCCGACATGAAGAGGTAGCCGGCCTCGGCCTGAAGTACTACGTCGAAAGCAGGCCGTTCTATCTCCTCCCCAAAGGCGGTCAGGTGGGCGTAGATGAGACGGGGGTTATAGCCAGCCAGCGTTTTATAGCTCATTCCCAGCTTCAAGGCATCCTGGGTAGTATAATTACTGATCACAATATCAGCTTCTTTGATCAACTGGTAAACTTCTGCCTGCCCTTCTGTTGTTTTCAAATTGACGAAGCGCACCTTTTTTCGGTAATTGACGCAACAGTAGTAAGCGGAGAGTTCCGCCTCTGCGGACTCGTTCGGCAATTTCCAGCGACGGGTGACATCGCCGCCGGTAGCCGGGTTTTCCACCTTGATGACTTCGGCGCCGAGCTCGGCAAAAAACATGCCGACGGCAGGGCCGGCCAGAACGCTGGCCAGTTCCACCACCTTTAATCCTTCGAAAAATTCGGACAATTCCATAAGCTTGTTTTGATTAGCGGGGCAAATTCGTGAAAAATGGCAACTATTTGGGTGTTATGGCAGAGAGTGTTCGCAATTCGCCGTTCGCCGTTCGCAAAACAGGAAAACCTGCTTAACAGTTAAAAAAACTCCCACATGAAAATATTCACCGCAGAACAAATCCGCCAACTCGACGCGTACACCATTGAAAACGAACCCATTGCATCCATTGACCTCATGGAGCGGGCCGCCCTCACATTCACCTACTGGTTTATCAACCAGTTTCCCGAAACAGGTAGCCCTATACATATCTTCTGCGGGCCGGGCAATAACGGCGGCGACGGGCTGGCCATCGCCCGCATGTTACACCACCGCTTCTACGATATCACCGTCTACCGTTGCCACATCGGCGGCAGTACTTCCGAAGATTTTGACGTCAACCTGGGGCGGTTGCCGGCGCACGGCGGCGTGCCCGTCCACGATATTGAAAAAAACGGCAGCTTCCCGGAATTGCCAGCAGGCGCCATCCTGATTGACGGCATCTTTGGCTCCGGCCTCAACCGCCCGGTAGAGGGTTTCTGGGCGGAACTGCTTGAACACCTCAACCAACAAGCCGCCACCCGGGTAGCCATCGATATCCCATCCGGGCTTTTCGCCGACCAGCCTACCAGGGGGGTTACGTTCCACGCCGGCCATACCTTTAGCTTCGAAGTGCCCAAATTTGCCTTTTTCTTTCCGGAAAACCAACAGCGCGTGGGGCATTGGGTAGCCCAAAGCATCGGCTTACACCCCGAAGCAATTGAAAGCACCCCGACCCCCTATCACTTTATGGATGAGGCATTTATACAACCCTTGCTCAAGCGCCGCGACAAGTACGGCCACAAAGGCCATTTCGGCCATGCGCTGCTCCTGGCAGGAAGTTACGGCAAGATGGGGGCGGCGGTGCTCGGCAGCCGCGCCTGCCTGCGCGCCGGCGCCGGGCTGGTGAGCGCACACGTTCCCCAATGCGGCTACGAAATCATTCAGATCAGCGTACCGGAAGCCATGGCCAGCATCGACCGACACCCATACCAGCTTTCCGAAATTCCCGGGCTGGAAGGCTACTCCGCCATCGGCATCGGCTGTGGCCTGGGGCAGAAAAAGGCTACCCGAAAGGCCTTACTGGACTTGCTGAAAAAGGCTCGCCAGCCCCTGGTGATCGACGCCGACGCACTCAACATCCTGGGGAAACACCCGGAATGGCAGCAGTACATACCCGAAGGCAGTATCCTCACCCCTCATCCCAAGGAATTTGAGCGGCTATTCGGAGAAACATCGAATGGTTTCGAACGGAACGAACTACAACGAAAAAAAGCCAGGGAACTGGGCATTCACATTGTACTCAAAGGGGCCCATACCTGTATCGCCGCGCCAGATGGAACCTGCTATTTCAACGGCACCGGTAACCCGGGCATGGCCACGGCGGGCAGTGGGGATGTGCTGACGGGCATCATCACCGGAATATTGGCACAGGGGTATGCACCGCTGGAAGCTGCGCTGCTCGGGGTGTACCTGCACGGCCTGGCGGGGGATCTCGCCGCTGAGGAGCTGGGACAGGAGGCGATGATTGCGGGAGATATTACGGAGAGGTTGGGGAGCGCTTTTGGGGTATTGCGGGGATGAAATGAGCAAGGGGTTATGCGGGAGTGTTAGGTGTTAGGTGTTCGGTGTTCGCAATTCGCTGTTTCCAGGAACTTGCGAACAGCGAACAGCGAATTGCGAACACCCCCTTCGTTGTGCTATCGAAATAAATTCCCCCAAAAAAATTACCTCGCCAAACAATTTACGCTACCTTTGCGCCGTAAACAAATGGCAGCCAGAACATTACTCATTAAGTGGCCTCAAAACAACTCTCAGGCCCGGCGTGTTTTTCCCCGATTCTGAACGTTACGAAAAGGCATACTTTACGTCTGTATCATCCAGTAGTATGGATCAATGATTTAAAAAAAAACATACAGCCATCAAAACGCTTTCTGCTTCTTTCGCCAACCGGCGCGTCACGTTTATCGACCTGTTGCGCGCCTACGCCATCCTGATGATGTTGCAGGGCCATTTCATAGATACCCTGCTGGGCTCCTCCTTTCGCGACCTGAGCAACCCCATTTTCGGTACCTGGTCCTTCCTGCGGGGCATGACGGCCCCTATCTTCTTTTTTGCCAGCGGCTTGATCTTCGTCTTTCTTCTGATGCGGGATAAGGCGCCGTTCCTGGAGAATACGAGGGTAAAGAAAGGGCTGCGCCGGGGTATAGAACTGATCGTTATCGGTTATATCCTCCGGATAACATTCCCGAGCCTGCTCAGCCATGGCTTATACCCGGGCCTGCTGGCGGTGGATGTGTTGCATTGTATCGGTTTAGCCCTTTTGACCCTTATTGGCGTTTTCGCCATTAGCCGGTACCTGAAAATCTCCTATCCATTGCTGCTGGCGCTAGGCGGGGCATCGGTTTTTTACTTTCATTTTGATGTTAAATACGCCGACTGGAGCTTCCTGCCCCTGGCATTGGAGAACTACTTCACCCAATCCAATGGGTCCGTTTTCACACCCATCCCCTGGGTTGGCTACTCCATGCTCGGCGGGGTGCTGGGCTATGCCCTGAACCGCCGCCCCCAATGGGCTTTCGGGCAAATTCTGCCGCTGGCGCTGCTGGCCTCCGGCCTGTCCATCCATTATTTTTCCTCTTGGGTGCTAACCCAACTGTATGAAGTGACCGGCTGGCAAAACTTCCTGGCGCACGCCAACTTCAACTTCCTGGCCTGGCGCCTGGGCCATGTCTTCATCTCCGTTTCCATTTTTATCTGGATCGCCCAGTTGTGGCGGAACATCCCCAAGCTGCTGCTCCGCATCGGCAGTGAGACGCTGGTTATCTACGAGGTACACTTTGTATTGTTGTACAGCACCTGGTTCGGCATTGGCCTTTCCAGCTTCTGGTACCGCAGCCTCACGCCGGCGCAGGCCGTTTTCGGCGCCATTCTGTTCCTCCTTTTCTTCGTGCTGCTGATTGCCCATATCGACCGCATCCGCCAATACCGCTGGCCCTGGTGGCGGGAGAAGATCGCCATCGCCACCCGCATTGGGTGGAAATGGATTAAAGAAGCGGCTGTGATCTTCCGCGAAAAGGCCATTTTGGCCTGGCGGGTGGCACGGGTCAGAGTGGTGCGCTGGTATCTCCGGCGGACTTATTCTGCTTATCAGGCTTCGGGGGAGGAGTAAGAGCTGTTTCCCTATTTCTCCAAAATTTCGTTATTTCGCATTCGCAAACACCAAAGGCCTGCCTATTTTTTAAACCGAACCAAAGACAGATCAGAATGAAAAGAAGCCTGCTCTTGCTGCTATCCGCCCTGTTTCTTACCGCCAACCTATCCGCCCAGGACAAAAAAGAAGACAAATGGGACGTTAATAACCCTCCGGGAGAATACAAGGAGGTAGAACTCACCCTCACGGAGGGTACCTGGATGAACCTGGATGTCAGCCCGGACGGCAAAACCATTGTTTTCGACCTGCTGGGCGACATTTACAGCCTACCGATCAGCGGCGGCAAGGCCACCCTTCTGCGGCAGGGCCTCGCCTATGAGGTGCAGCCCCGTTTCAGCCCCGACGGATCGAAAATCCTTTTCACCAGCGATGCCGGCGGCGCCGACAACGTCTGGGTGATGGATGCCGATGGCGGTAACAGCCGGCAGGTAACCACAGAGAACTTCCGCCTGCTCAACAATGCCGACTGGATGCCGGACGGCCAGTACTTCGTCGCCCGCAAGCACTTCACTTCCGAGCGCTCCCTGGGCGCCGGCGAGATGTGGATGTACCACATCAGCGGGGGCGAGGGCCTGCAACTGACCGAACGCAAGAACGACCAGCAGGATGTCAACGAACCTTCCATCTCCCCCGACGGCCGCTATCTGTACTTCAGTGAAGACATGTACCCCGGCGGCTACTTCCAATACAATAAAGACCCCAATAGCCAGATTTACGTCATCCGACAGTACGACCGCGAGAAGGGCGAGGTAAAAAACCTTATCGCCGGCCCGGGCGGCGCCTGCCGGCCACAGGTATCCCCGGACGG
The DNA here is from genome assembly GCA_020636095.1 of Lewinellaceae bacterium. Classification (GTDB taxonomy): domain Bacteria; phylum Bacteroidota; class Bacteroidia; order Chitinophagales; family Saprospiraceae; genus JACJXW01. The sequence continues at coordinate 87,963 of JACJYN010000008.1, forward strand.
CAAAAAGCTGGCCTTTGTGCGCCGGGTGCGCACTCAGTCGGTGCTCTTCATCCACGACCTGGAAACGGGGCAAAACTTCCCCATTTTCGATCAACTCAGCAAAGACCAGCAGGAAGCCTGGGCCATCTTCGGAGCTTATACTGGCTTTGACTGGACGCCCGACGGCCAACATATCGTCATCTGGGGGCAGGGGAAGATCTGGAAAGTGGAAACGAAAACGGGTAAGGCAGAGCAAATCCCTTTCAAGGCAACCGCCAAACAACGCTTTCAGGAAACTGTTCGTTTTGAGAATAAAGCCTATGAGGATGACTTCACCGTAAACGTTATCCGGAATGCCGTTACGTCCCCGGATGAGCAAATGCTGCTGTTCAACGCCGTCGGCTACCTCTGGAAAAAGGCCCTGCCCGATGGCAAGCCGGAACGCCTGACCGATGGCAGTGATTTTGAATTTGAGCCCTCCTTCTCCCCCGATGGCAAAGATATTGTCTACGTTACCTGGAATGACGAAGCCATGGGCGCCATCTGGCGCATGAACCTGGCCAGCGGCCAAAAAAGCAAGATTTCTACCGAAAAAGGAATCTACCGTACCCCCGCCTTCTCCCCCGACGGACAACAAATCGTCTACGAGAAAGAAGGCGGCAACGGGCATCAGGGGTACGCCTTCTGCAAGGAGCCTGGCATCTACCTGATGCCGGCAAATGGTGGAACGGCTAAACTGGTAACGCCCCAGGGAGAATACCCCATTTTCGATAAAGGCGGGGATCGGATATTCTACCAAAAAGGAGGCTACCTCTTCGGCAGCCTGACCAAATCCTACCACAGCATCAAAACGGACGGCAACGACGATATGAAGCTCTGCGAAAGCAAATACGCCCAGCGCTTCGTGCCCAGCCCGGACAATAAATGGATCGCCTGGTCGGAACTCTACAAAGTCTACATCGCCCCCATGCCAATGGCCGGCAAGACGGTAGGATTGAGCGCCACTACCAAAACCCTGCCGGTCGCCCAGGTGGCGCGAGACGCCGGCATCAACATCCACTGGTCTAAAGATAGTAAAAAGCTGTACTGGATGCTGGGCGACGAGCTCTTCTCCGATGAACTCACCGAACGCTTCAAATTCCTGGAAGGCAGCCGCGACAGCCTGCCACCGATGGATACCGTGGGCCTGCACATAGGGCTGAATCTCAACTACGATAAACCACAGGGCGCCCTGGCGCTGACCAACGCCCGCATCATCACCATGGAAGGAGATGAGGTGATCGAAAAAGGAACCATCGTCATTGAAGACAACCGGATCATCCGGGTGGGCGAAGCGGTGAAGGTCCGCATACCCAAAGAAGCCAAAGTGATCGATTGCGAGGGCAAGACCATTATGCCCGGCCTGGTGGATGTACACGGCCACCTCGGCGATTTCCGATACGGCCTGAGCCCGCAAAAAAGCTGGTACTACTACGCCAACCTGGCCTACGGCGTCACCACCGCCCACGACCCCTCTTCCAATTCGGAAATGATCTTTTCGCAGTCCGAGATGATCAAGGCGGGCAATATGGTGGGGCCGCGCCTCTACTCTACCGGCACCATCCTCTACGGCGCGGATGGCGACTTCAAAGCCGTGATCAACAACCTGGAAGACGCCCGCTCCGCTATACGCCGCACCAAAGCCTACGGCGCCTTCTCGGTGAAAAGCTACAACCAGCCGCGCCGCGAGCAGCGCCAGCAGGTGTTGCAGGCCGCCCGCGAACTGGGCATTCTGGTCGTACCGGAAGGGGGTTCCTTTTTCTACCACAATATGAGCATGGTGGCCGACGGCCACACCGGCGTGGAGCACAATATACCAGTGGCGCCTCTGTATGATGATGTGGTCCAGTTCTGGTCGAAGACCCAAGCACACAATACGCCTACCCTGATTGTCAACTACGGGGGCATAAACGGGGAATACTACTGGTATCAGCACACCAACGTCTGGGAAAAAGAACGCCTGCTGAGCTTCACCCCCCGCGCCGTGGTGGATGCCCGCGCCCGCCACCGGACCATGATCCCGGATGAAGAATACCAAAACGGCCATATCCTGACGTCCCAATCATTGAAGAAACTCCAGGACGCCGGCGTGAACATCAACCTGGGCGCGCACGGACAACTCCAGGGCCTGGGCGCCCACTGGGAGCTGTGGATGCTGCAACAGGGTGGCATGAGTAACCACCAGGCGCTGAAGTGCGCCACTATCAACGGCGCCAAATACCTGGGAATGGACAAACAAGTTGGCTCTCTCAAGGCCGGCAAACTGGCCGACCTGATCGTGCTGGACGCCAACCCGCTGGAGGATATTCAAAACTCCGAATCGGTCCGATACACCATGGTCAACGGCCGGCTGTACGATGCCGCCACCATGAACGAGATTGGCAACTACGATAAGCAGCGGAGCCAGTTCTACTTCGAGCTGGAAGGCAGCGGCAACGCCTGGCCTTTGATGACGGATAGCCAGAGTTTGATGCCGGCGCAGTGTGCGTGTGGAAGGTGATGAACGGTTTCATGGTTGGATTGCTCCATTGTTAGATGGTTAACGCAGCCGGGTTTCAGCCCCATTCCGGCCATGGAGCCCGGCTGCGTTTTTTCCAATGCCCCATCCGTACCCCGATCACCCTCCCGAGGGGTCCGACAGGAAAATGATCAGCGAAATAGTGATCAGCGAAAAGAATAACCCGCCAAGGACGATGCCCAGGATGGCGCGAAATTTACTTCCTCCCCTTTTCAGCGCCAGGATGCCGGCAACGACTGCCCCTATGGCAACGAAAAAGGACAAAGCAGCCACGGCTGGAATAGCTAACAACGCATAGGTAAGGACTCCAAGGACAAGGGCAAAAGTAGCGAGGTTGTCCGGGTTGTCTTTAATCCTCGCCCGGGCGCTCTTTTTTTGGTGTTTTCGGATTTTTTTCTGAACCAGCTTCAGCGCTATCCGCTGGCCAAAGGGCAGCTTCCGGGCCACCCTGTTTTCGATGGCCTTCTCATCGGCCTTTTTTACTTTTGGTACGGCAATAAGGGGTAGAGATATCAAAAGGAAAAGAGCGAGGAAGGCATTCCTTGTTAGCAGTTTCATAAATAGCGTTTAGTTCTACTTTGCTAACTTAAAAAAATGAAATGTAACGTCTCCGATTTTCCTCCCCCTCCCTACGGTCGACCCCTCCAGAGGGGTATATTTGGGGGGCATTTGCTTTGGTGGGCAAGATGCATCAAGAGTCTCACATTATAAAATAGTTTAAGTTAACAAAGTAGTATTAGGTAGGTGGCTAAAATAAAGATTCTTTGAGGCCGAGCCCTGCCTTCAGCCAACCCAGATCAGCGTAAAAAAGAGGACGATCAATGCAACGGTGGCAAATACCAGAAACAGGCCGCCGAGAACAATTCCCAGGATGGCTTTCAGCTTATTCCCTCCCCGGCTCAGGGCCATTGCCCCCAGGACGATCCCGGTGATGGCACAAGCAAATGCCAGAGTGCCTAAAATGGGAATAAGCACCAGGGGCCAGGCGCCGGCGCCAAAGATCAGGGCAAGCGTGGAAAGTTTGTCCGCCGCCTCGTCCGTATCCGCCCTTCTCCTTTTGTTTGTCCGCTTTTTCTTTCTTTGCTTTTTGGCTTTCTTTTGAAGATACTTGACGGCCAGCCTCTGTCCGACAGTTCGCTTTGGGGTAGACTCTTTTTCAAAACCCTTAACGGCTTCATGGCCCGGCGCCGGGCCTGTGATGTGAATGGCGGAATGTAAAGGGAAGGCTAGTGTTAGAAAGAGCGCAGTACAACAGGCCTGTATCAAATATTTCATAGCTAGATTTTAGGTGAGACAGGATCAGTAAATTTCCCCTTTTTTCCGGAAAAATGCAAATCCGGCCAGGTGCGCCTCATGAAGCCAGGGTACATGGCAGAGATGAAGTACTCACGGGCGTGGACGCCCGCTCGTGCGAGCGCTTACTTAGTGGAGTCCCTTGTGCTTCTGTAGCCAAACTGTCCTCCTTTTTAGCCGCCGTAGCCATAGGCGAAGGAGCCCGGAGAATCTGTCCCGGCTTCCTGTCAAGGGGTTATGGGAGGCTTCAACCCAGGCAGTATACAGCCCGGCAGCAACCCCTCAAACGCCTGAAGCATAGGCCCCGCCGTTTTATCATCATAAGTGAGCATGAAGACGAAATCCATCTCAACGCTCCTTCTGGTTAGCCTGCTGAGCAAGCCTTCTGACGCTTTTTGCTGATTATCCAATTGCTGCTGTATCAAAGCGGGGATGCCCTCATTCCAGAAACGGTGGTGGACGGACAGCAAGAATACAAAGGTATTGGCCGGCTGGCCCTGTATCAAATCTACCACCTGGTTGATCAGGCTGCCCAGGCCCAGGTTGCGGCCGGCAATTTTCAACCCTTTTTCTTTGGCAAAGCGCGTGATCAGGCTTTTCCAGTACTGCTCTACATCTGTATCCGGTTTGATGTCCTCCAGGCTCTGCTCAAAAACAACGGCGTCTTTAAGGAACTCCGTACTCAAAGCAAGTGCACATTCCTTCACCCTACTGCCTTCCTGCCCGTGCAGCACAAAAAAGCGAGCCGCGGCGCCGGACTGGGATTCGCGTATTTTGACAAAGGCTTCTTTTTGGGAGGTGAAGGTTTCTGATTGCCCCACGGTTGGCACCTTAATTGCTTCCTGATCATTGGGAGCATTTTCTATCTCCTGCACAAAACGGCAGGAGAGTCCTGAAGTTTTCTTCATCTCTACCCGCCGCAGTTCACCGTTTTTTCTTGACAAGCTGTAGCACCAGGCAGCATCCGAGCCACGCTCCGTTGCAGACCAAAAATTGGCGAACCCGTTGACCAGGCGGGCGTTGAACTGTCCTTCTCCGGTTTCCAGCAACGCGGCAAAAGCTTTCCGGGCGCCGCCAAGGGAGTCTCGCAAAGCGGCCCATTCTTCGTCTGTCGGTAAGCGCCAGCCGTCGGGCGCTGCTCCCCGTGCAGTGTCCCAATCATAAAATCGTCCGTACTGCTCTCCTGTCTTAGGGTCATTTTCAAAAAACCAACCCCCTCTTGCATCGTAGTTTAGGTTCTCCGCCATCCACCGCAACCCGTTTAACTCGACGGTCCGGTAGGTGCGGCCGTCACGGGGGTCGGTGTAAGTACCGGTTTTGGGTGATTGGTTGATTGGTTGATTAGTTGATTCTTGGGCCGTTGATTCGGCGGCTTGGGAAGCAGAGTCTGGTTCTTCTGCGGCTTCCGACATTTCGACCTGTTCTGCCAGTGGCTCGTTCGGTGCTTCGGCTTCTATTTCAGGAAACACTTCTTGAGTTTCTCCGATTTCCCGTACGCAGCGGCACGAGAAACCTTTAGATTTATTGTCATGATTACGATAGAGTAATTTGTCAGGAAAGTAAAAACCCCAGAAAATAGCTCGGTCAGGGCTGCTTTCTTCACTTGTCCAAAAAGCACTATATCTATGATGCCCTTCCAATGGGACCTCAAACCCGCTTTCCCCACCTTCAATCAAAGCGTCAAATGATTCCTTATCCCCCCCCAAACTATCCCGCAACGCCTCCCACTCCTCATCCGTCGGCAACCGCCACCCCGGCGGGCAGGTCCGTTGCGCCGCCTCCCAGGTGTACAGCCGGCCGTATTTTTCTCCGTTCTTCGGGTCATTGTCATAAAACCAGCACCCCTCCCCGACATCATAGTTCAGGTTCTCCGCCATCCACCGCAGCCCGTTGAGCTCAACGGTCCGGTAGGTGCGGCCGTCGCGGGGATCGGTGAAGGAGCCGGTTGTTCGGTGTTCGGTATTCGGTTGTTCGGAGCGGCTCACCTGTTGCGGCTCAACTTTAGCCGAACTCCCCTCCTTTGGAGGGGTTGGGGGAGGCTTTAAATCCCCTTCTGCCACCCCTTCCACCAGTTCCCCCACCGCATCCGCCAAACTCGCCATATCCCGATCCAATTGTTTGCTCGGGCGTTTATTGCGGCGGCGCTGCCTTTCGAGTTGGGTTAATTCTTTTCGGTAAACAGCGAGGCGTTCGCGAGGCTCCGCGTCTCGTCGAAGTTCGCGGTCGAGGAGTTGGAAAACGTCGGCCAGTTGATTGCTGGAGATCAATTGGTTGGCACGACGGCGGAGGGATTGAAGGGCATCAGGCTCTTGTCGAGTTTCCTCCTGGCCAACCGTTTGGGATTGAGACTGTACCTGGCTAAAGCTTTGTGATTCAAGCGCTTTTAACCGCTCCTCCGCCCACGCCCTATGCCCTCCCTCCGGATAAGCGTCGATCAACGCCTGATGCGCTTCTATGGTATTGTCCATCAGCGCCATCTGCCAGAGGAAGTACGCTGTACCCGGATAGGGCTCTTCCTTCCATTGGTACTGCTGATCGATAAACAAGCTCACCGCTCCGGCCAGCTTCCGGAACCCTGTATCAGCCGGAATCAGGGTAGCCGTCCAGTCCTGCGGTTCCAACGTCTTGCGCAGGTCCAGGTAATGAATATTAGCCGCGCCTATTCTATCCAAAACTATCCTGAGGCGGGCATTCAGGAGGTCGGTGACAAAAGCGGCCAGGTTGCGGCGCCATTCCTTGGGGCGCTGGTAGAATGCCGTACCGCCAAATTCTTCGAAAGCGAAGTAGTCATGCCCGTGAACCCCCACCTGAAGGCGGGATTCGAAGGAGGATAAAAAGGCCAGCCGTTTCTCCCAATCCTCCGCCATCTCGTCCAGCAGGAAGAAAAAATCATCGCTTAAGATATCCCGAATGTTGTCGGTGTTGTCCGGCGCCTCCTCCTTTACCAGAAGATCGAGGCGGTCCAGCACCCTTTCACCCCTTGGGCTGAGCAGCAGGGTAATAGAAGGAACCCCTTCGATCATTTTCTCCAGCCGCCGCACCATTTCTTCCAGTTCCATCCATCCTTGCAGGGGAGCGTGTATGACAATAAAATCCTCTATCAGAAAATGAGGGATATCCACCGGTTCCGCCTGATTGAACCAGCTGTCGCCCAGAGCCACGAGGATGGGCTTTGAGGCCTTTCCCTGCAGTTGAGATGGTAGCTGCTGCAATTGATATTCCAGGAGGCCCAGCCCATTGGGCGTATAGACATAGTTCTCAGGCAGGGAGGGCGCCAGATTGGAACCAGGAGATTCATCCTCCTGCAGTTCCATCTTATTCTTTAAATGATAGCGGGGCGCCAGATGGAAGGACTCGAAGTACAGGGATCGGATGAACGGCTCTGCATCGGGCCTTTGCAGCAATAATTCTTCCAGGCGGGCGGCATTAGGCCGGTTATAAGCCGGATTGTCCAACCTGATCCGCAGCAGGGGCGCGATAAAGACCCCTTCCAGTGGCTTAACCGCTCCAAGATCCATCGCTTTTTCCATAAAGTAACCTTCTTCCTCCCGAAAGCCGGAGCCGGGAGGGCCGGGAAAGGCTTTCATCCAGTAGCCGTTAGTAGAAAAAGGCTGGTTGCTGGCCAGGAACTTGACTTCTAACGTTTCATAGGGTACGTTATAGGCCAGGGTTCTGCTCGCCAACTCTACCGGAATACGGCCCTCTCCCCTCTGAAAAAGCAGGATTTGTTCTCCCGGCTTCAACTCGAACTGCTCTTCCTCCGTCAGTCCAGCCTCACTTCCGAAGTAGTTGCCCAACAGGAAAGCGCTGACATACAAGGGCTGCTCCGAGCGGTTGGCCAACTGAATGCGGATGGTATTTTCGTAACTCACGCCGCCTTTGAAGGGTTTCGCCCACAGGGGAACTGACACCCACTCGCCCTCCGGGCCCAGCCGCTCCCAATTCGCACCCTGGCTGTGGAAGACGGTGATCTCCAGGGCATCTTCCTGCAACTGGTTGTTGTAAGGCGCTTCCAGGTGGCGAAAGAACTCCCAGTCGGCCACCTGTAAGAGCACCTCTTTGATCACCCCGGAGCCGACGGACAATTCGATGGGTTTCGTCAGAGGGCGATAAGGGTTCAGGGCATTTTCTTCCACAGAACCACTGGTGTCCTCATAGGGGCGCACGAGATAGCACTGGTTTTGATGGAAGTGCAGCACGTAATCCAACCCCGCCAGCTCATTCGTCCAGCGAATGCCGTGCTGCTGCAGGCCTGCATCTTCCTGTAGTTCTTTGATCAGGGCCTGGTTGTCAGCGTGATCCTCCACCAGTATATTGAGGTAACGCTGAGCCTGGACAGGGATGGAAGCAGGGAAGGGTTCAGGGCCAGGCTCAAAGCCAGCTAATGGCTTCAGGACAGTGATGTCTCGCAGCACCTGCCCGATACCTATGGAGATGGTAGAACTTGCCGACTGCACCTGCACCTCCCGGTGCCAGATCGACACCCCATCTCTCCTGCCCTTATCGAAGCACCAGGCCTTCCTTTCCTTATCAAAAAACACGCTGCCCTGGATGCCTTGCTGCCAGAACGGCCGGTAGGATTCCAGCAATTCCGCCAGTCCCCGGGCAACCGCCCGCCATCCTTCCTCCCGGCTATCGTAAACCGTCAGAGGGCGTGGCACCGTTCCCGAGCCCGCCTCTCCGATAGGTAAAACCGGAATATTCCCCAGAATGGGATGACCAGAATAGGTGCAATACGCCTCCAGCACTCCCACCAGTATTTTATCATACGTATCGGCGAAATGGCTGGCCTCCCGCAGCATCTGTTCATAGCTTTCCTCCCCGATCCGGTTCTCATGGATCGGCACCAGGACTACCTGGCTGTCGCCAAAGCCTTCCAGGTAGTTGAAGGGTTCGCTATCGGGTTGCCTGATCGCCATCGTCTTGCTTTTTTCGGTTGATGTGTACGGGGATGCTCAGGAGTTCCTCCAGGGACAATTCCAATTGAAAGAGTTCTCTTTCCGCTTCGGGCATAAATGGAACGGCCACAGAAAGCCCGTCCCTGCCCTTGAACAATAATGCCTTTTCCAGGTAGTTTACAGCTTTTTCTAAATCTTCTGCGTTAGAAAAGTCCAGTTTTTCTAACAAAGAATAGGCGCCGGCAAACCGGGCCCAACTCGTTTCAAGGAGGGTAAAAACCCCCTGGCCAGATTTGCGTTCCAGATAACCGTTGGCCTGCAGCAGGTCGAGCAGGTAGTCGATATTGGGGCGTCCTGACAACCCCTGTCCGGCTACTCCTCGCCGCCGGGCGGACGGGCTGCCCAGAACCAGGGGTTGCTGCTGTAGGCCGGATGACTTTTTCATCCATTCCCCGGCTTTTCTAGCCACCCACTTATTACTCCGATACCGGCCTTCACCCAATACTTCCAGCAAGGCTTTGCTGAACAGGCCGTGGGTCGTTTCTCCAAAGCGCTGCTCATAAGCCATCTGCCCGGGCAAAGTGGCGGAGAGGATGACATTTTTATCGTTACTCAGGCCCAGCCAGCCTTCGCCACCGGCGTGGGTATCCAACACCAAAGTGATATAGCCCTTGCAGGCCGCCGAAACTTCTCTGAACTCATTATCGTAAATAGCTCCTCCCGTTACCGTCCGGACGCTTTCCACCTTGGACATACGCCGCTCCTGATAGTCGTAAAGGATCAGGTAGTGTTCTTCCTTATTTTCGGCATGGCCACTGAAGTAGAAAAGCAGATGGTCCTCTGGTTTGGCCTGCTCCACCATTTCCCGCCACTGCTTAAATACGGCGTCGTAGGTGGCGGCGCTATCGGCCAGGGTGGTTACTTCCAGCGTTCTACCCGCCAACAGTATCTTCAATTCTTCCTGAATAAGCTGCAGGTCATTGGGAGGGCCAGCCAGTTCAGGCATCTGCCCGGAGGCGGTTTTGCCCACTGCTACCAGCAGGGCCCGTACCGCGCCTTTCGGTTCCAGTTCTACCTCCACGCCTGGGCCCGGTTTGATCAGTTCCAGGATGTCTTCCGGGATCTTGGTCCGGTAGGCGGAAGGGCTGGCGCTCCCTCCGGTTTTGATGTGTTCCGCCAGCTCTTTCAGCACCTCGATCGCCTCCGCCCTTGCTCCCTTCTGATAATGGCGCATACCCCGGACCAGTTGCTCGGCTACTGCCAGCGGGTCCACCCCACCGCTGCCTCCTTCTGTGCTTCCCCGGCTGCTGATCCAATTGAGGTAGACTTCCACCGAGCTGGCCGCCGCTTTGCCATCCACCGTTTCGGTAAAGGCGTCCAGCAGGCGCTGAGCTGCCAATTCGGGTTTGAGGTAGGCCTCTGCCGTCCAACGCTGGGCTTCGGCGAAGGCCGGCGAAGGCAGTTCATCGCCACAATAGTCCAGATAAGCCAGCAGGAATTTTGCCAGGCGGTACAGGCGGGGGCTGCCAAAACGAGCGGTGTTCCTCAGGTGATTGAGCAATGGCGCCCGCAGGCTCTCGTGAATTTCATACACGCCCTGCCCAAGCTCCCGGCACAAAGGGGAGTTCAACAGGTTGGCCACGGCATCCAGCGGTATGTCCAGCGGCGCCCCCTGTTCATCGTCCTTGAAATTGACCCAAAGCCGATAGAGCAGGCCCGGTGTCAACGCCACGAAAAAGGCGGCGTGGCCGGCCAGCCATAGATAACCCTCCCCGGGGTGGCGCTTGAGGTAGCGCTCCAGGCGGTTGGCATCAATGGCGCCTTTGGGTTGTATGGCTTGTGGCATGGTGATCTATTCGTTTTAGTCGTCAGGGGCTGGGTTATGGCTATATGGTTATATGATTAGAGGTGCTGGGATAGTTCAATTTTCCGTGTCTTTTAAAAAAAACGCCTCTTGATTTTCAGTGATGTGCGAATTCCGAACACCGAATTCCGAACACTCCCGAGGTGTTATGTCCAATTGCATGCGCCTTTACACATCCACACTTTCCTCACCTTATCCTTCCCACTGCCTCCGTTATCCCTGCTTCAGTACATTCCAGCATGGGCACTACGCCGCTGAAAAACTCCCCGGCGCTGCCTTTCCAATACTTTCGGGGCAGCGGGTTGAACCACAGTACATGCTCCACTTTGTCTTCCAGGCGGTTCAGCAATTCCATCGTCACCTGAACGCGGTCGGCGTTCATGCCTTCGTGGGCGGCGCCGGCATCGCTGAGGAAGAGCACCACTGTATTTTTCTCCCAGCCGGCCAACAAGCTACTCAGGTTTACCGCAGCAGTGTGTTCTGCATTCGTAAAGAAGCGGTACTCCGGCAGGCCGGCAGCGCCGAGCTGATAGGGTGGATAATTGGAAAAGTAATACGTCTCGATTTTTGTATAATGAGTGCTTTCCCTTAATCCCTGAATGAAAAAATCAAACAAGTAATGAAACGGCGCCATCGATCCGCCGTGGTCCAGCAGCACCACAAAGTGCTGGCGGCTGGCCTTCCGGGTTTCGAACACCAGTTCGTAGAAGAAGCCGTTGCGGGCCAGGGCCCTTACTGTTCCGCGCACATCCACGATATCCGTAGGCGCCCGGAAGCTCTGCTGCTTGAGGCGGCGCCACGATTGCTTGGCCCGCCGCTGCTGAAAGGGCAGGTATTTCTGCTCCGAGAAGAGGAAAGGCGTTTCCAACTGGGAAGGCAACTCGCGCTCCTCTCGTTGCACCCCTGCCCCGCCTTCACCGCCTTCATCGAATAAGAGTTCTATTTCCTGCCATGTGGGGGTAGAAGGTGGAGGTGGAGGTGGAGGTTGAGGTTGAGGTTGAGGTTCAGGTGGAGGTGGAGGCGGCGGCTTTGCTACCGGCTCTTTCACCGGCTGTTCTTCCGCCACCGGCCGATTCGCCTTCAGTTCAGCGGCCCGGGCCTGCTCCGCAAAATAGCCCCAATAACGGGGCAACTCCGAATAAGCTTCCTCAAAGATTTCTTCAAAACGGGCACGAAACTGCGGGCGGGTAAGCCACATGGTTTTGCAAAGCGCCAGCAAATCCGCCTTGTCTTTCACCTTGCCCAGTAGCAGGCAGTGCAGGAAATTCCGGTACTGCCGCGCATCCAGTTCTATACCTACTTCCTTACGCAGGCGCTGGAAGAAGCGGTAAAAGAGGAGGCTGTGAGGAGCTTTTGCTGGATGCATCTTTATTTGTTTATCTGAGCAATACCATAAGGCGATGGCTGTCTTTATTTACCGGAAAACCTTTATCCGGGAGGGCGACACCTTTTCCTACGCGGGAACCTGTGGGAAGGCATCACCTCATTTGTTTACCTGTGCTTTATAATCATCCAGGCTCTTCAGCAGCACCTCCGGATGGGGCAGCTCGCCCTTGGGCAGGCTGTCACCTTCTAGCTTGCCCTGCAGAAACTGGTAGTACAGCACCCGCAGCCAGTCGAGCAGTTCGCTGGTGGAAGGCGCCTTATCGGTATTGGGATTGTTTTTCATGTCAGTATACAACTGCCGGAAGCGCAGGACGATATCCTCGACCAGCTTATCTGGCATAGCCTTTTTGTATTGCTTCGCCCAGTTTTCAGCATTGGCCTTAGCAATGTTCATCAACAGTTCCTCACCGGGGAAGTCGATGTAAAAAAACACGCAACGGCGCAGAAAGGCATTGGGCAGGTCCTTCTCATCGTTGCTGGTGATGAAGATCAGGGGTGGATATTCGGCAGCGATCTCCTCACTGGTTTCCTCCACGAAGAAGCGTTTCTGTTCCAGCTCGAACAGCAGGTCGTTGGGGAAATCCAGGTCGGCCTTGTCGATCTCGTCGATCAACAGGATGGCGGGGGCTTCCGGTTGGGACGACAGATAGGCCTGCCCCAGCGGGCCAAAGGCCCGGTATTTGAAAAGGTCTTCCTTTTCGGGTTGAGCTGTTCCGTTGGTTTTATGGCGCGCCAGCTCCACATCCCGCAGGCGGGCAAGGTGGTCGAAGGTATAAAGGCCGTCCCTGGCTTTGGTGGAAGACTTAATATACCATTCAAAGTATTTTTTACGATAGTCCTTGCCATAGAGCTCGTAGGCGACGGCCTGGGCCAGGCGGGTCTTACCTGAGCCAGGCTCCCCCCGCAGCAGTAGGGGCCGCTGAAGGATGCGGGCGTATTCCACCGCATCTTTCAGCGCGTCGCCGGGAAAGTAGGGCGCGATCTTTTCCTCCAAAATTTTCTTTTGCTCCTTAACCGCTCCTTTCAACTCCTCGGGCTGATAGCTCAGCGTGGGAGTCGCTTTGAGCAACCCTTTCCCTTCGTATCGCTTGTAGTTTTTTTCCTCGATCATGCTTTTCTATAATTTAAACACCTCGTCGTAAACCTCCGGGCATTCCAAAAGGATGCAAATCTCTTCGACGACCTTCCGGATGTATTTCTTTTGTAATATGTCGTTTTTATGTTGCTGAATTTTATTCTTGAAGAGGCTGTCCGGGGCAAAGTTCTGGATTTCGTCGATATACCAGTTGTTGAATACCTCCGTTGCCAACGGCTGAATAGCCGGCATGGGTACAGCATGACAAACCGGATTCCTGGCCTGTAGGGTGACTTCCGACACACAGCAATGATCCAGCCGGTAACCGGTATGGACAAAGATCATAAACAACCGATTACCGGGATCACCCTGGGGCAGGTGGTCATTCAGCGCTTTCCAAAGGTTGAGAACCATCTGTTTGAGTTCCGGGAGCGCGACTTCTTCTACTTCGTTCAGGATGACCACCAGGTCTTCCAACTGAAGGCGCTGAGAGATGGTGCGGCAAATTTCCTCCTTATCCGGATTGAAGGACATGGTGCCCACCAGGTTTTGGTTTAGCAACACCCAGAGGTACTGTTCGTTGAACCCACTGGGCACCAGCTTTTTCACGTTGATATGGACCGGTTTGGCCTGCCCGCCCGGGCGCAGTCCATTATAAGCCAGGATTTTGCGGATCAACAGCTCGTGTCCGCACAGGGGCGTGCCTTCAATCAGGATGAAGTTCACCTTTTTTTCGTGGTCATCAAAATCGAAGGCTTTTTTCTGTTCCACGAAATTGAGGGCGCCGAAAGCCGACATCAGTTGTTCTTTATCTCCACCAATGCCAATGAGTTCGATCAATTTTTTAAAAAACAACTCTCTGAATATGGTGTCCAGGTCGCTTGCCTTTTTCAACTGCTCCAGGGTCATCAACTCTGAGAGCACTACCGGAGGATTGTGAGCCGCCACCATACCTGCGCTTTGCAGATACTGGCGGGTGCTGGGAACATGCCCCGAACCGGCAATGATAAAATGGGGCTTGGCAGAGGTCAGCAACGGCCTGGCCCAGGCGAGCGGCCCATCCAGGCTGCCCGGAAGCTCAGGGGTAGCCAGGTAGGCAATGACATCTGCCTGGCCGATAGCGTACTGCCGCTTGTTCTGTTCATTTTCTTCATTCACCTGCCAGATGTCATACGTCATAAGGCTGGTTATCCGTTGAAGCGCAATCCTCAGGGCGTGGCTGATATGGCCGGCCGTTTCGCTATCATCACGCACGATGAACAATTTACGCAGGTTTTTAGAGCGCTCCACCTGGTCAACCACACTTTCCGGCACCAGGCGCCACTCTACCGCCGCGTCATTTTTAGCGAACAAATGCCAGGGGTAATCACTGCCCAGCTCTATTCCCCGAAAGGGAGAATCATCTTCGTCCTTGTGATGTTCAAAATATAGCTGAGTAAGTTCAAACGCCTGCTTTATCGTTTTGCTGCCCCCCCCGAGCAACTCATAAAATTTAGTGGCGATCTTCCGGGCGGAAGTATCCTGCACGCCGCTATCCGTACCGATCACCACAGGAATGCCGGCCGCCACCAACTGTTCGGCGATGGCCTCGGAGTAACAGCTGTTCAGGAATACCAATTTCAGGTTGTTCTGGGCTTGCAGGAAGGCGTGCAGCTTGTCGGCATGGAGCAATTTGTCCTGGCCCCCTTCGCGCGTGAGCAGTCCGGTGGATTGGGAGTGCCCGGAATAGTGCAACATGCTGATGCGCCCCGACTGGTTCAGGTCGTTGAACTCGGCAAACAATTTTTCAAAGGTAAACTGGCTCAACTCCCTGAAGTCGCAGTAGTTTTGTTGCCGGGCTTTAGACAAGGCGCTACGAATTCCTTCGGCCTCCGCCTGCAACTGGTCGAGGAAGTCAACCGGCGTATTGGCCACGCCGAGGATCAGTATGTCTGCCTTTTGAGCCATGTATGGACTAAATTGAAGGTTTTACCCGGTTTCCTATTCTGCAAACCTACTTCTTATCCGCAAATATTAGCTGGAGTGCCGTCAAAAAAAAATCCGGCGCTACTTTGCACTAAGCATGAATTTCGTTTTTTTTAGATTAATATACTGCAAGGTGCAGGGAAAGATTCAAAAAATTGCGTAATTCTGCCCCGCGCCAAAACTTGCCGGGCTGCCCCCTATGTCAGGTTTTGGGAACTTTACCAGCATGAAAAACATACTAGACCTTCCGGAATCGGAGCCATCTATTGAAGAGGCCAGCCTGGCGGAGTTCATCGGCCCGGAAAAGGAATACTATCTTGGCCAATGGCGCCGTATGCAGGAAGAACGTGCCCTGAGCTTCCACCTTTGGGCGCTCGCCCTGGGGCCTTTCTGGTTGTTGTATCGGCAGTTGTTTCGGGAGACGGCGCTTTACATCGCCTTTTTCTTCGGGTTGGGGCTACTCCGTTGGTCAGATTTCGGTTTCTGGTTGTATGAAATCGTTTTCCTCTGCGCCAGAGTGCTCATCCTGCACCTGATCCTGGGGCTGTCGGCCAACCGGTTGTACCTGCTGCATTGTAAGCGGCAGGTAGAGAAAGCCCTGAGATCCGGGGAGCCGGAAGAACATAAAAATGTACTCAGGCATAAAGGGGGCGTATCTATCTTACCTCCTGTTGTCTTTCTTCTGCTTTCATTAATCTGGTTGATTAGTAACTACTATCAGGGTAATTATGGCATCAATACTGATTTTATATTTTAGGGGGGGCACGCGGAGGCGCGGGGGAACAACCTATTTCAGGACAAGACAAAGACAGATAGTTCAAATTTCTGTGTCTTCTGAGACTACCCGTCAAGTGTTGGACAGCGATGGCCCACCTGGTGTACGCCTGGCAGCCAGGCCGGATGTCGCGGCTGAACTGCGAACAGTCCCCATTTAACAATAGAACCATATAACAATTGAAAGGCTACAGAATATCTTGAAATAACAACACTTCCGTTATGAGGAATTACTATTGTATATTTTTTCTGCTCCTATTTTCTGGTTTCACCCTGCAAGCCCAGGTCAAGGAAGCGCCGGACAGGCAAGAGGGCGAAGGCCCTTACAACCAGCTCATCATCCGGGGCGTCACCCTGATCAACGGCAACGGCGCTCCGCCGCGCGGCCCGATTGACATCGTGGTGGAAGGCAATCAAATCAAGAAAATCGAAGTGGTGGGCAACCCCGGAGTACCCATCGATTCTGGCGGCCGGCCGAAGCTCAAAGAAGGCGGCCGTGAGCTGGACTGCGAAGGTATGTACCTGCTGCCCGGGTTCGTCGACCTCCACGGGCATATCGGTGGCAAGGGCCAGGGCGCCGATGCCGAATACGTTTTTAAACTATGGATGGGGCATGGCATTACCACCATTCGGGACCCCTCCTGCGGCAATGGCCTCGACTGGGTGTTGAAGCATAAGGAACGCAGCGCTAAAAATGAGATCACGGCGCCCCGGATTTACGCCTATACCGTCTTTGGGCAGGGCAGCGAAGAGCCCATCAGCACCCCGGAGCAGGCCCGGGAATGGGTGCGCCAGAATGCCCAAAAAGGGGCCGACGGCATCAAGTTCTTCGGTGCGCCGCCTGACATCATGGCCGCAGCGCTGGACGAGAATAAAAAGCTGGGCCTACGCTCCGCCTGCCACCATGCCCAAATGGACGTGGCCCGGTGGAACGCCTTGCACTCCGCCCGTGCGGGCCTCACCAGCATGGAACACTGGTACGGCCTACCGGAAGCCCTTTTCGCCGACCGCACCGTGCAAGACTACCCGCTGGACTATAACTACCAAAATGAGCAGCACCGCTTTGCAGAAGCCGGCCGGCTGTGGAAACAGGCCGCCCCACCCTATTCCGATCACTGGAACAAGGTGATGGACGAACTGCTCGCCCTCGATTTCACCATAGACCCCACCTTCAACATCTACGAGGCCAGCCGTGACCTGCACCGTACCCGCCGCCTGGAATGGCACGAGGCCTATACCCTGCCTTCCCTCTGGCGCTTTTACATGCCCAGCCGCATCAGCCATGGCTCTTACTGGCACTCCTGGGGCACTGAAGAAGAAGTAGCCTGGAAGGAAAATTATCGCCTTTGGATGACATTCATCAACGAATACAAGAACCGGGGCGGGCGCGTCACCGCCGGTTCCGATTCGGGCTTCATATACCAGCTCTACGGCTTCGCTTACATCCGGGAACTGGAGCTGCTGCGGGAGGCGGGTTTTCACCCTCTGGAAGTCATCCGCTCCGCTACCCTGAATGGGGCCGAAGCACTGGGGGCGGATAGAGCGCTCGGCACCGTCGAAGCAGGCAAGCTGGCGGATTTCGTGATCGTAGAAGAGAATCCCCTGCCCAACCTCAAGGTATTGTACGGCACCGGCGCCATCAAGCTGATGGAAGATAATTCCGTAGCCCGGGTGGGCGGCGTGAAGTATACCGTAAAGGACGGCATCGTTTACGACGCCAAGCAACTTTTGGAAGACGTGCGGGAGATGGTGCGCAAGGCGAAAGAGGAGGAGGGGTTTGAGATCCGGCAGCCGGGGGTGGAGGATTAGTTAGTGTATCAGTGTGTGGTGTACAGGCCTGCTCGGGAGTGTTCGAAATTCGGTGTTCGGCGGACATTCTGGGAACTGCGGTGTTCGGAATTCGGAGGTTCGGAATTCGGCAGGACGCTCTGGGAACCTGCGGTGTTCGGAATTCGGAGGTTCGCTATTCGGTAGGACGCTCTGAGTACTGCGAACCTGCGAACTGCGAACCGCGAACCGCGGCAGAACACTCTGGGAACTGCGAACCGCGAACTGCGGCGGACCATCGCTGCACCTGGGATACGCTGCTCACTGATACACTGCACACCAACAACCCTTGCCAAGCGAACCTCCCTCCTTTTCATTTGTATATTCAAAAAACTATCTTTGCCCTGAGGTTGTTACCTTTTCAAAAAAAACTGAAAGTTCCGAAAGTTTCTTATAACTTTGGTTTAGAAAATAGCCTACTTTTTTATGGAAGCAAACATGCCGATCGAAGTCATTCTGGATGATAAAACCCTGGACAGCCAACTGCGGGCCATTACCGAAAAGGTAGTGCAAGGATTACGTATCACGGAAGAAGAAGGATTGCACCTGTTTGAACAGGGCGATTTGTCCTACGTTGGCGCTCTGGCCAACTACATCCGCGAAAAGCGCCACGGAGACCACACGTACTTCAACCGCAATTTTCACATTGAACCGACCAACGTCTGCCTGTACACTTGCAGCTTCTGCTCCTACTCCCGCCTCATCAAAAAGCGGGAAGAAGGCTGGGAATACAGCATGGACGAGATCATGGACATCGTGCGGAAGTACGATGGGGAACCGGTAACGGAAGTGCACATCGTCGGAGGCGTATTGCCCCAGTATGATGTGGAATTCTACAGTGAGCTGTTCCGTCAGATCAAAGCCCACCGGCCGGAGCTGCACGTCAAAGCCCTTACGCCGGTGGAGTACCACTATATTTTCAAAAAGGCCAAAGTCAGCTACGAAGAAGGCATGCGGCTGATGAAGGAAGCCGGGCTGGACAGCATGCCGGGAGGCGGGGCCGAGATATTCCACCCAGAAATCCGGGACCAGATTGCCGGCGGCAAATGCAGCGGAGAGCAATGGTTGCGCATTCACGAAATCTGGCACGAACTGGGGGGCCGCTCCAACGCCACCATGCTCTACGGGCACATCGAGGAATACCGCCACCGCATCCACCACCTGGAAGAACTGAGAAAACTGCAAGACAAGACCAGCGGTTTCCAGACGTTCATTCCACTGAAATTCCGCAACAAGGGCAATCAAATGTCCCACGTACCCGAATCGACGGTTATTGAAGACCTGCGCAACTACGCCATCAGCCGCATTTATCTGGACAATTTTGACCACATCAAAGCCTACTGGCCAATGATCGGCCGAGAGATAGCACAATTGTCCCTTGCCTTCGGCGTAGACGACATCGACGGAACCATTGACGACACCACCAGGATTTACTCCATGGCGGGCAGTGAAGAACAAAGCCCGGCCCTGAGCACCCGGGAACTGGTGAACCTGATCCGCCGGGTGGGGCGGAAGCCCATAGAACGGGATACGCTGTATAAGGTGATTCAGGATTATACCGATCATGTATTTGAAGAAGATACGGCATTTAAGGGATATGTATCTCTGCCGGTTACAAATAAGCATTGATGCAAAAAGTGATTTACATCATTCGGCACGGCGAGACCGACTACAACCGGCAGGGCATCGTACAGGGGCAAGGGGTGGACACCAGCCTCAACGAACTGGGGCGGCGCCAGGCCAGCGCTTTTTTCGAACACTATCGTCACATCGATTTTGAGGCAATACTAACCTCCCGCTTGCGGCGCACCCATGAAACCGTTCAACCTTTCATCGAACGGGGGTTGCCCTGGGAGCAATTTGCCGACATCAACGAGATTGCCTGGGGCGATCACGAAGGAAAAAAGAGCACGCCTGCGATGATGCAGCAGTACCGCCTGATTACCGATGAATGGAAAAAAGGCAATTTCCACGCCAGCCTGGAGGGAGCGGAAAGTGCCGCCAGCCTGGCAGAACGCCTCTCCCGCTTCATAGAACACCTGCGCGCACGCCCGGAAAAAACCCTCCTGGTGTGCTCCCACGGCAGGGCGATGCGCTGCCTGATGTGCCTGCTACAGGAACAACCCCTGCAGAATATGGATAATTATCACCATTCGAATACCGGCCTGTACCAAATGGCCTATCAGGACGACAACTTCCACTTTTTGATGGAAAACGACCTGAGCCACCTGGAAGCCGCCGGCATGAAACCAGCCTGATGTGAGAAAATTAAGAGTAACCGCTGTAAGCTACCTCAATACCAAACCGCTGTTGTACGGCCTGCTGCAAAGCCCGATCGCCCAACAAATAGAGCTGAAACTGGATATCCCCTCGATCTGTGCCAAAAGGCTGAAAGAGGGCGATGCGGGCCTGGGGCTCGTACCGGTCGCCATCATCCCCGAACTGGATACCCCCCATCTTATTTCCGACTACTGCATCGGAACAGTCGGCGCCGTCAAAACGGTGGCTCTCTACAGCGAACGGCCTCTGGAAGAGGTAAAAGAACTATATCTGGACCATCACTCGCGCACCTCGGTGGAACTAACAAAACTTCTGTTACACGGCCACTGGAAGGTGAGCCCCAAACTGATCCCCGCCTCCGATGGTTACATCGAAACTTTGGGCGGCGACCGCGCCGGGCTGGTCATCGGCGACCGCACCATTGGGCTGGAGGAACGCTTTCCTTTCGTTTACGACCTGGGCGAAGCCTGGCTACAGTATACCGGCTTGCCCTTCGTCTTCGCCGCCTGGGTGAGCAACCGGCCGCTGGAGCCCGAATTCGTAGAGGCTTTCAACCGGGCTATGCAACAGGGCATTGCCCACATTCCCGAGCTGATGTACCTCTTGCCCTCCCCCCACCCCAACTTCGACCTGGAGGAATATTTCACCCGGTTTATCAGTTATGAACTGGATGCCAGGAAGCGGAAGGCGCTGGCTCGTTTTTTGGAGGCAGTTGGGCCGAGGGCGCCGGTGGGCTTGGCGCATTGAATGGTAAAACCGTTGTGGTAGGTTAAGCTATCAACGCTAAACCTTATAACCAACGCTAACGTTATATTTGCTTTCTAAAGGCTCGCAAAACCACCCTCATTCAATGGATAAGAATCATAACCACCCCACCCAGTTGGCCACCCTTGGCGGCGGCTGCTTCTGGTGCACCGAAGCCGTCTTCCAGGAAGTACAAGGCGTTGTTTCCGTCACCTCCGGCTATTCCGGCGGCACCCCGGAAACGGCGGATTATGAATTGGTGTGCTCCGGAACCACCCGGCACGCAGAAGTCGTACAGGTCGAATTCGACCCGGCAGTGATCTCTTACGAAGACATCCTCGAAATCTTCTGGGCCACCCACGACCCAACAACGCTTAACCGACAGGGCAACGACACCGGCCCGCAGTACCGCTCCGTGATCTTTTACCACAGCGAAACACAAAAGGCTGCCGCCGAACGCTCCAAAGCCGAAGTAGCCCCGAAGATCTGGGGCCGCCCCATCGTCACCGAAATCAGCCCCTTTGAGGAATTCTTTCCGGCAGAAGACTACCATCAGGAGTACTATCAAAACGTAGGCAACCGCAACCCGTACTGCACTTTTGTCATTACACCCAAGGTGCAGAAGTTTAGAAAAAATTTCAAGGACAAATTGAAGGCGAAAGCCTGAGCAGAACGCTACCCGGCAGGAAAAACTTGGAAACGCATTGAAATATTCTTTAGCCAGGTATTTCAATGCATTCCACCCACCGTTTCTACCCACTGCGAACTAACTTCCCTGTTCCCGGCCTATCAAATGCAAGTACATGCGTACACACATACCCACAACCTTTTCCGCCCGTTTCACCGCTCTCCCCTCTTTGCCTGGCATTTCTTTGGAAATATGAAAATATCTAGTAATTTCGGGCGAACAAAAAACAGAAGCATTCAAATATGAAGCTTGCCATCCCCAGGGAGCTTGAGGATACACGCATTGCGATGGTTCCTGAAGTTGCCGAAAAAGCAAAGGCCCTAGGCCTTGAAATCCTCATCGAAGAAGGCGCCGGGGCTTCTTCTTTCTACTCTGACCAAGATTATGCATCAGTAGCCACCGTAACGACCCGGGAAAAATTGCTTTCCGAGGCGGACATACTGCTGAGCATCAACCCGCTTTCCGATGAGGAGTACAAAAAGCTGAAGAAAGACGCCGTCGTCATTTCACAGTTCCAGCCCTTTCTTTACCCGGAGGTCACTGAAAAGCTTCGCGGTATGAACCTGCGCGGCATCAGCCTGGATATGATCCCGCGCACTACGCTGGCGCAGGCGATGGACGTGCTCTCCTCTATGGCCTCTATTGCCGGCTACAAGGCGGTGCTGGAGGCAGCCCGCCATCTGCCGCGTTATTTCCCCATGATGATCACTGCCGCCGGTAGTATCCGCCCTGCCAAAGTGCTGGTGCTGGGCGCCGGCGTGGCGGGCCTGCAGGCCATTGCCACCGCCAAACGGCTGGGCTCTATGGTAGAAGCCTCCGATACGCGGCTGGCCGCCAAGGAAGAAGTCATGAGTTTAGGTGGAAAGTTTATCGAAGTGGAAGGCGCCCGGGAGGACAAAGATGCCGGGGGGTATGCGGTAGCGCAGAGCAAAGAATTTCTGGAGCGGCAACGTATAGAAGTGCAAAACCGCGCTATGAAGTCCGATGTGATCATTACCACTGCTCAGGTGCGCGGCCGCAAGGCGCCCATGCTGGTGCCAAAAGAAACGGTGGAACAAATGAGGCCCGGCTCGGTCATCGTCGACCTGGCGGCCTCTACCGGCGGCAATTGTGAATTGACCAAAGACAACGAGATCGTTGTCCACAACGGAGTGACCATCATCGGCAATTCCAACCTGGCCGGACTGATGCCGCAAGACGCCAGCCTGCTCTACGCCAACAACGTGCTCAACTTTCTGAAAATACTCGTCAAGGATGGAGCGCTGACGCTCGACATGGGCAACGAGATCATCAGAGGGGCCTTCTTTACTGCGGAGGCCGAGGGCCAGTAATCCTAAGCTGCCGGCAGGGGCCGGCCACGAGACAATATTTATCGCAAATAAAAATAACAAGCGGCATGGATGGTTTCATTCAGTTTTTCGAAGACTACCAATTACTCATCTACCTGCTGATTTTCACGATCATTCTCGGCTTCGAAGTCATTTCCAAGGTGCCTACCGTTCTGCACACCCCTTTGATGTCGGGCGCCAACGCTATTAGCGGCGTAGTCGTGATCGGGGGTATTCTGCTGGTGCGGCAGGCGGAAGCGGGAGATTACTTCTCCCTCAGCCTCGGCCTGCTCGGTATTATAATGGGCATGGTCAACGCTACCGGCGGCTTCGCCGTGACAGACCGTATGCTGGAAATGTTCAAGAAGAAAAAGAAGAAATAAGCCATGGATATCAAATTCCTGACAGACATAGGTTTTCTGATCGGTTCGGTAGGCTTCGTATGGGGCCTTAAACTGCTCAGTTCACCCGACAGCGCCCGCCGGGGCAATACCATCGCCAGTATTGGCATGGGGGCGGCTATCATCTCGATTATTTTCGCCCCGCTGGACCAGGGCGACAACAACTACCCCTGGGTAATTGCCGGCCTGGCTATCGGCGCCATTATCGGTTACCTCATGGCCATGAGGGTAAAAATGACCGCCATGCCGCAGATGGTTTCCATCTTCAACGGCCTGGGCGGCGCCTGCGCAGTGCTCATCGGCATGGTCGAATTACGGCATTTCTACACAGGCGCCAGCGCCATGTCCGGCGGCCAGATCGCCATCTCCCTTTCCGCCCTGTTCATTGGGGGGATCGCCTTTACCGGCAGTTTGCTGGCCTGGTTTAAACTGGAAGACTGGCTCAGGGACAATGCCCTGATCCTGCCCAAACACTCCATTTTTAACATGGCCTTGCTGGTTGTCATCCTGGCCATGGGTATATATATATACGTTCAGAATATAGACGCCGGCATCGGCCTGGCCGCCATCTTTATGATCCTGGCACTGGTGTACGGCGTATCTTTCGTCGTCCCTATCGGCGGCGCCGATATGCCGGTGGTCATCTCATTGCTCAACTCTTTCTCGGGGCTGTCCGCCGCTTCCGCAGGCCTGATCTACGGCAACAACTTCATGCTGGTGGGCGGCATCCTGGTAGGCGCCTCCGGCACCATTCTTACGGTGCTTATGTGCAACGCCATGAACCGCTCTTTGCTCAACGTGCTCATCGGCGGTTTCGGCGGAGGGGCGGCCGGCGCTTCCAAAGGGGCCGTTGGCGGGCAGGTGGTAAAGAGGTTACCCTCAACGACGCGGTAATTCAGCTTTACTACTCCAGCTCGGTCATGATCGTCCCGGGCTATAGTACTGGCGGTGGCTCAGGCGCAGAAAGTATGTAAAGAGATCGATGATCTGCTGGAATCCAACGGTGTGGATGTGAAATACGCTATACACCCCGTCGCCGGCCGTATGCCGGGGCACATGAACGTGCTGCTGGCCGAAGCGGATGTCCCCTACCCTAAACTGCTGGACCTGGAAGACGCCAACTCCGCCCTGAAAAATACCGATATGGTGGTCATTGTCGGCGCCAACGACGTAGTCAATCCCGCCGCCCTGGACGACCCGGGAAGCCCTATCTACGGTATGCCGGTATTGCAGGTCTGGGACGCCAAGAACGTCATCGTACTCAAAAGAAGTATGAATCCGGGATACGCCGGTATTCAGAACCCGCTGTTCTTCCACGAGAAGACCCGGATGCTCTTCGGTGATGCCAAAGCTACCCTGAGCAAGCTGGTCACCGAAATCAAGAACTTATAGATTGTCAAAACGGAGGAGCTTGCTGGTTAGCCGGTTCCTCCGTTTTGCCTCGTTGCTCATTTGTTTCATTGTTGAGCCCCCGCCGCCTTCCCTGTTTTTTTGTAACTATTCAACCATTCGGAGCTCGCCATTCGCTAAAACCTTCCTTAATATGAAATTTTTTTTTTGCCAATAGTCCTCTCCCTTTTCTCATTATCTCCCTGCCTGCTTTTCGCTCAGAAAATTGAGGTAGAAAAACGCATATCTCCGGAAGAGGCGCCGGCCCTGATACACCAGTTCCTTGAAAGGGAATATTCGGAGAAGAGCAAGGTGAAATTCTATGAAGAGCAAAACGAATCCGGCCGGTTTTTCGAGGCTAAATTTTGCTTTCAGAAAGCCCGCTACAGCGTCAAATTCAATCCGGAGGGGCAGTTGGTGGATACCGAGCGCCAGATAAGGTACAAAGAGATACCCGCCGAAGCGGCTGGCCAGATAGAAAAGCAGCTCAAAGGCCAGTTTCAGCGGCACAAGGTGGTGCGAACCCAGGAAGTTCTGGAAAACGGACAGGCCGTCGGTTACGAACTGGAAATAAAAGGCAAAAGAGAAGTCGAACTGGGGTACTTCGAAGGGCAGTTCGATTCGGAAGGGCGGCAGCAAAGCCTGCGGACGATCGAACAGCCGCCCAATGATTTTCTATTCTTTTGACAACTTGCACAAATGAAGATAGTCTCAGCTTGTATCCTTCTCTTCCTGTTCCTGGCCAACCGGCCTGCCTTCAGCCAGTCTCGTTCCAGCCTCGAGCTGCTGCCCCAGCTATCCTGGAACGGCGAGTTGGGCAACCGCTGGAGCTGGTCGCTGAACACTTCCCTGGAATCCCGTCTTTCCGAAAAGACAGAAGGGCAACCCGCCACCACCTCTTTCACGCCCCATACCTTCAATTTCCAGAGCGGGCTGGCCTATCAATGGACCAGCGACCTCAGCCTGTCGGCGGGTTATCAGTTTGGCCTGCGGGACATAGACGAGGACGAGCAGGATATAGAGCACCGTCTTTTACAGCAGCTGTCCTGGGCCCAACGGTGGGGAAAATACCGAACGCGGGCCAGGGCCCGGACAGAGCAGCGCTTCTTTCGCAGTGACGACTGGCAGGTGCGCCACCGCTGGCGGCTGCGCGGCAGCCTCGACTTCCCACTGGAGGGCGAACGGCTGGACCCCCGGGAAACCTATCTGAATGCCCAGGTTGAATGGCTGGCCAATATCTTTGAAAAGTCCTCCTCCTTCTACCCGGAAACGAGGCTCTACGCTGGCCTGGGTTGGCTGATCAACGATCATTACCGCCTCGAAAACGGTATCGAATGGCGTGGCCGCCGTATCGACGCCGAAAACAACCGCCGGCAACGGCTACTCTACCGCCTTACCTTTACGTTCCGTTGACTCTGGTTAGCTATCGTTCGATTCTTCGATTTTTTGGCTACCGTTCTAATGTTGGACAGCCTCGTACAACGTACACACAAGGGCTCCCAATGTGTCCGTCCCTCGTACACAACCCCAGCCCATTCTGTCCAGCTTTAGGCGGATAGCCGATTTTTTTAGTCTGTTTATCGTGAAAAGGTGGCAAAGCTCCCGAATTGTTAGTAATTTGTTAAGGTTCATTTGATCTTGTACCTTTCCGCTTATTTTCTGTTTATCATGGAAAGCGTATAACCTTCAGTTTTTCAGAATCTTGTAGCCCATAAAACCGGAATCCGAAACGCTGAAGCATCACATTCAAAAAATTATTAACCATGATGGCAACCCCATTTTTTTTGTTCATCCTGTTCTTCGGATTTATCATTCTTCTCAACGGTATCTTTACGGTGCGGCAACAATCGGCTGCGATCCTTGAACGCCTGGGCAAATTCCACAGTGTCAAGCGCTCGGGCCTGCAATTCAAAGTGCCGCTCATCGACCGCATCTCCGGCCGGGTCAGCCTTAAGGTACAACAGCTGGACGTACACGTCGAAACCAAAACCCGGGACAACGTTTTCGTCAAATTACGGGTATCTGTGCAGTATTTTATCCTGCCGGAAAAAATCTATGACGCCTTTTACCGGCTGGAAAACTCCACGGAGCAGATTACGGCCTACATCTTTGACACCGTCAGAGCCGAGGTCCCCAAGATGAAGCTGGACGACGTTTTCGAGCGCAAAGATGATATCGCTCACGCCATTCGCCGCGAACTGGAAGAATCTATGAACGAGTATGGCTACGGCATCGTCAAGGCTTTGGTTACGGACATCGATCCCGATGCGGAAGTGAAGCACACCATGAACCGCATCAACGCCGCCGAACGCCTGAAAGTCGCCGCTGAGTATGAAGGAGAGGCCGAGCGCATTCGCATCGTGGCCAAGGCCCGCGCCGAAGCGGAAAGCAAGCGCTTACAAGGACAGGGTATCGCCGACCAGCGCCGCGAGATCGCCCGGGGCCTGGAAGAATCGGTGGAAGTGCTGAACAACGTCGGCATCAACTCTCAGGAAGCTTCTGCGCTGATCGTCGTGACTCAACACTACGATACGCTACAAAGCATGGGGGAAAACGCCAACAGCAACCTGATCATGCTGCCGAACACGCCGTCTTCCGGTAGTGATATGCTCACGCAGATGACTGCTTCCTTCATCAGCGCTCAGAAAATGGGCGAAGAGATGAAGAAACAGACGGTGAAGCCGGTGAAACATACGAACGGGAGTAAGCAATAATTTGAAGGCGGAAATGGGAAGGCGGAAGTCGGAAATGCGAACGAGAGTATGCTATTCCGACTTCCCATTTCCGATTTCCGACTTTGCTATCTCCCCAATCAGGTCATAATCCATAGCATCAGTGATCTTCACCTGCGCAAAGTCCCCTACCCTCACGTAATTATTGGCGGCCGCGACCAGCACCTCGTTGTCCACCTCCGGTGAATCCCCTTCGGTGCGGCCGATAAAGAATTCCCCCTCTTTACGATCGAATAAAACCTTAAACGTCTTGCCTATCTTTTCCTGATTCTTGCGGAAAGAGATTTCCTGCTGTATTTCCATGATGCGGCCGGCGCGTTCTTCCTTGATTTCGGCGGGCACGTCGTCTGCCAGGCCATGGGCGATGGTATCTTCCTCGTGGGAATACTGGAAAACCCCCAGGCGGTCGAATTCCATCTCTTCCACGAAATCGCAGAGGTCCTGGAATTCCTCTTCCGTTTCACCGGGGAAGCCCACCAGCATAGTAGTGCGCAGGCTGAGGTTGGGTATCTTTTGGCGGGCGAGTCGAACCAGCTCGGTGGTTTCTTTTCGGGTGATCTGCCGGCGCATGCGTTCCAGTACGGCGTCGTTGGCGTGCTGCAGGGGCATGTCCAGGTAGTTGCAGATTTCGGGGCGCTCCGCCATAACGTCGAATATTTCGGTGGGGAACTTGCTGGGATAGGCGTAGTGCAGGCGGATCCATTCGATACCCTCCACATCGGCCAGGGCATGAAGCAGCTTCGGCAGTTCGCGTTTTTTGTAGATGTCGAGGCCGTAGTAAGTCAGCTCCTGAGCGATCAGCATCAGCTCCTTGACACCGAAGCGAGCCAGGTTTTTCGCCTCCTTCACCAGCTCTTCAATAGGTTTGGATACGTGCTTGCCGCGCATCAACGGGATAGCGCAGAAGGAACAGGTGCGGTTGCAACCTTCCGATATTTTCAGGTAAGCGTAATGCTGAGGGGTAGTGGTGATCCGCTCGCCGATCAGCTCGTGTTTGTAGTCGGCATTGAGCTTGGCCAGCAAGCCGGGCAGTTCCAGCGTGCCGAAGTAGGCGTCCACCTCGGGAATCTCCTTTTCCAGGTCGTCTTTATAGCGCTGAGACAAGCAGCCGGTGACGTACAGCTTATCGATGCCACCCTGTTTTTTTACATCCGCGTACTCCAGAATGGTATTGACCGATTCTTCCTTCGCCAGGTCGATAAAGCCGCAGGTGTTGACGATGACGATGTTGGCGTCTTCATTGCTGTCGTGCACCACCTCGTAGTCGTTGCCCCGAAGCTGAGTGATGATGTTCTCCGAGTCCACCAGGTTCTTCGAACAGCCCAGGGTGATGACGTTGACTTTATCCTGTTTGAGTGTCTTGGTTTTCATATATTTCTTCCTTTATATAACAAGGCCGCAAAGATAGTAAGTTGTGGCTACAAATCTTTAGCGCGATTTCGCAAACACTGAAAACAAACTTTTAGCGTTTTAGTTATGCTGGATTAGGAAGCTGTTTGAATCTGGCTTTTAGAATGATAAAAAATCAACCATGAAATACATCACTACCCTCACTTTTGCCATTTTTCTGAGCACTGCCGCCTTTGCCCAGCTGGGCGTCAATGCCACCTACCGCACCAACAATGCCCAGGGCTGGCAATACGTCGGCGCCGGCCAGCCTGATCAGAGCCTGCTGCCGGAATCCGCCTTCGCCATTGGCCTGGATTACTGGATCCCGATGAAGGCTTACCGGATTGATTTTGCCCCCGAGCTCAACTTCAGCCGCATGAGTAATACCATAGCAATTGGGCGTGAGGCGGAAATCATAGAAGCGAGCCTCGACAATACCTGGCTCAGCCTCTTTTTAAATACCAACATCTACTTCCTCGACCTGGAAGGGGACTGCGACTGCCCGACGTTCTCCAAATCGGGAGGTACGTTTCAGAAAGGGCTCTTCCTGCAACTTTCACCGGGCGTTACCTGGATGAACAACCAGGCAAAAACCACCGAAAAGGAGTCCGATTCTCAGCACTTCGCCTACAGCCTGGGCGCAGGCCTTGGACTGGACGTCGGGCTGTCGGATATCCTCACCCTGACTCCCTTCGCAGGGTTTCGGTACTACCTGCCCGCCCAGTGGGAGGGCCTGGATATCCTCAGAAACCTGGAGCCCCCAATTGGGCCAACAACAGCAGATGCCGTTCGGAATGAAGAAAGCAGCGTTCGCCAGTTCTACGCCGGGCTGCGGCTGGGATTGCGGCTGGATCAGCGGTGAAGGGCTGCCATTCTAACGTTGGACACGTTCACGGTTTGATTATTCGGCGTTCGAAGATCAACCGGGACGCTGCAATCCATTGGCTCCTAATAGTGTTCAACATCAGACGGGTAGCCGCCTTTTGTGTTCTAAAAATAAATGAATATGAACGAACAACTCAATCAAACAAATAGCCCCGCTGGGGTTTCCCTGGGAAACAAGTTCAGGCCAACGAAGCAGTAGTTATCGAAAACGGAGAGGAAGAAAGCTACCTTAAGGAAAGTATGTTATCACAAGGAGAGAAGCCGACAACGGTTGGAAGTGTGAAACATGAGTTATGCGAATCAGGGGCTAACTGATGATTTTTGTGCCTAAAGGCACCTTCATCAACTGATTTAACCCCTAATTCGCATGACTCGCTGCATAGTCTATGGCCGATAGAATACCTTACCGAACCAAACTCACTTTCTGAGTCAGGGTTCCTTCTTCCGTCCTAAGGCGGATTAAGTAAATGCCTGAACTCAATTGCTGTCCGCGTTCATCGGTCCCATCCCAGCTGTAGTCCTGCTGCCCGGCATCCAGGTATCCGGAATGCAGCGTGGCTAACCGCTGTCCGTTGAGGTTGAAGATGTCCAGCGCCGCCGGCCCGGCCTCGGGCAGGTAGAAGCGAATAGACTGCTGCTCGCGGAAGGGGTTGGGGCTGGCGGTCAGTTGATAATTTTGAGGTGCGGCGGTTATCACGCCCGGGGCAGTGGGCGGAGCGGGGCGGGCCATGGAGCACACTACGATACCTTGGTTCAGCGCATCGATCAGGTTGTTTAACTGAGCAATGACATGATCGGCGGCATCAGACGGAATACCGTTGCCACTCTGGGCCTGTAAATAGTTGATGATGCTGTTCAGGGAAGGGACCGTCGCGTTGGTGTTGCCACTTGGGCAGAATCGGTTGAGTGCCAGTTCCAGCCTTCTGGTGATGCTCCTTTCAACGGAGGACCTGATGCCCAATCCTTCGACGTAGCCGATCAGATAATTGATCACCCCGTTGATGCCGACGTTGGGGTCGCAGGCATCACCTGTACCGTCGAAGTCAAAGTCGGCCTGATCGGCATTGGCCGTTAGCGGGCAATTGTCATTTACGTCCATGACCTCATCATTGTCGTCGTCGTCGTCAACGTCATCACATACGCCGTCGCCATCGTTGTCAGGACAGAGGGATAAATTATCAAAGTATCCGTCGATAGAAGTGCCGGCGCGTGAGTAAGCAATTAATCTGATTCTTACCGTTCGTGTACCGGCCGGGGCTAGTTTTGAATCAGCGTAATAAGTCCATACATTCCCAAGGTTATTTTCGCCGGTATCATAGGCATCCAAAACAGTTCCGCCAAGATTTCTGTATTCTACAATTATCCGGGCGCCGTCATTTGTTTCTTGTTCAAAGACTTGTGTGTAACCAGAAAAACTGAACGTTTGAGTTCCAGCTTCAATTGTTGCGGCAAAAGAGGAAACATCTACATCTTGATAAATTTCATATGGCTGCCCGGCCCCGATACCCCCACACCCAGGAAAGAACAAATAATTACCTGATTGAGCCACGGGAAACCCATTCTGGTTACCAATAATCCTCCAATTGTCGCTACCAAAACAATTAGTTCCTTCTGAAACAATAGTCCATCCACTACTTGTGGGATCAGACTCAGCACCAGGGTTGGATATTAGGTTCTGGCCAATAATGTCCGCAGTAAATAGCATAAGAGAACAACAAAGGATAGCTACAGTTTTAAAACTGGCTCCCTTTGAGGGTAAATTACTCCTTTTATAAAAGGAGGTAATAAACATCTTTGTTGAAATAACAAGTTTTTTCACTTTTTTAAATTTTAAGGTGAAGAAAGAAATATGGATAACCAGTTTTTGCGGGAAGTCTTCGGATGAGGGGGGTGAGTTATCTGCGGCCCCACTTTTAATCTTTAGGGCCCGGAGAGAAATAACTTCCCAATTGATACGGCTGTTTGTCTGTAATGTTGCGTTACTTCCTGTGTTTCAGAGCATGTTTGGAGGTAGTCATTTTGGCTGCAAAACCCATCTCTTGGAACCTCACTTTGCCATTTTTTCCCCCCGTAGCGCTGCTATGGGGTGAAAAAATGCCTTCGTGAGAACCCAAAATCTGACTTTTTCGCTTCAAAAGCACCACCTCCAAACATGCTCTCAGGAAAAGCGGGATTGCGTAGCGCTGCTTCCGACATTTGTCGGAACAGGTTATGCTCCCTCCTCGCGTCCGGCCAAAAATGCACCACGTCGTCTGCGTAATTTTCCTGCAAAGAAAGGTGGATAAGATTGCTCATTCGTAATTGTATGATCGTAATGGTATATTTGGTGAGGATATAAAAGGTTACCAGGGTGCATTTAGAGATGTTCAAATTAGTTTTATAAGAAAACCCTCTACTGACAACAGGTGTTATTTTTTCAAATTTGCGAAAAACTGATTCGAACTTATATGAAAGGGGGTCTTTGTCATTTCAGCCGTCTCCTTTTCATCTTCTGCTTATACAAGATCGTCCGCTCCGAGGCAATCCAAACAGAGGCGGGATCGATGTAATCCAATGCTTCAAACTGGGTCGGCCAGAGGCAGCGGGCGGCCTTCTGCCGCCTGATCTTACCTTTCAGGAAATCACTACCCTCGAACCCCGTCAGGACAAAAATATCCGCCGGAGTGATGGGAATAAAGCCGAGGAAGGGTTTGAACCAGTAGGCCAGCAGGGCGGCGCTCTGTCCGTCCGGGCTGATGGCAGCGGCGGTGACCACCCGTTTTTTCAGGTAGAGGCTGTCTTTCAGCGTTGCCGTATAAGTACCGGGCTGAGCTGGGAGCGTGTAGTGTTTGGTAAAAAAATTGCCCTGGCGCAGATGGTTTTTAGAAAAGAGGTGCAGGCTGTCCTGAAACCAGAAAAAAGCTTCCATATCGAAGTTTTGGTTTCGAGGCGCCGGCGGGAACAACTGCTGGTCCGGATAACGGAAAAGAATGGAATCCAGTTTTCGGGAAGCCGGGTTGTAGATATAAATGACGAGGTCTTGCCGCCGGTTGAGGTTGTTGCCGAAATCGCCGATGTAAATATTGCCCTGGCCATCGGCGGTGAGGTCTTCCCAGTCGCGGTTGAGGGCGCCGGGCAGGGGTTCTTTCCACAACAGCTCTCCCCTACTGTTGGTCAAAAACAACTCGGCGCCATGGCCCCCGTCATTGTGCCACCACAGGCTGTCGGGCGCCGCCAGGTAAAGGCCGGAAACTTCGTTGAGTTCTTTGGGTAGTTTGCTTTTTTTCTTGCTGGGAAAATTTTGGCTGAGTAATGGAAAATGTAAGAATATTAATATTCCAAGAATAAGGTAATGTTTCATCAAAGTTTGTTTTAGAACAAAAAAAGGAAACTGTTTAGCTATCCGGGCGAAAAGGCCGTTTCAGAGCTAACCAAAATAATTACAAAAAAAGGAAATAAAAGCGAGTTTCATCTGGCACGCTTCTACCTCATTCCGGGTATTTTACTCCAAATCCGGCCTTGCCCCTTGCCATTTTCCTCAAAATAGCCCACCTTGCATAACATATTATTTTTTTATGAATTTCTTTTCAGTCCATACCATTTCACCCATTTCTGTAGTCGTGATTATTACCCCACCGCTATCGGGAGGATGGTGTTGATCGAGATGAAAGACTCAGCAAAAAAGCCGTTCTCCCCGGAGAGCGGCTTTTTTTTTTTGCGGAAGCCGGAAAGGGGATACAAACCAGAACCGCCCCCTCGGCAGCCTTACGGTAATCGTAAGAAAGGGCAGCCTAAAGCACTACATACCAGCTATTTAAGTTGAATATCGACTAACTAAACATCGTAACAATATTTTATTTTAATTCGTTAATCGTAGTTGCCGCCATTACTTTTGAAATCCCTGTAGAGTTAACCAGAAACTGCAGGCGCCAAACGATAAAAATGACCATTACATGCCAGGGACAGAGCTAAACAAATACAGTAAACGAATCACACAGGACGATACGCTACCGGGGGCGCAGGCCATGCTCTACGGCGTGGGCCTGACGGAAGAAGATATGAAGAAAGCGCAGGTAGGCATTGTCAGCACCGGCTGGGAAGGCAATACCTGCAACATGCACCTCAACGGCCTGGCCGACCAGGTAAAGCAGGGCGTATATGACGCGGGGCTCATCGGGCTGATCTTCCATACGATCGGCGTAAGCGACGGCATGTCCATGGGCACCAGTGGCATGCGCTATTCGCTGCCCTCCCGGGATATCATTGCCGATTCTATTGAAACGGTCGCTTCCGCCCAGTGGTACGACGCGATAGCCGCGGTAGTGGGTTGTGATAAAAACATGCCCGGCGCCATGATGGCCCTGGGCCGGCTCAACCGCCCGGGCATCCTGGTCTACGGCGGCACCATCAGCCCGGGCCACTACGGTGGCAAGGCGCTGGACATCGTCTCTGCCTTTGAAGCGCTCGGGCAGCGCTTTGCCGGCCAGATGGAAGAGGAAGAATTCAAAGGCATCGTCAAAAATTCCTGCCCCGGCCCCGGCGCCTGCGGCGGTATGTATACGGCCAACACCATGGCCTCGGCCATCGAAGCGCTGGGCATGAGCCTGCCGTTCAACTCCTCCTACCCCGCGAACAAACCGGAAAAGGTAACCGACACGATGCGGGTGGGAGCGGCGCTCCGGCATTTGCTGGAAAAGGACATCAAACCCCGGGATATTATGACCCGGGAGGCATTCGAAAATGCCCTCACCGTTATCACCGTCCTGGGCGGCTCCACCAACGCCGTGCTGCACATGATCGCCATTGCCAAATCGGTAGGCGTGCCGCTGTCCATCAACGATTTTCAGGACATCGGCGACAAGACGCCTTTCCTGGCAGACCTCAAGCCCAGCGGGCGCTACGTCATGGAAGACCTCTATAACGCCGGAGGCGTGCCGGCGGTTATGAAACTGCTGCTGGAGGCCGGCTACCTGCACGGCGATTGCCTCACGGTAACCGGTAAAACTATATCGGAAAACCTGGCGGAAGTCGACAGCCTGAAAGAAGGGCAGGATGTCATCCGGCCGCTTAGCAATCCCATCAAAAAATCGGGCCATATACAAATCCTGTTCGGCAACCTGGCGGAACAGGGGGCCGTGGCCAAGATCACCGGCAAGGAAGGAGAAATTTTTACGGGCAAAGCCCGCGTATTTGATGGAGAAGACGCCGCCAATACCGCCATCCGCAATAAGGAAGTCCGGGCCGGCGAAGTGATCGTCATCCGGTACTGCGGCCCGCGGGGAGCGCCGGGAATGCCGGAGATGCTCAAGCCTACTTCCGCTATTATGGGGGAAGGGCTGGGCAAGCAGGTAGCGCTCATTACCGATGGGCGCTTTTCGGGCGGCACCCACGGTTTTGTCGTCGGCCACATCACCCCCGAAGCCCAGGATGGCGGCCTGATCGCCCTGCTGCGCAACGGCGACCCCATCACCATCGATGCCGTCAATAATACCCTTTCCGCTCATCTGAGCGGCGAAGAAATAGCCGAGCGGAGAAAACACTGGCAAACGCCATCCATCAAGGCGGAGAGCGGGCTGTTGCTGAAATACGCCCGCAGTGTGTCATCCGCCAGCGAGGGTTGTGTGACGGATGAGTGAAGGGTGAGGGGGTGAGAGAGTGAGAGAGTGAGGGGGGGTGAGGGGTGAGAGAAGGAAAGGAATTTGAATATTCAACTCAGCAAGCATAAGGCCATGAAACAAGAGAATCAGCATCAAAGTGAACAAACAGCAGTGGTTTCCAAGAAAGAAAAGATAAGCGGTGCGGAGGCGGTCCTTCGCTGCCTGCTTGAAGAAGGGGTCGATACGATCTTCGGCTACCCCGGCGGCGCCATCATGCCGGTATATGACGCCCTCTTTCACTATCAGGACCGGCTGCGGCACATTCTACCGCGCCACGAGCAAGGCGCCATCCACGCCGCCGAAGGATACGCCCGGGTGACCCGCAGGACGGGCGTCTGCATGGCCACCTCCGGGCCCGGCGCCACCAACCTGATCACCGGCTTGGGCGATGCCATTCTGGACAGTACCCCACTGGTGTGCATTACGGGACAAGTGTTTTACAAGCTGCTCGGCACCGACGCTTTCCAGGAGATGGACGTCATCAACTGCACCATGCCGGTAACCAAGTGGAACTACCAGATCACGCGGGCGGAAGAGATTCCGGAGGTTTTTGCCAAGGCTTTCTTCGTCGCCAATTCGGGCCGCCCCGGCCCGGTAGTGATCGACATCACCAAGAACGCCCAGCAGGAAGCGCTGGAATTCGAATACCATCCCCGCCCCTTCATCCGGTCGTATACTCCCTATCCCAAGCCAGACCCGGAAGCCCTGCAGGAAGCCGCCAATCTGATCAACCAGGCCAAACAGCCGATGATCCTGGCCGGCCATGGCATTCAGATCGCGCATGCGCAGGAAGACTTTTTGAAGTTTGTGGAAAAGACGGGCATCCCGTTGGCCTGCACCATCCACGGCCTTTCGACCATCCCTTCCGACCATCCGCTGCACATGGGGATGCTGGGCATGCACGGCAACTACGGGCCCAACGTAATGCAAAACCGGTGCGATGTGCTGATTGCTATCGGCATGCGCTTCGATGACCGGGTGACCGGCAATCTGGAGAAGTACGCCAAACAGGCTAAAGTCATCCATATCGAAATCGACTCCTCCGAGATCAATAAGAACGTACACGCCAATGTGCCGATCCTCTCTGATGCCAAATTGGCGTTACAGCGCCTGCTGCCTCTGGTCAAAGAAAAATCCTACCCGGAATGGGCCGCCCGGTTCCGTGCCATGGATGAGATAGAATACCAAAAAGTAATCAGTAAGGACCTCAACCCCAGCCCCGAGGGGCATATCAAAATGGGCATGGCGGTGCGCGAAGTATCCAACCAGACGCAGGGCCTGGCCATCGTGGCCACCGATGTGGGCCAGCACCAGATGGCCGCCGCCCGCTACTACGAATACAAAAGTACCAACCAGTGGGTCTCCTCAGGGGGCGCCGGCACTATGGGGTATGGATTGCCTGCCGCCTTTGGCGCCAAGATGGCCCATCCCGACAGGGAAGTGATCGCCTTTGTGGGCGACGGCGGCTTCCAGATGACCATTCAGGAACTGGGCATGTGCGCCCAATGGCACGTCGGGGTGAAGATCGTCCTGCTGGATAACAACTACCTGGGCATGGTCCGCCAGTGGCAGCAACTCTTCTTCGACCGGCGCTATTCCTCCGTTGAGCTTCAAAACCCCGATTTTGTCAAGATCGCCGAGGGCTTTGGAGTAGCCGGCAAAACGATAGACCGGCCGGAGGACCTGAAAGGCGCCGTAGCCGAAATGCTGGCCCACGATGGCCCCTACCTGCTTCATATCCAGGTGGAGAAGGAGGAAAATGTCTTCCCCATGGTGCCGAGTGGCGCGGCGGTGGATGAGATTGTGCTGGAGTAGGATGGGGTAATTGTTATATTGTTGGATTATTTGCAATGCTCCTATGAAAATGGAGCAGGAAAAAAGGATAAGACAATGGAAGAGAAGAATTATTATACCATAATCGTTTTTACGGAGAACCAATCGGGCCTGCTGTCGCGGGTAGTATCCGTTTTCAGCCGGCGCCACATCAATGTGGATAGCCTGACCACCAGCCGCTCCTCTATGCCCGGCATCCATCGGTTTACCATCGTAGTGAACGTGACGGAGATCATGGTCCGGAAGCTGGTCGCGCAATTGGAAAAACAGGTGGATGTACTCAAGGCTTTCTACTATGAGCCCGACGAGATCGTCTACCAGGAGCTGGCCCTGTACAAGGTGCCCACCCATATCTTCACCAACTCCACTAATGTAGAGCAGCTCATCCGCTCCCACAACGCCCGCGTGCTCGAAATCGAGCCCGAGTACATCGTACTGGAAAAGACCGGCCACGAGAAGGAGACCGAAGCATTTTTCAAGGAATTGGAAAAGATCGGCATCTATGAATTTGTGCGCTCCGGGCGGATTGCCATCGTCAAGCCGATGGAGCGGCTGAATAAGTATTTGAAGTCGTTGGAGGAGGAGGCGGTGTAGGGCTTGATAGGGGTGGTGTACGGTGTACGCGGAGGGGCTGTAATGGGGTGGTGTACGGTGTACGCGGCGGGGCTGTAATAGGGCGGTGTACGGTGTACGTGGCGGGGCCGTAATGGGGTGGTTAGGAATTCATACATGTAGGAATAATGGAAATATTTGACCCTGAAAAACCTTATGACCTCGACAAACGAATTATTGGCTGGAATTGTGCATCGATGCCAAATGGAACCTGAAAAAAAAAGTAGAACCATTACTGAAAGAAGCGAACGAGATTACAGCAATCATTGTATATCTCATTAAGAAAGCGAAAGGAAGGCTCTGAGGAAGTGGGAAGTGGGTTGCCAAACTTCCGATTCCCCACTTCCCACTTCCGATTTCCCACTTCCCACTTCCCTACAATCTCCAATCCACCGGCTCCTTCCCTTGTTGTTTCAGGTACTCGTTCGCCCTGGAGAAATGGCGGGAACCGAAGAAAGCGCCGCCGGCCAGGGGCGAGGGATGGGCTGCTTCCAAAACGAGGTGTTTAGTATTGTCGATGAGTTGCTTCTTCTGGCGGGCAAAGCCGCCCCAGAGCATGAACACCAGGCCCTGCCGTTGATCGGATAAACGTCGGATGACCGTATCGGTGAAAGTTTGCCAGCCGATCTTTTGGTGGGACCGCGGCTTGTTGCGTTCTACCGTAAGCATGGCGTTGAGCAGGAAAACCCCCTGTTCCGCCCAGTGGGTCAAGTCGCCGTGGTTGGGGATGGGGACGCCCAGGTCCTCTTTCAATTCCTTATAGATATTCTGCAAAGAAGGTGGCGTGCGGACACCCCGGGGCACCGAAAAGGACAACCCCATAGCTTCGCCGGGGTTGTGGTAGGGATCCTGCCCCAGGATGACAACCTTTACTTTGTCAAAAGGTGTGGTGTTAAAAGCATTGAAGATGAGGGAGCCGGGCGGGTAGACCGTTTTATTATTTTCTTTCTCTTTGCGGAGAAAGGTAGCCAGGCTCTGAAAGTAGGGCTGCTCGAATTCGGTTTTGAGGACGTTTTTCCAGCTTTCTTCGATCTTGACGTTGCTCATTGGGTGAGTGAGTTGTTTTTAGTAAAAGGAAAACCTCAAAGGTTTCAGGCTAAAAATAGACTTGGGCCAGGTTCGTAAAAATAAACATTTGCTTGAAAACAACAATCAACCAATAACAATCCTGTCTATTGTATAGCGCCGGAGAATTGCATCTTTTTCGATGTGAGTACCAGCAGCTTTTCCAGGGACTGCTCCAGCAAGTCTCGCTTGTTCCAAAGGAGGTCGTGTTTGCGGCCTTCGAGCATCTGGACTTCCAGGTAAGAAGCGTTGACCAGCTTCTCCTTCGCATAAAGGGCATTTTGCGGGTAGATCAACCGGTCTGCATCACCATGCAGGACGATAGCCGCCGCGCGAATTTGATCCCATAAATTGGCCATGGAGTCCAGCTGTATCTCATGCGAGAGCTTCTCCTGGTTGGCCACGTGGATAGGGCCCGGAAGCATCCATCGCAACAAGGGATGCTCAGTGATATAGGAAAAATCGTAGGTTTTTTCTTCTCCCGGCGCTACCGATGCCGATTGCAGCAACAGGCCGTCCACCAGTTTGGGGAAGTCCATAGCGATACGCGCCGCCACTGTCCCCCCGTAGCTCGAACCGTGCAGGATGACCGCGGGATGATGCCCTCTTTTTTCTTTGATAATACCCGCTATCAGCTCCGCCTGCCTTTTCACCGACACCTCTGGCTGCCCGTAGTCCGAATAGCCGTACCCCGGCCGGTCGACCGCCATCAGTTTGGCCTTGGCCAAAAGGGAGCTGTCCCGGAGGAAGCCCTTCCAGAAGGAAGAAGAGCTCGGCGCCCCGTGAATAAAGACGATCAACGGCAAGGAATCATTGCCGATTTCGAGATAGCGGATTTTGCGGCCCTCGGCTTCGTAGTAGTCGAATTTAGCCTCATAGCCAAAGGGGTTTTCCGAAAGGATGTGCTGGAAGGTCGCACTGCTGATGCGCATCTCCATAAAGTCATACGCATAGAGAAAGAACAGCACAGCGGCAATGGAAAAGTAGATTCTCTTTTTTTTGAAAAGACGGTAAACGATTTTGCTCATGGGATGGTCAATTTAAGAGTCTATAGTAGAACGGAAACCCGGGGTGAAATGTTGATGGAGAATTAGCCAACTGTTGAAAGTATTCGGTTATTTGTAGCGCCCTGCCCATGGAATATAGCGCTTTCGATAACCTATCCCGCATAAAGGCAGAGGAAATTATCTTTTATTCCAGTATCGTTAACCGACACACCGACACACCGACACACTGACACTCCGACACACAATTTATCACTTCCGGGTTGTAAAGCTGTGTTAAATGGTTTATTTTTGCGCAGCCTTAAAGAAGCTAGACTTTGGACGTGCTAGGGGTAGATTTTGAAAAGACAGAACAACATCGGAACTTTGGATTGTGCGAAAAAACAAAGCCACCGAGTCGTTCTGCCACTCAATATTACAACTGGAGGTTGGAAAAAGCAAAGCTTTGGCCAACTTAGTGATGGGCCTAGCTAGCCAGCAATCTGCCCGGTCAGTTACAGCAGTTAGCCTAAGCCGCTGCTATCATTATCAATACAGTAGCATAGCGGATGCAATAAACTGCCTGCATGAAGGCGCCCATTATCCAGAAGAGGAAAAGCAGCGTGCCCATTTAGAGTTGGAGCAAAAGCTCTTATCGTTGAAAAGCGGTTATATGGCTAAACCGTTTGAAAAGTTTTACTTGCTCAACACAGACAGCAGTTCATTGATACGGTATCATTCGCCAACGCTTCCTGGTAGTTCCCACGTGTATGTGGCTAATAACCGGGTAAAGGGAAACCGGTAAGTGGATATTGGCTATGGCATATCAGTGGTTGGCTTAGCAGCGCGGCGGCGGTACCTATATGGGGTAGCTGAGGCGCCATGGAACCTTCCGCTGAGTATCCGCCGGCAGGGCATAGCCAGCCAAGGGCATACATTCGCTGCTCGGCAAGTCAAGGATTTAGTGGACAATAAGGAATTGCCTTTTGGCGCACACTTGACCGTCAATGCATCAGATCGTTACTACGGTTCGCCCGAATATATCGCCCCGCTGTATGAGCAGCCCCATTTAGTGAACACCATCCGCTTAACCAACAACCGGGCGGTATGGAAAGCCCTCAGTATCGGGGGAGCAGGAGCAAAGAAGGGCTAACAACTCCGATCAGCGGGGAGCTAATGCAGTGTATGGAGAAAAGTACAAGCTCTCAGAGGCTGAGCAGTGGGAATTGCCGCCGGATGAGGAGGACACCTTTGGAGTGGCTTTGTCTAATGGGCGGCGGGTGCTGGTACAAGTGCAAGCCTGGGACAATATGATGATCCGTACCAAACGAGGTATGAATATGAAAGATAAGCCCTTTCGGCTGGTAAGCGTGCGTTTGATGGATGCCCAGACAAAGGAGCCTATATTCAAGAGGCGCATGTGGCTGGGCGTATGGGGGCAGCGGGCCGGAGAATTAACCCTCGAAGAAATATACTGGGCTTATCGCCAGCGCTTTGATATAGAGCACTTCCTCCGGTTTGGCAAACAAAACTTGCTGATGGATAGCTTCCAGACGCCGGACGTGGAGCACTTGGATAATTGGATGGAGATAGTAAGCCTGGCCTACTGGCTACTTTGGGTAGCCAAAGACGAAGCGCAGGCCAAAGTGCACAAATGGCAGAAGTACGACAAGCGTTACAAAAAGCGCGTTGAATATGGCTTGCCAGTATCTCCCTCCGAGGTGCAGCGGCAAATGGAATCTATTATTTTGAGTTTTGAGCAGGAGCCCTTCCTCCCAAAACTGCAAATAAAAAGCCGAGGGCGCAAAGAAGGAGACATTCAGGACAAGAGAGAACGCCATAAAGTCGTGTGGAAGGGTAAAAAGGCAAAGAAAAAGCGAGCCTGAACGGCTCTTTTTATAACAGGGCGGGCGGCGAAAGGGTGGAAAAATAATTTCTCCCAACGCCGCACGTCCAAAGTCTAGTAAAGAAGGCAGTAGAATAATTTGGTCCCGTAGCTCAGGGGATAGAGCATCTGACTTTAAGTACCCGCCCACGCGTAAAGCTCTGGCGGGTAAAAGGAGCCTCTGCAGGGAAACAGAACCTGCAGAGTGGACGTCACTGTATCGGGGAAACCTAAGTCTGAAAAGATAGGGCAATCCCGAGGAAACTTGAGGTTTTCTTTGTGTTTTTATTGTTATGTATGATCATCACACCAAAAACAAAGGAGACCTGGGTGTACTGAAGGCTAAGCTTGACTTATTTGAGCAGGGATATTTGATCCTGAATCCAGAAACGGAGCATTCTCCTTTTGACCTTGTCATTTACGAGGATGGACAATTCAAAAGGGTTCAGGCCAAGTATCGAAAGCTTAAGAGGAATGACACGATTGAAGTCACTTTCCGAAGCTCATATGCTTATTCGGGGGGTGTCGTGAACAAGGCGATAGATAAAAGAGAAATAGAAATCTATGCAATCTATTGCCCTGAAACGGATCAGTGCTATTACATTGATCCAGCTCAGTTCAACCAATCAGTGTCTCTTAGGGTAGGTACACCGCGGAATAACCAGTCCAATGGAGTCCATTGGGCGGAAAATTTTCGCGAGGTTCCGTAGAGACTATACGTGGCGCGCCTGAGATGGCGAAGAGATAGTCCAGGCCACAAATGCTGACATTTATCGTCAGCAGCGGCGAAAGCCGTAGCGGGTAAGCTAATCAGACGGTCGCAGGTTCGAATCCTGCCGGGATCACCAATGAAAGCAGCGGCCTGTGCCCGAAAGGGTGCAGGCCGTTGCTTTTGGCAGCGGCGCAAAACCCTTTTGCGCAAGCGGACAAAAGCAAAAGCCTGTACGAGCGCAGCGAGCAGGCCGCGGGTTTTTGACTTTGGAGCCCAATAGGATCAACGCAGTTCATCCGCGGAACAACTCGCGCGCCAATGGGAAATTGGCGCCCGAGAGTACTCCCCACTCACTCCTCCGGAACCGAAACCACCTCCACCACTACCGGCCCATCCGGCAGCAGGAACTTTTGCTGGTTGCGGCAGGCGTAGAGCTTTTCTTTCAGCATGATCAGGTCGTACTCCCCGTTTTCCAGTTCCAGCTCTGCTCTGGGTAACACGATGGTGGCTTCCCAGTCCAGCACCAGGTTGGAAAAGGCGCCGGCAATCTCATAGGCATAGCCATAGCCGATGATGACGGCGGCGCCTTCCGTAACCGTCAGGTGCGTTTCCACCCAGTTGTTGATCAGGGCGTAGAGGCTGTCGGCTTCGAGGCGCATTTTTTGGAAGGCGTATTTCATGTGGTTGAGTTATTGATTTAAGGACTGTCCACAGCCATTATTTGCGCCTGCCTTTTCAGCCTCCCAGCCTCCTAAAGGAGGAGCTGCTGCCCTCACGCGCAAATCCTGGCTGCTTGATTCGTTTAATTAATGAAATTATGCTAATCAGCGACCTGACAAAAGTTCAATCTCCCCTCATGGAAAAAAGTTCAGTATATCCCACCATTCCGGGCATTGATCCGGGTCGATGTGGGTTTCTTTGAACAGTTCCCGCTCCCTTTGCACTCTCCTTCTGGAAACGGCCTGCCCGTAGCGAAAGGTTTGGGAATCCATACCCCCTTTGGCATTAGGGACTTTAACTGCTCTACCGCCCTTAAAGGCCGGGTCAGCGATGCGGTACTTGAACTAAACTTTGTACTCTCCACCCAATGCAGGTAGATGCGGTACCTTTCCGCTGATCACCTCTTTGTCGATACGATAGAGCAACTTCCTGCCCTTGTGGTAAAGAAAGCGGAAATAGCCCCGTCCGCCACTCTTTTATACAGTACTACGAAACCCTCCCGGAAAAAATCGGGCGGGCATTTATCCCGGGGTCAAAATCGCCGCCGCCAGCCCAGTCAACAGTTATATCCGACGTGGTGACTTCGTATTCAATGGCAGGTGGGCTCGACGCCGCAGCGAGAGGTGGCGGATTCGTTTCCAGCGGCTGGTAAAAGTACAGAAAAGTGCCGAGCAACAGCAACAGAAAAGCAATAAGGAAAAAAGCCGACGGAGGGCATTCCACCCTGAGCAGTAGTGATGGTTCGTAGTATAGACTTCGGTTTTGTGGAAAAAGATAAAATGATAAATGCCCCCCTACCCTGCCGCAGACACATACTCTTCCCCCATACAGCTCGCGCTGTATCCGCTGTTGAAGTAAGCATGGGAAAGGAGGGCAAAAGATTTTTAGGGCACTACAATTGCAGATTATAGTGTTTTGTTTTTTTACTTTGTGAAGGTTGTGTCTATAGCACAAATGTATTGAAATTTTCTTTAAAAATAAAAGAAAATTTGACAATAATTTTTGAATTTTCTTTTCAATAAATTATAAATGTCTGTCAAGG
This sequence comes from Lewinellaceae bacterium, assembly GCA_020636095.1. Lineage (GTDB taxonomy): Bacteria > Bacteroidota > Bacteroidia > Chitinophagales > Saprospiraceae > JACJXW01. Next base: position 131,905 of record JACJYN010000008.1, read on the forward strand.
AAAGAGTTGAATTTTTATTGAAACAGACAAATCTGTCGCAATCTGAATTTGCGTCGAAGTCCGGCTATAGCAGAGCTGTACTGTCAAATTTTCTTACAGGCAAAACGGATAAACCGAGGATTGACCTCCTGGAAGCCATTAAAAAGTATTTCCTACTTTCAACCTCAACTGGCTCATCACCGGTAAAGGCGAAATATGGGACAGTACCGCCGCCCACCAGTATGAAAAAGACATCCAACCGCCAGTGCTCCCGCCCCAACCAGGAACTTTTCAACCAATTGCTGGTGCAGAAATTGCAGGAAGTACCGGGAGCTGAAGGCGCGCGACCCGGAAGCATACCGGAAGCTGGGGTTGGAGGAGTTGATCGATAAGGCGGGGGAAGGCTTGATCGATAGCCCTAAAGGTTAGAAATCAATAAAATTTCCCAAAATGAACCCTCAGCCATTCAACAACGCCCGCACTTTCCCCACATCCGGATGAGTGATGCCCGCTTCCTCCAAAGCGTTGAGGTCTTCCAGAAATGCTTTTGAATAAGTGGAATCCCCGTAGGGCTTATCTTTAAAGCCGAGATACAGCACCTCCGCCTCCTCGTATTTTCCCTGAAAAAGTAAGGACAAAGTAGGTTGGTGTTAATCCATTCCTGAGACGGGGCGAGATCCAGGCCTTGGCGGGCAGCCTGCTCCGCTTCAGCGAACCGGCGATTAAAAAGCTGGTGCCAGGATAACCCGCCGCAGGCGTTGGAAAGCCTCGAAATAATTATTTCATTTTGGGGATATTGCTGCCATACTTTTTCCAGAAAACTTACTACCTCAACCTGTTTACCAGCCTTTTGGGCGGGTACGTTTCCGTTTCGACTTGCTCTTCTAATGGCAAAACCTGATTGACCTGGGTACCTGAACCTGGAGAGCTTCTTCCGTTACCTTTTCAAAATACGCAATCAGTTCCGCTATGCTGTCGCCATAGCTTTTTACCAGGGGATGTCCGTAGAATAAAAGGATAAGGCCGCCTCTGCCTGTCTGGTGTACTCCATGCCCGAAGACCGATACGCCCAATCAAAGGATTGCCTCAACAATGCCTGGTGCAAGTAGCCTATGTTTTTAGCACATTGGTAAGGTATACATTGTAGCGCTGGGGATTGTCCAGGACCAGCCGCTGATAGATTTCGAGGGCTTCCAGATAGTACTTCTTCGGCTCGATCGTAGGCATTCAGGTACCGGAATACATATTGCCCAGGTTGTTCTGGGTCATCGCCACATCCGGCTCATAGCGCTGGGGATTGTCCAGGGTAAGCCGCTTTCTGATTTCGAGGGCTTCCAAATATACCGCTTCGGCTCGATCGTAGGCATTCAGGTTTCGATACATTATGCCCAGGTTGTTCTGGGTAGTAGCCACATCCGGCTCATAGCGCTGGGGATTGTCCAGGGTAAGCCGCTTTCTGATTTCGAGGGCTTCCAAATAGGTACTTCGGCTCGATCGTAGGCATTCAGGTTTCGATACATTATGCCCAGGTTGTTCTGGGTAGTAGCCACATCCGGCTCATAGCGCTGGGGATTGTCCAGGTAAGCCGCTTTCTGATTTCGAGGGCTTCCAAATATACCGCTTCGGCTCGATCGTAGGCATTCAGGTCGGAATACATTATGCCCAGGTTGTTCTGGGTAGTAGCCACATCCGGCTCATAGCGCTGGGGATTGTCCAGGTACCAGCCGCTTTCTGATTTCGAGGGCTTCCAAATAGGTACTTCGGCTCGATCGTAGGCATTCAGGTTTCGATACATTATGCCCAGGTTGTTCTGGGTAGTAGCCACATCCGGCTCATAGCGCTGGGGATTGTCCAGGTACCAGCCGCTGATAGATTTCGAGGGCTTCCAAATATACTTCGCTTCGGCTCGATCGTAGGCATTCAGGTCGGAATACATATTGCCCAGGTTGTTCTGGGTCATCGCCACATACGGCTCATAGCGCTGGGGATTGTCCAGGTACCAGCCGCTGATAGATTTCGAGGGCTTCCAAATATACTACTTCGGCTCGATCGTAGGCATTCAGGTCGGAATACATTATGCCCAGGTTGTTCTGGGTAGTAGCCACATCCGGCTCATAGCGCTGGGGATTGTCCAGTACCAGCCGCTTTCTGATTTCGAGGGCTTCCAAATATACTTCTTCGGCTCGATCGTAGGCATTCAGGTTTCGATACATTATGCCCAGGTTGTTCTGGGTAGTAGCCACATCCGGCTCATAGCGCTGGGGATTGTCCAGGTAAGCCGCTGATAGATTTCGAGGGCTTCCAAATAGGCTACTTCGGCTCGATCGTAGGCATTCAGGTCGGAATACATATTGCCCAGGTTGTTCTGGGTCATCGCCACATACGGCTCATAGCGCTGGGGATTGTCCAGGTAAGCCGCTGATAGATTTCGAGGGCTTCCAAATAAGTACTTCGGCTCGATCGTAGGCATTCAGGTCGGAATACATCATACCCAGGTTGTTCTGGGTCATCGCCACATACGGCTCATAGCGCTGGGGATTGTCCAGTACCAGCCGCTTTCTGATTTCGAGGGCTTCCAAATAGGTACTTCGGCTCGATCGTAGGCATTCAGGTTTCGATACATTATGCCCAGGTTGTTCTGGGTAGTAGCCACATCCGGCTCATAGCGCTGGGGATTGTCCAGGTACCAGCCGCTGATAGATTTCGAGGGCTTCCAAATATACTTCGATCGTAGGCATTCAGGTCGGAATACATCAGGTACCCAGGTTGTTCTGGGTCATCGCCACATCCGGCTCATAGCGCTGGGGATTGTCCAGTACCAGCCGCTGATAGATTTCGAGGGCTTCCAAATAGGTACTTCTTCGGCTCGATCGTAGGCATTCAGGTTTTGATACATATTGCCCAGGTTGTTCTGGGTATCCGCCACATACGGCTCATAGCGCTGGGGATTGTCCAGGGTAAGCCGCTGATAGATTTCGAGGGCTTCCAAATATACCGCTTCGGCTCGATCGTAGGCATTCAGGTTTCGATACATTATGCCCAGGTTGTTCTGGGTAGTAGCCACATCCGGCTCATAGCGCTGGGGATTGTCCAGGTACCAGCCGCTTTCTGATTTCGAGGGCTTCCAAATATACCGCTTCGGCTCGATCGTAGGCATTCAGGTTTTGATACATATTGCCCAGGTTGTTCTGGGTATCCGCCACATACGGCTCATAGCGCTGGGGATTGTCCAGGTACCAGCCGCTTTCTGATTTCGAGGGCTTGCTTATAATAGTCAACTGCTTTGTGGTCCTGGTTCTGTTCATCGAGGAAATAAGCATAGCCGAAGATATTATCAAAAGCCGCTAAAGTATGAATGGATTCCTGAAAATACTGATCCGCCTCTTCGAACCGGTTGGGATTATCCAATTGAGTAAGGGTGAGTTGAGCTTTTATCAGGTATTCATCCGCAATCTGTTCCTTTTTTCTTTTCACTTCTTCAAGGGCTGAATCCAATTGTTGTTCTCTGAGCAGTACCGCTTCCTGTTCCCTTTTCAGGTCGCTTTTGTTGAGCAAACGGTCCGCTTCTTCAAAAGCGCCTTCTGAGAAAAGCGCCTTTGCCTGGGTAAGGCGTTCACTGTCTATATTTATGCGGGAGAACGACTCAAGTAAGCTGAATGACATCCCTTTTGAATTGGGCTGCTTTGTCCATCAATGCTTCCAACTCCACGCCGGTATTCCTGCGTACTGCATTCTCAGCCGGCAGGTTTCGGATCAGTTCCTCCAGTTCTTTTTGCGCTTTACTGGGTCCTGGTAAGCCGTATTCTGAAAGATATTGGTGACCTTCTGGCCGTTTACGATCACATCGCCGCCGGCATCGATCGTGTTGCCCGCCAAAATACCCTGGCTGCCTTCAATGTGGATGGGCCTATTGTCATCTGCCATTAGCCTGCTTTGTTTTGGTTTTTTGAACTTCCAATGATAACGTCCCCTCCCGCTTGAATGTCGCTTCCCGCCACTACATTTTCACTATTCCTGATGCTGATGGAACCTTCAGGTGAGAGCGCTTTTTCCATTTCGGAATGCAACGTTTCATTGCTGTTTGCCTGCTCCTCGATCTCTGCCAACAGGTTCAGTATCCCCAGCCGGATCTGATTTTTCGTGAGCTTCGCCTCCTCGAAACTGATGCTTCCCGTCCGAATCTGCTTCATCACCTCGTTGTAACGCGCGGATTGTATGATGGCTTCATTTAATTGGGGGCTGTCTTTCAAGAGCTGGTTCAGCTCCCGGATGGCCGCCTTGAGGTCATCTTTTCTGATCAGGTTGCCGATGCGTTCGCTGTAGTCTTTGAATGTCATGATATTTTCAGGGTTTGATCACTTCCTTCAAAAATAAGAAAATCTGAGGGAGAAATTCATCCTTGCCCCGATCTGTATTGCCACCTACTGCGCTGTTAGAAGCCGCATTTTGTTTATCTTGTTAACCGGTGTTCGATATGTAGGCCCCAACTGCTGTTCGGTGTTCGCTGTTCGGTATTCGCGCCCACAGAGCCATCCTTGGGCAAGCGAACGGCGAATACCGAACAACCGAAGTTGGGGTCTACCAGTCGAACTTGGGTTAAGATACCACTATTTAACCCCTGCACCGTCAACGCAAACTCTGCCGACTGATCTGCCAGCAAGATCCGTTCCACTAGGCGGATGATGGCGCCGAACAGTATCGAGTCATCCGTCGCCAGTTTGAAGGAGTTAATCGCGTCTTGAATGGTGGATTTCTGCTCGACACAAAGCTCTTTGATATCCGCCTTTTGAAAAATCAACCATCCTTTTTACAGGTTATTTGGTCAAGAAAAAGCGGTTTGCGCCACTTCCTCTAAACGATTCAAATTGAACGGCATTTCAACCCCCAAAATTTTCCACCCTCCTCAGTTCCACTAAACAAGTATACTGATTCCCATCCTCGATCCAGCTCCCAACGAGGCAGCACCCAGTTTCATTGTCATAAAATCTAAGTTCTGTTTTGGCAGAGGCCTCTTTTTCACCTTGAAAAAAATAATAGCCCTGATAATAGCCAGAGTTTTTCAATTGAAGTACAACCTCACCAGAAGGGTTGCCGCCTATTGTTTTTTTGTGGGCAATTTTGAATTCCTTCTTTCTTAAAATGCCGCGCTCCACTTCCGCCTTATCTACCATTACAATACTCTCTATCGGGTTAGAGAAGTTTTCTAACCAATAGATTTGACCAACATACCGTTTTATATCCTTTTCCATGATAGGGTTTGATAATTATTCGCCCTTTTATTTATTCACAATACACTAAAGCTTTTCATTTGCATCCCTACAACGCATTACTTACAATTATCAATTGGTCATTAACAGCACCATAAGAAGTACTCCTTGTAGAAGCTTTCCATTGCCCGCCAGGATCTTTATATGCAAAGGTAAAGGACAACTTCTGCTCACCTCCAGAGTGGGTAAGAGTGTACTTCAAACTATTACTCACTTTCTCCAACGGATAACCCAGGTTCCCAAAAAGAGCGTTGGTAGTCCCACTCCCTAATTCCTCCATCACATCTTGAGGTTGGGAGCCTTTCAACAAAAGGTCGTTAAGCTTCCAGGAAAAAATATTTCTAGAGACAATTTCAAAGCCCTTAATTTCACCCATGGATATCCCTTCCTTAGGAAATAATGATATCGCTGCAACGATTTCGCCCTTTAAATAGATCTTTATTCCATAATCCGGAAAAAACAATATCAGGTTATCGCTGTAGTCAGTAGTTATGAGCAGAGCTTTCCCGAAAGAATCCTCCACTTTTGAATACTTATCCCCGATCTTTAAATCGTTGAAGTAGCATATGCCTTCTTTAACCCTCAGTTCCGGCTCGGAAAGGGCTTTGGCTTTTCCCTGGCCCATGCTAATGCAGGCAAGGCATGTAAAAAAAAGGATTATCAGAGAAAACTTTTTGGACATAGTGATAGTGGTAGTGGTAATTTACTTGATTCGCTATTTTGACAAAATTACTATCAAAAGCAATATTACGACAAAGGAGGATATGATGACAAAGGCTAAAAGTTCCTTTTGATTTGGGCGATAAGATTGAATTATCCCATCTTTTACAACCATCAAATCCCCATTTTTGAGCTTGTATTCTCCATTCGCCAACGGCGTTCTTTTATCACTTTTTGTCACTTCAGTACCATGGCTTAAATAAACATGAAATTCATCCTTTTTTCCCCAAAAGAAAATTCTTTCACCTTCAAGTAGTTCTCCAGCAAATACTGGGCGTTTCACCTTATGGGCAGAGGACAACTTCTGGCTATCAACCTCCTTTTCAAGATATCCGGCAATATTTAAATCCGGAACAGCCTTTATATTACCAAGCGCAAAAACCTCCTCTGTCCCATCCTTCCTCAGCACCATCACCGCCTTATCCAGGAAACCCTGATTGTACATCCTTTTGGCACCATTGTATTCGATGAGCATGGATTGGACGACCGGCAGGTACTCCCAGTGTCCGGTGGCGACCTCTCCCTTTTTGGAGACCAGCAGCTCATTGTTGCGGCGAAAGATATAGGTGACCTTATCGCCATCATCATCAATAAAGCCCCAGGGAATTTCTACAAAGTTGGCTTCATCGTTCAGCTGCTTGCTGTGCTGTTGGATTCGGGGTAGGATGGAGGAAATGTAGCCTCTCATAGTTTTCACTTTTCAGTTATCCTTTTTACGATAGATACAATGCCGTTGTTTCACCCCTGCACCGTCAACGCAAACTCCGCCGACTGGTCCGTCAAGGAGATCCGCTCAGGCAGGCGGACGATATATGCACCAAACAGATGGCTTCTCTGGATAAACGACATCTGTTGTATTTGAGAATCTTGGAGGACCTATCTTTCAACATCCAAATTAAAAATTGGGAGCAACTGCCCAATGGCTAAATTCTCAAGATAAAAACGGTTAACCGATTCGTCATAAGTGTCCAGCTTCACAAAGGAAAAGTGTACGTGGTTCATGATGAGTGAACGTGCATCCTCTATACCAAGTAAGCGTTCCAACCCAAACCGGAGCTGGCTTACCGTATTTGGTTTTCGGTTACTATCTTTTGAAGATTTCTCGAGCCGGTCAGTCTGTGGCTTGATATGTCCATTGAGCCGGCCTCCAATATTTGTGGACCGACCTACATAAAGTAGTATGGCGCCATTGTGAGTAGCATCTTCAAGCCATTGTTCATTTATTTGAATGTTCACCGGCAGAGGTTTGCCATTTAACTGTTTGCCATATAGTTTGACCCCATTGGATCTATTAATAAGCCGCCTAAAATAGTCTGTTTCGGTGGCCCACCAAAATGCATAAACACCACCGTGTTTTAATGTCTCCTTTTGTGTTTGTTCCCAACCCTTAGCCGAAGATTTATAAAAAGATTGACCAAGAGGCTTTGTACTGATCGAAGATTTTAACTGCTGCAACCTGTCTTTGACGATGAGGCTCGAAAGAGTGGAATGATTATTCGGCATTCTGAAACGATTTTATATTGGATAATTTGCTACCGATTCAATGATATGATATATCCATCCTCCATGGAATCAGGAGCATTCTACGATTTAAAGGTTTATAAATGCAAAGGTTTCTCTCTTTCACCGTCAACGCAAACTCCCCCGGCTAGTGCCTTCGGCACTAAATTATGCACGGTTTAATTGCTTCAATTTATGGGCTTTAATGAAGCCCTTAAATTTCCATTTGAGCGGTTTAATGAGGCAACGATTATAAAAGTCGATATATCTTTCAATTTTATTTTCAAGTTCTTTGACAGAAGAGAAGTTACCATGTTTGATTACATGCCTTTGCAATTTGGCGAACCAATTTTCAATTGGATTTAACCAAGAACAATGCTTGGGCGTGAAAACAAACCTAATTCTATGCTCAGGTGATTCGAGAAACTTCTTTCGGGTTTCCATGCTTTTCAAGATGCCTTTGTAGCCTTTAGTTCCTAAATCCCCTTCAAAATTGATCTGTTGGGCAACCCATCTAACCAAAGATTCAGATTGATGAATGTTGAGTTGGTCAGCCATAAAAATGATCTCATCCGTAGGGGCTATTGAATCTGCTGTTTGATCAATGAAGATTACAAAATCCTGCTCGTTTCGGGTAGGGTGGAGCCTATGGTTGATAAGCTTGCCTCGCCCAACATCAATAGCGGCCATTAAGCAGGTGGTTCCATGGCGGGTATATTCGTATTCGATCCTGCGAGGTTTCCCCTTTTCCATTGGCTGGCCCGGAGCAATGCGTTCCAAGGCTTGAATTCCTGTTTTTTCATCTACACTGATCAGGTGGAGTTGGGGCTTTTCCAGGCTAATAGCTTGCAGGATAAGGTGACAAATTAAAGCCACTCGAATAACAAAAGCGTCCCAATCTTCTATTTTTGGAAACAGCCAGTAGTGGGACTTATGAGGTTGAAGCTTGGCTCTTTTTTAAAATCTCGCTCACGTAGCGTGGCGAGATAGCCTCAACGACTCCCTTGGATTTGGCCACATGAGCCAACATCTCTCGGTTCCACTGTGTAATGGGAACGCCATAGTCCTCCGGTTTTTCGCAGGCTAAGGCGATGATTTGCTGTTCTTGGGCTAAAGTAATTCGCTTAGGTGCACCACTTCGTGGATTATCCTTTACAACAAGTAGCATCCTTTTAAGAAGGGCTTTATCACCCACTCCTTGCCCGGATTCCCCTAATTCAAAAGCCTTTATGGAATCAAATTCCGTTTCCCAACGGCGGCGCCATCTTTTCACCGTATTAATATCAATCCTTAATTCGCGTTTTATTGATGCATGGCTATAACCTTCGTTCGCCAAAAGAAGAATCCTTATTCTGGTTTTAATATGATGCGCCAAGGAATGTTTGGCCCAGTGCTGGGACAGTAAACTATATTGGCGTTCTGTCATAGTAATCCGCGGGGCTGGCCTGCCTCTACTCATGGTAATCTCAATTTTGTTAAAGAACTACAAGATACAAAACTATGCGTTATTTAGTGCCGAAGGCACTAGGCCCCTCCAAACCATTCTTTCCATCTCCCCAGAAGAACCTCCCACCATTTGCGGCGTCTTAACCGGGACAACTCGTTTTCTAATATTTCCTGGTTCTCCCTCCTTTGTTCTACTTCTCTATTAAGGAGGTCTCGTTGCTCCTGAAGAACTTCAAACGCAGCCACAATCTCTTCCAGTACTTCTTCAAGCTCGGCTTTTTCACTGGCTAGAGCTAGAAATTGCTGAAAAACTTTATCCATCGCAGGAGTTAAACGGGATAAGTATTCGGGAGATTCCCGGAAAACGGACAATATTTTTTCAAGCGCTTCAGCTGTTTTTGCCTCGTTGAGGAACAGGTTGATTTCCTGTTCCAGCCGCTCGAACTTGATATCCTCTAACAATTTTTCAATTTCCCGGGATTCCAGATATTGGGATGCAAAATCCTTGACGATCGGCGCTGTTTTCACATCCCAGCTCCGCAGGATAGAAGCCAGCTTTAACCCCTCAAAGGTAGTACACCGGCTCAGGGCCACATAGACCTGCCCATCGGAAAAGGCACCATTCAGGTCGGCATACACTTTTTCAAAGGTAAGCCCCTGGCTTTTATGTACAGTGATCGCCCAGGCCAGCTTGAGCGGGAACTGTGTAAATGTTCCAATTTCCTCTTCTTTCAGGCGCCCTTCTTCTGCATCCCATTCGTATTTTATTTTTCGCCAGGTTACCCTTATTACTTCAATAGATGGTTCCCCTTCACACTTGACTCCAATCGCATCTTCATTTATGGAAACCACCTTTCCAATCTTGCCATTGTAGAAACGCCTATTGGTCCCGCTGTCGTTTTTGATAAACATCACCTGCGCATCTTTTTTTAGTTCCAGGATGCGTAATGTCGGCATTTCTTTTTCATTAAACACTCCTGTCACTTCAGCTTCGAAACGGAACAGAAGTGTAGAAAGCTTTTTCAATTCCTCGGCATTGCATTTGTTGACAGGGTAATTCTTCGTTCCCAGGTAGATGTACCCTTCCCGGGCAAAATCAAAGGGGCTTTTTTTTAGGCGTTTGTTCAGGGATTGAAGGCTCTGTTCGGATGGTTGTCCAATCCTTATTTCGTTGAGTAAGTCGATAAATTTTTGATCGGACTGACGGTATATTTTTTTAAGCTCCACCAGATGAGGCTTAGCCTCCTGAAAGCTGTGAGAACTGAAAAAATAAGAGCTTGGATAATGGGGCGCCAGAACTTTCCATTCTTCATCGGGTGTTACAGGTGGAAGTTGAAAGGCATCACCGATGAAAATCACTTGTTTCCCCCCAAATGGATAGGCCGCATTTCCCCCGCCAAAAACCCGCAACAACCGGTCAACGACATCCAGTAAGTCACAACGGACCATGGAAATTTCATCAATAACGAGTACCTCAAACTTTTGAAGTACTTCCTTCTTCTCATCTGATAACTTGAAATGACTGTAAATGGTGCTCTTATCAGTAGAATCCCCCTTTGCACTCCGTCTTAATCGGGGGTCGTTTGGAGAGTAAACACTGGGTTTGATCTGGAAGAGAGAATGGATGGTCACTCCTCCGGCGTTAATAGCCGCCACCCCGGTGGGGGCTACAATAGCCATGGGCTTTTCAATAGTATCCTTTATGTACCGCAGAAAAGTGGTCTTTCCCGTCCCCGCCTTACCCGTTAGAAAGAGGTTGTAACTGGTATATTTCACCAATTCAACCGCCAGGTTAAATTCTTTGTTGTTGGGGTCCAGGTTCATCGGAAAGGTTTTATCACCAAAGGTTCATAGATAACTTACGTTTTTTTTGCGTTACTGTTTCATTGTGAGCCGAAGTTGGTAGCCGGCTGCCTTCTCCCAGATACAGAAATAGTCGTTTTCCAGGGAGGTGGAGCAGTTGAGGATGTGGGTGGTTCCCATTGAACGGCGTTTTAAAATTTGAAATACTGAAGCTGTAACCCCTACTTTTAGTTCAAAAATACCTGCCTCGATAATTTAATTGCCTCTTCCAAACTAAACTTCTGGCTTTGGTAAAAATCAAACTGAAGATTGTTGTAAAAGAACTCAATAGAACGTACAGTGTCTTTTAAAGGAACTCCAAACCAATTTCTAACTTTCGGAGGTAACTTTAAAAGCACTTTATTCTTACCTACCCAAAACCTTAATTTCTTTTCAACATAAGAGTAATATTTGGCATCTGAACTGAATGCAAGGTAATATATCATTTGCCTCACTTTTATGAGAATCTCATTTAAACCATCTTTATCGATAGCTTCCTCTGTACCCAACACAAATAACTTAAGTAAGTACCCCATCCCTTGTTTATTTTCGAATGGAATGACTTCCCTGTGAGCAGTGCCTAAAAGGAAAGGTGATTTTCGGTTTTCTCTTGCATAAGAAGCCAAAAATGCTAATGCGCTAAGATTGCTATAATAGAGAAGGTATTCTGCATACCTTAATTTATTACGGGTAGTGGTCGTCTCATCCGATAGTTTCCTAATCAAAACCTCCTGAAGACGAGAGTCTCTATTTTGAAGACCATGCCTAATGATAATATCTTCAGAAGTCTCTCCGAGAGCTATCTCTTCCATCAGACTATATAAAAACTCTTCATCTCCTTCACAACTTAAATATGCGTTTAGCGCCTGTATTTTGATAAATTCTGCTTGATTGAATTTTATTATTTTTTGTAGGTGGGGTATGCTTTCCCGAATTTTACTTTTCTCAACAAATGCCAGGTGTTTTGGGAGGAAAGTTCTGTCTTCAAAATGATTCAATAAATAATCCAGAACCTTTTCTTTTATTTTCTCAAAGGGTATTTGCATTTCATTCAAAAGAGCATCGAAAACATCTTTACCACCAAAATGGCTTGAGTAGCCTTCACCAATAGCATTTAGATAAACACTTTCAGGATAACCCTTGAACTTAAAAAGAAAAGTGAAATGATAGAATACCATATTCCCGATAGTCGCCTCGCCTGAACTATAACTTTTCCTTAGATGATTATCACACCAGTTTCTCAAGTACAATTGCTCCTCTTCAGTTAAATCGGGATTGTTGTTTATTTTAAGCCAGTCATAAATCTCTTTAGCCGATATCCATTCCCATTTTTTGTTAATTCTTGCCAATAATTCATTCTGGCTTAAATGATATCTATCGTTGATAAAGTAAAGGAGGAAATTTGGAAACTTATTGTAAAATAATTGCTGTTCATCATAATCTTTGAAAGCATCGCTAAATATTATTTCATTCTTCTCAAAACAATCCTTTTCGAACCACTCAAATACCCCTTTTACTGCTGTAATGAAGTGTTTCTTGCTGAATAGCAGCTTTTTCTCGTTTGCGATGCCTTCATTTTTTTCTTCGGGGTCAGGTTCAGTTGGAGGGATAAAGGATATAAAACTTGAACCGGCAGTCTGATTAATTTCTTCCACAAATCTTTCCATAAGTGCTTTATCCAACCTTCCCAAAAACGCAATTAAGATATTGACCCATTGGTCGTTAATTGCCTTTTGAATATATCTTTCGATTACGATAGACATGTTTTCCATCCTAAGCAGGATGGACACTATTTTTGGCTCACTATACCTATCACTGTTCAAACAAAAAGACAACAAATCATTTCTTTTTCCAGCTATACTCAAAAATTTTTCTATAGTCTGAGTGGACAATTCCCGAGGCAATAATAATTCTTCTACCAATTTGCTCTGTATATTATTAAATATACTATGATACTCCTCATAGGAAAGCTTGAATTCTAAAGCTTTTTCTAACATTTCCTTGAAAAAGCTTTTTTCCATTGGACCAAAATGCTCAGGAATAATACTTGAGTAATATTTGAAATATTCAATTAATGCTTTCTCTGATTTTATGCCTTCAAAACAACGTTCGATATGGAGTTTTTCACGGCCTAACCTGTCTCCTTTTTCAGATGGAAAATTTTCTTCGATGTATACGACTCTCTCCAAAAGCTTTTCCATGAATTTATCCTGCACCTCCGCTTTTCTGATCAATTCATAGACGATTGCCCTTTCATAAACGTCTTCTGAATCAAAAAAACGCTTAAATATGTCGTCTATCTCTTCACTCGTAATGTCATCAAAGCACCTAATTAAGACATGGAGAGCAGTATATTTAATATCTCCGGATGTCTCTTTATTTTGTAGGATATTATGCCAAAGAATTGTTCTGAATTTTGGTTTTTTTTCTTCGACTACATATTGTAAATCGAAATAGTCCAATAACTCAAGAATAATTTGCTTTTCCCCTTGATTATTGCTCCTGTCTAACTTATCTAAAAGCAATAAGAACGATCTGTTGCTTTCAATAAGTGGTGCCAAATCTGGAGCAATTACATTGAAAAGCTCTTCACTTCTAATTTTTCTCAATACCGACTTTAAAACCTGCTCCCTCACCTCATTATCTATCTTATCCCGTTCAAACTTAAAAATATGCTCGACATTTTTTGTCATCATCCAATGCAATAAACCTTCTCTGCAAGGATGCTCAACCTCTAGCATATTCCAAAACAAAGAAATAGAATTCAACCAAGAAGGCTTCAACTTCTCAAACCTTGGAGCCACACCAACTACTTCCTTCAGCTTTTTAAAAGAAATAACTCTTTTGAGCGCTTTAGCTGCCAGATATTCCTGAAATATCCGGTGGGTGAACTGTAAACTTTCACTTGCGACTTCAATCAGAGAAGATTTTAATAAAGTTGAAAGTGTGCCCTCTTCCTCATCAAAAACCTTCTCCAGGTCAGCCAATTGCATTTGGTTTGAAGCCATACATTCCATGACAAATCCCAGCCTCTCCAAGGACTGGATAACATCAGCTTTTTCCTTTAAATCAAGGATTTGGTCAGCCTTCAGGCCAGTCCTGATTCCAACTGTTTCATTGATAAAAAACTCAACAATCTCATTTTTACCTTTTGGTAGAGTATTATCATTCGCCTTGAAAAACTGTATGATCTTCTCCAAATAAAAAGGAATGTAGATAAGCTCTTTGATGCCAGATGTTGATATCCTTTCCTCAAAAACGACTCTTGAGGCGGGGATTTCTTCTCGCAGGTACTTATCTACAGCTTCACCATCCAAACGCTGTAAAAAAAACGCGTGAAAGTTCTCAAAAGGACTCTTATAATTATTTGTACGGCAAGTGACAATGACCTTTAGATTTGAGTATTCCTGTGTAATGGATTCAATTCTTTGCTTTGCCTCTACAAAATTAACTTCGTCCATTCCATCGAGGAGAACAACTAAGTCATCGGTATTTCCCGCATCCGATTCTGATAATGATAAATAGGGGACGTGTGAACCAACACCTAAGTTTTTCAATGGATAATACGCTACTCTGAACTGCCCTTCTCCCCTCAGTTGGTTACAAATTCGCTTTAACTCTGTTGATTTACCCAATCCTGCTTCGCCAAGCAATACAATCTGACCTTTATCAAGCAGCTCGTCGGCTAAGTCACTATAGGCAGGTTCTCTAATATATTCCCAAAAGCTGAGATTAGGCTTCTTGGCATACCTTCTTTCTAGATAATGATTTAGGGGATTTCCCATCAATTCCTTCGAAAAAACCAATTCCTTTGAGGAGATGGAATAATAGTTAGAATCTCCAATATGTACATTTTCGCCTGCATTTACACTGCTTTTATCAACTATGATTTTACTCATACTTATGATCACTCTTGAGAGGAGTTTATATTAGATATTTCGATGATTCATTTTTTATCCCCTATGTGGATATTTCCACCTGCACTTATGTTGCTATCCTTGACTATATTTTTTCCCTTGATTATTGTACCACTGCCTGATGCCTCTTGTCCATGGTACAACCTCTCCCTGTAACGGTAATAAGCTATAATCAGACCAACCTGTGCAGTGCAAAAGACTATAAAAATGACCATTCCCAAGATTTCACTGTTTTGTGTACTCTTTAAATTAACTTCTGGGATATGATTCAGCAATTGAACGATTATATCCGTTATCATTGGTGCGAAGCCAACCATTGCTAGGAAAGCAACGAGCAGACTGACAATAGCCTGGCGGATAGGCGCGTTGCTTGTTTCTTTGCCCTGCCCAACTTTATAGTCGAAAAAACGCTTGATACCAAAGGCAAGCAAGAAGAATATGGCAACGATAGCTAAAGTAACGATGATGGTTTTGGGTTCCATAGTGATTCTTTTGACATTTTAAATTCCCTTGTAACGCTTAAACCCCTCCGCCTGCTCAAAAATCTCCTGATACACCTCATCCCGATCCACCGGCGGGTAGTCGTGCTCCGCCAGGAGGATAATCAAGTCCACCTTCAGCTCCGCCTTAATGTCATCCCGCTTACTCCAGTCCGTATATTTAGCCTTGTCGTCCACCACCGCCTTGACCTTTTGGGCCAGCAGCAGCAGCTTATCTTCAGGATATTCAAAATCGTATTTATGGGCCAGAGCTTTGAGAATGTCGTAGAAAGCCTTCTCCTCGAAGCCGATACCCAGATCGCTGAAGGAAGCCTGCTCGGCTTTCAGGGCGTGGTACAGCTCGATGATCTCGTCGGTAAAATCTTCTAGCACCTCGCTGCGCAGGATGTCCGAATCGCGGCGCTCGTTGTAGCGGTCCACCAGGGCTTTGAATTTCCGGGAGAAGTCGATGCCCTTCAGGCGGTTCACCTTTCTGAACTCCTCGATGGCTTTGGCCAGCAGCTTTTGCAGCAGCTTGATCTTGGTATTGGGCAGCTTGATCTTTTCGATCTTGGCCAGGTAGTCCTCGTCGAAGAGGTCGATTTCGGTTTGCTGATCATCGCCCAGCTTGAAGATCTCCTCGACGCCCTCGCTCTGCAGGGCGGCTTCGATCATCTCCCGCACGCGCTTGTTCATCTGGGCGATGTCCGGCGCATTGCCGCGGGTGAGCTTGAAGACGATGGAGCGCACCGCCAGGTAAAAGTGGATGCGGTCGCGCTCTTCCTGGCTGAAGGCGTCGCTGCCGGCGCAGATGTCGTAGGCGGCTTTGAGGCGCTTGACTAACCCCATGAAGCGGCGCTCCAGACTTTGGGTGGCCTGTACGAACTCTGCCGCCATATTCAGGGTGTGGAGCTGCTGTAGGGGGAAGCTACGGGACTGGTATTGTGGCGCACCCTCCGCCGCCAGGCTGAGGGTTTCCGGCGGGTTCAGCTCCGGCGGCTGGAAATAGGGCGTGGTGTCAAATTGGTGAAAGATTTTATCGAGCAGGTCGAGGTGGTCGCGTACGACGATGATCGACTGCTGGATGTCCTCGAAGTTGTCCTTGTCGGTTTTGTTGAACTGTGCCAGGGCGAGGTTCATCTGCTTTTTGATGCCGATGTAGTCCACGATCAGCCCTTTCTCTTTGTCCTCAAACTTCCGGTTGACGCGGGAGATGGTCTGAATGAGGGTGTGGCGCTGTATGGGCTTGTCGATGTACATGGTGTCCAGGAAGGGCACGTCGAAGCCGGTGAGCCACATGTCCACCACAATGGCGACCTTGAAGTTGGAGCGGGCGTTTTTGAACTGCCGGTCTAGCTCCTTGCGGTGTTCTTTGGTGCCCAACATATTGTACAGCTCCTCGGGGTCGTCCTTGCCGCGGGTCATGATCATCTTGATGCGCTCCATGGGCTTGATCTCCCGTTTTTCCCTCTTTGAGAGCTGGACGCCTTCTTCATGAGCTTTCACTTCCGCCCATTCCGGGCGCAGGGCGATGATCTTTTGGTAGAGCTCGTAGGCGATCGGGCGGCTGCTGCACACGAACATGGCCTTACCTTTCACGGTTGCGCCCTCGGCTACGCGCTTTTCGTAGTGCTCCACGAAGTCTTCCGCCACCGCTTTCAGCCGGTCCTGGTCGCCCAGGATGAGGCTCATCTTGGACATGGCCTTTTTGCTCTCCTCGACCTGGTACTCATTGGTTCCGCTCTCGGCGCAGCGGTCGTAGTAGTCTTCGATCTCCTGCAGGCGGGCATTGTCGAGCACTACTTTGGCAGCCCGGCCTTCGTACACGATGCGCACCGTGATCTCGTCTTTCACCGATTCGGTCATGGTGTAGGCGTCCACCACTTCGCCGAACACGTCGAGGGTGGCGTCGATGGGGGTGCCGGTGAAGCCTACGTAGGTGGCGTTGGGCAGGGAGTCGTGCAGGTATTTAGCGAAGCCGTAGGTTTTGACGACGCCCTGCTCGGTGACCTTTATTTTCTGGTCGAGGTTGACCTGGCTACGGTGGGCCTCGTCGGAAATGCAGATGACGTTGGTACGCTCGGTGAGCCGCTCCAGGTCTTCCGTGAATTTATGGATGGTCGTCAGAAAGACGCCTCCGCTGTTGCGCCCCTGTAGCAGCTCGCGCAGGTGGGCCCGGCTCTCGACGCTCACCACCGTCTCGTCGCCAATGTAGGCCTTGGCGTTGGTGAACTGTCCAGACAGCTGGTCGTCCAGGTCGGTGCGGTCGGTGATCAGCACGATGGTGGGGCTGGCGAAGTGTACGCTTTTCATCAGCAGGCGGGTGAGGAAGAGCATGGTGTAGCTCTTGCCGCTGCCGGTGGCGCCGAAGTAGGTGCCGCCCTTGCCGTCCCCTTCCGGCTTCTGGTGGGCCTTGATGTTCCCGAACAGCCGGCGGGCGGCGTAGTACTGCGGGTAGCGGCAGACGATCTTCTCCTTCTTCCGGGAGGTATCGGGAAAGTAGATGAAGTTCTGGATGATGTCGCGTAGCCTGTCCCGGTGAAACATACCCTGCACCAGGGTGTAGAGCGATTCGATGCCGTCCACCTCTTTCGGGGCGCCCGCTACCCGCCGCCAGCCGTAGAAGAATTCGTAGGGGGCAAAAAAGGAGCCCGCTTTATTGTTCGCCCCGTCGCTGATGACGCAGAAGGCATTGTATTTGAACAATTCGGGAATGTCGCGCTTATAGCGCACCGTGAGTTGAATAAAGGCGTCGTAGATGGTGGCTTCTTCCCGGATGGCGCTCTTGAATTCCAGCACTATCAGAGGCAGGCCGTTGATGTACAGAATGCCGTCGGGTATGCGCTTGACAAAACCCTCAATGACAAACTGGTTGACGATCTTGTAGTGGTTCCGGCCCTCTTCGGAATAATCGATGAGCTGGATGTACAGGTCTTTTTCATTGCGGTCGTCCCGCTTGAAGACAAAGCCGTCAGATATGCGCTTCAGGATGGCTTTGTTGCTTTCGTAGAGGTCGGAAGCAGGGTATTTCTTCAGTTTTTGAATGATGCGATCGATTTCCGCCTCGGTAAGCCCGTCAGCAGCATACTGCTCCCGCAGAAAACCCCGCAGGTCGGCCTCAATAAGCACTTCTTCCGGACTACGCACAATGGATTCCCCGTGGACGTGGGGGATGCCTTCCTGCCCCAGCAGTTCGATGAAGGCCTGCTCCAGTTGTGCTTCGGAAAAAATCATTTTAATGGTTAATTGTTAATTGTTAATGGTTAATGGTTAATTGTTAATTGTTAATGATTAATCATTGATCATTATTAGTTTCTTCCTTTACTCGATTTGATGATGCTGGTTAATAGTTTGATGATTTCTACTGCATCTGCATGCAGGCTTGTAAATTCGGCATTATTCAGATAATCAGTTGCATTGAGCAATTCCAGCCAATAAATGGTTTCGTTGATTTCTTTTTGGGCGATAGCCATTTTGTGGATGAAATCCTTTTTCGTCTCCGCATGCTCCGCTTCCCTAACCATTGCCCCAACACTTGTCCCACTCCGCAATACCTGCTTGGATAGGACAAACTCCTTCTTTTGCTCCACCAGAAACTGGTATAACCGCACGATCCGCACCGCAAATGCAAAACTCTTATCCTTGACTACATTCTCTCTCATTTCAATTAATCATTAACCATTAACCATTAACCATTAATCATTAACCATTGACCATTGACCATTGACCATTAATCATTTCAACCTAGGCAGTACTGCCTCTTTCAACCACTCGAAAGCCTCCTCCGGATCATACTCAATCTCCGTTCGAAGCAAGCCTTCAATATCCCCGATAAAATCCGGGTCCTGTTCCTTCAATTCAATGTTACGTAAAAATTGCTTCTGGGTTGGGATGTATCCTACAGAAAATTCCATATACTCTTCAAAACATTGAATCACCTGGGCTAGGTCCAGGCTCGTCTGTAACCGCGCATAGTTCAGGTCAAACAGGTCTCGCCCTTTGCTTCGCTGATAGAGCGCTCTGAGTTTTGTTCCCAACAGTTCATGGATATCGTAAGTCCGGATGTTGGCCTGGCCGGAGAACCACTCGTTCTTTACTTCAAAGGGGATCTCCTGCCAGCCCAGTACGTTGAAATGCTCCTTGCAGTTAATTTCCAACTTCAGGCGCAACCGGATGCCTTCGTATGCTGATGTGAACCGGTACAGGGCTTTTGCCCCATGCCCCCTGACTGCCGTTTTTCTGGGTTCCTCGAAAAAGGTAATTACCTCCTCGATACGTTGCATGATCGGCTTGATCGGGCCAGGTTGGACCTGAACCATATCAATATCTTCCGAATACCTGGGCGCAGGGTTTAAATACAACTTATGGAGAGCCGTTCCTCCCCGGAAAGCCAGGTGTTCCTTCAGGAAATCATCGGAGAACAGTTCCACCACAGCCCGGCAGATGACCAGGTCCTGCTCAACCTGGTAAAAGTCTTTCCAGGGTACGGAGTCTCTCCACTGTACGATATGTTCTTTTGGGATCATATATCACTCGCTAGTTCCACATTGACGTCAATCTTCCAGGCATTTCCGGTACTCCCCGGTTTTTCGTCTGGCCTGGGGCTCAGTAGCGCCGGAAAATAACGGTGCTGCTGCAAATAGTCCGTGATCGGTTCCGTAAGGCTGGAGTCAGCGCCCACCTCCTCCAGGATATACCCCAGCCGCTGCAAGGTGCTTTTATGCGGATACCACGCAAGCAAGTCCTGAATATCGTCAACAGACAACTCTTCTGAAAGCTCTTCCAGATTGGCCAACATGCGGTTGAGGCCGCCCAACCACCGCTGATGATACAACAGGTCCGCCATGGTCAGAGCGGGAGAAGACAGGTAGAAAGCGCCGGCATCGGACGTTCGCCTCATCAGGTTCCGCGAGGGCCAGTGCGTGGTGGTGAAAAAACGGAGCCGGGCATTGCCCTTTTTAATGTCCCGAAGGGCCGGCGGAACCGTCATGATATAATCCTGTTGTATCTGCTGGTGTGCGGCGCCGTGATACAACGCCGCAGAATAAAACGCCAGGTAATAAGGCTTGCCGAGATACGCGAACAGCTTATCGGCATACAACGTTACCGGCAGCTTACCCATCGGGCGATACCGGGGCGGCAGGATCAGATAGAATCCTTTCCGAAGGTTGAGTAATTCATTCCGGCCGGTGAGGCGGTCCAGTTCCTTGCGCAGGGTGGATACGGGAGTATCTGTTTTTTGCAACAGCTCCTCCCAGGAAAAGGCATATTCCTCCAGGCTGAGCAGACGGTTTATATATGCTTGTACAGCAGCCATTTTCTAGTTTTTATTTGCGTAATATACCGTTTTTTGGCATTTATCGCAAATAGTTACTAAAATTCATTTCTGTTCGGCAGCACCACAAATGCAAAACGCTTATCCTCGACTACATCCTCTTTCATTTCCATTGATCATTAATCATTAACCATTAATAATTAGCCATTAATTCCGACAAGCGCAATTCCCCGGAGATGAGTTTGGGGAGAAGAGTGTCACGGAGTTGGGTAAGGTATTCTGATTCTTTTTGGATACTCAAGCGTCTTTCATTAAATGGAGTGGTTTCTTTTTCATAACGACCCAATATTTCTTTGCTGGGTATTAAGATGGATAATGCCTTGACAGCAGATCCGGATACTTCTTTGAACGTTGACCCACTTGCAAAGGATTCTACCCTGTCGATATTGGACTTCAAAAAATAGAATAGGTATTCAGATGGCACAGGTTTTTTAGGCACAAGTGACTTGAAGCCTTGATTGGTAGCAATCTCGTTTTCTGTGATGGCAATGTATCCAATTGGTGCTCTAGAAGAAAAAAGTACCGTTCCTTTCGGCATCAATTTAGCACTGCTTTTTTTGAGGCCCAAGGGAGAAATATCGGTAGCACCCCTACTGATAAACTTCCATTGATATCCTGACAAGTCCTTTGGGGTAAGCCAGGCAATCCCATTTTCGCTAAAGTATTCAGGCACCTTTTTCGAAGGAGTGCCTCCTCCAATAACATTTGCTAACTCTTCTACTCTTCCAACCCGCCACCCCTCCGGCACCCACCCCAATTCCTCCTCAAACCCAAACCCATCCGGAAACAGCGCCTGTATCTCCGTTGGCAGAGGCTTGCGCCGGTTGCCCAGCGCTTTGCGCCGCTCCGCCCGGGCTTGCAGCGACTCTGGGATGGGCTTGCCGGCCGCCAGGGCCTTGTCGATCACCGGGTCGAAATCCACGAACCAGCTTTGGAAGAGGGCCTGGGCCATTTGCTCCAGGGTGTCGTTTTGGCGGCGGTTGAGGGCGATTTTGTCGTCGAAGGCGCCAAGGATGTGGGCGACGGCTTTTTGTTCTGGTAGGGGTGGGAGTAAAATACTGAAGCGTCCTAACACCTTGGCATTCGCACCCGCCTGAGCCGAGCCTGTTTTAGATGAATTGATAAAACCCCACCATTTTTTAGACCTCATATTATACCAAATGAACTGAGGATCGGCTATCTTAGATTTTATTCTAAACTTGATTAGGTAGGAAGCAAAAACAGCATCCTTCTCGTCATTATACAAGTAATTTTCACCTGTACTATTACCTGTCCTAGCAACTACAATGTCTCCTTTTAAAAGTCGATACTTCTCAAGGTCGTCCTCGGAAATTTGGCAATAGGGAACATTTTTCCAATCAACTGTACCTCCTTGAATATCTGTTATCCTTAGAAAATGCGGTCCAACCACTTCTTCTGAGGCGCTTTGTGTATATCCATATGAAATATCAGACGATATTTCTCTCAGCGTTACTTCTTTCCATTCATTCCCCATACCCTAGCACCTCCAAATTTTTGCGGATGATCTCATCCAGTTTTTCCGATTCTTTCATTTGCGCATAGAGCGTTTCGGTTAAAGCTTCCATTTTCTCCTCGAAGGGCACTCCATCATCCTCTTCCTCCGCTATGCCCACATAGCGGCCCGGCGTCAGCACATAGCCGTGCTTTTTGATCTCCTCCAAGGTAGCCGCTTTACAGAAACCTGCGATATCCTCGTAGTCTCCATCCTTCTCCTCTCCGCGCCAAGCGCGATAAGTGCGAGCGATCTCGGCAATATCCTCTTCCGTCAGTTCCTTTTGGGTTCGGTCGATCATGGTGCCCATCTGCCGGGCGTCGATAAAGAGGGTTTCCCCCTGCCGGTTGCGGAAGCCGCGGGCAGCGTCGGCCTTTTTGTTTTTGGTCATAAACCACAAGCAGACCGGAATCTGCGTGGTAAAAAACAGCTGCCCCGGCAGGGCGATCATGCAGTCCACCAGGTCATTCTCTACAAACTGCTTGCGCAGCTCGCCCTCTCCGCTCGTCTGGCTGGACATAGAGCCGTTGGCCAGTACAAAGCCCATCGTACCATTTTCAGACAGCTTGGAAAGCATGTGCATGATCCAGGCGTAGTTGGCGTTGCCGGTGGGCGGCACGATATAGCCCGCCCAGCGCGGGTCGTCGGTCAGCTCATTGTCCGCCCGCCACTGTTTCTGGTTGAAAGGCGGGTTCGCCATGATGTAGTCCGCCTTCAGGTCGGCGTGCTGGTCGTTGAAGAAAGTATCGGCGGGCACATCGCCCAGGTTGGCGGCAATGCCCCGGATGGCCAGGTTCATCTTGGCCAGCTTGTAGGTCGTGGCGGTGTACTCCTGCCCGTAGATGGAAATGTCCTTTTTATTGCCGTGGTGGTTCTTTACAAACTCAATGGACTGCACAAACATGCCGCCCGATCCGCAGCAGGGGTCGTAGATCTTGCCCCGGTACGGCTCGATCATCTCCGCGATCAGCTTGACGATGCACTTGGGCGTGTAGAACTCGCCGCCGCCCTTGCCTTCCGCCGCCGCGAAGCGCCCCAGGAAGTACTCATACACCCGCCCGACGACGTCCTCCTCCTCATCGGCAATGGTGTCTATATTGTTGACCGTATCCAGCAGGGCGGCCAGCTTGCTACTGTCCAGCCCCAGGCGGGAGAAGTAGTTGTCGGGCAGCGCCCCTTTGAGGGAAGGGTTGTTTTTCTCCACTGTATGCAGGGCGGTGTCGATCTTGAGGGCGATATCGTCCTGCTTGGCGTTGGCCATGATGTAGCTCCAGCGGGCTTCCTCCGGCAGGTAGAAGACGTTCTTCATGTTGTAGAACTCCCGCATCTCCAGGTACTTTTCCTTGCCCTCTTCG
Organism: Lewinellaceae bacterium; assembly: GCA_020636095.1. Taxonomy (GTDB): domain Bacteria; phylum Bacteroidota; class Bacteroidia; order Chitinophagales; family Saprospiraceae; genus JACJXW01. The sequence continues at coordinate 155,258 of JACJYN010000008.1, forward strand.
AGGAGTTCTTCCCGTCGCGCTTCAAACTTATCACTCACGAATTTGAGGAAGATCAACCCCAGCACCACGTGCTTGTACTCCGAGGATTCCACCTTGCCGCGTAGCTTGTTGGCGGTGTCCCAGAGGGTTTCTTCCATGCTCTTCTGGTTCTTTTTGGATGTTGTTTTGGCCATGTGGTTGTGTTGGTTGTCGTGGGCTGGGCCCGTTTTGCTTTTCTTTGCTGAACGCGTCATTTTTTTGTACGGACAGGGGGTGGCAGTGTTTCCCGGCCGTGCGGGGGGAAATATGGGGAATTTTTGGAAGATATCAGGGGAATTCGCCTTACAATTTCTAAAAATGGCCTGACTGCGATGCTTTTTTCAAAAACTGGTAGGCCCATCTGCTCAGGCGTCCTTTGGGCAGTATTTCCTGGACGAGGTCTTGTCTGCCTATTTCTTCCCAAACTTGGATGGCGGCAATGATTGATTTCACCCTATGTCCCAGGCTACCCACGCCTGCCAAGCGTTTATAAGTATAACCCAGAGGATTTAAGGCGTTAAGGTTACGATATAGCTTCAATGCTGCTTCCCATTTCTCTTTTGCCTGTGACCTCTTGCCTTCTGCTAAACAAATATCTCCTAAGCGCCTGAGGCAATTCGCCTTTCCCTTCTGGTAACCAGTTTTCTCATAGAGGCCAAGAGCTTGATCAAAGCGTGAGCGAGCCTCCGTATAGTCCGATTTCCGGAAGGCAATATCACCCAGGTAGCTAAAGGAGTTGGCTTTGCCTTGCTGATCACCGATCTTTTCATAAAGCTCCATAGCCTGTTTTACGAAAGAAAAAGCCTGAGCATAATCCGATTGGTTTAAAGCAATATTTCCCAGCTGATTCAGGTAATTGGCTTCGCCGAGCAATGATCCGGTTTGTTTATATAGCTTATGAGCCTGTTCAAAAAAAGACTTTGCCTGTTCATAATCTGATTGGCAGAATGCAATGTCACCCAAAGTGTCCCAACTACTTGCCTGCCCCAGGAGGGCTCCAGTTTGTTTAAATAGCTCCAGGGCTTGCTCCACTAAATAGCGAGCTTGATCGCAGTCCGATTCGTGTAAAGCGATATCTCCTAGTGCCTTCGGCACTAAATAACGCATAGTTTTGTATCTTGTAGTTCTTTGACAAAATTGAGATTACCATGAGTAGAGGCAGGCCAGCCCCGCGGATTACTATGACAGAACGCCAATATAGTTTACTGTCCCAGCACTGGGCCAAACATTCCTTGGCGCATCATATTAAAACCAGAATAAGGATTCTTCTTTTGGCGAACGAAGGTTATAGCCATGCATCAATAAAACGCGAATTAAGGATTGATATTAATACGGTGAAAAGATGGCGCCGCCGTTGGGAAACGGAATTTGATTCCATAAAGGCTTTTGAATTAGGGGAATCCGGGCAAGGAGTGGGTGATAAAGCCCTTCTTAAAAGGATGCTACTTGTTGTAAAGGATAATCCACGAAGTGGTGCACCTAAGCGAATTACTTTAGCCCAAGAACAGCAAATCATCGCCTTAGCCTGCGAAAAACCGGAGGACTATGGCGTTCCCATTACACAGTGGAACCGAGAGATGTTGGCTCATGTGGCCAAATCCAAGGGAGTCGTTGAGGCTATCTCGCCACGCTACGTGAGCGAGATTTTAAAAAAGAGCCAAGCTTCAACCTCATAAGTCCCACTACTGGCTGTTTCCAAAAATAGAAGATTGGGACGCTTTTGTTATTCGAGTGGCTTTAATTTGTCACCTTATCCTGCAAGCTATTAGCCTGGAAAAGCCCCAACTCCACCTGATCAGTGTAGATGAAAAAACAGGAATTCAAGCCTTGGAACGCATTGCTCCGGGCCAGCCAATGGAAAAGGGGAAACCTCGCAGGATCGAATACGAATATACCCGCCATGGAACCACCTGCTTAATGGCCGCTATTGATGTTGGGCGAGGCAAGCTTATCAACCATAGGCTCCACCCTACCCGAAACGAGCAGGATTTTGTAATCTTCATTGATCAAACAGCAGATTCAATAGCCCCTACGGATGAGATCATTTTTATGGCTGACCAACTCAACATTCATCAATCTGAATCTTTGGTTAGATGGGTTGCCCAACAGATCAATTTTGAAGGGGATTTAGGAACTAAAGGCTACAAAGGCATCTTGAAAAGCATGGAAACCCGAAAGAAGTTTCTCGAATCACCTGAGCATAGAATTAGGTTTGTTTTCACGCCCAAGCATTGTTCTTGGTTAAATCCAATTGAAAATTGGTTCGCCAAATTGCAAAGGCATGTAATCAAACATGGTAACTTCTCTTCTGTCAAAGAACTTGAAAATAAAATTGAAAGATATATCGACTTTTATAATCGTTGCCTCATTAAACCGCTCAAATGGAAATTTAAGGGCTTCATTAAAGCCCATAAATTGAAGCAATTAAACCGTGCATAATTTAGTGCCGAAGGCACTAGCCTGCTCAAGCAGTTGGCTTTACCGAGTACATCCTCTTCCTGCTCAAAAAGCTCCAACGCTCGTCCAAGTAAGTGGCGCGCTTTTTTGTAGTCTGATCGAAAAAAAGCCATATCCCCAAGGCTCCTGAGACAATAAGCCTTGCTATTAATGTCTTCCGTTTGTTCATAAAGGGCGAGGGCCTGTTCCAAAAGAACAGCTGCTGTATCATGGCCCGACTGCAGAAAGGCAATTTCTCCCAGATTACGCAGGCAATTAGCTTGGCCGAGTATATCTTTCAACTGCTCGTAAAGAGGCAACGCTTCCTTCAATAGAGACTCCGCATCAGGATAGTCCGATTTTACAAATGCGATATCACCCAATCCGCTGAGAAGGTGAGCCTCCACATTACGGTCATTTAATTCCCGCGCTTTCTCCAATGCTTTTCGGAGTAAAGATGTATCTCCCAATCCACAAGACCGGATGAACTCTCCCAGCTCTAGAGCAGCCTTAAAACCAATGGTAGCTTCATCTTCCAGGGTTATGTCCAGAATACGGCAGATATTACCCAACTCCTCCGTTATTTGAGCGAGGATCTTGTCGCCGCCCGTATCCAAGATTCCCTCTCCCTTTTCAACTATAGTGAGGTAGTGAATCATCAGGCGCTCCCAGTCCTTTTCATCAGGCGTATACTTAGCGGAAGCATACTCCCGTATGGGCGCCAAAGCTGACAGTCGTTGTGAGGAGTATCGTGCAAGCCCAATTGTAGCAAGAATTTTAGCGCCTTCCAGCCCATCGCCCGACGCCAATTGTTCCAGGTCAGAAACTGCAATCCCATCCGGAAGTTGTCCAAGCAAGCGGAACACTCGTAGACCAGAAGAAGTCATTCGGGGGCTTTCCAGAGACAGCTCAATGGAAACGGCAATGTTGGTTGACCGGTCACCTTCTGCTCCCCGCTTCAACAACTCCGTCTTTTGTTGCTTCCACCGGGCTAACAAATGCCTCAAATCAGGTTCACCGACGGCCTGGCTGGCCATTAGCACAATAGCCAAAGGGAGCCCTTCCAGTTCATGCAACAGTTCAGGTAAAGCAGGATCTCCGGAGAATCGAGCCTCGGCTATCGCCAGGAATACTTTTGATGAAGCGTCTTCATCTAAAGGCTCCAACGAAAAACGTTCCTTCCAAGCAAGCCCAATCGGCAATTCTTCCCCTCGGATAGTTAGGATCAGAGCCAGCTCTGGCAAGCCGGCCAGCCGTTTAAGAAGTGATTCCAATCCCAAGGGATCATTCGCAAAAGTTGTCTCTGCATTGTCGATAGCCAGCAGAGCCCGCCCTCTTTGCAGGCTGTTCCAGATGCGTTCCTCTAACTCCTGCTCTTTCTGTTGACTGTTTCCGATGCGTTCCCCTAGCTTAGCCCCTGATAGAACTCCCAAGCTCTTTGCTATTTCTATCATCAAGTCATTCGCCGAAGCGGATCCCTCACAGCTCACGAAAAAACGGCGGGCACCAAATCGTTGGGCTGTTTCCTGCTGGTGCAAAGCGGCCAGGCATAAGGCGCTTTTCCCGATACCCGGGCCTCCGGAAATGGATATAGCTGACGCTTGGTTATAGGCAAGTTGGCGAGTAATTGCAGATAATTCCTTTTCCCGCCCGAAGAAAAAGCCGGGTGAAGGCAGTGGTGCAAAATGTAGCTGCTGAACACCAGGGAGCTTTATTTCTTCACCCTGGTTCCCAGGCATAGTAAAAATGCCCCATAAAGGAGTGTTATCTTCGATGGGTGGGTTTTCCAGGTCGATGCTCCGATGTACAGAAATACTACTTCCCATCAGGGCTGCTCCTATTCCTTGTTCGAAAGCCTTTTCAACTGTATCTCCTCCCGCAAACGCCTTATAAAAGCCATAGGCGAAGCGCATGGCCGCTATATCATCAACAGGTGCATGCGTGGCGATGATGGTGGCTTCTACTCCTGCCTTTCGCAACAGCCGTACCTGACCCACGGTGGAGCACCTGTTGAGAATTACCAGTTTGAGTTTGGGGCACTGTCCTAACAAATGGGCTATTCCTTCTGCCCGGGCGCCTTCGCCTTCCAGGTGGAAAATGTCGTCGCCGGCGTGGCCACTGTAATGGAAGAGGAAAATATTGTCCCGGAAACGGTTGAGGTATTCACCGATAGTATCGACAGTTGCTGTGCGGTCTGGATGAATGGAGTAGCAACCCTGGGCTACTCCAGGGGTTAGCAGGCTATAGACGGTATTGGCTTCCTGCTGGATGGCGGGTAGGTTCTTGTGGTGGTCGGCGTAGGCGAGGAAGAGGAGGTCCATGGGCTGGGAGCAGTATAGTTTATTAGAGTTCCAATAACCCAGTTGAGTTGAGTGGCGTTTTTTATTCTTTTCGATCATTCCTATGATCCAAAATTGCTCGTGGTCAAACGGGCGGTACTGGCCTGCATCTAGTTCATGAATCGTTCCATTCTACCACTCCTGTTTATTTTTTATATTTATCCTTGTTTGGTATCCTATTCAGGTCTTCAAATATTGTCAAGAAAGTAGTTATGGCTGCTCTTCCTGGATGTCTGAATTTTATTATTAGCCTGCCGTTCCATTCATAACAAAACTCGGTTTCTTTGATCCTCTCGGCATTTTGAAATAGTGTCCCCTCAACTATTCCAAAGGTCCCTCCACATAAAATAATGTTGGGGTTGATTAAGTCAATCTGTTCACTTAACAAGTGCTTATCTCTCTGAGCGATACTGGCTAACACTTTGTCATTTGATCTTGCTACACCATCAATTTTTCTGATATTTACCCAAGCACTTTTCAGCATCGCCTTTCTCGAGTTTTCTCGATTATTTGCAGTCGCATCTTGATGTTTTAATTCTTTTTTACCATTCATGGCACTTTCTACTGCATAAGCCCACTCCGCAATTCTGTATTGTGTCGCTTGATTTGCCTGGTTTCCTACATTAAATATTCCTCCATGTCCAGCAACCCCTTCCGTTGCAATGTTCCATTCTGTTTCTCCATTTTTACTATACGCTTCTTTAAAGAAGAACATGAGTTTAGTTGTATTTTCGAACCATTGTTCGTAATCAACTATACCATCCCAAACAAAGCATTTATCATTTTTTTGGTCGAACTGTTCAGCTTTCCATTTACTTTTCAGCTTTTCCGACCTTGTCTCCATTTCTTGTTTATTCATTTGTTTGTTGTTTATGTGTTATGCAATTCGTTTCTATAGACTAATCGTTGCAGAGGGAAAATTAAAGGAAGTCCATACTCCTTGGTACGAGGAGTTTAAAGAGAATGTTACGGATTCTTACCAATTTACAATGTTGAAGTATGGATAATAAAGTGGGTGCATATTTATTGGGTGGTCAAAGCAAAGGAACTATTACTACCTCCCCCTTAGATTTCTCCCCAACTATCCTTATTTTAATTCCTAAAACCAAACACCATCATCATCTATGCCACCAAAACGCCCCATCCTCCTCTTCGCCTTCGCTAACGACGAAGCCTACCGCCTCCGCCTGGAGGCCGAAGAGCGCGCCCTGCGGGAAGCTCTGGCAGAAGCCGACCGGCGGAAAGAAATCGAGTACAAACCCATCGGACAGGCCAGCCTGGACGATATTTACAATACCTTCAATAAACTCAACGACCAAATCTACCTCTTCCACTACGGCGGCCATTCCGATAGCGAATTCTTGCATTTGAGTGGAGGACACGCCCGCTCCGAGAGCCTAGCTACCCTCATGGGGCAGCAAAAATACCTGAAGCTGGTATTCCTCAATGGCTGTTCCAACCGGGAGCAGGTGGAGGCACTCTTTGACAAAGGCGTCCCGGCGGTGATCGCCACCCATGCACCGGTGGGCGATGAAGATGCCCGCCATTTGGCAGAGCAGTTTTACAAAGCCCTGGCAGGTGGGAAGACTATCAAGCAGGCGTTTGAGTCGGCGGCTTCGTATGTGCAGAATAAAAAGCCGGAGTTGGACATTCGCTACCGGGGCGTCAATTTTGATGAGATAGAGGTAGACGGTTTCCCCTGGGGGCTCTACGCCCAGAAAGAAGTCTCCCTTGACTGGCACTTCGACCTGGTGGAACAGGAGAGTAACTTAGAGATCCTCGCCCGCCTGCGCGAAGCTTCCCGCAAACGCTACCGAGCCTTCACCGATACGGGCGGGCGCTATCAGTACTTGCGCATCGATGAGGCGCTGCTGGCAGGCATAGAGAATACTCGCGAAGGGGAAGCCCGAAAACTAATCAATACCAGAATTGGCGAAGACAAAACGCCGCTGGAGCAAAGCCTGGAAGTTCTATGGGCTAACGAGTGTAGCCACGCTCTGCTTGTTGGCGTCGGCGGTATGGGCAAGACCGTTTCGCTAATTCAGCTATGGGCGCATTACCTGGATGCAGAGCGGGCAGGCTGGCCGGCGCCCATCTTCATCCCCCTGAACGAGTTCAACAACCGGCCGGAGAAGGGCTTTATCCGGAATTACATCCGGGAGCATTACGGAGGAGAAGATATAGACCGGTTATTGAAAGAGCCCTTGCAGGCCGGCGAAGCCCGCTACCCCCACCTCATCCTCCTGCTCGACGGCTTCAACGAAGTCACCGCCACTAGCAACGAACTCATCCTGGAGATCAACGAGCTGGGGGCGCCCGATAAGTACCCTGGTGTCCAGCTGGTGCTCAGCTCCCGGGTGGATATGCGGCAGGCTTACCAGTGGCAACGGTTTCACTTGCTGGAACTGCAGCCATTGTCGGATGAACAGGTTGAATCGTTCCTCCAACAGTCTCTGCCCACCGATTCCCGCCTGCTGGAGTTGTTGCGCAACCCAATGATGCTGAGCATCTATGCGGCGCAGACGGAGCTGCCGATGCGCTATCGGGAGAAAGGTTTGCTAAAGGAAGATGTGACCAGCACCGGAGAGATGCTCTTCAATGTGGAGATGCTGCAGCGGATAAAGATCGAGGAGCTGCACTTTTCGGATCTTCGGAAGCAAGCTTTTCATCGTTTCATACTGGAGCACCTGCTCCCGGCGATCGGGTGGCAGATGCAGCAGGCGGAGTTGTTCTTTTTGGAGAAGAAGAGCAGACAGGCAGGGCAATTAGGAATGGAAGAAGCCCTTTCGCAGGCTATCGCGAAATACTTGAATGATGATTTCCATGATGCTTTTCCTTTCTTTAGTGAGTACCTGGAAGAAGAGCGGTTTGAAGGGAAATCTAGGAAATTGTTTCATTCTATTATCGATCAAATATGCTGCCGAAAGTTGGCGTTGCTGGTAGCTGAGGAAGGCAACTACCGCTTCTTGCACCAGAATTTTCGGGATTATTTTGCGGCTAGGTATGTGCAGAATCAGATACGGATTGCTTTGCAGCGAAGTACATTTCCGGAAGTTCTGAAAAAAGCCCCGTTGGATTTCTACGTTCGTCAGTTGCTGGGGGAGTTGGAGGAAGAGCATTCCAACAGAATTGAATGGATAGAGGAGGAGAAAAGGTGGAAATGGAGCCGAGGACAGTTCTTTATAGATAACCATTTGAGCCAATTACTAGAGTTTTGCCGGGGAGTTTTTGATATAGAGGAAGTGGGATATACTGTTTGGAATTTGTTGACGATTTGGAAGGAACAGAGGGGGGAGTTGAGCGGAGCAGATTTGCATCGATTGAATTTTCAGAGAGTTTGTATAAATGGACTACGCATCTGCCGACCAGGTCTGCCGACCTGCCTCTCGGAGGGATTAATCGGAGAAGAAAATCTTTTCCCTCAAGGGCATTCAGACGGAATCTATCGTGCAATATATAGTCCAGAAGGAAAAAGAATCCTTACCACATCACATGATAGCACACTAAAGATTTGGGATATCAAAAGTGGGCAATGTATATCGACATTAGACGGACAATGGGACCACTTTAACAGTGAGACCTTTAGTCCGGATGGGCAATTAGTACTTTCAACATCTGACCATAATATCAGGATCTGGGATGCCAAAAGTGGTCGTTGCAAGCAAGTCATCAACGGACATAATAAGGATATCAGTAAGGCGATTTTCAGTCCAGATGGGAAACAAGTTTTAAGTATATCGGAAGGTCGCAATGGTAAAATCTGGGACGTTCAAACTGGAAACCGTATCCTTACACTGAAAGGCCATTCAAAAACAATTACTAATGCTGTCTATAGTCCGGATGGATTACACATCCTTACTGCGTCGGATGACAAAACAGCCAAAGTCTGGGACGCCAAAAGCGGTAGGTGCCTTAAAACTCTTAAAGGACATTCAGATAAATTAAGATCTGCTACCTATAGCCTCAAAGGAAGACAAATACTTACCGCATCCTGGGATAAAACAGCTAAAGTCTGGGATGCAAACGATGGGCAAGAACTGATGACTCTTCAAGGCCACTCAAATATTGTGCAAACTGTAGCTAATAGTCCCGACGATAGGCTTATACTAACTATGTCGAATGATCGATATGCTAAGGTTTATGATGCCAAAGATGGTAAATGCCTGCTGACACTTGGAGATAACCAAAATGAAGTTTGGAGTGCAATCTTTAGCCCAAATGGGAAGCAAGTTCTCACTGTCTTAGGGAATCACTGTGCAAAATGCTGGGACACCAAAAGTGGGCAGTGTTTGCTTACCCTGGGGGGACATTCCTCCCCAATCTTTAAAGCAGCTTATAGTCCCAGTGGGCAAGAAATTCTTGCAGTAGTAGACCATAGAAAAGTTGAGATTTACGAAGCCGAAAGCGGACAGCGCATATCTACCTTGTTAAGTAACTCAAATAGGATTAACAGTATAGTATACAGCCCAAATGGACAACAAATTCTTACGGCTTCATCAGACGAAACAGCAAAAATTTGGGACGCTCAAAAAGGTAAGTGCCTAATAATCTTAGATGACCATTTGGGCTCCGTTAACAGTGCAGTCTATAACTCGAATGGAACGCAGGTTTTGACAACATCAGAGGTAACTGCTAAAATATGGAATGCTCAAACTGGTCAATGCTTAAAGTCCTTAGAAGGTCATACTGACCTGGTTTTTGGCGCAATCTTTAATCCAAATGGGGAAAAGGCCCTAACTGCATCGAGGGATAAATCGATCAGAACCTGGGATGCGCGAAATGGGAAACAGTTGTTAATCCTTGGGGGGTATTCGAGTCCAATCGACGGTGCCTCTTTTAGTCCTGATGGAGCGCGAATCCTTTCAGTATCAAGCACACTTTGGACTTTAAACAGGGACCCATTGACAACATCGCCATACGTAACAAAAGTCTGGGATGCTCATAGTGGTAAGTGCTTACTAACTCTGGAGGGACATCGTACTGAAATCCAAAGTGCTGTTTTTAGCCCAAATGGCAAGCATATTCTCACTTGTTCAGGAGATCAAACAGGTTATCCATACCATATTGCTAAAGTCTGGGATGCTCAAACAGGACAGTGTCTGATGACTCTTGATGGGAATATGGAAGGAAAGATTTTTAGATTCCGAAGAGCAGAATATAGCTCGGATGGACAGCATATTCTGACTTATTCGAGTGATGTATATGGCCCTAAGAATAAAACGGCTAATGTTTGGGATGCTCAAACGGGACAATGCTTGCTAACAATTGTGGGCGATCCTAATAATATCAGAAGTTCAAATTTTAGTCCGGATGGGCAAGAAATTCTAACATTAATTGGATATCAAAATGTAAAAACTTGGGACGCCCAAAATGGGCAATGTCTTCTAAATATAGAGGGTGATCCTCTCGAGTTCAGCTGTACAACCTATAGCCCGGATGGACAACAAATCTTAACTGTTTCGAATCACCATACAACTAAAACATGGAACACAAAAAATAGCGAGTGCAAGGTAATTTTTCAGAACATTTATGGTTTATTCATCCAAGGCTGCGAATTCAGAAATTTAAATCCAGACTCGCACTTATCGGAAGAGTCAATTGCTTTACTTAAGCAATATGGAGGAATCTTCGATGATGAAGATGCCAATGAGTGGAAAAAGTTGATGGAAAAACATCTTGGCATTCAAAAAGAGGAATGATACTGGCTAATTATATGGAATACGTTTTTAATTCTGCCCCCAATCGGAGGCTGCTTCCCTCCCCTACTCCTCCCTTCCCACCAGCCAATTGTTTTAATATTGTTTTAAAATATAAGTACTTTATTTTCAAACAACTGAAATACAGTATTTTAAAACTAACAATTAAGTCCTGCCGGGATCACTAATGAAAGCAGCGGCCTGTGCCCGAAAGGGTGCAGGCTTTTGCTTTTGGCAGCGGCGCAAAACCCTTTTGCGCAAGCGGACGAAAGCAAAAGCCTGTACGAGCGCAGCGAGCAGGCCGCGGGTTTTTGACTTTGGAGCCCAATAGGATCAACGCAGTTCATCCTGCCGGGGCCTCTAAAATAAGGGTGCTAAGGAGCTTCCCTTAGCACCCTTTTCTGTCTGAACAATACCTGAATAATTTGCCCCGGCAAGATGAGAAGTGTATCCCGCCGATGTGTAAGGATTCCGTACCTCCCACAGCCCGTCACGAAATATAAGTATACACATTCAGATCAAAAGCACCAACGCTTGCGCCGGCGGGCCAGGCCTTGTATAGCAGCCGCAAGGATGGTAACAACGATGACCATGTTAGCAATCAGCAAGGATAACTTCATGAATCGCTTCCCGTCGCCCTCTTCAGTTTCAGGAGGAGTGCTTTGTCCGATTTCCTCACCCCACTGAGCAGACAGGACCGAAAAAGCCTCTCGCCCCGAAAGGTATCGCGCTCTTTCAGCTTCCAGGGTATCCCGAACGACCAGGAGAAGAGAATCCCGGAGCCGCGCCAATTGCTGGCGGCGCATTAGTTCCAGCCCCCGAATTTCATGGCCCATGGCGGCAACTGTGTCCCTAATGCATTTTTCGAACCGCATTCGCTCCTTTTCCAGGCGCTTTTGAATTGAATCAAGGCCTCTGAGCAGGCTGTTAACCCTCTGTTCAAGTATGGCAATGCTGTCTCTGAACAACAGGTTCTCGTACTCGGAGCGAATCAGTTTCATCTGCGCCTCATTTAACTCCGATATCAGCAGGTAGTAGTGGTGGCCGATATAACCGAGCAGGCCACTCAGGATAACTATTGTGATCATTGCATAGGCCCTCATGGCTGTCCGGTTTTAAAGGTGATCAAATCGGATACAGTTCCACGAAAGGCTTTAAGAAGGAGTGTCGGTACCATAACTTCCAATTTTTTAAGGTGAAAGAATGGCTACCGCGAGCAGAGGGCTCAAGCTTTTTTTGTATATTTAAGAGCTTTTTAATAGCCTTAGCCTTTGCTATCTGCTCATGCGATAGCAAGATAAAGGTTGAGTCAAGAAGCCTTCGGGTACCAGCCGGAGGCTTCCCTTTTTACACATTGTAATTCCTGCACTTGTAACTGCGTATCCAGCCGTCCATGTCTCTCAGGTTTGACAACCAAGTGTTGCATCGGCGATAGTACACAGCCCATCCTTGGATAATCCGGTTGGTTTCCGCTATTACCTGGGTGAATGAAAGCCCTCGGCTGCGTTTGGTTACTTCCCGGATCTTCATCTTTAGCCGTTTGATGCTGGCATCGGCGATCCTTATCTTGCCGTTCTGTTCCACGATGTGGCCCAGGAATTTGACTTGATCGCATCGCCTCACTCCGCTCTTCTCCCGGTTGACTTTCAGTTTGAGCTTCTCTTCGATAAAGCGGGTTAGCGACGCCATTACGCGCTCGGCTAACCGCTGGCTCTTAACTACTACCCGGTCTTCTACCGTAGGGATACCCAATAGGCGTTTACCTCCGTTTGGTTTGGGAATTTCTACTCCTCTTACCGCTTGGGAGTGGTATTCGCCTTTGAGTAGTTCCTCGCGTAGCCGCTTTATGTGCGCCATTAGCTGGCGCTCATATTCGTCCAGGCTTATCCCGTCTATGCCTGCCGCTCCTCGGTTGCCTTTCACTCCTGAAAGGATTTTGATAAGGCCCCATGTTCCGATATTTTGTCCACGATCCGCGTGGTCAAGGCTCGCTGTGCCTCCAGGCGGGAAAACAACTCTGCCCGCTTCGCGCTCCGGTTGGTTCCGCCTTCCGGTTTACTCAACGCCCCGCCTTGGCCTTCAAACAAGTTTCCTTGTTTATAGCCTCGTTGCGGTTTCGGCTCTTTGTCGTCTTTACTCATTGGATGGCTGCTTCCTTGGTTAAAGAATTCAGGCCTTCCCTTGGCTCTCGCCTTGGTACTATGCCCTCTGCTGACTCCTGGTTGCCTGGATTTCTTCAGTACTCGCGCGTACCTCCGGCAATAGCCCGGTTAGGCAGATCTCCCGGGGCAAGGCACTACGCTTTCACCCGCTGCGGCTGAATTTACCCATCTCCTCTCCGGCTGTCGAATGCAATAATGTCGTGTCAGGCGAATGTGCAAAAAAGTCGTGTCAGGGGTCCGGCCGGGCATGCTCGATGCAATCCAGGGCATCAACCCAGGAAATGAAGCCGTCGATGTCACCGGCTAAATCTTTGTATCCCAGCCCTTTGGGGAGCAGTTGGGCGACCATGCCCTGGTTTTGATCGCAGAATACGAGCTGCTTGGCCGCTAAATCGAAGCGTATGGCAAGTTCTGTGCCTGGTTTGCTGTCTTTTAAAAAATATTGTTGGCTGCCCAGGGCTACGGTGCGGTTGTCTGTAACGGTTCGATACCAGGGTTTACATTGAGCTAAATAGGCGTAGATTTTTTCGACGTCGAAGAGCTGCTCTTCAGTTAAAGGGCTGTAATACTTGCCCGAGTGCTTTGCCGCGGGGTGGGCTTCTAACGGGGCTTGGCCCTTTAGGGTACGGCACGGGATATGGAGGTTAAGCCGTTTGCGCCTGGACTGGCAGGCGGCAAACAGGGCTGCGTGGCCTGGGTAGCTTTTGTTTTGGCAAACCTGCCTGTCCATGGTTTGGTGGCTGCGCTCGGCAGCGCCCTGCTTGTAGGGCTTGCCGCCTGGCGTATAGATGATTTGGTTGCCCAAAGCAATTGACCATAGGCAGAACGGAGTGGGAAAGGGCGAGGCGTGGGTGTTGTCATAGAAAACGCTTTCATGGTCCAATTGCAGGCAATTGTTCATGCCGAATTCCATCCAGGCCAGGCGCAGCACCCGCTGATAGTCCGCTGTCTTGGGGTGGCTGTGCGCTGAAGCCAGCTCTAAAGGGTAGGATTGGACATAGGTTTTCGAAAAGGTGTCCTTGACGTTGACCACGCACACGGTTCCTATGCCAGCAGCTTGTTTGTTGCCCTCGGCATCCATCTGCCATACGTCGTGCGGGTGTTGGCCGATAACAAGCTGGGTGTCGGGCATAGGCCGGGGTTGGCGGTACGGGCGCACCCGCTTTTTGTCTTTTAGATAACGGTTGATGGAGCGCACGCTGGGAAGGCGCTGTCCCTGCAGGCTCAGGTCTAGCCCCAGCTCTACCCGCAGGGTGATGGCGCCCCAGCCCCCAACGCCAGGGCGCAGTTCGTCGATACGATTGTGCACCGCAGTAGGAAATGTCCCTGCTACGCCGCATCGCGGCCGTCCAAGACGGGGCGATAAGGGCCCCCTTTTTTGATGGCTTGGCCCCATTTTCGGGCTGTCCGTAAGGTAAGGCATAGCTGCTTCGCTATTTCTTTGTAAGCCGTCCCGCTCGCTAACAGCTCGCGGATGGCCTCTTTTTGGGCAAGGGTTGTCTTCGCCATAAGGCCTCGTTTTTCTCTTGCCCACTAAGATGACACGATTTTTTTGCACTTTTGCTAACACGACATTATTGCATTCGACACCGGCTGACTGTTGGGATTAGGCGATTTAGGGTACGCTTCCCCGAGTCGACAGGCCTACTATTCAGTTTCTGTTCGTCCACACCTGGGCTTTGCCACCGCCTTCCTTCAGATTCCCGGTCGCCCGAGACACCCTTGGCTTTGGCTATGGGGTACCCGTCAGCTGGCCCCCTTGGGACTTGTCCGATACCTTCGTATCTTTCGCACCCGGTAGTGTAGTGCCATGCCCGGCACACCCAACATTTTGGCCCCTCCGGGGCTGAAAAATAGCTCCAGAGGAGCATAATGTTGTTAGCATTACCCCAAGACACCCAAATATTAGCTCCAGAGGAGCGTAATGTGTTTGAATATCTTTAAACTGAAGTAGTAATAGTATAATCATGCCACTCTTTCAAATCGACAAAAACAAAGCCAGCCTGGTCAAAGCCAGCCAGTTTCCCAAAGAAAAGGAGCTACAGCAACTCATCGAACGGAACCTGGAGGCCATTTTCAACTGCCGGTTCGTAGCCACGGAGTTTTCCACGGGGGCCATTCACGGCGGGCGTATCGACACCCTGGCGCTATCAGAAGACAACAACCCCGTCATCATTGAGTATAAGATCAAGCCTTCTTCCGACCTCATCAACCAAAGCCTGTTTTACCTTTCCTGGATGAAAGACCATCAGGGAGATTTCCAGGTGGCTGTCGGCCAGCAATTGGGAAATAACATCGAAGTGGACTGGAGTGGTATCCGGGTGATCTGCATCGCTCCGGAGTACAAGAAATACGATCTCCACGCCGTGAGAATGATGGGGGCAAATATCGAATTGTGGCAATACAAGATCTACGAAAACGGAAGCCTGTTCCTGGAAGAGGTATTCCAGAAGAGTTCGGCTATGATGGAGCTGGGCCATGTGGAATCGGGTAAGGGAGGAGCTGGTTTGACCACAGGGCAGAAAGCAGCGGAAACCCGCCGGACTGCTTCGTATGAATTTGATGATCATCTGGAGGGGAAAAGCCAGAATATCAGAGAGATTGTCACGGAACTCCGGGAGTACATCCTCAGCCTTGACGAGTCTATTGAGGAGGCCCCCAAGAAGTTTTACGTCGCCTATCGCACCAGCCAGAACTTTGTGTGCCTGGAGATCCAGAAAAGTAAGGTTTTGCTGTTCCTTAAGATCAAAGCGGAAGAATTCGATAGCTTACCTCCCAATTCCCGGGATGTGAGTAACATTGGCCACTTTGCGACCGGAGATTTTGAATACACAATAAAAGCGTTGGATGATATCGAACTGGCAAGGGAATTGATCCAGCGGTCTTTTGCGAATATTGGGGAGTAAATAAAATTGCCATGGAACCTTGCTTTCAGACATTTTCGCTCCAATGTCAGCCACAAGAACTGGTTGGGCTTTCCAGCCGCTATGCTTATCAAAATGGAACAGATGACAGGATACTCGAGGAGATCCGCCCACGGGTTGAGCAGCTTGGATATATTCCCTATGATGATTTTTTTTTGATCTGCGAATGGAAAACCCAGCGGTCTAAATCGAGGGTTCGAAAGAACAGCCCAGAAATGGTAGAGGAAGCTTCAGCTTTTGCTCTTACAGCAAAAGAGGAAAAACTCAGAGTCGAGACATTTACCTTGCTGGAGGGGGTAGGCTATCCAACTGCTTCCGTTTTCCTTCATTTTCTCCATCCAGAGCCCTATCCGATTTTAGATTTCAGGGCATTGGAAACACTGGGTATCAAAGAACCAAAGGCATACCGTTTTAGCTTTTGGTGGGAATATGTGCAATTCACCCGAGGTCTGGCTCAGCGGCTGAATATTGATATGCGGACTCTGGATCGTGGGCTGTGGCAATGGTCTTTGGAGAATCCTGTTTCCAAGGCTTTATAAAGGTGGATGGAGACCGGCTTGTTTGTCTTTGGTTTTTTGAATGGCTAGAAACCATTCTCCCCCACTTTATCGTTATCTCTGCATAAGACGAATGAAATGCTAAACAAAGAAAAAGTACTCGAAACCATCCAGTCTCTTCCTGAGGAATTCTCCCTGGATGAGTTGGTCGGTCGGCTGATTCTGTTGGAAAAGATCAACACGGGCCTGCAGGAAGTGGAAGAAGGTAAGGTCGTGAATCAGGAAGAGGCTAAGGAAAGAATGAAGAAATGGTAAAAGTGACTTCATTGCACTTCATGTAGTTCAATGAGAGGTGAGAGGTGAGAGAGATAGCATCCCACAAACGATTCTCCAAATAAAACCGTTAACTTTATGTGCCGAATCAATTGATAAACCTGATTGATATGAGTATTCAAGCTATAAAAGAGGAAGTCAGCAAACTAAGCCGGGAAGAACAGGCGGAGCTGATCCACTTCATGGTAGAGCTCCTGGCGAAAGACGATTTCCAGCTATCGGAAGTCTGGAAGGAAGAGCTGGACCGTAGGGAGCAAGCCCTAGACAAAGGAGAGTCAATTGGCAAGCCTGCCAGAGAGGTTATTTCAAAGTATAAGGCGCACTGATGCCAGGGTATCATGTCATTATCCAGCCCGAAGCGGAGCAAGACCTGGATGAGGCTTACCAATACCTGGAAGGCCAAAGAACCGGGTTAGGCTTCGAATTACTGGCGGATCTCACCGAAATTGTCGAACTCCTGGAAGACAACCCATTTCTGTTCCCTCCCATTTATGGCGAAAAAAGAAGAGCTGTAATCCAGCGGTTCAAATACAACCTGATCTTCAAGGTCGTTGAAGAAAATGTGTTCATTCTGGCTATCATGCATGGTAGCCGGGATACTCAAAGATGGAAAGGCAGGAAGTGAAAAATGAGGTTTTAGAGAGTATTTTTTCTGACCTTTTTCTAAAATTTCAAATAAAAACACACAAAAATCTGAATAACAGCCACTTAAAAGCAGCTATTCCGAGCCTGCCGGGATCACCAACCCAACTTTTATAAAACGCCTTGTTTCATTGCACTAGGCCGGAAACCTACCCCTGTTTAGGAATAGTTGATTCCCAGAGTGTTAAGTTGTCTCCAATGATCCTTGAACATACTCTTAACGGGCGCAGGCGTCAAATTTTGGTTGATGTTGTCGGAAAGATTTAACTACAGGCTCCCCAAGATGTCTTTGGCTTTCTCCCTGATCTGGAAATAATGGATCGTCCGGCCAGTTTCAGAATCCACTTTCCCCAGTTCCATCCTTTCTTTTTCTTCATACAACAAGCCCCTCCCCGCGTCCTTTCCCCCCAAAAGGGAAGCAAATCGGGTAGCTATTTGCGCCAGGATTTCCGGGTCTTCGGTTTCCTCCACCATCTGGTGCAGGTTATTCTTTAAATTCACTACGCTCATTGGCTATTAGTTTATAAATATAAAAATATATAGTTCTACTCCATTTGTCCTTCTTTTGTTTCAATGTTTTTTTGGAAAAACATACGTTCTTTTAATTCAATGAACAGGAAGTGCGGGTGGAAGCTTTTGACACCATAAAAATCATTAACTTATAAATAGTTATCCGAATCCTGCCCTAGCCAAGCCAAGTCCTCTTCCCGGCACACGGCCTTCACATAAGCTACCCCATCCGAGTTGGTATAATAGGCATCCGTAAAACCACTATTCGACAGGCTGCCGGCATAGTATTGATGAAGAAAAGGGATACGGTGAAAATGGCAAACTGATGCGGGAAATCTCCTTTCCAGGAGAACCTACCCTCCACTTTTTTTATTTTATCCCTTGGGCTTGTGAAGTATGAACTGATCCCAAAAAACAACTAAAAAGACGATGGACTGTAAAATTTTCATCAGCCAATCTCTTCTTCCCTTCATTCCCCTTATCCCCTTATCCATTCGCCTCCAGCCACCATTGGCGCGGCTTCCGGAAATGCATCCGCCGGGAATTAGTATATTGAGAAAAACTTTTACCCGATGTACCATTGGAGGCATGGGTTGGCATGGCGGACCTTCTCGTTCTATCTGTGTGCTGTTTATGGGGCAGGGCTGCACGCCCAGTACGCGGGCACGTATTTATACACGACCGGCCAGGGCCTGCCGTTTAACGAAACTGCCGCTGTGTATGCCGATGAGTCCGGGACGTTGTGGGTTAGCACCAACAGCGACGGCATCTACCGCTTCGATGGAGTAGATTTCACTCGAATCCCTGTTCCCGCCAAATCGGCAGGAAGGATCACGCCCGACGGACAGGGGGGCGTTTGGTTTTCCGACGCCAATACGGGCGCCTATCACCATTACAGCCGGGACGGAGAGGCGCGCAGCTTTCCAACCGCCAGGGGCCTTCCGTCCGACAGCTTATTCTATTCCGCCCACGCTCCGGATGGGAACCGGCTTTTGCACCTGAGAAATAAGGAATTCTGGGTGTACAATGAAAATTCCATCTATCGGTACAACCCTGCCAGGAGCGGCTTCGAGCGTCTGGATTCTTTACCGCTTCCTGCTGCTCCGGGCACGTATTACTTGCAACCGGACCCCTGGAATGATAACCATTTGCTGTTCCACCGGGATAGAAATGGGGATGTTGGTTATTATTTACGGAAAGGGGCCGGCTGGGCTCTGCTGCCCCTTCCCGAAAAACCCGCCCCCGGTGTTGGGGTACATTGTCAAAAATTCCTCAAAGACAATGTCGGCGCCTTTATCCAGGGGGCCGGCGCCTTCCGGTTTGACGGCCAAAGCTGGCGGCCTCTGCCCGGCCACCTGAACGAGCAGTTGAAAAAAAATGTAGAGATGGAAAAATATACGCCGCTACCTGACGGCGGATTCCTTCTACTACTACGTGATCAGGACATCCACTATTTGTATCGCCTGCGGCCGGATTTGTCGCTGGCGCAGGCTGTCGTTTTCCGGTTCAGGGAGGCCGTCCTCGGCGCCTGCCCCGACGAAGCCGGCACCTACTGGATTGCTTCGCACAGCGGGCTGCTCCGCGTCTTCCCGGCATTTACCAACCTGTTTTCCGAAGACAACCCCGTCATGCTGCCGGCTATCCACACGGTAGTGGAAGATAAGGCCGGCAATATCTGGTTTGGAAGCTACGCCCGGTCGGTCGGATACTACGATGGAGAGTCCGTTCATCCCGAACCGGAATATTTGTCCGCTTATACGGGTATTCTCCCAGGAAGCTATTGCGGCAAGGACGGCAACCTCCTCTTCCTGCCTTCCACCCGGCCGGGCTTTATGGGGCTCATTGCTGTAAACCCGGAAGAAAAGAAGGTGAACATGGCCTTGCCGCTTACCTACGGCTATATCCTGCGGGAGAACAACAATGGCCAGCTGATCTTCGGCACCACCCGCAAGGGGTTGTTCATTCAACGGGATGCAGGATGCGGCTACGTCGATTCCTGTTGGATCAAGATCGGCCCCGAAAAAGGCTTCGGAATCCAAAATATCACCGGCGTTGTTCAGGATCAGCACGGGCAATACTGGATGGGACACTATACCTACGGCCTGGCCGTTTACCTTCCCGAACAGGATACCGTCCTGAATTGGCTGACAAAAACCGGGCAGACGAAATACGGCGGCTGGAGTTTCGAGGCCGACCAGCGCGGCAACCTTTGGATGGGAACTTCTGACGGGCTGTTCTTCCTGGAACCACCGCGCCAGCCGAAGCCGGATTTCGATATTGACAGCCACCTAATCTCTGTTGTCCGAGGAGTCACCAATGAGCGTGCCGTCCACAGCGTTAAGCTGTTCCGAGACAGCCTGCTCGTCCTTTTGACCCACGAAGGGATGGGTATTCTCAACATTCCAAGCTGGTACCGGAATCCGTCGGCGCCTATCCTCCATTATTTCACTCCCAAAGAAGGCTACAGCGGAGGCTTCGGAGAACAGAACGCCATACTAATCGACAGCAAGAAAAGAATATGGTGGGCTAACGACAAGGGGGTTACGTGCTTCGACCCGAACCTATACGTGAAAGACAAAACCTGGCCAACGGTTCGCATCACCCGGCTCTCTTCTTACGGTGACGAACTGCTGGCTGATAGCAACCGGGCAAAAAAACTACAAGCCAAACACACCAATATTCGAATCGGGTTTTCGGCCGCCAGCAGCCCACTTCTATATGACAACATCGTGTACCGCTATCAACTTAACGATGACACGCTTATACAGACTGCTGAAAAGGAAGCGGCCTTTCAAAACCTCGCCCCAGGCTCATACAGCTTCAAGGTGTTCGCCCTTAAGCACGGCATGATCTCGGAGCCGGCGGTGATCGATTTTCGGATTCCGCAAGTCTGGTATAAAGATGGGCGCGCTTATATTGGGCTGCTACTGCTGCTGGCCGCTCTGGCTTATTGGTGGTACCGCAACCGCCTGCGCCAGGACTTATACCGCCGCCGGCTGATGTCGGCCCGGGTGCAGGCTATCGTCAACCAGCTCAACCCACATTTTATTAATAATTCGCTCAATTGGCTGCAAATCCGCGCTGACGACCAGCACGACTCCGAAGCGGTGTCTGTCATCGGCCGCCTGGCGGAAAATATCCGGATCATCTTCCAGAACAGCCGCCATAAACGTTCTTTTCATTCTCTGGAAGAGGAACTCAAAATCGTCTGGAACTATTGCTACATCCAAAAAATACGCTTCGAGGATAAGCTCAACTACTACCTGCCCGAACCGGACCAGGCCGATAGGCTGGGAGAAGCTATCGATGTGCCGTTGATGATTCTGCAAATTCACGTCGAGAATGCTATCGAGCACGGCGTGAATAACAAGCGTGGCGGCGGGTACGTAAGGGTGTCCGCCGAAACAGAAGGAGAACACGTCATCCTGAAAGTGGAAGACGATGGTGTTGGCCGTAAAGAAGCAATGCGTATCGGCTCGGTCGGCACCCAGCAGGGCACCCGCATGCTGGCGGAGTTAATCCGAATCTTCAATTCGAAAAACCATCAAAAGATCACCCAGCGATATGAAGACGAAATCTACACCGACGCGACGGGCAAAGGTTTCGGTACCCGGGTGATTATCACTATTCCAAAAAAGTATCAATATGCCATTTCCGATTAGTTGCGTTATCATCGAGGACGAGCCGGCCTGGCGCCGTAAGCTGCATGAACAACTATCCCAATTTTCCGAGCTGAAGGTTGTCGGCGAGGCCGAGTCGCTCGACGAAGCTTTCACATTGATCGAAACCCACCACCCACAGGCCGCCTTTATGGACATCAAGCTGGTGGGCGGGACTGCCTTTCAACTGATGGACCGCCTGGAAAACCGGAAGATTCCCATCCCAACAACCGTGATGATCACCGGCTTCCCGGAGTACGCACTGGAAGTACTCAATAAATACCGCAAGCATGTAGTCAAGTTCCTGCCCAAGCCTATGCTGGAAAACTGGCGCGAAAAACTGAGGGACGCCATCGACACCGTGACTGTGGACCTGATGCAAAAGGAAGCCAAAGACTACTTTGTAATTCGGACGCCAGAGTCTATAGTAAAAGTCCCTTTTGCAGAAACGGCGTGGCTGGAAGTAGCTCCGAAAGGAAAAATTTACCTGGTCTCGGACAAAGATGAGTTCCTGGTCAACCAAACACTGGCCAGCTTTCTGGAAGCCCACCCCCACGCACCCGTGCAACAGATCAGCCGGAATTTTGCCATCAATACCTGTCGCATCCAAAGAGTCCTGACCGTTACCAGGGAGGTGGCTATTGAATACCGGGGCGAAGAAAAAATTATAGGCATCGGCGATAGTTTCTATTCTGCATTGATGAATAGTTTTTGAGAGGAATTCGATTCCATTTAGGTGAAATTATAAATGGCCGGAAACCCTTACAAAAACAATCCCAAATTCCCCAAAAACCTCGTAGCTTCCCCCCTAAAAAACCACCACCTCATGTCAAAATTCACCTCCTTCCTCGGTGAGGAAGCGCTCAACCTGGCCGCCGGTTACCTGGCCGGCCTGACGGCCTCCTCCCTGGTCTCCCAATTTTTTGTCAAGAAAGGCCTGGCCAACCTGTGGGGATTGGCCAGCAAGCGGCAGGCGCTGGCCAAAGACGATTACGAATGGCTGATGATCATCACCTCCTACCTGATCGGCCTGGCGGTCATGATTTCGGTCAACTACGGGATGCGGAAACTGCGCAGCCAGCAGATCGAAGAGGTGGAGTGAGGAGAGGCTCCTTACAGGGATGGGTACCTATCCGCATTTCGCTGTTCGCTACTCGCGGTACTTTGCCTTAAAGTAGGGCTTGAACTTTTTGATTCCCTCAAAAAAGAAAAACACTTCCCCCTGGATACCGTGCCGGCGGTTGCAGGCGATAAAGCCGTCCAGCAATTCCTCCGTGGGGTTATAATCATTGACCTGGAGTAGTACGCCCGGATAAAACCGGGCTTTGTTCGCAGGATGCAGCTGCTGCCCGAGGATTTTGTCCATCTCCCGCTCGTAGGCGTCTAGTTCATAACGGTACACTTGCGGGATGATGAGGTCCACCAGGCCCCTATTCAGCCACTCCGGCCAGTTTTGCAGGTAATTTTCCTCGCTCCAGGGGTAAATACTAGGGGCCATAGAGATAACCACTCCGGGCTTTTCCTCCCGCACCGCCTGAACCAGGCCGGCGAGAAAAAGGCTGAGCTTGCCGGAGCGCCATTTCACCCACTCGTAGTCTTTGTAATGAGCAGGCGGCTGTCGGCCGCTGTGCTCAGATTGAAACAGCTTTACGGTAAAGTCGTCGTATCCACCGTTGGAGGGAAGGGCAGGCAGGCGGTCGTCGCCCTGAATGCCATCGATATCATAGTTTCGGACGACTTCCAGGACCAGCTCTTTAATAAAATCCTGTACCTCCGGATGAAAAGGGTTCATCCACTGAAAACCATTTTTTTCCGTGATTCGGCCCTCCTGGTCACGCGACGCCCAATGGGGCCGCTTTTGCAGGATTACCCCGCCGGTAGTGTCGTTCATGGTGGCGGCGAAGCCGAATTCAAACCAGGCAAACACATTGATGCCCTTCGCGTGGGCGGCATCAATGAGCTCCCGCAGCGGGTCCCTGCCTGCAAAGTCCGGATGGATGCCTTGTCCGGTGATGGATGCCAGCAACGCACTCGGGTAGGTAGTGTAGGTATCGTTCCAGGTAACCACAAAAATAGTGTTGAACCCCAGCTCGCTGCACAGATCGACGGCTTCTTGTATGTGCTCACGGGAGTACAAAGCATCGCTCGCTACATTGGTCAGCCATACGCCGCGGACGGCGGGGGTAGTGTTGGGCAAAGGTGCTTCCTGAGCGAAGGCCACTGTTCCTGGGCCGGCAAACAGAGCGCCGGCGAGGAGCAACCAAACGGAAAATCGGATCATATAATGTTATCTTTGATTCAATTTGGAGAAATTACTGTTCTCTTCAACGGAAAAATTTCCTTTCCGAAGCAGGATTTTTGACCGGCCACTCTCCAGCCCGATACATTTATGACTTTTCAGCAGTCCCGGCCTGGTTGTCCAGCGCCTGCCACACCTGGTACAGGGACCGCAGGGTGTGAAAGCAGCCTTTCCATTTTCCTCCTTTCAGGGGCAGCAGCACTTCGCCGCGACGGTTCAGGTAGCCGAACCACTCCAGATATTCGGGGTCCCGAAAATGACGCCAGCAATAGTCATGAACTCGTTCAAACCAGGCTTTGGCCTGTTCATTGCCGGTATAGGCATAGGCTTTGGCCATACAAACGAGCGTTTCCATGTGCACCCACCAGAGTTTCTGATCCCATTCGAGTTGCTGGGGTGGCTTCTGCTCGATGTCCATAAAATAGAAGATGCCCCCGCAGTCCGCGTCCCAGCCGTACTCGACGGTGTGCAGGGCGATGTCAATAGCTTTTTCCATCAGCTGGGGCTCGTTGAGCCGAACGGCGAGGTCCATAATGAACCACATGGCCTCGATGGCGTGGCCGGGATTGAGGAGGCGGCCTTCAAAGCAACTGATAAAACGGCCGTCGGCGCCTACATTTTCGCGAATAAGGCCGTGTTCTTCATCATAAAAAACGTCCATCACTTCATGGACTACTTCCCGGATCAGCGGCGCTACCTGGCCGGGAGGCAGCAGGTGCTCCATTTCCATAGACAGGTTGCAAAGAATCATCGGGAGGGCAAAATTCTTCAGGTTGCGCGTTCCGGGAAACGTTTTCTCGTACGGGCCTTTGGGGTTTTCCCGGCGGGCCAGGATGTTTTGAAAGGTATCGATAGCCAGGGCGGCATACGCCTCTTGGGGGTCGGCCTTGTATAAGGCGCCAAAGGCCAGGGCGGCAAAGCAGTCGGAAAAGATATTGTAGGGCTGCACCAACGGCGCTCCTTTTTGGTTGGTGGAAAAGTACCAGTTGCCATCCGCGTCGCGGCCGTGTTGTTGCAGGAAACGGGCGCCATGGCGGGCCATTTCCAGCCAATTGTCCTTGGGTTCCACCTTATTGTAAAGCATGGAAAAGGAGAAGACTTCCCGTGCCTGCAACCAGATAAACTTATCGGTGTCAAAGGGTTCTCCGTAACGGCCCAGACAGGTGAGGTAGCCTCCGTAGATTTCGTCTTTGGAGTGCCGCTCCCAGAAAGGGACGATGCTTTCGAGTAATTCCTTTTTGTACAGTTCGCTATATTGCTTCATAGTGGCAGCGTATCTAGATATTCACGATAACGGTTATACAAATGCCCTGCTTGTAAATAGGCGGACTGCGGGCTCATGAAGTGAGAGAACTCGAAGGTGATGGCCTTGTCATAGCCGGCGGCCCGGGCGGCTTCAAGTTTGAGGCGCAGTTTCTCAAATTTGATGGGCAAAAACTTGATGGGCATGTCCCGGTCGAAGCTCTCGGCATTGGTCCAGCATTGCAGCCCGTGTTGGCCGGCCAACTGCTTGTTCAGGGCAAAAAATGCGGGCAGCTCGTGGTAATCAATGTGCCCATCCTGAAAAGCCACCGCATCTACCGCGCCGCGTATTCCATCAAAGATCTCATTCCATTCTTGCTCGTGTTCGCGCAGAGAAACCGCATTTTCTTTGGCAAGAGCAGGGTTGGCGGCCAAGACCGCTTTTTTGCCGTCCATCCAGGGTGAAATGAAAGTAGGCAGGCCATCGCTCAGGGCTTTGCAGTGCAGCCCCAGCGCCCGCATCGCTTCGATGGCGCCCTTTGTCTTTCGGCTGATCTCCATACTCAGGTACCAACCCTTAAAAGCAGGATGGTGGCCGTATCTCTCCCACACTTCCTCGGTGACGAAGCGGTTGGCGTCGATCTCGGTTTGCATATCGCCCGTATCCCAGTAATGGCCGCTGTCGTACAGCCCGAAGTAGAAGTCCATACCGTGTTCCGCCGCCAGTTCGAGGAATAACTCCAGCAGGTCTAACGGAGGAATATAGCAACCATAAGTGCGCTGCAGATAAGCCGAAGGGTAGGCCAGAAAACGGCGATAGCCGGCGCGGATGAGGATTACGGTATCGATCCCGATGGCCTTCATGTGGCCGAAGTCGCGGCGCCACTCTTCCTTACCCCAATTCTGGTGTGGAATATCGTGGGAGATCTCATCGATGAATGTTCCGGTTATTTGCATGCCAGGGGGGGGTGTTGTTGGTTGTTGTTCGTTGTTTGTTCGTTAATGACTTTAAGGGTATAGTACAGGGATAGTTCAAATTCCTGTGCCTTCTGAGGCTACCATTCCAGGGTTGGACGAGTTCGCGGTTCGGTATTCGCTGTTCGCAAACGCGGCAGGCTGCCTGGGCTTACCTGCTTCTAACCGTGTCCAACCTTAGACGGGTAGCCTCTTCTGAATAATATCCCTTGATTTTCAGAAACTTGCGAACAGCGAATTGCGAATTGCGGGATAGTTCAATTTTTTGTGTCTTTAAAAAAACGCCTCTTGATTTTCAGTGATTTGCGAATTCCGAACACCGAATTCCGAACAGTTCCGGGTATAGTGCAACCATCAACAGTCAACAAATAACACGTTAACTGCTGGCTGTTTGTTCCCATTCCTTATCAGCTTCGCCCAGCCGGTCCCACCAGTACTTTTTCAACAACCAGGTAGTGGTAATGAGCACCACCGACCACACCATCAATTCATAACTTTCGCGCAGCATGAAGTAGATGGGGATGACCACCTGAGCAAACTGCCAGGCAATGCCCACCAGAATATTGAAGGCGTCTCGGCCCAGGTCCTGGTTCGGAACAAAAGAAGGGTTCTCCGCCATTACTTCCCGCCGGATCGGCCCCCAGAAGCCCCAGGGGCGGGTCTTGCGGTAGAATTCCTTTACGGCCTCCCGGTTCTTAAGAGGGACGGTGTAGGTGCCGATGATACACCCCAGGAGAGAAAAGGCAAAGATGATGGGGAAGATGTAGATATCCACATACTCCGGAAAAAAGAAAAGCTTGGTAGTGGAGGCAATCAACCCAAAGAGCATACCGTAAAAGTAACCGTGGCCGGTGAAACGCCACCAAATCCATTTGAGCAGGTTGGCCGCCACATAACCGCCGTAAAGGGCGGAGGTGAGCCACAGAGTCAGCTGGTTGAGCGAAGAGGCGTAAAAGCCAAAGATGACGCCTACTACCACCAGCAATATCGACGACCCGATACTCATACGGATGAGAGTGGTATCGGAAGCATCGGGGCGGATGTATTTCTTGTAAATGTCGTTGACAATATAGGCCGGGGCCGAATTGATGAAGGCCGAAAAGGTGCCCATAAAAGCAGACAAAAAGCCGGCTAACAGCAACCCTTTGAAACCGACGGGCACGAATTTGTTGATGGCCAGCGGCATGATCTTTTCGAAGTCCATCTGGTCGCCCTCCAGTCCCAGTTCAGGAGTGAGGTAGGCCAGGGCCAGCACCGTAAAGCTGGCGACCATCAGATAGCGGGGCATGTACATGACCCAGATGGTGGTAAAACTCAGCTTGGCCGCCTCCGATGGGGTGCGGGCGGAAAGCAGGCGCTGCATATCGTAGCTGGGCACCGGCCCGGCAATGGAGGCAAAGATGCCTTTGAAGATCATCATCATGAAAAGGATGCCGAAAAAGCCAAAGCCGTCTTGTTCTATTTTACCATTCACGGCTGGCAGGGCTGTTTTCGTCCAGTCCAGGCCGAGCTCCCAGCCGAAGAACAAGTCTTTCCAGCCTGCCGGTATAACGGCGTTGATCTGTTCCGGCGTGACCGTGGTGTAGGCGATATAACCAATGACAAAACAGGAAATGGTCATGATGAAAAACTGCAGCACCTCCGTGGCCACTACACTGTACATGCCGCCCTTGACCGTGTAAAGCGTGGTCAGAAAGCAGACCAGCAGAGCGTAGGATTGCTCGGAAGTGATGTACCAGCCGGCGATGTTCATGCTCAGGTCGAAGGGCAAAATAGCGGTGCAATACTTGCCAATGCCTTCAAAGAAGTAGGCAATAAACCCAATCACGCTGATCACCGCAAAGGTGACCACAATAATGTGCGAAAGCTTGGCGCCGCGCCCATCGCCAAAGCGAAAGGTGATCCACTCTGCCCCCGTCATTACATTGGAGCGGCGCAGCCAGATGGCGAGGTATACGAAGATGAACACCTGGTTCCAGAGGGGCCAGAGCCAGGGTATCCAGGCGCTCTTCAGCCCGTAAACGAACAGGATGCTGACCGTCCACATGGTACCCGAAATGTCGAACATGCCCGAGGCGTTGCTCAGGCCCAGGTAGTACCACTTGAGCTTATTCCCTCCCAGGAAATAGGATTGCAGGTTCTTGGAGGCTTTTCTGGCAATGTAAAATCCCAGGAAAAGGATGCCGGCCACATAGGCCAGGATGATGGCGATGTCCAAAAAACTTAATGACATGAGTTAGTGGTTGTGGGAAGCGCCGGCCGCCCGTTCTCCAGTCAATACTATAGGCGCCTCAAATGGCTTTGATAAATGATCGATCAAAACGGCGGCCTGGGCTCGGCTCAGCGGCGCCGAGGCCACATAGGGAATATCCGGAAACAGAGCCGCCCAGGCTGTTTGTATCTCCTTTTCGGCCATGCCCTGCCCGGCGGCCTGCATCAGTTGGGCCAGTACGACAGGAGTTACCAACTCCTCCGGGCCGCTCCAGGCAGCCATTTCCGGGTAGAAATCGCGCAGGCCCGGCAGCAAATCAACCGTTCGGGCGATGCTGTCGGGATAGAACCAGGTCTGGTTGGCCCATTGGTACGGCACACCAACGCCGCGTAGGATGCCGGTGGCCCCGATGCGCTGAATGGCGGCAAAATGGGGGTGATCCGGCGCCACATCAATATAGGGCATCAGGTAAGCCCTGGCGTCGAGCAGGGTTTGCTGCACAGCCCTTACCGATACCTCAGCGGGCGGCTTACCTTCTTGAATACACCAGGCAGCCAGCGCCCCGGCCGCCTGCCCGATGCCTAAAACGACAGGCTGCAGGCGGGTCGCACCGTTCACGATATTGCTGACGCTGATACTCTTTTCAGCTACGATCAGGCCCTCAGTTTGGGGCGGGATCATAGCGCCCAGCGGCACATTGTAGGAAGGGACCTTGATGTTGATGAAGTCGATGGCGGGCGCCTCCGGGTTCTTCTTATGGTGGTGGTCGATGGGGTAATCTCCGACTGCTATGCCGGTCCGGTAAAGCGGGTATTCCTGCTCAAAAGGCGCGCTCATATAGGGCGAAGTCAGGCGGACGATCCCCTTCAGGCGGCGTGCCTCCCGGTGATAAGGTATCATCGGCAGGCCGTCGGGCGTAGGGTACTCCCCTTCTGCCAGCCCCAGGTTTTTAAAACCCGCTTCGGTTTGAATATAATACAGGAAACGCAGGCTGTGCAGCTTTGCTTCTCGCAACGCCTCGTCCCGCTCCTGGGGCGTTTTTTCTACAATATTGAGGTAGATATCGTTGCCGCAATTGGGCCAGTTGATCATGTATTTGTCATTGGGCAGGCGGCCATACAGCAACATTTTTTCGCAACTCATGCCCTCCTCCCCTTCCGCCAGGCCGGGAATACAGGCGCAGCGAAATACTTCCGGGTCGTAGCCCTCGGGGCGGGGAATGGTTTTGTCCTGCCCCTCGCCAAAGTCCTTCAGCGTGAGTACGTAAGTGAGATCCTGAACAATGTCATTATCGGCAGCCGGCGCCTCGGGTTCGGTTGCGCCGTCGTTCATGCCTACGTCATAAGGCGCCTTCAGGGCAGCCATCACATCGCCCAGTTCGGTGGCGTCGATCAGAATGGTGGCGTCAACCTCCTGCCTGCCGTTTTTGTTTTCGATCCCTACTTTCCACCCACCCTCTGCCCGCTCCACCGACTGCCAGCGGGTTTCAAAAAAGATTTCCAGGTTATCCAGGCGGGCCATTTCTTTCAGGATAGAATCGCCCACCGATGGCTCAAAGAGGCAATTGCTGACCCAGCCCGTTTCCACCGCCTGCGGCCCTCCGTAGTGATCGTAGAGCCGCTGCCGAAATTCACCCCACAAACCGGACGGCAGGCGGTGGTTGCCGTCGATGGCAGATACGCCGGCGGCGGTGAGCATACCGCCCAGCCAGGGCCCTTCTTCTACGATGGCCACCTTTACCCCCTCACGGGCCGCCTGAATACCCGCCATGGTACCACTGGCGCCGCCGCCAATAACCAATATGTCCACCTGAATAACTGGTTGAGGCTGGCAGGATTCCAAAAAAGCCAATACAGAGAGTAAGAAAAGAAATTGAGGCAGCCGCAATGATGATCTGTCCATTAATTATTGGTATTTTACCGAAGGTTATCAGCCATCAGGCTCCGGATTTTCCTCGGTTAAAACAAAAGGCCATGGTTCCTAAACGAGCATTTACTTACATAATACTAAGGTAAAGAATTAATTGAATTAAATGCAGCGACTTATTAATTTTTTTTAAAAAGGTTATCTTCTCAACTTTTGATTTAAATATCATCTGTGAAGCTATCGGATTTTGTTATCTATTGTAAATTTAGTAGCTCACAATGGAATGTACGATGAGACCACAATAAACATGAACGCTACTTTTTTCGAAGAGATTTCCAGTACCCACCCTACAGGAGTGGCTTATAAAAACCTCAATCTCAAAAAGCGGCTCTTGGCCCATTTTGCCGACCAGGGCAATGCAACCATTGGAGAGTTGTGTAAAACTCTCCGGCTGAGTGTGCCCAAAGTGACCAGCCTGCTCAACGCCCTGATTGAGGACGGCCTGGTACAAGATTATGGTAAGGATGATTCTACCGGCGGGCGCCCTCCGAGTTTGTACGGCCTGACGCCCGATTCCGCCTATTTTCTGGGTATCGACGTCAAACAGCATCACATCAACCTGGGGCTTACCGATTTTCAGAAAAACATCGTGAAGGTCAGGGAAAACTACCCTTATGAGTTGGTGAATACGGAGGAAAGCCTGCAGGAACTCTGCAAACTGATCCGCAACTTCATCGCTGGCCTGACTATTTCCAAAGAAAAAATCCTCGGCATTGGCATCAACCTCTCCGGGCGTATCAATTACAAGACCGGCTACAGCTACAGTTTCTTTCACTTTCAGGAAGATCCGCTCAGCAAGATCATCGAATCGGAAGTCGGCATCCAGGTTTTTCTGGAGAACGACTCCCGGGCAATGGCCTACGGGGAATACTGTGCAGGCGTGGTGCAGCAGGAGAAAGATATACTGTTCCTAAATCTCGACTACGGTATCGGCATGGGCATCGTCATCAACGGGCACTTGTACTACGGCAAGTCCGGCTACAGCGGCGAGTTTGGCCACATTCCCCTTTTCGACAACGACATCATCTGCCATTGCGGCAAAAAGGGTTGCCTGGAAACGGAGGCTTCCGGCTGGGCGCTGGTGCGTAAGTTCAGGGAAAAGATGGAGGAAGGCTCCAGCACCATGCTGTCGGATGCCGGGCGCAACCCGGAAGCCCTCACGCTGGAAGACATTATCCAGGCCGTTCACAATGATGATGTGCTGGCCATCGAGTTGATCGCCGAAACGGGCGAAAAACTGGGCCGTGGCATCGCCGCGCTGATCAACATTTTCAATCCTGAACTGGTCGTGCTCGGCGGCAGCCTCGCTTCCACGGAAGATTACATCCGCCTGCCCATTAAAAGCACCATCAATAAGTACTCGCTGAGCCTGATGAATAACGACACCCAGTTGAAGGTGTCTACCCTCGGCAACCGGGCGGGTGTTTTGGGGGCCTGCTTGCTGGTGCGGAGCAGGTTGTTGGCGATCCATTGAGGACAGGGAGCGTTCGGTGTTCGGAATTTGCGAACAGCGAAAACCGAACCGCGAACTCATCCAGCCCTGGAATGGCAGCCTGTTCCTACCCAAATCCTATTACCCCGCCGCACTGAACAAACCGGCAAACCCCATAAACGCCATTGACAGTATCCCTGCAATAATAAGGTTCAACGCCGTGCCCTCAATCAGTTTGGGGATATCCAGCACCTTGGTCTCTTCCCGTATGCCGGCCAGCAGCACCAGGGCGAGGGTGACGCCCCCGCCGGCTCCCAAAGCGTAAAACAGGCCTTCCACCAGCCCGTAACCTTTATTAGTGGCAAATAGAGCCAGTCCCAGAATGGCGCAGTTGGTGGTGATCAGGGGAAGGAAGATGCCGAGGGCTCTGAAGAGGTCAGGGCTGAGCTTCTTGACCGCCATCTCTACAAATTGAACCGTACTGGCGATGACAATGATGAAACTGATCAGCCGCAGATAAGGCGCATAGGGCAGTACAAAAGTGTTCAAGCCCCAGGCGCAGACCGCCGTGATGAGCATGACAAAAATGTTCGCCAACCCCAGGCGGAAGGCCGTTTCCAGCCGGCCCGATACCCCCAGGAAGGGGCACAGCCCCAGGAAATAAGCCAGGGTAAAGTTGTTGATCAGCAAAGCCGAGATGAATATCCAGAGTAGGTCTTGCATGGTTAAATCATTGTTTCATGGTTGTCTGGCTGAATAGTTGAGGGCAAAGCAAGTAATGGAGCCCTATCATTATATTTATAATGATTACTTTTATAATCGTTATTTTTATAATCATTATAAAAATAACGACCTCCTTGGGGTTTTTGACAAGCCCCTTCCCACGTGGCTTCCGGTAGCCTTTTTCTGTCTCACAAAAATTCCCTCGCTTCTTCATACTGCGTACCAGGCCTATTCCCCTCTGCCTTCTCTTTGCGTTTCTTCTGCAGCCAATTAAAGAACAGCAACAGAAAACCCAGCGTAAAAAAGCCACCCGGCGGCATAATCATGACGACCCAGGGCTCGAAGCCGGCGCCAAAGAGCGATATATTAAACAGGCTGCCGCTGCCCAGGATTTCCCGAACGACGCCAATGCAAAGCAGGGCGAAGGTAAACCCAAGGCTCATACCCAGGGCGTCGGCCAGGGCCAGTTTGATGTTATGCTTGGAAGCAAAGGCCTCCTGACGGCCCAGAATGAGGCAGTTCACTACGATCAGGGCGATAAAGGCGCCCAGTTCTTTGTGTACCTGCGGCACGATGGCGGCCAGCATGAAATCCACCACCGTCACAAAGGTTGCGATAATGATGATGAAGGTGGTGATCCGCACCTGCTTGGGAATGACGTTGCGCAGGCTCGATACCAGCAAGCTGGAAAAGAACAGCACAAAGGTGGTCGCCAGGCCCATCGCCAGGCTGTTAATGGCGGTGTTGGTTACCGCCAGGGTCGGGCACATGCCCAGGACCGCCACGAAAACAGGGTTTTCCTTCCAGATGCCCTTGAGGAACTCCTCGGCGGTCCGGCTGCTTTCTATGCTTTTTGGCTGATTCATCTTTTGGGTTGTTCTTTGTTCGGGATTCGGTTATTCGCTATCTTGTTTTTTATAATCCTTCCAATACGCCTCGATCAGGGGGCGCCACCCGGCCATACTTTTGTCCAGCAGGCGCCCTACGGCCTTGGAAGAAATGGTGGCGCCCGTGATTGCTTCGATCTCGTTGCTCTTTTTCTTTTCTCCTTTTTTGACTACCGTAATGGCCGGCTCGACAGCCAGGGCCTCAAAGTTGGCGTGAAAAGCCGCGTCTTTCATGATCTTGTCGCCCAGCCCTGGCGTTTCCTTGCTTTCCAGTACTTCAAAGCCGATGATCACCTTTTCCGTAGGATTGTATCCAAAGAGGGCTACGACCAAATCCTGATAGCCTGGTTCTTCGCCGGGAATGGCAAAGCCGATGAGCTTTTCCTGCTCGTTGTACCCGGCGTAAATGCGCCGGGGTTCTTCGCCCCCCTTCGGTTCTTCCGCTTCTTTTTCCAACGCCACGAGCCGGCCTTCCCGCAATTCCAGGGTTTGAAAGCCGGTGCATCCGGGAAGCACCCTAAAAATGGCCTGCTCCAACGCCTTCGCCCGGTTGGCGGCTATGATGGGTTGGGTGTATAAAAAGGCGCTCACCAGCACCAGCCCGGAAAAGAAACCGGCAAGGCCCAGAGTGGCCACCAGGCGAAATGAGCTCGACTCGGGCGCTGCGGTTGGAATGGGTTGGCTGGGTTCTTCTTGCATTTTAGTACTAGTTTGTACCAATTTAGATATTATGGTATTTCGGCATTATGGTTTTGTGGCCAGGCAGTTGCAGAGCCTCTGTGAGCCTCCGGCCGCAATACCGGAACACCCTAAAACCGAAATACCTAAATAGTTACATTAGTTTTGCGCTTGGTTGCTGTATGCTATTTGAGTTTTGAAGACACCTTTTTGTCTCCGGAGGCGACACCTTTTTGTCTCCGCCAAAGTCAAAGGGGAAGGCGTCACCTCATCGTTACCATGGAGGCGTCACCTCGTTATGAATATCCGTAAACCCTCGTGCGGGCAAACCGGTTGATCAGCGGCGTAGCCGCGTTCATCAGCAGGATGGCGTACATGACGCCCTCCGGCAGGCCTCCCCAGATGCGGATCAGCACGACCAGCAGGCCAATGCCTACACCGTAAATCCAGATGCCTTTGGGGGTCAACGGCGAACTGACCGGGTCGGTGGCCATATAGACGGTTCCGAGCAAAAGCCCGCCGGCCAACACCATAAATCCAGGTGAAGGGTAGCGGTCGGGAGCCAGCAGGTATGCGATACCGGAAAAGAGCGCTACCGTCGCCAGTATGGCTACCGGTATCCGCCAGTTGATGATCCGGCGAATAACCAGGTACAGGCCGGCCAGGATCAGCAGCACCGCGCAGGTCTCCCCAAGAGAACCGCTGATGTTGCCCAGCAATAGGTCCGCCAGAGCGGTGGGCTCATGGCTGAACTTCATCTCCGACAGAGGAGTAGCGGTACTGAGGGCGTCTACCGGTTCTCCCTGGTAAAAAGGCATCGCCAGGTTGGTGCCCCGGGCGCCCCAATAGCGGCCGTCGGGTGGCTCCCAGGTGGTGATGGCGGTGGGAAAGGCCGCCTGTAGAAAGGCGCGTCCGACCAATGCCGGATTGAATACATTCTGCCCCAAACCGCCCCAGATGGCTTTGCCCATGCCAATGGCGACCACTCCGCCGACAAAAGCCATCCATAATGGGAAGCCGGGAGGCAACGTCAGGGCCAGCAGCAGGCCGGTTACCAGAGCGCTGCCGTCGCGCAAAGGGCTGCCCAACGGGCCTTTGTTCCCCAGGTAATATTCAGTCACCAGGCAGCCGGCGATGCTGGCCAGGCTGACCAGCAACGCACTGAGGCCAAAGTAATAAATGGCCGCCAGTAGAACGGGGATCAGTGTATAGCCCAATTCCCACATAATCTTCGGCGTGGTGGCCTGATCGTGCAGGAAAGGAGACGTAGAGATCGTTATTTTGGGTTTGTTGGTCATGCCTGATTCTTTTCCCTCGCCTTTTTTTCTCTGATCATCGACTTGCCTACTTTGATGCTTTGCACCAGGGGTATGGCCGAAGGGCAAACGTAAGAGCAGGCGCCGCACTCAAAGCAGTCGAGGGCATTGATGTCCTCCATATCGTCCCACAACCCCTTACGGGCCAGCAAGCCCAGGCGGGCCGGGTTGAGAAAGAGCGGGCAGGCTTCCAGGCAACGGCCGCAGCGGATGCAACTGAAGGTGTCGATATCCTGCACTTCCCGCTCCGTCAGTACCAGAATACCCGAAGTGCCCTTCACTACCGGCGTGTCCAGGCTCTTCTGAACGATGCCCATCATGGGGCCGCCTAGTAGAATGCGAGCCGCCTCTCCGGTGATGCCGCCGCAGAACTCCACCAGGTCGCGCATAGGCGTACCCAGGGGAACCAGCACATTGGCGGGGCGGCGGACAGCCGGCCCGGTCACTGTTATCACCCGTTCAATCAGCGGTTGAGAATGCCGGAAGTACTGAGACAAGGCCACGATGCTGCCCACATTCGACACCAAAACCCCTACATCGATCGGCAGCCGGCCCGCCGGAACCTCCTTACCCAGAATGGCGCTGATCATCATCTTTTCCGCACCCTGTGGGTATTTCACCTGCAGAGGAATGATCTCCACAGGAAAACCGGCTTTTGCGGCGGCGGCCCGCAGGCCAACCACGGCATCCGGCTTGTTGGCTTCAATGGCGATATACACCTTTTCCGCCTGAATGAAATGCTGCAGAATGTGGGCGCCGTCGATCAGCTCTTCGGCGTATTCCACCATCACGCGGTGGTCACAGGTCAGGAAGGGCTCGCACTCGCAGCCGTTGAGCATCAGATAACGGCAGGGTTGATTTTCGGATAGATTAAACTTTACATGAGCCGGGAAAGCCGCGCCCCCCAACCCGACGATACCGGCCCGCTGAATGGCTTCAATGAATTCGGCCTTGGCCAGCTCTTCCGGCTGGCGCTGGGCGGGCTGGTCCAGTTGTTGGGTGGAAAAGGGGTCCGTCCTGATCTTAATGGCGGGCAACATCTGCCCATTGGGATGGCCGTACAGGCCAATATCCGTTACCGTTCCATCCACCGGAGCGTGCAGGGCCACCGATACATAAGATCCCGCCTCGGCGATCAGGTCGCCCCGGCGGACACGCTGCCCCTTGTGAACCAGAGGTTTCGATGGTGCGCCGATGTGCTGCAACAGTGGCAGCGTATACTCTTCGACAAAGGGCATCCGTTCGATTCGCTGGTGGTTCGACAATTCTTTATACTCCTCCGGATGCACGCCGTGCCGAAAGGTCAGCAATTTTTCTTTTAAGCCGTTTTGTGTACTTCCGGTCATTCCATCTCTTCTTTCAATGATGACAACAGCTGTCCCTTCCGGGAAAGCGCCAGTAACTTATCTCTGAGTTTGATCCGAACCTCTTCCATCAGCACCTTTTCCTGCTCCTGGAACTTCGCTTCGTAGGAAGCCTTCAGTTCGGCCATTTCCTTTTCATATTTTTGGGTTAACTCCTTTTCCAGTTCTTCCCTGGCTCTTTGAGGGAATGGGCTGCGCAGGCCGGCGAGTTCGCGCAGGCTGCTCCACTGGCGGAGGGCCTGCCGGGTAGCGGAAATCACCTCAGGCGACACTGCGTATTGTTCCAGGATGCCTTGTTCATTGACGGCAAAGAGGGTGGGAACTTTGCCCTTTTGCCCTTTTTCATCCAGCGACAGGTACCCGGCAACCGATAGCGGGCTTCCACTTTCCGGTTCAAAAGGCTGGAAATAGGCCTGCCAGGCTTTCAGGCTGAAGAGCCAGTCGGCATAGGTAAGGACATA
The DNA here is from genome assembly GCA_020636095.1 of Lewinellaceae bacterium. Taxonomy (GTDB): domain Bacteria; phylum Bacteroidota; class Bacteroidia; order Chitinophagales; family Saprospiraceae; genus JACJXW01. The sequence goes on from JACJYN010000008.1 coordinate 191,989, forward strand.
AGGCTGTTCTTTCTTCGTTTCCCCTTCCTGGTAGGATAAGACGGTACTTACCCAGTCTGCTTCCGGTTCAGGATTCTCTTCCATATTGATGGCCGATGCCAAATAGTCGGCCTGCCCATCCGGGTCGAAATAAAGGCTGGGGAAAGCTCTGGTTTGCAGCGCCAGCCGGCTGAGTTTCGGCCAGAAGGCCTTTTCATCGGTATGTTGCCCGGGCCGGGGCGCCAGCAGATGGAAAAGAGCGGGCTCCAGCCGGTTCAGCCCGTCGCGCAAGGGTTCAAAACCAGCGGGGTTTTCGGCCAGGTTGCCCTTTAGCAGGAAGGTATGCTGTAGGGTTACCGCGGAGGCCCATGCCGTCTGAGCGGCAGCGAGGCAGGCAACGGCAGAACCTCCCGCCGGCACGGCGGCGTCATCCAGGATGATGGCCTTCACCGGAAGCCCGGAGGCTAGTAACTCGGCAAGCACACGGTGGCTTTGTCCTGAAAACAAGCGGGCATCTCCCAGCAGCAGAGCCGGTGGCAGCAGTTCCTTTTCAGCTTCCGTCAGGTCGGCCCAATCCAGGGTTCCGACTTCCTGGTCGTGCAATTCGGGACGGTATTTGTTTTTGGCTTCCAGGGTTGACCGCCGGAGCAGCCGGACCGCATCCAGCACATGGCGGGCCTGCCCGTTCAACAGGCCTAACAGGCGCTCCGGAGCGGAACCGTCCCAATGCCATACCACCGGCGAGGTGAAGGCATTGAAAGGGTAATCATCGGCCCAGGGCATGGCCTCATTTTCGGCAAGCAGGAGGCCATAGCGAGCCCGCCCGCCGCCCGCCGGGCCTTCCCGGACTGCCCAGAGCAGCGCTTTCAGGTCGTTCAAGAGGTTGGCCTTGCGGCGCAGGGCGGCAGCATCTACGATTTGGGATTGCGGCTCTGCATCTAGCTGTCGGATCACCTCCTCCAGTGGGAGCTTATCTTGCCCGAACGATACCGAATCCGTGTCAGAGAATTGAAAATCCCGCTTGGGCAGGGCGTTGCTCAAATGTTGGTGTATATTTTTGGCAAGCTCTTCTATTTGTTGCTCCAATTCTTTTGCCTGTTTTTCTACTTTCGGCTGCATCACTGATTCCAGAAGGGCAGTCAACCAGTGGACCAGGGCTTTAGCCGGAGCGCCGGCTTCCGATGTAGCGCCTCCCGATAAAGACAAATAGAAATGGCGGCTCAGTAGCGTAGCTGCGAAGGAGTCGTAACCGGGTTCGCGGATCAGCTGATTGATGGTTTCGGAAGGGGTGTCCGGCAATTGTTCCCACAGGTTCATGTTGTTCTCCATCTGCTGAAACAGGCCCGGATCAGGTTCGGCCATAAGCAGGGCGCCGTCCTGACACACCGAAGTACAAAGCCCGCAACCGGTGCAGGCGTTGGGGTCAATGGTTATGGAAAAGAGCTGAGCAACCCCCTTTTCCTGGCGTTGCTTCTGATGGAAGAAAGGCTCCGTTACCGCTATTGGAAAACGGCCGATGATGGTGCTCAGAATAGCCAATCCCTCCTGTGCCCGCTCTAACTTTTCCCCTTCCATTTGGGATTGGGCCGCCATCAGCTGAAACGCTTCCGGCAGAAAATCTTCTACCCGCTTTATATCCCGATCGCTTTTCCTGATCAAGTCTTCCGCTACCTTTACCAGCTTCCGCTCGATGCCCATCAACTGCGGAATGGGCGTACCCTGTCCGGTGGCGATCTTCATGCCGGCACGAATCAGGGACTGCACGCTGATGGCTACGCCCGGCAGGGCGGAATGCGGACAGTAAGCAATGCAGGCTCCGCAGCCGGTACAATTTTGGGGTGTGAATACCGGCAACTGGGCCGCACCTTCCGCCGGGCTGGCAAAATTAGCCGTCGCAGCCGGCACGAGCGATAATGCCTGAAACGGATCGGCCACCAACTCGGCTTTGATGCCCTGCTGGTAAAAACAAGCGGTATTGTGGTAAAACCGGGACAGCCGGGAATACGGCGGCCCCTGATCCTGGTATCTCCGAATGGCAAAAGGCAGGCTGTGTAGTTTAGCGCCCTGTTCTTTGGTTTCCCCTGAATGTATACCGAGTGTTTCTTTTTCAATATCCGGATATTCCCGGCTGATGGACTGCAACATGACCTCGTGCTGTGGGAAGCCGGTAGCGGAGCGGGTAAAATCGAAACCCGCCCAAAAACGTTCCCGCTGGGCGCCGCCGCGTTGCATATTATCGATGGCGGCGCTGGCCGCCGACGGGGAGAGTGGCCCGGCATAAGATCCGGAGTACAGGGCGGGCGCCTTTTTGCCCAATCCCCGGGCAGCCGCTTTTACTTCTTTGAAAACAGCAGAGTCTCCCATATTGGGGCTATCCGCTTCTTCAAGCACCGATATGCCCTTTTTGCTGGCCATCCACTTCGCCAGTTCTTCCTGGGGGAAGGGCCTCAGCTGGGAAAGGCTGAGAACGCCCACTTTTGCCTTGGCCTGCAAAGCAGCAGCCACAGCCGTTTCGAAATCGGCGCCCTGCACAAGGAGGAGATAATCCGCTCGTTCTGCACCGGCCTTTTTGATGGCCGAATACGGCCTGCCGCTTACATTACTATATTGTTCCATCACCTGCTGAATGATAGCCGGCAGGTGATGGTAGAAGTAGCGTTCGCGCGCCGCCCCTTCCAGGTTAAGCCCCGTTTGCCCTTTGCGGGCGTCGTTCATAGCAGGAGTATCCAAACTATACCACTGCGGGATCCGGCGGCGGCTTTTGCCGAAAATCAGGCGCTGAGCCGGCGTCGGGCAGGTGATCTGCTCATCGGGCTCACCCAGGAAATGCCGCAGCGTGGTTGCTTCCGGCACACTGGCTTCTTGTAGCGAATAGGCATCGTCCATTCCACAAATACCCGGAAGCAATGCCAGTTCCGCAATCTTATGGCCCATGATCGTCATATCAACCAGTTCCTGGAGGTTGGCCGCCAGCAACTGAAAACATCCGGTATGTCCGATATCGAAAAGGTTGCCGTAGCCCGAAGCGCGCCCTTTCCCATCTTTCGGATACGGTGCATGGTGAACCAATACCGCCAGGTTTTGCCGGGCCAGCGCTGCCAGTTGGTTGTAATTGGCCCCGAGTTGGCTGCCAGACAGGAAAGCGGCGGTGCGCAGGCCCCCGCTGGCCATTCCAGCCAGAAAAGACAGGTCGGTACCGTTGCGGGAACAGGGCTTCCGGCCGAAAATGTTGCGGATGTTCGGCGCCCCCTCTGCCTCTGCTGAAAGAAAGCCTTCGCTCAGGCCCGCTTCCAGTTGTTGTAGCAGTGCGGCTGTGGTGCGCTCTACCTTCTTTCCAAAAATATTATTCGGGTCACTCATTATTTATTTGATTCAGCTCAACCTCCAATGGGAAATTGGAACTTGAGGTAAGGCGTTGCCTCATGTTTCTTCTGTATACTTCTCCACGCGTCCCAGCGGCAGCCAGACGGCGGGGCGTTTTTCAAATTGTTCATCTTCCACCCAGACGATAGCGTTGGTGGGGCAGCGGAGAGTGGCTTCGGGGCTGGCCAGATGGTTGAGTTCGTAGTTGACCACCGCCAGGTTGCTTCGTATCTCGATGAGCCCCGGCGCTGCATCGGCAACACAACGCCCGCAAGCCGTACAAGCCACCGAACATTTGGATTCCGCCAGGCTGCCTTCGAGCAGTGATTTACACTGTACGATCAGCTTCCGGCTTTCCGGCATCAGTTCGAAAAGGTTTTTTGGGCAGATTTCCACACAGTCGCCACAAGCGGTGCATTTATCGGTGATGACCGTCGGCAGGCCGTCTTCGTTCATGTACAAAGCGTCAAAATCGCAAACGCTGACGCAGTCGCCCAGCCCCAGACAGCCCCAGGCACAGGCTTTGGGGCCGCCTGTCACAACAGCCTCGCCCCTACAGGTGCGCAGGGTGCCTGCGTACTCCGCCAGGCTGTGGGCTTCCCTTTTGCCGCCGGCGCACAACAACCGGGCTACCCGCTTCTCTTCAGCGCCGGCCTCCACCCCCAGGTATTCCGCAATGCGCTCAATCGCCGCCGAAGAACTGACCGTACACTTGGATATTTTAACCTCATTGGCCACTACTTTTTCGGCAAATACACGGCAGCCCGCCTCGCCGCAGGCGCCGCAGTTGGCGTGCGGAAGCATCTCCTCCACCTGGTCGATGCGGGGATCTTCCTCCACGCGCAGCTTCTTGTCGGCCACCGCCAGAATGATGGCAAACAGCAAGCCTAATCCCGCTAAAATTCCTACTGCTATAAGGATTTCGTTGATCATTGTTTGGTGGCTGTATTGCCTGATTGTTGTATGTTTAGATTACTGGCCTACCTCAGATTTTACTTTTAAGCATATGGAATGAATGATTGATTGAATAAATGAAAGTTGTTATGCATTTAATTATGACATTCAACTACAAATACATGTTATTTTACATCCATTCCCTCATTCCCTCATTCCCCTACCCCTGCAACGGCGCCGCCCGTTTCACCCATTCCTCCAGCCCCTCTTCCTTTGGGTTCTGCGGAGCGCCGGGGTGGATGATCTTCACCGGGCACTTTTCCGCTGCCCGGACGATATCGGCGAAGGGGCCCCCTTTGGGATCAGCGACAAACGCCTGCTTATCGGCGTTGTATTGAAATATCTTTTTATTGGCGTCAATGCACTCATTACAGGAAGTACAGAGGGGCGTTTCGATCCAGGCTTCGCCCAGGCCCTCTTCTTCTGGTTCTTCTTTGGGCAACTTTTTAGGCGGCGGCGTTTCTTCAGCCACCTGGCGGGTTGGTTCCAGGGCCGGTTTCGGTTGGAGTTTAGGCGCTACAACCGGAGAGGTTACTCCCGGTGCGACGGCATCAACATCCAAATCGAGCAGAATCGAAGCCAGCCGTTCCATGGCCAAACGGGCCGATTCCTCTTTAGCTTTTTCCACCTCCGCCTGATGGCCGGCCTGTAGCTTTGCGATCTCCATTTCAGCCGCTTGCTGGAGTTCCCGGCTTAAAGTTTCAGTGGCCAGTTCCACATGGTAGCTGTGGATGCCGGCATTTTCCTGCAGGTAATGCCAGAAATCGAGGCGCTCCTGGCATGCCAGCACCAGGGGCCAGGCAACCGCTGCCCGTTGGAGTTGTTCCTGCCCATCCACCAGCCAGATGAAAGGGACTTTGGTATATCCTTCTTCATCGGACAACGCTATGTATTCCGCTAGCGGGATCAGATCATCCGCCCAGTATTCGGGCGGAACGATGTGGAAGTTGCTGTTGAATTGTTCGTCCAGGACGGCAAAGTCAACGAAGGTGAAGCATAATTCCAGCGCTTGCTCCTCCCCTATTTCATTGTGGATGGCCAGCTTGTGAGCCGGCCAGTCCACTTCCGGCTGCGGATTTTCGTGGATATCAAAACGGCTCCCCCATTTCGGCCCTTTCTGGCTATCGAAGGTAAAGGCGGGAAACTCCCGGCCCTCTACCGCCGCACTCTCCCACAGGCTGGGTTCCACGGCTGCCTCTATTCCAGGCTGAGCCGATGGCAGATAGAAAAGTGCCGGTGCGAAAATGCTGATTCCTCTTATGAATCCTTCACTGAGATACTCCGGCCGGATGGCAGAAGACTGTAGGACGAAGGCATTGCGGTGGGCGATCGCCAGAGCGCCCAGTTCCCGGCGGAACGCCAGGTTAACCGATGGCTGCCCATCTTCAACGGCAACAGGCCGCTGCCTGCCCTGAATAGCCAGGTATTTGACGGGGCGCCCCAAAGCCAGCTGCCGGGAAAAAGCATTGAGCTCCTGCTCCAGCAAGGCTTCCGCGTCAGCCAGTAGCAGCACCGGGGCACAGGCAGCCAGTTCTTGTTCGTTGAAACTGCGCCAATCGAAGTGAGTGAAAAAGTCGCTGTGCATCTCCGGCACATATTGGTTATTCACTTCCAGTTGGCCGATGCGCACTGCAGCAAACACCTGGGCCGCCTTGTTATATTGCTCGTCAAATACCTGGGAAGCAGTGACGGAAAGCTTACCGGAGGCGGCCGGGCGGACTTCGAACCCTGGAAAGCCATGCTTCCAGTCTATGTCACCCAAGCCCGGCTGTTCCTGGTTAAGCACGACAAAAGCGTCATGCTGTAGCAGCCATTCATCCGCCTTATTGAGGTTATCCAGCACCTTCTCAATGCGGTGGAGCCTCTCTTCCGGCATGACTTCCGACCCGCTGGAAGGCAGGACAGAGGACAGTTCTTCGAAATTGAGAAAAGTATCGGCAAAATCCAGCGCCGAATGAAGCTTTTCAGCCGAGCGAGCCCCGGGATTCTTCTCCCTTTCCACCGCCAGGATATCGTTCAGTTGGTTAATCAGGTGGGTTATTTCCGCCCGGACAGCCTGCCGTTTAATCAACAGTTGCCGCTGGATCACGGTGGCCAAAAGGTGCAGGGGCGCATGAGCAGAAAAGGGAATCAAAACGCCGGATTGAGGAAGCATCTTTTTCAGGCGAAGCAAATCTTCCGCAAAAGCTTTCCCCTCCTCTCCTTTAACCGACAATTGGGCATCCAACTCGTTCAGGGCTTCCTCAAACACAGGAGCCGCTTTAAAGGCGGCATCGGCAAAACGGACTTTCGCGCGAATGGCACCCTCCAGGCGAAGGAGGTTGTCTTTTAGTATTTTCGCCTGCCCTTCCTGCGGAGCTATTTTTTCGACGGCCCATTGTAACAAACCCTGGACCGTAAAAAATGAAGCTTCGGCGCCTACTCCTTTAGCCACTGATTCAGCATCCGCTACCCAACAGGGATAATTGTATTGCACATATTCCTTACTCCGAAAGGGCGACAGCAGGGCCGGAAAGCACTGCAATTGTCCATCGACAAAGGGCAGCCCTCCCCCTACTCCAGTTCGAAAAAATGCCCGGAGCGTGCGCCAGTAGGCCCTTTGTTCCGCTTCCGGAGCGGGTGAGGCCTTCGGCAAACTGGGTAAAGTTGCAGTATCCTTAAAGGATAATACTGCGCCTGATGTTTCTTTACCTCCCAGAAAACCAGGAATGCCCAATGCCTCCTCCCGGAAAAAACCGGTAATCGTCTCTCTGTCGGAATCCTTGTTGTTCATTAATAATGAAAATGAATGAATGATCGAATTTTACCCGCCCAATGCTTTTTCTAAACCGCAAACTTATCCAGCTGCGCATTGACGGCGGTAATTTTCTCCTCCGGCGTAAAACCCAGGTTGTGCGCCCCGTACTGGTCATAGCGTATAGCATCCTTGTTTTGGTAGAACAAACCTAAATAAGAGGTTGCCTGATCTTCAGCCAGTTCGCGGGCGGCATTGATATCAGTGGGGTCGTGAATCTGGTGGTTTTTATAGGCGTGGAGGGTTCCGTCATCCGGTTGAATACCCTTCTCGTGAGTAAGTATAGAGACGGCGTCCCGGTTGGTAGTCATTTCCTCGACCAGCGGGCCCATGAACTTAGAGCACCGCATGATCACCTTAATGAAAGCAAAGCCGGGATGTTCATACCCAGCCTTAATGGTGGCGAAGAGGTGCCCCGGCACCCAGTCCGCCGTCTGAGCTACAAAGGATACGTTCGACATACCGAGTGATGTTTGCAACGGGTTAACCGGCGGCAGGACCGACCCAGTGGGGTGGGTATTGGAAATAGTGCCCAGGCGAGAGGTGGGGGAAGTCTGCTTTTTGGTCATCCCGTAGATCTGGTTATCGAACATAATGGTGGTAATATTCATATTGTACCGGATGGCGTGTATCCAGGCGCCTGCGCCAATAGAGCAGCAGTCCCCATCGCCGGTAATGACAAAGACATTCAGGTCGGGGCGGCGAAACTTCACACCACAGGCAACCGGAAAGGCGCGGCCGTGCAGGCCGTGAAAGCCGTAGGTATTCATATAGTGAGGAAAGCGGCTGGAACAACCGATGCCTGATACAAACACTGTTTTTTCCGGTGGCAGCTGTTTTTCCCGGCAGAGCCGTTGCACAGAGGAAAGTACTGCATGGTCGCCACATCCCGGGCACCAGCGGGCTACCCCCTTTTCATAATTGCTGAGGGTGTAATATTTCTTGGGCAGTTCGCAAATGAAATCTTTCTTAATTCCAAACATGGCTTCTGCGTTTTATGCTTTAGTGCTGATTGAGTTTACTTAATTCTTTATTTATCCTGGCCAGAATTTTCCCGGGGCCCAGCGGTTGTCCGTACACATTGGAGAAGCAATCCACATCCACCAGGGTTTGCGCCCGCAGTATCCAGGCCAGTTGAGCATAACGGCGGTTCTCCGGGGTAATCATCGGATCATCCAGGGAATCGCTATAGTTGATCTCAACGGTCATCACTTTTTTGAAGCGCTTGAAAATATCCAGCAAGCCGGGTTCCAGCGGGCTGAGGAAGCGCAGATGTAAGGAAGATACGCTGCCCCCCTGTTCGCGGGCGATGTTCACCGCCTCCTCGATAGCGCCGAGGGTGGAGCCCCAGCCGACGACCAGTAGTTCCCCCTCTTCATCACCGTTGATCCTGGGCGGTTTCAACGTACGGCCGAAGGTGGCCAGCTTAAGGCTGCGCAGCGCAGAGGTCTTCTGGTTGACCTCCGGCAGGTAGGTCACTTTACCCTGAGCGCTATGCGCCAGGCCGGTAAGGGTATATTCGCCGCCCGCCTGCCCGGGTACCGGGCGCTGGCTAAGGCCTGTTTTTTCATCCCAGCCATAAGGCATGGCGCCCTCTGCTCTGGGGCTTTGGTCGACCGGAGGCGAGAGCCATTCTTCCCGAAGCTGAGGCCGGGGGAAAGGTTGTACGCCGGTGGCGAGGTTGGCGTCGGAAAGCAGAATAACCGGCATGCGGAAGGATTCCGCAATCCGGCGCGCCAGAACAACAAAGTGGAAGCACTCTTCGATCGTGGAAGGCGCCAGCACAACCTTAGGCGCATCACCCGGTTGGCCGTACAACACCGCCAGCAAATCACTTTGCTCCACTTTGGTAGGCAACCCGGTGGAAGGCCCTCCCCGCTGCACGTCGATGACCACCAAAGGCACTTCCGCCATGACCGCCAGCCCCAGAAATTCCGTTTTCAAAGCTAGTCCGGGCCCGGAGGTAATCGTTACAGATGTTTTTCCCGCATAGGATGCGCCGATGGCGAAACCCACCGCCGCAATCTCATCTTCGGCCTGGTGGATGATGCCGCCGGAGGATTGTATGCATTCCGCAAGATGGTGAGAGGTAGAGGTAGCCGGTGTGATGGGGTACATCGAGCACAGCTCGATACCAGCGGCCTGAATGCCAAAACTGAGCGCCTCATTGCCGTTCATGACCACCAGTTCTTCTTCCGACTCAACGGAAGGAAGCCGGTAGCATAAATCCAGGTGGTCACTGGCCCAGTCATATCCGGCTTGCAGCAACTGTAGGTTGGAATCGACCACCGCTTTGGATTTCGACCGAAAGATGTACCCGACCTGAGCCGCCGCCTTTTCCATATCCCGGTCATACATATGACACAGCATGCCCAACACCCACATGTTCTTTCCCTTTTTGGGGTTGGGGGTCAGTTTGAGGCATTCTTCTTCCATGGGAATCTCGTGAACGACAAATTTCCGGTCCTTGAAATCCTGAATGGCCGTTGCGTAGCTCTTCCGGATTTCATCCGACTCGTCCGTTGCCCATTTGTTCTCTATGAGTACGATGGTCCCTTCCCGATAGACGTTCTGCTCGATCCTGTTATAAGGAACGATCTCGTTGAAGGCAACCAGGACGTCCGCCTCATCACCGGCGTTGGTGATCTTTCCGGAACCAAACCGGATGCGGATGCCGGAGGCGCTTTCCTTCGTCCGTGGTGGCGGTTGGATATCGGCGGGGATGATCTCTACGGTCCAGACTCCATTGCCCATTTTGGCGGAAACTGCCCCGAAGCTCTGCCCTGCCTTTTGGGCCCCTTCTCCGGAATCGCTGACGATCTCTAATATATGCTCCTTAATTACCCGCCGGTTGGATGTTTTCGGACTAGGAGAAGCCAGGCTTCCATTTCCATCTTTCATGTTAATTGGCTTTGATCAGGTTAAAACCACCGGCAAAAACCAGGGCCGTTGATATTCAATCTTCTTTTCATTGATGCTCAATAAAAATTGACATCAAGATTGGGGTTTCAGATGGGCTCGACAATGACAGAAGTCAGTGATAGAAGGTGAACAATCTCATAGAAGGAGCGGATAATTTTGCTTTTTAGTGGGTTACTATTTAGCATAAGGCTATGGATGCCTCTGGTGCGAAATTTTGTAAGCAAACCTTCCCCTTTCAAGGGGAACGAGAAGGGGTTCCGGCAAAAAAAGCCTACAAAATTTCGCGCCAGGGGTTAAATCACCATGATGCTGAATAGTTACTTTAGTGGAATTATTGGCTGGAGAGGGGGCGGAGTTCGGGGGTTCGGGCAGGCCTGCGGAGGCCAGAATCCGAAAGAACACCCTGCGAACCGCGGGGTTCGGTATTCGGGGGTTCGGTATTCGGAGGTTCGGTATTCGGGGGTTCGGTATTCGGAGGTTCGGTATTCGGAGGTTCGGTATTCGGGGGTTCGGTATTCGGGGGTTCGGTATTCGGAGGTTCGGTGTTCGGTAGGGCGATCTGCGATCTGCGAATAGCGGCCCATCCCGAATAAGGCTACTGGCAATCCATCCGCTCCTCATCAGGGGTGTACTCCCAAACATCAAAGCTGATGTAATCCGTATTAGGGCCGCCGATATAGACTTTTCCATTCAAAGGGATAGCCAATTGTGGAATGGTTTTGTCCCGGGCGGTTTCCGGAGTGGGAAAGGGTTCTTTTTCGATCCAGCCTCTATTGGAGCTGAGCTCCCACAGGCTATAAATGGGAGCAGATTGACTGGTTTCCCCCATACCGATATAAGCTTTGTCATTGACCGAAAAGGCAATGGCTTTCCTACGGTTCAAAAAATTTCCTGAAGCTTCCCATTGCCAGGCATCGTTCGTTTCGGGGTTGATAGACCAAAGGTCATTGAGGCCGAATCCTGACGTTTGGCCGCAGCCGGCGTAGACCCTTTCATTCCATGCAAAAGCAATAGCATCTGTGCGCCCAGAGGGGTTATCCTGGCCTGAAGCTTCATCCCTCCAGGGCAGTTTGGCATCGAAAGGCTGCCACCGGTCGCCAGGGCCAGCATCCGGATTAAAGACCCAGAAATCATCTAAAAAAGCATCTTCCAGACGATCTGTGCCCAAACCTATATAGGCTTTTCCTTTAAGGCTCACGGCCACAGCGTCCTGACGAAGCGGCCCGGGGAAAGGGTCGGTTGTTATTTCCTGCCAGCCGTTATTGGGGTCAAAAAACCATAAATCATTTTGGTAGACCGGGAAATCAAAGGAAAAATTGGGATCAACGTAATATCCCAGTCCGAAGTAAATTTTATTGCCGATCGTAAAACTTACTCCGCCCCGTCTACCGGATGCTCCCGGCAAACCTGCATCCACAAGGGTGTCCCGGGTAAGGTCCAGTTTCCACACATGAACAAAGGTCTGGGTTTGGGTTGGATAACACAGGACTTCCGTACAACCCATGCCAAAATAGGCTGTTCCATTCACGGCGCCTGCCATTGCATCGAATAAGGGCCGGTCCTCGAGCAAGGCCACGCGCTTCCATCCATCCCGGGTAGCAAAGGCCACAGAGGGGCCTTCATTATATATATAGTCCTGGTTGACCTGGCCGTAGGCGCGAACGTAATAGCAGGAATTGAATTCCAGCGAATCGATCAGCGCCCTGAATTCACCGTCATCATTGGTAGGCCCCAAAGGGAGCTTGAGATCGTTGTCTTCAATAGTGGGAAAAGGGTTGCTTTTAGAAAGGATAAAACCGTGATCTGTGATGTCTTGCTGGAACCTCAGCACCAAAACCCCTTTCAACTCGGCCCGGTTATTGACCTGCCGCACGCTGTCCGATAAACCGACTACCAGGTTATCAGATAAACTAAAGGGTTGGATATTGCCATAACTTACCCGCTCTCCCACCAGGACGAAGGCCCGGAAAAAAAATACTTTCTGAAGGGATAAACCCGAAAGCAAGGTGTCAAAATCCAAATTGGAAAGGAAATCGGAACCGAGGCTGATTTTCTCTACTCCATCTGCTCCCAGCGTGGCTGCTTCCGTAGATTCCGTCAACAGGAAACCATATTCCCGGCGGGGATAATCCGCCGGGCTTAACGCGCCATCTATCCCATCTATACTGCCAAATAAGCGAATCTTATCGATGTCTTCCACTACTGTACGCACAGTGACCGCCGTGACAAAATCCAGTTTATCCAGTTCTTCTTTCTTACAAGAGGCGTAACACACTACTCCTATAGCAGCAAGGATCAGGTAGCGAAAAAGGCTGCCGTATTGATGTTCCTTGGTATGAGCAATACCTGTTTGATTGCTGAATTTCATCTTGAATGTTTTTGATTGCTGGAAACCCGGGCCTAATCAACCGAACCAACTGGTATTCCATCCTTTCACAAGGTAGTGATTTCATTATCTATTGCACGACTACCCTACGGCTGAAATGTATTCCGTTGATTTCTAATCGAATAAAATACACGCCCTTAGGCAGCTCGTTTACATTTATCTCATATGCTTTTCGGCGTTCAGCGGCACTCCCCTGCATCAGCTGTCGCCCGAATAAATCCATCAGGCTCCAATGAATTTCCCGGTTTATAGGAGATTGATAACGCAGGTACAACTTATGGCTCACCGGGTTGGGAAACAATTCCACCTCATCCCTGAGGAAAGCCAGCTCTTCGGTAGAGACCACCAGTTTCACTTCGGTTATTCCGTATGCCTCGCAACCATTGCGGTCCGTCACCGTCACTTCGTAGACCCCTGGTTCCAGGCCGGTTAGAGTGGGGCCGACGCCTCCATTGCTCCATTGATACGTATAGGAAGCTACTCCTCCCTGAGGAATAGCCGTGGCAGTGCCGTTGTTGCCTTGGGCCGTACTTGCATCAGTTGACTCCATGGCCACCTGAAGGCTGTCCGGCTCCACGATGGTGACGAACACATGCCCAAAGCAGCCGTTCTCATCCGTCACCGTAAGGGCATATTCCCCGATTCCCAGGTTCATGGGATCCTCTACATCACCCAGCCCCTGGTTCCATTCATAGCTTAATTGTCCCATCCCGCCGCTGGCGGTGACCGATATCGCCCCGTCCTCCAGGCCGTAGCAGGTGATCTGTTCGACCGAATCCAAGGTGACAATGACTGCCGGAGCCTGTATTACCTCAATGGAATCAATGCCCATACAGCCATTTTCATCCGTAACGGTCACCGAGTAGATGCCCGGCATGCTGATGATGGCCAAGCGCGTTGACTGCCCGCCAGACCATTGGTAACTGTCGTAAACACCCGCATCCAGAGTCGTGGTGGTGCCCCCACAGAAGAAAGCAGCCCCCTGTATTTCCACATCCAATGCTTCTACTTCCTCCACCAGCACGCCATCGGAACCGCTGCACCCCGCCTGGTTGGTAACCGTTACCGAATAGGCGGCTGGCTCATCTACCTCGATGGTTTGCCCTTGTGACCCGTTCGACCACAAGTAACTGGCGTAGCCAAAGCCGGCGTCCAGGACTGTGCTGCTGCCCATGCACAACACCGTAGCCCCTATGATTTGAGGCGCTACCGAAGGCAACCCTTCCACCAGAACACTGGTGCCTATCGAACAGCCGTTCTCATCGGTTGCCGTAACACTGTAAGCCCCGGCGGGCAAGCCCTGTGGGTCTTCCACCGCGCCGATACCGGCGCTCCACTCATAGGTGAGCACACCACTGCCTCCACTCACGGTGATATCAATCGCTCCATCGGCAAAGCCGGGGCAAGTAGCGTTTACTATCTGGATGTCATCGAAGTTGAGAGCAGGTGGCTGGGCGAGGCTTATCATTTCCGTATCCGTACATCCGTTGCTATCGGAAACCGTAACGGTGTAGGGGCCAGCCAGTATTCCGGTGGGGTCTTCTACTGTACCCAGGCCGTTATTCCAGGAATAACTGAACCCACCAGAGCCACCACTGGCCGTTATTAAAATAGCGCCTCCTTCGTCCCCAAAGCAGGAAGGTGCGATGAGTTCATCAACCGTGATGCTAATGGCGGGTGGCTCATCAACGAGTACGGTTTCAGTACGGGTACAATTGTTCGCATCGGTGACGGTCAGCGTGTATGGCCCCGGTAGCAGGCCGTCGAGGTCTTCCATGGCGCCGGCTCCCCCACTCCATGCATAGTTGATGGTTCCGGTACCGCCGGTAACCGTAATGGCTACAGCCCCGTCGGCGGCGCCAAAGCAGGATACGGCGGCCACCTCATCAACGATGATGGCAAGGTCTGTTGCATCTTCTACCAGAGTACTTCCGGTGGTGGTGCAAAGGTTGACATCAGTGACGGTGACCATATAGGCGCCGGGCGCCAGGCCAGATGGGTCCTCCACCAAACCGATGCCATTATCCCATTCGTAACTCAATGGCCCGGTGCCGCCGGCGGCGGTGATCTCGATCGCCCCATCGGCAAAGCCGCCGCAAGAGGCGCCCTGGGTTTCAATCGAGGTGATCGCCAAAGAATCCGGCTCTTCGATGTTTACGGCCTCTTCAAAAGTACAACCATTCTCGTCGGTAGCCGTCACGGTATAAACACCGGCTGATAAGCCGACCGGATTCTGTACGGCCCCGATGCCATTATCCCATGTATAATCCACAGCGCCCGTACCACCAGTGACATCGATGGTTATGGCCCCGTCGGCGGCCCCATAGCAACTGACGGGTTGAGGGAGCAGTGAGTTGATGGCTAGAGCCACCGGCTCCTCCAAATTGATCATTTCTGTTTTCGAACAATTGTTTTCATCCGTGATGGTAAGCGTATAGGTGGCTGCCGAAAGCCCCGTGGGGTCTTCCACCGCCCCGACGCCGTTGTCCCATTCGTAGCTCAGGGCGCCCGTGCCGCCGCTGGCCGTGACTGCGATAGCCCCGTCCTGAGCGCCATTACACGATACCGCTTCCACCAGGTCCACCGCAAAGGAGATCGCCGCCGCATCCGCAACGGTAGCAGATTCGGAAAGCGTACAACCATTTTCATCCGTGATGGTGACCGTATATTCGCCGGCAGGCAAGCCCGTGGGGTCTTCCACCAGGCCGGCGCCGTTGTCCCACTCATAACTCAAAGCGCCCGTGCCGCCGCTGGCGGTGAGGGCTATCGAGCCGTCGGCAGCCCCATTGCAGGCCGTGCCGGTGGGGAGGATCGAATTGATTTCCAGGGCCGCCGCTTCTGCCACAACTACTGTTTCCTCCAGAGTACAGCCATTCGCATCTGTAGCCGTTACGGTGTAGCTGCCGGCAGGCAGGCCCGTGGGGTCTTCCACCAGGCCGGCGCCGTTGTCCCATTCATAACTCAGCACACCGGCGCCGCCGGTGATGGTGACCGCGATAGCCCCACTGCTCTCGCCGTTACAGGCTACGGATGTAACATCAATGGCCGTAGCCTCAATAGCCGCCGGCTCTTCGACCATGACGGTTTCTATCTGGCTGCAATTGTTCGCATCCGTGATGGTAAGGGTATAACTGCCGGCGGAAAGGCCCACCGGGTCTTCAATCGCGCCGATGCCGTTGTCCCATTCGTAACTCAGGGCTCCCGTGCCCCCACTGGCGGTAACCTCGATAGCCCCGTTGTTCTCGCCGTTGCAGGCCACAGCCGTAATATCAATGGCTGTAGCCTCGATGGCATCCGGCTCTTCGACCATGACTGTCTCTATCTGGCTGCAATTGTTCTCATCTGTAATGGTGAGGGTGTAACTGCCGGCGGGAAGGCCCACCGGGTCTTCGACAGCGCCAATGCCATTGTCCCAGGCATAGCTCAAAGTACCCGTGCCGCCACTGGCAGTGACCGAGATAGCCCCGTCCGCAGCCCCGTTGCAGGAAACTTCGGTGACGGCATCCACTGCCAGGGCTATGGTGGAGGCATCCTGCACCGTGGCCGTCTCCGTGAGCGTACAGCCGTTTTCATCCGTGATGGTGACCGTGTAGCTGCCCGATGGTAGGCCCGTGGGGTCCTCGATGGCGCCGATGCCGTTGTCCCACTCGTAGCTCAAAGTACCCGTGCCGCCGCTAGCGGAAATAGCAACCGAGCCGTCGGCAGCCCCGTTACAGGAGGCGCCCTGCGTTTCCAGTTGGGTGATATCTATTGCCGGAGGCTCGGTGACCGTTACTGCTTCGGTAAGGGTACAACTATTTTCATCCGTGATGGTGAGGGTGTAAGCGCCGGCGGGCAGCCCGGCGGGGTCTTCTACCACGCCGATGCCATTGTCCCAGGCATAGCTCAACGCACCCGTGCCGCCACTGGCACTAACCTCGATAGCGCCATCGGCTGCCCCGTTGCAGCTGGCCCCAATGGCTTCCGCCATAGACAGCTCAATGGCCGGTGGCTCTTCCACCATTATTGTTTCGGTGAAAGTGCAATTGTTCGCATCCGTGATGGTAAGCGTATAGGTGGCTGCCGAAAGCCCCGTGGGGTCTTCCACCGCCCCGACGCCGTTGTCCCATTCGTAGCTCAGGGCGCCCGTGCCGCCGCTGGCCGTGACTGCGATAGCCCCGTCCTGAGCGCCATTACACGATACCGCTTCCACCAGGTCCACCGCAAAGGAGATCGCCGCCGCATCCGCAACGGTAGCAGATTCGGAAAGCGTACAACCATTTTCATCCGTGATGGTGACCGTATATTCGCCGGCAGGCAAGCCCGTGGGGTCTTCCACCAGGCCGGCGCCGTTGTCCCACTCATAACTCAAAGCGCCCGTGCCGCCGCTGGCGGTGAGGGCTATCGAGCCGTCGGCAGCCCCATTGCAGGCCGTGCCGGTGGGGAGGATCGAATTGATTTCCAGGGCCGCCGCTTCTGCCACAACTACTGTTTCCTCCAGAGTACAGCCATTCGCATCTGTAGCCGTTACGGTGTAGCTGCCGGCAGGCAGGCCCGTGGGGTCTTCTACCCCACCGATGCCGTTGTCCCAGCTGTAACTCAGGGTACCGGCGCCGCCGGTAATGGTGATGGCGATTGAACCATCCGCCAAACCATTGCAACTGGCGCCTGTGGATTCCAACTGAGTGGCCTCCAGGGGCGCTGGTTCTGTTACTTCAACAGCTTCGCTATAGGTACAATTATTCGCATCCGTAACGGTAACGGTGTAGGTACCGGCTGCAAGGCCGCTGGGGCCTTCTACCATGCCGGCGCCGTTGTCCCAGGCGTAACTCAACGTACCCGTGCCACCACTGGCGGATATCTGGATGGCCCCATCGGCAAAGCCGGCGCAACTCGCCGGTGCGGACACAATGGCGTCCAACTGGATAGCAGGCGCCTCGCCCACAACGACCGATTCGGATTCGTTACATCCTTTTGAATCGGTAGCAGTCACGGTGTAAGTACCTGCAGACAAGCCCGCAGGGTCTTCCACGGCGCCAATACCGGCATCCCAGTTGTAGCTAAAGCCTCCATTTCCGCCTGTAACGGTAATGTCAATGCCACCATCGGCGCCACCGATACACCTGGCATCCGTCGGTTCAGCCAAAGAGAAGGTAATGGGTTCTGGTTCTGCAATGGTTAGGGTGTCGCTAAGGATACAGTTTCGGGCATCTTTTACAGAAAGTATATACTCACCGGGCGCCAGGCCGGTTGGATCTTCTACATTACCAATACCGCCGTTCCAATTATAAGTTAGGTTACCGTTTCCTCCGGAAGCAGTTATGGTTATAGTGCCATCGGCAAGCCCATTGCAACTCACATCTTCTACCTCATTGACCACCAACCCAATAGGATTTAAAAAGCAGAGAGATGGCGGTTGGGAGATAATCACTTCAACCGGCTCATTGAGCAAGGCCGGGCTGACGACATAGAAAGTATCTACCCGGATATTGGGTGATTGATTTTCTTCAACTACATCAATGGTGATGCGGTTATCGAAAGGAGCAATGGTGTCGAGATCCGGGCTGATATTGTACCAGGTAGCGCCCGGGCCTTTAATAATGGCCCACCGGTTATTGGCAGTGATGCGTTTGGTGGCCCGGGTAGGGGTGCCGGTAAGGAGCACCACCCGGTTGCTCCCCACATCCAGGGTTGGAGCCGGTGACAGGTTTTCAACCGTCAATTTCTTAATTCGGCTTCTGCCCATGCCGGAAGCATTAAAGAGGTTGGAGGCAGTGATCAGGTTGCCGGTGGTATCTGTATATTCAGCATGCAGAGTAGCCACGAACCCGTCGCTCAAAACAGCACGGAAGACAATCTCTTCATCCGGTTCATAGCCACATTTGCTGGCTACCGGGCCTTCCCCGTCGGCGACCAAAGTCACATTGGCTATTTCACCGGTCACCGGATCCTGGTTGAGGATGGTGGATTGGAAATAGAAGACGCCATCCTGGGCGTTGGAATTCCGGTTGAAATCGGCCAGGATGGTGGTTGCCTCGCCCAAAAGGGAAACTCCGGCAAAAGGGCTAAAAGAAAACTCGTGGATCGATGAATCAAAAGTGTCACAGGTGAGCGTTTGCCCTTCGTCCCGCTCTGCGGAAATGGTAAAATCGGTGGCGCCACCTGGTGCTATTTGGTCTACGACCAGGTAGTAAACTCCAGTATTCAGGAAGGTGCCATCTTCATTATAAATATCCAGCGTGAGGCTTACCTGGCTGCCATCATCAGGCGTTTCTATATAGGCAATGCAGTTCTCCCCGCATTGATAATCAAAAACGAACAGGCCCATGGAGCCGCCGGTAGAACTAAAATATATCGTGACAGCATTGGGTTCATCGCCGATCTCATCCGTCAAGAAATCATAAGGGCTGTGCACATTGGAGAATACATCGAGTACCAAAACCTTATCTTCTCCATCATAATCTCTGGAACCAGGATAACAGCCGGCGTAATGATCGGCGGTATTGTAATGATCGCCTTCCCCGCTGACGGTAAAACTGGTGGGGGTATCCGGACAAGCGATTTGGGTGTCTAGACTACAAGGCCCATCCGCCAGTATCTTCAGGCTGTAATCAGTAGATGCTTCACAGGCCGTCAGAATATAATAAAAACCGGCCTCGGCAACCGGCAGGTCAAGCACACCATTAGCATCCGTAAAGCCCAGGCAGGCATTGGCACGGCTCAGGTTGAGGTCATTGCAATTAAAGACGAAGGCGCGCACATCAGAATCTGAGGTAGTGAGCCGGAGTTTGAGTAAGGAATCGGGGTTTTCATGATAGTATAAGAACACATCGCCCGTGTCCGGCAAAACCGGATACAAACTCTCAATACAGGAAATGAACTGGATATTGTCGGAGGGGATATTTTCGTGCAGGCCCGCTCCTTTGAAAACGGTATTACCCCCATTAATGGAAATATTATCCAGGTCGCAAATAGTGGGAAGATCAAAACAGGAAAGCGACAATTCAAAGACGCCTTCTTCTTTATTGGCCCCATCGGCTTTTCCGTCCACTGCGATCCAGTAAACGCCGGCATCCAGCGTATATAAGATCTCTTCATTTTCGGCGCCGGCCAAAGCGCTGGTATCGATGCAACTGCCCGGCTGGCCGCCCGTCCCGTTTTCCAGCAGGAACAGGTCGAGGTTCTTCAGGCTCAGGTTTTTCAGGTTGATGACCACGGCTTGCGGTTTGGCTAAGGAGAACCGGTACAAACGGTCGCCCGCACCGTAGCCGGTATTGCTTCCCAGGCAGGAGGGGTAGCCATTGATGTCACTGGCGGCATCGATGGTGCTCCCGAAAAAGGACTGCCCGCAGGCGATGGTGTCCTGCCCCTGGGTTTCAACACAAGCAATGGTGATGGTATCTTTGACGGTACAGGCCCGGGCATCTTCTACGGTGAGAATGTAGGTACCCGGAGCCAAATCAGTGGGGTCTTCGACTGCTCCGACATCCATGCTCCAGTTGTAGATGAGGCCTCCTTCACCACCGGAGGCGGTGATGTCGACGGCCCCTTCGGGCGGGCCGTTGCAGGGCGAGTCACTGACCGCATCGATTTGCAGGGAGATGGGGTTATTGAGGAAGCAGACGGAGGGGGGCTGGATGACCTCCACTTCCAGAGGCTCCAAAGCGGGGCTGAGGATGTAAAAAGTATCAATCCTTGGGTTGGGAGAAAGGTTTTCTTCCAGCGCTTCGATAGTGATCTGGGTAAGAAATGGGGCCACAGTATCTATATCGGGGCTAACCGTATACCAGCTGGAGTTGGGCCCTTTGTCCACGACCCAGCGGTTATTGGCATTGACCAGGCGGGTAGCTAAAGGCACGGGCGCCGGGCCGCCTCTTTGCAAACCCACGCTACTGCGAAGCAATGCCTTTTTATAGTCGATGAATAACTTAGGAACTGCAGAAAGAGTATCCAGGACGAAGCGCCTGACCCGGCTCTTTCCAGAACCAGTGGTGTTGAAACGCCCGGCCGCAGTAATGATGGGAGGCATCGTATCCTGATACTCTGCATCAAAAACGGCAATGTAATCATTGCTCAATTTTGCCCGATAAAGAATCTTTTCATCTGTTTCATACCCACATTTTTTATAGCCATTAATCCCACCCTCGCTAATGAATACATTGGGCAGGGTTCCGTCAGGATCTCGAATCATTTCGAACGTATCGAAATAAAAAATATTCCGAAAAGCGTTGTCATTCCGGTCATAATCAATACTGAGCGTGCGTACCGACACACCGTTTTGCAGAGAGTCTACCAGAGAAGCCCCGGCGAAAGGAGAAAAGGATATCTCATGGGATGCCCCATCGAAGACACATTCTTCAAAAGAATTACCTAAAGAACACGATATTGAAAAACTACTGACGGCCCCCGGGCTGGCTTCATCTAAAACCAGATAGTACACGCCAGGTTCCACCAAAAAACTAAACCCTTGCGGCTGTCCTATATCCGTATATTCTTCATAACCCACACAATTTTCCGCACACTGATAATCAAAAAGGAAAAGCCCTAAAAGCCCGTCAGCAGTGATTTCCCCATCAAGGGTGATCTGCGGCCTTTCTCCAGGAGGTACATTCAGATACCCCCCCCCAACACTTAACCCAATTACAATATCCCGTCCATCATAAGCGATTGGCCCGGAATAACAGCCAGCGTAATTATCGGCCGTATTAAAGTGGCTATCCGGCCCGGGAAAAGTAGTGGGAATAGGCGAATAACAATTGTACTGTGTTTCCATACTGCAAGGCCCGTCCGGCAAAATCGTCAGGTCATAATTCGCTAAATTCTGATTGAAAACAACGATGTAATAAAAACCGGGAGCGGAACCTGGAACAGGCACATTCAAAAAGCCATTCACATCGGTACCTCCTTCGCAAGCATCGGAGCGATCCGCAAACGCTACATCACAGTTAAAAGCAAAAGCGCGTACAGCAGGATCCGAAGTATTCAAGTTCAAGGAGAAAAAATCCGTTTCCCCTTCATGGTAGTATATGTAGACTTCTCCCGGGATAGAATCGTATACAAGGTTTGAAGGGATACAATCAACAAATAAGAAATTATCTAAAGGAAGTTCCCGGGTAGTTGTGGGTTCAAAAAACACTTTATTCCCATTGGAAATATACAGCCCCCCCAGGTCACAAATGGAAGGCAGGCCAAAGCATTTTAGAGTCAATTCGAAGGGGCCTTCTCCCGGGTCAATTAAACCCCCAAAAGCATCATTTACAATGATGCCGTCAACCATTACCCAGTAGGCGCCGGCGTTCAGTTTTGCAATAATCTCTTCACTTTCTTCTCCTGGCAGAATGCTCTTTTCGATACAAGCCCCCGGCTGGCCGCCCGGCCCATTTTCCAATAAAAACAGGTCGATATTTCGGGCACTCAGGTTGCGCAACTGAATAACAACCGTTTGTTCCTGGGCCAACTGGAAGGAATACCGGCGGTCTCCGGCGTTGTAATTACGCCCTCCCAGCCCGCTCATAAAACAGGAGGAATAATCGGATCTTACGTTTCCATTGGAAATGGTGCTGCCGATGATGGTTTGTCCGCAACTAATAGAACTTACATTTTCATCCTGGTAACAATCCACGGAAAGTTGGAAGGGCCCTTCGACATTATTGAGAAAGACCGGCCCATCGATTAAAATCCAGTACGTACCATCGGTTAAATGAGCAAGTATTTCTTCTGCTCCGGAAGAAAAATTATATTCACCGGCGAACAAGCAGTTCCCAGGTTGATCATTGGGGCCATTATCCAGTAAAAACAGGGAAAGCTGGTTGTTAAAGAGAACGGTCAGGTTCATAAGCCGGATCACAACGTCTTTTTCTCCCACCACGTCCAGGCGATATACTTTTTCTCCGGCACTGTATTCATCAACAGCGCTTCCGGGTTCACATGCTGTATAATCTGAGAAGTCATTCGGTTGCCCAATGGTACTGCCTATGGTTGACTGACCACAGTCAATGGCGTCCAGGTTTTCAACTTCATAGCAAGCCAGGCTAAGCTCAAATGGGCCCTCGCCCGGTTGAACTGTTGGGTCCAAATCGCCGTCAATGATTAGCCAATAGGTTTCGGCTATCTGAGTGTTGAAAATAATTTCATCCCCATCTCCGGCAAAAAAGTTGTCGCTGGCGGCCAGGCATTGGCCGGGCTGCCCGTTAAGGTCGTCAAAAAGGAAAAGGTCCAGGTCCAGCCCCAGATTCTGAAGGTAGGCAACCACCGTGTTTTCTCCATCGGCAGTAAATTTGTAGAATACTTCACCTGTACTATAGTCAGAAGAAAAACCCAAACAAGCGTTGTATTCGGTACCGGAAAAGTTGTTGACACTGCCGATGTTGCTTCCGGCAATGCGATCCCCACAACTGATGAGGATACCCTGCACTTCATCAACTTCACAAATGCCCTCTTCCCACTCAAAAGGGGCATACCCCTGGCAGGTGGCGTCAGAAGAAGAAGGGAACTCCATTCCGTTATCCAGGCATACCGAGCCGTTGGGGTTGGGGTTGGGGAAACAATCCTCAAGCTGCCAGAGGCAAAGGCCGTCGATAAGATAGGCGCTATTGACGCCCAGGGAAGTACTCTGCCGCGCACGAAAATTGATGCCGCCCAATTGGTTCAGGGTTTGGGCGCCCAGGCTGAAGGGCCAGCTGTAAACGAACTGGTCGTCGATCCAGAGTTCTACCTCATCTTCATCCAGGTCAATGATCTGCATGACGTGGAACAAGGCCTCAACCGGAAAATTGAACGTAGCAACGTCAACCGACAGCGCATTGCCGATGCGCAGCCGCCCTACTCCCGTAGGTTGAAACCAAACCTCATAAGCGATATTGGAGGAAGGCGACGTCTGCGCCCGGTGAAGGACATTAAAATACCCTCCCCGATTAGTCTCTACCGACATCCGCCAGGACAATCGGTATCGTCCGGAAGTCCGGCCACTCAGGTTGTACACCACATTGGGTTCAGCCGAGCCCTGCCGGTTCAGTTGCAGCAATCTGGCGCTGGAATTGGGATAATTGGCGACTACCGCATCCACTGAGGATGGGGAAAACAAATTCCAGTAGGTAGACTGAGTGGTTACTGAACCGTTGTTGTAATACTCAAAGCTTTCACAACGGACAGGAGTGCCCCCCGGCAGCACGGGCGGCGCCAATTGGTCGGTATATTCATAACACTCGCATAACCCATCGCCATTATTGGGTACAAAAGCAACCTGGGCCTGGACGCCGCTATTGTCGCCTTGCACTGCAATGTATATGGTATTGCCGGGCAGCAGCAGAATAGATTCTTCAACGGGGGTATTCAGGCCGTCGCAGGTGGGTGCTATGAAGGAGGGCGAAGTTGGAATCAGCCCGGCAGCATTGCCTCCGCTACATTGATCGTATAACTGAACCGTAGCGGATTCGCAGACCAAAAAATAACCATCGACCGGAGCGGTAAAGACATACCACTGGGCCTGGCCGTCTATCTGATTATCAAAAAGGGTGACCCAGGTAATAAAAGGGCTCGACTCTACAAATACGACTTCTGCAGTAGAACAATCGTTAGCCCGAAGGCCCGGGCACAAAAACACGAATACAGCCAACAGGGTGTACAATTTATTCATAAGGGCTAAGGGTTTTAGGTTTCACTTACTTTACAGTGTTCTAAGGCTATTGGCCAATTAGAAACAGCCGCTGTAACAGCAAAGCTAAAGTTAGAGAATACTTGGGAAGGGAGAACAAAATTCATCATTTTTTCACTATTCTCTTCTATTGAACGGCTATCCTACTGATAAGGAATAAGGCCTTAGCATCAACTGAAGGGAGTATTTTTTTTAAACCCGAGCCCTACCAACAAAATGAGCGATGCGCTGGCACGAGAAAAAGATTTTTAGAATATTTTGAAAGGGCGCTTCCTTTTGAATTGTATATTTGAGCCCTCAGGATAATAAGTAGTGATTAAAATGTTACCAGGCAGGAAATCAACCACATGAAGAGACATCTGTTTTTAGCAACCATCCTACTATTTACAACCCTGCAAGCCGGCGCTCAGATAAAGCCCGACTTTTTCCCCGAAGATGTCACGACGGAAGGCGGAGAACTGCGCTGTTACTGCAAGCCCGGCATCCAAAACAAATCTCGATCCAAGGGGCTGGAGTTATCTTATGGATACTTTGGCGGCGGGCAATTTAAGCCGGAAGACACTTTGATCACTCCGCCGTTGACTGAATTTCGCCACCTCAGCTACCTGAAGTTCGACCTGAAAGCGCCGGTAGTCAACCAGGAAGATTTCAAAGTCTTATTGAGCTTTTCCTACTTCTCCGAACTGTACGATTTCAAACGTTTTGGCCCGGATTTCAGCACTACCTTCCGCGAGCTGAACGACAGCGACCTTAAAAGCAGTTCGCTGGGGCTGATCCTTTCCAAATCACTCGATGAATTCCACTATCTGGCCTTCCGGTTTAAGCTGGCGGCCAATGGAAATTATAAAGGGTTGGGCCGCTTTTTCGAAGACCGGTATGCGATCTATAAATTCTACGGGATTTATGCGATCAAGCCCAACGAAGATTTTGAGTGGGGCTTTGGAGTGGCCTATTCCAAAAGCTTCCGGCGCAATAACTTTGCCCCCTTTCTTCTTTTCAACCGCAATTTCAATGAAAAGTGGGGCATGGAAGCCGTTTTGCCCGCCAACGCTTTCCTGAGGTATAATCTGGGCTCTGGAGATATCCTCCTCTTCGGCGTAGAGTATGACAGCCAGAGCTATCGCTTAATTGTTCCGAATACAGGGTTGGGTAATTACGATTTCGCCATCAATCATTCGGAGTTTCTTACCTCCGTACGGGTAGAGCACCAGTTTGCCAACTGGATTTGGGGCAACTTTAAAGCCGGCTACCGGCTTAACTTCAGTACGGACTTTGAGGCCAGAACCCCTGGCACCACCTCTTTCAATGTAGAACAATCCAATGCTTTGTTTTTCCAGGTTGGGTTCTTTCTCTCCCCACCGGATGACCTGTTCCATCACAATTAGAGTGTACCTGAATATCAGTCATTTCTATTCCTCCTATCTCCCGAATAAACCGGACGTATTAAAGCCATTCCAAACATCAGGCTGAAATTTTTTGTTTTAATGGTGAGTGAATAACTCGTTCCAAAAACAATTCTTTCATACAATCACCATTATCATGAAACACATATTGCTAAGCCTGATTCTCATTCTGGCCCTCCCGCTCTCGTCCGACGCTCAGGTGCCTGAATTAACCAATGCTACGATCCAACACAATAAGGCCGAGCGGCCCTGTATTATGGTAGCCATAGAATCTGAACCCAAAGCCCTCAAGGAGGCGTGGCAGGACTTCATAAAGGACAATTATGATGTCAAACTGAAGGGTATTGGCTTCCTGGCCAATAAGGACCTGCTGGATGCCGAAAAAGTTCAATTCAAAGCCATCAGCGACAAGGAGATGAATTTTTATACGTTTTTTGATGAAAAGAAAGATAAAACCGAGATGTATGTGTTCGCATCATTGGGATACGACATTTATCTGGACAGAGGAGAATACCCCCAGGAATACCGGGCCATGCGCAACATCGTCGACAAGTTCGTCACTAAATACGTTCCCAGCTACTACCAGCAGCAGGTCGCCGAAAGCCAGGATTTGCTCAGCAGCCTGAAAAAAGAGATCGGAAACCTGATGGGTGATATTTCCGACAACCAAAAGGCAATTGAAAAGAACCTCAAGGCAATCGACAAACTCAGAGACAAGAATAAGGACTTGTCTTCTGACCTCGACAAAAAGCAAGACCGCCTCAAAGAAGTTCAGCAACTACTCGAGCAACGACAGGAAAAGCTGAAAGAAGCAAAAAAGGAGCTTCAGTAAGCAGCTATACTCCCCTCGGGCACAAGAAGTGATTTTCGTCTCTTTCTTTTTGCGCCCTGCGGCGTTGAAAATGCTCGGCGTAGCTGGGCTATGCCTGCGCTTTCCGCCTTGCAGGCCACAAAAATAAAATTGTCAAAATTTCACCTCTCATACCCGAGGGGAGTATATTATTCCGGAACCAGCGCCACGATCCTCAGTGGAGCGCCGCTGCCGTGCCGGATGAGCATGGGCAAGCCGACTACCCAACTGCCTTTTGCCGGTAGTTGATCCAGGTTGGCAATATTTTCCAATCCGGGGACATTGGCGGCGCCCAGTATCTGGTGGCTCTCAAAATCAGTAGATTGGCCATAGTCGATACTGGGTGTATCCAGGCCGAAGGCCTTAATGCTTCTTTTCCCGGTTAACCACTGAGCTGCCTCCGGGTGTAGCCCGGGGAAATGAAGCCCGGCTACTCCCTCCTCTCCCCTTTTATCCGTACCCATATACTTTATCCGGTCCGGCCAGAACTGGCCGCTGCCGGTATTCACCAGGACGATGGCGCCGGCGGGAATGGGGCCGTTGGCCTGTTCCCAGGCCTCGAAATCGGCCACCTGGATCAGGTAGTCCCGGTTTTCCAGCGCTTTTCCTGAAACGTCCACCACAATTACCGGGCCGATGAGTTGCTCCAGGGGGATTTGTTCTACTGAGTTCTTACCTTCGGCAAAATGAACCGGAGCGTCCATGTGGGTGCCGCCGTGTTCGGCAGCGCAATAGGAATAAGCCGAATAGTAGTAGCCTTTATCCGTCACGCCTTCGGCTACCGTGTCCAGGCGGAAGCTCTCCGCCGTGGGCCAGTAAATCGTCTTTTCGTCGAAAGGATAACTCAGGTCAACCCAGCGGCCGGCGGGGAAACCTGCTTCCTGCTGAACCGGCTCTGCCGGCTGGCAGCTTGTCATCATGGCTACCATGAGCATAGTAAGGATTTGCTTCATTTGCATATTTAAACAATTTCGGTAACTATTTAGTTAGCGGTTAGCCGGTACATGCCCTTAAGGCCAGCTTCTTAACTGACAGATTAAGCCCCTATCCCATTTTTATGGGCATCGGGCGCCAAAGGCCAACTGCTAAGCGCCAATTGCTGAAAAGCAACCCATTTCGCAATGATTGATTACTGATCCACCCGTTTCCACTCCTGGGTGGCCCCATTGCTGAATTTCAAAAACAGGCTATTTCCCTTCACTTCATAGCCGGCAAATTTAATCCAGCCTTTCCCCTGGTTGATCAATAACTGGCCTTCCTGCGTTTGCCATTCGCCGCGGCCCACGCCTTTACCCTGCGGATTGGCGCGCACCGCTGTGGCATCTCCGTAGTGGAAGGTATTATCCGTGTTCAAGCGCAACAGCAACTCCTTACCTGGCGCGGTTTGGCCCGGCTCCGGCGTAGCGGCATAATACCAGTTGCCGGGCAGGACGGTTGCGCCCTCTCTTAGAAACGCCATTTGGAACTGGCCTTGTTCGGCGGATAAAGTGAGTGTGATGACGTCCCCATCCAGTACCCCGGAGAAATTCATTTTGCCCTGGGTCTGAGGGTCCAGCACTTCTCCCCAGGATTCATTCCCGTTGATCGCTCCTTCCAGGCTGTATTTGTATCCACCGGCGTCGATTTCACCGCTGAGTTGATTGCCATATCGCTGGAAGGAAAGCTGAGCAGCGGCTCCGTTGGCCTCTCCGTTGAAAACCCCTTCCCAGGCCCCTCCGGCAGCGCCCTTCGGCTGAGGCGGGGGCGGGCGGGCATCTACCTCCTCCGCACTTTCTTTCTGAACCAGTTCCAGGGGCGGCTTTATTCTTTCCCGGCGGGTAAGGACAAAGTCGTTGGCGTTCAGGTAGTCCGGCTGGTTGTAGGCATCCACCGGCATGATCGTCATAAACAGCTGATCACCTTCCCGATAAGCTTCAAAGTAAAGTACATTCCGGTTATTGGACAGCGAACCTCTGGCGTTCCCCTGGTCAACGATGGCCTGCAACTGATAACGGGTGCTGTCGGAGTCTATCATCCTGCCCGATAGCCGGTTGGGGCCGGCCTCCTGAATTTGAAAAACGACCTCGGCCCCGTCTCTGGATAAGG
Organism: Lewinellaceae bacterium; assembly: GCA_020636095.1. Lineage (GTDB taxonomy): Bacteria > Bacteroidota > Bacteroidia > Chitinophagales > Saprospiraceae > JACJXW01. Next base: position 220,357 of record JACJYN010000008.1, read on the forward strand.
CGTATTCTCCGGCATAGCTCTGGGCCTGCAACAATAGGGGCAGAGATAAGAAAAAGAGGTAGAAAACGATGGTTTTCATTCTGATCGGGTTGTGGATGAACAAGCTCTTATCAAGTGAAACTAATGATTTTTTGGAAAATACGCACCCTCCGAGCCAAAATGCAAGATGAGTCCATGAAATTGAAAGATATGTGCACCTAACCGCAGTGGAAGTTAGCTAACTTTACAACCGAAGAACCGAGGCTCAACCATTCACTTTTTTTTAAATACAAACTCAACTCAAATGCACTCAAAACCATTTTTCTCAGCACTTGTCCTTTTGATTGTCCTTGTCGTTTCAGCCCATCCCGCCACTGCACAGAATAAGGCAGCTTCCCGGACAGCCTCCGCACCATCGCCAGGAGATACTCAGATCGAAGCCGTAAAACGGATGAACACCGCCTGGAAAAACGGCGACTGGAGGGCTATTGCGGAAAATTGCACCGCCGACGCTATGTTCTATGGGGTGGCTTACAATACGGACTCCATGACCGTAGAACACGTCACGCAGTACTGGAAACAGGACCGCCAAAACTACTCGGTAAAAGAAATGGGCAACGGCTACTGGAACAGCCTGAGCGTTGCCGAGGGGCCAACCAAAGGCGATTGGGTATTTACCTGGAATACTTTGACTCTGCACTACAAAGAAGCCAAGAAAGATGTCTGGTTTCCAATGCACGCTTCCTATCTGATGGAGGGCAATAAGGTCAAACGCGCTTATCTGTACTTTGATTCGATGAGAATTTACAACCAGTTGGGTTATAAGCTAGTGCCGGCCGAGGGTACTGCGCCGGAACCGGCGACAGAGAAATAAGCGTGGGTTAGCTATTCAGCAGTTAGCCCGCCTGCATTTGTGTTCGGGCGAGCTTTTGGCGGTTGGCGGTTGTATGTTAAGAGCTTATATCCCATTTTTATGGGCATCGGGCGCCAATCGCCAATTGCTGGATAGCTAGAACATATGCCCAAATTTCAAACCCACCTCACCTCCAGGAATTCCGCCACCTTTTTATACCCGATCGCCTGATAAATTTTATTGGAAGTGGGGTTGCTCAGGTTGGTGAACAAGGCGCAAAAGCGATAACCGGAATCCAGCATTTGCTGACTCACCTGAGCGACACAATTGCTGGCATATCCGCTGCCCCGATGTTCCGGAGGGGTGTATACCGCGTTGATCGTAATGCCATTTCGGGTGGGGCGGGTGGCGGCCGCCATACTTACCGGCATTGCGTTTTCCCACAAGAATAGCTCGCCCCGCTTCAGGTGCCGGTTCACCAGTTTGCGGTAGAATTCATCATCGGCTTCGCCTAAAGCCTCCACATGGAATTCACGAATCCATTGAAAGGCCAGGCCCTCGTCTTCCTGAGTAGCCGGCCGCAGCCTGCCGGGGGAATAACCCGGGGAGATGGCCTCATCCAACTGAAATACGCCCATGCCCTGCTTGATCTCCCAATGCACGCCAGCCAATGTACTCCAGGATTCCGCAAAAGGCGTCACAAATGCCCGGGAGCCAATGAGCCCCGGCACATCTATACCTTCTTTTATCACATACGGGTAGAGGAGGGCGGCCCCCTTTGCACCATATTCAGAAGCTCCATAAACCAACAAATTGCGGGGAGGGGTTTGCAAGGCGCACAATACCGGCTGGCCACCTTTCATTACACCCATAAAATGAGCTTCTTTAAATAAGGAGGTACCCTGGTGAATCCCCAAAGCGATACCCAGGATGAGGTTATTGGCCGCTTCTTCTGTTTCCAGCAACGAAAGATGATCTTCCAGAAAGGCCCCTGCATTAGCGTAAGATTTTATCTCCATATCTTTAAGGCATTTGTATAAACCACATAAACCCCAAAATAAAAACAATGATTCCCCATATTTGTCAATTATTACGCCTACCTTTGTCCCTTCATTTTAAAAAGTGGATGCCCGATTAAGGAAAAGCCGTGAATCTTTTCCATGGTTGAGCAGGCACTTTAAACATCGCGGCCTGGCCCGAAACCAAGAAGGGAAGCCGCTCAACCAACAATAATGAACGAATTTCGCGCGCTGGGGCTCTCCCAGCCGGTGGTTGACGCCATCGAAACACTGGGCTATGAAAGCCCCACTCCTATTCAGACTCAAGCCATTCCCAAGCTTTTAAAGAACGACACCGATTTTATCGGTGTGGCGCAGACAGGCACTGGTAAAACGGCAGCCTTCGGATTGCCACTGGTCCAGATGGTAGATGCTTCCCTGTCGGAAACGCAGGCGCTGATCCTGGCGCCGACCCGGGAATTGTGCCTGCAGCTGTCCCGTGAACTGGGGCAATTCGCCCAGTTCCAAAAAGGGCTGCGCATTCTACCGGTTTATGGCGGCGCCGACATCGGCAAGCAAATCCGCGAACTGAAAAAGGGCATCCAAATTGTAGCGGCCACCCCGGGCCGGCTCAGAGACCTGATGCGCCGCAGGGCAGTAGACATCAGCAAGATACAGTACGTCGTACTCGACGAGGCCGATGAGATGCTCAATATGGGCTTTAAAGAAGAGATTGACGAAATCCTTCAGGCGACGCCGGAAAGCAAGCTGACCTGGCTGTTTTCCGCCACCATGCCGGAGGAAGTCCGCCGAATCTCCAACCAATACATGGTAAAACCCTTTGAGCTGAGCGTCGGCCAGCCCAATACCGGCAATGACGACATCGACCACCAATACGTTACGGTGCGCCCCAAAGACCGTTACGAAGCGCTGCGGCGTTTTCTGGACTACGACAGCGACTTGTACGGGCTGGTGTTTTGCCGCACCCGCCGCGATGCCGGCGAACTGGCCGAACAACTCAGCCGGGACGGCTACCGCAGCGACGCCTTGCACGGCGACCTGAGCCAGGCTCAGCGCGACCGGGTGATGGCAGGCTTTCGCGACCGCCATTTACGCGTACTGGTGGCTACTGATGTTGCCGCTCGGGGTATCGATGTAGATAATATTACCCACGTCTTCCACTACAATATTCCGGAAGACCTCAATTTTTATACCCACCGCTCCGGCCGTACCGGACGGGCAGGCCGCAAGGGCATCTCTATGATCCTGGCTCACCCCAGAGACCTGACGCTTATACGCCGCCTGGAGAAGCGGTTGAAAACCCAATTCAGCTCCGTCCATATTCCGTCGGGTAAAGAGATTTTCGAGAAGCGCCTGATGGGCTTCTTTCAGCGCCTTAAAGATGCGGAAGGCCATGAAGCCATCGAACCGATGCTTCCCCAATTGTTGCAGGAACTCGAAGGTATTTCCCGCGAGGACCTCATCCACCGCCTGGCTTCCATGACCATGAGCCGCTCCATGAAGAAGCACGTCAACGGCACAGAACTCAACGCTAAAAGCAAAGCCTCCCGCTCCAACACCAAGGGTGTCGAGCTGTTCATCAACATCGGCAACCTGGATGTAGATGGCAAAGCGGGCTTCCTCGCCTTGATTTGCGGGCAAAGCCGCATTCCGGGTAGCGCGGTCGGAAAGATCGACATGAACAGCAAACACACCTTCTTTCACGTAGAGGAGGATTCTGTCGAAATGGTCACCCGGGCTTTCAACGGCAGCCAGTACCAGGGCAGAGAACTGCGCGTCAATACCAGCAAGTCCAATTCCGGCCAGGAAAAGTGGAAAAAGAAAACCTTCAAAAAAGGGAAGAAGAAGTACCAGGCCGTAAGGGGGTAGGCGCCAGGCTCCTTCGAGTTGGTTGAACGAAAAAGCCGCCTGCCGGAATACCCCGGCAGCCGGCTTTTTTGTTGCCCGCGGATAGCCTGGTTGAACTCATTGACAAAGTTCAGTATTCTCTCTGACATTCCTCATTGAGGATTCATTCAAATAGCCGGAACATAGTAACGGGATGCTGAATCCCTAATGTTTGACTAATCAAAAAGGGCTATTATGAACATTCGAATCCATTCCTCCATCCACCGCGCGCTGGCTACAGCCGCCCTGGTAATCCTTTCTGTGCCTTTCCTCTTCGGACAAGAAAGCTTTATCTACGAAGCGTACACCGAAGCCTGGCTTCACCCGGAATCATTTGATCAGTACGTAGCCGAACATCAGCGCGAATTCAATGACAACCTCAGTACTTGTACCGCTCAGATCAGGGACTACTTTAATGTCTTGTACGACCGGGACGCGCAGCGAAAAGCGCTTTGCCCGGAAGAAAGCCTCTGGCACGCCGGCACCTATATTTCTTATCTGCATTCCAACCCCGGGGTAGGAATGGGCATTATGATCGGCGATATGAACCGGGTGGCTTCCGGCCGGGACAAATGGGCGGAGACGGTTTCCGGAAAGGCCACGCTCTGGCTTCAGGATAAACTGCGCCAGCAAGTTTTCGACTATAAGCAAATGAATTACCTGAAACTGGAAGCAACTCTGGGCACGGATGCTGCGGATCAATACATGGCAGAAAAATGGCAACGGGTTCTGGAACCCCTTAAGCATTATCTGAGGGATATGGAAGCGCATATGCGGTGTTATTACTATTGACCGCATTCTGTTGGAAATGGGCGATGTTGTGCCAGCCTATACAGCGTTGCCGATGTTTTTTCCCTCTCTGGCACGGGGCATGGGAGAAGGGGAAGAAGGTATCCCCCACGAGCCCCTGAAGAGCCCAGCTACAGGAAGTATCGGAGGAATAAGGAAAAAGGCGGAGCAGTCCAATAAAATGCTACAGGTTCTTTATATTTGGCCATTCAACCGCTAAATCACAAAAAACTATGACGGATAAAAAGAACACCTTGCCCCGTGTCGCTTACTTTTGTATGGAATACGGGCTCGACAACCGCTTTAAGGCCTATGCCGGCGGGCTAGGTATCCTGGCCGGTGATTATATGAAGGGAGCCAAAGAATTCGATTACCCCATTGTTGGTATTGGCATCAAATGGAAACAGGGGTATACCGACCAGTTGATCGGTGCGGATGGCAAGCCCTATGACACCTATCACAATTACCAGTACGATGATTTTATGGAGGATACGGGCGTGTCCGTCAACGTCACCATCCGCGGCCGCAATGTACAGTGCAAAGTCTGGAAACTCGAGGCTTTCGACAACGCTCCGCTCTACCTGCTGGACACCGATGTGCCGGGCAATGAAGACGCCTGGATCACCGGCCAGCTCTACGGCTGGTTTGGGGAAGAGCGCATTGCACAGGAAATGGTCCTGGGCATTGGAGGCGTCCGGGCGCTGCGCGCCCTGGGCATCGATTTGGATGTCTACCATTTTAATGAGGGCCATGCCCTGTTTGCCGGCTTTGAACTGATGCGCGAAAAGATGGAAGACGGCATGACTTTCGAGGAAGCCTGGGCGGCCAGCCGCGAGCAAATCGTTTTCACCACCCATACCCCGGTGGTGCAGGGCAATGAGTCCCATCCGGTAGACCGGCTGCTGTATATGGGCGCCAACCTCGGCATGAAGCCCAGCCAGCTGCGCCGCCTGGCCGGCGACCCGTTCAATATGACCGTAGGCGCCCTGCGGCTGTCCAGAAAATCCAATGCAGTAGCTAAACTGCACGGGAAAACGGCGAACGAGATGTGGAAACACATCCACGGCCGCTCCGAGATCGAGGCCATTACCAACGGTATCCACCTGGGCACCTGGGTAGACAGCGCTATGATCGAAGCAGCCGAACACGGCAAGGACCTTTGGGAGCCGCACCAGAAAAACAAGCGCGCCCTGATCCAATTTATCAAAGAGAAAAACGGCGTTCAGCTCGACGAGAACAAGCTGCTGATCGGTTTTGCCCGCCGCTCAGTACCCTATAAGCGCAGCGACCTGATCTTCTCCAAGCCGGAAGTGATCGCTCCCTTCCTGAAAGAGGGTAAAATACAGGTTGTCTTCTCCGGGCGGGCCCACCCGCTGGATGACCGCGGCAAGGAGATCGCCGCCAACCTGGTGGCCATGTCCAGGAAATACCCTAAAGCAGTCGTCTTCCTGGAAAACTACGATATGGAGATCGGCGCCCACCTGACCCGAGGTTCCGACGTATGGCTCAACAACCCGCGCCGCCCCAAAGAAGCCAGCGGCACTTCCGGAATGAAAGCGTCTATGAACGGCGTCCTCAACCTGAGCATCCTCGATGGCTGGTGGCCGGAAGCCTGTAAGCACGGCGTCAACGGCTGGCAGATCGGCGATGCTTTCGAAAGCAAAGACGAAACGGTTCAGGATACGCACGACCGGGAAGCACTGTATCAGGTATTGCTCGAACAGGTAGTACCTACTTACTATGGCCAGCCCGCCAAGTGGAAGGAAATGATGAAGGCCAGCATCCTGACTACCAAGGATGAGTTTTCTGTCAAGCGGATGTTGGAGGAGTACTACGAGTTGTTGTATAAGAGTATGTTTGGAGGCCGGGTTTGATGGCGAGAAGAGTCAATTATTTGATGAGATGAGGCGCTTTTTGCAGTTCGTACCTGAAAGGTACGGACAAAAGAAGCAACGAAATATCATCAAATAAGTGGCCTTCGTAGCCCAAAGATTGGCCTCCAAACATACTCTAAGAAGTAAGAGAGAGGCATGGGGCTATTGTCCCATTGTCATATTGTTATATTGTTTCTTGTTGCTTTTCGCCGGACGAGCGAAACGGCTTATGAGTAAAACGGGAAAGGGGCGCTTGCAGACTGTAGGCGCCTCTTTCCCACTTCCGAATTCCGCCTTCCGAATTCCGCCTTCCAACACACGCCCCCCTACCCTCGCCTGCGCCGCAGCTCTTTCCTGATCAGGTTCAGCTCCCGGCTCATCTGCCCTTCCACGGAGGTATTCTCCTGTGTACGGCGGATGAGATAGGGCAATACTTCGCGCACCGGGCCGTAGGGCAGGTATTTTTCTACATTGAAGCCAGCTTTGGCCATATTATAGGAAAGGTTGTCACTCATCCCATATAGCTGTGCAGTAGCCACCATAGGGTGGCCAGGGCTCAGCCCTTTTGACTCCATCAGTTCTGTCTGGAGACGGCAACTTTCCTCGTTGTGGGTAGCGTTACAGACATAAACCTCTCCGATATGTTCGATACAAAATTGCAAGCCTTCATTGTACGCCCGGTGGGTTTCCTCCAGGCTCTCGTGAATGGGGCTGGGGTACCCCATGGCGTGGGCGCGGGAGCGTTCCTTCTCCATATAGGCGCCGCGAACCAGCTTGACAGCGCAGAGGTAGCCATTGTCCCGGGCGTGTTGCAGGGAGTCTTTTAAAAACTGCAGGCGGCCTTTGCGATACAGCTGCACAGCGTTGATTACCGTAGGAACGCCTTTATTATATTGCCGGGACATTTCCCAGGCGACCTCGTCTATGGCGCCCTGTATCCAGCTGTGTTCTGCGTCGACATGGACACCGATACCGGACTCAAAGGCAGCTTTGCAGATCCGGCCTACGCGCGCCTTGCCTCGTTCGTACTCTTCTTTTTCGACATTTGTAAGGGCTGCTCCACTGCTCACCTTTTCGAGCAGGCCGAAGCGAAACAGCCCGCTGAGTTTGGTGCTGATAATGTGAATGTCCTCATCTTCTTTGGCGTATTCCAGGGTTTGAGAAAGATAAGCCGCTGTGCGGTCAAAATCCGCTTCACTTTCTTTGCCTTCCACACCGTAATCCAGAATGGTTTTGATGTTACTCTCCCCCAGTTTATCAATGACGCTGCGCGCCTCCTCAATGTTTTCCCCACCGCAAAACTGCCGGTAGATAGTGGCTTTGACCAACCCTTCCACCGGGAGTCTCAACTGGAGCGCCAGGGTGGCCAGGCGGGTGCCGATCTTTACCAGGATGGGGTAGTTCATTAATGAGAAAAGAAGGTTGGAGCGCTTTAGCGCAGCATCGCTTTTGTCAGCAAATGCGATTTGTGTATCAGAGAAATCTACCTGTGGCATATCGTTGGTTTTTGTTTGTTTATATCCTTTAAAACAAGCAAAAATGCCAGGCAGTTGACCTCGCCTCCGAATCTGTTTCTTCGAAATAAAACCTCCGCCCTGAAAAAAAAATAAAAAAATCCGCAAAGGTAGAGGCACCTTTCCAAATCAAAAGGCATTAAGTATAAAAATGCTGTAAATATTCTGTTAGAGCTTTTAATCCAAAGTCTTTCAATATTCAACACTATGTACAAACTAAATAACCCGAGAAAGCTAAAGGAAACCTTTGTTACCGGAACGGATGACATCATCACCGGTTGATCCGCGCAATGGCTGAATGGCCGGTTAATAAGGCGATGTAGTCAACTGGAGCAACTTTTTATGCAACCAGTTGCGCAAGATGAAGGCCTGGCCGGAATCAATCTCGGCCAGAGCCCATTCTTTGACTTCTTCTACAGGCTCCCCCCGGTAGAGGGCAGTAGCGATCCTGCGAATCAGGGCGGTGGTATTCTTATGCAGTTCATTTCTGTCCCGGGATAAGGATGTATCCCGGCTCAGGAACTTCTCAAAGGCCCTGGATTGAGAGAGCAATAAATCGAAATAGGTCCTATCCATAAAGAACTGCTCGAATATAATGCGTATGGTAGTCATTCGGGAGCTGTGTTGAAACGGCCCGGAGAACCGATGGCTCAATAGTATTTGCAATGCCTCGTCATAGTGCCCCTTGAAATAATACCACAAACTATAACCATGCGCAACAACATCTTCTCTGGTATCTTCGGCCAGAAGGCTTTTGTGCTGGCCCATGAAACTCCTCGCCCAGTCATACTCGCCTTCTTCACAACTCACCATGACGATATTGCTGTAGGTGGCTTCACTCATGCGCCCGCCGTCTGTTAGCAATTCATTTTTCAACCCCATCCTGTAAAGCCCCAATGCCTCCTTATAATAAGAACTATCCCCTTCATTGATCCGGCGGATCGTGTAATTCAGAATCTGCTGAAACAGGAGGTTGCGGTCATCCTGCCTCATTTCGTCAAAGTGGCTTAAATAATTGTTTTTCAACTCCCTGAACAAAACGGGGTTCCCTTCGTCCTGATAAGCATTGAGCAGGCTTCGGTACGTTCGGAAAACAGCATTTTCCGAAAGGATGCCATCTCCGTACTGCACCGCCATCGCATCGATACCCGCTAGCTCGTATTGCTCTGAAAAAATCCGCTCCCGGTTGCGCAATTCATTGCCCAGGCGATACATCTTCAATGCGTAGCTGTAGTCCATATCGTTGACCAGTTCCTGCAGCCTGGCCGGTTCAACCGAACGTTTATCTGTAAAGGGATGAAAATAATAATTGGTAAAGACCTCAACTCTTCGATTGTAATAGTCAAGGTCCCGGTAAGGTGAATGATCGAGTGCCTCCAATACCTCCATAGAATATTTTTTAAAATATCCATGGAGGTTTCTACGCCCAAGGGCTCGGATCAGTAGTAAAGGCGCCTCCTGTTCCTCCCTTTTTGCTTCCAGATACACCAGAAATCGCTCTACCAGTTGGGAAAAGGAGGATAAGAGGCGTCGTAATTTGTAATCATTATAGGCTTCTTCCGGAAACAAATGGCTAAACAACACTTTGCCTTCCAATGCCGGCCCTTCAAATGTCGGGTAACAAGGCTGAATATACTCGTATAGGGCTACGATTCGCTGATTCGTATTCATCAACGGCGAGCGGGCTGCTTTGCCCAGAAGGTTAAATTCTTCATCATCGAGTGCCCCCAAAAGCATAAATAGTTTTTTTCCTTTCATAACGCCTTGCTTACTCCTGATTTTAATGCAACAAAATCAAAGGCTTAATCTAATGAATAAGCTGTATTTACTCAAAAAAATAAAATACCTACGCAACAAATGTCAAATATTGTCTCTGAAATTTCGCAAAAAACATTGTTAATTTGCGTCATAGGATACTGAATAGCTGAATTTACGGCATATAACACACACTAATGGGGAATCTTCTGCGGGATTAAACCCGCAAAGTTTACGGCTCACTGAAAAGTGAGCCTTTTTTTTTGCCTCCAAGAAGCTGCTTTCTTTTTTTTCATAAAAATCACTTGCTGTTTTTTACTGAAAAATAGAAAAACCACTTCGTACAAATATGTTTAAAAATAAATTGACAAAGAACTTGTTATTGACAATCAATTGTTTAAACAAATTTTTTAAACATTTTTAAAAATCAACACTCCACACCCAACTTGAAAACTTCTGAAAAATGTCTTTGTTCGGTGCTATTGCTCACCCTATATTTGTACTTGTAAAGCGGAAGCAACAAGTATAATCCCATGAATAGTTATAATCCCATAACTTTTATCCCATCCGCAATCCCATTATGCATTTATAATCTCATGAACATTTGTCCGGCCGGAGTTTCCCAACTCCGGCTTTTTTTTTGCTTAGAGAAACTATTCAGCATCAGCTTAAAGATAGAACAGGTAATTAAAGCAGCTTTTTTATCTTTGAGCCCATACAAAAGCTCACTTCATATATGACCATAATACATCGCTTCTCCCCTCTTCTGCTTCTCCTGATGGCTCAGTTCGGTTTTTCGCAAAATGTACCCAATATGAACCGTTTAGAGATCCGGGACGGCTGGCAGTTCCGGCAGTCCAATATCGGTAGCTGGATGCCCACTTCGGTCCCGGGTAGTGTCCATACCGCTCTGATGGCCAATGGGATCATCGAAGATCCTTTTTACCGCACCAATGAAAAAGGACTGCAGTGGATCGATAAGGACAACTGGGAATACCGGTGTACTTTTCAGGCGGATCAGCAATGGCTGAACCAGGACCGGGCCACCCTGGAGTTTCAGGGGCTGGACACCTACGCCGATGTCTACCTGAACGGCAAACGAATTCTTCAGGCGGATAACTTTCACCGGGGTTGGGAAGTGGAAGTGAAGGAGTTTCTGAAAGAAGGAGATAATGAACTATACCTCTATATCCACTCCCCTACCCAGGTGGGCCTGAAAAAGCTCGCCGCCCAGGGTTATCCCTTGCCCGCTTCCAATGACCAGTCGGAGAATGGTGGTATGGGCGACAAGCGGGTGAGCATCTTTGTTCGCAAGCCGGGTTATCATTTTGGCTGGGACTGGGGCCCGCGCCTGGTCACTTCCGGTATCTGGCGGCCCATCTTACTAAAGAGCTGGAATGCAGCGCGGATCAGCGATGTGTATTTCCATCAGCAGGCTGTTACCGAGGAGGAGGCTCAGGTGGAGGTTCAGGTGGAACTAGAAGCCGAGCAGCCCCGGGAGGGGCAACTATCCGTTTTCTGGAAGGATAGCTTGCTGGCTCAAATACCGGTGCAACTGGAACAGGGGCGGCAAACCATCGCGATGCCCCTGGTTTTTCAAAATCCTCAATTGTGGTGGACGAAGGAATGGGGGGAACCCTTCCTTTACGAACTGGCCGTAACCCTGGAAAGCGAGGGCCGGGAACTCGCCCGCCGGGAAGCGCGCATCGGCCTGCGCAACATCCGCATCGTACAGGAGCCCGATGCCCAGGGTGCGTCCTTCTACCTGGAGCTAAACGGGCGCCCGCTTTTTTCCAAAGGCGCCAACTACATCCCCAATGATGTATTTCTCGACCGCGTCGACACAGCCTGGTACCAGGGGATGATCCAATCGGCGGCAGACGCCAATATGAATATGTTGCGCGTTTGGGGCGGCGGCATCTACGAGGATAAACTTTTCTATGATCTTTGTGATGAACAGGGCATCCTCGTCTGGCAGGATTTCATGTTTGCCTGCAGCATGTATCCCTGGGACAGCGCTTTTGTAGAAAACGTACGGCAGGAGGCCATTTACAACATCCGCCGCCTGCGCAACCATCCTAGCATTGCCTTATGGTGCGGCAACAACGAGATCGATGTTGCCTGGGCCGAATACAATGAAAAAGGAGGCTGGGGCTGGAAGCAGCAGTACTCCAAAGAACAAAGGGCCGATATCTGGGCGGGCTACGAGAAGGTTTTTCACGAAGTACTACCCGAAGCCGTTGAGGCCTACCAGCCCGGTGCTTTCTACTGGCCCTCTTCTCCCTACGCCGGTGAAGGAACGCACGCTACCTACAACAGCACTTCCGGAGATGTTCACTACTGGGGCGTCTGGCACGGCGAGCACCCTTTTAGCGAATTCCGGAACTACATCGGCCGCTTTATGAGCGAGTACGGCTTCCAGTCTTTTCCCGAATTCAGAACCGTAGAGCAGTACACCCTGCCCGAAGACTGGGATATTGAGTCGGAAGTGATGGCCGCTCACCAGCGCAGCGGCATCGGCAACCTGCGCATCCGGTCTTATATGAAGGACCATTACCGGCTGCCGGAAGATTTCAGCAACTTCCTCTACGTCGGCCAGTTATTGCAGGCCGAGTCCATCAAAATGGCTATCGAGTCCCACCGCAGCGCCAAACCCTTTTGCATGGGCACGCTCTACTGGCAGCTCAACGACTGTTGGCCGGTTGCCTCCTGGTCGGGCATCGACTACTACCGCCGCTGGAAAGCACTCCACTATTTCGTACGCGATGCTTTCAAAATGGATGTGGTTGTTTTTGAAAGAGAACAGGATGACATCAAAGTGTTTACCTGCTCAGGACGAAAAAATCCCGCAGAGGCTCAACTGCGCCTTGAACTGAGAAACTTCAGTGGCGAATTGCTCTGGTACGAAAATAAAGATACCCGCCTCAGCCCGGATAGCGCCCGGCTGGCAGCCACCTTGCCGGCAGGGGCGCTGGAAAAACTGGACGATAGAAAGCAGATATACCTGCGGAGCCGCCTACTCCAGGATGGAAAGGTTGTCCACGAAAACCTGTACTACTTCGTTCCGCCCAAAGAGCTGGCGCTTAGCGAAAACCCCGGCATGGAAGTTCAGCTGAAAACCACCGGCATCGGCCGGTATGAGTTGCGCCTGAAAGCGGAGAAGCTGGCCAAAAATGTCTTCCTTCAGTTTGAATCATCCGAAGGCTTCTTCTCCGACAACTACTTCGACCTGCAACCCGGAGAGGAGAAAGTACTCACTTTCCGGGAGAATAAAATGGGGGAATTGCCGCTGACAGTGGAGGAACTTAGAGTAATCAGCCTGGTGGATACTTATTAGCAGCATTTATCCTCCTCCCTCCACCTCCGGCGCCGTCCCGTACATTTTCCCCTTTCGGGTCATTTTAATCAGGTAGTTGAGCCGCTTTTGAGCTTCTTCCTGCCGCCGGGGGCCACACTCGTTGATCCAGCCGACCTTGAGCCGCCGATAGAAATGAGAGAACTGCTGAAAGTTATCCCACACTTCGGGGTCTTCTTTTAGCTGGCTTTCTATCCAATCCGGGACGTCCCAGGGGTCGTCCGGAGCGCCGACCTGATCTTCGATGGGCTGCAGGCCAGCCGGGGTCATCAAACCCAGCCGCTGGAGTTTCCATACCCTTTGCCGGTTCAGCTCCGAAAGAAAGGTCTTCTTCTTTCGACGAGGGGTGATGCGTTGGACGGTGCTTTCTTCACAGTATTTCCTGACCACACCATCGATCCATCCAAAGCAGAGGCATTCCTCTACCATATCGTCATAAGAGAGGGATGGCTTGCCGGTAGCTTTTCGAAAGGTGCGCAGCCAAACTTCAGTTTTGGTTTGGTGATGGGCCTCCAGCCAGTCGCGCCATTGGCTTCGGTGATGGGGGTAGAAGACTTCGGTTATTTCCATGGAAAGTGGGCTTTCAAGTCAAAAACAACCCCGTCCATCTGACGGTTCAACCGCCGCTCAATTTTTCTGCCTTACCTCCAGTACGGCATCCACCTTCACCGGCACCTCCTCCTTTGGCCCGTCTCCGGTAAATTTAAACATCCTTCGCTGAATAACGCCTTCTGCGTGAACGGTGTAGGGCGCCTCCTCTGAGAGCGTAAACACCAGCGTTACTTTTTTACTGATGCCTTTTAGCGTGAGTAGCGCCTCTGTGGTGTACTTACCCTCCTCGATGGCCGTAGCGCCATCGATCAACAGGCGCGCCTCGGGGAACTTCCTGACGAAAAAATAGTCTTTCTTCTTCAGGATATTCTTCTCCAACTCTTTCCAGTCACATTGCAGGCTGCGCACGTCGAATACAGCTTCCACCCTGATATTTTCCGGGTCACCGGCATTTTCAATTTGGGTGAACCCCCAGTTTTCGAAGGTAAACACATTGGGCGTTCCAGCGTCGCCGATGAATTCGATCGTACCCGGCGCCGGCGGCAATTGGTCCAGCAATGCCGTATCGGGCTGCAGGAACAGGAATGCGGTGACAAGGGTAAACGTGGTGATTAATTTGAACATGTTGTTTGGTTTAAAATGAATGTTAGTACCTATTTAGGTATTATAGTATTTCGGCATTATGGTTTTGTGGCCAGGCAGTTGCATCGCCTCTGTGAGCCTCCGGCCGCAATACCGGGACACCCTAAAACCGAAATACCTAAATAGTTATGAATGTTAAGAAATTGGAGGAGCCAATGGATAGCTTCAACTCGCCATCTGGAATTGCAGGCTGAACTGCAGGCGCTCCCGGGCAGCGGGCGGCCCGTCGGGCCCGGGCAGCCCGAAGGGGCGGGCGATGTTCAGCTCAAATTGTACTTGTACCTCAATGGCGCCGTCCGCCGAACGAGGTTGAAGCTGAGCGTCTACAATAAGTGGAACGTTTTCTCCCAGGAAATGAAAGCTGCCCGCAATGCGGGCTCTGTTGTCCTGGTCCCAGTGTATATCCAGCGCCTGGCCTTTGAAGGAGAAGGTAGCGGTGGCGTAGCGGCGCACTTTCAGGTATTGCTTCAGCACTTTGGCGTCCAGTTCCGCCATACCCATGGTAAGGGATTGCAGGCCGGCGACAAATTCACCGCTCAGCTGCCCCTCCTCATAGGTGAGGTTACCGCTCAACTGGCGCACCTCTCCGGCGTATCGCTCCAGGGGGCTGGGGAAGTTGAACTGCAACAGGGGTTGCCCTTCCCCCAGTGCCTGCGGGCGGCTCCACTGTCCGGAAAGGGGCCCTGAATGAGGGGCAGGAAAGGGTTGCGCGGCGGCCTTTGTCTCCTGGGGGATACGCAGGCCCCGTTCTTCGAAGCGGGCCAATGATGTATTTTCCGGTAAGGCGAATAAGGCGTCGCCGGCCGGTATATCCTCCAGGCGTTCCTGTACGGCCTGAGCAAAAACGGATGCGGCCCGGTTCAGGAGCACGCCCCTTTCAGCAATCGTACCCACCAACGGCTGCCCGAAGTTGTCAAATATCGGATGGATGCAATCGAACTGGCTGAAAACGGCCAGGCTCAGGAATACGCTATCGCCCTGGGCGTAGGGATGGATGTCCAGGTAAAAACGCCGGTCGGTTGGGAAAAAGCCGGCAGCCCATTCGCTTCTGGCGCCGAGGCTTTTTTCCAGCGCCGGAAGAAAGGCAGCTTGCCAGCCTGATGCAGGCGTTTCGCCCTGCCAGCCTGTCCACTTCAGCGGGAAACCAATGGATTGCCGGCCCTCCCGGCGCACCAGGATGGGGCCGGCAGGAGCTGCTTCTGGCGCCACCGCCCGGCTGCGGGCGGCCCGGATGAAGTTCTCGATGGCGCTCCATTCCGTTAGCTTGCCTCCAAAGAGGGTTCGGCCTTGCGGCGACTGGAACAGCAGCGCCGGGGTTGCCGTGATACAAGCCGGAGCGCCCTCTCTGGCGTCCAGCTCGATAAAATTGGCCTGGTTTTCTCGGGCAAAGGCCTTCAGTTTTTTCTTAAGGCCCGCTGATAGCACCTCATCTCCCGGCTGGGTAAACAGCACCAGGCTTTCCCCTTTGCGCTGCCGGGCGATCCATCCGCCGGACTGATACAGGCTGCCCATCACCAGGGGCCAGTTGAGGTCGCTGTTACAGAAAGCCACCATCACGTAATCGTCTTTTATGCTGGCCTGCATAGCGGTGAAGTAGCCTTTGGTATTGCCGCCCCAGTAGATGAGGCCGTCTTTGCCCACATGAAATAAGAGGGAGCGGTACCCAGTTTGTGCGGTGAGGCCGGCACGAGCCGTGGCCTGCTTCAGAAACCGGTTGTCTTCGCCTTTGGCCGCCCGGATGACGTGCTGAACAAAAAGGGCGTAGTCGGCCGGAGTGGTCCACAAACCAGTAGCCGCCAGTTCCGGGTACCGCCGGTACCCTCCCGGCAGTGTGGCGCCGGACGGATCGTGCCCGAGCGCCACCTCCTGCTCTTGCCCGGCATTCAATTCTGTCGCGTAAAAGGAATGCTTCATGCCCAGCGGCCCCAGCACCCGTTCCGCCATAATCTCCGGCAGGGGCTGGTGGTAGTATTGCTCCAATATCAGCTGCAACAGGATGGCGTTGGCGCACTGCGGGTTCTGCTTCCGGTTCCGGTTGCTGCGAACAGCCAGCCCATCGGGGAAATCGGCATTGCCGGAAATCAGCAGCTCGCTCAGTGCCGGCCAGGCTTCACCAGCGGCGTACCCCGTCGGCTTCATAGGCCCGCCAAAGTTTTTTCTGCTCAGAATAAGATCGCGTATGGTAACGGGCTGGAACTTAAACCAGCGTTTGTCCTGAAGCGCCGGCAGAAACTTTTCCAGCGGCGCGTCCAGGCTGATCTCGCCCGAATCGGCCAACCGCAGGATCTCAAACAAGACCGGCGCTTCCGACATGGCGCCGGCCGGAAAGGGGGTGTCAAATGTTACTTTTTGCGCCCCTTGCGCTTTGAGGGTTCCCACAACCAATGAATCCGAGGAGGCGCCATACATCAGATAAGTACTGAAGCCGGGAACCCTTTCATCGGCCATTTTCTCCTGTAAGGACAGGATTTTCCCATCCTGCTCAAATTGGTAGTGATCGATCAATTGCCCGAAGGCGGAGGTAAAAATGAACGGGCAAAATAAAAATAAGAGGAATCGCTGCATAGCCGTATTTTTTCAACAAAGTTGCAGCGGAAATGCAGCGCCGGCGCGGCAAAACCTAAATTGAGCCGCCTCAATTTACGAATTGAGCCACTTGTTACTGCCCGGCAACATACTCTCCCGGGCTCTTTCCGGTATGTTTCCGGAAAGCCCGGTTGAAGGTAGCTTTGGAGTTAAACCCGCAATCGAGGGCCAGGCTGAGAAAGGTGTAGTTTTGGTGTTCGCCGTCCCCCAGTTTCCCTACCAATGCCCGAACGCGGTACCCATTGACAAAGTCGTTGAAGTTCAGGCCATAGCCGTTATTGATCACGCGGCTGAGGTAGGCGGTATTGGTGTTCAGGCGTTCGGCGAGCTGCCGGATATTGAGATCGGGGTCGAGATAAGGGCGTTCAGCAGCCATCATGCCATCGAGGCGGCGGCGGAGTTGCTCCAGCTCGGGATCAAGGAGGGGAGCGGCAGAGGGTTCTTCTGCTTCAACTGCAGGCGAAGGCTCTGCTTCCGGGGAGGCTTCCCATCGGAAATCAAGTTGCAGCAAGCTTCGGGTGGATTGACGGTAGGCCTGAATACTTAGCACAAAAATAGCGATGGAGGCTACAAAGTAATAATACCAGGCCTGGATGTAACTCAGCTCCACAAATATACTGACTACCCTACCCACCAGGGATACGGCGAAGGTAATACCTAAAATAATAATGATAAAATTGAGCCAGCGAAACTGCAAGGGTTCGGTATTGGAAAAGTTGGCAACCAGATACTTTTTATACCGCCGGTATAAAAGAACGGTTGCCACCAGGTAGGCGATCAAATGGAGCTGGCTCAACGGGCCCAGCAAGTTGTACCACCAGGCGTCCAGGTTGTCCATATACTCCGCCCAGGGGCCACGAGTATTGTAGAAAAAGGGGAGCTCTTTTTTCTGAAAAACTTTCCAGGCCAACAGGTCGTGACCGGCGATAACCCCGTCCTGGAGTAAAAAAAAAGCTGCCGGGATAAAGTGCTTCCAGTATTTACGGCCCTGAAAACGGGCGTTGGTGAGGGCTAAAAAATAACAGTAAAAAACAGGCCCCAGCAGGAATGGCGGGCTAAAAGGCAGATAGAACATCAACGTAGTATGCCAGTCATGGCTGTCGTACCAGCCGGCAAACCCCAGCATCCACTGAGAAACAAAGAGGGCCAACAGCAACAGCAGAGCCGCCATCCAGTAGTCGGCCCGGGCGCCTTCCTCACGGCCGCGGACCAGCAATAACAGGCTGTAAACAATACCCTGGACTACCCCGATAAGCAAAAGGGAAGAGAAAATATTGAATTGGAAGAGCATTTGCCAGGTAAATTTCGACAGCCCCTAAACCTCCTCGTTCATAAAGAAGAAAGACGGATGGCAAGAGTCACAAGTATCTTCTTGAATAAAGGGAGGAGCCCAGGACTCTGACCCCTGCTGTATCGCCTGAACGGGCTGAGCTTCAAGGCCTTCCGTCAGGCCAGAAATTTGATCAGCTGGCGTACCGCAAAAGGCCAGGAAGTAATAGAAAAGGAAAATGTTGAAAAAAGCGCCTAATAATCTCATGATTTTTCCATTTATGCCAAAACCTGGCATTTGATAAAGCATAACAACTCTCTTCTTCCGCTTTAGCGTTTAGACGCAGCGGATCAGAAAAGATACCTTTCAGGCGGATGGGCAAGCCATTCTACCTGTTACAAAGGCTGGATACGCATTATTTCATGGGAAAACAATGAGCGATGTCAAGGGCTGAGGTGACATTTGTCAGGGTGCTTCTGAAACTCAAAAAATACATCCGTGACTTAGGGCTTGCAAAACAATAAGTACTCCATTTAGGCTCGTTCTTTTGCGCGCTAACTGCGTTGCCAAGCCTCGCCGTAGCTTTGGCTATGCCTACGTTTGGCGCCTTGTTAGCGCACAAAATAACTTCGTCTATTCTGGACCACTTATTATTTTGCAAGCCCTTAGGCTTAAAATACAAAGGTAGGAAAAGAATTTTAATTTAGGGCCTGGCGAAGAAGAATTTCGTCAAAGCGGAAATTGCCGTATCTTTTGGCGTAAGCTTTAAAGCAGCAACATGAAAATAGCTACTACCCTATTCCGGTATTTTGTGCTCATCCTGATTGCTCTGGCAACGGTGAGCAGCACTCCCTTTTCACCTCAACAGCCCAACATCCTCTTCATCATGTCGGACGACCATGCCCAGCAGGCGATCAGCAGCTATGGCAGCCAGCTGATTACAACGCCTCATATCGACCGGCTGGCGAAAGAGGGGGCTTTGTTTGAAAACAGCTTTGTCACCAACTCCATCTGCGCGCCCAGCCGGGCAGTATTGCTCACCGGAAAATACAGCCACCTCAATGGGGTGCGGGATAACCGGGACACCTTCGACGGCGCCCAGCCTACCCTGCCCAAACTGCTGCAACAGGCCGGTTACTACACCGCCATCGTCGGCAAATGGCACCTGAAAACCGAACCCACCGGGTTCGATTACTGGAATGTACTGATCGGGCAGGGCCAGTACTACAACCCCAGGATGATCGAAATGGGCGATACCGTAAAATACGAGGGCTATACGACAACCGTCACGACCGACCTTGCGTTGAAAACGCTACAGGCCCGCCCCAAAGACAAACCCTTCTGCCTGCTCTACCAGCACAAGGCGCCCCACCGCAATTTCATGCCGGAACCCTCCTATTTCTCCGCCTGGGAAAAAGACACCCTCCCTTTGCCGGCCACCTTTTACGACGACTATGAAGGCCGCCCCGCCGCCGCCGAGGCGGATATGCGGGTGGCGGATATGTACATGGGCTTCGATATGAAGCTGATGCCTGAAGACTATGAGGGTTACCCGGAAGGCAGCGGGGGCAATGCCGAATTCGATGTTGGTGAATCCTGGAGCAACACCCTGGCGGGCCTCAACCCGGAGCAGCGGTCCGCCTGGAGCCAACACTACGACAAAGTGCGGCAGCAATTCAGAGCGGAACAGCCCAAAGGCAGGGCCTTAACCGAATGGAAATTCCAACGCTACATCAAGGACTACCTCCGAAGCGTGCTCTCCGTCGATGCGCAGATCGGGAGAGTGCTGGCCTACCTGGATGAGGCGGGCCTGTCCGATAACACCATTGTCGTGTATACTTCCGACCAGGGCTTCTACCTGGGCGAGCACGGCTGGTATGACAAGCGCTTTATGTACGAGCCATCTCTGCGCACCCCCCTCCTGATCCGCTATCCCAAAGCAATCCAGGCAGGCAGGCGAATCTCCCAAATGGCGCTCAACCTGGACTTGCCCCCTACTCTGCTGGACTTCGCCGGCGCCCCCATTCCTGAGGACATGCAGGGGCTCTCGCTAAAGCCTTTACTCGAATCAGGCAAAGCCCGCCGGTGGCGCAAGGCCATCTACTACCGCTACTACGAATATCCGCACGGTTGGCATAAGGTACGGCCGCATTACGGCATCCGCACCGAACGGTACAAACTGATCCATTTCGAGAACGAGCCGGGATACTGGGAACTCTACGACCTGGCCGAAGACCCGGATGAGTTGAACAACCTCTACGGCCAGCCAAAATACGAAAAGCGGGTTCGGCAGTTGAACAGGCAGTTGCAGGAACTGCGGAGGCAGTATCGGGATGGCAGGTAAGAGCTTATTCCCCTGTAAAATACCGCATACCGATATTGGCCTGGTTGTCATGGCCGAACAGGGTGGCATTATCCCAATGAGACCCCTGCCCCCATTGAGTGGAGCAGGCA
This sequence comes from Lewinellaceae bacterium, assembly GCA_020636095.1. GTDB lineage: Bacteria > Bacteroidota > Bacteroidia > Chitinophagales > Saprospiraceae > JACJXW01. The sequence continues at coordinate 240,886 of JACJYN010000008.1, forward strand.
GTGGAGACCCAGGCAGGTTCCCAGTAGATGAGCCCTTCCCCGCCTCCTTCCCGAATCTTTTTTTCCAGAGCTTTCAGATAATCATATTGCCCTTGTTCGCTGATCGGAAACCCGGCAACGGCCGCATCTGCTCCCAAAATATTGTTCGCGCTGTCGTTATTATCCAGGGTAAACGGATAGGCCGTTTCAACGACCATCAACCGCTTTTGGTAAGTTTCCGTAAGGGTTCGGACAGCAGCTGGCAAGCCTTCCAGCGTGACATCAGACCATAAAGGATAATAGGAGATACCTATCCAGTCATAATCGGTAACGCCGTTTTGTGTGGCCTGGCCAAACCACCATAAGGCATTTTCAGGTTGTGCGATATGGAGCATGGATTGAATTTCCTTGCCGAATTCCGAGGCAGCGTCGCGCACTGCCTTTAACCCCCGGTTCAAAAGGAGGGCGTTCCGGGGCCAATTGATGCCGGTATTTGTGCCATCGGGGCCTCTCAGGATTTCACTGTTGGTTTCGTTGCCAACCTGAACATACTCGGGAAGCAAGCCCAACGCATTGAGTTGCCTCAAAACGCTAAATGTATAATTGTATAAGGAGTCGGCTAAAACCGGCGTATTGTCGACGACGGGCAACCAGGCGGCAGGTACTTTCTGCTTAGCGGGATCCGCCCAGTCATCCGAATAATGAAAATCGAGCAGGACCTTCATCCCTAAAGCCTTCGCACGGGAAATGGCCGTTTTGACATCCTCAAAACCAGAATAATCCGTCCAATCAGGATGATGCCACAACCGGACCCTAACTAAATCCGTATTGGCTTTTTGAAAAATCACGTAGGGGTTTTCCTTATTCCCGGCTTCATCAAAATAAGAAGCCCCACAATCCAGCATTTCATTTACATAAGAAAGGTCGGCCCCTCTGATGAAGGTGGATGGATTTTCTGGTTCTTCCGAATCTGGATTTACGGTAGATTCTTCGGTTAGTTCACAAGAGGAAAACAGAAGTAGGAGCGATAAAAAAAGGGTTTGCAAATATTCCATGGCTTAATTCAGTGTAATTGTTTTTTCGATGGCATCGACGGCAATCGTATAGGTTTCGGGAGTACCGATCAACCTGAAGGCCGGATCGTTTTCGGCAACAAAGGTACATTTTCCGAACAAGTCCGTCAGGTGATATAAGGATAAAGCTCTAAACGGCAAGGGTGAAAGGAAGCAGGGACACATTGTCCAATCCTTTTTTTATTTTTACATTTATTAACTGACAACTGATTCATTACTATTCATGTATACAAAGAGAACCTATAAAGCCATAGACATGGCGATGTGGACGCGGTTTGAGACCTTTTTGTTTCTGGCGATCATTGTGGCCTGGGTTGCGGCCTATTATCTTTTCAACCTGGAATGGTTGAAAATTCCCTGGACTCCATTAGCCTTAATTGGTACGGCAGTAGCGTTTGTCATTGGCTTTCAGAACAATGCAGCTTACGGAAGAATTTGGGAGGCAAGAAAAATTTGGGGAGGCATCGTTAATACATCCAGAACCTTTGGAATGTTTACACAAGATATGCTATCCAATGAGTACGCTACAACCCCCATGCCACAGGAGCAGCTGGAACAGGAAATCCGAACCCTGACCTACCGGCATATTGGGTGGATGACCGCTTTACGCCATGCTATGCGCGTCGTTAAACCCTGGGAGACTAGCTTTAGCCATAAAACAAATCAGGAATGGGACCTGAGGCCCCCGGAACGAAATTCCACTTTGGATGAGGATTTAAAGCCTTACCTGTCTCCAAGCGACCTGGAATATGTATTGAACAAAGACAATAAGCAGACGGCAATATTATACCGGCAATCTCATCATCTCAGAACCCTAAAAGAAAAAGGTATTATTTGGGAATTTTCATTCTTGGAACTGGAAGGTATCCTACAGGAACTTTTCACCTTGCAAGGCAAAAGTGAGCGGATCAAAAACTTTCCCTATCCCCGGCAATTCGCCACGCTCAATCATTATTTCATGTGGCTTTTTGTGCTTTTTCTTCCGCTGGCCCTGGTTCCCCAATTTGCTGAAATCGGGAGAGAGTACACCGAGACTTATCCGTTAATAAGCGACTTGTTCGTTTGGTTCTCGATCCCTTTTTACGTTGCGGTAGCCTGGATATTTCATACTATGGAAAGAATTGGCAGAACAGGGGAGAACCCATTTGAGGGCACATCCAACGATGTACCTATATCTACCATTGCCAGAGGCATTGAAATTGACCTGCGGCAAAACCTGGGAGAGCCAAAGGATGAAATACCTGCGCAGTTTCCTGCTCACTACGATATACAATTCTAAGAGCATGCAGAGAAAGGGACAGCGGTAACTTGCAATCGAACGGGATAATGGGCTACCATTCTAACGCTGGACAAAAGCCGGAAGTCGGAAGCGACCTTAGGGAGCCCCGCCCCCGTCTCCGGCGAACCGTAATCCGGCCTACGACGGACGGAGGCCGCGGGCTGAAGCCGCTATGGCGGGCGAAAGCCCGTACCGACGGACGGAGGCCGGGGTCGGAATAGCGCCCGGCATCCCACAATTTCCTGGCGACCCACACTACCGCAGGAGCACTACATCGCCCCGAATTTCCTTTTGCATACCGTTGGTGCGTTCCAGGATGAGTTGATATCCATAGACGCCCTGGGCAGCCGGCTGCCCGTTCACCTGCCCGTCCCAACCGGTGAAGCGGCCATCCAGGGGTTGTTCCTTCGCTTCGTACACCAGCTCGCCCCAGCGGTCGAAAATGCGCCAGGAGATGAGGCGCGTGAAGCAGTTTTCGGTGAATACGCCGAGGCGGTCGTTCACCTCGTCGGAATTGGGACTGAAAGCATTGGGCACGAAAGCATTGTCGCAGAGCTGTACCCTCACCTGCACGGCGGCGCTATCGGTGCAGCCGGTGGGAATATCGGTGGCGAAAAGCTGGTAGATTCCGGAATATCTCGGTTGCAGCACGGGGGCGGGACAGCCGGCGCAGGAAAAAGCCTCCTCGGGCTGCCAGGATAAGGTGTACGTACTGGACAAGCTCACCGAACTCATCATCTGAACGGTTTGCCCCAACTCCACTTCCACCGTTGGTGGGTTTACCTCGACTTCAATCCCACCCGTGGTAATGGTGGTCATGACCACACTATCGCAACCCGTAGGGGTAGACAGAGAATCTACGTAGGCGCCGGCGCTGGTGTACCAGTTATTGCCCACCCGCAGGCTGTCGCCGAGGCAGAGCGTAATGTCCTGCGTTGTGGATTGCAGCGATTGAGCGATGAGCTCATAAGGTTGGTACTGTGGGCAGTCGGGAATAGGTCCGGCCAGTGTATCCACGAAGCTGGCGCTGGCCGTGAACCGTCGGCCGGCCGCCTCCAGCGTATCCCCCTGGCAGAAAGTATAGCGGAGCGTTGGGAGCAATCGCGTAGTACCGGACAGGGTAGTTGTTATCAGCGTATCATTGCAGGAATTAGGTATTGGAAGGGCATCCAGATAGACTCCGGGTTCGGTGTAGGTGTTGTCCCCCACGGATAGGCTGCCATCCGGCAGGCCACAGAGGTCAAAGGATTGCTCCCGTTGCACGTTACACAGGCGGAGGCTAATATCATCGGCCGCAAGGTCATTTCCGCAACCACCGGGGGCATTATTAGTCATCTGGACCTGGAGGGCCGTTTGGCCGGGGCCGGTGCGAAAGAAAATGGTATATTCCCTCCAGGTGAGGGTACTGCTGTAGAAGATTTGGCCGGTTGCCGTGCTGAGCAGGGTGGCGCCATCGCTGGGGTCGATCACCGTAAACCGCACATTGGGTTTCTCAGCGTTCCCAATACAGGCGGTGGGCACCGCGAGATTGGCCAGGTAGCAGGAGAAAATATAATCGGTATTCGGGCACAGATCCGTAAAAGTTTTCTGGTAGAAGGTACCCGCTTCTTCGTCAGCATTAAAAATGAGCATGTAGCCTTCGGTGTCGCCCTCAGTGTGGTCGGGGCCGTCGTGCCATAACCAGTCGTTGAGGCCACTCCTGTTTGAGACTACGTAGTTGCCGTTATCGATGCTGCCGTAGTTGTAAGTTGTTGTTCCGCCAGGTAAGGGAGGGCCGGGGCTGGAGCCGCTGCCAAAGTCCTCCATAAATAAGGCTGGGCCCGGGCTGGGGGTACACTCCTGAGCGGATAGGGAGCTCAGCACGCAAAGGCACAAAAGGCCGAGAATGAAAAAACGCATGATGATTTCGTTGGTAGTTAGCAGTTCATTGCCTATGTAATCTATTGATGGCCTGATTCTGAGCAGGAAATGGAAACTGGAAAAAAAGCAACACATTTACCTGTTATAGCGTGGCGCTTACCCAATTAAAGATTGATACAATTGTTCTACCTGCCGGGCAATAGCGATCCAGTCAAAATGATCTTCCACTCTTTTCCTGCCTTTTCGGGCCATGGACGCTCTCAATTCCGGATCGGCGACCACCTTGTTTATCCCGTCGGCCAGGTCCCTTGAGAATTGATCCGGGTCAACGGGTTCAAAAGGAGCTTTGTCTTGTTGTTTCAATGGAATCAGGAGCCCTGTTTCTCCATCCACCACCACTTCTTTTATCCCTCCGACCGCACTGGCCACCACCGCCGTATTGCAAGCCATGGCTTCAATATTGATGATGCCAAATGGTTCGTAGATGGACGGGCAGCAAAAAACATCGGCATGTGAATACAACTGAATGACTGCTTGTTTATCCAACATTTTATCGATCCAGATAACGTTATTTCTGGCCTTTTTGACCTCCTTCACGCTATCCTCCATCTCTTTGGCAATTTCCGGCGTATCCGGTGCGCCGGCACACAAGACGACCTGCGTACCAGGATCGATGTATTTTATGGCGTTTACCAAATGTATGATGCCTTTTTGCCGGGTGATCCGGCCCACAAAAAGCACGTAGGGCCGGGATGGGTCTATGCCGTATTCTTCCAGCGTATCGGCGCCCTCCGTGGCAACATACTGCTGAAGGTCAATTCCATTGTAAATGACTTTTATTTTATCTTCCTCCACATCGAAGTATTTCAAAACATCCTGCTTCGTTTCTTTGGAAACAGCAATCACTGCATCCGCCATTTCTATGGCTGTTTTTTCCACCCAGGAGGAGGCATCGTACCCTCTTCCCAATTGTTCTCTTTTCCAGGGCCGCAAAGGCTCCAGGGAATGCGTTGTTATTACCAGAGGAATGCCGTAACACAATTTTGTCAGGATACCGGCAAATTGGGCATACCAGGTATGACAGTGCACTACATCGGCATCCACAGCATCCGCATTCATCTGAACACAGGTGCTCAATGTTTTTAAGACTGCCTTTAATTTGTCATCAGCCTGGTTAAAAACCGGATTGTCAAAGGGAAAACCTTTAACAGTTAAGTTGCCGCCTGCTTCCTTTTGATCTCCAAAAGACCGCACCTCCACTTCCATCAATTTCGCGAGTTCCGCCGCCAGGTATTCTACGTGGACGCCGGCGCCTCCGTAGACATAAGGTGGGAATTCTCTGGTATAAAAAAGCGCTTTCATATATTTTTTTATTTATTATATTAATGAGTGGAAGAATCTATTTTGTAAAGATAAGGAAATACTGTCCTACAAGTGGGGATAAACTTCTGACTCCGAACCGACACCTGTGGCATTCGGCTACCGTTCTGGCCTTGGACACTTGTCTGTTGTTGCTCATTGCGCCGTACGCCCATTCATGTGGCCGCCAAAAGCTAACTGCTGATTAGGCCTTAGTTACCGTTCCACTCGCTCATGCTTTACCCCATTCTCAAAACCTCGATTCGAATATAAAATGGCCAACACAGAACTTTCCGGAAGTTGACAATTGTTCTATCTTTATGGAATATAAAAATGTGACAAATGAAGGCTGCGTCAATGGCAAGCTCCCGAATGGTAGCCGATTCCAGTATCTTCATTGAATTTTTGAGGGCTTCTAACAAAAAGAGAACGGATCTTTATCCATTGCCTGATGATACGGAGTTATACCTATCCGTGTAGTTATACTCTACCAACTACGGATGGGAGGTAGCGGGAGAGCCCATTGATTGAATTTTGAACACACTCTTAGAGCATAATTTCATTGGTGCTACTGCATTGGCCCACGGCCTACCTGTCCTCACTAAGAATACAAAACACTTCGAACGGATTGATGGGTTAACTCTTGCGAAGTAAGAAAAGTGATTTTCTCAGTATCTGGGGCGGCCCTAAATTTCCAACACACAACCGGCGGCTGAAACAAACTGGATCACCAGTTTAGCTACGCCATTAAAGAGAGTAAAAAATGAACTTTCCAACAACAATTGCACAAGCGCTGGCGCTTACCTTGCTTTTTTGTAGTTGCAACCCGCAAAATGGTTCCAAAGAGGAGGCCCTCTGGATCATTTCAGCTCCTGCCGGAAGCCAATACACCAGGATTGATCAATCCGGCAAAACGGTGATCCCCAATGGCAGGTATATTACGCCTGCGGGTAAAAGCATTGTGACGGCGCCCCATCCCTATGGATTGACATTGAGCCCGGATGGAAATATTGCGGTTACCGCCAATTCGGGAACCGACCCTTTATCCATTACTATTATCCGCAATATCTTATCTCAACTTATGAAGTAGAACGATCCCTCCAGGTATCCACCGACAAAGGCGTATTGGCCTCGGTATTTATGGGGCTGTACTTATCTCCTGACAATCAAACCGTATACGTTGCCGGAGGGCAGGAGAACAAGATTTACCTGTTCGATTTAAATTCAGGAGAAAAGACAGGGGCTATTGACTGTTCCTTTGTTTCTGAAGAAAGGGATTATTCCACGGATATATAGGCGACCTCGTTCTGACGAAAGATGGCAAAACGCTGTATGCCGTAGATCAGATCGGGTTCAGGCTGGTAGTCGTGGATACCGAAAGCAAAACCCTGAAGCAGTCTGTTCCGGTAGGGCGATATCCTTTGGGGTTGCGCTGTCGCCGGATGAAAAAAGGCTTATGTCGCCAATGTGGGGATGTTTGAGTATGCCCTGATCAAAGACAGGTGGGCGAAGAAGCAAGGGTGCAACCCATCGGTTATCCAGCTTTGCATTCGGCTCTGAAGAGATGAAGGAGGAATAGAAAATGACACCTATCCATTCCCGTATGAGGATCCCAATGCCCTTGAAGCGTTTTCTGTATTTGTTATTGACATCGAGGATCCGGCAGCCCTGGAGTCATCGCCAAGATCAAAACCAGTAATCTGGTAGGAGCGTTGGTCGAAGGCATCCTGCCGTCGGGGCAAGCCCGAATTCCTGGTAGCTACCGATGAATATGTCTTCGTCAGCAATGGCAACAATGATAATATCTCGGTTATCTCCATTGAGAAAGATACCGTGGTCCATACGATAGCCCTCAAACCCGATAGCCGGGTAAGGCAATTTCGGGGAGTGATCCCTTTGTAGCATTGAGCCCCGATCAGAAAAGGTTGTATGTGGTAAGATCGGGCATCAATGCCATTGCGGTGGTCGATGTTTCCAATCAAAAGTTTTGGGGCATATCCTACAGGCTGGTTCCTTCCAAGGTTGAAGTGAGCCCGGATGGGAAAAAACTGGTTATTGCCAACGCCAAAGTTACGGCAGCGGTACAATGGGGAGCCATTTTGAACGAGTAGGAAGGAAGTTATATCGGTTCCTTAATGAAAGGTACGGTCCAGGTTGTCGACATCCGGATGAGGAACAACTCCGGAAATGACAGAACAGGTTGTGTCGAATAATTTTCATTTTATCCGGTAGATGACCGGTTTTTGAAAAAGAGCGGAAAACCCCGTCCCTTTGTTCCGGAGAAAAGGAAAGCCCTATTCGCCATATCGTATTTATTTCCAAAGAAAACAGGACCTATGATGAAGTTTTCGGGCAAATAGAAAAGGACAAGGTGACCCAACTATTGCCCGGTATGGCAAGGAGGCTTCCTTTCGAATAAGGAAAATACGAAATCCGTTTCTAACGCCACGGTTATGCCCAATCATTTGTACTGTACCAGTTCGCCATTTCAGATAACTTCTATGTGGATTCTGACGTTCTGCCGATAGTACCGCTGGCTGGTAAACACCTATCCCAATGAGTGGTGCGAGACGAGCACGGCAGCCAGCTATGGGGGCAATCGCAACTACCGGGAAAACTCAGGGCGCCGGGGTTTTGCGATGAACGGCGCCGCCAGTCATTTATCCGGAAGATTACAATGAAGCGGGGTCCATGTGGGATCATTTGAACGCCATAAGGTGGACTTCTACAACTTTGGATTTAGCGTGATGTTTGAGCCGGCACTCTACAAAGCGGAATACAAATACACCGGCATTCGCCAGTATATCAATTATCCCATGCCGCAACCCTGTATGAACGCAGCTCCAGAACCTACCCCACCTATAATATGCGATACCGGACCAGTTCGGATAGTCAGCTCATCAAAGATTTGATGAGAAATGGATCACGGCAAGGATACTATGCCGGAATTGATAACCGTGATTATCCCCAACGATCATGGAGCAGGCGAGCGCCCGGATGCGGGTATCCTTTCCGGAAAGCTATATGGTGAACAATGACCTGGCTGTCGTACGCATTGTGGAATACCTTCCAGGACACCTGGAAGAATATGCTGATCGTCATCACAGAAGATGATGCTCAGAACGGCGTCGACCATATTGATGCGCACCGCAGTATTCTCCTGGTCATTTCTGGGTGAAAAGAGTAATGTCAGCCATGTCCATTATAGTTTTGGGAGCCTGTTTAAAACATTCTGGAACATTCTGGCCTGCCGTACTTAAATCAATATGATGCCGGGGCTACCAGCCTGGTAGATTTCTTCACCTCCACCCGGATTTCAGCCCTACAACGCGTTAGCGGTAGACAGCCGGATTTTCAACCCTCAAAAAGCCCTGGACCCTTTTGACGAAGAATTTGACTGGAACGCCCTTGAGAAATCCCGCAGATCGATAATGTGAAGGATATGTATCGGGAAAGCAAGAGCAGGACGAATACCGGCTGGAAGACAGGGAGAAAAAATAGAACCGTATTTTCGTGGATAAGCCGGAAATCCTTGTACTCACCGCTCATTTACTATCTTGGAAAGATGCAAAACACCAATCACAAAAGGGTTATGGTAAGCTTTGTATGAAGTATGAAAGCGTTCCTACCTGATCTTTTCCCTCCTCTGGCTTGTTGCCTGCCCTTTCTCTCAGCAGCTTACAAAGCTGAACACCGGCTGGTACTGTAAGAATATCAAGAAGTTCAAAAAGCGGGCGATCAGCTGACGTTACCTGGCGGCATCAACACCACCGATTGGATGCCTGCCGTAGTTAAACATAATAATTATTAATCATTCGTAAAAGTATTGAATTACAGCATAAAAAAAGGAAAGCGATATACATAAAACAAAAAATACAAGCATTACTGCTTGGCCTTTAAGCCTTTAGAAAAGAAGTGAGCCCGCCGGGATTGGAAATTCATTTACAATGCATTGATAAGCAATGCTTTAAGATTATATTTTCAGAATTTTTAAAATGGGTTAAAGAGATTTTTTAACCGTTTAGGGCTTCATTTTGTCGGGCTTAAGCGGATGTCGAAGATGCCGGTCAGGCTATCGAGCTGTTTACGTTGTACTGTTTCTGGCAGGTGCTTTACCTCATTCTCAAAACCTCGATTCGAATATAAAATGGCTAACACAGAACTTTCCGGAAGTTGACAATTGTTCTATCTTTATGGAATCTAAAAATGTGACAAATGGATGAGTTAATAATGAAGTTTGGGCTATTGGACCCTGTAAAACGGCAGGAAATCCTGGATTTCCTTGATTTTCTGCTCAATAAACAAAAAAAAGAAAGGGTGGGAACTTTCAAGTCCTATAAGGAACAAATCCTTCAAGTAGCCTGCCTGTCCTCACTAAAAATACAAAACACTTCGAACGGATTGATGGGTTAACTCTAGCGAAGTAAGAAAAGTGATTTTTTCAGTATCTGGGGCGGCCCTAAACCTCCAACATACAATAATGGGTGAACGCCCTAGACAACCCATCCCAAAAGGCTTGGGCGGGATATGCTTTTGAGCAAGTGTGCCTGGCTCATATCCCCCAAATTAAGAAAGCGCTGGGCATCAGCGGTGTCATCAGCCACACCTCTTCCTGGAAAAGCTCCCAATCGGAAAAAGGGGCTCAGGTGGACCTGGCCATTGACCGGAGAGACCAGGTGGTTAACCTGTGTGAGGCCAAATATTCTATCAACCCTTTTACCATCACCAAATCCTATGCGGAAAACCTCCGCAATAAAATTGGGGCATTTCGAAATGAAACAAAGACCCGAAAGTAGTATTCCTGACGATGATCACCACGTTTGGCTTGGAAAGGAATGAACACGCTGTAGGGCTGGTCAGAATGAGATTACCATGGATGCTTTGTTTGAGTTAATTTAAATGCCATTTGCCCTTCGCTAAAAAACTTTCCCTATGTAATGGGGTCACTTTATTACACGATACCTTTCCAATCAAAAGAATCATGTAGGACAAAATACCAGGTTGGTAATGCCAGATCAAGGTGTAAAAACTCCTTTGAAGAACGGTTGTTTCTAATTCTATGTACCATAATCTGTCAGCTCAAGTTCTTTTTGGTATCGCAATCATAAGTATAGACCTTATCCTTTCATCAAAAACAATGGCATATTCTCTTTCTACCAATCCGCCCCACATCAGGCAATGATAGTAAAGGAATGGAAAATTGAATTTCTTATGTAATGATTCCAGGAGAGCCATCAACTTCAGCTGATTCTCCGTAAGTATGGATTTAACTCCATTTCAGTTGGAACGATCGCGTCTGCAAAATCCCAATCATGTTCATAAATAGCTTTGTCGGTTTCTGCAGGTTTTATAATGAGTAAGCCATCTTTGGGCAACGAGTGCTTCCTGAAACTATTCTCATTGGGCTGGTCGGATAGCATAAAACTTCTGGCCCATTCGGTGTTAATTCCCTCGAGGTCATTCACTAAAAAAAGTTCGAAAGAAAAGCCTTCTAAACTTTGTAAATAGGCAATTAATTCCGGGTTTGGTTTGGTATATACTTGATCTGCTTTCCAAGGCATTTTTTGAGGTTTACTTATATGTCGAAATAGTGAAATCCCCCTGTATTGATTTCTTTCAAATCTTCGATATTTGCTTCATAGTAGTCTGATAATTCAATCATGCCCTTTCCTCTTCTGTAAAATATCCAGGGATGTCCAATCCATAGTTGGTTCCAATCTTTGGATTCCAATTCAAAGATGAGAAAGTCGATTTCGGATTTTTCGCTCTGGAATGTTCCCAGATATACACCGCTCGGTCACCAGAGGTGAAAATGTCAAGCGGCTTCAAGGAGCTGAATTGTTCATCAATTGTCGATTTATTTGTAGCCTTCATTGACTTTCAATGAAGTTGTCAATGGCTTCAAAGGACTTTAGTGGGTAATGAAAGCCAGCAAAACTTTTTGAGATATTTCCAAAACGTGATCAGGTTCAGTTAGGCGAATAGGGGCAGAATGAACCATTTCCTAAATGCACCTGATAGCATTGTCAAACAGAATGCTCCGCCCGGCAGTTCTTGAAGCCATTCGACAACCGTTGTTTTGATATAATCTGCTGATGTGAATCATGTGCATCTCCCAGGATGTTCACTGCCTATGACGTCCTTACTGAGATGGGCTTGCCCATTAGTTGTAAAGCCTGCAGGGTGCGCATCGACAAAACATCCGCCCTCCCTGGTTTGTCCACAAGGGTTCAATCTGCTCGAAGCTGCGTCAGTTTTGATAGAGCCTCCAGAGAGGCGGAACTAGAACTTGAGCACGTTGACAATTTGCGCACTTCTATTCCACGCCCAGCCGTGTGCTTGATCGTTTGCGCGCCTCGCTGGCACAACGAGGCGTTCAAATCTGTCTTGATCTTGTCGGCTAGTTCCAAATCGCTGGAAGCGGTAGCATTCTACTGCCAGCAGCCGCTGTTCCATAACCGTCCAGCGGTAACCGAATTGGGTGCACGTCACTACTCGAGTACAAGTACGAAGATATATACATGATGTGGGATTAGTGGTGAACAACCGTACTTTTTGTAGTACCTTGCATGTTCATAGTCAGCTTCGCTGATTATCGGAGAGTACATATTTTATAGGTTTAGTCACCCACAAGATAGGTACTCTCCAACTTTTCACCTCTGGTGACCGCGCTTAGTATAGATCGGTTATCTGCTCTATTCCCATAAATCCATCCACTACAATAATATGACATTTGATAAACATACTGGAGGCTGGTTCTTCCTTATATTGGATTACAACATTGATGGTTACATCTTTTACCTTTCCCATTTCAGTATGCCTGAAAAAGGTTTCAGTGAATCATAACCTCTTCAACCCGCCCCTCTCCAGGGCCCCTACCCTATTTAACCTTCATTACGTGGAGTGATGACGTGCTTCTTGCTGAGAACCGGTGCCCGGAGCAAGCCGGATAGCTAATTCGGCTACGCGATCTATCGCATAGTCGACAATCCAGATTTCGTTAAAAAATATTCCGCCGAAATAGACAGAAATTCACCAAAAGCCACCGTTATTCCAATAGCGGAGTATTACGGATGCCCAAAAATAAAGGATTTCAGCCTGTGGCTACGATTAAATATAAAGAATGATAGATATTCGTAAAGAGCTGAATTACAGAAGTAAAGCAGAAAGACAAAACATTTAAAACAAAAAAGCCAAGCATTACTGCCTGGCTTTCAATTCTTTAAAAACAAAGTGAGCCCGCTGGGGCTTCCCGCTCCAGCTCTGTAGGGGCATTCGCCCAACTGCGCTAGAGAGCGGGACAGGCTGCTCGCCCTGCAGTACTACATAAAAAGCCCACCCGCTGATGCGGATGGGCTTTTGCTAGTGAGCCCGCTGGGGCTCGAACCCAGGACCCCTTGATTAAAAGTCAAGTGCTCTAGCCAGCTGAGCTACGGGCTCATAATAACCGGAATATTATTCCGATTTTCACATGCCTTTTTCCAAAGGCGTTGCAAATATACGGTGATTCCGGAAAAATACAAGATATAGAATGTGTTTTTTTCCAAGGCAAGCCTAAACCATTGTCAGGCAGACGGATAGGAAACACAGCTGAGGTAAAAATAGTTTCTGCCGGGATTGTTTTTTCATATTTCGGCGCGCAGGCCGGGAGGAACGGCTTCGTCCAATAGTTGCAGGAAGCCAGCGTAGTCCAGATAGTCCTGGATGATGTGGCGGGCGCCCTCTTTTTGCAGCAGGCTGAAATCGCCCTGGCGGCGGACGCCGATAAAGTCCATTTGCAGGTTCCGGGTGGTTTGCACATCCCAGATAGCGTCTCCGATGTAGATGATCTTGCTGAATGGGCCGCCGATGAATGCTTCGGCCTCGCGGACGACCTCTTCTATGATGTGCTCCCGCTCAATTTTACCGTCGGCGCCACTAAAGAAGCGGCGCCCAATGGTAATGCCGACATGTTGGAGCTTGATTTCCGCCGGGCGTTTCCATCCACCGGTGGCTACGCCGGCCAGGTAGCGGCCGTCCTGCTCCAGGGAGGTGATGGCCTTCCGGGCGCCGGGCACCTCCTGATAGGCGTGAGGAGATGCGCGGCGGTTATCTTGTAATAGCGCTACGTATTGTTCCTGAAAACGGGCAATTTCCTGTTCATTGGAGGGGCGGCCGAAATGCTGGCGGATGACCGAATCGAAAATAGTCGTGTCGGTCACATGGGGATAAGTATGCCAGTCGATGGTCGGGAAAGGGCGTCGATAGATACTTTCGTAAGTAGCAGCAAAGGCCAGGCTGTCTTTCTTCTCTGAAAAGATGAGGGTTCCGTCTACATCAAAGATCACCAGTTTCATTTATTCTTCTTCGTTTTTTGGTGGTTCAAAATCAAACTCCAGCTGAATGCCATCGCCGGCCTGTTCTTTCGACAGGTTGGACAGGGACAAGCCCAATAAGCGAACGCTGCTGATATCCTCCTTGTTTTCATCCAGCAGTTCATGCGCAATGGCGGCCAGGCCGGCCAGGCTACGGACTTCCGTTGAGAAGGTCCGGCTACGGGTAATGATCCGGAAATCCGGCATCTTGGCCTTGATGGTTACGGTGCGCCCGAAGTTGTCAGCCTTCTCCATATATTTATAGACGACCTCCGCCAGATAGCTGAGTTTTTCCTTCATCTCCGACAAGTCGGTAATATCCGTTTTGTAAGTCCGCTCGGCGCCGATGGATTTCCGGATTCGGTTGGGATTGACGGCTCGCTCGTCCTCGGCCCGCACGATGTGGAAATAGTGGCGGCCGACCTTGCCAAAGCGCCTGACTAGTTCAACTTCTGAGTACTGCTTGAGATTCGCCCCATTGAAAATACCCATCCGGCGCATCTTTTCGGCGGTGACTTTGCCGATTCCGTGGAAGGCAGTAATGGGTAGTTTTTCCAGAAAGGGCAGGGCCTCTTCGGGCGTGATCACCTTCAGCCCGTTCGGTTTATTGATATCAGAAGCTACCTTAGCCAGGAATTTGTTGAAGGACACCCCTGCTGAGGCGGTCAGGCCGGTTGCCTGCTCGATTCGCCGGCGGATTTCTTCTGCGATCAGGGTGGCCGACTGAGGCCCGCGCTTCCTGTTCGTGACATCGAGATAGGCCTCATCGAGGGATAGCGGCTCTACCAGGTCGGTGTATTCGTAGAAAATATCCCGGATTTGATGAGATACATCCCGGTAGACATCGAAGCGGGATTTGACAAAGATGAGCTCCGGACAAAGCCGGCGGGCCGTTATACTGGGCATCGCCGAACGCACCCCAAACTTCCGCGCTTCGTAACTGGCGGATGCCACTACCCCTCGCATGCCTGATCCACCAACCGCAATGGGCTTACCCCGTAGCTCGGGATGGTCGCGCTGCTCTACCGAGGCATAGAAAGCATCCATATCAATATGAATGATTTTTCGGCCTTCCTTCAACTGCTTAATTTTAAGGTAAATTGTGACTATTCAGCAGTTCGCTTTTAGCAGTTCGCTATTCGCTATGCAATGACCCTAAAAGCAGGAATCCAGGCTTGATGAACCAGTTCTTTGCTCTAGTGTGCCGGGAACGAAATTCTTAACCAATTCTTTGGGCTCTTTTTCGCCCATGCTGCGTTGCTCCTTCCTTCCGTAGCTTAGGCTATGGTCGGTCGTCGCGCCTTGCCTGGCCAAAAAACAGCCTCAAATTATTGATCAACAACTTCGTTCCCGGCACACTAGTGCCCAAGTTTTGGACAGGTTCTTGCGAACTGCAAATAGCGAACTGCGAATTGCTAAATAGTTACGGTAAATTTAGGTATTCCGGCGGAATTATTGGACAAGAGGACAGAGGGAATAAAAAAGCTTACTTGCCTAACACTGGACAAAAGCCAGAAGCCGGAATAATAGCCTAAGGATTGCGCAATCCCTTAGAATAATAGCCTAAGGATTGCGCAATCCCTTAGGGTGTGTTCAAATTTCGTTTTTGGAGATAAAATCAGTCATTTTTTTGCTTAGGCGAGGCATCCCGCTTTTCTGAAAAAGCGGGGGAGTTTAGCCATAGCTAAATTAGGATTTGAGGAACGAAGCATAAGCGAAAAAGTGGCGATTTTAGCCCGAAGTATGAAATTTGAACACAATCTTAGCTCTTCTGAAAGGTGTAGTGATGAGGGCACTCCAAAAATCTTTCCTGGGGACTGTAAGGAGCAAGGGGCTAAAGGAATGAATGGAAATAAAATGTGTTTACATCTAAAAATTAAGATTTATCACATAATCATTTTACTCATTTCTCAATTCAGCCCTTCATTCCTTTCATGGATTTTCCGGAGGGCCCTCAATTGTGCATATTTGCCCATCCTGTTGGGACAACGGGGAATTACTCTCTTGGCAAGTTTTGGGGATTGTTTACTTGAAATGACTCTCAAAGCTCTCGTGGGGGGGGGAATGCCAAAGATAAAAAACTACTGTAACTATTCAGCATCATGGTGATTTAACCCCTGGCGCGAAATTTTGTAGGCTTTTTTTGCCGGAACCCCTTCTCATTCCCCTTGAAAGGGGAAGGTTTGCTTACAAAATTTCGCACCAGAGGCATCCATAGCCTTATGCTAAATAGTAACAAACTACTTAAATATTCTGTCAAAGAAAATATCTTTTTGTGACAAAATGCATCGGAAGGTTGAGGGCAATCAACAACATCAAAATACCCTTAAAAACAAACAGACCTTTAAAAAAATTCAATTACCTGATTATCAATTTATTAAAAATAATATAATTTATTAAGTTAAAAACAATTACTGTATTCTGTACTAGCCTGCCCATCTTTTTATTCCCACATTTGCAGTATCAAAAACCACCAATTAACTTATGAACGCCAGAAAAGAGAACGCAGCCGCAGTATTCAAGCATTTCCCCTTATTTGAAGGGTTCGAAGAAGAGCAACTCCAGGAATTAGCAGGGTACGCTCAATTTCAACAGGTTGGGAAGCACTCCTCCATTTACAAAGAAGGCAGCCGCTCCGACAGGATTTATTTCCTGACTAAGGGCGTCGTAAAGATCGGCCTGCACTCCGGTGATGGCAGAGAGGTGATCAAACACGTCCTTCACCCCATGGCCCTGTTTGGTGAACTCAGCCTGGCGGGCGAACAACAACGCCAGGACTTTGCCGCTTCCATGAACCAGGAGGTTGTGCTCCTTAGCCTTAAAGTAGCCGACCTCCAGCAATTCATGAAAACAGATCACAGGTTGGCCATCCGGGTCCTCAATTTTATCGGCCGCAGGCTTCAAAAGGCCGAAAGCCGCCTCGAATCGCTCATTTTCAAAGACGCCCGTGAACGGATCATCGAGTTTCTCAAAGAATCTGCTGATAAACACGGTAAACGCATCGGATACGAGATGCTGATCAAACACTGCCTTACCCAGCAGGACATTGCGAACATTACCGGCACCTCCCGCCAAACCGTCACCTCTGTTCTGAATGACCTGAAAAAGTCCAACCTCATCCATTTCAACCGGCGTAGTATCCTGATCCGGGATATGGGGAGGTTGGCGTGAATGGGGTGGAAATGTGGAATGAATGAAGGAATGAGGGAAGGAATACAGAATTAAGTGTATAATAAATTTTACTCAGTCATTCACTCCCCCATTCAGTCGTTCCTTTGAGGGGCTTTCCGGAGCCGGGTATTCAATCATCAGCCAGTCATTAATTCAGTCCATATACGCCCCTGCTAACTTTTACAGCTTCTTCTTCAATGGCACTTCAAAAACCTTCCCGTCCAGGCCCAGTTCTGTATTGGGGAAAACGGCCCGGGCCTCTTTCAGGAAAGGCTCCAGGTTTTGGTACCGGGAAGAATAATGGCCGAGGGCCAGTTGGCCGGCGCCGGCCATTTTAGCGATGGTTGCCGCCTGGTGGGCCGTAGAATGGCCGGTAAGGGCTGCCTGTTCCCTTTTATCTTCACAAAAAGTGGATTCGTGATAAAGCAGGTCTACGCCCTGTATCAAAGGAACAAGGGCTTCCTGATAAGCCGTGTCGGAACAATAAGCGTAAGACCGGGGCGCCGGAGGTGGCCAAGTCAGCTCTTCATTGGAAATGAATTGCCCATCGGGTAATTTATAGCCCGCACCATTCTTAATGGCAGGAATATCGGAATAGGGAATATGGTAGGCTTCAATCTTTTCCGCTTTCATACTGCGCGGCCGTTCTTTTTCCTTGAATAGAAAACCGGAAGCCGGCGCCCGATGAACGAGCGGCAGGGAATACACTTCAATTGAGGCATTTTCGAAAATAAGCCGATGCTGCTCCGTATCCGTAGTATGGAATCGCAAGGGAAACGACAAGCCTCCGGCGTATTTCAGTTGCACCCGAATGATCTCCTCAAGGCCCAGAGGGGCGAAGATATCCATCGGCGCCGTTCTGTCTGAAAGCGACAGAGAAGACAAAAAACCGATCAGCCCATAGATGTGGTCGCCGTGCAAGTGGCTGATGAATATTTGCTTTATCTTATGGCGGCGTACTCTAAATTCATCCATCCGGATTTGGGCCCCTTCTCCACAGTCAATGAGGTAATGGTTTTCCTGCACATTCAGAACCTGAGCGCTTGGAAAACGGCCAAAAGCCGGCAACGCGGAGTTGGTTCCCAGTAAAATCAGTTCGAATCGCATGGCCACAAGTGTTAAAGAGCATGTTTGGAGGTAGTCATTTGGGCTGCAAATGGCAGCTTTCGGAACCTCATTTCGTCTATTTTTGCGCCCGTAGCCCTGCTATGAGCGCAAAAATGAGCCTTATGAGAACCCAAAATCAACCATTTTCGCTTCCAAAGCACCACCTCCAAACATGCTCAAAAAATAAAAGAGGGTGGAACAGCGTATCGGATCAATCAAATACGAACTGTTTCACCCTCTTGAGCACAAAGGAAGAAAAATCACTTATCTATTCCATCATCGCCACCTTCATCGTTGAGCTCTTTTTCGATCTCTTCCATGAAGACATAATCAATCGACTCTTCAACGGTGGGAACAATCTTAAGCACGGTATCCAACCGGGAAATCTCGATCAACTTCTTAACGCTGGGATGCGCTACACCGGTCAGAACGAAGGTACCGAGGCTTTTCCACAAGCGGTTGGCTGTCAAAATGGCACTCAGCCCGGAGGAGTCGACAAACTTGACATCTGTCAGGTCGAATATCAGGTTACTCACACCTTCATTAGACAAAATGACAAACTCAGATTTCAATTTCGGGGCGATCAGTGAGTTCAGGTTGTCCTCCTCCAACTGAAATACGGCGTATTTCTCTTTTTTATCGATGGAGTACTTCATACACTATTTAAGTTTCGTTTCATTGATATTTGAAGCACAAAAGTATCAATAATGTGGAACTAAACATAAGCCTGAGGAATAAAGTTTTGCCTTCCTTCCGGACATGGGGCCCGAAGAGGCCCTATTCTGCTTTTTTTGTTCTAAACCCTTGGCTTACTTTGAGTGTTAGGTACGTAGAATTTTGGCTGCGGAGTGCCAAAACAGGTACACCGAAAGAGAAGTGGCGCCAAAATCGGAAACTTTTTCAGGCTGCCACCATTTAAATACACATTGGCATAGTTTTTTCAGGTAAAGATTTGCGCTTACCCTTAACAGACAAAATTGCGTCTCCTCTTGCTCAGAGCAAAAAGCAGCCCTCCGTTGATTTGCTCTCTCGGACGGGCGTTCTTAAAGGAAAGGTTAAAGTCTAAGCACAAAACGGCAATCCTTTTTAAGCCAATAAACTTAAGCCAGGCAAGTTTTGTATTCTTAAATAATTAGTGCTAATATTGTTTACGTGTTATTCACCGGCAAGAGATAAAAAATATGAACAATAAGAGATTTTCTCCAAAAGTAAAGCAAGTCATATCCAGAAGCAGGGACGAAGCTATTCGGCTCGGCCATGACTTTATTGGTACCGAGCACTTGCTTCTTGGCATCATGTCGGAGAAAGACAGCCTTGCGATGAAAGTGTTGGAATCTCTGGATGTAGACCCTTCCGAACTGCGGGAAACCGTGGAAGACTCTGTTCAGCGGCTTCCTTCCGGCCACACCACCCTCAATGTGGGCAACCTGCCCCTTAACAAGCAGGCGGAAAAGGTCCTCAAGGTTACTTTCCTCGAAGCCAAAATGCTAAAGAGCGAAGAGATAAGCCCCGAGCATCTTCTGCTCTCCATTCTCAAACATAAGGAAAACCCCGCTTCCAAGATCTTAAATCAATACGACGTGGACTACGACATCTATAAGGCGGAACTCGAGTATGTCCGCCAGGACCAGGACTTCAGCAGCGGCATCGACCCTTACGCCCAGGCGCCGTCCGACCAGGACGACCCCTACGAGGAAGAAGAAGGGCAATCTGGCCGCTACCAGCAACGCAAGGGCAGCACCAAGTCCCGCACCCCCGTGCTGGATAATTTTGGCCGGGACATTACCAAGCTGGCCGAAGAGGACAAACTCGACCCGATCATCGGCCGAGAGACTGAAATCGAACGGGTTTCTCAAATCCTCAGCCGCCGCAAAAAGAACAACCCCATCCTGATCGGCGAACCAGGGGTTGGTAAAACGGCAATCGTCGAAGGGCTTGCGCTGCGCATCATTCAAAAGAAGGTCTCCCGCACCCTCTTTAATAAGCGCATCGTCATGCTCGACCTCGCCGCTCTCGTCGCCGGCACTAAGTACCGCGGCCAGTTCGAGGAGCGCATGAAAGCCATTATGAACGAACTGGAAAAGTCGAGGGACGTTATCCTGTTCATCGATGAAATCCACACCATCGTTGGCGCCGGCGGCGCCACCGGATCGCTGGACGCCTCTAATATATTCAAACCAGCCCTGGCCCGCGGCGAACTCCAATGCATCGGCGCCTCTACGCTGGATGAATACCGGCAGCATATCGAAAAAGACGGCGCTCTGGACCGGCGCTTCCAAAAAGTGATGGTCGACCCGCCTTCGGCAGAAGAGGCCATCCACATTCTGGAAAACATCAAGCCGAAGTACGAGGAGTTTCACAATGTGAACTATTCCGACGATTCTATAAAGGCCTGCGTAAAATTCAGTGACCGCTATATCAGCGACCGCTTCCTGCCAGACAAGGCTATTGACGTGCTGGACGAAGTGGGCGCCCGGGTCCACCTGAAAAATATCCACGTTCCTGAACACATCGAAGAGCTGGAGAAGAAGATCGAAGAGCTGAAGGAACAGAAAAACCAGGCGGTCAAAAACCAGCAATACGAAAAGGCAGCCGACCTGCGCGACAAAGAATCCAAACTGGTCCGCCAGCTGGAATTTGCCAAAGTGCAATGGGAGGAAGAAGCCAAGACGAAGCGCTATCCGGTCACTGAAGAGGATATCGCCGAGGTGGTTTCGATGATGACCGGCATTCCCGTCCGGCGGGTGGCTCAGAGTGAAAGCAAGAAGCTGGTCGGAATGGATAATGACCTCCAGCAGGTCATCATCGGCCAGAATGAAGCGATCACCAAGATCACCAAAGCGATACAGCGCAACCGCGTGGGGCTCAAGGATCCCACCAAGCCCATTGGTTCCTTTATCTTCTTAGGGCCTACGGGGGTCGGTAAAACGGAACTTGCCAAGGCACTGGCCCGCTATATCTTCGATTCTGAAGATGCCCTGGTCCGCATTGATATGAGCGAATACATGGAGAAATTCTCCGTCAGCCGTCTTATCGGCGCGCCTCCGGGATACGTCGGTTACGAAGAAGGCGGCCAGCTGACTGAAAAGGTTCGCCGCAAGCCGTACTCTGTAATCCTGCTGGACGAGATCGAAAAAGCGCACCCGGATGTCTATAACATCCTGCTGCAGGTATTGGACGATGGGCAGCTGACTGACGGGTTGGGCCGCAAGGTCGATTTCAAGAATTCGCTCATTATCATGACCTCCAACATTGGCGTACGCCAGTTGAAGGACTTCGGCCAAGGCGTAGGTTTTGCCACCAAAGCCAGGCAGGAAGCCTCTGATGATTATACCAAAGGGGTTATCCAGAATGCGCTGAAGCGGACCTTCTCGCCTGAATTCCTGAACCGTATCGATGATGTGGTGATCTTCAACAGCCTCAGCCAGGAAGACATCTTCAAGATCATTGATATCACCTTGAAGGACCTGCATAAGCGCCTCAATAATATGGACTACAACCTGGTGCTCTCGGACGAGGCTAAGAAGTTTGTCGCTGAGAAAGGTTTCGACCCGCAGTTTGGCGCGCGCCCGCTTCACCGGGCCATCCAGAAATACGTGGAAGACCCGTTGGCCGAGTTTATCCTCAATGAGAACCCGGCGGAAGGCAGCAGGCTGGAAGCCATCCTCAATGAGGCCAGCGATGGGCTGACCATCACACTTTCGAAAGAAGTCAACACAGACGTGAACGAATAAGCCAGCGCTTGGCTAATGGGTGCACCTGCCATAAGGTAGGTGCGCCTTTTTTTATGTACCTGAAGTGCGTACAAAATAGCCCAGGCGCCAATTATTTCATACAATGTATTCCGGTTTCGGTTTTTTGCATTAAATTTATTGCGAACTTTTTTTACGAAATTTTCATTAACACAAATACATGCCTGCTCTGCCGCTGAGGCAGCGAGGTTTTTTTACGTAATTTATTAACTAAAAAATTTACTATTGGCAAAGAGATATTCCAGAAGGAACGAAGTTTCCAGCACCAAATTCAACTTCAGAGTCAACGAACAAATACGGGTTCCCGAAATACGCCTGGTTGGTGATAACCTCGAAGAAATTGCCGGCATTATCGGCCAAACCATAGAGCCCGGTATTGTCTATCCTACCCGCAGGGCCAGAGAATGGGCCGAACAAGCCGAACTCGACCTCGTTGAAATCTCCCCTAATGCTAAACCTCCCGTTGTAAAAATCATTGACTACAACAAGTTCCTTTACGAACGCAAAAAGAAGGAAAAGGAGATCAAGGCAAAAGCGGCTAAAACCGTCGTCAAAGAAATCCGCTTCGGCCCCAATACAGACGACCATGACTTCGATTTCAAACTCCGCCACGCCAAAGGTTTCCTCGAAGATGGCGCCAAGGTGAAAGCCTACGTCCACTTCCGGGGGCGAACCATCGTTTTTAAAGACCGTGGCGAACTGTTACTGCTCCGTTTCCTCAAAGAATTGGAAGAGTACGGAGCAGCCGAATCCCTCCCGAAAATGGAAGGGCGCCGCATGAACGTCGTTGTGGCTCCCAAAAAGTCCAAAAAGAAATAATGCCCAAGCCATGCGCTCTGTGAAAAATGCATGAGTGCCCTGGCAAAAATAAACGGCACAGAGCCAATTATCTGGATATTATTCCCTATCTTTGCCATCCGTTTTGAAGAAAGAATTGATTTATTGAATTCTAAAGATACTCGTAATGCCGAAGATGAAAACACACTCCAGTGCAAAGAAGCGTTTCAAGCGCACTGGTTCCGGTAAGATTAAGCGTTTTCAGGCGAAAACTTCCCACATGATGCGCCGCAAGAGCAAAAAAGCCAAGCTGCGCCTGCGGGATTCTACGCTTGTGTCCCCTAGCGATGAGAAGCGGGTAAAGCGCCTGCTCGCTATCGGATAAGTAATAATTTTTTAACGAGAACGCAGGATCAAAGCGCTGCCAAAAACCTGGCCGCCTCTGCGTTGAACTAAAACAATGATATGCCACGTTCAGTGAACTCAGTGGCGTCGCGCAAGCGGCGCAAAAAAATTCTAAAATTGGCAAAGGGTTACTTCGGCGCTCGCAAGAACGTCTATACCGTTGCCAAAAATGCCGTTGAAAAGGCGCTCAAGTACGCCTACCGTGACCGCAAAGCCAAAAAACGCGCGTTTCGCCGCCTTTGGATCGCCCGTATCAATGCTGCCGCCCGCCAAAATGGCATCTCCTACTCCCAGCTGATGCACAAGCTGTCCAAGAGCGAGGTGGCGCTCAACCGAAAGGTGCTGGCTGACCTGGCCATGAACCACCCGGAAACGTTTAACGCGGTGGTCAATTCGGTGAAAGACAAAAATTAAGGCTCTTTCAAAAGCCTTGAAAAGGGGAACGGCACTGCCGTTTCCCTTTTTTTTTGAGCAACAGCGTAACTATTCAGCCATTGGCCCTTAGCTGTTGGCCATTGGCGCTTAGCGCCCATAAAATTGGGATATAAGCTTAAGGTACCGGTTGTTGCTTAACATACCAACCTTAGGGGCAGGCATTTGCTAACCGCTAACCGCCAAAAGCTAACTGAATAATTACCACTGATACCCTCATCCCTCCAACTCCAACTCAAGCCTCCAGGCATTTAACCTTCCCACATCGCGGAAAGCCAGGTCCTTCACCTTCAATATCCAGTCGCCCTTAGCCGGTTGTCCGGTAAGCGGTTGCAGGGCGGGAGTATCCAGGCTGGAATAGGTTTCTGCGATATTGTCAGTAGCCCCGCCTCTACGGTGGCGTAAAACAGCCTCTTTCCCCTGAGGCGAGGCCAGGGATACCTGCAGGTCGCCCGTGAAGGAATGCATTATGTCCAGCCCAATGGTTACCTTCTTTACTACCGCCTGATCCTCCACCCTCAGAGCCCGTTCTACCCCAAATGGCTGGTCATCGGGGATGGCGGCCTGCGGATGATCTTCCAGTGTAATCAGGCGAGTAGGTTTAAAAACCAGGGATAGGGCCCATTCCTCCAGTTTTCCGGTATCGCGGGGCGCGATGTCCTGAACGGCCAACCACCAGGCGCCTTCGGTGAGCTCTCCCAGCATGCCTTTCAATGCCGGCGTATTGGCCAGGGTATAAGTTTTGCGGATCTTATTTTTCCCTCCCCCCTCCTTATCGTGTAACAAAGCCATTTTATTGGAAGGCGCCACCAGGGAAACTTTCAGGTCGCCGATATAAGAATGGGTAATGCGTACGCTAACCTCCAGGTTGGTTACGGCCCCTTTCTCTTTCACCTGGATCGGAACCGCGATGCCCTCATATTGGTTGTCGGAGATAGCTAAGTCCGGCGCTGAGCGCTCATTGAATTTTCGGGGTTGCACTGCTTCCTGTTCAATTGCTTTAGCTACCGCTTTAAAAGCATTTACCTTTCCGTAGCCGAACCATTGGGAGTGGCCCTTTTCATCGTAGGCGCCCAGCGCAAGGCCTAACTGCCGGTCTTTCCCGGTATCCACGATCTTATCCGCCGTCGTTTGCAGAATAGCCCTTACCTCTTTGGCCGTAAGGCGGGGATTAGCGGAGAGCACCAGCGCCGCCGCGCCCGCCACCAGAGGGCAGGCACTGGAAGTGCCGCCAAAGGCGGAGGTATAATCAGAGGAGTCGTAGCCCGCCCGCCCGCTGCGGTCGGTCGTGTAAACCGCCCGGCCCGGGAAGGGAGGGGATACTTTGGGATAGGTCGGTTCCGGGCCAATACTCGGATAGGCGTTATTGCTGGGGGCGCAGACTGAAATCTCTGCCCCCCAATTACTGTAGGCTGCTTTCTTATTGAGGCTGGTGCAGGCCGCCACCGCCATGACGGCCGGGTGAGCGGCGAAACCGTTGTACCAACGGATAGGCCCTTGCAGGCGGCCGCCGGGCCAGCCCCGCTCTTCGACCGTGCCGTTGACCGGGCGGTTGGCGTTGCCCGCCGCGAAGCAGATGACACAGCCTTTGCCGCCCCGCCCTTCGGTTGCCGCCCGGTGGATGGCAATGTGTTGCCGGACACTCAGGGGGAAATGGGCGGCCGCAACGCCCCAGCTGTTGGAGATCACCGCCGCGCCCTTTTCTATAGCCCAGTCGAACAATAGCTCGATGGTATTATCGTCAATAGTACCCGAAGTGTGGATGGGCATCAGGGCACAACCCGGAGCGGCGCCCACAATGCCCTGGTTGTTTTCCTCGGCGACCGCCAACCCGGCGCAGGCCGTCCCGTGATTTTCCTGGCTCCCGGCTGTCGGCGGGCCACCGCCGGGATTCCTCAGGTTGAGGGGCGCCACTACCTTTCCCCGCCCACTGAAATCCCGGTGGCTGAGGTCGATAAAATCGTCGACGACCGCCACGATGATGGAGCGTTCTCCCCGGGTAATATCCCAGGCCCGGCCTGCGTCGATGTGCGCGCCACTATCCAGCTGCAGGCCCCCATCGTGCTGCAAATACCACTGATGCTTAAACAAGGTATCGGCCGGCTCATAATAGTGCAGGCAGGGGATCGCCACGTTGGCCTCGCAATACTGCACTTCGGGCAGTTCGTTCAGCTGGTAGGCCAGCTTCAGGGGATTGGCGCGGGCATCAGCCGATAAGCGAAAAATAAAGACGTTCTCCAGCCCCTTTATTTCTTTCATCAGGATCAAGCCTTCCCGCGCCATCAGCTCCTTGCGGCTCGCATCAGAGCAATCGGGGCTGAACTGCACCGTCATCTCGTCGGTCAGGTAAAAACGCCCCAGGGGGTCATCGCTGATCGAATATACATGCGAAGCAAAGGCGACCTCCCGGCTGGCCCGCGTGCGGGCCATGGCCTCCTCCAACCCGCCGCGATCCACGGTGAGGACCGACAGGCCTTGCGGGGCCAATTGCGCCTCTATTTTGCCTCCCACTGCCCGGCTTAGGGCTTCCTGGTCAGCGTCTGGCATGGAGCGGATGGTGAACGCATCGGGCGCCTTGTTGATGGCCAGCTGCCGCCCGCCGCGGATCAGAGGGTAAGGTAGGTTTGGGTTGGATGGGTTCATGGTTATATTGTTGGATAGCTATATTGTTGGCTTACTGGGTGCTTTTGGGATTGTTATATTGTTACGGTTGGCGGCGTTCGTGGGGATAGTGCAAATTTCTTTGTCTTCTGAAAAACACCCCTTCATTTTCAGGCTTCGGCGTGACTTCAGCGTAAGCTCAGCCGAACAGAACTTGCGAACAGCGAATTGCGAACAGCGAATTGCGAACACCCGAACACCTAAACACCTAAATAGTTACATTTTCTTTGTCTTCTGAAAAACACCCCTTCATTTTCAGGCTTCGGCGTGACTTCAGCGTAAGCTCAGCCGAACAGAACTTGCGAACAGCGAATTGCGAACACCCGAACACCGAACACCGAACACCAAATAATAACGCCTCCCTATACTAAACACCTCAGAAAGAACGATTATTGAAAGTAGCTTAACTAATCTTTTAATATGAAGCCAATGATCAACGCGCTGCTTTTAACCCTTGTCTTATTTACCTGCTCCAAACCGGAAGCGGAGGGCCCTGCCAACGATCCAAAGATCACCACTGAAAGCAACGCCTTCGCCACCCAGATGCTGGCCGAAGTCAATGCCCTGCGGGCCAGTGGCTGCCGCTGCGGCGGCCGGTGGATGCCCCCTACCCCACCCCTGCGCTGGAACGGCCTGCTGACCCGCGCCGCCCAGCGCCACGCCAACGATATGTACAACAACGATTTCTTCAACCACCGCGGCTCCGACGGCAGCGACATGTCCGGGCGGGTGAGCGAAGCGGGCTACGCCTGGCGGGCGGTTGCCGAGAACATCGCCTGGGGCTATTCGGATGTAACCGCCGTGGTGCAGGGCTGGAAAGACAGTCCGGGCCACTGTGAGAATATGATGAGCGGGGATTATACGGAGATGGGCGGGGCGCAGGCGGGGAGGTATTGGGTGCAGGATTTGGGGAGGCGGTAGGGGGATTACACTTCCACCTCCAGGGCCATGGCAACTACCGAAACGCCCGATATGACCACCTCTTCCGATGTTCCATCCGGATTGGAGCGGTGAATCGCCATATTGGGAGCATCGCCCTGGGACCAATACAATTTTCCGGTTTTCTCATCCACTTCCAGATTGGTTACTTTCTGGCGGAGAATGATAAGGTCATCACCATTGCCATCAATACCAGAGCTATGTATGCCATCAAATTGTACCCAGAATATTTTTCCGCGCTCCCCATCAACCGCCAGGGCAATAAAGGAGCTCAGCCCCCTTACGAGATTGGTGTACGAAACCCAGTCGACACCCGCCCCTCTTACTACATTCACTATTATTCCCCAGAGACCCACAAAAGTATCCAGCCAGAAAAGCAGGCCGAGCGTTGAATTCACGACAATATGATGTGGGCTACGGAGTCCGGAAAACACCACACTACTGTTATTGCCCTGGCGGCCGGAACGCATGATCCGGCCGGTTTCCTGCCAAAAGACCTCCGCCGGGTCTTGCCGCAAGGAAAGGTATTTATCCACTTCGCCGTCGTAATTCAGCTGCCTCCATTCCCGGCCCTCCGTATTCACGCTGAGCATATACGGCTTGTGGTCCTCCTCTTCTCCCTCCTTCTCATGCTGTATCCAGTATATCCTCTTTTCGACACTATCCACTGCAATTCCTTCCGGACGAGAGGTGGGATAGGCTAACGTATCAAATTCGTTATCGGGAAAACGCTTGCGGTAGACCCGCCCGTTGGCGCCGGGCCAGAACAAATGGGCAGTCATGGGATCCCAGGCCAGGCCCCCGATGGGATGCCGGCCGCCGAGCGGGATGTAGGAATCATCCTGTCCGTTAAAATCCGAAGACCCGATACGCTCACCACCGGCCTCTGCCCAGTACAGCCTGCCCGCCAGCAGGTCGATAGTGATCCCACGGCCGCCATTGAGAGCAATGGGTAGCGTAAATACGTACCCTCCGGTGAGAGGCCGCTGCCGTATCCGGCTGGAAGCGCCGCTGCCGCTCACCCAGTAGAGCATGCCCCCCCACAGATCGATGGTTAAACCCCACAGTTCGCCCTGGCCGGATAAAAAAGGTTCCCAGGTATTATCAGGGTTGTTCTCCTTCAGATCAGCCCGGTAGATCGTTCCGGAAGCACTGGTCCAGTATACTTTCCCGGCGTGAATGTCGAGCACCAGCCCCCGGGCGCGGGCACTGCCGGAAACTACATCTTCCACTGGAGGGTTAGGCCCGGCAGAAATGCTGGCCCGGCAGATGCCGGTTTCATCCTCCTTCGTCCAGTAAACCATACCGGCCTCAAGGTCCAGGTCGATGAAATAAGGGTCTTCCCCGGTGATCAGGGCCTCCAGTTCGCTGCCGTCCAGGTTGGCCCGGAGGATCTTGTTAGCGCCCAGGTCCGACCAGTACACCTTCCCGGCATTCTGGTCAACCTTGATATCAAAAGGTTCCTGCATGGCCGGCACAACGGGCACTTTCCCGGGGTCAGCGGGGCCTTTCCGGTAGATAGCGTAATCCAGGCCGGGATCTGTCCAGTAAACTTTGGGGTATTCCTCCATGCGCTTGGGTCTTTGGAATAAGGGATTACTTTAGTGCAGTACCTTTCCTTCTTTGGAAAACTCCTTCTGAATACCGGCGAGGACATCTGGCGCGGTGATCTCG
Source organism: Lewinellaceae bacterium (assembly GCA_020636095.1). Classification (GTDB taxonomy): domain Bacteria; phylum Bacteroidota; class Bacteroidia; order Chitinophagales; family Saprospiraceae; genus JACJXW01. The sequence continues at coordinate 269,708 of JACJYN010000008.1, forward strand.
CTGCCGCGGCGCTCCAGGGCTTGCAGGCAACAGAACTGCACGACGTTCATGATGCTTGCTCCCGACAGTTCATAGCGGTTGGCCACCCTTTTGAGGTCGACCTCCGGGGCCAGGCCCACCTTTTCCGGAAAGGCCTGTTCCCAGATGCGCAGCCGCTCGGCGGCCTTCGGCATGGGGAAGTGGATGATGGACTGAAAGCGGCGGTTAAAGGCCTCGTCGATGTTGTTCTTGAAATTGGAGGCCAGTATGGTCAGGCCGTTGTATTCTTCGATGCGCTGCAGCAGGTAGGAGACCTCCTGGTTGGCGTATTTATCGTGGGCGTCTTTTACGCTGGTCCGCTTGCCGAACAGGGCGTCCGCCTCGTCGAAGAAGAGAATCCAGTCTTTACTTTCCGCCTTGGCAAAGAGGTGGTGGAGGTTCTTCTCCGTCTCTCCGATGTATTTGGAGACCACCATAGATAGGTCCACCTTGTAGACGTCCCGGCCGGTATACTTTCCCAGCAGGCTGGCAGTCAGGGTCTTGCCGGTGCCGGGAGGGCCGTGGAACAGGGCGCGGTAACCCGGTTTCAGTTTTCTGCCCATGCCCCAGTCGTTGTACAGCACGGGACCGTATTTCACCCAGGTTTCCAGTTCCTTGATCTGCTCCATGGTCTGGCCGTTGAGCACCAGGTCGCTCCATTCGAGCTGGGTCTCGATCAGCTTGGCCGGGAAGTTCATGCTGAAGCGGGGGCGGGAGACCTTGCCGGTGGTGAACAGGTCGACGTACTCCTGCGACAGGACGACCTTGCCGCTCATGCGGGGTTCGCCGGCCGGCGGTTCCTCAAGCCAGAAGATCTTGCGTTTGGCGAAAAAATGCTCTTCGTTGAACAGTTGCTGGACTTCCAGCCTGCGTTGGAGATCAGTGCCGGCCAACAGGAAAATGGCCGTCTCGCCGGTGGGTATAAATCCGCGGAACTGCTTGCCCCTCACCCCGCCGATCTGCGGAAAGTCACCCGCCTTGGGCAGGGATTCGGTGATCACCTGGTCGAGGAACTGCGGGTAGACGTGAGGCGCCAGGCCCAGGACCAGCAGTAGATACTCCTCACCCGACAGTTGGTGTTGCTGTACAAATTCCGACAGCGGGGTCTGCACCCCGTTGCCGCCCAGAGCGGGCAGGCCCCGGAAGCGCTTCCCGTCAAAGAACTCCATCATTCGGCCCTGTATCACCGTAGAAAGATGACCTAGAGCGGATTCGAGATATGCTATGGATCTGGCTTCGATCATTGGCCTTTATTTTGGGGAATTAATCACATACTTTGGGCACCTTGGTTCCCTCCGGAGCCTGGAACTGCTTGTATTCGTCAATGGAAGTACCAATGCAATCGGTGCGTTTGGCCGAAAACGCCTCCATTTTTTTGCTGTAGGCCTCCCGGGCGCTTTTGTACTGCTGGACCGCCGCTGCGAAAGCATCCTTTTGCATGCCTACGCCCGAAGGGAAGGCCGGATAGGGATTGTTGCGCAGGAAGTTCAGGTAATCGCTGCCATGGCTGCCTTCGTGGTGGCCAAGGGAGGTCGTGCCGACGGCCTTGTCTTCCTCTGTTGTCCCTTTTCCATAGGCGGAAGGCACTTCTGGGCCGGAGTCTTTCCCATATGTAGTTTGAATGATCACTTGCGGCATGGTGGGCGGATTGTTTACTTTGGTAACGATCCCGTTGGCATCATACTCATAGCCGTCGTACGACCAGGAGCTGGGGTCGAAATCGAAGGCCGTTTCCGCTCCCTGAAGGCCCTCCTGCACCTTATCCGGCCGGATGATGACCGTCAGTCCGTTGATGATCATTTTTACTTCCCCTGTCCTCGGGTTGGGCTTGGAGCCCGCAGGCAAGGGTGTGCTGATCTTCCCATCGCCGCTGCGCTGGATCAGGGCATTCCCCAGCGGCTTGCGCCGGATGGAATCGCCCTTTTGCTGAATGACGTGGGTCAGCTCGTGGGCGAGCAGGCGCTTGCCCTGGCTGGTGTCGGGGTTGTATTTGCCGGTGTTGAAATAGATGTCTTTGCCGTGGGTGAAAGCCTGGGCCCGCAGCTGCCGGTTCATGCCGACGGATTCGCGATCGGTATGGACGCGCACGCCGCTGAATTCCACGCCGAAGGCATGCTCCATTTCCGCGCGGGCCTTGGGAGACAGGGGGCGCCCTCCGCCTTTGCTCTTCTCCAGGCGGCTGGACAGCGGCGGCCGGGCCGATGGTTGTCCGCCCTCAGTTTTGCTCTGCACTCCGGGAGCGCCGGTGGTTTTTTCCTCTTCTTTGGGCGCCCCTTCTTCTCCCTGCTTCTGTACTTCTTCCTCTTTCTTCGCCTGCGGCATAGCCTCTTCTTCCTCCTTTTTCATCTGCGCTTCCGGCTGCTCTTCTTCTTTGGGCGCTCCCTCTTCCCCCTGCTTCTGTACTTCCTTTTCCTTGTCCATCCGCTGCAATTCCGGTTTCTCCTGGATATACTTATCCTTTTCGATGCGCTGGGTGTTGGTGCCCATTTCGTCTTCCTTGGGGTTGGTCATGTAGCGCTGAATGCCGGGAAGGCCCTGGCGCTGCACCGCCGGCCCTTTCTGAGATCCGCTGACGACGGACTCGGCGGCAGCATCGGCCTCCTTCTCGTACTTATCGCCCGGCTTTCCGACGGTTAGCTTGGTTTGAAAAAAAGGCTCTTCCTTGGCTTGCACCGGATGATCGGCCGATTTGGAGAAGAAGGGCTGTTCTTTCTGGTCCTGTTGCGGGTTCCGGAGGCGGCGGGAACGGCGGGTACTTCTCTTCATGGTTTCAGGATTTTGGAGTTTGCTTGACCATCTTAAATTAAGAAAAAAAAGGGAAAAAAGCTTATTTCATTTCGGCAATGTTCTTCAGCCGCTCCAGCAGTTCGGTGGCCAGGTCCATGTAATCCATAGCGGCGTTGGCGCTGGTGCGGTAGGTAAAGATGTCTACGCCGGCATCCTGGGCTTCGACCACGGCCACGTTGACCCGGACCTTGGTGTCGAACACCTTGCCGGGATAAGCCGCTTCCAGGCTGCCGAGCACTTTCTGGTTGATGTTCTTGCGGTTGTCGAACTGGGTGAGGATCAGGCCGAGCAGGCTCAGTTTTTTGTTCAATCTTCTCTGTACCAGTTTGATGGTCGTTTCGTCGAAGCTGGTTACTCCTTTCAGCGGCAGTACTTCCGCCTGCAGCGGCATGATGACAAAATCGCTGGCCACCAGAGCATTGATGGTCAGCATGCCGATGGCGGGCGGGCAGTCGATCAGGATGAAATCGTAGGTGTCCCGGTGAGGCCGGAGCAGTTGCTCCAGGGCGTGCTCCCGGTCGTACATGGAGACCATTTCCAGCTCGGCCTTGGCCAGTTCGAGGGAGGCCGGGATGAGGTGCATGCCGCAGACGTCAGCCCTGATGCGCAGCAGGTCCGGCGATTCGCCCAGCAGTTCCTGATGCAGCAGGTGGTAGATGCTCTCTTTCTCCTCCTCCTCGCGCTCCCGGATGCCGAGGGCATGGGTCAGGTTGGCCTGCGGGTCCATATCGATGAGCAGGACGGAGTGGCCCAGGTCGCGCAGGGCGGCGCCCAGGTTGATGGCGGTGGTGGTCTTGCCGGAACCGCCTTTTTGTATGGCGAGGGAGAGGGTGGGCATATCAGAATGTGTTCAAATATTTAAGATACGGGCTTTGGGGGGGAATTCCAAAGGGCCTTTCCTTTTTTGTAGGCGCCTATTCAGGAGGCTTGTCATCCGGCTCCCCGAGCAGGTAGAGCAATGCTTTCGGCTGGAGCATAGTATGGGCCATTCCCAGGTCTTTGCGCATGGCCAGCAGCACCTTTGCGGCTTTGGCGGGCAGTTCCGCCTCGGCAGTATCCGACTGTAAGACCATCAGGAATTCCACATAAGCCTTCAATACATCCTCACTGGCCCACAGGGCCAGCTTTCGATCCAGATCCAGGAACCGCTGCGTCGTTGCCTCTTCCCTGGGATCTCCTGCCTGACTATCGGGCCCCAGCCACAGTTCGACGAACAGCTCATAGGATCTGGCCTTCTCAGGGTAAACCGCCCCGAAGCCCCGAAGCCCCAGGTTGTTGATCGACCAGGCAATGATCAGGCTGCAAAAGATCAGAGCTACGGAAGCCACCGCCAGCCCGGCGATCCAGGTGGGACTGAGCTCGGCGTAGCGCCTGCCAAAAAAGCTGACCGCCCAGTAGATGCCCCCGCCCAGCAGCCCGAGAAAGGCGATGGTGAGGAGGAGGCCGAAGAGGGTGGTGAGGAGTTTCATGACGTTAAAACTGATTGAATATTAGGGCTTTATCAGATTATTTAGCTGTAATGTCTTGAGTTTTGTTTGTAAATCTCTTCAAATAAATCATCTATCGATACTGGTAAAAGTAAGCAGGATACATTTTTTAATGCCATTATTTTTTCAACTGAATCCTTCTCTCGCTCTTCAATCAGAATGATAACAGGTATAGTTTTTTGGTTTCTCGAATCTTCATCTTCCCTTATTCTTTTAACCAAATCAAAGATATCCATCAAATCATTATGAAGACTTATTAAAATTATATCTGGTTTATTGTTTTGATAAATTTCAAATCCATCATTTTTGTTGTCCGCACTGAATACCCTATGAATCTCCTCATCGAAGTGGAACTTCAAGAAGCCGTATTTTATGGGCTGATCTTCAACAACAAGTATTGAAAGAGATTGGATGTCTTCCCATTTGAAACTTTCCTCAGAAAAGTATATGGGAAATATGATTTTTAACTCTTTAAGTAGTTTAGTTAGATAAAGAAATATTTCTTCATTTGAAAATGTCAAACCTCGTAACAAGTTTTTGTAATCCATTCCCTTCCTTTCAATACTCCATTCCAAGGCTTCGATCATTTCCCTAACCTCCTTTGAAGTATACCTCTGCTTTAAAAAATCCGGGAAACTATCTGAAAAAATATTGTCCTTATTTATGTCATTTGTGTAATTAAGCCAGTATAAGACTTTGCGCAATTCATTTGTCTTCCGTTCATTATTCATATTTATCCTCTATTGTTTATCAAAAATTTTGCAACCTTCTGAAGCTATACTAAGCGCGGTCACCAGAGGTGAAAAGTTGGAGAGTACCTATCTTGTGGGTGACTAAACCTATAAAATATGTACTCTCCGATAATCAGCGAAGCTGACTATGAACATGCAAGGTACTACAAAAAGTACGGTTGTTCACCACTAATCCGCCAACGCATGCATGTACTATATCTTCGGGCCAAGGGGCTTCGGCCCGGGCCCTGTGCCGAGGTAGCTGACGTGCACCCCAATTCGGTTACCCGCTGGACGAAGGCCTATATGGAACGGGGGCGGGCCGGGCTGCTGGCAGTAGAATGCTACCGCCCTTCCAGCGATTTGGTGAACTATGCCGACAAGATCAAGACAGATTTTGACAAGGATCCGCCTCGTTGTGCCAGCGAGGCGCGCAAACGGATCAAGCAGCTTACCGGCTTGGAGCGTGGAATGAGCCAAGTGCGCAAATTTGTCAAGCACGTGCTCAAGTTCCGCTATCGCAAGTTCCGCCCTCTGCCTGGAGGGAAGCTGCCTATCAAAGAGCTGGCCGCCAAGCAGGCAGCTTTCCTTGAGCAGGAGTTGAACCCCTTGCTGGACAAGGCCACACGAGGAGTGGCGGATGTGTTTTTTGTCGATGCGGCACACCCCGTGCAAGGCTTTCACAACGGCCATGTATGGAGCGAGAAGCCCATCTCAGTAAGGACGTCAAGCGGCCGCCAGCGAGTGAACATCCTGGGAGCTATGCACGCGGCCACGCATGAATTGTACAGCATCAGCACAACTGATTATATCAAAGCCACAACGGTTGTCGAGCTCATTGGCTTCCTTCGCGAAGAACTGCCGGGCAGGAGCATATACCTGGTTTTGGACAATGCCCGCTATCAAAGGTGCAAATTGGTGGCCAAGGCCGCCAGGAAATACCGGGTTCACCTGGTATTCCTGCCCCCATATTCGCCTAACCTGAACCTGATCGAACGGTTTTGGAAATATCTCAAAAAGAAAGTTTTGGCTGGCTTTCATTACCCCACTAAAGAGTCCTTCGTTGAAGCCATTGACAACTTCATTGACGAAGTCAATGAAGGGCTGCACGAAAATGAAATCGACGAATTGATGAACCTTAAATTCCAGCTCCTTGAAGCCGCTTGACATTTTCACCTCTGGTGACCGAGCGGTGTATAACCCAACACATCTATAACCATTTGTAATTAAAAATAATACGTGTTGGCAATACTATCTTTAAGTGGCATTTGTTTCTTGCCAAGTCTCAAAATTTGTTTAAAACCCTAAAGTTATTTCAATTTTTGAAACATCTACACCTCTGGCGCCTAATTCAGCTTTAGCCTGATTTACCAAACTAATACTTGGTCTATAATGACCACTTCTGGCGGTCAATCCGACCAGCCTTCCATTAGAAATTGTTATTTCTCCGGCAGCTGCAACTGGTTTTCCGCCTAAGAAACTGGAATGATGGAATACACCAGGTTTTTGGAAAGATGACATAAAAATCCTTCCATTTCGATCCATTACAAAGATGGCCTTTCCTTCGCCACCTCCAAAAACTGAAGAAGCACTACTAGTATCTAATAATTTCCCCGCTTTATCTACTAATTTGCCATTTTCAACAAAAACTTCCATACTAGCTCGTTCTGCCTCGGAAAGATATTTCACTTTCTTACCACCCCATCGTATTCCAGTTTCTTCTCCTACAAATTGACTATCCATTGCTTTAGTTTCATAATTATTACCCGTTGCGCCTCGAATATCTCCTTCACTTGTTTTTACAATCCCTTTTGTTTCACTACCTCCTTTTGTTTCCAATTCCCCTTTATCCCTTATCTTTCCTTTACCACCACTTTTTCCTTTTTTCCATTTCACAATATCATCCCACTTTGTACCCAACCATCTCCGGGCCCCTCTAAACTTTGTCCCCACCCATCTTCGAAGACCTTTAAGGCTTAAAACGCTCAGTAAACTCAAGAAGCCATCCGCTATCATAGCCTTTATCAACCAGGCGCGTCCTCCAATAGCTGCAGCTATAGTAAGTCCTTGAGCATTGGCCACCAATTTAGGCCCTAAAGTCTTCCCAGCCCAACCTACTAGCGCCATGACTCCCCCGGTCACACCATCTTTCACATCTACTGCAAGATCATCCGCTTCCGCCGCCAACTTGTCTGCGCTATCTGCCACAGCCATATCAGTCAGGCTTTTTATGCCCAAACAAACATTGAGGCCCAGTGCAGCAACGCCAGACCATATTGCTATCGGTCCGGACCAGGCCATAATGTTCGCCATGGCCGTCAGCACAGGAATTGCCACTAAAGAAGCCCCCCCCAACGTAAAAATCATCAAAGCGGTCATGATGGCGGAAATGACCAATGCTAAAGCGGTGATTGTTCCAGCGACTATAGCTACCCCCGTGGCAATATCAGCCGTGCCTTTGAGAAATCCCCAGAAATCACCTCTCAGCAGGGAGCTAATTGCATTCACGTATCCGTTAATCACCTTCATCAACCCTGCTCCAATTCCTCTTAAATAGGTTAGCGGATTAAAGGCATCAAGGATCAAATTCCCAATACCCCCGATAATATTTGCAATCTTTAGGTTTGCTTCCAGCCAGTATAAGAAATTCATCCACTTGGCATATACCCCAGCCTTGACTTTTTCCCAACCGGTGTACTCCTCGAATTTTTTGTCGTAGAATTTGTCAATTCTCCGAATTTCAGCCGCCCTTCGTTTTTTGGCTTCACGAGCAGCCGCCTCTCTTTCTTTTAAAGTGAGGTTACTATTTGGGTCCAAAAACGTGCCTTCAAAGACATTGATCATTTTTGCATAGTCCCCTTGAGCCATTTCATCAGGGCTACGCTGAATAAGCATTTCCGAAGAGTCACCTTTTTCAGCTTCTTCTTCCACTTGACTTTGCAGGTCAAATTCAGGAATTGCGGCTAAATCGTCTTGATATTGCTGTTGCGCAGCATGAATTTCCTTTTCTTTTTCCTGGGAATCCGAAACCATCTGTTCACCGGCGCCTTCCATTTCCCTTGCTTGTTGTCTGACCCCCTCAGGTTCCGCTGACCGGGCTTTTATCTGCGCCTCCGCCTCTGTATTGGCCTCACGTAACTCAATGACTTTCGCATCTCCTTGATCCAGCAATGAATGCATCCCATCTATTTTCCCCTTTGTTTCCTCATTCTTTTGCCTGGCTTCAGCATTTTTCTCGATAAGCAATTGAGTTTGTTCTTGTGCTTGACCAAAAGCATCGTCTATACTCTCTGCAGATTGCACCGCCTTATCGATTTCTCCCCCTTGTTCCTCTGCCTTTTCCCGGTCTTCGGGATCTTCCGGCATATTTCTCTCATTTTCGGCCTTTTTCTCCTTACTTTCCTCAGCTACAGGTTCGGATTCTTTCTTTTGCTTGTCCGCTTCTTCCAGGTATTTAGGCGCCTCTTCTGCTTCTTTTTTTTGTTTTTCTTCAGTAACACCTAACGCTTCTTCGGTTTGGCGCACATATTCTCTCCGGGTCTTAAAGGCCTCTTCAAGTATATTCACATTTTTATCTCCTTCAGCCACCGCCGCTTTGGTCACTTCCAGATTTCCTTCCATCACATCCGCCTTACTCATAGATTCCCGGGCCCAAATGATCAGAGTCTGACCTTTATCCCTAAGCTTTTGTGTCTTCTTTGAAACTTCAACGACTTCTTTCTCCCCCTCTAAGTCATAGGGCAATGGCTCTCCGGCTGAATCAACAGGATCAACAGGTTCAGGTAAAACAACCTCCGGAGGTTTTGGCGGCTGTTCTATCGCCTCAGCCTGAGCATGTAATTTTCTTGCTTTGGCATTAGAGCGCTCCATTATTGCCTGTTCAGATAATTTTGCTTTTTTAGGTTTTACTTGCTTTTCTTCTCTTTTGGCAACCAACTCCTCCGGATTTTCAACTTTTTCCTCGCCTTCCGCAGCTAATTTTTCATTCTTTGGTTTGGCAATTTCAGCCTCATCGATGTCTGGACTTGCCGGCTTTTTCAGTTCAGAGCTTTTTTTCTTCTTTTCAGCAGGATCCGGGCGTTCATAGTTCGACCCCTCCTTTTTCCCTTCTCGAATATCTTCTTCGGAAACTTCTTCCCTTATTTCTGCATCGAGGCGCTCCTTGGGATTTTTCCCATGACCGGCTTTTTCATAGTCTTCAAGCTTAGTCTGAATGGCGCCCTCCTTAGAATTTACCTTCTCCGCCCCCCCCTGCTGCACCGTATGCGTCAGCTCATGCGCCAGCAGTTCCTTCCCTTCGCTGGTACCCGGATTGTAGTTGCCGTCGTTGAAGTAGATATCCCGCCCGTGGGTGAAGGCCCGGGCGCGCAGGCCCTTGTTCATCTCGCCGGCCTCCTGGCCGGTATGGATGCGCACCCCGCTGAAATCTGCTCCAAAAGCGGATTCCATGGAGGAACGGGTGTTGTTGTCCATGGACTGGCCGCTGCCTTTGGTGGAGTCCAGTTTGGCCTGCAGGTTGTCCGTGCCGGTGAGGCTGCCGTTTTCGGATTTGGCCATGAGGGGAGGTTCCTCTTCAGGGGTTTCTTCCTGTTTCTGCACCCCTTCCGGCTCGTCGCCGGCGCTGTCGAAGATGGGTTTGGCCTGGATTTCCTCCTCCGGAGGGGCTTCTTCTTCTGTTTCCTCCTGGCGTTGTAATTGATCAGCTTCTGCGGGCGTAGCGGTACCGGACGAAAACGCCCCGGCCATGCCAGCATCCGTTTCTGATTTTGACTGTACTTCCGGCTTTTCCGCCTCTCCGTTGCTTTCAAAGATAGGTTTAGCCTGAACTTCCTCTTCCGGAGCGGATTCTTCCTCTGTTTCCTCCTGGCGTCGTACCTGTTTGGCCTCTACCGGCGCCGCCGTGCCGGATGAAAACGCCTCGGCCATGCCGATGCCTGGTTCAGATTTTGATTGCACCCCCTGCCCTTCTTTGTCCGCCGAAGCTTCAGCGAAGGCGGGCTCTTCCTGCTTCTGCACTTTTTCCTCCTGTTCACATTCCGCACATTTCGCCTGCACGCCGTCCTCCGGGGCATCGGCGCCGCTTTCGAAGATGGGCTTTTCCTGTACTTCGGGTTCTTCTTCGGCTGGTTCTGTTTCTTCCTGGCGCTGTATGTCCTGACCGGTGGCGGCGGAGGTTCCGGAGGGTTCCGAAACAGGTGCATCCGCCTTCGCCTGAATATCCGAGCCTCCCGGCGCCGGGGATATTTCCGGCGCCTCGCTTTCCTGAACGGCGTCCTCCTTCCGGCTCAACTCTTCCTCTTCCTGGGTAGAAATATCCGGCCCCTGTTCTTCTTCCTGCGCCGGTGTTTCTTCTTTGGTGGAAATGGCGGGGGGGGCTTCCTTATTATCTTCTTCTTTGGTTTGAACGCCGTTCCCGTTGGGGGAGGGCCGGTTCAGTTGTTTTATTACCTGCTCAGCGGTGGTATCGGCCTCTTGTTCGTATTTGTCGCCGGGGCGGCCGATGGTGAGTTTAGCCTGGAGCCCCCCCCTGCCCTCCCCGAGGGGGGGGGTAAAGAAAGCATGTCCGTTGGAAAACGGCCCTTCCGGTTTGGCGGCGATGGCATCGCCCTGGCTGCTCAGGGGAGAAATGTCATTGCCAACTTCTGAAAAATAGTCGCCCCCTCCGCCTTCCTTGCGGAAGAACGGCTGCGGGTCCGGCTGTTTGGCAGCCGGCTGGTGGGTAGCCGTGGTGCGGGGAGCGGTGGTTTTCAATAAAAATTTTATTTTAAGAGTCTCTTGAAATTCAATTAGTTTGTGGGGGTATCTTTGTTGAAAAATTTTGTGTAGACCAGGTGATAAATATTATTACTCCTTTTGATTATTTCCAACCTTGTTTGCTGGTGCCTTACCTCCCGTAGAAAAAGTGCAACGTTTTCTACCCCTTTATCTGTCCCTGTAAAGGATTTTGGAAAATTGAAGGAAACCGTATAAAAATAAACATCCTGCCCCGGCAAAGTTGATTTTCCCAGTGAGATGGAAACGCCTTGCGAACTGTTGAAAACCCTGACATTTGAAGCCTCGCCGTCTTCAGCGTGTCCATTATGATCATTTGTCGTTTCATCCAGCATCGTCAATAATTCATGCAGATGGCGGGGAGTAAAGGCCTGATTAACGTTACGCCCTAATAACAACTTATGCAGGAAAGGGCTGCCAATCATATAAAGAGTGAGGATCAATCCTGCGGCAATATGCTGTCCATATTGAGGCAGAAGCCCGAAGTATGCTGCGATCATGCTAAATTCTATCAATGCGAAAGAAGTCCATTGGGCCTCTGAAAACCCCTTCCAGTAAGGGCGCTCCGGATCGCCTCTGAAATATTCCAGAATGAAACGTGCAAAACCGTAGCAGACGGTATGCCAAATGATAACCGTTCCGGCAGGAAAATCCCGGAACAGAATAGCAATCCCCCCAAAGACGATGACCAGTACTAAAAAAGACTCTACGAGTTGAATTGGAAACAGATTTACGCCAACCAAATAATTCGGAAATCCAGTCTTTGCGTGCTGCTTTGAATATGAAACACCAGTTTTATATGGCTTCCCATGGCAACATCCGACTGAAAAACAGCCAAATCGGCCGAAAACCAAAAAGAGTCCGATTCCCTGTATGGTAATATCCAGATAGGGCAGTATGGGCCGGCCGATGATGAAAAGAACGACTGTACAAAAAATTAAAATAGAAATTTCGTGTTGATAATAGACCAAGTTTTCATTTCCCGACAGAATTTTCCATAGATAGGCTAATCCCAGAAAAGAAAGCAGTCCGGACCCGCTCATCAACAAGATCACGCCAGCACTACGGCCGGTTAACCAGGCTAAGAATAACCCCAGCAGAGTAGCCAGGATAAAGCCAATTACTCCAAAGAAATGGAAGGAGTGCCATTGCCTGCCCCAAAAATGTATCTGAAGCCTGGGTTGCATTCGTGAATCAAATTTTATCATTAAGAGAACTAAGGCGGCGCCTCAGGAATACGCAATTCAAAAATTGTTACTTCATGAGTTACTGATTTTGACCGGTACCAACTTGTTTTTGAATTCTGGTAAAATACCTTCCCACTGAATCACTGCAAAATCATCAGAATTATCATGGAGCCCATGCACAAAAAACAATTCGCGCCCCCCTTCCATTACCAAGCAGACAGCTGATTCTCGTGGTAGATCTTGAAATCTGGCTGTTCGAGGGGCTTCCTGAAATACTTTCCAACCTATTATCTTTCTGCCGGTGAAATCGTGAAAAATTTCAGAACTGAAATCCGAATGGTTCATCTGGACGGGAAAAACCAGAGGGTCGGCAAGCAGGTCCGTATAAGGATTGCACTGTCCGTCCGTACTACGCTCCAACCAAACCAGCAACGAACAAAGCTGCGGAATGCTATTTAGCCCAACGATTCCACCATTACTCAAATAGAGCAATAAAGGACCAGGAGCCAATGAAAAAATATCTGTCTCCGGGATGTCGTAATCTGACATCAATACTTCGATAGGTTCATCGACCAATCGCACTGCCTTAACTATAATAGAGTTTAGGGTTAAGTTAAGTACGTCTATTGATTTTGAAGGTATCAAACCATCATTGAATTCCATACGTTCCAATTTAATCGGGTGGCTTTACAAAGCTGCCATCCGGATTTTTTAACAATTTTCCATCTGTCACCAATTGTCCCAAAATACTATTTAACATATTCCGATCGGAAATTTGGCTTTTCATTAAATCAATTATTTGCTCGCGGGAATACTTCGTCCCTGATTCGAGTTTATTGACCAGAACGTTCTCACCGGCAACCTCGATCAAAAGGCGGATCATCCGGATATTATTTCTCGATGGTGGTTCGCCTATCGTCACATCCAGCGGATCAGCAATGACTAATTTACCATTAGGTTCAATTAGGAATTGCAAGTCATTTATTTTAATGTTTTTACTTTGAAGCAAAGTGAGGATTTTTTCCAAGGAATTTATGCTACGCGAATTGAGTAAATCACTGTTTCCAACCCGCCGAACCCTTCCTCCTGACATTCGGACGACCTCTTTTGAGCCGAGAGCATATCGGCGCATAATAATGCTTGGACGACCATTATGGGTCGTTTTTCCAATTACTTCAACGGTCGGAAGCCCCTGGGCTTTGAGTTCAAAAAGCAAAGATAGTTCTTCAATCAAAGGATCAAAAGTGTCGCCTTCTCTCAAAATTGCGATAGCTTCATCCGGCTTACCTTCAATGGCAAAAACATCTTTATTACCTCCTCTTCCCAGTTTCTCTCCCAACTTTACGGACTCATAATCCGATAAGTAAGCTATTCTCTCTCCTGCTTTTAATCCCGTATATCTATTCAAATACTCTTCAATATCTTTACCTTCTTTTTCTACAGCCTTCAATTCTTCCATAGCTTTAGCTTCATCACTTCCCGAGTCTTTCAGCAGCTTCTCCAGGCCTTTCTTGGCGTTTTCCCCAAGCCTTCCTTTAATGTAACTAAATGCCTCTTTAGTATTTGCTGTTCGTTGGCTTGCCCAGTGAGCCATCCCGGATTTTGCCGCAACCGACTCCGGCAAAAAGACTAAAGTTTCAGTACCGGACCGGCCTATAGCAAAGCCTTCAGCATCAACTTTAAGCGTGCCCTCCATCTCGGCATAAAACTTATTCAGAATTTCCAGGGCATCCTGCTTGTTGGCGTCTTTATAGGCAACGATATCGCTCCGAACGGGACGGAAAAGATCCTTGGCCGGTGATTTGGCTTCTACAACCGGGCGGGATAGTATCAGATCGGCTTCTGCTATCTGTTGTTGGTATTTTGCCATAGTTTCGGAGAGGACTTCACCGGTAAGCCCCTGCGCCTTTGCCGCTCGTTGAGCCAGCTGCATTTCCGCCTCATATAAAGATTTTATTTTCCCAAGCGTTTCCAACAATTCAGTTTCTGTAAGATCTTTCGGTTTTGATTCCAACTTTTCCAACGCTGCCCGAATCTCCACCCTGGTTGCCTCCAGAGCCGAAAGACGACTGCTGAACCTGTTCACCATCGCTTGTCGAACACTGGTCTCAATCCTTGTATTCAGCGGTTCCGATATATAACGGCCCAAGTGAAGGGTAGTCATGATGGCAGCATTCATTCCAAGGGAAAGTAAAAACTCATCAGCTTTCATCTGCTCCCCGGTTTTAATGTAATGGTGGGTCACAGCAAAAGCCTGTAATGCCATCAAGTTAGTTCCGAACTGCCCTGCCTTGAATTTGAAAGCTTTTGGATTCCATTTTAAGCGTCCGGCAATTTTGGCATAAACCATGTTTATCCCTTTCAAAGCCGCAAACATAGCCCAATTCGTAAACAGGTCTTCGGCAAAGGAAGTATCATTTCCACCTAAAAGAAGATCGTTGCCTATTCGGCTTACGAAAGTGAATGCAAGAGCCTCAGTAAATGTAACCGCCCCGAAAGTTGCTAAAGCACCAGCCCCCATCCCTTCCATTACTGCTCCCATTGCTGCACCGGCCGCACCGGCTGTTAATGCAGCCGCAGCAACAATAACAACTACCTTGCCTACAAATTCGGTAACCTGAATATCATCCAGACGCCCGTTAATTCCAGCTACATCTTCGTCAAACTTATCCGAAGTGATGATGTCATTAAACTTTCCAAGGATTACGTCGATTTTACTTCCGGCTGTTTCTCCATCAACTCCGGGCGCCAGCAGAGGTTCCACTTCATCGATCAGGCCTTTGAACTTAGATACATATCCTCCTGCAACTTCTTCATATTCAGTTCCAAAAATGCCGGCCACATCATCAACCAAATGATCCAGTTCATCTTCATACCAAAGAAATTGCTCGTAAAGAGTCAGCAGTCCGTATATCCCAACAGCTCTTTGGGTATCCTGAACCAGAGCTGCTATTCCCTGTTGAAGATTTGGTTGGGCACCTTTGAAAAAACCTTTTTTCAGATCACTAAGCCTGCTCCTTTTCTCAGATTCTCCTTTACCGGGAGTTACTATTTGCAAACCCTTCTCCCCAATTTGTAAATATTGATCAATGGGGCGGGTAACGGCCTTCCGGCCATTTTTAAGACGGAAATACTGCAGGCTCTGGCGTAATTCCATCGTTTTTACCAAAAGTTTTTCTATACCCTGATCTTCATTTAGATAAAGAGCAGAAATCTTGTGGGGCAATTGCAGTAGAGCTTCCTGAGCTGTATCGTACATTTTGTCCGCCTGTTCACGAGAAGCATAAGACATAAACAGGGGTGTGAAGAAAAGCCCCATTACTTCATACACCTCTCTTACTGCTGCATCTGCAATATCTGGAAGATAGCCTTCCTTATGGGCCATTAAGCTGAGGTTCTTAATAACCGGCCCTGTAGCAGCAAAGGTCTCCTCTAAATCACGGGTATGTCGGGCAATCTCGTCCAGCTCTGCCTGGCTCATGGTCGTTTTCTGGGCCTGCACTTTTGTCAGGTCTTCGTTTATCTTCCTTAAAAGGATCTCGATACTCCACAAATCCAGGCTTTTCAAAAGCGGATCACGTAAAAAGCCCTCCAACCGAAGCTTCATCAATTGAAGCCCGATTTCTGGGTCCTGGATTTTCAAACCCTTAAGGGCCGGCACTTTGTCCGCCTGATCAATCAACGGTTTTTCACTCGCAGGAACTGCGTCCCTTTGTTTTATAGTTAAATTAGGTTCAAATGTGCGGATGATTGCTTTTGAAGTGGAAAACCTAAAAATCAGATCAAAAGAATGGCTTGGCGGGGCCCATGACTCATCGAGCTGAAATCTTTCTGCTGTTAAGGATAGATTTTGACCCTGGCCGCCAAAATCACCAAAAATCAAAGATGTCTCATCGTTTGTTACCAGTTGCATGGTTGGAACATCTTCAATTTGCGGTATATTTATTTCAAGATTGATATCGTTCTTCGAAGGCTGCCCTGTGCCTCTGTAAAAAATATCGGCGTAAACTACGCCACCGCCTCTGCCACTGGACATCCAGGATAAATTGACCTGAAAAGGATTCCCGTGAAATTCCTTTTTCAAACTATACAATTTATATTTTCCTTTAATAGGTTCGCCACCACAACGCATCAACTGCAATCCTGAACCTTTGGATACTTTCCCCTCACCCTGCTCTCCCCGCATAGGATGTAAAATTGCCCGCGCCGCAGCTTCGTCAGCATCTTTTTCAAGAACTTCGGTATCATCAGAACTCCCACCTTGTGATTGTTGCTGAACGTGGGCCAACTCATGAGCAAGCAATGCATCTCCCAATAGCGTTCCTGGCCGGTATTCGCCTTTTCCAAACCCGATATCCTTTCCAACTGTAAAAGCCCGCGCATTCAGGTTTTCGCTGAATTGGTTGGCCGGTTGATCTGTATGAATGCGAACATCAGAAAAATTGCCGCTCAAGGCTGATTCCATCTGCTTCCTTGAACCGGGATTCAAAGGTTGCCCTGATGACATTGCTGAATTTGAACCCACCCCTGGATTAGAAGCCTGAATTCCCCCTTGCTTTGCCTTAAAGAAAATTCCTTTTACGAAAGACAGGGCCTTCGTTGCCTGATTGGCCAATCCGGCTCCCATATCTTTCGCGATCTGCATAACATTCCCGGAGAGATTTCCCATAGCCGAAAAAATACTGTTGAACCTGGCTAGTCCTCTGACTGCCGTAGGAAGAGAACCGGCCACATCAGGAGGTAAAGCGCCCAGGTCTCCTGTCATTGCCCATTGCCTGGTTTTAGTCCCCGCATGTTGTTTAACAATATGGATCAGTTCCAGGGCCGATCTTGCTTCCCTGGTAGCTGGAGCATATTTTTCAATGATTTGTTGTATTTGACCAGGCGTATAAGCCCTAAAGCGCAGGAATGATTTTCTGATATATGGACATGCCTCAGAGGAATAGGGAAGGTTCACAAGTGCTTCATCTACTACGGCACAAACTTCCGATTGCAGATTGTTTAGAAATGTTGTTTTCTGCATTTGTCCAGGTAACGGCTCTCTAGTATTATCTTCAACTATCCACTCCGTTTTGGTCTCTATAACTGATTCATTCCTCTTTTCCGGTGAAGGAGTTGAGTCCTCGGAAGCTCGCATGATATTATTTCCCCCCTGCTGCACCACATGCGCCAACTCATGCGCCAGCAGTCGCTGCCCATCCTCCGCCTGAGGGTTGTATTTCCCCTCCCGGAAGTAAATGTCGCGCCCGTGCGTAAAGGCCTGCGCCCTCAGGCCCTGGTTCATCTCATCCGCCTCCCTGCCGTTATGAACCCTCACCCCGCTGAAATCAGAGCCCATGGCCGACTCCATGGATGCCCGGGTTTGTTCCGGCAGGGGCTGGCCTTTCCCTTGGGTGCTGTTCAGCCTGGACTGTAGGCCGCTGCCGTTACCATTAGCCGAAAGGCCGTTATTTTCCGGCTTGGCCATTACTCCGGGGCCGCCTTCTTCGGGCGGCTCCCCAGCGCTTTCAAACACCGGCTTCCGCTGCAATTCCCCTCCCCTCCGCTGCTCCTCGACACCTTCCTCTTCCCGTTTTTTATCCTCCTTTTCGCAGGTATCGCATTTGGCCTGCACGGTGGGCGGCGCGGCGGCGCGGCCGTTGATCTGTTTTACCACCCGGTCGGCAGTAGTATCGGCCTCCTGTTCGTACTTGTCGTTGGGTTTGCCTACGGTAAGCTTGGGCTGGATAGCGGGCCGGGCGGCGACAGGAGTGCGGCCGGGCGTGAAGAAGGGCTCAGTTATGTTGGAGGTTTGGTTGTCCTTGAAGAATGTATTTTCTCCTTCCTTCTGGAAAAAAGGTTCCTCACTCTTCGACTGAAGATTGCGGGAGGAGGAACTGCGGAAGAAGAAAAAACGCATGAATTATCAATTTTAAGCCCATTCTACTCTAAGGATCTCCGGCATCCAGGGCAGCCGGACGATGCCCAGCGTCCAGGGCAGCTGGTCGAGCAGGACGTCGATGGTTTGTTGTTCGACCTGCAGGTACCAGCCGTTGGGGCGGCGGCTGAGTTTGCCTTCGCGCTGCAGGAAGCCTTCGCGCAGGGCGTCGGGGCCGCTGCTGCCCAGCTTGCCCCAGTGGCTGATGGCTGAAGCCAGCAGGTTCTCCGCTTCTGCCAGCTCTTCGGCGCTGAAGGTTACCTCGCGGCTCAGCGGCACATCGAAGGGCTGGGCGCAGAGGAACTTCGGCAGCAGCAGCTCGTACTCCGGCAGGCCGCTTTCCCGGGTGGCCAGGTACTGTATCATGTGAATGGCCCGGTGGCGGGCCGCTTCGTCCGTGAATTCGCCTTTTTGCACCCAGCCCAGGCGGCCGAAGAAGGCCGGCAGGAAGGGGTGCAGCAGTACCACTCCGGCGTTGCGAAGATAGAATTCCTCGCCTTCCATCCGGCTGGAAAATTCGGCAAAATCGGGAGCCTCGCTTTCCGGGAAGGCCTCTTCCGGCGGCAGGCCGGCTTCTGCTTCCAGAGAGCCATCACCAGGAGACTGATCTTTTCCCCTTGCCTTTTCCAGTTTAAATGGAGTCTCGGCTTCGGTTTTGGCATCTGCTTTGCTGTCCTCACGAACCTCAGCCGGGCCTTTCTCCTCAGGTTTTTCCATCGGCTTTTCCGCCGGGCCTTTTTCTTTTTTCTTCCGGCCTTTTGCCGTTGCGTCTTCCGCTGCCGGTTCGTCGGGGGGCGCGCTTCTCTGCCGGGGCTCCTCCGCCGGGGCTCCGGCGGCCAGGGCCGGCAGCAATCCTGTCAGAATGGGAAAACCAGCCTTTTCCTTTTGCAGCTTTTGGAAAAAAGCCTGTCCGCTCCCGGATTCCAGCAGATAGGATATCCATTGCCGGGCCGTTTGCATCAGAGGCTCAGGGTCTTCTTTCAATAGGGCTATTTCCAAAGCGGCGCCCCAGAACAACAGCTTCACTTCACTGGAAGAAGATGGGAGGCTTTTTCTTTCCGCTATATCATTCGCCAGCCCGCCGGGAGCGAAGGCCCGCTCCATTTCCGCCCGCAGGCCAGGCAGGCGGCTATACTTCCTGGCGGCAACGGCCTCCAGCAGCTGCACCAGGAAGGGCTCCGGCGACTGCAGGGCCAGTCGGCGCAGGGTGGCGGGGCGCTCCCGCAGCAGGGCTTTGAAGCGGCTCACCGAAGGCGGATCGGCGGCCAGGCTTTCCAGCACGGCGCGCTGCCGTTCTTCTTCCGTGGCCCGGCCACCGTTCCAGGGCAGGTATCCCTTTTCCAGGAAGTGCAGCCACTGGCTGAAATGGTTCTGAGCGGAAGACAAGCGCTCAAAGCCCCGGCGCTCCACTATGAGAATCTTGTCCAGCTGGTCCCGCAGGGCCTGCCGCACTTTTCGGACGAACTCGTCCTGGAAGCGGGCGCTGTCCATGCTTCCGAGGTCTACTTCCAGGCGTTCCAGGCGGATCACCTCGTCGGGGCCGGCGTAGCGGGAGAACAGCTCGTCCAGGGCAGGGTGGAGCAACTCGCGGCACAGCCTGCTGATGCGCTGCTGCAGCTCGAAGCCGTCCTGCCGGCCCTGCAGCCGGACGTCGATGACCTGTTTTCCGATGTAGTGGGCGCCTGGCATATACCTTATTTCAGCATTTTAATATACTCCTTCAGCGCCCCGCTGTCCGGGAAGGCCTCTTTCAGTTCGCCGGAATTCCAGGCGTCGCGCAGGGCCTTTTTGGATATTTTGGCGTCGGCAGCTTTCGTCATGACCTCTTCCACTATCTTGCGGGCACCCTCCAGCACTTCATCTGGCGATAGGCTCAGCTGGCGGTCCAGGTAGAAGGCCAGGGCGTTGGCCAGCATGGTGGTGAGGTTCTTATCATCGGCGCCCCCCGGCCGCTTGATGGTGGTGATGGTCTGCCGGGCGACCTTCAGGAAGCGATCGTTGAGGCCCTTGGGATCATCGCGGAGGTATTTCAGCAGCAGGACGGCGTTGGCGTAGGTCTTATAGCCGGCCAGCACTTCGTCGGCTTTCAGGGCGTCCAGGGCCTGGCGCTGGCGTTCGAGGCGCTGGTTGAGGAGGGCTGCCGGCGCCTTGGCTGGCTTGCCGGCTGTTCTTTTCTTGTCCACCTCCTCCGCAGGAGGAATTACAGCTTTTGCTTTGGAGCGTTCCTCTTTTTGTTCGCCGGCAGCTTTTTCAAGGGAAGATTCGGCTTCCTTCGCAGCCGCTCCCTGGCCGCCCGAAACATTTGACGCCAATTTGGCGGCTCCGAATGAAGGTGGAGTCAAGTCATCAGGGACGTTTAGAGTGAATTCGGCCCTTTCACAAATTGGATTGCTGACATATAACCTCACCAAATAGCCGTACCTTGAGGGTATCTCAAAGGTAATCCTGAAGGTTTCCTGATCGCCCTCTATAACCGGGAAGATGTTGCCATTTTCGTCTTTTTTGTAATACTCCCACCTGAAATTTAATCCCACATTGAATCCGTGGCTGGATGCAAAGGCAAGGCTATAAGTCCTCCCGTTTTCCAGCTCGGTTTCATCATCGTATGAGCTGCTAATATAGGTATCGACTATGTTTCCCGCCGGTTTTTTCCATACCTCGACAAGCTGGGCCGCCTTGTCTCCGCCCGCCTCAGGCGTATATTCCAGAGAAACACCGATCTTATTGGATTGAGCAGTCTGAAAAATATTTTCCGGGATAAGCAGTCCGCTATTCTCATCCAACAAGCGGAAACAGGGTGTCTCCTCGCTCGTGTCGATCAGTTCATTTCTTTTGATGCGCGAACCATTGGGGAAGACGTAATAAGCTTCAAGCACCGCATCAGCCCCCGGCGGATAAGTCAGGATCGGATATTGCTTTTCATCGTCATTACAGAATACTTTTTTGCATACAAACACCAGGGGTTCTAATTCAACATCTACCGGCGGCAAGGGGCAGGGCACATCGATATGGCAACGGGCATCGATCTCCTCGCAGCACACATAGGGCAGGCAGAAGTCGCCGATGACGAAGGGCGTTTGATATCCCTGATCGTCAACAATGGTATAAACCAGAATAAAAGTCCCCCCCGCCGGCACGCCGCCCATGTGCTCCAGGCCGGGATGGTGGCAGGCAAAGCGGTGGAAGAAGTAGTGTTCCCGGTGTTGGGTTTCCAACTCTACCTTCCTGATATGGATCTTTTGCAAAAGAGCTTTGATCGTATCTTCGCACTCCAGTATGGAAAACCCACTCCAGGCAACTGCATTAAAATCAAATTCTCTGACGTATGCTGCCAGGCTGCCAACCTGGGCGGGGTCCTCCAGCTTGCTGGCCATATAAGCTTTAGCCTTCTCGTAGGCCGATTGGAGTTCGGTATAATCCGGCCGGTCCGCCCCCCTCAAATTGTCCAGGCCAGACCCGTCCCCAACGAGCAGGCAGCGGATATTAAAGGGCAGGTTGTATTCCTGGCGGAGCCGGGCAACTTCATCATAAGCTACACCAACCTCCATTCCCGGATGCCCTTCGATGCGTATGAAGCCATAGGCATCGATGTCATAAAGCAGGGCATTCGCGTCGCCAGCATCCGGATGATAGGAAGGGATCAGAGGGGACTTTTCCTTTCTCCAGGCCTCGTAATCCCAGCATTCCCTGATCTTTACATCCACAGTGCCGACGGGAGCCGCCGGCCGGTAATAATAGGGGATGGCCCGCTGGCCGAGCGGCAGGTTCCTGCCCCGGCTGGCCGAAACCCGGATGGCGCCGGCGGGATAATCGTTGGATTCCGCGGTATGATCCATAACAGCGGCGCCGTCCCAGCCCAGGAAAAACAGCTGGGTGAGTTTTTTCATCCGGTCGAACAAAAAGCGCACGAGGGAGGGCCGGGACTTATCCCCGCAGGTGTTGCAGGGTGGCAGGCAATTCGTCCGGCACTCATCATCAATGCCAAAATTGTCGGTCAATCCCCCCAGGACAAGATAGCCGGGAAACAATTTGAGATCCGGCCAGGCGGCCTTTTCTTCCACCAGGGCGAAGGCCGCATCGGCAAATTCCTCGTAGGCGAGGATCAGGTCTTTCAGGTGGCCGTAGACGTGCTGGATCAGGTAATTCCAGGCGTCTGTCTCCACGGCGCCATCAAAGGCAGCAATGAGTGATTTCAGGTTTTCAAAATAAGTGGTGAACGGGTCGGCAGATTCCCCCAGCAAGGGTTTGGCGTTCTGAAAAGCCGCATCGTAGGCAGCCTGAATGCCTGCTACCGCTTCGCTCATATTTGCCTCGTAACGCTCAAAAAAACCGGCCTTGTCGATGATGGTATCGCAAAGCATGATCTGCCCGTCCCCGTAGCCGAACCGCCGCATGCGGGGCTTATCCGGCCATTTAATCTCTCCCCCTCCTGGCTTAAAATCCCTGCACACCAGATCCTTTCTGACCAGCAATACTCTTGTGCCATAATTAAAGCTCCTCCCCGTCTCGTTGCAACTGGTCTGGCAGGGGTTCTTGGTTTCCTGAAGGCGGTAGTGTAATAATACGACGGCAAACTGGCCGGGATTGGTTTCCTGGCCGCTGAAGAAACTGCCCAAATCCAATACGCTATTATCATCCGCAGGTTTTTCCTGCAGCAGCTCGTAATAACCATTTTCAGCAGGTTCTCCCGAAAAGCGGCCTTCAATAGATTCGTGAAAATCAAAAACCTTTGGATAGAGGGGCGCCGGTTTGCAAAACCTGTACTCCAGCCATCTTAGATCAAGATTCACCTCATCCACTGCCCTAACCTGCTGCAGGTCGATCATATACCCGTCCGAACTCAGTCCGAAGCCTTCCTGAATACTGATAACAGGGCCACCTTCATCCTCAAAGTTAACCTCCAGTCCACACATGATACCCATCCCATGCAAATACACCCGGGTGAGGCGGTCCTGTTGATCGAGGGTGCTGATGATATGGTTGAGGTCAGCTGCCAGCAACAACTGGTTATTGACAAAATTGGGAAAGGATACAGCGGTTGTCATAACGGTCTGTAATTTTTTTTAGTAAACTTGGTTTAACCCAGGGCTGTCTTTCCGATCACGACCAGGCTGCCACCGCCTTCAGGGCCGGAAAGTGTGGCCGGCGGGTACACATTGCGCAACTGTTCCAGGTATTCCACGATCTCGGTATGGGCCTGCCGGTAATCACAGCGCTCCGTCCCGCTCAGGGCGTGGAGCCAGTTCAGGTAGCGGCGTTCGAACTCCTTCATCTGCCGGGGGTCGATCCAGCAAACCCTCAGGGCCACATGGGCGGGAGCTTCCTTACGGAGTGTGTTCTCGAAAAATTCCCGGAAGTTGGTATTCTGAAAGCGCTGGGGCCAGAATGGAATGACGACGGTGGCCCAGAAGGAATAAGGGTCGATACCCGGAATGTAGGCCGGGCATTTTTCCTCTTCTTCTTCTTCTTCCGCCTTTTCTGCACATGGATCGGCCTCGCCGGAAAAGTCATCCTGAAGGTTCAGTTCGCCATCCCAGTCCGGGCAAATGGGCATCAGGCGGCAGGGGCGGCCTTCTTCCGGCGCCACCGGCGCCAGGTGGATACCCAACAGCCAGCGCAGGGTTTCGGCATCCCAGGATATGCCATCAAAAATGAGGTAGGGCTCCTCGTTCTGGCAGGGGATCTTCCGCAGCAGTTCCGCCAGGTGCAGGGCAGCAAAGACTTCTTCCAATGCCCCGTACTTGTCAAGCAGGTTCCCGGGCCAGTCCATTGAACTGAGATCGCAGCCTTTTACCTCACAAACGAGGGCCCGGATCACTTTCGCGCAGCCATCGGGATCTTCCTCCGGTAATTCACCCCGGTTTTTCAACTCCGTGACTATAGTCTGAATATCGATGCCATTCAGCACTTCCGCTAAAATGTGCAGGAAGGCATCTAAAAATGCTTTCCCTTCTTCCTCCTCCTTAAAAGCGATGCCCACCAGCGGCAGCACCTTGCCCTGCCAGCTTTCAAACTGCAGGCGCCAGGCCGCCGGCGCTTCCGGCAGGCCGTGCCGCGGGCGCAGCAACAGGTGCTCGAGCAGGTGCAGGCCTTCCGTATTGATATACGCCTTTGTCTTTTCGATGGCTTCCTCCAGTTCCTCTGCCTTGGCATAGCGCCGGGGATGATGCGCCAGGATGTGGTTGGGATTCGTTATCTCCAGCCCGTAAGGGCCACAGGCTTCCCGCTCCGTGCGCTGGTAGTTGCCCTTTATTTTTATCAGGGCATCCTGCTGAACGGCAATATCGCTGCATTCTTCCGAAAGGCCGCTGATATCATTGACCAGGATGTTAAAAAAGGCTTCCGCATCCTTCTTGTCCGAATAGAGCGCCACACTCTCCCAGGCTACTTCCCCTTTCAGGGTAAACTTCATCTTCTGTTCGTCTCCCCGGTAGGTGGCCCCATAGGGCAGGATGATGGGCTTGGAGAAAACCACTTTCCCGCTTTCTTCATCGTGTACTTCCCAGGGTTCCGCTTCTTCCGGTTCGGACAGGGCTTCCGGCCGGTACAGCTGGAAACCGTATTTTCCATCGCACAAGATAAAGGGGTAATGCCGGGCCACCAGCATCCGGCACTGCACCAGGGCCAGCAGGTCTTCGAACTCCTCTTTTATTGTTGGGATAACCGCCAGGAAATCCCCCCGGTTATCGGCCAGGGCAGCGGTGTAACGATGGTTGTCCGCCTCGCTGAGTACGTAAAAATCAGGCTCCCGGGCATTGTTCATCAACTGAACGACCAGCGCTTCTCCCGCTTTTTCGGCCGCATCCTTCGAAGGATACGAGGCATAACTGCGCCATAATACTTCTCCTGCCTCGCAGGGCGCCAGTTTTGCGTTGGGGATATTTCCCGCCTTAATAATGAAATGATAATTCCCGTCCATTACACAAGTACCTACCGCCACTGTGCTGTACAGGCTTTCCTGGCAGGAGGCCCACTCATAAAGCAGGTCCCGCTTGCATTCCCGATCGGCCAGGGTGTGATACTGCCGGGGGTGGACGGCCACGCGGTAGTTCTCGTCAGCGATGCGGAAGCTCCAGTTGCAACCGTTCTCATAATCCACATAGCGGTAATAGGAACTGTCCTTCTGAGCGCTCTGCAACAGGCTCTTGACTCCGAAGCACCATTCCCAGGCGCGCAGGCGGGCCGGGGCGTCCTCCCGGAATACATGGCCGCTCTCCAGCATCACCTGGCCCAGTTCCAGGCGGTAATTTCCGGTATGAGCATCGTTCCGTTTCCGGTAGTTGGGCTGATACTGTAACTGGGCCAGGAAATCGTGGTAGGCTTCCCGCACTGCTTCATAAGAAGCATAACGTTCTATGCCTTCCCATTCGACGGCCCTGGCGCCCCCGGTATCGTGAGTGCGGAACCCGAAGCCTTCTTCATCCCGGAACAGGGGGAAGGCCCAGGCCTCTCGAATGCGCTCTCTGATGAGTTCCTGCTGCCGGCCTGTATCCTGGCTCGTTTCGGGCACGCGGGCCAGGGGCTGCCCGGACTGATCCCGCAGCACAATTACGCCATTTTCCACCCGGTAAGCAGAATAACGCCGGGCCGCATGCATGATGGCAATATGGCCGGCCGGGCAGGCGGCGTCGGCTTCGGCCTTGTCCTGATAGGCCTGCAGCCCCCACCACAACGCCTGCTCCTCTTTGCGGACTACCAGGTAATACAGGCTATCCGTTCCCCGCCGGCTGCGGCAGAATACGGCCAGCGGCAGGTAGGGAGGCAGTTGTTGCTGTACTTTTGAGAACAGCAGGCTGGCTGCGCTATCCCTGGCTGCCGGGCTTGAGTAGGTATGCGGATGGCGGGCCAGCACTTCCTCGTCTTTGATGAGGCGGAACCCACTGAAGAAGGAGCAATCCCTGGGTGCCAGCCTTTCCCGCACCGGCTCAGGCGTGCCGGGAGCATCAATGGGAGGAACCTGCAGCCGTACCAGGCGAAATCCCTGCCTGTTGGGGTTCGAGGGCAACAAAGGCAGGAAATGATCCCGGGCAAGTTGCAGGATCTCGTCCCGCAGGGTGATATCACTATAGTCCGTATGGTGGGCGGCAAGGGCCTCGCCGCCGCTTTTGAACAGGAAAGAATAGCTGGTTTGGCCGCCGGCCACCTTTTTCGTAGACGCCAGCTCATATCCACTGCCCGCCTCGATGAGGCCCATCAGCTTGTCCAGCGCCGCTTCGGCCTCGGCCGGATCGCTGTAAACGGTGTCCGGCGGGCTCAGCAGGAAAGGTTCCGCAGGAGAACTGCCCGGTTCTGCGGCCTTATCCTTGCCCGGCCACCAGAGCTCAAAACCCCAGGTGTTAGGCAGGCGGCAGGCGCCGGAGTCCTGGCGGATGATCAATTCGCCTTCATTGAGGTATTCCGCCTTCAAATAGGTATTTTCCCGCTCCTCATTGTCCACTTCATTCCATGCACCCCACAGTTTTTTTATAGGGTCATCGAATGCAGGGTCATCGAATTTTCCTGCGGCGAGAGCTTGCATGTAATCTAAAAGGATAGCCTTGAACCCCTCTTCTGCGCCGGAACGGGAATTGAAAGGATTATTCACGCCCAGGCCTTCCATGGGAATGGCCTTTTTTACCTCTCCGTCTTTTTGGACAATCAACACCTGAAACTTCCAGAAACCGCCACAGCGCAAGGCTTCCTGGTTGCTGCTTATAAAATTAAATACCGCCTGGTATTTCTCCCACGCTTCTTCCGCCGTGCCGTGGCCGGGAATGACGCCCAATACCTCCTCCCCCTTCCGGAGGCCATAGCTGAAATAAGGTACGGGAAAGTCCGTTCCCTGAGTGGACGACCGTATCAGGAAATAATTTTCGGGATCGAGCGCCGCCGCCAGGAATTCTGCGTTGAACGCCTTGTGGCTGGGGTAAAATTTGACCCCTTCCAGGATGGTTTCCAGTCCGGCGCCTCCCTGCAGATCCCCTTTGATCGAAAAAATATACTGCTGCTTTTCTTCATGAACCTCCATTCTCTCCCTTTGGCTGGCTACCTGGGGCTGTAGGCCAAGGGGTACTGGAACGCCCGTGTAATAATCCCAGAACTTTTCAAGGCATTGCCGGCTTTGCCCCTCCACTCTTTCCTTTTCTTCACTGGTGAGCAATGGGAAGGAGCTCGCGTAGGGATCGCCGCCAGCCTCCAGTTTTACCACGAAACCATAGGGCCCGGCGCCTGCGTAGGCATTATCGTCGAGATAAGCCGCTTCCTTATCCAGCAAGGCAGTCCGGAAATCCATATAAGCCGCCTCTGCTTCCGCCGGCGTATTATAAGCTTCCACTCCGTACAGTAAAGGCCGGCAGCCGGTTTCAACACAACAAGGCGCAGGGGCGCCGGCATCTCCATCGGTTCTAACCGCCACCGCCTCACAATCTTCACACAGAATCTCAAAGCGCCACTTGCCGGAGATATCAAAAGCATACTGGTTGGAACAGATGTGATCGCGCAGTGCTTCTTTGACTTCCTGCCGGGTGGGGGGCGGTTCCGGCTCGGGCGTTTCTTCCTCACCGCTTTGCTCCTCTTCACCGGATCCTCCCTCCGCGGTATCTTCCGGAGGATCGGGTTCCGGGGCAACGGGAATATCTTCGGGCCTATCGTACAGATAAAAATCGGGATGGACGGCCAGCAGTTCTCCTTCTTGCCGGAGCTCGAAGCCAAGCAGGCAGCCGTCTTCAGAGGTGATGTCCACGTAATTGTCCGGATCACAGGCTGTTTCCAGCAATTGATAGAATGCCTCGTAGGCCTCCGGCAGGGTGGTGAATTCCCGGACGCTGTGGAGGGCCGCTTTTCCCTGAGGGTATTCAATATAGAACGAATACAGCCCTTCCCAGCTCAGGAACTTTATTCTTTTGGTTACCCTCCGCAGGTAGTTGGCCAGGTTGGGGCGCTGCCGCTGATGCACCCGCTCCCGAATGGGCTCCAGGAATGCGATCATGGCCTCGACGGCGTCTTCGCAGGCCTGGAAGGTATCGAAATAAACCGAGCGGGCGACCTGATTGGCGTCTTCGTTCAGTACGGAGAAGAAATAACCGGCGTCATCGACTTCGATGTAGTAGCGCAGCCGGTTGACGGCATGGTCCATGAACAGCAGGAAGCTCTCGGCCGCCTGTCCAATGTCCTTGTAGACATGGGCCCGTTCCTCCCGCTGGTAAAGGAAGGTACTCTGCAGCAGTAAATTACCGTCTTCATCATTGATCTGCCAGTTGTAAAGGGTGGGCAATTGATAGAAGGAATAGAACAGTTGCTTTTGGGGAATTCTGCTGACGACATCCCTCATGGCATCTCCCGGTTCGGTAGTATCATAGTCGAGATCATCGGCGTAGCGGGCCAGGTCTTCCCAGAGCCTGCCGCCCTTTTTGTCCCTGACCACGATGGTAAACCGTTCTCCCTGGAAATCGTCGATGAAAAATTTTCGCTCATTGGTTTCATCGGCAAGCACTTCGGCAAAGCGGTGCCAGCCGGCCCAGGCTTCTTCCCGGGAGGGAAAGGACTGGGAGCTGATGAACAGCAGATTGCGCTCCGGGCTGTCGTCGTAAAGGAAGAAGTAATACTCCTCTTCAGAGGCCACCACGCGGTGCATCAGGCCAGCGTCCCGCACCAGCAGTTGGGTGCAACGCATTTTATCATCGCGCAACTGCGCACTGCCGTATGTGAGGGGGTGAGTGGCAAAAACCTGCCCCTGGCGATCGAGCAGTTCGAAGCCATAGACCCCATCTGCCGGGCAGTCATAGCCGCGGTAATTGGCCCATTCGGAAGCATAGGCGATCAGATTCTCCTTTTCCTGTTCTGCCCTTCCAGCACTTTCCCACGGGTTGGAGGTAACGAAAAGGGGCTGCCTGTCCAGGCCGTCGAGCTGAAGATAATAAAGGGATTCCCGGCGGGTGATCTCAAAGTGGCTGAGGGTATTCCGGCTGAAATCCTTAATGCCGATGAGCCCTGACACCCTTTTTTCCAGGCCGGAAACATTTTCGGTATTCCAGAGCCCTTCCTGGTCCCGGTAGTTATAAGCGCGGCTGCGG
This sequence comes from Lewinellaceae bacterium, assembly GCA_020636095.1. Classification (GTDB taxonomy): domain Bacteria; phylum Bacteroidota; class Bacteroidia; order Chitinophagales; family Saprospiraceae; genus JACJXW01. The sequence continues at coordinate 298,658 of JACJYN010000008.1, forward strand.
TCGCGGCTGATCTCGTCGTAGCGGCTCAGCAGATTGGCCTTGTCCTCCACGATGCGGCCCTGCGGGGGGCGCCCGCCGTACAGCGCATACATGAGCAGGACATAATCGGTAAAATCCTCGGAGAAGCGGGCCAGCAGGTGGTTCAGGAAGCGGTCGCGCCGCCGGAGGTATTCCTCTTCCGATTCCACCAGTTCCTGAAGGTACTCCAGATAACTGCCAGGGTTATTCAACAGCTCGAAACCGAAACTACCGGTAGCGCGGTCGTAAACCTCTCTGTAATTGCCGGAAATGGCCCCCAGGAAAAGGATCAGGTTGGCGGTCTCCTGTGCCGCCGCTTCTGTAGCATATACCTCGGTACTGACAAGCACAGGCTGTCGAGTATTCGTCTGGACAGAAAAGCGGTAGCCCTCTTCGCTGCCCTGCACAACGGCCTGTACTTCATTATGGCCGAAGGCCTCCTGCACATCCCGGAGGATGGCGTCACGCCGTTCCGCGGTCCGGATATTCAGGCTTTCCGGCGAGCGGGCCAGCACGTTGCCTTCGGGTGAGCCGTTCTTCTGGCGGCCCCGGTAGAACAGCAGAAGCTTCTCTATTTCGGGAACGGTATCCACCTCCCGGGCAAAATAGGAATGCCGGCGGCTTTCTTCCCTTTGCGGGTCGGCCCTCAGGGAGAACAGGTCCCTGACGTGGGCCAACTGGGCCAGGTAATTGGCCAGCAACTGGTCGTAGAACAAGAGATAGCCTTTCAGCTGCAGGGCCTGGGCCTTTCTGGCCGGGGAAGCGTTATCGGGCATTTCCCCGGAGCCGATGCGGTAGGTGAGCGGAAAATCATGCTGAACGGAAAGATAATCCCCCAGTTCTCCGCGGTGTTTGCCGTACGGTATTTCCAGGTCGAGCTTATGGGGCGGCAGTTTGGCCTTTTCCAGGCCGGCCAGGCGTTTTTTAAACTGCTCGGACACTTCTCTCGGGTCGGCCTGAAACTGCAGAACGCCCTTATGGAAAGTAAAAGTGGATAATTCGGGAGCCAACACCGGCCGGTAGTTATCGGTAAGCGGCAGGCACCATTCCTCTCCTGCCCGCTGGCATTCGCCGTCGATATAACTAGACAACTGTAACCCTTTGACCGCCACGACTTCCGGAATGTCCATGATCACCCGGTAAAGGTCGGAGGCGTATAGTTCTTTCCTCCGCTCCAGTTTTGCCAGGCCCTCAGGGTCAACGAACCCATGGCTGTCCGAAGTCAACGGGCGCCCTTCGAAGATCTCTTCAATAGCCTTTCCATTTTCCAGCATCTCCTGGAGGGTATAGAACTTCAGGCTGGGCGACAAGAACTCCTGTATCCGGGACAGGATCTCCACCAGGACATCTTCCGGGTCGGCCTCCGGCTTCAGTTCGATATCGGTGCACAGGCCAAGCTGTTCGTCTTTCAGGACGATGACCTCCAGGACATCTTCGCACAGGTTCCGGAACTGATTGAACTTCTGAACCACCTCTTCCAGTACGGCGCCTTGGCCGGCGCCATCCGCGCTACAGGCATCAGCGTCATTGGCGTTGCTGCCCGTCTCATCGAGCTCCAGGTAGATCCGGTACAGGCCGTTGAGGATCACTTCCTGCTCTTCCGGGTCGCCGGTTTGCGGCGTAAGATATTGCAGAGCGCCGGCCCCCGGGCCGTCCTTCGGAGCGTAAAGTTTCACTTCCTGCTCACCGGCAGGTTCCAGCCAGGCATTGCGCACGCCCTTTATGTCGATGAGCAACTTGCGGTAATCCAGTATGGTAAGGGGGTTGGAACCCAGAATCTCAGCGGGAGTAAAGAAGTTGTCTTCTTCCGCATCCGCTGCCGGCGCCAGCAGCTCCTCCGGTTTCAGGGTATTGCGGTACCCCAGGTCGACGAGCGCGTAGCACAGCACCTCCAGGATGGTAATACCCGGGTCGTGGAGGTTGTGGTCGGTCCAAATCTTGCCCGACAGCTCCGCCAGGTGCTCTATCCCTTTTTCCCGGAATTTGTTGAAATCCAGATAATCAGGAATATCGGGGTCCTTTCGCGATATGGTTAGTGGGCTTGTCATGCTTTATGCAAGTTCTTTAGTCCTGTTTAAAGGCGACGGCCAATAGGGCCTCCTAAGCGTTAAGGATCAATCCGGCCGGTTCTCCAGCTTATCTTCCAGTTCGGTGATCCGGGCTTCCTGATCGTCGACTTTGGCTTTCAACTCCTTGATCGCCTGAACCAGTACGGCAGTCATATTGCCATAGGCGATCGCGCGCTGGCCGTTGCTATCGGCGGTTACCAGTTCGCTGAAGAGCCCCTCCACATCATCCACATCCAGGCCGATCTTGTTCTGGCCGTCATAACAGCGCTCATTCCTATCTTCCCAGCTGTATTTAAAGGCCTTGATCGTGCAGAGGTCCTCCAGTACATTTTCCAGCGGCTCGGAGTCCTCGGTGTTCTCCGGCGCCAGCTGATAAATCTCACAGGCGCGCACCGGGCCATTTACATCCAGGTAGTAGCTGTGGGTGTCTTCCGGCACTATCCCCACGCCAACCTTTCCCTGTTTCGAGATGTACACGAGCTCGGAATGGCCGCCGTGGGAATCGGAAATATCCTTTTGGTTGAGAGTATCGCCCGGGCCCGGATCGGCCCCGGTATATTCCCCGCCGGCCCGGAATACGAAGCCTCCTTCGGAATTGGTCACAAAAGCGCCATAGCTATTGGAGGCCCCCATGGTAAGGTAATTGGGCTCCACATTTGGGTCATCCGGCAGGTTGGTGATCGCCAGGGCGGGATTGAGGTAACCGAGGTGCAGGCTGATGTTGCCACGTTCGGGTTCGTGTACCTCTAATTTGGAACCCGGCTCCTTGGTGCCTATACCGACCTTGCCGTCGTTGAGGATCACCATCAGGGTATCGCCGCCGCCGGTGGCCGTTTCTTCGAGGTAGTCAGCGGGCGGCATATCCCAGTAGTTGAAGCAATAGCCGCCGGAGTTGGTCGTCAGTACGGTAAACTCCGGGGTAACGCCTTCGGAGAGGAAAAAGCGATCGCTCCCATCCTTACTCATCAGTACCAGCTCGGAATTCACTTTTTTTACCGGATGCAGCAGGATTTGCCCGCGGCTGCCGTTTTCGACATCTAATACCGATTGGGGCGGGTCGTCATTATCGCCGATCTTGACCGCTGGCCGGCGGCCATTAATGGATTGGCTATCCGGAAGAGAAGTGACCAGCATCATAGTCATCGGCTCGCCTGTAGCGCCCATAGCGGCCTCATAACACCCCTGGCCGCTGCCGGTGTTACCCAGTCTTACCGACTTAAACACATACCCCAGCGGATAGGTATTGATCCAGTTGACGTGATCCGGCCCCAGCAGTTTTTTCACAAAATGCTGGTTTTCATCCTGGCCCGGATCTTCAATGCTACTGTCATACTTCCTGATGGTGAAGGTAGGCGCATCCCCGTCCTCATCGCCCTCGAAAAGGTACTGATGCCCCACATCCCCATCTTTGGCTATGCGGATGTCCAGCCGCCCCTTCGGGTCGTCCGTGCCCATGCCGATGCGGCCGAAGACCAGGGCGTACATTACATCCGTTTCCGGGTCGTCGGTCTTGATGATGCCCCAGTCCTCATCGTGCACATTCAGCTCCAGCTGGCACCAGTGGGTGGGGTCCTCATCAGGCGGCGTAGTGGAGCAGTAGCAGTTGGCCGTTGAGGCCGGGTCGGCATTTTCCAGGCATTCCGGGTCTGCCGGATCCATGACGAGCACATAAATATTTTTCTTATAAATAGCGACATCCCCGTCACAGTAGGTTAGCCCGGCTCGCCATCTCCCAAAGAATTGATCGTCCCGTTTATTGACGCAGGAATCGATCAGGTCGGCAAAATCTTTTCCGGAAGGCAAGGCGCCGTTGATGAAATATGACTTCAGGGTTATTCTACTTTTTACAGCCATGGTAGAGCTTGTTTAATAGTTATTGCTTATTGAATCGTGAAGCCGCCGCTGATCCTCCGGCGGCCGATGCCGTCGGGGCCGCCACCGGCCTCGCTCTGGCTCTGGCAGCAAGGCTTCACAAACACCTCATGCTTGCCGGATACCAGAATAGAGCGGGTAGTGCGGGCTTCGATCATATCCTGTTCATCCCCGTTTTCGTCGATCATCTTAAAGTTCTGCACAAAATCGACGTAGGGGCGTTTTTCCACAAAACTCAGCAGCGTGGAGCGGAAGATACGGCCGCCGAAACTGATCTCTTCCTGGCCTTCATAGGCCCAGGGCATGAGGAACTGCTGCAGGTCCTCTTTCAGCTTCTGCGTGTAATAATCCTCGCTTTTCCCTTTGACGAACTTTACGTCCATCTTGACGGGCACTTCCTCGTAGATGGGGTTGAGCACCCGCAGGCGGATGAAGGGGGACATGCGCTGCTGCAGATAGGCTTTCACGCGCTCCAGCATGCCGGCGCTCACCCGGGGGCGCAGCCGGTTGGCCTGTTCTACGTTCCTCAGGTCCGGGATCAGGGCCACAGTAACATAACCGGGGGCCAGGTGATAATCCGTTTCCGGATTAGGTGATTGCCGTAACATCCGGCGCCCCAGCGTATGGGTAATACATTTGGCCCGGTATATTTCCGGGAAGGCCTGTAGGACGAGCCGTTCGTAGTCGAAGAGGGTCACCGCCCGCCCTTTGTGGCGCAGGCGCTCGCTGACGCGCACGTAGAACTGATCGTCGGATTCCTTCGGCCGGCCGCCGAAGCCTTCGAAATCCTGGCTGATGCCTTCCAGGGCGCCGATCTCCGGCTGGGCGGCGGTAATGGCGCCGGCCGGCAGTTTCGTCGACAGGCGCTTGAGGTCGTTGTTCTCAGTAGGAGAAAACTCCACTTTGGCGGCCTGGGCATACACCTTGACCGTCTCCGCCACTGCCCGGGAGCCAGATTTCACCGTGGCCCTGATCCAGTGCAGGCCGGCGGGCAGAATGGTATTGTCATCCGTCATGTCTTTGAGCAGGGCAAACTGAATGATGCCCGATTGGATGAGCCCGTTGGTTTCGTCTTTCAGGATGTGGATGTCCGGCTTCAGCTCATTGCCCTCCCAGCGGTTGCCCTTCAGGTAATGCCATTGCACCTCCGCCTTGTTCAGGTAGGGGTCGGCGGTGGATCCGGCCATCTGGAAGAGCAGGTTCAGGTTGGCGCCCGGTTTGAGGTTGCTCAGGCCGATGTAGAGGGTTCCTTCTTCTTCGAAGGTGGGAAGGAGGGTGGGCTCGGAGAAGATATCCTTAAGCTCGTATGTATCCTGATAAGGATGGAGATGGATGAACTGAATATCGCTGCGGCCTGCCATCGCAGTATAGTCCATCGACAATTCCTTCAATGTGGGCGTGTAGGGTTCCTTGGGTAGGTCGGCCGAAAACTTGGCGGCCTCCGCCGCTGAAGCAATCCAGCTATTGTTGGCGCCCTGCCGGATAATGGCCCCATCATAGTTGTAAATGGCATCTTTTAAGAGCCTGCGGAAAGGGATCATCCCCTTGGCCTGCGACTGGAGCACCGTCTTGTCGGGGAATTCATCGTGCAGGAAATCCTGATCGCCCAGTACCAGTTTCAGAAAACCGTTTTGAGAAAAGAGGGTATAGGGCTCCAACTCGTTTATCACTTCAGAAGTGTGTTGCAAGGGCGCACCAGCCAGGCCGAAAACTGTCTTACTAATGGCCTTGGCGCACAGGCAGGCAAAAAGGTTAGCGAATTTGTCTTTCTGGCTGTTGTTCCCCAGGTTCAGCTCTCCTATAATGCTGTTTACCAGGCTGGCCCGGTTCGTTGTCGGAGAGCCTGCCGGCGCCAGGTTCATAAGATTATTTTTTCTGGCAGCATCTAATGCTGAAAAATCAAGCTCTGCTTTAAAATAGCTAATAGCCTGGCCCAATTTGACATCGGTGCCTTCGTACTGAATCCTGAAAAGTTGAACGCCTGTTGCAACAGAATCCCATTCCCCGTCATTCAACACTTCGATATCTATCTTAAAGCCGCTGTTCCGGACGAAAGGATCCAGGCCGTTGTAATAGAGATAGTGCTCTGTAAAGTTTTGCGGGAGGTTTTCCCAGCTGAGGTTCAGGGCGAGGTTGGTGAGCCGCTTGGGAATGGCCTCTCCGCTTCCGATGTAGAAGGGGTTTCCCGAAGCCGGGCTGGCCCCGAATGCCGGAATAGGCTGATTGATGTCCAGAATGGCGTTTTCATGCTGTACCACGAGGTTGCGTACATCTTTGACATCAGCGATTATCGCCACCCCTTCAACCGGCAGATAGCGGAAAAATTGGTATAGGTAACAGGAATCCGGTGTAGCCGCCTCCGGATTGAGTTCCAGCTTCAAAACGGGATAATCCGCTTTAAAATCTTCACCTAAGACTTCTGCGACAGGGAACACCACAGGTTCGACCGTTGGGCCCAGGTAAATGTCCAGTTTTATTTCATCGGCGGCCGTGAGTTCAAAAACGACATCTTCAGGAAAGATCCAGCCCTTTTCCCCGCTAAGGCTGACTTTGAAGGGATGATAGGCTTTCTTGTATTTCAGCAACACTTCTTTTTCCTCTGCCGAGGGGCTGAGGCTGTCTAAATAATCAACAAGAGAAGTATAGTCGTCAAAACGATGAGGGAAATCCAGTGGATTTAAAATCAGTGCATTAGCTATATTGTCGGAAAGCCCCTCGGCCTTTGCCAGTTTTACCGTTTCTTGGCCAATCTCAAAGAAGCTTTGTACAGCTGTTCTTATTGCGGCCTTATCATCAGCGCTCAGAGAAAGATGCGAAAAATCACAACTCAAAGTAACTGAAATATTTCGGGCCCCTTCCTGCAGAAACAACACCGGAGAGGCCAGCATCAGCCCTAGCCGCGCATCGGGATATGGCTTCAAAACAGGTTGGCCGGAGGTTGCGTCTACTCCGGTTTCCAGCTTACTATACTGCCCCCCCAAGGTTGCCCAGTTCCCCTTGAACTCATCGGGAAAGGGCGTTTCCACGCCATCCTGCATGCTGGCCACCGGCGCCATATAGACGCCGGCCACTTTCAGGTTCTCTTCCTCACCACATTCGTGCGTTACGCCGCTGAGATTTGGTGTTCTCGGCTGTAGGCCCAGGAACAACGTCCGCAGGCTTTCCACCTGCGCCTGGCTGAGCACGATCTCCTCCAGCAATTTAAAGAGGATATCTTCGCCATTCTCATCCTGGCCGGCGTTGAAGGCCGTATCTTTTTCCAGGAGATATTTATCGAGCAGGCCGAGGAGCTGGAAAACCAGGTGAGCCTGGTCGGGCACTTCTTTGGCATTCTCCAGCTTCAGGGCTTTTTTGTAGAAGAAATCCAGGTGCTTCTTCGTCATCTCGTTGAGATGGCCCTGGCTTTGCTGGTACAGGCGCAGGAAGGCGAAGAACAGGCCCAGTTGCGGGGCATGGTCTTCCTGGGCTTTGAGGCTTTTTTCGAAAAATTCAGGCCCCTTCTTCTGTATCTCGCTTACGCCTTTGAAGAAGATCTGATAGAGGGCGTCCACCTTTTTCTTGCGGGCCGTATTGCGCACCCTGGCGCTGCCTCTGATCTGCAGGAAGGCCGGGTCGGGCTGGTTGAGCACCAATGGGTTCAGCCCCCATTCCCGGGCTTTGAGAAAATCGAAGAGGCTGCGCATCGGCACATAACCCCAGCTGCCCGCCGCTTTGACGTAACCTATCAGGGTACGCAGTTCCTGCTTGAGGTCCGTATCGATCAGGTTGCGGATCAGGGACCACAGGCCCGACTGGTCGCCATCGAGGCGAAGGAACCAGTCGTGAATGCGAAAGGCCATCTTCAGGGTGAGGTCGAGCAGGGAGTTCAGATGCTCGGTACTGTGGGTGGCATTGAACAACTGGTTCATCTCCCGGTATTCCGCCGCGATGGCCTCAACATCATATTTACTGATCAGGCTGGCCTGCACCGGCACGCTGTTCCGGAAAAAGGCGGTCCAGTTGTCTGTCGCCCGCCCTTCAGAATGGAAGGCCACCTGCCGGGAAAAGCGGTACACTAAATCCAGCAATTCCGAAGAACTGCGATCATCCACCTTCGCGTAGTCCGGAGAGAGGGCCTCCAACTGGCGTTGTTTCTGGCTGGCGCCGTCTCTGATTAAAGGATGTGTATTTTTTTGAAGTTCGTTCATGTTTCCTTATCGCCTTTGAGTCAGGGTTATGATCTCACTGACCGCTTCATTTCGATAGAACGGGTACACAAAGTTGAAACGCGAGTTGGTGCTCTGCACGATGTAATCCACCGAGATCAGCAGCTTCCCTTCGATGGCTTCCTGGGAAGTGGATTCCGTTATCTCTACGCTTTCGACCAGTATCCGGGGTTCGTAATAGAGGATGGCAGTCTCCACCAGGTCGCGCAGGTACCCGATCAGGGAGGCGTTCATGGGCTCGAACTGGAAATCCCGAAGGTTACAGCCATATTCGGGCTGCATGACCCGCTCGCCCAGGCTGGTAGACAGCAGAATCTCCAGGCTCTGGTTGATGTCGGCCACGGCTTCTACCATGTCCACCGAACCATTGTCCAGGTTGAACGCGGGCGGGAAAGCCCAGCCTCTGCCTAAAAATTGTTTTTCTTCATCCATAATTTATCCTCCAATATTTACGGTGGGGCACCCCAGAGTAATACTGCCGCCGTGGGCGGTAACGTCTCCCATGCGCGCCGCCGGCTTGCCGCCGATCATAACGGTGGCCGAACCCTTGGCAATGGTATCCGGCGGGCCGACGCAAACGCAGCTGTCCCCCACCACCGCTGCCGGCATACCGCCGATCATAACGGTGGGCACGCCCGGCCCCACGACCGGGCCGCCAACGTGCGGCACGATGCCCGTTACCATCGGGCAGGTATGCATATCGGTTATCCTGGCTGCAAGTGGCATAATGGTACCGTTTAATTGATGTTGACCATCGATCCTTTGATCTCGGTAATGCCGCCGGATTTGAGCTTGGCCCCGGCGCTGCCCTCCGCTTTGAATTCCATTTTTGCTTTGGCCTCGACGTTCATGCCGTCGATCTTGATGTCCTGTGTGGCCGTCAGTTCGATCTTCCCCTTGGCCACCAGCTTGATGTCCTTAGGGCTATAGAGCTCAATGCCCTGGTCGTTCATCATGAGCTTGTTCTTGTTCTGGTCGGTGACTTCGATGGCCTTATCCTTTTCGGTGATCACGATGCTGTTGCCGGCGGGCGTATCGATGGTAATGATCTTGTCTACATCGTTGAAAATGATCCGCATCTTTTCCCGGCTGACAAAGCCCTTTTCGGTATTCTTCTGGTCGGCCGTGATCGGCGCCGGCAGCTTGGAGCTGTGCAGCATGCCCACCACCACGGGGTCGCGCGGGTCGCCATTGATGAAACCGACGATGACCTCGTCGTCCACTTCCGGGCGGAAGAAGGCGCCGCGCTCCTTGCCGGCATCGAGGCTGGCCATCCTGGCCCATACGCCCTTGGCCTGGCCGTCGAGGATGGGCAGTTTCACTTGTACGCGGTGTTCCCCGTCAGGATCTTCGTGCATTTTGACCACCTTGCCGACCTGCAGGCCATGGATGGCGGGCAACAGCCCTCCGGCCGGTTCTTCCACCACGTCCATCTGCTGGTAAAACCACTGAGGCGAAAGGCCGAACTGCACCTGAGAATACCAGCTTCCGTCGATGATCTCATGTTTTACCGCCGTTACATAGACCTTCCCGTTGAAGCGGTCGCCCACGCCCTTCAATTCCACCAGTATGCCCGGTTTGAGCAGGGATAGGCCCAGGCACTTGGCCCGGCCGCGGATTTTGGCCAGGCGGCTTTTCAGCATACAGGCATCCGCCCATGCCTTCAGCTCGCCGGCGTCCAGAGGGCCGCTGTGCCGCAGCTCGTATTCCGCAAGCCCGATGACGTCCGACAATTTGGCGCCCGTCAGGTTGCCGTTTTCCGTGAAGGACGCGCTGCTGGCCACGCTCTCTTTGATTTTCTGTTCGGCAGGACTCCAGCCCGAAGCTTTCACTTTTTTGTACTGGTGCCGGGCATCCATTTCCGCCTCGAACTCGATGAGCGATTCTCCGAAGATCAGCGTGAGGGCTGCCTTGCCATTGGTATCCGGCGCTTTCACGTCGGCCTTGCCGTCATCGGGGATCACCAGCAGCCCGTTTGCCTCGGCTCGGCAAAGCATGAAGTCCCAGTCCGTGGCGTGATGCTGCACCATCTCGTCGTGTTTCAGCTGAGTGGCGTCAACCTTTCCCGCCAGGCCATAATTGCCGAGCAGTTGCTTGATGATCTCGCTGTCCTTCTTCTTCTCGTAGTATTTGTTCTTCCGGCCAATGGTCATTTTCACACTTTCGTCCTTACATTCCACTGAGAGGAAGGTGCTACCGCTGGCGCTGACCTTTATGCCGTGTTTGACAATAATGCCTTTAAAAATGGTATCGTTATTGCCGTCCCGGCCGGCCTTGATCTCAACCTGTTTGCCGGGTACGAAGTCCGCTTTATTGCTTACGGGAAAATCTTCCGCCGCCGCTTCTCCATCCACTAGAGTGATGCGGGCGGTGGGGACTTTGTTCACTTCCTTGGTAACGGTAATGGAAAGGACCTGATAGGCAGGGTCGGCCTCCTTTCCGTCGAGCAGCAGGCTGAACGAAATAACATCGTAAGTAGACTGGATGGGAAGTATCCTCTCGTTATTCATGTATTGTTTTTAACTACAGGTGGAAAAATCATTTCCGTCCCCACTTTTAGCTGCCGGATGGTAGACAGGCCGTTCTTCCTGGCCACCTGCAGGTAGTAGGATACGTCGCCGTAGATATTGTAAACCATGAGAGGTAAAGTATCCCCTTCCTTCACCTGCCGGACATGGGTCAGGTCGGGCGACTTCTTATTCTCCTTTTTCACTCTCTTCTCCTGTTCGATGTAGTTCAGGAAGGTAGCGCTGGCCTTGGCCCTCAGCGGCTCCCCGTTGGGCTTGAACAGGGTGTAGTTCAGGTCCAGGCTGGTCAGGATGCAATCGAAGGTGAAGCTGTTTCCCCACACGACCTTCAGGAAGTGGGGTTTGTGAATCTCCCCTTTCAGGTTGTACACCGTATTGAGAAAATGGTCGATCTGCTTGGCGACCGGTTTTCCCGGGTAGGTATAGCCCTCGATGGTGTCCGTCCCGTCGAAGATGAACTCGATCTTGAGTTCTTCCGGCGCGGTGGACTTGAAGCGGGGGTTGGTCCCCTGGTTGCCCTGCCCCTTTTTGGTGTCGTACTCCACTTTATAGTTCTTGGAATAGGACTCGGGGTTGACTGGCAGTTTAAACTCCCTGTGTTCGGCCTCATCGACGGGGACCGTAAGCTTTTTGTTCTTAAAAGCCCTGATCACGACCTTGGTCAGTTCGCCATCGCTCATCTTTCTGTTTTATCTTTTAAGATTTCCAGTACTTTCTCCACGCAGGCGCTGACGATGGCGTCGATGCCTTCCTCGCCCGCTCCGCTGGCGGAGGGGCCTCCGCCGCCGCCCTGCTTTTGCTCTTCCGTTACGGATATCTTGATGTGCAATTCTTTAACCTCGAGTGGCATAAGCTGATATTGTCATTTTTTAAATTCGTAACGATTGTAGTTCAGCTCCAGGGTTTCTATGAACACCTCGCTCTTCTCGGCGTTCAGTTCATTGAATTTCCAGCTCTTGGGCCAGGCGTGCAGCACCTTCCAGTACATCAGAATCTCATCCTTGTCCTTATCCTTTCTGGCCAGCAGCTGAACATCCAGGTTGATCGGCTGGTACTGCTGGTTCTTGAAGGCCTTGATGCACCAGTCGGTAAGAGCCGACTCACCGGGGGCTGCCGCGCCCCTTTTAAGCGTCAGAGCAGAATACTTGCTGCGGGTGGGGATGACATGCTCAAAGCGGTTCTCCCCGCCCTCTTTGTAGGATTCCGTATCCATCTGCACATCCAGGCCTGCTACCGACTGGAAGTGGACATCGATGTCTTTCTCGGCCAGATCGTGGAAGGTAACCTTGAAATAAAAACTGGCTGGAGGATATTCTCTAGGCATATTCCCATGTTATAGGCCTGATGGTTACTTAAACTCGATGCTTAGCCCTTCGTGGACCACCTCGATGGTCTCGATGGCCACTTCGTTGCCATCGGCTTTCAGGTCAGTGGGTTGCACTTTGGTGGGCCATGCTTTTTTCACCGTCCAGACCACGATCGGTTTGTGCTCTTCATCCATCAGGCTGATAGTCAGGTCGCGGCGATACTTTTCCCCGCCCTCCTGGAAAAACAGCGTTTTCTGCCACCAGTCGAAGAACTTATTATTGCCTTTGTACGTACCTCGCTTCATTGTAATGTTGCTGTACTTCTTGAGGCCGGGTTGCTTGGTTTTGTTGAACTCTGGGCTGGAGCCCACCCGGTACTCGATGACTTCCGTCTCGACGTCCAGGCCTGATACTTCCGTAAATCCGAATTCGGCATCGCCTTCTCCCCATTCAACCTGAAAATGGAACTTGGGTAATGGATATCCTTCGGGCATGACTTTAATTTTTTGTTTTGATTAAAGAATATAAACCTATTAACAAGTGCTCGCGGCTTCGGCCGCCGTCAGTGACTGCTGGATGGCATTTCTCTTAGCCTCCACCTGATTCTTGAGGGCTTCCGCTGCATTCCAGGCCTGCTCTGCGGCATCCTTTTCGGTAGAGGCAGCATTGTAGGCATCGCGGGTTTCCTCAAAGTAATCGCGGGGGCATTCCTCCCGAGGAAACATATACGGCTCACTTGGTTGGGTACCATAGTGAATAATGGAAAGGAGTTTGTGTAAGGACCAAGTTAAGCCCATGTTGTTGACCCGGTTGCCCATATAGTTTTTCAAAATAGCGCTCGACTGGAATGCCTCCATTATATCCGGGATGCTTGCCTGAGCGGAACTCAGCAAGGCGTTAGTGGCTCCCTGCAATTCCTGGATGGCTTTCATGATATCCCCATTGGGATCCGGAGCGGGAGTGGCTTGCTCCACAGCCTCCACCAGTTCACCAACCAACCCCTTAAGGCCAAAGGCATCATCACCGACTTTTTCCGACTCAGTAACCAGAACCATCAAAGCCCTTCTGGTCAGCAACGCATTGCCAGTTGTATGCATCACCAATTGGTGGCCACTCTGAATTTCCTGGATGGCCTTTTTAGCCAGTTCATTGACCGCATCAATCGTTTCCCAGTTTGTTTTCAGGGTCTGGTAATTGGCAGTTTTATTATCGTAATCTGCCCTTTTTTCGGCAGCGGTATTCTGAGCAGAATGTAGTTCTGTCTCTGCTGTGTCCAGCCTGTCCCGAAGTTCATCTAGGTAAGCTGTATATTCCTGATATTCTACTGGACTCGTGCTCATGTTTTCAAGAGTTTGTTAGGTACAAAAAAGAGTTAATTATCGTCATCGTCATTGTCGGAAGGTACCGGGTTCGCATAGTTACTTTCCACTTGCTCGACGATCTCGTCTATCGTCCAACGCACTCTCCGGCTTTGGGGATTGAGGGACCAGTTGTAGATTAGGATATAGGCGATGCGGTGCACCATATCCGCTACATTCATATCATCTTCCTTGGTAACCCTATCCTTGATGGCGTCATCAAAAGCCTGGCGAGTCGCATCCCGCTGTGAGACAGCTGCGGTGAGAGCTTCCTCTACCTTAGCACTAAAATCAGTGATTCGGGTGTCGATGAGTCTTACTTTGGTGTCTACCGGGTCAAGGTTCAATTGTGCCTTCACACCGGCCATTTTAACAGCCGTATCAAAATATTTGCAGACATTCTGATAGGCTGCTTCGGCTTTTTGATTTATTCCATCGACTTTACTTTTCAGGCCTACCTGTCCATCAAGCGCCTTGAACTCGCTCTTGTTGCAGTGATCCTTGATCACTTTGTCCAGGTTGTTAAGGGCTTCCAAAACGGCGAGCATCTTTTTGTGGGCATTTTTGACGCTGCCCACCGCCGTTTCTAGTTGGGTATTGAGCGTTTCCAGAAGGGTTTTAGCGTCTCCGAAGTTGCCCTTCATCTCCGTATTGGCCTGTAAAAGCTCCAGCACTACATGCTCCCGTATGGCTTGATATTCACCATTCGCCCGGTTGGCTTGCTCCCAGGTATTTTTTCGCCCGGCCTCCACGTTCCGGGCAATAGCAAGGGCGCTACGCCTGGCTATTACATCTGTTGAATTCTGCTTTATTTCATCGTCCTTTAAACCATTTGCAAAATCGAGAAACACCTGATCTATTGGGTCTACATTGGGCTGGTCCGATTGTTGCTCCTGGCTGGTCTCAGCATTTTTCGCCATGATTATGAAGTTTTAAGGAGTTAAACAATAAGGGTTAAGCTTCCGGCATTTTGTGAGAAAAACGCAAGATGATGAATTCCGCCGGGCGGACTACAGCCATGCCGATCTCGACGATCATACGGCCCTCCAGGATGTCCAGGGCAGTCATAGTCTCTCCCAACCCTACACTGACGTAGAAAGCCTGCTCGGGAGTCGCCCCCTGAAGAGCGCCGTTGCGCCACTGGGTGTTAAGGAAGTTCTCGATCATTGACCGGACGCGGGTCCAGGTGTTGGCGTCGTTAGGCTCAAATACGAACTGTTCGGTCGCCTTCTTGGTACTTTCTTCCACCATATTGAAGAAACGTCGCACCGGCACATATCGCCATTCGTTGTCATTTCCGGCCAGGGTACGGGCGCCCCAGATCAGGGTGCCTTTACCGGCGAAGCTCCGGATCACATTGATGGATTTACCGGCGTTGACATCCACGTTGAGCCGCTCCTGGTCTTTGTCCGAAACTTTCATCATGGGGCGAACAACGCTGCGGAGGCTCACATTGGCAGGCGCTTTCCACACGCCGCGGTCATTGTCCACAGCAGCATAAATCCCAACCATCAGGGAGGAGGACGGCAGTATCAGTTCCATATTGTCGATTGCGGCCTCCGCCCTGGAATAATAGAATGTTTTACCCTTCAGGTCATCCATCGAATTGGTATTGGCGTCTGGAGTTCCATTAATATTATGGACGATGGTGACGTTTGTATCATCGTATTGGTAATTGAAAATGGTGGATACGTTGGGATAATAGGCTGCACCGTATTTCAGACTGCCGGTGCCCACGCCTCCGTCCCTGAAACTATTGATGGCTGCATTGATATCCTGGCCTTCACCGTCGTAAACATCCATGACGACAAAGCGGTCTTTCAGCTCTTCGCATTGGGCCAGGGCTGCATCGTAGAGGGCGGCCACGTTGGCCAGAGGGTTAAATCCGGGAGGAACGGGGGTCGGTGCCGGCAGTTCAGCAATGCCTTGAGCTTCCGGAAAGACCAGCAAGGTCACTTCGTCTTCCTTAGCCACAAAATCAAGGGCCCTGATCAGCCGATCCTGGTCGATAGGTGAAGCAAATTGTGCGGGGGCAGCGGCATCGTCATACCCCCCGACCGAGAAGATGTAACAGGGCCCTCCCCCATTGGCGAAATAGGCCTGCATTGCATGGTACATTACATGGTTGGCCCTGGGCCCTTTGAAGTCGGCGTTGGTAGCTAAGGATAAGGTATTGCCATCCGCATCGCGGGTTTCGTCAAAAGTCACACGGAGATTCCTCTGCTTTTGCGCCTCGCCAAAGTAGGTCACGTATTCCAGCAGGGATTGTATCCTCACTGGAGTTATCTTGGTTATATCGCCGTTGGCATCGGTCTCCACCAATTGCTTACCATCCTTTACTGCTTTTGCCGTATGGCCTACAAAAGCAGGGATGGCGGTTTCTACCTGGGCAATGGAAGGCGGGAACTTGGGAATTTCTTCGATGTAAACGCCAGGAGTTTTATAGTCTCTAGCCATGGTAATATTGTCTTTTTTGGTGAAAGTTTAGATGTATATCTGAGAATAAAATTTCTCCTTATCAATCATTCCTGTATCGTCAATTTCCCGGGTGATCCGCGTTACAGTTGGATGTGGAAGAACCACATTATTGTCATCCTTGACCTCGAAATAGGCCTTTTGTATAGGTAAAGGCTCTCCCTTCGTATAAATCTCACTTCGATCCTTAGCCGACAGATATCTCCAGAAGGTAGAACGGTTTTTAAACCGCAGGTGAAATACTTTAGGCATAGGTATGGAAAGCGGTTCAGAGGGATTTGGGCCAGGATCGATGAAAGCAAAATTGGCGGGCACTTCCGGATTAGCATTCCCGGGAGGGGTATAATGGAATTCCACCACTGCCCACGCCTTGGGATGCCGCTTTTTTTCAAGACGGTAGAATACATCGATCGGGTTGCCGGACAAATTCAATGAGTAACGCCCCATAGGCAGGTTTCCCAAAGACAAGCTATGTTCAAGTTCCCTGGCTGGATCCTGAGGGGAGTGGGCCAGCTCAACCGGTTCATCCAAGCCAGGAATATTTTTGTTCCCCAGCGGTATTACCTTCCCGAAAATATCGGTAACTTGAAAGGTTACATCTGTTCCCGGCTGGTGGTTCGGGCCTTTGTACAAATAGACTTTATCATATGTAGCAATAGTGTCATTGCGAGTGACGTATTGGGTGTTTGCTCCAGGCCGCCATTCTGCCTGGCCACCCGCCGGGCCAGGAGCACTTTCAACCGGCAGGTCTTTCACTTCATAAGTTCTGTTATTCGCTCGAATGAGGTCACCTATTTTATATTGCCTCCCAGGGTTATAACCCTCCATTGGCTTCGACAGAAAAAGGTACCTCGTTCTACCCAAACTGAGCTTATTACCGGAAAAGTTGTCAAACACATAAAGGCGCGGCTCGTTTAAATCAAGTGGCAAGTTAGAATAATTCAAAAGGTAGGGGTCTTTCAGCGAGAGGACAAAGGCAAACTTCAGCTTCTCTTCAATTTTGATGAGGGTTTGTGTAGGATTCCCTGCCTTTATCTCTGTACCAATAAGTATTCCATAGGGAGTCTGCCGCCATAACAGGCGGTAATTGGCAAGAAGCTTCCGCGTATCGTCAGAAGGCTGAATATCGAATAAAAAGTTCACCTCATAATCCCGGGGGGCTCTTTCCGGTATCAGGTCCTCCGACGAAAAATAATCGTGCCAAATCCTGAGTTCTACTAATCGCTGATAGACAAACTCCATTTTTTGATATAAGTAGCTTATGTTTAAATTCTGATTAATTATTTTTCCACTGCCACCTTGTGCGCCGGGAACGAAGTTGTTGGTCAATAATTTGAGGCTGTTTTGCGGCCAGGCAAGGCGCGACGACCGACCATAGCCTAAGCTACGGAAGGAAGGAGCAACGCAGCATGGCCGTAAAAGAGCCCAAAGAATTGGTTAAGAATTTCGTTCCCGGCGCACTAGCCTGCTGTATCGTTGCGCACCCGTTCAATAACCGAGCCAGCATCCAGCAGGTGGTCATATCGAATCGGGACTACTCGTACTTTATACATGGCAAAGGGCCTTTGTTTCCCTCCCAAGGAGCCCCACAGATGGTTGATCTGCTCAAAGGTCAGGGTATAGAGGTCAAAAATCAGCCGGAGGTTATCCCTATCCTGCCCCTCTAGCCTGCTTTCCGGGACCGGCATTTCGGAATAGGAGAAGGTATTCCTACCCTGAAAAAAGGCCACCAGACGTGACAGGGCACGCAGCCCCATTTCATAACTGTTCATATTAGCGCTGAAAAGAACATATAAATTTAGTATGACCGGAGGGTTGCGATATTCCGTTTCCCCGTTGGTTTTTTGATAGGGTTTGGAATTTTTGCGGGTGGACTCCTCTTCAATATTTACCAGGCTCATCACCATCTTATTGCGGCCTTCAAAATTAGCCTCCTCAAAATTGGATATATTGTCTAATACAATAGGCTCTCCATCGGTTTCAGGGTCGATACGCCCCGGGTCACGCAGGAAGAATTCATTTAAATTACGCCGGATAAATTCCAGGGAGTCGAACATCATAACTGACTATTTTCATTCGTTAAGGGCAATATCAATCACTCCTAACATATTGTAACATTTAGGAAAACCCAGCCGTTCCTGTGGCTGAACAAGTGTAAAATCAGTAATTTTTTACAGCCGTCTTAAGCTGTCCAAACTTTGGACAGGCCCCTGTTTTAAGTCAAAAGTGTAAAAAGCTAATCAAGTCCATTCCAATTCAGGTTCCAACCAAATAGAAAGAAGCGGCACCTGGTTGTCAGGTACATCGATCTCCCTTTATGAGTAAGTATTGTCAAGGGCAAGTGAGCGTAAAGGGTTTCTTGTATATCTTCTTCAGAATGTCCAAGAAGGCATTACCGGCCCGTTTTTTCTCAGCTTCATTGATATAACACAATATGAGCAGAAAGTCCAGGCTAAAAAGAAGATCAGGAATTAAAGGAGGTTAGCTAAAGAAATTTTAATTGCATGGTTTTAAGGTTTGGGGTTAAATAAAAATTGTACCCTTTCAAATATAAACATTAATTGCATAGAATGAAATTTTTTTTTCCTTTTTCAAAAATATCCGGGCTTCCATTCTGGGAAGAAAAGTCCAGAAAAAATCCAGCGTCTAGGCTAGAAAAAATCAGTATTTACTGGAGTATCGGAGTTGCCGAACCAATAGACTTAACAGCCTCCAGCAAACCACAAGGATCAATGACTCCATATCCCGTTTCTATATCCCACTTATGCCCTTCTACAGGAGAAAAAGCAGTCTCCCGAATCAATTTCAAGACAATTGGAATTGTCAGTGAGGGACTGTGCCTGTGGATATATTCTGCGATCAGGGCAACCGCTCCGCTGGCAAAAGCTGCTGCCGCAAAAGAACCACTAAGGAAACTTGTTGATTCGCCTTCAGTTGAAGTAGTCAATAAATCTTCACCTGGGGCAAGGATATCAAGAGATTGACTGCGCAGGGAAGTCCGGTACCTCAGGAAATCCCGACCACAGGCTCCTACCGACAAGCAGTAGGGTAAAGCTGCCGGAAAGCGCTCTTCCGGCTGGCTAATAGCCGAGTTTCCGACCGGAGCAATAAGGATAATTCCCCGGTTCGAAATTTCCTCCACAAGCTGAGAGAGCATCTTTTTTTCTTCCGGCAACAGAGAAGATTCCCGGAGGTCAACCGGAGTAAATAGTATATCAATAGGTTGTTGAATTGCCCATTTTAGGCTATCTAGCAACCTATTGCTATTGAGGTCAAAAAGAGAATCCATTATCTTGCCGATAAACAAAAAAGATTTCGGAGCAATCCCATAAACTATACCCTTACCCCTGCCTGCGATCAGCCCGGCACATTTGGTACCCAGCCCGTCTTCATCGCGTACATCATCTTTATCTCCATCACAAAAGTTGCGACACGCCCGGATGGCACTGCTAAGAGCAGGATGGCCCCTGTTTATTCCTGTACCCAAAATAGCAATATTCACACTCTCTCCAGTGAGGTTTTCATTATTCCATAACTTATCAATGATATTTAGGGCATTGAAACCCCAGTTCATAAGATATGGCAGGTATTCCAATTCTTCATCTTCCTTGAACGTAACGGAAACCCTATTAGAAGCAGCTTTCTGTACTTCTTCCTCCTCGTATTCTCCATTAGGTTGCTCCCTGGCAACTGCTTCCCGAATACCTTCTTCTCTTTCCTCGCCTGCTATGCCAAATTGCTCGATTGAAATCGTTTCCGGTGCTTCTTCCTCCCCGTGTTCTTTATAAAGTTGCTCACCAGAAACTACTTCCCGAACGCTTTCCTCTCCTTCCTCGTAAGCTTTGCCGGATTGCTCGATTGCAACTGTTATCGGCGCTTCTTCCTCCCTGTGTTCTTTATCAGGTTGTTCACCAGAAACTGCTTCCCGAATGTCTTCCTCTTCTTTTTCCGGAACCGCAATTTCCGAAACTTCCTCAACCGGCAGGACATCATCCGAGGCTACTTCGAGTTCTTCAATACCCCCTCCCCAATAGTACCAGCCTCTTGAATCTGCGTACCAGTCCGAAACAAAATCCTTGGTCGCACCCACTACCTTTTTGTCCACTTCGAGAACTACATCCCGGTAGATCACGCCTATAGGCTCCATGTCCATATCGTCCGGAGATAACCTTATGTAAGTATTTCTATTGAATTTGATTTTCATAGGTTTTTTATGATAGTAGGGCTTTAACCGACAATATTTTCACCTTTCGTTTCCGGAATACTAACCTGCCTCCCCTTTGCAACTCCTCCTTCAGAGCCTGCCTGGCCCGCCGCCTGCGGAACATTGCCCGTACCCCTCATATTAACCGCCTTCTTCAAAAGGTCGAACCAGAAGGGGGCCCCTTTGGAAATGCACAGGGCGGTAACCAGCCAGCCAAAAATCTTGAGTATCCATGTCCGCCAGGTAAATTCCGCCAGGTTGACGCCGCCCCACCCGATACTCAAAGGGTCTTTCAGGTCTTCCAGGTTGGTTTCTATCATTTCATACACCTCGCGGTTGATATTGGAGGAAGCCTCTGTAACATTTTCGCCGCTGCTCACATTCTCCGCCAGGGCCACCAATTTATCCAGGTCGGCCTTGGAACTACTGGCCAGGCTGGCATATATAGCTAGGGTGTCCGCATTGAAAACGATGGCAATACCCAAACCTATCAAAAGCAGGAGTTTCTGAGCGTAGCGTGTATACCAACCTGAGGCTCTGTCCATTATATCATCGTACCAGCCCTCCACATTTTCTTTAAAGGTATTGACCTGATAGTTGGCGTCTTCCAGCAATTGGGTAAGCACCTGTTGCAGTTGCTCGTCCGGGAGTTCATCGATCCTGGATTTAAGGCCCACACCCGATTCTACCCCCTTACCGCCCAGTATCTTCATTAAGATGGAACGGAAAGACTTCGAACTCAAATAAGAGGGCGGGCCCTTCTTTCCATAAAATTTACCCGCGAGTTGCTGATACAAAGGGCTCTTCAGAAATTCACTGAACGTCCCCCCCTCCTCTTCTTTTGAAGAAAGCATATTGCGTAAAACTTTCTCCAGGTGCTTTCCCCGGAACCCCAGGTAATTAGATAGCAATTCCATCACTATCGTGGCCAACAGGCTGTAAAAGAGAATGATCAGAATTAGCCCAAGTACAACTTCAATCGATGGCATAAGGTCGCAATAAGAATTACAGGTTTAGTTTAATTCTATATCTATACATTAATATTTAGCCTCACTTCCAGTGCTTTTAACAAAGGACATAAGTTTAAAGACACACCCTACATTGTCGAACAAAGCATCACCTTTCCTAAATGGAAGCTACTTTTCCACTTAGAGGCTAAGGAACCCCCCCTTGTTCTCTAACCGGGCACTTGTATACAAGTACCCAATCTAAAGGTCGTCTTGTCGTTGAGATCAGCAGGCTTCCGCTCGATTGGTTTGGCTACAAAATAAAATTGCCTTTTCTCTTACAGAAGTACATAACGCTGAACTTCGAATGTGCCAATTGTTACCTAATCCAAATGGAACGTCACAAATACACCAGATCTAGCAATACGAAATGAATTTATCCGCAGCTACGGCGCATTGAAAAGGGAAACTTCAAATGATTTCCAAATAATAAGGGTAGTATTCTATCTAAGGTGAGGGGTGGTTTTTTTGGGAACAACATATTTTAGGCTTTAGGGTTAATTGAGTTGCTCCAAATGTAAGGGAATCCAAACAATTTTCAAAAAAAATGGATACGAATTAATTCAAAAAACCAAATAAAAACCCACCACCCAGAACAATGTCACAACATTATTCCAGCAATTTGAATATACTCCCCTTTTTTGTCAACTAAATATTGTTATTGGCCTGCTGTTTCAGATCGGAATCGGATCAGATCAGGTTGAGGATAAGGATAAGGGTAAGGGTAAGGTTGAGGTTGAGGTTGAGAACGGGAAACAGACACCCTTTCCCTTCGGAAGCCCATGGTTCCTCAGGTAAGGCTCAAATCAAAAACCTCAGCCTATCTCCCCTCAACTCTTCGAATGCACCACCAACCCCACAATCTTCTCCTCCTGATACCACACCAGCACGTCAAACAGCTTCGGGAAGCTGAAAGCGTGCTCCACCTGGTTCTGGATTTGAGCGTTGGGGGTGTGCAGGCGCCTCCACTGGCTGTCTACGTTCAGCCAGAGGCTGCGGGCGCTTTCTTCGGGGTACTGCAGCAGTTCCAGCCAGTATTCTACAGCGATGCCGGATTTGACGCCGTCCTCGAGGCCGAGGGCGCCTCTTTCCCTGACAATTTCTTTCGGGCCGGTAAGGGCGAATAACGGATCTGTGACTTGTTTCATGATACTATTTTTATTTTTTGTGTCCAGAATAATAGGTTGTCAATGGCCAACTCCTGGCCGCCTACCTTGAAGCGGTTGATCTCGCCGTTGAAATACCAGACGCCGGGGTTGTCGGGTTTACCGCTTACCGACACCGATACGCCGCCGATCACAATGCCGTCAATGGCCGCTACATCCGGATAGGGGCTGGCGCCTGTATCTCCATTGATCTCCAGGTAGATGTCTCCTCCAAAGTAGCCGGCGTCGAAGGCGATGAAATGCCGGGGGGTGGAGAGCTTGGGCTGCAGCCATACGTTGTTCAGCCACAACACCTGGCCGTTGCCGACGGCCAGGCCGCTGCGCACGGTGGCATACTCTCCGCTCATGGGCAGAGCCGAGATAGCGAAGCCCATTCCTTCAGAAGCGATATGGCTAATGGGCGTGAATTCGATGCCGGCAGGAAGATCTTCAAAGCGGATCATTTCATCACAGGCTACATGGATGGGCGTCACCTCCACGGCTTGCCGGTTGTTGGTTTCGTCCACTTCCTGGATCGCATTCTGGGGATCGATGGAGAAAACGGCTTGGGTTACCTGCCCCAGGCACTGGTTTTCCGGCGTAAGCAGGTGCCGCAGGCTGAGGTTTTTAAATTCCAGCTTTTCACCGTACCCCAGGCCGTTGATAATTGTCGTGTAGGCCACTTCCACCACCGCATCCGTTTCATCCAGCAGTGTGATTTGCACTTCGAATGGGGCCGTCGTTTTCATCCCGTTGTTCACCAGGACAAAGCTGCCAGATTGTTGTACATTATCCCAGTTAGCCGTTGCCTGGATGATGGCCAGGTCGGGGCTGCAACTGCTCGCCAGTAAAGCCAGGACAGCTAACCACTCAAAAAACACTAACTTCTTTTTCATCTTTTTCCGTTTATATTGTTCAAGGGAGTCTTTCGGAAAAGATGGGTGTTCATGGGTTGGCAAGGTGAGGCGCCGGGCCGGCATGGCAAGGCCTCCCACTTTGCCAATTGTTCCGGAAATGTAAGTCAAACAGGGGAAAAAGTAAATGACAATTGTCATAATCTCAATGAAAAGCCGCCTTGATCTTTTCCACCAGCACCCGGGCATGAGCGCCCATTACCTCATGGGACAAACCGGCTGTATGCGGGGTGATGATCACGTTTTCTGATTGCCGCAGGTACTGGAACGGCGCCGGCAGGTTGTCGACCTCCAGTTTGTAGAAAGATTGTTCTTCGTACTCGATCACGTCGAGGGCGGCGCCCAGCAATTTACCGGATTGGAGGGCCTCCGCCAGGGCAGTGGTTTCCAATACCAGCCCCCGGGAGGTATTGATGAGAAAGATAGGCTTGCGAAAGCTTTCCAGAAAGGGCCGGTTGACGAAGTAGTGGTTGTAGTCCTCATAGGGAATGTGCAGGGTAACGACATCCGCTTCCCGGAATACCGTTTCCAGGCTCACCTCCTCGGCCAGCACACCGCCGAAGTTGGTTTTGAACTTATCGTAAGCGATCACCCGGCAGCCGAAGCTGCTGAGGCGTTGGGCCACCGCGCTGCCGATGTTGCCGTAACCGATAATGCCCACGGTGCGATGCCGCAGTTCATAACTCTTATTGCCATCCCGAATCCATTGTCCGTTGCGCACCTGTAGGTTGGATCGTTGGATGTGGTTGAGCAGTCCCAGGATGAACCCCATGGTTTGTTCGGCCACTGTATCGCGGCTGCCCTCCGGGGAATTGAGCACCAGGATGCCTTTGCCTTTGGCGTACTGCACGTCGATGTGCTCCAATCCAATGCCCATGCGGGCGATGAACTTCAGGCTGGCACATCGGTTGAGGAAGTCCTCATCCAAAGTGAACCGGCTGCGGATGATCATACCGAAATAGGCGCCCAACTGGGGCAGCAGCTCATCCAGAGGCGTGTTGTGGTGATCTTCTACTTCGTACCCCAATTGTAAGAGATGCTCCACCAGGTAGGGGTGGGCGGGGTCGATGAGGATGACTTTGCGGGAAGAAGGCATAGGGTGTTGATTGTTGGCCCGTCTTCGCCCCGGCTTCCTTGAAGTACGGGGCTCGTCCGGACAAATTGTTGGATTGTTGGCCTCTGTCCTTGCGAAGGCCGCCTGAAATATCGTGTTTTATTCGGGATTTGCAACTATTCAGCATCCATGGAAAAGCGCATTTTATGCCTTTGTTTGCCCCAGCCCATTCTGTCCAACTTTAGAGCTTGTTCAAATTTCGTTTTTGGAGATAAAATCTGTCAATTTTTTGCTTAGGCGAGGCAGGGAAACCGGAGTTTAGCCAAAGCTAAATGAGGATTTGACGAACGAAGCATAAGCGAAAAAGTGGCGATTTTAGCCCGAAGTATGAAATTTGAACAAGCTCTTAGACAGATCCCCCTATTTAAGCACTACTTCCCCACCCCGCGTCCGAATTCTGGCAAGTAAAGCCGGTTGCGGCCCCGGATAAACGGGAAGGGCCAGCCCTAACAACCGCAAATGGGACTGCACCCTGTCCGCTTCCGGATGCTGTGCTTCCAGCGACAACAACGCCCCAACTCCCGGCAGTTCCTGCGCCGGATGGGCGGAGTCTCCCCAATCGATAAAAAAGGGTATGATGCCAACCGCCGGGTTCGCCCGTGGATCGGTCAGCCGCCAGCTCAACATTTGCCCATCCGGGCGGGCGCGGCTACCGGCGGTTACCTTACCCAACTCAATGCCATGCCGGTGAGCTTTTCCCACCAGGGCGTCCAGATCAGCGGATTTAGCGGCCCAACAGATCAGCCGGGGCTCCGTCACAGCATCTGCCGCGATCCAGAGGGGGCGGGGCGCCTCTGGCTGTGCCGGGTCGGGAGCGATGACCTCCAGGTAGACATCCGGCCCTAAGCCCAATAAGGCATTGTGGGTGCCATAGCCCAGATGCTGCCCGCCATAAACCGGGCGGGCGCCCAGCAGCGCTTCGATTTGGCCCATGCCCCTTTCCAGGGTGGGCGCGGCATAGATGAGGTGGTCAACGGGTAGGTTCATGAATTGATTTAGGAATGAAAGTGACTATTCAGCAATTGGCGATTAGCTGTTGGCTATTGGCGCCCAATGCCCATAAAAATGGGATGTAAGCTTAAGCTACCGGTTTTTTGCTTAACATACCAACCTTAAGGGCAGGCAATTTGCTAATGGCTAACCGCCAAAAGCTAGTTACGAATGATAAAAGAATAAGTTATACAGCCTGACTTGCGCTTTAGTTTATTGCGGCTTTAGTGCTTTCGTGGTTGAAATCCCGCCGAAGGGCCGGCCACTTAAACAGCTACCTATTTTTTTGATCAAATTAGCGCAATTCTCTTTAACTTTAGTGGGAAAAATTGCCACTCCTGCCATTTCCCCAATTAAGAAAAATTGTTGCCGGCATTAGCATCTCCAATAACCGGCTAAATCCAATAAAAAAATGAGCACCTATAAGGATACTGAAAAACCTGCAATTTTCCTGGCATTTGCCAACGAATATGAGGAAAACCGGCGTCTGGACAATGTCGTGAAAGAAAGAGAACTGCTGGAGTCCATCCTCAATGAAGCCTACCGGAACGGCCTGTGCGACAAACCGATCGTGCGGCAGAACGTTTCCATCAAGATGTTTCTCGACATCCTGGGAAGTGATGAGTGGAAAGACCGGATCGCCATCATTCATTACGGCGGACACGCTGACGGCTATCAGTTGTTGCTGGAAGGAATGGACGGCAAGCGCCAGGTGGCTAAGGGCGACGGCCTGGTAAATATCCTGGCCAGAAGGGAAAACCAGGAGAACCTGAAACTGGTTTTCCTCAACGGATGCTCCACCGAAAGGTTGGCCAAGGCCCTGACCGATCATGGCGTGCCGATCGTCATCGGCACCTCCACGTCCATAAAGGATGATGAGGCATTGACCGTGGCCACCCGTTTTTATACTGGCCTGGCTAACGGCCTGACGATGGCCGGCGCCTGGGCGGATGCGAAAAGCGAGGTCGAATCGGTCAAAGACGCCGGAGAAACGGTCAAGGGCCCGGATAAGTCCCGCGGCTTCCAATTGGAGGATGAGGCAACTGGCAACTTTCCCTGGGAAGAGGCGTTCAGAGACCGGGCCGCCGAAGTGGATTTCAAAAACTGGAACCTGCCGGAAGAGTCGAAAAATCCTTTGTTCAACCTCCCGCCCCTCGAAAAAACACAGCTCCCGGCCAGCCCTTTTCTTTTTCTGAAACCCTACGAAGCCAGACACGCCGAGATTTTCTTCGGCCGCTCCAGTTACATTCGGGACCTATGGCTGAAGGTGGTGGAACCCAATGCTCCTCCCATTATTCTGTTGTACGGCGAATCGGGCGCCGGTAAATCCTCCCTGCTCGACGCCGGCCTGCGGCCTCGCCTGGAGGCGGCCAAAAAGGAGGGCAGGGAACGATTTGAAGTACGCTACCTGCGCCGTGACCCCGACAAGGGCTTGGTTGGCACCCTGGCGGATATGCTTTCCTATGCTCCCGAACCGGAAACAAAGGAGCCGGCGCCGACAGTTGAAGCAGAAGCAGACCCCAACCTGGATAAAATCCTTCGCATTGAAGCCATCGCCAGCGGGCTGGAAGAAGAAACGGCCAATACTTTCCGGTCCATCATCGACCAGTATAAGGCCATCCGCGCCTACAAGCCGGCCAACCCGGCGGGCCAGGGTTTATACCATCAAGAAGCCGACGGAAGCTTCAAGCTCGATAAAAAAGCCGGCGCCAAATTGCGGCAGGCCTGGATAAAAATGGAAAAAGAAACGGGCCGGGAACTCATCGTCATCCTCGATCAGGTAGAAGAAGCCATCACCCAACCTAATTCCAGCATTCATAAGGAACTGGAAAGCCTGCTGGGGGTGCTGAAAGACATTTTCGTCCGGCCGGCAACGGACAAGAGGGGAAAAATCAAGGGCAAGATCATTCTGGGATACCGCGAGGAGTTCAACGCCAAAATCCTGGCGAGGAGTCAGGACTACGAGTTGTCGCCCAGCACCGTATTCCTTGAACAATTGAAAGAAGGGGATATCAAGGAGATCTTCCGGGAGCTGCCAAAGCTTAGGAATATCAACTATTACAACCTCACCGTCGAAGAGGGCCTGGCCAACCGAATCTCCAGCGACCTGCTGAAAGGCAGAAGCGCCGTAGCGCCGGTCCTGCAATTGCTACTGACCCGGCTCTGGGAAAATACCTATGACCCGAATACCAACTCAGCCCACTTTACGATCGAAGCTTACAACAAGGCCCAAAGCGGCGGCAGGGAGATGGAAAAGTACTTCCGCGACCAGATGGAGGAGGTCAGGAAATGGAACCCGGAAGTGGTGGAATCGGGGCTGGTCCTGGATATCCTGCAGTTTCACGTCACCGAGTTGGGCACTTCCCGGCGCCGCGATTTCGAAAAAGAAATCCGGCCCCGCTACCAACACCTGGAAGAAGAATACGGCTACCCCCGGGGCTTTGTCGAAGAACTGGCTAAAAAGCTCAAAAGCCCCGATATTTTCCTGTTGAATGACGAGGGCCGCGGCTACACCAGCCTGCCGCACGATACCCTGGCGCCCATCGTCCGCAGGGAATACGACCGCTCGGACAAGCTCGGCCAGCGCTCCGCCCGCATCCTGGAGATCAAGAAACCCGACCTGATAAGAGTCAAAGACGAGCAGGAGGAAGAGGAACTCAGAAAGCTGCGCCTGAACGACAACGACCTGGAAGTGGTCCGGGGAGGCAAAACCGGCATGAGAAGCCTGAACGAAAGAGAAAGGGCCCTCCTGCGGATCAGCCTCGAGGAACGGGAAAAACGGGTCCGTCAACGGCGAGCCTGGGCCAAAGCGGGAATTGTGGGCGGGTTGTTCATCCTCGCACTATCTATTCTTGCCGGCAGCCTCTCCGTTTCGGTCAACGAACAACTCAAGGAGCAAGTGATCGCCAAAGCCCTCGATGCGTCCCTGATCGAACAGGACAAAGACCAGGACAGGCCCTCCATCAAAGCTATTCAGCTGGGCCAGTTTGCCTATAACAAGAGTAATACGCGAAGAGTGGATGTGGTCGACAACCTGTATAGTTTATACAAGAAAGACCACCTTGAGAGCCCTGCCGGCGAGGAGGCGGAAACCCTTCCCCTATCCTTTTCGCTGAAGCCGGGCGCCAAAGTCGATGCCCTGGACTATAATACGACATTGGGGCCCTTCCTGGTGCAATACCAGGACAGCATGGTGAAATATTGGCCAGCAGATGGCAGGGAAGAAACGATAAACCTGGGCGAAAAACCGGATGAATCCCTGAAGGAAGAAGTTCATTTTTCGGCAGATGGAAAAAAGATTCAGGCCGTTTCCTATTACTACCGGGAGCCGCTGTACATAGCGGATGGAGAATTGGTGGAAGCCCCATGGATGGCGGTTTATTCCTCCCAAAGCGAAAATGGCGAATACTACATTGGATATTACGATCTTTTTGCCGGCAAACTGGTCGATGAATTTGGCCGAAGCTACAATCAGGATGAATTCATGGAGGAGTTCTTTGATCTTGGGCTGAACGACAACGGAGAATACATCGTAAATGTAGATGCAGCAGATGTGGACACCCTCGTTTCACTCATTCCAATCAGCGTGGACACCCTTTTTTCCTTCAAATTGATGAATGAGAAAAGTAAACTCCTGAACCGAAAGCGTTATGAAGAAGGGAAAGAGAAAGACTGGTGGTATGCCGTTAAAGGCCAACTCGGCTACCTCGGAACCACTAAGGAAACCCCTCTGCGAAAGACCCGCCTCGCCCTGGCCCAATACGCAGATATCCAGGTTTGGAACCCCGGCCAGCCGAACGAAGAACCGGAAAGCATTACCATCGAAAGAGAACTCTTGTTTTTCCAGGCCCTTTCCGACAACCGTTTTTTGGCGGTAACCACCGCCTTCCCTTACCGGGAACTGCTCATCCTGGATAATACCGGAACACCAGTGGATACTTTATTGCCGTCAGGGGCTGGCCTCCTGGATCTGGCGATCAGCCCGGACCGGCGCCATATATTTGCTATGACGAAGGACGCTGCCTTTATCTGGAGCCTCTCCGGAAAGCCGATAGCGGCTTACCCTCATGACAATATCCGGGACTTTTCATTTTCGGAAGACGGATTCCACCTGCTGACCTATTCTTCTGATACGGTAAAAGTGCTGGACTGGACGCCCGGCCAAAAAACCGCTTCCATCTCGTCCTATTCTCCTCCCCAGGACACCACCCTGCCGGAGCCCACCAGGATCGTAATGGCCCGTTTTCACGACAACGCCGCCTATCTCGTTATTGGCCTGGAAGAAAGAGTGGCGCCACCGAGGCTGGGCGGTTTTTTCAACTGGTTTAAAAACCTGCTCTCTCCCAATAAAAAAGGAAAGGACCAGCCCTTAAAGGCCCGGATTGTCTACAGGGATTTTCAGCGCGGGCAGGAACGTATTTTTGAAGGACCCAACGGCCCGTTACTCGACGCCACTGTTAGCCGGGATGGCCAATACGCAGTTGCCCTGCAACCGGGAAAAGCTACGGTGATCCCCCTTCAAAAAGCAATGCTTTCCAACGACTCTTTGAGGGCCCAAACCATCGAAGCCGTCCTTTCCGAAAATTACCTGGCCCAGGAGTCATCAAAAGTATTGATCTCTCCCGGTGGGAAGTACATTGTCCGCCAATCCCCCCGGAGCATCGAACTGTTTGACCCCAGTGGCAAACGAGTCAATTCCTACAGTTTTCAGGATGGATTTCAGCCGGGCTTCAACGGCCAGTTATTTACCCTTGACGATTATTTCCTGATTGGTGAAAAATCAGATGAAGTATTGTTCTGGCACCCTGAAGACCAGGCTATCAAAGCGTGGGCAAAAAATTATGAACTGTTCATTGGAGACCAACGGGATTATGAGCTTACTACTTTTATGGATGATATCCCCGGCGCCAGGGAGGACGCCAAGTGGTGGGGGTTGCGCGTCCTGCTGGCTTCTCTCATTTTCATCCTGCTTTATTATTCTGATTTTATTATTCAGGCTATCCAGCACAAGAAGTATCTGGAACCGGCCTTCTACTTTTTTGGCTTTTCTTTATTCTCCCTCCTGCTCCTCATGCTGTGGATAGGGGGCGCTTATGAACCGGAAATGAGAAAAGTCGTATTCTACAGTATTGTATGGGCAACGCTGGCCCTCCTGCTAATCGGCATCTATAGCTTTCGGGGGAAACTGCCGGAGGGGCTAAAAAGTGGGAGTTTTTGGGAACGGCTGGCCCATTGGTTCACGGTGCTGCCCAAGCTCGGCACCCTTATTGCCTTTATGGTAGTAGGGATATTCGTCCTGTACGGTTCGGTTATTTTTTTCCTTAAAGAAGCAGTTGTTCCCAACCAAGTGGAATGGCCCAACGTACTGGCCGGGCTATTCATTCCATTGGCATTCATGGGCCTGATAGGATATCCCATCCAGTTGGTGATTCGCAAGTACCGCGCCGGCGCATTTTCCGAGTTCTATCGTTGGCTGTTGTTACCGGTTGGGTTCCCGATCCTTATTTTCTGGATAGCCTACGGAGCAATTATTGACAATGGGTATGGAGATTCCATCGCCGGGCTGTTGGGCCTCGCTTCAGGCCTGGTGTTATTATGGGCCATTGTCCGGCAGAGCAGGATTTACCTCCGCGCCCGAATGTATGCCGCCTTCTGTACGTTCGCATTTCCTGTTGCCGGCATACTGTTTTTGTTATTGATCAGCGGGATCGACACCCAATCGCCTGCTCTGGCTGGTTTATTCACCCTGGCTTTACCGGCTGCCTTCATATTGGGCCGGCAACACCGCCGGCAGGGCGCCTATAGAAAGGCTTTTCTGCTATTCAGCACCTGTATATTTTTAGGCGCCGGGGCTTTAACCTGGGCCGTATTTTCTATGAATGAGGCCGTTTGGCTGGGCCTGTTCCTGCTGGCGCCGGCACTGGTTCTGGTTTTTTACGGGTTGCGGCGCCAGTTGAAGAATCGGGCCGCCCGGAACGCCGCCGGTAAATGGGCCTGGCCCAACTGGATAGCTATCCTGGGCTTTTGGGCCTTGGCCCAATTCTTAACGTCTGTCTTCACCGGAGCGATGTTAGATTCGGCCTATGCTTTCGATGAAGAATATGAGGAGTACCCTTACCCGGAAGAAGAGGGCTCATTCGAAGATACGCAGGAAGCCGGCCTCACCGGCGAGGCCTCCTTCGAGCCGGCTGAGCCGTCCCTATCCAACCAGGAGGAAGGCGAAGGGCTGGAAGAGGCAGTGGATGTGGAACCGGCTGCCCCGGCGGAGGCCGATTTTGACAGCCCTCTGCTCAATAACCGCCAGCAGTTGATCTCCAAGCTTTTCGATCCGGATGAGATCACCCGGGAGCGTGCCCGGGCAGAGTTGGAAACATACTGGAAAGACGACCGTGCACTGATCCCCGAACTCATTCAGTACAGCTACGAAAACCCCGGAAAGAAGGAAGGGGTTCGGGAAGCGCTGGAATTACTGGCGGTACAATCAGATCAGCTACTGCGCAACAACCGGAATGTGCTGGAGCCTTACCTGGAATGGGTAGGCCAAACAGAACTGGGCATTGACGCAGAGGAGTTGACACAAAGCTTATCAGACAGGATCGGAAATTGAGATAGGATAGGCGCGGCTGGTTAATCTCTTCCGGGTTGGTGAAACCTGGAAGGGAATACCCAGCCTTGGAACAAGCTTCACTTCCGAAGCACCTTCCCCTGCCGCTCCTTCAATTTCCCGGCTTGAAAAGCCACTTTGCCATTGACAACGACCCAATCCATCCCTTCTGCCAGCAGATGAGGCTCACTGAAGGTAGCCCGGGCCTTTATTTTTTTCGGATCGAAAACGAGCAGGTCGGCATGGTATCCGGCCTGAAGCGCCCCTCTGTTTTGCAGGCCCAAAGCCTGCGCCGGCAGGCTCGTCATTTTGCGCACGGCCTCGGCGAGGGAGAAACGCTGTTCTTCCTGCACGTATTGTTCGATGATTTTGGCGAAGCTGCCGTAACCGCGGGGATGGTGCATCGTGGGGCTGCCATCCGAACAGATCATCACATGTGGGTCTTCCAGCAGCCGGCCCTGCAGGGCTTCGTCCATCACGAAGTAGGCGCCGGAAGCACCGCCGGGGCCGATATCCAGCAGGGTTTCTTCGAAGGGCCGGCCTTGCTCCGCCGCCACCTGGGCCAGCGTTTTACCGGCGTAGGGCCGGGTGCCGAAAAGGGTGGCTTCCGGCCCGTTGCGCGCCGTGATTTTCTGGCGCAGGAATTCCAATAGTTCTTCCCGCCTTTCTCGTTTCACCAGCTCATAATCATTCGGTGGCTTGGCCCACTGCGGAAAAACGATGCCGATACCGGTGTAACTCGCAGTGTAGGGATAGATATCGGCGGTGACGGTAAATTTACTGTTCTTTCGGGCTTCTTCCAGCAAATGGAGGATCTCCTCCGCTCGTTCTTCCCCTTTGCCATACACCACTTTCAGGTGAGAAACCTGCACGTTGCAGTACTGCCCCTGGCGCAGGAGTTCCTGTATAGAAGCCTCGATGGCGTCGTTGTCTTCATTGCGGACATGGCTCATGATCAGGCCGTTTTTCGAACCGACAATTTTTGCCAATGCCGCCAGCTCTTCATCGCCGGCGTAGGTTCCCGGGGTGTACTCCAGGCCGGTGGTCATTCCGAAGCAGCCGGCGTCCATCGCACCGGTGAGTAAGGTTTCCATTTTGGTTATTTCCGCTGGCTCCGGTTCCGGCTTGTACCCTACCCCACTGAGTTGCCGTAGCGTCCCATGGCCGGCGAATAATGCAATATTGACGCCCGGCCCTATGCTGTCCACCTTATCCATCCACTGTCGGATATCGCCGTATTCCGGGCTGTCGCCGTCCTGCCCCAGGCAGATGGTGGTGACGCCCATGGCGAGGAAATTCTCGAAGTTGGGGCCTTCCAGCGGGTTGCCGTGAGCATGGGTATCGATGAAGCCGGGAGTGACGTATTTACCGGAGGCGTCGATTATGCTTTCTACGACAATGGAAGCCGTGTCTACCTCCCCAAGGAACAGAATGGAGTCATTGCGAATGAGCACATCGGCCAGCCGGGGAATGCTATCCAGCCCATCCAGCACCTGCCCGTTGCGGACGAGCAGATCGTACTGCCGGCCCTGGGTTTCGAGCAGCTCCTGGAAAGGAGTTGGGGAAGTGCAGCTGAAGGCCAGGGAGGTTAAAACCAGAAGGCATATTTGGTTCAGGAACTGGAAAGCGTTGGTTGGTTGTTCTATCTTCATTTCCTTGAATTAAATTAAGTGCTTGATAATTGGTTCTTTGCCTCCCCCAAATTAGGACAAGGGCACTTCACTCGTGGCCACAAAATACCATTTCCGGTAGTTATCCTACATTACGCTCTGGTATTTCCTTGCAGCTTTACAGCCATTCCGGCCAAACATTTTGGATCAATTATTTTTCCTTAACTTTTTTATCTTTGTAAAGCGTGGGGTTGACTAAATTTCGATACGATGAAAATGACATTAGACATAAAACCAGAAAAGCTAAAACCATTTCTGAAAATGTTAAAGAAATTAGATTTCCTTAGTGATAGTGGTATTCAGGAAATCGAAGGGATAGAATTATCAGAAGTTGAAAAGATAGTTTTTGACGGGGCGCAAGTTAAAAAGAAGGAGGAAATCATAAACTCTATTGAAGATTACTTTGAAAAAGCCGGCTTACCAGTGGAGAAAGTTTGGCTTTTTGGCTCCTATGCAAGAAATGAACAAACGGCATTAAGCGATATAGATCTAATGATCCGTTTTCAACCTGATTCCAAAATTGACCTGTGGGATTTTGCCGGCATCCTCCAGGATTTGGAAGATATTCTTGGATGCCAGGTAGACTTAGTACGCGAAGGCGGAGCAAAGTCTTTTGCCTCCGCCAATATTGAGAAGGACAAAGTTCTTATCTATGAGAAGAAAGCCACAGGACAAAGAGCGGCTGGAACATATTCTTGAGGCGGCAAACAATATTCAGGAGTTCACAGAAGGGGTATCTTATGAGGAATATCTCCAGAATAAAGTATTGCAGTATGCAATTGTCAAGAACTTTGAAATTATTGGCGAGGCCGCCCATCATTTAACCAAAGAGCTTAAAGAAAAAACCAAAGACAAAATCGAATGGCGGAAGATTACTGCCTTTCGGCATATATTAGTTCATGATTATTGGATGATCGACTTTGAAACAGTGTGGAATTCTAAAGAAACCAAGTTAGATAGCTTAATTGAAGAAGTGGAAAAAGTCATAGCTGGGTTATGAGACAAGTGGTCAAGAAGTCAACAAACCCTTGATAATCATACACTTTCTTTTATCCTGATTAAAATTAGCTGTGAAAAGGTGCGGACAAGGCTTCGTTTTCTGTCCCAAGTTTGGTCCGAAAAAAGGGGGAACTTTGATGATAGCCATACTGCATTCCGGCCGGGGCTACACAATAGCCAGGCGACTTAAAGTTCGACCGGCCACTAGCCCCGGGCCCGAAAGCGCTGCAATTTCCACCCCAATTACTGATCCTCCAGCTTCCCTATCCCTCCTCCCCGGAAGCCACGTTATCCACAGACGGAGGTTCCTCACCACCAGCATGCCCAAAGCCATAAGTTACCTGGCCCAAAAAGTCATTGGGGAAGCGCTCCACTCCCGGAAAACCGAGTTTGATATCCCGGCCATTGTGCGGGATAACGGCGGTGCCGAAGAGATAATCCCACATCGCCAGGCTAATGCCAAAGTTGATGCCGTGCGGATGGCCTTCCGGCAGGTCGTAGGAATGATGCCAGATGTGCATCTCGGGGCTGTTGAAGATCTTTTTCATGAAGGGGCCCAGCAACAGGCTGCCGCCTGCGGCAGAAACCACCACAACGCCCAACTGCTGAAGGGTGGAGGGATCAGATAGCAGGTTGATGTCAAAGCCGCTGGTGGAGATAGCAATGCCTATCAGCAGCCCCACTACCCCACCGGTCACATAACCCGGTACGGTGATATTGGAGTGATTGTAATGCCCTATCGCCAGCGTAAAGATGTGGATGATGAAGAAATCGTACAGCCCTATACCCATCAGCGCCAGAGGTACGTACTCAATAGACCGGTAGACAATCGTTTCCATCCAGTGGTAACGAAGGTGAGCGGCAAAACCCATCTGTTCTACCGAGTGGTGTACTTTGTGGAACTCCCAGAGCGCCGGCACCCGGTGCAGCAGGCGGTGCGTCCACCACTGGACAAAATCCCGAACGAAAAAACCGACGATGAGGATCAGCCAGAGTGGGGCCGACCGCAACGGATTGGAAGCCTGCAGGTCAAAACCGGTGACCGTCTCGATAATATTGTTGAAAAACACCACCACCACATCGGAAGCGGCATTGTAAATGATGAGCGAAAAGAGGAAAAAGTTGAAAAACATGTAGAAGAAGTCCAGCCAGAAATCCTTGCGGAACCTCGGCTGGCCCTTGCGCCAGGGCGACAAGAGTTCCAGGGCGAAAAAGAAAGCGGACACCAGGATCAGCCAGTAAAAGTAGTTGTGCCAGTCCGGATGGGTAACCTCGTGCCATAGATACCGGGCATAACCGCGATAACCATCTACAAATTCCTGCCAGTAGTTCATTGATCTCGAATAGTTGAGTACGGTAAATGAAAAAGCCGGGGGAATGTTGTCATTCCGGGGTCAAATATACGGCAGGCAGAGGCTTTTATGGTGTGATAACGGTCACCAACAAGCTCTAAAAAATAGCCCTGAAAGTATACGGCGGGCACACCATCAGGGCTATTTTTGGAATTGACGTAACTATTCAGCATCATGGTGATTTAACCCCTGGCGCGAAATTTTGTAGGCTTTTTTTGCCGGAACCCCTTCTCATTCCCCTTGAAAGGGGAAGGTTTGCTTACAAAATTTCGCACCAGAGGCATCCATAGCCTTATGCTAAATAGTAACGAATTGACAACAAAAACTTACTTATCCGGCTGCGGGGTCATGCGCAGGTAAGGCTTGATCTCTTTGTATCCTTTCGGGAATTTCTTATCGGCATCCGCATTAGACACAGAGGGCGAGATCACCACGTCCTGGCCCTGTTCCCAGTCAACCGGGGTGGCTACGCTGTAGTTGTCGGTCAGTTGCAGGGAGTCGATCACCCGGAGTATCTCGTGGAAGTTGCGGCCCGTAGAAGGCGGATAAGTCAGCGTCATCCGCACCTTCTTATTGTGGTCGATCACGAAAACCGAACGCACGGTAAACTTCTCCGTAGCGTTGGGGTGAATCATATCGTAAGCCTCCGCCACTTTGCGGTCCTCATCGGCAATGATGGGGAAGTTCATCTTAACGTTCTGGGTTTCTTCGATGTCCCCCAGCCACCTCATGTGGTCTTCCAGCGGATCGACACTCAGCGCGATAACCTTGCAATTGCGTTTGGCAAACTCTTCTTTGAGGGCGGCGGTGCGGCCCAGCTCTGTGGTACAAACCGGCGTAAAGTCAGCGGGGTGAGAGTAAAGTACTCCCCATTTGTTGCCCAGCCATTTGTGAAAATCAATTTCGCCTTCGGTTGTTTTGGCTTTGAAGTCAGGAGCGATATCTCCAAGTCTTAGAGACATAATGTGTAGGTTTTAAGATTAGAAATAAACAGGATTGCTTTCTTAGTAGTGTAACAAAACAAATCGGTTTTAGTATGAGTTGGCGTAAGCCTTTTCTCAAATAAAATGGCAATAACATTTGAACTCACTACTCAAAATCTTTCCGTACCCGGCAACGGCGGTTTAACGAGTTGCCCAAAGCCATCCTTTTTTCGCTGCCGTAAAGTGTATTTGGCGTGCCCGTTCAAATGGGCCTTACCTTCTACAAAAGGCCGGACCAGCCGCCCGATCTCTTCGCTTTCAATCAGAAATCCATCGTGGCCGTAGATGCTGTCAATGAGCTCCAGGCGGGCGCGCGGAATGTGGTTGGACAGGAAGGCCTGCTCCTCCACCGGGAAAAGCACATCCGACTGAATGCCGATAATCAACGCGTTGGCCTGGATTTCCTTCAACGCCGCTTCCTGATTGCCCCTGCCTCTGCCCAGGTTGTGGCTGTCCATGGCCTTACTGAGGGTAAGGTAGGAAAGAACATCAAAGCGCTGATGCAGCTTATAGCCCTGATACCGCTGATAGGAACTGGCGCGGAAATTGTCCAGCTTGTCCTGGCCCTCTTCCATTTGTGACTGCTGATAGGTACGGTAATTGCGGTAGGAAAGCATAGCAATCGCGCGGGCCGCTTCCAGCCCCCGGCGCCCCGCCTCCTCTCCATCATCATAGAGGGTAGGGTCGGCTTCGATCGCCATGCGCTGAGCCTCGTTGAACGCAATGCCCCAGGGGGAATGCCGGGCATTGGAGGCCAGGATACAGATATTCTCAAACAAACCGGGGTCGGCCACCGCCCATTCCAGCACCTGCTGCCCTCCCATAGAGCCCCCAATGGCCAGGCGAATGCGCTCGATACCCAGATGAGCCTGCAACAACTGATGCGCCAAGGCCATATCCCGAATGGTCAGCAAGGGGAAATCCCGGCCGTAGGGCTGCCCCGTAGACGGGTCGATGCTTCGGGCATTCGTGCTCCCGTAACAGGACCCCAGAATATTGGCGCAGACGATGTAGTAGCGCTCAGGGTCAAACAGTTTCCCCTTGCCAACCAGCCCCGGCCACCAGTCCTCCGCTTCCGAATTGGCGGTAAGGGCATGGCAAATCCAGACTACATTATCCTGCCTGGGAGAAAGGCGGCCGTATGTAGTGTAGGCAATCTTTAGCTCTGCCAGAATCTGTCCGCTTTCCAGAGCGAAGGGCGTTTTGATGTTTAAGAATTCCACAATAAAATGTTTATTCAAAAATCTAAACCAACTCCGGTTCGCCCACTTTTATTTTGGCGAAAGCCTGCTCGAAATCGGCCTTGATGTCATCGATATGCTCGATGCCGGCGGAAACCCGCAGCAGGGTGGGCAGTACGCCGGCGGTGCGCTGCTCCTCGTCCGAGAGCTGCTGATGGGTCGTTGCCGAAGGCTGGATGATCAGCGTCTTGGCGTCTCCGACATTAGCCAGGTGGCTGACCAGCTCCAGGCTGTCCACAAACCGGGTGGCGTTGTCTTTACCTCCCTTGATAGTAAAGGAAAAGACGCCGCCGAAGCCATTGCGCAGGTACTTTTTCGCATTCGCGTGAGCGGGATGGCTCTCCAGCCCCGGATAGTTAACCTGCTCCACCTTGGGGTGTTTTTCCAGCCACTTGGCCAGGGCCAGCGCATTATCGACCGTGCGTTGTACTCGTAGAGAGAGCGTTTCCAGGCCCTGCAGGAGCAGGAAGGCGTTGAAGGGGCTTAACGCCGGCCCGAAATCGCGCAGGCCTTCTACCCTGGCCCGGATAATAAAGGCGATGTTGCCAAAGGGGCCGTTGGCGCCAAAAACCTCCCAGAACTTCAGCCCGTGATAGCCCTCAGAAGGTTCGGTGAACTGTGGGAACTTGCCATTGCCCCAGTTGAAGTTGCCGCCGTCAACGATCACGCCGCCGATAGAAGTGCCATGGCCGCCGATCCATTTGGTGGCGGATTGAACCACGATATTGGCGCCATGCTCCAGCGGGCGGAACAGGTAGCCGGCAGCGCCAAAGGTATTGTCAACCACCAGTGGAAGATCATGTTTGCGGGCTACCGCCGCAATCCCTTCAAAATCGGCCACATTAAAGCTGGGGTTGCCGATCGTTTCCAGATACAGCGCTTTGGTATTCTCGTCGATCAACTGCTCGTAGGCCGCCGGCGATTCGTCCGCCACGAAACGGGCTTCGATACCAAGACGTTTGAAGTTGACCTTAAACTGGTTGTAAGTCCCGCCGTAGAGGTTCGCACTGGAAACCAGGTTGTCGCCCGCGCCCAGAATATTGGACAGGGCGATGAACTGAGCGGCCTGGCCGGAGCCTACCGCCAGGGCGGCCACCCCTCCTTCCAGAGCCGCCACCCGCTTCTCGAAAACATCATTGGTGGGGTTCATGATCCGGGTATAAATATTCCCGAATTCTTTGAGGGCGAAGAGGTTAGCGCCGTGTTCGGAATCCTTGAAGGTGTACGAAGTGGTTTGATAGATCGGCACTGCGCGGGATCGGGTAGTACCTTCTACTTCTTCCTGGCCTGCGTGCAATTGCAGGGTTTCAAATCTTAGCTTGGACATGGTCGATAGTATTTATTGTAGGTGAATGAATTGAGTTCATTGTTCAATTTGCCAACTAATTGCGAAAAAAAACAGGCGATATGAGCGTTTGCAGGCTTTGAGCGATCAAAACTTACAATTGCCTGAGCCGGTAAAAAGCTGGCTAATTAAAGATCAGCAACAACAACACATGCAGGAATACATAAAGGAGGTTGCAACAGATGTGGGGAATACAACTGGAATCGTAAATAGGAAGTGGCCAGAGTTCTTGGAAATCATTGTTTGTGATTTTATTTTTCCAAAAAAATTTGGCGGGATTTGGCACCTTTTACCAAGTGGTACGGTTGCCAGGGTTTCGCAGAGCCCGGTCTCTCCACCCTTCTTTATAAAATCATTCTCGTGAAAGAAGTGATCGTGGGAGCAAAAATAAGTAAAAAATCAACGCCACGCCACCCCTCTTCTTTTCCGAGCCCCTGAAGCGCCCGAAAAACACCAAAAGAATGAGCGGCTAAAATAGCTAAATTCCTATAGAATTTATATAGTTTATTGTTTTTTCAGGGTTTTTCTAAAAAAAATCGCCTTACAACCCCAAAACAGCAGGGGAAGAAGGCGAATGCTAAAAAAATGTTAATCTTTTTTCAGCGCTGCTCAGGCAGCAAAGCCTTGTTTCACTTTTTCGGCCGTCAAGCTGGGCTTGCGCGCTTCCTTTTGCAACGGTTCAGGCTTAGGAGGGTGGGTCAGAAGCATAATAACCGACCCGATCAGGCAGGCAACGCCCGCTACGATAAAGGGCGCCATCCACACTTTGGGGTCGCTGCTGTTTTCAGCTGCATCCTTGAACCAGCCGGCCAGTTGAGGGCCGGCAATACCGGCAATACCATAAGCGGTAAACATCCAGCCATAGTTGCTGCCTACCCGTTTGTTTCCAAAATAGTCAGCGGTCACGGCCGGAAAAAGGGCAAAGTTGCCGCCGAAATTAAAGCCGACAACAGATGCGGCAATAACGAAGCCCATTGCCATTCCAATATGGATAAACCCATGATACATCGCCAGCATGATCGCTCCCTGCAATGCCGTCATCGCAACAATTGCCGCTTTTCGGCCAATCCGGTCCGACACGGTTCCCCACACGATACGCCCCAGGCCATTGAATATGGCGTACCAGGCCATAGCCGTACCGGTAATTACGCCGGCATTGGCAACTCCATTGTAAGAAAGGGCGTCCAGCCCAAACAACTTAATGCAATAGATGACCATCAGCCCTGACAGTGCAGAAAAGATGAACACCATCCAAAGCATATAAAACTGAGGGGTTCGCAACATCCTGGCGGAAGTGTATTCGACCGAACCGTTGGTGATGTCACCTACCGGTTCCGGCGGCGCCCATCCCTCCGGCAAATATCCTTCCGGCGGGTTCACCATCACCACGCTACCCAGAAATACCAGGGCGGCAAAGGCAATGCCATAAATGACAAAAACGCTCTGAACCGCCGGCAACCCAAATACCTCCGTGGTGTTCAGCAAGCCGCCAAACCAGGATCCCGCCAGTTTCACCCAGATGGTGGCCCCAAAACCAAAGCCGGCCACCGCCAACCCGGTGATCATCCCTTTTTTATCGGGGAACCACTTGACTCCCACCGCTATCGGCACGACATAGGCCAGCCCGATACCCGCTCCGCCCAGCACACCAATGAAGCATAACTGGGCCCAGAAAGTAGCGCCGAAAAAACCGCCCAGGATGTACCCTAAACCCAGCAGCAATCCACCGGACAAGGAGACCAGGCGTGGGCCCGCTTTGGCCTGCCACTTTCCCGCCAATACCATGACAACTGCAAAAGTGGCCAGCCCGGCAGAAAAAATCCAGGCAGCCTGAGTAGCGGAGAACCGGTAAAGGCCCTCTGCATCCGTCAACAGTTTGGTAAATACCGACCAGGCATAAATGGCGCCCAGCGCCAGTTGAATGAAAATGGCCCCTATAACGACCAACCAGCGCCTTCGGATCAATATACTTTTCATTGCAGAATATTTTTTGGTTAAATACTTGCAAATTGATTAAAGAACGGAAATAGGGCTAGTAATTAATTTAAGCAGGGGGGTATGCAGTTTTTTATTCCGAAAAT
The DNA here is from genome assembly GCA_020636095.1 of Lewinellaceae bacterium. GTDB lineage: Bacteria > Bacteroidota > Bacteroidia > Chitinophagales > Saprospiraceae > JACJXW01. Next base: position 340,139 of record JACJYN010000008.1, read on the forward strand.
ACCTGTTCATTTCACACAAACGAAATTTATGCCCACAACTCTCAGCTATCCATGCTTTTTGTCAAAGGAAGAGATGACTTATGTCAGTTTTCATTTTGCCCCGCACAGGGCAGATCATAAGTGTATCAAGGACAAGGAATTATACCCAAAGAGGGTAAAAGGCAGGCTAAATAGGCGTAATTTGTTCTGAAAATTCCGTGATTTGAGCTAACTTTTGTTATTCCTAATTATCGAATCCACCTCATGAAAATAGAAATCAAACGCCTCGACGATGCCTTTCACCTGCAAGCGTCCAACGAATCCGGCCTGACTTTGGAGGCAGACGGCGCCGAAGCTATCGGAGGGCACAACCTGGGGATGCGCCCCATGCAGATGGTGCTCTCCGCCCTGGGCAGTTGCAGTGCCATCGACGTCATCCTGATCCTGCGCAAACAACGACAGCAATTGGAGGACATCCACCTGACCATCACCGCTGAGCGTGAGAAAGATAAAACGCCGTCTTTGTTTACCGACATCCATATCCACTACCAACTCTATGGCCCGCTGGACGATAAAAAAGTGAAACGAGCGGTGGACTTATCCATGGAGAAACTCTGCTCGGTCAAACTGTTGCTGGAAAAAACGGCGAATATTACCTGGAGTTGGGAGGTTCTGGGGTAGTGTGTGTCAGTGTATCAGTGAGCAGTGAGCAGACACACTGATACACCACAGCACTGATACCCTCTAAAGAATCCCCACCTGCGAGAACCCGCCATCCACCGGCAAATTCAACCCGGTCAGGTAAGAAGCTGCCGGCATGGCCAGGAAGGCGATCACCCGGGCAACTTCCTCGGGCTCCCCTACCCTGCCCAGGGGGGTGGCCTCGTTGATCTGTTGCACCTTTTCAGGAACTTTCATCACGCGTTCCACCCGGGCGGTGTTGATGAACCACGGGTTGACCGAATTGACCCGAATGCCGTCCCCGCCCCAATCGACGGCCAGGTATTGAGTCATGCGGTTCATAGCGGCTTTAGACATGGCGTAGATGCCCGTAGTCCACATCACTCCGGTCATAGCGGCAATGGAAGCTACATTGATGATGCTGCCTCCGCCCTCTTTTTTCAACAGTGGATGCAGGCGGCGGCACAGGTCAAAGGCCGTGCCCACATTGATGTCCATAACGTGCTGCAGGTCTTCGAAGGTAGCTTCCAGGGTGGGCTTGCGCACATTCGTACCTACGTTGTTGACCAATATATCCAGACGGCCCCAGAGGGCTTGCGCTTTCTCAACAATGTTTACCCGTTCTTTCTCGTCGCCAATATCCGCCACCATACCGTAGGCTTTCCAGCCTTTCGCTTTGAATTCGGCTTCCGCCTCCCGGATTAGCCCGGCGGAACGGGCCAGAAAGAGTACTTCAGCGCCATGGCGTAGCAATTCTTCGGTAGTGGCTTTGCCTATGCCTTTGCTGGCGCCGGAAACGATGGCGGTTTTTCCTTTCAGAGTCCAGTGGTTCATAGATGCGTTTTTTTGATGAGCCAATAGTGTGTGTGGCTATCTAAAACACAGTGAGGGGGCTTTAGGTTGGATGAATGAAGGGTGATTTTAGCCCGAAGTATGAAATTTGAACACACGCTAAAATCGAAATGCTGAATACTATAAATAAAAAAAGCGCCCCGCAAAACGAGGCGCTAAAAAGGTGCTATTATCCCAAAAATAACTCGATTATCACGTGTTATCAAAAAAGTGTTTGTTTACAGCTATTCGCAGCCCAGATGGGCACGGGAAAGCGGGTCGTTGTTTGGAAAACAGTTGCCCGACAGGACGGCCTCCGGCATATAGCGTTCCAGGTTCGGGTCGTACAAGCCATGGCTCAGGAACTGAACCAGGTCATCCATCTCCTGATCCGTGAGGTTGAGGGGGTGAAAATAGGGAGAGATATTCTCCTTCGGCACATTGGGGTTATCGGGTATGCCCTTGTTGAAGTACTCCACTACCGCCCTCAGGCTGTGGTGGCTGCTGCCGTGAAAATAGAAGGGCGAGTCCTTCATATTATAAATGCCGGGTACTTTAAACTTAAACATATCTTCTTCCCGGCCGGTGAAGCCTCCCCGGCCGAAATTCCGGATATCATCGGGGCCGGTATTGAAACCCCCAGTTTCGTAGAGGTCATGGACTCCCAGGGCGTGAAATTCTACTGAATTCAGCGCGCCCCCTTTGTGGCAGCGGAAGCAGCCGGCTTTGGAGAAAAACAACATCGCTCCGCGTTTTTCCGATTCGTTCAACACCTCCCGCTCTCCTTTGAGCCACCGTTGTAAGGGGGCTTCGTTGGGCAACAGGGTGCGCAGATAAGCCGAAAGGGCAAAACTGGCGGTCAGGCGGTTGTAGCGTTCCGATTCCGGAAAATCGGGGAAAGCGGCATCAAACATGGGCAGGTAACCGAGCGTATCGAGCCACCCTTCCGTCAGTCGCATGCGGTGAATTTTCGTCCCTTCGATGTTCTGCGCTTCCAGCCCGTCCAGGCCCAGGTGGTTGACTTCGGTGTCCTCTTTCCAGAGTTCCTCGGTATCTTCATTGGCATAACGGGCGCCGAATTTGCCGCTCCAGGTGGTATTGGTGACAAAGGCCACATTGAGCAGGCTCAACGGGCGGGCGCCTTGTACATCGATCTCATCCTCTTCATAATTGTTCATCCTCCCCCGGGATTCTCCGTTCTGGCCATAACCTACCCCGCCATCGGCGATGCCCTGTACGCGGCCCGGCATGAAACCGGCGCTGGGCAGGTGGCAGGTAGCACAGGAATAAGTGCCTTTACCTTCTTCGTAGACCGCATCCTCAGCCAGGCCCGTCTCGAAGAAGAGCAATTTGCCCAGTGCAACTTTTTCAGGAGTCAGTGGATTGCCAATACCTTGCGGAATAGAGGCGAGGTCATCACTCTCGGGTAGGATGAAATGCCGGATGTCACCATCGGGTGACAATTGCTGTAACCTGTTTTCCAATTGGATGTCCAGGGGGTCGGGGAGCTCATCACTGGAACAGGAAGTAGCCAGCACGGCTACAAACGTTAGTAGTAACAAGTGTTTCATAATGTTTCATGAAATTATCGCGAGTGCCGGTTCTTTGAAGTCAGTTTTGGAAGCTGTTTGAATTTAGTTTTTAGCATTTATTAATAAAACTGAAGGATTAAGTTCAAACAGCTTCTTACATTTATCACAACTCTTTCCCCGTACATATCACCTTTACGGAATTAAGGGAAGAGGGTTGCGAATAGATGTGAAAAAAAATAATTTTTCCCGTAAGGTAACTATTGAGCCATTCGCAACCCGCCATTCGCCGTTCGTTAAAGCCTGCATAGGGGTATGGTACTGCTAATAACGAACAGCTAAAAGCGAAATGCTGCCTCGTTCTCCTGTACCTGTCCACCCGCGGAGCAAAAAATAGCCAGTCTTTTACTCAGGTTCAATAACCATGCCAGCAATAGTTTCAGGAAAAACCACTCACAGCTGAATCCGGATGCCCGGCCCGAAGAGCAGGAACCATTTGGACTCTGAGAGAAAATACCCGCCCCCGGCGTAAAGCGGGAAGGACAGGCGGCTGCGCTCCTTGGTGGGTATAGGATACAGGCTGGCCAGCCCCACGATGCCGACATCGCGCTTGTTGTTGCTATCACTGAAATTGAAAGCATCGAAGGCCAGGAACCCAAAGCCGAACTTATAGGGCTTGGCTTTGGCAATATTTTTCTCGCGATAAAAGCTAAACTGAGCGATCATGGCCATGCTGATGCCCCCCAGGTTGCCGAACCCCGGTTCTCTGACTCTTTTGACCAGTAAGCCGGCGGGGAAAGATACATCGATATCAAAGGTGGACTTCCGGAAAAGGACGATCTCCACCGTCTTGGACATAGCCGCCTTTCCGTATTTTTCCCTTTTGTGGCGCACCGTCATGCGAATAGTAGTCCAGGTGTCGAGCTCAAAAGTTTTCTTCTTCAGGTATTCATTGACCCTGATTTCGGTTTGCTGGCAGCCTTCTTCGGGATAGGCGGCAAACCTGGGCGATGATGGCCCCGGGCAGATCAGCAGGTTGCGCACCTCCTTCTGGTCCATCAGCGTTTGTCCTTTTTCCAGCACCTGAATGTCGATCTCCAATTCCTGGGGCCCGAACAAGCGCCCCCGGTCAATTTTATCATGGTCAAATTGGAAGGTAATGTCATTCAGTTGGCCTTCCAGAAAGATCAGAAAGTCGGCGTCTTTTAGCAGCACCGAATCCTTGGCGTAGTGCAGGGTTATAAAATCAAAGGGCCGCGGCCGCTCATATTCGGCCACCCTGAGCGCCTGGCCGGTTGGGGTTGTACCGTTGTACAGGCGAATTTTTTTCTGGGCGATATCAATGGGGACAATCCCGCTAAAGGAAACGGCCCGGTCGTTACTGGCCAGCGAATCCCGTTGCACCTGCTGCAGGCCGTCGAAGCGAAAGTCCGCCCGGTGCAAACTCAGCCCCTCGATCCTGATCTCGATCCGCTCACCGGGAAACACCTCGCTGGCGGCCTGCCAGTCCTGGCCTTCCCGGCGCAAACTCAGCTTTTGAACCTCCGTCTTCGGGATAATGTCCAGATTGGTGATAAAAACAGCCTTATCTCCATCTTTTATGTACAGATTGCCATCGGTGCGCCGGTGATAATCGTAGAGGCGAAGCCAGCAGAGGACTTTGCCATTGCCGAGCACATTTCGGGTAAAAATCTCCGCCACCAGAGCGCCCCCGGGCTCTTCCTGAGCCTCCAGGCGGTAGGTCTTGCGCATCTGCAAGAGCGGATTGTACTTCAGTTCAATTTCGACTTCCTCCCGCCCGGCGCTTTGTCCGTAACTGACCTCTCGCCGGTCCATGCTCAGAAAAGCCAGCTTTGCAGGTTTCACCAAAAAGGACTTGCTGATTGGCGGCAATTGATAAACAGGCTTTCCTTCTTCATTCAAGAAAGGCTTCCTGACGTCCAGAGCAAAAGACAACGGCTGGCTACCTAACTCATTGGGCAGCAGATGTACCCACACCCGGCCCTCTTTCCGGCTCAACTTGTAATTGATGGGCAAGCCGCTTGACCATATATCCGGTGCTTTAATATTTTGAAAATTGTTGGACTCCAAGGCGATTATCTTCTCCTCGCCAATGAACAACTCTTCGGAGCCATCCGGAAGGTACGCCCTGGTTTTGGTGACCGGAAAAAGCCGAAGCTCGTATATATAAGGCGCCTCCTGATACTTCAACCGGGCCTGGATAGAAAGGGTGAGGAACTCGGTTTGCGTGATATCGCGCAGGCGCAGCTTGGCGCGATAGTACTGCCCGTTCACCATCCTGAAAGTATCCAGCGGCTCACAACCATCTCCGGGTTGCAGGTGGACCCCCTGCAGGCCCCAGTATTTGGGAAATAGCTGCAGCTCAATGACCGGGTTTTCTTCCTGGTAATCGAACCATAGATGCGGCGCCCCCCTGTATTCTATCTGGTTGTCCTTCCAGGAATACAGGTTGGTGTCGATCCGCAACTTGATGTCGCTGAAAAGTTGTTGAGGCGCAATTTGCGCAGCAACCCGGGGAGCATAGAATACTACAAAGAGTAAGAGGTAATGAAAGAATCGCATGACATTAGTTTCTGAAACTTGTATAATTCATAATCACTTAACATTGGGGGCGTACTTTTGGGGCGAACAAAATCTTCCGCGCAAAAATATTCATTCGCAATGATGCAAAAAAGCCCCGCTGTGTTCATTCTGTTTTGTGCCGCTCTTCTTTTCATACAATGCCAACCTCAGACTGAGCCTGACAGCACACTTCGTTATAACGGAGAAAACCTGGCAAAGATACACTGCGCCGCCTGTCATCAATACCCTGAGCCGGCACTGCTGCCCCGTGCTACCTGGGAAGAACACGTGCTGCCCCGCATGGGTTATATGCTGGGTTTTTACCCAGATGAAAACACCCGGGCAGGGCTCATTGAGCAAGGCCCCGGCGGACAGGCAATTCTGGCCGCTAATATTTTCCCGGAACAACCGATTCTCGACTCCGTTGTCTGGCAAAAAATCCGGACTTTTTACCTCAGCCGCGCCCCCCAGGCGCTTCCATTGCCGGAAGCCGCCCCTATTGGCCAGGAGTTAGCCCTTTTCAAGGCCGAATTTCCAGACTACTACCTCTCTCCGCCCAGCGTTACGCTAGTGAAGTGCTCGGATGATGGGATGTACATCGGCGACGCCAACAGCCGCAGCCTGTACCGCTTCAACGGTCAACTGGGCCTGCAACAGGCCGCGATAGTACGGGAGGGCGCCGTTTCTTTGAATGAAACAAAACAGGCCCTGCGCCTCACCATCATGGGCTCTTTCTCCCCTACCGACGCCCCTTCCGGATTTATCCTGCGGCTGCCCAAAGGGAGTGAGCGGGCTCCCTCCATTATGCTGGATAGCCTGCAGCGGCCCATCCACAGCGCTTTCGCCGACCTCAATGGCGACGGGCGGGAGGATATCGTCGTCTGCGAATTTGCCAAATGGACCGGCGGTTTGGCCTGGTGGGAACAGGAGGGCGCCGGAGGGTATCGCAAACATCTGTTACACAATAAGCCCGGCGCCATCCGCACTGAAATAAAGGACTTCAACCAGGATGGCCAGCCGGATATCCTGGCCCTTTTCGGGCAGGGCGATGAAGGCTTTTTTCTCTATTATAATATAGGTGACGGGCAGTTCCGCGAAGAGCGGGTGCTCCAATTTCCTCCCTCCTACGGCTCCAGTTCTTTTTCGCTATTCGATTACAATGACGATGGCCATCCCGATATCCTCTATACCTGCGGCGATAATGCCGACTACCCCCCAATCCTCAAACCCTACCACGGCATCCGTATCTTCCAAAACGACGGAAACATGCAATTCGAGGAGAAATTCTTCTACCCCCTTCACGGCGCCTACGGCGCACTTCCCCACGATTTCGACCAGGACGGTGACCTGGATATCGCTACAGTTTCTTTTTTTCCGAACTTCCAAAACCAACCAAATGAGAGTTTTATCTTTCTGGAAAACGACGGGCGAGGCGGTTACCGGCCGTACAGCTTTCACCAGGCCGGTATGGGCCGTTGGATCGTTATGGACTCCGGCGATATCGACCAGGACGGAGATGAGGACATCGTACTCGGCAGCCTGGCCTTTGAGGTAATCCCGGATAATGGGGAGGTAGAGGGCTGGGTTAAGAATGGGATACCGTTTGTGGTGTTGCGGAATCAGCTTTATTGACCGGGGTTCGGTGTTCGCAATTCGGTGTTCGCATGCGGGCCTTCCACTCTCAGCCAACCCGCCTAATCCGTTTCATTCGGGTTCCATACCAAAATCTTCTTCCCCCAATCGGGCAGGCTCACCTCCGAATCGATGCCCTCGCATTCATTGAAGGCCGCAAAATCCTTCAAGCTGCTAGCCAGGGCTTTCCACAAGTGCCCCAGCTCCGCCTTTCCTTCTTCCCACACCAGATTTTTGATCCAGAGCACTTTGGCTTTCCGATCCGCTTTCAGGTCGGCCTGGCCGACGAATTCCGTGCCGCGCAGCAAAGGCAGGCTGAAATAGCCCACCTTGCGTTTTTCCTTGGGTACGTAGCACTCCAGGGTGTAGGAAAAGCCGAACAATTCCTCCAGGCGTTTGCGCTGAATGAGGAGGTTGTCAAAGGGAGAGAGGATGCGAATGCGGCGCTCGCGGGGGAAGGCATCCAGGGTTTCCAGAGCCGATGGGAAGGCGTAATAGGGCTGGGCACCCCCTTCTACGGCCAGCGCCATGAGTTCGCCGGCTTCCACCATCTGTATCAGTTGGCGATTGATATCCTTTGCGGAATTTTTGATCAGGTAGCCGATCTCGCTGGCTCTGAGCAGTCCATGAGCCCGGATATCCCGTCTTATCAGATAGCGGATGTAATCCTCCCGGCTGGGGCGGCGGGTATCCACATTAGCTGGCAGCGCCCGTTCTGTCAGGTCATACACTTTCTGGAAGCCTTTGCGGCTCACCACCATCAGTTCACCTTCCATGAAGAGCTGGAAAAGGGTGTGGCTGATCGCGGAGGCCGACCAGCCCTCTTTGTTATCGCCAAAGTAGAGCCTGACGGAGTTTTTCTCAAAATCCCGGGACATCAGCGGCCCCTCTGCCCGGATGCGATCCAGGGCGTAAGCAATCAGATCCGGGTTTCGGCCGTGCCACATGCCATCACTGGCGCGGACTTCTTCCTGACGGGGGATGGTAAAGCGGTAATCGCGCATGGGCAGATAGGCGGCGGCGTGGGCCCAGTATTCGAAAACGGATTTTTCTTTTACCAGCTCGTGCAAGTGGTGAATTTGATAACCGCCCACCCGGCTCCAGAGCACGTGGTGGTGAGCCCGGTTTACAACGGAAAGGGTATCGATCTGGGCATAACCGATCTGTTCAATTGCGCTCAATGCGCCCGCTTTCTCCTTGTAGTTTCGGGTGGCGGCCAGGCCCTGGCTATGGATGGCCAGGGCGCGGGCTTGTTGAAGGCTGATCGGGTGCATTGGGCAGGTTATTTTTTTCCAAAACCCTAAAGATAATTAATCCCAGGCAACCTCAAAAGTTGACTGGCTCACAGCCACTTTCACCTCAACAGTTTAATGGCGCGTTCCAGGGCTTCGTTTTTTCCGTTCAACAGATCTGGCCTTCTGTTTTGTACGACAACTGTTTTGATGTTTGCCTGAAAGATGAGCCCTATCCTGGCATACCCCCAAAGTGAAAAAGGCCGAAAGGCCCCGGATTGTTAAAATTGAAGGAATGAGGACTTAGAAGTTGTTTTTAAACTTGGTGGGCGTCATGCCAGCTACTTTTTGAAAGTCGTATAAAAGGCCGACTTGGATTTGAACCCGGCTTCCATACCGATAGCGAGTAAGCTGTACTGATCAAAGGAAACCGGTAAGTATAAAACCGCGAACCCAAAAACAACCCCTTGGGAGAGGCTGGCCAGAATGAGAAGGCCCAGTAGGTTGATATTCACCTATCCTTTGGGTTACACTTTCACTACCAGCTTGCCCGCCGCCCGGTTCTGCTCCATCATTTCGTGAGCCTGGGGCAACTCAGTAAAAGAGAATACTTTATGGATATTGGGCTGGTAGATACCCTTAGCCACCCGGCCCACGATGGTTTGCAACACCGGCGTCGCATAATCAGTATGTAAGGTTTCTGAGCTGTAGATAGTCAGCTTTACAGTGGAAGGCATCCAGGGAAAGAATTGATACTCCCAGCTGTCGCCCAGGAAGCCCACCAGGCCTAAGCTCTTCCCGGCCGAGGTTTAGTTTGTACATTTTCTCGCTCGTCACCAGCAAAAACTCATTATCCTCTTTGCCAGCATAGCTCTTGCACCCGGGAAGAAAAGAAGGAAACACCTTTAGGTTTTTGAAATTCGGCCAGCAGTTTCCAGTCTGCAGTTTTCCAAACCTGGGCCTTCCCTTTAATGTCATCGATGAGAATATAATGGCCATCTCCCGAGATAATAGTGTCACCTTTTACATTGGCGCGGGTATACATCAGTTTGCCTTTATTTTCAGAAGCGAAATGGAACACACCCTTCCAGTTCCCAAATAATCTGCTAATTTTAGGCATGGCCAATAAACCCGTCCTATTCCTCGCCTTCGCCAACGACCGGGTCGACAACGCCCGTTACCTGCGCAACCTGCCCAAAGAGCTGGACGGCCTGCGCAAGGCGCTGTATTTGGCCGAACAGATGGGCTTGTGCGAAGTGGTAGAGCGGGCCAATGTCACCATCGATCAGATTGTCAATGTCTTTCAGGATCCGCGCTACCGGGACCGGGTGGCTATTTTTCATTATGGGGGGCATGCTAACGGCTACCAGTTGTTATTGGAAACCCTCGACGATAACAACATCAAAGCCGAAGCCGGCGGGCTCGTCCCTTTCTTTGCCCGGCAAAAAAGCCTGCAATTGGTTTTTCTCAACGGCTGTTCCTCACGGGCGCACGCCGTGGAACTGATCGAAGCGGGCATCCCGGCGGTGGTGGGTACGGCGGAGCCGATCAACGATGCGGTCGCAACCCAATTGGCGGTCCGCTTCTATAAGGGCCTGGCCGGCGGCCTGCCTCTGCAACGAGCCTGGGCCGAAGCCGAGGATGAGATCAAAATGGGTACCCGTAAAGGGGATTACCGAGGCCTGGTAATGGACGGCCCGGAGGAAGCCGATGGGCACGCCCGGGAACTGCCCTGGGAACTGCACCGGCGCCCGGGCGCCGAACAGGTGATGGACTGGAGCCTGCCGGCGGCCTGCGGCGATCCGCTCTTCGGCCTGCCCGGCCTGCCGGCCGATATCCAGCCGCCGGAAGAACCCTTTCTGTTTTTCAAGCGGTACGAACGCAAAGACGCGGCTGTTTTTTTCGGCCGCTCCTCCTATATCCGCGACTTGTACAACCGGGTTACCGACCCCGAAGCGCCGCCGCTTATCTTGTTGTACGGCCAGTCGGGGGTGGGTAAATCCTCCTTGCTGGACACCGGCCTGCGGCCCCGGCTGGAGCACGCCCATCAGGTCGTTTATATCCGCCGAAGGCCCGAATGGGGGCTTACCGGCTCCCTGGAACGGGCCCTGGCGGAAGCTTTGCCGGCAGAAGGGCCGGCGGCATCCACTCCTCCGCCTATCCATTCGCACGGGGAAAGCCCCCTAAGCCCGGCTTTGCAAGAACTGATCGGACAGCTGGATCAGAACCTGAAAGCGCTGGAAGATAAAGCCGGCCCGCAACACAAACCCTATCTGGAGCAGCTGAAAGCCATGCAGGAACACGGCGCCGGTATATTGCGAGAACTGCAAAAAGAGGGACTCAAAAGTGAAGAAGCCCAACGGGATCGCCGCCGGAAGCTGGCGGAGGCCGGAGACACCCAAACCATCCTGTATCGTTGGATACAGGCCGAAGCGAAACTGGACCGGCCGCTGGTGATCATTCTGGACCAGGTGGAGGAAGTATTCACCCGCCCGTCTGATGATCCGGAAGAGCTGAATCGCTTTTTGAGCTTATTGCAAAGCGTATTTCAGCAGCCCGGCATGCTGCCCCAGGGAAAACTGATGCTGGCCTACCGGAAGGAATACCAGCCGGAGATCGAAAAGGGATGTAAGGCCTACGCTTTGCCGCGCTCCCAGGTGTTTCTGGAACGCCTGAAGCGGGAAGAGATCATCGAGGTCATTCAGGGGTTGGCCTTGACGGAACGCCTGCGCAATTGGTATCATTTGAGTGTGGAAGCGCACCTGCCGGGTATGGTGGCCGACGACCTGCTTTCGGACAGAGATTCGCCGGTAGCGCCCATCCTGCAGATCCTGGTGACGAAACTATGGAATAAAGCAAAAGCCATCAACCCCGCCGCTCCCGAATTTTCCGTTCAACTCTACCAGGAACTGAAAGAAGACGGCATCCTGCTCGATGAATTCTTTGAACAGCAGGTGGCCCAACTGGCACAGGCCATGCCCGAGGCGGTTACCTCCGGCCTGCTGCTGGATCTGCTCAACTACCACACTACGCCCCTGGGTACGGCCGACAGCCGCTCGCTGGAAGACATCCGGGTTTTCTACAATCACCGACAGGAGGAGATCGGCCGGATCATCCAACGTTGCAAAGACCTCTACCTGCTCAGCGATGCCGGCCCCAAGGTCAGCCTGAGCCACGACACCCTGGCCCCACTGGTGCAAAAAGCCTTTCGCGAATCGGATGCGCCCGGCCAGCGCGCCTACCGCATTCTGGACAACAAGATGCTCGATTTCGACCCGGAGAACCTGGCTACAACGCTCGACCCTATTGATCTGGCATTGGTGGAAAAAGGAGAAAACGGTATGCGATTCTGGCAGCCGCGCGAACGCGAACTGGTGCGCCTGAGCCGCCTTCGCCGGGAGAAGGAAGAGCGGGCCCGTAGAATCCGTTGGATTATTTTCGGGATAGGTATGCTGGCCATTGCCGGGTTGGGCATTTTTTCTTTTTTTCAAAAACAGGAAGCAGACATCCAAAGGGCCAACGCATTTAAGGAGCGGGATAACGCGGTAAGACAGGAATATCTGGCAGATAGCAACCGCCAGGTAGCCGTGTTCCAGGAATCGCTGGCGGTCAACAATCAGTTGCTGGCGGAATACCGGACTTTTCAGGCAGACAGCAGTGGCCGGGTAGCCGAATCGGAAAGAGACAATGCCCTGTTGCAACAACGCATTGCCCGCTCAGAGGCGCTGGCCAATAAGGCTCGTTTATTGCTAACGAGCGATGATCCTGCCGCGCTGGCCACGGCCGTTCAGGCCTGGCAGGCCTTCCCTTCGGATGGAACCTACGGGGTTTTACTGGAAGCCTACCATCACTCCCCGGTTCCCAAAACAATGGCCGCTTTTGAACAAAGAGTGGCCGCCCTGGCCGGCTCTCCGGATCATCAATGGTTAGCTGCCGGCCTGGAGGATGGGAAAATTCAGTTATTGGATGTACTGGGTAGAGCCATCCCCAATATGGAGCGGCACAGTGCAACAGTCAATGGCCTGGCTTTTTCCAATACCCATCTGGCCTCGGTCTCGGAAGACAGAGCATTACTCATTTTCCGGCTAAGTAACCCGGTTCCAGTCGTTCGAGTAAAGCTGGAAGAACCTGGAGAGTCGGTGCATTTTTTCCCCGATGGAAATCGTTTTTTGGTATTGGTAAAAAATACTTTGCTGACTTTCTCGATTGAAGGCAAAGCACCCGACTCCAAAATCCTTCTTGCTTCCCAGCCAACAGCCGTAGCCTTGTCCCCGGATGGGCGGTCTGTTTTATTGGGCTATCCGGACGGGGCCCTGGAACTTCGCCGGGCGGAAGGCGGCGAGCTTTTGTTTTCCCAGGCAGCCCACCCCGCCCGGATCAACTCGGTAGGGTTCTCTGCTTCCGGCAGTCAACTGGTCACCACCTCCAATGATTCGACCGTGGTGATCCGGGATAGAGAGGGTGGAAACCCCCTCATCCTGAAAGGCCATGAGCGAAGGGCATTGACTGCTTTTTTCTTCGGCCGGGACCGATACCTCGCCACGGCCGGAGCCGATCGAACCATCCGCATCTGGGACGCCCGGAATGGACAGCCGCTGCTTACGCTTCGCGGCCATTTGGATGAAGTGAACGGGCTGAATATTTCCGCTGATGGGCAAACCCTTTACAGTTCGAGCAGCGACCGGTCGTTACGGGCCTGGCCACTGGAACAACGGCACCAGCAAGTGTTTACCCAGGCCCAGGGGCCGGTTTCATCCGCTGCCTTTTGGGGTAGAAAAAACGACCAGATCCTGATCGGGCAGGGGCGGGAAAACCCGGAGATCGGCTGGTGGAACGGACTGGAAAGCTACCGGGGCGGCGGGGTTACTGAACTACGGGGCGGCATATCGGCCATCGCCGTTGCTCCGGATGGAAAGGTGGCGGTAGGCGTCAGCACCCGGGGCGAGGCATTCCGCTGGACGGACCCCTATCAGCCGCCGGAGCTTTTGGTAGCCGGGAAAGAGAAACTGCTAGGATGCTATGATGTCGACGTCAGCCGGAATTGGATGGCCGTTGGCGCCAAGCGACTGGCTTTTGTGTGGCGAAAAGACGGCGCCTTTCACTTGTCTTTTTCTCATGATGGCAAAAGTGTAGACGCCCTTGCCATCAGCCCGGATGAAAAGACTTTGATCACGGTATCTAATGATACCCATAGCGCAAAATCCTGGCGGATCAGTGACGGGAAACTGCTCAAGGAGGCCAGGTTCCCGGCGGGAATCCGGATGAATGATATTTTATTTCTCCCCGGGGGCGGCCAGATGCTCCTGGCGGGGGATGACGGAAGCCTGTACCGATACACTATTGCTACCGGCCAACTCACCCTAACTACAATGGCTCATCCGGGCCCGGTTACCACGATGGCTCTTTCCCCCAACAGCCAATACCTGCTCGCCGCCAGTGGGTATGCCTGGTATTTGTGGGACCCCAAAACAGGCCAGCAGATTTATCGGCATACCGGCCATTCCGGCATCATCCATGACGTCTGTTTTTCCCCGGATGGACGATACATCGTGACGGCATCAGCTGATGGCACTGCCCGGCTTTGGCTGGTTGATGTGCCGGCCATTTTGAGCATCGTTTCTTCCGAGTAATTGAACAAGGTATTGATGTCGACAAATTCGCTTTCCCGGAGCGCTGCGCCCGAAATACCCTGCCAGAGCGAATAGGTCAACATGCCCATTCCATAAGGGCCCGGCGAAGAATAACTTCCCCAGTAGCTTAGAGTGTGTTCAAATTTCGTTTTTGGAGATGAAAATAGTCCATTTTTGTAACTATTCAGCATCATGGTGATTTAACCCCTGGCGCGAAATTTTGTAGGCTTTTTTTGCCGGAACCCCTTCTCATTCCTCTTGAAAGGGGAAGGTTTGCTTACAAAATTTCGCACCAGAGGCATCCATAGCCTTATGCTAAATAGTAACCCATTTTTTGATGAAACGAGGCGGGGAAACCGGAGTTTAGCCATAGCTAAATAAGGATTTCCCCAACGAAGTGTCATCGGAAAAGGGGCATTTTCAGCCCGAAGTATGAAATTTGAACACACTCTTAGTTGTTGTAAAACAAAGTCCAGCCCTCCACTGCATCATCCGCATTGATCTTGAAGATAATGCCCGATTTTTCGTAGTAGTAAAACTTCCCCCGGCCGAATTTGCGGACGGCCGCCGGGCCGCCGTAGGCGTCGGTGACCTCGGTGATGTCGGAACCCAGTTGTATTTCTCCGGCGCTGACGCCCTCATATCCGGGCTGGGAGGACTGGAAAAACCAGTTGGTTCCGTCCGCTGAATTTTGCTGTATGAGGAGCCGGTATTGAGGTTCTTCTTTTACAAACAGGTTCGTATTTTCTCCTACGGGGATAACGAAGAAAGGTTGCTGAAGGCCGCCGCCAAAGATGATTTCCCCCGCCATACTTTCCACAGTGGAACTGCCGATGGATTCCTCATCAAAGAAAATATTTTCCTCGCCCGAGGCTACGGCTTCCTGCCGGTTGAGTTTCACCAGCTTTTGCACGGATTCATCTTCGATGTCCGCCGCCGTCGAAAAGGCGGCATCGGATTGGGCTTTATCGCCGCTCTCGGCAAATGCGATACCCAGGGCGATGAGGGCGCTGCCCTTTACCCGGTTCAGGTTTTGGGCTTCGGCCAGTTCCTGTGCTTTTTTTGCATTGGCGATGGCTTCGGAATAATCTTTCAAAAGGGATTGCGTACAGGAAAGGTTGACGTAACCAATGGCGTAGGCCGGATCCCGCCGAATGGCTTCGCGGAAATCTTCGGCAGCGGCCAGGAGGAGACTGTCCCGCATGCTTTTTTCGCCCTTTGTGCCGGCCCGGAACTTGAGGTCGATCACAAAGGGATAGACGTATTTCAGTTCATTGATCCCAAAGAGGTCAAGCGCCTGCAGGGCTTTACAAACCCCGGCATTGCTGTATATCTCGCGGCTGGGAAAACGCACGTTGATCTTTTCATAATACATCTCAGCGTATCCGTATTGGCCAACGACGGAAAAATAATTGGCCATTTGGAACACGGGCATAAATTGATCCAGTTCCTGCCGGGCAGTATCCATCAGGGATTTGCGGGTTTCGAGATCGATCTCCTCACTCAGTTTTGGGTACGCGCGATAAAGGTTGGCCCAGAGTGCTGCCGCTGGTTCACCCAGGGTTTGGTATCCAGCCATGTAACCAAAGAAAGCGCCCTGGGAGATCAGCGTGTCCCTGAAAGCACTCGTATACAGCTGAACAATAGCCGGCGCCAATATGGAAGCCATTGCATCCTGGCTATCGGCGGCGCTATTGCATAGTGCCAGCGTTTTTTCATCCACTTGCAGGGAGAAACTTTCGGGGTCAATCCGGACCGGAAGATCCAGCCCGGAGGTGATGGTTACGCTTGGCCGTTGATTGCTGATCTGCCCGCTGGCGTAGAACAGGTCCATCGCAATGGTTTCGGCCATTTCGCTTTGGGCGATTAATCGGGACACTGGTAAAAATAAGGTGATTGCCAGGGCAAAGGGCAGATAGGATTTCATGGTGTTGTTTTTGTGTTTTCGATGAAAACTAAGTTTTTTTCAAACCTTTTCCAGATATTCATTTATCATTTTGATCTCTTAATTGCGGCTTTGACAAGAAGTCAGGCGATCATTTCCAGCAACTTGTTTATTGTATTCAAATTTCTTGCAGTCATAGTTATGCTTGGGAATGCTTTACCCATTTTTTCAACCAGTTTTGAGCGGCCGATACCTTCAGGAGCATACACATAAAATACCTTTCCTATTAGTTTATACGCCTCTGATTCCACTTTGAGGGCATCCAATAACTCATAATTAGCAACCTTTGGTTCTTCCTCAAAAAAGAAAAAATGGACAGACTTCCCCTGATCCGTTTTAAAGGGGTTTTTTGCCGCTGCTTTTTTGAGGTCATTCCCACTTAAAATGAAAACAGAAGGCTTGAAACCAAATCTATTCTCAATCAGCTGTCCAATTTCATCTTTTGGCCTTGTGGGGCTTTGTACAACCACATTCCCACTTTGAATATAAGTCTTTACATTGACAAAGCCATTTGCCTCTAAGAGGCTAATGAGTTCCTTCATGGGGACAATATGTTTTCCCCCAACATTAATGCCTCGTAATAATGCAATCCAGGTTTCCATTGGTTAAATTTCGTTGTGGCCCTGGTTTCCGGCGCGGCTTCGAACCTTAGTTCATATTTGGAGGCCAATCTTTGAGCTACGAAGGCCACTTCCTGCCTTCAAACCCGGCCTCCAAGCTCTTAAACGCAGAACTTTGAATACGCCCCATTTCTGCATAACCTTCAAACCAGCATTCAAATCTAAATAAAGCAGGCCACAAACCAAAGGCCCTGCCTTTCATTAGGCCCCCGAAAAGAATAGCAACCCCATTCGATACGGCTCTTTTTCTTAACTTCCCAGTCACAAAATCGTTCTGCAAATGAAACCATCAGCCATCGGCATTAGCCTTATTTTCAGCTTACTTACTTTTTTCGCTCACAGCCAACCCTCTTCCCCGGCTCCCTTCGGCCCCACTCCCTCCGAACGGCAACAGGCCTGGCATCAGCTCGACTACTATGCCTTCGTCCACTTCAACATCAACACCTTCTCCGATCTGGAGTGGGGACACGGCACCGAGAGCCCCGAAATTTTCAACCCCACTGAACTCGACTGCCGACAGTGGGCGCGGGTGGCCAAAGAAGCCGGCATGAAGGGCATCATCATCACCGCCAAACACCACGACGGCTTCTGCCTGTGGCCTTCCAGGTATACCGAACACAGCGTGAAGAACAGCCCCTGGCGCGACGGGAAAGGCGACTTACTGAAAGAACTGTCTGAGGCCTGCCGGGAGTACGGCCTCAAGATGGGAGTCTACCTCTCGCCCTGGGACCGCAACAACCCCATCTACGGTACTCCGGAATACAACGCGTATTTCAAAAAGCAACTGGAAGAGGTACTAACCGGCTACGGCGATATTTTTGAAGTGTGGTTCGACGGGGCGGTGAGCGAAGCATACAAAGGCCAGCAGCTCTACGACTGGCCGGGCTACATCGCTACCGTCCGAAAGCATCAACCCAACGCCGTCATCTTCAGCGACGCCGGGCCCGATATCCGCTGGGTAGGCACCGAGCGCGGCTTCGCCAACCCCACCAACTGGGCCACCCTCAACCGGGATGACTACTACCCCGGCACCCCCCGCTACCTGGAGCTGCGCTCCGGCAACCAAAACGGAACCCACTGGGTACCCGCCGAGGTGGACGTCTCCATCCGCCCCGGCTGGTACTACCACGCCGATCAGGATGACAGAGTCAAATCCGGAGAACACCTGGAGATGATCTACTACAACTCCGTGGGCCGCAACGCCAACCTGCTGCTCAACCTGCCGGTCGACCGCCGCGGGCTGGTCCACGAAAACGACGTACAGGCGCTGATGGAACTACGGCAACGGCTGGACGCTACCTTCTCCGATAACCTGGCGGCGGGCGCCCGGGTGGAAGCGTCCAGCACACGGGGGGAAGGCTTCGGCGCCCAGTTACTCACCGATGGCGACAACCAAACCTACTGGGCCGCCGAAGATGGCGTCGAGCAGGCCACCCTCGTGATCACTCTCCCAAAACCTCAAACCTTCAACGTGGTGGAACTGCGGGAATACCTACCCCTCGGGCAACGCATCGAACAGGTAAATGTAAAAGCCTGGGTGGCGGGTGGCTGGAAAAATGTAGGCGAGGCCACTACCATTGGTAACCATCGTTTTATCCGCATCCCGCGCACTACTACCGACAAACTGCGCATCCAGTTTGCCGCTATGGCCCCCCCTACCCTCTCCTCCATCGCCCTCTACCGCCGCCCCCATGATAATTACCTGCTGGAATCGGAAAAAGAATTCGATCAGCGGATGGCCTGGTGGCGGGACGCCGGCTTCGGCATGTTCATCCATTGGGGGGCTTACGCAGTGCCGGCGGGTATTCACCAGAACAAAGAGATCAGCGGTGTTGGAGAGTGGATCATGTCCGCCGCCCATATCCCCGTTTCGGAATACGAGCCTTATGCCCGGCAGTTCAATCCATTGGAATTCGACGCCGAAGAATGGGTGGCCATTGCCAAAGAGGCAGGCATGCAATACATCGTTATCACCTCCAAACACCACGACGGCTTTTGCCTGTGGAACAGCCAGGTGACGGACTATGACATTATGGACACGTCTCCCTTTAAGCGGGACATCCTGAAGGAATTGCGCCAGGCTTGCGATCAAGCCGGCATCCAACTTTGCTTCTATCACTCCATCATGGACTGGCATCACCCCGATGCCCAAGGCAAGGACTACGGCAACCCCAACCCCGATGGGCCGGACTTTGCCGCCTACCGCGAAAGTTATCTCAAGCCACAACTGCGAGAACTGGTGGAACAATACAATCCCCACGTCCTTTGGTTCGACGGGGAATGGATATCCGAATGGACCGAAGAGCAGGGCAAAGATTTATATCAATTCGTGCGTAGCCTGAATCCCGACATCATCATCAACAACCGCGTCGGCAAGGGGCGGCAAGGCATGCAGGGCATGAACCGGGAAGGCGACGACGTCGGCGATTTCGGTACTCCGGAACAGGAGATTCTCGACTACGGATCGGCCGAACTGGACTGGGAATCCTGCATGACCATGAACGACACCTGGGGCTTCAAGCAGAACGACCACAACTGGAAGCCGGCCCGAACCCTCATCCACAACCTGATCGACATCGCCGCCAAGGGCGGCAACTACCTGCTCAACGTGGGGCCCACCGCCGAAGGGCTTATCCCGGCGCCCAGCTTGGAACGCCTCAAAGAGGTAGGCGAATGGATGCGCGTCAACGCGGCGGTAGTCCATCATAGCTACATGTGGCATCAGTACAAAGAGGGAGAGCAAATCCGCTACACCACCGATGCCGATGGCTATGTCTACGCCGTATGCCTGGAATGGCCGGGGGAAATATTGCAGCTAAAATCCGTGCGCCCACGAGAAGGTTCTACGATAGAACTCCTAGGCTACGCCCAGCCCCTGGACTGGTCGTTCGATCCCGCAGAAGGCCTGTCCATCCGCCTGCCGGCGGAGTTGCAGGACGAACCGAACCGCCCCTGCCGATACGCCTGGGCTTTCCGGATGGAGGGAAGTTATCCGGAGGTGTCGGCTGCGCCCACCTTCCACTGCCGGGACAGGGAAGTGGAGAAGCTGGACATCTTTGCCGATGCCACCGAAGTGGAGCTGCATTCCGCCACACCAGGAGCCCGCCTATTCTTCACGCTCGACGGCAGCCAACCCACCGTTAAATCAAAGCTCTATACCAGCCCGATCTACCTTTCTAACACAACCATCATAAAGGCCATGGCCGCTAAAGAAGGCCAGGTTAACAGCCCGGCCAGCGAGGCCAGCTTCCGGCGGTCGCGCTACAACAGCATCCAGCTCCAGCACCCTTATGCTGAAAAGTACAACGGCGGCGGCCCATTGGGGCTAATCGACGGCCGCACCGGCTCCCCCACCTTCACCGATGGCTGCTGGCAGGGCTTCGAAGGGCAAGACTTTCAGGCCACCATCGACCTGGGCAGGGTGCAGGACATCAGGCGCATCAAAACTACCTTCCTTCGGGATATCGGCACCTGGATTTTTGCGCCCGAGTGGGTACAATTCGAGCTGTCGGAAGATGGAGCGCACTTCCATCCTCTGCCGCGCTTTGAGGCCAGCGCCGCTAAGCAGGGCGACCCCAACGAAGTGCTGGAATTTACCCGGGAAACGGCACGGAAGGCTCGCTACGTGCGCGTCACCGCCAAAAATATCGGAATTTGCCCGGAATGGCACGCAGGCGCCGGAGGCAAGGCCTGGCTGTTTGTAGATGAGGTGGTGGTGGAGTGATTTTTTTGGCTACCCGTCTAATATTGGAAAGCGATGGCCCACCTGGTGCTGGGCCCGGCTTTGAAGCCGATTTGGGCTACCATGGATGGCAGATAAAAAAACAGAAACAGGAAGATCGCCGGGAAAAAAGCGCTGTTTTTCATATATGCCTATTTTACCCCTTTATGCCATTTTTCCGGGAGAAAGGCAATGACAAAACTCAGTCAAAGGAATTCTTTTTTTGTAGGAGTAGCCAATAAGGCAGGGCAATCGCGTTTAATAAATTTTTCCTTCATCTTTTTTAGCGGGAGGCAACACCTTTTTCTTAAAGGGAGTTTAGGGGGAAGGCGTCGCCTCAGATTGCTGCTCGGATATCTTTCTCCTTGCTGTAAAACCGCAGGTAGTCGTGCCACCAGTCCCAGTGGAAACGGGCTTTGGCCAGGCGGCTCACCTTACCGTTGGCGGAGACGACCAGCAGGCCAACGCCATGGTGGCGGCAGATGCTTTTCAACTGGCGCTGCTTTTCGATGTCGAGGGAGGCGTAGGCGTCTTTAGAGAAGGCCAGCCATCGTTCGTCAGCCGGATACTGCTGGATTTGCTCGATGACGCGCAGGGTGCGGTGGCCGAAGTGGTTGCGGGTCAGCCAGGCGTAGGCGCCGCCGCCGAGCAGGAAGACCAGGCCCGGTATGATGAACTGCCAGAAGCCGTCGTCCCACTTATAGAGGAAAAAGAAGGCGCCGCTGAGGATAGAGATGAGCAGCCCGGCGCGGATGACGTTGAAGGCAAAGAGCTGTTTGTCCAGCTTGGGGTTGATGGCGGGTAGGGTTTTGTGCGATTTGGCTTCCAGCGAAACGACGTACACACCCCACAGCCAGTGTTTGAAGGCCAGCAAGCCATCGGCGCGTTTACTGCCGTGCTCCTTCTTGGTGCGCACTTCAGGCTCGGCGAAGATTTTGCCTCGGCGGGCACGCCGCCGGTATTGCTTTTCCAGGTATTTGATGGCGATCGCTTGTACGGTGCTTTCGGCTAATCTCGACATGGCACTGTTTATAGCAGGGCCAGCCGCTCTGGTTAGGGCTGAGGTAAGGCGGCTGGCCTGCGTGTTTAAAAGCAGGGTGCAAATATATGTATTTTGTTACTATTCAGCATGGGGTCTGAAATACGCCTGACGCAAAATTTTGTAGACTTTTTCCCGCTGGAACCCCTTCTCATTCCCCTTGGAAGGGGAAGGGCGGCTTACAAAATTTTGCTTGAGGGGTCAAATCACCACGATGCTGAATAGTTACTGTATTTTTTTGATTGGCAAGGAGCTCGTTTCTGGCTATCCGTCTAACGTTGGACACGGTTAGAAGCAGGTAAGCCCAGGCAGCCTGCCGCGGTTGCGAACAGCGAATACCGAACCGCGAACTCGTCCAACCCTGGAATGGTAGCCTCGTTTCTTATTCTAGTAGACGCCGCCAGAAAACTATAGATTAAATTTTAAACAATTTGTCATAGTGCCGCTGGAGCTTCTCCCGAGCCTTGGCGTAGGAGGGATCGCAACTCTCAGGGGGTGAGCCCTAAGGAATCCGCCCCCAGGGCAATATTGAAGGGCCCGGAGAAAAAAGCAGCAGCCGTATCCTCCTAAAGATCGCTAAAATTATCAGCCGTCTTCAGCAGCTCCAAAATTTGCGGGTAGGTTTCATCAGAGAGCAGGTAGTAGATATAGCGCCCCTCTCGGCGGGCCTGCAAAATACCATTATAACGGAGAATTTTCAGGTGGTGGGATGCCGCAGCCTGCTCGATCTGCAACTGGTCGTGAATATCGGTCACCGACAGCGGTTCTCCATCTTTCAACAGGCTGATGATAGCCAGCCGTATCGGATGGGCGATGGCCCGAAGTACCTCTGAATATTGTTCCAACCGTTCCAATTCTGTATTCGCCACCATAGTAAAAGTAAATTGTAACTATTTAGGTATGATGGTATTTTGGTGTTATGGCATTGCAGTTACCTGGAGGTCCACCGTTGAGAGCCGGATACGGCCTCCAGAAGTACCTGGCCGCAATACCGAAAACCATAAAACCGAAATACATAAACAGTAAAAGTAAATCTGCACTCAATTAAAGTTACACCCCTCAGCCCTGCCGCCCATCTTGTTTTCAAATCAACAGGCATGGACTTTTCCAGCGGCAAAAACTTAACTCCATCACAATCAAATAGTTAAATTCAAATGCTGGCGGTTGGACCCGCCTCCTGTTTTGCCAGACTGGTAACCTTTCTCCACTCGTCAAATGAAAAAATGAAACGCAAGCTCAACACATCGCCATAAAGCAAGCATAGTCAATAATTCTCTCTTTCTTAGGAGTCATTCCACAGTCCTGGAATGGCTCTTGTTTTTTCGCCGTTCCTCACCTGGCGGGCGAGCGACATATTCCACAATATTCTCCCCCCCGCCTTATGCTGCAAAACCTTATCTTCGGGCAATAAAAAAAAACTCGAACCATGATAAGACTATCCGAAGTAAGCCTGACAGCCCTTCTTTTTGTGCTGATTACGGCTTGCCAATCCGCCTCTTCTGATCTCCAAAGCCAGGAAGCGCCTCCCGGCCTCGACCTGTCTCTGATGGATACCAGCGCGAACCCTGCGATAGACTTTTACCGCTTTGCCAACGGTGGGTGGCTGGACCAGGTAGAGATTCCCGCCGACCGGGACAGTTGGGGCGCTTTTGACGACCTGGGCAAGCAAACCAGCGAGAAAGTACTTACCATCCTGGAATCTACGATCAAAAAGGGTGATTTCGACCCAAAAACTGACCAGGGTAAGGCCGTGCTGTTTTATCAAACGGCTATGGACACGGCCTACCTTAACGAACTGGGGATACGACCCATCGAGGAAGAGCTCAGGAAAATAGAGGCCATTTCCCAGCTCCAGGACCTGGAGGCTTACCTCATCGCTTCCGCCCCCCTTCAATCCAATACGTTCTTCTCCTTTACCGCCCGGCCCAGCCTCAACAACAGCGCCATCAATGCCGGCTTCCTCAACGAAGGGGCCCTGGGCTTGCCCGGAAAGGAATACTACGTCAAAACCGATGAGGAGACCCTGCGCCTCCAGGGGGAGTATAAGGCTTTTGTAAGCCGGGTACTGCAATTGGCGGGAGCGAAAGAAGAAGTTGCGAAAGCGGAAGCCGAAGATATCTTCCAGGTGGAAAAGCGCCTGGCGGAAGCCCAACTGGATAAAATCCAGAAGCGCAACCCTCTGCTGATGAACAACCCCCGATCGAGGGCAGAGATTGCCGCGATGACCCCTTCCTTTGATTGGGAAGCCTATTTTCAGGCCATTGGGTTAGGTAGCATCGATACCTTCACGGTCATGCAGCCCGCCTACATAAAATCCCTGGAAAGCACCTTCTCTGAGGAGCCACTGGCCAAGCTGAAATCTTATACCCGGTGGACCTTGCTCAACAGCGCCCTGGCGTATCTCAGCCGGGACTTTGAACAGGCGAACTTCGACTTTTACAAGGGCGTACTGGGAGGTGTCGAGGAAATGGCGCCGCGCTGGGAAAGTGTATTGAATACTACCAATTTCAGTATTGGCGAAGCCCTGGGTAAGCTGTACGTCGATGCCTATTTCCCGCCGGAGGCCAAAAAAGTAGCGGAAGAACTGGTGGCTAACCTAAAGGACGCCTACGGCGAACGCATCCAACAACTGGAGTGGATGTCGGACAGCACCAAGGCTAAAGCCCTGGAAAAGCTGGCCAATCTCCGGGTGAAGATCGGCTATCCGGATAAGTGGAAGGACTATTCTGCGCTGGAGATCACCGGCAAGGAAAACGGCGGCTCCTACGCCGGCAATATGATCAACGTTTCCAACTGGGACTGGAAGCGCAAGATCGAAAAAGTAGGCCAGCCCGTCGACAAGGGCGAGTGGTTTCTGCCGCCACAGGTGGTGAATGCGTATTACCATCCTTTGTACAATGAGGTCGTTTTCCCGGCCGCTATCCTCCAACCGCCTTATTACAACTATCTGGCAGACCCCGCCATCAACTACGGGGGTATTGGCGCGGTCATCGGCCATGAGATTTCCCATGGATTCGACGACCAGGGCAGCCGCTACGATGCTACCGGCAACCTCAAAAACTGGTGGACCGAAGAGGACAGGGAACGCTTTGAAGCCCGCACCCAAAAATTGGTGGATCAGTTCAACGCCTATGAGCCGCTGCCCGGCCTGTTCGTCAACGGCGAATTCACCCTGGGAGAAAACATTGGCGACCTGGGCGGCCTCAACGTCGCCTTTGACGGGCTGCAAAAGCACCTGAAGGCCCATGGTGACCCGGGCCTGATCGACGGCTTCACCCAGAACCAGCGCTTCTTTCTCAACTGGGCCACCGTCTGGCGCAGCAAATACCGCGACGAAGCCATGAAGAAGCAGGTCAAGACGAATGTACATTCACCGGGGCAGTACCGGGCCATCGGCCCCATCGTCAATATGCCTGCTTTCTACCAGGCCTTCCAGATCGGAGAAGACAGCCCTCTGTATCGGGAGGATAGTGTGAGGGTAGTGATCTGGTAGATGCTGAGTGGATACTAAGGGCCCGGCTCTGCCGGGCGTTAGATGCTATGGATATGCTGGCTGAACACCTCAGCCAGCATCCACTTATCACCCCTGAAATTATACTCCGCTCGGGGAGTAAAACAGAACTGACAATCTCTTTTACAGTGCTTGCATCATATATTGAAAAGATATTATCCCACCCTCTCCATTTACCCGCTCCCCATTTCGAGGGCAGCAGCCGGGAGGGCAGTCCCATCGCCGCTTACCACTTTGGCAGCGGGGCCTTCAAAATCAGCCTCATCGCCGGCTGCCACGCTGATGAGCCAACGGGGCCGAGGCTGCTGCGCCACCTGGTGAGCTATCTCAGCCAACAGGAGAGCAGCCATCCCTTATTGCAGGGCTACAGTTGGTGGATTGTTCCCCACGCCAACCCGGATGGGGAAGTGGCCAACCGGGGCTGGTATACCGAAAGCGATAACCATTACAGCCTGCCCCGCTACCTGCAGTACGCCGTCCGGGAGCTGCCCGGCGACGATATGGAATATGGCTTCCCCATTGAGGGGCGAACCGGGCCGCTGCGGCCGGAAAATGCTTTCATTTATGAGTTGTGGAAAAAGGCAGGCTTGCCTTTCCACCTCCATGCCTCCCTGCACAGTATGGCTACCTCCTTTGGCCCCTGGTTCCTCATCGACCCGGCCTGGGTAGGCCGGTCTGACACCCTTCAGGAGCAGTGCAGGAAAAAAACTAAAGAACTAGGCTACCTGCTCAATGATATCGACCGCAGCGGCGAGAAGGGCTTCCACCGCATCAGCGAGGGGTTCTGCACCCGCCCCAATTCGGAAGCCATGAAAGCTTATTTCCTGGAACGCGACGACCCGAAGACGGCGGCGCTCTTCCACCCCAGCTCCATGGAAAGCATTCGTAGTTTAGGAGGGGACTGCCTGACGCTGGTCTCGGAAATGCCCTTTTTCACCATCCCGAATGCATCCCAAAGTATGGCCTGGCCCAACCCGGATTACGGAAGATGGCAGCGCCTGATGGCCAACTGGAAAATGGAGCTGCTCACCGGAAAGAAGCGGGAAGAAGTAGTGCTGCAGGAAGCCCACCACCTGGGCCTGCGCTCCATGGCAGTGGAAGATCAGATGCGGCTGCAGTGGGAACTGGTGGCGGCGGGGGTGCGGCAAGTAGAAAACAGGAGGTTTGCAAAGTCTTAAGAGCTTGTCCAAAATTCAACAATCGGCCTGCAAACGTCCCTTTTTCGCTTATATTTCGTTCCGGAACCAGGCTTGATAGCGCTGCTATCATCCTGAACCCGCGCCTCATCTAAGGGGCCGGAGAAAAATAAGTTCCCCGTTTCAGTCCAGAGATTTTGTCGCTGGACAACCTGCCTCGCCGCAAGGCAGGCAGGGATCGGCATCAAATGGGGAAGTTATTCTTCGCCGGGCCCTAAGCAAAAAATGAACTGTTTTCAGCTCGAAGGCCGAAATTTGGACAAGCTCTAAGTGAAAATGGGGTAAGGCTATTGCGCGGGAACGAAATTCTCGACCCATTATGCGGCCTCTTTTGGCGCTATATCCTCACGTAGCTCCGGCTATGCTCGTCATGGGCGCCTCGTCCAGCACCAAAATAGCCTCCCATTATTGGCCGATTACTTCATGCCCGGCGCACTATTGCGCCGGTTGTTTCAATAATCTAATCATTTGCCCTCCCACTCCTACTTGCCACAATCCGGTTAAAACGCCTGCTTTGAGCCCGATGGTAAATGTTTCCTTCGGTAGCCCTCTCACTGCGATCATAAACAAAACACCCAGCAGTGCCGCCACTACCCCCGTTAGGACGATCGGCAATATACGCGGCCAGCTGGCCTCCAGAAACCGCTGCCCCAGCCAGCAGGTTAGCCAGGCGCCCAGGCCGCCGGCAACCGGAGCGATGGCAAAAAAAAGCAGATTGTAAGAAACGCTGAACAACACCAGCCAAACGAGCAGGGCCAGCCCGGCAAATTGGAGCTGTTCTGTCCAGTCCACCCGGGGCCGAATGCTAAGCAGCAATGCAGCTATAAAATACAACCCTACCGGAAGGGCCAGATCGAGATCCAGGCTATGTTCCGATTTTTGGTAAAAGGTAACTACTGAAAGAATAGCGGAAAGGGAAAAGAGGAGGATGGATCGGGTCATGGCTGGTTTTCTATTTTAGGAGTTTTATTTTTCATACCATCAAAAAAACGTCTTCGAAGAGGTTGTGTGAAAAGGGATAGGACACTGATCCATTAGGATAAATTAAGGTTTTTTAGGATCGTAAACCCTGGTGGGAGTGATCTTAACAAATCCTGACAAATCTTAATAAATCAGTGTACGATCATGCCGAGGGGCTTTTTTCACAACCCCTAATCCATTAATACGGATCCACATCCACATTCACCCGCACCCCGCTGTATCCGGAAGTTTGCTGCATCCCGTCAATGGCTTGCTGCACCACCTCTTTGGCGAAGCGAATCTTCTTCGCATCGCGCGGCAGCTTGATGAGGAAATCCAGCAGATAGTAGCCGCGCACCCGGCCGACGTAGGGCACTGCCGGGCCAATGGCCCATTCCCCCAATTTACTTTTCAGTGCATTTTCAAATAAAGAAGCTCCCTCATTGAGGGTCTGTGGCTTTTTATGCTTCAGGGTGATGCGGATGAGACGGTAGTAGGGCGGATATTTAAACTGTTGCCGTTCCATCATCTCCCGGGTAAAGAAGCCCGCGTAGTCATTGGCCAGTACCTCCCTGATGACGGGGCTGGTGGTATTGAAGGCCTGTATGATCACCTTACCCTGTTTGTGCTTGCGGCCGGCGCGGCCACTCACCTGCAACATGAGCTGGAAGGCCCGTTCGCCGGCGCGGAAGTCCGGAAACTGCAGCAACTGGTCAGCGCTGAGTACTCCCACAACGCCTACCTTTTCGAAGTCCAGCCCTTTGGTCACCATCTGGGTGCCCACGAGGATATCCAGGCGGCCTTCCTCGAAGTCGTTGATCAGCTTGGCGTGAGCGTTTTTGCCGCGCACCGTTTCCAGGTCCATGCGGCCGATCTTAGCATCGGGCAGGTAGATTTTGAGTTCATCCTCGATCTTTTCGGTGCCAAAGCCTTTCAGGACCAGCTGTTTGGCGCCGCAGGCGGGGCAGGCGTCGGGCAGGCGGGCGGTGTAGCCGCAGTAGTGGCACTTCAGAACGTTTTTGAACTTATGATAGGTCAGGCTCACATCGCAATGGATGCACTCGGAATGCCAGTCGCAGGTGAGGCAGCGATAGGTAGGCGAATAGCCCCGGCGGTTCTGAAAGAGGATAGCCTGTTCGCCTCTTTCGAGAGCGGCTTTGAGTTCGTCCAGCAGAACGGAAGTAAAGTGAGAATGCAGCTTCTGCTCCTGCATCTGCCGTTTGGCGTCGACGAGCTCCACCGCCGGCAGCTGCAGGCCACCGAAGCGCTCCGGCATACCAACTAGCCCATACTTGCCCGTTTTGGCGTTGAAGTAAGATTCGAGCGAAGGGGTGGCTGTGCCCAGCAGCGTTTTAGCGCCGTGCAGGTGAGCGAGGTAGACCGCCGCATCCCGGGCATTGTACCGGGGGCTGGGGTCGTATTGCTTATAGGAACTGTCGTGTTCTTCATCGACGATGATGAGCCCCAGCTTGCGAAACGGCAGGAATAAGGCCGATCGGGCGCCCAACACAACGGGTTTGTCTTTTAGCACACCGTTCCACATCTCCACCCGCTCGTTGTTGCTGAAGCGGGAATGGTAGATGGAGAGCTGGTCGCCGAAGACTTTCTCCAGCCGGCTGGTAATCTGGGTGGTCAGGGCGATCTCCGGCAACAAGTAGAGCACCTGCTCCCCTCGCTGGATCGCTTCCTGGATCAATTCGATATAGACGCGGGTTTTGCCACTGCCCGTAACCCCATGCAGCAGCACTACGTTCTTATCCCGGAAATGGCCGCGCAATTCCTCCAGGGCCTGCTCCTGTTGTTCCGAAAGCGTATCGGCGTCTACGGTCTCTTCCTCGTAGCCGCCCAGGCGGCTCACTTCCCGGCCGTACAATTCAAAAATCTCCTTCTTTTCCATCGCCTTCAGTACCGAGGCATCCACATTCGCCTTGGTATATATGTCCTGCCGGCGGACGAACTCCAGTTGCCTGGAAACCTGCACATAGGCCATCAAAGCTTCTACCTGCCGGGTAGAGCGGCTGCACAACTCGAAGGCCTCTTCCAGCCGTTTAGGCTGTGAGGCGTAAGGCTCCCGCAGGCGCACACAGGCCACCGTCTTGGGTTTATACTTGGCCTTGAGGTCTTCCTTGAGGTAGACGATCCGCTTTTCCAGCATGCGCCTGATCAGCGGGTAGACCGTTTTCTGCTGTAAAATGCCCCGTACCTCTTCAATGCTGATCTCGTTCTGAATGCTCAGGGCTTCGGCAATGAGATACTCTTTATCATCCAGGCCTTCGAAGTCTTCATCGAACAGGGGGCTGAGGGTCAGGCGGGTCTCGCTGGCTAGTTTGAGGTTGGCGGGCAGGGCAGCGTGCATGACTTCCCCCAGGGTACAGAGGTAATAATCCGCCAGCCATTGCCAAAGCTGCAATTGTATTTTGTTGATGATAGGCTCATCATCCACCACCGACAAGATGGGCTTGGGCGTGTATGCCTCCGGCGCCCGGCGGTGCTGCTCGATCACCAGGGCCGTGTATAGCTTGGCCTTGCCAAACTGCACCTCCACCCGCTTGCCAAAGCTGGCGTCCGGGATGAGATGCTCCGGCACGGCGTAGGTATACGGCTTGGGCACTGCCAATGGCAGAATGACCGTGACGTAGGTTTGGGTGGCGGTGATGGGGTGCATTTAGTGTGTATCTGTGTATTCTACTTTTTGTTTCAAAACTATAACTTTTTTGTTTAAACCAAAAGAATACTTGAAACAAAAAAGTAAAAGCCTTATCTTGCAAAGATACAATCTTGGTGCATGGAGGCCACAACAAAAAAAATAAGCTATCAGGAATTTCGTCAGATGGAATTTGACGACAGTGATCGCTTTCTCTACGAACTCCTGAATGGTGAACTAGTGAAAAGATTTGCCCCATCACCCCTGCACCAACGCATTTCCCGGCGGCTATCCTATAAGATTGAATCGTGGATACAAGAAAAGGATTTGGGAGAATTGTTCTATTCCCCCATTGACGTTTTTCTGGATGATTTCAATGTCCCCCAGCCTGACCTTATTTTCATCAAAAAAGAACGACTCGAAATTGTCCACCTCGAAGTGGCAATCATAGGGATGCCCGCTGGTGGTCGAGATTTTATCTCCCAGCTCGATTAAACAAGACCGTTTCGAAAGAATGGAGATTTATCAACGATTTAAGGCGCCCGAATACTGGATCGTCGACCCGGCCAATGGCAGTATCGAAGTTTATGAGCGTGTTGGGGATTTACCCTTTGGCCTGCAAATGTGCATCTTTTGAACCTCATTTCGCCATTTTTTCGCCACGTAGCGATGCTATGCGGCTCAAAAATGGCTTCCTGAGAACCAAAATCTGCTCATTTTCGACATCAAAAGTAAATCCCCAACACGCTCTATATCTTACAGAATGATAAATTTGAGATCGGCAGTTTTGCCGCTCAGGAGGGTACTTTCCAATCTCCAGCGCTCGGAGGCTGGGAACTGGAGGTGAAAAGTGTATTTGAGAAGCCCTAAGGGGCGCAAGCGGGACTGTTCGCAATTCGCAATTCGCCGTTCGCCGTTCGCAAATCACTGAAAATCAAGAGGCTTTTTTTAAAAGAAACAGAAAATTGAACTATCCTACGTAAGCTGCCCCATGAGACTGTTCAATGTTCTGTGCCCGAAGTTCAATGTAACCTTGGTTTCCGGCGCAACTTCGAACCTTAAACACAGAACTTTGAACAGTCCCTGCCCCATTTGGACAACCATTATAACATTATAGCCCTTTAACACTCTGCCTCCTGCCCCTATTCCAAACACCGCTCCACCTCAATCCCCCTCCAGCAATACATTCATCCGCCACTGGCCTTCGGCCGTCTTTTTAAACCCCACTCTGTATTCCACCGGATTTCCAATAAACTTTCCAAACACATACCCCTGCGTGCCGCTGAGCAGTTCTACCCGCACCCAGGGATACGTTTCCCCGCCGATCTCCTCTTCGCGCTCCTCGTCCAGGATGGTGACAATGTCGTAGGAAATGGTTTTGAGTATTTTACTGTTCAGGCTGGGCTTTTCCCGCAGGCGCACCCCCGCTCCGGCGATGGCGCCGTAATCGGAAGGGTCGTACAAGCCCGGCCAGGTGGAGAAAATATAGGGAGCCGTGTAGATGGTGCGGTTATCGGAAAAGGTACCGCCCTGAAACAGGAGGCGCCCGAGCAGCGCCCATATCTGGAGGGTGTCCGGCTGTTTAGAAGCCAGCCCCCAACGACTGACAAAATCGTCGAAGCTGTTCTCTTCGCCGAACGTTACTTTGATGTCCTTGGCGGTGACATCCAGCAGGGCGAAAACATTTTTTTCGGCTACTGTTTTTTTTAGCTGTTCCCGGAACACATAAAAGGCGGTATCCAGCGGCGCTTCATCTACCGGATACAGCTTTCCCTCCTCTTTCACCTGATAGGTGGGGATGGAGTCAGCCTGAGCTTCCCTGAATGCAAGGTAGCTTTTGCGCAGGGAATCCCGGTTAAGCACCGTTTTGGAAGCATTGGAATCGGAAGGGGCATCGCCGGCCTGCTGGCTATCATTGCCGCAGGACGCCAGCAGGACGCCCAGGCTTAGGGTAACAATTAACGCTCTCATCGCAAAGGGGTGTTTTCGTTTTGTATTACTCCACTAATTTACGATAATCTGCCGGACGAGCCACTTTCAAGTAGCGCGTAATTTTTTTTACAAATTATTCCAGCTATCCAGGTAGATTCTCCACTGCCCATCCGCCAACTTTTTCCAGACGACGACGTATTTACCATCCCAATAGGAAAGGCTGCCATCTCCCCGCCGGGTGGCGCCCTCGTAATAACCCCAGTCGTACGCCGTATCCCCTTGCAAAACGATCTCCTCCGGTTTGATGCGATGGTGCACGGTGCGGCTCTCCCGGCCGGCCGGCGGGGTCCAGTAGTTGCGGATGGTAGCTTCACCCCGCAGGATATCACCTCGTTGCGGAAAAAGCTTGGCGTCAGTCGTATAGGCATCGACAACCGCATCAAAATCGCCCTCCACCAGGCTTCGGGAAAAGGCGTCAATGTTCTGATGGATAATACCCAGATCGGTGGACAGGAATTCCGCTTTGAGTTCCTGATAGGCCTCTGCCAGCGCGGCAATAGCGTTGCCGTGCTCATGCAGGTTGGCCTCGCCCTGGAAGGCGGCCAGGGCGAGAGGGGCGAGTTGCTCTACCCGGCTTTTCCAGCGCTCCCAGGAGGCCAGTTGCGACAACTGGCCATAGTACAGATGGTTAAACCCCTCAATAGCATAATCTGCTGTCCGATTAATCCACCCTCCCTCTTTTTCCACAAAAATGGCAAAAGGGGCGATCATATCCTCCGAGCTGGGGTCCAGCGAATACCGCCTGGTAAAGCCGTAGCGGGCGGCCAGCCAGGGGCGCATGCCTACCACCCCCAGCGAAGGGTCGGCGGGTATCCATAAGCCCGTAGCCTGATCGAACACCTCCAGCCAGACATGGTCGTTATGCTGCCGGCCAAAGACGGAAGCTTTATTACCGATTTCGGCCACCCGCCGCTCCGCATCGGCCTGTCGTTGATCAGAAGAAAGGTGCAGGTTGACCTCCCGAACGCGGCGCATCTTTACTCCGAGGGTTTCCAGAGAGGCTTTGGTGATCATGGCCAGTTCGTTGCAGTTGCCACCGCGCCGTGCCAGGATGTCTTCCACCGTTC
Organism: Lewinellaceae bacterium; assembly: GCA_020636095.1. GTDB lineage: Bacteria > Bacteroidota > Bacteroidia > Chitinophagales > Saprospiraceae > JACJXW01. Next base: position 372,931 of record JACJYN010000008.1, read on the forward strand.
GTTTTTGGTAATCAGTATACGTCCAGTCGAAATGGCGGGCGTACCAATCCACCACCGCTTTGGCCTTTTCCAAGTCCGTCTCCGCTTTGGCGGTGATGTATTTGGAAAAGGCGGGCAGGTCTTCCAGCGCAAGGTGGTACAGGCTGTCGGTAGATAATTCCTGGCCGAAGGCCGGCAGGGCGAAGAATAAAAGAGGAAAAAAGAGTTGTTTTTTAATCATTTTACAGTCGGGTTGAATGAATGTGTATATGTGTATGCGGGCATTTTTATCCGGCTGAGGTATGAAGACGGACGTGTATAAGTATTAAGTGTCTCGTACCAAGCCAGCAGGTTCAGGAAGGGTGGCCTATTTATGCCTGGCTCTAATATGTATCATTCATTTGATATCCAATACAATCCCATTGATCGACTCAAAACAACCAATCGGCACCCAGTTTATCTGCTCAATATAAATTCTATTTGGTTCTTTCAATCCCGATATTTCATCTCTTATTCTTTTGGGGATCCGGCCTCCACTTATTTCATATTGACGAAACGCCCCGCTTTTTTCAGTAATGATAAGATGAAAACCATAAATTTTGGGCTCTTCAATCCATGGACAGGCATATTTGACTCTAATGCCCTCGGCTTTTCCCAAGTTCTTTTTGTTTATTGAACCTTCCAGGAATAATCCATCGCCAATATGTAAATAGGCGGTTGCCCGATTCTTATTTTTAATAAGAAGGGTGTCGAAAAGCACTGCCCCACTATTATTTTTGATTACCAATCCCGATGTGTCTTGAATGAGGCCGGTTATTTCAAATTTACAATCTACAAAGGAGCGTTCTTTTTCAAGCCCTTCAATTTTGGCTGTCAGGCCAGTGCAATCATCCATTCCCGTATATCGGATCGTATTCACGACAGATGAATAAACTACGTTCCCTTCCCTTCCATCGATGGTGATCTGCCCAAGTCCATGAGAAGAAAAAGCTACCAGTAAAACAAGAATCTTTATTACCTCTGTCATAGCTCCTGATCTAGAATTATTGGACGTCAGAAAAATTGGCCATACAGGCGCAGTCCTAATCCTTCACTTTCCCCAAAGCCTTTTCCACTAGCCCCTCATCTGCGACAAACGGCAGGGTGATCTTCAACCCCGGCGTTTGCTCCATAGCGCGCCGGGCGCTGTGCATGGCCCCCTCGTTGCGGGCCCAGGAGCGGCGGGCGATGCCGTTGTTGACGTCCCAGAAGAGCATGCTTTCCAGGCGGCGTTCCGCCTCCGGCGTACCGTCGAGCACCAGGCCGAAGCCGCCGTTGATGACTTCGCCCCAGCCGACGCCGCCGCCGTTGTGCAGGGATACCCAGGTGGCGCCGCGGAAGCTGTCGCCGATCACGTTGTGCACGGCCATATCGGCGGTGAATTGGGAGCCGTCGTAAATGTTGGCGGTTTCGCGGTAAGGCGAATCCGTGCCGGACACATCGTGGTGGTCACGCCCAAGGACGACCGGGGCGGAAAGAGTCCGCCGGGCGATGGCATCGTTGAAGGCGCGGGCAATGCGGATGCGGCCCTCCGCGTCGGCGTAGAGGATGCGGGACTTGGAGCCGACAATGGGAATGTTCTCATCCGCGGCTTCGATCCACCGGAGGTTGTCTTTCAGCTGAGCCTGAATCTCTTCCGGCGCCTCCGCCAGCATATCTTTCAAAACCTGTGCGGCGATGGCGTCCGTCTGATCCAGGTCATCCTTGGTTCCGGAGGTGCACACCCAGCGGAATGGCCCAAAGCCATAGTCGAAACACAGCGGGCCCATAATGTCTTGTACGTAAGAGGCGTATTTGAACAAGCCTTCCTCCTTGCTTTTCCAGATGTCGGCGCCCGACTTGCCAGCCTCCACCAGGAAGGCGTTGCCGTAATCCCAGAAGTACATGCCCCGTTCAGACATGGTATTGACCGCCTTGACGTGGCGGCGCAGGGTATCGCGCACTTCCGCCATGAAGTGGCCCGAATCTTTGGCCAGCAGGCGTTTGGCTTCCTCGAAAGTATAGCCCACCGGGCAGTAACCCAGGCCTTCGATGTTGTGGAGGGAGGTCTGGTCCGAACCCAGTTCTATTTCCACATCTTCTTTGACGAATTTCTCCCACAGGTCCACCACGTTACCCTGATAGACCAGGGTAATGGCCTCCTCATTCCGGCGGCAGGCTTCCATCCGGGCGATCAATTCACCCAAATCCGTATAGATGTTCTCCTTCAGAATATAGCCGTCTATGAGGCGCTGCTGCACAGCATCGGGGTCCACCTCGGCGATGACGCCCACCGCGCCGGCGATGACGGCGGCCACCGACTGCGCGCCGGACATGCCGCCCAGCCCGGAGGTAACGAACACCTTGCCGTGCAGGCTGTCCTTTCCCAGTTTTTTCAGCCGCCCGGCGTTGAGCAGGGTGATGGTGGTGCCGTGTACGATGCCCTGAGGCCCGATGTACATGAAGGAGCCCGCGGTCATCTGGCCGTAGGAGGTGACGCCCAGGGCGTTGAATTTGTTGTAATCCTCCTTGCTGGAATAGTTGGGCACCATCATGCCGTTGGTGACGACCACCCGGGGGGCGTCTTTATGCGAGGGGAAGAGTCCGAGTGGATGTCCGGAATAGAGCACCAGAGTCTGCTCGTCCGTCATTTCGGCCAGGTATTTCATCACCAGGAGGTACTGCGCCCAGTTTTGGAAGACGGCGCCGTTGCCGCCGTAGGTGATCAACTCGTGGGGGTGCTTGGCCACCTTGGGGTCGAGGTTGTTCTGGATCATCAGCATGATAGCCGCCGCCTGCCGGGAGCGGTGCGGGTATTCTTCGATGGGCCGGGCGTACATCTCATAATCCGGCCGAAAGCGGTGCATGTAGATGCGGCCGTACGCTTCCAGTTCGCGGGCGAACTCGGTGGCCAGCACCTCATGGTGTTGCGGATGGAAATAACGCAGAGCATTTCTGAGGGCCAGGGCTTTTTCCTTTTCTGAAAGCACCCCTTCGATCACCCGCTTGGGGGCGTGGCTGACGTTGGGGTCGTAGGGCCTGAGGGCCGGTAAGGTTGCAGGGATGCCTTCGAGGATAGCATCCTGGAATGTGAGGGTGACGTTCATGTTTGGTTAGGATTGTTTTCGGGGGTAAGGTACGGAATTTGGGGAGGAGTTTGAGGTTCAGCGATTGGTTTTTGAGGTTCAACACTAATCTTCGCCTGGTATCCAGAAATGCAATAATGACTCCCGGCCTATATGGTAACAGTATTTTTCCGCCAGGGTATTCAAATCCGGCCCTTCGTCGATAGGAACTGCATCATATTCCACATTTGCCTTTCGAATAACCTGGAAGGAGCGCTTCTTTTTGTCTAGCAATTCAAAGGTCATGATCCAATCGTATTTCTTCCACAGATTTACGTTTTCACCCCACAACTCTTTCGTTTCCTCTGCTGTGGGGTATAGCCCGTCAAAATAGTGGCTGAATTGGGAGATGCTGATCGCTATACCGCCTTTTTCCGCCGTGATAATAAAATCTTTAACGGGGGATTGCGCTTTCATAGCCTTCTGAACGATGGCCACTTCTTCCTGAGTGACATACACAGGCACCTTCTTACGAATAACAACTCTGCCATCGTAAGGATATTCGGTGACTTCAAATCCTCCCGGGACCTTCGTGATCAAATCTTCTGAGTCCGGATTCTTCGTGATGTAATACCGGATTCCTCCTTTTTTGGTGCGGATCGCTTTGAAATAATGGACTTTGCCCTGCCGGTTGGTATAATTATATGGTTCCTTGCTCATGGTTGTGCTTTATTTTTAATTCGCTCTAAGCCAGCACCCTCTCCAACCTTTCCTTCCACTTGCCCCATTCCGGCATTTCCCTGGTTTGCAACTCGAAGAAAGCAACGCTGTGGTTGTGGTGAACCAGGTGGCAAAGTTCATGAACGATCACATACTCAATGCAGCCTTTGGGCGCCTTCATTAGCTCGATATTGAGGATGATCTTTCCTCAACTGCTCTTCCAGCATGCTTTCCAGCAAAACCGCCGAAGTTTTCCCACCGCGCAGCTGCAGGGTTTCCTCCGGGGACAGGTAGGTGAAGCCCAGGTCTTGCAGGAACTGTAGGGCGGGAAGTTGGGAGATGTGGCCTTCCTGGAAGCTGGGTGGTTTCATTGATCAATGATTACATTCATAACCCTGTAAATGGGTATCAAGGCTCCATATTTTGACTACGTAAGCGCCAAACTTTGAGCATTGCTCCTTCATTGTTTTATGATAATGTGGTCGCCCAATCCCATACCAGCCTGTGCAGTATTTGGGAAATCAGCTAACCATTCTTCGATATCTTCGGCTTCGGGAAATCTCAACGGCTTCCAGGGCGATTCGCCTTCAATGGATGCAAGGACTTGATCAGTGAATTTCCGTGCAAAGATTTGCCTTTGATTGCCATTGTTAAAACGCGCGATATGATTGCCGGTTTCGATTACAGAGGTGATTGGTAATAGAAAAGTGTCTTTATTGTTAATTCGGCGTTCAAAATCTGCCAGGACTTCACCCCTCTTTTGATTGAAATGGGGAACGTCCAGAACGTTTAGGAATACAGAGGTGTCTACGATCCAGATTACAGGTTTTTCAGGCATGACTGACAAGATTATTTAATGGACTCTAACCACTTTAATGCCTGTTGTTTTTTAGCCTCCGAACCAGGGTGGTGTTTCACAAAACGGTCAATAAGTCCCTTTGTCAGCAATTCCCCGAGGGCGCCTTGGGCGATCAGTTCCGGGTAGTCGGGAAGATCTGCCATGCGCGCCAGTTCACTCCAACCGGTTTGAGGGTTGCGGTAACAAAAAACCACATCGGGAACCGCTTCATTCGGCAAAGCATCCAGGAGCGCCGGATTGTGGCTGCTGATCAGCACAGCCAGCTGTTTTTCTTTTGCAATACCATTAATGGATTGCAGCAGCTTGCCCGCCCGGCTAGGATGTACTCCGTTATCTACTTCCTCAATGATTACCAGGCTTCCAAGCTCAGCAGACAACAAAGCAGCAGCCAGCGCCAAAACCCTCAGCGTACCGTCGGAAAGCAGGCTGGCGTCGCAATAGTGTTCTTCCCCTCCAAAAGTTTCCTTCAATTGGATCATCACCTCGCCGCGGGGCCCTTCAAGGAAATCAATTCCCGTAATGTCCTGCTCCGGCAGGCTTTGGATGAATTCCACTATGGCGCTTCTGTTTTTCTCTTTTTCCTCTTCACTATTCCATAGGTGGTAGAGCACGGCAGACAAATTGCTTCCATCTCCCAACAGTTTCTTTTCCGACAGGAAACTGTAATCCCGCATCTTCTGAGGAAACGGGTCCAGAAATAAGGCTTCCGCCAGGTGGTCCTCAAATTTTTTTACCACCTTCGGAATCAACTGCTTTACCTTTGTATGCCCGTCGGCGAAGCGAGCGGCGCTTTCCAGTTGGAGGAATATATTATCTGGTCTGTACAGGAGATCTGAGGCTTCTTTCCGCCTCTCGCAAAATTGTTGTACTCTACACTGATTTGAGTATTCGCTCCCTTACTGGGTTCAATTGTTCGATACAATGTGTTGTAGCCTTCCTGCCCGGGGGCATAAACCGTCTCACTCTCGATGTGCAATTCCTCGTTTTCCCGCAGCCCCAGGCTCAGTTCGAGCGTATCGTAGAGGTCATCATGCTTCCTAAAAAAACGAATTTTACCTTTAACTTCAAAAGGGGAAAGCGTACAACCCAACCCGAATTCCTTTGTGCCGCGCCGGGGAAGATCGGCAACCCTGCCCCGCACGACCTGATCGTTTTCATTGACCATGTACTGTAGAGAAGACAGCTTGTGCCCCTGCGCCATCCAGTTCAAAAAGCGGATGGCTTCCAGAGCGTTGCTCTTTCCCGAAGCATTGGCCCCTACCAACACTGTTAAAGGCGAAAGCTTGAGCTCCGCCTGTCGGTAACTTTTAAAATCTCGAATGGTTATCTTGCCGATCATGCTAATGTGTCTTTTATACTCTCCGAAGTTACGATTTTTTGTTGGTTTGGGGTGTTCTCTCACTCCCAAAGGATTATTATTTGATACTGACTTTAGTGTCAAATTAAACCTAGGCCATTGCCCAATCACCTTATTAACCTTTTTTGTAACTATTCAGCATCATGGTGATTTAACCCCTGGCGCGAAATTTTGTAGGCTTTTTTTGCCGGAACCCCTTCTCATTCCCCTTGAAAGGGGAAGGTTTGCTTACAAAATTTCGCACCAGAGGCATCCATAGCCTTATGCTAAATAGTAACCCTTTTTTAACCTTACTTCAACCCAACTTAACCTACCTTTCCCTCCCTCCCAGGTAATTTTGCTGAAAACCACCCGATATGCATTTTCTACGAAATCACCTGACTTCTTTTTCCCTATTGATCACCCTACTTTCACTTTCCAATGCTCCCCTGCAGGCTCAGGGGAGCACCATTTCCGGCCAGGTGCTTGGCGAACAGGATGACCCACTGCCCGGCGCCACCATCATGTTGCTCCGGGCGCAGGATTCTGTACTACAACAGTTTGCCCTAACCGACGCGCAGGGGCAGTTCACTATTAAAAATGCTCCCCTGGGGCGGTATCTGCTGCAGGTTTCTTTCCTGGGTTATGACAACCACAGCCAACCGGTGGAAGTGCAGGAAGGGCAGCATTCCACTGACTTAGGCGCCATCCGCATGCAGCCCCGCTCCGAATTGCTGGACGAAGTGATCGTCAAAGAAGAGCGCATCCCCATGGCCATCCGCAAAGACACCATCGAGTTTGATGCGGACTCCTTTAAAACCCAGCCCAATGCCGTGGTGGAAGACCTCCTGAAAAAGTTACCCGGCGTAGAGGTCGGCCGCGACGGAAGCCTCCGCGCTATGGGAGAAGATGTAGAACGGGTGACTGTCGACGGCAAGGAGTTCTTCGGTAAAGACCCTAAGCTAGCCACTCAGAATCTACCCGCCGATGCCATCGACAAAGTACAGGTATTCGACAAAAAGTCGGACCGGGCGGAATTCTCCGGCATCGACGATGGCCAGCGGGAGAAAACCCTCAACCTCAGCCTGAAGGAGGATAGCTATTTCGGGCGTGTCAACGCCGGCTACGGCAATCAGGGGCGCTACAAAGGCAAGGGCAAGGGCAACCTCAACCGCTTCACCCCCGGCGAGCAATGCTCCATCCTCGGCATGGCCAACAACGTCAACGAACCCGGCTTTTCCCTGGACGATTACATTGAATTCATGGGGGGCCTGCAGGGCAGTAACAAGTGCTCCGGATAAAGCAAGTAACAGCCACTGCCCAACCGGACACAGATCCGGCTGGGGCTGGGGGTGTTGTTTTTTTAACCCTAACGAAGGAAGGACAATACTCCTTCCCTCCCTCACTGCCGGATAACCCGAATACCATGCCGCCCGCCGCCCCATCTCCCTCCTGCGCGCTTCCACCATCTGACCGTACTCCTCCTCGCTGAATTTTTTGCCTTCCTTTAAGTGACTTGCTGCTTTGCTTTTTCTCTATATTTGAACTCAAGGGAAAATTACTTCGTAAAAGTAAAATATGTGCAAGAGCAAATATTCATATCATTGGTTTCTTGTGTGTATGTTGTTGGCAACCAGTTGTGGATTGCGTGACTCCTCGCTTCCGGCAACTAAGCCAACCACCCAGGTTTGCATATTGGAAAAAGAACAAACCGATTACAGGCTCCAGCCCTTCGTCCAGATTCTGTCCGATACGATTCCGGGATATACGATCCAGGAAATTATTCAGCCCCAGCTCCAGGAAAAGTTTCAGCTCTATTCCGAATACACCCCAGCTGTTAAGAATTATCAATATTACTGGGGTAAGATTCAGGTCGAGAACCGCCTGGCAGAGGCAGAGGAGTATACCGAATGGGTGCTTTCCTTCACCGGCGCCTGGACCACCCTGGATGTTTTCACGGAAAGGAAAGACGGCTCCTGGAGGCAGGAACAAAATGGAACGTTTACGCCAGACCGGTTGAAAAGATTTGTGCCAACCGCAAAGGGCAATCTGGTGAAGCTGTTCCTGCCTCCGCATAAGGCTGTGACGGTCTATTTCCGGGGGAAAAGCGAAAGAACGGCCATTTACCCTTCTTTCTACATCCGGTTAAGGCACATCGAAACTTTTTATGATGACTTACTGAAGAGCAAAGTAGGCAATGCCTTTTTTATGGGGTTTCTGCTGATGATGTTCTCGTACAACCTGATCGTATATTTCTTTGGCAAAGACCGCAGTTTTATTTTTTATTCCGGCTATTTGATCATGGTGGTGATCTATGCCGCCTATTCGTCCGAAGACCTGACGGATTGGTTGGGCTTGTTTCCCGGCCATCCGGCCTACCAGGGTTTTATAAAGTTGTCGCTCTATCTGGCGATGATGTGTTACCTGGCGTTCATTCGCAGCTTTCTGGACCTGAGGCATCTGTTACCCAAATGGGATACGGTTTTTAAGGCCGTTATCTATCTGGGGTTCCCCCTGATCACGCTCGACGTTATCGTATTGCTGCTCACCCATTTCAGCTATGTGGTGGAAGACCGGATAACCGTGCCGTACATTATCCTGGTAATCCTCTTATGTTGTTCCCTGCTGTATCCATTGTTCAAAACAAAAGATAAGAAGGGGTATTTTATCATTGCCGGTATTACAGCGATCTCTATAGGAGCTATCCTGACCGTCATTTCCCGGGTGTGGGCGCCTCCCTTTTCGATTTTTTATCTGAAAACCGGGACCATCGTAGAGGTCATTATTTTCTCCCTCGGTTTGGCCTATCGCCAAAGGCAACAGAAGCAAGCCCAGCAGGAAGCCGACTTCAAACTCAAAGAGAGCCAGCTGATCCAGGAAAAGAAGGAGCTGGAAGCCGGCCGGCTGAAAGAGTTGAATGAATTTAAAGCTCGTTTTTATACCAATATCACCCACGAATTTCGTACGCCCCTGACCGTTATCATGGGCATAGCCGATAACCTCACCGGCCACCAACAGGAAAAAGCGCTCATTCAGCGCAATAGCCAGAACCTGCTGCGCCTCATTAACCAGTTGCTGGACCTGTCCAAACTGGAATCAGGGACCCTGGTTTTAAATAAGGTACATCAGGACGTTATCGCTTATTTGCAATACCTCACCGAATCCTTTTATTCGGCGTACCCAGAAAAATATCCGCCTGCTTTTTTATTCTGAGGAAAGGGCGGTTATGATGGATTATGATGAGGAAAAAATACAGCAGATCGTCTATAACCTATTGTCCAACGCGCTGAAATTCACCGGGGAGCAAGGGAAGATCATCTTCCATGCCAGCAAAATCGAACAGGATGGGCAGCCCTTTTTAAAATTAAAGGTCAAGGATAACGGCATGGGCATTGCCGAGACGGACCTGCCGCATATTTTCAACCGGTTTTATAGCCTCCCCCAGCCCCTCCAAAGGAGGGGAGAGGCTAAAGAAGGGCTCCCCCCTGGTGCAGCCCAACATGAGTCCTTTCCTCCTCCTTCGGGAGAGGCGCCGCAGGCGGAGGGGGCTTTTCTTCAGGGGGATCGAGGGGGGCTTCAGGGAGGCCGGGAGGGGGCTGGCATCGGCCTGTCACTCGCCAAAGAACTGGTGGAATTGATGAACGGGCGGATAGAAGTACAAAGCCAGTTAGGAAAAGGAACTGAATTTATCCTCTATCTGCCCATTGAAGCAAAGGTGGAGCCAACGGCTGAGGTATTGGTGGCGGAGCAGGAAGCAGTTCGCAAAACAGGACTGCTTACGCCAGCAGGCATAGATCCGGCCCCTCCGGCTGACGCATCGGACGAAGAGGAGGCATCGCATCGCTCCGCTTTACCGGAATTGCTGATCATCGAAGACAACCCCGACATCGTCACTTACATTAAAACCATTTTAAAGGATAAGTACAAGGCCCATACGGCTGGAAATGGGGCCCTGGGGATTGAAAAAGCGTTGGAAATCATTCCCGACATCATCATCAGCGATGTGATGATGCCTGAAAAAAACGGCTACGAAGTCTGTGAAACCCTGAAACAGGACGAACGGTACCAGCCATATTCCCATTATCCTGCTCACCGCCAAAGTACGCATACCGACAAAGTGGAAAGTACCTGAAAAATACAGGGGCGGATGCTTTTCTTACCAAGCCTTTTGACAAGGAAGAGCTCCTCATCCGGTTGGAAAAGCTGGTGGAGTCCCGCCGCCGGTTGCAGCAACGCTATGCCAGTGGACCCAAAGCTTCCTCAACTGCGGCGCCTTCAATAGATGATCTTTTCCTGCAAAAACTATGGGCGCACATCCAGGACAACCTGAGCGATGCCGAATTTGGGGTTCCCCAGTTGGCTGCAGTATAGATATGAACCAAATGCAGGTATATCGTAAGGTAAAGGCCCTGACCGGCAAGACCCCCTCCCAGTTCATCCGCTCCTACCGCCTTCAAAAAGGGCTCGAACTGCTTCAAAAAGGCGAACTCAATATTTCCGAGATCGCCTACGACGTCGGGTTTACCGACCCCAGTTACTTTTCCCGGGTATTTCAAAAGGAATTTGGCAAAAGTCCGAGCGATTTCATAAAGTAACTGATAATCAACGTCTTGGCACTTATCCTACAAACCTTTGTAAGATAAGTCCTATCTTTTTTTCTCCCTTTGCAAGATAAGTCTATGCTTTTGCAAAATAGGTGAATGGCCTTTGTGCCAGTCTCCTGCATCTTTGTATCAGTCATCCACGAAGCGGCCACGGCGCCCCGGCAAAGAGGGGTTGTGGCTGCACGGCGGTGGAAATGTTTTAAGACACTGAAATTTTCCAACAACTTAAAATCCATACCATATGAAACATCTATTTCTGGGCATAGCCCTGCTGCTGGCGGCCACCGCCGCTGCCCAAATAAAAACGGGAAACTGGCCTGTGATGCGCATGAGCAACCCCAGCCAATACCTGGAGATCAAGTTCGGTACTGCCCCCCCTGCCAGGCCCGCTCCGGCGGAACAGCCACCACGCAAATTCGATCCCGATACACCCGGCGCCGACGAAAAAGGCCTTCAGTCCGGATACCTGCTGTACCTGGTGGCCCTGGCGGCTTGCAATCCCAATGTGTACCTGGAAGAACTGGAGTACATATATAGGTATAAAGGAGAAAAGCCCCTGACGGAGGAGCAACTCGAGTACCTGATCTGGACGCAGCGCTCGCGGGAGTATGCTTCTGAGAAGTAAGCAGGATCACTATTCATTCTCTTATTCATCCAAATAACATCAATTATGAAAACCACCTTTTTTTCCATCGCCCTGCTATTGGGCTGCCTGGCGTTCCTGTCTGCACAGGATATTTACCTGCCGGTTTCCAGCTCATCGGAAACGGCCAAAGCAGAATATTTCAAAGCCCTCCAGGCAGGCGAGAACGCCAACATCCCCGGCTTTTTTGACGGGATGAAAGCAGCCGTGAAAACAGACCCCAACTTCTTCATGGCCTACGTAAATCTGGTATTCGCGGAAACGGCTTTTGGGCAGTACGAAAAAGCCGCTGCCTTCATCAAACCCGCCCTACTATTGACCCTGCCGGCTTCAACGAGAATGAACGAATCCATCGCAAAGCCCTGGAAGCAATGGACAAAGACCCGAAAGCCGACCCGGCTGAATACATGGAAGCGCTACCGCCGCCTACCCCCAACACGGCTGAAGCCCATGACCTGCGACTGGTCGGCTGCATGGCTCAGCAAAGACCCAAAAGCAGCCGTCAAGCACCTGCTGCGATTGCTGGAATTGCGCCCCGAGTATGGCGGCGGCTATAACACGCTGGGCTACAACTACATGGCGCTCCAGGAGATGGATAAGGCCAAAGCCGCCTTTGAAAAATACATCGAACTGGCCCCGAACGAACCCAATGCCTACGACAGTATGGGCGAGTACTACCTGAACACCGGAGATTATGCCAAGTCTGCCGAATACTACGACCGGGCGGTTGCGCTGGGTATGGAAGGCTCGAAGAACGGGGCTGAAAAGGCACGGGCAGCGATCGCCCAAAAGGGCAATTGAGGCACTCGGGTCATTGTACGATAAGATCAAAGCTGTGCAAATCTATCGCCGGGTGAACCTGGTGAAGTAGGCGCAGGCAATTTCTTCCATCAAATAAAAACTATCAACCATGAAAAAAGTAGGCATCATCGGCGGCGCCGGATTCATCGGCAGCTACGTCACCAAGCAATTTTTGGAAAACGGATACCGGGTCAAAGTCTCGGCCACGGATATTTCCAACAAAGAAAAATATGCGCACCTGTCCGCACTCAAAAATGCGGAAAACATGGAGCTTGCTCCGCTGGACGTGCAGCACCTCGGCCAACTGAAAGCATTTGCCGCAGGTTGCGACATCCTTGTGCACAGCGGCACGCCGTTCCAACTGGAGGTGGAAGACCCGCAGCGGGACTTGTTCGACCCGACCATCAAAGGCACGGAGAATTTCCTGCGGGTGGTCAGCGAAACGCCGTCCGTGAAAAAAAGGTGGTGTTCGTCGCTTCGGTGGCGGCGCACAATACTGATTTCCCAATGCCGGCGCCGGGCTTTGCACCAGCCCATGTGTACACCGAAAAAGACAAGCCCTATTGCAGCGAGGAGAGCCACCCCTACTGTCAGGCGAAATACTACGCCGACCAGGCTGTTCGGAAATTTACACAAGAAAACCCAGCGCCAGGATTGGACATTGTGACTGTTTCTCCGGTTGGGGTGATGGGCAATCAGTTGTCGGGCAGGGCAGATTCCACTTCGATGGGTGTACAGTTTTTATTCAAAAATAAAATCGCTCCCAATCCATTTATCCAGATGTTTTACGACCTGGATGTGAACTGGGCGCTCGTGGATGTGGCGGATGTTGCCGAATCGGTGTACAAGGCGGCTACCCTCCCCAACCTGCATGGCAAGCATTACCTGATTACCAGCGAGAGCTACCGGGTGTCGGATATATCGCTGATGCTCAACGGGCAAGAACCAGTCGGGCAACCCAGCATGGTGTATAGCAATGCCCTGGCCACCCAGGATTTGGGTGTCCATTTCAAGCCGGCCAAGCTGCCGTTGTACCAATATGCGAAAGCGACGGAAGGGGCCACTGTCTAATGTTTCGGGGGCGCTTGTCTGCCGACAGGCAGGCATCAGGTGCCCCCGAAACTTAGTTGAACTCTTCAAAATCACGGGGTACTTGAAGTGGCCTGGATTTCAAACCGGCCAGTGTGCCATTGCATAATGTATTCCTTGTAGTAACTATTCAGCATCATGGTGATTTAACCCCTGGCGCGAAATTTTGTAGGCTTTTTTTGCCGGAACCCCTTCTCGTTCCCCTTGAAAGGGGAAGGTTTGCTTACAAAATTTCGCACCAGAGGCATCCATAGCCTTATGCTAAATAGTAACTCCTTGTAAAAAGAACCAACCCAAACGGGCAAGCCGAAAACCGCTTAGAGCATGTTTGGAGGCCGGGTTTGGAGATAAAAAGTGTCAATTTTTTGTTGATATAAGGCATCTTTTTGCAGCTCATACTGGTGGTACGGGCAAAAAAAGTAACGCAATATCAGCAAAAAAGGGGCATTTTTTAGCCCAAAGATTGGCCTCCAAACATGCTCTTAGAGCTAGGCAACCATCAAAATTTAGTAAAATGAAAAATATCCTTCTTCTCGCAGCGCTCATCAGCGCAACTTTCACTCTACAGGCCCAATCGGTCAATGATGAAAACGACATGTGGGACTTTGCCCGCAACTTTATGAACGCTTACAATCAGGGAGATCACGAAGCCCTCCGGGGAATGTACCTGGACGACGCCGTCCGCATTGATGCAGAGGGCAGGGAAATCAAAGGTGCGGACAACATCGCCGCCTACTTCGCCGACCAGTTCGTGAAGAACAATGCCACGCTATTCATGCGGCAGCTGGGCGTCAACTGGTCGGACCGCGAGTACACCTGGGTAGCCAAAGGCACCTACGAGGTGAACGGGAAAAGCCAATGTGTATGACATTCCCATCCATTTCACTGTTGGTTACACCAATGCGATGATAAAAGAAGACGGCCAATGGAAGATCGCCAAGTCCGTACATTACCCCCTGAAGCATGCCGACCCCAAGGTGGCCGCCAACATTGAGATGTACACCACGGCCTGGGATCGCATTGTGAACGAGGGCCGGCTGGACTTCTTCAACTCCGAATATTTCACCGAGGACGTGGTCATGCACGCCGAACCGGAAAATGTGGTTGGCATCGAGGGCATGGCAGCATTTTACAAAAACTTCATCACGGGCTTTTCCGACATTGAATTCACCATCAACAACGTGTTCGGCGAGGGCGATCAGCTGGTCAAGCACTGGACCTTCAAGGGCACGCACACGGGCGACTTCTTCGGCATCCCGGCTACGGGCAACAAGGTCAGCCTCGACGGCAGCACCATCACCCGCATGAGCCCCGACGGCCGCATTGCCGAGGAGCGGGATTTTATGGACAATATGTCGCTGATGGCACAACTGGGCGTGGTGTCGTCGCCGGGGAATGTGGCGGTCGTGGACGGGCTGTACCAGTCATTTGCCAAGGGCGATGTACCTGCCGTACTGGCTGTCATGGACGCCAACATCGTGTGGAACGAGGCCGAGGGCTTCCCCTACGCCGACCAGAACCCGTACCAAGGCCCGGAAGCCGTGCTGAACGGCGTGTTCGCCCGCATTGGGGCGGAGTGGGAGTACTGGAACCTGACGGACATCCAACTCCACGACATGGCGGACAACAAAGTACTGGCCACCTTGCGGTACAAAGCGAAGCACAAGGCAACGGGCAAGACGATCGATTCACAAACAGCGCATTTGTGGACACTGAAGGACGGTAAGATCACGGCCTTCCAGCAGTTTACGGATACGAAGCAGGCGGCGGAGGCCATCAATCAATAATTCAAAATATAAGTAGTCGGGCATTTTTAGATTACGTTTCGTTCGCGAGAGGCTGTAGCCTCGATGCGGTATAACGGGTAATTCTCCGACTTGCGGATGCCGCTTACATTGATTGTTTATGCCAGTCGGAGACTGGCAAGTTGTACCACATCGCGTCACAGACGCTCGCGAACGAGGTTAAATTTGGATAAACTCGGGCGCCAATAGGACACGAGCGTAGCGACTGATGTAATGAAATGGAATAAATTGGCGCCCGAGATCGGGTTGAAACAACCCAAATAACACCTAAAATCATGAAACAATCATTCCATTTCCTGCTGATCGCCGCCATCAGCCTGTTGTACACTTTCCACCTCTCCGCCCAGACGCAGGTGCGGGGCCGCATCCTTGAAGTAGCGGGCGCCCCCCTGGCCTTTGCGAATATCCTCCTGCTCGACACCGCCGACAGCAGCTTCGTGAAAGGGGAAATATCGGACGAGGACGGCACTTTTACCTTTGCCGGCCTTTCGCAAGGCAGTTACCGGTGTGAGGTCAGCATGGTGGGATATGCCAAACTATCCGTTGTCTTTCAATTGGCCGAACAGCCAGGCGTACTGTCGCTTGGCGACATCGTGATGGACGGCGGCAACGATCTGGCCGAAGTGGAAGTGGCCGCCGAAAAGGCCCTGCTGGAAGTGCGGGCCGATATGCTCGTATTCAACTTTTACACAGGGCAATTACCTGCGGTACCGCAACGGCCTGTCGCTCAACTACGGGAGCGAGCGCATCCGGGCTTCCCTGGAACTCTCCCGCTCGGAGGAAGATCACCTGGATAACTTTCTGGACACCAAAAACCAAAACGGCTTCGTGCTCGACTTCGACTCCGATGAGGTCAGGCGCCGCACAGGCTACAACGTGGCCGCCGGGCTGGAGGCCCAACTGGCCAAACGGCACAGCCTGGGCTTCACCGGGCGGGCCATTTTCAACCAGAACGACAACGTGCTGGAGAGCACCACGGGCATTACCCTCCCCGGCTCAACGGCCAAACCCGGCCTCCAAACATGCTCTAAACAATACTATTTTCTTTACCTGAATTGTAACTATTCAGCATCATGGTGATTTAACCCCTGGCGCGAAATTTTGTAGGCTTTTTTTGCCGGAACCCCTTCTCATTCCCCTTGAAAGGGGAAGGTTTGCTTACAAAATTTCGCACCAGAGGCATCCATAGCCTTATGCTAAATAGTAACCCTGAATTTTCGAATTCATTTCGACTTTGACAAAATATATTCCATTTTCAAATGGGCTTAAGTCGATACTTTTGACTCCCGAATAAGCTTTGTGTTCTTTCTCGCGATAAACTTCTTGTCCTGAAGCGTTTATAATATAGTGGTATTTCATTCGCTCTTGTTTAAGCTTTCTATTTTCATTCTGGCGTGTTCATTCTCTGGATTGAGTTCAAGAGATTTTTCATAGTTTTCGATTGCTTTTTTAGGGTCTCCCAATGCTTCATAGGCCTCTCCCAGGCTATCATAAGCATTAAATGAATGGGGAAAATTTTCTGTATTCAGGATAAAGAATGCCAATGCCCCGGACTTATCGCTTTCATTTTTGCTTCGCAGCAGGTTATAGCCTATTCGGTTCACAAGGTACTCGGGGGGGCTGAAATCCCAGGAAAGCCGCCGGGAAAGAGATTGGAAATGTTGAATCAGCTGCTCTTTACTGTCAATATTCCGATAGGAAATTCCATAGCCTTCAAAAATGGCTGAAATTCCATTATAGAAAGCAATTGGTGGGACAGAACCGTGGTTTTCATTCTCGAAATATTCCAGTTTGGCGGGAAACTCACCCTCACATTTACTATTCAATGCCTCGTATAACCTTACATGGCGATCCCGGTTTCTGATATTTCTTTTTCCCCAATTAGCCGTCGCGATGTAAATAAACCTTTTAAAAGAATTAACCGTCACGGCATCTAATTTTTTGTCCATGGTTTCTGCATCCCATGTGCCAAAGCTTGGGTCAACGGCAATGAATGCGTTGAAAAGCGTCTCTTCTTTCATATAGGCATGAGTAGCCAGCAGGCCACCTAACGAATGTCCAAAAAGTATTCGATAAGGGACTGTTCTGTACTGCTGATCCAACTCAGGAATAAGTTCGTCTTCCAGAAAGCTAAGAAAGCTATCCCCACCGCCCGAATCATTTTCCCGCTTGGTAATAATTTTGTCAGGGGTAAAGTCTCGGCGCCGGTTGACGTTTTGAACAGCTACCACGATCATTTCCGGAATTCTCGTGTTCCCATTGTATCCAGCGCTCATATAGTTTACCATACCTGTTACATGCCTGAAATGTGCATGGCCATCAAGTACGATAAGCACCGGATATCGCTTATAGGATGATGCTTCGTCGCTGTATGATTCAGGAAGGCCAACCCAATATTCTCTGTCTTCGTTCAAAATACTGGAGTGGAGTATATGTTTCGTGCCGATGACAATCGGCTCGACATCTTGTGATCTTACCTGATGAATCCCGATTAGGAAAAAAAGTAGGACAATGATGTTTGGTTCTTTGGGTATCCGTCTAACGTTGGACAAAAGTTGCCGGGGTCGTGTACGTTGTACGGGATCCATCCGGCTGTCCAACGCTAGACGGGTAGCCGGTTCTTTGACAAATCCTGTGATCGAGAGACAGTTCCTCGTGCGAAACCCCTGCTCCTTCTTGTCGCATGGCTTCCGCACGAGGAACTGTCCACAGAATTTGTCAAAGAAGGTGATGTTTTTACTCATTTTGTAGTTTTAGCGTTAAATTCTCCTCTCAGTTTATTTTAAACTTCTCAAAAGCCCTGCCATTGAATGTATACGCGCCGTCCTCCTGTGTTCCGATCCAGATCCTACCCCGGTTGTCCTTGTAGATAGAGGAAAGCAGGACGTCCCGTTCGCCATCTTTTACGGGGTAGTGGGTGAGCCTTTCTCCATCATTCCGCCAGACTCCGTTGTCGAAGGTCACCATCCACAAGTCGCCGTTATCGCCGGTTACCATGGACAAAAAATAAAGGGCTTCTTTTCCTTGGTTTTCTATGCCGGCCTCCCGTTGGTAGTTGATCGGGCTGAGCCCCGCGCGCTCTGTACTATCGGGCAGTATCCTGTACTTGAAATTGGTATTACAGATCCAGAAATATCCGTCCTTATCTTCTGCGAACGAACGAATGCCAAAAGCGCCGCCCCCTGGCGTTTCGGTCAGATGCCATTCATACATCCAGCTCACCTTTTTTCCGTCGAAGCGATACAGGCCCAGGCTGGACGTGCCAAACCACATATTTCCGCCCCTGTCCCTGTAGATGGAGTAAATGCCGTAAGGGCTATAGGAAACATTCGGGTATTTGGCACGGAATTCCTCTTCCATCTCGTTTTTTGGAAATTTCAGGTGGTATAAATTTTTTCCGTCGAACCGATACGGCCCGTTGGCGTCCCATCCCATCCTGAACCACAGGTCATCCGGCCCGGATGTCCATTCATTCTTTGCCTCATCACTTTCTACCACTTCTAATGTTGAAAATCGCCGCCCGTCAAACCGGCATACGCCTTCCGGCGTGTCAAAATAGAGGTTCCCCAGTTGGTCTTCCTGGGCGCTTAAAACAGCGTAGCCGCAAAGCCCGTCTTCCGCAGTAAAAAGGACGAGGCTTTTTCCGTCGTATTTATAGACCCCTTTGTCCTTACTGCCAAACCAGTAGTTGTCGTACCTGTCCTGAAAGATCAGGTTGGCTTTGGGGCCGAGTTCGGCGACTGCCCTGCCAGCCGGCCCTTTTTCCGCTTGGGTCGGTGGAGAACTGGCAGGGCCTTGCCCGTTGCAGGCGGAGCAGGCCATCAGGAGGCTGAGAAGCAGGGATGGGATAAGGGGAATGTTGATCAATGATATTCTGTTTTATGGGGGTTGAAGTTAAGGGATAATTTGAAAACTTAAATGAGACATGCTCTTAGAACTGCAGCGGTAGCTGATCAGCCCCTTTTGCCCGCTATCGCTCGATATTCCTTTCGATCTTTTCCCGCAGTTGAATCAACTTTTCTTCGGTTTGCGCATAAAAGCCCAGGATGAAATGCCGGTTCATTTGTATCTTCCATATAAAGCTCAGCAGTATGTTTTTTTCCGCACCTAATCTGCTCCAGTTCGTCTTTTTCACGTGTTCGTTTTTTCTGACAGCATTTATTGCTCCTGCACCAACTGGATATTATTTCCGCACGTATCATTGAATAAGGCAACTATGACTGTTCCCATTTCTGTGGGGCCCATACTGAATTCGACCCCTAATTTTGTGAGCCGTTCAAATTCTTCCTGAATGTCATCAACATAAAATTGGGTGTACGGAATGCCTGCTTTCATCAAAGCATCCTGATAAACTTTGGAGGGCTCGAAGTGAACGGGCGCCGGTTCAAGCAACAATTCCGGGCCGTCTTGTTCCTCCTGAGCAACGACGGTTAACCACCGATTTCCTTCCCCCAGTGGAATGTCCGTTTTTTTGACGAACCCCAAAACACCGGTGTAAAATTCTAGCGCCTTTTGTTGGTCCTTTACAGGAATACTGACTAATCTGATTCTCACAATTTAAAATTTAAATATAGGAAATAAGTAAAATGCAAATTTGCTGCGGTTATTTTGCTCACATTCGAGTTCTGCCCGCAGTGGCTGCAATATTGGCCTTCAAACATCTCTTAGTTTTCCATCAGCGTTAACGCCCAGTTATAAAAGGTGTCATCTTTATTCAAATGAATAAGCGTCAGGCCAATGGTGTCGTAAAATCCGTGCGCAAAGACCAGCAACGCGAGGTTTGTCCTGTTCAGAGCGAATGCAATGAAGAAAAAGGTGCTTGCCAGCCCGACGGCAACCATTCCAGCCACGCCCTGATAATTGTGAGATACTCCGAAATAGATAGAAAGCAGAATGTTTGTTTTTCATGTTATGGGTTTCATGATCGGTTTTTAGTTGTTTTACCCTCACTCCTCCGGTACCGACACCACCTCCACCGTCACCGGACGGTCGGGCAGGAAGTAGGCTTTTTCACTGCTGCAGGCATGCACCTTATCGCCCATCCTGCTGAGGTCGTAGGAGCCCTCCGGGATGTTCAGGCCCTCTTTGGCGATGGGGATGCTGGCCTCCCAGTCGAAGACCAGGATAGTAAAGGCGCCGGCAATCTCATAGGTATACCCATATCCGATGATCGTCGCCGAATCTTCGGTAACTACCAGTTGCATTTCAGCCCAGGTGTTGATTAGTTTGTAGAAGCCGTCGGCTTCGAGCTGCATTTTTTGGAATGCGAATTTCATGATCGTATTGATGTTCTTTTTGCCACAAAGACGCGAAGGCACGAAGAACTCACTAAGAGCGTATTGGGCCAACGGCGATTAATAGTGGGCTGTACAAGACTTATCTATTAGAAGGGGCATTCCTCACCAGTAGATCACATACATCCACCTCCAGCAGTTCCGCGATCCGGAAGAGCACTTCGACCGGAGGCTGCATGTCATTGGTACACCAGCGGGAAATCGTGGACCGGTCCCTGCCGACTTCCTTGGCAAGCATTTGGCTGTTTTTCCTTTGTCGGCAAGCACACTATGTCTCTTCCCAAGAGACGAATAATGTTGTTAACTTTGTAGAACGAGCCTTTAAATCGATACGCCAATGAACAGTACCGCTACCAATTGATAAACATCGCCAAACAAATTGCCGCCAACCCATTCGTGAAAATTCCCTGCCCGAATTGCGGCGCCGGCTATCTGCAAATCCTCATCGCCCCCTGGAAACCCAATGAGGAGCCGCCGAAAGTGGATGTCCACCTGATCTGCGAACACTGCGGGGCGCGGAATACGATCACAAAGGAGGCGGAGGTGGTGGAGAAGATTGCCGAATAGCTTTTTTTATATCGCCTTCAACCCCAACTCTTTCAAAATTCATTGTGCTCATCCGTATGCGTTTGGATGCGTTCATTGATCGAAGCCAAACGCTCATTCACTTCATTCAAGTCAATTTTCTTTTCGGGTTCTGCGGTACTTACATACCTTGAAATGTTCAGGTTGTAGCCATTATCTTCGATCTCTTCCATGGACACGCTGCGAGCATACCGCTCAATCGGTTCTTTAGGGCGGTTCCTGTAAGTTTTAACGATCCTTTCAATGTCTTTATCCCGAAGGTGGTTTTGACGTTTTCCCTTTTTAAAGTTTTCTTCCGCGCTCGCATTAATAAAGAGCACATCATCTTCCTTTTTGCACTTCTTCAACACCAGGATACAAACGGGAATGCCGGTAGAGTAAAACAGGTTGGAGGGCAAGCCAATGACGGTATCGATATTGTTGTCCTTCAAAAGCTTGGTGCGAATGCGTTCTTCCGCTCCGCCGCGGAACAAAACGCCGTGCGGCAGGATGATGGCCATCGTGCCGTCATTGCTCAAAAAATGAAAGCCGTGCAGCAAGAACGCAAAGTCGGCTGCCGATTTTGGCGCCAGCCCGTAACTCTTGAATCGGAAATCCTCCGCCAATGTCTCGTTGGGGTCCCAGCGCAAGCTGAAAGGTGGATTGGCGACGATGGCGTCAAACTCCGTTTTCCTGGTGGATTCATCTCGTTTAAAATATTCCATTGATTTTTAAGGTGTCGCCGTGGAATATCTCAAACTCGGTGTCTTTCATGCCGTGCAGGAGCATGTTCATTCGGTAGGTTGTAGGTGGTGATGTTGTTTTCCTGGTAATAAATTTTGCCAATGCTTCCGCCGCTTTCTTTGATCCGCTTTCTGACATTCAGCAGCAAGGAACCGGAGCCACAGGCAAAGTCCAGCACCTTATTCAGCTTGGGCTTTGGCCCGCTGGTGGGGTCCTGGCAGTCTAATATGACGATCCGGGAAAGAATGGTGGAGATCTGCTGAGGGGTGTAAACTCCCCCTGCCTTTTGCCGGAACCCGCCGCAAACTGGTAATCAGGTATTCGTAGGCATCGCCCAGGGGTGTCGGTATCGGTGGAAAAGTCAGCAATGCCTTCGGCAATTTTCTGGATGATGGTGCATAGCTTTTTGTTTCTTTCGGCGGGGTTTTTTCCCAGCTTTTCGGAGTTCAGGTTGATCTCGGAGAACAAGCCCTGAAAAGAATTGTCAAACGATTCATTCTCGATGTAGCGAAAGCCTGCCTCCAGGGTAACCAAAAGATCGTTATCCTGGGTGCGCGCCAGTTCAGAGATGTTGCTCCACAGGTGCTGCGGTTTGACCACATAATGCACCTTCCTGCGCATCTGCTTTTCAAACATGGGCACATCTTCCTCATTTTCGGCATACCAGATGGCCAGAGGCATGCGCCCGCCTGCCAGCTCCGGATAATCTGAACCCAGTTCTTTCTTAGCCGCTTCTTCGTAGTTGTGCGATAGGTATTTTAAAAACAAAAACGAAAGCATATAGTCGCGGAAATCATCCGCATTCATCGCGCCACGCAGTTGGTCCGCTATCGCCCAAAGGGTTTTGCCCAGTTGTTGTTGGTCTTTTTGTGTCATTAACTATGAAATTTATCGTCCCGCCAGTTTTTAGGATTATTGATGATATAATTGGAAATCCTTTGAAATGAATCGTCATTCCGAATGATATGGTCATGAAAACGAGGTTGCCATTTAAAATCTGGATTTATTTTTCGGGCGGCAATGGTTACGGCAGATTTGAATCCACGTATAATAGACGCCAAATTTTTGGATTGTGGCCCGAATTTGTTTTTCGGGCCATGGGGTTCGTTGGGTTCGTTGGGTTCGTTGGGTTCGTTGGGTTCCGGGGTGGTGGTGGTGGTGGTGGTGGTAGAGACGCAATGCATTGCGTCTCTACGTTGCGAACCACGTTGCGAACCACGTTGCGAACCGCGTTGCGAATTGTATGGGTTTTTCCCAATCCCGATGATGGCATGGAAATGGTTGGGCATTACCACAAATTCACCCTGATACAAATTCATATCCTGCCGCAATTCAAATGTTTTCAACCATTCAGACGCCACAATTTCCCCAATTTTGGATAATTGCATGGTTGGTGAAGATACCCTGTCGGAGGTAGAATCAATATTCCCGAAAAAACATATACGGCGGTGGGTGCAGATGGTAATAAAATAAAGGGCTGCCCATCCATAATCCCAATTTTGCAAACGTGCAGACGGTATGCGGTATGTATTCTGAAATTTTTCCTTGTCCATTTAAATTTTGGTTAGGTAGGTAGAAACGCCATGCATGGCGTCTCTACCTACGGAAACAACCCCTGCATCAACCCCTTCTTATGCTGCTGCAATTGTTCTATTTTCTCCGCCTGGGCGGCGATTGAGGCATCCAAAGAGGAAAGACAGGCGGCGATTTTTTGTTGTTCTTCTGGTTTCGGAAGGTTGAGTATCAATGTTTTTAGCTGATTGGCATAAAGATGTACAACTGAAATTCCTTGAGCCATTCTAGCAATTTCCATTTTCTTGGAATTATTAAGGTAATAGGATAAGAAAACACCATTAACATTTGCCTTAATGATATTCAAATCGCCTCCAAGAGCGACTCCTTTTTTTGTAACGCAAGATGCTGTCGCAATATCAATTTGCGTTTCACCCGATGCGGGAATGATAACATCATTTGCTTCGCTCAATACCAAATCATCAGGGTTTAAATTAGTATATGATTGTATTTCAGAAATTGTCTCTTTATAATGAGTGTAAAGCTCTCCATATCTTATACATGGTAATTTTCCATCTTCCACAATATCAGATTTTGATATTCCTTTTCCCTTAGAAAATGTAGCAATCTTGCCCAACGTCTTCTCCTCCCACTCCCCATCCCCCTCAAACTCCGGAAACCGATACTTCGGCGCCTTCTCCCCCTCCTGCGGAAACAGGTTTTGCATCAGCCCTTTCTTGTGATCGTTGAGGGCTTCCAGCTTATCGCGGTGGGCGGCGATGAGGCGGTCTAAGGAAGAAAGGCAGGCGGCGATTTTTTGTTGTTCAGTAAGCGAAGGGAGAAGAATAATCGTTGAAGACAACGTTTCTTGTCCAACATTAAAACGAGTGCTTCCACCTGCTTTTGATGAAATACTTCTTCTTATTTCGCTTGTTTTCAATAACGCATTGAGAAATATAGGATCATAATCTCCAATTTTCTTACCTCTTATCACAAATCCACCAAATGTTGCTGTTTTTTCTTTGTCAAGATAAACATTTGCTGTTCCAACCTCTTCTTGTGTTTCTGAACTTCGCTGAAACAATAAATCTCCGTATATCACAGCATTCTTTTGAAGAATACTGTTGTCAACATCGACTTTTCCAATGATATTATCGTATGTTATATGCTCCTCTTTTAAAATATCTAAGACGTTTATAAACTTAATGCCTTTTCCATATTGTCCTTTTGACGCATTAATTCCATTTTTGAATTCTAACAATTCACCCAATGTCTTCTCCACCCACTCCCCATCCCCCTCAAACTCCGGAAAGCGCAATTCAGGTATGTTTTTCTTCTCTTTACTCATAAGCAGCTAATCCAGATATTTCGCGCCCTTCGGCCAGTTTTTTCAATTGAGGCGCCAGGTCTTTCATCAGGGCGGTTTCTACCCGGCTTCTTTCTTTCCACCCCAGTTCCAAAGGTTCCAGGAGGCCGGTGAGTTGTTCCCCGTCAAAGATCATGCGGCTCATGACCTGTTCCACAAAGCTTTTCAGGCCTTCCGTTTGGTACCGTGGGCGTTGGCAATGGCAGCCAGTTCTCTGTCGTACTTTTCTACTTTAAAGGTTTCAAATTTTTGTTTCAGCTCTTCGGCGCTGTAGCCTTTAGCCCAGTCCAGGCTATTGATGAAGCCGGTCAGGTCTTCCTCCTCATCCATCAGGTTGGAGTTGGACTTGAGCAGGCTGATCACCTGCGCCTTGGTCATTTTTTGTTTGGCGGGCTTTTCTGGGTGCTGTCGGCAATCAGGTTCATGATGTAGTCGTAATCGATCACCGCCGAGGCAAAGAGGACGAATTCAAAATCCAGCTGCTGGATCTCGTCCGGTGCAGCTTCCCCTTCCTGTTGCTGTATTTCCCGCAGTTCCCTGGCGGTTTCCAGGTACGAGCTGCGGAACCTCCTCAAGGCCTCTTCGGGTAAAATGCACTTCAATGGCGGCTTGCTGCTCTTCATCCAGGTCGGTGTATTGGTCCAGCTGGGTTTTCAGCCGCTGCACCTCCTTGAAGTTTTTCACAAAGGCAATCTTGGCGGCATCGCCCCGGAGGTTGTACACTTCTTCCGGTTCGTTAACCAAATTGTGCTGCTGCATGAAATCGCCCAAAGCGGCTACCGCGTCCTTGTATTTATCGATCACCACCGGCGCGGGATCTACCATCCAGATCTCTCTGGCTTTGGCGGCGTCTTCGCCCGAGAAGAGCGTAATGGCTTCGTTTACGGCCTCTTGCTGCGAACGGAAATCCAGAATATTGCCGTACGGTTTGGTATCGTTCAATACGCGGTTGGTGCGGGAAAACGCCTGTATCAGCCCGTGATATTTCAGTTTTTGTCTACATACAGCGTATTGAGGTATTTGGAATCAAAGCCGGTGAGCAGCATATCGACCACAATGCACAGGTCGATCTTGTTTTGGTGCGGGTAGTCCTTGTTGCTGTATTTCTACTTTGATGCGCTGCTGCACATCCTGGTAGTACAGGTCAAACTCGTTGAAGGAATGATTCGTGCCGAACTGCTGGTTATAATCGGCAATAATCTCCATCAGGTATCTTTTCTTTTCTTCCGGTTTTGCTTGTTGTCTTCTTTCTCCTGCGCCAGGTCTTCCTGCAGTTGTTTGATGTCCGCCGCATTTTTCTGGCTCTGTTTGTCGCCCTCTTTGGCGATCAGTTGGGCAGGCGGAGAAAACACACAGGCGATATGGAGTGGAACATAATCAGGGGCTTCCTCTTGCCCTTCGGCATTGCGCAGGGCGAGCCTTTTCTGTTGCGCCTTTTTGAACAGGCGATAATATTCAATGGCGTCGTTGATGGAGGCGGTGGTAACAGGGCATTGAATTTGCGCTGGTTGGTGGCGGCATCGTGCTTGTCAAGGATCGCTTCTACCACGGCTTGTTGCGCAATGGTTTCTCCCGGTTTGGGGTATGTTCTCCTTTTCCTTTGTAGTAATCGATGTGAAACCGCAGTACATTTTTGTCGTCGATGGCATGGGTGATGGTGTAGGGGTGCAATAGTTTTTCAAAACGGACGTGGTTTTGTAGGTTTCGTACTTACTCTCCCTGATCTTTTTGCGTCGCGTTTTCATCGAAAATAGGTGCCTGTGAAGCCAAAGAGCTGAGAGCATGTTTGAGTACCAATCTTTGAGCTGCCGTACTTTTTGATGACACTTCGTTGCTTTTCTTGACCGTACCTCAGGGTACGCTCTTCAAAAAGACGCCTCGTTTCATCAAAAACTGACTCTTTTCGCTTTCAAACCCTTATCCAAACATGCTCTGAGCGTTGGGAAAGAACTCCTTTATGGCTTTGTGGTTTTTCCGAACTGTGAGCGGTGGCACTCGTCAAAAATGAAAACCACTCTTTGTTGGCTCAATGGCGCCAACCGCTCTTTGTAGTTTTTCTTGTAGGCGCCATCCAATGCCAATCCCAGTTTTTGAATGGTCGTGACAATTACCTTGTCGGCATAATCAGTAGACAACAAGCGCCTGACCAGGGTTTCCGTATTGGTGTTTTCTTCCACGCTGCCTTCCTGAACTTATTAAACTCTTCCCGGGTTTGCCGGTCGAGGTCTTTGCGGTCCACCACAAACAAACACTTTTCAATATTATCATTGGCTTTCAGCAGTGTGGACGCTTTGAAGGAAGTCAAGGTTTTGCCGCTTCCTGTGGTGTGCCAGATATAGCCGTTCCTCTGTTATCGCGGATGCAATCCACAATTACTTTTACCGCATAGATCTGATATTACCGCATCACGAGCAATTTCTGCTCGCTTTCCACCAGCACCATATATTTGCTGATCATCTCCCCAGCTTGCACTTTTACCAGGAAGTGTTCGGTGAATCGCTCTAACCGGTTTATTTTCTGATTGTCTACGTCCGCCAATTCATAAACCGGCAGGAATTGTTCATCCGCATTGAATTGAAAATGCTGGTTCTTATTGTTGGCAAAGTAAATGGTTCTTGAACCGTTGCTGACAATGAACAGCTGCATGTAGCACATCAAGGTGTTGGTATAGCCATTGCCCGGGTCGTTTTTATAATCCACGATCTGTTGCATGGCTTTTTGCGGTGGGAGACATCGAGCCTCTTCAGCTCGATCTGCACCGCCGGCAAACCATTGATCAGCAGGATGACATCATACCGCTGGTGGCTGTTTTCCGTATTGATGCGCAGCTGGCTGACGACTTCAAATTCGTTCTTGCACCAGTCTTTGATGTTTACCAGGGTATAATGCAGCGGCGTGCCGTCTTCCCGCTGGAAGTATTGTCTTTCCCGCAGCATTTTAGAGGCGGCGAAGACATCCGGTTCTATAATTTCTTCCGCAGGCGCAAAAATTCATTTTCTGACAACCGCACCCGGTTGAGGGCTTCAAATTTGGCTTTGAAGTTCTGCTCCAGCGTTTGCCGGTCGACAATATCCTACTGATGCGTATATTTCAGCTCCGTGAGCTGCTTGATGAGGTTTTCTTCTATTTGGTGTTCCTTGGTCATTCCGGTCTTCGTTCAATAACGGCGCCTGGGATTTTTGCAATTTCCTTCGGGATTTCTTTCATCCGGTTGATTTTTGAACCAGTTTCATCTGGCTGTAAGATATGAAATGTTCGGTGGATTGTGGGGGAAATGTTTATTGTATTCCGGGGGGGTGGAGGAAGGGCAGACGCATTTAAAATCCAATTAATGTTTTGAAAATGCCCCGATTCTCGATTTAATATATTTTGAAATCCATTGTTATTTCATTTGGCAATGTCCTTGAAATTAAAATACTTGGACAATAACCCCGGATATAATTCTAAACTTTGATCGAGTTGGCAAATAAGCCGGGCATTAATTTTTTATGTTGCGTTAAAGCGGTTTTTCAATATTTCTATATGCGCCTGCCCTTGGGCCCCCAGGGTATTGAAGCTCTTTCTCATATCACAAGGCTTATCATACAGGTAATAGCGCCGCGATACCTCAAGCATCTCGTAATTGTTTGATCACCTCGGCCGTCACCTCGCCAGAATATTGAACACGGATGCCGTTAGGAAACAGGATTTCAACAACCCCAAAATTTTCTGGCCCGTTGGATAGTGCTACAAATTTACCTTCCCTAGTGGGCTCCTGTTCTTGTTCCAGTTTGAACCAACTCATAAAGGTTCCGTATTTTAGCCCATGCTCCCGGCAGTAGGCCGGGCGCGTAAGGCCGCTCTCCCGCCAGGCCCTTACATGGGCCAATCGCTCTGATCTCTTCATCCTGTTTTTGCCCAAAGATCCGGCAACTCTTTAGCGCATGCAAGATGGGCTGGGCTGGGCGGATACATTTTTTATGCTGTTGCTTTCTTTTTCACCGGCATCTTTCCCAAGCCCTTCCCGATCTTTCCTGCAAAAGACTATGGCAAGGGCCTTTAGCCCTTTGACTCACCATATTCAAACTCCATAACGTATCTTCTTCATTGCCCTTGGCTCCGCTTCGTTCAACAAAGGCTGAAAATGTCGGTTGCACCAGACATTTCAGCCTTTAATATTATGTGCAGATTTTATTCTTCAAAAAAAATTTTGTAGAGTTCAGGTTTTTCGAATAGCAGGTATCTTTTAATGTTTTTTACTATTCCTGCCTCAACATTATTTCCATACTGAGTGTTTATTTCTTTCAAAGAGGTGCATCGAAATGTTGAGACAGGAAGATTAATTGTTGTTTTTGTCATAAAGTCGAAAAATCTATATTTAATTAACAAATACCCAGCACCATAATCCTGAACTTCTTCATTCAGAATAATTACACTATTAGCAATATGACTAAATCCTTGATTAGGTGGCAGGCTTAATATATTGTGTACTCCACTATTAGTTTTCAATTCTGTTACTTTTTTAACCAAATTATCAGTTGTGTCTGTTAAAATCATGACTGAAAAAAATACAACACTATCTGCCACTCTCTGCCCATAATTTGTTAACTGAAATTGATAAGCTGTACGCAGAGAATCTTTAGTTGATTTAGGTAAGAATATTCTTACATCTGGTTTAGCATTTTTCACCTTTTCTCTTTCCAACTCTAGCTGCTTGGAGTAACTGGAATTCAATTTTTGATATTCTATTAAGCTTTTTGAAATATTTTTTCTCGCTTCTGCCATCTCCTTGTTTAAAAACGAAATAAGTTCAAATTCTTCTCTGGTGAATTCAATTTCTTTTTTCAAACTCAAAAGAACCGAATCAATTAACTCATTAGCTTCATCTACCTTTTCCTTTGTTGTCAAAATACCTTCATGAGCTTCATTAGTTTTAGCTTCTTGAGCAGCTTCTTTATTATTCTTAATTATATTTTCTCTTAACTGAGCAAGTAGTAAAAACCCTAGAAGAAGTATTGCAATGTTTTCTAATTTCAATTTCTTTAAAATCCCTTTTCTTGCAGAAGCTGGTTTCTTTGAGAACTTTTCAGCTAAAGCTGCTAGAAATGTAATTATAATTATTATTGAGGTTATATTCATTGTTCTATACTTTTCAATTTGCACCTACGTGGGGCTACCTGACGGGCGACGTTTAGGAGCCTGGACAGGTAGCTGGTGTTGTGTGCATTTTCACTCTTCATCTAATAACTTTAATGTTTTGGGGTCAACTCTTTTTTCATCATAACTATTCACAGAGCCATCAGGGTTATATAGTACACCATCACGTTGTGATAATACTTTTTTAGTTTCAATAAGTTTAGATATTGCTGATGATACCTCGGCGTGGGTAGAATTTAGTTTGTCAATAATTTCTTTATGGATCCCGATTGGCCAAGGTTGTGGAGGCAACAGATGATAAACTTGATCTACGAACTCATCTGACACCTCAACTTTAGACGTAGGGTGTTCGGTTTGTCAACTATGTGACGCACCGCTTTTTAGCTCTTTATCCATTCGTTTTCGTAGTCCGTAGTGATTGTGGCATACGTTTTCGTTTTGCCAGTCAATCACCTGCTGACAGCTTACCGTTTTCATTGATAGCTGGATGAAGCTTGCCGTGATGGGCTGGTTATACAAACTGATGGACAGCACATCGGCGCTGATCGCCTTCATACCCCCCTTGTTTTTGTATCGCCCGAACGTACTTTCGATAATCTCCGAACAACATAGCAGCCGCTCGTAGTGCTCAAGAAGTGCTGCGTGTTGCTCGAAGTAAGCATCTATACGTTTGATAAACGTTGTAGCCTTGTGGCTCATTACCGCTTGTTTTGCTTGATAGGCACGCGAACGTTTGTGCCATAATTGACGACTGTGATCGCACAGGCCGGCCGTTTTGAGAATGGCTGAAGCGATCACGGCCAGTTCCTTAACTTGACGTAAACGGCGCAAAATCGTTACGGCCTTCCGGTAGAAGGCAATCTTGGCCCTTGCGTCAGGGGGTAGTTTCTCCCAGTAACTATCCATCCGGTCCGCCCACTTGACGATGGTAAAGATGCGCAAAAAACGGTCTTTATCCCGTAGCGTCGGAGGGAGCAAACCACTCCACTTGGCTAGGTTCAACTGCTGGCGTAAGCTACCCAGTTGAGTACTCAGGCGACTCATCACTCGGTCGTCTTTGAAGAGTGCTTTGACTATGTTCATCATCTCGTGCGTACAATCGCTTACCCAGTCATAATTTAGTGCACGCAGAGCAGCCAGGATCGATGTTCCACGGCCGCTAATGAAGTAAGCCACTTCGATACCGGGACGAAAAGCCAGGTTGCGCTGGATGAAGTCCTGGATGAGGCCGCTGGCCCACGAAGGCTGTACTTCCAAACCGAGTACTTCGACGTCCGCCCCCCTTAGCGGTACCGATTGACAACGATGGGGATCAAGCTTGACACCCAACATCAAGAGAAGTTTTTCTTTGCCCATCTGGATACTTTCATCGATGATGATTACGAACGTGCCTTGTAGCTGGCGCGTATCGAGCACGGCCTGGTAGCCACACCGCAACACCCAATCGCGTACCGTAGTGTGGCTGGGTTGTTGGTAGGGCCAGCCCATGAGCTTGGCATAAAACTCAATAGTAACTGCGGCGCAGCGTAAGGAAGATCCCGCCTGAACAACCATAAAAACGGCTAACGCCATCATCTGCGCCGGGTAGGTATGCCTAGGTACCTTCTCGGGAGCTACCTGGGTACGTAAGTGTGTAAGTTCGGCTTCTAGGCCAGTAATTCTAGATTGAGCACGGCGAAGTTGAGTTCGAGTGTTTTTATGATGGATAGTTCGAGACGCACTCGTCTTTTTAACTTGAGATAACCTATCTTGGAGTCGTGCCCACATGGATGATTTTTTTGGTCGAACTCTAAAGTTACGAAGTGTGGGTACACTTTTTCGCTGTCCAAAAAGCGGAGCGGGATAATTACATCAAACCGAACACCCTAACTTTAGACGTAGTTTGCTTGGGGTTAGAAATGAAAATACTATTTGGCATTCTTCTATAGCGCTCAATTCCTTTAATTTCAAATTCCTTTGTTAAGAGATTTAATCTTCTGATTACCTCATTTTTTTTACGCGATGTTTTCACTGTTCCTATTCCTGCTTTATTAGAATGTAATAAATTCCACATCTCTTGAAATTTATCACCTTTTACATCATCTAAGTTAATACTCATTATATCTGCAGCAGTGAAGTTCAATGAATTACATAATCGAGCCACAATCATAGAAGATAGTATATGTCGATATCGCCTTTGGTATGCATCGAAGGTTCCTTTACTGGGGCGTGTAGTTTCTATAAACTGATCAGTTTGTTTTAAAATATATCCTATTACAGGAAAAATGTTTAAGGGTTGGTCCAAAAATATATTTCTATATAGATTTTCTTCTCTCAGCATTTTTGACTTGAATGATGCTGACACCCATGGCATTTTTAAACATAGAGAAGTTATGCCTGCAGCTAAATATAGCGGAGTAATTATTCTTTTAGGGCTAACACCTTGATTAGCATAATAATTTGTTCTTCTTTCGTAATAGAAACCTTTTTTAAGCATTATTTCCTCAATGTCTCTTTGGATTTTGTCAGTTGCAAACAAAGCTACTGATTCAACAACTGTTTGATTGTTTGTAGCCCTGATAATTTGATCACGAACTTCACTTTGATTTGAAACAATTACCTTTATCAAAATTGACCTTTCGTCATTGACATTTTCTTTTTTATCATAAAATTGAAATATTGATTCAGTGGTTTGAAGCCCATTAACAATTTGTACATTTTCAATAGTAATTGAATTGCCAACAACAACCGCGTTGGTTGTAAGTATTGTAACTCCATTATTCAGCCACCAAAAGTCTGGCGAATTAGTATCCTCCAATGTCTGTCGAATATCTTGATTAACGCTATTAAGCCCCATGTAAGCTCTAACATTTGAATCAAAATAATATCTTTTTAGCTTTTTGTCATCAGTAATGAATGAATAGTAGTCTTTTAGTGAAACAAGAAGTAAGTATGTTTCGCCTTTTGACATTACTTTCTGAAACTTTAAATCGTAAGAATATATTTGTGATTTTCGATACGATTCTATAATTTCTGCGCTTCCAAAAAAATTAAAACTAGCCTCAACATTTGAAAAGTAGCCTTTTACTATTTCAACAAGTTGGTTAGAACGCGAAACAATATTCTCACCTACATTATTACTGTCACCGCGAGAAGCATAGAATACATTAAAGGTAAATTTTTGTAACCTAGGTGATGTTTTTCTATAGGCAGTTAGCATTTTCATTCTTGCATCTAAAACTTCTAGGTTATAATCCCCAGATAGTTTTTCATTTTCAAGGCTAAAGTCTAGTATTTCACTTAGGCTCGCAACTAAACTATCAATTGCCAATAACTTGAAAGTATCATGATGCTTACAGGTAATAATAACTACGCTCAATTCGCAACCTGATTTAGGCCACAAAAATTCGTTTGCATCCTTAACGATATGTCCATTTACTAAAATGTAAATAGAGTCTATCCCACCGTCATTCCTGCCGTCAACTACACCATCTAAAATTTCATCACTTGATAATCCATAATCTTTAAGTATTTGCTCACTACACAAATATTCAAAAACTTCATCTCTTCTATTAGATGGAATACTTTGTGAAAGCCGGTCGTCCACAATACCATCCACTAATATTTTATCGTAGGGTGTTCGGTTTGATGTAATTATCCCGCTCCGCTTTTTGGACAGCGAAAAAGTGTGCCCACACTTCGTAACTTTAGAGTTCGACCAAAAAAATCATCCATGTGGGCACGACTCCAAGATAGGTTATCTCAAGTTAAAAAGACGAGTGCGTCTCGAACTATCCATCATAAAAACACTCGAACTCAACTTCGCCGTGCTCAATCTAGAATTACTACTTAGAAGCCGAACTTACACACTTACGTACCCAGGTAGCTCCCGAGAAGGTACCTAGGCATACCTACCCGGCGCAGATGATGGCGTTAGCCGTTTTATGGTTGTTCAGGCGGGATCTTTCCTTACGCTCCGCGCCGCAGTTACTATTGAGTTTTATGCCAAGCTCATGGGCTTACTCTACCAACAACCCAGCCACACTACGGTACGCGATTGGTGTTGCGGTGTGGCTACTAGGTGTGCGCTCGATACGCGCCAGCTACAAGGCACGTTCGTAATCATCATCGATGAAAGTATCCAGATGGGCAAAGAAAAACTTCTCTTGATGTTGGGTGTCAAGCTTGATCCCCATCGTTGTCAATCGGTACCGCTAAGGGGGCGGACGTCGAAGTACTCGGTTTGGAAGTACAGCCTTCGTACCAGCGCTACCTGATCCAGGACTTCATCCAGCGCAACCTGGCTTTTCGTCCCGGTATCGAAGTGGCTTACTTCATTAGCGACCGTGGAACATCGATCCTGGCTGCTCTGCGTGCACTAAATTATGACTGGGTAAGCGATTGTACGCACGAGATGATGAACATAGTCAAAGCACTCTTCAAAGACGACCGAGTGATGAGTCGCCTGAGTACTCAACTGGGTAGCTTACGCCAGCAGTTGAACCCAGCCAAGTGGAGTGGTTTGCTCCTCCGACGCTACGGGATAAAGACCGTTTTTTGCGCATCTTTACCATCGTCAAGTGGGCGGACCGGATGGATAGTTACTGGGAGAAACTACCCCTGACGCAAGTACCAAGATTGCCTTCTACCGGAAATACCGTAACGATTTTGCGCCGTTTACGTCAAGTTAAGGAACTTACCGTGATCGCTTCAGCCATTCTCAAAAAGTACTACCTGTGCGATCACAGTCGTCAATTATGGCACAAACGTTCGCGTGCCTATCAAGCAAAACAAGCGGTAATGAGCCACAAGGCTACAACGTTTATCAAACGTATAGATGCTTACTTCGAGCAACACGCAGCACTTCTTGAGCACTACGAGCGGCTGCTATGTTGTTCGGAGATTATCGAAAGTACGTTCGGGCGATACAAAAACAAGGGGGTATGAAGGCGATCAGCGCCGATGTGCTGTCCATCAGTTTGTATAACCAGCCCATCACGGCAAGCTTCATCCAGCTATCAATGAAAACGGTAAGTTGTCAGCAGGTGATTGACTGGCAAAACGAAAACGTATGCCACAATCACTACGGACTACGAAAACGAATGGATAAAGAGCTAAAAAGCGGTGCGTCACATAGTTGACAAACCGAACACCCTATATTTTATCGTTATTTGTCATTTTGATTTTATTTTATATTGCACACAACTCGTGTATATCAACCCACTCGTTACTATTTCCGTAATCCATTCTCGCCTTCACCCGTTTACAAACGATTATAACCGTTTGCAAACGCCACTCTCCCCTCCGCTACTACTTCGCCTCCCTGCAATTTAACCAACTCCCCTGAAAACAACAATGTCAAATATGATTTTTCTGATTTCCCGCTTCCCTTTCCCTGCGCCCGATCCAGCAACCCCAAGCCACCCTATTCCCGGAAGCGCTATCCGCTGTCTCCCATTCATGGCTCTAAGGGATCGCGCAACAATAAATTACCCATTTAGACTCGTTCTTTTGCACGCTAACTGCGTTAAAAAGCCTCGTCGTAGCCCCACTATGCCTACGTTTTTTGCCTTGTTAGCGCACAAAATAACTTCGCCTATTCTGAGTAACTTATTACTGCGCGATCCCTAAGTCAGCGCCCAATGGGCGTGCCTTCGCCTCCTGGCTTCCGCTTCCTCCGCCGCCATGCTCCTACACTGTAGCCAGCTTCGGTGCAAGCGTAGGGCTCTGGCCGAGCGTCTGCGCCAAAGGCTTCGACGCCGACGCACGGAGGCCGCTAGAGCATGTTTGGAGGCCGGGTTTGGAGATAAAAAGTGTCAATTTTTTGTTGAGACAAGGCATCTTTTTGCAGCTCATACTGGTGGTACGGGCAAAAAAAGTAACGCAATATCAGCAAAAAAGGGGCATTTTTTAGCCCAAAGATTTACTTCCAAACATGCTTCTAAAGCTTCAGCAGCACGCGGACGGCAGCCGGAGAAAATGATACCCTGACAACACACCAATGTTATACGGAAAAATCAGGCAAGGTTTCGCCTTCTTCTGACACAAGGAACACTTCACTCCAAACCCACCTTATCCCAATACCCCCCATGCAACCCCATCCCCACGGGGAAACATCACCCCCAGTACCGGATGCAGCTGCGTACCGTCTTTTTGATCTTGATGGTGTACGTTGTCCAGCGGCTTCAAACTCAATTATCGCGACACTGTCGCGACAATTTCCGGGCCGGGAAACCCCGCTTGCTTCGCAGGTTGAGGCTGGAGGGGAGGATTATAGAACGTTGCATTTATTTTCCGGGCTAACACTCAACTGCCTCCTCGATCTTCATCACCCTGACTGTGCTCTTAAAGAACAGGCTTCATTCCATGCCCATAATGCCTGGGTGTTCTTTTGAAGAATAATGCCTGCAGTTCTATACACCCCTCGGTTATCAGAGGTGAAATTTTGGCAAATTTATTTTTGTGGCCTGCAAGGCGAAAAGCACAGGCATAGCCGCAGCTACGGCGAGCATTTTCAACGCCGCAGGGCGCAAAAAGAAAGCGACAAAAATCACTTCTGGTGACCGAGGGGTGTATATTCATGCAACAAGGCCAACCAATTCAGATAATTATCACTATTGATCACCTCAAATGTACTATCTGTATATGCTTTTTTCCACGCTACTGGTTCTTTTGCTCTTTTCTTGGGATTCCATTTAAACTCATAAGCGTGTAATACCCCGCCTCTATCTTCTATCCAATCTATTTCTTGTTGGTCATACGTCCTCCAAAAGTAATTGTATACCAACATTCGGTTGTATTTCTGAAACTTTATTCTTTCACTTATGATGTAGTTTTCCCATAATGGCCCAATATCGTTTCTCAGCTCAATCGGGTTCATGTTACCGATTAAAATGTTCCTCAATCCATTATCATAGAAATACCACTTCTTTCCTTTGGCTATTTCTTTTCTTAGATTTCTACTGAAGGCGGTAACGGAATGGAGGACATAGACTTTTGACAATAAGTCTAAATACCGCTCTACGGTATTCTTACTCATCGATAATTGTCGCCCTATCTCATTGTAGGAGATCTCACTTCCTATTTGAAACGCTATTTGTAACTATTCAGCATCGTGGTGATTTGACCCCTCAAGCAAAATTTTGTAAGCCGCCCTTCCCCTTCCAAGGGGAATGAGAAGGGGTTCCAGCGGGAAAAAGTCTACAAAATTTTGCGTCAGGCGTATTTCAGACCCCATGCTGAATAGTAACACGCTATTAACCTCAGTAAGCTTAAAATTTTGTCGGAATTCCTGATATTCTCAAATTCAAGTATATCTTTTAACAGGTAAGCATTTACTAGATCCTGAAGGTATTCTCTTTTTTCATCCTCATCGGGAATCTGCAATAATTCAGGATAATTTCCGTACACCAGACGCTGCTTTAGATTGGCCATCCTTTGAATGTCATCTTCCACTTGGCCCAATTCTGCTTCTGATAAGGCAAATAGATTGAAGGTCTTTTTCGTCCGGTTAATGGTTCGCCAGTGTATTTACTGATATCAAATGCCGAAGATCCCGTCGCCAATATCCTTATCCCTTCGATCTCATCCACCATCAACTTTAAAATACGCCCCACTTCCGGTATTTTCTGTAATTTCATCAATGATCAAAATCCTTTTACTCCCTAATACATTCAGATAATGCTGTTTACTTCTATGCTCTATCCTTTTCTGACATCCACATCCTCCCCGTTCAATAACAAGTAGGGTTCCTCTAACCTCTCTATTATTTGTCGGATCAATACCGTCTTCCCAACTCGCCTTGGACCTAGTGCGCCGGGAACGAAATTCTTAACCAATTCTTTGGGCTCTTTTACGGCCATGCTGCGTTGCTCCTTCCTTCCGTAGCTTAGGCTATGGTCGGTCGTCGCGCCTTGCCTGTCTCCGCCGGCCATAGCCTTACGCTTGCGCCGAAGCTGGCTACAGCGTAGGAGCATGGCGACGAGCCGGCCGCAAAACAGCCTCAAATTATTGACCAACAACTTCGTTCCCGGCGCACTAGAAGAATGACCACTTTATTCGGCGCCAAACTCTTTATGACCTGGTTTTCAATACTTCTTGTGCCCGAGGGGAGTATAAACTTTGCCCAGCAGCGGCAGCCCTTTCAAGTCGTGATACTGCAAAGCCAGGGCGATACACCCTTTCAGCTCCGCTTCCGGAATATCGTCCTTGAGGCCAAAGACAATGGCGCGGTTCTTTTCGTATTGGAAGGTGTCGCCGTATACTTCCCGGAAGGTGGGGACCAGCTTACTCGTGCATTTGAAATACATGGCGTACTGATCGGGGCTTTTAGCCTTCCAATCTATCCGGATCGTGCTGCCTCTTTTCACCAGATAGCTCGGCTCTCCCCATTTCAGGGTTTCTTCTATTTCCGTGATTCCCTCTATTTCGGCGGCGGTTTCCAGGATCAGGCGGCGCAAGTGGTTTAGCCTGGCTTTTTATGGCTTCCGGATAGGTTTGGAATTTTTCTTTTACGCAGGAGTCCTGGTTGATGGTTAGGGTGTTCATTTTTAGTTTTACAGGTTCATTTTAAATTGCTCAAAGATCCTGCCATTGAATGTATACGCGCCGTCCTCCTGTGTTCCAACCCAGATCCTACCCCGGTTGTCCTTGTAGATAGAGGAAAGCAGGACGTCCTGTTCGCCATCTTTACGGGGTAGTGGGTGAGCCTTTCTCCATCATTCCGCCAGACTCCGTTGTCGAATACCACCATCCACAAGTCGCCGTTATCGCCGGTTGTCATGGACAAAAATAAAGGGCTTCTTTTCCTTGGTTTTCTATGCTTACCTCCCGTTGGTAGTTGATCGGGCTGAGCCCGCGCGCTCTGTACTATCGGGTAGTATCCTGTACTTGTAATTGGTATTACAGATCCAGAAATATCCGTCCTTATCTTCTGCGAACGAACGAATGCCAAAAGCGCCGCCCGCGGGTGTTTCGGTCAGATGCCATTCATACATCCAGCTCACCTTTTTCCCGTCGAAGCGGTACAGGCCCAGGCTGGACGTGCCAAACCACACATTTCCGCCTCTGTCCTTGTAGATGGAGTAAATGCCGTAAGGGCTATAGGAAACATTCGGGTATTTGGCACGGAATTCCTCTTCCATTTCGTTTTTTGGAAATTTCAGGTGGTAAAATTTTTCCGTCGAACCGATACGGCCCGTTGGCGTCCCATCCCATCCTGAACCACAGGTCATCCGGCCCGGAAGTCCATTCATTCTTTGCCTCATCACTTTCTACCACTTCTAATGTCGAAAATCGCCGCCCGTCAAACCGGCATACGCCTTCCGGCGTGTCAAAATAGAGTTCCCCAGTTGGTCTTCCTGGGCGCTTAAAACAGCGTAGCCGCAAAGCCCGTCTTCCGCAGTGAAAAGGACGAGGCTTTTTCCGTCGTATTTATAGACCCTTTGTCCTTACTGCCAAACCAGTAGTTGTCGTACCTGTCCTGAAAGATCAGGTTGGCTTTGGGTAAATGAGTTCGGCGACTGCCCTGCCAGCTTACCTTTTTCCGCTTGGGTCGGTGGAGAACTGGCAGGGCCTTGCCCGTTGCAGGCGGAGCGTGTCGGTAGCAGGGGGAGGAGTAGGAAGGGCAGACGCATTTAAAATCCAATTAATGTTTTGAAAACGCCCCGATTCTCGATTTAATATATTATGACATCCATTATTATTTCAGTTGGCAATGCCCTTGAAATTAAAATACTTTGACAATAATCCCGGATGTAATTCTAAACTTTGATCGAGTTGGCAAACAGACCAGATGTCAATTTTTTATGTTGCAGCAAAGCGGTTGTTCAATATTTCTATATGCGTCTGCCCTTGGAGGAGTAGGGGTAGGAGGACGGGGGTTTTGATCAAGATATTTTGCATTGTTTCCGTCACTAATCACTACTTAATTCTCGCTGTACTTAATGACTGGACTTTGGACGAACCAAGGGTGAAGTCGGAAGTGCGAATTCGGAATTCGGAATTGGCCTCTGAATGGGCGCCAAACGCCTGTTTTCCGCCTTTCGATTTCCGATTTCCGATTTACTCCGTCAGTCGCTTCGCTCGTGTCCGCCTTTAACGTCGGAACGTCCAAAGTCCAGTTAATGAGTCATCTTGAAAACATTAATTTTTCACAAATTTCACTACTTCTCTTCGATCTCCCAAATTTATAACTAATAGATAGAACCCGCTATGTAAGCCTGCAACATCTACCTCTGTTTCTGTACCTTTCAACAACAATTGGCCAGATAGATTCTTAATTTCGTAAGATTGTACCCGAGATTCACTCTTGATGGATAATAACTCATTAGCTGGATTGGGAGAAACAGATATCTTGGCCGCTTCCTTTTCCAGGTTTTCAGTAGCGTTAACCATATTTCCAATACGAACACTACCCAAAGTAGCTTCGTCCGCAGGGTTGGCGTTTGGCCCCCGGACAATAAACCCATACTGGATAACCAACCCTGCAGCTAATTCAGCAGCCGTTGCACTTACTGAAAACGATCCGCTGGCCGGCAAAACGGCTACTTTAGAACCCGCGAGTGCATCTTGATAACCATCGTCAGGATCAAGGGCTTTAATGAAAAAACTGGCGGTATATCCTGCGTCTAAGGTATTCGCAATTACACTACCTGAGAAGGTGAGATCTTGCCCATTAAACGAAGAGCCGGGTTCTACAAAAGTGACTGCTTCCATCTCTTTATTCCCCTCCATAGTTGTCTGATTTACCCAATAAGGATCGGTTGGGCCATTAGCATAGGTATTAAAGTTCGGTTGTAAACTCATAGAATTCTCAGCAACATTAATATTGGTTTTCAAATCGGGAACAGCCCATTCACTTCCAAATTCATAAGTTCCTCCGTTTGAGGGAAGTTGAAATACATTCATATAGCCAATCCAGTTATCTGAGGCATTGAATACAACATTGTTTTGTGCAAAAACAGCCGATGCTGTTAAGACAAAAGCTAAAAAGCTTGTAAAAATAATTTTCATAAAAGTGATTTTTAGTAAATTATATCGGCAAACTGGTTTGCCTTGTTAAAAAAATTAAAAAATTCAACTGTCGCTTCGTATGGTCAAAAGGGCTACCTCCAAACCTACTCTCAAGGCCATTCCTAAGGCTGGTAAATGTAATAATTTTCGTTGATATTGTATTTAAAACACTTACTGGACTTTGGACGTAAAGTCGGAAGTGCGAAGTCGGAAGTCGGAAGTCGGAATAGTCCCCGAATAGGCAGCAAACGCCCATTTTTCGCCTTCCGCTTTCCGATTTACTCCGTCAGTCGCTTCGCTCGTGTCCGCCGTCACCGTTGGACCGTCCAAAGTCCAGTTAGTGTTATTAAATACATAGCCCAAGTTCGGCAGATAGCCTCCCAACTTTAGCAGCTGCAGTTTGGTATTCGGCCGCTCCAGGATGGCTCCCGAATGCGCGAACACCGGAAGCTCACCGTGCAGCGCCGCGACATCCTCAAACGGGTATGGGGGAACGATTCGTTCTTCAACTCCAGGAACCTGGATGTGTACATTAAGAAATTGCGGGACTATTTGAAAGAGGATGAATCGGTGGAGATCATTGTGTTGAAGGGGGTGGGCTGCCATTTTGCAGTGGGGTAGGTTATTTGCTTTCCAAACCCAATTCTGAGGGCGAGGAGGGCGTTGGCCCGAATTGGGTTGAGAATGCGGTTTAACGCAACGCCCGCTAATACTTCAACCCATATCCGTATTCGA
Organism: Lewinellaceae bacterium; assembly: GCA_020636095.1. Taxonomy (GTDB): domain Bacteria; phylum Bacteroidota; class Bacteroidia; order Chitinophagales; family Saprospiraceae; genus JACJXW01. The sequence continues at coordinate 414,193 of JACJYN010000008.1, forward strand.
ACAAAGGCGTAATCGATGGATCCCAAAAGTTAGGGCCGTATTTACCTCGGAAATCTTCCACTGACCCGGGCCAGGAATGCGGTAGCTTGCCTTTGAAATTATATTCTCCAAATAAGACCTCCGCAATACCGCCGCCTTCTGACCCCGGCAGCCAGGCGGCAATAAAAGCATCCGACTGATTGATCTGATCCGTGGTTACCAGAGGCCTTCCGGAAATCAGGATCACCACGATTTCAGGGCCTTTGCCGGCGTAGGCGTTGATGTAGGACTGGTGTTCTTCGCTCAGCGTCAGTTGATAAGCACTGCTACCATCTCTGATATCCCCCATGAATTCTGCATAGGGCGTTTCTCCCACGACGATGATCGCAACATCAGCGTCGGTATGGTTGCCTGTAGCATCCTTATCATAGACTACTGATCCGGTAGCCATGTCCTGGATACCGTCTAACAGGGTGGTTGCTCCAGTATAGTTCTCCTGTGTGCCTTGCCAGGCGATGCTCCAGCCGCCGGACTGAAGGCCGGCGTTATGGGCGTGCTCGCCTACGACTACGATCTTAGGGGTATTCTTGTCTATTGGTAGTATATCATTTTTATTTTTCAGCAAAACAAGGGACTCCCGAACTGCCTGTCTGGCTACATCCCGATGGGCAGGGCTTCCAATATGGGGGATCAGGCTGGAATCCGGGAACGGGTTTTCAAATAGGCCCAGGCGAAATTTTTGCCGTAACACTCTTTTGACGGCGTCATCCACTCTTTCCAGGGCAACACAGCCGCTGTCGACTCCTGTTTTCAAGCCTGCTTGAAAGAGTTCTAAATCCCCATCTACCGCCATGACGACATCCACTCCGGCATTGATGATATCATTTTCGCCAAATCTGGAATACCCTTTCCAATCGGTCACGACTATTCCGTCAAAGCCCATCCCCATTTTGAGGGTATACGTAATGAGTGCTTTATGGGCATGCATAACAGTTCCGGATAAGGAATTGAAGGAAACCATAACGGCGCCGACTCCGGCCTCTACTGCATCTCTGTATGGCGGCAATAAGCGTTGGCTCACCTCTTGCAGCCCAACCGAAGTTGCTCCCCCTTCTAGGCCAAAATCGGTGGAGCCGTCCCCGATAAAATGTTTGGCCGTGGCCAGTACCGTCTTTCCGTCCGACAGATTCCCCTGATACCCTTTAACCGAGGCCCGGGCCAGATTCTGTGTCATTTCCGTGCTTTCCGAGAAGGCCTCATAAACCCTCCCCCATTTTTCATTGTAAGGAATGGCGATACAGGGAGAAAAAATCCAGTTAAACCCAGTGGCCTGAGCTTCAACGGCCGTGATGGCCGCCGCCTTTTCGGTTAAGGTAGCGTTTCCGGTTGCTCCCATTCCGATATTGTGCGGAAAAATGGTGGCGCCATTATAGGTGTTTTGCCCGTGAACCGCATCTACCGCAAACATCAGCGGAATACCCAGCCGGGTGGATAATGCTTGCTGCTGCAATGCCGCAAACCGGGCTTGCCATCCGGCGGCATCGGCGCCCGGAGTGGGGCCTTGAGTATGGATGACTGATCCTATAAACTTAGTAGCAATATCCTCATCCGAAATATCGTCAAAATGCCTCACCTGAGACATCTGGCCGATCTTTTCCTCCAGTGTCATACAAGCGACCAGAGCATTTACTTTTTCCTCAATCGTAGCTAGCGTATCTATCCCACACCGGCTATAAATAGCCGCACTCCGCCTGGTTTGCCCTGAAAGTTGAAAGGCCAGGGAAAGAGCCAGCGCAAACAGTAGGTTTTTCATAGTGCGGTTACCGGCGTTCATAAACCCTGACATAATCGATGATCATTTTTTGTGAATAAAGTGGTATTAATAGTCCTAATCCATTTTCACTATCCTTTTGGTAAATACTTTGCCGTTTGCCATTCGAATGCTTAAAAAATAACTGCCATTTGAAAAGCTGCGGAGATCAATTGTTCTGCGCAAATCCGTAAGGCCCTTCAAGCTTTCTTTCCAGATGGGTTGCCCCAGGAGATTATAGATTTCAATATCAATATCCTGCCTTTCCTTCAGGCTGGCTTCGAGGGAAAATAAGCCTGTATTGGGATTGGGAAACACGCTGGCCTGCTCCACCTGTCCAGGGTCCTTTGTAGAATTGGCCAGGAGGCTAAATTCAAACCAGTTCATATTGAATGGAGATTGCGTTATGGCCACGCGCATTTTGTGCCTTCCCTCTGTCAGCTGCACATTTTCACTGGTCGTAGCCCAGTTTTGCCAATCGCCGGTGGGCGCAAAGCTGGGAGCATGCAACAAAGTGGCATTGCCTTCCTCATCAATGAGTTGCAGTTCCAGGGCGCCGGTGGCATCGAGTGAGGCCGTCCTGTAATCCACCCGGTAGGCCCCAGTGCTTCCCACATTGATTTCATAATCCAGATAATCACCGGGGTCCAGGTATCCTATATTTTGGCCGCCGCCAATGTCGGTCGTTGTTTCCAGCTCTACCCCGGATTGGAAAACGTAATCCTCCGCTTCTATTCTACCTGGCACCGGATGAACGTACATCAAGGTGTTTTTCACCTCTTCGAGCGTAAAGTGATCCAATGCAGTACCATCCAGCGCATTGACCTGATTGCCTGAATAGGAAATCCGGATAGTTTCCGTAGATTTCAGGATATAATCAACGGTGAAATATATGATCCGGGTGTTATCTGCATCGATCATCATAGCGGTGATGGGAATGCTGGTTCCATCAACCAGAATCTCAAACCCGCCCGGCGCAGTTGGTAAAGGAGTGTCCAGAAATTTGTTGGCATTCATCTGGACGGTGTATTCATCAACAGTGATCGCCGCTACAAATGCGGTAGGTATAGATGCGGAGGTTGCCCCCGTTTCAACCAACTCAAAACTGCTGATATTGAAGCCGGCTGCATCTGTATACAATCTCAATTTTTTATCACTTGTATCTAAAATGACATCGGGGATCACCAGCGTTTGCCAGTTTTGCCAGCCACCGGTAGGCGGTGCGAAGGAGGGAGGGGTAATATCCGCACCTCCGGCGGCAAAATGCAAACGCCCACCAGAACCTCCCGAGGCGGCCCGAACATGGATTTCATAAACGCCACTTGCCGCCACATTCACCTCATACTGCATCCATTCATCGGTTTCCAGCCATCCGACGCTGTAGCCATTGGTATTGACATCATCTTCACAAGGCTCGATGTCGACACCATCGTTTCGATACACCCAGCCGTTATTCCAGGGCGTGTAATTTCCGGTTGACACCTGATAATTGGCGGCTTCCTTATCGAAATAGGCCTTTCCGATAACCCCCATATCAAAATCGGTGGCATAAACAACACCCGGAATATTATGGGTGTTAAACGGAATGGTCTCATCGGAATAAACCTGCCGGAACATGGCATCTATCACGTCTTTCTGAAAAACGCAATTCTCTGCTTTCAGGCCTTCCGTTATTTCCATTAAGGTTGTCCTCGCAAATTCTGCCGTAGGCGTTGTCCCGTTCCCATTCCAATAATCCAGCAAGGATTGATATTCCGGTGTTTTGATTACCGATAATGGGCCGGCGATGGATTCTATCTTCTTCATAGGCCACCAGGCCCAGCCGATATTCAGGCCTTCCAATAAACGGATGGCATCCCGGAACCAAACGTTAGAGTTCTCTCCGCTTTCTCCCAGGTAGAGCGGCACATTGTAAGTATTCCGAATATCCAGGACCCATTGCATGGTGGCTTCATCATTCAAGGACCAGTATTTATGCGGGGAATATACCATATTGTCATCCCAGGGCGGGGTTAATCCGGTAAAGTCATTGGCAAACCAGTTGCCTTCAATGAAGAGGATGTGCCGGGTATCTACCGTACGTATACTATCGGTTATTTCCCAGTACAAATCTCTCAGGGCGATGTTGCCGGGTAAATTCCAATTGGGCTCGTTGAGCAGGTCATAGCCCGCCACCCATTGTTCCTCCGCATACCTTTCGGCCAGGTTTTTCCAAAGCGCCACCATTTTATCCCGATTCTCCTGGCTTTCCCACAGGGAGGGCTTGGTGGGGTCATAATCGGAAATACCGGCATCGTATCCTTGCCCACCGGGTGCGGCGTGCAGGTCCAGCACCACATACATTTCATTCTGTTTGCACCAGGAGATCAAACTATCAGTCAGTTCAAAACCTTTGGTGAGCCAGGTGTTCTGCCCGGCCACGGGTTCTTCTTCAATCGGTAGGGTAAACAGGTTGTAGTGCATTGGCAAGCGGACGGAATTGAAGCCCCATGCTTTCAGGGAATCAATATCTGCCTTCCGGACGTGATTGGCCAACCAGGCATCGTAAAACAAATCCGTATCCGCCTCGCCAATCAGTTCCTCGATTTTTGCTCTTATTTCATGTTGCGGATTGGCAAAACCTGCCGTCTGCAACATATAGCCTTCCTGCACCATCCAGCCTCCCAGGCCCATTCCTCTCAGCAGGATGGTATCCTGGTTTTCATTGACAATAGCCTTGCCATTGGTGCTTAGAAAATGTTGGGCATTGACTTGAATAGCTAGTGCCGTTATAAAAACCAATACTATGTATTTACTATTTTTCATAGGCGTTTTATTTTGAAGAAGGTTGTTGACTATTCAGCAGTTCGCTTTTAGCAGTTCGCTATTCGCTCTGCAATGCCCTTAAAAGCAGGAATCCAGGCTTGATGAACCAGTTCTTTGCTCTAAGCCCAGTTTTGGGCAGGTTCTTGCGAACTGCGAATTGCTGAATAGTTACGAAGGTTGTTAATATTACTGCTGCACCACAAATTTCCTGGTTAACAACCTCTTTTCCACTACGACACTTAAAAAGTATAAGCCATTGGCGTAATCGGTTGTATTTAACCGGTAGGTGGTTTCGTTCCCGACATCAGCCGTGTGTACAATCTGGCCAACGGCATCCACCACCAGAATTTGCTTATCCTGGCTAATTGCCTTTTCTCCGAAGATAATGGACGTAAAATTCTGGACTACAGAAGGCTGAAGGCTAAATAAAGATTGGTCAATTTCCAGGCCATTCACGCTACTGGGAGTACAACTACCATCGTTGGCGCAGTTGCCAAAACAGGCCAAAACCGTAACGTCAGTCATGGTCATGTCTGAGGACAGGAAACGGTCATTGAAACTGTTGGGGTCGCCACAAGGCAAACCGGTCAGGTCTTCCTTACAGAGGTAATCCGGGCAGTTGCCGTTGGTAAAGGTGTAGTGGCTGGAAAAACCCATCGGTTTTCTCAGGGTAATGGTGTAAATGCCATCGCCATCCGGGTCGACCATGGGGTTGTCACCGGGGTTCCCAAAGGCAGCACCGCCGGCCAGAAAAATGCCGGAGGGGTCGATCATGGAAGCGATCGATTCCGTATTCAGTTGAAAAGTGAGGTCAATAGAATCCACAGCCGTACAGGTGCCGTCGCTGGCACAAAGCCCAAAACAGGCCAGAATAGTAGTGTCTGACAGGACCGCAGGCAGGAAACGGTCATTGAAACTGTTGGGGTCGCCACAAGGCAAACCGGCCAGGTCTTCCTTACAGAGGTAATCCGGGCAGTTGCCATTGGTAAAGGTGTAGTGGCTGGAAAAACCCATCGGTTTTCTTATGGTAATCGTATAAATGCCATCCCCATCGGGGTCCACCATCGGATTATCACCCGGGTTTCCAAAGTTGCCGCCGCCGGCTATGAATACGCCGGAGGGATCGACCATGGCAAGGCTTTCGGTATTTAAATTAAAAGTGATATCTACCGAATCCGTGACGATGGTGCAAGTACCATCACTATCGCAGGTATTGAAACAAGCTTTAACCGTGATATCCGACGTTACAGCCGGTAAGAAACGATCGTTGAAATTAGCCGGATCGCTGCACGGCAGGCCCGCGATATTTTCTTTACAGTTATAATCCGGGCAGTTGCCGTTGGTAAAGATATAATAGCTGGAAAAGCCCACTTCTCGTTGGAGGGTTATGGTATAAATGCCATCGCCATCGGGGTCGAGTAGCTGATTGTCCCCCGGCGACCCAAAGCCAGTACCGCCGGCTATATACAAGCCGGATGGATCAATGCTGTTGGCAATCGTTGCTGTGTTCAATTCGAACGTAATATTGACTTGAGCAAGGACGGATGAAATAGTGAGAAAGAGAACAAAAATGGGTAAAATTATTTTTTTCATGACGTGTGTTTTAAAATATATTTAATTGTTACTTCTTCATTGTCTGGCAATGACGCGAATGTTTTCAACGAGATTAGAGCATGTTTGGAGGTGGTGCTTTGGAAGCGAAAAAGTCAGATTTCGGGTTCTTGCGAGGCTGATTTTTGAGTGCATAGCAGCGCTACGGACGAAAAAATCGCCGAGGTGAGGTTCCATAAGCTGGCCCCCTGGGGGCAGCCCAAATGACTACCTCCAAACATGCTCTAAACTGTATGAAACTATATTATTCCAGGGCCCGGACGGACACATTATCTATGGTGACTCCCGTTGCCCCATAATCTGCTCCGCCTCCTCTGATCACGATATATACTGGCCCAGCGGCATCAAATTCAAAAGTCCCATCTCCCCCGGCACAGGAAAGATCGGTTAACTGCCCTTCAAAGGCTTCACCGCCACAGCCCTCCCAGGTGTTCAGGGCCAATCGCATTCCGCCGTCCGTATAATCTACACCAGGAGTAGGCATCGCCGTGCCTGCGTAGACCTCAAACCAACAATCGGTCATACCACTCCCTTCGATATCCATATTGATTTGATACAGCTTGTTGGCCTCTACCTGGACTTCCTGGTAAATGCCTACATGCCCCCAGCCGCCGCCGGTCCAGGTGGCTTTACCATCTTCGAACACAACATCAACGCCATTGGAAATAGGCAATACGGTCCAGAATTGATCATCATCAAATGATCCATTTTGTAGGATATCGGGCCCTTGAAAATCCGACGCTATCGTTATGGTTTGTACCGATGATGCGGTTCCACCTTCCGTAAAAATTTTGAACCTTACCTCATATTCCCCTTTTTGCAGATAAATTTTGCTGGCCTCCAGCCCCTCAGCCGAAGAATTCTCGCCAAGGTCCCAATGGGTATACCAGGTAGGTACATCGGGCTGAGCGGTAAACAACACCTTATTGGGGTTTTCGGCATCAAAAGAGTAGGTAAACGCTGCATCCTCACTCGTGGGAGCAGGTACGACAGCCGGCTCATCTCCATTAGAGCAGGCAGCAGCGGTTACTATTAATACGAGCATTATAAACCCAATTGAAAATTGTCTTGTTGTTATCATCTTGATTCAATTTAATTCTTTATCAATTCCTAACTCAAGTTCGAACTACTAATACCCAGGATTTTCCAACAGTTTCGGGTTGTTGTTCACCCTGTCCTGGCCAATAGGCAGGTAGTATTGATAAGGATGGAATTTCATTTTTTCCGGTTCCGCCTGAATGGCCTCGTAGGTAAAGGTTTCCTGTCCCAGTCCATCGATATGACGGAGGCTTCTGATCCCTTCAATCTGAACACTGAGCACCTCTTCTGCGATGCGCCATCTCCTTACGTCCCAATACCGCTGGTCCTCGAAAGCCAGCTCGATCTTTCTTTCGTTTCTGATCCTGTCTCTTAGTGCAATCCCCGAATAAGAATCCAGGCGAAGATTTTGGGTCAGGCCGGCACGGGTTCGGATGGGTTCAATAAAGTCCCTGGCCGCTGATTCCATATCCAGTTCAATGGCGGCTTCGGCTGCATTGAGGTAAATTTCACCCAGTCGGAAAAGAATGCAATCCTGGCCGGAATAAAATTCCTGGATTAACAGGGGGGTGGGGCCATCATTCAGGTATTTCCTTACATAAGCGCCGGTCTTGGTAGCGTCAGGGTGTATGCCCATCCCATCTTTTCCAACTCCGGTACCTCTGTCTGTATCAATCTGCCCATCCCTTTCGGTGGCATACCAGGTTTCAATCCGTGATCCCTGGAACAGGTCATTGTCGGTCAGCAAAGTACCTTTGAGACGAGGGTCCCTGTTTTCGAACGGTTTATTCGGGTCATAACCAGAGCCGCTTTCTGATGGCAGCAATCCAGTGCTCAGCATTTCATAGCTATCCATGAGTTGCTTGGAAGGAGACATGCTGGAACCCCAGTCTACCCGGTAGCTATAAGGGGTAGTGCGCAGGTCATAAGAATGCCCTTTCTCGAAAGGCAGCCAGATTTTCATGAAGATGGTTTCATCTTCCGTCTCATCTACAAATAAGTGGTAGTAGTTATCCGCGGGATTCGGATATTTATTAAATAAAGTAAATCCTCCCTTATTGATGATTTCATTGGACGCTGCCAAAGACAGCTCGTAGTAAGCCGTTGCTGCTGCAGAGGGTATGCCAACCAAACCATCTAATTGCACTGTGCCATACTTTGCAATACTACCGGCATATAAGGCCGCCCTGGACTCGAGGGCTTTGGCTGCCCATTTGCCGGCCCGGCCCTTTTGGCCGTTCCAGCGATCGGGTAGCAATTCGAAAGCCCTTTGAGCATCCTCCAAAACCTGATCGTATACTTGCTGTTCGGTATTTCTTGTCGGGAAATACTCATCTTCCGGCGTGGTGGCAGGGTTTTGAGCCTCGAGAATGATCGGTACGCCTCCATAGCGTTTCGCCATGGCAAAATAACTATAGGCCCGCATGAAATAAAGTTCTCCCAGCCGGTTATCCCGCTCCTCTTGTGAAAGGACGTCTTCTCCGAGCGCTTCAATATTTTCAAGCGCGTAGTTGATCTTCCAGATATTGTAATAGCCCCACCAGTCTAAAGGCCAGGTATTATTGGCAGTCCCCCAGTTGCCCGGCCGCAGCGTATTGGTTGCCGGGGTCCAGGAATAGGTGCTACGGGCTAAATCGGACAGGGCATCCCTAAATGCGCCCCAACCGGCACCGCCACCGAAATCTTTCAAATAATCCCAGGGCATATTATCGTAAATCTTGAACAGATACGTATCCATCAGGGCTTTATCGCTCCATACATCATTCTCCGTAATTCGGTCCAAAGGGGGTTCGTTCAAAAAATCTTCGTTGCACGCAACAAAAAATAAGGTAAGTACTGCAAGCAGTATATAATTCCGTTTCATGGTATCTTAGATTTAGAGGGTTAGGTTAATCCCAAAGGTTAAAGACTTGGTCTGCGGATAATACCATCCTACGGAGGATTGCATTTGCGGATCAAATTCTTCTTCGTAAGTCTTCAGGACAAATAAATTGTACGCGGTGAAGAACAGGCTGATTTCCTGAAACCCGGGGATATCCGTTATCGATTTCGGCAGGGAATAGCTGAAGTTTATATTCTTAACCCGGAGGTGCTTTCCATCCCTCATCCAAAAGTCGGAGTACCGGTAATTGTTGTCATTAAAGCCGCCATCGGTAATGCGCGGAAATCTCGCGCCCGGATTCTCCGGGGTCCAGTAATCCATTTGGTAGGTATACCCGTTGAACCCGTTTCTGAGTGGGCTTTGCGCTTCTCCGTCGATATAAATATCATAACCAGATGCACCGGTCAACAATATTGACAGGCTGAAATTCTTGTAAGTGGCGCCCAAATTCAGCGAATAATTGAAGGCCGGCTTATCGCCGTTGCCGAATACCTTCTGATCTTTGACATCGATCACATTATCTCCGTTCAAATCCACGTATTTAACATCTCCAACTTGCAAACTGGCGTTCCCGTTATTGTCCTGAACCGGGCTTTGTTCTATATCTTCCTGGGTCTGGAATAAGCCATCGGAAATGTACCCTCTTCTGAGGTTCGTGTACCCTCCTGTGACCGTGAGGTTCTGCCGCATAAAGGGATCAGCAATCAATGCTTCATCAATGAACTCCGCTTTTTCTCTGGAGCGGGAGAAATTCAACCCGGCGCTGAATTTCCAATTCCGGTTCAATTCTTTGTCATATACTGCCGCTATTTCGTATCCTTCATTTGAAAACTGGTAAAAGTTCTGAGCGGCCAGGCCAACCCCCAGCGTACTGGGTACACTGCCGGAAGCAAATGCCAGGACGTCATCGCGGTTGCGGTAGAAATAATCAAAGGAGATGGTCAGCCCATAATCGAGAAAGGCGGCATCTATGCCTACATCATAAGTCGTAATGGTTTCCCAGGTAAGGTCTTTATTGGCCAAAGAGGTATTGTCAATGGTGGGAATGGCCGTTTCATTTATCGCAAAAAAGCTATTGTAAGTGAACCCGGATAACCATTGATAAGCGGCAGTACCATCATTGCCGGCGGTTCCGACTGAGGCCCTTAACTTGAGGTTTTGAACCGCATTCCTCAAAGAACCAAAAAATGGTTCCTCAGATATTCTCCACCCCACAGAAACGGATGGGAAAAAACCCCACTCATTTCCGGGTGCAAACCGGGACGAACCGTCCAGCCGGAAGGAAGATTCCAGGAAATATTTGGCCCGGAAATCATAGCTCAAGCGGCCGACCAATCCTAAACGGTTTTCGCGATATTCGCCGCCATTGGCGTCCTTGTTCTCGTTGGATCCGGCAAAAAGCTGGTCAATCAAATCCGATTGAAAATCCTGGCGCCTTCCCAAAAAGTTTTGCCCGCTGCTTTTTTGCAGTTCTCCAAGCGCTAAGGCATTGATACTGTGATCCCCGAAAATCCGGTCATAATTAATCGATTGCTGGAGCACGTAGTTATTTCCAAAATTCATAGACTGGGTGAGGACCGTCTCACTGAACGAACCCTCCGGGCTGGCAATAAACGGATCGTATTCTCCCGTTTGCCGGTTCAGGGTATACAGTTCATAACTCTTACCCCATTCTTTAGCATAATTGGTGTTGTAAACCAGGGATCCATAAGATTTCAGGCTCAACCCCCGAACTTGGTTCACATCCCATTGTAAAGACAGCTTGGTATCAATATTATTATTGATGGCGCGGTAATATCCGGCGTTAAAATCTCTTATACCCTCCAGAATATGGTTGGGGCTAAAACTGGGGCGGGCGGGTGTCCCATCCGGATAGTACGCCAAATTGGTCGGCAAGGCCCGGCTGAGTTCTCTGAAAATGTTATAGGCGGAATAGCCCGGCGCCTCGTTCAACCGCCTGCGCCCTGCCAAATTGAATTGCAAATTCAGGTTATCGGTTATGTCTGCATCAATATTGGAGCGCAGGTTGTACTGCTGATAGCCCAGTACATCTTCCGTATAGTTAGACCCCTGATCCAAAAAACCGGCCGATACAAAATACCGCACTTTGTCGTTCCCCCCGTTCAGGTTCAGGTTATGCCGTTGTTGGAACCCCCAATCCTTGAAGATCAGGCTTTTCCAATCTTCATTGGGATAGTTGAGCGGGTCAGAACCGGTGCGGAAGGCTTCGATCTGTTCCTCCGAATAAAAGGGTTCCTGCCCGGCGTTGAGCAGGCCTTCGTTAAATACGGTTGCGTACTGGATCGAATTTAGAAAGTCAGGATAGGAGGTAAATGAAGTGTAGGTGAACTGATTGCTGTAACTTAATTCAGGCTTGCCCTTTGCACCTTTCCGGGTGGTAACCAGCACCACACCGTTGCCTCCTTGTACTCCGTATACAGAGGCGGCCGCCGCATCCTTCAACACGGAAATGCTTTCTATCTCATTGGGATCCAACTCGTCTATACTTCCGGGCGAGCCATCTACAATGACCAGAGCGCTGCCGAAATTCCTGACTTCGAAGGAAGAGGCGCTAAAACCCGGTTCTCCACTGCCCTGCCGCACAAATAAGCCGGAGGCCAATCCTTCCAGGCCATTGCTTACATTGGCTACCGGCAATTTTTTCAGAGTTTCCTCGTCCACTACCGAGACAGCCGAAGTCAGTTTGACTTTAGACTGGCTACCATAGCCAATGACGATCACTTCATCCAGCAGTTCCCCCGAGTTTAAGGCAAGATCGATGATCTGCTGGTTTCCAATCTCAATGGTTTGGGAAGCGTATCCGGTGTAAGAAAACTGAAGCGTTGTGGCATCCGCATCAACCTCCAGGGAGTACTTACCATCAAAATCAGTAATGGTGCCCGAACTGGTGCCCACCACCAATATATTGGCGCCGATGAGCGGCTCGCCGGTGGAAGCATCGACAACGGAGCCGCTAATGGTACGCTGTGCGCTGAGTGAAAACGAGCAGAGTAACAAGACAAAAGCAGAGGCCGAAAGCCGGAAGAATAGCAACTTCTTGTTCATAATCGTGAGTTTCATTGTTTAACAGAGCTTTCTTTTTTCAGCTCTAAAGGTCGGCACAGCTGACCCATATGCTCACCATTATGCCCTACGACAATACTACGACAGGCAAATTATATACTACGACAATCCTACTACGAACAAACTTTTACTCATAAAAACAGAGTAATTCCCAATAAAAAGTAAATTTTGAAAAGATTAAGGCAAGCTACTGTCCCTCGCTGTTAAACATGGTGATATACCTGGACAGGTCGTCCTCCGTACCCAGGCCCAGGCGTTTTTTCAGGCGGTAACGGCTTTGTTCCACACCGCGGCTGGAAATATTCAGCAGGGAAGCGATTTCTTTGGTACTCAGATTGATGCGCAGTAAGGAGCACAACCGCAGATCATTTTGGGTCAGTTCGGGATGCTTCTCCAAAATGCTTTGTATAAAGTGTTGGTCGACCTGATTGAAATATACATTGAATTCTTCCCAGTAATCTTCGCTCATCAATTCCCGTTCTAACTTGCGCACCAATGCCCTTAGGTTGGCTTCGGGTTCTTGTTTCAACTCCTGCAGGTCATTCTTCACGTCGGCCAATATTTCATTCTTGTGCGCCATCTGAACGGCAGAAAACATCAACTTGGAATTTTTTGCTTCCACTTCCGTCGCCAGTTTTTCATTGCGCAATTGCAAGATTTGCCGCTTGTGAACCGCTTCCCTCCTTTTAATCAGGAAAAGCACACCCGATGAGATCAACCCTATGATTGAGATGAGCAGCAGAAATCTAAACCAAAGGGTTTGCCAGAAAGGAGGTTTGATGAAAACAGTTATGGAGGCTTCCTTATCCAGGTGCCTCACCCTAAAAGTATAAGTGCCGGGATCCAGATTGGTATAACTGGCGCTGTGTTGCCCGGCTGGAGTCAATCGCCAATCCTCATCAAAGCCCTCCAATTTATAAGTGAATTTATTTTCTGAAGGGCTGGTATAATCGGTCGCGGAAAACTCAATAGAAAAAGATTTGTCCAGATAACTGAGATGAACCCGCTCTGCCTCTTCTATAGAACGGTCCAGTACGATCCGGCCATCCGGTAATTTTCCAGCCGAAATACTATTGTTAAAAATCTTTATACCTGTAAATATGATTCCGGCCTGATGGTTTTTTTCCTTCACCAGGTCAGGCTGAATGGTATTCAGCCCATTGATCCCGCCAAAAAAAAGTTTTCCATTATCCGCAGTGAGAATGGCCATTTGATTAAACTGGTTGAAGCTTTGCATAGCGCGAAAATCAAAATTTCGAATGGCATTGGTTGACGGGCCGAGGCGGCTGATCCCTTGAAAGGTGGAGGCCCAAATCATCCCGTCTTTATCTTCCGTTATACCCATAACACTATTGGCGATTAGGCCCTCCTCCTTACCGGTACGCTCAAACCGGCCCTCCCCCAGCCAACGATTCAGTCCGCCGCCCTCCGTCCCAATCCAAATCTGGCCGCGGCTATCCTGGTAGATGGCTCTTATTTCATCATTACTAAGGGAAAAAGAATCCCGGTGATTATGCCGGTAATGCAAAAAACGCCCCGTGGCTTCATCCCAACGATCCAGGCCATTACTGGCGGTCCCTACCCAAACCTGGTTCTCTCTATCCACGAAAACGGCCATCACATTAAAGTCTGCCAGGCTATTCGAATCTGCCGGATTGTGCTGAAAAACAGTGGTTTGCCTGGTTTGCGGGTCAATCACGCTCAGCCCGTCTCCCATTGTTGCAATCCATAGTTTCCCATCATTCCCCTCCGCAATCGACCATACACTGGTGGTCCCTCCAAGGAAATGTCGAAAAGAATTGGATTGGAGGTCGTATACCTCCAATCCCGCCCCAAACAGGCCAATCCACAAGCGGTTTTGGCTATCTTCAAAGATTGTTTTTACCACATTTCCGGCCAGGGAAGCGGGATTCGAAGGGTCATGTTTGAAAGAAGGCGCTGAAAACCGGCTGTTTTCCTGGTCGAACCAATTCAGCCCGCCCCCGTCGGTTCCGATCCATATTTTGCCTTCGCGGCTTTGAAAAACCGACAAAATGGAGCGGTGTTCCAATTCATCACTTCGGGCTGAAGCGGGAGCAAAAAACTCGAACCAGGCCTTATTGGGTTTGAAGATATTGATTCCGCCGTTATAAGTCCCAATCCAGATGTTGCCCGTTCGGTCTCCCCAAAAACAGAACAACGCATTGCTGTTCAATGCGGTTTCTTCCTCCACCTGATAGGTGTAAACAGACATTTCTTCAGTAGCAGTATCATAGATGTTCAGCCCTCCCCCATCGGTCGCGATAAACAACTTTCCATATTTTGTTTTATACAAATCCCTCACTACATCGGAACTGATCGCCCTTTGTCCCGAAGCCGGAGCAAAATGGATATAACTTCGGTCTTTTAGGTTCATTTTATAAAGCCCGGTGCCTTCCGTCCCGATCCATAAATACGCATCATCCAGCAACATTTTTTTCCGGTACCCACTCATATTGGGATTATCGGGCAGCATTTGATGGCTTAGGGCAAACCGGCCGTTTTTCTGCAGATAGTTAAGCCCGCCACCGGCCGCCGCCACCCAGATCAAACCGTATTTGTCTTCGACGATATCGAAGGCTACATTGCTGGAAAGCCCGCTATTTTCAGTAGTGAAAACCTGAGAAACCCCGGCCGAAGGACTGTACTTCATAACCCCGCCGCCGACCGTGGTAATCCAGATGTTTCCGTCTTTATCTTCCCAGAAGGAAGAAATTTCATACCCCTTAATGGTTTCGAAAGCAGGATCTGACTGGAAGTTGACAAACCTGTCGCTTGATCTATCCAGGAAATTGACCCCATGCTTTCTGGTACCCACCCAGAGGTTTCCCTTACGGTCTTCCCGCAATGCGGAGATGTTCTTCCCCAAAAATCCGGCTTTATCATTCTGGTACCCGTTTGAACCATATACCTCAAATGAATATCCATCGTATTTATTCAATCCATTTTGAGTGCCCATCCAAATGTACCCATAGCGGTCCTGCAATATGCAGTAGACCGTGTTATGGGAAAGGCCGTCCTGTATGGTGAGGTGGTCAAAGTACATCGGAGCGTTTCCCCCTTGGCCATAAACTGCCGTAGCCAGGATAATTAGTGCCCAGGGCAGTACCCTGGATAAAATAGTATTTGGTAGGAAATGGTGGTGCATCTACTGTACCAGGTATTGATTAGGTGAAAAAAGCCATGGTGTTAGTTGCTGGTTTTTATTTTTCAATCAATTCCTTTAGCATTTTCAAAACTGGATTTTCTTCTCCTTGTTCTTCTTCTTGTTTAGCTCCTGGCCGGTTGTCTTCCTGAATTATTTCGAGCAAAGTACCTTCGTCTTCTTCCGTTAGTTTATATTCCATTTCAAAATAGTTTTCAGGCTTGTCTTCAAGGCCAGGCCTTGGAGCAAACAAGCTGTATTTTAAATTTTGGTTTGGGAAGAATTCCAATACAACTCCCCATTGTTCAAAGATTTGTCCTTCCCATTCCGTAGCGAAACGAATTGCCCCCCCTTCTTTCCAATCCGTCGTCAATACGCTTCCGTATTGCCACAATTTTACTTTTTCAGGATTGGTCAAAGAATCCCATACTTTGCTTACAGGCGCTTTGATATTCAGTTTTGAAATGTTTGTTGCCATGTTCTTTTTTCAGTTTATCGAAAGTTCGTTGGTTTTACTTGCAGCTACCTCAAAGGAATGTCTGCGCCAAAGAAAGTTACGCAACTAATGGCGATAACAGCGCCCCCAAAGGTCAATATTCCAAAATAAACTTCGACAGATTTTCCCCTTTCTCCAGACGCAGCTTTTTCCGCAGGCGGTAACGCGCCACCTCTACTCCCCGGAGCGAAATACTTAACAGATTAGCGATCTCCTTGGTATTCAGATTAAGCCGCAGGAAAGTGCAGAGTTTTTGTTCGTTCGGAGAAAGGTCCGGATAATCATTTCTCAGGCGATTTAAAAAATCTCCGTGCACCTGGCCAAAATGATATTCGAACTGTTCCCAGTCCTCTTGCAACCGGAGGGTGATATCTATTTCCTTTACTAATTTTTCCAGAGCACGCTTCGTTTCCGGGTTTTTTCCTTTCTGCTTCAACTCTTTCAGCTCTTCTTTTATGGCTTCGATAAACTCATTCTTGACCACCAAATTCATGGTTGAAGCAGCTAGCAGATTGTTGACATGTTGTAATTCGCTCTGCATTTTTTCTTCTTTCAGCCGCAATAGTTCCTGTTCCTTTTGTTGTTCCACTTCGGCAAGTTTCTCCTGTTCTTTAGCCAGTTGGAGTTGGCCGGTCTCTTCGATCTTTTCCGCTTTTTTATTGTACCGCCGTTTTTGCAGTTTAAAACTCACGAAAAGCACAAAAATGCCCATCAACAAATACAGTGATTTGGCAGGCGGGCTAAGGTAAAAGGGTGGTTTCACGGTTAGGTACAAGGGCGGGCTGGTTGTAACTTTTCCCAGGTAATTCCGGGTTTGCACCCTGAATTCATATTTTCCTTCCTTCAGGTTGGTGTATTCTTTGGATGCAGTAGCAGTCCATTCCCCAAAATCTTCGTCAAGGCCTTTCAAAAAGTACCGGAACTGCTGATTCCCCAGGCCATTGAACAGAAAGTATTCCACATCGATCTTTAAAACCTTTGCGCCCGGGCCAATCTTCAGGCGCTCAACGCCTGGTTTCACACCAAATGGTTTTCGAACATATAGCGCACTGCCCTGGGTGACACTATATACCCGGCTCACCAGGAGTGGTTTTTCCTCTTTTGAAGGAACTTCCAATGCCGGATCATAATGAATAAAGCCCTCATTGGCGGAAAAAAAGACCCCATGGCTTATATTCATCGAAATTTGCAGCAGGTCATTGTTCAGGTGATAGCGCAATTGATACAAAGAAGAGGGCATAAAAAGGTAATTGTTGGGGCTGATCTGCCTGAAAAGGGCCATGGCGTTCTCCGCCACTACGTGAACATTATTTTTTTGATCTTGCGCCAGCAGATAAATGGGTTGTTCGCCAATTGCACCGGAAAAAATCTCGGTTCTACTAACGGAACCGTTAGCCGGGTCCAATTGAAACAGGCCTGAGTTGGTGGCCAGATAGAAGCCATCGTCCACACGGCTCAAAACAATTTGCTCTTGGATAGGCCAGCCGAAATCCCTGGATACGTTCTTCACCGTTACCTGGGACAGGTCTTCGGAAAGCACCAATTGGTACAAGCCTTTGTAGTACTGTCCAACCCAGATTTTTCCTGACCGGTCTTCCTCAAAAAAACGGCTCGAGGCGTTAAATCCCCGGATTTTATGCACTGCCTGCAATCGCCGGTTTTCGTCGATCCTGAAAAGGAACAGGCCGGAATAGGTGCCGCCGATCACAAACTCGGGCTGCAACTGCAATTGTTTTACCTGCCATAGGCCATCTGTATTCGCTATGCGTTGGGCCCGGCCATCTTCCAGAAGA
>JACJYN010000009.1 GCA_020636095.1 Lewinellaceae bacterium
GCCTCTGCTCTGCTGCTCTGACATCATCGAGAGCATCTTCGGGCGCTACAAGAACAAAGGGGGCATGAAGGCGATCAGTGCCGATGTGTTGTCCATCGCCCTGTACAACCAGCCTATCAGCCCGCAATTCATTCAGCAGGCAATGCGGGCGGTCAACGGGCCGCAGCTCCAAGAGTGGCAAAAAGACAACATCTGCCACAACAGATTTGGCCTGCGTAAAAGAATGGAAAAGGAGCTCAAAAGCGGGGAGGGCTAAAGGGCTCAGGTTACACACCCTACCTTGTAATCATTGGCTCACTGTACCTCATGAATAAGGCCACTTAAGGATGAAGACGAAGAAAAAATAGATAAATAACAATGATAAGAAATACAATTTTACCCGCTTTGCTAGCTACCATTTGGATTAGCATTTCAGAATTTGTGAGAAACAAATTTCTCCTCAAATCGTATTGGACAGAACATTATGAAAGCATGGGCTTGATTTTTCCGTCAGAACCCATCAATGGAGCCTTTTGGGGAATTTGGTCATTGTGCTTTGCCATAGGTATTTATATTATCTCTCAAAAATTTTCATTGGTTCAAACCACGCTCTTATCTTGGTTCGTGGGTTTCGTTCTTATGTGGCTTGTGACAGGCAATATGAACGTACTGCCATTTGGAATACTACCGTTTGCCATTCCGTTAAGCATCCTGGAAGTATTTGGGGCTGTATTCATCATCACGAAAATGACGAACAGGTCAAAATGAACGCAATTATCGTACACCAATAATGACAGAACTGATAACAAAATATAATTGGACAAGTGTTGGACTTTTTGTCGGACTTATAATAATTGCTCATTTCTTCACAACAAGTCCGTATGATTGGCGAACCAATACAATAAGTGAACTTGCTTCACAGCAGTATCAATATCGTTGGATAATGAAGATCGGCTTTATTCTGTTTGGTGGAATATTAGCAATTGGAATAACTAACAAGCTGATTAATGGAAATGCAAAACTATTGACAGAATTGCCTATTCTGATATACGGATTAGCAATATTAATTTCAGGACTTTACTCAACAAAACCAATTGTGGACGGAATTGAGTACTCTGAACTAGAATCAAAAATACATTCATATTCTGCACAAATTGCAGGAATGGCATTTTCAATCGGACTTTTAATTTACGGATTTACAGAAACCAATACGAATTTAAAAATCATTCATTTTGTGACATTTGCTTTTGTAGTTGGATTTTCAGCGTTATTTGGAATTATGGATTCTAACGTTGGAATTATTCAAAGAGTAATGTACATAGGTAGTTTCGTTTGGTTGACATTGTTTTACAACCAAATAAATGAAGCCAGTGGCTAACATTGTATAAGCGGTGCGACAGAAAATCGCTCTAAATATTGTTAGACAACGGAGAACCAGAACCTTGCAAGAGGTACCCCAAGTTGCTCTAACCTAATGTACTACCATTAGTTCTCTATCCGAACGGGCGTAAGCCTACCACCAAGGGCATATTGCGCTCGGCCTCAAGATCCCTTACCTTTGCCTGGCGGAGCCAGCAGCTTGCTTATTCCGATGCTGGTTTCCAATTCTGCGGGAACAGCTCATGCAACTTGCTGACTTTATGATCATGGATTCGGTTGAGTACATCGGTGAGCCACTTCTCCGGGTCGATTCCGTGGTGTTTACAGGCGGCGAAGAAGGTATAGAACATAGCCGTGCGTTGAGCAGCTTCGTGGCTGCCGGCGAAGAGGTAATTTTTACGGCCGATAGCCGCCGGGCGGATAATGTTCTCCACCAGGTTATTGTCGATCTCAATATTACCGTCGGCCAAAAACCAGGCCATGTTCTTCCAGCGGTTGAGAGCGTATTGGATGGCTTTACCGATGGAGCTGGAGGGAGTAACCTGGTTGTATTCGGTTTGGAGCCACTGGCCAAGGGTATCGAAGGCGGGCTTTGATTCTTTGAGGCGCAACTCCAGGCGTTGTTCGGCGTTCAGCCCCTGCAGGCGGGCTTTTTCTTCCACCAGGTAAAGGATCTTGATCATCGTCAATGCCGTTTGGGCCCGCTCGGCGTCGGTGCCCTGGGCTTCGAAGAACTCCCGGCGGATATGGGCCATGCAATTCATCAGGGTGATATCAGCCAGCTTTTTGTCCAGGGTTTTGTACACGCTGTAGCCGTCGCATTGCAGCACGCCCGCAAAACGTTCCAGGAATTTTTTTTCGGTACTTCGTGATCCCGCCCTTTTTCGTAAAAGAAGAAGGGCAGGTTATGCATAGGGCTAAACACCGCCCACAGATACCCCAAGTGCGCCTTTCCCCTCCCATCTTCCAGCACTCTCAGCCTGGTTTCGTCCATTTGGAGGTAAAAGGCTTCAAAAATCACCTTCTGGTAGGCTTCATAGAGGATCATCAGCGGAGCAGCCCCGGTTTTGACCCAGTTGCCTATTGTTGGAGGCGGGACTTTTAAGCCGCTGCGGGCAAACCGGGCGATGAGCCGGTGCAGCGGGAGGTGTTCTACGTATTTGGAGATCAGGATATGCACGATCAGGCTTACCCCGGCTTTTGACCGGCCGAAGGGCAGCTCTTTGGCAGGCGCTTGTACGATTTGTCCTTGTCCTGGCTCCAGTTCAGCTTCCATCCGGGCGTATTTAGGCCGCACGATGCGCCGCACCCATACTTTACCCGGCTCATATTCCAACACCTCGCTTATGTCCTCGCCGATGCACTTCATCCCGCTGGTATCTTCCTCGGGCTCAAGCACCTCTGTTACTCTCGGCAAATGGGGCGCGATGGGCTGGCGGCCTTTGTGGGCATTCTCTTTCTTGGGCGGGGCATTACGCTCGTGGGCGGCTATCAGCTGCTTTACCGAGGCTTCTACCTCCTGAGCCTGTTCCGGGGCAAAGGCCAGCCTCAATTGCCCCTCCGCCTCTTCGGCTGGTACAAAACGCTCGCTTTTGCGGCCAAACATCATGCGCTCGAACCACGCCAGGCGTTGTTTCAACTCCAGCAGCTCCGATTCCAGTTTCTGGTAATCGGACAACGGCACCGTCTGTTCGTTTGCGTTTTGCATAGGATAAAGGTAGCTGCTTAACCCTTATCCTACAAGCACTTTTTCCCAACATCCCTCCGCCCGCTTTTGTGGATTTCTTGCGCTTTTTTCGAAACGCCCCATAAAAAGCCTTTATCAACACACCCGCTCTCAAAACGGTGGATAACTCCGATATTTTTACACTGCCGCTTTTTCCCGGCTATAACGCTTGCGCCGTTGGACGCTGCTCAGGCTTACCCCTTCCAGGATCATCACCAACTCCTCCCAGCGCAGCGGCACTGAAGCCCCACCTGCGTATTACGAGAGGCAACTCGAACGTGCCCCGTTCTAAGCGTTTGCTCCAAACCACAAAACCGCTACGGTCCCATACCAATATCTTGATCATCGTCCGGCGGCGGTTCAAAAGATGAACACTTCTCCGCTCAACGGGTCGCGTACCACATCCCCTGGCGAACCAGCCCGCTCAGGCCATCAAAACTCTTGCGCATGTCGGTAACCGGCTCCCGGCTCAGGTAATAGCGCTGCGCTGAGGTAAAGCCCATCATATGCTAAAGCTTGAACTCAGGCTACGCAAATACGCCACCGGAGGCAACTCGCTGAAGCGCAAACCACCCCGCCTGGCAATTCAACTTCAACTACTATGCCGCCTACAGGCTTCGCTTCTATCTCTATTGGGCTGAACCCCACTACCGGCTCCTGCTTCAACCGGTTTTGCCAACGATAATATGAGGCCGCGCTTATGCCTTGGGCTGCACAATACTCTTTTACACTCTGGCCGCTCTCTTGATGGCCTGCCAGCAACCGCGCCCACGAGCCAGCATCCCGCCACGAACGGCTTGTCCTTGTCAATGGTTTTTTCATGTCTGCATTTTAGGCAAAGGTCGGCATTGCTGCAATGACGGGCAAGATGCCATTGGTGGTAGGCTTACCGGAGGGAGGTGTTCATGATCACTGGAATTTTCACGAATATCCTCTTTTCCGTGCAGTTTGTTATCTGGCCGGGTTGCTTAACTTAATGGGAATGAACAAAGCATCAACACCATTAAGTTAAGGAGATGGCCCGCACCAAATATTAAAAAGCGGCCCCAAAAAAACTTTGAAATAATTAGCCGATAAAAGAATCGGGTAAAAAGGGCTTTGTTGCATGAATCGAAATTTATTCCAAACTCTTTAACCGTAAAGGATTGAAGTTTCATTTTTTAAATTTCAGAAATTGTTAGTATTAAATTTCAATACACTTTTTTAAATTTTACAAAATTTTATCCTGAATCGTGGGCTGAACGAAGGCTTTTGTGAAATTTATAGTGCAATTTCAGGTCAAATTATATTTTTTCTATGCAACAACGCCGGTAAAAAGCGCCAAAATGATAAAGAGCTGGCAATACTTTATTGGGCAACCAACTATTAAGGCCACCGGAAAAAGCTCCCATAATTGTGTGGTTAAATTCGATTTTTTGGGGTAAATTTGAACTGCTAAAATGCGTGGCGGTAATTTGATTCATAGATGTGCCGCTCGGTGCCACGCATTATACGTCGTCGGCGCTCCTTGTTTTTTTCAGGCCTGATGGGCTCCATGGTTTGAATGATTTGGCGGTAGAAATCCTTGATCCAGTGCTTGAGTTCTTTTTCCGGGCCAAGCATAAATTTGACAAGGAAGCGTTTGAGCAATCCGGCAGTAACGTTCCGGTTGGGCTTGTAGTCGTGTTGCCGCTGTTTGTTTACTTTTTTGACCTCACGCTCTTTTGCCGTGAAAAGGGCGGTTTGGATATTGTAATTGATGAAGTGCGCATAAATGTCCCCGAACAAATCGGGGCAGGCTCTGCCAGCAATTATTGACGGTATAAGCCGAGAAGTTGGCCAACTCCAGAAAGGATTTGATAACGAGGAAGCAAGTTTCGATGCCCCATCGTTTGCGGTATATTTTTGAGAAATAACCGTGTTTGAAGCGCCGGGTGTCAAGCAAGGTGGTAAGCAATACTTCCATCTCGCCGGCAGGCAGCAACACTCGGATCAGTGATGGTAGTTTGGGCGTTGACAGAGATGCCCAGGCTGTTGAGCACCGCCCGGGACTTGTAAGAGAGCTTTTCGGTAACGGTTTGCTCTTTTTTGCCGCTGGCAACGAATGCTTTTACCGTATTGCTGAACCCCACTGGCATCCGGATAATGCAATGAGAGCCGTAGTACTGGTGCAGGAAAGGGATAGTGTGGGAGGCATGGCCTCTGTCATAAACGACGCAGGCATCCTTAGGGACTTTGGGCAATGGCCTGCCGGGCAATCACTGTTTCAGCCACGTATCGGGTATGGAACTGCACGGCGGTGACGATTTGGTTGAGTAAATCATAATGGGCGAGCAGCCGGGTAGAAGGCACCCTGTTATGCTGGTTGCCGTGCCAGCCGAACTCTTCGCCCAGCCACTCCTCGTCGGGGAGCCGGAAACCGGTGCCATCTGCGACCCAAAGGCGCATGCCCTTCCAGCGCTTGGCCTTAAAGCATTCGTAGAAAAGCCGGGCGCCGAAGAGAAACATGTCTTTGAAGAACTTGGGTAGGAGTTTTTGGCGGGCTTGGACAAGAGCGCTTTTCGTCGGAGAGAATTCTCCGGTATTAAGCCACCCGAAAAAGCGGTCCAATTCGACACAAAGCGTACTTTTGAGTAAGCTGATGTTGAGCCAGGCAACCCGTTTGAGGTGCAGGATGCGGGTCCGGGTAAAATCTTTCCCTGGCCTGCCCTGTGGAATAGTCACTTTGTGAATTCCACAGTGCCTGGAAAAGTATTGTTGGGGGTTTTGCCTTGCCAGCTGAGGAAACTGCCTGATGGCATCAAGATAAGCACGGAGGAAGGTGTTCATGATCAGTGATGTTTTCACGAATATCCTCTTTTCCGTGCTGCTTTTTAACTGGCTGGTTTGCTTAACTTAATGGGAATGAACAATGTGCATATCGATCAGGCGGGTCTAAGCGCCCGCCCTATGCACGAAACGCTAGCGGTCAGCTTTAAAGACAATGTAAAATATGACAGACAGAAACTATTTGAACAATTTACGGATTCCGACTAAAGACAATCCTCTACGAATTTTAATGAGTGCTTGTTTGACTGGAATAACTTGTGGTTTTGACGGAAGTGCAAATGGAGAATACCCCAGTGCATTGAAAATTTTGACTTATGACACAGTTAAAATTGTAACATTTTGCCCGGAGGAATTTTCATTTGGGACACCGAGAGAAATGTGTGACATTCACGGTGGGACAGGGATAGATGTTTTAAATGGCAAAGCAAAAGTTTTGACAGAAACGGGTAAAGACTGGACGGAAGGAATGATTAAATCTTCGGAAAAAATGCTCGAAATTGCTAAAAAAGAAAACATTGAAATAGCAATTCTGATGGATATCAGTGCGGCCTGTGGTAGTCAAGTTATATATAACGGAAATAGATTTGGAAGTAATAAGGTCTACCAAATAGGTTCTGGCGTTAGTGCTGCGCAATTAAAAAAAAATGGCTTTGTGGTCATAAGCCAGCGTGACTTTGCTTCGTTAGAAATACTTTATTCTAAAATTGACAGTAAACACAAACTGGATACTACAAAAGTTGACCACCACGAAATTGATTGGTACAAAGAATATTTTAAAATAACTTGATAAATAGGATTATTATGGTCACTATGTTTCGCAATTGGAATATATACAATCGCAAAGAAATTCTCATTAGTACAAACTACTGCCATCGCTTGGTTTATAGGGTTTGTGCTTATGTGGATTGTAACCGGAAGTCAAGACAGTTGGATTGAGACCTATTACAAGCCTATGCAAGCAAGATTTGAGAATTTTCTGAAACGCAACAACAATTCAGAACTTGCAAGAAAAGTAGTTGAAGATAATCAAGCTGAAATCGACTTGTACCAAAAATTCAAGGATTATTACAGTTACGGGTTTTACATAGCGAGAAAAAATGAATAAAAGGCAGCACACAATGGCTAAGAGCATGTTTGGAGGTGGTGCGGGTTTGAAGCGAGAAAAGTCAATTATTTGATGAGATGAGGCGCTTTTTGCAGTTCGTACCTGAAAGGTACGGACAAAAGAAGCAACGAAATATCATCAAATAAGTGGGTTTTGCAGCCCAAAAGACTACCTCCAAACATACTCTAAAACGTTCATAGCCAGCAAAAGCTGGCTACGCCGTTTAGCCAGACCGTCAGACTGTGAAAAAACTTACCCCCCAGCTTCCCCGGCCGGACAAAAAGCCGTAAATTGGAAGAGCAACAACCACAGGTTCGCATGCCACAGATCGAAGGAACCAGCCGGTTGTGACAGGGCCGGCCCGAACTGCGCATACCTAGTGCTATCCGAATAATGAATTTACACTTCAGATTCCGGCACTGCTTTCAGCCAAATACACCCCATCCTCCTCAATGCGGACCAGTTTTTGCTTGTACAATGCTCCAATCGCCTTCTTAAATGTCTTTTTGCTCATCTGCAGGCGGGCGGTGATCTCCTCGGGGGCGCTTTTGTCATGCAGGCCGAGGAAGCCGTTGTTCTTTTCCAACAGCTGCAGGATTTTTTCAGCATTGGGCTCCACGTGGGCGTAGCCGGGTTGGCGCAGGCTGAGGTCTATTTTCTTATCCGGGCGGATGGTTTTGACGTAGCCCTTGCACTGGTCGCCGGGTTGTACCGTGCGAAACAGGTCGCTTTTATAGAGCAGCCCGCGGTAACGGTGGTTGATGATGGCGTTGTAGCCGATATCCGTCTGAGGGCCGATGAGCAGCTCTACCTCTTGTTTTTCTTCCAGTTCAATATTTTCCGTTTCCAGAAATTTATTCAGCTTGCTGGAAGCGATCATGCGGCCGGTTTGCTCGTCGAGCAGCAGGTACACCAGGTACCACTTGCCGCGCTCCATCTTTTTAGACTGCTCGGCGAAGGGCGCCAGCAGGTCCTTGTCGAGGCCCCAGTCGAGAAAGGCGCCGAAGGGTACTACTTCTTTAACCTGCAGGTAGGCAAACTGCCCCAGAATGGCTTTCGGCCGCTGGGTAGTAGCCACCGGCCAGTCTTCGGAATCGGTATAAACAAAGACTTCGATGGTGTCCTCCGGTTCCAGCTCTTCGGGGACGAACTTTTTGGGCAATAAAACATCATCGCCCTCTTCGTCTACCAGAACCATGCCATGGACGATGCGGCGGGCGGCTGTCAGGGTATTGTATTTTCCGATCTCGATCATGCTGCAAAGCTAGGGTAATGTTGCGTTGAAAACAAATGGGGAGGGGGTCGCCGACACCCATTTTTTATCATTATATTTGGCGCTGTCGAAAAGGGGATGCGGCTATGCCGTATCCTTCTTAGGTGAAATTGTAATATGGCTATATTGTTATATGCAGCTTACCAGTAGACAGAACCGGCAAAACCATTTAACCATACAACAATTCAACCATTTCCCTGGAGCAAGGCTCCGGGCAATTTGCTTTCGAAGCACAATAGTTCATACCAAAAACGCAATTCATTCATGGCACTCCACCCTCAGGCCGGCAAAACCGCCACTCCAGATCAATTGGTTAATATCCCACGCCTCATCACCGCCTACTTCACCGGGCAGCCCGACCCTTCTGTACGGGAGCAACGCGTCTCCTTCGGCACCTCCGGACACCGGGGTTCATCGCTGAACCGGTCCTTCAACGAACAGCACATCCTGGCGACGACGCAGGCCATCTGCCTGTACCGGCAAAAGGAAGGAATCAATGGCCCCGTATTCATGGGCATCGACTCACACGCGCTGTCTGAGCCGGCGCAGGCCACCGCTCTTGAAGTATTGGCCGCCAATGGTGTGGAAACAATGATCGCCGCCGGAGACGAATACACGCCGACACCGGCGGTCAGCCAGGCTATCCTCGCCTACAATCGCGGGCGGGCCGGCGGATTGGCCGACGGCATCGTCATTACGCCCTCTCACAACCCGCCCGAGGACGGTGGGTTCAAATACAATATGACGAACGGCGGCCCTGCCGAGAGCAATGTCACCGCCTGGATCGAGGCCAAAGCCAATGAGTTGCTCGAAAACGGGTTGCGCGAGGTCAAACGCATCCCGTTCCAACGGGCCATGAAGGCCTCTACGACCCACCGTTACGACTACCTCGGCGCATACGTGAACGGCCTCGGGCAGGTGATCGATATGGACGCCATCCGTTCATCCGGCCTTGAAATGGGGGTGGACCCCTTGGGTGGAGCGGGGGTCCATTACTGGGGACATATTGCGGACCACTACCGGCTCAATCTCACCGTTGTCGATACGGAGGTGGACCCCACTTTCCGGTTCATGTCACTCGACTGGGACGGGAAGATTCGGATGGACCCCTCATCGCCCTACGCCATGCAACGCCTCATCCGGCTGAAGGATGACTACCCCGTCGCCTTTGCCTGCGATACCGACCACGACCGGCACGGCATCGTCACCCGCAGCGCCGGCCTGATGCCCCCTAACCACTATCTGGCAGTGGCGATCGATTACCTGTTCCGCCACCGCCCGAAGTGGAAACCGGAAACCGGCATTGGCAAAACGCTGGTCAGCAGCCAGATGATCGACCGGGTGGCAGCCCGGCTCGGCCGCAAACTCGTCGAAGTGCCTGTCGGCTTCAAATGGTTCGTCGACGGCTTGTTCGACGGCTCGCTGGGCTTCGGAGGCGAAGAAAGCGCGGGCGCTTCTTTTCTGGACAGGGAAGGGAATGCCTGGTCGACCGACAAAGACGGCATCATCGCCGCCCTGCTGGCCGGTGAGATAACGGCCCGCACCGGCAAAGACCCCGGTGAGATCTACCGGGAATTCACTCGCGAATTCGGCGAGCCGGCCTACGGGCGCATTGACGCGCCGGCCACTCCCGCCCAAAAGGACAAGCTCAAAAAACTGTCACGGGAGCAGGTCACTTCATCTCAGCTAGCCGGCGAAAAGATCGAGGCCATCCTCACCGAAGCCCCCGGCAACGGCGCCTCCATCGGCGGCCTCAAGGCTGTGACCGCCAACGGCTGGTTCGCAGCCCGCCCGTCGGGAACGGAGGACATTTACAAGATCTATGCGGAGAGTTTTAAAGGGGAAGAGCACTTACGGCAGTTGCAGAAAGAAGCGCAGGAACTGGTGGATAGGGTGATTGGGTGAGGCTGCGAGATTGAGGCAGCCATTATCGGTAAACTGCAATTGATTGCCTATCAATTACAATCATGTTGTTGCCCTGTTCGAAAAAACTGAAAATGTCTGGATAGTGTAGTTCGATGAATCGTAATAATTCCTTGTTAGAGATATTGCCAACTTTGAGAAGTAGAATTTTGGGAGGACTGCCCTTTAAAACAAAATGGTTATGGAAATCTGCGTCTTTAGATACAATTATCCTATCCTGGCCTATTGCGATTTCTTTGATCTCAATGTCGTCGAATAAATGTCCGGCAAGATAATGAGAGACGTGAATTGAATCAGCGCCCAGCTCATCTAATTTGTCAGATAATTTTCTGGGAAGCTGAGTGTCTACAACAAACTTAAGCATAAATCAGCTGGCTAATGGGAGAATAGATTGCGCATCAGCAATTTTGGAAGCATACCATAAGCAGGCAAAAATGTCTTCTTTTTCAATATAGGGATAGTCTGCAAGAATTTCATCAGTAGTCATTCCAGAGGCCAGCAACTCCAGCATTTGAGTTACGGTGAACCTCATATTTCTGATCGTTGGCCGGCCATTGCAAACCTTTGGGTTCAGGGTAATGCGTTCGGATAGTTTCATGTCCTTTTCCATCGGTGGTACAATTTTATACAATATACAACCCCAAACCGCTATTACCAAGTTGAGTCAGCCTCAATTTAATTTCACCCCAATCGCAGCAAGAGTTTAAAGAATCTGTTTCCTCACAACCTATCGGTCATCTGCTGCATCATATCCTTCCAGAAGTTGATAGCGTACTCTTTCTTGTGGTGCCCGAAGCGGAGGATGAGCAATTGCTTTTCCGGCGCTACATAGATGATCTGCCCCATCAGGCCAGAGGCCATATAGGACTGGCAGGGGGAAGAGCAAAGGATGAACCCGCAATGATAAGCGCCGGTGGGGACGGCGCCGGGGGACAGCAACGTGTCCATCCAGTAAGGCGGTAAGGCCTGGTAGCCGTTCCAGTTGCCCTGGTTGAGCCAGAGGCGGCCGGCCCGGGCAAAGTCCAGAGCTTTGCCCTGCAGGCAGCAGAAGGCTCTTTCCATAGCATTGTCGTCTTTTCGGTCCAGCGGCCAGAAGGCGTTGCAGAGCCTCTGTGAGCCTCCGGCCGCAATACCGGGACACCATAAAACCGAAATACCTAAATAGTTACGGTTGAATAGCAGGTGTCCAATCACTGTTCACTGGTGGTAGCAAGCGCCCCTCCTGAAGTTTTCAGCCTCATCCACAACAAGGAGCCGCCACACCACAGCAGGACGGCAATGCCGCCGCCGCCATACCATTGAGCCAGGCCGTGGCGGTTCAATACCCATAACAGCAGGCCGCCCATGAGCAGTAACCGGAGCGATTCCAGCCCCCGCCGCCCACTTTTTCGACTGCAGGATGCCGCCCCAGGTTACGATCATCACAAAGATGGCGGCGCTCATTATCAGCCGCTCCTGCCAGCCTACAGGCAGCCCCCAAAGCTGCTGCCGGGCGCCAAGGGCCACCCGCCAAGATAATCAATCGCGCCTCCTGCCCCGTCCGAGCCACGCGATTGATTATCTTTGCAAAAAAAAACATGGAAGGCGCCAAACGATCCAATATCAAGCCCGGCCTACTGGTCCGCATCGTCATGAAGGAAGACCAGCGCACCGGAGCCCTCACCGAAGGGTATGTCGGCCGGATACTCACCAAGTCGCCCAGCCACCCGCATGGCATCAAAGTGCGGCTGGAGACGGGGGAAGTGGGGAGGGTAAAGGAGATTGTGGAGGAGGAGTGAGGATGGCTGAATTGTTGGATGGTTAATTCAAGCCGCTTCCTTCAACGAAAACTCTTCTTTCAACAAGCCTTTCAAACTGATATCCTCATCTACATCCGGCCAATGGACTCCTATTCCGCCGCTGATTAGCTGGAGGTTTTGAAGTTGTTCCTTGCTAGCCAATTGCAGCCGTGCCGATGAGCTGATCTTACGGCGTAAAACCTTTTTGTTATTCAGAACCACCAGCATTAAGTCGAGCTCAGGGTAGCAGTGAACACCAACAATACGCAGGCCCTGTTCAAAGATAATCTGCTCTAATGTGTCGTAGCGGTTATTTGAAGAAGTCATGCCATTTTTCTTTTAAATAATCTGCGTTCTCCTTAGCAATCTCGGAGAAATTTCGATTTTTTCCTGTTCAGCAAAAACCTTTTTCGTGTCCCGGATCATTTTTTCATGGTGATTACAGGACATAGATACCATGCTAATGGCAGCCAACAGGATAAGAGGCAGTCCGGGCGTTTTCATTCAAAAGGGTTAGCCTGTCTTGTTCAAGCACTTACTTCCATAAACTTAAGCCAGAACCCCTTTATACAATTCCTCCCGCTGCCTTTTCACATCCTCTGAAGCCAGGAACTCCTCGAAAGTCATCAGGCTGTCGATGGCGCCATTGGGGGTGATCTCGATAACGCGGTTGGCCACGGTCTGCATCAGCTGGTGGTCGTGGGAAGTGAAGATCAGGTTGCCTTTGAAATCCTGCAGTGAATTGTTGAGGGCGGTAATGGACTCGAGGTCCAGGTGGTTGGTCGGTTCATCCAGCAGCAGGAAGTTGGGCTGGTGGAGCATGATTTTGGAGAGCATGCAGCGCACCTTTTCTCCTCCCGACAGCACGGAAGCCTTTTTGTACACCTCTTCGCCCGAGAACAACATCCGGCCGAGGAAACCGCGGAGAAACTGCTCGTCCTTATCATCCGAAAACTGGCGCAGCCAGTTGATGAGGTCCAAATCGTTGGCGCCGGCGAAGTACACTTCGTTTTCGTTGGGCTGGTAGCCAACTTTGATGGTTTTACCAAACTCAAAAGTGCCGGAATGGGCTTCTGCCTTGCCGGCCAGTACTTCGAAGAAGGCGGTCATGGCCGACGCCTCCCGGCTGACGAGGGCGATCTTTTCGCCCTGGTTGATGGTGAAGGACACTTTTCCGAAGAGGGGGCTGCCGTCGGTAGAAAGGTAGCCGAGGTTGTCCACTTTGAGAATTTGCCCGCCCGGCTCGCGTTCCATCTGGAAGTTGATGTAGGGGTATTTGCGGCTGGAAGGCTGGATGTCTTCCAGGTTGAGTTTTTCCAGGGCCTTTTTGCGGGAGGTGGCTTGCTTCGATTTGAGGCGTTGGCGCTGAAGCGCTGGATGAATTCCATCATCTCCTTGCGCTTTTGCTCCACCTTTTTGTTCTTGTTAGCATTTGCTGGTCATCAGCTGGCTGGATTCGTACCAGAAGGTGTAATTACCGGTAAAGATGCGCATGCGGCGGAAGTCGATATCCACCATGTGGGTGCAGTAATATCCAGGAAGTAACGGTCGTGAGAGACGACGATCACCGTATTTTAAAGTCAGCCAGGAAATCCGCCAGCCAGTACCGTTTCGGCATCCAGGTCGTTGGTGGGCTCGTCGAGTAGCAGGAGGTCGGGGTTGTTGAACAGAGCCTGCGCCAGCAGGACCTTCACCTTTCCGGTAGCTCAGTTCCTTCATTTGCTTGTAATGCACCGCTTCCGGCACGCCCATATTGCTCAGCAATTCGGCGGCGTCGCTCTCACTGTCCAGCCGCCCATCTCGCCGTATTTGTTTTCCAGCTCGGCGGCGCGCATGCCGTCGGCTTCGGTAGCGTCGGGGTCCATGTAGATGGCGTTCTTTTCCACCATGATGTCGTAGAGCTCCCGGTGGCCCATCATGACGGTATTCAACACCTCTTCGTTTTCGAATTCAAAGTGGTTCTGCTTCAGCACCGCCATGCGGTTGCCGGGCTCAATGTTCACGCTGCCTCGCATGGCCGGGATATCCCCGGAAAGGATCTTCAGGAAGGTGGTTTTACCGGCCCCGTTGGCGCCAATAACGCCGTAGCAGTTGCCGCGAGTGAATTTGAGGTCTACCTCGTCGAAGAGAATACGCTTGCCGTACTGAAGGCCGAGGCCCTGAACTGTCAACATAGAATAGGTTTTTTCGGCTACCTCTCTGTGGCTGGACGAAGACTAAAGGGGCTGTGTACGATGTACCGGCCGATTGTGGCCTTTGACGGTGTACGATGTACGGGCCTGTCCAACAATAGAATGCAAGCCGTTTTCTGAATAAGCGCGCAAAGGTAAGGGGATTTGGGGAGGAATCACTGAAAATAGCGGTTTTTACAGAAACTTAACATTTTGCGGCAATTCCCGGCCGATGGAGTGGATGTCGGATAGGTTGTATTTTTTTATGGATTTCATTATTACATCATTTTGATCTTGGTTCCTAGAACCCTTCGGTGTAAACCCCACCCCCAATAAAGCATCAACACAAAGAAGGACGCCTTCACCAGCAAAACGAACAGGATCAAAAAAAGTGCTTGCGCGATAACCCTTTTCCATTTTTGTTGTCTCATAGCTTTCACCAAGCTAACCATTACCCATGAAAAGGCCAAAAGAGAAAAAACGAATATTGTTACAGCGGTGCCCTGGGCTATCTTCTGAGAAAAAAGATTCTCCTCGAGCGCATTATACACCAGCAAGAGCAACAATAATAGGGAAACCGAATAAAGGGGAATAAAAATAATGAGCCTCATTGCCTTCTTGTTTTTCCTTTAATCTTCCGTTTGACAACCTGCCACCACCCCTTATTTTTAAACTCATCGAACAGGCTATTTCCCAGAAGGATCAGCATCCAGGCCGCAACGGCAATGACCTCAGTGGGTTTAAACGGCTGAAGCCCCAGCAGGGCCAGGGGCCAGGTTGACGGCGCCGCAGAGGTAAATGCCCCCCAGGATCAGGCTCATTGGCCGAACGAAGGGCCCTTTCCTGGAAAGGATAACATCAGCGGCAATTGCACCGTATATCATCAGGAAAATGGCCGTTGTCACACCGATAAAATCGCCAGTGGCCAGGTAGGCGCCAAGTAAGTACGCCCAGGGCGCCGTTGAGGTCGAGGAACACGAACTGGGCTACCTTATTGGTGAAGGGAAATGCCAGCGGCGACGCGGGTACCACCCATTTGGTATAGCCGCACTACCCAGAAGATGAAAAGGGCAGGTAGATCAGCCAGGTACTTGCCGCCCGGTTTCAGGTATAAACTCCGGGCTTTTCGTGATCAGCAGCAGGAGCAGGACAAAGGCGGTCATTGTAGTGATGAATTGAGAAATGGGGTTTAACAACACGCCTCCGTCCCAACGGCTGACCGCCCGCCACAATTGGTTCTCATAGGCGTAGGCTTCGTAGTAATTGTAGAGTTCGTCCCGGTCTCCGGGATCCTGCCGCAGTGCCGACAGATGATGCTCCAGCGCCGTTGCGATATTGCCGTTCCGGCGGCACTGCTCCGCCAGGAGGCGCTGCAGGTAGGCATCCTCCGGATCGGCCTGGCCGAGCTGCTGCAAGTACTTTTCCGCTTCGCCGAAGTGTAAGCCCTGCCGGGCAATGGCAGCTTTATAAGTAAGAGCCGGAGCGTGGCTGGGATTTAGCGCCAAAACCCGGCCGATGAGCTTTTCCACTTTAACGGGAGCGCAGCCACTCCGAATGTTTAAGTGAAAAGTAGAACTAAATATGCCCTCTTTTATTGAAATTCCGAAATGTATGCGGGAACAATATTTGCAACTGCTCTCTACTGCAATGGACAAGGCCGTTTTTCATCTCTGCCAGCCGGATATCTTCTTTTAAACGTTCATACTTTTCCTTCGGAATATACTCCCTCAAGTGAAGAAGGCTTGAAGCAGTAAAGGGGCTTTGCCCTCTTCCATATTTATCTGGGTCATGCTTAAATAACCGGAATACCTTTTCATTCCTGATCAGTAACTATTCAGCATCGTGGTGATTTGACCTCCTGCAAGAATTCAAAGATGTAGTTCCTTTAGCCACCTCTTTCAAGGGAGAGAACCGATCCCAGAACGTTCCAGCAGGAAATAAGTACACCAAATTTGCGTCAGGCGATTTCAGCTCCCATCCTTACTGAATAGTAACCAGGGTTTTTAGAAATCATGACTGTGTTGCCAATATATCCGATCCATATTTTAAAGACAGATTGAAACTTAACTCGTAATCATCTTCCTGCTAACTCACTAAGGGATTGAAAATTACTAAATCCGGTGAATGTTTATCTTAGAGCGTGTTGGGGATTTACTTTTGATGTCGAAAATGAGCAGATTTTGGTTCTCAGGAAGCCATTTTTGAGCCGCATAGCATCGCTACGTGGCGAAAAAATGGCGAAATGAGGTTCAAAAGATGCACATTTGCAGGCCAAAGGGTAAATCCCCAACACGCTCTTACTCCGGGACAGATGGATGGAATTTCAATAATGTGCCGAAAAGGTAGCCTCCTCACTGCTTTCCCCCCGCCTCCACATGCTCCAGTTGATACGCAGCACTAATCAGCGCCAAATGTGTAAAAGCCTGGGGGAAATTCCCGATCTGCTCTCCGTTGAGAGCGATCATCTCGGAGAACAGGCCCAGGTGGTTGGCGTACCCGAGCATCTTTTCAAAGTAGAGGTGGGCTTTGTCCAGCTGTCCGGCTTTGGCCAGGTTCTCGATGTACCAGAAAGAGCACATGGAGAAGGTCTCCTCTGCCCCGTCCAGTCCGTCGACAGCGCCGTTGTCGGTGCGGTAACGGTAGACCAGCGTGTCGGTGGCCAGCTCCTTTTCGATGGCCTTCAGGGTCGATTGCCAGCGTTTTTCGTGGGGGCTCAGCAGGCGCACCAGGGGCATGAGCAGGGCGGAGGCGTCGAGCACGTCGGCGCCCTGGTACTGCACGAAGGTATGTTTGCCTTCATTCCAGTAGTTGTGGTAGATGTCCTCGTAAATGGCGTCCCGGCACCCTCTCCAATGTTCGATCGGGGCGGGAAACGACCGGGCTTCGGCAATGCGGATGCCGCGGTCGATAGCCACCCAGCTCATTACTTTGGAGTGGAGGAATTCCCGGGTTTCGCTGCGCACCTCCCAGATGCCATGGCCTTTTTTCTGCCAGTTCTCACAGACAAAATTGACGATCTCCCGGATATCCATCCAGAATTCATAAGTAATGGAATCGTTGTGGCGGTTATACAGGTAAACCGTGTCGATCAACTCCCCGTAAACGTCCAGTTGGAATTGCGTGGAAGCGGCATTACCCACCCGCACCGGACGGCTGCCTCTGTACCCTTCGAGGTGGTCGAGTTCATATTCGTCGAGCTCCGAACTACCGTCTACTTTATACATCAGCTGTATGTTGGCGGCGTTATCCAGGCCTTTGCAACGTTCCTTGATCCACCCTATGAAAGCGCCGGCTTCTTCGCGGAAGCCCATGCGCACGAAAGCGTACATCGAAAAGGCCGCATCGCGAATCCAGGTGTAGCGGTAGTCCCAGTTGCGGCTGCCGCCGATGGCTTCCGGCAGGCCGAAGGTAGCGGCGGCAATAGTGGAACCGTAACGGTAAGAAGTCAGCAGCTTCAGCGTAATCAGCGAACGGTGGATGATCTCCTCCCAACGGCCGCGGTATTGGGCCTGATCGATCCACCCTTCCCAGAAGTTGATCGTGTTTTCAAAGGCGGCATTGGTGTAGTAGTGAAGATCGCGCTCCGGTTCGGGCGCATCGCGGCTTACCGCTTCCAGCACGAAAGACACGCACTGTCCTTCCTCAAGGGTAAAAGCCGCCTCCACTGCGTCGCCGGCCACTTTCAGCTCGGTGTCGCTGCGCAGGCGTACCGACAGGGTGGCGCCATCGGCCAGGAGCACCGACTTCGGCCCTTCCTGTTTGAGGAAAGGGGCGGTGCGCGCGTAGTCGAAGCGGGGGGCGCAGGTGGCTTTAAACTCCAGCTTTCCCTTGATGCAGCGCAGGATGCGCACCACCGCGCAGTGCTCTTCCTGCTCTTTGACCGGCATGAAGTCGGTCAGTTCCGCAATGCCATCTTCGGAAAGAAAGCGGGTCAGCAACACAGCCGTGTCGGGGAGGTACAGTTGTTTGATGCGCACCTCGCCATCAATGGGGCCAACACTGAAACTACCGCCTTTCTCCTGGTCGAGCAAGGCCGTGAAAATGGTGGGGGAGTCAAAGCGGGTAAAGGGCATAAAGTCGATAGAACCCGATCGGGACACCAGCGCGGTGGTGTGCAAATTGCCGATCAGGCCGTAATCGGAAATCCGGGGATAGTCTTGTTCGGGCATGAATGATTGGTTGGTTCCTTTTTTGAACAATAAAAGGGAACCATTTGCTCGATACAATAAATTAAAAATCCATCCGCTGCCTGGCAATATTGATGCGCACGCCGCCCCCGAAGTACTGGGTGGTATCGTCCAGTTTATCCTCCTCGCTGTCCTTTTTCCGGTAGAAATAGTGGAGGTCGATGAAGACGTTGTGCGCCAGCATGTAGCTTACGTCCAACCCCAGCAGGTGGGTAGTGGCGGTGATGCCCTGGCCGATCTCATTGCCGTAGTCTTGCTCCCTGCTTTCATGAGACTTGAGCAGGTTGCCGCCCCAGTTTTTTCCAGCGCCATCTTCGCCGAACTTAGCGCGGATGAAGCGGCCCTCGAGGAAGAGCTTCTTCATGGGCTGATAGCGGGCAATGAACAGGGCCTCCCGGAAGTTGGCGCCCAGGGGGTGGGCCAGCGGCTGGTTGTAATGAGTATAGCTGGAAGAACTGTCTCGGTGGGTATAGGTATAGGGGCGCGCTTGATTGAACTCGGCCTGCAGGTCGAGGTGGTCCAGGCCGAAAGCGTTGATGTACTTCAGGCCTGCCTGTATACCGTATTTGTTGGCCCACCAGCCGCGGCGCTCGATGAATAGTTCATTGAACTTGAACTCATCGAGCATGAACTGCCCATATAGCTGGAAGCGATGTAGAAAGTTCCACTTGACGTCCAGGCCGATGAGCACGTTATCGGGGCTGCCCAACCCCTGTTCAATGGCCCGGTACAGGATCACCGGGTTGAGGTACTGAAACTCGAAGCCTGCATCCTGCCGGTCAAAGATCACAGTTTCGAAAATGCCAAAACTCAGATTGGGAAGGGCCTGGTAGCTGAGGTAGTGGGCGGCCATATACTTTCGGGGCAACACCTCATTAGCCCCCAGCCCGGCATTCGACTGGGCGGCCAACTCCATAAATAGGTTTTGATAGTGCAGCTTCCAAACCCGCCAGTTGGCTTTCAGGTAGAGGTTGTTGTTCGAAAAATCGGACAACAGCATAGAGCGGTAGCCATTACCGATAAAGTTGCGCCCGTAGCCGAACTGCAGGCCAACGTGCCGGCTGAGATTGAAAGCCAGGTAGCCCTGTCCGTTGAGATAGTCATATCCGTTGGTGATGTCGAATATCTGACTCTTATATCCTTTGTACAACCCTGCCCCGGGCAGGGCCCGGTCGCGCCGGATACGCTCATTGACGTAGTTGGGAAAGCGAGCCTGTGTCTCCACGATATTGAAATAGAGGTAAATGCGGTCGTCGATGCCAGAGCGCAGCTCTAAGCCCCGGAGGTTATGGAAGATCAACTCGTTATCGCCCTGTTCTTTGGCTACCTTGAAATCCAGCAAAGGGTTCACCCGGATGTGGAAAAATTTGTCGTTCACCTCAATCATATTGGCCGGGGTAGGGTACAAAAAGCCCAGGTAAGGTTTTTCCCGCAGGGTATAGCGCGGGTTTTCCATACTGGCTTCCACCTGTGTGACGAGCGTATCTGAGTAGATGCTCTCCCGCGGGCCGGCAATACGGGTGGGGAACCGGGAAGTGACGAGCCACTCGTTATTGTCGCGAAAGATGTAGTAGAGGTCCCGCCGGTCCCGGATCGTAAGGGGGATGAGGGCCGTATCGATACCCAGGGCGTAGGCGGCCACATCACTGCGCAGGTAATATTTCAGAGAAGAGTGAAAAGGTGTGGGCCGCCCCGTTTTGATCTCCAGCCGGTCCATAATATGGTAAGCAGGGTTGCCCAGGGGCAGGCCGCTGCCCTGTCCGGCCAGCATAGTGGGAAACCTGAGCCCGATGACCATAACCAATGCCACCCAAACGAATCCTGCCCGATGTTGCATACCTGATATTTTTGTAATTGGAAGGGGAAATATAGCGGCAAAAATACAATTTTTACTCACTGCTGCAAGTGTGTTTTCAGAACTGGTAATGCGCCATGAGGGCCAGGTAGTAGTTGCGCATGAATGCTATGCTATTACTGGAGGCAGCGGCAAGAAAACTGTTGACGGGCTGTTTTTCTTTGATTGCAGGGTTACGGTAGAACTGGGTAAGGGCAAAGCCAAAGCGCAATTTAAAATTCAGGCGCCGGGATATCTGATAACCACCACCAGCCAGCAAGGTCACTTCACTGCTATCGAAATAGGGCTCGAAATCCCGGAAGGTGTTGCCATCGCCAGGAGCGATGGGTTCTATGACCCGGGAACTTATGATACGGCCAAAGGAAATACCCGCTTCTATCAGCGAGGAGGAAGGCGCTTCCGGCGAGGGGCGGTAGCGAAAAAGGATGGGCACCTCCATATACCTAAGGTCTATCAGGCGGTCTCTTTTTGCCAATCCACTGCTTCTTTCACTAGCCACTTTACAGCCCCGTCCGGCGTAGATGAATTCGACTCCTATTTCCGAGTGCTCGTTGAGGATGGCTGTCCCGGAGATCCCAAATTGCAGGTTGCTCTTATGGAACCCATGGTAGCCGTCTCCATCCACCTGCGACAGGTTGCCCCCTAGAATCAAGCCAGCCTTGAACCGCTGTTGGTATCGGTGGCGCCTGCTCTGCGCTTCTGCCTGCTGGGGCATCACATACAGGAAAATAAGGGTTGCCCAGAGAAGGCAATAAATAATGTTCCTGCCCAACTTTTCTACTTCTGCGATAAGTATAATCATTCGCCCTCCAATATCCCCTTCAAGTCCGCCGGAGAGTAGCTGACAGACTTCAGCGTTTTGTTATCGGACCGTCGGTAGACAAGCCAGTGGCCATCGGCCTGGACGATGTAACTGTCGAAGCCCTTTTCCTCCTCGTAGTACTTCACGGTGGCCTCCGCTTCTTCACGGGTGGCGCAGGCCTTGCTCATATTGGAACGCTGGACCTCATCAAAAAGGGTTTTAAAGTGCTCGCCCAGGCCAAATTCCAGGACGGCTCCGGAGAGCACGTACTGCAGGTCGCACAACGCATCGGCCACCTCGACGATATCCTGGTCTTCGATGGCTTTTTCCAGTTCTTTGAGCTCTTCGGCCAGCAAGGCCACCCGCAGGCGGCAGCGCTGCTCAGCGGGAATGAGGGGCCTGGGTTCTATCGGGTGCCTGAAAGTACGGTGAAATTCCGCTACCTGGTTAAGGGCGTCCAGCTTTTCCATAGTCGTGATTTTTTTTGGACGAGCAAAGGTATAGATAGTCTTCAGAATTAGAGGCTTCACGTTGGGTATTTCTCAGAATTTCCAACTACTTTTGCAGCGCTTTAGTCACAATTTCAAGCCAGACACAAAATCATAGGCAAATTGGCAGTTACCAACCGATATTTTGATCTCATTGACCAGACCTTTTACTTCCCTCAGGAGGGCTTCGATATTGAAGATGGGTATCTGGTGTTCAATGGCGTACCCCTTATCTACCTGATCCGTAAGTACGGGACTCCCCTCAAGCTGACCTACCTTCCCAAGATCGGCTCACAGGTCAAAAAAGCCCGGAATATGTTTACCCGGGCCATGAAATCCATAGGGTATAAGGGAAAGTATTACTATTGCTATTGTACCAAAAGCTGTCACTTCAGCTATGTACTCAACGAGGTGCTCCGGCATAACGTACACCTGGAGACTTCCTCCGCTTTTGATATCGACCTCATCCGGCGGTTGCACAAAAAGGGCCGGATGACCGAAGAGACCGTTATCGTATGCAATGGCTTTAAAACGCCTGACTATCTGGAGAAGATCGTTGCGCTTATCAATGACGGCTTCGAAAATGTGATTCCCGTTTTGGATAATATGGGGGAGCTCGACTATTACGAAAAACACGTCAAAGGAAAATGTAAGTTGGGCATCCGGGTCGCCACCGAAGAAGAGCCCAATTTCGAGTTCTACACCTCGCGCCTCGGCATCCGCAATGCAGATGTCGTACCCTTTTTCAAAGAACGGATCAAGGACAACCCCAAGTTCGAGCTCAAGATGCTTCATTTCTTTGTGGACACCGGCATCAAGGATACACTCTACTATTGGGGTGAACTCAAAAAGGCGATTAAACTGTACGGTGAGCTCAAGCGCCACTGCGAAGACCTGAAGGCCATCAATATCGGGGGCGGCATGCCGATCCGCAATTCGCTGGGCTTCGAGTTCGACTACAAATACATGGTCAAGGAGATCGTCAGCCTGATCATGCAGGCCTGTGAGGAGGAGGAAATCCCCGAGCCGGATATTTTTACCGAATTTGGAAAATATACCGTTGGAGAAAGCGGCGCTACCATATTCTCTGTGCTGGGCCAGAAGCTGCAGAATGACGCCGAGATGTGGTACATGATCGACAATTCCCTGATGACCACCCTGCCCGATACCTGGGGCATCAGCGAACGGTTTATTTTACTGCCGATCAACAAATGGTACAACGATTACCGAAGGGCCAACATCGGAGGCCTGAGTTGTGACAATTCCGATTATTATAATTCAGAGATACACGAGAGTCAGGTTTACTTACCGGCTTATTCCTCCGAC
Source organism: Lewinellaceae bacterium (assembly GCA_020636095.1). Classification (GTDB taxonomy): domain Bacteria; phylum Bacteroidota; class Bacteroidia; order Chitinophagales; family Saprospiraceae; genus JACJXW01. Next base: position 22,802 of record JACJYN010000009.1, read on the forward strand.
GATCCGGAGCCGCTCTACCTTGGCTTCTTCCACACCGGCGCTTACCAGGACGCCATCAGCGGCTATGGCGGGATCAAACATTGCCTGATCCCTTCGCCCAAACACGTCATCGTCTACAAAAATGCGCAGGGCAATATCGTGGATAAATTGTACCAGCCGGAACAATCGGCGGAAGATATGATGAAGATATTGGGATATTAGTGTTGCATTTTTATCAAGCTGGGCCAGCAGGCGCAACGAGAGGGGAGGGGATACAACCAGGGAATGGGGCGCGAAAAGGACACCACACCTCCGAACGCCTCCGCCGGTCAGCCGGTAGCAACGACTGAGAGCATTTCACGTAACTCTTCGATACTGGGCATATGCCCGTTTTCAAAGAGGACCTGCCCATCGAGCAGAATGGCGGGAATGGAGCTGACTTTGTAGCGAAGAATATCATCAACTTCGGTTACCTGCTGCACATCAGCACGCAAGCCGACACTCTCCAGAGCCGAACGCAGATTACTGCTCAGTTTCCTATGTTGGCTGTTGCCCAGTCCTAATACTTGGATCCTGATCATGGTTTTGTATTTTATAGATTGAGGCGAAGGTGCACCATTTTCGGATCAGAAATAAATGATATTTATCAGAGAAGGTTCTGAGTTTTATCAACCATGGCTTATTTTGCAGTACTTTATTATGAAACCATCCGCTTAGATGATCGACTTGTTGGAAAAAGGTTTTGATTTTAATTATATGTTTGAATGGATGCCATCGGGAATGCTCGTCTACAGCCTGGCCCGGCAAAAGCCATTGAAATCCAACCGGGCGTTACTTCGCCTTTTCGATGCAGATTCCGAGGAGGGCTTCCTCCGGTACGGCCCTTTCTCGGCAGAACCCCGGCCCCCACAACCATTCGGAACCCTTCAGGAAAAACTTGCCCTTTTACCCCCGGATGGAAGCCACAGGTTCATGATTGAGGCCAGGACGGATAGTGGCGCTTACAAAGCGCTTCAGGTAACAACTACCCATGTGCCGGCACTTCCTGAACCCCTCCTGCTTCTGGTATTCCAGGATGAATCGAAAGAAGTGGAATCTGCCCGGGAATTGCTGCAAAGCCAAAAGACCCTGGAAGCCGTGATCAATACAGCCGTGGACGGCATCGTTCTTATCAATGAAAATGGCATCATGCAAATGGTCAACCGGGCGGCGTCTCAACTCTTTGGGTATGACAAGGAAGAGATGCATGGGCGGAATGTCCATATCCTGATGCCCTCACCGCATACAGAACAACACAATGGATATATTGACAATTATCTGAAAAGTGGCGTCGGCAAGATCATCGGTATTGGCCGGGAGGTGGAAGGGCTCCGCAAAGACGGCAGCCGCTTTCCGTTCAAATTGGGCGTGAGCCGGGTAGAACTCGAGGGGAAAATTCTTTTCGCCGGGGTTATCCATGACCTGACTGAACAGAAGCGCGCCGAAGCGCGCATTTTGCATCTGAATAAGGAACTAGAGCAAAAGGTGGAGGAGCGCACCGAAAAACTGACCGAGGTAGTCAACAAACTACTGCAGTCTAATATTAAACTGGAAAGGGAGATCAAGGAACGCAAGGCGGCAGAAGCCGCCCTGCGCCAAAACCAGGAAGAACTCCGCCGGTCACTGGAAAAGGAAAAGGAGCTCAGCGAGCTGAAGTCCCGCTTTGTATCTATGGCCTCTCATGAATTTCGCACCCCTCTGACGACCATTGCTTCTTCTGCAGAATTGCTGGGGCTGTACACAGAAAGCGGGCAACAGGAAAAACGGGATAAACACCTTCGGAGGATACAATCGGCCGTAACCAACCTTACTGGAATATTGGGAGACTTCTTATCACTCAGCAAGTTGGAAGAAGGGAAAATTCATATCAATCCAGTCTATTTTAGCGTCAAAGAGTTGGGCACAGAGGTAGCCGATGAAATGCAAAGCCTGCTGAAACCGGGCCAAAGGATAGAAACGGATTTCCAGAGCGGCCATCCAGAGGCTTATCTGGACAAAAAAATACTCAAAAATATTTTCATCAACCTCTTGTCCAACGCCATTAAATATTCCGGAGAAAAGAGCACCATTTATTTCAAACTCACCCAGGAAGGGCAACAGATTCAGGCCCTCATACGAGATGAAGGCATCGGCATCCCCCTGGAGGACCAGAAATATCTGTTTACCCGCTTTTTCCGCGCCACCAATTCCGTCAATATTCAGGGTACCGGCCTTGGACTGAACATCGTCAAACGCTATACCGACCTGCTGGGAGGAAAAATCCGGTTTGAAAGCATGGAAGGGGAGGGAACGGCTTTTTTTGTTCAGGTAAGATGGGAAAAGCAATAAAAAAAGCCCCAACAGAGGATGTTGGGGCCTCTCACTAACGCGCTCTCTCTGATAGAGTGAAGAAAATTATTGGTAGTCCCCAAAAGTAATATAAATTGTGGTTACCTTCCAAATTTTTTTGGGCTCAAGTGTGAAAAAAGTGACATTATTGCGTCAAACAATCTACTTACAACTTTATTGGCCGGTAATGTGGCCAATTATGAGGGGTAGCGTCAAAATCGGTGGTGACAAAAGAAAGCTCGCACCATTTGCAACTTTTTGATAGGCTGGGCAGGTTATTTATTTGTCAAAAACTTTGTACGAAAATCATCAATTTGTAACAAATTTACGGTCTAAATAATAGCTGAAAAGTAAATTTAAGTAATAAATATAACGATTTTTTCACCAAATATAAAACAATGGGACTTTTTTCATTTCTAAAGAATGCTGGCGCCAAACTCTTTTCAAAAGAAACGGAAGCCGCACCAAAAACAACTGAAACCACAGGCACAGCAACCGTAGATGCTTTCGCCCATCAGAAAGCGGCGCTGCTAAAGAGCGCGGTTGAAGGGCTCGGGCTAAACGTGAAAGGCCTACAGGTAGAATTGCAGGGAGACACCGCCATCGTAACCGGCGAGGTGGATTCTCAGGCTGAGCGCGAAAAAGTAATTCTGGCCCTGGGTAATGTCACCGGTATTGCCGCTGTTGACGACCGGCTGACGGTCTCCGCTCCGGAGCCGGAGCCGGAAGCGCAGTTTTATGAGGTCAAAAAAGGAGATTCCCTTTCCAAGATCGCCAAGCATTTCTACGGCAACGCCATGAAATACCCGGTTATCTTCGAGGCTAACAAGCCTATGCTGAAAGACCCCGACCTTATCTATCCGGGACAGATGCTGCGCATTCCGCCGCAGGCTTAGTACACTGTAAATTAGTTGATTAAGTTGATTGGGTTTATTGAGTTCGCTCTGCCCAATCAACTTAATTTTGTGGCTACTCCTTTTCCTTCCGGGGGAGTAAGGGGAAAGCTTCTACTACATTTCTCAGTTCTCCTCTCAAATAAGCCTTCACATTTTCCACGGTTATATCCAACAGGCGTTGGCGGGCCTCCCGCGTTGCCCAAGCCATGTGGGGTGTGATGAGGCAGTTGGGCGCGTCGAGAAGCAGGTTGCCATTTCGGGGCGGTTCTTCGGAAAGGACATCGAGCGCGGCGCCGGCTAACTGGCCGTTCTGTAGAGCCATCTTTAGGGCGGCCTCGTCGATGAGTGCTCCCCTTCCGGTATTGATCAGGCAGGCTGAAGGCTTCATCCGGCTCAGCAGGCTGGCATTGACGATGCCGGCGTTTTCCTCCGTAAGGGGGGCGTGCAGAGACAGGAAGTCGCTCTTCTCGAATAGGGTTGCCAGCGAAACAAAGGCCACGCCCGGGCAGGCGTCGCGTTCCGGGTGTTTATGGGTGGCTATTACCTCCATGCCGAATGCCTGAGCGATGGCAGCTACTCGTTGGCCAATACGGCCAAAGCCGTAGATACCCATTATCTTTCCGGCCAGCTCCGGTATGGAGCCCAGGGTGTAGCAAAAGTCGCGGCTGCGGCTCCACTGCCCGGCCTGTACGGTCTCGTGATGGGCCTGCACCCGGTTTGTGAGTTCCAGCATAAGCGCAAAAACGTGTTGGGCTACAGAATCCGTGCCGTATCCAACGGCGTTGTAAACAGGGATTCTTCGTTCTCTGGCCTGTTCCACCGCTATATTATTGTAGCCGGTAGCCGTCACGCAAATGCACTTCAGCAAAGGCAAACGCGCCAGTTGCGCCTCGTCGATCACAACTTTGTTTACGAGGATGATCTCGGCCTGAGCGGCCCGTTCGGGAATCTCTTCAGGAGTAGAATGTTCAAAAATGCTTACCTGCCCCATCGCCCGCAGTTTATTCCAGCTCAGGTCACCCGGGTTGAGGGTATATCCGTCCAGCACGACGATCTTTGGGCGTACCGGTTTGTCGCTTGTTGCCATTGCCTTATTTTTTGTCCGTAAAATCAAGAGGTTGGGCCTTCGGGAGTCCCATGAACCTCTTGATTTTTCGGCTTACCAGGAACCGATACTCAAATATGCTCTAAATAAGTTTTTTGTGACTATTCAGCAATTGGCGATTAGCTGTTGGCTATTGGCGCCCAATGCCCATAAAAATGGGATGTAAGCTTAAGCTACCGGTTTTTTGCTTAACATACCAACCTTAAGGGCAGGCAATTTGCTAATGGCTAACCGCCAAAAGCTAACTGCTGATAGTTACAGTTTTTTTTATTATTTTGGTAGCCCATACGCTTGAATTAAGGGGTAAAAGTAAAAATAATCGATTAACGCCATGGTCAAAATAGCGGATACTACTTCCAGCCCAATACGAAAAAAAGACAACTGGCTGCGCCGCCAGCGCTGGCATACCGTCCGCCTGCTACAGCTGGCTTTCGGAGCCTTCTGCCTGGGTGACTTCCTCTTCTATTCCCATGAGTGGGCGGTCTTCGCCCTGGGCGCGATTATGCTGGCTCAGGGGGTATTCGACTGGCAGATGGGGTGTGTGGGGCGGAGCTGCCGGCGGGCGTACTAGTGGCTCCTTCGGAGATGCCGATGCAGGCGGCATCCCAAAGATAGGTATCAGTACCTTTACACAAACGTAACTATCAGCAATTCGCAGTTCGCAAGAACCTGCCCAAAACTGGGCTTAAAGCAAAGAACTGGTTCATCAAGCCTGGATTCCTGCTTTTAAGGGCATTGCAGAGCGAATAGCGAACTGCTAAAAGCGAACTGCTGAATAGCCACAAACAAACAAACAATATGAAATCAGGCATTCACCAACTATACGCAAAGAACCCCCGGAAAGCCGACCGCCTGTTATGGGGCCGTACCGCCAATCCGCTGACCCGAAGGGGTTTTCTGCAGAAGAGTGCCCTGGCGGCCATGAGCCTGGCTCTGGGGGGCGAGATGGTTTTTGCCAACTATTTCCCGGAAGGCCTCATACCGGCGGCGCTTGCCCATTCAAGCGAGCCTTTTCAGCTGCCGGGTAAGCATCCGGAACTGATCGTACTCAACGACCGCCCCATCAACGCAGAAACGCCTCCTCACTTGCTGGACCCGGCGCTGACGCCGGCCGATTTATTCTTTGTCCGCAACAACGGCATTCCGCCGGAGATGAAGGCCATCGATCCTGCCAACTGGGTTCTTGCCATCGAGGGAGAATCGGCCCGGCAGCGGAAAACCTATACACTGCCTGAATTGAAGCAGCGCTTTGAGAATGTCACCTTGCAACTTACGCTGGAATGTGGTGGCAACGGCCGCAAAGAATTTAACCCGCCGGCCAAGGGCAACCAGTGGTCGGCCGGCGCGGTGGGGTGTGCCGCCTGGACGGGTGTCCGCCTGCGCGATGTATTGCAGGATGTGGGGCTGAAAAGCGATGCGGTATACATCGGATATTTCGGCAAAGATACCCACGTCAGCGGCGATCCCGGCAAGGAGCCTATCTCCCGGGGCGTACCCATCGGCAAGGCCATGGAAGCCGAAACACTCATTGCCTGGGGCCTCAACGGGCAGCCGTTGCCCTGGCTCAACGGCTACCCCCTGCGGCTGGTAATCGGTGGGTGGCCTGCCAGTTGCTCCGGCAAGTGGCTGGAACGCATCGTCATCAGAAATCAGGTGCACGATGGAGAAAAGATGGGGGGGCAATCCTACCGCGTGCCCTGCCGTCCTGTCGCGCCGGGCGCCAAGGTAGCCGATGAAGATATGTGCATCATTGAATCCATGCCCGTCAAGTCGCTCATCACCTATCCCAAAACGGGCGCCATGATCCGAGAGGGCCAGCAACTGGGCCTGCGCGGCCATGCCTGGGCCGGAGATCTTAAGGTTCAGGAGATGCACTTTTCCATTGACTTTGGCATGAGCTGGCATCGCTGCCGGCTGGAGGAGCCGGCTAACCGCTTCGCCTGGCAGCATTGGCAGGCCGAGGCCAGCTTCCCTCAAAAAGGGTATTACGAGGTATGGGCCCGCGCTACCGGCGCCGACGGTAAAATGCAGCCCATGCTGCTGCCGGGATGGAACCCCAAAGGTTACCTGAACAACGCCTGCCACCGGATCGCGGTGAAGGTTGTTTGATGGCCATTCCCGGGTATCCGTCTAATGTTGGATACACTTGATAGCCAGGAAGTGGCGAAATACCCGGCACCATTCCGACTTCCGATTTCCGACTTTTGTCTAAGGCTAGAATGGTAGCCCAATTTCCTCCTCACCGAGCCTCCTCAACATCTCTAAAATCAACCTTCACTGAATCTATCCGCAGATGGAAAAACCCGATTACTCTCAAGACTACGACAAGCTGCTGCGCAGCCTCTATCGCGCCATTATCTTCCTGTCTTCTTTTGCCGTGGTGCTGGCGTTGGGGCTGGTTTATTACGGCCTGCTGGGCAACCCCTTTGCTGCGGAGCAATCCATACCGGTGGCTGCCAAGCAGGAAGCGCCCGCTGCCCGCCGCCCTGGCGCCGCCGCAGATGAGCGCACCGAGGGTGGCGTCCATCTGGCTACCGGCCTGCGGGTAGCCGAGGGATTTGAGGTGGTGCGCGCCAATTGCACCGGCTGCCACAGCGGCAAGCTCATCGCCCAGAACCGCGCCACCCGGGATGGCTGGCAGGAAATGATCCGATGGATGCAGCGCACTCAGGGGCTGTGGGAACTGGGCGGGAACGAAGCCGTGATCCTCAACTACCTGGCGGCCAACTACGCTCCGGAAGAGATCGGCCGCCGCGCCAGCCTGGATCTGGAAGCGATAGAATGGTATATTCTGGAAGAGTAAGTACTTGGACAACAATAGCCTATTTTCCCCTCAACGTCTCCGGGCTGATAACCTGTAGCGCTTTTCCCATCTTCAAACGGCCAGGCCTTCCCTTGAGTTTTTGAATGTAGATCGACTGGTCTTCTCTGCTGATGTAGGCGATCTCTTTTTGGGCGGGATTGTATTTGGCCAGGTAACTTTGAATGCCCTCGATGGGGATAGCCGCCCCTCCCTCTATCGGTTTCAGGACCAATTCGTTATTCCCGCGTGTATAGACCAGAGTCCGGTCGTCGAACCACCCCGGGTAGTTGTTGTGGTTGAGGTCACGCGTTATATTCTGCGAGAATCCCGACCGTAGTTCCATGACATAGACCTGGTCCTTTTTATCCCCCCTTTCCATATAGTAAACGATGTGGTTTCCATCCTGGGAAAATTCGGGATTGTGGAATTCGAACTTCCCATTTCGGGTCAGGTTGCGTTCATTATTGCCCTGGGTATCCATCGAGTAGATGCTGGTCACATCCTTTTTCAGGTTTCTGCTAAAGACGATCATCCGCCCATCGGGAGACCAGTCGGGCGCCGATTCTTTATACGGGGTATCTGTGACCTTCCTTTTTTCCCCGCTGGCCAGGTCTTTGATGTACAGATTCCAGCTGACGCCGGTGTTTTTGCTGTAGGCCACCTGCCGCCCATCCGGCGAAAAGGTTCCGAACATGGCAGCCCTATCGACCAGTTTCAACTGATTCCGTTTCAGGTCGTACACATAGAGTTTCCAGTTGAAGGGGGAGTAATTAGACCAATCGGGCTGTACTTCGATGCTGGAGAACAGAATTTTACTGCCGTCTCTGGACCAGCTTAGCGATCCGTAGTTGATGCGCGACTGCGCGGATGATAATGTTGCTCCCAGAAAAAGGAGGGTAAGGATCAGGCTTGAGGTTCTCATAGCGCGAGGATGTTGGTGTCAGTGGTTGTCCTGGTGTTATGGTTTAGCGACATGCGATCAATAACTGTCGGGTTTAGAAGCTTAGTTCCGGAAAGTTAACCCAAAATAGCTGTCAGGCACATGATAAATATAGATATTTTTATAAAAAGAGGTGGACTCCCGCTGGCATTTTCATGATTAGGGGTGGGGTGGGACTGGAACTATTCCTGAATTGTAACTATTTAGCAATTTGCAGTTCGCAGTTCGCAGTTTGCAGTTCGCAGTTCGCAGTTTGCAATTCGCAATTCGCAGTTCGCAGTTCGCAATTCGCAAGAACCTGTCCAAAACTTGAACCTAGTGCGCCGGGAACGAAGTTGTTGGTCAATAATTTGAGCCTGGATTCCTGCTTTTAAGGGCATTGCAGAGCGAATAGCGAACTGCTAAAAGCGAACTGCTGAATAGTCACCCTGAATTTTCATATTCTGCTTCAATAAAACGCGGATGACGCGGGTTTATCCGGATTTTGGCAGAATTGTTTTGCTACTTCACCCTCATCTCCACCACTCCCGTCCAGCCCTCCGGGGCGCCTTCGCTGGCCAGGCGACGGGCCTCACCCAGGAAGAAGCGGGCCGCTCCATCCTGGGGGTAACGCTGAAGCAGATTTTCGAAAGCGTGGCCGGCATCCCAGAAATCCTGGCGGAAATAGTTCTCCACTGCTTCCCTGAATTCGGACAGGCTCTCCAGTTTCTGTTTTCGTTGCCAGGGTTCGTCGCCGTTAAAGCATTCGTAAAGGCCGAGGGGTTTTTTCTTGCCGATTACCTGCACCTTGCCGAGGTAGCGGAGGAGGCAATCCTCCTGGTTGGGAATGTGCTGCAGGCTTTCCTCCGTGAGCAGGATATTGACGCCATAGTACTTGGTAAGGCTTTCCACCCGTGAAGCAGCGTTGACGGTATCGGAAATGGTGGCGGCGTCCATCCGCTTTTTGTCGCCGATGATACCCATAATGAGAGGGCCGGTGTGGATACCCATGCCGAGTCGAATGGGGCGGCGGTTTTTTTTCTGCCGGTAGCGGTTGTACTCCTGCAGGGTTTCCTGCATCTGTACGGCGGCTTGAAGGGCATCTACGGGTTCTCGGGGAAAGATAGCCATGATGGCGTCGCCCAGGTACTGGTTGATAAAACCCTGATTGCTTCGGATATAAGGGCCGAGGCGCCCGTTGAGGGCGTTGACGAAGCGAAAGTTGTCAGATGGGCTCATCGTTTCCGCCAGAGTCGTATACCCCCGGATGTCGGAGAAGAAGACGGTCACCTCGCGCAGGGCCTGGTCGCCCAGGCGCACTTCGGTAATGGCCTCGCGCCCCAGAGCCTGGAGGAATTCGTAGGGTACGAACTTGCCGGTGGCGGCGTTGATGCGGTGTAAGTAGAGGTGGGTCTTGATCCGGGCCAGAAACTCTTCTTTGGTAAAAGGCTTGGCCAGGTAGTCATTAGCGCCAACGGCGAGGCCTTCCACCAGGTCGCTGACCTGGTTTTTGGCGGTGACCATAATAACAGGCAGCTCGCTGGGCAGATAGCGCTCCCGAATTTTCTGGCAGACTTCATAGCCCGACATGCGCGGCATCATCACATCCAGCAGGATGAGGTCAAATGGCTCATCCGCCGCAGCTATCGCCTGCAGGGCTTCACTGCCGTTCATGGCCGGCATGATCTGAAACTGTTCTTCCCGGAAGTGATTTCTGAGAACCCGCTGGTTGATGGGTTCGTCATCGACCACCAGTATGCGGATTTTTTCGCTGTCTTCGTCGTGAATAAGGGTAGGAGGGGAGCCTGCCGGTTGCGTTCTTTCCCCTTCCCAGGGGGCGTGCTCCGGGCGGGATGCCGGCTCAGGCGGAGCCATGTCGGGGGCCACTTTCTGCCTGCTGAGCGGCAAGGTAAAGCAGAAGGTTGCTCCTTTCCCTTCTTCGCTTTCTACCCACAGCTGGCCACCGTGCATTTCTATGAGGCGTTTGCTGACACTCAGCCCCAGTCCGCTGCCTGTAAATATTCTCTTTTCAGAGCCATCCGCCTGTTCAAATTCCTGGAAAATGGCCTCCCTTTTCGATTGGGGGATGCCTATTCCTGTATCTTCCACCGAGATGGTCAAAAACTCGCCCTTGCGGCGGGCTTCCACCCGGACGTGCCCCGCCTCCGTAAACTTAATACTATTGCCCACCAGGTTGTGCATTACCTGCATCAGCCGGTTCTCATCGCCGCGTACAATGCTGCCCCGCAACGGAACTTTGTTGTCCAGTTTCAGTTGCTTGCCCCTGGCCAGCGGGGTGTGGATGCGAAAGATCACATCAACCAATGCATGCATATCCACCGGTTTGGTTTGCAGCTCGATTTCGTGGTTTTTCAGCCTGGAAAAATCGAGTATGTCATTGACGAGGCTGCTCAGCCGTTTACCGGAAGAGGCGATCATTTGAATGTCTTCGAGCTTATCCGGGTCTGTCTCGCGTTCCTCCAGGGACTCTGCCAGGCCAATAATGCCATGCAGGGGAGTGCGCAGCTCGTGAGAGGTATTGGCAAGAAACTGGTCCTTCAGGCGGTCCACCTGTCGCAGGCGCTCGTTTAGCTGCCTTTCTTTTTCGAGTTTCACCTGTTGCTGAGCCAGTTTTTGGCGGTCGAGGCGGCTGCGGTACCACATCATCGCCCATAAAGTCACTGACAAGAAGGCGCCCAGGGCTACATAAGCCAGAATGGTTCTCCACCAGGGAGGGGCGATGGTGAAACTAAAACAGGCCTCCGAACTGATGTTGTCATAAATATCACGCGCCATTACCCGAAAGGTGTATTCTCCTTCGGGCAGGTTGGTGTATTCTTTTTTATTGATGGCAAGCCAGGGACTCCAGTTATCATCAAAACCTTCCAGATAATACCGGTACAAGTTTTTTGGGGTATCGTCGTATCCCTGAGCGACAAAGCTGAAGGAGATGGCATTGAGCTGATAAGACAGCTGCTGAGGCATTTGAAAACCGGACGCTGCACTTTGCCCCGGCGCCAGGGCTCCTCCAAAAAGCAAAGAATCCTGGCCGGCAACTACTTTCCGGATATAGATGGTCAGAGGATAGCTTGTATCGGACATCTTCTGCCGGTTGTAACGAAACAGGCCCCGGTTGGTCCCCAACCAGGTGATGCCATCCGCATCGGTATAAAAGCTGGTCAGCGCCTGAGGCAGGCGTTTGCGAAAGGTGGTGTCGATCTGATAGGCTTTTTCCAACGGCAACCCGGGCCGCTCGAGAAAAGCGAAGCCTTTAGTGTAAAACTGGTTGCCCTGAAACTGGAGTAAGGCCAGGTTACCCTGGTTATCAGCCTGTAGAAACTGTACGTCCTGCTTTTTCATCCAGGATGTTAATTCATCAGCTGGTTCAAAGCGGCCGGTCGTGTCATTTAACCGGTATACCGCTCCATCTGCCTGGAAGTAGAGCCTGCCTTCTAAAGAGAGGGGTACGGCAAAGTCATCTGACAGCAGCCCCTGGCCTGCCCCGTAGTACACGGGCGGGCTTTCCAGCAGTTGCCCGTCCGGGCCAACCGGCAGGCGGGCAAAGCCACGGTGGAAAGTACCCACCCAGAGTTGCCCCTGTTCGTCGCTGCTCATGAAGGCCGGCTCATCGATAAATTGGCGGCCGGCCTCCCGCCATCTGCCCTGCTCCAGTTGCAATGCCCGAATCTCGTTGTTGATGCGGTTGAGAATAAACAGGCGACGGGGATACTGTGGGAAACGGTACAGGTATTCCGAGTTTTGCAGCGTATCGATCACCTGAATCTGCCAATGCCCATCTGCTCCCCTGCTGGCCTCGGCCAGGCCGGAGCTGCCACCGATCAGCAAGCGGGCTTTCCCATCAATCGGAGGCGTAGGCAGCAGGCTTACCGGGTTGATGGTGCGCCCCAGGTTGCCAAAGTGTTGAAAGGGCGCTTCCGGATGGCTCTCGGGCTCAAAGGTCAACAGGTCGTTATAACTTGCGATAAAGAGGTGGCCGGAAAAGCGCGTAATGCTGGTTAACAGGCTGCTGAGCCCTGTTTCCTTACCCCAGTAGGTAAGTGGCAGGTGAAAAGCTATACGGGATATCCCATTTTCGGAGGTGAACCACAGAGCGCCCTGCCGGTCGGTCATCATCCCTTCTATCACCCGAATGGTAAAACTGGAGAATTGATGGTATGTTTCCAAAAGTTGCCCTTGCTTATCGATAATAGCCAGGCCGCCGGTAAATGTCCCGACAGCAATATGGCCACTGGGCAAAATAAGGCCGGAATAACACTGGTGCTCCCGAAAATAGGCATCGGCTTCCGTGTGAAACGGCAGGAACGCCTCTGCCCCTTTCCGGCCGGGGCGGTACCGAAAGAGGCCCTGGTCTATCGTGCCGAGCAGGATGTCGCCATCGAGTGGCAGCATCAGGTAAATATGAGTATTGGCAAACCGTTCGCCACCCGGGACGAGTTTCAACTGCCCCTTCTCCAGTACAGTGAGGCCGGGTTGCAGCTGGTCGACGTAAATCCTGCCGTTTACCTGAAAAAGGCCGCGCCAGCCATTGACCGGCCAGGTGCGGAGGATGCGCTTTCCGGCTACCTGTACCAGCAGTTTTTCCCCCCGGAGATAGATCGTATCACCTACCGCCAGCGCTTCCCGAAAAAAGCCGAAGTCGCGCTGGCCCTCCGGCAATTGATCGGATAGGGAATGGAAGGAAAGCCGGCCCTTTTCGTCCGGCGCCAGAAAACCCAGGTTTTTTACCCCTCCCGTGTAGATCACCCCATCGGTACTTTGGGCCAGCGCCCGCACACTGTGCCCGAAAGGAACGGGTATGAGCCGCCACTCGGCGCCGTCGTATTCCAATACACCCCGCTGGTTGGCAACGTATATGAGGCCGCGGTTATCCTGTAGTAAACTGGTACAGGTAATATCGGAACGATATTCTTCCGGAAAGAAATGGCGGATTAACGGACGGCCCTGTTCCGGCGAGGTATGCTGGGCGGTGGCGGTGGCCAGGACGCCGAGCCAGAGGAAAATCCACAGTTTTCCAGTTAGTGTTTGGGAACAATTCATTTTGCTTGGGGCTTTTGCCAAAGCTACGGCTTTATAGGGAAAATATCCCGTCTCGCGCCCTATTCTGTTGTCCGGCTGATTTGCCGGTGAGTTCCCAGAAAGCTGTCATCCTCCTGTCCGTCGCCGTCCCAGTCCAGCATAGTCCGAAACTCCGCCAGGCCCTTTCCGGTAACTACCTGATACTGATAGGTGGCGTTGGGTTCGATCAGCATGAGGGTATCCCCAAAAGTATTCCATATGCCGCGGGCCGTGCTCATGACCTCATCGTTGAGGGCGACGAATTCCTGCCGGTACTTGTTATCCAGCTGAAAATAGAACCGGATCGGACGGGAGCCCAGGCGCTCCGCCCACTCTTCTTCCTTCACTTCGAAAACATAACTGCTGTCGGTATTCTCGGCCGTATTGACCTCCACACGAATGGAGGTAGACTCCCAGACGCCGGGAAGTACTTCGCGGAGGGGACGCTGCTCGGTTGTTGCCTCTTCTGTCTGATTGGAAGCCCCCTCTTTACAGGAGGTGGCTATCAGGGCAATGGCCAGGATCAAAAAACAATGATTCATTTTCCGTTGGATTGAATTAATGTAGAACAAAATTAGTCCAATTTCTTAAGCTGCGTGCGATTAATATTGATGGCACGTCGCTATGGGCACAGCAGGATAATTGGTTTAACCCGAATTGCTACCATTCTAACCTTGGACAGCCTCGTACATCGTACACACATGGGCTCCCATTGTGTCCGCACATCGTACACAACCCCATCCCATTCTGTCCAACTCTAGACGGATACCCGCCCGAATTATTCACCCTTGAAATATTTTTTCATATAGGCCTTTCTTGAATGTTTTTTTTACTATCTTTCCAACTCCTACATGATAAACAACTAACACTTCCTGAGCAACCTGAAATCAGCAAACAAAATTTGCTGTACCCCCCCGTTCCCTTTTGACTGATATAAAAATAACACGAATCCTAAGCCTTGGGGTTTTCAATAACATCCAGGCCAGACGGAGCTTTTATTGACTATAGCCAAATAAGTATGCACAGCTATACCAATTTATCCGAACCCTACTTCCGGAGAGGTTTTTATTGAATTTGAAAGCCGGGAAGAGATGGAAGCTACCCTTAACTTGTACGACGAATCGGGCCGCCTGATTCAGTCCGGAAAACAACTGATCCATGAAGGGCGGAATCAGATAGCTTTCCACATTAAAGGAGTTGCCGAAGGTTTGTATTTTCTTCACCTCAAAAATTCGAGGTTTTCAAAACTTGAACGGATCGTCATTATTGATTGATCGCACGTCGCTAAAGTGGCCGGGCATTCCCGAAATACCCGGCCACTCCTCCTTTTACTTTTTCTCCACCGATCCCGAACCGGCAATACTTTTCTCCACCTTCGGGTCGCTGAAGTAGTACACATCGCCGGAACCGGCGATGCTGACATCCAGTTTGTCCGTTGCATCGATGGCGCAATCCCCGGAGCCGGCGATGCTGATATCGGCCATTTGGACGTTCAACCCTCCTGCTTTAATACTGCCGGAACCCATAATGCTGGCGTCGGCCCTGCCAGCCTTGCCTTCCAGCTCCATATCGCCGGACCCGGCGATGTTCATATCGATCGTTTGGGCTTCCAGGCTGAGTTGGATATTACCGGCGCCGGCGATATTGAGGTCAACACCATCCAGGCCGGTGAAGGGCGTTGCTCCGGCCACATCGGCGGACCCGGCGATACTGACCCCCTTGAGGGTGGGCATAGTAACGTAAAACTTCAGGGCCTCAAAGCTGCTAACGGATTTGTCGAAGCCGAGCGTGAGTTTTGCACCACTCACCTTGGCATCCAGGTTGTCGATGATATTTTGCTGGGCCTCCACTTTGACAGCATAAGTATCGCCCTGGCTTAGATACAGCTCGCCGGAAGTGGCGATATCGATCTCGGAAAACCCTTCCAGGTTCAAAGTCTTGCTAACCATAGGGCCTTCCCCTTTAATGCCCTGGCCGAAGAAGCCTCCATCGTAATCGGTGATGCAGGAAGTCAGGAAAAACGCCAGAAGCGTGGAAAAAATGATTATGCGGTTTTTCATAATGAGTTATGGAATTTTGTGAAAAAGGGTAACGATTTAGGTATTTCGGTTTTAGGGTGTTCCGGTATTGCGGCCAGAGGCTCGCAGAGGCGCTGCAACGGCCTGGCCATAAAACCATAATGCCGAAATACCATAATACCTACAATTGGTACGAAAAAGGGGCATTTTTGCCATGGGCGCCCCTTCGGGGCAGCCCGAAGTATGAAATTTGAACACATGCTAACTATTTCGTTGTTCGCAGTACCTTGTCTGAAGGGGAGCAAACGAAAATAAAAAAGACGATCCCTTTTACCAAAACAAAAAGATAAACCGGGCTATCTGTTCGGCCAGGCTCATTATTCTTCAATTGTAACCCATTCTAAAAAGTAGGCAGCTTTTTTGCTTGCTGATATTGCCCGGCCTATATTTGCTGTGAAATATAATGAAATAGAATGATGAAGCCATCCATCTCTTTTTTCCTGTCCCTGTCTATCTTATCCCTGTTAGGCTGTGTTGGCAGGAACGCCGAAACAGTAAAAGATTACGAGCACCTGCCGACGTATACAGAGCAGGGAATCAATGTGGTCGTCGAAATTCCGGCGGGGACGAACCACAAGATAGAATACGATAAGGAAAAAAAAGTATTCGTGGTAGATCAGCGCAACGGCAAAGACCGCATCATTGATTTTTTGCCTTACCCTGGGAATTACGGTTTTATTCCATCTACTTATATGGATTCAGCGCTCGGAGGGGATGGGGATGCACTGGATGTCCTGGTTATTGGCGAATCTGTACCCAAGGGCACGGTTATGGCCGTTAAGCCAATTGCTGCCCTGCTGTTGATGGATGAAGGCGAAGAAGATACCAAGATCATAGCCGTGCCGGCCGACCCTCAGCTGCGCGTGATGAAAGCCGATAATTTTCAGGATTTCAGCATTACTTACGATGGCGCCAAACATATCATTGAAACCTGGTTCTTGTATTACGACGGGCTGGGAACGGCTGAATCCAAAGGTTGGAAGGACGGGCAGTACGCTATGAAGGAGATCGAAAAGTGGGCCATTGGCCAATAGGCCAGCGCTCAAAAACCAGAAAATCATTATGCGGTTTTCAACTTTTAATACCTGGCGCCTGTTATCTGGTCTGTATAACGCCTCACTTATGTCACGGTATGGTAAAAAACGGCCCATCACATGAAACCACCCTCTATTGACTACGCTGAAAAATGCCCACTCTATCAATCCGTCCAGTCTTTTTTTTCTCCTTCGATTGCTGAGGATGTGAGCCCGTCTCCTGATGCATCAGCGGATTCGGCGCCCATTCGGGCCCTGTCTGTTGCGGGTGTTGAGCTGGCCATTCACCGCACGGCATCCAACCTTCCCGGCCTTTGGGACGAACTGCTGCCCGAGGGCCAGCAGATGATGAGCCGCGCCTACCTGCGCGCCCAGGAACAAGCGCCGGCGGAGGGTATGGAATACGCATATCTGCTGTTCTATCAAGATAAACAGGTGGTGGGCCAGGCCGCTTGCCAACTGATGGAATTCCGTACGCTGCGGCAGATACAGTCGCTGCAGCAAGCACCTGAAGGCAACATCATGGGCCGGCTTTGGCATCGGATAAAGCGAGCCTTTGCCAGCCGTCTCAACTTTAAATTGATCATTTGCGGGGCCACTCAGTTTACCGGCCAGCATGCCTTTGTTTTTAACCTCACCCGCTTGGACCCGGATGGGGCGATGGCCCTGCTCGACGAGGGCCTCCAGTGCCTGGCCCGCTCTCTGCAGGCGGAAGGATGGCGCGCCGACGGCATTCTGATCAAAGACCTGGAGAAGGGGAACACGTTTTTCCCTCGTTCCCTGGAGGAGCAAGGCTACGCCGGTTTCCCCTTTCAACCCAATATGGTGTTGCCTTTTCGGCCGGACTGGAATACCTTCGACGATTATCTGGAGGCCATGGTGTCGAAGTACCGGGTAAGGGCAAGAAGAGCCTTTAAAAAAGGAAAAGGGCTGGCGGCCAGAGAGCTGAATGAGGAAAGCATACAACACCATCAGGAAGAGATATACCACCTTTACAACGAAATTGCCGGCCGTGCAGATTTCAATATGCTGAGCCTGCCGAAGGGCTATTTCCTGGCGCTCAAACGCGCGATGCCTCAGCAATTCAGGGTTTTTGGATACTACCGGCAGGAAACCCTGGTTGGTTTTTGTTCAACCCTGAGCAACGGCCCTGAACTGGAGGCCCACTTTATGGGCTTCAAACCGGAGCTGAACCTGAATTACCAGCTATACCTCAATATGCTCTATGATATGATCCGAATCGCGCTGGAAGAGGAGCAGGTGGATAAAGTGGTCTTCTCCCGGACCGCCCTGGAAATAAAAAGCTCGGTAGGGGCTGAGCCCTTAGAAATGTATTGCTATGTGCGCCATCTGAATCCGGTTTTCAACCGCGCCCTGCCGGGCCTGGTGCGCTGGCTTGAGCCTAAAGAGGAATGGCAGCAACGGCATCCGTTTGGAGGAGGGTGATTCGGGGGGAACCTGCGGAGTTCGGTATTCGGAGTTCGGTATTCGGAGTTCGCAGGTTCGGAGTTCGGTATTCGGAAAGCCCCCCGGCGAATTGCGAACCTGCGAATTGCGAATTGCGAACCTGCGAACCTGCGAACTCCGAACCCCGAACCTGCGAACTCCGAACCCCGAACTCCCACCCTCCGGCCCAGCGGCAAAAGCCTACGCGAACCGCTTGCGCCTCAGCCTGATCGTATACCCATCCTCTCCCTTATCAATATCCAGGTCAGCCTTGATGCGCTGAGCCCTCATGGCCAGATTGGCCAGCCCCTGGCCGCTTTTCTTACCATTGACCCTTTCCTTATGTGATGGAACGCCATTGTCCTTGATGATCATGCTAAAGTCCTGCCCCTCATTTTTGAGGGTGATATTTACCTTGGTGGCGCCAGAGTGCTTGGAAATATTGTTGATTGCTTCCTTAAAGATGAAGTAGAGGTTTTGCCGCAGGGTGACCTGCATTTTCTTTTGGCGGTCCAGTTTGCTGATATGCATTTGGTAAACAATATTCAGCGGGATCAGCATTTCATCAGCGTGCTCCCGCATGCGGTGCAGCAGGTCTTCCACCTTGTCCTTACGAGAATCTATGGACCAGATCACATCACTCATTTTGGACATGGCCCTGCGGCTCACCTCGCCGATTTGTTTGAGCCTGTCCTTGCTCTTTTCGTCGGTTGTTTGCATTTGGAGGACGTCCGTTTGCATGGCAATGCCGGACAGCAGTCCGCTCAGCTCATCATGGAGGTCGCTGGACAGCTTGGTGCGGATGCGTTCGACCTGCAGGCGTTGTTCCAGCCGGTTCTGGAAGATAACATATACAATAGCCGAGCCGGCAATGAGGCAGAGGACAAAAAACCAGAAGGTTTGGGTGAAGGCTGGCTTCATGCGTATTGGAATGGCCAGTTCTTCTGTGCTCCAGTTGCCATTGGCATCCGCTCCTTTGATGTGAAGGGTGTAAGCGCCGGGGGGCAGCTTATTCAGTCGGAGGTTGGGGTTGCTACCCTGATAGACCCACTGTTTGTCATAGCCCTCGAGCCAGGTTTTGAATTGATTGCGGCGCGGGCTGGTAAAAGTGGGGAGCATGAAGTGAATGGTAAAATAGCTATCGCTGGGATTGATGACGAGCTCTTCCATTCCCGACAAATGGCAGTCTTGTACAATAGTGCTGTCCTGCTTGGCATTGTAACGGGTGATCTTGGTGAGCACTACCGGCGGAGTAGATTCATTGACCAGGAGGTCTTCACTGTAAAAGGCATTGATGCCGTTGACGCCGCCGAAATAGTATCGGCCGTTCTGGTCCCGATAGTAAGAAAAGCGGTTGAACTCGTCATGCGTCAGGCCATCCATTGAATAGAAATTGCGGAAGGTTTCCCGTTCGGGTTCAAAGAAAGACAAGCCGTTGTACGTACTGATCCAGTAATTGCCGTTTCCGTCGGGGACAATGCCACAAACCGTATTGCTGGCCAGGCCGTTCTTGCGGCTATAGTGATGAAATATTCCAGTTTGGGGTTCGAGAATATTCAAACCGTTGGTCGTGCCTATCCAGATACGGCCCCGTTCATCTTCATGGAGCACATATACGATATCGCTGGCCAGGCCGTTCTTTCCCTTGGTGGCCCGGAAGGTCCTGGCCAGTCTCTTCTCGCGGTCGATGAGGTATAGGCCGTTTTCTGACCCGATCCAGAGATTGCCGTCACTGGCCTCCATGATGAAGTGGGGGGTTGCATCGCGCAACGGATTATTCCCTTCCTTGTCTTCATAGGGCAGGAATTTCTCTACCTGAGGGTCAAATTGGAGTAGCATCCCCTTCGAGGTGGTTGGCTGAGTGCATAGCCAAATAATGCCATCCCGGTCCATCGTTATGGCATTGAACTGGTAAGGGAATTCATAAGTTTTTAAGTTGCAGGATTCTATATTGTACTTGTGCAGGCGGCCCCCTTCGGAAGAAGTGTTCTGGCAGGAATAGAACCAAAGATTGCCTTCTGCATCGAGTTCCAGCCCGCCGGCACAGGCTAAACTGATCTCTTCACCGGTTGTCGGGCTGACCAATGGGAGCGTATCGATAAAGCCGGTCAACTGATCGAATTCGTACAGGTATTTGGCCTCCCGCAGGAAGTAAACGAATCGTTTGCCGTCGCCGGCAATACCCCGCATGACAGGGCCGCGGCGGTCCTGGCTGAGGTCTTCGGCCAGGTAGGCATCTATCTTGGATTGCCGGTTCTGGACAATTTTCATGCCCGTGTCGATCCCCAGAAAGAGCGTCCGGAAAAAGTCCCGGCTGAAAACACTGACGATGTAACGGCTGGTGCTCAGCAGGTAGTCAAAGTTGAAAAGTTGCCCATCGGGCCGGATGCAGGTTAAGCCCTGCAAGGGGAACTTGTCGCCGGCGCGGGCGGACCGGCTAATCAGAATATTACCCTTTTCGTCTTCCCAGATGGAGTTGAAATATCCCCCAGCTTCTAAGCCTGGCACGGCTTCCAGGAGATAGTCGTTGGGGCGGTACAGAAAGACCCCGGGATACCCCTGGAGAGAAAGCCATACCCGGCCCTGACGATCGCAGTGCATGAAGTAGGCGGAACCGGGATAACGGCCCTGGAATTCATTAATTTGGAAGTCCCCGATTCCAAAATGCTTGTCCAACTGCCCGGAACCTGAAATATGACGAAGGCCCATCTCGCTGTCATTGAGTAAAAAATCTCCATTCGGGAACTGAATGAGGTGGACCGCCACGCTGAGCTGCTGGTGTCGTTCTGCAATACTGATGACTTGCCGGAATTGATTCTCACCGATATACTGGTAAATATTGGAAGCGGTTTCACTGATAGAGAGGACCAGGATTTCCCCTTCGGGATTGACCATGACCAATCGGGGGATACCTTCGATGCCATACTCCGGCAACAGCTTGACCGTTGTCAGTTCCAGTGTTTCGGGGTCGAGGAGGTCAAAAAGCCCGTAAGTGGTGCGGTAGGTGATAACAAGCCTCCCGTCCTTGTCCAGGTCCAGGCTGCGAATGTTAGAATCGGAAAGTTGGTGCTGATTGTCGGGGTGATTATTGAAAACGATAAACTCGTAGCCGTCAAACCGGTTGAGCCCGTTCTGGGTGCCAATCCAAATGAGGCCTCGCCGGCTTTGAACGATATCGGTTACCATCCGGTCGGATAGGCCATCATTTACCGAGTAATATTCCACCGGCAATTCATTGGAATACCCCAGCTGTGCCGTCAAAGGTGTTGACAACAGCAAAAACCACAGGAAGAAGCCAAAGAAAAATACACCTACCCTTCCTCCCACCGTAAATAGAAGCGTTTGTACATACCCCATGGGTCCAGATGCCACTTAAAAAAATAATGCTACCTGGGGCAAGTTATTAAAAATCAGGGAGTAATTCAGGCTAATGATTAAATTTCACCATCCAGCTTCTTACGTATGACTTCCGCCTTACTATTTACCTGTAGCTTTCTGTATATCTTTTTGATATGATCCCGGACGGTTTCCACCGAGATCATGTACTGGTCGGCGATCATCTTATAACTCAGGCCATCCACCAGGCCATTGACGATCTGTTGCTGGCGGTCAGTCAACAGGAGGTCGTCGGACTTGTCCTGCTTGGGCGAAAAGTGATTAATTACCTTACGGGCAATACTGGGAGACATGTAAGAGCCTCCCCGGTTGACCGTCAGGATGGCTTCCTTGATGACAGGCAGGCCGGTTCGTTTGATCAGGTAGGAGTCGGCCCCGGCGCATAATGCTTTGAAGATGCGGTCGGAATCATCATAAGCAGTGAGCATGATAATGTCGATCTCCGGGCGCAGGCCTTTCAACAGGCGAATTCCTTCCAGGCCGGACATGCCGGGCAGGCCAATATCCAGGAGAATGGTATTCAGGGGTATATTGGCCTGTAGGCCTTCCATAAAGGCCTCAACCGAGTCCGTGGATAAAATGGGTTCGATCTCAGGTTGCGCCCCGAAGTAAATCTCCAGGTTTTCCCGGACCATTGGTTCATCTTCAATAATACCGAGGTAGACCATGGGCATTTAGTTTGGTTCAATTATTCTGGAGATGCAGGTAAGAGCTGAAAGATAGCAAAATATTGAAATCGTGACAAGTCTGATATTTCTATTATTTTTGCACAGGCGCTCGATTGTCTACCATTTGCTTTTGTGGTTTGCAATAAAATTTCGATTTTCACGGATCACCTTTAAAAAAATTAATCAGAAGAAATCCTTTCAAAATATAATCATTTTCTCAGAGCAGGTTAAGTAAAGGGCTGCTTGCCAGAGGATCAGGCAGAGGGCTTGAATGAATCAAAAAACAAAAAAAATATGTTAGGTACTAAAATTGCCGGGATCGGCTACTATGTGCCGGAAAAAGTAGTGACCAATCACGACCTGGCTAAAGTAATGGACACTACGGATGAGTGGGTACAGGAACGCACCGGCATCGTCGAGCGGCGCTACGGTAAAAAACACGAAGAAACCACCACCTCGATGGCCGCCAGAGCCGCCGAAGTGGCTATTGAAAGGGCGGGTATCAACAAAGAGGACATTGACTTTATCATCTTTGCCACGCTTAGCCCGGATTATTATTTTCCCGGCTGCGGAGTTTTGCTTCAGCGCGAGCTGGGCATTACCAATCAGGAAGCCGGCGCTTTGGATATCCGCAACCAATGTTCCGGTTTCCTTTACGGCTTGTCCGTTGCCGACCAGTTCATCCGTACCGGTATGTACAAGAACATCCTTTTGGTCGGTTCGGAAATGCACTCTATGGGGTTGGACTTCAGTACCCGCGGCCGCAACGTGACGGTTATTTTTGGCGACGGCGCCGGCGCAGTGGTGCTTCAGCCTACTGAGGAGAAAGGGAAAGGCATTCTGGCCACCAGCCTGCATTCCGATGGCAACTATGCTGAAAAGCTGGCTTTCGTCAACCCCGGCGCTCACGGTGGATACCATGCCAAATACATGGAGGAAGACCCGGACTTCGGTTATTCGGATGCGGAATTCGGTGAGATGTTCATCAATGAACACATGCTGGAGACCGGACAAATCTTCCCCCACATGGAGGGGCAGTTTGTCTTCAAAATGGCCGTGCAGAAATTTCCCGAAGTCATCCTGGAAACACTGGCTAAGGCTGGCCTCAAAAAAGAGGACATCGATATGCTCATTCCTCACCAGGCCAACTTGCGCATCAGCCAATTCGTGCAAAGAAGGATGGGGTTGCGGGATGACCAGGTGTGGAATAACATCCAGAAGTTTGGAAATACGACGGCTGCCTCGGTGCCTATTGCGCTGTGCGAAGCGGTTGAAGCCGGCGCTGTCAAGGACGGCGATATCGTCTGCCTGGCTGCGTTTGGTAGCGGTTTCACCTGGGGCGGGGCGGTGATTCGCTGGTGATTCTTTGGAAATTGTATTAACTTTTTCATAGCACATTATTTTGGCCCCGTCACTTGTGGCGGGGATTTTTTTCAATTCGCGCAATTGGGAAAATAAGGCGCCGGTTAAAGTTGTTATTGAAGTTGTTAAACAACTTTATACAAAATAAGAGATCATGAAGGGCAAAATGTGGTTTTCCTTGCTGTCTTTGTTAGTACTGACAGCCATGCATGCTCAGGCGCAAAAGCCTCCGGAAACGGAAAGTGAATTTGACGAAGGCTACCAACGCCGCATTCGGATGGAATATATTGACGGCGTGTATATTCCCCGGGACCTCTCCGATGCGCTGGTTCAGCTCAACCAACTGGTTGACCGCGACGCCCGGGCCAGCTTCAAAAGCGCGCCCGAGGAAGTTGCCGTCCGCAAGCTCCATTTCAGCCTGGGCCGCTGGATTATCCTCAACTGGGGTTTTTACGAAGGCTCCCGCCTGTCCCATTCTCTCAAAGGCATGGGTATCTACCATCCTGATTACATGGCCCGGTTCATTATCCGTTCTTTTCACCGAAGCCTCAACGGCCAGCCCATCGATGTGAAAGGCCAGTTGGAAGCGATCGCCGCCCAGCAGGAACAGGACCGCCAGAAACGCATACAACAGGGTACGGTTCTCTATCAGGAAACGAGGAAGGTTAAGAAGGATACGGTTGAACGATAGAACTACCCTACAAACCGCTCAATTGCCGCCGCCACCTCATCGGCGCATTCCCATTGAGCGAAATGGCCGCATTCGGGGATGAAAACCAGCTGGCTGTTGGGGATTTTTCCAGCGCCGTTTTTACCTACCTTTTGGGTTGAGAGAGTGGGATTGATCATGCGGTTGGGGATGAGCTTGTCCTGTTCGCCGTATAGGATGAGCGTGGGAAGCTGCAATTCCGGCAGGCGATGGAAAACGGGTTCGTCCAGCATACTGATCACACATTGAGGGATGAGCTGACAGTAATAGTCAAATGCTGTAGACTGGCGCAGGGCCAGTCGTTCATCGATCAGGAACTGGGCGTCTTTGGGAAACCGGTGGAAGTTGGCTTTAATATTGCTTTTGATCTGTTCTTCCGGAGCTATTTTCAGCAGGGCTGGTTTGTAAATGGCCCGAATCCACTCCTTGGCCGCCCGGTTGAAGGTCTCGAAACCGGCAGGGGATACCAGGGCCAGTTGCCTGAAGTTGCCGGGCTGCTGCAGGGCCGCCGCCACGGAGGCCTGGCCGCCCATGGAATGGCCTGCCAGCGTTACATTTTCCAACTTCATTTTTTCCACAAATTCATTGATCCGGGCGGCGAAGAACTGAATACTGACCGGGTGGCCGACCGGGCTGGAGGTGCTATAGCCCGGCAGGTCCAGGGCAATGCACCGGTACTTTGGGCGCAGTTGGCCGATCACTTTGTACCAGGCCTTGTAGTTGCTGGCCAGGCCGTGAATAAAGAGCAGCGTCTGCCGGCCCCGGCCCTGGTCGATGTATCCCACCTCCAGCCCGTCGGATAGGCGGACAGACTGATGCTGGAACGGCGCTGTGATGAAAGTTTGCATTGCTGCTTGCTCGTTAGGGCTTGCCGCCGGTGTGGAAGATGCCGGGGAGGCTGCCGGCGAAGCTACAGATTTTGGCGCAGCTTTACGGGGTTCTTCACCGGATTTTTGCCGGGAGCGGAACAGGAAGTAGGTGATCAACCCCACTGCCAGGGAAAGCAGGATGGCAAAGGTGGCGGCCACCGCCGGATTGCGGACCGCCTCCTGCATGTAGCTTCCAATCCGGCCGTAGTAGATGCCGAAGTGCACGAGAACGGCAGTAAGGGTGGCCGCCACCGGCGCTATCCGGGGCGCATCCCGGAGATAAATACCAAAAAGGACCGGCACGAAGGCGGCCGAGAAATAGGCGTAGACTCCGTTTTGGGCAAAAATCCCAACGCTGAGGCTCGGGTTAACCAGCTGGTTGTAGGATAAAAGCAGGGAAACAATCGCCAACAGGACGATGACTACTTTATTGATGGCTACCAGCTTTCGGTTGCGTTGATCATTAGAACCTCCCAGGCGATGGCCCGACAACGGTTCTATTATATCGGAAGTGATGGTGGTGGAAATAGATTGTATGAGCCCTTCAAGGGTAGACAGGCCCGCAGAGAGCAAACCCATGATCACGATCAGGCCAACGGCTACCGGGAATTCGTACACTACATACGCGGGGATGATGCCATCCATCTTCAACGGCTCGCCATCTATCGTTAAGTCCGGAAACCGCAGGCGGGCGTACAGCCCGGTGATCACCACCGCAAAAAACACCACCTCCACCAGGATGCCGGTGATCAGATACCGGTTGACATCCGACTCGCTTTTCAAGAGCAGTGACTTGGTGATGATGTGGGGCTGGCAGACGATGGCTACTCCTACCACCAGGTTGCAGAAGATGATCTCAAAGTAGTCGCGGAAGAGAAAGCTGCCGGGGTTAACCCATTGCACCAGTAAAGGGTCGACCGCCGCCAGTTTGTCCATGAAACCGTGTACCCCCTGGCTGAAGTGCTCATAGCCGGAAGTCAGCAGAATAATTGCCACAATAAACATCAGGATGGCCTGAATGGTGTTGGTGTACACCATGGAGTTGGCGCCCCCGAACATCATATATCCGAATACGAAAACGACCAGGCCGATCAGCACATAGAGTTCTTCGGTATTCAGGGCCTTGGACAAGACCTTGGTCATCCCCACACAAATCAGAACGATGAAGGTGATTAAAAGCAGAGACAAAAAACCAAATAGAAGGGCATACCCGGTGCTGTTGTAGCGCTTGCCGATCCATTGCGCCATGGTTAACGCCTTGACCGAAGCGCCGTGCTTTCGAAAACTCTTGGTCAGTATGGTCAGGGATACAAAGATAGCCAGCGGCATGGTGATGGCGAAGGCCAGGATGCCGCTTAGCCCGTAAAGCGCTATAAAACCAGGATTGATGATGAAGGTGGCCGCACTGGTTATGGAAGCGGCGAGGGACAGCCCTACCACCACGGGCGAAAACTGGATGCTGCCCACCGCATAATCCGAAATGGAAGTGGTGCGCCTGGCCCCGCGGATCACGAAAAACAGGATGGCCGCGCCATAGAGTAGTAACAGGGCTGTGGTTGCCCAAACAAGTTCCTTTGATGCCATAGTTCAATACCTGACTGGAAAATGGGAAAATAACGTCATGAAATTAACAGAATTGCCGCCATTACCTAAAAGAACGCGCAACAATCGTAATAATTTGACGGGTTGACTTTAGCGTGTGTTCAAATTTCATTCTTCGGCCTGCCCCGAAGGGGTGCCCAGGGCAAAAACGAAATTTGAACACACGCTTAGTAGTTTTTTATTCCATTTTTTTAAATAAAAATTCAGTTCATTTTGTATATTTTTGAAAAACACTTATTTATAGGGGTCTTTTGGACACGGCGCCATCTGAAAGCCAAATATGGACAAATTGAGTAAAGAAACGTAAATTCCAGCCGTTTTCCAGTGAGAAACATCTAAATATCTATATATTTGCATTGAACTCACATAATCGCCAAACGAACAAAAAATTCCAACCATTATGAAGAAAGACGAAAGAAAGTATGTAGCCCTGGTAACCGGCGCCACCGGCGGCCTGGGAACCGCCATGGTCAAACACATGGTCGATGATGGCTACCTTTGTATTGCCAACTACCACACCAAATCGAAAGCCGAAAAATGGAATGAAGAAATGAAGGCGGAAGGGTACGATGTGCCCATGTATCACGCCGATGTTTCCGATTTTGAATCGGTGGGCAAAATGATCGAAAAGATACAAACCGATATCGGTACAGTCGATATCCTGGTCAACAATGCAGGTATCACCCGGGATGGGGTTTTCAAAAGAATGACCTTCGAACAGTGGGATGCGGTTATTAAAACCAATCTCTACAGTGCCTTCAATTGTACCCGGCATGTGATCAATCCGATGATCGACCAGGAGTTCGGGCGCGTCATCAACATTTCTTCGGTCAATGGCCAACGCGCTCAGTTTGGCCAGGCCAACTATTCGGCAGCCAAGGCCGGCATGCACGGCTTTACGAAAACACTGGCCATTGAAGTAGCCAGCAAGGGCGTTACGGTCAATACCATCTCTCCGGGTTATATCGGTACCGATATGGTTATGGCTGTGCCCGAAGAGATTCGCGCCAAGATTATTAAGGGTATCCCCGTAGGCCGCCTGGGCGGCACCTACGAAATCGCCCACCTGGTGTCCTTCCTGGCTTCCAAGGATGCCGGCTTCATCACCGGCGCCAACTATGACATCAACGGCGGCCAGCACGTTCATTGAGTTTTGTTTCGGTTTTTTGATGGCCGCCGGGGAAGAGCCGGATAGGCCATCAAAAAACCGGAACCTGGCTACTCAATATGGACGAAATCCACGGTTATATAGAACGGATCACCTTTCAGAGTCCGGAAAATGGCTTTACAGTGGCTCGACTCAAGGAGCGCGGCAAGCGGGAGCTGACTGCCATTGTCGGCCCTATGCCCAGTGTGCAGGCTGGGGAAAGCGTTGTCTGCCGGGGCCGCTGGCGGGAAGACCCCAACTACGGCCTGCAATTCCAGGTGGAAAGCTATGAGGTGGAGGCCCCGCAATCCCTGCAGGGCATCAAAAAATACCTGGGGTCGGGCCTGGTTAAGGGTATCGGCCCGGTCTTTGCGGAGCGCATCGTGGAGTACCACCGTGAAAAAACGCTGGACATCATCGACGGCCAGCCGGATGCTCTACTGGACATCGACGGCATCGGCCCCAAACGGCTGGAGCGCATTAAGTCCTGCTGGAAGGAGCAAAAATCCATCCGCGAGCTGATGCTTTTTCTCCAGGGCTACGGCATCAGCCCCACCTATGCCCAAAAAGTCTTCAAAACCTATGGGGACGATAGCCGTCGCGTCATCGAAGAGAATCCCTATCAGTTAGCGCGTGATGTATGGGGCATTGGCTTCAAAACAGCCGACCAGACGGCCCGCAAGCTGGGCATCGATAGCCAATCCGATATTCGCATCGACGCCGGAGTGGAATACGTGTTATCCAGGCTGGCGAATGAAGGGCATACCTGCTATCCCCGGGAAGCATTCCTGGAGCGCGCGCGAGAACTGTTGGAGGTGGATTCCGAGCGCATCGAGGCTCGCCTGGAATTTATAGAGCAGGAAGCACGCATCGTTATTCAGCCGCTGGAATACCAGGGCGAAGTGGCGCCTTTCATCTGGTTGAAGGCCTTCTTCACTAGTGAACAGGGTATCGCCCGCGAGCTGCGCCGCCTGCTGGATAACCCGCCTGCTGTCCTTTACTCACAGCCTGAACTGGGCCTGCAAGCCGCCGAGGCTCAGATGGGCATTCGCCTGGCGCCTAACCAACGAGAGGCGGTAACTTCCAGCCTGAAGGAAAAAATGCACATCATCACCGGTGGCCCCGGAACCGGGAAGAGCACCATTATTAAAGCCATACTGAGTATAGCCGGCCCCGGGGGCGGGCGTATCCTGCTGGCGGCGCCCACCGGCCGCGCCGGCAAACGGATGGCGGAGATTACCGGGCGGGAGGCTTCCACCATCCATAGCCTGCTGGAGTATGACTTCAGCATCGGCGGCTTCCGCCGCAGCCGCGATAACCCGCTGGATTGCAACCTGCTCATCATTGACGAAGCCAGTATGGTGGATACCATGCTGATGTACAGCTTGCTCAAAGCGGCGCCCTGCCATGCCCGCCTCCTGCTGGTGGGCGATGTAGACCAGTTGCCCAGCGTCGGCGCCGGAAGCGTTCTGCAGGACCTCATCAGGAGCGGCCGCCTGCCCGTCACTCGGTTAACCGACATTTTTCGGCAAGCCGCCCGGTCGAAAATCATTACCAACGCCCACCGCATCAATGCCGGGGAATTTCCGGATATCCGCGTCGATAAAACGGGAGACTTCTTCTTCATTGAAGAGAATGACCCCGAGCGCATCGCACAGGCCATCACCGGACTGGTGCAGCATCGACTGCCCAAAACCTACGGTTTCGACCCCCTGCGCGACATACAGGTGCTCAGCCCTATGAACCGGGGCGTTATCGGCAACCGCAACCTCAACCACTTGCTGCAGCGCACGCTCAACCCCAGCAATGAACCGCTGGTCAAAATGGGCCGCACCTTTCACACCAAAGACAAGGTGATGCAGGTGCAGAACAACTACGATAAAGAGGTGTTTAACGGCGATGTCGGCTATATTAAACGCATCGACCGCATCGAGCAGCAAGTTATCGTCGAAATAGATGGGCGCCCCATTCCCTACGATTTTGCCGACCTCGACCAGTTGGTGTTGGCTTATTCGGTCTCCATTCACAAATATCAGGGTAGCGAGTGCCCCTGCGTGGTATTGCCCCTGCATACGACTCACTACATGATGCTGTTCCGCAACTTGCTCTATACCGGCATCACCCGTGGCAAACGCCTGGTCGTGGTTATTGGAAGCAAACAGGCACTGAGTATTGCGGTGCGGAATAAGCAGGCGGGGGAGAGGTTTACCGGGTTGAAGGAGGCGGTGGAGCCATAAAGGGCGCCGGGCCGGCTCACCTGGCTTGCCGATTTCATTTAAATCCTGCGACTATTCAGCAGTTCGCTTTTAGCAGTTCGCTATTCGCTCTGCAATGCCCTTAAAAGCAGGAATCCAGGCTTGATGAACCAGTTCTTTGCTCTAAGAGCTTGTTGGGGAATTATCCTTCAGGCTGAAATTGTCCTTTTTATGATGATACTGCGTTACAAAATGAGTCGCGTACCTATGGGTATGCTCCCCATTTCGCGCCTTGTCTCATCAAAAAAATGATCAATTTCATCACTAAAAACAATTCCCCAACAAGCTCTAAGCCCAGGTTTTGGGCAGGTTCTTGCGAACTGCGAATTGCGAACTGCGAATTGCTGAATAGTCACTAAATCCTTATCTTAGTTTGTGATGGATAAAAATGTAAGACTCCACTTTATCTACTGCCACCGGAAGCCCGGACGCTCTTTCTTCTGGAAAGGCAGGCAATTTCCTGTTTGTGCACGATGTACGGGAATCCATTTGGGCTATCTGAGTATGCCCCTGTTTTTGTTTGATTGGGCACAGCTGGGGTGGTGGTGGTCAGTAGCTCTGATATTGCCTACGTACATAGATGGAGCGGTGCAGGCCGTTTGGGGCTGGGAGAGCAACAACTGGCGGCGACTGGCCACCGGGATGATGGCCGGTGTGGGTACCATGTCGGTAATCGCTATCGTCGGTAAATCAATTGGAAGACTAATCCTTCAACTGATAAACTGAAAACAAAATGGCTAACGAAGACCAGATTCTGGATGCTCCGGAAGAACAAGAAGGCGGCCCCAGAGATGATGATAATCTCAATATGGGCTTGCAGGTACTATCTTTCTGTATTCCCCTGGCCGGGGCTATAATCTATTTTTCGACTGACCGGCAACGTTACCCACACAAAGCCCAGCAGGCCTGCTACGCCGCGCTCTGGGGAATGGGAATCAGCCTGTTACTCAATATTCTGACGGTTTTGTTGGAAGGTATGTAACGCGAAACCGCACTGACAAATTTATTTGACGTCGGAGATGAGAGACACGCCTTCGAGCCCAAATAAATTTGGGTGGCCAAATTTGGGTGGCGGGGAGGGTGTATTATCTTTACCATCAAAAATGAAACCCTGCCTCTACCTCCTTTTTTCGCTCTTCACTGCCAGCCTGGCCACTGCCCAGCATACCCAGTACTTCAAAACCATTCCGCCGCTCACAGCGGATGTGCCGGCCTGGGCACAGCTCATGTACGCAGACAACCCCAATGTCCGCCTGCTGGATAGCGCCTATCAAGCCTACTACCGCGCGCACCCTTTCGAAAAGAACGAACACACCCAAAACTACAAACACTGGCGGCGGCAGGTGGAGCCCTTTCTCGATGCAGAAGGATACGTCCAATGGCCCAGCCCCCAGGAACGGAGGCAGGATGAGCAGCGCTACCGCCGATTGCTGGAGCAGCGCCCGGCGCTGCGGCAAAGCGGCCCCTGGGAAAACCTCGGGCCCCTGGAAACCTTTAACCAGGGGGATGGCCAGTTTGAGGTTTCCTGGCAGGTGAATGTGTATACGGCCGATCAGGCAGATACGGACCCGAATGTACTGTACTGTGGCACCGAGAGTGGTGGGGTATTTAAAAGCACCGACGGCGGGCAGCATTGGAGCCACGCTTCCGCCCATACCATGATGAACAATGTGCGCATCGTGCGCATCAGCCCCAATAATGCGGAAGTGGTGTACGCCGGTGATGGCGGCGGCGTATTTCGTACTGCCGATGGTGGCGCCAACTGGCAGATAATCCTGGATGCTGCCGATCTTGGCCTTAGCGGGTTGGGCATCAACGCCATTGCGGTTAGCCCGGCGGATGAGGCGCGCATTATCGCAGCCGGACAGCAGGGGCTGTGGTATACCGAAGATGGCGGGCAGAACTGGTCGCAGCAGTTTGCCAATCCGGTTTACGATATCGAGTTCAAACCCGGTGAGCCGGCAACACTCTATCTGGTACGGGGCAATACAGCGGATAAGCGCTGCGAGTTTTTAAAGTCAACAGACGGAGGGCTGAGCTGGCAAATTAAGGAGGAGGGCTGGTACCTCCCTCCGAATCCAGGCTATGGCGGTTTGTCAGACGGCGGCGCCAAAATTGCCGTTTCGGCCCTCAACCCCAACCTGGTGCTCGCCGGCCTGATCGGCAACTCCAAGCCAGGCGACGACGGTTACCTCGGCCTGTGGCGAAGCCTGGACGGCGGGGAAAGCTGGACACTGCTCGGCCCTCACGTCGGCGGCCCCTACGAGTACAGCGGCGGCCCTTCCTCCCATAAGAATGTGATGAAGAACGAAGGTGGGGGCGGCCCCTATCAGGGGTTCTACGATTACGTGCTGGCCATCTCGCCCTTCGAAATAAACACCGTTTACATAGGTGGGGTCAGCCTGTACAAGTCTACCAATGGCGGTGCTGCTTTCAACGTGATCGGCGGTTACCAGGGCAATACCTGGATCCATCCCGATATGCAGGAACTCACAACCGGGCCGGATGGCATCTGGCTGGCCACCGACGGCGGACTGGACTTTACCGCCGATGAGTTTGCCTCCGTCGAATCCCGGAAGCGGGGCATTACGGCTTCCGAATTCTGGGGCTTCGGCAGTGCCTGGAATGAAGACCTGATCGTCGGCGGCCGTTACCACAATGGCAATACGGCCATCCGCCCTGCCTTCGGGGATGGACAGGCGCTGCGCCTGGGCGGCGCCGAAGCGCCAACCGGATACATCAACCCGGGGGGTAGGGGAGTGGCTTATTTTTCAGATATTAACTCACAGCTCATCCCACAGAATCTTTCGGAAGCGGCGCTGGGGTTGCCTCAACTGCAACTCTACCCTTCGGAATCCTACTTTGCCGCCCACTCCAGTGAGCTGGAGTTCGCGCCTCATTGCTACAACCATATCTTCATCGGGCGGGATCATGAGCTGTGGAAGTCGGAAAATGGCGGGCAGTCTTTCGAGTTGTTGACCGCCTTCGGCGCCGATCCGGGCCGGCCGCTGATGCATTTTGAAATCTCCCGCAGCGATCCGCAGGTGATGTATGTCTATCAACGCACCTCCTTCTACGGGGCGGTTTTATATAGAACCGAAGATGGGGGGCAGAACTGGCAGCAACGAGCTTTCCCTTCAGGAGTAGGCTCTCAGCGGGCGGGCGTTATGGCCCTCAACCCCGAGGACGAGAACGAACTATGGGTGGCTTTCGCTCATCAGAATAACGATGGCGCCAAGGTATTCCGCACCCTGGACGGCGGCCAGAGCTGGGGCAACCAGGCCACAGCTACCCTCGATGGCCATCGGGTGCAGGCTATCTTTTACCAGGGTGGAACAGATGGAGCTGTTTATCTGGGGACAGACAAAGCCGTTTTCTACCGCGATAACAGCACAGACGACTGGCAACTGTACAATGAAGGGTTGCCGCTGGCTACTCAAGCCAATATTTTCCGCCCTTATTACCGCGAAGGCAAGCTGAGAATGGGCACCTACAGCAATGGCGCCTGGCAGGCTCCCTTTGCTACCCCATCCCGCCCGCTTGCTCAGCCTACTGTGGACAAGCTGGCCTCCGGCTGCTTGCGCGACACCTTTTACTTCGACGATTATTCCATCCTGAACCACGAGGGCGCCAGCTGGCTATGGAGTTTTCAGCCCGCCCCCGATTATGTGAGCGCTGATAACGTGCGCAACCCCAAAGTGGTATTTGGATCGGAAGGGCCGTATACCGTTACCCTTACCATCACGGATGTGCTGGGGCAAAGCAGCAGCAAAACCATTCCCAATATGATTGCGGTAAGCGCCTGCCAGGTGGATACCATTCCAGGGCTAGCTCTTAACCTGCAAAGCATAGGCGACTATGCCACCATAGATGGCCTGCCTTTGAACGGCAACGAACTGACCATCACGGCCTGGGTGCGGCCGGACGGTATACAGCCTGAATACACCGGGATAGTGATGAGCAGCGGCGGCCCGGCGGCGGGTTTCAACTTTCGGCCCAATATGGAACTGGGCTACCACTGGCCCGATGGCGCCTGGTGGTGGAGCAGCGGCCTGATCGTACCCGCCGATGAATGGTCATACGTGGCTATGGTAGTGCGCCCGGAGGGCATAACACTCTACCTCAACGGCCAAAGCGCAACCCATACCTTCAATGTGCCGGAAGTGGACTTCCGGGAGGTTGCCACCCTGCTGGGCCGTTACCGCGACTGGGACAGCCGCAACTACAAAGGGCGGATCGATGAGGTGCGTATTTTCGGACGGGCATTGACTGCGGAGGAGGTCCGCTTGCGGCGCCACCTTACCAGCCAGCCGGAAGAAGAACCGGGCCTGTTGGCCTACTATCAATTCAATGAGAATCAAGGACTGGCTCTCAATAAGCTGGAGGGGCAGCATGCCTTGTTGGCGGGTTTTGCCGGGCGCACGCTTTCAACGGCCCCGGTGGGCAGTGGCGTCAGCGCAATACAGCTGGTGGAAACGCCGGGTGCTTACGCCTTTGGCGATACGGGCCTGAGCCTGTCCTTTGCTTCCAGTGCTACCGTTCCCGATGGGCCGGTAGTGGTGAGCCGCCTCCATGTGGCTCCGGACGTACGCCCCGGCGAAGAAGCGTTGCCGGCTTCCGGTTACTGGATTATCAATAGCTATGGTTCGAATGCCAGCTGGGGGCCGCTC
The DNA here is from genome assembly GCA_020636095.1 of Lewinellaceae bacterium. Taxonomy (GTDB): domain Bacteria; phylum Bacteroidota; class Bacteroidia; order Chitinophagales; family Saprospiraceae; genus JACJXW01. The sequence goes on from JACJYN010000009.1 coordinate 57,183, forward strand.
CAGGGGCTGTCTTTGGGAGGCCTTCCTATTCCGGGGGCGGCAGCGGATCAGCCCGGTATCTTCAGCCTGTACCATCGTGACGAAAATGCGGAGGGTAACAGTTGGAGCGCCCCTCTTTCCCAGGCGGTGCAGGCGCTGCCCGGTGCAACGGATGGCATCCTGGCTTTCGGGCCGGATAACGGTTTGCCAGGTTCCGGCCAGCTCATTCTTCAACAAGGCGAGCTGGTTGAGGTACAAAGCGCCTCGCTACCCCAGCCGTTTGTGCTGTATCCTAACCCATTGCGCAGCGGGCAGCCCCTGCATTTGGCTACCCGGCTACCCGGCTATTACACCGTCGAACTGATCGACGCCACGGGCAAAGTGGCCTGGGAAGGGCGCAGACGGGGGCATTCAGTGCTGGAAGATCTGAGCCTGCCCGCCGGCGCCTATGTTTACCGTATCATTTCAGAGGCATATAGGGTTACCGGCCGCTTGCTGGTGGTGAGGGGAAAGGATTGATAATACCTTCCAAATGTTGGCCATATTTGATGGTGGGCAATTAATACAAGGGTGAGGATTAGCCCCATAATATAGAACAAATCGTAAGTTTGACAGGAAGTCCTCAACTTCAGTATTCGTCCGTCCAGAACATATCTTAATGATTATGTATAACAGCGGATAAACCCCAGTCGGAGTCATTTTGCAGTTTTTCGAATACCAGAACCAGGCTCTTGTCTGATTTACAGAATTCCACGAAGATGCAATCCGGAAACCTTTGGGCAATCTGAGCAGCCGAAAGGCCGGATTTGCCGGGAAAGTGTAGTTCATTGTAGTGCTGTTCGGCATTATTGCTGAAGTCCTCGTCGAAAATGTAGTTGTCGTAGTAAGTCTGGAAGTCGATTTCCAGCGGAATGCCTTCGACACCTCCCCAGTGATAGGCCTCAGAGTCGGAGATGGCATTTTTTATCTTGGCAGTGGAAAAGATTTTTCCAGGGGTTTTAAATCCGAAAGGTAAAAAATGGACCCCTTTTTCCGGATGGATGTACTTCAGGGCAAGCCGGTCAAAATTTTTCTTTTTCAGGTAGATGATGGAGTATTCATCCCTGGGCGCAATTTGTGCTTTGGCCATTTCGGGAGAAAGGAGCTGGGGAGCAACCATGATTTCCTCTGCCAGCCCTTTTGCGGCCAGGCTATCTGGTTTACTGGTACGGATAGCTGGCTTTTTCGGCTGTTTATTTTTCGCCGGAGCTTTTGCCTCATCCACTTGAACTGGAACACTGGCCTTTTCCCTGAGCGGGCCTTCGCTGAAAGCATCTTCTCGGCCGTTTTCTGAATCCTCAGCTTTGGTTGGAATTCCGGCCTCCTCCTTTTGCGATCCTGTATTGGCATTGTCAGTTGGCCGGGGCCTGGCGCTGGTAGTTATGGAGGTAGTATTAAACGCTTCCTCAACCTGGCCCGCACCGGCGGTATGATCCGGCTCTTTGGCCAGTAATGCCAAACACAAGGCCAGCGTGAGCAATATGCCTACCCCCAGCCCTGAGTACCAGAAGACGTTAGATTTTGACTGCCGCCGTTGGTGTTCAATCAGGTCTTCCTGGGCGGAAAGGAGTTTGATTTGTTGCTCATTGAGTAAAAACATCTGGGAATAGCCGGCTTGGTTTCCCTCTTGGATGGTTTTCTGTAAACCAATTAGTTTGTGCAATAGTTTTTTTTCCTGGACCGGAAGTTCGCTTTCTTCCCGCGATAGCGGGCCTGCCGTTTCATTGCGCTTTTGAATCGACTGGATCAACTCCTCGACGGAAGTGTTCAGGCGTTTCAGGCCCTGGTCCAATTCCTTTAGGTCGGTGTTCAATTGTTCCAGTAGGTTAGAGTAGTGTTTCTCATGCATGTTACCCAGGTGTTTGTTTCAGTTTTTCCCTATCACCTAATTTCTATCTCTGGGCCCGGTTTTGACGGTCAGCAATGCGTATTTATCTGGAAAAAACTTGTCGGGTTATACCATTTATCGACTCTGAAATGTCAGTGGGGGGCTAAAAAGTGGAGGGTAATAGCTTACTTAGCGTTTGGACAGGATGGGATAGCGTTTCCTATTCGGTATCCCGGCAATCTTGCTTTGGCCATGACCGTTTTACGGCATCAAGGCATTTTTGTTGCATCTAGCGGTAGGGTTTTTTTGACCTCTTGACAGTTGGTGGATAGTTCAAACCTCTGTGCCTTTTGAGGGTATCCGTCTAATGTTGGGCAGAGGTTGCCAGGGTTGTGTGCGCCTGCTGGCGAGCAGGTTGTAAGAGGCTGTCCAACTTCAGAATGGTAGCCTCTTCTGAAAAACGCCCCTTAATTTTCAGGAGCTTGCGAACAGCGAATTGCGAACAGCCACACAGCTGGCGCCCATAAAACTACCAGCCCCGGGTACCCACGCCACCCTTAAACGGCCCCACAATATCAGCGGTGATCCACCCTCCGTAAAAGTCGCCTTCCTGCGCTTTTACCCGTTCGCCGTTGACAAAGCAGGCGCCAACGCGGCTGGAATAGAAGGCCAGGTACCCGGCAATAGGCTCAAAGGGGGAAGTGGGGGTTGGGTAGCTCCATGCTACCGCTGAACGTTCCAACTGGCCGCTTTGGATATCCCAATAGATGGCCTGCCCCTTGAATTCGCAGAAACTGCGTTGCCCGGATCTTTGGCGAAGCAAATCCGTTTGTACATCTTCGGGCGGTAAATAGTAAACGGGGGGGTGGCTGGTCTCCAGCACCCGGTAAGCACGGGTGGTTTCTGCGATAACTTTTCCATCGAATTCTACGATGAGGTGCTTGTCCGTCTTTTCCAGGCGGGGTGGCCGGGGGTAATCCCAAACGCTTTCCTGCCCGGCCTTAGGTTTGATCTTTTTTTTCATGATGGTGTAACAGTTGAGGAGGGAGAGGGTTTAGAGCAAACAAGGAGCCAACCCGCTTTCGCACAAAGCTGGCGCTAAGAACTTGTCCAAAATTCAACAATCGGCCTGCAAACGTCCCTTTTTCGCATATATTTCGTTGCGGAACCAGGCTTGATAGCGCTGCTATCATCCTGAACCCACGCCTCATCTAAGAGCATGTTTGGAGGTGGTCGTTTGGGCTGCAAATGACCGCTTCTGGAACCTCACCTCGCCATTTTTTCGCCCCATAGCACCACTATGAAGCTCAAAAATAGCTTTGCGAGAACCCAAAATCGACCATTTTCGCTTCCAAAGCACCACCTCCAAACATGCTCTAAGCAAAAAATGAACTGTTTTCGGCTTGAAGGCCGAAATTTGGACAAGCTCTAAGGCACACAGCTACAGCCGGTAATAAAAAACTGGCTGCGGAAACCCACAGCCAGCTCAGCCCTAACCAAATTAAAACCAGGTATTATACCAGACGAACAAATATTCTTTCTTCAGCTTTAGTCCCTATCCTTCAGCCACTGAGCGATGGCCGGGGTAAGCAGCTTCTGAGAGCGGCTACCGACAAATACGCCAATGTGGCCGCCGGGGAATTCCATCAGCTCCTTATCCTTGGAGCCAACCAGGTCGTTGATGGGCGTGGTCGTTTCCGGGGGTACGATGTGGTCCTCCTTGGCATAAATTGTCAGGATGGGCATTTTGATGTTTTTCAATTCGACTTTGCGGCCGCCCAGTTCGAATTTACCGTTGATCAGTTTGTTGTGCTGATACATATCCTTGATGAAGCGGCGGTAGGTTTCGCCGGCCTGAGCCGGGCTGTCGGCTACCCAGTGTTCCATGCGCAGGAAGTTCATGAGGCGTCCCTGGTCGGCCATTGTTTCCGGCAGGGCCATGTACTTGCGCGTTTTGTTCATGGGCTTTAGCAGGTCGAATCCGGTATTGAGAAAGTCGCCGGGAACGATGCCGCCGAAGCCGTCGACGATGGCGTCGACATCCATATCTTTGGCCCATTTGAAAAGCAGGCCTTCGTCGTTGTCAAAATCAACCGGAGTGACGAGGGTGACCAGGTTTTTGATCTTTTCCGGGAACAAGGAAGTATACATCAGGCTGAAAGTACCACCCTGGCAAACACCGAGCAGGTTGACTTTGTTGATGTTGTGTTTGTCGAGTATGAAGTCTACGCAGTCATTTATGTTGCCGAGGATATAGTCCTCGATGGTTTTGTAACGGTCGATCTTGGTAGGATAGCCCCAGTCAATCAGATACACGTCGATACCCTCGCTGACCAGCTTGCGGATGAGGCTCCGGTCGGGCTGGAGGTCCATCATTTCCCAGCGGTTGACGAGGGCGTAGGAAATCAGCGCCGGCGTTTTGGCTAAAGCCTTGTTCTCCCGTTCAAAATGGTACAATTTCACTTTGCCGTCTTCCCAGACGGTCGTGCGGGGTGCAGTTGCAATGTCGACATCTTTTACGCCTGAGATATTGCGAAGGGCATCAGATACCGTATTTACGCTTTCTAGAATTTGGTCACTAATTTTACCATTAGTCGTGCTCATTGTTCTGGTTTTTCTGCCTGTCCCGGGCGGAGCCCTGTAGTATGATTTCAAGGATCTGCCGCAGGGGCTTAGTTTAATACTCTGGTTAGAATTAGGAATAAAACCAGAGGCAGCTGAACTGCCCCTGATCTGGTTTTGAAAGTGTCAATTACCGATGGTAAAGGGGAAACTCAACAATTGAATAAAAGTTGAGTTTCCGGTGTTGTCAGGTGATTTTGAAAATTCAGTTACCGGTTTTTCGGCGCCATGTGCCGATATAGGACGCAGTTGGCCGAAAACCGGTAACCGAATAAGTACCCTAAAGCAGGGACTTCGCTTGCTTGGCCCATTCGTCGCGCTTGGCGCGGCCCTGGAAAGTACCGAGGAGTTCATCGATGATATCGTATTCCTTGGCTGTCATTTTGCTGATTTGATTGTAGGAATAAATACCCAACTCATTCAACATGCTTTCCAGTTTAGGGCCAATGCCTTTGATCTGCTTCAGGTCGTCGGCCTGGGCTTTGGAAGCCTTGCCTATCTTGTCAATTAGTTTTTTTTTTGAGTCGCCTTTTGTTTCGGCAACCTCTTCATTTTTGATTTCCACAGACTTGCTCACCATAGGTTTGCCGGCGAGCAGCAACGCTTTTTCCAGTTCGGCAACTTTCTGTTCCAGCTTCCGCATTTTCTGGCGCAGGGCGTTAGATTCTTTGGCAAAATCGTCCCCGTCTGATTTGGTCAGGAAAGGCAGGTCAGCGTAGGTAAACTCCATGATCTTATCGGTCATGGCCTTGATGCTGGTGCCGGTAGCGGCCACCTCGCTCTGCAGCTTGGAGTATTCTTCAGAGTGCAGCACCTCCAGGAGCGTATTTTCAAGGGTGTTGACGTAGTGCTGGAAGAAGTCCTGATATTCCGGCATTTCCTTGCTGTCCTTGAATTTCTTGTAGAAATCGCGGACGGTGTCCGGCATGGAGAACTGGCCGGCTTCGTAGACCATACTCTGCAGTTCGGCGGACTTGAGCATGAAAGAGATGTAGGCGAACTGGATGTCGCGCATCATTTTGACCACCTCGGTCTGGCGGCCTTGCGCCATGATATTGTAGTAGGGCGCGAATTGGTCACGCATGCGGTTATTGAAGTCGGTGGCCATTTCAAAGAAGGGCACGTTGCCCTTATCCATGTACTCCCGCATTTTTTCTTTCCAGTTCTCGCTGACAGTAGACCAATCGCCCGCTTCATTGGTGGTATAGGAGAGGAATGTCTCAAACCATTTGTTGACATTTTCGATCAACTCGCTGGTATTGCCTACCGGACGGAAGCCCATCATCTGGTTGACCACCTTCTGGTAAGAGTCCGGCGAGAAATATTTATCGATCATTTCTTTGGTATACATGCCGTTCTGGATGAGGCGCTGCATGGGTTCCCAGTAGCGGTGCAGATAGTCGTAAGACTCAACAAAATTGGTGAAGTGAGGGCGCATGCTGTAGGGCATTTTGTCGTACACCTGCTCGCTCATCCACTTGTTGCCTTTATTCATCCATTCCTTCCAGCTTTTCATCCCATCCTGGAAGAAGCCGGAGGGGTTGAAGGCGCCCTGGAATTCCGGGAGCTTCAGCCCCATTTTTTCGGCATTATTCTGGTAGAATTTCGCCCATTTTTGAGCGTATTCCGTTTGGATTTCCATCCACTGGCGCATCTGTTCCGGCGCTTTTTCGATGGCTTTTTGCGGATCCTGGCCTGCCTTTACGGCTTGCTCAAAAAAATCCTGTTGTTTCTTATACCATTCGGTAAAAAGGTCTTGAGCATCGTCTGCGCTCTTGCTTTTTCCGTTGGTTTCCGGAGTAAAGGCTTTGGTCATTTGTTCTGATAAGCTAGACCAAAATTCCATAGCCTTTTTTTGTCCTTCTATGATGGTATCAAATTGGTTACTCATGGCCTGATTGATTTGAATTGAAAAAGTGATTAGGATTGTAGGCGGAGGTTAAGAGCGTATTAAGGGGAGCGTTGCTGGTTGTTTGTGGACAGTTGGATTTGCGAAAGAACAAACAACCGACAACAAATAACCACTTCGCTCCCCTCTACTATTCCCTTAGTTCATATATTCCTGGACGACCTTGGCGTTGGCCGTATTCGTATCATAAACAGTTTTCATCGTTTCCTGGTACAGCTCCGTCAACCTTTTGGTGCGCTCTTGTTGCGTTTCAAAGTTGGTGGCCGTCCATACATTTCTGAAGTAGTCTACCGTCTTCTTGTACAAGTCCATTGACAATTCAACATTCTTGGTATAATCAGCCGTAAAGGCGCCCCAGAAATCCTTCTGGTATTTTTCGAGGTTGCTTTTGTCAACCATTTTTTCTGCCAATTCTGTATAGCGAGTGTAGTACTCGTTCAGCAGTTTACCTGCATCTTCGGCTGCGTTCTTGTCCGGCATAGCTACTTCGGCTACGGTGTTGGCGTAGTTGAGGAAAGTAGTGTACATCTTATTCTGGTTCTCCAGTATCTGGTCGAAATAATTCTTGGTGCCAGCCATAGTAAAAAAATTTTAAGAGAATGATTTAATATTTACTTGATGATACAAAAGTACCTCAAGTGTGCCCGCTTATCAATAGGGCTTTTTATATGCTTAACGCTGACTTCAATGCCTGTGTTTGTTTAAAATTGCTTTTAATTTATTGATTTACAGATTTTTAAGTTTTCAAATACAGGGGTTGACTTTTTGGGGGACGGAAACCTGAAACCTTCCGCCTTCCGCCTTCCATCAAACCCTTTCAATAATAATAGAAGAAGCGCCGCCGCCGCCATTGCAGATGGCCGCCAGGCCGTAACGCCCGTTCTTCTTATGCAATACATTATTCAGCGTAGTGATGATGCGGGCGCCGCTGGCGCCGAGCGGGTGGCCCAGGGAAACGGCGCCGCCATGGACGTTGACTTTGTCGGCGTCGAGTTTCATTAACTTATTGAAAGCGAGGGTGACCACGGCGAAAGCCTCATTGACCTCGAAGTAATCGATGTCTTCTATCTTGAGCCCGGCGCGTTGCAGGGCGATCGGCGCGGCCTTGGTAGGCGCGGTGGTGAACCACTCTGGCTCCTGAGCCGCATCGGCAAAACTGACGATCCGGGCTACCGGCTTCAGTCCCAGCTCTTTGACTTTTTCCTCACTGGCCAATACCAGGGCGGCGGCGCCGTCGTTGATGGTAGACGCATTGGCGGCGGTTACGGTGCCGTCTTTGGTGAATACCGGCCGAAGGGTTGGGATTTTTTCAAATTTGACCCGCTTGTATTCTTCGTCCTCTGTAACGGTAATGGGGTCGCCCCGGCGCTGCGGCACTTCCACCGGAACGATCTCATCCTTGAAGATGCCGCTTTCGGTGCTGGCTGCCGAGCGTTTGTAGGAAGTAATGGAGAACGCGTCCTGCTCTTCACGGGAAATGTTGTATTCCCTGGCGGTATTGTCGGCGCAAACGCCCATGACAGCCTGGTTGTAGGCGTCGGTCAGCCCGTCTTTGACCATGCCGTCTATCAGTTCGCCGTGGCCATAACCGTAGCCATAGCGGGCTTTGGGCACGTAGTAGGGGACGGAGCTCATATTCTCCATGCCGCCGGCAACGACGATGTCCTGATGGCCCAGCATGATGGCCTGGGCGGCAAACATGATGGCCTTCGCTCCGGAAGAGCATACCTTATTAACGGTGGTGCAGGGAACGGTGTAGGGAATACCGGCGTAGATGGCCGCTTGCCGCGCCGGCGCCTGGCCCAGGTTGGCCGAATAAACGTTGCCCATAAACACTTCCTGAACCTGATCCGCTTGCACACCGGCCTTTTCCAGTGCTCCTTTGATAGCGGCGGCGCCCAGTTGGGGAGCCGGTACGTTGGCCAATACGCCGCCGAAACTGCCAAGAGGCGTGCGGACAGCAGATACGATATACACTTTTCTCATGATGAGTGGTTTTATTTAGGGCTTTGGAAAAAATAACTGCGCCATTTTGCGTAGTTTATTTATTTCCAACCCCCTTAACTGGTTGTTTGTTGTCAGTTGGCCCCGTCCTCAACGGAAGGCTTGCAGCGGATCGCTTTCTCTGACAGATAACGAAAGCTGATGCTGCCCCTATTTTAAAAATAATTCTTTTCTTAACCAAGCCTTTCTTTTTGTCAACCCCCTATATTATGGAATTTAATTTTCTGATTATCAAAATATTGAATAATTTATTGTAAATCAGTTACCCTAAAGTCAGCCATTACAGGCTTTCAACATTTAGCACTTCTTTAGAGTTGATTGGTTACATTTGAATGCTTCCTTATTGAGCGACTACTCAAGTTTGGCGTTCTCCAAAAGCCGATTGATTTTCAAAGCTGACAGAATCCTAAATACAAATTAATATGTATAGACTGAAAGACAAGGTCGCCATCATTACGGGTGGCGCCAGTGGTATTGGTAAAGCAACAGCTAAGCGATTTATTGAAGAGGGCGCTCGGGTCGTCATCTGGGATATAAACCGTGAAAAGGGCCTGGCGGTTGCTTCCGAGTTGAATATTTTAGCTGCAAAATTAGCCGAAAAGGCCGTGGAAGTTCCTGTCTATGAGGCGGGAAAACAAAATGGCAATACCGGAACGGCAGAGTTGTACAGCAAATTTTATGAGGTCAACACGACCAAGTTGGCCAACACGGAAGCAGCGGCACGCGAAGTGATAGAAGATTTTGGGAAGGCCGATATCCTCATCAACAACGCCGGCATCACCCGTGACGCTACGATGAAAAAGATGACCCCCGAGCAGTGGCAGCTGGTGATCGATGTGAACCTGACCGGAGTCTGGAACTGCACCAAAGCCGTTTCTCCTTATATGGTGGAACGCAACTACGGGCGCATCATCAGCGCTGCCTCGGTTGTCGGCCTGCATGGCAATTTCGGGCAGACCAATTACGTGGCCACCAAAGCCGGCGTCATTGGCATGACTAAAGTGTGGGCCCGTGAGTTTGCCCGCAAAGGCATCACCGCAAACGCCGTTGCCCCTGGCTTCATCGCCACGGATATGGTTGCCACTATTCCGGAAAAGGTGATCCAGATGATTGAAGACAAGACTCCGGTGGGCCGGATGGGTAAGCCCGAAGAGATTGCCAACGCCTACCTGTTCCTGGCTTCTGACGAGGCCGCTTTTGTCAACGGCATTACGCTGAGCGTGGACGGAGGGCTGATCCTTTAAACCGAACCAACCATTGCCTCACCATCCGAACTCGCTCTTGCCCTGGCGGCAAGGGCGGGTTCCAACTGGCCTTTTTTTATCCTGTTTCATCTCGGGGCGAAAGATTTGTTGGCTGAATTTATATGTAATTATCTATATATTTCAATAGTTAATAAAAATAGTTTAACTTAGGGGGCAGTTTCAGCGTTTTATTGAAGCTGAATGATTAATCAAAGCAGAGGTAACATGAGGATGAAACTGCAAAAATTTACGGAATTCGCCAATACACTGCTGCCCCACGAAACAGCGTACCTGCTTTCCACGCAGCAATTCGAGGATGACATCAAACTGGGAATACTGGAGCTGATCGATTTCAACTGCAACAATATCCGGCAGTTTACCCCTTATGACCCGGCTATCGATAAGCGGAAGTACTCCAACCTGAAGAACTGGATCACGGAGCGGCTGGAGTCTATTGATGTCGATGTGCGCTTTGACTGGATGAGCCGCCTGGAAAGGCAAATCATGGCCGATGCCATTGAGCCGCAGGAGGAAAAACAGTTGCTTAAGGCCATCCGGGAGTACGACAAACTCGATTTTTATTTTACCAAGTTTTATGAGCTGGTGGAAGTTTACCGGCATTTCCTATTGATTCGCATGCGGCATGCGCATCACAAAGTGGCGAATGATTTTCTGAAGAACTACCGCCAAAAGTATGAGGAAGGCAAGGCCACGAGCGAGCGCATACACGAGGCGACTCTGGATATTGTCAACCAGTATTCCAGGAACTCTGCCCAATCCCTCCACTGGGAGAACTGGCTGACCGGAGTGTTCTACGATGAAGAGGTGGACGGGCTGAACCGTTATCTGGCTCTGGTCCGGTTGACTTTTGTGTATTTCAACTACCGGCAATTTGAAAAACTGAGGGAGAAGTACAACTACATTGACCAGCTATTCAAGGATGGCCAGTACTATTCCCGCCGCATCCTGCTCAACTACTACGCCAACCGGGTGATGCTGCACACCAAGTTTCAGGAATACGATAAGGCAGAGTACTACGGCTACCTCTCTATAAGGGAAAAGAATAGCGATTACATTCACTACGTGAACAACCTCAGCGCGGTGCTTCTCCGGCAAAAGAAATACCAGGATGCGCTCCAGCTTATGCGATCGGCTTACCCGGAAATGAAAAATACGCCGAGTTTCCACAACCGCATCGGGTTTGTGGCTTTCTATCTGAAGTGCCTCAACTCCAACCAACAGTATAAGAATTCTGAGAACTATGCGGAGTCTTTCCTGCAGGCGTACAAGAAGGAAATCTTCGAGTACCGCTGGCATATCTTCTTCTCCTCCTACCTGGAAGCCATCTTACAGCAGGAGAAGTACTCCAAAGTGCTGAAAGTGGTGCGCAAATACCAACTGCTGGAACGTGAAAAGCAGTATCAGAAAAATGCCAATTATCTGCCTACCATTCTGTGGTATAATGCTGTAGCTCAATATAAAGAGATGCTCATTCAAAAGGATGAGATCAGCACACTCATACAGGAGTCTATTGGACAACTGGACAGAGTGGAAGCGAAACAGCATCAATTGCGGGACCTGCTCGAAGAATTGCGGCCCTTCATTCCAGGCGTGATCAACCGGGTGCAGGATAAGATGTTAATGGCCTAACTGAGGCCGTACATCCGGGCTGGAGAGCACGTTCTCGTAGTGCTCGACCAGCAAGGCCTGTTGTTGGGCTACCTTATTCAATACGCGAAGTTCTTCATTCAGAACTTCTTCTCTTTGGATTGGATCGTTGGTAAAAGATAGTCGCTTGCGATTCCGGTTGACATCAAGAATTTTTTGAATAGTTTGATTTAAGGCTATCCGGGCTTTGATCAGCCGGATTTTCATGAATCTTTTTGTCATTCCCTTTTGGATTTGGTTAGGAATTCAGTAAACTTCTTTTAGTCTACTTGCTTGGGCAATTGGTTGAATGCAGGTGTTTTTTCCTTCCTACTTAGTGTGGCCTCCCGATGAAAAACGAAGGCGCTTTACCAAAAGTGTATGCTTTCTACTTTTAACATTATAAAGAACTTCTTTTCGTATACTGGATAATATCAGAACTTAATTTTTGAACAGCCCGTTGCGAAAATACGAAATATTAACAATATCACCCAGGATTTGGATCGCAGATTAGTGTTAAATTAAGCAGAAAAGGGTAGGGGGGAGATAATTGGGTGTCATTTTTTCATACCGAAGTATGAAATTCGAACACACGCTTACTCTCCGCCTACTCTCCCGGCCTCCTCTTCCAGTCCGGTTTTCCGCTTCCGGGTTTTCACATTCTCATTGCCGAAGCGATAACTAAGGCTCAGGCTGCCACGGCGGCTGTCCCATCGGCCACTGCCAATTGCCGTCAGGCCATCGAAGGTAGACTGGCCGTCCCAGCCGGTCTCATAGAAAATGTCATTGACACTCAGGCGAACATTGAGCCGTTCCTGGAGGAATTTGCGCTGTAGGCCCAGGTTGAGGCTCCAGTTGGATTCATATTCGAATACGCCGCCCCAAATACCCGGGCCGGAAAAGTAGCCGGATACTTCTCCCTTGAAGCCGGCGGGCAGGGCGAAGGTGTGTTGCGTATAAATGCTGTAGGTAAAGGCCTGGAGGTCGACCGTAGCGCCTTCGCCGAAGTCGGCCTGGTTATCAAGGTAAGAAGCACTCAAGTTGAAATAGGCATCCCAGCCTTTTACTACCTGCACCGGCGCGCTGGCGTTAAAGCTGAGGATGGTTTGATCCGCCAGGTTGGCCCAGGTGATGAAGCCCGCTCGGGGGTCCTGCTCATCCGGAGCAATCAGGCGGGTGATCTGGTCGGTGGTGCGGCTGTAGGCCAGCTTGAAGTTGTAGCGATAAGACAAGGTATAACCCAATTCCAGGTTGTTGACAATTTCCGGCCGAAGGAAGGGATTGCCTTTCTCATACGAAAGCTGGCTGGCCTGGTTGTTGAAAGGGTTCAGCACGTTGTAGTCGGGCCGGTTGATGCGCCGGCCGTAGTTGAGCGCCAGGCTGTTTTGGGGCGACACCTGCCAGGTGAGGCCGGCCGAGGGAAACCAGTTGAGGTAGTTTAGCTTTACGGGCGGCTCCTGTAGTTCGGGCAAAAAGGCTTGAAGATCGCCCATCGCATCGGTCTGCTCGGCCCGCAGGCCAGCTGAGATGTTCCACTTTTTACCCAGAGGACGGGCATAATTGATATATCCGGCGTAGACGTTTTCCTCGTACTTGAATAAATTGGACCGCCGGTTGTTCCGTTCGGGGTTGCCGTCCAGGACGTCGAAGAACAGAAAGGCATTATCGGAAACCACCCGGCTCAGTTTAGAGCCGATACCCAGCTTTCCACCCCACAACTCCTCTTCATAATCGGCATTGAAGGTGTAGATGTCAATATCGGTAGGCGTATCAAAACTGTTGACCACTTCGGTGAGCAGTTCTTCTTCAGCGGCGTCAAAATAGCGGTTGGGCTGCAGGCGCCGGCTCTCATTTTGATACCTGCCGTAATCCAGGTCTACATTCAGGCTGCGCCCTTTTTTATTGTCAAACTGGTAGTTGAGGTTGAAGGTATTATTCCTTCTCTGGTCATCCGCTGTATTAAAAGCCACCAGGATGCTGTCCACCTGGCTGGGGGCAGACTGGCTGGCGATGGCAATTCGGTTCAGGGACCAGCGGTCGCCGTCCATCTGCATGCCGCTTACCATGACACCGAGGGTATGCTTATCTGCCAGAAAGAAGTCGGTGCCGGCCCGGTAGTTATAATTCCGCCATTTATTGCGGCTGTTGTTGACCTCGTCTAGCTGAAGGCCGTTCTGGAAGTTCAGGAAGTCCATATTGTGGTAGTTGCTGCCGTCGGCCAGGCCCACCGTGGCAAAGACATTGAGGGTTTTGTTCCGATAATTGCCGCTGGCGCCGGCGTTGGACCGGTCGTACCGCCCCTGGCTGTAGGTTGCGTTTGCGGTGCCATTGGCCCCCAGGCTTTTGTCTTTTTTGAGCCGTATGTCAATAATGCCGGCATTGCCTTCCGCTTCGTAACGCGCGCCGGGGTTGGTGATGATCTCAATGCGGTCGATCTGCTCGGCGGGTAGGTTTTGCAGGTAATTGCTCAGGTCCTGGCCGGTAAGCGGCAGGCGTTTCCCATCTACATAGAGCAATACGCCCGAGCGGCCCAGTACATTGATGTTGTCGTTGTTGTCGACCGTTACGCCCGGCGCTTGGCGCAAAAGGGAAATGGCATCGGATCCTACGCTGTTGATGGTGCCGTCTACATTGAATACTGTCCGGTCCGGTTTGACTTCTACCATAACCCGGGAAGCGGTAATGGTCGCTTCTTTCAAATCAATAGTACTCGACGAGAAAGACAGTTGGGGGAGGTCGAGTTGTTGGCCCTTTGCCAATTGAATATCCCATATCCAAAGGTCGGGGGCGCCTACGTAGGTGGCTTTCAGGAAATAATTGCCGGGGGCAATAGCCGCGAATTTGAAAAGGCCGGCTTCATCCGTGGCTTCTGCTTTGTACAAACTGCTGTCGGCAGCGTGGTGTAAAATGACATTGGCAAATGCAGCGGGAAAACCATCTGCATCCTGAATCTGGCCGCGTATGCCGGCGGACTGGGCCTGGATGCCTACACAGGCTAAAACCAGGAAAAGGGTGGTCAATAGTTTCATGTTTCTTACGGGTGATTTCTGAAAAAACAGAATTTATAATAATATGCAAGTATCGTAAACAGCCGACGGAACATTAAGTTTTTTCGGCCAACCGTCCAATGTAGGGCATTTGAGGGATTACCAGAGGGGCTCAAATTGCTAAATTTATCGAGAAAAAGGGGCCTCTGCTGATCTGAATGTCTCCGGAAAAGGTTATATTTCTAAGAGAGAATCCCCGGCCATCAGAAAGCGGAAAGCAAAAGAAACCAATGATATGAAAATACTGGAGAACATTTTACTGGCGACGGATTTATTCCCATCATCCAAAAATGTAGTCGGCAATGCGATTGCCCTGGCTAAGGCCTTCCATTCGAGGGTAACCGTCTTCCACGTTTTGCCGGAGAATATCGGCAACGATAAAGCCAAAAAACTACTCGAAGAAACGGTAAAGGGGCATTTGACAGACATCAACGCCCGGATCAACAAGGAGGGAGTCAAAACCACTGAGCCTTTAGTCGAATGGGGCGATCATTGCGAGAAGATCGTAGCCGCCGGCAAACGCCTGAATGTCAATCTCATCGTCATCGGTTCGGGGGAAACGGAAAAGGGGCAAAAATTCAGCCTGGGCACTACGGCCGAGAAAGTCATCAAGTTGTCCGCACAACCGGTGTTCGTCGTAAAACCCGAAGAGGCTCTAACCGTCAAAACCATACTTTGTCCGGTCGACTTCTCCGAACAATCCAGGCGGGCGCTGAAAGACGCTATCATCTTTGCCCGCCGCTTCGAGGCCGAGCTGATCATCCTCAGTGTTTACAAACCTATCACTTCCAGTACTTTCAGCTTTAAATACGACTGGGAGGAAGAAAATAGCCGGATAGCCTTCAACCACATCGCTCAGTTCAATGAATTCCTGAAAGGCTTCAACCTACGGGATGTCAACTGGAAAAAAGAGGTGAGAAGGGGCAAGCCGGAAACGGAAATACTGGCCGAAATTTCAGAATCGAATATCGGCCTGCTGATCATGGGAACTACCGGGCGGAGCGGCCTGAGTAAAATGATGATCGGTAGCGTCACCGAAAAAGTGATCCGGGAAGTACCCTGTACCTTCATCACCACCAAAACGCAGGATGTCATACAGTTGCAGTTGGAAAACAGGATCAAGGATATCGAAAGCCATTATCACATCGCCGTACAGTTGATGAAGGATGGATTCTACGCGGAGTCCATCGCTGAATTTGAAACCTGCCTGAAGATCAATGATATGCACGTACCCGCCATCCACGGCATAGTCAAAGTGTACGATAAACTGGAAAACCAGGAGATGGCGGATAAATACCGCAAGCTGGCCCGCGAAGTGCTTCGCCGGATTTGGGACAGCAAGATCGAGGACGAGATCAGGAAGTATTATAGTTATTGAGCCGGAAGAAGACTTGACAAGTTTCTTGCCGGAGACAAGAGGGGAAACTTGTCAAGTCTGTAAAAGTCATTACAAGCCAGAATTGATGATAAACGCTGCGGCAAACGCCACAATCGCGTACAACTCCGGAAAAACAGCCAGCACCATGGTCTTGCCGAATACATCGATGCCTGCGCCGATACTGGCGATGCCGTTGGCGCAGATCTGCCCCTGCCGGATGGCGGAGATCAGGCAGACCAAGCCCAGGGCGAAACCGGCGGCAAAGACGGCCATGCCCTGCAGCAGCGTAGTGCTCTGGGTGAGTACGCCGGAACTGTTGATGATGAAAAAGCCGGCAAAACCGTAAAGGCCCTGCGTGCCGGGTAAGGCGCTCAACAGCATATAGCTGCCGAAGGCTTCTTCATTCTTTTTCAGGGCGCCGATGGTGGCGTTTCCACCGATGGAAACGCCAATGGCACTACCAACGCCCGCCAGGCCAACCATAAGGGCCAGTCCGATATATGCGAGAACGATTCCTGCTTCCATGTTTATCAATTTTTGTAATGTGATCTGTTTGTTTTGCGGCAGGCTTGATCTGTTTGGGAAATTGTCAAGTCTTGCCGGACTGTTTTGAAAAAGGCTTGTACGCCTTTCCGCCTCCCTTGAAGCCGGCGCTTTTGTAGAACTCTACAAAGGTCAGGCGCAGCGGGTGCACGAAAGATCCCAAAGCGGAGATCAACAGGTTGGCGCCGTGCCCTACGATCAGAAATACCACGAAAAGCACCGGCCCCAGATAAGGGATGCCTTCTTTTATCTGTAGTGAAATATCATTGACGACAAAGCCGAGAATGGCGCTGGAAATGCCCAGCGCAAACAAGCGGATGTAGCTCAGCAGGTCGCCGAAAAAGCCGGTGATGCCATAGAGTTCCCAGACGCCCTTGCCCAGCCGGCCGAGCAGGCCTGCCCCGGGGTCGTTGAAGAAAAGGATCAGGCCAACGCCCAGCCACGCGGTGTAGGTGGAAATGCTGCCCGTCAGTTGCAGCACCGCCAGGTCGAGAATGCTCAGCAGTAAGAGAATCCATCCGTAGGTGGCGATGGAGTACACAAAACCAAACTGCCGGGCCTTGTTGTACGCCTGGAGGAACAGGCCGAAGAGGATTTGCACCAAACCCAGGATCAGCGCCAGCTGGAAAGCCTGGTCGCTGTTGATCATGAAATTCCGGATGCCGCCCAGCCAGGCGAATTGCTCGTCCAGCAGGTTGAGCCCGAATACCGTACCGGTCAATACCCCGAAGAGGATGGTGCCAACCCCGAGGAACTGGGCCAGAGACAGCACCGGTTTCAGCTTTTGACCAGCCCGGAATTTATAAAGCGTAGCCCCCAGTAACACCACCACGCCGTACCCGGCATCCCCCAGGCAAAAACCAAAGAACAGCATGAAAAACGGCGCGAAGAAGGGCGTCAGGTCCATTTCCTGATAGGAGGGTAGGGCAAACAGTTCTCCAATGGGCTCAAATAGGCGCGAAAAGGCCGAATTCTTGAGCAGAACAGGAGGCCGGTCCTCCGGTACCGGTTTCTTCGACAGGAACAGAATCTGCTTTTGCTCACAGAATGCGATCAACCTGTCCTCCCGGTCTACCGGAACGAAACCTTCCAGGAGCATGACGGATTCTTCCGCCTCTTTCTGGGTGTTTTCAACCACGGAAACCAGTTGGATGTTGCTCTCCACCTTAGCCAGCGCGGCTTCGAGCGCCGGCTGGGCCATTAGGGTAAAGTTGTCGAGCTTGTCATCTATCGCATCGATCTGTTGTTGCAGGGCTTTGCTTTTTGCCAGCAGGCTGCTCAACCCTGATTCCGGGCGGGGGATTTCCTCGGCATCGATGGGTAGTGTCTCATCCTTAGAGGTAATGGCTACGAAGTAGATGTTCGGGGGGATGGTACTGATTACTTCTACAGGGAACTGCCTTTCCCATTCGGGCTGATACTTTCGGGCCGGGCAGATAAAGAAATGGACGCGCTGTCCGGCCTCTTCCAACCTTCTCAGCGAGCGGGTGGAGAAATCACCCCAGGGTTGCAGGAAGCTGATCTCTTTCTTCAGGGCATTGAGCTCCTGTTGCAGGTTTTCCTGCTCATCTGTCAGTTTTTGAAAAGTGCGGGCAATAGCCACGCCTCCTTCCTCGGACAGCTTGGTTCCCTCGGTTTGGGTTACAATTCTGTGGCGCAGGGCGGCGAGGGTGTCCCGGATATCCTTTTGAAGCTGAATTCTTTGCAGCAGTTCTTCCGAAGGCTCCCCTTCCTGGTGCTGTACATGCAGTACACCCAGGCCCCGCAACTCATCCAGAAAATCGACGTAATCTGAATGGTGCACCAGAAAAATGTATTTCTTCATGGGCACAATCATAGGCCTTATTTTAAGCTACTCTTTTCCTGTTGGCGTTTTTTAACTATTTTCTGAGCCGATTTGGCCAGGTTTTCTTCATCTTCCAGAAAACGCTTGATCTTTCGGATGGCGTCTTCATAACCGGGTATCTGCACCTTTTCGTAGAGGTTGACCTTTTGAGTCGCCTTTCGCCGTGCGTGGTCGAGCAACTCCATTTTCCGGAAGAAGAGCTTCCGGCTGATCGCAATGGAGGCCAGTTCTCTGGCCCGTTCGATTCCGGCCGCGAACCAGGCCGGCCGGTTGTACAGGCTGAAAGTTGGTTGCTGAAAATCTATATTCTCCAGTACCGGTATACTTACGCCCGCTATTTTTTTGGCGCCCAGGCTCACCTGCGCTGCTTGCAGGAGGGCAGGGTCAAATTCGTCCCATAGCCGGGCCATGTCTGCTTGTTGAGCCAGCTTTTCAGAAAGCAAACGCTCCATTTCTTCTGCTTCATGCCGGGCTTTTTTCACCTCAATGCGCAGAGCCGCCTCCTTGTTTTTGAGGATGGGCAATGCGTTCTGCCGAATCCGGAGCTTCTTGTTCAGGCCCTGAAGGGAGGTTTTATTATATTGGAATTTTATTGCCATATTTAGTTGCCATTAGGCCAATATTTATCCATAAGTTCCTGCTTCATGCCCACTTCCGCCTGTGAGAAATAGCGGGCGAACAGCTCCCAGGCCACTTCCAGCATTTTTTCGGTGTCGATGTTGACGTCGATGGCCAGTAGTTCCCGTGAGTATTCTTTGGCAAATTCCAGCGTCCGTTCGTCGTAGTCGGTCAGGTCGAAGCCATTTTCCAGCTTGGTGCGGGCGTTGGCGGCATCGGCGTACAGCCGTACAGCCGCATTCATCACCTGCGGGTGGTCGGCCCGTGTTTTTTTGCCGATAACCAGCTGCTTGAGGCGCGACAGGCTGCGGAAGGGGTCGATAATGACCTTCCCGATGTCGGTATCCCGGCGCAGGAATAGCTGGCCCTCGGTGATGTAACCCGTATTGTCGGGGATGGCGTGGGTGATGTCCCCCCCCGATAGGGTCGTCACCGCAATGATGGTGACCGAGCCGCCGTCTTCAAACTGTACGGCCTTCTCATACAGCTTGGCCAGGTCGCTGTACAGGGAGCCCGGCATACTGTCTTTGGATGGAATCTGGTCCATCCGGTTGGAGACAATGCTCAGCGCATCCGCGTAGAGGGTCATATCGGTGAGCAAAACCAGTACCTTCTCGTGCTTGTCTACTGCGAAATACTCCGCTGCGGCCAGCGCCATATCGGGCACCAGGAGCCGCTCTACCGGCGGGTCTTCCGTGGTGTTCACAAAGCTGACGATGCGGTGCAGGGCGCCGGCATTTTCGAATACATTTTTAAAATACAGGTAATCGTCATTGGTCAGCCCGATGCCGCCCAGGATGATCTTATCGGCCTTTGCCCGAAGGGCCACCATAGCCATCACCTGATTGTAAGGCTGGTCGGGGTCGGCAAAGAAGGGAATCTTCTGGCCGGTTACCAGGCTATTGTTGAGGTCGATGCCAGCGATACCTGTGGTGATGAGCTCGGACGGCTGTTTCCTCCTCACCGGATTGACGGACGGCCCGCCGATCTCGCGCTCTTCCCCGTCGGCCTCCGGGCCGCCGTCGATGGGCTGCCCGTAGGCGTTGAAGAAGCGGCCGGCCAGGGCGTCTCCTACTTTCAGGCTGGGGGCTTTGCCCATGAATACCACTTCGGCATTGGTGGGTATGCCCTCCGTGCCGGCAAAGACCTGCAGCGTCACCTGGTCGTCCATGATCTTAACGACCTGCGCTTCCTTTCCCGCCACCATGGCCAACTCCTCGTAGCCCACGCCGGTGGCTTTTAGGGTGCAGGTTGCTTTTGTGATCTGCTCTATTTTGGTATAAATGCGCTGAAAAGCTCTGGTGTCCATATTATCCGGTTTTTCTTTCTTCGAGGATTTGACGCAGTTCCTCTTCGTACTGTTTAAATTTCGGAGTTTCGAATTCCGAATAATTCATCTGTTTGAGCGCCGAGATCACCCGTTTAAAATAGGGGTTGACTTCTTCATAACCATCAAATGCCAGTGCGGTATCCGTTACGTCCAGTATCTTGTCGACCATATATTTCTGACGTTTTAGCGGGCAGCGGGAGTCTACTTCATCGAAGGCGTCCTGCTGAAGAATAATAGCGTCCACAACTTCTGATCTCCAGAAGGCCAGGTGGGTATCTATGGATACCCCGTCGTCACCCAGTATATTGATCTGCTCGGCAGCTTCTTTGCCCCGGAAGAGGATGTTTTTCAGTTCTATCACCTGCTCGGCCCAATTCGGGGCGATCTGCTCGTTGAGCGTTTTTAATAATTCGGGATACTCCAGGTATTTGGAGTAACTGTCGATCGGGTCGATGGCGGGGTAGCGTTTGCTGTCGGCCCGCTGTTGGGATAGTGCATAAAAGCAACGGGCAACCTTTTTGGTGGATTCAGTGACCGGTTCTTTCAGGTTACCGCCCGCCGGCGATACCGTTCCGATAAAGGTGATGGAGCCGGTTTGTCCGTTGTTCAGGAAAACGATGCCGGCGCGGGAGTAGAAGTTGGAAATGATGGCCGGCAAGTCCATCGGGAAGGCATCAGGGCCGGGCAGTTCTTCCATGCGGTTCGACATCTCGCGCAGGGCCTGCGCCCAGCGGGAGGTAGAGTCGGCCAGCAACAGGACTTTGAGCCCCATCGAGCGGTAGTATTCGGCAATGGTCATGGCGGTGTAGACCGAGGCCTCGCGGGCGGCTACCGGCATATTGGAAGTGTTGGCGATAATGGTGGTGCGCTCCATAAGTTTGCGGCCGGTCCAGGGGTCGTCCAGTTCCGGGAATTCGGTGAACAGGTCGACCACTTCGTTGGCCCGCTCTCCGCAAGCGGCTACTATCACGATGTCGGCTTCGGCCTGTTTGGAGATAGCCTGTTGCATGACGGTCTTGCCACTGCCAAAAGGGCCGGGGATAAAGCCGGTGCCGCCTTCCACGATGGGGTTGAGTGTGTCAATGGTGCGCACGCCGGTTTCCAGCAGCTTGAAGGGGCGGGGTTTGTTTTGATAGGCCTTAACCGCTTTTTTTACCGGCCACTTTTGCACCATACTTACAGGGGTTTCCTTGCCGCGGCTGTCGGTGAGCACCGCGATGGTTTCCGTAACCCCATACGCTCCCGGTTCGGCAATCGATTGGAGCGTGTACGGCCCTTCCAGCTTAAAGGGCGCCATTATTTTGTGGGGAATGCTGTTTTCCGTGACCTCTCCCAACCAGCTTCCTGCCGTTATTTTGTCCCCTACGGCGGCCAGGGGCCGGAAGTCCCATTTTTGTTCCATATCGAAGGAGAGGGTGTATTCGCCTCTTTTCAGGAAAATTCCGGTCATGGTGTCGAGGTCGTGCATCAGGCCGTCGTAATTTTTAGACAAGATGCCCGGGCCGAGGGTTGCTTCGAGCAGGTGGCCGGTGAAGGTTACCTCCATTCCGGGTTGCAGGCCGCGGGTGCTTTCAAACACCTGCACATAAGCTTTATCCCCCAGTATTTTGATCACTTCCGCCATCAGCTGAGTGTCGGCGTGCTGGATGAAACAAATCTCGTTTTGGGCCACCGGGCCGTCTACCCGTACGATAACCAGGTTGGCGATGATGCCGCTTACCTTTCCATGGGTGTGTTGGGCTGTTTCTTTCATGCCAGTGTAAACTTTTTGGGAAACTCAAGACTATTTTCCAGCGCTTCGACGAGGGTTTCGATCCCCTGCCGGCCTCTTTCGGCGTCCATCCGGGTCCACCGGTTGAGCAGAATCCACTTCAGCAGGTAACCCAGGACGACTTCCACGGTGAAGTAATTGAAGGTATTTAGGTCATCAATGAAGTTCCACTTAATCCGGTCGATGGCCTTTTCGCGTTCGGGTATTTTTTCCTGGGCCAGGGCGTGCATCAGCTTATCGAGGAAGGGCAGCTCGGCTGTCAGCCCAAAATCATGGGCGTGAGATTTTCGGACGGCCTCCGTCACCATATTTTCGCCGATGAATTGGCCTTCGGCCGGGAGTTGGTATTTCCGGATATTCCAGGCAGCCAGGATGTTTTTCAGGGAGTTCTCGAAGGTGAACCATTGATGCAGAAACCCGTTCGTATGCTCCAAAAGATATTCGTGACTCAGCCGGTAAGCTGGTTTTCCCAGCTCATCCCTAGTAAAGGGCGCCTCATTTTTGTAGTACTGGTGAAAGCGGTTCATATAGGAAGGCAGCAGGCCGGGCTCTTTCAGGCCTTCCTCCATGGCCTCCTGGGAGAATTGGCCCTGTTGGTTCCAGGGAGATGCTTCTTTCCCGAGAAGGTTTAACAAGTTTTGGTTGTCGGCCGGCAGGAAGATCAGCCGGGCCCGCTGTAGGTCGTCCGGATGGAGGCTCAGCCTGAGCTGCTCCATCAGTTCCGGAAGAAGGAGAGGCGCTTTGCTTTGCTCCAGGACCATGTCGGGGAGCCCTGAAATGAGGTAATAATAATTTCGTTTTTGCATCAGTTTTTTCCGTAAAGTAAATCTTTGGTTTTGGGGCGCAGGTAATCCATGAAGAAAGATTCGAAGTCCTTATCGGTAAAGGAAATGATATAGCTGCCATCGGCCGGGCCGATGCGGAAGCCATTTTCCAGCCGGTTGTCGGGGTTGACCAGCAGCGGGCCGTTCAGGGCTGCTCTGGCCTTTTCGGCAAAATACCGGCCGAGTTCTTCTTTATCCTTTTCCGGAAGTAAGAGGGATAGGCCGCTTTGGCCTTCCTGGCCGGGTTGCCAGCTATCGATGAGGGATTCGATGATTTTTTTAATAAACTCCTTATCCGAAAAAGCCTGACGTACCGGCTCGGTAACCGCCCGGGTAGTGATGAGGTGGCTGATCTGCTGTTGCAGCGCATGGGTGGCCTGGCTGGCGGAGAGGCGGAGTTCAGAGGCTACATTTCGCTTGAGCTCTTCGGCTTCCTCCCGGGCCTGCCGACGGGCTTCACTGGCCTCTTTATGTGCTTGTTCCAGTATCCGTTCGGCTTTTCGCTCGGCATCTCTTACTATGGTGGTGGCCACTTCCTGTCCTTTGTTGACCCCTTCTTTGTAAATTTTGTCGAGCAATTCCTGGAGTTTTTGTTCCATATGCTAGTTGTTTTATCAAGGAATGAAT
Organism: Lewinellaceae bacterium; assembly: GCA_020636095.1. Lineage (GTDB taxonomy): Bacteria > Bacteroidota > Bacteroidia > Chitinophagales > Saprospiraceae > JACJXW01. Next base: position 80,439 of record JACJYN010000009.1, read on the forward strand.
TTCTATGGCTTTCAAAGTAATTTTTTTTCAGCTCACCCAGAATGACATTCGTATCCTTCAGGGGTGATACTCGTCATCGTTTTCTGAAAAAAAGTGTGCTAAATTATGCCTGAGCACCTGCCATGTATGATAGCGAGCTCCATTTTGGTGTAGAGTGAGCAAATTGGACACCTGCCGTTGCCGCTTTCTTCTTTTTTTTATTATTCATTTCCAAACTCTATGCCCATGAAAAAGATACTGGTTCCTACCGATTTTTCCGGGAATGCTTTAAACGCATTACTCTATGCCAAAGAACTGGCTTGTAAATTTGACAGCCACCTGACGGTGTTGCATACTTTTCAGGTGATTAAAAGGTCAGATATGCTGGTTTCCATTGATGACATCCTCTATGAAGAGGCGGAAAAAGATATGGCGGCCTTTCTGGAAAAAGCTCCCTCCAAAAATCCGGTGGGAGTCAAGATCACAAAAGGTGATGCCATCTCCTCTATTGTCAGCTACGCCAGAGATTGGGGCGCCAGCCTCATTGTGATGGGCACCCAGGGCGCCAGCGGGCTGAAAGAAGTGTTCATGGGCAGCACCACCGGAGGCGTGATACGGCATACTCACCACATCCCCGTTCTGTCTATTCCGGAAAATTTTGCGCCCCGGCCGATCCAAAACATCGCTTTTGCCATCGCCAATATGAACCTGTCCGGCGAAGAGGCTATCGAGCCCCTCCGGGAATTGGCCCGCCGGTTTGACGCCAAGGTACATATTTTTCATAGCGTCAAAGACAAGGACGAGGCGGATAAGGCAAAATTGATGGAGACAGCCAGCTGGTTGGAAGGCTTGCCCTATACGTTTTCGCTGGAGGAAGAACGAGGCAACCTCCACGAAACCATTAAAGCCTTCGTGAAATCGGTGGATGCCGATATGCTCTGCCTGGTGCGCCGCAAGCATGGCACTATTGGCTTCTTCGAACGGCTCTTCAAGACGAGCGCCACGCTCCAGGAGGCCTTCCACTGTGAACTGCCGCTGCTGGTGTTGCATAGTGAGTGAGTGGTTGGACAGGTTTGGATTACGAATAACTGGCCTTTATCCAATTTTTGATGGAAGGTTATTTTCTCCTCTCCAGGTCAAGTAACCTTTGCCTTATTCCTAATCCAACTTCTCCGGCCCATCCGAATTGTTGTGCAACCGCCAGCGTTCGTCCTGTATCGATTTATAGATGATCTCATAATCAAGGCCGTTAGCCAGCAGTTGGTCGAGGGCCTCGGTCATCAATTGGTAATCTTTACGGGATTCTCTTACGCCGAATACGTTGTAAACTGAATTGGCGGGAATGGCCATTCCTTTATCCAGGGTGGAAGCAGATATACTAATGATGCTATCCAACTTTGGCGCTTTCGACGCCAGGAAAGCAAACAGATTGTTGCCATAATCGGCCAGGTTGTATCTTTTTTCCTGGTAGATCAGGGCCACCGACTCAATGATGGCCGGGCCCATCCCATGGTTCTTCAGGTTCACCTCAAAGATATGATCAGCCGTATTTCGGGTAGTGGAAATATCGAGGTAGGGCATGATCGAAATGTAATTCTGCCTGCTCATGATATTGGTCTGATAGATAAAGATCACCAGCGTGATAAAGCTGATGCTGATCGCGGAGAGGCCGAGCAACTTGTCGGAATTCCAATTTTTCCGGGTCCTGGACATCTGAGATTCTTTAAGTGAGTTCGGGCTTAAATGTACCAAAAAACCGCAGATTTAAAAAAGGGTGCAGCTCGGTTCAAAGCTACCTCTTCTCCTTATTCATCACCGGCCATGACGGCTCCCAATATAAAAACAGTACTCCCCGGAGCCCGAAAGCAACCGGGGAGCACATTCAAGGTAATTGACACAAGTTCTTAATTGTTGGGCCGGGATACTTGACGCGTTTGCCTGAGAGGAGGTTGCCGGAAACTCGTTAACTATCCCGGCCGTCTATTTGCACATCGGCGCATTCTGCATGTCATTCCAGAACTGCAGCCCCGTAGGCACATCAAAATTCAGCCCCCGCAGGATGAACAGCACCGCAAAGGCCACCAGGAACACCGGAACCAGTTTGCGCAGGCGTGCGCGCCACTTCAGTTGGATGAATTGCCCTGCCAGCGCGGTGGCGAGCATGAGGGGGATGGTGCCCAGTCCGAAGAGCGCCATGTACAGGGCGCTGTTGAAGATGCTGCCGGCGGCCAGCGCGCCCGCAATGGCCATGTAAACCAGCCCACAGGGTAGCAGGCCGTTCAGCATGCCGACCAGGAACAGTTTGCCAGGGCCTTGCTGTCGCAGCAGCCGGCCCAGTTGCCTTTTTACCCAGCTGTTCAGTTGCTGCACGAATGGAATCCGCAGCAGGCGGCTTTCCACATTGATGGAAAACAGGGCGATAGCTAACAAGAGGATACCCAGCCCGATGGATACATAAGACTGAAAACCCGCCAGGAAAAACCCGCGGCCCACCAGGCCGATGAACAGGCCGAGCAGGCCGTAAGTGGCCACCCGGCCTATGTTGTAAAGCAATACATTGCCGGTGGTATGCCACCGGTGGCTTCCCTGGTAGGGCAGCGAAAGGGCAATCGGGCCGCACATGCCTACACAGTGCAGGCTACCCAGTAATCCGATCGTGAATGCCGTCCACAGCGCCATATCTTGGTCGTGTTTAAATATTGCAAAAAACCTCAACCTCAGCCTCAACTCAACCCCAGCAACTAAATATTGATGGTTTCCTCCTTGTAGAATTCTTTACCCTCTGCTTTCCAGTTGACCTTCACTTTCCATCTGCCGGGGCGCAGCCCCTGCGTAGGAATGTGCTGTACATGGCCGGCATCGGCCTGCACCGGCAACCTGAAATCACTTCGCTGGTCAGAAGGGCAGAAGAAGTACACTTCTCCGGATACCTCTTCAAATTCGGCGGGGAAGTGAAGCTCCACTTCCGCCTTCTGTATCTTGTTCCAAATCTTCAGGTCCTCTTCCAGCTGCTGAGCGTTCACCAGCTTGTTGTAGTGTTGCTGATAGGCCAGGTCATCGGCGTAGTAATGCTCTGAAACCAGGCTGTGGTCATACTGAGTCGACCGGTATACGGCAAACACCAGCACCAGCACAAAAACCGAGTAAAATATGGTAATTCCGGTTCCCCAATTAAATTTCATGACTTTTGCTTTTTAGTTTTTTTTGCCTGGGTTTTTCGCCAGGGCTTACAGTAACTGAATATCAAAACCTTCGCCCCCGGATAGAAAGCCTGTGGCCAACAATTCAACAATTTTCCTACCCAATCCTGTACTTCCCACTTCCGACTTCCCCCTACCTCCCCGGCGCCATAAAGTTCGTATTCACTTCATCGACCAGCTCTCCATTGGTGTAGACCTCGACGACGACCTCCGTTTTGTGGCCTTGCAGGGCGCTTTTTTCCAGGATGATGAACAACGCCCCTTCCGCCACCTTGCCGGCTTCGGCGGTGGGCGCCTGGCCGATCAATTGAATAGTTCCGGTAGCTTCCATGCCTCCCGCCAGGCGGAATTCCACCGGCATCTCTTTATTGGTTTTGTTGATCACCTGGTAATTGTAGAGGTTGCTGACATGGGTTTCGTCGACCTGTTGGGGCAATACGCCGGGGGTGCGCAGCAGCAGGGTCTCTACATCCGTCCGGGCAGTCAGTAATACGATATTGACGATGATCAGGATGGCCAGCACGATGGTGTAGGCGATCACCCGGCCGGTAAAGAGTTTTTTACGCCCTTCGACGATGCCGTTGTAGCTGTCGTAGCGGATAAGCCCTTTGGGCCGGTTGATCTTTTCCATCACTTCATCGCAGGCGTCTATACAAGCGGTACAGTTGACGCATTCCAGCTGGGTGCCGTCGCGGATATCGATTCCGGTGGGGCAGACCTGCACGCAAAGCGTACAGTCGATACAGTCGCCCAATTTGGCCTTCATCTCTTCAGCGGGGTTGCCGTTGGAGGCACTCTTCCCGGCGTAGGCCGTTGCGGGTTCCACCTCAGCCGTACTGACGTCACTCTGGATTTTTGTCAACGGATCGTTGCCCGTCTTGGCCTTCTTGCTCTTCTTTAGCTTACCTCGCGGCTCTCCCCGCACAAAATCATAGGCCACCACGATGGAGTTTTGGTCCAGCATGACTCCCTGCAGGCGGCCGTAGGGGCAAATGGTAACACAAACCTGTTCCCGCAGATAGGAAAAGACAAAATAGAATGCTCCGGAAAAGAGGAGCATGATGATAAAACCGGCCAGGTGCTGGGATATGGGTTCGGTAATGATGCTGATCACCTCGTCTATACCGATGATATAGGCCAGAAAAGTATTGGCTACCAGGACGGCAATGGCAAAGAAGATGGCTTGCTTGCCCCCTTTCTTGATGATCTTATCGGTTGTCCAGGGGGCCTTGTCAAGCCGGCGTTGGGCATTGGCGTCTCCTTCGATAGCATATTCGATCTTTCGGAATACCATTTCCATGAAGATGGTCTGCGGGCAGACCCATCCGCAAAACAGCCGCCCCCATACTACCGTAAACAGTACGATGAATACGATAAAGGTGAGCATGGCCAGCACGAACAGGTGAAAGTCCTGCGGCATAAATGTGATTCCAAACAGGATGAACTTGCGCTCCAGGATATTGAACAGCAGGATAGGCTCCCCATTGACCTTGATAAAAGGCATTCCAAAGAGAAAGGCCAGCAACACCCAGCTCAGGTAGGTGCGTGCGTTGGTGTAGGGGCCTTTGGGCTTTTTCGGATACATCCATACCCGCTTGCCCGTATCATCGACCGTAGCTATCGAGTCCCGATAAGCTTCTGTGTCTCTAATTGGCTCGCTTGCGCTCATAATAAAATCAAATTTTATTTTAGGGGTTTGGAAATAAATAAGGTACTCAAAATGGCGCAGTTATTTTTTCGCTGGGCTAGGCGCGAAGAGTGAGCATAGCCCAGCTACGTGAATGATGAGCAACGACGCCCAGCGGAAAAAGAACAAGCCAGATGGGTAGGTTATTTATTTCCAAACCCCTTAAGGTTTGGGTATGGGCGTTTATTGGGTTCGAAAAGAGGGAGCATAAGAGTGATGAGGTGATGGTCTTCTAATATTCCACATCACCCCATCACCCCATCACCCCATCACTATATCACTATATCACCCCATCACTATATCACCCCATCACTATATCACCCCATCACTATATCACCCCATCACTATATCACTATATCACTACTGCATCCCAATGGCGTCCGCTTCCTGTTTTTTTGCGGCGCCCGTCGCGGACGTATCTGCTGGCGCGGCGTTGTCCACCTGCTGCTGGTAGAGCTCACCCTGCGGCTCTTTGGGGTTGGGTGGGTTGGTGCCCTGCAGACTCAGGATGTAGCTGGCTACCTGTTCCATTTCCAACGGTTTGAGCTGGTCCTTCCAGGATATCATCCCCTTTTCGGGAACGCCGTATTTAATGGTCTTGAAGAGATCCTTAATATCTCCGCCGTGTATCCAGTAGGGGTCGGTCATATTAGGGCCGATCCCGCCTTCTCCCTGCATGCCGTGGCAGGTGAAGCAGGTGCCTTTGCCTTCATAGATTGTTTTGCCGGCGGCCAGCGATTGCGCATCGGTAAGCAGTTCTGCATTGGTCTCATCTACCTGGCTGGATTGGGTGGCCAGGTAGGCCTGTACAGCCTTTTCGGCTCGCTCCATTTCCATCTTGTACTCCTCGGTAGAGCTGGGCCCTGCGTCCGTGAAATGGTAGTAGGTATAATAGACGACCGCAAAGGCAATGCTGAGGTAAAACATGGCCACCCACCAGGGTGGAAGGACGTTGTCCAGCTCCCGAATGCCATCGTACTCGTGGTCGAAAAGGATGTCTTCTTCTTTTTCGACTGGCACCACATGGGTCATGCGCTTGTAAAGCCGATGGAAGAGGGATTGTTGCGGTTTTTGAACTTCCTCTTTAAACGCTTCGATACCCTGTTCCTGATAAATGCGGATTTGTTGCACTTTGACCATGATGTTGAGCAGGTTGTACAACGCAACAAGGGCGGCAATAAAAACGGCGGCAGCTAAAAAAAGCAGGCCGTAAGACAGCAGTCCGTCGTAAAAGTAAGGATTGCCGCCTGCCCCGTCAGCCGCCGCCTGGCCCCAGCTGGTGGTAGATAGCAAGAGCAGGGGCAGGGCTGCCGGTATCAATTTGAGGGTTTTATTTTTCATGGTTATCATTTTCAGAGTTAACAGGATTGGAGTCATCCAATGGCATACTTGCCATCCTATTGATATAAGCCGGGTTGTGCTTGAACACCAGCACCACACTGATCATGAAGATCGCCACAAAGGTGATAAGGGCAGATATGGCCATCCAGTTGATGCTTCCGGCGTTTTCGAGAATGTGTTTGAACATGGTTGATTGCTTTTGATGGTTTTGGCTACTGGCATTTAGCTATTGGCGGTTAGCGCTCTTTGCCAACCGCCAACGGCTAATGGCCAACCGCTTCTAATTCCCCGCCTGTGGCGCCGGCTTAATATCCGTACCCAGGCGTTGCAGATAAGCGATCACGGCGATGATCTCTTTTTCTTCGAGCTTATCTCCGTCGATGCCGTCCTTGCGCAGGTTTTCCGCAATGATGCTGGCCTGCTTTTGCAGGTCATCGACTGCGATCTCGTCGTATCTATCCGGATAGGGCGTACCCAGCTTCTGTAGTGCCCGGATTTTGGCGGCGGTGTTTTTGGTGCTCAGTTCATCTCTCAGCAGCCAGGGGTAAGGCGGCATGATGGAGCCCGGCGAAGTGGTTTGCGGTTCTTCCATGTGGTTGTAGTGCCAGCTGTGCGGATACTTGCCCCCCACGCGGTGTAAGTCCGGCCCGGTGCGCTTCGAACCCCAGAGGAAGGGGCGGTCGTAAATGTATTCTCCCGACTTGGAGTACTCGCCGTAGCGTTCGGTTTCGGAACGGAAGGGGCGCACCATCTGTGAGTGGCAACCCAGGCAGCCCTCTCGGATGTATATATCGCGGCCTTCCAGTTCGAGCGGGGTATAAGGCGTTACCGATTCGATCTTGGGTACCTGGTCATCAATCATGATCATCGGGAAGACCTCAACCATGCCACCGATGAGGATGGCGATAGTGGCGGCGATCAGCATCTGCACAGGGCGGCGCTCGATCCAGCGGTGCCAGTGTTCTTTGCCAGTGTGAGCCGCCCAGGTAGAGGCAGCCGGTGCTTCGGCGGCTTCATCGCCGATGAAGGAGCCTGCCTGAACGGTCTTGACCAGGTTGTAGCTCATTACAAAGTAACCGGCCACATACAAGGTGCCGCCCAGGGCGCGCAAGGCATACATTGGGATGATCTGCGTGACCGTTTCCAGGAAGTTGCCGTACTGAAGGAAGCCATCCGGGGTGAACTGCTTCCACATCAGGCTCTGCGTCCAGCCGGCCCAGTACAAGGGGATGGCGTAGAAGAGGATGCCCAGCGTGCCGATCCAGAAGTGGACGTTGGCCAGTTTTTGAGAGTATAGTTTGGTGTTGAACAGCCTTGGCAGCATCCAGTAGAGGATACCGAAGGTCAGGAAGCCGTTCCAGCCCAGCGTGCCGATGTGCACGTGGCCAATGGTCCAGTCCGTATAGTGGCTGATGGCATTGACGGATTTGATGGAAAGCATGGGCCCTTCGAACGTGGCCATACCATAAGCGGTTACCGCAACGACCATAAACTTGAGGACGGGGTCCTGGCGTACCCGGTCCCAGGCGCCCCTCAGCGTCAGCAGGCCGTTGAGCATACCTCCCCAGGAGGGAGCGATCAGCATAATGGAGAAAACGGTGCCCAGCGACTGTGCCCAGTCGGGAAGAGAAGTATACAGCAAGTGGTGCGGGCCTGCCCAGATGTAGATGAAAATAAGCGCCCAGAAGTGAATGATGGACAGCTTATAAGAGTATACCGGCCGGTTGGCGGCCTTGGGCAGAAAGTAGTACATCAGGCCCAGATAAGGGGTGGTCAGGAAGAAGGCCACTGCATTGTGTCCATACCACCACTGGATCAGCGCGTCCTGTACCCCGGCGAATACCGGATAGCTCTTCCAGAGGCTTACCGGAAGCTCCAGGTTGTTGCCAATGTGAAGCACGGTGACCGTCACCCAGGTAGCGATGTAAAACCAGATCGCTACGTAAAGGTGCTGCTCGCGGCGCTTCAGGATGGTGCCGAACATGTTGATACCGAATGCCACCCAAACCAGGGCAATGGCAATATCGATCGGCCATTCCAACTCAGCGTATTCCTTGGCGCTGGTGATGCCCAGCGGTAAGGTGATCGCCGCGGCCAGAATGATGGCCTGCCAGCCCCAGAAGTGGAACTCACTGAGGCCCTTGCTGAACATGCGCGTTTTCAGCAAGCGCTGCAGGGAGTAGTAGACTCCCATAAAAATGCCGTTGCCCACAAAAGCAAAAATGGCTGCATTGGTATGCAGCGGGCGAATCCGGCCGAAAGTTACCTCGGCTATGCCAAGATTTAACGAGGGGAACACCAACTGAAGGGCCGCTATGAGGCCCACCAGGATGCCCACCGCGCCAAACAGAATGGAGGCGTAAGCAAACTTCCGGACGATGGCATTGTCGTAACTGAATTTCTCAACTTGTGCCATTAGGTGAAGATTTTAAGATTTTGATGTGTTATTGTTGTTTTCTGTTTGCTCAGGAGTGGTGTCGTGCGAGTGAGCGCCCGCATGGAGAGTCCCCGGGCTGTCATCATCAAACAGGATGCGGACGGCGGGGCTGTAATCATCATCGTATTGGCCGCTGCGGACTGCCCACAAAAAGGCCCCTAAGAATCCCAGCGCTACGATGAGGCTCACAATAATCAGAAGGAAAATGATTTTCATACCTTGTGTCAATTCTAATAGTTACCTTGAATACCTCAATATGAGGTGCAAGATAGAGGGGCCAAGGGCTCAGCTGGATGATCATTATCAGATAAAGGAGTGACTTTTGTCATCATTTTGTCTGCAAAGTAGCCTGAGAAGCCATTTTGTCTAAGTATACACATTGTTATTTTTAACAAAAAACCGGGCAATGATCCACATTGTCGATCTGATAACTAGAGAATTGTACGCGGCCGGCCGCTTTTTTTTCAGGCTGGCCCCGGGCCTGTTACTGATTCTGCTGGCAAGCTCCTGTGAACCGTTTGAGCCCTCCACGTCACAGCGCTATATCTTTCTGGGCCATCCTTATGACTGGAACTATGCCGACCGGGTGGATTCCCGCCTGGAGCGGTTGGACTACAGCCCCTATTCCCAGGTTTGGCTGGGGGGGGATGTTTGCGCCCGTACGGCTGAACACCCGGAAGCGCTTCCTTACCTGGACAGTTTATTCGACCTTGAAAAGGCACACTGGGCGCTGGGTAATCATGATTATGATTATGGCGACCCTCAGGTGATCCTGGATTTTTTACAACGCCCTTCCTTTTATACCCGCTGGCAAAACGGCTATTGCCTGATGGTGCTGAACACTAACTTCTTCTGGCCTTATCCTTCCCATCCTCCTCAGCGCGATTGCGAACAAAAGGCGGCGCAGTGGGACATGATCCGCACTGTGGCCGACACCATCCGGGAGGCTTCTCACCTGGTCATCCTGCACCATCTGGGAATATTTAATGATCTGAAAATCAATGAGCGTGGAGACACCCTGCGGGCCTTCAATGTCAATGTGTCGCCCATCTATGGTACCTGTGATCCGGATTCGGAAGTGACGGCTACCGTTTATCCCTGGCTGGTGGAAGTGCAGAAGCGGGGCGTGCAGGTAGTGCTCATCGGTGGAGATGTGGGCATGCAGGCCAAATCCTTCGAGTTCAGAACAACCGAAGGGATATGGTTGTTAGGTTCCGGTATCAACAATTCCCTGCGCCGGGAATATGCCCCGGAGTATGTAAAGGACTTCGGGCCGGACAAGGTGTTGCTGCTGGAGTTTAAGCCTGGGGATAAGGAGTTGAGCTGGGAGTTTGTGGAGCTGGATAAATTGTTACACTAGTCATTAGTTTCGCGTTTTTCAGGCAGCCTGCTGCCAGTCTTCCTCCTGGCCGTGGGGCATTTCTCCCATACCTGGTGTGAACCTAAAACTCCTTTGAGCACGAAAGCCTCCTGAGCAGCGGAGATGACATCTAATTGGGTTGGATGCTGCTTGAGGCGGTACCAAGGCCTAAGTTTTTTCAGTTTCAGTTGCCGTTCTTCGAAGTAGCGCACGAACCATAGGGTGCGGCAAGTTGCCATCAAGATACGAAAAGAATTGACGCCATAGATGCGATCCAGGTTGCGGCACTGATCCTTGCCCAGGCCATAGTAAGCATAAGCGTCGCGAATATCGATTTCCACATCCCAACGTTGGGAATAATGCTGCAGGGTTTGGGCTTCGGTTAGAGAGGTGTCTGTAGAGAAAAAGGCTTCCAATTCTTTTTTGCCCGAGCGCTTATCGCTTGGGGCCCATCTTTGCGCCAAACCGCCACCACCTTAATAGGTACGCCCGGCAAGACGCTATGCCATATGCCGATGACGGTTTTAACCCAGGCGCCCTCTTCATCGGGGTGCGGGCTCCAACCTTCATCATCTTGTATCCATTCCAGAGGGGTGCCCAAATCCTCTCCTTTTTCAGTGGGCCGGCCCAGGTTACTCTTTTTTTTCCTTGGCAGCAGGCCGTGTAAACGGCTATTAATAGGGAAACGGGCCTGAGCAGGCAACTGCCGTAAAAACGCTTTAGTGGAATACCCCCCGTCAGCCCTGGTGATAAAACGGCGGTGGGGCAATACTGCTATAATAAAATCGTAACTATTCAGCATCGTGGTGATTTGACCCCTCAAGCAAAATTTTGTAAGCCGCCCTTCCCCTTCCAAGGGGAATGAGAAGGGGTTCCAGCGGGAAAAAGTCTACAAAATTTTGCGTCAGGCGTATTTCAGACCCCATGCTGAATAGTAACATAAAATCAATGATTTGCCGGGCCAGCTCGCTGCGAGAATGAAAAGGGCGTTCCAGTTCAAAAGTGGCGGGCAAATAGAAAAGCAATGAATGTCCCGAAAGAAGAGTTCATAAAGGCTTCCATGACGGCGCTGTTTTGGTTTTTAATCGTATACCTATAAAATAGGCGCTGTCATGGTTTTTTCATAATGGAAACTACATTTCCTGGCCTTGGGCACGGGCCTGGCAGATGGCCCGCTTCTTTGGATGGCTTGTACAAACTGGCAGGGGAGGCTCACCGATATACCCTAAAGGCCGGGTTCGGTGCCAACGCTAATAGCTTGTCTTGAGGTTTACCCATAGGATAAGCTAGAAGCCATCCTATGGGCACGTTCGGCCTCTGCCCGCATGCCTGAAAGCCCCCGAAAAACGCGAAACTAATGACTAGGAGCCTGTCGGAGGACTCATTTTATGGTCATAAGGCACAACTACTCTCTAATGGAATCCAATGGAATATGATGCCAGGAATCTGAATATAATCATGTATCTTTGAATAAAGAAATACGATATGAAAAATATAAGCATCTCAGTTGATGTACCTTCGGATATTTTGATTGCCTTGAACGAATCGGAACAGGAATTGAAAGACCATTTTCAAGTTGCTGTAGCGATGATGTTGTTCCAGGAAGGAAAGTTAACGCTGGGTAAAGCTATTCAATTATCTGGCTTGACCCGGTTTGAATTTGAAAAATCGCTTGCGAAAAATAAGATACCTGTTTCTCACTTAAGTGTTGAACAGATCATGTCAGATGCAGACAAATTAAAAGATTTGTAAAGCGATGAAACTTGTTATAGCTGATACCGGAGCTTTGATTTCTCTGGGGCATGTAGGCCATATTCATTTAATTGAAGAGATATTCGGGGATTTTTATATTGCTGAGGCAGTTTGGAAAGAGTTGCGAAATTATGAAAACCCAGAATTTGATGTTAATATTTTTAAAGTGCTTGAAAACAGGGTTGTTAAAATCAAATCAAAAAACAATTTGAGGATGGTGATGGATTACGGGGAGTCTGAATCCGTCATTTTGTACGAGGAATTGAAGGCTGATTATTTACTGATAGATGACAATAAAGCTCGAATGATTGCAGAATCGCTTGATGTGAACTGTATTGGTTCAATTGGCCTCTTGATTAGAGCAAAACAAAAGGGCTTGATTGTAGCATTAAAACCCATTTTTGAAAAGTGGGTTTCGGTTGGCAGATACTTTTCTAAAAAACTGCTCAATAAAGTTTTGACTGATTTGGGTGAAAATGTGATGATAGGAGAATAACAACTTTACAGGCTGTTTAAACATAATTTTGTCGCCTGGGCAAAGTAACGCCAAGCAAAGTATAATTTTGAAGCAGAATCTACCTTTCTATTCGTCCCCCACTTTCTAAATGCTTAAACCTTCCAACCTCCATGACCAAAATAGCCATCGGCATCGGCGGCTCCAGCGGGAGCATTTACGCCAAAGTATTACTCGACAAACTACTCAAGCTACAGGATCAGCTCGAAGCGGTAGGCGTTGTGATGAGCGACAACGCCAAGTTCAACTGGGAATACGAGCTGGGCGACAAAAGCTATGAAAACTATCCCTTCGATTTCTACGGCAAGCGCGACTTCATGGCGCCCTTCGCTTCCGGCTCCGCCCAATATGGAGTAGTGATCGTTTGCCCCTGCTCCATGGGCTTGCTGGGGCGCATCGCGAACGGCATCTCCGACGACCTCACTACCCGCGCTGCCGACGTGGCCCTCAAGGAGCGCCGCCGCCTCATCCTGGTGCCGCGCGAGACGCCCTACAACCTCATCCACCTCAACAACATGAAGGCCATCACCGAGGCGGGCGGCGTTATCTGCCCGGCCAGCCCCTCCTTTTACAGCAACCCCAAAGATTTCGAAGAGCTGGCCGCCACGGTGGTTGACCGGGTGATTGGCCTGGCGGGGCTGGAATTGGATAGCTACCGGTGGGGGAGTCGTTGACCCGGGATTCGTAATGCCCTGTAAAATCGAAACTTTTGAGGTTTCCAAAACCTCAAAGGTTTTCACGGAAAAATGAAGACGGTTCTGGGGACCCACTACCAATTCTCCTATAATTTTCTTTATTTCGCGTCGTTAACCACTAAACCAGTTCAAAATTAATACCCATGCAAAAGATCAAAACCATAGTGTTCCTCTTCGGAGGGCTCTTTCTTTTTTCATCCGTAAACGCACAACAAGAAATGGATTCATTAAGCTACAGCCTGGGCATTCTGCTGGGGCAAAACCTCCAAAGCCAGGGCTTTGATAAAATAGATGAGCAATCGTTAACCAAGGGCATCCACGACATGCTGGCCGGCAACGAGCCGCAAGTAAGCATGGAAGAGGCCAATACCATCATCCAGCAATACATGGAGAAGAAACAGGCGGCTCAATACGAGGGCAATATTGCAGAAGGCAAGGCCTTTCTGGAAACCAACGCGCAGCGCGAAGAAGTGAAGGTAACTCCCAGCGGCCTGCAGTATGAGGTCCTGACGGAAGGCACGGGCGCCAAGCCCGGCGCCACCGACAAGGTGACCGTTCATTACCATGGCATGCTGATCGACGGCACTGTATTTGACAGCTCCGTGGACCGTGGACAGCCGGCTACTTTCGGCGTCAACCAGGTGATCAAAGGCTGGACGGAAGCCCTCCAAATGATGCCGGAAGGCTCGAAGTGGAAACTGTACATCCCCTCCGACCTGGCCTACGGCCCCCGCGGCGCCGGCCCGAAGATCGGCCCTTACGCTACCCTGATCTTTGAGGTCGAGTTGTTGAAGGTTAACTAGTTGATCGTTGTCAGTTGTTCGTTGGCCTTCAGGAATGAGAACGATCAATAAACAACTGACAACAACCAACAATATATCCAATGAGGATTGATATCGTCTCCGTTCTCCCCGAATTGATGGAAAGCCCCCTGCAACACTCCATCATGAAGCGGGCGCAGGAAAAGGGCTTGCTGGAAGTATACCTGCACGACCTGCGGGCCTACGGACTGGGTAAGCACCGGCAGGTAGACGACTACCAGTACGGAGGCGGGGCCGGTATGGTGATGATGGTGGAACCCCTGGCCAATTGCATCGATGATCTTCAACGGGAACGCACTTACGATGAGGTCATTTACATGACTCCCGACGGGGAGCGCCTCACCCAACCGCTGGCCAACCGCCTGTCCATGTACGAGAACCTCCTCATCCTCTGCGGCCATTACAAGGGCATGGATGAACGCATCCGGCAGCACTATGTCACCATGGAAGTGTCTATCGGCGATTTTGTGCTCTCCGGCGGGGAACTGCCGGCAGTCGTGTTGGTAGACGCCATCGGCCGGCTGCTACCCGGTGTGCTCAACGATGAGACTTCCGCTCTGTTCGATTCTTTTCAGGATAATCTGCTCGCCCCGCCGGTTTATACCCGCCCGGAAGATTTCCGGGGCTGGAAGGCGCCGGCGGTCCTGTTGTCCGGCAATTTTAAAAAAATCGAAGCGTGGCGCTATGCCCAGGCGCTCAAGCGTACCCGGGAGCGGCGGCCGGGCCTGCTGGAGGAGGAGTGAGAAAGGAATGAGGGAATGATTGATTGAATGGGGAGGCCTTGATCGCTATTCGTTCCATCATTCTATGAATTACTCATTCCATCCCAAAGAGCTGCTTCAGCATATGCTGCCGCACATCCTCCGGAATCCCCGCCATCATCGCGTCCTGTGCTTCCAGATAGACCGCCCGGCCGACATTTTCCAATATCTGAAAATCGTACTTGCCATCTGTTCCAATCACGCTGGAAAAGATACTACAGGGATCTTCGCCATCCGGGCAAATGGAGTAGACTACGGAAAAAGCAGTACCCATGGAAGGCAGGCTGACCAACTGGCTCTGCCCGCCTTTGATATCTACCGTGGAATAGATGTTGGGGGATTCAGCCTGAAAGGCCCTTCGGCTGATGATCTGGCCGCCGTTGACTTCAAAGAGGTAGAAGTTTAGCCGGCTCGACCAGGACGGAGAAAAAAAATCGCCCTGTTCCAGCTTTGAAACAATGGCGTAATAATTGGAGCCTTGCCCCGGCCACCGGGCGGCCTGCTGGAAGTTCCCTTCGTAATTAATTATATCCGGCAATTGCCCGGCGTCGGTGATCAGGCCCTGGCCGCCCACTACCGGGGTTTCATTTGGCTGGGGTTTGTTATCACCGCCTGGTTGGCGGTTATTGCCCTGGCAGGAAAAAAGGATGGCGGAAAGGAGAAGGGATACGAGGTAAAATGCGTTCGTTTTTTTCATCACAGGTATGGATTACTGGACTTTGGACGTACTACCATTTAAAGTCGGAAGTGCGAATTCGGAAGTCGGAATACAGTGCTAAATGGGCTTTCGATGCCGGTTTTCCGATTTCCGCCTTCCGATTTACTCCGTCAGTCGCTTCGCTCGTGTCCGCCTTCATCGTCAGACCGTCCAAAGTCTAGATGGAATATGCTGCTGCAAATTTATCAAAATATCATCAACCCTTGAAGCAGGGATGACTGTCGGCATATTGTCACTTTAGAGACATTCGGCATCTGAATTATAGGGCCGGGCAGCAACACTCTGCCGGTAGGAGTGTTCCAATCATAATTCTTATGTATTCTTAACCAAAAACAGTTCAACGATGAACAAGTTATTGACAATCGCCCTACTGTTGGCCACCACCCTGGCCTTTCTTCCACAAGCGGACGCCCAGGACTTCTCCGACCTGGATAAGAGCCCGATGGATGCTGCCTACTACCCACAGAGAGCTGCTTTCCGCGCTTTTGCCAAAACCGATGAAGAAAAGATGGCCAACCAGCCGATGATCCGGGTCTTGTATTCCCGCCCGCAGATGAAAGGCCGCGAGGTGTTTGGCGGTATTGTGAAATACGGTGAGACCTGGCGCCTGGGCGCTAATGAATCCACCGAGATTCACTTCTACCAGGATGTAACCATCAACGGTACAGCCGTGAAAGCTGGCCGCTATACGGTTTATGCCATACCAGGCGAAAAAGAATGGGAAGTGTCTTTCAGCTCAGACCTCGACAATTGGGGGGCATACGCTTACAACCCTGAGCACAACGTAGCCACCATCACCGTGCCGGTGGAAGCCTCCGAAAAGCCGATCGAAGCGTTCTCCATCACCTTCGACAAGGCCGACGACGGCGCCCACATGATAATGGGCTGGGAGAAAACAGTAGTAAGGGTGCCGATAGCGTTCTAACCGCTTTAAGAGCTTGTTGGGGAATTGTTTTTAGTGATGAAATTGATCATTTTTTTGATGAGACAAGGCGCGAAATGGGGAGCATACCCATAGGTACGCGACTCATTTTGTAACGCAGTATCATCATAAAAAGGACAATTTCAGCCTGAAGGATAATTCCCCAACAAGCTCTAAGAGTCCTGGTTATTGGTTGATCCCGTTATTTGCCATGCAGGTTCCAGGCAGGGAGCAACCAATAACCAGGGTCTAAATCAATAAGATGCTTATGGCTTTCCCTTCCAAATCCTGGAAAAATCAACCGTGGTTTTACATTCGCCAAACTCAAATTGATAGGAAATATTCCTGCCATTTGCCTTCAGTTCGTATTCCCCTGCCCCGTTCAATTCAAATACAGAGACCGTTTCGGTCTTTGGAGCTATGATAATATAATAGCGAATACCCAAGGCCTGATAGAGCTTCAGCTTAGTCTTTTTGTCTTTTGTTTTAGTAGATACGGATAAAATTTCGGCCACCAGGCCTGGGGTATTGGTAATATATGTGCCATCCTCATCCTCACCACACACAACGAGCAGGTCCGGATGAAGCAGGTTAACATCATTGATCTTATAGTTAACAGGAAGGAAGGCCTCACAGTCCGGGCAATCCTCCAACTGATCGGAAAACTGGATATACAACCGCCCATTGATCCGCTGGTGTTTTTTGTCCGGCATGGGAGAGAGGGCAAAGGGGATGCCATCGATCAATTCCCATTTGCCTTCCCATTGTTCCCAATCGGAGAGGGTATATCTGGGTAGGTCTTCTACTTCAATGTTTCGGTTGCGCATGGCGGTGCCCATTCTGGAAATTTTGATTCAATTTAACCAATTATTCTGGTCCGGGCAAGCTACTTTCCGATCACCACTTGCTCACTCCCGATCACCTTCCCGTCCTCTCCATACACCACCAGCCAATACAGCCCTGCCGCTTTGCTCCGCCGCTCGATGTCGAAAGCAGACAAGCCTTGTACCGTATAGCGCTCCACTTCCTGCCCTCCGGCGTTTAGCAACACTGCCAGATGGGCTTGTAGCTTATTCTTCAAACGGACGGTTGTATGTTCCCCGAATGGGTTGGGCGCCAGCTCAATGCTGGGCGCCTCCTGGTCGAAATCTTCGGTGCTGTTCACCTCCGGCGCCAGTTCGATCACCAACTGCTCCTGGCTGCCCTCCGCCAGGGTGATGCTCACGGTTTTGACCGGGTAACCGTTGGCAAACACCTGCAAATTGTAAGTGCCCGGCAGATAACCTCCTTTAAATTCCCCCTGCATATCGGAGGTGAAAAATTCCTGGGTTTCATCCACCTGTACGGCGGCATTGAAAATGGGCGCTCCGCTCAGGAATCCACCACCTGGTACCGTAGAAGCGGTACTTTACCTGGTGTTGTTAAAGGTCCAGACGTAAAGGCCGTCCTCGCGGTTACCGCCGATGATCTTTCCAGATGGAAAATAGGGGAATGCCGACCACAGGTAGTGGAAGCCGCCGCTCGTACGCTGTAGGTATCGTAATAGCCGACTTCCACCGGCACTGCCGGGTCGGCGATATCCAGCACGCGCAAGCCTTCCGTATTGTGGGAAATGAAAGCAAAGTCGCCCCGGATATAGGGGTTGTGCACCAGGCTGGTAGCGTTGGCGGTCCAGGTGGCCACCTCCCGTGGGTTGTCCAGTGCTTCGATGTTAAAAATGCGGCCGGGCAGGCCGTCTTGTTCATCGGCAACGAACAGGTAGTCTAACTGATCGGTGGTGGAGAAGCTGTGGGTGTTGCCCCCCGGGTCATCGATAGAGGCAATGAGCCTGGGATTACTCTTATCGGCTATACTGACGATGTCGATCGTGCCGTTGTAAAAGGCGGCGGCAAAGAGCAGGGTGTCCCGCACGTGGCAGTCGTGGATGTAATAGCCGGGCTGGTACAGGCCTGCCTGCACCGGATTGGCAGGGTCCGTAACATCTATAATGTGTACGCCGGAGGTGGTTTGGGTGCCACATACATAAACGAAGGGTTCCTCGCTGAAGATATCTTTCTGAATGATGTGGCCCCGCCCGAAGGTGTCGGAGTAGTCCGTCAACAGGAAAGCCGTATCCGGCAGTTGGGTAAGGCTGATCACCTGCATGCCGTAGTGGGGAGCGCCCGAGCCTTCGGTAACGACGTAAGCGTAATCGCCCACCACCGTCACTTCCCGCCAGTTGGAGCTGTAGCCGGGCACAAAGCCCACTTCCCGGATATCATTCGGATCGTCGATCTGAACGATAGCCGTACCGGTTTGTGCGCCCAGTACGGCGTACTCTGAGCCGTCGGGCGCCACATACGACCAGGAGCCGGAGGCGCGCCCGTCGCCCCGGTTGTATTGGGCAAAGAGTTCAACGTTCAGAGCATTCTGGGCGGTGGCAGTCAGTGCAAGCACCAGGATAGAAAGACACAACAGAGCCTGTCCTTTTTGGGTATTCATGACGTGTTTTTTCGTGAGCATCAAAGATAGAAAGCTTTCCGGAGAGATAGGGTAGAGAAGGCCCGAGTGCGGCTTCCGTTAGCTGGTTTTGTCGGTC
Source organism: Lewinellaceae bacterium (assembly GCA_020636095.1). Lineage (GTDB taxonomy): Bacteria > Bacteroidota > Bacteroidia > Chitinophagales > Saprospiraceae > JACJXW01. The sequence goes on from JACJYN010000009.1 coordinate 99,204, forward strand.
AACCCACAAAGGAGCCGGGACAAAACCAGGTAACTAAAAAACCAACCGGTACCGAAGGTCGAAGAGGAATTTCACCTGATAAGCGGTCATTACTTTATTTTCCGCCGGGTCGAAATAGTATTCGAGAACGTTGCCCCGTTGGAGCAGGTTTTGGATATCGAGCGAGAATTTGTGAGTGGCGTTAGGATTATTGGCCGTGTAACTCACCAGCAGGTCCACCCGGGTGTAATCCGGCGCCTTTTCGCTATTGATAAAATTGGGATTGATCACTTCAAACCCACGGGCTTTGGAGGCTTCCTCATTAATCCGGGAATAGCGGTTGCCGCCGGCGTAGATGAACTTGGCGTTGACGCCCAGGTTGTTATTGCGCCGGATGGTGAATTCCCGGCCGCCCAGGAGGTTGAAGATGTAATTGCCGTTGAAACGGGTGCTGAACCAGCGGCGGTCGGCGGTGGAATAGCGGGAGTCATAGATAGAAGTGGTCAGCAAGCAATAATAACCGCGGGAAAAGAGCTTCTCTGCCGTGAGTTCGAAGCCGAAATTCCTGCCTCTGCCTTGGTTGGAAATAGGCATCTCTGCTGAGTCGAACACATCGTAGTTGTTGAGGATGTTGAGCACGGACACCCAGGGTTGGGCGGGGTCGCTGCTCACGGCGGCATCGAAGATGTGCTGGTAGTAAATTTCCGGCCTGAAATGCCAGTCGTCGGACGTGCGCAGGCTGTACCCCAACACAAACTGTAGCGATTTGGGTAGCTGCCGGTCGCGAAACGGCTGTACATCAAAATCATAAGGCGAGTGGTACAAATAGCTGGAAAGATGGCCGATATAACTGTGCAGGCCCGCCCCCAATGTCACCGATTCGTGGGCGTTGGGCAGCCATTCCAGCCCCAGGCGGGGCTCTATGGTGAAGGCCTGGTTGAGGCTGAAATAGAGCAGGTGGACACCGTGATTGAAGGTGAGCTTTTCCGACAGGCGCCGCTTCCATTGCCCGTATGCCTGAAGGGTTGTAGCGTTGCCTACATCATCCAGTAAGGTGCTTTCCTGGCCGGTGCGCTCGTTGCCAAAGCGGAATTGATAGCTGTACAGCTGCCGGCTCAGGGTGAGCCCTATCTGGGTGGCGGTGCGGGCAGTATTTTTTCTGTTGTACTGAGTGCTCAGGCGAAATGTTCCGGTCAGGTGGCGTTCCCGGGTGTAATACAACCGGTCGGAAAATGGCGTTTCGGTAGAATCGCTGAACAGGTCATATTGGTATTGGTAAGTATCCCAGGCGGTGGCCAGGGTGGTTTGTAAATAGGCTTTCGGGGACAACTGCAGGGTGTGTTTCAGTCCGATGATGCCATATTGAGCGGTTTCATCACTAAAAAAGTATTGGTCAAACCGGCCGTTGGGCTGCAATGTGGGGATTCGCTCTATTCTATTGGTGGCGCCCAGGCCGAACAGGGAAAAAACACCGGCTTTTTTCGTGGGAATTAAGGTTTTGAAGGCGAAATCCTGATACAGCGGGATACCGCCTTCCACCACTGGGTTGATTCCCATCTCTTCGAGAAGGGCCAGGGTGGAATACCGGTAGTTCAACAAATAAGAACTGCCCTTGTCCTTTTGGATGGGGCCTTCAATGCCGGCTTCGAGCCCCAGAACTCCAGCGCTCAGGGTGTATTCGTTGCGTTCGGTATTGCCATTGCGAAACTTCAGGTCGAATACGCCGGAGATGGTATTGCCATACTCAGCGGGGAAAGCGCCGGTTAGAAAATCGGAAGTGGTCAGCACGTTGCTGTTGAGCATGCTGATGGCTCCGCCTGTATTGCCGATGGCGTGGAAATGGTTGGGGGTGGGGATTTCGATGCCCTCCAGCCGCCAGAGCAGGCTGGTTGGGGAGTTGCCCCGGATAATCAGGTCGTTCTCCAGGTCGCTCAGATAAGTGACTCCGGCAAAGGACCGGCTCATGCGGGCGGGATCCTGAAAACTACCGGCGTAGCGGCTGGCTTCTTCTACTCTGAATTGCCGGCCGCTGACAGTGATCATGCTGTTGAGGGGTTGCATCTTGTCGATTGCTGTGGTGACGACCACTTCATCCAGCATAGTGGTCGATTCCCGCAACTCGATTTCCAGCACGAGTTCCTTTCCGGAAATGACGATGATATCCCGAATGGTGATGGGTTCGTAGCCCAGGTAGGAAACCTGAAAGTTGCGGCGGCCGACCGGCACCTTGTTCAGTTCGAATTCCCCATTGACATCGGTAGACGCACCCAGGAAAGAAGCTGCATCCAGCAATTGTATATTGGCGCCTACCAAAGGCATGCGGGAGGCTTCGTCGATCACCGTTCCCCGTACCCTCTGTGTCAGCTGGCGTTTGGGGCTGTGGCTGATCATTTCAACCGGAGGCGCCGCCGCCGCCCGGAGCGCAACCCGTTTGCCCATAAGCCGGTATTCTATTCCGGAATTGAGAAATAATTGCCCCAATACCTGCTCCAAAGGGCGCTTGCGGGCATAAAGCTTTATCTCCCGGGACAGGGAGACAAACTGTTCGCTGTATACAAATTGAATATCGTAGCGCTTTTCCAGATCACGCAGCGCCTCCTTTAGCTGGATATTCCGATAATTGACGGACACGGGCTGCTCGGACACCCCCTGGGCAAGCAGAGAGCAGTTCAAGGCTAGTAATGAGAGTGTCAGGTGAATACAGGACCGCCATTTCATGGCGCAAAAGTAGCGGCTTTCCGGGCAAAAGGTCAATGAGCTATCTCACCTTTTCGACGATGGCCGGGGTTTTGACTAGCGGGGCTGGAGGAAAATCTACCGACGGAGGAAGAGGCCCCTCACTGATACACTGATACACTGACACACACCGCCTCCCCTCACCCCTTCAACCCCTCCAGCGTCTTAAACAGCGAACCATCTTTCGAGATCAGGGCGCCATTTTCCATCATTTCGAAAATCTCCATATCCCTGCCGCGGCTGTAGGCCTTTTCGGCGGTATACAACTTCAGCTGGGCGCCGGAGAGCTGGATTTGCTGCAGCATTTGCTGGGGGCTTTGGCCCTGGGTGAAGTCGAAGCTGGTGTTTCCTTCGATCAACAGGCCATTTAAACGGATGCGGTCCTCCTCGAAGTGAAAAGTCTTGATGTCTCTGGGCGTCTGGAATTCCATATATTCTACATCGCTGAGGATCTTTTCGAAAACGATGTCGCTGAATATTTCGATGAGCTTTTCCGCTTTTTCAAGCGCTCCAGCTTTCAGCTTTTCCCAGTCCTCGGCAGTGACCTGGTTGGAGGCCAGGAAGCGAACAAACTCCTTTTCCAGGCTCTCCAGTTCGTCTTGTCGCAGGCGGCGGTATTTCATGGTTCTGGTTTGTGGTCTGTCAATGGGGGGCAAAAGTAATAATAAGAAAATTGAATTTAAGCGCGCGCTTTGCGGTAAACCTTCTTTTTTTTGTAAAATTGCAAGCGTTTTATGTTTGCGCTATCCTATCAACCTCAATGAATAAACTATGGAATTTGTTTTTCCTGATTTTGCCAATGCCGGGGTGTGGATGAGCCTCCTGACCCTTACCTTTCTGGAAATCATACTCGGCATTGATAATATTATCTTCATTTCCATCGCGTCGAATAAACTGGCGCCGAAGGACCGCCCCAAGGCGACCAATATCGGCCTCATTCTGGCTATGGTACTGCGGATTGTACTACTTTTTGGCGTTTCCGTACTGGTGGCCATGGAAGAACCCTGGCTGGAGTTTCACGGAGAATTCATCCATGGCGGTTTTTCCGGCCAGAGCCTTATACTGATCGCCGGAGGGCTTTTTCTTTTATATAAAAGTACGACGGAAATCCGCCACAAGCTGGAAGAAGAAGATCACCACGAGGAAGAGGGTAAGCGTAAGGGTATGTCGACCCTTTCTAATGTGATCCTGCAGATCACCGTCATCAACATCGTTTTCTCTTTTGATTCCATCCTTACGGCCGTAGGGATGACCAACGGCCTGGAAGGGGCCCTGGTGATCATGATCATTGCGGTAGTCCTGTCAGTGGTCATCATGATGCTTTTTGCTACGCCGGTAGCCAACTTTGTCAACGAGCACCCCACCATACAGATGCTGGGCCTGGCCTTTCTTATCCTGATTGGCTTTATGCTGATCGCCGAAGGGGCTCACCTGGCACACCTGTCGATCGCCGGGTCGGAGGTGGGCAGCGTACCTAAAGGGTACCTGTACTTCGCTATCTCCTTCTCCTTATTTGTCGAATTTCTCAATATGCGCCTGCGCGCCAACCGCCGCAAGCAGCCGGTTCAACTGCATGGCTATGCCGAGGATGCAGCCCGGGAAGGGATATTGGAGAAAAAGTAGGGGCGTGCTTTGAAATAAGGCTTAGGGCCCGGAATGATCACATAGAAAGAAAGTAAACCAAATTTTTCCTCAAAGAAAATAGGATATAATGATAACCAAAGCATTTCAGAAATTACCCCTGGTATTATCGTTCCTGCTCTTCAGTGCAGTTGCACTTCTTGCCCAGCCGGCAGCAACCTACTACGAATCCGATGTAGAGGTCAGTCGTTTCGACTACGGTAAGATGTGGGCTTTTGAATACGCCCCTACCGATTATTTCAAAGAAACGTACAACTTTCAACCCGACGAAGCCTGGTGGGAAAGGGCCCGGATGGCCTCCCTGCGTTTTGCCAGCTGGTGCTCGGCTTCCTTCATTTCTCCGGATGGGCTGGTCCTGACCAATCACCACTGTTCGCACGGAGAAGCTGGTAAGGTGGCAAGGGAAGGGGAAGACCTGGATGCAACGGGCTTCTACGCCAAAACTGCCGATGAGGAACGCCGGGTGCCGGGCTTGTTTGTCAAACAGCTCGTTAAGATCGCCGATATTACAGAATATGTACGGGGTTTTACCGGCAAGGCGGCTTCCGACGAGGAAATGGTGGCGAAAGAAAAAGAGGCGCTGAAAAGTGCCATGGAAGAGTACAGCAGTAAAGCCGGTTGGGAAGGGCTGGAAGTGGAAACGGTGACTTACTTCAGCGGGGGGAGGTTCTCGATGTACGGCTATAAGCGCTACGATGATGTGCGCCTGGTCTTGTTGCCCGAATTGCGGATCGGCAATTACGGCGGCGACCCGGACAATTTCACTTACCCTCGCTACAACCTGGATATGACCCTCTGGCGCGTTTACGAAAACGGCCAGCCGGTCAACTCCTCGGATTTTTACTTCCCGGTGAAACCGGAAGGAGCAGCAGAGCTGGAAGCCGTTTTTACCATCGGCAACCCGGGTAGCACCGAGCGCTATCGCACCATGGCTCAGTTGGAATACGACCGGGACTATCGCTATAAAATCCTGAAGGTTTGGCTCCATAACCGGCTCGAACTCATGCGGGAACAATACGAAGCCAATCCCAGCCCCGGCATGCTGGATCAGATTCTGAATTTTTCCAACAGCGATAAGGCAATCGGCGGCATCCTCGATGCCCTGCACGACCCTGAAATGATGGGCAAGAAAAAGAAAATGGAGGAGTTGATCAAAGCGAAATCCAAAGCGGTAGCCCAGGGCAATGATTTCTGGAAAGCGCTGGCTGAAGATTACCAGCATATCGGCAGCTATAAATCCGAGAACTTCCTGCTGGCCCCCAACCCTATGAATGGGGTGGCCTTGCAGCTGGCCTACGCCACTTATGGCTATTCCCAGGCCCTGGAAGCCGAAGCTCCCGAAGAGGAACTCAACGGATTGAGGGCTGAGATAAAAACACTGGCTGCCAGCCTGAATGAGCCTTACGAAGAAAAATTGCTGGCCCTGTTGCTGGAAGAACTACAGTCTTTTGCCTTGCCCGGTGATGACTACATAGGGCAGGTATTGAAGGGCAGAACGCCTGCCGTCGCCGCCAGAGAGATACTTGCCGAAACCCAATTCGGCGACGAAAAGCAACTGGAAAAGCTACTGGATGCCAAAGCGAAAAAATTTAGTAAGTCGAAAGACCCTATTATCCGTTTAGGAAGCCTGTTTGTTCCGGAATACGAGGAGTCCCAACTGGCCTTTCAAACCGGGTCGGCCAGCCGGCAGGCCCTGGCCGGCAAGATCGGTAACGAAGTCTATCAGGTCTATGGGCTGGCTATTCCGCCGGACGCCACCTTCACGCTACGCATGGCCGATGGGGTGGTGAAGGGATATGAATACAACGGTACAGAGGCCCCTGTCAAAACGACTTATTTCGGCTTGTACGACCGGCACTACTCCAACGACGGAGCCTACCCCTGGGACTTACCGCAGCGCTGGTCAAACCCACCTAAAGAGCTACTGAGGTCTCCGCTGAACTTCATTTCCACTTGCGACAGTACGGGGGGCAACTCTGGTAGCCCCATGATTAATAAGAAAGGCGAATTGGTGGGCTTGCTATTCGATGGCAACATCGAATCTCTGGCCGGCAACTACATCTACGACGTGGAATACAACCGCTCTATCGGAGTGCACGCCGGAGGGATCACCGCGGCCTTGAAATACATCTATGATGCCGGACGGATATTAAAGGAATTAGGCGTGGAGTAGGGTAGGCGGCTACCGTTCCAGTGTTGGGCCGTTGTCTGGTATTCGTTACCGGTTGCTCATTGTGCCGTACCGCCGGCCCGGCCCTGTAATACAGAGTGCTAAGGGGCCGGAGAAAAATAAGTTCCCCGTTTCAGGCCAGATATTTTGTCGCTGGACAAGGCGCGAAGAACGCGCATAGCCCAGCTACGCAAGTGATGAGCAACGCAGTACAGCGGCAAAAGATCGGCATCAAATGGGGAAGTTATTCTTCGCCGGGCCCTAAGGATGCAACCCACACTCCGTCTTGGCCAGCCCTTTCCAGCGGCCGCTGCGGCCTTCCCCCATTACGGTGCAATGCTCGCAGCCGACAGACCCATAACCCTTGTCTTCCAGGGGGTGGCGGGGTAGCCGGTAGTAGGACTGGTAATACAGCAATTCCCCTTCGTCGATATCGATGAGGGGATGGAATTTCAGGATGTCTCCTTTTCGTTCGAATACCCGGAGTTGGGAGCGGAAATCAGTTTGGTGAGCCATCAGCCCGGAGATCCACACCTGGTGGTGATCCTTGACTGCCTCCAGAGGAAGCACTTTGTTGATCATGCAGCAGGCGCCGGGGTCTTTTTTCCACCACTGTTCCTCAGCAGTGACTCTGTTTTGGGTGGCATCCGGAACGATGTCAATGATATGGAGCCCGAACTGGCCGGCCAGCTTTTGCTTGTAAGCATAGGTTTCCGGAAAATGGAAAGTGGTGTCAATGAAATGGACCGGCTGGCTGGGCTGAATTTGAGAGACCAGGTGCAGCAAAAAGGCCGACCGGGTGCCAAAGGAGGAGGTGAACAATACTTCCCGTTGGCTAAAATACTGGTACAGCAACCGGATGCGCTCTTCAAAGTGGAGAGGAGTAAAAATCTCATTGAGCCTTTCGGCTACCGTTCCTGTGTTGGACAAAAGCCGGAAGTCGGAAGCCGGAAGTCGGAATGGTACCGAGCCTTCCGCAACTTCCTGTCCATCAATAGTGTCCAACGTTAGGCTGGTAGACAGCCTTTTTATATCCTCCTGGCCGGACCCAAATCCTTCGATCCGGGATGGCAACTCTTGAATATCCTGCCGGCCTGGCTGCTTTAGATAGTTGATAGATTCGGTGAATTTCATATACTTAATATTTCAATTGAGATCTGTTGAATAAAAAAAGCCCTTCCGGGAGCATGCTCCCGAAAGGGCCTTTTTACCTCGGCTACACCAGGGGCGTAGCCAAAGGTAAAAGGCTGGCGTCGGGAAAACTGCTTGCCTGGCTTTTGCAACATGTGTGGCAGCAGGATATCATTGGGTGAATTATTGAGTAAGAATGAAAGATTTTCCAGATTTCAAAGATTTTCCAGATTTTCAAAATCTGGAAAATCTGGATCTGGAAAATCTGGACGACTCTTTGCCGGTTGAAAGTACAAGTATAGAAACTATGTTTGAATAAAACAATACTAATCCTATAGGGATTAAATAAAAATACGGCCCGTAAATGATTTTACTGATTCCATAGAGTTGGTTTACAGGGAGTTGAGGGCGTTTTAATTCCGGCCGTAATGGCCGGAAAATAAAAAAGGGGACTGCACAAAATGTGCAGCCCCCAAATCCCAATCCACAACTAGTAGTCTGTCAAGCACAAATTGTCGGGTAATCTGTGGCGTCTTTTGCCCCAGCTCTGCGTCGCCTCCTCGCCTTGGTAGCTAAGGCTACCAGGCTCCGGGGGCTTCTTGATCTGAGCCAAAATCCGCTAACACCTTACCCGACATTTATACCTTGACAGACTACTAGTGTAAGCCGACAAAAAAAATGCCGGATCACGCTAGCCTGGAAAAAGCAAATTAGTGTTTGAGTACCTTAAGCACTTTTACTCCGGACTTGCTGTAGCGCAAATTGAAGAAGTATACCCCGGCTGGGTAGTCCGACAAATCGAACGCTGCCCGTTGCACATCCTCCTGGATGGTTCGGGAATACATCCGAACACCATTAGCGCTAAAAATCTCTATCTGTACTTCCTGCCCAAAGTTCTCAAACAGTTCTATGACTACCTGATCTGTTGCAGGATTGGGGTAGAGCATGGCTATTTCCGAATCATTGAACAGGATGGCGTCGCCTATCTCAGAGTAAAAGATTTCTCCTTCCGGGTTCTGAATTTGTATACGGTAAAAGTTGCGTCCGCGTTTCGGCGCGTGATGCTCAAATTCAAAATAGTTCATGCTGCCGAGGAAAGCCTTGGGGTTATTCATCTCGCCGAGGGCTTCAAAATGTACCCCATCCCGGGAGTGTTCCACTGTAAATTCGTGATTGGAAGCCAGCAGTTCTTCCATCATCCAGCTGACCATTACTTCACCCCGGCCCTGGTTAGCTACCTCGACATTGATCGGCATCATTCGATTCTGCCCACTGCAATATAAGGGGCTGGCCGTGGCGGTCAGGTTTTTGATATTAGTGGCGGTGCAGCCGTTTTCGATCACCTGCAAAGTAAGGTGGACGATGCCGAAACCACTGGCCGTGATCGTTATCTGTGAACCGGTTCCGGAGGTAGGGGTAGCCGGGCCGCTAACCTGCCAGCTGATGACAGCGCCGGCGCCGGTTGGGCCGGCGGTAAAGGTGGCGGGCTCACCGACACAGAGGTAGCTGGGGCCGTTGATCTGGGCATTGGCCACACTGCCGACTTCGATCGTAACGATATTGCTTTCCAGATAAACGCTACAGCCTTCGCGGCGGACACAACGGGCATAGTAAGTCGTTTCGTACAATACCGGCGGGTTGTAATTGGGCGAGTTGGTATTGGGAATGGGAAGCCAGGTCTGGACATTGAACGGCCCGGGCTGGGTGCTCATCATCCACAAATACTGAATGGCGCCCACTCCGCCCGATGGCGATTGGATATTCATGATCTCAGCGGGGTCGTTGCCCGGCCCACAGAGAAACTGGTTGGGCCCAATGAGTCCCGGATTCGTAATATTTTCACAGGGGCTGCTCAATACGGCGCTGCAGCTGGTCTCACATCCATTGGCGTCGGTAACGGTCACTGAATAGGCGCCTGCCGCCAGGTTGGCGATGGCGGCGCTCGTCCGGCCGTTGCTCCACAGGTAAGTGAAAGGCGCGGCGCCTCCCGTTACGTTTACCTGTAAGGCGCCGTCGGTGTTGCCTTCCGTCACCTGGTTGGTAATGGCAACGGAGCAGGATGGGCTGCCGAAAGCCGCAATGACAACGCTATCATCGGCAGTGCAGCCGTTGGCATCCGTCACCGTGACGGAATAGGCGCCTGCTGCCAGGTTGCCGATGCTGCTGGTGTTGGCGCCGTTGCTCCAGGAGTAGCTGTAGGGCGGTGTGCCGCCACCGGCGGAAACGCTTGCCGTACCATCGGTTGAGCCATTGCAGGTAGCGCCGGCGCCGGTGCTGGCGTTGATGTCCAGGGCGGTTGGCTCCGTGATCTCCACGCTAACCATACCCATGCAACCGTTGGCGTCGGTTACGGTAGCGGTATAAGTGCCGGCTGCCAGGTTGGTGGCGGTGGCGCCCATCTGGCCGTTGCTCCACAGATAAGTAAAGGGCATGGTTCCGCCGGAGACACTGATCGTCGCCTGGCCATTCGAGAAGGCATTACAGGTGACATCGTTGATGTCTGTAGTCAATACCTGTACGATCAGTTCCAGAGGTTCCGCAACGCTGACGGTAGCCTGCCCGGTGCAGCCTGCTGCATCGGTCACCGTGACGGTGTATACGCCTGCAGGAATATTGAGCAACTGGGCGTCGGTGCTGCCATTGCTCCATAGATAGGTGAATGGCGCCGTCCCTCCGGAAATGGATACGGCCGCTGCGCCGTTCATCTCTCCAAAGCATTGGGGAGTAGTCGCCACCGGCGTCAGCATCAGGCCCGGAAATTGTTGTACTGTACCGCTAACGATTTCTTCACACTCGTTTTGGTCGGTTACCGTAACGGTATAGGTTCCAGCGGACAGCCCCGTGATCGTGGGCCCGGAATCGCCGTTGCTCCATTCATAGGAATACGGTGCGGTGCCGCCGCCGGCGCTTACCGTAATGGAACCGGCATCGTTATCGTCGCAAAAAATATCCATTACGTCGAGTGAAGCGGTAAGCGGATCAGGTTCATCAATGTTGAATCCCAGAACGAGCACACAGCCATTAGCGTCGGTAGCGGTCACCGAATAGGCGCCGGCCGCCAGCAGGTTGATAGACTGGCCAGAATTGCCGTTGCTCCAGGCGTAGGTGTAGGGCGGCGTGCCGCCGGAAACATTCGCCATTGCGGAGCCGTTGATATCGCCGGCGCACAGCGCGTCGAAAGTGCCGACACCGCCTTGCAGTTGCGGAGGTTCATTGATCGTAACCGAAGCAGTGGCCTCACAGAGGTTGGCGTCTTTCACGGCCACTGTATACGTACCGGTGGCCAGGCCGCTGATAGTAGCCGTGGTGGCGCCATTGCTCCAGAAATAGGTATAGGGTGGAGTGCCACCGCTCACCGTTGCCGAGGCGGAGCCATCGTTGGTGCCAGGACAACTGGCATTGGTTCCGGAAGCGGACAGGTTCAATACAGGTGGTTCGTTGATCGTGATGGTTCTCTCCAGGGTACAGCCCACGGTTTCGGTTACGGTCACAGCATACGTGCCTGCCGTGAGGCCGGTGATCTCGTTCGTCGTCGCGCCGGTACTCCATAGGTAGGTGTAGGGAGGTATGCCTCCACTGGGGATCACCAGGATGCTGCCCGTAGCGTCTCCGTTGCAAAGCACATCGCGCCCCACTACATTGGCCTCAAAGTCATCGATAATATTAATGGTGACTTCAGCGATAGCCGTGCAGCCGTTGGCATCGGTGATGCTGACGGTATAAGTGCCTTCCGGCAACCCGACGATGGATTCCGTGGTTTCGCCGGTGTTCCATTCGTAGGTATAGGGTGGGGCGCCGCCTACGGCGGTTACCGTTGCCTCACCGGTGGCGCCGCTGCCGCAGACATTTTCCGTACCGTCGACGATGGCCTGCAATTGCGGAGATGCTGCAATGGTGGCGGAGCCTACTGCCTGGCAGCCATTGGCGTCCGTCACCGTGACGGTATAAGTGCCAGCCGGTAAGTCCTCAATGATCGGGCCCGTATCACCGGTATTCCAGTTAAAAGAGAAGGGCAAGGTGCCGCCGCCAACGATGGCGGTGGCGGTTCCGGTGGATTCGCCCGCGCATACGGTGGGCGTAGCGATGACGGTGACGGAAACATTCGGAGGTTCGTTGATCACCACCGTACCGGTTTCGGTACAGCCGTTGGCATCAGTGACGGTTACGCCATAGGCGCCTCCCGTCAGGCCGGTGATGGTAGCGGTGGAGGCGCCGGTACTCCAGGAAATAGTAAGCGGAGCCAGGCCATCGGTTATCACGACAGTGGCGGCGCCATCAGCGGCATCGCAGGTGGTTACATCGGTAGCGCTGAGAGTGATCTCCAGCGGTGGAGCAGCGGTAACCTGTACGGTAGCCATAGCGGTACAACCTGCACCGTCGATAATGGTAACGGTGTAACTTCCCGGCATCAGTCCGGTGATCGTTTGGGTGACGCCGCCGTTACTCCATAAATATATATAAGGTGGAACGCCGTTTAGCGCGGTGGCGGTTGCCGTTCCATCATTGACATCCGGACAAGACTCAGGGGTGGCGGTTGCCGAGGCGGTAAGGTTGGAAACGGGATTGAGTGTGATCATGTCCACAATATCACAACCATTTCCGTCGGTAATCGTGACGGTGTAGGCGCCGGCGCCCAGGCCGGTAATGCTGGAGTTGGTAGACCCTGTGCTCCAGAGGAAACTATAAGGTGGTGTGCCGCCACTGGCTGTAGCGGTAGCCGAACCATTGGCTCCTCCGGCGCAGTCGGGGCCGGTTCCCACGACGTTGGACATCAAAGGCGGAGGCGCGGTGACTGTCCCGGAGGCAGAATCACTGCAGCCGCCGGAGTCCGTTACGGTAACGGTATAGACGCCAGCCGCCAGGCCGGTTTGGCCGACAGTTGTGGCGCCGTTGCTCCAAGCATACGTATACGGGGGCGACCCTCCCGATACAATGGCCTGAACTTCTCCATCGTCGCTGTCCACACAGGTTAGCCCATTTGTGGTGACGGAAACGGCAAGTGGGTTGAGGTTTACGGTGATACAATTGACCGCGCCACAGAGGTTCTGGTCAGTCATCGTGACGCAGTAGGTACCAGGGCCGGGAACGGTGAGCACCGGGCCCGTCGAACCGCCCGTCCACGAATAGGTGTATGGCGGATTGCCGCCCGAGCCGGTTGCGGTGATGATTATGGGGACCTGGCAAGTATTGGCTGTCAGGCTCACCGAAACGACCGTAGGTTGGGTGACGGTGGCACTTTCAATAACGGATGCCCCCGTACCATCGGTAACGGTGACGGAATAGTTGCCGGCGAAAATGTTGCTCAGAGTGGCTCCCGTCGCTCCGGTACTCCATATATAGGTGAAGGGCGCCGTGCCTCCGGTAACGTTCGCGGTAATACTGCCGGTAGGCAGCCCGAAACAATTCGGTTCGGTGACGGAGAGGCCGACACTGAACTGGGCACTCGCTACCTGCATCAAAAGAGCGAAAGGTAGAATGAGTAATAATCGGTTACTTGGATGCTGAAGCTTCCCGGTAAAGAGGAGAATCGCATAGGAAAGTAGAGTTCTACACATCTGGATTCATAATTTGTTAGCTGAATAAATATATGCTTCTGTAATGCTTCTACGATAGCATGCTATCATTAGTTCGGTAGTAGCTGAACAAAATAAATTTTACCAGAAAGGAAGCTGCTCTGCAGGAATGGCTAACGCCTTGAATAAGGAATCCATACCATGTCGGAACTGAACCTCATTTCGATAAATTTAATCTGGCAATAACCAGATAGCGACTAAGATGAACTTGCGTTTTGTTGGGAACAAGCCATGTTTAGCCAGGCATTATTTTTTTCCTGGAAACCAAAGAAATGACGGCTCCTCTTCTTGCAATAGGGGGTAACTTGTTGAAGGGCCGTATTAGTCGAAGACTAATCCAAGGGGATGGACGGGGTAGTGTTAATTTCTAATTTGGGTTAAAACTTACTCTGACTACAAAGAAACAAATTTTACTTTAAACAATCAATCAATGGCCGGGCCTTTTTCTAAGAAAAAAAAAGTCGCATCACAAAAGAATGTGATACGACCTACTACTAACAAATTATAATCCCATGAACATGAATGTCTTTCTGAGGGCTTAATCGGGAAATTTTCCTGTTTCAGCCGAACCGGAACTCCCCTTCGGGAATCTTCAGGTTCTAGTATAAACCTCAAATGGGTTGCCTTTATTTTACAAATGACCGGTAAATGTATATAGGCAAACCTTTCAATACGTAAACATCACAATTGATGCATTTAGTTGAAGTTCACGTAAAATTAATAGTTTTATAACACATATTCTAGAGGCAGGGGTGACTTTCTTACATTATTGGCCAATAAACCTGTATTCCTGGCAGAAAAATGACATATTGAAAGCCGGCAAAAAAAATAAGTCGCATCACCTGTCTCGGTAATACGACTTATCATAATTATAATCCCATGAACATGTACGAAAAACTAGCTGAGAAAGCTAGAAAAAAAAGAGAGAAAAATTATCTTTATATCTTATTCCTCAAAGAGAGGAAGAGAATGATCTTTTCGTTGTCAATTTTGGGTGGCTTCGGAATTTGTCTTATAGCAAGTCAGATCCTTTATCCCTAAAAATCTGACTTGCTATATTGACAAACTTAAATCCCATGTAAATTATCCCAATTGTGTTTGTCGATTCTTTAACCGACGTTATCTTCGTTTGACAATACAAACATCTTAATTATATCAAGGGAAAACAAAGACAAAAATCCCCTTTTGTGAAAAAAAATACCTTAAGCATAGCCTGTATTTGATCTGTTTTAAGCGGTTTTTGCTTATGGATTGTGAAAATAATATCATAAAAAGGGGCTGAAAACACGAGGGAAAAGGTGAAAAAAAGATGAAAAAAAAATTCATCAGGCCTTGACAGGACAAAAAAAGCGCCCGGAACATCAGATTCCGGGCGCTTTTTTTTAAGATTTTCCATTTTCCAGATTTTCCAGATTTTTGAAATCTGGAAAATCTCAGGAAGGAAAATCTTAAAAAGGAGACTGGAAAGCCGGATTATTGACGAAGGAGGTGTCCGTCAGCATATTCAGGAAAGCAATGAGATCCTGTTTTTGCTGCTCAGTCAGGCTAAAGGATTTGATATTGGCGTCTTCATTGGATACTCCATGCCCTCCACTGGCGTAGTGGTCGAGCACCTGGCTCAGGGTGGCAAAGCGGCCATCGTGCATGTAGGGCGCGGTAAGGGCGATATTGCGCAAGGTGGGAACTCTAAACTTACCGTTGTCATAAATGTTGCCGGTGACTTCACCCAGCCCGTAGTCGGCAAAGTCGCTGAGCGTAGCGACGCTATCCAAACCGTTGTTAAAATAGTTGTTCTCCGTAAACAGGGAACTGCCGTGGCAGTGGGAGCAGCCCGGGTGATCCAGCGTATTGGTAGCAAACTCGACATAAAAGAGGTCGCGGCCTCGTTGCTCGGCGTCGGTTGGCCAGCCTTGTTGCTCCCAAACTACCTGATCGAAGCGGGACTGGTAGCTGACCAGGGTGCGTTCAAACTGAGCAATGGCCTTGACCGCCAGTTCTTTGGTTATCTCATTTTTCCGTTCAATGCCGAACGCCTCGCGGAACATGGCAGGGTAATCTTTATGGTTTTTTAGTTTGCCTATCACGTTTTCCCAGCTTTCGTTGAGCTCGGTATGGTCCTCCACCGGTAGCAGAGCCTGGCCTTCCAGCGTAGCGGAGCGGCCATCCCAAAAGAACCCTTTGGTGTTAAAGGCCATGTTGACGATCGCCATGGACGAACGCCTGCCGTCTATGCCCAGTACGCCCCGGCTTATCTGGTTGCCGTCTGTGAAGCTGAGCTGCGGGTCATGGCAGCTGGAGCAGGATTGGGTGCTGTCACTGGAGAGAATGGGGTCATAAAAAAGATGGCGCCCCAGGGCGATGCCCTCAACCGTCATAGGGTTATCTGCCGGGATAACGGGCTTGGGAAACCATTCCGGCGTTTCTATTTCATAGGGTTGCGGGTTGTAGGGCGCTTCGATGAGGCCTTCATCTATACAAGGGTCACAGCCCGGTGTGATAGGGTTGTCTTCCTGGCAGGCGGTGATACTCAACAAAACGGCAAGGATGGCGGCCGGCAGTATCTTTATTTTCATGATATAAGGTTTTTCAACAAAATTAAAACGGATCATCGAGTTCGGGATTATTAACAAATGAACTATCGGTAAGTGTTCCAAGAAAAGCAATAAGAGCTTGCTTATCTATGTCAGCTAAATGCAATTTTCTGATTTTGGGGTCCACATTTTCGCTGGGGTGGCCGCCCTGGTTGTAATGTTCAATCACTTCTTCGAGGGTGGCGAAGCGGCCGTCGTGCATATAGGGAGCCGTCAGGCTGACGTTGCGCAGGCTGGGCACCCGGAAGCGGCCATTGTCATAGTATTGGCCGGTGGCCTCTCCCCGGCCTTTATCGTGAAAGCTGGCCAGTTCCGGCGCTTCGTCCAATCCATTATTCATATAGGTCTGGTCGGTGAACAAGGGAGGGGTGTGGCAATGGCCGCATTCTCCCTGGGGCAGTTCTTCCGAGGTGTCAAAAAATATTTGCCGGCCTCTTTCCTCCAGTTCGGTAAAGGCGCCATCCCCCTGCATCACCCGGTCGTACTTCGAGTCAGCACTGATGAGCGTTCTTTCAAATTGAGCCAATGCCTTTGCCGCCAGCTGCCGGGTGAGTTCGGAGGTGTCGGCGATGCCAAAGGCTTCGATAAACCAGGCCGGATAGGCGGGGTGTCGGCGCAGCGCTTCTTCCACTGCCTTCCAGTCGTGGCCCATCTCATTAGGGTCTTCCACGGGGATCAAAGCCTGTTCTTCAAGAGAGGCAGAGCGGCCGTCCCAGAAAAGGCCCTTATACTGATAGGCGGCATTGGCCAGCGATAGTGCGTTGCGCCGGCCCTGCCGCTGCTTTATGCCTACCGCCAGGCTACGCCCGTCGGTAAAGGCGCGCTCGGGCAAATGGCAGGAGGCGCAGGCCATGCTGCTGTCCGCCGACAAAATGGGGTCGTAGAACAACCGCCGGCCCAGCTCGATGCCGGCAGCCGTCATGGGGCTGTCCTCCGGAAGGTTGGGGGGGGAGAAATGGGCCGGCAGGGCCAGCGCGAAGGGCGCCTTTACGGTTGGGATTTGCTCCGGGCCGGCAGAGCAACCGAATAGTGCAAGCATGCAACCGAAAAATAAGTGTGGCCGGACTATGGCCGGACAGACGTCAAAGTCGGAAGCCGGAATTCGGAAGGCGGGAAAACGGGCGTTTGGCGCCCATTCGGAGCCCACTTCCGGCTTCCGAAAGAATGGGAAAGACATAGAAAAAAGCGTCCTTAGGCACTTACTCCTAACCCTGAATAATATGCTTGCTACCAGCCGTTTCATTCCATTTCAATAGCTTCGGCCAGGTGGTTGGCCATGAACGTCGCCGAGGGCGAGGAATTGCTGTGGCTTTGTGTCACCTGCCGGAAATCGAGGTATTCGCCGGTATTTGAGTCGACGAGGATTTTCTGCAGGTCGATATTGAACTGTAGCATCAGGTCCTTTCCATCCTCAATCGTGATCGGTTTGTCAAAAGTAAGTTTCCGGTAATTGTCGTTGCCGCCAACGTGGAAGGTGAGTTTTTCTGAAAAATCGCCATTGGATTCCAGGTCGGCGTTGCCTTCAAACTTGAAGAAGATGTAGCTGCTGGCCGCTTCCCAGTAATTTTCCGAGAGCGGGTGGCCCAGTGCGTAATTCGGAGGAATGGTGGCGTTGAGCTCAGGCGAAACACCAAAGCCGAATTCTATGCCGGTATACGTGCCGGCGGGCGCCGTCGCCGGAGTGGTGCTTTTGCCTTTAGCTGCATCCTCGTCGGTGTATACGTCCCCGAAGGAGATCAGGCTTATATCCATAAGAGGTGTCGCTTCCGAACCATTCAGGAGCCGCACTTCAGAGAGATAGAACTGGAAGAGCTGCATTTTGATGGCCATACCGTCTTCGTAGGCGTATTCGCGTTCGAACATGGTCAAAGGCGCCTCGCCGTAGGAAGCTTTGAAGTTGAGCGCCAGGTTGGCATTGCCTGGCATCATTTCATCATCGCTGTTCTTACAAGTGCTGAAGAGCAGGACAAAGGCCAATGGGAATAGGAAAAATAGATACTTCATGGATGGATTCATTTAGATAAGAAATACGATTAGGGCTGCGAAGAGGTGTTTTCTATGATCACTCTAACTTACTTGTCTTGTAGCACTACCGCAACAACAGAGAAGGATTGTGCCAGGTTTGCGACAATTTTCTCAATCAACTGCTCGGGGCTGTCCTGCCGGGCGTTGATCTCACCGAACCATTGGCTGTAGTCCACCTGCAGGGTTATCAACAGATGGAAGCCCTGGCTTTTCCTGAAGTTGACGGGGACGGGCAGGCGCACTTCCTGCAGGTAGGGTAGGGTGCCAATTCGAAGTACCTCCGGGATGGTATCCGCCGCGGTGGTATCCCGGAACAGCTCTATGTACTCGAATACATAGCCCGAGTCCTGGCTGAAGTACAGGCTGCTATCCTGCAAAAAAAGTGGGTGCGTCTCAGGGAAGGAAGCAGGCAGGGCCACATTGGCCAGGCCTTCGACTCCAACCGCAAACCGCACTTCCTGCAGGCCGCCCGACTCTTTTAGGGTTCCGATGGTATAGTTTTGGGTGACTCTGGGGCTGGCCAGGGAAAAATTATCCTCTATTGTGCGTGGCACATCGCTGCCATCCGGTTGAGGGATCAGGATTTCAACGGTTTCCTCCACTTCTTTTTCCTGGCCATTGGTGTAAATAAGGTGAAAATTGGATATATAAAATCGAACATTATTGAGCCGGAAAGGTTGGCCCTGAGCATCAAAATAAACGGAATCCACCAGGCCAAAGCGGTAGATCGTATCGCCTTTGCTGTAGCGATGCTGTATGGCCATACGGACTTTGGGGTAAACACATTCTTCACTGTTATTTTTGTCCGCCTCCAGGTCAAAATTGACCGCTTCCACATCGAGGCAACCTTCCACGGGCTCGTAACAGGCAGGCAGGCAGGCCATTAATACCAGTATAAGGCTATTTCTGATTGTTCCGCTCATATTCTTTGACCAGCTTTTTGACTACTTGCTTAACCTGTGAGGAGAATTCTTTATTGAGTATCCAGTTGTAGTACTGCTTATCTTTATGAAGCGTTTCAGCAACGGGCTTTCCATTGTATTTTCCAAAATTAAATACGATCTCGCCGTTGGTGTCGTACTTCATCCTCTGGGTTGCATCTACAAAACGCAGGTCGTTGGTGAAATCGTGTAGGGCCTGCACATCATTAATGATAGGAGAAGTGGCGGTATTGCCATCATCGTCTATGTAATCGACGCCCCGGTATCGCTCCAGTTGTCCTTTGAACACCGAGACGGTGGCCTTCACATCGGCCAGGGCGTCGTGGGCGTCTTCCATATCCTCTTCGCAGTAGAACTTGAGGGCGGCTTTGAGGGTGCGGGGTTCCATCTTGTAAAAGATGCGCTGAACATCGATGGTGCGGCGGCGGGAAATATCGAATTCCATACCAATCCGGGCAAATTCCTCCATCAGCATGGGGATGTCGAAGCGGTTGGAATTGTAACCGGCCAGGTCGGCATTGCCGATAAATTCGTAGATCTTATCGGCTACCTGCTGGAATACGGGCTTGTTAGCCACATCTTTGGGGGTGATGCCGTGCACTTGCATTGCTTCTTCCGAGATGGGGATGCCGGGGTTGATGAGCATGGAGAGTTCCTCGGGCTCCCTGCCATCCTTGAAGAACTTGATCATTGCGATCTGGATGATGCGGTCTCGAATGACGTTCAGGCCGGTGGCTTCGAGGTCGAAAAAAATGAGGTCTCGTTCGAGTTTGAAATCCATTAGTTAATTGCTGATTATGAATAGGTATTGGCAAATTTGCCGGGTAAATTTATTGTTTCTCGCCCTCTTTTTCAAACAAAGGCCGCAGGCCTTCGGTGTAGCGCACGCCTAAAGTACCATCTTCCTGGTTGTAGAGGAAGTAACCCTCGATGCCGGGGAGCTTGCTGGCCAGGGCGAATGCCTTTTCCAGGCCCATTGCCATGAAGGCGGTCGCGTAAGCGTCGGCCGTCATACAATCCGAAGCAAATACAGAGGCGCTCAACAAGGTGCTTCGCTCCGGGAAACCGGTAAAGGGGCTGATGGTATGGCTGTATTTGGCCCCGTTCACCTCGTAGAAGTTGCGATAGTTGCCGGAGGTAGCCAGCGCCTGGTCGTGCAGGGGTACAGCCGTCTGTATATCCTGCATACTCGCGTCTTCCCGGGGCACGTTGATGCCGATCTTCCAGTCGCCTCCGCGTGGGCTGTCCCCCCGGGCGGTTACTTCTCCGCCGATCTCCACCATATAATGGCGTATGCCCTGGGCGGCCAGCAACCGGGCTACCTCATCCACGCCATAACCTTTGGCCAGGGCACTGAAGTCCAGCTGTATACCAGGGGCGGCTTTGACGAGCAAGCTGTCCTGTCGGTTTGCCGTAAGCGTTATTTTATCGAAGCCAACAAAGTGCATGAGCGAGTCGATGGCGGTACTGTCAATCGCTTCTACCACTTTTTTGGGCGTATATCCGAAACCCCAGTAGTTCACCAGGGGCATAATGGTAGGGTCGAAATAACCTTTCGAAGCATCGTACACTTCCCGTGCCTTGAAATAATTGGCCAGGAAATGATGGTTGCCGTAGCCGCCGGCTTGTTGGGTGAGCGGGTTGTACGCCAGGTTGAACAGGCTATCCGGCTGGTTGAAGCGCGAAATAGTGGATTGCTCAATATAGGTAGACACCTCCAGGTTGATAACCCGGAGGAGTGAATCGACGGCCTGCTGAAAATTGCGCTGCCGGCTGTCACTGTAGGTGATGTGGTAGGTGGTGCCCATGGTTTCGCCCGCCAGTTTGATGTAGGAGCCGGGGGCCGGCTGCTCTTCGGAGGAACAGCCGAGGAACAGGAGGGCCAGGAGAAAGGTATAGAAGAGAGATCTGCACATGTTTTTTGGATGTAATTTATTGAGAGCTTTGAATTTGTGATGTGTGATGTGTGATTTTGTATTTTTGATGTCCCTTCCTGGAGCTACCGGGCTGCATGCCCCCGCTGCAAATCAAACATCACAAATCCAAAATCCAAAATCCAAAATCCTCACCCCCGGTTCCGCACCTGCTCATCCACCGAGTACCAGCCTGGCCCGGCGATCTGCAAGGAAATAAAAGCCATCAGGAAAAGAAACGCCTTTTCCACCTGGCCGAACCCTTCGCCCATGTTCGCAGAAATGGCCACCATCATGGTAATGATCAGTGGGATGGTGGCCCAGCGGGTAAATAACCCCGCCATGAGCAGCAGGGCGCAGCCGGCTTCGGCGAAGGTAGCCAGCCCCAGGGAAATTTCCGGCCCCAGGCCCATAAAATCGAAGAATTTGATGGGCTCTCCGGAGAACAGGCGCATCAGCTTGCCCCAGCCGTGGCCGTAGATCATGGCGCCTCCAAAGGCGAGGCGCAGTAGTAGTAAGGCAATATCGGTTTGTTTTCTGGCGATCATACGCTCGTTTTTGTTTTGTGGCAGTAAATCCGCATAGATTGGGAACTTCCCTGGATAGATACCTTTTTTCCTCTAACAGTTGAAGGACGGTAAAGTTACTCCGGACGGGCGCGATTCCCTTTTGTGCCCCCTCTGGGTGAGAAAGGGATTATGATAATATCAACGAATTCGTTGATACAATGCTTAAAGTTGGGTGAAAGCCCTTTAGTATACTAAAAGACAGAGAAGAACAAACCTGTACGATCTTTCATCGATAAAATCCAGAATATTCGTGTTAATAGTTGACAAATTGGGAAAGTTGCTGTAAATTCGTAATTACATAATAATTACAATAAATCAAAAGTATGGAAATCTCAGTAGTCAGGATTGGGAATTCGAAAGGAATAAGGTTGGCCAAGACAATTTTGGAGAAATATGGGATTCAAGATAAGGTTGAACTGATCCTCAAGGAGGGTTATTTGATCCTCAGGCCAGTTAGTAAACCGAGAGAAGGATGGGAGGCTTCATTCAAAATGATGCATGAGCAAGGAGACGATGAACTGTTAATTGATGACGTTTTCGAAGATGAAATTGAAGGCCTTCAAGAAGAGGGAAATCATTAATAAAATGGGGGCGAACAAACTTTGAAAAACCAACTGGATGGAAAAAGTAAAACAGTACCAAATCGTGATCGTCAATTTAGATCCCACAATTGGTAGTGAAATAAAGAAGGCCAGGCCATGTGTCGTAATCTCACCTGATGAAATGAATAAACACCTGAACACAATAATAATTGCTCCAGTAACATCAAAATCAAAAAGCTATCCGACAAGAGTAGAAATTGAAGTAAGAGGAAATCAGAATTGGATCGTGATAGATCAAATCAGGACTATTGATAAGCGGCGAATAGTAAAAACAGGTGGTAACCTTAACCAAGATGAGATTAAATGGGTAAAAGAGGTAATAAAGGAGACATTGGTAGATTAAAAAAAGCCGGGCCTATCACCCAACAATGTGCAAACAGTCGGGCTGTGCGCTCGCCCGCCGTATGCACGAACCGTTTGGCCGTAAAGTAAACCAACATATCCGAAACAATCAAAAAATGACTCAAACTGAACTCATTATTTTAAATTTAAAAGAAATAAGGAGAAGAAGTATTAAACTATGGAAAGGACTGCCGGAAAGCCATTACGATTGGAAACCCGATGAAAATGCAATGACAGCCATACAAATGATTCGACACGTATTGGAAGCTGATTATGGCTGGAATATCATTATCAATCAAGGTAATATGACAAATTACAAAACACCTTGGGAAAACAGGCCATTCACGAACGTAACAGATGAACTTGAATTTGCTGAACCATATCGTAAACAATTCTTGACAAGTGTTCGGCAGTTTTCAGAAGAGGAACTAAACGAAACTAAAATCATTCATCCCGGAAATGGGGAAAAGAAAACTCTAAGTAAATATTTATTGCGAATTGGATATCACGAATCCGTTCACGCTGGACAATTTTTATCATATTTGAGAGCAATGAAAGTCAACCGGCCAGAAATATGGGACTGAAAATAAAAACACTGCAACGACACATGCTACAACGATCATAGCGGCTCCGGACGGGCATCGCTGGCAACGGCTTTGTCCGAAGCTTCGGAGACACGGCACCCCGTTAAAGGCAAACTCGCGAGAGGAAGCCATGGTAATTATTGATTTGGCAGTAAACACAAAGCATGGTAAAAAAGACAAATAATATTGAGTTCATTTTCCTACAACGATGAAGCCTCAAAGTGGGACAGTAGCGCCTTGCGATGGCGCTGTGTCGAGCAGCCTGTCCCGCCTGCGTGCTGAAGCCGTGACACCAATGCAAAACCACCATTTGCATTTTTTTTGCCATTTAATTGTACCGAACGGTCTGTTTGTTTATATTTGCCTCGTGAACAAGAAACATGACCATAACGAAGTACTCAGATCCGGGCTAAAACTTATTTGTTCCAAAGGCTATAACAGCCTGGGGGTGGATGAAATGTGTAAATCAACCGGGATGACAAAAGGCGCCTTCTACAATGCATTTCAAAGCAAAGAAAACTTTTTGTTAAAAGCCCTGAGTGTGTATGGGGAATTAACGGTCAAAAGGCTAAAGACACAGCTTTCTGGAGAAAATGGAAAACCGAAAGCGATTGACCGAATAATAGGCCTATACGACTTTATGTTTGATGCCCAGCTCAACAACAATTTTATGGGTTGTTTGGTCAATAACATGATGTCAGAATTAGGTTCCACAAATGAAGCCGTTGGAAGAGCAGCTTTATTAGAGTTTAACAGTTTCGTTGAAGCCATTGAGCCCACTGTAAAAGAAGCTCAGGCTGATGGAGACCTAACCCTTTCTATTGATGCTAAGACACTCACAGAATTACTTCATTCCACTTTTTATGGCTCCTTAACGATAGCAAAAAGTACTCAGGACCACCAGCAAGGTAAACTAATCATGCAAACGCTAATTAATACATTAAGAAAATGAAATCATTTAAAGAAAAGTATGGCCCTTGGGCTTTAGTTACTGGTGCAACATCAGGCATAGGAGAAGCAATCTCCAATGAAATAGCTTCAAGAGGAGTCAACATTGTTCTGGTCGCTCGCAAAACAGATGAATTGGAATTAAAAGCAGCTGCATTAAAAACTAAGTATCAAATAGATACCCAAATAGTTTCAGCTGATCTTTCAACCGAAGAAGGGATTGATAAAGTTAAAACATCAACAAAAGAACTCCCAATCGGGCTTTTAACTGTAGCCGCAGGGCTTGAAGTGAATGGTGCTTTCGAAAAAAATGACATTCAGAAAGAGCTCAAAGTTGTTCAAATCAACATCAATGCAACGCTTCAACTGACGCATCATTTTGCTGAAAAAATGGTAAGTGTTGGGAAAGGAGGAATCATATTGGTTGCTAGCTTATCAGGACACATGCCTAATCCTTACTTTGCCAATTATGCGGGCACAAAAGCCTATGTATTAAATTTTGGCGCATCCCTTTATGGAGAACTAAAACCAAAAGGAGTAGATGTAACCGTTTTATCACCTGGTTTAACGAATACGCCAATGACAAAAGACAACGGTGTTGATTGGTCAAAAACACCTATGCAGGCAATGTCTCCTGAGAAGGTGGCGCAAACAGCTGTAAATGCTCTTGGTATAAAGCTAATCGCAATTCCTGGAACCAAGAATAAAATAATGGCGGCTATGGCAAAGCACAGTCCATTGAAAATGCAAGCGGAAATGAATGAAAAAATGATGAAAAAAGCAATTTCACCTAATAAGATATAATGCTAATGCTGAATCCACTGAAAAATTCTATAAAATGAACGGAAATAAAACATTTTTAATCGTGAATGCCGTACCGAACATGGACGATATGGCAAGTTTTCAATCCTATTTATCTCAAATTGTAGGTATTTTTAAGCAATACGGAGGTTCTAATTTTCAACGTTTTAAAACGGTGGAGCAAATCATGGGGCAAGGCGGCATTAAAGCCAGCGCCATTGTTGAGTTCCCTAATACAGATGCCATTCATCAAATGTACGCCAGTGAGGAATTTAATGCATTAAATGATCTCAGAAAAAAAGCATATAAACAAGAAGTAGATTTAATGATTTGTGAAGCATTATAAAGCGAAACACTGGGTACAACAATAAGGCGCCAAAGCAAAGCGGGGCAAAGCCACGGCCGTGGCGACGGAACGTCAAGTCCGGTCTCGGGCGCCAATTTTCCATTGGCGCGCGAGTTGCCCAAAATTTAAATGTGTCCACCCACTTAAGTGCAGAGAAAATAAATCAAGGATGTAAAAGTGCCTGGACAAAATAACAAGGCCCGGAACCTGGCCTGCCGTCCAGCTATTCAGTCCCTGTCTTCTCCCGCCAAAGTAGCTTCGGCCCACGGCCTCCGTCCGTCGTAGGCCGGACTACGGTCCGCCGGAGACGGAGTCGGGTGAAATTTATTCACTAATTTTGTCCATATACTTAGACAAATGCACCGATACACCGATACACCAATACACCTCCTCCGCCTGGCCTCCCTCCTGGCCCTGTTCAGCCTCTTCCTCAACCTGGGCGTACAGCCCGTTTACCTGGAGGAGCCCCGTCGGGCCACCATCGCCATGGAGATGGAGGAGAACGGCAATTTTATCGTGCCGACCCAGTTTGGCGAGTTTTATTATAAAAAGCCCCCGGTATTCAACTGGGTGGTGTGGGCCAGCGCGAAAGTGATGGGGGGGTATACCTCCTGGGCGCTGCGCCTGCCGACGGTGTTGTCGGCCATCTTTACTTCCTTGTTGCTCTTCGGACTGGGGCGGCGCTACGTCAACCCGGAATTTGGCTGGCTGTCCGCCCTGCTGTTCCCCATCAGCGGGGGGCTGTATTTCTACTTTTCCCTGTTGGGCGAGATCGACCTGTTTTACACCTTTGTCACCTTCGCCGGTTTTGCCGCCCTGTTTCACTTTCAGCAGCAGGGGCGGTATGGGCTGATGTTTATCATAACTTACGTTCTGGCGGCAGTGGGCACGCTGACCAAAGGGCTGCCTTCGGTGCTTTTCCTGGGCTTGTCCATGCTGGCCTGGTTGTGGTATGAAGGGGAGTTGAAACGCCTGCTATCTCTGGCCCACCTGGCAGGTATACTGGCCTTCAGCGCTCTGGTGGGCGGCTACCTTCTGGCTTACCATCAGTACAACGATATTGGCAACTACCTGCGGATGATGGTGGCGGAGTCCAGCGAGCGGACGGTAGCGGAAAACGGACTGCTTAAGCTGGTGGAGCACCTTTTTATGTTCCCCCTGGATACGATAAAAGACCTGCTGCCTGGCGGCCTGCTGTTGCTCTTCGCCATCCGGCCGGGCCTGCGCAGCCTGCTCCTGCGCAATAAGCTGCTCACCTTCGCTGCTTTGATGTTCCTGGTGAATGTCCTGCCGTATTGGATATCGCCCGGCGCCCGGCAGCGGTACATTTACATGCTGTACCCTTTTCTGCTGATGATCGGCTTATACGCCTGGCAGCACCGGGAAGAAGTGAAAGCCTGGCGCTTCCGGGCCTTCCGCATTCTGAGTGGTGTGCTGATCGGCGCTCTGGCGCTGGGGTGCCTGGCTATTCCCTTCATTCCCGGGTTGGACTTTCTGAACTACCGCTGGCCGCTGGCTATCGGCGGCTTTCTTGCCGGCTCCGCTATATTCTATTGCTACCTCCGCCAGCCAAAGTGGACGCTCATACTGCTGATACTGGCCACCGCCGTCGGCCGCCTGCTGTTCGACCTGACCGTTCTGCCCCAACGAGCCCACGTGAGCGATGCCCAGATGGACATCGAAATTGCGCAGGCCGTGGATGAGATCGCCGGAGACACTCCACTGTATTTATATCAGGATGCCCGCATTTCCTTCTCTGCCATTTTCTACCTCAACCAGATTCGCGGCAGGACGCTGCGCCGCAATTACGAACTGGAAAAGGGAGCTTTTTATATAGCTCTACCCGAACAGTTCCCCGAAGAGGAGGTCTTGTATGAAATCCCCTACAATGACGAGGTGTACGGCGTGGTGAGGTATCCTGTCTCAAAGTGAGCTGACAACTTTCACCGGCTGCCGAAGCTTCATGCGTAGGCAGGCAAGTTGTCAGCTCACACCAGAATGGCTTTCCTGGAGCGTCAAAGCGGGAATTGCTGTCGAAGCAGAATAGGTAAAAAAGTGTCCAGTTACTTACTCACACCACTTCATTCCACCCCCAGACATCCTCCACCTTACCCGTCCGTATCGCCTGCAGTTCCGCCTTAAAGGCAAACATCACAGCATCTTCTTTTACATAACAGGGATAGGTTTCCTTTCCAAAAGTGATGGATTCGATAGGCGCTACCACGGCCGCAGTGCCTGCCCCAAAGGCTTCCACCCGGATGTCGCTCTGCAGGGCCGTTTCCAACTCCCGGACGCTGATCTTGCGCTCCTGCACTTTGAGCCCGCGGCGGCGAGCTATTTGCAGAATGGAATCGCGCGTGACTCCGTCGAGGATGGTGGAGCTCCGGGCCGGGGTGATGAGAATATCGTCGATCAGGAATAGCACGTTCATAGTGCCCGATTCTTCAATGAACTCCCGGTTCTGTGCGTCCGTCCAAAGCACCTGGTCGTAGCCGGCTTCTATGGCGCGTTGAGTGGGGAGCAGGGCGCCTCCGTAGTTGCCGCCGCATTTGGCGTAGCCAACGCCACCGTCCGCCGCCCGGATGAATTCGGTTTCGACCTTTACCCGTAAGGGCTGGGAATAATAGGGGCCCACCGGAGTGCAGACGATGAGAAAAAGATACTCATCGGATACCTTCACCTTCAGTCTTTCCTCCGTGGCGATCACAAAGGGGCGGACATACAGCGCGCTGTCTTTACCCGAAGGCAGCCATTGCCGGTCGAGGGCAATGAGCTGCCGCATACCTTCCTTGAACAATTCGTAGGGGACTTCCGGCATGGCCATGCGTTGCAACGAGCGGTTGAAGCGCTCATGGTGCTTGTTCAGGCGGAAAATGGATATTTTGTCGTTTTCCATTCGGAAAGCTTTCATACCCTCAAATACCGTTTGCCCGTAGTGGAAACACAGCGCAAAAGGGCTGAGGGTGAGCTCGTGGAAGGGCTCGATGCGCGCCTCCGCCCATTCGCCGCCGGTATATCGGGCGATGAAGAGGTGGTCAGTCGGCGTCGTACCGAAGGGCAGGTTGTTGACGTCGAGTCCGGCAAGGCGGGACTTGCCGGTGCGGTGGATGGGGAAAGTAGTTGTGGTATGCATGTTAATTTGGTTTTATTTTCATTGTCTTGTTGGTTACTATTCAGCATGGGGTCTGAAATACGCCTGACGCAAAATTTTGTAGACTTTTTCCCGCTGGAACCCCTTCTCATTCCCCTTGGAAGGGGAAGGGCGGCTTACAAAATTTTGCTTGAGGGGTCAAATCACCACGATGCTGAATAGTTACTCTTGTTGAACTGTTCAAAATAATGCCGCCACTCCGGGCGGTAACCGAGGATTTCAATAGGTGACATAATACAATAGTTTTGGGTGACTTCAAAAAGTATCGGGTGATTTCCAAGCGGCGGCGCCCTTTTGAAAACGCCGCCCGTAAGCATGAAATATTACTCACTTGATTTCGGATACAAATATCCCTACCTTTGAAAAAAGAAAACAGATGCAGATTTTTAATTTTAAAGCATAACAGATTGCTTTATGGAAGAAAATGCGGGTTTTTTGTACAGCCAGGTGGCGGATCGCCTGGAGCGAATGATCGAAAAAGGGTTGTTGCGCACCGGTGATAAATTGCCCTCTGTACGCACACTGAGCGAAGAGCAAGGCATCAGCATGAGCACGGCTTTTAAGGCCTTCAGCGAACTGGAGATGAAGGGGCTGGTGGAAGCCCGGCCCAAGTCGGGGTATTACGTGCGCTTCACGCCCAGGGAACTGCCCCGGGCGCCCTTTACAGAGCGCCAGCCGCCGCCGCCAAAGGACATTAGCGTGGATGAAATGATCCGGGAGGTGTATCGCAATCTCACTGCCGAAGGCATCGTCCGCCTTTCAGTGGCGGCGCCCGCCCTGGAACACTTGCCCGAGGCCAAGCTAAACAAGTCGATGATGGAGGCCTTGCGCGAGGACGCCAACAGCTGCATCCAGTACGACGACATCCAGGGCAACGCGCGGCTGCGGCAGCAATTGGCTCGCCTGGCTTTCAACTGGGGAGGGAGCGTGGCGCCCGATGAGATCATCACCACCCAGGGTTGCATGGAGGCGTTATCGTTTTGCCTGCAGGCTCTCACCCGGCCAGGCGACACGGTGGCGATCGAAGCGCCGGGTTACTTCGGGGTATCCATGGTATTGCAAAGCCACGGGTTGAAGGTACTGGAAGTGCCCGTTCACCCTGAAAGCGGAATTGATCTGGATTATCTGGAGGATGCTCTGCGGGGGATGGCCATCGCCGCTTGTCTCTTTGTAGCCAGTTTCAACAACCCCACCGGCGCTTGTATGCCGGACGAGCGCAAGGAACGGCTGGTGAAGATGCTGGCCCATCGCAGCATTCCCCTCATCGAAGATGACATCTACGGCGAACTCTACTTTGGAAAAAGCCGCCCCTTAACCTGCAAGCACTTTGATGAGAAAGGGTTGGTGCTCTACTGCTCGTCCTTTTCCAAGATGCTGGCGCCCGGTTATCGCGTCGGTTGGTGCATTCCCGGCCGCTTTCACGAACAGGTGCTAAAGCAGAAGTTGGCACACACCGTCACTTCCGCTACGCCAACCCACGCCGCCATGGCCCGTTTCCTGGAGGCCGGCCGCTTCGGCCTGCACATGCGGAGGCTGCGAAAAGCCTTGCACACCCAGTGCCTGAGGTACACTCAGGCCATCAGTGCCTTCTTTCCGGACAGCGTGAGGGCCACCCGCCCGCGAGGGGGCTATACCCTGTGGCTGGAGCTTCCGCCGGAGGTGGACGCCTATCGTTTATATCGCCGGGCGATTCGCTACAACATCAGTATTGCCCCCGGGCAGATGTTTAGCTCCGATGGCCGCTTTTCCAACTACATCCGCCTGAGCTATGGAGCGCCTTTTTCGGAAGAGATTGAGCGGAGTTTGATGGTACTGGGAGAATTGGTTAAAGAGGCAGGGAATTAACGCCTGACAACATTGTCCGGATCAAAGGCCTGAATGGATCATTGGGCTATTCTCTTGGTATTAAGTAAGTAGTCTAGCATATCTATTTTATAACTCGCACGCCAATGGGAAATTGGCGCCCGAGATAGCGTTGTCGGGGTGCAATTTATTTCATCAGTCGCTTCGCTCGTGTTCTATTGCGCTCCGACTTGAGCTCTGTAAACACAATCTAAATATGCTTGACTACTTACCTGGACACAAATAGGTGAACATTATAACAGTACAACAATATAACCAAACCCCAATGGGCAAAAGGCTTCACGCTCCGATTACGAAGCCAATTCACATATCCACGTTTACACCTGCCTTTGGCTCTACCTGGGGTGATACACCCTCACTGCCTCCTTCAGTACTTTCGCCTTATCCAACGTCATCGGTTTGAGCTGCTGGTTGACGAACAGCTCCATCTGGCTGGTGTAGTAGGGGCTGTCGGGCTTAGCGGAGGCGCCGTAAGGAACCACGCTTTCGATCTCAGGCCCAGCGGCGGAGAAACGAACCAGTTGAATGTAAGAATCCCCGGTATAGGCGCGCAGGCGGCCGTCCTGATAAGGGCGGCTTCGCACGGCGGCCAGCACATCGGGGCCGCCGCCGTAGGGCAGGTCCACATCGCCCCGGGTGTGGCGTTGAAGGTGGCCAAGGGGCACTCTGGTGCTGCCAAAATGCTTTTTCAGGTGGTTTTGGGCATGGGCGATAGCGGCAACCAGCTTAGCCTCGTCCAATTCGTCACCGGTTTTAAAGCTGCTGGCATTTTCCAGAATCGACTGAAGATAGTAGTAGGCCAGCAGCATAACCGAGGCGGCTTCGCTGTCCTTGTTCGCAATGCGGTTCCAATCCTGCAGTAGCTGGATGCTTTCCGCCAACTCGGGGTACTTTTCCGGCGCCAGGTGGAAGATAGCTTCCAGTTTGGGAGCGGACCGCATCGGCTTGTGATAGGCCTGGTCGTACTTCATCCTTTTGAGATCCTCATAACTTACCTGCCCGGACTGCTCCAGCAGGCTGCCCAGGCGGACCCCTCTGTTAGTCAACCCATCCAAATCCTGAAAGCCCATGCTTTGGGGAATGCTTTCCGGATTGGGGTTGTCTGCTATGCCGGACGACAGGAATGGGGTGTGGTTGCAGTTGTAAACGTAACCGGAGGCGGGGTCCAGCACCTGGGGCAGGCTGTCGATGGGGTAGTAGTCGTCCGTCCATAGGGTGGCGGAGGTATCGCCGGGTAGGAGGCCCTGCCAGTCGTAATGCGGGTTGCGTTTCGGGAAGCGCCCGTTGCTGATGTAATAAATGTGTCCCTCTTTATCTGCGTAGACGATATTGGTACAGGTGATGCCCTGCCGGCGCAGCGCTTCCTGAAATTCTTCGAGATGGGTTGCCTTATTCATGAGGTACCACTGCTCGGCGGCGCGGATGTCTCGGTTAGCGGGAAAGCGCAGGGCGAAGTATCCGTTGGGGGTTTCGAAGGTGACTCCGTATTTGCTTTTGTAGAATTTCTGCCTGGCGCCGATGGTTAAAAAGCCCAGAACCTTTACCCGTGCTTTGGTAGGGTAGGGCTGCAGTTCTTCCCATTGCCCATCGAAGCGGTACCGTCCTTTTTCGGTGGGGTGCATCTCCAGCGCGTACACATCGGCGAAGTCGGGATAGTTGAGCGTGTGGGCCCAGCCCAGGTGCGGGTTCGTACCGAGGAAGATGGTCACCCCGCCCGGGAAGGTAGCGCCCAGGATGTTCCAGCCCTCTTCGCTGCACAGGTGGGCCTCGTACCAGGAGTTGAAACCCTCCAATGGCTGGTGCGAATTGTTGACGAGGTAGGTTTTGCCATCGGCTGTTTTCGAAGGGGCTATGGCAAAGGCGTTGGAGCCCCGCTCCTGAGGTTGGGCCTTGTACTTACCCCCCAGGATGTTACCCAATTCCCGGCCTACGCCCGACATCAGCGCCATACCCAGCACATAGCTCTGAATGATGTCCTGGCCCGTGATGGGGAACAGCTTATGGTGCAGCACTTCTTTGGGGTGCGACCTGGCGTAGGCGTTCGCTCCGGCCGCGTAAGCTTCCAGTACTTTCCGGAAGTCCGGCGACAGGTCCTGTTCAAAGCGTTCCTCCACGATCGTTCGCGCATCGAGCAGGTGGACAGCTACATCCAGGCGGGCGCCTTCCTTGCCGGCTACCCGCCCCATCAGCCCCTTTACCGGGAGGATCTGTTTTTGCATGGTCTCGAAATCGTCCTCCGCCGTGGCCCAGGCGAAGCCGTAGGCTACCTCCGCATCGGTTTTCGCGAAGATGTGGGGGACGCCCCATTGATCCCGGGCGATGGTGATGTTGGCGGGGTTAATTTGCGCAAGGAGGGTGCTTTGAAAAAGCAAAAAAAATAGAAATGGGACATGTTGTGGGCGCATAAGTGGAAATTGGTAGCCTCCTCTAACCTCCGAATCGGGTTCGGGACAGGCCCTCCGGAGGAGGGGAATAAGCAAAATTGCTGCAAGAGGTAGACGGTGTGGTAAACTGTAAATTCATTGAAAGTCAAACGGAGAACTAATAAAGCAGCTTGGCTTCCTCCCCCCCTTTGGGGGAATCGGGGGGGCTTTATTACTTCCGCTGATCCGGCCGGTTCTTTTCAAAAAATTCCTTTCCCTTCTCAAACTCTTCCTGGAAGATCTTTTTCATCTCCTCTATATCGACGTTATCCAGTGAGCCGTATTTGGCGAGCAGAAAATCGAAGACCTTTCCCAGGCTGTAGGTATTGGCCGCCGAGAAGGCCGCCATAGAGATGCCGCCCAGCAGCGTACCGATACCGGGGATGAGCTTGAAAGCGCTGGCCGAGAAGCGCGCCATCAGGCTTCCGCTCAGGGCAGTGATGATGGCTTTGCCTTGCAGCTCCGAGTAATCCACCAGATGCAGTTTGCACAGGGCCTTCAGCATATCGAGCTGCACCAGGGTGACGGCGCCTACATCCAGCACCGGTACAGGGATGGCGCCCCCCGCCGCCGCAAAGAGGGCATTCGATTGGATGATCTTACGGGCAGCTGCTGCTTTGTCTTGCATGAGAGGGGTGATTTTGGCGTTTGCAGTACAGTATTGGCGATTCGCATGGTAAAGGCCAAAGATACCTATTCTTTCTTTTGGTTTCAAGCAGCATTCCGTCCACACACCCGTTTTTCACTCCAATTGCCGCAAAAACCACTCCCGTTCCCGAAAGGCTTTCGCATCATTGATCTCTTCCCGCAGTGCTGCCCTGGCCTGTTGGTCTACAGGCGATAGCTGCAAGAGGCGGCGTGCAAACTGGAGCAGCAGGAGGTAATGTTCCCGGTGGTAACCGAGGTCGGGATGGCGTTGCAGGTATACGCGCAGGCTTTCCAGCAGGCTGTCCAGCGCATCCCACTCGCCGAGTTCGTAGAAAACTTTCAGTTGCAGGGTTTTGGCGCCGAAATAAAGGAAAGGCTGTCGGGCTTCTACTGTAACCAGCAGTTGCAGCGCCTCGGCCAGTAGCCTCTGTTCGTAAGCCAGTTTGGCGAGAGCGTAGGAAGGCAGTGACTTCTGAAACTCGGGGCGCAGAAAGCAGGCCCGCTCCCTAATGAAGTCCGTAACCCAGTCAAAGCGATTCAACTTCAGGCCCAAAGAAACGATATTGCCAAAAGTACTCTCCGGTATGTGGCCATCTTCCAGCAGGTACCCTTGCTGCAGGCTCTGGCCGTAGAGGGTGAAAGCTTCCTGGGCAAAGCCTTCCTCCCCCCGGTTGAGAGCGTGGATGCAGAAGTTGATCGCCAATAAATAGAGGTCGCGGATTTCTTGTTTGGGGAAACCATGCTGATGCGTTTCCATGGCCTGGCGCAGGCGTTGAAAGGTTGATCTGTCGCCTCCTCTCACTACCGCCCGATAGCAGGCATGGTAGACCTGTATGGCGGGCACGGCCAGGAGCGCCGGGCGCAATTGCAATTGATGCTCTATCGCTTCCAGGAAATAGATATCGTATGCTTCCTGATTGGCGATACTCCGGCTGTGTTCCAGGCAGGCCTGCTTGAGCTTTTCGGCTATGAAGAATTCATCCAGGCGGTCGCTCATTTCCTGAAGGTTGGTGGAAGCTTGCCGGTTGTGGCTGGCGATGTAGTCGTAGTATTCCTGTTCCAGGTCATAGGCGCGGTAGAGGAGGTAAGCGGTGTGCTCCCGGCGCTTTTGGTGCAGCGCTCTGGCCTGTTTCATGCTGCGCTGGAAGAGGCGCGCTTTGCGGCGGCGGCGCAGGTTGCGAAGCAGGAAGGGGTATTGTTCCAACTCATCCTGTTGCAATTCCTGCCATACCAGGAAGCTTTCCACCAGTTTGGTAAAACGGCTTATCAGCAGATACCAGTCCTGGCTGAGGTAAGGCTTATCTGGCATCACTTGCCGGAATATTTTTTTCTTGTCTAACTTTTCATGCCGGTTATTTTGCCACCAGGCCAGCAGGCGAACCATTTCCAGGCGGCGGTTGAAGGCAGGGCTGGAGAGAAAAGCATCCAGCTGATTAAGCTCCGTTGGGGTTAAGGCTCTAAGAAGTTGAAAGGCAGTTGGCGTTTTCAATTTTATAGAAAATGTAGTGTAAATAATTGATTATCAATGCGTAGATTGTTTTTTGATTTGTGTAAATATAGAAAAATGTTCTTGTGGTTGGGTGGGAATACCTTCATTTTAGCAGCATGAAAACAGATATCATGAATAATACGGACAGAAGCAGGTGGGTTTCAGTTGCCTTGAAACCGATTGTAACTACCTTTTTCGGAATACTGTTGATGCTGCCCTTGTGGGCACAACTGGAGCGTGATTCGGTACAGGTCATCCTGGATATTCAGGAGTTGAGAGAAGTTAAAGCGGTTGACCTCGATGGAGACGGTGATGAGGACCTAATTGGTTCCCGCCTGGGCTGGGACGGGCACCTGGCCTTTTTTGAGAACACCGATGGGCAGGGCACGCTGGCCTGGCCGAGGGTGTTCGGGGATTCGGTTTGGGGGCAAAACCCGAGTTCCTTTTACCACTTCGAGCTGGGGGATATGGATAATGACGGCGACCTGGATATCGTAGACGGGCGCCGCGCCCGTCAGGAATTCCCCTACTGGGTGAACGACGGCCAGGGCCATTTCAGCCTCATCGGCCCGCAGGCGCCTTCCGGCAGCTGGGTGCGCGACTACGATGCCCTTCGGGTGGGCGACCTGGACGGCAATGGCTGGCAGGATGTGCTGCACTTCAATTTCAGCAACCGCCGCCTGTATGTAAACTGGAATCCGGGTTCGGGCCAGCCATTCACCTATGAAACAGTTGGCTTTTTCAACTTTCTGGACTTGAATGAACTCCGGGGCCTGGAGCTGTGTGATTACGACCTGGACGGCGACCTGGATGTGCTATTGATCTCCACCGCCCAGCTTGATCCGGATGATCAGAAAGTACTATTGCTGGAGGTGCTCCAGCAGGACGCGGGGAGCTTCTCCCGGCAGAACAGCGTTTTCCTGGAATATTATACAGATTACCCCGACTACATCATGGAAGCCTCCGTGGCCGACTTCGACCATGACGGTTTTCCTGACCTGGTATTGAGCAAAAACCCCCTACATCTTTCCGCGCAGCAGGGTATGATGCTGGTGCGCAACGCCGGCGGCACCGCCAATTTTTCCCTGCAGGAAGAATGGACGGATTATTTTTCCCACACCCTGGCGGATATCGATGCGGACGGCGACCAGGATATTCTTGCCCTGAAACGCACGGATGCTTCGCCTGGAAATGAGGGGCTAATCACCTGCGAGTGGCTGGAGAACAACGGCAGCTTTAACCTGGTGCCGCATCCGGTGGATTCCGCCTACGCCGGTTATCAACTTTCCACCGGAGACCTGAATGGCGACGGCCGTCTGGACCTGATATCATACACCCTGGACGGTTCCAGCCTGGTACTCACCCGCGACAATTCACAGGTATTCTGCCGGTTTGCGCTGGATAATGCGGGGAGCTTCACGCTACCTTCCCCTCTGACGGATGCCTTTGGCTACATCAGAGACTTTACGGCCGGGGACTGGAATGGCGATGGCCTGCCCGATATCCTGCTGGCGGCGGAAAGCGGCCTGCGGTGGATCGAGAACCTGTCTGGTGGGAATGCCTTCTCATCCCCCCGGCATTTGTGGCAGGCCCCTGTCGGGTTGGGGCATTTCCAGTTCATTTCTTTGAATGATGACGGCCTGCCGGACGGCGTGGGCGCCCTGCCCGGTGAAAACGGAGCGTCTTCCCGGCTCTTTGCCTGGCTGGGAGATACGATAAACGGTACGGGAACCGTTTTCCCCTTTCCTGGCCTGGAACTGGGGGGGCTTCACCGTTTCGCTGTTGGCCGCCTGGATGAAGATGCGGATCAGGATATCGTAGCGGCTACAATTAATGAGGAACTGGTACTCATATGGAATGAGCTGGACACCGGCGGTGGATTGGCCGTAGCTCCGGTTTCCTTCCCGCTGCCGGTGGAACTGCCCTATCTAAGGGAGCTTATGGTAGCCGACCTGAACCAGGACGGAGCGGGCGACCTGCTGCTGCTAACTTCCGGGCCGACGTACTACGCCCTCCACCTCGACGGTAACGGCACTTTTGATGATTGGGCGACCATTCCCGGGATGGATAACGCCATCGACTTGTTCACCGATGATTACAATCAGGATGGCCTGCTGGATGTGCGGGGCAGGTTTTATAATGGAGAAGGCCACTTTCTGGCCATGGCCAGCTTTGACACCCTGAGCCAAAGCTTCTCCGATCCGAGAGTACTGGGCGAGATCAGCAACTTTTACGGGTTGGACGAAGCCTTTCTCAACGATGGGGCCATTCCCGATCTGGTTACTGGCCATGGTTTTGCCTTGAATATTGGAAACACAGGTTACTTAACGGAGCCGTATCTGCCGGAGCCCTTTGACAGCTACCTGCCCAGCAGCCTGTACCTGCTGCCTGAGCAGGCAGACCTCAACGTCGACGGGCGCGAGGAACTGATCACCGGTATTCGAAGCATTATCGCCTATGGCCTGGGGCTCCTTCAAGGCAGTTCTGTGGACGGACTGTTGCTGTGGGACACCACTGCCAACTGTACCTTCGATTCCCTGTATCCTTTTTTGCCGGGCGCCGGGCTGGTGCTCAACAGTGGTATATCGGAACAAATTACGGCTACAACATCCGATGGCCATTATGGGTTCTACCTGCCCGACGCTCCTCAGCACGTGCTCTCCGCCATTCCTCCGAGTGATTACTGGGATATTTGTCCTCCGGACACCATTCTTTCCGGTGATGGCCCGCATGTCGTTCACTTTGCCGCTTCGGCCAATACTCTCTGCCCACTGATGGAGCTGGATCTTAGTATCAACACTATTCGGCAGTGCTTCCCGTCAACGGTGAGTATGTCTTACCGCAATACCGGAACCATTCCGGCAGCGCCGGTTACTGTGACGCTCACTTTTGATGGTCGCATGACGCCCCTGCAGGCTAACCTGCCCTGGGCGAGCATAACAGATACCAGCCTGGTTTTTGAGTTTGCGGAGGTTGGCGTAGGTGAAGAAGGGCAGATCGTGATCCAGATGGAGCCTGACTGCCAGAACCTGGTGTTGGGCGAGGTGCTATGCTACGAGGCCCGCATATCCCCCGACTCCCTCTGCAGCCCCATGCTGGCGGAGTGGGACGGCGCCAGTTTGCGAGCATCTTCCTTCTGCGATGGCGATTCGTTGGCGTTTCGGGTAGAAAATGCAGGCAATGGCGCTATGGCTGTCCCGGAAACCTACCTGCTCAATATCGTCAATGACGACATCGTACTACTGGAATCGGGGAGCCTGCAGCTGGGGCCGGGAGAGGCGGATACCATTCGCGCTCTTGCCGGCATGGATGCCTTCCTGTTTGAGTTAGAACAACCGGACGGGCACCCCAATCCGGAGCCTGTCAGCCTGTTGGCGGCGGGTTGCCTGTCGCCCCTGGATACCGGCCTTCTGAATGCCTTCCCTGGCAGTAATGGCGATGGGTTTGCGGTGGAACGCTGCGGGCCGGTCATTGGCCCGTATGACCCCAATATCAAGGTGGCGGTTCCGGAAGGCTACGGTGAGGAGCACTTTATTGGATTCGGTCAACGCATTCAGTACACGATCCACTTTCAGAATGTGGGCGCCGATATGGCGCGCACCGTCACCATTCGGGACAAGCTTTCCCCTCAGCTGAGCCTGGCCAGCTTCCGGACGGGCCCGTCTTCTCATGCCCATGAATGGATCATTCTGCCGGACCGGACCCTGGCCATTACCTTTCCGGGCATTAACCTGCCGGACAGCACCAGCAATGAGGCGGAGAGCTATGGCTTCTTTTCCTTTACCATTGAGCCGGTAAAAGGCATTCTACCCTATACTCGTATCGAAAACGAAGCTGCTATCTATTTCGATTTCAACCCGCCCATCATCACCAACACAACGGAGCACCTCATCCAAAAGCCACGGGTGGCGGAAGCCGTTTATGCCACCCGTTGCCCCGGCGACCTATATCTGGGCCAGGCGGTGGAACGGGATACGATCCTCAGGCAGTTGTTTGCCACACCGGAGCAGGATAGCATCATCTGGCACCATATCAATGTGCTCACGGTAGAAGACACCACCGAAGTGGCTGTCAACCTGGAGGAGCCTGGCGATTGGCAGGGCATACCCATCACCCGGGACACCATGATCAGCCTGACGCTGGAGAGTTCCTTTGGTTGTGACAGTATCGTTCGTTATAATATCACCCTCCTCACCGGCATGGACAATCCGCTCTGGGCGCAGGATATTCGCCTTTCGCCAAACCCGGCCAGGGGCAGAGTGCAACTTTCCTGGCGGTGGCTTCCCGCTCAACAAGCTCGGTTGCGCATCTTCCATTCGACTGGGCAACGGATGGCTGACAGGTTTACTTCTCCTGGCACGAGAACTCTAAGCTGGGATGTAAGTGATTGGCCATCGGGTGTTTACTGGGCTGAGCTGGCCTCTGGTGGGCAGCGGGCAAGATGGCGGTTTGTGGTGGAGTAGGGAGGTCGCCAGTGTCGGCAGGCGAGCGGAATCCTGATGGTCCAGGACGGGCCATTCAGAGTCTGGATTGCTGCCAACTGGCCGCCAGTCTTGTCAAAAATATTAAGAGTGTTTGGAGGCATCCAAACATTTAAGGGCCTGGACTAGACGGCAGGGATCAACACTTTAACAATACAACAATATAACCATTTGCCCGGGGCAACTCCCCGCCTTACGCTCTCAAAACCTCGGCATTTCCGGCCCGTCCATCAGGCGGGTGAGGAAGAAATCGAGCAAATCCGGCTTGAAGATACCGGCTACGGCCACCATGAAAACTACGCCGTAGATGGCTCCCCAAAGGTGAGCATCATGGGCGATCAGGTCGCCGCCGCGTTTTGCCATGTAGGAAGAATACCAGAGGTAGCCGACAGCGAAGACAATGCCCGGCAGAGGAGGGAAGATGAACCAGCCCCACGGGGCGAAGAGAATATAGGCCATCATCAGGGCGGAAGTCGCGCCGGAGGCGCCAACTGATGAGTAGCCGGCATTATCCCGGTGTTTAAAAAAAGTAGGGATATCGGCAAAAATGATGGCGCTGATGTAGAAAAAGAGAAATACCAGGCGCCCCACCAGAGGATCGAAGATCACCTGGGTGAAAACCGGCTCCAGGGCGGCGCCGAAGAGGTAGAACACGTACATATTAAGGATGAGGTGCGACCAGTCGTTGTGTACAAAACCGCTACTCAGGAAGCGGTACCATTCCCCGAATTCGGAGACGGAGGAAGGATGAAAAGCCAGCTTGTATTTCATATCCGGGTTGTTGAATGCCTGGTAAGAAATGAGCAAGGTCAAGCCAATCAGGATGTAGGTCAGGCTAATATCCATAGTTTAGGAGTTGTGATAAGGTTCATTATTGAGGATGGTCATCGCGCGGTAGAGCTGTTCCAGAAAGAACAGGCGCACCATCTGATGAGAAAACGTCATTCGGGATAAAGATAGTTTACCGTCGGCGCGGGCGTAGAGCTCCGGTGAGAAGCCGAAGGCGCCGCCAATCAGGAAAATGATGCGCTTGTGGCTGAGCTGTAACTTGTGGCCCAGAAATTCGGCGAAGCTTTCGGAAGTATACTGCTGGCCACTTTCATCGAGCAATACGAGGTAGTCTCCCCCTTTGAGGCGTTGCAATACAGCTTCTCCCTCTTTATTCTTGAGCTGCTCCGAGTTCATTTTTCCCGCCTTTTTTATGTCCGGCAGTATCTCCAGTCCAAACTTCAGGTAGTGGGCCAGGCGCTTGCGGTACAGCTCCATACCCTCTTCCAGGTAGCGTTCGTTGGTTTTTCCGATGGCCCAAAGTTCAGTTTTCATGAGGCAAATATAGGTAATGCAACATTTAAAGTAGCTAATTGGTATTTCGCTATTCGCTATTCGCTATTCGGAGTTCGCGGATTTGGGGGTGGACAGCAAGCGAACGGCGAATACCGAACTTCGAATTGCTGAGTACCATTTCAGAAGAGCGCCAGTTCCTCCATCAGCGAGTGCCGTTCCGGGTATTGGCTGCGGAATTCTTCGAGTTGATACCTGAGGAATCGGTCGAGCAACTGGCTAAGGACCTCGTCGTGGACAAATGGGTCAAGAAACTTAAGTACCAGCCTGTTCAAGTTAGTGCTCTTTAGCCTTATGAGCAGCGAACGCTAAGCCTTCGGGTCATGGAAGAGCATTATAAAGACCCGCTCTTTCAAGCCTTAGCCCTGCGCTGGCTGCCGATGAGGTGACCTGGACAGGTATCCGGGAGCGCCTGATCAAGATCAAGCCTGCTTTTTGCCGTAAGCTTTTGAGCTAGTCTATAAACGCGCCCGGCAATTATATGGAGACAAATCTTTGTCTGGCTACCATATCAAGCGCTATGACTCCACAATGATCGCCACCTTTTCCCATTTATTGGAAGGGATGAAGGTAGGTAACACGAAAAAGGCAAAAGGCAAGTCAAGCTCACCACGGAACTGGTAGACGAGTTTCTCATCCAGATGCATTTCCATGCCGATCAAGGGCACCTCAGTGAGGAAACAGCTTTGAAAGAAGCCATCCTCAAGGCATCCCATGGCAAGATGATATCAGCGTTTTTGATAGAGGGCTACAAAGCCGCAAGTCTTACGCCCAACTGGCAGAGGAACAGATATTATTTGTCTACGCCTGAAGGATGCGCCCGTTATGATCTGCTTCATCCACATTGGCAAGACGATGGCTATAGCGATACAGAGAGCTTAGAGTTTATCCAGGACAGTGCCGTTCATCTCTATGAGAGCAACAAAAAGTCTCGCCCACCAAACTGCGCTTGGTTCAATACCGGTAAAGCCAGTGGGCAGGTGCTGTCTTTCGTGACTAACCTGTGGGATCTACCTGCTGTAGTATCGCTGAAATTTATCGCCAGCGGTGGGACATCGAGGTGCTTTTCCGTTTCATGAAACAGGAAATGAACCTGACGCACTTTGTATGCAACGATGCCAATGCCATCCAAAACATGCTCTACTTTACCATGATTGAAGCTATGTTGGTCTTGATCTACAAGAAACGCAACGGTATCCGTTCGTTCAAAATGGCTAAAATCCAGTTTTTCAAAGAACTAACTTATTCCATCTTGCTTGACATCCTGGAGGAGCCGCAAGGGGTGGACTGGCTCAAGCAGAATATGAAAAAATTCATCCAAAGAGAGTGAAAAATTTTTCTTAACACCCTAATTTGCTATTCGCAATTCGGAGTTCGCGGATTTGGGGGTGGACAGCAAGCGAACGGCGAATACCGAACCGCAAGTTGCTGAATACCATTTCAGAAGAGCGCCAGTTCCTCCATCAGCGAGTGCCGTTCCGGGTATTGGCTGCGGAATTCTTCTACCAGCAGCACGGCCATATCACCGGCGCCGATCTCGTGGAGGCGTTGCAGGGCTTCGCGGATGCGTTGGGAGGTCTTGCGGCCCAGGTGGTTGCGGAGGAAATCAGTAAGCAGTTTGCGATACAGTTCGAGCAGGCGTTCGCGGTGGTTGTCTATGAGGTACGGGGCAAACTCCTGGAGCAGGTCGAGCGACTGGACCTGCTCGGCGTAGTCCATCAGCCGCTCGTGGAGGCCTTCCTCGGCGAGGATTCGGGCGATGGTATTGCGCCGGCTGGGCGCATAGGGGAGCCCCTGGAAATGGGCGAGGGTGTCTTCTACCTGTTGGGCCCAGTCAGAGCCGGCGGACCGGCGCGCCTTTTCCAGGTAGGCGAAGTTTTGGGTGTCCAGGAAACGGAGCAGCGCGTAGCGGTTCACCTCTTCCGGTTCGTCGTCCTGTTCGGCCAGTTGGAGCATCATTTCTTCCAGGCGCGCCTTCACCTCTGGAGGCAGTTCGAACCGCAGGCCGGTGATGGCCAGGGCTTTGACACGGGGTATCTGCCCTTTGGTAATGGCTTGCTGTATGGCGTAGAGCAGCACATCGGGCTGCATGAGGTTGCTTTCCATAAGCCGGCGGGCTTCTTCCGGTTGGCCGGCTCTTTCCAGTGCACTGAGTTCGATGAGCATCAGGGGGGCGATGGGGCGATCTTCTTCCCGGTACTTTTCGGTGTAATGTTGTAGCTTTTCGAGTAAGGCTTTCTGCTGGGCGGGTTCGTGAGCAAGCTGCACCATGAGCTTGAAGAACTGCAGGTCGATGCCGCTGCTGCGATAAACCAGCTTATTGTATTCCTGCAGGCAATATTCCCATAAGCTGCGGAGCAGGGTAGGGGCGGGCCCCTTTTCCAGCAACCGGTGCAGGTTGTCGAAAGCACGGCTGATATCCCGATTCAGTTCCTGTTTTTTACCCTGGGTTTTTTTCAGTACAGGCGTTACCTTTTCGATAATGCTCTGACAAATGAAGGACGCCTCCAGAAAGTCCCTTTCCATAATGGCCTGTCCGGCCTGCAGGTGCAGTTCCGCCAGTACTTTGATCAACCGCTGGCTGCCCCGCATGGAAATGCTGCGGTCGGGTTTGCGCACCGCTTTGATGCTGCTATCCAGTAATTGCATGTACTTTTCCTTACCGCCTATCTCAGAAACGGTGGAGGCAAACCGCGCCTTGAGGGCAATGGCGAAATTGCGGTTGGCCTTGGCGTAATCGCGCACAAATTCGGCGAGTTCTTCCAGGTTGACATGGTCCAGGACAATACCGGTGGTCAGCTTCCTGGGGGTGAGGGATTCCTTTTTGGCCTTTTCCTGTTTTTGTTTCCGGGCCTGTTGCTGGCGGCGTAGGGCCATCATCACAGCGGCAAGGTGTTCGCACATGCCTTCCGCTGCAAAGCGTTCACATTCGCAGGTGCCTGCCAATACTTTGGACGGGCTGACCTTGAGTTCCACTTCACAACCTTCGACGGTGGCCAGCCAAAGGTGCTTTTCGAGTTCGAACAGATTGTCGGCCGCTCCTGCTTCCAGCAGTTGCTCGCCCTCGATCAGCGCTTCCTCCTCTATGTGTGATTCCAGCTTTTGGAGCAAAAAGTTCATGGCGTTTTCTCCTACTCTAAAACATTGGCCAATATAGGCTTGCCCTTAGAGTATGTTTGGAGGCTAATCTTTGGGCTACGAAGGCCCCTTTTTTAATGATATGGCGTTACTTTCCTTGCCCGTACCTTCCAGGTACGAACTGCGAAAAGTGCCTTATCTCATCAAAAAATGGACACTTCTCTCCTTCAAACCCGGCCTCCGAACCTACTCTTACACAAAACTTCAAAGTTACGGGAAATAAAAATGAAAGTCCATTGCCCCGAGGGGCAAACGCATCTAAAAGTCCGTACCTGAGATATTAAGGAGTGGAGAGGGGAGAATGTTCATGGGTAGGATAGAGTTGTTAACAATAAGCAACCCCCTACT
This sequence comes from Lewinellaceae bacterium, assembly GCA_020636095.1. GTDB lineage: Bacteria > Bacteroidota > Bacteroidia > Chitinophagales > Saprospiraceae > JACJXW01. Next base: position 142,978 of record JACJYN010000009.1, read on the forward strand.
GCGGGTTCACCCGGCTCATCCGCCTCACCGCCTGCATACTCTTGATGGTATGGCGTTGGTGGAGGTTTCGGATCCGTTCGGTATCCGGCAGGTGAGATTCGGCATTTTGGTAGATGATGGCCATTCGGCCCTGCCCCGGGCGCTGCAGGCGCAACTGTTGGGGGAAGCCCGCTTCCAGGTTTTCGAACAGGGCTTCTTCGCCGTTAATGGCAATCAGGGAATACTGAATGACGGATTGGCCTCCAAAGTCGGTGCTGAAGTAAATCTTGTTTCCTTGCTTATAGAGGCGCATGTGCTCCTGAGGCTGTTTTTCATTTTCAAGGCCGGCCATCCCGGCCAATTCGTTGTCATTGAGGCGGTTCCACTCTTCGAAGGCCGGCTGTCCGTTTTCATGAGACTGCCAGCGGCCGACCATCCAACTGAAGGCATCCAGGGTGGCGCCGCCACTCGTCCGGCGTTGTTCGCTACTGCCGGCAAAGACGAGTTTCTGCCCCGGCGCGCCTTCCGAAATGGGATGTTGCAGGCCTTCCTGCGCGCGTTGAACCGTCAAAACGGTTCGGAGTCCATTGGGGTCGGCGTCGGTCATCGTGAGGTCTTCCAGGTCGCTGGGTACGGCCTGCTTATTAGCAGCCAGCAGCATTCTGTGCTGCTGGCTCAGGCTCAGCGAGATCAGCCCAACCAGAACGGCCAGGAACAGAATACCGGCTACCATGCCCAGCACCCGATAGCGGGAAATCCGGTTGCGGCGGCGATGTGCGTCGAGCCGCTGGTCCAGCCGCCGCCAGGATTGGGCGGACGGCGCTTCATTCAGGCGGTGCTGATTATCTCTGAAAAAATCGAATACATCTCTTTTGCGTGCCATATTTTTTGCTTGTGGGATTGACGAAGCCATTCAAACATCTAACCATCAGGGAACTGCGTCTCCGCCGGCAGTAGTCCGGCTATGACGGACAGAGGCCGGGAACTCCAGGAAAGGAATGAAGGGCTGAATTAGCGAATGATTGAATAATTTCAATATGTAACTAATTCTGACTTTCAGATTCAAATATATTTTATTTCTTCCCTCCTTCCCTCCTTCATTCCTTCATTCAACCATATAACCATCCAACTACCCCGCCGCCCCCTCTATATCCGAATACCCCGCCTGCTCCAGCAGTTCCTGCATCCGTTTGCGGGCAAGGATGAGTTGCGACTTAGAGGTGTTGATGCTGATGCCCAGCATATCGCCGATCTCCCGGTGTTTGTACCCTTCCACCACGTACAGGTTAAAAACAGTCCGGTAGCCGGTCGGCAGTTGATCGAGTAATCTAAGAATCTCCTGCTCCGCCAGCCGGCCGATGGCCTTGGCAGGCGCCGGGGCATCTATATTGTTGATCTCGACGGTCATGCTGAAATTGTGGCGCCGGCGGATAAACATCAGCGATTCATTCACCACGATGCGCCGTATCCAGCCTTCGAAGCTGCCAGCTCCTTTGTACTGGTGAATATTGGTCAACACTTTAAAGAAAGCCTCGACGAGCACATCTTCGGCGTCCTCCCTGGTTTTTAGATAGCGTTTACAAACGCCAAACATGACGGGGGAGTAGCGGTCGTACAGCATTTTCTGCGCACGCCGGTCTTCTTCTTTGCAGGCTTGGATGAGCTCTTGTTCTGTCACGGGGCTGCTTTTCCGGTTGATCACTTTCAGTCTATACATACAAGATGCGAATTTTTGTGGAATTGGTGCGTGGGGGAATCGAATCTTAAAAAATAACTTCACGATCCGTAGTTGTAGGGAAGTGAAGAAGCCAGGTAGCATTCCCGCAAGATCAGGCTGATGAACGAGCTGCAACTACGGATTTCAAACAGTGAAGTTGTTTTTTTTTAATCACTGCCAAGTTGTTATTTCTGTAATCTGTATTTGAGAAACCTGGAAAAGGTTACCGGGCGAGGAAGCAAGGATGGTAGAAAAAACTGGCATCCACTTTTGAAAATCCGTATCTTTGCGGGCTTTAACTTCATTCAATTACAACCTTCTGAAAAAATGGTATTGGAAAACAACCGTTATTTGCTGAGCGGGGGCGTCGACCCGCTGGAATTGGTGGAGCAGTTCGGCTGCCCGCTTTATGTTTACGACAGTGCGGTCATAGAGCGGCAGTACAAACGGATAACCGAAGCCTTTAAAGTAAAGAACCTGAGGATCAACTATGCCTGTAAGGCTTTGTCCAATATCAACATCCTGAAGCTGTTCAAAGAACTGGGCGCCGGGCTGGACACGGTTTCTGTGCAGGAGGTGGAACTGGGTATCCGCGCCGGTTTTGCCCCCCAGGATATCATTTACACCCCCAACTGCGTGAGCCTGGAAGAGATACAGGAGGCGGTAGCATTTGGGGTGAAGATCAATATCGACAACATTTCCATCCTGGAGCAATTTGGCCAGGCCCACCTCGACGTTCCGGTCTGTATTCGCATCAACCCCCATATCATGGCGGGCGGCAACCACAAAACCTCGGTGGGCCATATCGATTCGAAATTCGGCATCTCCATCCACCAGATGCCGCTGGTGCACCGCGTCATCGAGGCCACGGGCCTGAAGGTGGAAGGGGTTCACATGCATACCGGGTCGGACATCCTGGATCCGGATGTATTTCTTTTCGGCGCTGAGATCATGCTCAAGATCGCCAAAGAATTTCCGGGCCTGGAGTACCTCGATTTTGGCAGCGGCTTCAAAGTGCCTTATAAGGAAGGAGACATCGAAACGAATATCGAAGAATTAGGGGAGATGATCTCCGAGCGCTTCAATGAGTTCTGCAAAGAATATGGCCGCGACCTTTGCCTCATGTTTGAACCGGGGAAGTTCCTCGTCAGCGATTCCGGTTCCTTCCTGGTGCAGGTCAATGTCGTGAAGCAAACGACCTCTACCGTTTTTGCCGGTATTGACTCGGGGCTGAACCACCTGATCCGCCCTATGTTCTACAACTCTTTTCACCGGATCACCAATGTGTCGAAACCGGGCGGCAGGGCTCGCTTTTATACCGTCGTAGGTTATATCTGCGAGACGGACACCTTTGGCATCAACCGCCGCATTGCCGAGATCAACGAAGGGGACATCCTCTGTATCCACAATGCGGGGGCCTATTGTTTCTCGATGGCGTCCAACTACAACTCTCGGTTTCGCCCGGCAGAGGTGCTCATCTACAAGGGCCAACCCTACCTGATCCGACAGCGGGAAACGATGGAGGACTTGCTCCGGAACCAGGTGGAAACCAGTATTTTTGAGAAAGAGGCGGTGGAGTAGGAGATTCCAGATTTTCCAGATTTCGAAAATCTGGAAAATCTAAAATCTGGAAAATCTTATTCCCACCCGTTTCCCCTTACTTTTAGCCGCCAGTGGTTATATTTGCCGGAAAATAAACAACCATGCTTCATTGCTTCCGGCTGAACATCTTCCTGCTGATAGGGTTGGGCCTGGCGGCCTGTACTCCTCCGTTGTTGAGGCAGCCGCACCCTGTATCTATCCAGTCGATTACATCCGAACAAATCCAGTTCAACAACGGGCAAACGGCGCCCCTGCCTTTTGCTGGCCAGGAGCATGTCACCCGGATATTCCTGGTGCGCCACGCCGAAAAAGGCTATGGCTCCGACCCCAATCTTACCTTTCAGGGGGTAAGGCGGTCCCACCTGCTTGCCGATATCTTTAAGGAATTGCCCATGGATGCCGTGTACGCTACCCAATACAAGCGCACGCAGGAAACCGCTCTGCCGGTGGCACAAGGAAAGGGACTCCCGGTAGAAGGATATAAACCGGACGACCTGGCCACTTTCTCCGCTCGCCTGCGCCGCAAACACCGGGGGCAATCCGTACTGGTTGTCGGGCATTCGAACACCACACCCGAACTCGTCAACTGGCTCGTGGCCAGCGGGGTGCTGGAAAATATAGATGAAAGGGATTACAGCAACTTTTACATAGTCGGCATCAATGAGCAGGGAGACAAGGAGGTTTTACAATTGAAATACGGTGAAATTTGGGTAGAATAAATTTATTTTATTTGCGGCCATTCGCCGTTCGATTGCCTGAAGATGGCGCCCGGATGCGCGAACTCCGAACAGCGAACAGCGAAATTTGGAACCTAGAAGTAGGAGAAAAGAATAAAAATCTATCTTTGCAGCACATTTTAGAATACTCATCGTAGAACAATAGTACAGCGGCCTTAAAAATAATAATACAGCAGTTATGGAACTCTCCACACGCTATAACCCCCAGGAAACAGAAGAAAAATGGTACCGCCACTGGATGGCGAAAAATTACTTCCATTCGAAACCGGATGATCGGGAGCCCTTCACCATCGTCATCCCCCCGCCCAACGTGACCGGGGTGTTGCACATGGGGCACATGCTGAACAACACCATTCAGGATATCCTGATCCGCAAGGCGCGTCTCGATGGCAAAAATGCCTGCTGGGTGCCGGGCACTGACCATGCTTCTATCGCCACGGAAGCCAAAGTAGTGAAGATGCTGCGGGCGCGGGGTATCAAAAAATCGGATGTCAGCCGGGAGGAGTTCCTGAACTACGCTTTCGAGTGGAAAGAAAAATACGGCGGCATCATTCTGGACCAACTCCAGAAGCTGGGGGCTTCCTGCGACTGGGAGCGCACCCGCTTCACCATGGAGCCCAAGATGTCGGAAGCGGTGCTCAAGACCTTTGTGCGCCTCTACCGCAAAGGCAAGGTCTACCGCGGCCTGCGCATCACCAATTGGGACCCGGAGGCCAAAACCGTGCTTTCCAACGAGGAAGTTATTTATAAGGAGGAGAACTCCCGCTTATACCACGTTCGCTATAAGATAGAAGGCGCGAAGGACGAGTGGATCACCATTGCTACAGTGCGCCCGGAGACCATCCTGGGCGATACCGCCATCGCCACTCACCCCGATGATGAGCGGTATCAGCATCTCAGAGGCAAGCGTGCGCTGGTTCCCCTGATCAACCGCTCTATCCCCATCATCCAGGATACTTATGTGGAGCGGGAGTTCGGCACCGGCGCGCTGAAGATCACCCCCGCCCACGACCCCAATGATTATGAGATCGGCCAGCGGCATAATCTGGAGGTAATCGATGTACTCAACGAAGCCGGCGCCATGAGCGAAGCCGCCCAATTGTATATCGGCGAAGACCGTTTCAAGGCGCGCAAGCTCATCGTCAAGGATTTGGAGGAAGCCGGCCACCTCGTCAAAATAGAAGATTACCGCAATAAGGTAGGGCGCTCCGAACGTACGGACGCCATCATAGAGCCCCGCCTGACCCTACAGTGGTTTGTAGATATGAAGGGCTTCGCCCGGACGGCCCTCGATGCGGTTGAAAAGGGCGAGGTGAAATTTCACCCCGGGCATTTCTGGAATATGTTCAACAGCTGGCTCCAGGAAGATAATATCCGCGACTGGTGTATCTCACGGCAGTTGTGGTGGGGGCAGCGCATACCGGCCTGGTATTACGAGGATAAGTTCTTTGTCGCCGAGACGGCCGAAAAGGCCCTGGAGCAGGCCCGCGAAGAACTGGGCAAGCCCGATCTTAAAATAGAAGACTTGCACCAGGACGAAGACGTGCTGGATACCTGGTTCTCTTCCCAGCTCTGGCCTATCTCCGTTTTTGACGGCTTCGAGAACCAGGAAGAATTGCGGTACTACTATCCCACCAACGTGCTGGTCACTGCCTGGGACATCATCTTCTTCTGGGTGGCCCGTATGATCATGATGGGCTACGAGTGGGCGCCCGACTTGCTGGGTGAGCAGTTTGTGAAGGAAAAGGGGGCGCAGCCTTTTCACCATGTTTACTTTACGGGTATGGTTCGCGATTCTCACCGTAAGAAGATGAGTAAATCGCTGGGCAATTCTCCGGAAGCGCTGGAACTGATTGCCAATTACGGCGCCGATGGTGTCCGCTTTGGCCTGCTGTCCAGTGCGGCGGCCGGCAACGACATTATCTTCGATGCGCCGTTCGACAAGGAAACCAGGGAAATTCTCAATGAGAGCCGCCTCTGTGAGCAGGGCCGGAACTTTTGCAATAAAATGTGGAATGCCCTGCGCCTGGTTAAAGGCTGGGAAGTCAGGGAGGGCAAGGCCAATGCCATCAACCGCCTGGCCGCCGAGTGGCTGGAGGAGAAACTCAGCCAGTCTATCGAAAAGATCGAGAGCAACTTCACCGAGTTTCGCCTGTCGGATAATATCATGATCCTGTACAAGCTCATCTGGGATGACTTCTGTAGCTGGTTCCTGGAGATGGTCAAGCCGGAATACGGCCAGCCCATCGACCGGGAGACTTACGAGAAGACGATCCACCTCTTCGAACGGCTGATGATCGTCCTGCACCCCTTTATGCCTTTCGTCACCGAGGAGATTTGGCACCAGCTGCGCGACAGAAAGGAAGGCGACGATTGTATTATCAGCCGCTACCCTCAGCCTCAGGCCTACGACCAGGACCTGATCGCCCGGGTAGAGGAGGCCAAGGAGGTAGTTACCAACGTACGTGAGGTTCGCAACAACAACGGCATCAAGATGAAAGACCTGCTGAAGTTGTACGTTCAGGACACGCCGGGCGCACGCCATCTGCTGGAGTTGAACGGCCTGAAGGAAATGATCATCAAAATGGCCAACCTGGAAATACTGGAATTCAGCAAAGACGAGATAGAGAATAGCGTATCCTTCCTCTCCGGTAACGATAAGTTCTTCCTGGAACTTCAGCAGGAGATCAACGTCGAAGAGGAGCGTGAGCGCTTGCAGAAGGAACTGGAATACTACCAGGGCTTCATTCAGTCTGTGGCGAAAAAACTGGGCAATGAGCGCTTTGTCAACAACGCGCCTGCGCCTGTGGTGGACAAGGAGCGCCAGAAGCTGGCGGACGGGGAGTCGAAGGTCAGGAGCCTGGAAGAGGCGTTGGCACAGTTGGGGTAGAAGAGGTAGGGTATTTGTGATTCGTTATTGGCAGGCATGAATCTGACACCAATTTTAGAGCGTGTTGGGGATTTACCCTTTGGCCTGCAAATGTGCATCTTTTGAACCTCATTTCGCCATTTTTTCGCCACGTAGCGATGCTATGCGGCTCAAAAATGGCTTCCTGAGAACCAAAATCTGCTCATTTTCGACATCAAAAGTAAATCCCCAACACGCTCTTATCGGGTTGAGGTTGGGAAACACACCGTGCTTTTTCCAGTGCTCTTTTTCTGACGGGGTAGCGAATGGTTACCGCTGCACCACCAGCTTCCCAACCCCTGCAAATCCATCCGCTTTGAGCTTTACCAGATACATCCCTGACGGCAGCTGGCTGACGTCCAGCGGCAGGGATGTTGCCTGGACCTTACCGAGGTATTCTGTCCGGACTTCATTCCCGGACAAGTCAGAAATGGTTAACCAGGCGTTGATATAGGCCTGCTGGCCACTGAGGTCCAGATAAGCCCGGCCGGCGGCCGGGTTAGGAGATAACTTCAAAGCGGCAACCCGGGCATTTGAGGTTTCACCAGTAGAGGCCAGGCATTCTGCATTGGATCCCAGGTGCAGGCGGATAACGGGCACGATGTTGTACCCAAAGCCGAGGGTGCTGAAGGCGCCCGTATTGCCCACATCCAGCACGCTGGCGTACTGGGGGTGGTTGAGTGAATCATTGACAAAAAAGGTAGCCTGGTAATCGATGGTATCGCAAACCTGCATGAAGCAGCTCTTAAAAAAGGAGTCGTAGCGCACCACCAACAGGTAGTAGGTGTCATCTTTGAGGTTTTCGCCCCCCCCATCGGCAGATATGGGAAGGTGGATCAGGCTGGTCCCGTCCAACTCAGAAAAAGTGTAGGAGTTACCGGCCAGGAAGGTGTAGCTTTCCGGGAGGATATCTCCACTGCCGTCCGTTTCACCGTTCCATTCATAGAGTAGTATCGTGACCTCGTCCCCTTGTAGTTGGTCAGCATTGGCAATGCCGAAGCTCATGGCGCAGGCATAGAAACCTTGCCCTTTCGGAACGTAAAAAATGTTGCCATAGCTATAAGACCTGCTTTCGGAAGGCGCAATGTCCCGGGTGGGGCCAAACTCCTTGGCAAAGGTGAAGTCCGAAACCTGGAAACGCCAGCGGAGGGTGTCATCCTGCGGCCTGGCGTCGGGTTGATTGTGGCCGACGGCATAAAAAGCCTCGTACTCGCCGATTTCCTGCCGGGCGGCGGCTTCCAGGTTGCGATGGAAAAAGATATTTTCTACCAGGGAATCGACGGGAATATCACCGTAAAGGAGGGTGTCGGCATAAATGATGGTGTTGTTGCTTTTTTTGCGGATCACCGCCTCCAGCCTTACATTCTCGGCGGTTTCGCTTCCAATATTGACGACATCGCAGAGCAGGGCCTGGTCCTGGAGCTGGCTTTTGGGCGTGACCGCATTGGGGGTGATGGCAAAGAAGTTGCGGTTGGCTTTCATATCGCGCGCCGGCCTTTCCACCAGAGCAATATCATCCAGCACCCAGAAGTAGAAATCGGCTGCCCAGGTAAATTTCACGCGAAAATCGGAGCTGCCTTCCACCTCCGGTAATGCGAAATAGCCCACATTATTGAAGGGGGAAACCTCTTCAATATTGATTCGGGTAACGGGTGTTTGATAAGGATTGATATTGATAGGTTCACTCCAACTGGACCCTCCATTGGTGCTGTAGGCAAAGGAGGTGATAAATCGGGCCCCTCCCTGGGTTTGCGGCGCTCCATTGGCGAGATTGCCCAGCCATCCGAGCTGAGAAAACTGAAGCGCAAGCGGTGTTTCTACACTGGAAAGATCGATCGGTGGAGAGATCAATTCACACACGAAGGCTTTGGGCTGAAAGCCCTGTCCCGGCGGATTTCCCCCGGTATTGTAAATGTCGGCATTAAAAGCCATGGCGCCATCGTAAGCGGAGGGTGTGTGGATAAAGGCGTCCCGTCCGGCAAAAAAGAGCCCGAACCCTCCATCCACATCTCCGGCGGGCGACCATTTCCACAAGGAGTCGGGAGGAAAAACCGGGTTGGATACCCATCCGTTGCTTCCATTATTGAAGCTCTCGTAAAAGACTGCGTTGGGCGGGCGGGCAGGATTTTCCGTACTCAGCAGCACATCGTCGATGAGCCAGGCGAATTCGTTATTGCCGCGCCATTCCCATTCCAGGTAGACCTGGGGCTGGTTGGCGGCGACTTCACTGATATCCAGCGTGACGAAATAAGCCTCGCCGTGGGCTAATTCCTGAATGGGAGCTATTTCGAACGCACCATTTTTTTTCAGCATAGCAAAAGGGCGGTAAACTCTATTGCCCGCGTTGGACATTACCCTGAGGATTGCGTTGTTTGCGGCATTTTTACTGGCGGTACCGATGGCGGTTTGAAATTGCAGGAACACCTGGTTCTTGTCATTGCAGTCAATGGCTGAACTGGTCAGCCGGCTGATGTGCCCGTCATTGGGCAGGTTGCCGATAGCGCCCGAGTTGGCAATGGCAAACCCGTTGGCGGCAGTAGTGGATTTGAAATGAGATAAGGCCGGCGGCATACCCGCCAGCCCGCAACCACCGGGAGCGGAGCAGCCCTGCCAGATGACCCCGTTGCCTGAAATGTCTTCAGCGGCCCAGCCATCAGGCAGGGTTCCGCCTGAAAAGTCCGCCTCCCAAAAAGACTGGGTGGCGCCCGGAAGGGCATTCAATACAAAAAGGGCAAAGCACAAAAGAGTAGAGATATATTTCATAGGCAGAAATATAGGCAAAAAATGAGGAGGTTGTAAAGCCTGAATTCGTGAGTTGGCCATCTGGCTTACTAAGAGAAGGTTACAGCAATTAATGCGCGAGCGTGCCGTTCTTCCGGATCATTTGATATTCAACCTCCAATTGAGCTTTATCGACAGGTACGACGCCCACCTTTTCACAGACCTGGCCGCCGGCAAGGTTGGCCAGCAGGGCTATATCCTGAATGGGCATACCGAGTGAGAGGCCCAGTCCGGCAATCGCGAAGACGGTGTCGCCGGCGCCGCAAACGTCAGCGATGGTGCGGGGGTGGGTAGCCAGGATTTCGCTATGGCCATTGCCGTCAAAGAAGATGCCCTTTTCGGATAGGGTGATCAGGGAATACTGATTACCCAGCTTGGCGTGGAGGTGCTCGGCGGCTTTCTTCAGAGAGGAAAGCTCCGGCTCTACCCGAAAGGGCAGCTGTGCCTGTATCTCTTTGAGGTTGGGTTTAAAAAGGGTGACATGGTTGTAGGTCCAGAAATTGTCGAACTTGGGGTCAACGGCCGTAGGAATATCCCGTTTGATGGCTTCCAGCATTACCTCGTGGATCACCTTGTGGGTGAGCACTCCTTTATTATAATCCTGAAAGAGAATAGCGTGAATAGGGCGGTTATCCAAAATATCCCGGATACCATCCAGCAGCAGGCCGGCTTCCTGCTCCGAAAGGCCATGGGTGTCTTCATCATCGACCCGGAGCAAATGTTGGTTAGCGGCGATGATTCGGGCCTTTACGGTCGTTTTTCTCTCTGCTGACCGGATCAGGCCTTTTCCGGACAGTTGGAGCTCCGGCAGGAGTTCAGCCAGTTGCCGGGCGTTTTCATCCTGTCCGATTACAGAGCACAGGTAGGGCGTAGCCCCGAGTGCTTTCAGGTTGAGCGCTACATTGCCCGCCCCTCCCAGGCGGCTGTCCCTGCCCTGAAGGTGTACCACCGGTACGGGAGCTTCCGGCGATATGCGGTTGGCTTTTCCGGTGAGATACCGGTCGATCATTACGTCACCGACGATCAGAATATTCTGCTGTTGGAAGGAGTCGAAAGATAGGGCCATTGTTCTTAGTTACTATAAAAAATGTTGAGGCAAAGGTAGAAAAAGTGGGTGGCAAAAGGGAGTGTTCGGAATTCGGAAAGCGGAAGTCGGAATTCGGAAAGCGGAAGTTTCTCACTTAAATGAGGTCCCCGGTGGTATTCTCCAAAATGTCCAAAGTTCAAACGAGGTACACACAAGGCCTCCCAATGTGTTCGTACATCGTACATCCCACACCGTACATCCCACACCGTACATCCCACACCGTACATCCCACACCGTACATCCCACACCGTACATCCCACACCGTACATCCCACACCGTACATCCCACACCGTACATCCCACACCGTACATCCCACACCGTACATCCCACACCGTACATCCCACACCGTACATCCCACACCGTACATCCCACACCGTACATCCCACACCGTACATCCCACACCGTACATCCCACACCGTACATCCCACACCGTACATCCCACACCGTACATCCCACATCGTACATCCCGTACACACACCGTACGTACATCCCACACCGTACATCCCACACCGTACATCCCACACCGTACATCCCACACCGTACATCCCACACCGTACATCCCACACCGTACATCCCACACCGTACATCCCACACCGTACATCCCACACCGTACATCCCACACCGTACATCCCACATCGTACATCCCACACCGTACATCCCACACCGTACATCCCACACCGTACATCCCACACCGTACATCCCACACCGTACATCCCACACCGTACATCTCAAATCACCTCCGCCCGCTAAGGAATTCCAGCTCCAGCTTTAGCAGGTTGTAGCGTTCTAAAACCTGAAGGTACTGGAAGCGGGCGTTCATTGCCTGCTCGAGGTTGCGCAGATAATCCTGATACTCGACGGCTCCCTGGGCGTAGGCCTTACGGGAAGCCTCGATCTGCTCCTTTGCCAGCGGCAACATTTCCTGGCGGATATAATCCAGAGACATCTGTTCTTTTTTGAGCGAGCTGATGAGCCGGCGCCGTTCATTCTCCAATTCTCTTTGAGTAGCTTCCAGTTCTGTTTCGCAAATTTCGGTTTGCACCTTCGCTCCTTCAATCCGGGCTCGAATGGCGCCCTGCCCCAGCGGTATATTCAGCCCGAGTTGATATCCGAAAAACGGAGAATCCCCGTCAACCATCTGGAGGAGGCCCGCCGTCCGAATCTGAGGCAACAACTTATTTTGCTCTACTTTCACCTGGGCGTTTGCCAGGTTGGCCTGCTGCTGCTGGAGTAATAAGCGAGGGTGGCCGTTGTTGACATACCAGTTGAAATAGCCGGCCGGCTCCGGCAGGCTGCGCCCTGCCACCTCATAGGCGGTATCTGAATACATCCAGTTGTTAAAAATCGTCAGCGCAATTTCATAATCTTCATTGGCCTGTAGCTGCCCCAGGGTAGCCTCTTTTTGCTTACCCTGGGCCGAAAGCACGGGGATTTTACCGGTTTCACCCAGTTCAAACCGCAATTGGGCCAGCTCTACCAACTCGGTGAAAAGGCCTACCTGCTCGCGCATTAATTCCTGGAGGTTTCGGAAAAAAAGCACCTTATAATAAGCACGGGCGACTTGCCGCCTCAGTTCCAGTTGGTCGAGTTCAAGGCGGGCATTGCCCCAAAGGGCCTGCTGCCGGATGGCTTCCTCCCGGCGCCCCTTGGCGCCGGGCCAGTTAAAGTCCTGCCGCAATCCCAATGAATGGATGCCCCGGGTGCTGTTGGGGTCAACTTCGTCTCCGGAGACGAAAACACCGGTGTTAGGCAGGGAGGCTGCCGACCGGATCAATGCGTTTTGCTGTTCGATGAATTGCCGGTCCTGTTTCAGTTGAGGATAATTGCGGCTGGCTATACCGAAGGCTTCATCCAGGGTAAGAGGAACCGCCTGAGCTACTAATATAGCCGGCCCCAGCACCAGGATTAGTATCGGGGCGAAAAACCCCAAGGATGGTTTCCACTTCAATTGCGCTATCTTTTGTTGCATACCTTTTTCTTTTGCAAAGCGAGCGCCTCTTAATAATCAAAAGGCCTCGGAGGCTGAATATAAAGAGGATTATGGAAGCAAAGGGCAACGGAAGGGGAAAATTTTACCGGAAGCAGGAGCGGGACTTTCTAAATTCAGGAAGATAGCCCAATAGGGCGATAAAACAATGCGATGGCCTCTCGTCCGCTGGAGAGGCCATCACACCCGGGGCATTCTGATGTTAAAGGGGCGTCAATTCAGCGACTGTTTTCCTTTTCCATTGCCCTGGCAGTTGCCTTTTTTAGCGCCCTGGCAACATTGCCCCTGTTTGGCGCCTTTGTTCTGGCAACAACCTTTACCCTGCTTGGCCTCTTGTCCCTGGCAGCCCTGCCCCTTACCATCCGCAGCAATAATGGCATCAAAGTCGGCCTGAGCCAGCAACACCGGGCTGTAGGCGACCCCCTGGGCAGTGAGGTTTTTATTAAACGCCCGAAGGTGGTTGCCGGAAGCTTCCAGGAAGTAGAGGTAAGTGCTGCGCAGTGCTTCGTTTTGGACCGTCTCCAGGGCTTCCTTCAGGTCCCGGATATCGGCCTCCTCGACCCGGGCTCCCGCACGTAATGCCGCCTCCAGAGATTGTCCTCCACTGGCCATCAACTCATCATAGAGCTGCTGAAGTTCCTTGTTCTGGAATTTCCCGGCTTTATCGGCAGTGATGCTCTTGGGCAATCCAACTCCCTGTTCGGCAGCGAATGCGATGGCCCGGTCCAGATGGCGTTGTTCCGCCTCAGCAATATGGTTGAACACTTTGGCTTCCCATTTGGACTCCATGGCCAGATAAAAATCGCGGGCCAGTTTTTCTTCTTCCGCCAGGAAAATGAAATTTTCCTGATCGGCTTTCGCCAGGCTGGTTTGTGCCCGAAGTGCCTGAAACGCCGGCCAGGCGAGGGCTACTAAAACAATCAAAAGTTTCTTCATTTCTTGTCTGTTTATTTTATGTATCCATGTTTTCAGCATTGCCGAAGGTAGCTTTCAGGCGCCTTTTATTTCTGTAATGTACATCACAGGCAGCGATGACTTTTGTCAGCCCCTGATCCTGTGGCCCCGCCGGAGCGATAGATAATCCAGGTAGTAAGGCGCCTTAATCGAGAAGCCAACAAGGCTCTTTTAGATAGCTGGCCCGAGAGCGTAACGGGTAATACTACCCATACGAACAGGCAGGTGAAGTACTGGGTCATGACAGCGGGTTTGGCGGATAAGATAACCCCTTGGCCGTCGCCCATCAATAACCCTGGTCATAGAAAGCTATGATTTTTGTCAGCCGGCGGCGGTGAGTTTTGCCTCCAGGCAGGAGCATCCTGGCCCATCCCAATTGTACGATTTCTCCACCATAGCGACCGCCGGACGAAAAAGGAGGAACCTATACCAACCGTTTTACATTCGTCTCTGCCGACAAGCGCAGCTTTTCATCCAGATTGAGCAGGTTCAGCCCGGGCTTTTTGCCGGCTTCAATACTGCCCAGCTCGTTTTCAAAACCAAGGGCTTCAGCCCCGTTCAACGTTGCCCAGCGCAGCAGCATTTCGAAAGGCACATAAGATTGGAGGCGGGAAATGGTTTTCATCTCTTCCAGGACAGAAAGCTGCCAATTGGAGGTCAGGCTGTCGGTACCGATCGTCATGCGAGCGCCCTCGTCGATGAAATGTTGATAAAAAGGCATCCTGTTTTCGATGTAGAGGTTGGCGTTGGCGCAGGTCGCCCAGTACACTTTATCACTCCAGGAATGAGCGGCCCGAATGTCTTCCGGCCCGGTCATGGTGTTGTGAACAAAGAGGGTGCGGCAACGGGGGTTCATCTGTTGCAGTGCATAGTGGATGGACGTTTTACCGGTAGGCTCAAAATGGGTGAGTGGGAAGCCAAAGGACTCGTAGAAATCTACAAAGCCGCCAGACTTGTAGAGAAAGAAATTGTCTTCGTGCTCGGTTTCCTGATTGTGGATGCTGACCGTGATGCCTTCCTCTTCATTGGCCTCATTGATCATGCTGAAAAGGCGGGGCGAGACCGTATAAGGGGCATGCGGCACACAACTCTTGCGGTTGCCTCCTGTATCGCTTTGGCCCTCGTAAACGTCCTTGTACATCGTGAACGTTTTCTGAGCGCCTTCATTTTGCAGGAAGTCAAACATCTCCACAAAGGTATAGTAACGGATGGAGCTACTTTCTTTCCGCGCTCTGGTATCCAGCTTGTTAGAAATGTCCCCAACGGCTACGATCCCGTTTTCGTACATTTCCTGGTCGGCCCGGCTGATGGCGTCCAGGATTTCGTCCATGGGGATATCTCTGAATTTGACCACTTTTTGGAGGAAGGGCAGCAGGCCGGCGCCGGTATCGACGCGCCCTTTCATATGAGAGAGCTCCAGATGGCAGTGCGTATTGATAAAACCAGGCACAATGACTCCCTGGTGGATTTCCAGGCTGGCCGGGTCATGGCCCGCTCTTTTGTCGAGCCTCAACACCTTCCCTTCATCATCGACAACAATAACGCCTTCTTTCACCGGCGGGGTAGCAACGGGAAAGATAATATCCGCAGTGATCTTACGCATTGGATTTTCCTTTTGAGGATGAAGATAACAATTTCTCTGCTTCGGTAAAAAACAGGCTGCTAATACACCTGCACGATCAGCCCGTTCTTCATCCGTGGCTCCACCCAGGTGGATTTGGGGGGCATCACCTTCCCGGCATCCGCCACCTTCATCATTTCTTCCAACTGAACCGGAAAAAGGCAAAAGGCTACACCTTCTTCTCCCTTGGCCACAGCATGTTGGATGCCATCCAGGCCCCTGGGGCCCTCCACGTAGAGGATGCGCTGGTCGGTGCGCACATCAGCTATACCGAGAATATTGCCCAGCACTTTCTCATCCAATAACATGGCGTCGAGCACCACCGCTTCATCAAAATACTCCAGGAGGATGTGTTCCCTCCAACGCAGGCGGTACCACTCCCGGTTGAAAAACATGGTGATCTCGTGTTTTTGGCCGGGCTTCTCTGGCCGGTCAAGAAAGCCAATTTCGAAATATTGGGCGATATGGGCCATAAAAGCCGTTTTGGAATGTCCGTTCAATCCATACACTACGCGGTTGAAGTCCAGAATGTCGATGTCTGAAGAGGGGAAAAGCGCGCATAACAATAGGTGGTAATCCCCTTGTTGTTTGCCTTCCAGAGCCTTGCCATACATCATGGAAGTAGTGGAGGTTCGATGATGGCCGTCCGCAATATAAGAAAAGGGCACATGTTGTTCGAATAAAACCTGTATCTCCCGGATGGCCGCGCCATCGCGAACTTCCCAGAGGATGTGATGCTCCCGGGACTCTTCCGATTCGACTTCAAAAAAAGGTTCCCGCCTTATAATGTAGGATTCAATCCACCGATTGATGTCATCCACGCCTGGATAGGCCAGCAATACCGGTTTGACCGCCGCCCGGCGACGAAACATCAGCTGCATTTGCTGCTGTTCTTTTGCCGCCAGGGTATGCTCGTGTTGTTTGATATTCCCGTCCAGATAATCCCGGATATCAGCACAGGCGATCAGCCCTGTAAACTGTCTTTCAGGCCTCTGGATGCGGTAGATGAAAAGTGCCTCCTGAGCCGTTTTGGTAAAAAAGCCGCTATCGGAATACTCCAGGTATTCGTCCCTTGCCGAATTGAAAAAGGAATCCGCAGAGGTAATGTAATCCAGGTTAGGATAAACCGCTTGAAAGGGTTTGATATGCATAGTTCTTATCTGCTTAGAGCACTAGGGTTATTTCGCCATTCCGGGAAGGAATTTAGTAAAAAAAAGAAAGCGTAGTAGCATTACGCTACTACACTCCTCTAAAAAACTAAACCCCAGTTATATTCTTGCAGATAAAATCTGTCGTATGAAAGATGGAGGGCAACTTAATCGAGTTGCTCACGCTCCAAAATTATGGCAATAGAACGCGGCCTATTCTGGTATTATTGTCAAAAGAATTTTTTTTTTTCAACCTTCGATCAAAAAAAATCCCCATTCACTCATTCCAATACCCTATCTTCTTTAACCCGTCTTTGGAAACCAATTTTTCAGGCATTGTGTTGTCTTTCCCGTATATTCGCAGCCTTTAACACTGATAAGTATATGGACTGAATTAATGAATGACTGAATGATTGAATACCAGGGGCTTAGACCAGCTTTCATGTTTCATTAATTATATCCAGGTATTTACACTGATACACTGTAACACCAAACACTCCGCCACCAATGAGCAAACGATACCTCATCACCTCCGCCCTGCCTTACGCCAACGGGGCCCTGCATCTCGGCCACCTGGCCGGCGCTTACCTGCCCGCCGACATCTACGTACGCTATCTTCGCCTGCTGGGGAAGGACGTCGTATGGGTATGCGGATCCGATGAACATGGGGCGGCCATCACCATTCGGGCTAAAAAGGAGGGCATCTCTCCCCAGGAGATCATCGATAAATACCATACCCTGAATAAGGATACCTTTTCCAGGCTGGGTATCTCTTTCGATTACTACCACCGCACCAGCGCGCCCCTGCACCATGAAACCTCTCAGGATTTCTTCCTCAAGCTTTATGAAAAAGGCGGCGAATTTGAGGAAAGGGAAATAGAACAATACTACGACGAGGAGTACGACCAGTTCCTCGCCGACCGCTATATTGTAGGCGCCTGCCCTAAGTGCGGCCATGAAGAAGCCTTCGGCGACCAGTGTGAAAATTGCGGTTCTGACCTCTCTCCCTTAGAGTTGATCCATCCGCGCTCCACCCTCAGCGGCAAAGCGCCGCAACTGAAAACAACCAAGCACTGGTATTTCAAACTGGACAAACACGAAAACTGGTTGAGGGAATGGATTGATACCGGCGTTCTGGAAGGGGAACTGCACCACGACCCCAAAACCTGGAAGCGCCATGTAGTAGGCCAGTGCCTCTCCTGGCTGGATACCGGCCTGCAACCCCGCGCCATCACCCGTGACCTCGACTGGGGTATCCCCGTGCCGCTGGAAGAGGCGAAGGGCAAGGTGCTCTATGTCTGGTTCGACGCCCCCATCGGCTACATCTCTTCCACCCGGCAATGGGCTAAAGAAAACGGAAAAGACTGGGAGCTGTACTGGAAGGATAATGACACTACCCTCATTCACTTTATCGGAAAGGATAATATAGTATTCCATTGCATCGTCTTCCCGGCCATGCTCAAGGCTTACGGCGAGTACAATCTACCAGTCAATGTGCCCGCGAACCAGTTCCTTAACTTCGAGGGGCAGAAGTTTTCCAAGTCGCGCGGCTGGGGCATCGAGCAGCACGAATACCTGGAGGAGTTTAAAAATTTCCCGAATAAAGAAGATGCGCTACGCTACGCACTCATCCGCAATATGCCGGAAAACAAGGACGCCGACTTCAAGTGGGACGAGTTTACCGACTTCCACGACAAAGAACTGGCGGACAACCTGGGCAACTTCGTCAACCGCGTCATTGTACTCACCAATAAATACTTCGAGGGGGTCGTGCCGCCAACCAGCCAGGATATAAAAACCGCCCTGGCGCCTGCCCGGGAGATTGTTCAGAAGATCACCGGCGAACTGGACGCCTTCAGCTTCCGCTCAGCCGTCATTACCCTGATGGAGCTCTCCTCCTGGGGCAATACCTATCTGCAGGACGTGTCTCCCTGGAAAATCTATAAAGCAGACCCGGACAGCCAGGAAATCAAAGACTGTATGTTCACCAGCCTGCAGGTGGTGGCCCTGCTGAGCGTTCTGGCAGATCCGTTTATCCCCTTTACAGCGCCTAAAATTCGCCGGCTTCTGAACCTGCCCGCCCTTCAGAATGGGGACTTGCAGGAAGCGCTTAATAAGCTGGAAACCGGGGAGCCAATTATTTCTGCCGGCCATAAGATTGGCGAGCCGGAGCTGCTTTTCGCAAAAATTGTCGACCGCAAGGACGACAGCCTCCTGCAGATCATTAACCGGCAAAAGGAAAAATTGCAAATGGTGTTGGAAACCGAAGAAGGGGAAAAACGGGAACCCATCAAACCCACCATTCAATACGAGGACTTCGCTAAACTGGACCTCCGTACCGGCGCCATCATCGCCGCCGAGGCCGTACCCAAAGCAGATAAGCTACTCAAGCTGACCATCGACCTGGGTAGCGAGCAGCGCACGGTCGTTTCCGGTATCGCCCAATTCTTCAAGCCCGAAGAACTGCCCGGCCTACCCGTCGTAGTGGTCGCCAACCTGGCGCCCCGCAAGCTGCGCGGCATCGAGTCCCAGGGCATGATCCTGATGGCGGAAAACGACAAGGGGGAATTGGCCTTTGTCAATCCGAAAAAGGGCTGGGGCAATGGCTGGGTGGTGAGGTAAGGATAATGCAGCCAATAACCACTATTCTGATGCCAATGGCTATCTCAAGTGGCCTTTTTACAATTTGCAGTCTATATTGAATTAAATGGAAGCCAGGCCGCCCCTTATCTTCCCGGCGCCCTAATAAAGACCGGAATGAAAGTATTAGTAATCGAAGATGAAAAGAATATCGCCTCTTTCATTGAACGCAGCCTTTCCAATGCCGGATATGAGGTCAGTGTTGCCTATGATGGGGAGACGGGGCTGGATATTTTGGCGGACAAGGACTTCGATGTCATCATTCTGGATATCATTCTACCCCGAAAAAATGGATGGGAGGTATGCCAGCACATTCGGCAACAATACCGGAAAGATACGCCCATTCTGATGCTGAGTGCTCTCAACCACACCAATCATGTGGTAAAAGGGCTGGATGCCGGCGCCGATGACTATATGGCCAAGCCCTTCAAACTAACCGAGTTGATGGCCCGGCTACAGGCTCTGGTGCGCCGCTACCGCCGCCAACTGCCAGCCATCAACCTCCTCTCATACGGTGGGCTTGAGGTCAACCTGGAATCCAAGGAAGCCTTCCGGGAAGGGCGCCCGATCAAGTTGACGATCCGTGAATTCAAGCTGTTGGAATTTTTTCTGCGCCATCCCGGCAAGGCGCTTTCCCGGTTTGAGCTGCTGGAGCAAGTCTGGGGACTGGACTTCGATACGGGGACTAATGTGGTAGACGTATACGTCAACTACCTGCGCAATAAGATCGACAAGGGATATCCCGCCAAGCTCATCCATACTGTCTATGGTATGGGCTATATACTTAAAGAAGGCCATGACGCTGCGGAATAGAATTGCCATAACTTTTACCCTGCTGAACTTTACCTTACTGGCCATCATTTTTGTAACGCTCTATTTCCTGACCCGCCAGTATACCTTCAACGAGTTCTTTAACCGGCTCGAGGAAAGAGCACAGATTGCCGCCCAGGCCTTTTTGGAAAAGGATGAACTCAACCAGCAAATATTTGAAGAGGTGCGCAGGCGCCACCTGCGCACCTTACAACAAGAGCAGGAGTTTTTATATGACCTCAGTGCAGGGGCGCCGGTCCCGGATACGCTACCTGCATTTCTGGACGCCACCACCCTGGCCCGAATTCGGGTAGGAGAAGACATCCGGTACCACTACGGCCAACTTTCCGTGGTGGGTATTCGCTATGAGGACAATCAGGGAATTTTCGCCGCGGTTGTGGCTGCCCAGGATCTCTATGGACAACGCAAACTCACCAACTTGCTTAAGTTGATGCTTTTTATCCTCGGCACGGCCCTGCTTGCCGTATTTCTACTGGGCCGATGGTATGCCTGGCACATCCTTTTGCCCATTGGCCAGATGATCCGAAAAATGAAAAGCATCAATTCCAGCAACATGCACCTGCGCCTGAAAGAAAAAAATGGAAGACAGGACGAGCTCAAACAGCTGGCTACTACCTTCAACCGCATGCTGGACCGCATCGAAGCCGCCATTGAAACACAGAATCTTTTCATTGGCAATGCGTCCCATCAGATCAAAAACCCTCTGACGGCCATCATTGGAGAGGTAGAAACGGCCATGCTGAAGGAACGTTCTCCTGATGAATACTACGACTCCTTACAGGTTATTGGAGAAGAAGCCGACCGCCTGGATGTTCTGGTCAGACAACTTATCCGGATGAGTTACCCCGATTCAGGTGAAGGGCAGAAGGCCGAATGGCGTTTCGATGAGCTCATTCTCGACCTGGTTGAGGAGTTTAAAGAAACTTACCCTCAGGCCAGCATAAGCATCGAGTTTTCGAGTTTGCCCGCCGATCCGGAAAAACTGCTCTACCGGGGGTATTACCACCTCATTCGCATTGCCATCGGTAACCTCTTGGAAAATGCTATTAAATTTTCCAACAACACCACAGTAAAGCTGAAACTGTTTATTTCGGAAAAAAACCTGGCAGTCAGTATTTCCGATAATGGCATTGGCATACCCCAGGAGGCTCAACCTCACATCTTTACCCCCTTTTTTCGGGCAAATAATGCTGAGGGTTTTCCCGGTTACGGCGTGGGGTTGGCGCTGGCGGAAAAGGTGGTTAAAATGCACGACGGCCAGCTGAAACTGGTGTCTAACCCGCAAGAAGGAACAACCTTCACCCTGGACCTTCCTTTCTAATTACTTTCTAACTTATCTCTAATCCAGCTCTAACACCTTATTATCTGCGTTCCGGTATCTTTGAAGGGAGAAATAAAGGAAAGCACCATAGTCCCAAAAACCCAATACAGCACAATCCCATTTATCCCAAATGATATGCCTTCTTCTATAATGGAAGGCATAAGATTAATTTGTTTCTAGAATTAGGCTTTCAGAACCAGTTCTGCGAAATGGCCGCGCCATCCCAACGCTGCATTTCGGGGTACTGGTTTCTTTTTTTACAGTACCTCCTAACATGCTCTCAAGCCGGTAGGCCGGGAACCCAAGCGGCGATAGGCCCCCGCAAAATGGGGTGAGCCCCCGCTGGATGCCGCCCAAGAGAATGTTATCCCACCTTCAACAATGCCATCTTGTCTAAAACGACAGGGGCAGCACAATTTACCATTAATTCTATCCGTTTTCATAGCATTGTCAATAGGTAAAAGGCCTGCTTTTCAAAAAATGAGTTTAATTTTAAGTAATAAGTCCTTTTAAGGAAGAATTGGGAACCCGTTAAACGAAAAACCTATGCCCCCTGGAACCCCCAAATTAAAGGCTGTATTGGTGTATTCTCAGAAAGACCAAGCGTTTAAAGAGCAATTCACCGATTATATACAGCAGTTAAAGAATGTCCAACACCTTTCTGACTGCTCTTTCCAGAACATCGAAAGCATTAACCCGTACCGCTTTCAGCAAACCTTACAAGAAGTTGATTTGTTTCTTTTCACCTGCAGCGTCAGCCTTTTTGTCCATCCCAATATGCAGGCTTCCGTCTTCCAACGCCTCGTCAGCTTTCACCAAATGAAGCGCCTTCGGGCCGTAACCATTGCTTTCAGGCCGTGGGAACTGGAAAAAACGGTACTAAAAAACGTTATCCATTTGCCGGAAAACGGGCATTTTGTAAAAAGCACTAATTGGGATACAATTGATGATGCCTGCAATCATATTTTGCAATCCCTGTGCAAACTGTGTAAAGAATGGCGGGAAAAAAAAGCCCAATTAGAGCAAGCCTGGAAACAAGCTCAAATAAAGAATACAATAGAAGGTTTTGAAGCCTTTCTCAAACTATATCCCCACTCCTGGTATTCGAAGGAAGCCCGCAACCAGGCCAATGTGCTTTTGGAAGCTAAATTATGGGAGGAAGCCAATGAGAAGGAAAGCCTGGAAGCCTACTACCAATATCTGAGCGTAACCACCCTGAACAAGGATCGCCTTAACGAGGCGGCATTGAAGATAGCAGAGATCGAAGAGGATGAGGAACGCAGCTGGAAGTTCACAGCTGATCAAAAGCGCCCGGAATTTTTCTTCAGGCATAAAGCATTGTTCTTCGAGGGGGCTCACCTTGAAGAAACCAATGATCGCATCCGGCATTTCGTAGAGGGCCATATTGCCCTTGCCGGTAAAGACTATAAAGCCCCGGAAAATCACTATTTGTTAAATGAAGCCAAGCGGTTACCGGAAGGAGAATTTTTTTCTCTAATGTCCTATTTATCGTACTGCGGAAGCCTCCGTGTAAAAATAGAGACGCTGTTAGAAGACAGAAAGTGGGACCCCGTTTTCTATACGCTCTATTTCATTCCGATCGGTGCGCTGTTTGGATTGGGGCTGTGGCAGTGGTTTACCGGCAAAAGCCAGGAAGGTGGCGTATACATCGCATCGATTTTCGGAAATGCTATTGTCTACGGATTTGTAAGCTTCTTTATATACCGGGTATTCAAAACTTTTTCCAACTTTTTCAAGGATGAGCATTTCCTGAAAGAGTCCATCAATGTGATTAAACGCCACTCAACGAAACTGAGAGTGAGTTTCCTGACAAACGACCCCAGAATGGTCAGGAAAATCTTGTCCGTTCTGGACCATCATGACCAGGAGGTACATAAAATTGAGAAGAAGAATTTCTTGTATAATCTCATTCCAGGCAATCATCTCAGACAGCAATGGGGCAAAGGTGGAGCAGCCTGAATAAGGGGTAAAAACGCAACTATCCAGCCATTGGCGCTTAGAGCATGTTTGGAGGTAGTCATTTGGGCTGCAAATACCCGCTTTGGGAACCTCGCTTCGCCACTTTTTCGCCCCATAGCGCCACTATGAAGCTCAAAAATGGCTTCGCGAGAACCCAAAATCGATCATTTTCGCTTCCAAAGCACCACCTCCAAACATGCTCTTAGCTGTTGGACATTGGCGCCCGATGCCCATAAAAATGGGATATGGGCTTAATCTGTCGGTTTTTTGCTTACTAAGGGGCCGGCGAAGAATAACTTCCCCATTTGATGCCGATCCCTGCCTGCCTTGCGGCGAGCAGCTTTCTATCTTGCAGCTAAATAAAAAAGGCTGTGCATCTTTGCTATTGAGAATAAAAAATTGTGACACAGCAAAACACACAGCCTTATGTCAAAGTTACGAATTAATAAACAAACTAAACCAGGCCAGGAAGTGGTGCTGGTATCAATTGACAGCGCAAAAAATGAAAACCAAGCCTACTGCGTTTTGAGCAACGGCCAGGCGGAAATACCGAGCTTTAAGTTTTCTAACGAGCATTCAGGTTTCGTTGAATTCGGTGCACAGATCCGGGCTTTTGCAAGCCAACACGGCAAGAGCCAAGTGTGGCTGGGCATAGAAAGCACGAGCACCTATGGCAAGCCTTTGATCCATTTTGCCTGCCAGCAGGGCTGGGAGGTGCGCTGGGTGAACCCGGTACACACCTACCGGATGAAGGAGATACATGACAATACGCCGGATAAAAACGACGCCAAAGACACCTACATTATCAGCGAGTTGATGAGCATGGGCAAGTTGCTGCAATACAATAAGCGAGATACTTTGTCCGAAGAATTGCGGAGCTTGCACCGCCACCGCCATCAACTTACCAAGCAGTTGACGCAGTTATGCAACCGTGCCGAGAGCCTGGCAGCCGAAGCGTTTCCGGAGCTTCCCAAGCTAGTAAAACGAGGGCTGCGCTCAAAAACTATCTGGCACATATTGGAGCACTGCCCTTTGCCGGCGGACATATTGAGCAAAGAGGAAAGCTGGCTGGCTGAGCGCCTTAAAAAAGCAAGCTGCGGGCAGTTTAAAGGCAAACGGGTTAAAGAGTTGATAAACAAAGCCCAATACAGTACAGGCTACTGCCCTAACCCCATAGCCACCCGGCAGCGCTTTAAAGGCATGGCCCAGCAATTTCATTTGCTTTGCAGGCAGGTTGAGGAGTGTGAAACTCAAATGGAAAAACTGCTGAAACAGGATGCGTTCTTTGCAAAATGGCTGGAAATAAAGGGGCTGGGAGCTATTATCTTAGGTGGGCTGATTGGCGAAATTGGAGACATCCATGCTTTTGACAACGTAGAAAGCTTGATCAAATATGCGGGCTTCAACCTGTACTCTTACCAGTCGGGAAAGTATAAGGGCCAGCACAAGGTTAGCAAGCGAGGCAGCCGCCAACTGCGCAGGGTGTGTTACCTGGCTGCCGTGTCGCTGAGCAGCAATGGCCGTATGTTGGTAATGGCGGGCGCATTACCGAGATGCCTGAAGAAGCCTGGCATGGTTGCCATGGCAAACCTGGCTAAAAAGTTCCTGCGATGCGTATACGGTGCATGGAAGAATGGGCAAGTACTTAACCCGGGGTTAGTAGCCAAAACGCCTAAAAGCGAAGAAAACAAGCAATAAATAGCACAAACCAAAAAAACAAACTCTGCTTGAAGGAACAGCCTGCCGGACCTTCTTACCTGTATTGAGGCGCCCCAGGCGACCTCCCGCGGCAGCAACCCAAGGCCGGCAGGTTTCTTCAGAATGCCAATAAAGAAAGACTGAGGCGCTCCAGGCGACCTCCAAAATAGATCAGGATCGCATCTGAAGCAACGTTCCAAAAGCACACAAAATAGTGGCAATATGTGACAGCTTTTTTTTATACTATCCGGGCTAATTTTTTCCCGGATTTATTTGGCTATGTTAAATCAGGCAGGTTTTGCCACTGTACTGCGTTGCTCATCACTTGCGTAGCTGGGCTATGCGCGTTCTTTGCGCCCCTGCCTGCTCGCCAGCTCGCTGGCAGGCAGGTTGTCTTCCATAAAAATCCCCATCCCAAAACACGAAAGAACTTAATTTACAGTGTACTCAGTGACCTTGATCACTTCCCGAAATTTTCAATATCCTTAAATTGTACCCTAAGAGCGTGTTCAAATTTCGTTTTTGGAGATGAAAATAGTCCATTTTTTGGTGAAACGAGGCGGGGAAACCGGAGTTTAGCCATAGCTAAATAAGGATTTCCCCAACGAAGTGTCATCGAAAAAGGGGCATTTTTAGCCCGAAGTATGAAATTTGAACACGCTCTAAACCTGCCAGCCGGCGGGTGTGGGTTCAAACACTGGTTTTTATCCATTTGTCGATTACAAGAAAAACATTTCCTAACCTATAAAATTCTTTTTAACCATGAAAGTAGAACAGATATATACCGGTTGCCTGGCAGAAGCTGCCTACTACATAGAGAGCAACGGTGAAGCCGCAATAATCGACCCTTTGCGGGAAACCGATCCTTATACTGAACGTGCCCAGGCAGACGGCGCCACCATCAAATACGTCTTAGAGACCCACTTCCACGCCGATTTTGTCTCCGGCCACCTCGACCTGGCCAAGAAGACAGGGGCTACCATTGTGTACGGGCCTACTGCCCAGCCCAACTTCAAGGCTTACATCGCCAAGGATGGCGAAGAGTTGAAATTAGGCAAAATAAAGATTAAGGTATTGCATACGCCGGGCCACACCATGGAATCCTCCACTTATCTGCTGCTGGACGAGGACGGCAAGGAGTACGCCATATTTACCGGAGACGCGCTCTTTTTGGGCGACGTTGGCCGGCCGGACCTGGCAGTGAAAACCGACCTGACCCGCGAGGACCTGGCCGGGCACCTGTTCGACAGCCTTCATAACAAGATCATGCCGCTGCCTGATGATGTGATCGTTTATCCGGGCCACGGCGCCGGTTCTGCCTGCGGTAAAAAGATGAGCAAGGAGACCTGGGGCTATCTGGGCGAACAGAAGAAAACCAACTACGCACTACAACCTATGAGCCGGGAGGAGTTCATTAAAGAGGTTACCGAGGGGCTGGTCGACCCGCCACAGTACTTCCCCAAGAATGCCGTCATGAACAAGATGGGGTACGACAGCCTCGACGAGGTGCTCGAACGCGGCCTTCATCCTCTTAGCGTACGGGCCTTCAAAGCGGCCTGGGCGGAAGAAGAAGCCCTGGTCATCGATACCCGCCTTCAGGATGATTTTGCCAAAGGGTTTATCCCCGGCTCTATTTTCATCGGTATAGACGACAACTTTGCCATGTGGGTCGGGGCCCTGATCACCGACCTCCAGCAACCCATCCTCTTTGTGGTTGAACCCGGCCGCGAAAAAGAAGTGATTACCCGCCTTTCCCGCGTAGGATATGACAACCCGATTGGCTATCTGGAAGGCGGTTTCGACGCCTGGAAAAATGCCGGGGAAGATGTGGATACCGTCAAGCAATTGACGCCGGAGGAACTGGCCCAACTCTATAAGGAGAGAGATATCAAAATACTGGACGTACGCAAAGAAAGTGAATACAACGCCCAGCATGTGGTGAAAGCTCAGAACTTCCCGCTGGACTTTATCAATAAGAATATGAGTGAAGTGAGCCGCGACAAGGAATACTTCGTACACTGCGCCGGTGGCTATCGCTCTATGATCGCTATTTCCATTCTTAAATCCCGGGGTTTTGACAAGCTGGTCAATATCAAAGGTGGCTTTACGGCAGTGGATGAGGTCAAACTGCTGCCACTAACCGAATTCGAAGAGCAGATCACTGAACTCTAAATCATTTGTTCGATTTTTATTGAATACCGACAAAAGGGAATTGCCAAAGAACACTGGCAGTTCCCTTTGTTTTTTGTGAACGCTACAGCCCCTATGATAATTATCAGGCCCTGTAATGACGAATCTCATTTTCGCCCACAGATAGCTTTCGCACTTTTAAGACGTTGTTAGATGTGAGCGCCGAAACAGTGCGCCTTCACCGAGCAAACTTTGAACGTGTCAATTAATTACGGAAGGGATATATATCCTTAAAAAAAATTACATTATGGTAAAAGCGACTGCTATTCCTATACGAGAAGTGATGAGCCGGGATTTGATTGTTGTGCAAAAAGACGACAAGCTGCGCAGGATTAATGAGATTTTCCAGGCATACAATCTTCATCATCTGCCGGTTGTAGATGAGGTGGGCAATTTGTGCGGCATCATCAGCAAGGCGGATCAAAGCCGGGCAGACCACCTGATCGGGCTTTACAATCAAACGCTTTATGATGAAGTGACCGCTGTAGATGTGATGACCCAACACGTGGCCACAATTGGGCCGGATGAAACCCTCGACAAGGCCGCGGGCGTTTTTATGTCCAATGTTTTCCACGCGCTGCCGGTAGTCGACCGCGGAACACTGGTCGGCATCATCACCACTCATGACCTTTTACGCTTTAGTTTCAACGACGAACTTTTGCTGGAAGATTAATCCGATTATTCATCAAATAAAAACAGCAATACCCATGGTCTTATCAGATGACAGCCTGCAGGCGGTGCACTTCGAGCACCGCTTGTGGGTGAATGAACTCAATTTTTTTGCTGACGAACTCAAAATCTATGAACATCAGTTAGAAGAACTGGTCACAAAAGCCGACAGGAAAGAGGCGATGCAGGAACTGGAACAATTCCAGAACCAGTTTATCCGCCAGAAGGAAGTGCTGGATGCGTTGCAACACGATATTCACATTCATGAACAGAAACTCAGCGAGGCAGTCCAGGAACAACAAAAATTACCCTTGGATCCTGAATACCATAACTTTTTAAAGGAGCAGATGGAATCCTTCCGCTCCATCTATGCTGAGTTGAAAAAGAGATTCTATCTCTTCCTAAATAAGTGGAGGTGAGCATAGCGGGATTGCATTAAACGGAACGTTGCACTTCCGTACGGAAACGCTGTAATCACCTTTTATTCAATGGCCTGTGATTCAAGTGAAGCGCTCCAAGGCTTCACAAAGTAGAGGAGTGCCCGAAAGGGCAATATTGGTCATCCTGGATCAATAAGGCCAGCTTAACTATGGCAGAGCGCCCCTTGCTGTTCTATTCTGGCAGAAGGGGCGTTGTGCTTTATGCATGGGCTCATTGTCTTCCTGCCCATCTCATTTTGTGACCTCCGTCACTTACGTCCTCTTCCTTCCGGCTTACCTTTGTATTATCAATCGAAAAAAATTACTTGCAACTAAATTCAAACCATGAAAGTCGAACAAATTTATACCGGCTGCCTGGCCGAGGCAGCCTATTACATCGAAAGCGAAGGAGAAGCCGTGATCATCGACCCGCTGCGGGAGACCAAACCCTACCTCGACAAGCTGAAGCAGGAAGGCGCTAAGCTGAAGTATATTTTCGAAACGCACTTTCACGCCGACTTCGTGTCGGGCCACCTCGACCTGGCAGACAAGACCGGCGCGGCTATTGTTTACGGCCCGAATTCGGAAACAACCTTCGAAAAGTACATGGCAAAAGATGGCGAAGAACTGAAAGTGGGAAAAGTAACTTTCAAAATACTGCATACTCCCGGCCATACTCCGGAAAGTACGACCTACCTGCTTCGCGATGAAACAGGCAAGGATTATGCCATCTTCACCGGCGACACCCTCTTCATCGGAGATGTAGGCCGGCCGGACCTGGCTCAAAAATCCGGTGAAGTGACCAAGGAGGATCTGGCTGGCTGGTTGTTCGACAGCCTGCGCACCAAGATCATGCCCCTGGCAAATGAGGTGATCGTCTACCCTGGCCATGGCGCCGGCTCTGCCTGCGGCAAAAGCATGAGCGATGAGACCTGGGATACGCTCGGCCACCAGAAGGAGGCCAACTACGCCCTGCGCGCCGACATGACCAGGGGAGAGTTCATCGCTGAAGTGACCGCCGGCCTGATGCCGCCGCCCCAGTACTTCGCCAAGAATGCCAAGCTGAATAAGACCGGCTATGGCAGCATCGACAAAGTACTGGAAAAAGGCGCCGTGCCGTTGAACGTCAAGCAGTTTGAAGCGGTGATTGAACAGAACGAAGCGCTTATTCTCGATACCCGCCATGAAGATATATTCAGAAAAGGCTTCATCCCAGGGTCGGTCTTTATCGGTATCGACGGCGACTTTGCCCCCTGGGTGGGCGCTCTGATCACCGACCTGCAGCAGCCTATCGTCTTCCTAACCGAAGAAGGCCGCGAAGAAGAAACCGTCACCCGCCTGGCTCGTGTGGGTTATGATAACACGTTGGGTTACCTGGAGGGGGGCATTGAAGCCTGGAAAGCCGCCGGCAACGAAGTAGATTCGATCGATTCGGTTACTGCTGAAGAGTTTGCACAGCGCCTCCAGCACGGCATCGTGGATAACGTTCTCGATGTGCGCAAACCTACCGAATATATTACCCAGCATGTAGTGGGCGCTCGAAACTTTCCGCTCGACTACATCAACAAGAATATGGGGAGAATACAGCGCACCAGCACCTATTATCTGCACTGTCTGGGAGGATTCCGCTCCATGATCACGGCTTCTATCCTCAAGGCAAGGGGCTTCAATGATGTGATCGACATTCAGGGGGGCTGGCACACCATCGAAGAGTCCTCGACTCCCCTGAGTGAGTATGCCTGCCCGACTACCATCCCGCAGGAGCAGATTGACAAAGCGATCGAAGCTGTCGCTTAGTTTTTTGAATAAAAATAAACGGCGCCACCTGATTGGAACAAAGGGTAGGCGCCGTTTATTTTCAGGTCGGCAGCAACCGGTAAGAGCTTGTCCAAATTTCGGCCTTGCCCTCCGCATCCTCTTCTCTTCTCTTTTCTTAATTTCTGAAAAAACTTTCAGTCTATGAAATGGAAAACCATTGCGCTCACGGGGCTCTTCGCCCTTCTGTCTTTTTTCGCCTGCACGAACAATACGGCCTCCAATGAGCCGGCCGCCCGGCAGGAGGCGCCCCTGGAGCTAACTGCCGAAGAGCGGGAGGCTTTCCTCGAAAAGGGTTCCTACATTACTGCCACCACCTTCAGCGCCCTGAGTGGAAAACTCAGAAGCGCGCTACAGGAGGAGGGCGTACCCGGAGCGGTAGCCTACTGCAACCTGGTGGCCTACCCGTTAGTCGATAGCCTTTCCCAGGTTCACCAGGCCACTATACGCCGAACCAGCCTGAAGATACGCAACCCTAAAGACAAGCCTACCGCTACCGAATTAGCCGTATTGGAGACATACCACGCCAACGCAGAAAAGGGAGCGTCGCTGTTGCCCGGAGTGGTGGCTATTGATCAGTCAACGGTAGCTTACTACGCTCCGATCCTTACTCAGGAGCTTTGCCTGCAGTGCCATGGCAAAATAGGAGAAACGCTAAAGGCAGAGGATTATACCCTTGTAAAGGAACTTTACCCGGAGGATGAAGCCATCGGCTATCAGTCTGGGGATTTGCGGGGAATGTGGTCCGTGACCTTCCGAAGGTAAGGGGTGAATGAAAGGTTGGGGAAGGGGAAATAGCATTTTCCCCCTCTCCCATTCTTTTTACTTAGGCGCTAAATTAGGGTTAAGCAAGTCGTAAAACTGATCCAGTTTAGGCAGAATAATGATCCGGGTGCGCCGGTTGGTGGAGCGGCCCTCGGCGGTGCTGTTGGTGGCCAGTGTATTGTATTCGCCTCTGCCGGCGGCAATCAGGCGGTTGGGATCTACTCCGTGGTTCTGTTGCAAAGCCCGGACAACGGAAGTCGCCCTTTTAACGCTCAGGTCCCAGTTGTCGTCAATGCAGGAATTTTTGATCGGAACATTATCGGTATACCCTTCCACCATAACTTCCAGTTCAGGCCGGGATTGGATGATCTGGGCAATCTTGCCCAGTACCTCGTTGGCTCTGGGGGTGAGTTTGAAACTGCCGCTCTGGTAGAGCATCTTGTCGGAGAGGTTGACAAAAACGACGGTTTTATCTACCTTAACCTCTACGTCTTTGTCTTCAATGCCCTGGCTGAGCACGCCCTTCAGGTTGACTGCCAGAGCCAGGTTGATAGAGTCCGCTCTGGTTTTGGCAGCTTGCAACAAGTGAATATACTTGTCTTTTCTCTCTAGTTGAGATAAGGTCTCTTTGATGTTATCGCTGGCAGATTGCGAGAGGGTCGTCAGGCCTTCCACCTGATTGAGTTGCTTATCGCGCTGTGCTTTGACATCGGCAAGCTGGGTCTTCAGGTCCTCCATTTGCTCAGCGCGCAGTTGGAGGGAGTTCTGGAGGTTCCTGATATCACCGTTGAGTCTGGCTTTATCCTGCTCGCAGGCGGAGAGCCGGTTCATGTAATCATTTAAACTCTCGCCGCACTTACCCAGGTCTTTATTGGCGGCATCCAGTTCAGTTTGTAAGGATACAAACTGCTTTTTGCTCACGCAGGAAAAGGCGGTGAGGCTTACCAGTAGAAAAATAAAGAATCTCAATCCTAAATTCATAGATGTTAGTTTTTTGATTTTGTGATAGAACAATAGTTGGGAGGTTAAAGCGGGATCTACTCTTTTTCCCCGAACAGATCCTCGATTAAGTTAACAAAATTATATAATACCCCGAAAAAAAATGAGGCCAGAACAGATTTTAATCATTTTCTCATTTTTTGCTTTCCCCGGCTTACTTATTTTCACGTCATGAACCATTTACAATACGAAAAGAGCCCCTACCTTCAGCAACATGCCAATAATCCGGTAGATTGGCATCCGTGGGGGGAAACGGCTCTACAGCGCGCTCGCAAGGAAGACCGGCCCATCCTGCTGAGCATAGGGTACAGCACCTGCCACTGGTGTCATGTAATGGCTCGGGAAAGTTTTGAAGACGAAGCGGTAGCCGCCTACATGAACGATCATTTCATCAACATCAAGGTAGACCGGGAGGAGCGGCCCGACCTGGATGCTCTGTATATGGCGGCCTGTGAAGCCATCACCGGTAAAGGGGGCTGGCCTCTCAACGTTTTTCTTACCCCACAGGGCCGGCCTTATTACGCCGGCACTTATTTCCCCCCTGAGCCCGGGCAACGCCTTCAGTCCTGGATGCAGGCTCTGCAGTTGGCTGCTTACAATTTTTACAAAAACCGGCTCGCGGTGGAGCAGGAAGCCGAAAAGGTAATGGGCAGGATGGAACGCCGCGAACGCTTTATCCCTCACCCGCAGGAAGAAGGCCTCTTCAACGCCGCTGCCACCACCCAGGTTTTCGAGGGCCTTCAGCAACGGTTCGACACTGAATACGGCGGCTTTGGGCAAGGGGCGAAGTTTCCCAACACCATGGCCCTGGAGTTTCTGATGCACTATGCCTGGCACACCTCCAGCCTCCCTGCTTTCCGGCAGCTGCTACTTAGCCTGGACGCCCTGCTGATGGGCGGCGTACGGGGCCATCTGGAAGGAGGGTTTGCCCGTTACGCGGTGGGCCGCCAATGGCGGGTACCCCATTTCGAGAAGATGCTTCATGACAATGCGCTGATTTGCCGGCTGTTGGCTGATATGTATAAGTGGACCAAAAAGAGCAAATACCGTTTTGCTTTAATCGAGGCGCTTTCTTTTTTAGAAACCTATCTGGGAAACCCGGAGGGAGGTTTCTACTCCGCCCTGGATGCCGAATCGGAGAGCCGGGAAGGCGCCTTCTATACCTGGGATGTCAATGAAATAACAGAACTGCTAGGCGCTGAGGCCGGTTGGTTTTGTGAGTACTACAATATTACCAATGAAGGAAACTGGGATGGCCGCAACATCCTCTATGCTACCCGGCCGGTGAAGCAGTTTGCCGCTGATAAAGGGATTAGCCTGCCGGATATGGAGGGCTTTTTGGAACGTTGCCGGCAGAAGCTGAAAGTGCGCCAGGCACAACGGCCCCGGCCTCGTCACGATAATAAGATCATCTTGCCCTGGAACGCATTGGTGGCCGCCGCCTATGCCCGGGCATACGGAGCTACCGGAAACCAGCAATTGCTGAATAAAGCGGAACAGACAATGGCTTTTCTATTGGATCATTTTCGTGAGGAAGACGGCAGGCTGCACCACCTCTATGAGCAGAACATTCCTGCTTTCCTCGATGGCTACGCCTACCTCATCGAGGCCTTGCTGGAACTACAGGCGGTTACCCATCAACCCGAATGGCTTCACACGGCTGAAGAACTAATGCAAAAAGCTCACGAATTATTCTGGGAAGACAGCGCCGGTTTATTTTACTTTACGATCAGGGAGCAAAGCCAGGGGCCTATACGCCAGCTGTCTGTCCGGGAAGAAGATATGCCCTCACCCAACGCCGTTATGGCTTCCAACCTGCAACAGCTGGGGCTGCTGCTGGGCAAGCCGGAATGGCGGGAACAAAGCCGCCGCATGTTACTGGCCGCCGGCAACAGGCTACTGGAAGCGCCGCTGCCGCACGCTCGCTGGGGTACATTATTGGCGGGGGAAGTGTATGGCTGGCTGGAGATCGCTATTGCGGGCGCCGATGCAGAGGAAAAGGCGAAAATGGCCAATGGAGAATTTTTCGGCCTGCACGTGCTCATGGCTACCGAAAAGCCCAACGAAAAATATCCCCTGTTGGCACACCGCTGGCCGTCCGGTGGGCAAACCCTGATCTACGTTTGTAAAGACTACGCCTGCCGACAGCCGGTTGAGAAGGTGGAAGATGTTTATCTGGTTGATTAGTCAACCCCACATAATTAACCATTCCACACAACAATTTACCGGTTCAATCCTTACTTTGGTAAAACGACTCTAAAATATGCGCATCATCCTGTTTACCGGGAAGGGGGGCGTCGGTAAAACTACCCTTTCCGCCGCAACTGCCCTCCACGCTGCCCGCCAGGGAGTCAAGACCCTGGTGATCTCTACCGACCCTGCCCATAGCCTTTCCGATGCTTTGGACCAGGAGCTGGGCCCTGAACCTCAGGAAATCGCTCCCAACCTTTATGCTCAGGAATTTGACGTGTACTATTCCATGAAAAAACACTGGGAGAGCGTCCGCCAGCTGATGTTAGCGGTTTTTAAATTTCAAGGCGTGAAAAACGTAGTGGCGGAGGAGTTATCGGCGCTGCCTGGAATGGAAGAGGCTTCTGCTTTTTTATGGCTGGAAGAGTATTACCGGAGTAAGGAATATGACCTGATCATTATCGACAGCGCTCCGACCGGTGAGACGCTCAGTTTGCTATCCCTGCCCCAGGTTACCCAATCCTGGGTTTTGAAGGCCTTCCCGGGCCAGCGCTTTGCCATGAAAGGCTTCGGCGCTATGGTGCGCACCATGACCGGCATTCCGTTGGACAAAGGCATGGACGAACTGGAAACCCTTTTTGACAAACTGGAAAGGATACAGCAGGTGATGCAAGATCCGGAAGTTTGTTCCATCCGCATTGTCGTCAATCCGGAACGCATGGTCGTCAAAGAGGCCAAGCGGGCCTATTCCTACCTGCAGCTCTATGGTTACAACGTAGACGGAGTGATCGTCAACCGCATCTTTCCTGAAGAGGCTGGAAAGGGGGGCTTTGAACGATATCTGGTCTCCCAACAGGAATACCGGGAAGAGATACATGCTTCCTTTGAGCCATTGCCAATCTTTGAAGTAATGCATCAGGGGCAGGAAGTATTCGGAACTGCGCTGCTGGCAAAGATCGGACAGGGCCTCTATGCGGATACCGACCCGGTGGCGATCCTCTACCGGGATAACCCCTTCAAGATAAGTGAAGAAAAGGAGGGCTACCTGGCTCGCATCAAGCTTCCCTTTGTCGAGGAAGGCGCCATCAGCCTGAAGAAGTTTGGCGACGAACTGGTGGTTAGCCTGGGCAACCACAGACGGTCCATCTTTTTACCCCGTTTTGCTAACTATCTGCAGCTGGGCCATTACGAATTCAAAGCGCCCTGGCTGGAAATCCACCTGGTTAGATAATTTGACTTTCGTCTAAAATAACGCTAACTTGCCACCCGTGTCAATCGCTAAAAGACATAACATGCTCGAAACGGCCCAGATCAGAACGCTGGCCTTTTTGTTCTCCACCCTGCTCCTGCTGGGAATGGGAAAGGCGTTTGAGCAGGAGGCGTATCATAGTGCTGAAAGAACTGATATTATTCATCAGGCCCACACTCAGTCCTGTAAGGCTGCCCTTCTGGCAAACGCCCAACTTTCCCGTCAAGATACCCAGCGTCCTTTTCAAAACCTCTATGGCGGGGCCCCGGCCATACCTTCTTTTTCCAATCTGGTTCCTGTATTTTTTCTTCCCGGTAAGGTTGTGGGTGCTACTGTCTTTACACCCAATGTAAAACGTTGCATCCTTTATTCCTGTCTGAGAATAGGAGGCCCTCCTGTTTTCGTAGCCTAGTGCGCCGGGAACGAAATTCTTAACCAATTGTTTGGGCTCTTTTACGACCATGCTGCGTTGCTCCTTCCTTCCGTAGCTTAGGCTATGGTCGGTCGTCGCGCCTTGCCTGTCTCCGCCGGCCATAGCCTTTGGCGACGAGCCGGCCGCAAAACAGCCTCAAATTATTGACCAAC
This sequence comes from Lewinellaceae bacterium, assembly GCA_020636095.1. GTDB lineage: Bacteria > Bacteroidota > Bacteroidia > Chitinophagales > Saprospiraceae > JACJXW01. The sequence continues at coordinate 178,850 of JACJYN010000009.1, forward strand.
AACTTCGTTCCCGGCGCACTAGCTTCAATTTTTCCACGAGGAGCCATAAAAGGCTGCCGTTTCCACACAGAATACGGTAAGAGTGCTTGTCTTTGAGCACCCTCGGGATGTTTCGGCCCTATTCAGATCATTCAGAGCATGTTTGGAGGTAGTCATTTTCGCTTCCAAAGCACCACTCCAAGCATACTCTCAAAATAGCATACAATGAAAAAGTTCATATATATCGCCGTTGGCATTATTTTGATCACCAGCCTGATGCCCACCATGAATTATTCGGCGCCAGCCAGTTTTCTGGAAATAACCATCGAAAGCCCGGAGGCGAGCCCGGAAATGCTGCTTCAGGCTGAAGATGTCATTTCAAAGCGCCTGGAAGCCTATGGTATTACTGCCTTCGAAACCGAAATTCATCCGGAAGAGCGGGAAATAGATATCCGTTTTCGGGAAGCGCTAGCGGCAGAGAAGATTCTTCCTTTGCTCACCAGTGTTGGGAGGCTGGAGTTTTGTGAAGTTTATACCCAGCCGGAAGTCTTCAGCATGCTAAATGAATCAGCACAATCGGAAGCATGGAAACAATGGGCGCCGCTGAATGATGAAACCGGAAGCCATACTGCCGTGATCGCTACTATTGCTTTGGAGGAGGCCCCCGCATTTGGCCGTTTTGTCCTTGATCAGGAGGCTTTCAAAATCTTTCCGGCTAACCTTAGCTTTACCTTTAGCCGTACACCGGATGAAAACGGGCAGGCCGAACTCTATGCCTTACGCTACGGCAAGAGGATGACTCCTATTCTGACCGGTGCGGCGGTGGAACACTGCCAGGCTTATGATGATGAAGCCAAAGGCGTGGCAAGTGTTAGCCTTACCTTCAATGAAGAAGGGAGCGCCCGATGGGCTCAAGCCACCCGGGAAAATATGCACCGGCCCATCGCCATCGTTTTTGATGGACAGGTTTGTTTCGCTCCCCGGGTGATGGCGGAGATCAAGTCTGGCCAGGCTCAGATAAGCGGTGATTTTTCTTCTGAAGAAGCTCGTCAGATCGCGGCCCTCATCCAGGGAGGAGAACTGCCGGCGCCCTTCCGGGCCAAGGTGGTAAAACCGTAGGAACGACACTCGAAGGTTCCCGTTTTTGAAACTAACCTCGCAGGGATTAAACCTGCGAGGTTTTTCAGTTTATAGAAAACATACCTTCGAAACAAACTTTCCCGCTCACAGGCATTACCTTGGCTCTAAATACCCAACAACTATGACAAAAGGGAAGTACTTTATTTGGACAGGCGCCGCTCTCCTCATCTTGAGTGTTATAGCCATTACCATGAGCCAGCTGATCATCGAAGGCCTGCTGGGTATGGAACGGGAATTTGGAGAAGAACCGCTGAGTATAAAGGTTGCGAGGTATGGTTTACTGGTTTTCTTCATTGGCCTGGGGCTGATGATATACGGAGGATGGAAGAATAAGCAGCCGAAAGGAAGTTAATCATGCTCTACCCATATCCAAGAATCCGCAACAGCTTCATTGTCGCTACATTCCCAGGCGTATACCCGGATGGTGTATAGGCCCGCCGGGTACAACCTTTCTCCCCCTCTGTCTGCCGCAGCTATATCCTAACCACCCATCCAATCGCCCACTTCACCTGGTTCAATATTTCCGGAACCATCCGAAAAATTGGTTCCAATCTTCGATTTCAAAATCGGGGTTCATATCCAGATGGAATTTAAAAATGGTAGCTAATACTACTTATTCTTAAAAAAGTAAAACGATGTTTCGAACACCCAATACATTGATAGAGATGCTGTTCGGCTTTTATCCCTCAAAAGATAGCATTCAACCCCAGGCCTGCCCAATTGCCGCGATGGATGGCGCCAACATCACTTTGGCTAAAAAACTGGTTGCCGGTAAAACCCGGGGCAGCTGCTCCGGCATCGCCATCGCGCCAGGTATAGTGGAGCGTCAGTTTAAGGTGTTTTTTATTGAGGTACCAGTTGATACCGGCATCGTAGGTGCGTTCTGTACCGGAGAATGCGGCCACGGCTTTGGCATCAGCCTGCCCATCGAGGCCTTTGGCGCCGTTGAATTGCATCAGCATAAAGGTAGGCTCCAGGAAGGCTTTTTTGCCCGCTACGATATTGTATCCCAGGCGCAGGTGGCCGGTATTGGAGTTATAGGTAAACATGCGCTCCGTATCGTTTTCCAGAGGCCGGCGACCTTCGCGCCACATGAAACTCCAGTCGCCATCGATATTGAGTGGCCCCCAGTTAAAAAGCAGATCAGTTCCAACCGCATAGCTGCTTTCGAAAACGTCCGTCTGGCCCTGCCAGGAACCGCCGCCGCCGATTGACAGCCCCTTTCGCTGGCTGTAGTAGTTGATGTCATAGCCGATTTTATATTTTGTCATCTCCGGATTCCCCAGGTAGACAACCGCCCTGCCGACAAAAAGTGGGGCAAACCTGGTCCCCACAGAATTGCCATTGTTGGCAAGGGTCAGTGGGTTGAATATGCCCAGGTTGTAATTCAGGCCAAGCTTGTTGCCGTCTGAAAGCAGCAGGCCGCCCAGGTTGATACCCAACGCTCGTCCAGGGCCAGTACCTACTAAATGGCGGCGGATGTAATTTTGCGACATGGCCTTTTCCATGGAATTGACCGACCAGCCGGAAGTAATGCTCTCCCGGCTGAGTTGCGGGCGAAAGTAGCCGCCCACCAGGTTGAAGGCCTCACTACCTTTTTTAACCCGCCACTGGAAAAAGGCATCCCAGATTCCAAAATCGGGAAGGGAGCCGTTGTTGGAGCCCCCTACCTGGGCGGTCAGCACATCCCGCCCGATCAGGTCGTATGCGCCAACAACCGTAAACTGCAAACCTTCATAGGGCTCCGCCTTAAATCCCAGGCGAACGCGCCGAAGCATTACATTGAAGCGGTCGTCTACCGGCTCATACTGGTCCAGATCCTTATTGTACAGCTCTTGCCCCATGGAGTAGCCACTCCACATCTGTATCATCATGAAGGGCTCGATCTTAAAACCTTCTTTTTTCTTGAGCCAGTTCTGAAAGTCACTTTGGCCAAACGCCAGTACAGAGGGAATGAAAATCAGCAGAGAAATGGTGAAATACTTCATTTTATATGGCTTGTGATCAAATTCTGAAAAGGAAAAAAAGAGGGCAACCTCTTATCGAGATCGCCCCTGTTTAACCCAATAAATCACCCAACTATTAAATTTTGTAATAAGTTGTAACCGCGCTTTTTTCTAATGCGGCAGCTTATCCATAACCGCACCATAGGTATAAGTGCCCAGAATGGCGCCCAGCAGCACCAGGATCATAATGGCATAGCCATTGCCCAGCAAGACGTACATGGGGCCCGGGCAGCAACCTACTAAGGCCCAGCCCAACCCAAAAATGGAGCCCGCCAGAATGTGGCGCTTGGGGCTGAGTTGCATAGGATTGTAGGTTACGGTGCTCCCAGCCAGCGTTTTTATCTTGAATTTTTTCATGCCCCATATTACGGCTGCACCAAGAACGACTGCCGTGCCGATAATGCCATACATGTGGAAACTCTCAAAGCGGAACATCTCGTGGATACGGAACCAGGATATGGCTTCCGACTTGGTCATGACGATGCCGAAAAAGATGCCTACGATAAAGAACGATATATTTTTCATTACTCGATTTTCTGTTTCATCCGCCGAAGCCTTGACTAAGGCGGATAGCCAATCAATTCTAATCCTTCAATTCAATATTTTGCCTTAAATTCCCATCAGAAGCGGGAAGAGCAGATGCGTCATCAGCAAGCCCCCGATGAAGAAACCGATCACCGTTATCAGCGAGGGCAGTTGTAAGTGCGCCAGGCCGGAGATGGCGTGGCCGGAAGTACAGCCGTCACCGTAGCGGGCGCCAAAACCTACCAGAAAACCGCCGGCCAGGGCAAGAATAATGCCTTTAAGGCTCGTGAAATTGAAAACCTCAGTTGGCACAAAACCCATACCTCTGGAGTCTGCCTCCGGATAGTCGATACCAATGGTTCCGAGGTAGCCAATAGTAGCCTCGGAAATAGCTACCGGCTCGGGGCTCTGAAGAAAGTTGGCGGTGATGAAACCACCCAGAACGCCTCCCAGAACAAAAGCGATCCGCCAGTACTCTTCCTTTATATTAATATCGAAAAAGGGGATGCGTTTACCGGCGCCGGCCAGGGTGCAAATACCTTTGAAAGTTGTTGAAACCCCAAAGCTACGGCCCATCCAGGTAAGCAAGGCCAGTGTAAGCGCGATAGCAGCACCTGAAACCGCCCAATGCCAGGGCTGGCTGACAAACTCCAGGAATGAGGAGGTGTTGCCGATTAATTCCATATTTGTTCGATTTTCAATTGTTCAAAAATTGAGCAGCCTGCAGGCTGCTCGTCAAAATATCGTATTGTTAAGCTAATTGTTCTTCTGCGTACTGGTTGATCACCTTTGTCAGTTGGTGAGCCGACTGCATGCCCGACTGGCGCCACTTCACCTCTCCGTTTTTGAAAAGGATAAAGGTTGGAACGCCGTGGATCTGCAATTGCCCCGCCAGGGCCTGGTTTTGGTCTACATCGATCTTCACGATGGAGGCCTTCTCGCCAATACTTCCCGCTACTTCGCGAAGAATGGGCGCCATCGCACGACAGGGGCCGCACCACTCGGCTGAAAAGTCTACCAAAACCGGCTTGTCACCGTTGATCAGGTCTTTGAATGATACTTTCTTTTTCATCGTATGCTCCGTTTAGGATTTTTCTGTTTCAATTTTTGCGCACTTGCTCTTCCGTGCAATGGACAGTGCAAAGATGCGGCAATGGGAAAGAATGGTCAGTGATGCTTGTCACAGGGGGTGTTTCAGGGGGGCATCGCCCCTGGTTTTCTAAAAAAAACGTAAATAATAAAAGTCTACAGGAATAATAGGTTGTAAGAATCTAAAATGTTTACACAAAAATTGTAAATGACAAACAATAATTTAAAAAAGAACTAGATTAACTGAAAATCAATTGATTACGACATAATTGAATCGCTTTAACCATCAAACAGCCCCTGCGCCAACCCGTTCAACTGTCCTGGTTTTTCGTTCTGGAAGGACGTAATTTCACCTTTGGAAATTAAAATAAGGAACACCTAAAACCACCATCACCCATGGTCAGCAAGGACATTCTCTGGAAAGGGATCATCGAGGACCTGATCGAGGATTTCCTCCACTTTTTCTTTCCTGAACAGGTAGATCAGATCGATTTTGAACGCGGCTTTACTTTTCTGGATAAAGAACTGGAACAGCTCTCGCCCCAATCGGAATCCAAACGCCGACATGCGGATAAGCTCATCCAAGCCTACCTGAAAAACGGGGAAGAACAATGGTTCCTGATCCACGTGGAGGTGCAGGGATACAGTGATGAAAATTTTGCTTTCCGGATGTACCAGTATGCCTACCGCATCCGGGACCGGTACAACCGGCCGATCGTAGCACTGGCCATTTTCACGAACGCTAACCGCCTGCACCACTATTCGGAATATCGGGAAGCATATTGGGGGACGAAGACCCTTTATCAATATCGGACGTTTACTATAATAGACCATGAGCCCCTGGCCCTGCGCCATTCAGGCAACTTATTCGGACTGGTGATAGAGGTGGCCCTCCGGGAATTGGATATTGATAAAAAAGACGATAAGGAACGGTTATACATCAAGACAGAACTGGTTCGCCATTTATTTCAACATGGCGTTTCCAAACGAAAGATCAAACGTTTGCTGGACTTCATTAAATATTATATTGATTTTGACCAAAAAACATTTTTTGATAAATTTGATAACGATATTCAACTGATCACTAAATCGAGAAAAGCAATGGGTATCAGAGAAGCCATTATTGAAGAAGTTAAAAAACAAGCACAAAAGGAAGGACGCGAAGAAGGACGCGAAGAAGGGCGCGAAGAAGGGCGCGAAGAAGGGCGCGAAGAAGGGCGCGAAGAAGGGCGCGAAGAAAACACCCGCATGGTCATTTCGCGGGCATTTAAAAAAGGCATATTAGTAAAGGATATTGCCGATCTGGTTGATTTGCCTATTGAAAAAGTAAAAGCCATCATCAAGGAATTGATCAATAGGGAAGAAGATAGTTTTGAACAGTAGTTGCACCGTGGCTTTTCTGAACCGCTGAAGCCGTGCAGAGTGGTACAGTGCAAAATGCCAACAGACACAGGCTCGCGCCTCCCATCCTTTTCGCGCTCTCGGTGATAATTATCACAGCCAATCCACTAGGTTTTCCTGAACTTTGCAGGGCAATCACTAAACTTTATTATCAATATGCCCAAAGCAATCACTCCCCCTCAACCACCCGTTAAGGCTAAAAAACTTTTGCCCGACTCGCTGAGATTTATTATAGAAAAACTGGAAGAACGCAAAGAGTGGAAACCCGCAGAAGTCCGCCGCGTTGTGCTGGAAGCCGGCGTGAAGCAGGAAGACCTGCTGCCCTGGGCTGATTATGGCCATCCGGCATCCGACAGCTATGGGCGGCGCCTGATTTATCAGGAGGGCAACTTTGAGATGATGGCCATGTCATGGGCGCCTGGTGATTTTTCCGCTATCCACGACCATGGCCACACCCAATGGGGCGCCGTTCAAGTGTTTGGGCCGGCGGAACATGCCACTTTCAGAGTGGATGAGGGGCGGATTACCACCCTATTCAGATCGCAGTTCAAACCCGGCGATGTGGTTGGAGTCAGCCATACACTGGTTCACCAAATGGGCAACCCTACGGACGAGTACTTTATGACGCTCCACGTTTACGGGCGCCCGGAAGACATCGACAACGTCACCGGCGATGCCCGAGTGTACGACCTGGAGCATGAAACCATTCAACGCGTTGATGGCGGCGTTTTCTATGCGCTGCCGGAAGAGGAAGTTAAATGGACAGAACCCGGGCCACGTCCGGATTTCCCTACCCGTCTGCGCCACATGGTGGAACTGGCCCGGCGCCTGCAGCGGATGGACGAGGCAGGTATGCCTGGTAGCCGGGACAGGCTGGAAGCCACACTAGCGGATTTGTATTCTGATAAACACCGCGCCCAACTCCTGCGCTGCCTGGATGCCAACATCGACGAGAACGGGCACGAGGCCAATTCGGTATATTGGCGTAACCTCAACCATGAACTCAAAGAGGCGGCCCAGCTGCAGCGGGAACTGAAAAGCGCCCAGCGCCCGGAAGACAACTTTCACCACTATGCTGAACTCTACGACGCCTTAATCTGCCAGCCTTGCCTGGATAGTTTCATGCGGGGATACCTGGCGTTCTTTGAGAAAAGATACAACATCGATTTTCCCGCCAGCTCGTTGCTTTCGGTTGGCTGCGGTACCGCCTTAGTCGAACGTATGCTGATCGATGAATTTGGAGCGCCTTACGAGCAACTGTTCGGCATCGATATTTCTCCCGCAATGGTATCGGAAGCCAGCCGAAGAATACGCGCCGAAGTAGGCGATGTACTCGACTTCGATTCAGAGGGAAGAACATGGAATGTGGCCTTCAGCGGCCTCAACGTCTTCCACTACCTCGACTTTGAACGCCTGGAGGAAGCCATCCAGCGCACCGCCAAACTGGTAAGCCCCGGTGGTTATTTTATAGGTGATTTCATCACACCTGACCACATCCGTTGGTATCCCAACCTGATGTACTCGGCTGGCAAGCAGGTAATCTCCTTGCGCACCCCCCGGCTGGTGGAGGAAAAGGGCCGTGTATTTCAAGAAAGCGAGATCATCAACATCAACTTTGGCGGTGGCGCCATGGAGCTGAATTACGCCGGTAAGCATAAGCGATTCCTTCCCCCCCTGCTCCGTATTCGCCGTTACTTCGAACGTGCCTTCGGCGGCCAGGTGGACCTTTACGACGCACACAGCCTGGAACTGATCCCCGATTGGGCGGATAGTTGTCCGAGTACGCGTTATGTGGTGGTGGCGAGGAAAGGGGGTTGATTGGGTTGGCGGTTTTCAACCCAGTCAACTTCGCTGCTCCAAATCAAGCAGCCGTTGCTTGCGCCACAAGCCTCCACCGTAGCCGGTTAGGCGCCCGTCCGCGCCGATTACTCGATGGCAGGGGATGATGATGGCGATGCGGTTGTCCCCATTGGCGCGGGCTACTGCCCGAACGGCAGCGGGATTGCCGATGGCTTCCGCCTGCTGTCCATAAGAACGCTTTTCGCCGTAGGGAATGGCTTGCAGGGCAGCCCATACCTGCTGTTGGAAGTCTGTTCCCGGTAAAACGAGCGGTAGGCCGAACGTTTTTAAACTGCCTGAAAAATAAGCTTGCAATTGGCGGTTAAGGATAGAAAAATGAGAATTATCGCCCGGAAGCAGCTCCGCCTTCAGGTATTTTTTCAGGCGCTCCAGCTGGGTTTCCAGCATCCGGCGGTCGGTGAATTCAAGGAGGCAGATGCCTTCAGGTGTAGCGCCCGCCAGCATGGGCCCCAGCGGAGTCTCTATCCGGGTTATCGTTATAATGGCCCTGTTCTGACTCTCGCTGGGGGCAAAGCCGGTAATTTTTTTGAAAGTTTCTCCAAAGCCACTGAGGGAATCATAGCCATTCTGAAAAGCGGCATGCGTTACCTTTTCTCCGTATTTGATCTGCCCAAAGGCCTGATTGAGGCGTTGCATTCGCTGGAAAGCCTGGAAAGTCATCCCATGGTGCTTCTTGAACCAGCGGCGGACCCGGCTGGCGTTCAGCCCTCTGAACTCTAATTCTGAATCCCTGATCCGAATTTCCGGGTTGTTCTGAACTTCCTGAAACAATCCGCGCAACCACTCTGGCGTCTGGCCTTTTGACTGGAGCGGTTGGCAGACCTTACAGGGCCGATAGCCATGGTCCATCGCCTCTTTTACAGAGGCAAAATATTCTACATTTTCCGCTTTGGGTTTACGGGCGGTACAGGTGGGGCGGCAGAATATACCGGTCGTCCTGATCGCGGCAAAAAAGACGCCCTCAAAATGGCTGTCTTTTTGGACCAAAGCCTGATACATCGTGTTTTTTTCAGGTAAAGGGTAAGTTGACATGGTATGCTGGTTATTCAGTAATACCACAAAGATAAGCCCACTGGAAAGAGGCAGCAACCGAAAACTGAACAAGCAATTTTGATGTGACGAACAACGGGCAGCTGGCAACCATTCCTTCTACCCCCTGCTCAACGCCTCCACCGGGCCAAATACCTCCTCCCAGGCGCAGAGGCCGCCTTCCATATTATACACCTTCTCAAAGCCGCCATTCTGCATCAGCATACAGACGCGCATCGAGCGCCGCTCGGTGCGGCAGTAGACAAAGTAGGCGGCATTGCGGTCTAGTTGTTCCAATTGGTCCCAAAGATCAGGGGTGAGGTAGCTGATATTAATGGCGCCGGGAAGGTGCGCCTGTTGAAATTCTTCGGGGGTGCGCACATCGATCAAAAGGCCCTCTTTTTTTTTGTCGAGGGCGCGGGCGAAGTCCAGCGGAAGAAGGTTGTTCAGCTCCTGCCTGAGTAATTGCCAGCGTCGAGGTGTGCATGACTTATTTTGCATACGGCCAAGGATTGTATGATTTAGCTGGGACACAAATATAAGAAGGAATATAAAACAGCCATGTGACAAAGATCACGCTCGAAGCGTCTTTTATCCCCGAACCACCGCATACAATATCCTCGACGGCTTTCTGATTAGCTTGTTTGCCAGCTTGTCCACCAGGCGCCAGAGGCCAAACGGCAGGTATTTCAGAAAGACGTGCATCCTCAGGCGGATCAGCGCCTTATTGCCAAAGGTGTAGATATGCTGGCCGGCCACCTGTTCCATAGGAGTCAGGGCCAGCATTTTTTTCATAGTAAAAGAGTGAATATGAGCGTGCTGAGGCGTAGGCCGGTTGCAGTGGATGCAGAGGTAGTACGGTATCTTTTCGTCGTAAGGAGTGGTGACGATAAGCAGCCCGCCCGGGCGCAACACCCCCAACAAACTGCCGATAAAGGCGCCGGGATCGGGTACATGTTCAATGATCTCGGAGGCAATGATGCAATCGAAAGCACCTTCCCGGAAGGGCAGCTGGTAAGCGTCGGCCACCACGCCATAGTGGTTGCCGTAAGGATAGCGCTCCACCGCTCGCTGGGGGTTGACCGTGGAAATATCCAAGGAACAAACACGCATCCCTCTGGGGCAAAAGTGCTGCGCCACCCAGGCTTTGCCGCAGCCTACATCCAGAATAGAGGTTGTGCTTTTCGGCACTTCGGCAATGATCGTCTCGTGCAGGCGCCGCATCTCGTGGATCGAGGCGCCGTTCTCAAAATCCTCAAAATAATCGAACAACTCGGCATCGGCCTGATAATGATCAACATAGAAAAAACGGGAGCCGAAACGCTCGTGTTGTTCTGCCTGAACGGATGTTTCCCGGGCGTTCTGAGGGAGTAAAATCGGTACGCTACCTGCTACCTCGTAGGCCAGGCCATCGCCAACCGACTGGAGCCGGCCGTTTTTCCACTCCAGAGGTTGCCCGTTGTCTGGGCTGATGAGGATGTCTATTGGTATCTTTGACATGATTTATGGCTTCTTTCCGGAGTGCAAAATAGAAAAATAAAAGAGTTGGGGTAAAGTATGAGCCCGTTAGCTTTTTACCCTCAAAACCCTTATAATTGTAAAAAATCTTTTCCATGGCAGACACAGCAGTATCTTAGTGCCCATGAAAAAGCGCATTATCATCATCGGCGGTGGCGCCGCCGGCTTCTTTGGCGCCATCCGCTGCGCGGAATTGGAACCGGAGGCAGAAGTGATCATCCTGGAGGCAGGCAAGGACGTTTTAGGTAAAGTCAGAATTTCCGGCGGTGGCCGCTGCAATGTCACCCACGCCTGCTTTGTACCCAAGGATTTATCCAAAAACTACCCCCGTGGCGAGCGGGAGCTGATCGGCCCGTTTCACCAGTTTTGTACCGGAGACACCATCGAGTGGTTCGAGAAGCGGGGCGTTCCCACCAGGATCGAAGCCGACGGGCGGATGTTCCCAAGCACCAACAAATCACAAACCATAGTAGACTGCCTGCAGGGGGCGGCCCGCAAGGCGGGGATCAAATTGCTCCTGCAACAACGTGTACATCAACTCGAACCGCCTAAAGAAGGCCAGGGCCACTGGCATGTTCATACCAAAGAGGCCTCCTATCCTGCCGACGCCATCCTGCTGGCCACTGGCAGCAGCCCGGCCATGTGGAAGGTGCTGGAGCAGTTGGGCCACCGTATTGTTGATCCAGTCCCCTCTCTGTTTACCTTCAATATTAAAGACCCGCGTATCGAAGGCCTGCCCGGCCTATCGGTGCCGAAGGCGGAGGTGAGAGTTCAGGGCAGCAAACTGAACGCTGTCGGCCCGCTGCTGATCACCCACTGGGGCATGAGTGGCCCGGCTATCCTGAGGCTCTCCGCCTGGGGCGCCCGCGAGCTGGCGGAGCGTAAGTACCAGTTCATCATCCGAGTCAACTGGGTGAACCGCCACGTAGAGGAGGTGCGCGAAGAGCTGGAAGCCCTTCGGCAGCGGGAATCCAAAAAGCAACCCCACGCCAACGCCCAGTTCGGCCTGCCCGCCCGCCTGTGGCGCAGCCTGCTCACCTACGCCGGCATCCCCGAGCAGGCCCGCTGGGCAGAACTCAGCAAAAAGGCGATGACCAAACTGGCCGAAGAGCTGGCGCAAGGAAGTTACCCTGTCAACGGTAAGAGCACTTTCAAGGAGGAATTCGTCACCGCCGGTGGGGTGGACCTCAAGGAGGTGGACTTCAAGACCTTCCAAAGTAAATTATTCCCGGGCCTCTTCTTTGCCGGCGAAGTGCTGAACATCGACGCCATCACCGGAGGGTTTAATTTTCAGGCGGCGTGGACCGGGGGGTGGATTGCGGGGGAAGGCCTGGCTGGATGATAGTTGAATGGCTACACCTGCATTCCACAAGGCAGCGTGAAATCATTTGAAAATGGCGGACAAGCTGCGGAAAGAAACTGAAAAGGAAAACCGTCTGATTCGGGAAGGATTGTATGCGGCAGCGGCAGCTATAAGCAACCTGCAAAAGCATAATACCTGGCCTTGCGATCAGGATGATCGCGACGCGAGAGGACTCCGGTTCCGGTCCACCCAGTACGCCCAGGTGACTGCCTGGCCTTGCGATCAGGATGATCGCGACACGAGAGGACTCCGGTTCCGGTCCACCCAGTACGCCCAGGTGACTGCCTGGCCTTGCGATCAGGATGATCGCGACACGAGAGGGCTCCGGTTCCGGTCCACCCAGTACGCCCAGGTGACTGCCTGGCCTTGCGATCAGGATGATCGCGACACGAGAGGGCTCCGGTTCCGGTCCATCCAGTACGCCCAGGTGACTGCCTTACTTTGCGATCAGGATGATCGCGACACGAGAGGGCTCCGGTTCCGGTCCACCCAGTACGCCCAGGTGACTGCCTGGCCTTGCGATCAGGATGATCGCGACACGAGAGGGCTCCGGTTCCGGTCCACCCAGTACGCCCAGGTGACTGCCTGGCCTTGCGATCAGGATGATCGCGACACGAGAGGACTCCGGTTCCGGTCCACCCAGTACGCCCAGGTGACTGCCTGGCCTTGCGATCAGGATGATCGCGACACGAGAGGGCTCCGGTTCCGGTCCACCCAGTAAGCCCAGATGACGAACAGCCACTGGAGGTGCCCTGCCCAGGCAATGGACTGAACATCTGGAGGCGGCGGGCCGAACAGGTTGGCCAGATAGATAAAGGCCAGAAATGCAACCAAACCCCAGAGCGCCCAGCGCCCTACCTGGTTTTTGGCCGTGGTGTTACGCAGATAGAGCCAGATGCCGGCCACAAACAGCAGCCCTTCCACGATAAGGGTGGCCGCCACGGAATTCCAAAGGCCGATCCCTAAACGAGTTACTCCTCCTGGTATCAGCGGCAGGTCCGGCCGGTGCACCAGCAGGTCAAGGGCCCAGTGGCTTACCACACAAAGCCCCAGCACGATAGCGCCTGCCTTATACCTGCGGGCCAGCCAGTACACCCCCGCAAACAATAGCCCCCACACTACCACCATTAGCAGGCTGTGCGTGATAGGATAGTGTTCAAAATCCAGAGGCGTGACCCTGGTGATACCGGGCACGATCTTCACCCGCTCCAGGCCCAGCAGGAGCAAGGTGGGCCAGAGCAGGTCGACAAACTGGGCGGCCAGAAAAAGGCTGCCCAGAGAAACACGGGGAGCGGCAGCCTTAGCCCCAAAACCAACGGCGAAATGTCCTATGAACATGGTAGTGAGAATTAATCTGCTGTAAAACTAGGTTATAGACAGATATTGTCAAAGCACTGCTTACGCTTCTTTTTCCAAGCCCAGGGCCACCTCCCGCAAATAATCCAGGAGTTCCTGTCGCCCTTTGATATGCGCCAGGCTTTCAAAAGGAATCGGATCGCCAATGCTGATAAGAATCTCCTTCCCTATCTTATTATGGATCTCATAGATCAGGAAGCTGAGGCGCAGGCTTTGGTGGATCTGACTGGCCAGTTGAAAAAGAAAGCTGTTCTGCCCGTGAAAGTAAAGAGGTACGACGGTAGCACGGCTGAACTGTATCAGTTTAGCAGTGAAGCGTTTCCACTCCAGGTCTACCGCAGGCAACCAGAAGCGGCGGGGAGCGGTCGCTACGCCGCCGGAAGGAAAGATGGCCACCGCTTCTCCAGCTTTGAGCCGCTCCATCGCTTTGGCGCGGGTATCCAGGTTGAGGAGGGCGGCTGCCTTGGTTTCCCGGAAATCGATGGGCAGCAGGTATTCCGCGAGCGCTTGCTCCCGCGTCAGCACTTCGTTGACGAGTACTGTAAAGCGGGGTCGCACCCGGGCAGCCAGGTGGCCGAGGATCAGCCCGTCGAGCAAACCGAAAGGGTGGTTGGCAACAAACACCAGTGGCCCTTCAGCCGGCGCTTTGGCCAGTTGGGCTTCATCGTACACCAGTTTGATCTCCAGCTGATCCAGCAGGGCTTTCCATAGTACCGCTGAAGGTAGGTGCTGAGCCTTTACCTCGTTGTACATGCGTTCCAACCGGCGGCGGCCGGTGGCATGCTCCACGGTGTTGATTAACAGGCGCTTAAGTAAGGGGTCGTCAGGGGAGGAATAAGTGAGGCGGGTGTTTTTTATATCCTTTTTCACCCCCACTGCTGTTTAAACAGCCGCCAAATCTCATCCTGCTCGTCGGGGTTGGCTACGATCGTCACCGGTTCCTTCTTCACCGGGTGCTCGAAAGAAAGTGACCGGCAATGCAGATGGATGGAGCCATCCGGGTTGGGAGTAGGAAAGCCGTATTTTACATCGCCCCGGATGGGGCAACCCATTCGGGCCAGTTGCACTCGTATCTGATGGGGGCGGCCCGTCTCGGGTTTTACTTCTATCAGGTTGTGGGAGCCGAGAGCAGCCATCAGGGTGTAGTCCAGCTCTGATCGTTTGGCGTCGCCTTTAGCCTTGGCGTAGGCATGCGCGAAGTTCTTGTTGCGGTCTTTCTCGATGTAGTGGACCAGATGGCCGGTGAGTGGCTCCGGCCGGGTGGCGCTGATGGCCCAGTACACTTTTTGGATTTCGCGATCCTTGAACAGTTGGTTCATCCTGGTCAATGCTTTGCTGGTGCGGGCAAAGATGGTGACGCCGCTCACCGGCCGGTCCAGCCGGTGAATGATGCCCAGAAAGACCGCCCCTGGCTTCTTGTAACGGTCTTTGATATAGTCTTTGACAAACTCACCCAGCGGCCGGTCGCCCGTCTCATCGCCCTGCACCAGTACACCTGCCGGCTTGTTGACGGCGATCAGGTGGTTGTCTTCAAATAGTACTTGTAGTCCTTGCATGGTCGGCTATTCTTAATTTTGGCCTGCAAAGGTAGAATTTATTGTGGGAGGTACGAAGAATCAGCTCACCCGAAATACATTTCGCAGATACTGCTGCACCCGCTCCACTGCTGCAAAGCAGGTTTCCAGGGTTTTCCGTTCGATCCTGGTTAGTTGTTTGGGGAAGATGTAGCGCCCCGAGTCGTTGTTGCGGAAGCCGTTGATGGCCCGGTAGCGCAGGAGAATCTCGTAGGCCAGGGAAGCCTCCCGAAACAACTTTTTATCCGGCAGGATGGCCGTTAGTTGTTCGTACCGCTGGATGGTGTTGGTCACCCCGCGAATATTATTCGCGTAAGCCAGCACGCGGGCGGCATGATCGAGCGGGCGCATCGCGCGGGCTTTGAGGTCGAAAGCACCCTTTTTACCACCTTGCTCTTCAAGGATGAATTTCCCGAAGAACCCCATAGGGGAAGGGTGCCGCAGGGCGCTTTCTGCAAAAAAGTTCAGGAAGCTGCTGCGCCCCCCGATGGTTTGCAGGATGTGATCCGTGAGGGCGTCGGTCAGCCGGGAGTCCCCGTAACCAGGGCGGAAATCGAAGAAAATGGAGACGCCGATGAGGCCCTCTGAATTGGGGAATTCGATCCAGTCGGTAAATTGCTGCTTCCAGCCGCTGAGCGGTTTGACCCATTTGAGGTTACTGGCCATGATGTCGCCCGGGCAGCGGGCAAAGCCGCATTGAATAAGTATATCCACGACACTGGCGCCCAGGCGCTGAAAATAAAGAGCGGCCTGTTCCGCCTGTTCTTCCGGAGGGTCTTCGTATACGATGGCATTGTCCTGGTCAGTGCGGCGAAGTTGCTCTCCCCGCCCTTCGCTTCCGAGGGAAAGCCAACAGAAGGAGAGCCCTGGCTTTCTCATCCCTTCCTTTTGCAGCCGGGCAAAGCTGAAATCGAAAGCTTTGTGGAGCAGGGTGTCGTTGATCTCGGTCGTCACCGCAGCGATAAAGGGGATGGATACCTCCTGCCGGAGATAGTTGTAGATCAGTTCGTCGGCCCGGTTGCGTATGCGCGCCAGGGTTTCCACGCTTGCGGCTTCCCGGAGCTGGCGAACGAGCACCGCCGGGTTGTTGCCGTGCATGAGCAGCATGTCGCGCTGGGAAATGATGCCCAGGACGGGCGACTGAGGCGTACCGTCTTCGGTTACCACCAGGTGGTCGATTTTGTACTTGCTCATGGCGATGATCAGCTGAGCGGCGGTCGCTCCCTTGCGGATCGTCATCACCGGGCTGCTCATGATCTCGCTGACGGGGGACTCCCAGTTCACCTCCCGGTCGGACCCGCGCCGGATAAAATCCGACTCGGTGGCGATGCCGAGGGGCAGCCCTTGCTCATTCACGATGATGAAGGAGCCGAACAGCCGCTCTTTCATCTGTCGGGCTACTTCCCTCAAGGTAGTCCCTGCCGGCCCTTTCAGCAGGTCTTCCACCGGGTTGGGAATAAGCACATCTTCGGTGCGCATGAACAGCACCGGGTCGCGGCTCAGAAAATGCGATTCCTTAGATTTCTCCTCTTTCTCTTCTGCGTGGATAACCGGCATGCCCGCCGCAAACCCCCGGGCAAAAAACAGGGCCACCCGGGGGAACCGTTCCATGAAGTCGAGAAAAATGTGCTCCGGAATCTTGAGCAGGATGCTTTTGCGGGTAGCCCGTGCCGACGCCAGGTAGGGTTTGTGGGCCAATATGGCCCGTATGCCCAGTAAGCCACCTTTTTTCAAAACATCGATGACCTGGGTGCTGTCCTCAAACTTTTTCAGGACCTCAACCCGCCCTTTTCGAAGCACGTAGGCAAAGGGCCTGGCTTCCCCGCCTTCTTCAAAGAGGAAATCACCTTCCGATATTTCTTCCAGGGTGGCCTGGCCTGCCAGTTCCTCCAGCTCCACCCTGGGCAGAAAGGTGAAGGGAGGGTAATCCTGAAGAAAGTGGATAATCGCTTCTGCTGTCATTTACGAGGTATTGAAAAAACAGGGCAAAGGTAGGGTTTATTGGGGGACAGGTGCAAGGGGGAAAGGGATTCCAGGCGCCTATTTAACGTGAGGTTTGAGCATTAAGTGTTGGATTCAAGCTTGCTATCCGGACTTTTGCCCGAAATTGGGTATGGTGTACGGGGCTGGACAGGAACCTGAAAGGGTACGATGTACGATTGGGCTGGCGTCGTACACCCTATACATCGTACACTTGCCGGCCAGAGAACCAGCTATCAGGATAAAAGCCAACCACCAGGGTTCAAACCTCACGTTATTTAGGTATTATGGTATTCCGGCATTATGGTTTTGTGGCCAGGCAGTTGCAGCGCCTCTGTGAGCCTCCGGCCGCAATACCGATACCGGGACACCAGAAAACCCTGGATCGTGAATTCGGGATACGATATAAACGGATTCTGGCAGGTATTGTGTATTCCTAATAGAAGTCCAGAAAATGGAAGATCATTTAGGAAATCGGGCTCCAAAAAAGAAAAAAGATGAACAAAACCGCGTACGAGCTACAGCTCTTAGCGAGCACAAAGGTGAGGTTCCATCCAAATGTGAAGGAGGCCTTTATTTTATCTCCAGATATTTGGGTTCGTTGGCCGGTTAAGTTAAATTTACTTATTGGAAATTCGTTATCATGGTTTATGAACGAATAGGGAATGGAAACAGCGGGGCTCAACAACGACCTGAAAAAATTTATACTCACCTCATGCATCCTTGCCTTTCTGGCGCTTCGGCTTCCCGCACAAGGCGCGGAAGGCCTGGAGTGGGCATACTTCGGCCCGGAACAAGGCATGGGCATGGCATTTCTGGATATCCTCCAGGACCACAAAGGGTTTATCTGGCTGGGGTCGACCAATGGGCTGTATCGGTACGACGGTTATCAGATCACCTCGTTTAAGAAATACTCCAACAGGCCGACGGGCCTTTCCAGCGATTGGATCTGGGACCTGGAAGAAGACGAGGAGGGCAATCTCTGGATCGGCACCTACGATGGGGGGCTGAATAAATGGGAGCGTTCTTCCGGGCAGTTTATTCATTATTATCATAACCCTGAGGACTCCGGCACCTTGAGAGGAAACAATGTCCTGAAAATCCTGGTCGACAATGAGGGAGATTTGTGGCTGGTGGTTAAAAACCAGGATGGCATTCCTGTTCTGGACAGGCTGGACCCCTCTTCGGGTGAGGTAACCCACTTTGGATTTGACCCGGATCATCCCAATTCCCTGAGTTGCGATACCATTGCCTTCCATGCCCACCAATCGATGCAGTTTACCCCGCTTTATCTCGATCCGAAAGGCAACGTGTGGGTGGCAACGAAAAATGGCCTTAACCTCTATGTTCAGGGCGCCGGCGGCTTCCGGCGGTTTATGCACGAGGATGGTAATTCCAATAGCCTGCGCTTTAATAATATCCTGGCCATCGAAGCCTCAAAGGAGAAGGAAGGCATTTACTGGGTGCGTTCGGCTTCGTACGGCCTGGGGGAAGTAGCACTGGATCGCTTAGATTTAAATAACGGCAATATGGAGCGGGTTTCCTTTGGCGGGGCCGGACAATTGGGCTCCAACTGCCTGGGGTTTCATGTTTCAGAGGATCGCATCTGGATATCGGATCATTCCCTGCGCCCGTTCCAAAGAAGTCCCCTTCAACCTGAAAAGCAAATTGAATTAAAGGGAATGCAACCCGGCCTCCGCGTAGGGTTATTCAGGCATAGTAGTGGAAATTTTTTCCTCCCCTTTTTGGGCATTAATCCCATCAATAATATCCGGGGTGGAGACAATTTGGAATCTCCACAGGGTATTTTCTTTTTTGACTCCAAAAGCAACCTGCCGCATTTTATTACCCGAAACCCTACTAATCCGGGCCTTCCATTTTATGAAGTCCTATCGATTATGGAGGATCGTTCAGGTATGGTTTGGATCGGGAACGGAGTTGGATTCTACAAACTCAAAATAACCAGCGAAGACAATAGCAACAAACCGGTTTTCGAGAATTATTATCTGGGAGAATCCGAAAAAGGAGGGCTCTCGAGTACGGCTATCCGGGATATTTATGAGGAATCCGCTGATGTCTTTTGGCTGGCAACTTATCAGGGAGGCTTAAACCGGCTGGACCGGCGTGCCGGCAAAGTCACCCATTTTACTCAGGACTCTTCTCGCCCCAATTCTATTGGCAGCAATCTTACTTATTCACTCTGGCATGACCCTAAAAGCAATGAGCTCTGGATAGGCCATCATAATGGGATTGATATCCTGAACCTGGATCAGGTGGCGCCGGACGAGCCTTCAACGGCAGTGTTTCGCCATTTGAGCCACCCCTCGGGTTTATTCGATGGGCAGGTGAATGAGATCGAACCGGATGGGAAAGGACGTTTGTGGATCGGGACGGGCAGTAACGGCTTGATACTATTTGACCCGGGCACCGCTAAAATAATCCAGCAACTCATTTTTGATGAGCATAATTCCGACCCGGCACATTCTGCATTCATTAATAAAGTTTACAAGGACTTGCAAGGGCAAACCTGGGTGGCGCCGGGCATGGGAGGCTTGTGCCGGCTGAAAGAAGTGGCTGGCATTTTTCAGTCAGACTGCTTCCTGGACGGCATTTTCATCGTTGATTTTTTTGAGGCCTCTGATGGCTTGCTTTGGTGTGCAGCCATGAATTACGGTATTGTAAAATTCAACCCCAATGACGAGACGTATGAACTGGTCAATATGGAAAACCGCTTGTCCAGAAACAGTGTGCTGGGAATTGAGCAGGACAAACTGGGAAGGATTTGGTTTACTTCGTCAGGATTGACGCGATACGACCCGGAAGAAGATACTTATAGAACCTACGGGCAGGAGGCCGGTATCATTGGAATGGACCCGGGGCGCTGTTTCTTCAAGAGCAAGTCCGGGGAGTTGTTTTATTCGTCCTATTATAGTGCCTTACAGATTTTTACACCAGAAAAGGTGGTGGACAACCCCATTGCTCCCAAAGCTGTTTTGACGGATTTCAAACTGTTTAATGAACGGGTACTGGCCGGCGAGGACAGCCCGTTGAAAGAAAATATTGAAGTAGCCTCTGAAATCCGTTTAGCCTACGATCAACACTCCTTTTCCTTTGTTTTTACCGGGCTGGAATTTACAAACCCCAGTGAGAACCAATACCGCTATCAACTGGTGGGTATCGATAAAAGCTGGGTATTCTCCGGAACTCACCGGGAAGCGCGCTACAATTCGGTGCCTCCCGGGAAATACACCTTCCAGGTAGAAGCCGCCAACAGCGACGGCACCTGGAGCGAAGAGCCGGCGATAGTACGGGTCATCATTTCTCCGCCCTGGTGGAGCCGGTGGTGGGCGTATATTCTTTTTACAGCGCTGTTTTTTGCCCTACTTATGTTAATCTACCGTTATCAGGTTAAGCGAAGGGCCGCCCTGGAAGAGGCCAAGCGCCTCAAGGAAATCGATTTGCTAAAAACCCGCCTTTACACCAATATCACCCACGAATTCCGGACCCCGCTGACTGTAATCCTGGGGATGGCCGGCCAGGTGGTTCAAAAGCCGGAGCGTTGGTTCAGAGAAGGCATGGAAATGATCACCCGCAACGGACAGAACCTGCTCACCCTGGTCAACCAGATGCTGGACCTCAGAAAGATCGAATCCGGCGTGATGCAAGTAGATATGCAGTTGGGAGATGTCGTTACGTACCTCAAATACGTGACGGAATCCTTCCATTCCTTTGCGGAATCAAAGCAGATCAGCCTGCATTTTTTTAGCACTATGCCAGAACTAAGGATGGATTTCGATGAAGACAAGCTGCTGAAGATTTTGTCCAATTTGTTATCCAACGCCATAAAATACACACCAGGAGGGGGCACAATATATGTCCTGATAGGTACTAAAATAGAAGAAGGGCAGGAATTCGTCGAGGCCCGGGTTAAAGACACCGGCATCGGAATTCCAGCCGATAAGCAAGCCAGAATTTTCGACCGCTTTTACCAGGTCGACGATACCGCCACCCGGAAAGGGGAGGGGCTTGGGGTCGGCCTGGCGCTCACACAGGAACTGGTGAAGTTGCTGAATGGAACCATATCCGTCCAAAGCGAGCCGGGGAAGGGGAGCGAATTCCTGGTACAACTGCCGGTTACCCGCACTGCCACCGTTCACAAGCCCTTCCAGAAGGAAAAAGTGGACCAGGTAGCCGGCCAGTTTAAGGTGGGGGATTCAGAAGGCTCGAACGAGGCACTGCTGTTGGATGGAGACGGCAATGGCAAACCCCTCGCCCTGGTCATCGAAGACAACAAAGACGTCGTACGCTATCTCCAGGCTTGCCTGGAACAAGACTATTCCGTACTGGCGGCCAATAGCGGCAAAACCGGCATAGAAATGGCTATCGATCAAGTGCCGGATATCATCATCAGCGACGTGATGATGCCGGAAAAGGATGGCTTCGAAGTAACCGCCACGCTTAAAAATGACGAGCGCACCAGCCATATCCCCATCATACTGCTCACTGCCAGGACGGCTACCGAAGACCGGATCACCGGGCTGGAAAGGGGCGCCGACGCCTACCTTGGCAAACCTTTCAACCGGGAAGAACTGATGGTGCGGATGGAGAAGATGATCCAGTTGAGGAAGCGCCTGCAGGAAAGATATGCCAGTCTGAACCCTGAACCAGAGCCTTCCAACCCTTCTTGGGATATGGAGGATGCTTTTGTTCAAAAAGTGCGGGAAGTGGTAGAAGCTCATTTGGATGACCCGGATTTTAGCGTTGAAGCGCTTTCCGGAGAAGTCTTCCTGAGCCGCACCCAGGTACACCGCAAGCTGAAAGCCCTGACCGGCCAATCAACCGGACACTTCATTCATTCTGTCCGCCTTCACCACGCCCTGCATCTCCTGCAAACGACCGGCCTATCGGTCACCGAAATCGCCTTTGACGTTGGGTTCAAAGACCCATCCTACTTTTCCAAGGTGTTTACCGCTGAATTCGGAAAAGCGCCTTCGGAATCGCGTGGTTGATTGGGCTTTTCTTCCTCAAAATGGAACATGCAACTATTTTCCAAGCGAATGCAACTATAGCACAAATAACTTCGCCTCCTTTTTACTTATTTAAGGTCATCGATAATATCGATAATTCCAAAAAACCAAATATGAGATAGAAGCCAGAGTAGCCCTGCCTTTTCTGGTTTCTACTCTATATCCCCTATCACTCTCTACCCGCCCAATTGAGGCTTTCCTCCGACAACCGCCGGAAGGCGCACTCTGCCAATTTTTAAACCAAAAAACAAAACCAAGACGGATGACCCGGGAATGACTAACACCTTTATGACAGAATATAACCGTACTAGTTACTATTCAGCATGGGGTCTGAAATACGCCTGACGCAAAATTTTGTAGACTTTTTCCCGCTGGAACCCCTTCTCATTCCCCTTGGAAGGGGAAGGGCGGCTTACAAAATTTTGCTTGAGGGGTCAAATCACCACGATGCTGAATAGTTACCCGTACTAAAGAACTCCTGGATAATGAAACTTACGTGGATTTCGTTCCATTCCGGCTGCTTGGCCAATTAGGGCGGAACGATCCGGATGGGGAATCTCCGGTATTCCCTGGTTTTACCAACCTGCAGGCAGCCCTTTTCCTTGGCGCAGGGCCTATCTTTGGGGAACCACACTCCCATTATCTGGCCGGCATTTGGGAAGATGGACTTCCGGTTGACCTGAAATATCTGACCCAGGAACAGTGGTTCGATTTCATGGAGTCCTCACCGCAATACGAACCGGCACGGTTCATTAATGTACGATTTTGCGCACATCGATATCTTCATCGCCAACAATGCCGAGGAATATGCCTGGCGTCCGATGCTGGATTGGATCAATGCGCACTGACGGAGTAAGCCGGAAGTCGGAATGGGGTACAAAATGGGCATAGGCGCCATGTTTCCACCTTCCGCCTTCCGCCTTCTTTCAGCCGCCGAAGCTTCAGCGTAGGAGGCCCCCTTTCGCCTTCCGCCTTCCGACTTCAAAATGCGGCTGATCACCAGAAGTACCTTGAGCGTATGTTTGGAGGCCAATTTTTGAGCTGCGAAGGCCACTTTGTTGCTTTTCTTGTCCGTACCTTCCAGGTACGAACTTCTGCCAAAGGCATGGCTTCGCCAAAAAAGCGCCTTGTTTCATAAAAAATTGACGCTTCTCGCTTTCCAACCCGGCCTCCAAACAGACTCTGGCCTTTCCTCTATGCGGCCACATTTACCTACCGTTCCCCTCCCACTTCTCAAACAATACTCTCGAGCCCGTCCCCACCCCGATGATCGTCCGCATGGCATCCTCCGGGCGGGTGTCTACCAAATAGACCTTATCCTCCGGAATGTGAAAAATGAAGCCGTTGGTCGGATTGGGGCCGGTAGGCACGAAGATGGTGATGAACCCATGCCCGACCTCATCGTCGGTGATAAAGCCGGTCATCAGGGCGCCGCTGTTGTAAGGGTCACAGAGTACGACCTGGGAGAAGGGCGTCTTTTTGCCGCCGAAGAACTGCCGGACCGTATCCCGGAGAACGGGGTAAAAGGGGAGTTGCATCAGCCACCGCTGTTCAAAGCGGGTGATGGCCTTGTTGCCGTATTGGGTACGCACGGCCAGGCCGATCATAAAAAACAAGGCGATCACAATGGCAAAAGAGATCAGGTCGATGAGCCAATCCGCCACATCTTTGGAAAAGGGGAATAAAGGGCGCAACGGCGTCAGAATACCGGCGGTGAAATTCACGATAAACCGCAACAGGGCAAAAAAGATCGTAATGGGTAACACCACTACCATCCCTCCGATCACTGAGGTGAGGAAAAAGCGTCGGAGCTTGCGCAGGAATACACTCCATCTTTTGGGTACCATACGTGTTTTTTTTTGGCAAAAATAGTTCTTCCTGGCCTAAAAAACACGTTGGCTGGATGCAGGAAAAAGTTGGGAAATCCCTGATGGTTTGGCCATATAATAAAAGAAGTTGCCTCTACTCCTCCCCATACTGCAATTCATAATACTGCTGATAGGCTCCGGAAGTGACCCGCTCCAGCCATTCCGTGTTTTCGAGGTACCACTCGGCGGTGCGCCGCAGGCCCTCGGCGGCCTGAATGGTAGGCTCCCAGCCCAGCTCCCGTTTGATCTTGGAGGCGTCAATGGCGTAGCGGCGGTCGTGCCCGGGGCGGTCTTTGACAAAGGTGATCAGGCTTCTGGAGGCGCCGGGTTGGCGGCCCAGCAGCTCATCGACAATGTCACAGAGTTGATGCACCAGGCCGATATTTTTCCACTCGTTGTTGCCGCCTATGTTGTAGGTCTCGCCCACCTCGCCTCTGTGATAGATCAGGTCGATGGCGGAGGCGTGGTCTTCCACCCACAGCCAGTCGCGGGTATACTGGCCGTCTCCGTATACCGGCAGGGGTTTGTTGTTGCGGATGTTGTTGATCATTAGGGGCAACAGTTTCTCGGGAAACTGGTAAGGGCCATAGTTGTTAGAGCAGTTGGAAAGGACTACCGGCAGGCCATAGGTGTGGTAGTAGGCCCGAACCAGGTGATCAGAGCTTGCCTTGGAGGCCGAATAGGGCGAACGTGGGTCGTAAGGCGTTTCTTCAGTGAAGTAGCCCGTTTCGCCCAGGCTGCCATAAACTTCATCGGTAGAGATATGATAAAAACGCTTGCCCGCCGCGTCTTTCCAGCGGAAGCGGGCGGCATTCAGCAAAACCACGGTTCCAACAATATTCGTTTCAATAAAACTCATAGGGTTGGAGATGGAACGGTCGACATGCGATTCGGCCGCCAGGTGGATGACGCCATCGAAGTCGTAGTCTGCAAAGAGTTGTTGCATCTGAGCCTCCTTCGTGATATCCCCTTTGATGAAAGTATAATTGGGGCTACCTTCAACATCCTTAAGGTTTTCCAGGTTGCCGGCGTAAGTCAGCTTGTCCAGGTTGACAATATGATAAGCCGGATATTGGTTGACCATCAGCCGCACGAGGTGGGAACCGATAAAACCGGCGCCACCGGTGATGAGTATTGTCTGTTGAAACGCCATATCATTTATTTTTGGTTCTCTGAGAAGGATATTTTTCACCGGCGACAAAACTACACAATTCCGACTACCCACCAAATTTCTTACATTTGCAGAAATTCATAAAGCTATGCGAAACGTGCTATTATTTATCTTGTTGTGCTGCCTCCCGTTGTTGCTTTGGGGGCAGCAACGGAACAGCAAATACGCCCTCAACAAGGGCAATGCGCTCATGTTCAAGCTCAGCTATGCCGGCCACAGCCCGGGCGGCGACCTGGCGGACCGCTTTGGCAACAACTTCAGCTTTGGCGCCGGAGCCGGCCTGATCACCGGCAAAGGCAGCTGGATACTGGGCGGGGACTTTGCCTATCTATTTGGTGGAGAGGTTAAGGAAGACGTGCTGGCCTCCCTTCGCACGCCGGAGGGCGCCATCATCGGAAACGACCGGGGGTACGCCGATGTCGGGCTGCGGGAGCGGGGCTTTTATCTCGGCGCTCATGTCGGAAAGCTGATAAGCATCGGCCTGCCCAATCCGCGTTCCGGCATCCGGTTGACTGTAGGCGCCGGCCTGTTGCAACACAAGGTTCGCATCCAGGACGACCCCCTCAGCGGCGTTCCACAACTGGATGAAAACTATAAAAAGGGCTACGACCGCCTGTCTAACGGCCTGGCTTTTACCGAGTTCATCGGTTACCAGGTCATGAGTATGGACAAGCGCGTTAATTTTTACATCGGCTTCGAATTCACCCAGGGTTTCACCATGAGCCGGCGGGATTTCAACTTCGATACCCGCGCCAAAGACGAAACGGAACGCACCGACCTGCTCTATGGCATCCGCGTCGGCTGGATCATCCCGCTTTACTTCGGCCAGGAAGCGGGGGAGGTTTATTATTAGTGTGTTTAAGAGCGTGTTGGGGATTTACTTTTGATGTCGAAAATGAGCAGATTTTGGTTCTCAGGAAGCCATTTTTGAGCCGCATAGCATCGCTACGTGGCGAAAAAATGGCGAAATGAGGTTCAAAAGATGCACATTTGCAGGCCAAAGGGTAAATCCCCAACACGCTCTAAGTGGTGGCTTGCCCAGGTACTTACACACACAGATACACTGCTCTCTGACACACTGCTCTCTGATACACAGATATACGAACACACCCATGCACACCCTCTACACCCTCACCCTCCACCTCTACGGCTTGCTTCTCCGGCTGGCAGCGCTCTTCAATCCGAAGGCGGGCCAGTGGGTGGCGGGCCGCCGTGAGTGGCGATCGAAGCATCAGGCCCTGCTGGAGAAAAAACTCCGGGGCAACGCACCGGTCCTCTGGGTACACTGTGCCTCCTTAGGTGAATTTGAACAGGGGCGGCCGGTAATTGAACAGTTGAAAGCCGAACAACCCTCGCTGAAGATACTGCTTACCTTCTTTTCTCCTTCCGGTTATGAGGTGCGAAAAAACTATGCGGAAGCCGATTACATCGTCTACCTGCCTCTGGATACAGCGGCTAATGCCCGCGATTTTGTAGCCATCTGGCAACCAACGGCCGCTGTTTTTGTCAAATACGAATTCTGGTATTACCACCTGCGGGCCCTGCGTGAGGCCGGTATTCCTACTGTATTGATCTCCGCCCTGTTTCGGCAGAACCAGCTTTTCTTCCGCTGGTACGGAGGTTTCTTCCGGCAGCTGCCGGGCTGGTTCACCCATATTTTTGTGCAAAACGAAAGTTCCGCCCGGCAGCTTCGCGAAGCCGGCTTTCACAATTATTCCGTAGCCGGCGACACCCGCATCGACCGCGTTCTCCAGATCGCTGAAAGGGCGCCTTCCTTTTCACAGGTGGAACGCTTCGCCGGCCAGGCGCCCATTTTAATGATCGGTAGTTCCTGGCCGGAGGACGAGGCCTTCCTGCTCCCCTTCTTAAATAAACGGCTGCCATCGGGTTGGAAGGCCATCATGGCCCCTCATCAGGTCGATGAAGGGCACATTCAGCAGATTCTGAAAAAGCTGGAATTGCCCTGCTGCCGCTATTCCCGGGGAGAGGGTGAAACGGAGGCGCGGGTGTTGCTGATCGACAACGTGGGCATGCTCTCCGCCTTGTATCAGTACGGGCGGATCGCCTACATCGGCGGCGCCTTCGGGGCGGGCCTGCACAATACCCTGGAACCCATTGCCTTCGGGCTTCCCGTCATCTTTGGCCCCCGATTTCAAAAGTTTGAAGAAGCCCGCTATCTGGTCCAGTCGGGGGGAGGGTTCAGCATCAGCGGGCAGGAGGAACTGCAAGAGGCATTCAGCGAGTTGCTCCGGGAAGACACCTACCGGGAAGCTTCTGAAAAAGCCCGGGCGTACGTATTGTCAAATAGCGGCGCCAGCCGGAAAGCTGCGGCTTTTATTCAGCAGATGATTACAGGGTCGTGAGGCTCTAAGCCACTTCCCCGGCTGTACTATCGGCTGGGCACTCTCCAGCCATGCTTTAACCCGGCGCCTATTGTATAATAATCCAGGTACATCTTTTGTACTTTCCGCGATTCTATCGCATCTTTAGCCAACCATTTTATCGCTTTTTGTCCAAAATCAAATACTTTTAACAATTCTAAATCTATAAAACATGTCAAAAATCTTGAAGTGGGTAGGCCTATCCCTTTTGGGTGTTTTAGTAATTATCCAGTTTTTTGGAATAGACAAAACCAACCCGCCGATCGAACAGGGGGAGGAATTTATGACGCTGGTGGAAACGCCTCCTGATGTGGCAAAACTGCTAAAAGACGCTTGCTACGATTGCCATTCTCACGAAACAGAATACCCCTGGTATACCAACATAGAGCCGGTTTCCTGGTGGATTGCCCACCACATCGACGAAGCGCGCGGGCATCTCAATTTCTCCACCTGGGGCCGTTACAATGCCGAAAAGAAAGCCCACAAAGCAGAGGAGTCCGGAGAAGAAGTAGAAAAAGAAAAAATGCCGCTTCCCACCTACCTCCCTATGCACCCGGAGGCGCGCCTGACCGGCGCCCAGCGGGAGCGCCTGGCTTCCTGGTTCAAGGCATTGTCTGAGCAAGAAGGCAGGACATCGGACAAAACTATGGAAGGGGATAGCCAGCCGCCGATGGAAGCAGCCGAGGCCTCTCATGGAGAGGAAGAAGAGCATGAACACGAAGATTAAGTAATATGAATCATCAGGAAGCACGCCTGCACGGGGACAATTCTTTCTTCAGCCGTTACCAGGACTACCTCGGGGAGTTTGTCTACGGAGGCATCGATGGCAGTGTGACCACCTTTGCCGTGGTGGCGGGGTCGGTCGGCGCCAGCCTGGACAGCTCGATCATTCTCATTCTGGGTTTTGCTAACCTACTGGCCGATGGCTTTTCTATGTCGGTTGGCGCGTATTTGTCTTCCAAGTCTGAGCAGGCCAATTACGAAAAGCACAAAAAGATCGAACAATGGGAAGTGAAGCACCTGCCGGAAGCAGAACGGGAGGAAATCCGGGATATTTATCGCCAGAAAGGCTTCCAGGGGGCATTATTGGAGAAAGTGGTGGATATTATTTGCTCGGATAAAGACCGCTGGGTAGATGAAATGATGAAAGATGAACTGGGCATGATGGAGCAGAAACGTTCTCCATTTAAAATCGGAGCGGTGACCTATCTGGCCTTTCTGCTGGTGGGATTTATTCCCCTGGCGCTTTATCTATGGGATTTTATCTTCGGGTTTAATGGCGACCTGTTCCTGGCGACCTGCTTGTTTACCGGCCTGGCCTTTGCCGCCGTTGGCTGGCTCAAAACCTATGTGACCGAGACTTCCCACTGGAAGGGCATCCTGGAAACGCTGGTGCTTGGCGCCATCGCCGCCGGAGTGGCTTACCTGGTTGGTGATGTGCTCGAAAAGATCATTGTGGGGGGGTAGGAGAATATGGGCTGTCTTTGCTGTGCGGCAGCACTGTCATTTAAAAGCGTAGGTTCATCGTAACTATTTAGGTATTTCGGTTTTATGGGGTATCCCGGTATTGCGGCCGGAGGCTCACAGAGGCGCTGCAACTGCCTGGCCACAAAACCATAATGCCGAAATACGGCTATCCGTCTAACGTTGGACACGGTTAGAAGCAGGTAAGCCCAAGCAGCCTGCCGCGGTTGCGAACAGCGAATACCGAACCGCGAACTCGTCCAACCCTGGAATGGTAGCCCAAAATACCATAATACCTGAATAGGTACGGTTCATTAATAATAAAGTATGTTTGAAAAACTTTTGCCTTACGATACCGCTCACCTTATCATGGGCGCCTATCTAAAGTATTATCATCAATACAAAAGGATCACCAAGCGGGCGCAGATTCGTTTTGAGAATCGCGACTGGCACGGAATTCAGGCGGATTCGCGGGAACGCCTCACCCTTTACCGCAATCAGGTAGGGCGGACAACCGAAAAGGTACTGGCCTTCCTCGGCAACCGCGCCAGCGACCGCAATACCTGGAAGCGCATTAAAGAGGATTACCTGGACGAGGTGATCAATTTTAATACCCGGAATATTGCGGAGACCTTTTATAACTCCGTTTTCCGTCATAGCCATAAAGGCCTGAGTGTGGATGAAGACCTCATGTTCGTCCACGCCACCGGTACGTACCGGGAATTCCGTTCTACTGTGCCGATCTACCAAACCTTTTTCCTCGTCAAGCCCATCGAGCACGTGGTCCGGCAGCTGTTCTCCTTCTATACCTTCGACGCCCCCTGGGAAGATATGGAGCGGGATATTGGTTACATCACTACGCTTCTCAACAAGAAGATATTCGAAGGCAGGGATTCTTTACCGCGCAACGCTCGCCTGGAAATGCTCAAGTCTATTTTCTTCCGCAATAAAGGCGCTTATATTGTTGGGCGCCTGCATTTGGAGGACCGTATTTTTCCCTTCATTATGCCCTTGTTGCATGAAGAAAACGGCATCTATGTAGATGCCATCCTGCTGGAGTACAATGAAGTGAGTTCTATTTTCAGCTATAACCGCTCTTATTTTTTGGTGGATGTGGATATCGTCAGTGAGATGGTGGATTTCCTCCTGTCCATCCTGCCCACCAAGAGCATGGGAGAGTTGTATAATTCGATAGGCTTCGAAAAACACGGGAAGACTGTACTTTACCGGGATTTTTTGCGCCACATGGATCGTTCCTTTGATGAGTTCGTTATTGCGCCCGGTATCAAGGGCATGGTCATGTCGGTATTTACGCTCAATTCTTATAATATGGTCTTCAAGGTTATCAAAGACCGGTTTGCCGCTCCCAAAAAGGTGACGGAGCGGGAGGTCAAGGAGAAGTACGAGGTCGTTTTCTTTCACGACCGGGTAGGGCGTATGGCGGACAGCCACATGTTTGAAAACTTTACCTTTTCCCGGGAGCGCATATCCCCGGAATTACTGGATGAGTTGCTGAAAGAAGCTCCGTCGAAGGTGACCCTGGAAGGAGATATCGTAAAGATCAAGCACCTGTACATCGAGAAGAAGATGATCCCTCTCAACCTCTATCTGGAAACCGCCAGCCCGGAGCAGGCGGAAGAAGTGATCAATGAGTACGGTAAGGCCATCAAACAGCTGGCGGCGGTAAATATTTTTCCGGGTGATATGTTGCTCAAGAACTTTGGCGTAACCCGGCTCAAGCGGGTCGTCTTCTATGATTATGACGAGATTGGCTTCCTGACGGATTACAATTTTCGCCGCATCCCCGAGCCTCGTGATTACTACGACGAACTTTCTTCCGAGCCCTGGTACTCCGTCGGGCCTAATGATGTATTTCCCGAGGAATTTCCCCGGTTCCTCATTGGCCGGCAGGATATTCGTGAGCTTTTTTACAAGTTGCACGGAGACCTTTACGATGTCACTTTCTGGCGAAAAGTGCAGGAACGGCTGCGCGCTGGAGAAATCTTCGATGTATTTCCCTACCGGCAACGGTTGCGTTTCAAAAAGATGTTTCGCCAGAAAAAAAACGGCCTTCCCGAGGGCGGGCCTAAAACGGATCAGTAAAACCTTACACGACTCTACCGGCAGTATTGGAGCGGCAGCCCGATGGCTCATTTACTGGGCCAATGATCTGACTTTACGCTTGAAAACATGAATATAATTTCATATTTTTGTATTTCTATCGGAAAGCCTCCCTTTTTAACATAAATAAAGGCGCTTTCTCCAACTTACATATCGGAAATTTTCATAAACAAACAGAAAACCATGAAGGTTAATGGCAATCCGGACTGGACGGAAACCGAAGCCGGGCAACAGCTGCAGGAACGGCTATCCAGTGAAAAGACCCTTAGGGCTCTCGATCACCTTCTACAGCGCATCGATACCCTGGAGCAAGGCGTAGAACGGTTGAACACCTTGCTGGAAAGCGGGCCGGGCATCGTCAGCATGGCGGTTGATACCGTCGATGAAGGCTACCGCCGCGCCGCCGAACGAGGGGTCGATATCGAACAACGCCTGAGCGGCGCCCTGGCACTGGCGGAGAAACTGACCGCCCCTGAGATGATGGACAAGCTCAACAGCCTGCTGAAACTGGCCGATCAGGCGCCGGGTATCGCCAGTATGGTAGCGGATATGGCGGATGAAGGCTACCGAACGGCGGCGGCTCGTGGCATCGACATCGATCAACGCCTGGGCGCTACGCTGGAGTTGGTTGAAAAACTGACTGCCCCCGGCATGATAGAGCAACTGAAAGGCCTGCTGAAACTGGCTGAACAGGCGCCCGGTATTATGGCTATGGGAGTCGATATTCTGGATGAAGGCTATCGGCAAACAGCAGGTAACGGGATTGACCTGTCGGCTTTGTCCAGGCAAGGCGTCAAAGTAACCAAGCGGGTTGTCAACCTGGTGGATTCCGAAGAGTTTGATGCCTTACTCCAAAGTGACCTGTTCAATCCGAAAACCCTGGATGTACTTTCAGTCGTCAGTGGCGCCCTCACCCAATGCCGGATGGACCCTCCTCATAGAGCGGGTATTTTTAAACTGCTGGGCGCCGTGCGGGACCCGGAGATTCAAAAATCCCTCGGCTTCCTGCTTTCCTTCGCCCGCAATTTTGGAAAGCTCTGTAATGAAGTAGTGGAAAGAGATTTGCAAAACAACAAAAAACAATAGAAAATGGCACACCATCAAGTACTGATCGTCGGTGGCGGCACGGCCGGTATCACCATTGCCGCTTTGTTACGCAACAGGCCGAATGCCCTCGAGGTCACCATAATTGAACCAAGTGAAAAGCATTACTATCAGCCCATCTGGACGCTGGTTGGCGCCGGCGTTTTCCCCCGGGAGATCTCCGAAAGGAATGAGGCTGATTTTATTCCTGCCGGCGCTACCTGGATCAAGGACTATGTTGAATCCTTCCAGCCGGAAAAGAATGCCGTCACCCTACGGAGTGGGGAGCAACATACCTATGACTATCTGATCGTGGCCCCGGGTATTCAAATCGATTGGGATAAAATTCCGGGCCTCAGAGAGGGGCTGTCCAGGGCCGGTTCCGGTGTCTGTAGCAATTATTCTTACGATACTGTAAATTCCACCTGGGATGCCCTCCAGAACCTTAAGGAAGGCCGGGCGGTCTTCACGGCTCCTTCCACACCTATCAAATGCGGAGGCGCGCCCCAGAAGATCATGTACCTGACCGCCGATTATGTGCGCAAGCACGGGCTTCAGAACAAGGTGGAAGTTATGTTCGCCTCTGCCGGCACCATCATTTTCGGGGTGGCCAAATACCGGGCTACTCTGGAAAAAGTGGTGGCGCGCTACGGCATTAAGACCAAATTCTTCCAGGAACTGGTGGAGCTTAAAGTAGAAGAAAAGATAGCCGTTTTCGAGGACCGCAATACCGGCGAGAAGACGGAAATGGAATACGCAATGATCCACGTTACCCCGCCCCAAAGTTCTCCTGACTTTGTCAAGAAGAGCCCTTTAGCCAACGAGGAAGGCTGGGTGAGTGTAGACAAGGAGACCATGCAGCACACCAGGTATCCGAATATCTTCTCCTGCGGAGACGCCAGCAGCCTGCCCACTGCCAAGACGGGAGCGGCCATCCGCAAGCAGGCGCCTATCCTGGTGGACAACCTGATGGCGGTTATGCAGGGCCATAAACTGGAAGGCGCTTACCATGGCTACACTTCCTGCCCTATTGTCACCGGCTTCGGCAGCCTCATCCTGGCGGAATTCGATTATAATAACGAACCGGTCGAGTCCTTTCCCTTCGACCAATCACAGGAGCGCTACAGTATGTACGCCCTAAAACTTTATGCTCTGCCGCAATTGTACTGGCACGGCATGCTGAGGGGACGGGAGTTTTAATTCTGGCCATACGACTAAATTTTCCGATAGAATCATTGTAGAGGGCAGCTGCCATTGGGCGGCTGCCTTTTTTGTGAACGGGGCGCTTGCAAGTGGCCCGGTATGGCGGGTTTCTGGTGAAACAGGCGATTCAGAGATTCCGGCAGGGCTGCCTATCGTTACGGCAGGTAGGTTTATCAGAGGCCGGAGGCCATTCTGTTAAGAACCGCCCCGGATAAAATGAACCGCCTATCTCCTCGTTTTCATACAATACAGCTATCGATTGCTAAACTGAATCATAATCCTGATGTCGCCTATTCTTTCTTCTATCTTTTCAAAAATCCAGGGTATTGGCCGATGGGCCCTGCCCGTTCTTTGCCTTCTCAGCCTGGCGCCCCGCCTGTCTTCTGCCCAGACTTATTTTGGTGTCAAGGGAGGCCCCAATGTTTCTCACCTGTTGATGACGAAGATTCCGAACGAGTTTGGCGACTCCAGCCTGGGACAGTTATACGGATTTCAAGTTGGGGTGGTGGCGGAGCAGCCTATCGGCAAGCATCTGGTGCTGGGCATAGAATTGCTGGGCGCTCACAAGGGCGGCCGTTGGAGCCTGGCGCCCATCGGCGACCCCCTTGAAGAGGAAACCATTTCTGACCTGTACTACCTCAACCTACCCATTTTCTTCCGCCTGATCCCCATCGAGCGCTGGTCAATGGACATAGGCATCGAGGGGGGCTATCTGCTGAGCAGCTCCGAAGAAGACCTTTTCATGGAGCGGGCCGACTTTGCCTGGCTGTTGGGAGCTTCTTTTTACATTTCCCGCTCCTTCCTGGCAAGCTTGCGCTATAGCCTGGGTAATGTGCGGGTAGGGGAGGGGCACTTCCTGGATGAGGATACGGGCATCAACGGGGTGTATTATTTCCGGACGCGGTCGCTGCAGTTGTCGGTGGCGTACTTTTGGTGACTTAATTCAACCTTTCCCTATACTCCGTCGGGCTCATTTTTCTCAACCCCGGCAGATTTTAACATTCCCACCCCACTCTAAAGATGTAAAAAATTCATATCTTGCCCATCCTTCTGAAAATCTACTTCTTTTATTTTAAACAAATCATCTCAGACAGCCTCGACAAAGTTTTCCTAAAGAGATAGGGGCTGTCAGTGAATTGGCCAATTCTACCAGAAAGCTACCCCTACTTTTTCTTCAATGGTTGCAAAAGCCATTTTTTATGGGTTTAAAAGGCCCTCTCCAATATCGTTCTCCGATCGGCCCGAGTGGAGAGAGACTCTTAAAGCAAACGTTTTTCATTTACATACATCCCAATCCACAGCCATTATGCGATCCGTTAAAGCTTTACTCAGTACTTTCTTTTTACTTTTTTTCACGCTGTTACTCACGGCGCAAACGCCCACTGTGCAAGACTGTCTGGGGGCCATTCCCATTTGTCAGCCGGTGTACACCGAAAACCAGGTGCTACCGGGCGGCGGCAATTACCCCAACGAAATCAGTTCTTCTATCAGCTGCCTCGACGGGGAGGTCTATTCCATCTGGTATACCTTTACCGTCCAGGAATCGGGAGAATTCGGCTTCGTCCTCACCCCTAACAATTCCCTGGACGATTACGACTGGGCCCTGTTCAACATCACCAATGCGGAATGCGGGGACATTGATAACAATCCCAGCTTGCTCGTCAGCTGCAACGCCGCCGGCGGCACCGGTACAAACCCCAATGCCTGTAGCGGCCCGACCGGCGCCACCGGGGCTTCTTCCTACGATATTCAAGGCGCCGGCTGCGGCAGCTTTTTCCCGGATTCGGACAATGGTTTTTCCCCTTTTAACGATCTGATTCCGGTGACAGCCGGCAATACCTATGTTCTGATGGTATCCAACTGGTCGGCTTCTACTTCCGGATATACCATTGATTTTGGTATTTCCAATGTCGATATTTTTGACTTTGAACCTCCGGTATTGGATGCGCTCAATCTGCCCACGAGCTGTAATGATAATTCCATTACCTTCACCTTTAATGAGAATGTCGACTGTAGTACTATCTCGGAAGCCAACTTTACCCTGGCCGGCCCAGGAGGAGAAAGCTATACGCTGGGCCTGGCGTCCACCATCTGCGATGCCGGGGGTGAATACCACGATGCCTTCTCGCTCTCTATTTCTCCGGCATTGGTGGATTCCGGTACCTATACCCTGGAGGTCGTTTCCGAAATGCCCAACCCGATAACGGATTTGTGCGGCAATCCATTGGCTTCCAGCAGCCACCCCTTCCTGCTGGATTCTCCCGGGCTGCCAACCGTCGACCTGGGCGGTGACCAGGGCATCTGCGACGGACAGGCGGTGACGCTCGACGCTACGAGCCAGCAGGCCACCTACCTTTGGCAGGACGGTTCGGCCACGCCTACTTACACTGCCAACAGCTCGGGCAATTACGCCGTGACCGTCACCAACGCCTGCGGGCAGGTTTCCGACGCGGTGGCCATCAGCCTGCTCGGCGGGCCGCCGGCGGTGGAATTGGGCATGGACACTACACTCTGCACCGGGGCGCAACTCGCCCTGGACGCCACTGCCGAAGAAGCTGACTACTTGTGGCAGGACGGCAGCACTAGCCCTGCCTATACGGTTAATGCTTCGGGCGCCTACGCCGTGACCGTCACTAACGGCTGCGGGGAAGTGGTGGATGAAATAACCGTGGCTTACAGCCCGGCCCTAAGCGTGAATATTGACCCGGAATACACCGCCTGCGAGGGCGATGTTATTGAATTAAATGTCTTCAATCCAACCGCCACTTATTTGTGGCAGGATGGTTCTACCAATCCGGATTTCCTGGTAGAAGAAAGTGGGGTGTATGCCGTAACGGTAAGCAATGGTTGCCAGACGGTAACCGCCGGCGCCTCGGTGGCCTATATCTCCCTGCCTGCCATCGAACTGGGCAACGATACTTCACTTTGTGAGGGAGAACAATTGCTGTTGCAGGTGGATGTGCCCAATGCCGTCTATCAGTGGCAGGATGGTAGTACTTCTCCCTCGATGGTGGTGACAACCAGTGGAATTTACGGAGTTTCAGCAATCAATGAATGCGGGCAGGCGGAAGATGCTATACAAGTTAACTATACGCCCCGGATTGAAGGTGTAGAACTGGGCGAGCCCCGCTACCTCTGCACCGGCTCCGTAGTTTTTGACGTCACCTCCCACGAATCCGCGTTTTACCGCTGGCAGGACGGCAGCAACCTGCCTCGCTATGAGGCTTCCCGCCCTGGCCTCTACGTGGTGGAAGTCTATAGCGCCTGTGAAACGGTGATGGATTCCGTCACCCTGTTCGAATGTGAATCCTGCAATGTGTACATCCCCAACGCCTTCTCTCCCAATGACGACGGCCGCAATGACACCTTCCTTCCCCAATCCCCCTGTGAACTGATGGACTATGAGTTCCTCGTCTTCGACCGCTGGGGCGGCCAGTTGTTTTATTCGGAAAATCCCGAACAGGGTTGGGACGGCCGGGCCAGAGGAAAAACGCTGCCGCCGGGTTTGTACGCCTGGGCATTGTCGTATTCGGTGGAGGCCAACGGGCAGGTGGAGAAGCGGAGTGCGATGGGAGATATTATGTTGTTGCGGTAAGCTTAAAAAAAACCTTTGAGGGGGATAGTTCAAATTTCTGTGTCTTCTGAAAAACGCCCCTTGATTTCCCGGAACTTGCGAACGGCGAACAGCGAATTCCGAACACTCCCCTTTGAGGTTTTCGAAACCTCAAAGGTTTCAATCATCCAACTTCTTCCTGTCCTCTGTCTTCTTTATCTTAGTTGCCTAATTCTAACCAAATCAAAACCAACATGGGCCACCCGGATACCCGCCTGGAGCACGACCTGCTCGGCGAAAAGCAAATCCCTAACGACGCCTACTATGGCATTCAGACTCAGCGCGCGCTGGAGAACTTCCAGATCAGTGGCGTCAAGCTTTACTTCTTTCCCGAACTCATCGAGGCCCTGGCGGAGGTGAAGCTGGCCGCTGCTCTGGCCAATCACGATCTGGGCGCCCTGCCGACGCCCATCAAAGACGCCATCGAGGGGGCCTGCCGGGAGATCATGGCTGGCCGCTGGCACGATCAATTCCAGGTGGACATGGTGCAGGGCGGCGCCGGGACCTCGACCAACATGAACGCCAACGAGGTGATCGCCAACCGCGCTCTGGAGCTGATGGGCCATAAAAAGGGGGACTATCAGTTCTGCCACCCCAACGACCACGTCAACCTCTCCCAATCCACCAACGACGCCTATCCCACCGCCCTGAAGATCGCCCTGATCAAAAGCAAGGCAAGCCTGGAAAAGGAGCTGAAGGCCCTGATCAAAAGCTTTGCCAAAAAAGGCAAAAAATTTGCCCCTATTATCAAAATGGGCCGCACCCAATTGCAGGATGCCGTACCCATCAGCCTGGGGCAGTCCTTCGACGCCTTTGCGGTCACCCTGCAGGAGGAAGTGCAGCGCCTGGAGCACAACGCCCGGCTCTTCCTGGAGGTGAATATGGGCGGCACCGCTATCGGTACCGGTATCAACACCTCGCCCCACTATGTCAAGTCGGTTGTGGCCCACCTCCGGAAGATCACCGGTTACAAGATCGTCAAAGCCAAGGACCTGATTGAGGCCACCCAGGAT
Organism: Lewinellaceae bacterium; assembly: GCA_020636095.1. Lineage (GTDB taxonomy): Bacteria > Bacteroidota > Bacteroidia > Chitinophagales > Saprospiraceae > JACJXW01. Next base: position 216,614 of record JACJYN010000009.1, read on the forward strand.
ACCGGCGCTTTCATCATGTTTTCCTCGGCGGTCAAACGCCTGGCAGTCAAGCTGTCTAAGATCAGTAACGACCTGCGGTTGTTGTCTTCCGGCCCGCGGGCGGGTTTCAACGAGATCAACCTGCCGCCCATGCAACCCGGCTCTTCTATCATGCCCGGCAAGGTCAACCCGGTCATCCCCGAGGTGGTCAACCAGATTGCCTTCAAGGTGATCGGCAACGACCTGGTGGTCACCCTGGCCGTCGAAGCCGGGCAACTGGAACTCAACGCCTTCGAACCCATCATGGCCGCCAGCCTGTTCGAATCTATTTCTATGCTGAAGAACGGTATGCGCACCCTGCGGGAGAAGTGCATCGACGGCATCACTGCCAATGAGGAAGTATGCCGGCAGTCGGTGCGCAACAGCATCAGCATCGTCACCCTGCTCAACCCGGTGCTGGGTTATGAAACCTGCTCGGGCCTCTCCAGGGAGGCTCTGAAAACGGGGCGAAGCCTCTACAGCCTGGTGCTGGAAAAGGGGCTGATGACGGCCGCGGAATTGGATGAAGTGTTGAAGCCGGAGCGGATGATTCGGCCGCAGCTGTAGCGGGGTTTCTACTCAAAAATCCCACTCGATAAATACCTGTCTCCCCGGTCACAGACAATGAACACCACCACTCCTTCTTCCAGTTCCCCGGCCAGCTTGGCCGCCGCTGCACAGGCCCCGCCGCTGCTCATGCCGCCGAAGATGGCTTCCTCCTGCGCCAGCCGCCGCATCATGGAGGTGGCTTCTTCCTGGGAAACGTCGATGATGCGGTCCACCCGCTCTGGTTCGAATATCTTCGGCAGATATTCGGGCGACCAGCGGCGGATGCCCGGGATGCGGGACCCGTCGGTAGGTTGTACACCGACGATCTGTACGGCCGGGTTCTGCTCTTTGAGGTAGCGGGATGTACCCATAATGGTGCCGGTGGTGCCCATGGAGGAGACGAAGTGGGTCACCTGGCCTTTGGTATCGCGCCAGACTTCCGGGCCGGTAGTGCGGTAGTGCATGCCCCAGTTGTCGGGGTTGGCAAACTGGTTGAGCATCAGGTAGCCGCCGCCGGCCACCATCTCGTCGGCAAGTTGGCGGGAGTACTCGATGCCGCCTTTTTCGGGTGGCGTCAGGATGACTTCCGCCCCGTAGGCGCGCATGGCCTGCGCCCGCTCTGCGGTGGAGTCTCCCGGCATGAGCAGCGTAATCTCTACTCCGAACTTGCGGGCGATCATCGCCAGGGCAATCCCCGTATTGCCACTGGTAGCCTCGATGAGGCGAATGCCGGGTTTCAGTTCTCCCCGGTCCAGGGCTCCCTTAATCATTCCGTAAGCGGCGCGGTCTTTGACGCTGCCGCCGGGGTTCTGCCCTTCCAGTTTGCCAAAGACGCGCACGCCAGGCTTTTGAATGATGGTTTCGATTTCGACAAGCGGGGTGTTGCCGACGAGGTGGAGGACGTTGCTCATAGGTGGAATTTGCTTTTAGCTGTTGGCCGTTTGCGAGTTGGACAACAGGTTTGGTTTTTACCGGATATTTTAAGAATGCCAGACGGTGGCAGAAAGTTCGCTAAACCAGTACCGAAACCTATCTTTTGTGTCGCGTGTTTTCCTTTAAAAAACAGAACTGATGTATCCCAGCTGTGAAGTCCGTTGGTTCTTTTCTACGGCGCCAGAGCAACTGGCCGCCTGGTTTGCCTCCAAAAATATGTTTTTTGACGGCTTGTCTACCCCAAAAAGGGTAGACCATTACCTCCTTGTTGCCAATGGCAAAAACATTGGCATCAAGCTGCGCGAGGGCAATATCGAAGCTAAACAACTGATAAAGGTACCGGGAGAATGGCATTTTCCGGAACTCAACACTTCCGGGCAAATAGAACACTGGATAAAATGGAGTTTCCAGTTAGATGAAGCGGATGTTCTTTCCCGGCAGATTATTCATGAAGGGCAAGACAAATGGATAGCCGTTGAGAAGGAGCGACTGGGGTATATCTATCACTTTCAGGAAAATGGCGCCAATAGCCAGGTACCCATGGGGGAATGGGTAGCTGAGGGTTGCCAGGTGGAGCTCACCCGGATTGAAATCCGGGGCAAAACCTACCAAACATTCGGACTGGAAGCCTTCAGCGACAGTGGGCAAATGGAGCGGAACCTGAAGCGGGGCGCGGAGACGGTTTTCCCGCTCCTTGGGCAATGGTGTGCGAAAACGGAGAACTCCCCGGATGGCCTGGGGTTCAGTAAAGCTTGTTCTATGAGCTATCCCGCCTTTTTGTTGAGTATCTGACCTGATCAAATGGTTGCTCTTTTAGTTTTTCTTCAATAAAAGCAACCATCTGGCCGGGGCTTTCGATGGAGGGGCTACCCCTTCACCACCCCCAACGGCCGCAACCGCGCCACCTTCTTCGCGATCCCCGCCTGGTGTACCGTTTCCACCACCAGATCGACATCCTTGTAAGCAATGGGCGCCTCTTCGGCCACCCCCCGGTGGGACCCGGCCTGTACGTGGATGCCCTGTTCTTTCAGTTCGCGCAGCAATTTGGCGGCATCGACCTGTTTCTTGGCGCCGCGGCGGGACAGCCGCCGGCCGGCGCCATGGCAGGTGGAGCCGAAGGAGGAGGCCATGCTCTCGTCCGTGCCGGCCAGCACGTAGGAGGCGGTGCCCATACTGCCGGGAATCAGCACCGGCTGGCCGATGGGGCGGTAGGCTTCCGGCAGCTCGCTGAAGTGAGGGCCGAATGCCCGCGTGGCGCCCTTTCGGTGCACGATGACCTTCATGGTTTCTCCGTCCACAGCATGTTCTTCTATTTTGGCAATGTTGTGCGCCACATCGTACATCAGCTTCAGTTCGCCCCCCGATTTGCCAAAAACATTGGCCCAGGCCTTTCGGCATTCTGCGGTGATCACCTGGCGGTTGCACCAGGCAAAGTTGGCGGCGGCGCACATCGCCTGGAAATAATCCTGCCCTTCGGGAGAGCTGAGCGGTACGCAGGCCAGCTCGCGGTCCGGGGGTTGGATGCCGTATTTGGGCATGGCGCTCATCATCAGGCGAAGGTAGTCGGTGGCCACCTGATGGCCCAGCCCGCGGGACCCGGTATGAATGAGGATGGTAATTTGGTGTAGTTTCAGTCCGTAGGCGGCTGCGGCTTCTTCGTCATAGATATCCCCTACGCGCCCCACTTCCACGAAATGGTTGCCGGAACCAATGGTGCCGAGCTGGTCGCGGCCCCGTTTCTTGGCCTGGTCCGACACTTTGTTGGGATCGGCGTCCGCAAGGCAGCCATGGCTCTCGGTGGTTTCCAGGTCTGCCGGGCTGCCGTAGCCCTCCTGCACGGCCCAGGCAGCGCCCTGGAGGAGTACTTTGTCCATGTTTTTAGCGGAAAGCTTGACAAAGCCGCCTTTGCCCATACCGGAGGGCACCTGCCGGTACATCTCTTTGGAGAGCTCCTCCATACGGTTCTTTACCTGGTTGTAAGTAAGGCCGGAAATGAGTAAACGCACCCCGCAGTTGATATCGTAACCAATCCCACCCGGCGAGATGGCGCCGTCCGGATAACGCGTAGCGGCCACTCCGCCGATAGGGAACCCGTAGCCTTCGTGTACATCGGGCATGACCATGGACGCTTTGACGATGCCAGGGAGCGTAGCTACATTGGCCAGTTGCTCCAGAGACCGGTCGTTAAGGATAGCGTCCAGCAGTTCTTCCAGAGCGTATACCCGGGCGGGCACCAGCATATCGGGGCGCGTTTCTTTGGGTAGTTCCCAGAGGTAATCGTGGAGTTGGGTTAGCTGTTTCTTACTGATAGACATACCTTTTTCGGATTTTGGTGAAAGAGAATGGCTATTGCTTTTTTACTGGGGCTGATGGGCCCTGGTTTCCGCAATCATTATATTTGTAATCGTTATTAAAATAATGATTATTAAAATAATGATTATAAATGTAATGATTACAAAAGTAACGATTATTGTCTAGCCTCACACCTACCTAACCGGCATTATTTCCAATCCGTTCCGGTTCAGAGGAATCTTTGTTAATTTGAACCTAAACCTGCTCGTCCGGCCTTCTAAGAGCTTGTCCAAATTTCGGCCTTCAAGCCGAAAAAGGGACGTTTGCAGGCCGATTGTTGAATTTTGGACAAGCTCTTAACCGGTGTTCGGTGTTGACGCATGCGGGAGCCCTTCGGTAAGCGAACGTCGAACCGCCGAATACCCAACTGCCAAGTTGGGCGCTACCAGTCGAACTTGGGTTAGGAGGCTAAATATCAAAAATCAGTAAGGTCTCCCAATGTCCATCTGCATTTTGCTGAACATCGGCCTCGTGGTAAGTCACGGCTTTAATGTCTTCCTCAAAGCCATTAGCGGGGCGGCCGCCGATGCTGGCGCGCAAATGATTGGAACCCATCTCCTGGAAAATGAGCTCGCAGAAAACGGCTTTGTGCTCATGGGCCAGCGTGAGTACATCCGATAAGAAATCGATCAGCAAAGTGGTATTGTCTACCGAGTTGAGTTCAATGGATTGGTTGATGACGCAAGGGCAGGGCTTCTGGCAGGCGCCGGGCCTGATGATCTGGTTCATCGCTTCGAAGCCTGCCTGGAAGAGTTCCTCCCGGCTGTCTGCCCTAAGGTGAAGCCTGATATCTGCGGTATGTGAAAGGTGTTCTATGGTATACATCGTAAAATTAGGTGGAATGATGGATTCGACTTATCCTGCGCCAAAGATAGCGGCTGCTCCGCAAAGCCCCAATTGGAGCAATGAAGTGGATTCATGTTTCAAACTTCCAACTTCTGCCGGACATACCCATCATAATAGATGCGTGAGTTCGGCGGAACGCTCTTGGTCAGCCACACGCTACCGCCAATGATACTGTCGTGGCCGATAATGGTCCCTCCCCCCAGGATGGTGGCGCCGGCATAGATCACTACCCGGTCTTCAATAGTGGGGTGGCGTTTGGTTTGGGCCATTTCTTTGGCGACGCTGAGAGCGCCCAGGGTGACGCCCTGGTAGAGCTTCACATCGTTGCCGATTTCTACCGTTTCTCCAATAACAATACCCGTGCCGTGGTCCATGCAGAAACTTTCCCCGATCCGGGCCCCGGGGTGAATGTCAATACCCGTAAGGCTATGTACATGCTCAGAGAGGATGCGGGGGATAAGCGGAACGCCGAGGCGGTGAAATTCATGGGCCAGGCGGTAAACGGCAGTAGCTTTAAAGCCCGGATAAGTACGGATTACTTCGGTTTTGCTCACAGCGGCGGGGTCGCCACGCAGCAGGGCCTCGGCGTCGGCATGAAGCAACTGGTGAAGAGTGGGCAGCTTATCGAGAAACGATTGTTCCAGTTCTTCGGCTGATACCGGCAGCATTTCTTCCATGGTTTCCAGGATTGAGAACAACTCCAGCTTCAGTTGCCGGTAGTGCTGATCCAACTCGCGGCGGCTACTGTACCGGCGGTTGGCCAGTTCGGGGAACAGGGCCATGAGCAGGCCTTCCAGCCAGCTGCATACTGCAGATGGGGAGGGAATGCGCTGGGCATTCTGGTGGGAGGCATAGAGTTTGTCGACGAACTGCTTCTCATCCATATTGTTGAGCTTGCATTTTGTGGTAAAGCTACTTTTAAGTAAAGCGGAAGGAAGGAAAAAAGTTGCACGGGTAGCAGGCTTTTGCCACTCGATGGGGCTTTTACTGGAGCCCTTCTAGCAGATTCCCGATCTTACCTTGTAATGATTTTCTGATCTGCAGCTGCATATCCGGATACGCTTCTTTGGCGTAGGTGCGGACGAATAGGCCCCCCTGCAAATAACTGATGGCATCGCAGGTATTGGTAAGGGTTTCCATGATGTGGGAGGAGAGCAGGATATAACGCCCCTGGCTGCGCAGGTGGTTTAGCACCTGATAAAGAACCTCGCTGCTTTCCAGGTCTATGCCGTTGAACGGTTCATCCAGGATGAGCACCCTTCGGCCGGTTGCCAGCGCTCCCATCAGCGCCAGTTTTTGTTTCATACCGGAAGAATAGGTGTCGGAAAGCTGGCTAAGGGGGAGTTGGAAGAGCTTATTCCATCCGTCGATGTCAAACCCGCGATTAGAAACGGCACACAGCCGCAGGTGCTCCTTTCCGGTGAGCATGGGGTAGAAGAAACTTTCCGTCTCCAGGTAGGCGATGTCGGATCGTTGCACAGGCAGGCCCTCCAGCGTGCAATCGCCAGCCAGGCGGTTTACCCTGCCGTAGATTGCTTCGAAGAAGGTCGTCTTGCCTGCGCCGTTCATCCCCAGGACGCCATGGATGTCACCGGGCCGGACTTCCAGGGAAGCTCCCTTCAATACCTGATGATCGCCGTAGGAAACACTGAGATTATAGATGCTTAGCATGGGGGTATTTGGATAATGTTGAATAGTTAAAAGTGTTAAATTATTGAATGGCTTCCGGGACTGCAGGCTGACAAGTTTCCAACCGGGTAATCCGTCTAAGGTTGGACAAACTGGCTGTTCTTCGTTTTCAGTTAATTGTTGTGAGTTGTGCCAGCCTGTTGGCCGCCAACGAACTGCGGTACGGCGCAATGAGCAACCGGCAACTAACAACAGACAACTGTCCAACGCTAGAAGGGTAGCCTTCCAACCCTATAATCATATAGCTTTCGCCCAGCCCACACAAAGCCAACCCTCCTTTCAAGCTCCACCAAAGCTAACCATATATCAATACAACCCTTTTCTTCGCTTTCCGAAAAAGCACTATAAGATACACCAAACAAGCCGGCGCAAAGAAAGGAATGATAAGCCCCAAAGCGAACAGGCCTGCCGTCAGGCTGTTGTGCACCTTCCGGCGGCCTGGAAAGTAATGAGCGTATTTATACAAAATGGCAAAGGCCAGGTACAGCAATCCAATTAGCAGGGCCAGTAGCATGAGGTACCATACTTCTGGTGAGAAAATAAAAAATACAACTGCCAGCGGCAGTATCGCTATTATTAAAAGAGCCGCATGCAGGCCAAGTTTACGCCACAGGCCACGAGGCTGGAAAAAGAATGGCTCCATAAGTTCTTTGGGTTCACAATGATCAAAAACGCCGGGCAACAGGCTGGTGATAAGAACCACGGATAGTAGAGGAGCGCCGGTATAGGAGCCGAACGCCAACCCCGGCAGGTAAAATAGCCCGAACAACCATCCGTAACGCCGCATCGCGGAATGCCACTCGAAAGCCAGGTAAGGGAGGAATATCAGAGGCCGGGCCTGCCCACTGCCGGTGCGGTGCTTCCACTGGGGCAGGAAAGCAATTACCAATGCCCCGCTTAGGGTGAGCGCCAGGGCTGCGTAATGCTCAAAAAGCAAAGCCACCGGCAAGGCTAGCACTAGCGAAAGCAGCCCATATTCTGCAAGTAAAACCAATCGTAAAGGAAAGCCCTGCTTTTCAAGAAAAAACAGGTCGCGGCGGTTGAAGTGGATCAGGAGGGGAAGGGCCAATACCAGCGTGGCGACTGTCTCCGTGGATTGCTTGCCTAGGGTAGACAGGGTGCTTAAGTAGAAAACTGTGGCCAGCGGCAGCCCCAGTATCCAGAGTGCACCTACACTTTTTACAGACCGCCATGCTTGCCGCAGGCGAATTTCCAGGATTAATCCAACGGGCCTTAGCATAGGTAAATATAATAGTTTCCTGCCGATATGGGCAAATCCGTCCATTGGCTTCCCTTTTCAAAATGAATTATTTTATCTTTCTTCCAAACATGCTCTAACGAAAACAAAAAACTACAATGGATTTTCAACTATCTAAGGAACAAAAAAAACGGGTGGCTCAGGCGCGGGAATTTGCTTTGGCGGAGATTGCTCCCTATGCCGCTCAATGGGATCAGGAAGAGCACATCCCTCGAAAGCAGATTCAAAAGTATGCCGATGCCGGATACTTTGGGATGGCCTTCCCCATCCAATACGGAGGAAGAGGCCTTTCGGCACTGGACGCCGTTTTGGCCATTGAAGAGATAGCCAGGCATTGCGCGATTAGCGGGCGGCTCATCGTCGACCACAATTTCGGGGCGGCCATCACCATCCTTCAATTCGGTACGGAAGAACAACGGCGCCGGGTATTGCCCACTATATGCAGCGGTGAAACCCTGATGAGTATTGGTATGACCGAGCCGAACGCGGGTTCCGCCCTGACCGAATTAACCACTTCGGCCATCGAAGATGGAGGCGATTACATTATCAATGGAACCAAACACTGGATCACAGGCGCCGGAGAACGGGAATACACCTTGCTGTATGCCCGCTTCAATAATGTTTCCGGCCCCAAGGGCATAGGAGCTATCCTGATACATCGGGATATGCCCGGTTTCGAATACGCCGGGCGGATTCCTTCTCTTGGTGTCCGGGGCGTTCAGGAGGGAATCCTGAAATTTAATCATATGCGCGTACCCAAAAACAACCTGGTGGTGCCTGCCGGCTCCGCCTTTGGCAATTTGATGTCTGCCTACAATGGACAGCGGGTGGGTGCTTCCGCCGTGGCACTGGGCATTGCTCAGGGCGCCTTTGATTTTGCCAGAGATTATGCCGGTCAACGGGAGCAATTTGGGCATCGGGTAACCGATTTTCAGGCTATTCAATTCAAACTGGCAGATATGGCTATTGGCCTGGATGCGGCCCGGTACCTCATCTATCGGGCGGCGGCGAATGCGGACAGTGCCATCACCGATCGATATGAATCGAGCGTGGCCAAAGTCTTCGCCTCCGAAATGGCTATTCGCGTTACCAGCGAAGCGATACAACTGTGCGGCGCCCAGGGGTATAGCCGGCGCCTGCCCCTGGAGCGCATGTTCAGGGACGCCCGGTGTTTTACCCTCGCCGGGGGTACGGCTGAAATGCAGCGGATTGGGATCGCGGTAAGCATTCTGGGCCGGACGATTCCTCAAAATAGAGGACAGAAATTTTAGAGCAGTTGCGCCAGGTAGTAGATTTTTATACATTCGTTCTAAATTGTTCTGCTGTGAAAAAAGACAATTCAATAGCCATCATCGGCGGAGGCATCGGCGGGCTTACTACCGGCATCGCGCTCCACCGGCAGGGGTTCCGCCCTGCCATTATCTTTCTAAATAAGCCACTAAACATAGTGAACTTAAGGGAGGCCTCCCTGAAACCTTGAACGGAAGAACAAACTTTATCAATAACAAAACTGGATTAGTATGACACGGAAATTTTACAAACCTCTGCTTTTAGCAATATAACCATTCCATATGATCGAAGCCAGGCAGCTCACCAGGCGCTACGGCAGTTTTACGGCAGTAGACGGCGTATCCTTCCAACTAGGCAAAGGACAGGCTCTGGCGCTGATCGGCCCCAGCGGATGTGGCAAAACCACCACCCTCAAGATGGTCAACCGGCTGATCCGCCCCACGGAGGGCTCCGTGTGGGTAGGCGGTATGGATGTAGCGGGCCAACCTCTGGAGGAATTGCGCCGGCGAATGGGGTATGTCATCCAGGATACCGGACTGTTTCCGCACTACACCGTGGAAGAGAATATCGGTGTAGTCCCCAAGTTGCTGCGTTGGCCGGCCGGCAAGATACGCAGTAGGGTAGGGGCGTTGCTGGAACAACTGGGCCTGCCGCCCGGCCAGTTTCTGGATAAGTATCCTCACCAGCTCAGCGGGGGGCAGCAGCAGCGCATCGGCATTGCCCGCGCCCTGGCCGCCGAGCCGCCCATCATTCTGATGGACGAGCCTTTCGGCGCACTCGACCCGCTCACCCGGCAGCAGGCGCGCCGGGATTTTCGCGAGATAGAGGCACTGAAGAATAAAACGATCATCCTGGTGACCCATGATATCGAGGAGGCCTTCGAGATGGCCAACCTCATCGGGCTGATGAAGGACGGGCGGCTACAGCAACTCGGCCCGCCAAGGCAGTTGCTGTTGGAGCCCGCCAATGATTTCGTTCGGGAATTTCTGGCGGAAAAGGCCAGCCAGCTGGAGTTACAATCCGTCACCCTCGCCGGCGTCTTTCCCCAATTAATCAGGGAAGCACCCACCTTGGGCCCTGTTCTGGAACTCCCCTCAAACACCCCCTTGCTTTATGCCATCCACCGCCTGGGGAAAGAAGGTGAACGCTATGCTCACGGGGTAACCCAGTTGGCAGGAGAGCGCCGTTATTTTCATTTAGATGAACTTTTTCAAGCCTACAAACAAACCCTTTCGCAATGGAACAACTGAACCTGCTTGGGCAATTCATAGCCGACAACCGGGCGAAGCTGCTGGAGCAGGTGCTGGAGCACATCGGCCTTACTTTTATCTCGCTGCTGTTGGCAGCTTTGGTTGCGGTGCCCTTAGGAATCTTTATTACCCGTCGTCAGAAGCTGGCGGGCAGCTTCCTGGGGATAGCCGGTATCCTGCAGACGGTGCCCAGCATCGCGCTGCTCGGGTTCCTGATCCCCATCCTGGGCATTGGGGTTAAACCAGCCATTGTAGCCCTTTTCTTTTACGCTCTGTTGCCCATCCTGCGCAATACCTATACCGGCATACAAGGAGTAGACTCATCAGTTAAGGAGGCAGCGTTGGGCATCGGCCTGTCGAAGGGACAACTACTACGGCAGGTAGAGCTGCCTCTGGCCCTTCCGGTGATCTTTGCCGGCCTGCGCACCGCCACAGTCATCAACGTAGGCGTAGCCACCCTTGCGGCTTACATTGGCGCAGGTGGCTTAGGGGAGTTTATTTTTGGCGGTATTGCTCTCAACAACAGTACCATGATATTGGCCGGCGCCCTGCCGGCGGCCGGGCTGGCCATTCTGTTCGATCAACTGCTGGCCTTGTTGCAGCGGGGCAAGGTGGGTAAGCTGAGAGGGAAAGCTCCTGTACTCCTGATCGGGGCGGCGTTCCTGTCTTCCGCTTACTTCTGGCCGCAGGCCTATGCTCCGGGCTGGAAAGCGGGCTTTGCTCCTGAGTTTATGGGCAGGAAAGACGGGTATAACAACCTGGTGCAAACTTACGGGCTGGAATTCAACACCACCATCCTCAACAACTCGCTGATGTACTCCGCTGTGAAAGAAAAAGAGGTGGATGTGATCAGTGGCTACTCCACCGATGGCCGGATTAAGGCCTACGAGCTGGCCATCCTGGAGGATGACCGCCATGCTTTTCCTCCTTATTTCTGCGCGCCATTACTGCGCAAAGGGCTGGCCGGGGAGCACCCGGAGCTCTTGGAAACGCTGAATCTACTGGCTGGGAGGATCAGTGACTCTACCATGACCTTGCTCAATTACCGGGTGGATTTTGAAAAAGAAAGCCCGGAGGAGGTAGCCCGCAACTATCTGGAATCCCTGAGCTTGTGGCGGCCCGACCGGGCGCAGGGCGGCGAAACCCTTACCATTGGTTCCAAGATCTTCACCGAGCAGTACATCCTGGTGGAACTTTTCGGACAACTTATCAACGGCTATACCGATCTGGATACCGACGTTCGCCCCGGCCTGGGCGGCACCAAGATCTGTTTTGATGCCCTGTTGGCCGGAGAGATCGGCCTGTACCCGGAATACACCGGTACCGGCCTGCAGGTATTGCTGGATACGCCCGATAGCGTTATCCAGCAGATCATTACCGATGCCGATGCGGTCTACGATTACGTCAAAGTGCAGTTCCGGGAGCAGTATGGCATCGACTGGCTGCAACCTCTGGGCTTCAACAATACCTATGCTTTAATGATCCGCGAAGAGATGGGCAGGCAAATGGGGCTGAAGAAGGTAAGTGGCCTGGTGCGGTGAGTTTTTGACTCCGCTCCCACATTTACGGGCGTGTTTGGATTTCGGTGTTCGCCATTCGCAAATCACTGAAAATCAGGAGGCGTTTTTTTTAAGACACACTTAATTCCCGAACATTTACACACTTCCATATTTACCCACTCCCACTTTCTCACTTTCTCACCCCAAACCTTATCTTTGCGCCACATGAATTTCGAACTCTTCATAGCAAGGCGGGTAGCCGCTTCGGGCCAGCAATCCTTTTCGCGGCTCATCCTGCGGATAGCAGTGGCGGCGGTGGCCCTCAGTGTAGCGGTCATGATCTGCTCCAACGCACTGATCGCCGGCTTCAAGAAGGAGATCAGCACCAAGATTTTCGGTTTCTGGGGGCACATTCACATCACCGATACAGATATCAACCGCTCCCTGCTGGAGGCTTACCCGATCAGTAAGGATCAACCCTTTTATCCTGCGCTGGACACTGTCCGCCGCCTGGAATACATCGCGGAGGAAGAATGGTTGGGCCGGCGGGTGGAGCGAAGGAAAACCACGCAAGGAGGCATTCGGCACATTCAGGTCTTTGCCATCAAACCGGGTATTATTGAAGCCGGGAAAAAGAAAGACAAAGAGATTGAAGGCATTATCCTGAAGGGAGTAGGGGAGGATTTCGACTGGGCTTTTATGCAGCAGTACATCAAACGGGGACGGGCTATTGCTCTGCCCGATTCTGCCATGTCGGATGAGATTCTTATCTCCGATCAGACGGCGGCGCGCCTGCAGGTGGATACCGGCGATACCTTCATCATCCATTTTGTGGAGAAAGGAGAACAACTGAAGCGCCGGTTTAAAGTGAGTGGTGTCTACCGTACCGGCCTGGAGGAATACGACCGCAAGTTTGCACTGGTTGACATCCGGCAGATTCAGCGGCTGCTGGGATGGGAGGAGAATCAGGTAAGCGGCTTCGAAGTATTTATCGACGACCTCGATGACCTCGTGCCCATTACCGAATACATTTACTTTGAGGAACTGCCGCCCGACCTGTACGCAGAAACCATTCGGGAAAAATTGCCTGAGATATTCGACTGGCTCGACCTGCAGGACATTAATGAGGCCGTCATCCTTTCGCTGATGATCATTGTCGCTATTATCAATATGGTTACCGCCTTGATGATCCTCATCTTGGAACGCACCAATATGATCGGCATCCTCAAAGCCCTGGGCAATTCCAACTGGGGCATCCGAAAAATATTCCTTTACTACGCGGGCTACATTATTGTACTGGGGCTCTTTTGGGGCAACCTCATCGGTATCGGCCTGTGTTTATTGCAGGACCGCTTTGAGTTTATCACCTTGTCGGAGGAAAACTACTACCTTAGCACTGCCCCCATCGACCTCAATTTTTGGCCGATCCTGCTGCTCAACCTGGGTACGCTGGCCATTACGCTTTTCTTCCTCATCATTCCTTCTTACCTTGTAACCAGTATCAGCCCGGTGAAGGCGATCCGGTTCAAGTAAGGGGTTTGGAAAAAAATAACCTACCCATCTGGCTTGTTCTTTTTCCGCTGGGCGTCGTTGCTCATCATTCACGTAGCTGGGCTATGCTCACTCTTCGCGCCTAGTGCGCCGGGCATGAAGTAATCGGCCAATAATGGGAGGCTATTTTGGTGCTAGACGAGGCGCCCATGACGAGCATAGCCGGAGCTACGTGAGGAATGGGCAACGACGTATAGCGCCAAAAGAGACCGCATAATGGGTCGAGAATTTCGTGCCCGGCGCACTAGCCCAGCGAAAAAATAACTGCGCCATTTTGAGTAGCCTATTTATTTCCAAACCCCTAAGTAAGTTCCCATGAGAATTTCCGGAAAGTCTTTCCATTTCGACATACGGGGACGGCATTTGGGGTACCTGCTGGGGGTAAAGCTGGTAGCGATCCTGCTGCGGTCTATCGACGCCTTTCGGTATCTGCCGCCCCGCCTCCGCCGGGTGGGCCAACACCTGTTACTTGGGGCCCGCAACCTCCGGCAGGCGTACGATGAAGGAATGGTCAGCCGCATCCTGGGAGGGCGTATCGTGTATTGGTGGTTGGAATTCATTTTGCTCTTGCTGGACTGCCTCGCCATTGGAGAATGGTACGAAACCCTTATCGATTTCGCCAAATTTAACAGCCGGCCCCTGTATGCCTGGGAGAAAAAACTCGCCCATTCCATCTTTGGCAGGTCCATCAACTACCAGCGCGTCCGTATCGATGAGTATTCGGTGGCTGGGCCGCGTCAGTTTAGCCTCTGTTATGTTAGTTTTTACTGTATCAACTCCTGGGGAAAAATGGACAACAGCCTGTTGATCCATGAACTGATGCACGTCTGGCAGTATCAAAAAATGGGAATCGTATATATACCAAGAGCCCTGAAAGCTCAGCGGAGCCCCGAAGGCTATGATTACGGTGGTGTTCAGGGCCTGGAAGCCGCCAGGCTGGCCGGGCGCTCCCTGCTGGGCTTCAACCTGGAACAGCAGGCCGATATCATTTCGGATTACTACCGCATCCGGGAGGGGTATCCACCGCGTTGGGGATATGCCGCAGTGACGGCGCTGCCTCTGTACGAGCATTTTGTAAAGCAGTTGAGGAAAGCAACAAACCAAATTTGAACACACTCTAAAGCCGCTTCATCTGTAATCTTCCTCTAATTACTCATTTGCGAAGCCAGCTTATTAATCGTATGTTTGTGCCGGATAATTTCACATTCTTTATTCTGTCAAACGATGATCCGGTATTACGCAAAAGAGGAGGGTAAGCTCAAAGAGCTGGAAGAACCGGAGGTTGGCTGTTGGGTCAATATCTCTCCTCCTTTCAGCCATGAGGAGCTGGAGGAGGTGGCCATGCAGTTTGACGTGCCGATTGATTTCCTTACCGACTCGCTCGACATTGACGAGCGCTCGCGTTACGAGCGGGAGGATGATGTGCGCCTGATCGTTGTCAACACGCCCATTCTGAATGAGGCAGAGGAAGAAAACGACGCCATTTACATCACGGTGCCCATCGGGCTGATCATCACCATCGAGCATGTGATTACCATTACTTCTTATGAAAATCCGGTTCTGCAACTCTTCCTCGATGATAAGGTGAAAAATTTCAACATCGCCGATGAATCCGCATTTGTGCTCCAAATCCTGGAACAAAATGTATATCGTTTCCTTACCTGCCTGAAAAAGCTCAACCTCAAGCGCAACCTGATCGAACAGGAACTCTACGATTCCAGCCGTAACAAAGAACTGAAACAGCTGCTCAGTATCGAAAAAAGTTTGGTCTACTTCGTCAATACGCTGAGCGCCAATGAATTGCTGAAAATGAAGATGAAACGGACCGACTTCCTGCATATCCGCGACGACGAGGATAAGTCCGACCTTTTCGAAGACATCATTATCGACAACAGCCAGGCTTTGGAAATGGCCAACGTTTATACTAACATCCTCAACGGCACCATGGATGCCTACGGCTCCATCATTTCCAACAACCTCAACATCACCATCCGCCGGCTCACCCTGATCACCATTATCCTGATGGTGCCTACCTTAGTCGCCAGTTTTTATGGTATGAATGTGCCGCTCCCTCTGGAAGGTAAAGACTACGCTATTTATATTATCATGTCTTTGTCCGTAGGGCTGAGCTTGCTCGTCGCCTGGTATTTTCAGAGCAAGCGGTTGTTTTGATCCGGTAGCCGGGTTGCAGAGAGTAGTTCACAGCAATTTCTCCCCCTCCCCCAAGCGCTTATTCGTAAATGCGACAGCACAACAAGTGTCACGTTTATGTATAATTTTGCTTTTAATGTAAAAAAGTTTTTTCCCTTTAAGAAGCTATTTGGAGGCTACCCCGTCTATGCAGCCTGGCAATGCCTCCCAACAGGCTCTGAAACAAAGAATGGATTATTTACGTACTATTGGAGTAAGTAAAAAGACGAATATTGATGATGCCATTCTGAATATGGTCTTTACCCTGGAAGCAACCGATTATGACAATGGGGTTAGTTATTTCGATGATTTGAATTTGTATGGAGCGCTGGGTTCTACCCCGGTCAGGATTTCTATTCTGGATTCCGGGATTTCTGACGATGCCTTTAACGCAAATCCCGACTATTCCGGGCCGGTTTCCTATACCGGCTACGATTATGTAGACGATGACCCTATACCGAATGATATGAACGGCCATGGTACCCGTATAGCAGGCCTCATTTACGACATTAGAATCTGTGGACGGTGATAAAAGGGAGGTTCTGTTCAGAGATTTGCCGGTGCCTTTAAACGGGATCTTTGATGTAGATGCGGCGAGCATCGGAGAGAATAAATTTAAAAAGTCCCTGGCCTTTTATTTAAAGGATGCTGAGGGCAATGTGTTGCAGGAAGTAGAATTCAGTGCTTCCTGTTCGGAGCCGCTGGGTGCAGGCAATCAGTTCGGGGCATTGTTATTGAAAGGTTTTTTTGCGGAAAATGGAGAAACTTGTGGGGACCCGCCCATAAGTGAAGTTTGCGATCCGGCCTCTTTTTGCACAGCGATCGGAAAACGCTAACCATTTGTTTTTGCAATGGTCGGGAGGGCAGGTAGTGGAAATACCGGTTGAAACTTCGGAGGACATTCTCGGTAATGTTTACGGTGATTTCAAGGTTGTGCAGCAATTGGATCAGGAAGGCAATGACTGCCGGATTTCCTATTCGAGTTGCATTGAAATAAACCGTCAATGCGGAGGCTCCTTCGTTGTACTCCGTCCACAGGGAGGGGCCAATCTGGCTGGATCGATGGCCCCGGATCGTTACACTGTACACACTTTCTCGGAAAAAGACGTAAATTTATATCCAAATCCGGCCCGCCAGGTTGTGTATCTTGGCCTTGAAGATTATGCCGGCGAGACACTTGACGTAAAGCTTTATGATGCGGTCTCCCGTCAAATCAAGAGGATCAGCGTTGTCCACGCTGCCGACACACCACTGGAGATGAACCTCGCGGAAATACCCAATGGTGTCTACCATATCAGCATTACCCCTGAGGACGTCCGGCCCATTTTGAGAAAACTGGTTGTCGCCCGTAATTAACGGCCAGATTCGACTGCCGGCCACATGCAATTATGGCCAATATTTTATCCGTAATCCTGACGTTGTTGCTGCTTGTCCTGAACCAGAATTTAACCGCTGCGGACGATGCGTATTTCGAACAATTATTTGCTGCGATAAGTGAATATTTAGAAGAAGAGGAATACGAGAAGGCTTTGGAGGCGCTTCCGCGGTTCTCCCGTGAAAAAGAATTTAAAGCCCTTAGCTGCTATCAAAAAGGGAGGATACTACACAAAATCGGAGTTGCCTATTACCTCCTCGACCGGGAAGAAGACGCGATCCAATGTTTCCAGGATTCGGTGCTTGCCGTTTGGCGGAATTGCCCGGAAGTCCCTGCCGCCGAAAGAGCCAATACCATTTACAATATCGGAATCTGTTATCAGTACCTTGGAGATTTCCAAGAAGCAAAACGCCATCTCGATGATGCCTTGGTGATCTTCGAAAATGCTCCGGATTACCCCCCTTTTGACCTCGCCAGGAAATATCAGGGAATTGCCAATTTTTACAATGATAACTTCGACTTTTTTCGCGCCGGGCTCTATTATGAAAATGCCCTTACTACTTTCCGGAAAATAGAGGGTACCGAATCAATGAGGTTCGATATTCTGAATAGTTTTCTCATTCTGAGCATCGATCGTAAGCAATATGAAGAGGCGGAGATGTACTTTGAGGAAGCAATGGCATTATACAGGGAATCTCCTGAATCCATCGGCAATGACGATTTGTCTATCCTTTACCAAAATGCGGGTATTTGTTATTTCGAACGGGGCGAGTTGGCCAAGGCAATGGAAAACACCCGGTCTGGCCTGAAACTGATAGATCCGTCAACTGCACCGGCCTTATATTCCAATGCCATTGAAAAAATCGCTATGATCAATGGGAAACAGAAGCAATTTTCCCTGGCTATTGAGGGAATGAATCAAGTGATCCGGTTGAGAAAGGCGAATTTATCTAATGCAGAAAACTATCAGCAACTGGCTTACGCCTACGAAAACCTTTTTGAAATTTACAAGAATAAGGGCGATCTGGGACAAGCTGAGGCCTTTCTGCAGAAGGCCTTTGAAACGCTATTGGTCCAGAAGGCTTTTGACGAAAATGGCGCCCCCATTGTCGAACGGTCAGTGGCGTTCAACGACCTTGGCTTTGTTCGGCTTCTATCCCTTAAGGCGCAATTTTTGCGAAGTAAATTTGATGCTACCCAGAACCCGGTTATTCTTGAAAAAGCCCTTGGCCTCCACGCCAAGATAGATTCTGTTATTAGTAAACGCCTCCTTCTCTTCCAGTTCCAAAAATCTAAATTGAATTTTTTAGACTTAGTTCAAGGTTATTATGGCGAAGCGATAAGGGACGCATTGAAATTGTATGAACTTAGTGGAGATCGGAAGTATCTGCGCTCGGCCTATTTTTTTTCATCCAAAACAAAAGCCATCATCCTTCGAAATGAGCTCAATGAGGCCAATGCGTTTCAAGCTATCGCTTCTCCAGCGGTAATAGAAAAGGAAAAAGCCCTGGTTCAGCAGATGTTCGCCATCCAGGAACAACTTTCCAACAACGAAACAGAAAAAGGCGCCACTCTGAGAAAATACGTTGAAACCCAAAGAGAAATGGATAGGTTCCTCCTCAATATTGAACGGGAAGAACCTGGGTATTTTCAGAATAAGTATGCCTTCATTTCACCTCCGAAACTCGATAAAATCCAGGAATTATTGCCTGAAAATCTGGCCATCATCGAGTATTTCTACCGGACAGATACGATCTATAGTTTTTGGATAACACGCGGCCAGCTGTTTCAGATTCCTATCGGCAATGATAAAGAATTGGAAGAGGCCATTAGGCATTATGTAGATCAATGTCATGATCCTACTATTCCTCTTTCAAGTAAAACGGGCCATTTTTTATATGAAAAATTGATAGCCGAAGGCCTCAATAAAAAGGAAATACGGGGCATCACCCGCTTATGCATCATTCCGGACGACCTATTGCATACGATCCCTTTTGAAACGCTGAACAGTGCTAATGGAGGAAAAAATCAATATCTCATTGAAGATTATAGTGTTGCTTATTCCTATTCTACAGGTTTGCTTTTTAGAGGGAAAAAAGAATCTTATGACATTCCCTATCTGGGGGTTAGTACTCAATATACCACTGATCTCTCCCAAAAATTAAGAAAAAGGAGATTGTTATTCGGGCAAGAAAATCTTTCTCAGTTGGTTTTGGGTAGGGAAGAAATCGACCGGGGTACAGCTATTTTTGCAGGTAAGAACCTCCTTGGCCAACAGGCCACGCTTGAAAATTTTTACACCTATGCTTCCACTGCCCGGATCATCCATTTGTCCTTGCATGGCCTTTTCCTGTCACGTTTTCTTTCTGTCCATCTTATACAAGCAAAGGTATATTTTGGAGGTAGCCGCTTTCGCTTTAAAAGCATCCTCTCCAAATATATTCTGAAGTGCGAAAGCGCTTCTTCCATTACCTGTAACAAACACAACAAACACTACCGTGAACAAGACACAACTTACACACAAAATTCTATTGGGCGCTTTTTGCGTTTGTTCTTACCTTCTTTCTTATGGACAGGCGGCTTGCCCGGGTGATATCAATCAGGGTGAAAAAGAATCCCCTATCATTGTTACGGAAGATGTTGTACTGCGTTCATAAACGCTATTCACCGGCTTTACGAAAGGGCGATATTTTCTGGATTGAGGATTCCTGGATGCATGTATGTCCATGTAAGTAACTTGAAATATCGTCCTTCCCAAAGCACCCCTCCTCGATACATTACTCTCCGATACCCTACTCCTCAATATGCCTTCCCCTGCTTCCTGTAACCACCAAGGTTATACTTCCCGGGTTTTCCACAATTGAGTTTTCCACATTGTGGAAAAAACAACTAACATCAGGATGGTTTTGTAAATCAGTGATTTATCCTAGTTATCAACAGGTTGTTGATAACTTTAGCTGCAATGAACAGCCGATCTTTTTAATTTAGAGCGGACAAACAAAACATACTGGGGAAGACAGCCATACCTGTCTGCGTAAGCTCAGTACTCTGTAAATTAAGTAAATTCTCGTTTATGAACGATGTGTTTTCGTTCTAACCGAGGAGCGCCCGCCCGCCTGCTGCGCAAGCCGGCAGGGAGCCTGATAGCCTTAGCTATCAAGGCAAGGACGAGACGACGGGTAGGGCGAAAAGGCACGTTCAGAAGCAGAAGGTATTTATTTTACAGAGTACTTAGGCTCTTACCGAAGTTCAGCGGCAGAAAATTCCCGAAAGTATTTCAATCAACAGCAGGTTTTCACTAGTGGTTTGTCAACGTATGAATGTCGGGTAAGGTATCTGCAAATTTTCCGCCTGATCGAGGCGGAGGTTCGGGATCGTAGCCGTAGCTACGAAGCCCGGTTCTCCAACGATGAGCAGGCGGAAAAGGTGCCATAGATTACCCGACAATTTATGCTTGACAAACCACTAGCGTCCTGGGAAGAGACAATTGTCCTTATCCGGGGTGGCCATGTTGTTTCAGAAAAGCGACGTTTTCTTCATACAATTTCAACCTAAATAATAAAAGTAGATTAAAATGACTCAGCAAGTAGAGCCAATACTTCAGGACAACCCCAACCGCTTTGTTCTTTTCCCGATCAAACACGACGATATTTGGGCTTTTTACAAAAAATCAGAAGCCAGCTTCTGGACCGCCGAGGAAATCGACCTCTCATCGGACCTGGTAGACTGGAGCGATAAGCTGAACGACGATGAGCGCCACTTCATCAAGCACGTCCTGGCCTTTTTTGCCGCCAGTGACGGAATCGTCAACGAAAACCTGGCGGAAAACTTCGTCAGTGAGGTGCAGTATACGGAGGCCAAATTTTTCTATGGTTTCCAGATCATGATGGAGAACATCCATTCCGAAACCTACAGCTTGCTGATCGACACCTATATCAAAGACCTCAAGGAAAAAGACTACCTCTTCAACGCGATTGAAAACCTGGATTGTGTAAAGAAAAAGGCAGACTGGGCCCTGCGCTGGATAGACAACGGCAGCTTCCAGGAACGCCTCATCGCTTTTGCCGCCGTGGAAGGCATCTTTTTCTCCGGTTCTTTCTGCTCTATTTTCTGGTTGAAAAAGCGCGGCCTGATGCCCGGCTTGTCTTTCTCCAACGAACTGATTTCCCGGGATGAAGGTATGCACTGCGATTTCGCCTGCCTGCTTTACAATAACCACGTAAAGAATAAACTTTCGGAAAAAACCATTCGCGATATGATCATCGATGCGGTGAACATCGAGAAGGAATTCGTCTCGGATGCGCTGCCCGTCAATCTTATCGGCATGAACGCAGAGCTGATGTGCCAGTACATCGAATTCGTCGCCGACCGCCTGTTGGCCGCCCTGAACCAGCCTAAAATTTACAACGTGGACAACCCCTTCCCCTGGATGGATATGATCTCCCTGCAGGGCAAGACCAACTTCTTCGAAAAGCGCGTGGGCGACTACCAGAAGTCCGGCGTTATGTCCAGCCGCGACAAGCAGGTCTTTAGCCTGGATGAAGATTTTTAACCTTTCCCAGATTTTCCAGATCTCCAAGATCTGGAAAATCTCCAAGATCTGGAAAATCTTAAACCGATAACCTTATAATAACCATTAAACCATGGAAGTCATCAAAAGAAGCGGTAAGCGCGAAGATGTCAGCTTTGACAAAATTACCGCCCGTATCAAAAAACTCTGCTACGACCTCGACACGAGGTACATCGATTATATCGAGATCGCCAAAAAGGTGATTTTGGGCCTGTACGACGGCGTTACGACCACCGAACTGGACAACCTGGCGGCAGAAACAGCGGCTACCATGGCTCCGGAGCATCCGGAGTACGCCATCCTGGCGGCACGCATCGCTGTTTCCAACCTGCATAAGAATACCAAAAAGTCCTTCGCCCGTACCATGAAGGACCTCTACAACTACATCGACCCCAAGACAGGAGAGCCGGCCGGGCTGATCGGCGACGAAGCTTTCGATATCATTTGGAAGTACCGGGATGAACTGGACTCCGCCATTATTTACGACCGCGATTACAGTTTCGACTACTTCGGTTTCAAGACCCTGGAGCGTTCCTATCTCCTGCGCATGGACGGGCAGGTGGTCGAGCGCCCGCAGCACATGATCATGCGCACGGCGGTAGGCATTCATGGCGAAGACCTCGAAGCAGCGATCGAGACCTACAACCTGATCTCTGAAAAGTGGTTTATCCACGCTACGCCGACGCTGTTTAATGCCGGAACTCCGAAGCCGCAGTTGAGTTCATGCTTTGTAGCCGGCACCCAGGTTTTTACAGTGAACGATGGGCCTAAAAAAATTGAAGAAGTTCAAATAGGTGATCTTGTCGTTACGCATAAAGGCAATGTTCAACCAATTGTTCAATTACACAAGAATCCGCTGAATGAGCGCCAGATTTATCGAATAAAAACCTATGGCAGCCCATCAATAAAGGTGACTGGAAACCATAGATTCTGGTCGATCAGCAAAGAACAAATGGCATGGGGAGAATCACCTCAATTCAATTCCGTTGAATACTTACGCGAGGGGGACTATATTGCAATTCCTGATAAATCTAATCCCTATGAGCACCCTGCTATCGATTTGAGTGAAGATTTGCCGGCTGGTTATGGCCATATTCACCTTGAATATGAAGTTGACAAGGAATTTGTGTATCCTACCTCAGTTTGGGAACGTCGGCATAAATTGAATCCAACCGATGAAACCGTCCTTGTTAAGCGGCAACATACTCCGGTGAAACGATGGGTTAGAATTGATGAAGACTTTGCCGAATTAATGGGGCTATGGCTTGGAGATGGCCACATTATGCTGGGGCGAAATGCCGATAAAACCCACCAATTTGTACGAGGTATTGGCTTTGCCGTATATCATGAGGCTTATGAAATGATTGGGCGGATTACCGAATTGTGTGAAAAGGTTTTTGGCGTTAAGCCCAGTGTCAGTGCGCCTAATGTTACCAATACTGTTAATATCAGTTTGAATTCCCATTTAGTAGGGAGTTGGGTTGAAAATCACTTTGGCCGTGGTTTTTCCGAAAAACATCTTTGGGAGGAGATGTTTAAATGGGACAGAAACATGGTAACTTCTTTTCTACAAGGATTGGTTACTTCGGATGGTTGTGTAACTAAAGCAGGGAGCGTCCGGATAACTTTGGCTAATATTTCTCTGGTAAAATCCATCTTTGCCATGGCTAGGAATGTGGGCATTGATTTGGCTTATTCGGAGGCTAAAACTTTAAAGAAAGGAGCTACCAAGCGTACTGCCCGGATCAGTTTGCCTAAGCAAACTGTTGATTTGGATAAAATTGTAAAGTTCTACAGAGATGACCGGCTGGTTAAAATGCGCGATCGTCAACCATTGATCTCACGCCTTGTTGAAATAGATGGAGTGAAATTCCTTCGGTTATCCAAAAAAGAAAAGATCGATATTAGGCCCGAATTCGTATATACTCTGGGTGTAAAGGATGATCACTCCTATGTAGTAGAGGGGCTGGTCGCCGAAAATTGTTTCCTGCTGTCAATGACGGATGACTCCATCTCCGGCATCTTCGAGACCCTCTCCCGCTGCGCCAAAATCTCACAATCTGCCGGCGGTATCGGCCTGAGCATTCACAACATCCGGGCGACGGGTAGTTATATCAAAGGGACAGGCGGTACTTCCAATGGCGTCATTCCCATGCTGAAGGTATTCAATGATACGGCCCGCTATGTCGATCAGGGAGGCGGCAAACGCAAAGGCGCCTTCGCCGTTTACCTGGAGCCCTGGCACGCCGATGTGTTCGAATTCCTGGAGTTAAAGAAAAACCATGGCAAGGAAGAAATGCGCGCGCGCGACCTCTTCTACGCCATGTGGATTCCCGACCTGTTCATGGAGCGCGTCAAGCAGGATACCGAATGGTCGCTGTTCTGCCCGAATGAGGCGCCGGGCCTATACGATTGCCACAGCGGTGAATTCGAAGCGCTGTACCATCAATATGAGCAGGAAGGCCGGGCCCGGAAAACAGTTCGCGCCCAGGAACTCTGGTTTGCCATCCTGGAATCTCAGATAGAGACGGGCACACCATATATATTATACAAAGACGCCGCCAACCGAAAGTCCAACCAGAAAAACCTGGGAACCATTCGTTCCAGTAACCTCTGTACGGAAATCATGGAGTATACCGCACCGGACGAGGTGGCCGTTTGCAACCTGGCCTCCATCGCCTTGTCCAAGTTCGTGGATGAGTCCAGCCGGACGTTCAATTTCCAGAAGTTGTTTGACATTAGCCGGGTGGTGACGCGCAACCTCAACAAGGTGATCGATATCAATTACTATCCGATCCCCGAGGCGCGCAATTCCAACATGCGCCACCGGCCCGTCGGTATTGGGGTACAGGGGCTTGCCGACGCCTTCATACAAATGCGTTATCCTTTCGACAGCCCGGAGGCGCGGCAGCTCAATCGCGACATTTTTGAAACCATTTACTTTGCTGCGCTCACCGAGTCCTGTGCGTTGGCCGAACGCGAGGGCCATTACGAAACCTTCCCGGGCTCGCCGGCCAGCAAAGGAGAACTACAGTTCGACATGTGGGGCGTACAACCCGGCAACCGGTGGGACTGGGCAAGCCTGAAGAAGCGCATTCGGCAACACGGCCTGCGCAATAGCTTGCTGCTGGCGCCCATGCCCACGGCTTCCACTTCCCAAATCCTGGGGAATAATGAATGCTTCGAGCCGTACACTTCCAATATTTACACCCGCCGTACCTTGTCCGGAGAATTTATCGTGGTGAATAAGCACTTGCTGCATGACCTGATCGGGCTGGGGTTGTGGGACGACGATATGAAGCACCGCCTGATGGCTGCCAATGGTTCTATACAGGAGATGGATGAAATTCCACAGAATCTTAAAGAATTGTACAAGACCGTCTGGGAGATCAGCCAGAAAGCCATCATCGATATGGCCGCCGACCGCGGCGCTTTCATTTGCCAGAGCCAGAGTATGAACCTCTTCCTGCAGGACCCGAACTTCGGGAAGCTGTCCTCTATGCACTTCTACGCCTGGCAGAAAGGGTTGAAAACAGGCATGTACTACCTGCGTAGCAAAGCGGCTACCGACCCCATTAAGTTTACGGTCAAACAGTCCGCACAGAAGAAAAAAGTAGCTGTCCCCGCCGATGATGGGATGGAGGAATCCCCGAACATAGAGGCTCGCGAAGGCCAGGCGCCGGAATCCGATTTCAACGGGCAGGCCTGCAATCTCGACGACCCGGATTGCCTGATGTGCGGCGCTTGACAATCTGACTTTCTAAACGGCTTTTCTCTCTCTTAATATTAACTTGCTGAACCTTGTGGCGAGTTGCTCCGGCGGCTCGCCATTTTTTTTAAGCTCCATTTCGGTTGATTTTTATATGCTTTTTTTGTGTATAAGCTTTATCGCCTTATATTAGATGTTGTTTTGGTTGATGTTTCCCCAGTTGTGCATCAAAAGCGGCCAATAGTCCACCTACCCCCCCTACTCAATTCAAGCGTCCGAAAATATGAACAGTGTATCCTGTTGATGGGCCTGCCGCCCCGTTTAATCACGTAGGCTCACGTTTCAGGAGCCGTCCGTCTGTTGAATTGTCAGGCGGCAGGCTGGCTGGCCCAAAATATAAGATAACTGGTTGAACCATCAACTTCGGGAGGCATATAATAATCTGTATTGGCGGGGAGGCATTACTGTCATACATGCTTTTAAATTGGCCGGTTAGTTTGTTCCGCTTGCACCAGGAAGTAAATAACTGCTTAATGAGGCTACACACACTATGTACATACTTCATGCTGATGGGGCCGCTTGTGTTACTGGCGCAGCCGAAGTGGGAGACGGGGTTTTCCGTTGGCGGCGCCGGTTATCAGGGAGAACTGGCCCCCGACTGGCATCCGGAATGGGACGAGGTAGGGGGCGCTTACGGCCTGATGTTACGCCGCCATCTCTCCAGGGAGTGGGCGCTGAGGCTAAACCTTACCTATGCCGAACTTACCGGCAACGACCGCAACTTTTCCGATGAGGTATTCGGGATTCGCAACTTTAGTTTTCAAAGCCAGGCAGGCCAGGCCAGCCTGCTTGTGGAATGGGAACCTTTTGGGAACCGCCGCTATCCGGATACTTTATACTTTAAAGGGCTGATCTCTCCTTACTTTTATACCGGCGCCGGTTTTTTATACCTGAAAGCCAGCGCCGATTTCTCACAAACGAGCCTGGACGATTTACTGCCGCGCATTAAAACAGACCAGGAGGAGCTTTTTCCACAAAATCGCTTTGCGGTTCCCTTTGGGGTGGGTATTAAGCTGGACCTCAGCCCCGCCGTCACCCTCGGCCTGGAAGCATCCACCACAACCGCCTTTACGGATTATATTGATGGCATTAGCCATGCCGGAAAATCCGACACCAACGACTGGTATTCTTTTTTTGGCGCCACCCTGTCTTACCGCCTGGTTGCCAAAGATACGGATCGCGATGGCATTGCGGACAAAGAGGACGCCTGCCCTCAGGTGGAAGGGCGCCTGTCAGCCCGAGGTTGCCCCGACCAGGATGGCGATGGAGTGGAAGACCTGGAAGATATCTGCCCGGCCGATGCCGGCCCGCGCTTGCTCAATGGCTGCCCCGATACGGATGAAGATGGCGTGGCCGACCGGGAAGACCTGTGTCCGCTAATTCCCGGCGTGCTGCCTACTCAGGGTTGCCCCGACTTCGATGAGGACGGCCTCGCCGACCAGGACGATGCCTGCCCCAGGCTTCCCGGCCCTAAAGGCCGCCTCGGCTGCCCCGTCCTGGATTCGGATGCCGATGGAGAACTGACCGACGAGCCTGAAGTTTGTGTGCTGACCGCTTCAGCTTCTACAGTGCTCCAAATCGACCAGTTTATCCAGCCTGCTTTTTCTCTCCTTCGCCTGTATCGGCCCGTCATAAGGCAGGAATACCATCCGGAAAAACCGGAAAAGGAAGAGAAACACGACGCCGCTGGTTTTTTCGATTAGGGGTTTGCATTTTTTTTTTGAACTTTAGGCCTTAGGCCTTTAAAAACTAATTTAAACTCAACCTCACTAGAAAAGATGAGCAACCGAAGAAAATTTATTGCCCAGGCTGTATTAGGTGCACTGGGAATATCCGTTGGCCGGCCGGCCGGCGCAATTCAGCCATGGAGTAACAGGGGCGCCAAGCCGCCGCCTACCGTCCTTTCTACCTGGAACAACCTCCCTGCCAATAAAAAAGCATGGAAAGTGATTAAAAAAGGAGGGCGGGCCCTGGACGCAGTAGAACAGGGCGTCCGCCTGGTCGAAGCCGATCCTGATGATATGTCGGTAGGCTATGGAGGGCGGCCCGACCGGGAAGGCATAGTGACGCTGGATGCCTGCATCATGGATGAAGAGGGCAACTGCGGCTCGGTCTGTTTTCTTCAGGAGATCAAGCATCCTATTTCAGTAGCCCGCCTGGTAATGGAAAAAACGCCCCACGTGATGCTGGCCGGGCAGGGCGCCTTGCAGTTCGCCCTGGAGAATGGCTTTAAACGTCAAAACCTGTTGACGCCTCAAGCCGCCAAGGACTGGGAGGAATGGAAGAAAGAGTCGCACTATCAACCCGTTATCAATATTGAAAACCACGACACCATCGGTATGCTGGCGATCGGGCAGGATGGCCATATTTCCGGCGCCTGCACCACCAGCGGGGCGGCATTTAAACTGCATGGCAGGGTAGGGGATTCTCCTATTATTGGCGCCGGCTTGTACGTAGATGATGAAGTGGGAGGCGCCGTGGCCACCGGCCTGGGAGAGGCCGTCATCAAAACCGCCGGTTCTTTCCTCGTCGTGGAACTGATGCGCCAGGGTTTGGAACCTCAGGCCGCCTGTGAAGAGGCCGTTCGGCGCATTACCCGCAAACAGAAAGGGTTTGAAGAATTCCAGGTGGGTTTTCTGGCCCTGAACCGCGAGGGCAAGGTCGGCGCCCACTGCATCCATCCGGGCTTTGTCTACGCTTTAACCCGTGAGGATACCCACGAGGTGGCCACTGCAAGTTCCTTTATGTAGGATGGGCAGCCGGGCAAGGAAAAATTTAACATTTGACCGTAAAAGATTTGTTAGTTTCTTTTAGCCCCCCGGTTTTTTGCTTAATTGAATGGCAACAAAATACTTACAAATCCTTTTTAATTTTAATTCATTGCCTGGCTTTTTCTTTCTAACTCTTTGGAAACCTAGGATTTCAAAATTTATCATACATAAAATACCCTAATCTAAATCCAAAGTCCTAAATTTGGATTCGCTTTGAGAAACCATGCCCTGCCAGCTCGTTTTAAGGCTGGCTAAACAAAAAATGGGATGGTGAAATACGCTTTGAGAGGTACCCACTTTACAACCAAATGTTCTTGAACTGCTATTAAAGCGGCAGGCTATTGATGTATTGGGTACCGTTAAATAAATTTTAAAATTTATAATAAGTTTAATTTCTATAAAAACCAGGAAGAGTATTTCCCAGGAATTAAATTTTACTAACTTTGCCCATCTCAAAAACTTGTCCCATGACTCGATTCTACTTGCTCCCGTTTTTGCTATTGGCGGCCTTCTGCCTACAGGCACAACAACTCTCCTTGTTTACTCAGTACCGTGAAAATATTGGCATCATCAATCCCGCCGCTGTAGAGAGCGACTTTCTGGCCTTTGGGCAGAATATCACTTTCGGTGCGAGTTACCGCGCTCAGTGGGTCGGCCTGGATAATGCGCCCAGCACTCAGACGGTACGCGGCTCTTATCTGTATGCGGATGGATCCGGTGTTGCCCTTATGGCGGGCGGCCACCTGATGAATGACCAGACCGGCCCCACCGGGTTTACCGGTGTCTATGGCCGGGTGGCGGGTATCGTCACTTCCGATCCGGCAGAAGGTGGCTTTGTCGTCGGCCTCAGCGCCGGGGCCGTCAACTTCCGAATTAATGCATCGGAGATTCGCCTCCGTGATCAGGGTGACCTCTTGGGGTCTACCGACCAGTCTCAGTTTTTCCCCGATGTCGGTGTCGGCCTGTATTTCTACCGCCTGGTCGGCCGCAACGATGACTACTTCTACGCCGGCGCATCAGTACCCCAGGTTTTTGGCCTGGACCTTACTGTCCAAAACGATGAAGGGGAGTACGTTACCCAGCGGGTGCAGCACTTCTACGGTATGTTGGGCTTCTATAAGTTTTTCGACAACGATAGCTTTTTAGAGCCCTCTGCCTGGGTGAAGTACACACAGGGCGCCCCGGTCAACGTAGACTTCAATCTCCGGTATTACCTGCCGGTCAATTTCTGGATCGGCGCCGGGGGAGCTACCTCCGGGATGGTTCATCTGGAAACGGGCATCGTGCTCGGAGATACTGCCGGTTTCGATAAGACCTTCAAGATTGGCTACGGTTTCGGTTATTCTTTTAGCTCGTTTGGGCCAACTGCCGGGACGACCCATGAGATCAACCTGGCTTACTCGCTGTTCCGTTAATCCAATCGGTTAGCTGGAATGCCGCGGGCCATTCAATCATCATTCATCCGCCGAAACCTTGAGCAAAGGCGGGCAGTCAATCAATCAATCATTCCTTTACCGGGATAAGACGATCCTAAAAACTGGTTTAGTCCCATGAAGAACAAGATCATACCTCCCAAATTCATAATTTCAATGAAAAAGATTTTAGCAACGCTGGTTGTAGGGCTGGCTCTGACGACTGTGGCATTTGCACAACCTACGATCAACATCGTTCCACCTGAGGGTGATGCGGCTTGTACCGATGAAAATATTTGCGTAGATGTTGTGGTCGCCAACTTCACCGATATTTTGGCCACGCGCTTTTTTATCCAGTGGGATAGTACCGTTCTACAATTCAACAACACCCAGGCTTACAACTTGCCCAACCTGGGGCCGGGCAACTTTACTCAGGTGAATAACGGCCGGGTATTGGTGGACTGGATGGCGCTGAATGGCAATTGCAGCGACCCCACTGCCCAGGGGGTGACTACTGCCGACGGCATGGTCATTTTTCAGGTGTGTTTCACCGTATTGGGTAATTATGGCGACGCCACCGATATCATTATTCCGGCCACGGCGAGCCCAATCACGCCGGACATCAAGCGGAAGGGCGCCGGCTGCACCAACATCGGTATTGAAGATTCAGAGATAGACACCGCCCTGGTCTCCAGCTGTGTCCGCCCCTTCATCATTGATATTTCCGATGAACAGGGCAATGAAGGCGACCTGGTGTGTATCGATTTCCGGGTGTTTGGTATGGATGCACTGACCAGCTTTCAGTTTCCCATTATTTGGGATGCCAGCAAGGCGACGTATGATAACATCCTTATTCCTCAGAACTTGCCCAACCTGGGCATCAGTAGCTTTGGTGTTCCCGGCCAGGCGGCTGGTGTTTTGCCTGGAAGCGTTACGGTCTCCTGGAACGCCCCGGTGCCGCAGAATGGAATTTCACTGCCTGATTCCACGCTGATATTCCAGTTGTGCCTCCGCCTGAAGGATGGCTCCTGTAATATGATTTTTCCGGTAGTTATCGGCGATCAGCAGCCCGGGCAGAGTTTCTTCACGCCTCAGGCTTCCAACGATTTCCAGAGTGGGTTCAACGATATTGCGGTTGGGCAATTTGCCGGCGAAATTACAGTCGGCCCCTGTAACCCTACCGGGGTGCAGCTTTCTGCTGATTGCGGTACAGCGGATACCCTGAATAGCCAGATTTGTATTCCGGTGCTGGCCGGGGGGAACTTCCAGAATGTCACCGACCTTGCTTTCTTAATCGAGTGGAACCCGAATATCCTTTCCTTTACCAATACCCAAAGTGTAGGGCTTCCCGGAGGAATCACCTTCAATACTGCAAATGCGAGTAATGGTATTCTCGGAATGCAGTGGGATGGCAACCCCACCAACCGCAATGATGGTGATGTGCTCTTTGAGGTCTGCTTCGACATAACAGGGCTTGGCGGCAATAGCCCCTTTACTTTCATCAATAACGAGGACGACCTTGCCCAGGTTAATAATGGCCCCAACATCGGCATCAACCCTACTAACTGCGAAAAGGAGGTTATCCAGCCGGAAGGGGTGATCATAGACATCACCGATGACCTGCAGGGCCGCCCGGGAGATACCCTTTGCTTTGACTTTAGCGTCTTCAATTTCACCGATGTGGAGTCCATGCAGTTTTCTCTGGCCTTCGAGCCTAATTACATAGAGTTTATTCTGGCGGGGGGGATTCAGAACCTGACCCTGCCAGGAGCGACCATCGCCAACTTTGGGCTGCTCAGCACAGGCGCCGGCCAGATCACTTTCAACTGGACGGCCCCCTCGCCGTTGACCCTTCCTCCCGGCGAATCTATCTTTACCCTTTGTTTCCGGATTCCCGATGATGCCACGCCGGGTATCTGCGATCTGTTGCAGGTTGCGGACGTTCCGATCGAAGCAGAGGTGATCACTTCGAGCTCCAATGGCGAAAATATCGGTATTTATGATTCAGATAGCCGGTACTGCATCCTCAGCCCCGAAGGCTTTTATTTGGAGATAGGCAGTGTCACCGGCGAAATTCAGGATACAGTTTGTCTACCCGTGAAGGTCTCCGAATTTACCGACATTACCGGCGGCGACTTTACCATCAACTGGAGCCCTGGCTCACTGGCGCTTATAGAAGTGAATGACCCGGGTGTTATCCCCGGCCTGAATATTGGCCTGGGTGGGCAACCGGTCGGAAATGCCGATTTTGACTTCAGTGCGCCCGGCGGCTTGTCCCTGCCCGACAGTACCGTGATTTTTGAAATGTGCTTTGAACTGCTGGGGCCTGCCGATAGCTGCTATGTGGTGGCCGTCCAAGATAACCCTCTGGCGGTTGTCACCACAGTCAATGGGCCCGGGAGTCTGTTGGATAGCCCCGGAGAAGCCTGTATCAAGGACCGGCTGTTCCTGGTGGACACGACTATTATACCCGAAAGTTGCCCCGGTGCGGGCGACGGCTCCGCCCGGGTAGTTGTCGAGGGAGGCCAAGGGCCCTATATTTACAGCTGGCAAACACAGCCCCCCCAGTTTTTGGACTCGGCGCGTTTCCTGTCCGAAGGCTTTGTAATCGTAACCATCCTCGACCAGTCGGCGCCGCCGCTGAAGATCACGGATACACTCTATATTCCGGCTTTGGGCGCAGACCTGTTTGTCAACGCGGGGCCGGACAAGGTTTCGAGCTGCGACCCCCCCTGCACCTTTATCAGCCCGCAAGCCAGCCAGGGGCCGGAAATCATGTATACCTGGACGGCAAGCCAGGGCGGCCAGGTTTGTAGCAACCCCAACAGCCGAACCCTCCTGGGGCGCGGGCCGGGCAAGTTTGTTATTGAAGTAAAAGACATCAACACGGGCTGTTCCGTTACAGATGAGGTGCTCCTGACCCCGGCGGAATTCCCGGATGCCGAAGCGGGCGATGCCCTCAGCCTGACCTGCGTACGGGATGAGGTGACGCTCAATGCCTCCGGTTCTTCTCAGGGGGATTCCATCCAGTACACCTGGAGAGACCCGATGAATAATATCATTGCAGGCCCTTCCAATGCGGCGTCCACCGCCATCGGACAGGACACCGGTTTTTACTACCTGGAAGTGGAAATTGCCACTACCGGATGTGTTGCCGTTGACTCGGTTGAGGTGGTTCGGGATACCATTGCGCCCACCGCAGTGGCCAGCCCGGGCACCGATACGACCTTCCTGGGATGTAACGAAATGGCTACGCTCACGGGCTTTGCCGGTGATGTGACCCAGGGCCTCAGCTACGCCTGGGTGGATTCGAATGGTGATACCCTTACGACGGATTCCGTATATATGACCAACCAGCTCGGCACCTACACTTTCCAGGTGCTGAACGAGGTGAATGGTTGTTTCAATTCTGATAATACCGTGGTAGTAACGGACTCTGCGGTGGCGGTCGTAGAAATACTGGGCAACCCAACGGTGGACTTCACCTGTAACGACCAGAATGTCATCCTGCGGGGAGTAGTCACCAATGTTCCGCCCGATGCCTTTTCCTACGAATGGATTGCCTCCAACGGGGCCGCTATTGCTCCGGGTACGGAAACGAGCCTCACTCCGGAAATCACATCGCCGGGCACACTCGAACTGGTAGTGACCAGTGATCAGACGGGCTGCGTGTCTTCGGCCAGCGCCGAGGTAGGCACCAATACCGATCCGCCCTTGATCGACGTCAGCGCACCCGATTCGCTGACCTGTATTCAGGAATCCATCCTGCTCGACGCCTCCGGCTCCGCACAGGGCGGCCCGTATCGCTATGTATGGCGCAATGTAGACCTCAACGTACAGGTGAACAACAATAACGAACCGACGGCAACGGTGGCATTGGAAGGTACTTATATCTTCACCTTACTGGATACGGTCTCCGGCTGTTCGGCGGCCGATACGATCATGGTGGTTCGGGACACCCTGCCGCCCAGCTTCTCCGCCGGCTTCCCCAATGACCTGACCTGCCTGAATGAGACGACGGAAGTCCGCACCCTGGTTGACCTGCCTTTTGGTACTTACACCATTCAATGGACAGCTACGGACGGAGGCAGCATTCAGAGCGGCGCCACCGATACCCTTACCGTTTTTGATGCCGGAGGCGCCTATCTGCTGGAGGTAACGGATTTGAGTTCCGGCTGTTCCGGCACGCTGGAGCGCATTGTGGAGGCCTTCCAGGACCAACCCACCGCCGAGATAACTAACAGCATGGTGAATATCACCTGTACCAATGACCTGGATACGATCGACGCTTCCGCCTCCACGATGAATGATACCCTGATCACGGTTACCTACCAGTGGAACGCACTACAGGGAACCATCGCCGGGGACCTGACCCGTAACTTCCTGCCGGTTGATGCCCCGGGGATTTACGAGTTGATAGTGACTAATGTTAACTCCCAATGTGTTGACAGGGATACGGCTTATGTTTTTGATTTGCGCGAAGATCCGGTCGCCGAAGCAGGGCCCAACCTGACGCTGGCCTGTTCCAATACGGATGGCATGCTCGACGGAAGTGAATCGACACAAGGTGACAACATTGCCTACTATTGGACCAATGAAGCCGGAGATACGGTCGGAACGAATGTGATGCTTCCCGTTACGCTGCCCGGCCTGTACCGCATCCGGGTAGTGAATACAGATAATGGCTGTTTTGCCACTGATTTGGCGATCGTGGCGGCGGACGGAGAACCGGCGGAGATCGTCTTCGAAGCGCCGACCAACGCCGGCCTGCTCGACCTGGATTGCACCATGGACACTATTAGTGTAAGCTTCAGGATTAATAATGATACAATCGTAGATGTCAACAACCTGGTCTTCGAGTGGGATGGAGACATTCAAACCACTGCCGACCCCTTCACCGTGCAGGTGTATACAGGAGGGACTTTCACGCTTACGGCAACCGACACCACTTCGGGTTGTGTCGGTACCAATGAGCTAGTTGTGACCGACCTTCGGGATCTTCCGGTGATTGCCGCTGAATCCTCCGGTGATATCAATTGCCTGCAGAATACGGTGATGTTGAGTGGCGATGGTTCTGCTGCCGGCGATACCATTCAGTACCAGTGGCTGGATCCGAACGGAATGGAAATCAGCGCCGGCCTACAGGCTACCGCCAATATGCCGGGTACGTATCAGTTTATGGTGACCAACACCAGCAACAGCTGTACTGCTACTGAGGCCATTGAAGTGGCAGAGGATATCGATCCGCCAGCTATTATATTTGATACGAATGACACCTCCTTCCAGTGCCGGGATGCGTCCTTGCTGCTCAGCGCAGCGCCCTCCGGTTTGCCTGGCAACTTCTCGAGTGTAAGCTGGTCGACGATAAATGGAGGCGTGGCGACAGCAATCGAAAACACGCTGACGGCGAGTGTCAACGGCCCGGGCCTCTATCAGCTGACCCTGGTTAGCTCCGCCAACGGCTGCGATTCCACCGCCACTATTTCCATAGCTGCGGACACGCTGGCGCCCAACATCGCCATAGCGGAGCCGCCTTTGGTTGGTTGCCCCGGCCAGTCGGTATCCCTGGATGCCTCCCAAAGCGGCAGCCCGAGTGATTTTGAATCTATTAGCTGGTCGACTGCCAGTGGATCAGGTACGCCTGTGCCGGCAGCCGGCTCGCTTGTGGTGGATGTCGACGATGCCGGCACGTATATAGTAACGCTCGTCAGCGCCGACAATGGCTGTGAAGCTACCCAAGAGGTAGTGGTCGACTTAGACCCTAACGCACCAGTGGCGGAAGCTACTGCCAGCAATACGGTCGTAGGTTGCGGCGAATCGGTCACGCTGGACGGCTCTCAATCCAGCCAGGGCGCCATCTATGACTACCAGTGGCTATCCCTCTCCGGCGGCGTGGCTACTCCGAATCCGGGGGATGAGACAATGGCATCGGTGACCGTCGCCGGCGTCTATCAACTGGTGGTAGTCAATACCCAGACCATGTGTACGGACACTTCGGCGGCCCTGGAGTTAGCGCTGGATCCCAGCCTGGTCGCCGCGGCGGCCAGCCAGGATGCCGCCGCCTGTGGCGATGGCGCACCGGTCTCCGGTAATGCTGGCGCCCTTCCGGCGAACACGACTGGCCGCTGGACTTCGCTGTCCGGCGCTATCATTGCCGATGAGGCTAGCCCTTCCACTTCAGTGAGTAGCCTTGTGGATGGTGAAAACATCCTGGTCTGGTCGCTGTCGCAGGACGGATGTCCGGATTACAGTTCGGATACGCTGGTGGTTATTCCGGAGAAAGCGCCGGAGGCGCAGGCCGACCTGCTGAGTATTCCATTAGGGGAGAACTCCGGAACCTTGAATGTGGTGGCCAACGATCAGTTGTTGGGAGTGAGTGACTGGACCGTAAGTGTGCTTACGGACCCCACCCTGGGCCGGGTAACCGACGAAGGTGACGGCGATCTCACCTACGCCTTGTCTATCTCCCTGTTGTCTCCGGCAACGGATGAGTTCACCTACGAGCTTTGCAACGCTCTTTGCCCGGAACTCTGTTCAGAAGCAATTGTGGAAATAGAGGTCGAACGGGACACCACCGGCAAGTTCGATGTGCCCAACGGCATAACTCCGAATGGCGACGGGCTAAACGATGCCTTTGTCTTTGATCAGCTCTTGCTGAACCCGGATAAATTCCCGGATAACGAACTCATCATCTTCAACCGCTGGGGAGACATCGTCTACACGGCCAAGCCTTACCTTAACAACTGGCAGGGCACCACTACTAATGGAGACGAACTGCCGGACGGTACTTACTATTACGTCCTGCGCCTCAATATCGGGGAAGGAGAAATCATTCGTGGTGATATTACCGTTATAAAGGCGCCCAGGTAAGAGGGACACCGGCGGGAACGAAAAAAAAGAGGTGGCGCTTATGCATAAGCGCCACCTCTTTTTTCATAAAACCCCTTTTCAATCGACAGAATAATGTTAAATTTGTGTATTCTTGTCTTATCATTTATGGAATCGTGTAAGCAACTGTCTCCCTCTTATGCAGGCGTGCTGCTTTCTCAGCAGTACCGCTCCCTTCTATATATTCATCCTTTATTAAAGGAAACTCCTGCTCCGGCCCGATATGGCTATTATTGATACAGCCTTATGCGTTCGGCAGCGGGCGAATTTTGCCGCTATCAAAAACAGGATATTCATGAAGCGTTTTCTTTTGCTTTGCCTGCTCTTTCAGGCTATCATTTCACCGGCTCAGGTGGAAGTACGGTTGACCGTCGAAAGTGGGGCTACTGCCTCCGATTGTACCGATCTATTTTCCAACCAGGATTTATTGTGGCAAGTGAATGTGGAAGGGGAGGGGTGGTCTACCTACCCACAGAGTAATTCCGGCGTTTGTTTTACCGCTCTGCCCAACCAGCAGTATACAGCCAGCTATCCCTGTGCCGCCGATCTGCCGGCCCAGCTGGAGGTTTGTTTCCGCGCCTTTGAGAACGACCCCATCCTCCCCATCGGCTGCCCGATTGCGCCATCCTGCCTGGAGCAAATCTGTGATAATTTTGCGATACCGGCGCCCGGCCAGAGTATGGCCTATACCCTGTCTTTGCCAGCCAACGGCACTTCCACCGGCGATGTTAATTTTACGATCGAAGTGGTGGGGGCGGGCGGCAACGGCGAGCCTTGTACCGCAGAAAACCTGGGTTTGCTCACCCGCAACGATACGCTGGGCGACTTTACCCAGGGGTTGTACAGCAACCGGTGCGGCGACCTGGCTCCCGGAGAGCCCAACCCGATAGATCAGGGCGGCTTCAACAACGAAAACGGCGTCTGGTTCCAGTTCACTACCGACAGCGATATCGGTTCGCTCTTGCTAATTCAGGCCCTGAGCGATCCGGAAGTGGCCGGAGATTCCCTGGATATTCAGCTGGCCATTTACGGGACGGACAATAATGCCTGCGACGGCGCTTTTGAACTGCTGAGCTGGGCGTCGCCCAATGACAACTACGATGTGTTCATGAACTTCCGGTGCCCTCAACCCAATACCACTTATTACGTCCTTATCGACGGGGCTTTTACTGTCCCGGATTCAGAAGAAGGCCGGTTCGGGCTACAGGTAATCAACGTGGGAGTCGATGACGCCCCGGATGAACGCTGTGACGCCCTGATGCTGGGCGCCGTGCCCGACGGCGGCTCTGTCAGCCTTCCTGAACCGCTGGCCAACCTGTGCGCCACCAGCGTAGGCGACCCCTTCAGCCCCAACTTTGTGTTGCAGTCCTCGGTCTGGTTCCAGTTTGTCGCGCCTTCTTCTGGCCACGTTATCATCGATGCGGTATCCGCCCGGGAAATAGACTCCATCGGCATTCAGCTGGGCTTATACCGGCCCCTGTCCGGCAGTTGCAGCGGTTTTTTTCAGCACATCACCAGCCAGTACACTTTCGAAGACCTGGATGAATCGATGGAGGTGACTTGCCTTTATCCGGGAGACACTTACTATCTGCTGATAGATGGCGATGCTGACGCGAACCGGGGCATCTTTACCCTTTCCATTTCCGATGCCGGAGACATCACTCCGGTGACCAACCAGGATACTACGATCTGTTTTGGCGATAGTTTTACGGTGGGAAGTTCTGTGTATACGGCGCCCGGCTCCTATTCAGATACCCTGCAGGTTTTCCGGGGCTGCGACAGTATCGTAAATACAAACCTGTCCGTTTTACCCCCTATTGTCATTCAGGTTGACCAAACGCAGCCGGCTATCGGAGAGGGCAATGCCAACGGTATTGGCGTGATGAGCGCCACGGGAGGTACGGGAAACTTCACTTTCGAATGGTGTGACGGCACTACCGGCCCTTCCAACAATATGCTCGTCGGCGGGGCGGTGTGTTGTGTGACGGTGAATGATGATTTCGGCTGCACCGCCGATACCTGTTTTACGGTGGAATTCATCACCGACATCATTCCTTCCTTTACGCCCGACACGCTGGCCTGCTTTGGGGACGAGAACGGGCAGATCGTCTTTTCCGCCATCAACGGGCAACCGCCTTACAACTACACCTGGCAGAACAGCGACGATTCGATCAATGGCAATGGAACGATCGCCGAGGCCGGGGAAGAAGTGGCCTTGCCGGACCTGCCGGCAGATGTATATACGATTACCATCATGGATATGTTCTTCGACACCACGTTTACCGTGAATGTCCTGCAACCCGAACTGCTAAGCCTTCAGGTGATAAATACGGAGGATGCCAGTTGTTACGGTGTATGCGATGGCAACGCCACCGTGATGGCCAGCGGCGGAGTAGGGGGCTATCAGTTCAGCTGGAGCCAGGGCGCCGCTACCGATACGGCCGCGGCGCTCTGTGCCGGCAATTACTCCGTGACAGTTGTAGATGCCAATGGGTGTGAACAAGAGGCGCCATTGAATATTTCAGAACCTGAGGAATTTATTGCCACCGCCCTGGAGCAACAGCCCGTTTCCTGTTTTGAAGGCAGTGACGCCATCGTCTCGGTAGAAACCAATGGCTCTCCCATTGCCTACCAATGGGACACGGGGGACGCTACCCAAATCGTCAATGGGCTGCCGGCCGGCCTCTACACCGTTCTGGTGACCAATGCCGACGGATGCCAGGATGATGCAGCAGTAACGGTGACGCAACCCGCCGAGCCGGTTTCTGTGGAAGTTGTGTTGGAAACGCCGGTGAGCTGCCAGGGCGATACGGACGCTACCCTCCAGGCGATCCCGTCTGGCCCGGGGCAACCCTTTACGTACAACTGGTCAAATGGCGCGAGTGGGATAACCGCTACCGGGCTGGGCGCCGGCCTCTATTCCGTTGTGCTAACCAATGAAAAAGGTTGCCAGGCCAGTGCAGCCTTTGACCTCGAAGAGCCCGATCTCATTCAGGCGGAGCTTTCCGCTGTGGATGTTACCTGTGTGAGTGGAGAGAATGGAGGGGCCATTTCCGTAGACACCACGTTTGGTGGTACGCCTCCTTACCGCTATTCGCTGGATGGCGTAGTATTTAGCTCGTCTTCACAATTCTCTGCGCTGTTTCCGGATACTTATTCCGTGGTCATTCAGGACGCGGCGAATTGTGAAGAGGCGTTTAGCCAAACCGTCAATGGCGCTCCGGGCCTCCTGGTGGAACTGGGCGATACCCGTACCATGCAACTGGGTGATTCGCTTCTGCTCACGGCCCAGCCCAGCAGCACCGATGTGGTGTATACCTGGTCGTTGCCCGACAGTACCGGCAATAAAGAGGCTGGCCAGTCCATCTGGGTAACGCCCTTTATTTCCACCGGGTACTACGTTGAAGTGTTCGATACGGTGACGCTTTGCCGGGCCAATGATTTTGTCCTGGTCAATGTTCGGACGGACCGCCGGGTGTTCATTCCCAATGCCTTCAGCCCCAATGAAGACGGCAGCAATGATTTTTTCACCGTATACGCCGATAAAGCAGTAGTCCGGGTTAAATCCCTGCGGGTCTTTAACCGTGGCGGCAGCCTTGTCTATGAAGGGTTTGATTTCCTGCCGAATAATGAGAGCAAAGGCTGGAACGGCAAGTTCCGAAGCGAGGAACTCGACCCCGGATTGTTTGCCTACGTGGCCGAAATAGAGTTCGTAGACGGGCGTGTAGAGGTGTATAAGGGAGATGTGATGTTGATGAAGTAGAGCGTGGGG
Source organism: Lewinellaceae bacterium (assembly GCA_020636095.1). Taxonomy (GTDB): domain Bacteria; phylum Bacteroidota; class Bacteroidia; order Chitinophagales; family Saprospiraceae; genus JACJXW01. The sequence continues at coordinate 256,596 of JACJYN010000009.1, forward strand.
GCAGTATCGGCTGCTGGCGTTCGGCGTTCGCAGGTTCGCGATTCGGATTCCGAACCGCGAACCGCGAACAAATTTCATTCGATTAGTATATACACCCCTCGGTCACCAGAAGTGATTTCCTGCCGGCCATGCTGGCACAGCAGGCGGGTTGTCGCTTTCTTTTTGCGACCTGCGGCGTTGATCCCGCTTTTTAGAAAAAAGCGGGACGCCGTAGCTGCGGCTATGCCTGTGCTTTTCGCCTTGCAGGCCACAAAAATAAAATTGCCAAAATTTCACCTCTGATAACCGAGGGGTGTATACCATCTGCCACAGAGGGGAGTGATGGAATTCCCAATACGCTGGACTTAGTTCAATAATTCATAAATGCCGGCAATGCCCTGCCCTCCGCCGACGCAGGCAGTCACCATGCCGTACTTTTTCCCCTGGCGGCGCAGCTCGTTGAAAAGCTGAGTAGATAATTTGGCGCCGGTGCATCCCAGAGGATGGCCCAGGGCGATGGCTCCGCCATTGACGTTGACGATCGCCGGGTCGAGTCCGGCTTCCTGGATAACAGCCAGTGATTGAGCCGCGAAGGCCTCGTTCAGTTCGATCAGCCCAATATCCGCCAGCTTCAACCCGGCATGCTGCAGGGCTTTGGGAATGGCCACACAGGGGCCAATGCCCATGTACAAGGGGTCGACACCGCCTACCGAGCAGGAAGCCAGGCGGGCGATGGGTTGCAGCCCCAGTTGTTTAACCATCTCTTCGCTCATCACCAGGGTAAAGGCCGCTCCATCGGACGTCTGTGAGGAGTTGCCGGCTGTGACGATGCCGCCCTGTGCGAAGACGGGGCGCAGCTTGGCCAGTACTTCCACGGTTGTATCCGCCCGTACGCCCTCATCGGTATCTACCGTATGTTCGCTCTTTATCCGTTTATTATCCTTCACAAATACATCTTCCACCGTTACCGGCACAATCTCCTCTTTGAACTTGCCGGCAGTAATCGCGGCGGCGGCCTTTTGGTGAGAGTGGAAAGCAAACTCGTCGGACGCCTCACGGGAAATATTGTATTTCTGGGCAACCGCTTCGGCGGTAAGGCCCATGCTGGCCAGGTAGTTGGGAGTGGAAGAGGCTACCTTATAACTGGGCGCCAGCTTGTAGCCCGTCATGGGGATCACACTCATATTTTCAGTCCCTCCGGCGATGTAGATCTGGCCCATACCGGCTTTGACCTTGGCGACGGCTATGGAGATGGTCTCCAGGCCGGAGGCGCAATAGCGGTTGACGGTCATACCCGGTACCTCCTTTCCCAGGGCCCGCATGGATATCTGCCGGCCGATCTGCAGGCCTTGCTCCCCTTCCGGGTTGGCGCAACCGACGATAACGTCATCGACCAGCCGGGGGTCCAGTTCCGGCGTTTGGCTCAACAGGTGCTGGATGATATCTACCGCCAGGTCATCGGAACGGTAGTTCCGGAATCCTCCTTTTTTGGCTTTGCCTATAGCCGAGCGATAGGCCTTAACGATATATGCTTCCATGTTTGTTTTTTCTTAATAAATAGTGATTCAAAATAGGCGCCTTACGCCTGGTTCCGCCTTCCGCCTTCTTTCAGCCGCCGAAGCTTCAGCGTAGGAGGCCCACTTCCGCCTTCCGACAATTAATTGCGCAACGGCTTATTCGTCTTCAGCATGTGCTGGATGCGTTCCTGCGTTTTGGCCTCGCCGGCCAGGCTGAGGAACGCCTCTCTTTCGATGTCCAGCAAATATTGTTCAGACACCTGCTGGGCGCCGGTGAGGTCGCCCCCACAGAGCACCCAGGCGATCTTGTGGGCGATCTTGATATCGTGTTCGGAGGCGTAGTTGCCCAGGCGCAGCTCGTTAGCGGCGGCATATAGGGCTGCCAGTCCCTGCCGGCCGAGTACGGTGATATCCTGTCGGGGGAGGGGTTGGGTATAGCCGGTTGCCAGTTCCAGTACCTTGGCTTTGGCTTCGGCGATATTGCGGTCGCGGTTGAGCACGATGCTGTCTCTGCCGGGCAGCAGATAGCCGTAGTTGAAGGCTTCGTGGGCGGAAGTGGCGACACTGGCCAGGGCGATGGCTTTAAATTGTTCGATGAGCGTGGGTATTTGTACGTCTCCTTCGAAGAAACGGTCGGAAGCGCGCAGAGCGAACTCCTTGGTTCCGCCGCCACCCGGGATGAGGCCGACGCCGACTTCCACCAGCCCGATGTAGGATTCGGCGGCGCAAACAGCGGCATCGCTGTGCATGAGGAACTCACAGCCACCGCCGAAGGTATAACCCTGGGTGGCGGTGACCACCGGGATGGCCGAGTGGCGCAGGCGCATCGAGCTTTGCTGGAACAGGTTGACCGCCATGTTCAGCTCGTCAAATTCCTGGTTGTAGGCCAGCATGGCGATCAGCATCAGGTTGGCCCCGACGGAAAAGTTGGCGGCGTTGTTGCCGATTACGATCCCCTGCCATTCACCCTCCTCCGCCAGTTGGATGGCCTCGTTGACACCCCGCAGGATACCATCGCCGATGGCGTTGTGAGGGCTGGTGAACTCCAGGCACAATACCCCATCCCCGATATCGTGGAGGCTCATTTCATTGTTCTGCAGGACTGGCTTCCGGTCGCGGTAGTTATTCAGGATGACGAACTCATCGGAACCGGGAACGACTTTATAGGTTTTGCTGGCTGAATCGTAATATTTCTTCAAGCCTCCTTCCCGCTTATAAAAGGTATCATGGCCGGCAGCCACCATTTCTTTTACCCAGGCGGCGACGGTTTGGCCTTTCTCTTCAGCCATTTCCATGCCCTTTTTCACGCCGATGATATCCCAGTATTCAAAGGGCCCCAGTTCCCAGGCGTAGCCGGCTTTCATAGCATCGTCAATAGCGTAGAGGTTGTCTGAGGCCTCAGGGATGCGGTTGGACACATAGGCGAACAGGCCGAGCAAGGATTGCCGGATAAGTTTCCCTCCCCGGTCTTCGGCGCCAAAGAGCGCTTTTAACCGTTTGGGCAGGTTGTCGATCTGTTTGGTGGCGTCGAGGCTGGGCAGGTTGGGAAGCGACTGCGGCTCGTACTCCAGTGTTTTCAGGTTGAGGGCGAGGATTACATTCCTGCCCTTTTCGTCGCGGTCTTTCGTTTTTTTATAAAAGCCCTGTCCGGACTTGTTACCCAAAAATTTATTGTCGAGCAGGAATTTAAGATAAGGAGGGATTTCGAAAGTAGCAGCCTGCTCATCATCGGGGCAGTTTTCCTTGATGCCCCGGATCACATTAGCCGCGGTATCATGGCCGACCAGGTCGCCCAGGCGGAATGTGCCGGTCTTGGGGCGGCCGATAGCCGGCCCGGTCAGGCGGTCCACTGTTTCGATGCGCATACCCAGCTCGGTGGCCAGCTGATATATCTTGGCCATGGCGTATACGCCGACCCGGTTGGCGATGAAGGCGGGGGTGTCTTTACACAATACGGTTTGCTTTCCGAGGTAAAGGTCTCCGTAGCGCATCAGAAAATCGACTACTTCCGGTTTGGTTTCCGGGCTGGGGATGACCTCCAGCAGGCGCATGTAGCGGGGAGGGTTGAAAAAGTGGGTGCCGCAGAAGTGCTGCCGGAAGTCTTCACTGCGCCCTTCCAGCATCATGTGGATGGGAATGCCGGAAGTATTGGAGGTGATCAGGGCGCCTTTCGCCCGGTGCCGGTCAACCTTTTCAAAAACAAGCTTTTTGATATCCAGGCGCTCGACGACCACTTCGATCACCCAGTCGCAGTCTTTGATCTTCTCCATATCATCTTCAAAGTTACCAATGCTGATGCGGGAGACAAAGCTCTTATCGTAAAGAGGCGCCGGCCGGCTTTTGAAGGCCTTTTGCAGGGCTTCCTGGGCGATGCGGTTGCGTTCTGCCGGCTTTTGGGAGCCGCTTTCCGCCAGGCCGGGAGGAAGGATATCCAGCATCAGGACTTCCAGTCCGATATTGGCGAAGTGGCAGGCGATGCCCGAGCCCATGACACCAGAACCCAGGACCGCTATTTTTGTGATTCTTCTGCTCATTAAAATTTGAATTATAAGGTTTTATGGTACTTGCTCTAAAAGAACAAGGATGGAGTGAATTCGTTGACGCCAGGTTAGCGAATTTTCGCTGACAGGGCAAAAATAAGAACTTCGGATAAAAAACAGAACTACCGGGCTTTATTCTTAATTTAACTTGCTTTTTAGTAGAAAAAACTATGTTTCAAAGGCTATTTTGCATCCCGAAAGGCTACTTTGAAGAAATTAATAGGCGAACGTCACTGTTTTTGTCAGCTATTTAATAATTTGGCAATTTCCAAATTCGTTGTTAACCAATAGCCAGTGCAGTGTACTGGCATTTTGAACACAAACTAAAAACCAAACATTCATGTTGCAACAAACCTTATTGTTGTTTCAGGAGGCGGAAGGCCTGGACCGAGAAATGGGCACCCAAAGCCTGTTCGACATTATTGCCAAGAGCGGGACTATGGGTATCATCATCGTTCTTGCGCTGTTTGTTCTTTCCGTTATCGCTCTTTACATTTTTGTAGAACGCTACCTGACGATCAAGCGGGCAGGCCGCATTGATGAGAGTTTTATGAACAATATCAGAGCCAACGTTCAGTCAGGGAATATACAAGGCGCCAAAGCCCTTTGTCAGACGACTGATTCCCCGGTCGCCCGGATGGTGGAGAAAGGTATACAGCGCATCGGTAAACCGCTGCGCGATATTGACGCCGCGATTGAAAATGTGGGCAACCTCGAGATTTTCAAACTGGAGAAGAACCTTTCTACCCTGGCCAGTATCGCCGGCGCCGCGCCGATGATCGGCTTTTTTGGAACGGTGACGGGTATGATCATGGCCTTTTATCGCATGGCCACTGAGCAAAACGTAACGCCGGACGTGCTGGCGGGCGGTATCTATCAGGCGCTTATCACCACGGCCTGCGGCCTGTTCATCGGTATTCTTGCCTTTATCGGCTACAACGTACTGGTGGCCAACGTTGAGAAAGTGGTCTTTAAGATGGAGCGGACTACGGTTGAGTTCATGGACCTGCTGCAGGAGCCTACGGCGTAGGGGAGGGGAGGAGCCTTTGTTTCATGGTTGCATAGAGTCCTGGCTGTATGCTGAGCTAAATGCTAAACCCACAACACCGAGATTATGGGATTAAAGAAGAGAAGTAAAGTTAATGCGGAGTTCAGCATGTCGTCTCTGACCGACATAATCTTCCTATTGTTGATCTTCTTCATGCTGACTGCGAATTTTGTGCGCATTCAACCCTTTGAGTTACCGAAGTCCGACTCCAAGACGGTTGCCGCTACTTCCATTGTAGTGAGTATTGACAAGAACGGGCAATTTACCGTTAACAACAACGAGGTGAGCCAGCGCAACGTAGAGCAAGCCCTGCGCATGGCGGTGCGGACGTCCGATAACCGCGAAAATGCGATCATTACAATTGTTGCCGAGGTCGGCACCCCTTTCGATAATGTGGTGCTGGTGATGGAAGCCGCCAACCGGCTGAAAGTTAACGCTATTATTGCCACTCAGCCCAAAACCTAAATGAACGATGGGATTAAAGAAAAGAAGTAAAGTGAGCGCCGAATTCAGTATGTCGTCTTTGACAGACATCATCTTCCTGCTGCTGATCTTTTTTATGCTGACCTCTTCCCTGGTGGCCCCTAATGCACTCAACCTGAAGCTGCCCAGCAGTTCCAAGGCTAGTAAGCCTTCTACCGAGCGCATTGATGATGTGCGCATCAGCAAGAGCGGGAATTATTACCTGAACAACCGGGGCATATCGCTCGAAGGGCTGGACTCCGAAATGGAACGCCTGGCGCGCCGCACCCGAAACCCGGCCATCACTATCTCCCCGGACCGCGGCACTCCCACCGAACATGTCGTAGCAGTCATGGATATTGCCATGCGTTACCGCATCAACGGGGTACTGGCGACGGAAGGCATGGAGTAGAGGGGGCCTGGAAATGTACGGTGTACGGTGTATGAGGTGTTTGGAGGGGGGGGGCGGCGTAGGTGTTTCAAGGCCCAAAAGAGCGTTAAAGAATTGATAAATACGCAGGTAAATGAATGCAAACCGGGGCTTTACCGTTATAAAAGATAGCCCGATTTTCAAGACAAATAAGAAAATAGTATCAATATGGCATACGATACCGCAGTAACACGCGATGACGAACAGAATAAGAAGCGGGGTATGATGGTCAGTGTAGCCCTTCATGTTGTTTTGCTCATGCTGGCGCTGTTACCCCTGCTTACTTTTCCGGACCCGCCGCCCGGGCAGGCGGGGATTCTGGTCAATCTGGGCCTTCCCGATGAAGGGCAGGGTTCGGAAAATGCCGGACCGGCCGAACCTGCTATTGCGGAAGAAGTGCCTGATCCACCCCGGGAAGAAGTGACGCCCCCTCCTCCGCAGGAAACCAAGCCAACCAAGCCGGAACCGGAACCCAAGAAGCAGGTCATCACCACTGAAGACCCCAATCAGGTGGCCATCCGCAAAGAACAGGAGCGCAAGGAAAAAGAACGACAGGAACAACTCGACCAGCAGCGCCGCGAGCAGGAAGCCCGGGACAAGGCGGCCCGCGAACAGGCGGCTAAGGAACAGGCAGCCAGGGAAGCCAAAGAAAGAGAAGCTCAGGAACTCAAAAATTCCATCGGCGGCCTGTTTGGAGATGGGGAAGGCAAGGGCAATACCGGTAAGCCCGGCAATCAGGGCGACCCCGGAGGCGACCCCAACGCCGACAAGGTCACCGGTATTTCAACCGGTTCGGGCGTGGTGGAAGGCTTCGGTGGGCGCGGCGTGGTGCGCCAGGATAAACCTCAGGATAACTCTCAGGATCAGGGCAAGGTAGCGGTCAAGGCCTGCATCGATAGCAATGGCAATGTTATCAGCGCCGAATTTACCCAGGCTGGGTCTACGGCTACCTCGAGCCGCCTGAAGCAACTGGCGGTAGATTCCGCCAAACGCTGGAAATTTGCGCCGGGCAATGTAGACAAACAGTGCGGAACGATCACCTTCAATTTCCGCCTCAATTAGGTTTGTTAAAAAAAAGGGGCGATGGCGCCACAGCGTGCCATCGCCCCTTTTTTATTTTCGCCAACCGCTAACCGCCAACCGCCAACTCTTTTTATATTCTTAACAGATGGGTTAAACTTGTGTGAATGGAGGCGGAAAACTGTGGCCGCTCAGCGTTTTCGGCGTTTAAAGATTAAGATTAAACGCAACTCCAAAGAAACGAATTCATGTACGGAAAACATTCAAATCAACAGAAAATGAGGTGGGGCGCCGCCGGCCAGTGCCTGCTGATCCTGCTTTCCTTTCTTCCGGTATGGCTCCTGAGCGCCAATGACGTTCCCGCGGTGGAGACAACCGGCCCTGATACCCTTACCACCCTGGCGCCCGCAATGGAATGGGCTGCTGAAACGACTTATCCTTTGGATATTCCCAGGCCGTAGATCAACTAAAACCGTTAGCTTTGCATGGCTTAAAAAAGTAAAGAACCATGCCATCCGGAAGCAATCAATACCAGGAAACGCTGGATTTCCTCTATCGCCAGTTGCCCATGTTTCAGCGCATCGGGCCGGCGGCTTTTAAGAAAGACCTTTCCAATATTCGCGCGCTTTGTGAGGCGCTGGGCAGCCCCGAGCAACGTTTTCCCAGCCTGCACATTGCCGGCACCAACGGGAAAGGGTCGACTGCGCACATGCTGGCGGCGGTACTGCAGGCTGCCGGCTGGCGCGTTGGCCTTTATATCTCGCCGCATTACCGCGACTTCAGGGAACGGGTCAAGATCAATGGCCAATATATTCCACGCAAGCAGGTGGTTGATTTTGTGGAGCGATGCCAACCTCTGATCAACCGCATTCAACCGTCCTTTTTTGAGATAACCGTCGCTATGGCTTTCGACTATTTTGCCCGGAAGGCGGTAGATATTGCCGTTATCGAAGTAGGGTTGGGAGGGCGGTTGGACTCCACCAACATCATTATACCGGAATTGAGCGTCATTACCAATATCAGTTTTGACCACATGGACTTTCTGGGCGATACCTTGCCCCTTATTGCGGCGGAAAAGGCGGGTATTATTAAACCGAACGTTCCGGTAGTGATCGGAGAAACGCAGGTGGAAACCCACGATGTTTTCCGGCAACGCGCCCAGGCGCTGAATGCGCCGCTCACTTTTGCCGATCAGCACTACCGGGCGGTGCTGCAGGGAAGCTCTCTAACGCATACCAGCTATCAAATTTTCAGAGCAGGGCAGTTGTTGTACGACGGGTTGCAACTCAACGCCCATGGCCCTTACCAATATAAGAACCTGCAGACGAGCCTGCAGGCTTTGGAATGGCTGCCGCCGTCCTTTCAGGTTTCTGAAACACAAATCCGGGATGGGCTGTATCACCTCAGGCCCTATACCCGCCTGTTGGGGCGCTGGCAGGTGCTGGGTTCTAACCCAACTATTCTTTGCGACAGCGCTCATAACGAAGCAGGAATGGAGTTGGCTATGGATGCCCTAAAAGAGATTCCTTGTCGACAATTGCACATTGTACTGGGAACGGTGAAGGATAAAGATCCGGCTAAGCTGTTGCGCTATCTTCCGGCCGCGGCGCGTTATTATTTCGCCCGCCCGGACATTCCCCGGGGCCATGATGCGGAATTGTTGAGAGAGAAAGCCGGCGCCATGGGCTTGCAGGGGCGCGCTTACAGTTCAGTCCGCAATGCACTGCGGGCGGCTCGCCGCAACGCCAGCTCCGAGGACCTGATCTACGTAGGGGGCAGTATTTTTGTGGTGGCGGAGGTGGTGAAGTAACTTATTAACTATCGTCTTCTTTTTTTTCTTCCGGCTGCCCGGTTGGCGCTTCCTGCGTTTCAAAAAACTGCCCTACCGTATGGACGGCCTGTTCGGCGAAGGCCAGCCAGTCGGGTTTAGCTCCGTCTTCCGGCCGTTTGCTAAATACGAGGGAAGCCAGGCTGCCAATCCCCAGCGGGACCAATACGCCATTGATGAACGCCCTTTTGGTTTCCCGGCGGCTTTGCCGAAGGCTTTGGACCAACCCCATACGCGTGATCTTCATTTCCAGGCGTAGCTCTTCTTTTCGCCTGCGCAGGTCAGCTAACCCGTTGATTTCGTTATCTTTCATTTGACTTCGAAGAAAATTTTAATAATCCTGGATACCACGGGGTTAGTGACCAAAGGCCGGCGGAATATAATAAGGACTATTGTGAATAAGGCATAGATACCACCGACCAGAAGGAACCCTTTTACATAAGAATCCATACGTTGCCCAACATAGATGCCAAGAGCGATCGACAAAAAGCCACAGAAAAAGAATACAAGCTGCAGGACGACAATAGTAGTGATGGCAGAGGAGATGGCGGTGGAAATGCGTTCGGCAACATCGAGTTTGGCGTACTCAATCTGTTGTTCTACATAAGCCTTGGCATAGCCATAAGCTTCGCCCGTCGACTCCATGAGCCCGTCTGGTAGTTTCATGTGAGTAGGGTAAGATATTAGATTATGACATAAGCACGGGGCAGGAACTCAGGGAAAAGTCCTGCCCTGTGCCACCGGGGTTCTAGCGGGATTAATTTTTGTTCGAAACTTTTTGGAGCTCCTTTGCCTTCTTCTTGATATTTTTGAGGGCGAAGTCCACGCCAGCCTGAAAGTCTTTATTGACAACGTCGAGCTTTTCTTCAGTTGCTCCTTTCAGCCACTGGGCTTTTTCCTTGATGGTATCTCCGGCGCTACTTACAAACTCGCGGCTGCGGCCCACTGCGTGCGTTACATTTGAAGAAAGCTTCTCCGCTCTTATCCGGGCTTCTTCACTGAGGTGGTTGAACTCATCACGGGCTTTTTCACTGATTTCGCCCACTTTCTCGCCGGCATCCTGGCGCACTTTACGGCCCTTGTCGCTGTTTAGGAACAGGCCCACGGCAGCGCCGGCCAACAATCCTAATCCAAGGGCAACTCTTTCTCTGGTTCTGTCTTTCATAATGGTTTGATTTTTAAATTAAGTTAATATGATTGTACAATTGATTCCAATGACTGATGCTACAGGTACACACCCCAGTAAATTCTCAGGTGCTCTCCTACTTTAATGAACAAGCAAGAAGGCAGCGGTGTTCGATAAGAGAATGAAGTTGTTAGCTAAAAGTCAACTTTTACGCTCTAAAGCTTTAACGAAAACATTCGGGCAAATATTTATGAATTCAGCTTTTGTTTCCATTATAAAAAGGTGAAAAGATGAGCCTCAACTCTTACCTGCCCAGGAATATCAAGCTTACTGGAGGAAGATCATAGTCGGCAAAAAATGCGATTCACCCCAACGTCTCCAGAACCCTTTTGATCTTTTGTGCGCTCACCACTCCGATGAAATGGGCGACTATTTCGCCTTTGGTAAATATGAGCGTGATGGGAGGCTTTGTAATCCGGTAACGGGTGGCTACCTCCTTGCACAAATCCACATCTACTTTAAAAAAATCTACATTCCATTTTGAATCCTGAGCAAATCTTTGGAGCACAGCAACCAGAATGTCGCCGCTGGCAACCCCTCTTTTTATGAAAATTACTACAGCAAGCTTAGGGCAGTTCAACACCTCAATGTCGAAACTATGGGGTTTTATTTCTTTCAGCCATTGTTTCACAATATGCTTTTCTTTTCGAAACAGGCGCTTAAGACAGCATGTTCATCGGTTGACAGAATCTAAAAAAAAACGGTTTGCAAAACGGGGTAACTTGTTTAATTTTTTTGATTAAATAAAATGAATTTGATCTTATTTAATTAAAAAATGTGGGCTTGGCCGTTGGCTACTCCGTGTTTGCGGCTCTTTTGAGCTTTGGCATGACTTTTGCACTATACACTGAGTAAACCGCCAACATTTTATTAAACTTTTAAATTCACTTTAAGATTTATATGTCCACACTACAATTCAGCAAAGAATTTAACGCCTTGGAAAACATACTTTATTCATTTGCTCTCCGGTTAACCAAAAACCGGGAAGATGCCAAAGATTTGATCCAGGAAACGGCTCTTCGGGCTTACAAGCACCGGGATAAGTTCAAAGTTGGCACTAATTTCAAGAGCTGGGTTTCGACCATCATGCGCAATACCTTCATCAATCAGTACCGAAAAGCCAAACTGCGCCGCAACGTTAATGAACCGGTTGAAACCTTTCTGTTTGCTGTGGAAAATAAAAATGCCATTCCCAACCAGGGTGAGATCAATATTCGCATGCAGGAGTATGATAAAATATTTGGTAAGATTAGTGAAATCTACAGTATTCCTTTCCTTATGTTTTACCGGGGGTATGAATATAAAGAGATTGCTTATTACCTCGATATTCCTATTGGAACGGTCAAAAGCCGTATTTTCCTGGCCCGGAAAAAACTGAGGAAGCTTATCAACGAACGCTACGGAAGTTAATTGATTTTCTTAATAAAAGGGGAGGAGCGCAGGAATAGCGCTTTGCTCCCTCCCTGCCATCTCAAGTTTCTATTTCTCCTTTCTTCTTTCCTGTCTACAAATTTCGCCTCCGCCGATCACTGAAATAATTGATGAAGCGGTACTCTTCCTTGTCGTATTTTTCAAAGAAAATATCACTTTTGCGGTACAGGTCACTACCGAGCAGCTCACTAAAAGGTTGCAGGGGTGTAATGTGGTCCATGAGCACTTTTAAGATGGCAACGAGCGGCAAGGCCAGGATCAGCCCGGAGACTCCCCAGATAAGCCCCCCTGCAAAAAGGGACAAAATGGCTGCCAAAGGATTGATACTGACACTGCTGCCTACCACTTTTGGGGTGATGATATTGCCCTCCAGGGCTTGTACTGTGGAGTATAGCAAAACCACTGCCGCCGGCTGCCAGAAAGTACTGGTGGTGGCCAGCGCGTAAAGAAAGGGGAATATGCCCCCCAGCGTGGTTCCGATATAAGGAATAATCGCCAGGAAAGCTCCCAAAAAACCCCAAAAGAGAGGGAAGCTGATCCCAATCAGCCAAAGCCCCAGGCTGTTTAAGCAACCAAGAATGACGATAACCAGTAAGAGCCCATAGAGGTACTCCTGTGCTACGTGCTGTACCTGCTCCAGGATATGAGTTGCCTCTTCCCTTACGGTTTTGGGAACCTGAGTAAGGGCGAAGTTTTTAAAAGAAGTGCGGTAGAGAAGGGCGAAAAAAGTAAAGAGGAGCGTGAGTACTAAGCCGGCTAATACAGCTGTAGACGAGGTGAGGCTATCGCCCAGCAATTGCAGCGGCGCATCCAGCATGCTGGTCAGGTTGGTGCGCAGCCATTCTTCCAGGCTGGTTGAGTCTAAATCCAGGTAGCGTTCCGCCAGGCTGAAAATATGACTGATCCCTTTTTTTAACTGGCCGGTAATGGAGGGCATATCCTGAAGAACCGTGGTCAGCTGATAGGAAAAAACGCCGATAGCGGTCAGGATAGGAAGCAGGGCGGCGATCATGGAAAGGATAATGGCGCCGGGGCGGTAGGGAGCGCGGGTTTCAATCTTACGGCAGATCGGCAACAGCAAGAAGGAAAATAAAGCCGAAAAAGCGATGGGTACGATCAGGCTCTTTCCAATAATAATGATGTAGGTGGTTAGGGATAGTATCACCAGAAGATAGGCGATTCGCTGTAGGTTGATATTGATATTACTCATGAGGCCAGGTTTGTTATTTGAATATTGGGTTTGGACGTTAAGCTGGCCTGTACATCAAAGACTGGCCGCCAAACGAACGCTGAATATAACGACCTCCACTTAGTTGGCAAACACTTTCACCAAAGAACTCAATGAAAAGGTGGAAGGAAAATAAGCTATTCCCTTCCACCTTTCTATTTTCCAGAATCAAAGTAGAAAAAACGTTATCAGTTGTCCATCCCCACGGCGCGTTCTTTAATCTTTACCTTATCCATGAATTCAACCAATTTCATATCAGCATACATACCATAAGAAGAAACGACAATGGCTTTAGTGCCATCATTTGATTCAATGGCGAACACGATTGACATGTCACTTGGGTTGGAAGCTCCTTCGAAGCGATGGTATTCCACGATCTTCATATCCTCCGGCCGATAATTCTTACCGCTTTTCAAGTTGCGCATCCTGTGGTTTTCGGCATCCAGGATAAACTCGCCCGTGAAGCCTCTTTTTTTCAAGGCTTCCACCGCATGCACAACGGTCGTATATCTGTTCAGTTTCATGATAGCCTTTTTATATTTCTTGCGTGTTGTTATTTTTTTCCAAACCCCTAAAAAGGGGGAAGGGCGCCCCTCTCCCTTTTTTAGAGCGTGTTGGGGATTTACTTTTGATGTCGAAAATGAGCAGATTTTGGTTCTCAGGAAGCCATTTTTGAGCCGCATAGCATCGCTACGTGGCGAAAAAATGGCGAAATGAGGTTCAAAAGATGCACATTTGCAGGCCAAAGGGTAAATCCCCAACACGCTCTTATTTACGCCATGGCCGGTTCTTCCTTCCGGGCTCTCCATGCATCCAGCATCCAGCTTTTCTTCTCCAGGCCACTCAGAAAACCTCCGATCATATCGATCGTACCTTCGTCGCCGACCTCATTTGCTGCACGGATTACCGCACGCATATTCTCTATGAGGATTTTGTGGTTTTCGAGGGTGGCGTTCACCATTTGAAAGTCATCAGTGAAGCCATCGGCTTCCCGGATCGCAGAAGTATTCAGATAATCAGACATATTGCTGAGCGGGCGCAAACGCAAGGTCAGAATCCGTTCGGCAATCTCGTCGATCTTAGCCCTGGCGTCATCATACAATTCCTCGAACTTGTTGTGCAGGTCGAAGAAATTTTCTCCGCTTACGTTCCAGTGAAAGTTGCGAAGGTTCTGATAGTAGACGTGATAATTGGCTAACAGCAGGTTGAGCTGGCTGACGGTTTTAGAGACGTCATTTCTCTTCATTCCTAAGTAATTCATAATCAATTTATTTTTTTAATGTTTCACCTATAGAACGGAGAGAAGAAAGAGGATGTTCACTGTTTCATAAGAAGTATGTGAGTGGGTGGAAACCTATAGCCTGATAATATCAGCATGCAGCAATAGAGCTATTAGTTAATCAATGAAATCTTCGCGGTTGATATCCAGGCGGCGCATTTTAGAGGCCAGCGTCCGGCCGTTTATTTTCAGCAATTTGGCGGCGCCTTTAGGGCCGGTGACCCGCCAGTTGGTGCGTTCCAGTGCCTTGATGATGTGTTCGCGTTGAATGTCTTCAAATGATTTAAAGAAGCTATTGTTATCGCGGCCCCCTTTGCGGCCTTTGGGTAAGCTGTCTTCCAGGTTGAGCGTATTTCCAGTACTGAGAATAACCGCTCGTTCGATGATATTTTCCAGTTCCCGAATGTTGCCGGGGAATTCATATTCCATGAGCTTTTCGATACCGGCTTTGGAAATATGGGCGATCTTTTTGCCGGATTTACCGCTATATTTTTTAGTGAAATGCCGTATCAGCAGCGGGATGTCCTCGCGGCGTTCTCTCAGCGGAATATTGGTGATAGGAAACACATTGAGCCGGTAGAAGAGGTCTTCTCTAAAGGTTCCCTTGTCAACCATTTGTTCCAGTTTGCGGTTGGTGGCGGCGATGACGCGGGCGTCCACCCGGATCGTTTTGTTGCCCCCCACCCGTTCAAACTCTCCTTCCTGGAGGACGCGCAGGAGCTTGGGTTGAAGGCTCAGCGGCATTTCTCCGATTTCATCCAGGAAGACCGTACCCTTGTGAGCCAGTTCAAACCGGCCCTTTTTTTGCTGGTAGGCGCCAGTGAAGGCGCCTTTTTCATGGCCGAACAATTCGCTTTCGATCAGGTCCTTCGGCAGGCCGGCACAGTTGACTTTGATCAGGGGGTTGTCGTCCCGGCGGCTAAGCTTATGGGTGGCGCGGGCGAGGAGTTCTTTACCGGTGCCCGTTTCGCCGATAATCAGCACAGTGGCATCGGTGCCGGCTACTTGTTCTATCTGCTGCAGTATTTTTTTATAGGCTTTGGACTGGCTAATGATATTATTGAAATTGTAATTGAGATTGATCTCCTCCTTGAGCAAACTATTCTCTTCCTTCAGGCGCTCGGATAATTCCTGGACTTTTTCCAGGGCTTCGTTCAGTTTTCTCTCTTGTTGCTTTTTTTTGCTCCAGTCCCGTGCGAATATACAGTTGATTTCTCGCCCTTTAAAGCGGATGAAATTCATCGAGCAATAAATGGGGATAAGGTGGCCATCTTTGGCTCTGAGGGTAATTTCCCGCTCGGCTTCTCCCTGCTCGCGCAGGACGTTCCAGGCTTCGTTTCGTTCTTCATCCGAATACTCGTGCACAATATCCCGAACGGTAAGGCCGAGGAGTTCCTCCCGGGAATATCCCAGCTTTTCGGCGGCCGCTGTATTGGCATAGGAGAAAGAACCGTCAGCCCTTTCCCAGAAGATCATTTCCCGGGCGTGGTCCAGTGTAAACTGGGTAAGATACAGCCCTTCATTTTCGGCCGTGAGCAGGGAATTAGGTGATTGTTGGAGAGGAAATTCCATAGTATGGCTTTTACGATTGTATTGTGATGACTGATTCCGGCCTCTTAGCAAAAAATTAACTGACTTTATCTCCAAAACGAAATTTGAACACACGCTTATTTTTTTCTTCTCTTCTTACCAGAATAACAGTAGAATACGAAAACAGTTGAATATCGGCGGCCATAAACCCGTAGCGAGGCAGATACGAAATCGGAATGGGGCAAGTGATGGATGTAGGAAGTTGAGATATGATTTTTTTAAAAAATAGAAGCATCTTTCTTCCGGCGCTCCAATTCCTCAACAATGATTTTTTCTACCCGGTCGGCCTCCCTGACCGAACGGAACTTCTGATTGATGTAAACAGAACCTGCGGAAAAGGAAAAAATAGAAACGGGGATCATGGTGAGCGTCAGATAGATACCCGGGGTGAAATTCAGGCTTTGAAATAAAAAACAAAGAGCGATCCACAGCGTAATAGTCCCTCCAACCATCAACATCAGACGCCGGTAATAAGCGTAACGGCCGGCTTGCTGATCGAGTTCGTGCAGTAACTGATGCAATTCTTTTGTTGGATAACAACGGGCTCCGAAAGATAGAATCTGTAGAAAGTCATCACCGGCCTCTCTTTCAATTCGGCGAATCTGACGATTGAGGAAAAAATTTTTCATCCATGCATGCGCTTTTGAGATTGACAATACCTGTTTAGATGGCAAATTTATGGATTTAAGACTTTAAATGCTGGTTGTATCTGGATTGTTTACATCCTTTTTATAACATTTTTGTTACTATTCAGCATGGGGTCTGAAATACGCCTGACGCAAAATTTTGTAGACTTTTTCCCGCTGGAACCCCTTCTCATTCCCCTTGGAAGGGGAAGGGCGGCTTACAAAATTTTGCTTGAGGGGTCAAATCACCACGATGCTGAATAGTTACACATTTTTTTTATCAACGCTTTACTTTTTTACCATATTTTTTGGTTGCCATTTTTTCTTGCGCCCAGGGGCTCACCGAACAAGCCTTTTCTTTTGCCCGTTTCAGAAGAACACCAATTTTCTATATTAAATGGCCATACTTGGAAGTATTGTAAAGTCGGCAATCGATATCAAGCATACGCTGACTCCTGAAAGGGAAGATTACCAAAATATCCAGATCGAACAACTCCGAAAGCTGTTGTCGAAAGCGAATGCTACGGCCTTTGGCCTGTACTACCAGTTTGAAACATTGCTTCGCGCCGATGATCCGGTTAAAGCTTTCCAGGAATCCGTTCCCATTGTCGATTACGACACCATGAACAGCCGATGGTGGCGACAACAACAAATTGCACCAGACATTACCTGGCCTGGCAAGCCGGAATACTTTGCCCTCAGTTCTGGAACGACCGGCAAGGAAAGTAAGCGCATACCGGTAAGCCAGGAGATATTGGAGTCTATCCGCTCCGTTGGCATTTCCCAGGCGGAAAGCCTGGCAAAATATGACCTGCCTTCCGGCCTATTCGAAAAAGATATCCTTATGTTGGGTAGTTCTGCCCAACTACGGCGCCATCCGAACGGGCATCTGGAGGGAGAAATCAGCGGCATCAGCACCAACAACATTCCCGGCTGGTTCAGTGGCTTTTATAAACCCGGCCTGGAAATTGCCAGCATTGAAGACTGGGACGAGCGCGTGTTGGCTATTGCCCGGCAAGCTCCGGATTGGAATGTAGGCGCCATTGCCGGCATCCCTTCCTGGGTGCAGATGATGTTAAAGTACGTCATTGAATATCATCACCTGGACAACATTCATCAGATATGGCCGGCCCTCAGTATCTATGTATCCGGTGGCATCGCTTTTGAAGCCTATCGTCTAAGCTTGGAAAACCTGATGGCGCACCCGCTGATCTATATGGATACCTACCTGGCCTCGGAAGGCTTTTTTGCCTATACTGCCCGTCCGGGGACTATGGCCATGAAACTGGCCCTGGAGCACGGCATTTTCTACGAATTCATCCCCTTCGATGAGCGGGGCTTTGACGGGGCGGGCAACCTGTTGCCCGAGCCCGAAACCTTTACGATTGGTGAAGTGAAGGAAGGGCAGGACTATGCTCTGGTCGTTTCTACACCTGCCGGCGCCTGGCGTTATATGATCGGCGATACTATAAAGTTCACCAATATACAGGAAATGGAGATTGTGATCAGCGGGCGAACCAAATATTTTCTCAACGTAGTGGGGGCCCAGCTGTCGGAAGAGAAGATGAACGCCGCCATGCAAGCGTTGAGCGAAAAACTGGATATAGCGATCAATGAATTTGCCGTTGCCGCTGTTCAGGATGAGCACGGAAATTTTTTCCATCAGTGGGTGGTCGGCGCCGATAAAGAGTTCGATGAGCAGGAGGCAGTGCTGCAACTAGACCATCTCCTGCAGGGAATCAACAAAAATTACGGGGTGGCCCGCCGCAAAGCACTTAAGGGGGTGAAGTTAAAGGGCTTGCCTACCGAAACCTTCTACCGCTGGCTGGAAGCCAATAAGAAAAAAGGGGGGCAGGTAAAGGTACCCAAAGTTATGGATGAAGATAAAATGAAGGCTTTTCTGGCATTCGCCAGTCAGGTGAATTGAAATTCAAATCAGCTTGTCCATCCTGAGCTGTTCTTTTTCCGGCTACAATAAGCTTTCAGAAAACAGTTCCGGATGTGTTGGGATGAAATATTTTGAAATGCTACGTTCATAACTGGTTTGGGGGTGGGTTAAATCCGTTGAAATTGCAACGCACATGGAGAGCGGACCTCCAGGTCCGCTGGATGGATCAACGGATTTAACCCACTACCACTGGTTTTAAAACGGCTTAACCCAAGGGATGTTCTGATAAAACGGCCCAATGCGAACAAGCTCAACAAGGCCTATTTAACTTTTTTCCGGTTTGGAGGGCCTGCGCCGTTGCTTTTTGTAAAGAATCTTCAGATTGCGTTTTCTCCGAATACTCTTTAACCAGTTGACGGTGTATTTCTTCTTTCGCTTCTTTCGTTGCAGGGCGGCTTCCATGATAGGTGAGCTTTTGCTTTAAGAGTATGTTTGGAGGCCGGGTTTGATGGCGAGAAGAGTCAATTATTTGATGAGATGAGGCGCTTTTTGCAGTTCGTACCTGAAAGGTACGGACAAAAGAAGCAACGAAATATCATCAAATAAGTGGCCTTCGTAGCCCAAAGATTGGCCTCCAAACATACTCTAAGATAAATAAAATAAGATAGGTGGATATCTAATATTTCAACGGCTATTCGCCCTTCCCGGTTCGAAAAGCAGGAAACGGGAGGACCGAACATGGTGGAGCAAATGGCTGTTAAATTATTGGAAAGCAATAAGATATAAGATAAGTTAAATAAAAAATAAAATATATGTTAAACGAAAAGAAATTCAAAGAACTATTTCAAAGAAGCGGAGAACATCTCGTTTCTATTTTTATTCCGACCTATAGAGCCAACCATGCACAGGAAGACCGGTTGAGGTTGAAAAATGCCCTCAAGGAAGCTTCCAAGCAATTGGAAGAACGGGGCATGAGTAAGCAAGAAGCCCATTCCTATCTCGAAGAAGCCTTTCAGTTGGTAGAGAACGAGCACTTTTTTTCCAACTTGTCGGACGGCCTATGCTTCTTTATCGATCAGGGTTATTTCCACTATGAAGTTCTGCCGGTGAACTTCAACCCATACGTCTATACCGGGGAGCAATTTTATCTGCGCCCGGCCCTACCTATACTGACTGGCCAAAGCCGCTTTTTCCTGCTCGCCCTAAGCCAGAATGAAGTCCGTTTCTTTGAAGGGCATCAACACAGCATTACCCCTGTGAAGATCGACGACCTGGTGCCGGCAAACATGAAAGAATTGTTTGAAATGTCGGATGTTAAAGAACATCTGCAACACCACAGCGGGCAAGGCAGCCGGCAGGGGCGCCAGGGAGGCCGCGAGGCTATGTACCACGGGCAGGGGAGTGGAAAAGACGATCAGGCCGAAGACCTCAAAAAATATTTCAAAGAGATCGACAATGGACTGATGGAGATGCTGCACGATGAAAAATCACCTATGGTTGTTGCGGCGGTCGATTACCTGTTGCCCATATACAAAGAGGTCAACACCTACCCTCATTTGCTCGATGAACATATCAGCGGCAACCCCGAGGCTGAAGGCCCGGCTGAGTTGCATGAGAAAGCCTGGCCGATCGTTGGCCGGTACTACAAAAAGCAACAAGAAGTAGACAAAACGAGCTTCCAGCAAGCAATGGCGCAGGATAAAGCATCCGCCGATGTGCACGAAATTATTCCGGCAGCCATCAACGGAAGAGTGAAGGTGCTATACGTCAATAAAGATTACCACACTTATGGGCAGTTCGATGAGAAGAAGAACGCCATTACCATTCACGAACAGCGTCGTACAGATAGCAGTGAACTATTGGGCATCGCGGCTATTCAAACTTATCTGCAGGGCGGCCTGGTGCAACTTCTCGAGCGTACGGAAATGCCCCTGCCCACCGCTAACCTCAATGCTATTTTCAGGTACTGATAGGCTGTTTGGCCTCACTGCAGCACTTCTCCAACCGCTTCCACAGCCGGATAACTGACGCGCAGTTTGCCCTCCACCGTTTCACCGGATTGGTTGACCAGCTTCAAGCGCCAGGAGGCGCCTTGGGCGATGTCCTGTTCGGTGACGATAAAGGATAATTCCAGCGGGCTTTTTCCATCGCTGCGCCGGTAGTAATTCATCTGCCCGGGGCCGAAGAGGATAAGCGCCAGCTCTGCTTTCTTGGGACTCCACTCAGCCGTAGCCTCGATAGAGCCGGGTTGTTCTATGGTTAGTTCGATGGTTTCTTTGGCGAAATTGTCCAGCGTAAAGGCCTTTTCAATAAGCCCATCGGAAGGCGGGGCGCTTTGCAAGGAAGCGCTCAGTAGGAATAGCAGCAGGAAGCCCAGCATACTACCCGCCACTTTTTTGAAAGCTGAAAATCTGCTCCGTGCTTTCATAGCCCAAGGTTTTGGATTGATAAATAACGCCTTTTCCACCTTTTCCTGCCATCAGGACAGAAGGCGGTTGGAGGCACATATAAATATTACAATGCTTTCTCTTTCCGTTCAATGATATTGATCATCGGATGTGCCGGGAATTTATCACTTACAGTGCCTGAACCGGCCGCACTTTTTTGCGAAAAAACAAAAGATACCCGGGTGACTTTTTTCGGGACGTTTGTCTCTATTTGGATATAAGGTTTAACAAATAATACAGACGAATACCTGATGTACCTACTCATGCCTGTTTTCTTTCTCCTGGGTTACCTCCTCATCGCATTGGAACACCCACTAAAGATCGACAAATCCGCTTCTGCCATTCTCACCGGCGTCGTATGCTGGACCCTACTGGTTATCGGGATGGGGCATGGGCTGGAAATCCCCGGTTACCGGGCGGGGGCAGAGCACTTCGCAGAGGAAGCCCTGCTGGAGCACCTCAGCAACATCGCCAGCATCCTCTTCTTCCTCATGGGAGCTATGACCATCGTGGAACTCATCGATGCCCATGAGGGGTTTAGTGTCATTACCGAAAAAGTGAAAACGACCCATAAGGTGAAACTGCTCTGGGGGCTCAGCTTTCTCACTTTTTTTCTCTCCGCCGCCCTGGACAACCTCACCACTGCTATCGTGATGGCGGCCCTGCTTCGCAAGCTGATCAGAGACAAGGAAGACCTGTGGTTTTTTGCGGGGATGGTGGTCATTGCCGCCAACGCCGGAGGCGCCTGGTCGCCAATCGGCGACGTTACGACGATCATGCTTTGGATCGGTGGCCAGGTAACCGCCCTGAACATCGTCAAAGAGGTCTTCTTACCAAGTATCGTCTGCTTGTTAATCCCTCTGGCTGCCGCTTCCTTCATGCTAAAGGGCAATCTCCAGCGCCCGGAAGCTACCGGTGATCCAGATGACGAAGACCTGGTCGGAAATTTTGAGCAAAACCTCATTCTGATCCTGGGCGTCGGCTCCCTCCTGTTTGTACCCGTTTTTAAGAGCCTCACCCACCTGCCCCCATTCATGGGCATTCTGCTGGGGCTGGGCGTGCTTTGGGCCGTAACGGAAATCCTGAACCGCAACCGGATGCACACCAGCAACCGCACCGTGGTGGCTGTGTTGCGCCGCATCGACGTGCCCAGCGTGCTCTTCTTCCTCGGCATCCTGCTGGCCGTAGCGGCGCTGGAAACAGCCGGCTACCTGGAAGAACTGGCTGCTGTGCTGGACAAAACCTTCGGCAACATCTACATCGTCAACCTGCTCATCGGTTTACTCTCCTCGGTGGTGGATAATGTGCCGCTGGTTGCCGGCGCTATGGGCATGTATCCCCTCAGTGTGTACGCTGCCGATAGCGACTTTTGGGAACTTCTGGCCTACTGCGCCGGTACCGGCGGCAGCGTGCTCATCATTGGCTCCGCCGCCGGGGTGGCCATCATGGGCATCCTGAAGATCGACTTTATCTGGTACCTCAAGCGCATCAGCTGGCTGTCCCTCCTGGGCTATCTGGGCGGGGCGGCTACGTATTATCTGGTCAATGGGTAGGTAGGGCTCTGTTCGGAGTTCGGAGTTCGGAGGTTCGGAATTCGGTAGGACGCTTTGTGAACGGCGAACCTGCGAACGGCGAACCTGCGAACGGCGAACCTGCGAACAGCGAACCTGCGAACAGCGAACCTGCGAACGGCGAACCTGCGAACAGCGAACCTGCGAACAGCGAACCTGCGAACAGCGAACCTGCGAACAGCGAACCTGCGAACGGCGAACCTGCGAACAGCGAACACTCCCTTGGTTAGCCCAATGGACGCCTACCGCTAAACCTGGTAAAGCCCCCATCAGTGCCCAGCCGGAATACCATAGAACCGAAATACCGAAATACCGAAATACGCTGCCTGTAAACAAAAGCCCCCTATTTCCTTTTTATAGTGGTGGGCATTTGTTATTTTATCGCCGCCCTACCTCTAACTATTCATATCATACACATGATTAAAGATCTCTCGAATACCCAAGACGCCTTGTGGTTCAAGGACGCCATTATCTACGAATTACACATCAAAGCTTTTGCGGATGGCAATGCCGATGGTATCGGCGATTTCAAAGGCCTGATCGAACGGCTCGATTATCTCCAGGATTTGGGCGTGACGGCCATCTGGCTGCTCCCTTTTTATCCATCGCCCCAGCGCGACGGCGGCTATGATATTTCTGACTATTACAGCATCAACTCCGATTACGGCACCATGGAGGAGTTGCAAACCTTTATGGAGCTGGCCCATGAACGAGGGCTGAAGGTGATCACCGAGCTGGTGATCAATCATACTTCCGACCAGCATCCCTGGTTTCAAAGGGCGCGCAAGGCGCCGCCGGGTAGCAAGGAGCGCAATTATTACGTCTGGAGCGATACCATCGAGAAGTACCAGGATGTCCGTATCATTTTCCAGGATTTTGAAAACTCCAACTGGTCATGGGATCCGGTGGCCGAGGCCTACTACTGGCACCGTTTTTACGGACATCAACCGGATTTGAACTACGACTCTCCGGAGGTACAACAGGAGATTTTCAGGATCATCGATTTTTGGATTGACATGGGGGTCGACGGCTTCCGCCTGGATGCGATTCCCTACTTATTTGAACGGGATGGGACCAACTGCGAGAACCTGCCGGAAACGCACACTTTCCTTAAAAAATTGCGGGCCCACGCCGATGAGAAAAAGGAAGGCGTATTGTTACTGGCCGAGGCCAATATGTGGCCGGAAGATAGCGCCGCCTACTTCGGCGACGGGGATGAGTGCCAGATGAACTACCACTTTCCCATTATGCCTCGCATGTTTATGTCGATTAAAATGGAGGACCGGTACCCCATTATTGATATCATTGACCAGACGCCGGACATACCGGACAATTGCCAGTGGGGCATCTTTCTGCGCAACCACGACGAACTGACCCTGGAAATGGTAACCGACGAGGAACGCGATTACATGTACCGGGCTTACAACAAAGACGCCTTGTCGCGCATCAACCTGGGCATCCGCCACCGCCTGGCGCCGTTGCTGGACAACAACCGCCTGAAGATCGAACTCATGAACTGCCTGCTGTTTTCCCTACCCGGCACTCCGGTTTTGTACTACGGTGACGAGATCGGTATGGGTGATAATGTACATCTGGGCGACCGGGATGGGGTGCGCACCCCGATGCAGTGGGACCTGGACCGCAACGCCGGCTTTTCGAAAGCTCATCCCCATTCGCTCTATCTCCCTTTGATCAATGACCCCGAATACCATCACGCCACGGTCAATGTAGAAGTACAGCAGAACAATCCTTCCTCCTTGCTGTGGTGGATGAAGCGCATCATCAGTATTCGCAAGCGCTACCAGGCCTTTGGGCGGGGCGATATCCAGTTTCTCGCTCCGGAAAATGCCAAGGTGCTGGCTTTTACCCGTTCTTTTGAGGGCCAACACCTGCTGGTAGTGGCCAATCTGAGCCGCCACTCGCAGGTGGTGGATTTGGAACTCCCGAAATTTGAGCAATATACGCCGGTGGAAGTCTTCGGGCAAACCCGTTTCCCCGCTCTGGACCGCGGCATCAACCGGTTTACGCTCGGCCCTTACGGTTACTATTGGTTTGCCCTGGAACCGGAAATGGAACAGGGGACGGATGAGGACCCTATTCCCGATCTGAAATGGGTGCCGGAAGACTGGTTGCAGTTGGCGGTTGGTAAAGGCGCCGAGATACTGGCCAGGAGCATCCTGCCCGCCTTTTTGTCCCGAAGCCCGGGGTATAACTTCCACGGCCGGAAACTGGACCACCTGGAGGTTCATCATGCCCAGCCCGTCCTGTACGAGGGCGGCCGGTCCTTATTGCTGATCCTGAAATTGTTTTTCACCGAGGGCTTCCCGGAACTGGCCTTTTTGCCGATCGCGATGAGAAAGGGGGACCCCCGGCAACAACCCAATGCGCCGGCTTCCAGCCAGATACTGGCTCACCTGTCCGGCGTTTCGCAGCAGGGGTATCTTTTTGAAGCCGACGCCAGCCCCGCCTTCCGGAACTATCTGTTGCGCAACCTGCTGTCGGAGGCCGGCCGGGCGCCTTTGCATTACAGTTTTATCCACAGCAGTGGATTTAGCTGGGAACGCTTTGAAGACGTGCCCCCGGCCCGCCTGGTGGAAACCAGCGGAAACAATATCAACCTGGCTTTCGGCGACCGGTACTTTCTCAAAATATTCCGGCGGATCGAAGATAGCCTGAACCCCGAACTGGAGATCAACCGGCACGGCGGCGGCAACGGATTGCCGGTCCCGGGTTACCTCAGCCATTTGCAGTTTGACCGCAGCAACGGAGCGCCTTTCATACTGGCGATGCTGCAACCGTATAATGCCAATCAGGGGTCGGCCTGGCAGTATTTCTACGATGTATCCCGCCGGTTTCTGGAGCGGGTGCAGTCGCATGCGCAGCAGTCCGCCATTCCGAAGGAGTTTCCTGCGCCCGGCGCGCCACTGGACAAAGAATGGGAAGAATTCATTGGGGATATGCCTTTACACCGCGCTCATTTGTTGGGTGAGACGGTCGCCCGCCTGCATACCGGCCTGATCGACAAAAGCAGCCCTGATTTCCGGCCGGAGCCTTTCTCGTTGCACTATCAGCGCTCCCTGTATTCCGCCTGGCAGTCGCAGGTGCGCCTTACCTTTCAGCGGTTAAATAAAAATAAAGAAAACCTCCCGGGAGCGGATCTCCTGATCGGCCAGCGCAGCGCACTGCTGGACCGGCTCCGGCGCATTTACAGTCATAAGATGGAAGCGCTGAAAGTGCGCATCCACGGCGACCTCCAACTGGAGAAGGTTCTTTTTACAGGTAAGGAATTTATCCTTTTTGACTTTGAAGGCGACCGCACCCGGAGTTTCAGTGAACTTCGGCTCAAGAAACCCCCGATGAGCGACTTGTCCAGCCTGATCAGCTCGCTTTACTACGCCGCGCTGGCTGCCCTGGAGGTGGAAGCGGAGCCTGGTAAACTCGGCGGAAGCCCCTGGCTACCCTGGATGGAAGCCTGGTTTGCCGGTATGAAAACGGCTTTTCTCAACGGCTATTTGCCCGAAGCCCGAGCTGCCGGCCTGATCCCGCCTTCCGAAGAAGACTGGAATATCCTGCTGGATACCTTTCTGCTGGAACGCCAGCTCTACGAACTGGGTTTCGAACTGGCCCGCAACCGGGGCTGGGAAGAGATTCCCTTACAAGGGCTGCTGAGGATGGTGAAGGAAGGGCAGGGCGATACGGCTTAAAGTTTGTTTGGGCAGTAGTCCGATTTATGACAAAAGAGGGCAATTAAAAAATCAGCTGTTCTGCATTCTGCGATTTGTAGTGTAACTTGCTGGCCTTAGAGCGTGTTGGGATTTTGTTTTTGATGCCGAAAATGGTCAGATTTGGGTTCTCACGAAGCCATTTTTGAGCTTCATAGTGACGCTATGGGGCGAAAAAATGGCGAAGTGAGGTTCCATAGATGGCCATTTGCAGGCCAAAGGATAAAATCCCAACACGCTCTTATTAAAGCTAATGGCACAAAACCGTATGATAGACACCGAACGGCTGATCTTAAAACCCTTAACTTACAGCCAGCTGATCAAATACATGAGGACTGACCATTCTCTGGAACAGGAACTGCATTTGAATGAGACCTCGAGGTCCATTTCCCCCGCCCTCCGGGAGGCGCTCGAACAGTCCATTCTCCTGAATGTAGCCAACCCCAATAAGAACCACCTGTTTTTTACCCTTTGGACGGTCATCTGGAAAGAAAAAAATAAAATGGTTGGCGACCTGTGCTTTATGGGAGAACCCAATGCCAAAGGAGAGGTGGAGATTGGCTACGGGACTTACGAAGCTTTCCGGAATAAAGGCTTCATGACCGAAGCTGTGAGCGGGTTGATCCGATGGGCGCAAGGGCAACCCCGTATTGTCGCGATAATAGCCTCTGCCGAAAAGGATAACATCGCCTCGGCTGCTGTCCTCGAAAAAAATAAATTCATGAAAGTTGGGGAAACGGAGACGTTGTTCAACTGGCGCTTAAAGATTAAGTGATTTGCCTTTTAATCATTTTGACTATTCAGCAGTTCGCTTTTAGCAGTTCGCTATTCGCTCTGCAATGCCCTTAAAAGCAGGAATCCATGTTTGATGAACCAGTTCTTTGCTCTAAGCCCAGGTTTTGAGCAGGTTCTTGCGAACTGCGAATTGCTGACCAGGTACTAATCATTTTCTAATCCTCTTTTTTTCCGGATACGGTATATTTTTCGGAACTTTACCGCTTAGCCCTATCGTTTTAGTAGGGTATTTTTGCATGTAAAGGAAGGATATATGTAAAAAACAGATAGGCTTTTTTGTTATCCAAAAGGAATCTGTATTTTTGCCTTTTATAGCTCGACCCCGCGAAATTTGTCTATCCCTGTCGGCGCCTGGCGCTTTTGGGCCCCCACCAGCACGGATGCAACGGTTCTGGCAAAGAACAACTGGCGCGTTTTTTGCCTCCTGGCCAAACATAAACCTCAGAACTTATTTTTAACGGAACTGTTGGAGTCTGCTCCAACGGGCTATTTTTTTACGATAATATGCTTCTTATGAAAGGACGAATTTTACGACTATTTGTATTACTGGGTTTTGTTTTTTTGAATCCATTGTTTTTTGCCAGTGCCTGGGCAGATTCCGATACTTTTCTCTGGATTGGAGGAACGACCGGTGTCTGGGAAGATGGTGCGAACTGGAAGAACCTCGATTCTATGACGGTCGGGTTACTTCCGCTGCCGGTAGACGACGTAATGATCGATGGTGATGTGATAGTTACCGTCACCGAAGACCTTATCATTGAGTCGGTGCAGCTCAGCGGCGGCGCTAAACTGGTCATTGCTCCCGGCGTCACAATGTCTACTACGGAAGGTGGTCTAGATGGAAGTAATAGTATCCGGTTGGATTACGTGAGTGAAAATGGGAATTATCCAAATTTTGATGGGACGAATATGGGCCCCAGTGAACTAGTCGTTGAGGGCACTCTGTATCTCGATAATGATGATGCCAACGGGAGTGGGTTATATATTACTGCGGGAACTACCGTAAGGGTCAAGAGCACCGGTTCTATCTCTATTACCAATGAGGGACTTGGAGACCGGGCTGAAGCCATTGTCGTGAGAGGAGATGGGGCAAGTCTTATCAACGAGGGGACTATCACTGTCGTCAATGCCGGTACCGCCGGAATTCGAACTACCGGCGCGGACATCAAAGAGTATAATGTTGTAAACAATGGCACTCTGACTATTTCAGGAGGGGATGTAGGATTAGACGTAGGGTCGGTGTATGTACAAAACAATGGAACGCTGATTGTTTCCGATGCTCCTACTAAAATCATTACCCTTGGTGGAAGATTCAGAAATTTTGGTACCCTCGGCGGAAATGGTACAGTAGGAGTGCATCCTACCCGCCTTATCCTTGAACCCAACTCCACCATATCTCCGGGAACCACCATCCCTGGAACTCCCTCTGCCGGCACCCTTACTTTCGATAGCGACATCAACCTACCATCAGGAGTAAAAGTCCTAATCGAGATCATCGCCTCCAATTCCTACGACCGAATAATTGTGCAGGGAACCGCCGGCGTCGTAAGTGCAACCTTAAACCTTGACGGCCCTTACACTCCAGTTTCCGGCAATAATTTTTTGATCGTCGATTCAACCACGGGCCAGGTTGACGGTAGTTTCGGCGGCGGCCCATTTTCATTAAATGGCGTACCCATGGTCTTTGATAACACTTCAGATGGTGTTTTAAAATTCGGCTCCGTCCTCCCCGTAACCCTCACCTCCTTCACTGCCCGCCCCATCGGCAAAGCCGTACAGCTCGACTGGGCCACCGCCACCGAAACCAACAACGACTACTTCTCCATTGAGCACTCCACCGACGGCCGTACTTTTTCGGAGATCGGCCGGCTCACCGGCGCCGGTACTACTCAGGAGGAACAGCGCTATGCTTTTGTGCACCGCTCACCGGAGGCCGGCCTGAACTACTACCGCCTGGATCAGCACGATTTCGACGGCGCCCACGAGTACAGCCCGGTGCAAACCGCGGTTATCGAAGGCAAAAACACCTGGACGGCCTGGCCCACGCTGGCCCGGGATGTGGTCAACCTGGAATGGGTAGAAGCGCCTAAAGGCAGCACAGTTGTTGAAGTTTTCAACACCGCCGGGCAGAAGGTTTACAGCCAGCCGGCGCCCCGGGGGGCCGTCCGCGTGCAGGTTCCGGTGCAGCAGTGGGCGCCGGGGATGTACTGGGTAGTGGTGCAGGGTAGGGGAGGGGCGGACGCCCAGTGGTTTATGAAGGAGTGATCTGCTGATGGCCACCCGCCTCTGGTTCGCCCTTTGGAATAATTACATATTCCACAGGGCAAGCCAAATAAATTTGGGTGGCCACTGGTAGCAGCCTCACAGCCCCTTTTCAGCAGAAAAATTCAATTTTTACCGGATTTCAGGTAACCCTTCCCCAGAATTACCGTATCAGTTAATTGTTTCATTCCTAAGCGCATTTCCTGCCTTGTTTCCTCAGGATGAAACGAACGAACAGCTTTATCCTACCCCCTCCCCTTTTAATTGAACAGCAAAAGCCAGATCAAGGCGACTTTGAATTGACCATAATATGTTTTCCATGAACAAACGACGAATCCGGTATTTACTGGCAGGCTTTATTTTTTTGAATCCCTTCTTTTTTAACAGCGCCTGGGCTGATTCCGATACTTTTCTCTGGATTGGAGGATTTAGCAACCGGTGGGAAGATGCCCAAAACTGGATGAATCTCGATTCTATGACGGTCGGGTTACTTCCGCTGCCCGTAGACGACGTGATGATCGACGGCAACGTGACGGTTACCGTTAATGCTGACCTTGTCATTGAATCCGTTCAGCTCAGCGGCGGGGCCACGCTGATCATCTCTGCGGGCGTTGTTTTATCCACTACAGAGGGCGGCCTCGATGGCAGCAACAGTTTTCGGCTGGATGTATCAAGCCCCAATGAAGATTACCCGGATGATATCGACGGGTCGAACAGCGGGGCGAGCGCCCTGATCATAAACGGCGCGCTAAATCTCAATAACAGCGCCGCGCGGGGAAGTGGTTTGTACATTTCGGCGGGTACTTCTGTAACCATTGGAAATTCTGGTTCTCTGTACATTACCAATGACGGAGATAGCGATGAAGCCATAAAAGTAAAAGGAGGATACCTGACCAATAACGGAACCATTACGATCGTCAACCCGGGCCCTGCCGGAGTGAATACATCCAGTGGGAGCAATCAGTACCGGATCGTCAACAATGGTATGTTTACTATTTCCGGAGGGGTGATTGGGCTGAACCTGGGCTCGACCTGGATGGAGAACAACGGCACGGTGCTCATCAACGGCGCCTCCGACAGGGCCCTTGCCGGAGATGGGAGCTTCAGAAACAACGGCACGTTTGGTGTAAACGGCACAGTGGAAGCGGATGCGGACCTTATTCTCCAACCTGGCTCCATCCTTGCTCCCGGCGCTTCCCCCGGCCTCCTTATTCTCGATAATGGCGGGGAGAATATCAGCCTGAACGGAGTCACCCTGCAAATGGAGATCAACGGCTCTGGCGCCGGTTCAGGGTACGACCAAATCCAGATCACCGGCACCGGCAACCTCAACCTCAACGGTTCGATCCTGAACCTGGTAGGTACGTATACACCGATGGCGGGCGATCAGTTCTTCCTGGCTGTTTCCAACGGTGATGGCAATATAACCGGTAGTTTCGGCGGCGGCCCGTTTCAACTCAATGGCGTTCCGCTGGCCGATATTTCCAGCGGCGGTTTGGAATTCGGCGGTGTCCTCCCCGTAACCCTCACCTCCTTTAACGCCCGTCCCTTCGGCAAAGCCGTACAGCTCGACTGGGCGACCGCCACCGAGATCAACAACGACTACTTTTCCATCGAGCACTCCACCGACGGGCGTACTTTTTCGGAGATCGGCAAGCTAAGCGGCGCCGGCACTACGCAGGAGGAACAGCGTTATTCTTTTATACACCATTCTCCGGGAAATGGCCTGAACTACTACCGCCTGAATCAGCACGATTTCGACGGGGCCAACGAATACAGCCCGATACAAACCGCGGTTATCGAGGGTAAGAATACCTGGACAGCCTGGCCAACCCTGGCACAGGATGTAGTCAACCTGGAATGGGTGGAACCGCCAACGGCGAACACGACGATTGAAGCATTCAACTCCGCCGGAAAAAAGGTTTACAGCAGGCCGGCGCCCCGGGGGGCGGCCCGTATTCAGGTTCCGGTGCAGCAGTGGGCGCCGGGCATGTACTGGGTGGTGGTACAGGACAGGCAAGAGGTGAGTGCGCAGCGCTTTGTAAAGCAGTAGCCTGCCGTTTGGATTTGTGATGTTTGAAGGTAACTATTCAGCTATTCGCCGTTCGCAAGAACCTGCCCAAAACCTGGGCTTAGAGCAAAGAACGGGTTCATTAAGCCTGGATTCCTGCTTTTAAGGGCATGGCAGAGCGAATAGCGAACTGCTAAAAGCGAACTCCTGAATAGTCTCACCCCCAATTATTGAATCGTTGAGCCAATAAGCCTATTTCGACAGCACGTTAAACGACAACCCCACAAAGAACCCCAACTCATATACCGACCGCAACGGCAGCGCCCCCGCTTCCGATATGAGGCTGTCTCCCACCTGATAGCCCTGCCCCAGGCGGTCTACCTTGCCGCCCATGAGGCCGGCGCTGAGGGCGATGCGCTCACCCTGGCCCAGGATGAAGCTGGGGCCGAGCAGGAAATTAATCGCCTGGGCGCCACTATCGTT
The DNA here is from genome assembly GCA_020636095.1 of Lewinellaceae bacterium. GTDB lineage: Bacteria > Bacteroidota > Bacteroidia > Chitinophagales > Saprospiraceae > JACJXW01. The sequence continues at coordinate 287,939 of JACJYN010000009.1, forward strand.
GCCAATCGAAAGGCCTATGCCGAATGCTCCGCCAACCGAGAGGGCGCCGGCGCTCTGACGGTAAAAGTGGATAAAGGAAGTAATGATGGGCGAGTAGCTGTCTCTGTCTTCGGAAACGATCAGGCTATCGCGCAGGAAGTAACCCTGTGGGCGGTCGAAAAAGCTGCCGAAACTGACGCCAATGCTGGCATTGATCTTAAAACCACCGTAAACTGGCACTTCCAGGGTGGAAAGCTGCCGGGCGGACAGGCCGGGAATGCGCACACTATCAATGGGGTCCAGCCGCAGTTTGAGCCGCAGCCGGTCGCCGTCGGCCAGAGTGCGGAAAGTGTGGGAAAAGGTGTTGGCTTTCAGCTCTTCCAGGATATACCGCAACTGTATGAGGCGCTCCAGGCTGTAGTTTTCCATGGAGGGCAGAACCTCGGCCACCGAAGTGGCGGTTTCCCTGTATTGTTCGATCCGGGAGGAGCCGGCTCCCTGAAAAGAAGCGATGGAGTTCTGCATTTCTTTAAACCGGGCGGAAGAAATGGGGATGCCGCTAAGCGAGTCCCGAATCCAGGCAACAGCGCTGTAATACCCGGCCAGTTCTTCGGTAAACTTCATATAATCCCCGAGTTTCAGGCTCAACTCTTCCCTTGTCCCGGTTTTGTCTATCAATTGCCCCAGCCCTTGCAGGTCGGACACATCGCCCAGGATGGTCTCCAGGTACTCCATAGAAAGGCGCTTGATCTGCGTGGGAGGGATGGCCGGGTTGTACCGCAATTTTTCGATCTCTCCGGCGGCGATGGCTTTGATCTGTTGCGCCTGCGCCAGGCGCTGCATGTCGCGGCCTATTTCGCCAATATCCTTCTCCGTATCATTGATCAGCCGGACCGTTTTCTGGAACTGGCTAATCAGGGCGTTGGCCGACTTGGTTACATCCGAGGTGACAAAGCCGTCGCCGGCTTCAATGCCGCCGCCAAAGTCGTCCAAGGGAGCGCTGAATCCGTTGCCCCCCGGCAGGTTGAACATTCCGGAGAGCATGGAAAAAGGAGAGGCGCCGCCCGATGAGCCCATCAGGCCCGCCATACCGCCGCCCATTACGGGCGCCACCCGGGCCTCTTCGTTTTCTGCTTTGACCGTTACCTTGTACAGGTAATTATTGTAGTTTTTTACCTTGAGGGTTATGGCTTCTCCCTTTCGGGCCCGCACCTTTTGAGTAGGGACACCATCCCGAAACCAGGAAATCGAATCCGTTTGGACATCGTACTGTATCTGCAGGCCCTGGGCTACCAAAAAGGCAGGGGCCAGGAGGATCAGGAAAACAAGTTTCAGGTAGTTATTCATAAAAGGGGCGGTTGATTGTTTTTTCTTTTTTCAGCGTACAAGGGGTAGGTTGTGAAACAACAAGCAAGGGACAACAAATAACCGTCAATCTCAGTTCGAGATCAGGTTAAACGACAGCCCTGCGAAGTACCCCATCTGGTAAACCGAGCGAGTAGGCACGTTGTCCACCTCCGAGATCAGGCGGTCGCCCACCTGGTAGCCCTGGCCCAGCCGCGTTACTTTACCGCCCATGATGCCTCCACTCAGTACGATGCGCTCTCCCCGCCCCAGGATGAGGCTGGGGCCCAGCAGGAAGTTGGCGGACTGAAGGCCTTCGTCGCCACCGATGGACAGGCCCAGGCCAAAAGTGCCGCCCAGCGATATGTTGCCGCTTCCCTGGTTGTAAAAATGAATAAACGAGGTGAGGACCGGGAAAAAGCTGTCTTTTTCTTCCGATTTGATCACCGAATCCCTCAGGAAGTAGCCTTCGGGGGTATTGAAATAACTGCCAAAGCTGACACCAATGCTCGCATTGATCTTGAAGCCGCCATACACCGGGATTTCCACGGTGGAAAGCTCTTTGTTGCTCAGGCCCAGCTTAGAGGTTGTATCGACGGGCGCCAGGCTAAGGTTGAACCGCATCTCGTCTCCCTGGGCATTGGTGCGGTAGGTGTACGAAAAGTCATTGGCTTTGAGCTCTTCCAGCTCATACCGCAGTTTAGACAGTTGGTCGATGTCCAGGTTTTTTACATTGGGCAGCTCTTCGGCGATCAGCTTCGCCGTTTCATTGTATTGGTTTACCCTTTGGCTGCCTTCTGTATAATAGGTGTTGACCTCGGACTGCAATTTTTTCAAACCTTCTATACTACTGCCAAATTCCCCCAACCCCTGCCGGGCCGCCCCCACAGTTTGGAGGTAAAGGCTCAGGTCCTTTGCTTTTTTGTTGTACCGTTTGAGGTTGTCTTCCATCTCTTTTCGGGCTTCCGACCGTTGGATGATATCGCTCAGGCTGAGTTCTCCGCGGGCTTTCTCTCCGAAGATCAACTCCATATATTCCATCGACATGCGTTTGACCTCCCTCGGTGGCAGCAGCGGGTTGTACTTGATCGTTCGAACCTCCTGATAGGCGAAATTTTGAATGCGCTGGGCTTCCAGGATGCGCTGCATGTCTTCCTGTGTCTCCAACAATTCTTTTTCGGCCGCCTCGATCCGTTCTACCGAGAGCGTAAAATCGGACAGCAGCGTGTTGAAACGCTCCACCTCCTGGTTGGTGGTAAAGCCCAGCCCGCCCAGCCCCTCAAATTCCTTGAACGGAAACAACAGCGGGTTGCTGTCCCCAAAGGATTTAATCAAAGCGTCGAAAGGCAGCATGCCGCCGCTCTGCCCCAACATGGGCAATATATTGTTAAGGCCGCCCGAAAAAACCGAAGCAGACTTTGGGGCGGAGTCTTCCAGCTTCACAGTGGCCTTATAGAGGTAATTGTTGTAGTTGAGGATACGGAGTTCAACCGGCTGCCCCCTTCTCACCTTGGGCTTGGCGGTCAGTTTGCCATCTTTGAAGTAGCGGATGGAGTCGGATTGGGCATCGTAGAGAATCTTAAGCCCCTGCCCTGGTAATATTGAAGAGCCCGTTAGCAGAAAAATGGCTGATAATAATAAGTTTTTCATCGAATTGTGTTTAAATTGGGTCTTAGGCCAGGGATGAAAACAGCTTCTAATGACGGTTAAATTTAAAATTTATTAGCATTAACTGTTTTATCAGGCCTAACTTTTTTTCCATGAGCTATATTTGATAAGGTGAAAAAAGGTAACCCTTTGTGCTCAGAACAAATAAAGGACACAAAAACAGACTTATGCGCACGCTTGTGATCATGTTCTTGCTTTTTCCTTTCATCGCGAATGCCTGCAACCAGGAAGACGGTATTTTTGCCTATGTTCAGAATCCTCTGGGCAAGCAGCCCGGCCTGTCTGTACCTGCTTACAAACGTTCCGTTACGACATCGGTCTACCAGAAATTGCTGGAGGCGCGGGGCGACTTCCGCATGCCCGCCCCCGAGTTGGTGATGAACGACGGCCAGTTGTATGTAGCCTGGATGAATTCAAAAAAAGAGCAAATCGGGCTGGAAGAAAAGGCCTATGACCTTTGCACCAGCTTTGGGCCGGATTCGCTGAATGCCCTGGCCGCCCTGCTGGCCCATGAACTCACGCATTATTATGAAAAACACGACTGGACGCGGCACTTCTCCCGCGCCAACGCCAATACCCAGGCCGGCGAGCAGTTAGGCAAGCTGGAGGAAGGGCTCAAACTGGAAGTCCAATCAGACTATCTGGGCGGTTTTCTCGCCCTTTCCGCCGGTTTTGATACCTATGGCATCATTCCCAAACTGCTGCCCAGGGTTTATGAAGGCTACGTCCTGCCGGAGGAGATTCCCGGTTATCCCTCCCTTACCGACCGCATCACCTATGCGGGCAATGCCATGAAACGCCTTCGGGAGTTACAGGTAGCCTTCGATCTGGCCAACTGCCTGACAATAGTAGAGGCGTATGAGCCGGCCTTCGGTTATTACAGATACATCCTTCGCGATTTCCAGAGCCGGGAATTGTACAACAACCTGGGCGTTTTGCATGTGCTGGCCGCTTTGTCTTACTTCAGTAAGGAGGAGATGCCTTATGTATTACCCCTCGAACTGGACCTGCAGTCCCGGCTGGGCGCCGATAAGCGTGGGTTTGAGGAGGACGCTGAAAAACGGGCCGCCCTTCTGGAAGCCGCCCAGGATGCTTTCGGCCGCGCCGAGTTGCTGGATAAGGAATATCCGGCAGCCTGGATCAACAAGGCTTGTGTATTTCTGCTGCAGGGGGCGCCGGAAGATGCCCGGTACTGGGCAGTTAAAGCCAGGAAGCAAAGTGAAAAGTTGGGCCTGGTTGCCGAAACGCTTGACGCTCAGGTGCTGGAGGGCATCATTGATGCTTCCGGAGGCCAGCAGGAAGCAGCAGAAAAGGTATTGCAGCCACTGGCGGAAGCAGGCCATGTTCTCGCCAGCCTAAACTTGTCTGTACTGAGAGGGGAAACGGCAACCGCTATGGCGGTGCTCAACTTTGCCAAAGGCGTAGAGCGCATCGACGGCTTACTGCTGGAGGATTATCTGGAAGACCCGAAACTGGAACTTCAGGTGGATATGGGAGGCAATGTATTTTTCGGGGTCCAGCGTTTTGATCATTCGACGATGCTGGTTCATTATGCCGACAATGGGCAGGAGTATGGCGCCTTCCACCTCACCGGCGATGGCTACGATGGCGCCACCCGCCTGAATGTTCACCTGGGAGACACGCTGGAGAAAATCCGACAGCTTTACACTACCCGCTCCCGAACCATTGGCAGCCGGCAGGGCGCCTACCTCGTTTATCCAAAAGAGCACATTATTTTCCGTTTCGATGAGCACGGTAAAACCGATCAGTGGATCGTCTACCGGCTTCAACTGAAAAAAGAAGAATGACCAGGGCTTTACATGCCATTTAAGAAGAATTTCCTAATTTGTTGTTGTTTCCCAGCCTTCCTACCAGGCCGGGTTTCCCTTAACCCAAAAGATATTTACAATGAACAAGCACTTATTATTATTTATCAGTTGCCTGATGTTGGCCTTCAGCCTCCAGGCCCAGGATGACATTCCTATTCTGTTATCCAAATCTTACAAGAAAATCAAGTATGCGCCGGAGCCTGGCGCCAAATACTCCAAAATACAAGCTGTCAAATCACTCGATGCGAAAGGTGTGCTGAAACTCGGCGGTAAGTCGACGGCGCGGCTTTACTGCAACGGCTTGTTCAAAGACATCGAAGGCAGAGGGGAATATGTGATCGCCGACCTTTTTGGAGATGAACTGAATTACCGGGCTATGGGCTTTGCCAATACCTTCAACGGCATGCTGATGGCGGCGATCAGAGGCCCCAGGGGTACGGATACCACTTCCGCTTCTTCCGGGTGGGGCAATAAAAAATTTGACATCATCAGCGCGACTCCGATCGGAAAGGCAATTAGCAATCAAAGCCTCCGTTTTCAATGGCAGAGCAGGGAAAACATACCCGAATATGAATTCACGATCGAAGATGAAAGTGGCAGGGTCATTCATTCTAAAAAGGTGAATCAAAAGGAATATACCGTGGATTTCAGTGGCCTGGGCCTCAAAGCAGGCAAGTCTTATGCCTGGAAAGTCGTGCAGCCGGGAGGAGAGGGAATGGTTTCCGACAAGTATTTTTTTAAGGTTGCCGACGAAAAAGAGAAGGCGGATGTGATCACCGCATTACAGGAGGAAGAAGTTTATCAGGAAGCTGGCCCCCAGATGAAAAAGCTGATGGAGGCCGCTTCGCTCGAAGACTCTGAATTCTACTATGCCGCTGACCAGGCTTATGTGGAAGCTGCCCAAATGTCCGGCAAGGAGGATTTGCCCGAGAAGATGCGCGAGGCCTTTGTCCGGCGCCGCTCTGTAGATTAATACTACGTAACTATTCATAAGGCAATGGATGCCTCTGGTGCGAAATTTTGTAAGCCAACCTTCCCCTTCCAAGGGGAACCTGCCTGGCCGGCTGCGCCTTGCCAGGCGGGCAGGTGAGAAGGGGTTCCGGCAAAAAAAGCCTACAAAATTTCGCGCCAGGGGGAATAGTTGCAATACTACTTTGTTAACCGATCCCGGACTCCGCTGTTCGCAGGGTGTTCTTCCGGACTCCGCCGTTCGCCGTTCGCCGGTTCGCCGGTTCGCCGAACTCCGAACTCCGAATACCGAACTCCGGACTCTGCTGTTCGCAGGGTGTTCTTCCGGATTTCGGACTCTGCTGGCCTGCCCGAATACCGAATACCGAACTCCGAACCTTCCGCCTTCCGCCTTCCGGACTCCGCCGTTCGCCGGTTCGCAGGTTCTCCGAACTCCGAATACCGAACTCCGAACCCCGGACTCTGCTGTTCGCAGGGTGGCCGGATACCGGAGTTCGCCGTTCGCAGGTTCGCTATTCGCAATTCGCTGTTCGCAGGGTGGCCGAATACCGGAGTTCGACGGTTCGCCGGTTCACCGAACACCGAATACCGAACTCCGAACCTTCCGCCTTCCGCCTTACGGACTCCGCCGTTCGCCGGTTCGCAATTCGCTGTTCGCGGGGTGTTCTTCCGGGTTTCGGACTCTGCTGGCCTGCCCGAATACCGAACTCCGAACTCCGAACCTCCCCCTTCCCCCTTCCGCCCCATTTCAAGGCTCGTACCGGCTCAGCAACGAGGCGAAGCGGGGGTCGGCCCGTACGTTTTCCAGGAACGACGTTGAGCGCAAATCTTCAAAATGGCTATAGCCCTTCTCCAGTGCCTGTTCCAGCCATTGGAGCGTTTGTTCCAACTCCCCTTGCATAGACAGAGCGCAGGCCACCAGCACCCACCCTTCTGAATCGCTGGGTTTCAGTTGGACATATCGCCTGAAATATTTTTCGGCTTCCGGATAGTCCGGTAGTGCGGAAAGATATATAAACCCCAGGTCGTAGTGAGGCGCTGAAAAGTAAGGATGATATTGAATGGCCGTTTTGTAATAGCCGGCGGCTTCCTCGTAGTTGCCGTTGAGATAGGCGATGTATCCCAGATTGGTATTTACCATTGCGTCCTTAGGGTTGAGCTGGTAAGCCCGCAAGTAGGCATCTTTGGCTTTATCCAGGCTATCCAGAGCCTTCCAGGCATTGCCCAGGATGTAATGGGCATTCGTAAAATTACTGTCCAGAGCGATGGATGCCTCCGCCAGTTCGATCGCTTTCCGGTAATCGCGGTTGTCATAGGCAATTTTAGCCAGGTTACAGCGCGGCGGCACGTAGTCTTCCCTAAGTTCAAGCGCCTGTTCGGCAAAGGTGGCTGCTTCATCATACCTTTCCATTTCCAAAAGGGCCACGCTGATATTGCCAACCGGGATCACCCAGGTTGGCGACAGCGCATGTGCCTGTTCAAAAAATGCCATCGATTGCTGATACTTTTTTAGCCTCAGGTATATTAGCCCCAGTTCGTTATAGGCATGGGCGGCCAGGGAGTCCATGCTGATCGCCAGTTCCTGTTTTTGGATGGCCAGTTGGAGGATGGAATCTTTATCGGGCATGGTTTCTCCCTGTAGGCGCAGGACGAGCCCTTCGAAGTAGGCCTGCCTTCCTTTGAGGTCATCGTAAAAGATGTTGCCGGGGCCGAGCAGTTCTGCGGCTTTGTCCAGATATATCGGATAGTATTGGTAGGTTTCATCGTACTGCCAGCGGCGCGCCATTTCTTCGGGGCTGGCTTCCAGATAAGCATTGATGGCTTGTTGGGCGTCATTTTGCAGGGCGGCTGCCAGGTTGAGGCGTTGAGCGTTCAGGATAGGCTGCAAGGCCTGCTCCTGTTGCATCTGCTGAAATAAATCGTAAGCAGAGTTTTCTTCGGGGAATAGAAGGCGCCCATCCGCCATGGCTTGCTGAAACTGCTGATAAAGGGGGTTAACAGCCGTATCCCTGCCGGTTGGCAGGGTGCTGCGCGGGGTGGCGAAAGCCATATTTTCCGTCTTCATTTTGTTGCGTTCCAGCAAAGCCAGCAGGGTATCTTCATTCACGCGGAAGAGCTCCGTACCGCCCGGCCCTCTCGTCAATGGATACTGATCGGCCCATTTGGGAACCTCTGCTTTCAGATAGCTTTCCAGCTCCCGCAACTCCACTTTGAGGTTCTTATTGGCATTTTCATCAGCCATCCCTTTGAGCCCCTCAATGAGATAGAAGGAAAACAGCCCCCGTCCGCCGCCCAGATTATCCATTTCCAGAGAAGCCTGGTCGGCCTCGCAGGAAAGAATTTTGATCTCCTTGGCGAACTGCTGCGCCAGCCCCTGGTTGGTGGCCACCACTCCCCCCGTTTCGCTGCCGGCCAGCTTACCGGCCCGGCAGGCGTCCGTGATCATGATGACTTCTACATTGAGCTTTATGCTGAGTGTCTGAATAATCTTTTGCAGCATCTCGACCGGATAGGTGCCGCTGCCCATATAGTTGGCCGCTTTGGCGTCGTAGGCCAGGAGGTAGCCCTGGTCCATCATGATCTTGTTTTCCAGGTCTCCATGGCCAGAAAAATAGATGATAGCGCGGTCACCTGCTTTGCTTTCCTCCACCAACCAATAAAGAGCCATCGCTATATCTCCGCGGGTGGCCTTTTCATTCAACAGCAGCTTGATGTTCTCCGGCGCCACATTACCACTGGGGCAGGATTGCAGGAATTCGGCCATCGCCAGCGCATCCCGGTGGGCAAAATGCAGGTCGGGAATGCGCTCGTCCTCATATTCGGAAATGCCGACAATCACGGCGCGCGTCGTACCCTTATTGGCCATCGCGCCGATCTGGGCCGCCGCGGAGTGGGTAAAGATGAATGAAAATAGTAACAGAAAAGGAAACCTCACAGCGGGTAACTTTTTCTGCTGAAAACAAATAGAGGAAAAGCAAACACGCTTATCTTTATGAAAAAACCACACCATAACGTTTGTCTTTTTACTTTTACTGCCAATGATCATTTGCGCCGGAAGTCTCAGCAAACCGGTGTACCAGGCCGCCATACCTTTTCAAATACTATATTTGTCCAGTTCCCGGAGGGTTACCCGGGCAAATGCTAAATTACTCGAAATCTTTAAGACTATAAACCACTTAAATCCTAAACGATGACATCCATCCTCGCCAGAATTAATTGTGCTCTGGCCTTTTTACTGGCCAGCTGCTTCGTCAGCGCACAGAGCGACGCACTGATTTTCAAGCCTTTGGACAGCGATGAGGAACCGGCTTCCCCCACTGCTTATAAACAGGAAGTAGCTCAAAAGGTATACGAACACCTCGTAGCGGCCCGGGGTGACAACCGCTTCAATGCGCCCACCTTCGAACTGGTAGGCACGGAAAGCAACGGGGCAAAAATCTACTACCTCGAAAACCGCATCATCCTCGAAGAGAAGGCCTACAATGTCTGCACCCAGTTGGGGGCCGACTCTATCAACGCACTGGCCACCCTGCTGGCCCATGAACTTACCCATTTTTATGAGAAACACGGCTGGACGAGTAAGTTTTCCAGTTCTTTTGCCGGCCTGGAGATTGGAGACACACTGGGCAAGCTGAGCACCAAGATCATCAATGAGACACAAGCCGACTACCTGGGGGGCTTCCTGGCCTACTCTGCCGGCTACGATGTCTTTAACAAAGGCGCCGAATTCATGGCCGACTTGTATAAAACGTACGATTTGAAGGAATCCGTCGAGGGCTATCCCAGCCTGTCCGACCGGCGGGCCATGTCGCGCAGTTCCGCGGAAAAGGTGGAAGAACTGGCGAGCGTTTTCGATGTTGCCAACCTGATGGCCATAACGGCCAACTCTGCCCTGGAATATCAGATGGCTCAACTTTTATACGAATACATCCTGAATGATTACCAGAGCCGGGAACTCTACAACAACCTGGGGGTGCTGGCTACGTACGAGGCCTTAACCTATTTTTCGGAAAACGAGGTGAAATACCGATTCCCGCTTCAATTGGAGCTGGAACTGAAAAGCGCCCGCGGAGGGGACGGCATTATCGAAAAACGGGAAGCCCTGTTGCTCAAAGCGGTTCACTATTTTGACTACGCCATTGGTATGGACGCCAGTTACGCACCTGCCTTCCTCAATAAAGCCTGTGCCCTTACCCTGCTCAAAGATTACGGCCGCGCTCGTTTCTACGCTGAAACGGAAGCGATGGCCAAGGCTGGCTCTGATGATACATATATGGCTGGCAGCGTAGCGGTACTGCTGGGTATCATCGCCGGCCGGGAGGGCAAAACCCGGGAAGCTGAAAAATATTTTGATAACGCCATCGCGCTGGGCAGTAGCCTGGGAACCTACAATAGAAAGGTGTTGCGGGGAGAAGATACCGGGCGGGAAGAAGTACTGAGTTTTTCGCTCGATCAAACCGAGGAGATCGACGGGGTGGATTTACTTACCTTCACTCGCCGGCCGAAAGGCAAACAAAAAATAGCGCTTTCCGTAACTCCAAAACTCAACTTTTTCGGTTTCCTGCTGGCGGATAACCCCGACAATTCCATGGTTATGATCCTGGAATCTAAAATAGAATCATCGAGCCGGCCGGCCTATTACTTATACCAGCTTACCGGAAAAGATTATGCCGGGAAAACCAGGAAGGGCATTCAGGTAGGGACGGACAGAAAGGAGGTGGCCGTGCAGTATGGCGAGCCTGAAAGTACGCTGCAAAGCACTAGTGGGGAGATTCTGAAGTATAAAAACATCCTTTTTTTCCTGGGGCCGGATAAGAAAGTCCGGAAGTGGGCAGCAGTGGAGAAATAGAAATCAAGAAGAGCCGGCTCAAAGGTAGCCGGCTCTTCTTATTTCATCTCTCCTGCCGGCTCAGGTATCCGTTAGCCTGGGCGATGATGGCATCCATCATGGCCTCCAACTGGCTGGTGGATCCCTGCCATTCCAGTTCGCCTAAAGGGTCTGCATCCTGAAGGTCGGAGCGGGTGACGACGCCGGAGAAAACGACCCTGTCCTCTTTTTGTTCGTACTGGCCGATGATCTGGTAGCTGTTTTTGTACTTCGGCAGGTCAAAATAGGCCAGGCTGGAACGGGCGCCCTTGGCGGATTCATTGCGGAAGCGGGCGGCAAGCCCGTCTTCAATACCCAGCGGGTCCGCCCAGTATTTTTTCTTATCCTTAATATTGGCGCGGACGAAGACCGGCTTTTCCTGGGCTATGGGAAGGGCTACGGTGTCGTTGACGATACCGATGTAAAAGCTCTGCCCACCCTCCGGCGGCGCCATTCGCGGCGTCTGCATACCGCCGATGCCTTCGGCCAGTTCGGGCACTTTGTCCAGTGAGTAGTGAAACAGACGGCTGACATCAACATAGCCATTGCTGGTGCGGGCTACGTATTCCATGCCTTGCAGCAGGCTGAAGGTAAGCAGCCCCTGCCCGTAACGGCTGGCTTCGTAACTCGATTTATCGGCGGCACTACCCGAGAGCACGAACATGCCGGTGCGGTCTTTCATCCGTTCGAGTGCCAGTATCTGGTCGGCATTGAGGTCCTTTTGGGCGCTGCCCAAATCTTCCAGCACCTTGCCGGAATTGCAGGCGTCGAAGATCAGGATTTGCTTGAGGGCGGGTATGTCCTTGACCCATTCGGTGAGTTCGGCCGTGGAGATAGCCCCTTCCTTGCGGATCGCCGGGTCGCTGAGGTCTTCGCTGCCAATAGCGCCGGTAAGGTAGTAGAACTGCGATTCTTCACCGGGCGGAGAATAGGCGACGCCATGCCCTGAGAAGTAGACCAGGATGATGTCCGTCGAGTAAGCCTTTCCGGCGATCTCTTTAAGGGCGGCGGCAATGTTTTCTTTGGTAGATCGCTGCTGCCCGGCGTCCTCGTCGCTGGTCAGCAAATAATTGTGAACCGCCTTAACGCCGAACAACGCCGTGCCGGAAGCCTGGATCGCCTGATTCATCGCCTGCGCATCCTTATCGGGATACAACAGGTCCAGTTTCTTCCCTTCATAGTTGGAAGTGCCGATACAAACGGCATACAGTTCAGCATCTTTGGCTGCCTGAAATACCAGGCCGGGCGTTTCTTCCCCCTCCCCGCCGCCTCTCCTGGCAACGTAATCGGGGGTGTAATTCTCGCGGATGGGCGCACTCTTCAACCAGCCGGCTTCATTGTACACCTGCACGGCGACGGAGTTGTCGGGGCCGGGTTTATAGTACTTGGCGTAATCCTTCAGGTTGAGCCGTATGTCCGTTTTTTTCTCCTCATTTTCACTAAAGTAGACCTCTTTGTTGTTGATTTGGATACTATATTTTCCGATGCCGCCATTGCGTTCTTTAAGTTTGACCTGCAATTCATCCTTGACGATATCAATCTTCACCTTCGGGTACAATTTGACGGAGTCAAATTTACTTACGTCCCTCAGCAGCGTATCGCCGTACCCCATGAGCCTGCCCAGCAGGCCGGGGGCGTAATACCGTTCATCGAGCTGGCTAAGCGAAACGATCTCGTTGTTGATGCTATAGTACATCAGGCGCATGGCGCCGGGAGAAGCGTCGAACAGGCCCGAAGGAGCCGTAACCGCCCAGTCATTGGAGCCCAACTGTATCAGGCTGGCGATTTCCTTCCCGCTTTGGCTATTCCAGACCTTGAGCATACCGTCCTTACTTCCGCTGAAAATCAGGCGCCCGTCCGGAGAAAAGACGGCCGTATTGACCACGCCTCTATGCCCCATTAGGGTATCGACGGCTGTTTTGTCGGGCCGTATCAGAATGACATTCTTTCCGTTGGGGATGGCCATTACCTTACTATCGGGAGAGAAGCAGGCGTTGCCTTCGAATAGTTCCCAACCGCTATCCTCCCAAATCAGATCTCCCTGGCTATTCCATAGCCGGATCTTATCATCCTTGCTTCGGGTCAGCATATGCTGCCCATTGGGCGAGATGAGGGCGGCTTCCACCCCGGTATTGTGCGGCAATTCTTTGATCAGTTCTCCGGTCCGGGTTTTCCAGAGGCGGGCGTCCAGCAACTCTGAAGCCGTGAGTACCGTATCGCCGCCGGGAGAGAAGGCGGCGGCGCGGGTGCGATAATCTTTAGCCGCGAATTCCCGGATCTCATTCCCCAGGCTATCCCACAGGATGGCGCGGCTGTCGCCATTCGTGGTGATTACGAACCGGCCATCTTTGGAAACGGCGAGGGAAACGACTTCCAGCCCTTTGGTATTGGCGCTTTTCAGCAGGCTGTCTTTGTTGATAAAAATGTCTAACCGGCCGTCCCACCCGGCGGTATACAATCGCTGGCCGTTTGAGCTGTAGGCTACTGCATCGACCTTGGTGTGGTGGGGCAGGCTGTGCAGGATGTCCCTTCCAGTGAGGTCCCAGATGCGGACGCCGTTGGAGGTGCCCACCAATAGCTTGCTGCCGTCGGGATGAGGTGCGATCGATAGTACATCGGCTCCGTACCCATTCAACCGCTGCCGGACATTACCCTGCAGGTCCCAGAACAGAATGGCTTCCGATTCGTCCCCAAAAGAAAGGATTTCGTTGCCGTCGTAAGAGAACCGGGCCATACGGACGGCGGCATTGTGCTGGAATTCCTGGAGTTTTTCTCCCTCCAGGTTGAACAGCACGGCGGTTCCATCGTTACTGCTGGACAGGAAACCCCACTTAGGATGGGCCGCCAGGCTGATAATCTCGTAATAGTGGATCGGAAATTCATTGAGGAGCGTTCCGTCCAGTTTCCAGACGGAGACACCGCCATTGATGCTGCCGGTTAGCAGAGCGTCGTTTTCCGGAGAAAACACCAGGCTGCTGATACTTTCATCGGTTCGGATATCGGCTGTTTGCTTGTACTGTTGGCCCCAGATTCGGACGATCCCCTTTTCAAAATCCTGTTGAATGGCGGCCAGGTTTTGGCCGTCCGGAGAAAAGGCCAGCTCCAGAACGGTAGCGCTAAAGGGGCGCTCCCGCCAAAGGCGCTTGCCATTGATATCCCAGACAGTGACCGTTCCGTTGGTACTGCCGGCGGCGATCCGTTGCCCGTCGGGGGAGAAGATGGCGTGGTTGCTGTTGTTGCTTCCGCTTAACGTCAGGATTTGCTCTCCAGAGAGGTTCCAGACTTTGACACCGCTTTGGCCACAGGTGAGCAGGTGCTGCCCATCAGCAGAGAAGTCGACGGCCAGCACTTCATTATTTCCCGATTCCTTGAGTGTGGCGACGAGGTGCCCGTCGCGGTCCCACAGGCGGGTAGTGCGGTCGGAACTGGAAGTCAGGATGTGGCGGCCATCCGGGGATTGGGCAAAATAGTTGAGGTAGCTGGTGTGGCCGACCGGAACGATGAGCTGGGGCTGTTGGCCGGGAGCGGCAAAAGAAAACAAAAGGAAAACGATCAAAAGGGCATAGTTATTCATAGTAAATGGTATTGGGCTTTCCCTTTCGGCAAGGTACAGGAACCAACAGGGTGAGTTCCTGATAATTGTGTTGTCATTGCTCGGGATCAGGGAATACTAATTAAATGGATAATTCCCTTAACGGGGGCGAAAAGGGAATATCCAAGCCTGAAGTTAAATAATTTCTGTAGGATTCAAATAGTGTTCAATTTTTCTTAGGGCCGGAGAAAAATAAGTTCCCCGTTTCAGGCCAGAGATTTTGTCGCCAGGCAACCTGCTCGCCGCAAGGCAGGCAGGGATCGGCATCAAATGGGGAAGTTATTCTTCGCCGGGCCCTTAACAACGTCTGTTCAACATACCCTACCGATATATAGGGCGCCCTTGTTACTGGTTTTCCTGCGCCAGGAGCGGAATGTGTCCGGCATCCGTCACCAGGCTGCATATACCCTGGTTATCCAGGTGGGAGAGCTGGCCCTCAACCGGCTCCAGTTCCATTTCAGTGAGGATCAGGGCGCCGTAATTGAAAAGAAAACCCTCCAGCACCATGGCCGTTCCCTCTTTTTCGTACGCATCGATGGTCAGGACACCTTCGGGCCCGATGGCCAGGCTGGCTTCTTTCGATATCTGCAGAGACTGGATCAGGGGCGCAACACAGCGCACTTCCGGATACAAGCTTTGATCCTGGTAGGGAATGATGACATCATCCTGCCACCCCGGCACCTGGCCGGTGCTCCAGTTACGGGGTTCCATCCAATCGGTTTCGCGGCCGGCGGCGCCACCCAGCCAATAAGCCTGTGCGTTGGCGGTTAAACAGATCAGTAATAAGAATGATGCGATCGGTAGGTTTTTCATGATCGGGAGTTTAGGTTGTGAAAATGGCGAGGGGGCCGCTCGTCTTTACAATAGCTTTATTTAAAGAGGAGGGAAAAGGTTACCCTGGGGTTGCTGTTTTGAATTCGGAACTCGGTTGGGGTCATATCAAACTCCTTGCGAAATATCCTAGTGCGCCGGGAACGAAATTCTTAACCAATTCTTTGGGCTCTTTTACGGCCATGCTGCGTTGCTCCTTCCTTCCGTAGCTTAGGCTATGGTCGGTCGTCGCGCCTTGCCTGTCTCCGCCGGCCATAGCCTTTGGCGACGAGCCGGCCGCAAAACAGCCTCAAATTATTGACCAATAACTTCGTTCCCGGCGCACTAGAGAAATAATCCGGATCAGAACATGCTCGCCTTTCTCTTCCACAATAACATCGGCCCTTCCGCCCTCCGGAGTGAATTTAATTGCATTAGAAAGCAGGTTGGAAAGGATTTGGAACCCTGGGCGGGTACGCCTGCCCGTGAGGCGCCACGGCCGAGCAGCTTTCTATCTTGCAGCTAAATAAAAAAGGCTGTGCATCTTTGCTATTGAGAATAAAAAATTGTGACACAGCAAAACACACAGCCTTATGTCAAAGTTACGAATTAATAAACAAACTAAACCAGGCCAGGAAGTGGTGCTGGTATCAATTGACAGCGCAAAAAATGAAAACCAAGCCTACTGCGTTTTGAGCAACGACCAGGCGGAAATACCGAGCTTTAAGTTTTCTAACGAGCATTCAGGTTTCGTTGAATTCGGTGCACAGATCCGGGCTTTTGCAAGCCAACACGGCAAGAGCCAAGTGTGGCTGGGCATAGAAAGCACGAGCACCTATGGCAAGCCTTTGATCCATTTTGCCTGCCAGCAGGGCTGGGAGGTGCGCTGGGTGAACCCGGTACACACCTACCGGATGAAGGAGATACATGACAATACGCCGGATAAAAACGACGCCAAAGACACCTACATTATCAGCGAGTTGATGAGCATGGGCAAGTTGCTGCAATACAATAAGCGAGATACTTTGTCCGAAGAATTGCGGAGCTTGCACCGCCACCGCCATCAACTTACCAAGCAGTTGACGCAGTTATGCAACCGTGCCGAGAGCCTGGCAGCCGAAGCGTTTCCGGAGCTTCCCAAGCTAGTAAAACGAGGGCTGCGCTCAAAAACTATCTGGCACATATTGGAGCACTGCCCTTTGCCGGCGGACATATTGAGCAAAGAGGAAAGCTGGCTGGCTGAGCGCCTTAAAAAAGCAAGCTGCGGGCAGTTTAAAGGCAAACGGGTTAAAGAGTTGATAAACAAAGCCCAATACAGTACAGGCTACTGCCCTAACCCCATAGCCACCCGGCAGCGCTTTAAAGGCATGGCCAGCAATTTCATTTGCTTTGCAGGCAGGTTGAGGAGTGTGAAACTCAAATGGAAAAACTGCTGAAACAGGATGCGTTCTTTGCAAAATGGCTGGAAATAAAGGGGCTGGGAGCTATTATCTTAGGTGGGCTGATTGGCGAAATTGGAGACATCCATGCTTTTGACAACGTAGAAAGCTTGATCAAATATGCGGGCTTCAACCTGTACTCTTACCAGTCGGGAAAGTATAAGGGCCAGCACAAGGTTAGCAAGCGAGGCAGCCGCCAACTGCGCAGGGTGTGTTACCTGGCTGCCGTGTCGCTGAGCAGCAATGGCCGTATGTTGGCCCAATGGCGGGCGCATTACCGAGATGGCCTGAAGAAGCCTGGCATGGTTGCCATGGCAAACCTGGCTAAAAAGTTCCTGCGATGCGTATACGGTGCATGGAAGAATGGGCAAGTACTTAACCCGGGGTTAGTAGCCAAAACGCCTAAAAGCGAAGAAAACAAGCAATAAATAGCACAAACCAAAAAAACAAACTCTGCTTGAAGGAACAGCCTGCCGGACCTTCTTACCTGTATTGAGGCGCCCCAGGCGACCTCCCGCGGCAGCAACCCAAGGCCGGCAGGTTTCTTCAGAATGCCAATAAAGAAAGACTGAGGCGCTCCAGGCGACCTCCAAAATAGATCAGGATCGCATCTGAAGCAACGTTCCAAAAGCACACAAAATAGTGGCAATATGTGACAGCTTTTTTTTATACTATCCGGGCTAATTTTTTCCCGGATTTATTTGGCTATGTTAAATCAGGCAGGATGTACGCGGTTGTCTAACCTTAGTTCTACTTTGTCACTTTAAAATATCTTTCATGTGAAGGGGTCGAAACGATTGGACTGCCAAAGCGAATGGCCCCCGGATATACCCCTCTGGAGAGCCTGCTCCGAAGCATTTCGGAGGGTCGGCCGCAGGGAGGGGGAGGAAAACCGGAGACATTACATCTCATTTTTTTTAAGTTAACAAAGTAGAATTAGAATGGTGCCCGGACCGGCGATTAGAGCAGTTGGATTAGCCCAACAATTTTTTTAGAGCGTGTTGGGGATTTACCCTTTGGCCTGCAAATGTGCATCTTTTGAACCTCATTTCGCCATTTTTTCGCCACGTAGCGATGCTATGCGGCTCAAAAATGGCTTCCTGAGAACCAAAATCTGCTCATTTTCGACATCAAAAGTAAATCCCCAACACGCTCTTATTTTTCTCCGGCCCCTGAAGATAACAAAATGAAATTTTGTAATCCCCCCTTTTTTGGGTGGATTCAAATAATGCTTGGTTTAACCAGGCCATACCTCCCCAGCCTACTTTTGCCGGCCTGCCTCGGGCCGGTGAGGCTGAGGGGGGAATAAAGGCTCAGTTCTTGAAGATGAGCGGTAATGTGCCGAGGGATGATCATTTTATGTAATTTTAAAGTCGGATTTTAAAATCACATAAAATGTAAATGGATACCAAATTGATCTTGGCCGGCCGTTTAGCTCATGAGTTGATGCATGTGGGGCCCAGCAGGGCATTTTTACTCCTCCTGTAATATACGGAATGCCTTCCGGAGTATCTCCTCCACCAGCCCCTCCAACTCATCGGCCCGCCGATTAGCCTGTATAGCTCCCAAAGCGGCCTGGCCTTTGAACAACCTGGCTTCCAGGGCCACCTCGCCGTTCTTCACCCGGTAGAACCCATTGATGGAATAAGCATTTTTATATTCGGGGACATCCACGTAGATCAGGGATGCCCGGGCGCCTTTAGCCGTGATCTCCTGAAGCTGTCCTTCCAGCCGTTTGCCGATTTTCAGCGCAT
Source organism: Lewinellaceae bacterium (assembly GCA_020636095.1). Classification (GTDB taxonomy): domain Bacteria; phylum Bacteroidota; class Bacteroidia; order Chitinophagales; family Saprospiraceae; genus JACJXW01. The sequence continues at coordinate 306,190 of JACJYN010000009.1, forward strand.
CGTAGAAGTTGTCTTCATCCAGGAACACATTGCGCACGAAGACCGGTTTCTTACCCTCCAGCGGTATTTGCACCAGCTCATTGACGATCCCGATATCAATACTGCCGCTGCCGGGGATCAGCATGGTTGGCGTTTGTATCCCCCCGATCGATTCCGCCATTTTCGGCACCTCATCCCGGGCGTATTCGAACAGCAGGGAGATATCGACGTATTTGCCATTCCTCAGCTTGAAGCCGCTCATGGCCTGCAGGATGCTGTAAGTGAGCAGCCCCTGCCCATATTGGCTGGCCTCGTAGCTCACCTTGTCGGCAGCCGAGCCGGCCAGCACGAACATGCCGGTGCGGTCCTTCATGCGGTCGAGGGCGCGGATTTGGGTGGAGTTCAGGCTTTTGGTTCCGCTTTCCAGCACTTCCACCACCTTGCCGGAATTGCACGCGTCGAGGATCATGACCTGCTTCTGGGCGGGGATGTCGTTGATCCATTTGGTGAGTTCTCCGGAAGAGATAGCGCGGGTGCTGCGGACGCCTTCGTCGCTGAGGTCTTCGCTGCTGATGTCCTGGGCCAGGTAGTAGAACTGCGCCCGCTCGGCCTCGCCATAGGTGACGCCATGGCCGGATAGGTAGACCAGGAGGATGTCTTCGGCTTTGGCCTTTTCTTTAAAATCCTCAAAAACGGCTTTGATATTGGCTTTGGTGGGGTGCATGCTCAGGTTGGCAGTATCGGTAGTGAGCAGCCGGATATGCACCTCCTCCCCAAAGAGCTGGCCGCCGGCCTGCCGGATGGCGCTTGCCATGGCTTCAGCATCCTTGCCCGGGAATTTCAGGTCGAGCTTCGTGCCGGCGTAGTTGGCCGTGCCGGCGATGATGGCGTAGAGGGCCGGGCCGCGGATGGGTTGGAAGGAGAAGGAAGGGGCCGTGTTGTCCGTTGTGCCTTTGGCGCTTGCAAAGCGAGGGCGATAGGCCGCCGTAAAGGCCGGGCTTCTCAGCCAGCCTGCTTCGTTGTAGGCGCGCACCGAGATGGTGTTGAGGCTGTCCTGTAGGAAATAGCGGTGGTACAACGCCAGGTTGACGTTTAAGGAAGTGCTTCTCTTTTTTTCAAACCCCTGTGGCGGATTGGCATCTTCGATGATCTCTTTGCCGTTGATGAACACGCTTACTTTGCCCAGGCCGCCGTTGCGGGGCGTGAGATCAATCTGCAATTGATGGTTTTGCGTATCCAGTTGCAGGGATACGATTGGGTAGAGGGCGATGGTATCGAAGCCTTCGACGGAGCGGATGGGCTCGTCGGAAAAGCCGAGCAGCTTTTGCATCAGGCCAGGCTCGTAGTAGCGCTCTTTGAGTTGTTCGAGATCAATGGCTTCTACACCCACGACAAAGTACATCAGATTCATGGCGCCCGGCGAGGCGTCGAAGAGGCCGGAGGAGGTGGTGGCGACCCAGTCGATGGAATCTAAGGCAATGAGGGTAGCGATTTCTTTTCCGGAATCGCGCTCCCAAATTTTGGCGGTGTTGTCGCGGCTGCCCGTCAAGACGAACTTGCCACCTGACGGATCGCTAGGAGTGGCTGGGGAAAAAGCCACAGCAGTCACATCATTGGCGTGCCCTCGATAGGTTTGATTTCGCCGCCGATAAACTCGCTGCCAATGGGGTCTTCCATGTACCGCGCACTCATCTCTTCCTGTTTCACCACGTTGTTGGTACTGAATCCCAGAGCTTGGCGGTATTGTCGTCGCTACCCGCCAAGACGAATATGCCGCCCTGGGTAGTACCACCGCCAAGCTATTGACCTGCTCATGGTGCCCCGGAAGCGGTCAATTTCTGCCCCGGTTTGAGCATCCCAACGGATGATAGCCTCCCGGTCAGTGGTAAAGTACCGATTTCCCATCCGGAGAAAAAGCTACAGCTAAAGCTTGCCCAGTACTCTGTGCCAAAGTCAAAAGGGTCGGCATCCTCTCGAAAGACCCGTACTGGTCTTTGCGGGGCTTCGCGCTGCCACATCTTGACCCCCAAACCACCCGTAAGTTCATACTGGTACCATCCGGCGAAAGAACAGGAATACTTTCCGCTTCGCCAATCTGAATCAACGCCCCATTCAAGTCCCATCGCTTGACAGGTAAATTTCTTCCACCCCAGCAGCCAGCACCGCTTTCCCATCGGGCGTGAATGCCGCCGTGACGGGAAGCTGCTCCTCTCCTTTGAAGCAACTGATCACCCCGCCAATCTCCAAGTCCCAGCGACGAACAGTCCCGTCGGCGCTGCCGGTCAGGATTTGCCTGCCGGCATCGGCAGTGGAAAAAGCGGCGGAGACGACAGCCGCAGAGTGGCCCCTATAGGAACGTATCTTCTTCCCATCCAACCCTAATAAGGAGGCCGTGTTCCCTGCATAGGCAAGCGTGAAATGCTTGCTGGAAACTTGATGGGGGGCCCCCTCTACGAATGGCGGTGGTTCCTGATTGGGGGGTGTCAAATCCTCGCCGGGTGAAAGCACACTCGTACACTGGAGGTAATTACGGGCCTCCACGCAAAAGTTTTTGCCGTCAGGCGAAAAGGTGGCCTTAGAAACCCAATTTTCACCGTGCCGATAACCAGGGGAATGGTCAAAATGCCGCAGGTGCTCGCCACTCAACGCCCATTGGTGTACGTTGCCGTTGCCATCGGCAGTTAGGGCATATTTGTGAGGGCCGTCGTAGAGGAAAGCCACCGCCTGGATACTTGCTGTATGCCTCCTGAAGGTTTGTATTTCCTTTCCGTTTATGCTCCAGAGAATGGCCGTTTCATCTATACTGCCCGTAAGAATGTATTGCTCATCTGGAGAAATGGCCGCAGCCGTGATGTCGTCAGCGTGGCCTGTAGGCACTACCAAGCGCGGCACTTGCGCCACTAAGCCAGCCGCAAAAGCCAGCAACAAAAGAAAGATGGGTGTTTTTCTCATGATTTTTATGTTGAGTTCAAGTTATAAGTTATTTCAGCATCCCGTCTACTTGTGCCATGATGGCCTCCACCAAGCCCGGCGCCTCCTCTTTTTTGCCGGTGACGGTGAAGGCTTCGCCCACCACCGTTTTGCCTTTGAAGAGGCGGGCGCGCACGGTCACGGCATCGCCTGCTACGCCATACAGCCCTTTGAGGGAGTAGGCATTTTCATACTCACTCACATCCACATAGATCAGCTCTGCCTGCGCCCCCTTTGCAGTCACGCTACGGAAGTAGTCGGCCAATGCCAGCCCCAGCCCCAGCTCATCGTCGAAGCTGTCCTCGTTTTGGAAAACGTTGCGGATGAAGACGGGTTTCCTCGGCGCCAGCTGGATATTCACCTTTTCATTGACGATCCCGATATCGATGCTGCCGCTTCGGGGCGTCAGCATGGTGGGCGACTGAATGCCGCCTATGCTTTCGGCCATTTCCGGGACCTTGTCGCGGGTGTACTCGAAGAGCTGTACGACATCGACGTACTTGCCCTCCCGGAGTTTAACAAGCCCGCTCATGCCCTCCAGCAGGCTGTAGGTGAGCAGCCCCTGACCGTACTGGCTGGCCTCGTAGCTCACCTTATCGGCCGCCGAGCCTGCCAGCACGTACATGCCGGTGCGGTCTTTCATGCGGTCCAGCGCGCGGATTTGGCTGGAGTTGAGAGCTTTTTGGCCGCCATCCAGAATCTCCACCACCTTGCCGGAGTTGCAGGCATCGATGATCATCACCTGCTTCTGGGCGGGGATGTCGTTGATCCATTTGGTGAATTCCGCCGATGAAACCGTACGGGATTTCCGGATACCTTCATCACTGAGGTCAATACTGCCGATTTCCTGAGTAAGATAATAGAACTGTGCCCGCTCGGCATCGCCGTAGGTGATGCCGTGGCCAGAGAGGTACACCAGGAGGATGTCTTCGGCTACCGCCTGGCCCTTGAATGCTTCAAATGCCGCCTTAATATTGGAGCGGGTGGGGTGCATACTTACCTCGGCGGTATCGGTGGTAAAAAGCCGGACATGAACCCTGTCTTCAAACAGCTGTCCACCGGCCTGCTGTATGGCCTGGGCCATGGCCGCGGCGTCTTTGCCCGGAAATTTGAGGTCCAGTTTTGTGCCGGCGTAGTTGGCCGTGCCGACGATGATGGCGTAGAGAGAAGGGTCGCGGAGGGGCTGGAAGGAGAGGGAAGGGGGGGTATCGCCTGGCGCCCCTTTACTGCGGGCAAAATTGGGGCGATAGGCAACGGAACGCGCCGGGCTTTTCAGCCAGCCGGCTTCATTGCAGGCCCGTACCGAGATGGTGTTGAGGGTGTCCTGCAGAAAATAGCGGTTGAATTTCGACAGATTGACGAGGATGGATGTGCTCCGTGTTTTTTCAAAGCCCTGGGAGGGATTGGCGTCCGGAATGACCTCCTTGCCGTTGATGAACACGCTGGCCGGGCCGATGCCGCCGTTGCGGGGCGTCAGTTCGATCTGCAATTCACGAGCCTGGCTGTCCAGTTCCAATTGGACAATAGGGTAGAGGGCGACGGTATCGAAGCCTTCGACGGAGCGGATGGGTTCATCCGAAATACCCAGCAGCTTGTCCATCAGGCCGGGTTCGTAATAGCGTTCCTTGAGCTGTTCGAGTTCAATGAGTTCCTGTCCGGCCGAGAAGTAGATCATTTCCATTGCTTTCGGGCTGGCATCGAACAGGCCATTGGAGCAGATACATACCCAGTCTTCCCGGCCGGCCGGGATAATGGTAGCTAATTCTTCACCCGTTTCCGAGTCCCATAACTTGGCCGTTCCATCTTCACTACCGGTCAGGGCAAAGTGTTTATCCCCGGAAGGGCAGTCTCTGTCTTGCGGGCAGGCGGGAGAAAGGGCGACGGATACCAATGCGGCAGTGTGCCCTTTAAACCGATGTTTCAGATTGCCCTGCAGGTCCCACAGCTGGGCCACACCGGCCCGGTCGCCTTCTAAGATATATTGCTCATCGTGGGAAAAGGTAGCGCAGCTGTGTTTGCGATGCAGGTCGTGGCTTCCGTGTTCCGAATTGCTGGAAAAGCTTTGTACAAGAGGGAGGTTTTGTTCTTTGCGCCCTAACAATCTGGCCACCGAGCCCTCGCCTTCATTCAGGCAATGAATGGCAAAGTTGCCCTGGGGTGAAACGGCCGTGTAAAGGATGCCGCTGTGCCCTTCGTTCAGCATCGACCATTCTAATTGTCCGGAAAGGCCCCACAAGTCGATATGGCCGGTCCGGTCCCAGGTGTAGATGTGCTGTCCATCCGCAGAAAAATCGCCATAATCTATGCTGTGATTGTGCCGGTATTCCTGTTTCACGTTGCCATCGCGGCCTCTCAGTATGGCCATTGAACCGCCTTCATTGGCAGAGTCGGGATGCTTGAAGACAGACAGGGTATACTGCCCGTCGGGTGAGAAGGCCTGAAAAGATTCGCCGGCAGCAGGAGGAGGAGCATGGTAGCAATAGTGGCGATCCATATTCCAAAATACAGGGGTACTGTCCTGGTAGGTAGTGAAAACGATATGGCCTTCCGGGGTGAAGGCGGCCTTCACGCCCCGGGCAGGTTGGAAGCCTGTTTGTTGCAGGAGATCGCCCTTCAGGTTCCACATCCGGGCAACCCCGCCACCGGAAGGGCCGGATGTGTCGCTAAGTGTGAGGACGTAAATCTCATCTGACGAGCAGGCTACATCGGCCAGGGCATTTTCTGAAGGGGTAGGGAAAGCGGAAATTTCCTTGCCCTTCAAGTCCCAAACCCTTATTTCCCCATTGTTACTGCCGGTGAGGATCAACGGCCCGTTTCCGAATGGGCGTTCTTTTCCTTCCGGCCCCGCAGGAATGAAGGCCAGGCTGGCCAATCCGGGAACCTCAAATGACAACAACACTGCGCCTTCTATAGTAGTCAGCCGGACGGAACCGTCTTTTCTACCGGTAAGGATAGCCGGTTTCTTTTCGAACGGGCAGCCAGTGCAGGGGGGAGAAAACGCGAAGCCCAGCGATTCAGGGATTTGCAGTGTGCGTACGTTTTTCCCCTCCCTGGTTTTCACGGAGAGTTTTCCCTCCCGGGTTTTAAAGTAGAGGAATTGTCCGTCCGGCGTAAAACCCGCAGCCTCCAACCCCGGGATGTCAAAGTGCTGCAGGGTGTCTCCCTGCAGGTTATATAAAGTGGCTGCATTTTTAAGGTCGCTGGTTAAAAAGACTCGCCCCTTCTCGTTGGAGCAATCGGCGCACTCAGGAGCAAAGGCGACAAAGCGGGCATTGGGGGCATCGAAAGACAGCAGGGTGTCCTTTTGTAGATTGAAGAGAGTGATGGTTTCTACATGCGGGTGGTTGGAGTATTGCCCTTCCCCGATAGTTCCGGCTTCGATATCCTCCGTACTACAGGCGAGCACCAGCGGGCCGTTGCCGGGGGGGCAGCCCAAACCTTTCGGGCAGGCCGGAGAGAAGTCTGCCGACTGGTAGGAGCGGCAGTGGAATTGGGCCGTTTTTTTCCCATTAATATCCCACATCTCGGCAAGTAGGCCCCACTCGCCATCGTCGGAATAGGCTATTACGTGCGAACCATCTGAAGAAAAAGCTACCGATTCAACCGCTGCGTTCTCTTCCTGGCTACTTGTTTTAAAAGTGCGTAATTCCTGCCCCTGCCGGTTCCAAAGTTTGACGGTTTTATCAGCACTGCCGGTAAGTAGCAGTTGCTCCTGCCCGGGAGGGCATTCCATGCCATTAGGGCAAGGGGGAGAAAAAGCGGCGCAGGTGACGGCTTTGGAATGGCCCACGGGTACGATCAGTTCCGGCTTTTGCCCCCAGGTGATCAGCGGCAGGGTAAGGAGGAAGGAGAGGAGGTTTTTTTTCATGGTTTTAGGGCTTACTTCTTTTGCAATAATCCAAAAGCCTGTTTCAAAATGTCTTCCACCAGCGCATTTAGTTCCCCGTCCGTCCCCTCGGCCTGTATGTCTCCCAATGGGGTGTTGCCTTTGAACAATTTGGCCTGCAGGCTTATCGCTTCTCCCTGCAGCAGGTATCTGCCCTTGATCGAATAGGCGTCTTTGTATTGGGGCACATCGATATAAATCAGCTCGGCCCGGGCGCCTCTGGCAGTGATTTGCTGGAAATAGCCCTCCAGTACTTTGGTGATACCGAGCACATCGTTGAAGGCAGATTCCTCCTGGAATATATTGCGCACAAAAACGGGCTTGACCTGCGCCACCGGTATTTGCACATTCTCGTCAACCATGCCGATGTCAAAACTCTCGCCGCCCATTGGGAAGGCCAGCATGGGGGTCTGTATGCCGCCGATTTCGCGGGCCAGCTCGGGCACCCGGTCGCGGGCATACTGGAAGAGCTGCACTACGTCCACATATTTGCCGTCCTTGAGGGCCAGGCCGCTCATGCCCTGCAGCAAGCTGTAGGTGAGCAGCCCCTGGCCGTAGCGGCTGGCCTCGTAGCTAACCTTATCGGCTGCACTGCCGGATAGGACGAACATGCCGGTACGGTCTTTCATGCGGTCCAGGGCGCGGATTTGGCTGGAGTTGAGCGATTTTTTGCCTGCGAGCAGGTCCTCCACCACTTTCCCCGAGTTACAGGCGTCGAGGATCATCACCTGTTTCCGGGCGGCCACGTGCGTGAGCCAGTCCGTCAATTCCTGAGAAGAAATGGTAAAATTCTTGCGGAGTTCCGGGTCGCTGATGTCTTCTCCGCCTACGTCTTTGGTGATGTAGTAAAACTGTGCCTGTTCGCCGGCCCCGTAGGTGATGCCATGGCCGGAGAAATAAATGATAAACACGTCCTGAGGTTTTGCCACAGCGGCCACCTCCTGGAAAGCGGCCCTGATGTTCTCCTTACTGGAGGGCGTTGCCTCCTCTGTGTTCAATAGCCTGACGGTTATATTTTCTCCGAAGAGCGCTTTGCCAGCCTGTTCAAAAGCCTGCCCTATGGCGGCGGCATCTTTATCCGGGAATTTGAGGTCCAGCTGTTCGCCATTGTAATCCGCAGTGCCAATGACGATAGCGTAGAGGCTGGGGTTTTTTGCGACGGAAAAGGTAGGGTCGCCGGGGGAAGGGAGCGGAGGCTTGTATGTCAATTCATAGAGCTGGCTTTTGAGCCAACCGGAAGCATTGTACACGCGCAGGCCGATCGTATTCTCCTGGCCTGGCGTCATAAATTTTTCAAACTGCTTCAGAGGAATGCTCAGGCTGGCTTGCCGGCCCGGGTTGGCATCTTCTACCATTTCCTTTCCATTGACAAATACGCTCAGTTTGCCCATTCCACCGCTACGGGCTGTGAGTTTTACCTGTATCTGCTCGCCCTGTATGGAGGCTTCGATCTCGGGATAGAGCTCCACTGTGCTTAAAGTGGCCACTTCCCTTTTTTCATCCCGAACTGCTCCCATGATCTTGGCCAGAAGCCCGGGTTCGTAATATCTTTCCTTAAGTTGCTCCAGTTCTACTACTTCGCGGCCCACCTTGAAATACATGAGTTGCATGGCCTCCGGAGAAGCGTCGAAAAGGCCTTCGGGGCTCATCACTACCCATTTGTCTTCCTCCAGGGTGTAAAGGGAAGCCAGTTCTTTGCCGGCTGAGAGGTCCCAGATGCGCAGGCTGCGGTCATCTCCGGCGGAAAAGGCATAACGCCCGTCATCCGATACAGTAATGTCGTTGATGATCCCCTGGTGCCCTTCCAGTTTGCGGACTACCGCTCCGGATCGCAGGTCGATCAGGGCCAGTTCGCCGGCCTCAGTGCCGGCCAGGGCCTGCTGTCCGTTGGGCAGGAAGGCGATCTTGCTGATCCGAAATAACCCGGGTTCCAGTCCCCGGGGCTGCCCGCTGAAGGATGGCCAGTACAGGAGGGTATTAGGGGCAATAAATTCTTCGGAAAACCACATGATAACGGATTGCTGCTCTGCCGAGAAAGCAACATGATATGCAAACCGGCTCGAGGCATTCGCAAACTGGAATTCCGATTGTTTCTGCTCTTTCGGCAGGTTCCAAACTTCCACGGTTTCCCGGCCCTCCAAGTTAACCAGTGCCCATTCTCCATCGGGAGTGGTATAGAATACAGGAAATGTCGATGAGGACAGAGGGGCGTCTGCCGCCACATTCCAAACGGTTAGGCTGTCCTGGGAAGCGTTCGTCTCCCAACTCCTTTTCTGGAGGTAAATTCGTTGTCCGTCAGTAGAAAATGCCTTGAATTGATCCGGTTTGAACTGCTTACCCAGATTGGGGAGCAGCCTGGGGGAGGCCGTTCCTGCTTTCCAGACGCCGGGCGTGTAACCTGCTTTCCAGGTAAACACGGTTTGGCCGTCTGCACTGGCGCCCAGGGCGGGCCGCATATAAGACCAGTCTTCGTCCTCCGGAGCCATCCTGTTGTCCGGCGCCGCATAGGCTTTGGTGACCCTGCCTTCCTGGAAATTCCAGTAGCGAAGAATGCCGTCATAGGCGCCGGCAAACATGCCCTGGCCATCCGGTGCTTTCCAGGCCATCATCACCCGAAGGGCTTTGCTTTCCAGGGTGTTTTCCAGGCTGCCCAGCGTTTTGTCCCAAAGTTTGATCCTGCCTTTCCAGCCTCCGCTAAGAACTTGCTTATAATCGGGCGAAAAGACGGCATTGGAAAAGTCATCTTCCGTATCCCGGATGGTAAACAAAGTTTTCATATTGTCCAGGTCCCAAATCCTGATAGTAGAAAAATCTTCGGCGGTGATCGCCCGCAAGCCTTCCGGCGTGAAGCTTACTTTTACGGTAAAGGCGCCTTCTTCCTGATAAGGGAGATAGGGCGGATATTCACTGTAAAGCGGGATGGGGGAGGGGAGCGCCCTGATCCTACTTCCTTTTTCCGTATCCCAAAGTTGGTTCGCTCCCTCCTGTCCGATGAGCAAGGCTTGTTTTCCGTCTTCGGAAAAAACGGCGTCCCAGGCCTGGAAATCTGGAATCGGGAAGGTGGCCAGAGGTTTACCTGTATTGAGGTTCCACCGTTCCAGGCTGAACCGGGCCGTGTTGCCATCCACGTCTGAGCCGGCAATCAGCAGGATGGCCGATTGGCCATCTGCTTGAGGATGAGCATTAACGATACTGCTATTGGCAGGAAGCTGGATGTTTTTTGTGACAGCGCCCGTTGCGCAATCATAGACAAAAACCTTTTCGCCCCAGACCAGGGCTTTCCGCCCTTTGGGGAAAAAGGCAACGCCCGGCTCTCCTCCTTCGACAAAGTTGGTGGTGTTTTTTTCAATATTCCAAAGCAGGAGACGGGGGTCTACCGCATTGGTAGTGAACAAGGCATAGTTGGCGTCGGGCGACAGCCATCCTTGCAGGGCGCCTGTTTCATCACTTGATTGAAGTACTTTTCCACTCTTTACATCCCAAAGCTTGAGGCTGTAGGAGTCGGTGGAAAAGATGTACCTGCCGTCTTTGGAATATTCCAGGGCAGTGATCCGGCCCTCGTGGCCCAGCGGCAGGCCCAGCTCCGCTTTCTGGGCTTCCAGGAATACGGGCAGGCAGGAAAACAGCAACAGCAACAGGTGGAAGTTGATTGGAGTGTTCATGTTCTTAGTGTTTAGACAAACTTCGATAAAAGAAAATAAAAGATCGGAAATAGGAATCAGGTATTTTCACTCCGAAGTATGAAATTGGAACCTTTATTCGGGCTCGCTTTTACTCATAAGTGAAAAAGCCTGCTTCAGTATTTTCTCCACCAGGGCATCCAATTGGCTGCTTGTCCCCTGCACCTGAATATCCCCCAGTGCCTGGCCTTCCCTGAACAACCTGGCCTTTAGCTGCACGGTTTCTCCTTCTACCTGGTAGAGCCCTTTGATGGAATAGGCCTGCTGATACTCCGGCACATCGACGTAGATCAGGCTGGCCCGGCTTCCTTTGGCGGTGATCTCCCGCAGTTTGCCTTCCAGCCGGCTACCGATCTTCAGCACATCATCGAAGCGATCTTCATCGAGGAACACATTGCGTACGAAGACCGGTTTTACCTGCGATAGGGATATTTGAACCTGTTCATTGACAATGCCGATGTCGATACTTCCGCTGCGGGGCATCAGCATGGTGGGGGTCTGTAAGCCGCCGATGCTTTTAGCTATTTCCGGAACCCGGTCACGGGCATATTCGAAGAGCTGGGCTATGTCGACGTACTTGCCTTCCCGCAGCCTCTGGCCGCTCATGGCCTCCAGGATGCTGTAGGTGAGCAGCCCCTGCCCGTACTGGCTGGCCTCGTAGCTCACCTTGTCCGCCGCCGAGCCGGCCAGCACGAACATGCCGGTGCGGTCTTTCATGCGGTCGAGCGCACGGATTTGGGAGGAATTGAGGTTCTTGGTTCCGGTGTCGAGTACCTCTACCACCTTGCCGGAGTTGCAGGCATCGAGGATCATTACCTGTTTCTGGGCTGGGATGTCGTTGATCCATTGGGTGAGCTCGGCCGTAGACAGGGTTCGGGTATCGCGGATGCCTTCATCGCTGAGGTTCTCGCTGGCAATCTCCTGGGTGAGGTAGTAGAACTGGGCGCGGTCGGCATCCCCATAGTTGACGCCGTGGCCGGAGAGGTACACCAGTAGGATGTCTTCAGCCCTGGCCTGATCCTTGAAACCTTCAAAGGCAGCTTTGATATTGGTTTTGGTGGGATGCATACGCACGTCAGCCGTATCGGTAGTGAAAAGCCGGACATGAACCCGGTCCTCAAAGAGCTGTCGGCCGGCCTGCTCTATAGCCTGTGCCATAGCCAGCGCATCCTTTCCCGGGAATTTCAGGTCCAGTTGAGTGCCGGCGTAGTTGGCCGTGCCGATACAAATGGCATAGAGTGCCGGGTCGGAGGCCTGGAAAGAGAAAGCCGGCCCACTGTCGCCGGGCTCCCCTTTGGCGCGGGGGAAGCGGGGCCGGTAGGCCAACGTATAGGCGGGGCTTTTCAGCCAGCCGGCTTCATTGTAAACGCGCACCGATAGGGTATTGAGGCTGTCCTGCAGGAAGTAGCGGCTGAACGGAGTCAGGTTTACACTCAGAGAGGATTTCCTTTTTCTTTCGGCTCCCTGGGGTGGGTTGAGGTCTTCGATGATCTCCTTGCCGTTGACGAACACGCTTACTTTGCCCAGGCCGCCGTTGCGGGGCGTAAGTTCGATAGCCAATTGATGCGTTTGCGTATCCAGTTGCAACGTCAGGGCAGGGTAGAGGGCAAGGGTGTCGAAGCCTTCTACGGAACGGGTGGGCTCGTCGGAGTAACCGACTATTTTTTGTAGCAGCCCAGGCTCGTAGTAGCGTTCTTTGAGCTGTTCGAGTTCGATGATTTCCCGTTCTCCTTTATAGGATTCGACGTAATACATGAGCCTCATAGCCCCCGGCGAAGCATCGAACAGGCCGGAGGGCGTAGTGATGGCCCAATCGGTGGAATCCAGGTTGTTGAGGCTGGCTATTTCGGTTCCTTTCTGAAAATCCCAAAGTTTTACGGTACTGGTCCATGTTCCGGTGAGCAGGAATTGCCCGTCGGGGGAAAGGCATCCCCGAAAGGCCTGGCTGGTGAAGTCATCAGAAGAACGAATCTGCTTCCCGGATTGGGTATCCCATACCGTGGCCGTAAACTCCGGGCTTTCTTTGTTGGTGTCGTCCGCCCATCCCGTAAGGATGTATTTCCCATCGGGAGAGAAATCTACCTGGGTAAAGCGGGTGGCATCCGTGTTAAAATAACGGACCTCTTTTCCGGATTGTACGTCCCAGAGGATAGCCGCCTTACCGAGGGGTTGTTTGCTACTGCTACTGTTGCCTTTTTTTACAGGGCTTACCTTATGTCCGGTCAGTGCATAATGCCCATCACTGGATAAGGCGACGGAAGTAACTTTCGATGGGGCGCCTTCAAAATGCTGGAGGGCAAGCCCGGAGGAGATATCCCAAAGCAGGATGGCCTCCGTTCCTCCGGAAAGGGCGTATCTCCCGTCCGCAGAGAAAGCCAGGGCGCTAACCTCGGAAGGAACGCCTTTAAAATCACGGATTTTTTCTCCGGATTGAGCATCCCAAAGGATGAGGGCCTGCTTTCCTCCGGTGAGCAGGTGTTTTCCATCCCCGGATAGGGCAACAGGGGTGGCAGCTGACTGGACACCGCCAAAAGAATGAATTTTCTTTCCGGACGAGATATCCCAAAGGGCGGCGGTATTTAGGCTTCCGATGAGGACTTTTTCTCTATCAGCAGAAAATGCGGCCTGGATGGGCGGATATTCGTATTTATGAACTTCATCCAGGAGTAAGGTGGAAATACATTTTCCGGACCGGGTATCCCAAATACTGGCACTACTCCCACCTAATTTGAAATCGCCTTTGACATTACTGCTGTAAGCCAGTATGTATTTTCTGTCGGGGGAAAAACCCATGTGGAAAACGGCATCGGCGTGCCCCTGAAGAGTTCGGATCTTGCGCCCGGATCGGGCATCCCAGAGTATAGCGGTATTGTCATCGCTCCCGGTTAGCACGAATTGTCCATCGGGGGAGAAAGCCACGGCGGTAACTTCAAAGCTATGGTCATTAAAAACATGGACTTTCTCTCCGGACCCGGCATCCCAAAATATGGCGCCGCCATCTTTACTGGCGGTGAGGAAGTGTTTTCCATCGGGAGAGAAGGCAAGTGCCGTGATATATGAGTGTATTCCTTCTAAATAAGGAATGGGGCGTCCGGACGAAATATCCCAAAGTGTGGCGCCCTTCTCTCCACCGACGAGCACTTTTTCACCATTTGGCGAAAACACGGGAATGATCTTCGAGTTTATGCCTTCAAAAGAACGAAGGATGTCACCTGACTGGATGTCCAAAATATCAGCGCCTTTTGTTCCAAAGGTGAACACCTGTTGCTCATTTGAGGAAAATGTGACGGTTTGGCTTTTAAACGTGCGAATTTGCGCTCCGGATGGAACGTTCCACAAAATGGTAGTACCATCAGCGACACCAGTGAGTAGGTATTTTCCATTGGGTGAGAAGGCAACGGCGGTGATCTGCTGGGAATAGTCAACAGAGAAACTGCTGGGCGTCGCCGGGCCGTCATCCCTTTCAAAAGTGCGAATTGTTTTTCCGGATTGGATGTCCCAGAGCCTAGCTGTCTTATCCCAACTGCCGGTGAGAATGTATTTCCCATCGGGAGAGAACGCTACGGAAGAAATTGCATTCGCATGTCCTTCAAAAGATTGAATTTGCCTTCCCGATTGTACCTCCCAAAGGGTGGCAATCCCATCTCCGCCACCGGCCAGGGCATATTTCCCGTCCCCAAAAAGGCAGCCTGCATCTTCGGAGCATGGAGGGGAGAAGGCCAGGGCTTTGATTCCCCAGGAATGGCCGACCGGTACAACCAGTGTGGGCGTTTGCCCCCAAAGGGCCAGCGGCAGGGTTAGGAATAAGTAAAAAAGGGGCTTTTTCATGGGTTTAGGGTTTAGGTTATTTTGTTGCGTTATTGCTTTTGCAATATTTTGATCGCATCCTGCATAATCTTATCCACCAGTTCCTCAGGGTGGCCTTTGTCGCCCTGTATGAGAAATTCTCCCATTCCCTTTTCTCCCTGGAACAGGCGGGCGCGCCCCACAACCCGTTCTCCTTCCACCCGGTACAGCCCCCGAATGGAATAGGCGTTGGGGAATTGGGGGATATCCACATAGATCAGGCCGGCAGTGGCCCCTTTGGCGGAGATTTTCTGGAATTGTTCCTCCAACTGCCGGGTGAGCTCCAGGTAGTCGAACAGAGAGGTTGAATCTATCAGGTAATTACGGATAAATACCGGCTTCTTTGGAGATAAATGAATCTGTCCCGGTTTGAGGATGCCGATATCGATGCTGCCGCTAGGGGGAGTCAGCATGGTGGGGGTTTGTATTCCGCCGATGGATTCCGCCAATTTGGGCACTTCATCCCGGGCATATTCGAAGAGGGGCGCGATATCGATGTACTTTCCATCCCTCAGCTTGAATCCGCTCATACCCTGCAACAGGCTGTAGGTGAGCAGGCCCTGCCCGTATTGGCTGGCTTCATAGCTGACCTTATCGGCGGCCGAGCCGGCCAGCACGAACATACCGGTGCGGTCTTTCATGCGGTCGAGGGCGCGCACCTGGGAGGAGTTGAGGCTTCTGGCGCCGATGTCCAGCGTTTCCACCACCTTTCCGGAGTTGCAGGCGTCCAGTATCATGACTTGTTTCTGAGCGGGGATATCGTTGATCCATTTGGTGAGTTCAGCGGTAGATATAGTGCGTTGGGTGCGGACCCCTTCGTCACTCAGGTCTTCACTGCTAATGTCCTGCGTGAGGTAGTGGAACTGTGCCCGGTCTGCCTCGCCGTAGGTGACGCCATGGCCGGAGAGATAGACAAGGAGCACGTCCTCGGCTTTGGCGCGGGCTTTAATGGTTTCGAAAGCCTGCTTTATATTGGCTTTGGAGGGCCGTTGGGCCGGATCGGCCGCCTCCGTAGTAAAGAGCAGTACCACCACGCTATCCGCTCCAAAGAGCTGGCTGCCGGCCTGCTGGATGGCGTTTGCCATAGCTTCGGCATCTTTGTCCGGGTATTTCAGGTCCAGCTTATCACCGGCGTAGTTGGCCGTGCCGATCATGACGGCATAGAGGGCGGGGCCGCGGGTGGTTTGAAAAGATAAGGCCGGGGGGCTGTCGCCGGCACCGCCTTTTGCGCGGGCGAAACGGAGGAGGCAAGCCACTGTATGGGCGGGGCTTTTCAGCCAGCCGGCAGCGTTGTAGGCGCGTACCGACACGGTGTTGAGGCTATCCTGGAAGAAGTAGCGGCTATACTGCGCCAGGTTGACGTTCAGGGAGGCAGCTCTTTTTCTTTCAAAACCTTGTGGCGGGTTGAGGTCTTCGATGATTTCCTTACCGTTGACGAATACGCTGACTTTGCCCAGGCCACCGTTGCGAGGGGTGAGTTCGATCCGGAGTTGCTGCGTTTGGGTATCAAGTTGCAGCGACACCATGGGGTAGAGGGCAATGGTATCGAAGCCTTCCACCGAGCGGATGGGGTCGTCGGAGTAGCCCATCAATTTCTGCAGCAGCCCCGGTTCGTAGTAGCGCTCTTTGAGTTGCTCGAGTTCGATAATTTCATACGTGTTATCGTAATAAATCACATAATGGAGCAGCTGCATGGCTCCGGGTGAGGCGTCGAACAAACCGGACGGAGAGGTGACAACCCAATCTGAGCTGTCGACAACGATTAAGGAGGCAATTTCATCGCCCGATCGCTGTGAGCTACATTGAATCATGCCGGTACCGTTGCTAGTGAAAAGCCATGTCGTTGTATCTGCAGTTCCCCGTAGCTCCCGGCCGTAAACGGGAATCCTAACCTGTTCGGTCCAATGACTGCAACTGGCTAAGGAATCGTGGGAGGACGCCTTGCCCTGTATAAGATCCCAAAGGTTTACCACATCGCCATCTCCCCGTATGGCCAGGTAGGGGCTTTTATCCAATGCAGATACGCTGGGCATACAATCAGCAGCCAGCGCAATTTCGTTGGCGGTATTCGCAGGGTTCCGGTAAATGGCCCGTACGTTTCCCTTTAGGTCAAAGAGCTTGGCCGTGCCATTCTCAAAGCCCATTAGGACGTATTCTCCTTTCGGTGAGAATACGGCCGACAAAAGCCCGTGTGATGCCGGCCCAAAGGAAAAAACCATTTCCCCCTTCCGATTCCACAATACAGCGATGCCATCTCCGGTAGGGGTAATAAAGTATTTTCCATCGGGTGAAAAAGGTTTTGAAAACCCTCGCCGGGGTAAAACGGCTCCCTCCAATGGACGTAATGCTCTGGTATCCATGTCCCAGAGCATTACGTCAAAATTGTTATAGTCCAAATCCAACACCTCACCGAATAGAATATTGCGGGCATCAGGAGAAAATGCAAGGGCGTTTGCATCGTAAATCGGTAGGGTATCAGCTACCCTGCCCCTATCGTCAACCAATTGCATGGCGCCGTCGAATTCACTTCTGAGTAACACAAGCTGCCGGTTGCCATCCGGCTCAGGCCCTTTGGAACAAAATGGAGTGAGCGCGATAAAGCGGCCTATAACCTCATCCAGGAAGTTGTTGGGAGTATAGGACTTCTCCTTGAGGTTCCAGGCATACAACATTATTTCGGACTTCAATGCCAGCAGATGAGGCGTGTCAAAAATGGGTTGGCTACAGGAGCAATCCGGAGAAAGAGAAACGTAGGCATTGGGGGTTCCGGTTTCAAAAGAATCGATCACTGCACCATCCAATCCTCTTAACTTCATTTCACCATTTCGTTCAATCCTGGTCAGCACGCCCCGGCCATCCGGTGAAAAACCGGTCCATAGAATTTTTCCCTCCTTCTTTCTTCCAAAGGTCTGTAGCCCGTGCCCGTTCAGATCCCAAAGTTTGGCTGTGCCGTCCTCACTGCCCGTCAAAACATTTTGGCCATCCAGGGAAAAATCCACTTTGACGATGGGGCCAAACTGTCCAATTGGCACTACCAGCGTTGGCTGCTGAGCGAGGGCGCACAGCGGCAGGAAAAACAGAAAAAGGAGGAATTGTTTTTTTTTCATCCGGGTATTTTTTCAGGATTTAGTTACTTTTCAGTATTCCGGCTTTCCCTACTGGAATGCCATTGCTACCGAACATAAAGTTAGGTAAAAGAACTGGTTTAAATGCGCGGGCAGCAATATCCCAACAAGGAAAATGAGAACCCCTGCCGGGGAGTTATTCCGGCAGGGGCACAGGATGATTGTGTTTATTTATTGTCGATCCGGCAGGGCCGGAGGGTTGCTGTTGGGAAGTACAGGCCAGGTATTAACTCACCTGCGCCCATTATAAGCATAAGCCGCCTGCTGGCCGTCGGAAGTGAACCGTCCGTTGTTTTGCAGGGCCAGGTTGGCCGGGCTGCCATCGATCGTGATCTGGGCGGTATTAGTGATAGCCAGCATGCCTTCGTTGTTGATTTTTCCAATGAGCAGGATGCCGGAATCGAAGGTGCTGCTGCCGTTGATGGGCAGGTAGCCGTCGGCTTTGATGGCCAGCCGGGCGCCGCCTTCCACTTCCAGGTGGGCGATAGCCGGCACCGCGGTTTTGATCTCGGGGTAGTTGTCGTGCCACAGGTGAGGGATCACTACGTTGTCGTTCCAGCCGGGTACGCGTTGCTGGCTCCAGTTGCGGGCTTCCATCCAGTCGGCCTCGTGGCCGGGCGTGCCGCCGTTCCAGGTGTTTTGGGCAAAAGTGGTACAGCTGAACAGAGCGAAGAAAGAGAACAGGATGGCATTTTTCATGGTATTGGGTATTTAAAGGTTTCGGTTGTTTGGTTGTTACATACCCTCTATTTGTGGGAGGTTGGAAAGGTTACCCTGAATATTTTTTTGCAGGATCTTTTTTTCAGCCATTGGCGCTTAGCTGTTGGCCATTGGCGTGCGAGACAGCGTTGTCGGGGTGCAATTTATTCCATTTCATTCCCTGCCTGCTCGGCCGCCTCGCGGGCAGGCAGGCATCAGTCGCTCCGCTCGTGTTCCATTGCGCTCCGACTTGAGCCCCGGTTTAATACAATCTAAATATGCTAGACTACTTACCAACCTTAAGGGCCGGCATTTGCTAACCGCTAACCGCCAAAAGCTAACTGAATAGTTACCCCCAATGCCGAAACACCGGAATACCGAAATACCCCCCTTACCGCCCACAAGCGCACAGCAAATTATCAGCGTAGTTCTGCTTGACCAGTTTGAAGGCTTTGCGGTAAGGATAGCCCCGGTCCATTCCCAGGTTTTCGGTGCTGATGGTATAGTAACAATCAAAGCCAATGACACTTTCCCCTTCTCTCAGGTCATTCGGGTCACAGAAAGGATTCGGAGCCGAATTGCAATCGGTGGTGGTGAGGTCGGCCAGTACGTTTTCCAGGATGTGTTTGGGGTCGATTTCGTATTTGGTGGCGAGGGCCTGGTCGACATCGGTGGCAAAACGCCCGCAGGGTTCTCCGTTTCGGATGATGCTATCCGGATAAATGGTAAAATTATTGATAAAAAAAGAGTGGATGGTGGCCAGCTTTTTGAATTGTGGCAGGGAAGAGAAATCTAACTGGCGATAGGCTTCGGTAAAGGTTTTAGACTCTTTGTCGAAATACAGCGGAGAAAGGGGCGTTTCTTCGGTATCTACCCAAATCTCATTGACCAGGTATTCGTAGCCCAGCAGGTGGGTTCCTGTTCCCGTACTGTTTTTTTCGCTTTTAGAACACTTCATCCGAACGTCCGAGCTTTTGGCCAGGTAGTACACCCCGGGCCTTCTGTTTCCAGGAAGGGGCAATTTGTACTCCTCATTCAAAGACCAGGTCCCTTCATAGGCGCTGCACGGGCAATAATCCTGAACCTCTGTTTCATCCAGGTAGGGAGAATCATAGGGAGAGTTGAAGTCCCGGTCGAAATAACGGGCCAGTGGATGGGCCAGCTTCACGGCTTCCTGCTTTCCGGTGAAGCCCCAAAAGTAAGCTAAGGCCGAACCGGCAAGGAACGCAATGAGGCCATAGGCCATGGCTTTTTGGCGAACCTTTTTATGGATATCAGGCCGGGCCTGGGCCAGTTCTTCACTGAGCCTGGCCCTTCCGGCCAGTAATTCCCGCTTTTCCGCTTCCAGCCGGTCGATCTTAAGGAGCTGGGCGATATTGGCGATTGAGCGCATATACATGCCCTCCGTCGCCGTGCCGGAAATCAGCTTACTGAACTGGCTGGCGCTGATGCAAAGGTCTTTGGCAATAACGCCATAAGACGACGTTCCAAACTTGGAGGTCAGCAGGTTTCTCGGCCCGTATTTCCGTTCCAGCTCTTCCAAAAACTGCTTGTGCAGGTCAGATTCCATGAATTTCAAAAGTGTAAAAAAGTGTAAAACGGTATAAAATAGCGTAAAAATAAACTATTAAACAATAAAATATTTTTTTAGACCAAAATTTAAAAATAAATTCGCAGACATTCATTCTGCTGTTTTCCACGCCTGATGATAAAATTATCAAAATTAATTCATTCATTACCAAAGATACACTTTAATGAACCTCATTACCTGGCCGGGATTTGATTCAAAAAAGATGGGCCTGCCTCTGGGCCCCGCCCTGTTTGCGGTGGTATTGGCTTTCTTTCATCCGGAGGGGCTGTCGGTGCAAGCCAACGCCGTATTGGCGAGCACGGTTTGGGTAGCTACCTGGTGGATCACCGACTGTATCCCTCTGGCGGCCACGTCTCTGTTGCCGATCGTGCTTTTTCCGTTGACCGGGGGGTTGTCTCTTCAAGAAACAACGGCTTCTTTTGGCCACCGGTACATCTTCCTGTATATTGGAGGGTTCATATTGGCAATAGCTATTGAGCGCTGGAATCTGCACAAACGGATCTCGTTGATCATCATCAATATCATCGGCGCCAACCTGAAAAGTATCATTTTAGGATTTATGGCGGCCACTGCATTTTTGTCGATGTGGATATCGAATACCGCCACTTCGGTGATGATGTTGCCGATCGGCATGGCCATCATAACCCAACTGAAAGACAACCCGGATACGATAGAGGATGAAAACCAGGCCTTCGGCAAGGCCTTAATGCTGGCCATTGCCTACAGCGCCTCTATCGGCGGCATCGCCACTTTGATCGGCACCCCTCCCAACCTGATCTTTGCAGCCATGATGCAGGAGCTGTATGACATAGAGATTACCTTTTACCAGTGGATCACCTTTGGATTGCCGATTTCGGTTGTTATGCTGATCCTCTGCTGGAAATACCTGACGAGTTTTGCTTTTTCCTTCCAGCAGAAGTCTTTTCCGGGAGGGAAAGAAGAGATCAGGCGGCAGCTTCAGTCGTTGGGTAAGGTCACTTACGAAGAAAAAATGGTGCTTGGCGTTTTCCTTTTGACCGCCATGAGTTGGATTAGCCGGCCCCTTCTAAACCGCTTCATCCCCGCGCTCGACGATACCATTATTGCCGTGACAGCGGCGGTGGTGCTATTCACCATTCCCGCATCAAAAGAAAAGAAAAGAGCGCTGATTAACTGGAAGGAAGCCGTGAAGTTACCCTGGGGCATCTTACTGCTTTTTGGTGGAGGGCTGGCCCTGGCGGAAGGCTTCAAATCGAGTGGGCTGGCGGTTTTCCTGGGGCAACAGCTAACCTTGCTGGCCGGCGTTTCCCTGATTGTTTTACTGCTCGTTATCATCGCTGCGGTTAATTTCCTGACGGAGATTACCTCCAACATCGCCACCACCGCTATGATCCTGCCCGTCCTGGCGCCGCTGGCCGTCGGCCTCGACGTCCACCCCTTTACCCTCATGGTCGGCGCCTCGGTGGCCGCCTCCTGCGCCTTTATGTTGCCGGTGGCAACGCCGCCCAATGCCGTGGTCTTCGGTTCGGGCTACCTGAAGATTCCCGATATGGCCAGGACGGGAATCTGGCTCAACCTGATGTCCATTATTTGCCTGACGATGGTCGTTTATTGGGTGCTGCCCTACTTGTGGGGGTTCGACCTTGGCGTTTTTCCGGAGGAATTGAAAAATAGAATTAACTGATAAAAAGTTCTGGATTATGCAAAAAACTATACGCTATTTACTGATTAGCTTGCTGGCTTTTTTGAGCCAGCAAGCCTATGCCCAAACCGTCATCTCCGGGCTGGTGAATGACGAAGATGGGACGCCTCTGATCGGCGTTTCCATCATCGAGCAAGGAACCTCGAATGGCGCTGTAACGGACCTGGACGGACGTTACTCGCTCACTCTAACTACCGAGGACCCGGTGCTGAAATTCAGTTATGTGGGCCTTCAGCCCGTCACCGTCCGGCCGGGCGCCAGGTCGGCCATCGATGTCACCATGAAGGAAGATGCGAGCCTGCTGGACGAAGTGGTGGTTACCGCCCTGGGGTTTGAGGAAAACAAGGATGAACTGGGTTACGCCAGTTCTAATGTAGGCGGCAAAACCCTGGTCAATTCCGGAGAAGCCACCCTTCTGAATGCCCTTTCAGGGAAATCATCGGGCTTGCGCATCAGCCGGAACTCCGGCGACCCGGGAGCCGGGGCCTACATTCAGATCCGCGGCCTCTCCACCATTACCCGCGACAACCAGCCGCTGATCATCCTGGATGGAGTTCCCATCAGCAACGATGTACGGGGAAACAGCGACAGTGGCGGATCCAATCAGGAATCCCGGTTGAACGATATCAACCCCAACGATATCGAGAGTATTTCCGTATTGAAAGGGGCTTCGGCCGCCGCCCTCTACGGCACCCAGGCTCTGGGGGGGGTGATCCTGATCACCACCCGGAGCGGGAAGTTGGGCAGCAAACTGAAAGTGTCTTTCAAATCGACTTATTCGGTCGACCAGATCAATCAGAAGTATCCGTTGCAAACCAAATTTGGACAGGGCGATAATGGCGTTTATAACCAACGCGCCCGGGATTCCTGGGGCGATAAGATCCCGGAGCGCACTGGTGGGCCCGACGAACTGGATACCTCCGGTGAATTTTATGTGGATCAGAATGGCGTCACCTATTACCCCATCCTGTCCAAAAACTCCCAAACCATCTACGATGACGCCAACTTCGACCAGATCTTCAGCAACGGCCATTACCTGGAAAACAACCTGAGCTTGAGCGGGGGCAACGACAAAAGTAGCATCTACTTTAGCTTGAGCGACCTGGACCAGCAGGGGATCATCATCAACAACTCGGATTACCGGAGGACGACGGCCCGGTTCAACGTACGGCATTTGTTTTCGGATAAACTCAAGTTGAAGACGACGGCCAGCTATTCCCGCACCGCATCCAAACGCATCCAGAAGGGCGCGAGTTCGTCTGGATTATACCTCGGGCTGCTGCGCAACCCTGCCGATTTTGACATCTCCGGTTACCGGGGCGATTATTTTGCCGGCAGCAATGCTTCGCCGGTGTCGAACCGCCACCGCTCTTACCGGGAGCCTTTGGGCGCCGACGATTCCCCAACATACAACAACCCGCTCTGGACCATCAACGAACAGGAAGATAAGGCCAAGGTCGACCGCTTTATCACCAGTTTTGAACTGACGGCTTCCCCCTTGTCCTGGCTGGACCTGATCAGCAGGGTAGGAGTGGACCACTACAGCGAGCAGCGCAATGAATTTTTTACGCCCGGTTCCGCCTCCGGGGCATTCCGCTCCGGATATTACGAACAGTCGCTGGCTACCAATACCATTTTCAACATGGATTACATTGCCCGGGCCAACCGAAGGCTTACCAAAGATATCGACGGAACCCTGCTACTGGGATTCAATTACAACAGCAAGTCGCGGATCGTCAACGGGGTCTCCACCACCAATTTCATTCAGTTTACGGATGTGGCCAGCGTAGTGCGGGATAAAGACAACGCCCTGCCGGAGAACGTAACCGTAGCCAGTTCCCAGGGGAACGAACGAACCGCCGGCGTATATTCCTCCCTGAGCCTGTCCGGTTGGGACATGCTCTACCTGACAGGTACCATGCGGGTGGAATCCGCTTCTACTTTTGGGGATGCGGCCGATAATACCTTCCTCTTCCCATCTGCCTCGCTGGCCTGGCAGTTTTCCAGATTGGGAGCGTTGGAAAACGACGTATTCTCCTTTGGGAAGTTGCGGTTGTCCTACGGCGAAGTGGGCGTACAACCCGCCCGTTACAATACCTCCAACGTCTTTGTTTCGCCCAGCTTTACCGACCAGTACGGAGGGAACCTCAACCTGGGCCTGTTCGGCAACGGAGGTTTTGTGCCCAGCGCCAACCGGGGCAACTCCGCTTTGAGGCCCGAGCGCAAGAAGGAATTGGAAGGCGGCGCCGACCTGCGGTTTCTAGACGGCCGCCTCTCTATCAGCGGCACTTACTTTTACAACCGGACCGAAGATGTGTTGCTCGATTTTCCGGTCGCCAACTCCCGGGGCTACAGCCAGGTCTACGCCAATGGGGCCGAGATCGAGAACAAAGGGATAGAACTGGACCTGGGTTACACGCTGATCAGCACCAAAGACTTCTCCTGGGAAGTAACCGGTTCCTTCACTCAGGTGAAAAATACAGTGGTCGACCTGGCGGGGGTGGAGTCCATCAACCTGGGCGGATTGGCGGCCGTAAATTCCAGAGCGGTCGAAGGGCAACCGCTTGGGGTGCTGTGGGGCTCGCGCACCTTGCGGAATGAGGACGGTTCTATCGTTTTTGATGAA
Organism: Lewinellaceae bacterium; assembly: GCA_020636095.1. Classification (GTDB taxonomy): domain Bacteria; phylum Bacteroidota; class Bacteroidia; order Chitinophagales; family Saprospiraceae; genus JACJXW01. Next base: position 330,273 of record JACJYN010000009.1, read on the forward strand.
AATGGCTTCCCCGAGCAGGACGAAGTGGAAGGCGTCATTGGCGACCCGAACCCCGACTGGCAAGGCGCCCTGACGAGTGGTTTCCGGTACAAGAACTTCACGCTATCGGTTCTGTTCGAAACCTATCAGGGGGCGGATATCTACGCCGGCACCAAGTCGGTTTTATACGACCTGGGAAGATGGGAAGACTCGGGCAACGAAGTAACCGCTACCCGTAATTATGTGGATTACGATGGCAATATTATTAACATCGGCGAAACCTTCCGGGGTAATGTCTACGATTTCGGCGCCGGGCCGGTTGCCCTGACCGAGTCCTGGTACAACGGCGACGGCGGCTTCTTCAGCAATGGCAATGATGAATTGTACATTGAAGATGGTTCCTGGACCCGCCTGCGGGAACTGAGCCTTTCCTACCGGCTGGCCTCTCCCTGGCTGAAGCGGCGGACCGGCCTGAGCTCCATCGAATTGACCGCCACGGGCAGGAACCTGGTGCTCTGGACTGAATTTGAAGGCAACGACCCGGACACCAACCTGTCAGGCATCAGCGTGGCCCGGGGTATCGAATACTTCAATAACCCGGGGACTAAGTCTTATGTATTCAGCCTGTTGCTCAATTTTTAATACTCACTCACAACCGAAATAATTATGAAACGCCTTATATATCTGTTTTTCCTCACGGGCCTGGCCTTCTCCTGCAGCGATCTGGTAGACGGCATTAACCAGGATCCCAACAACCCCACCAGCGCTTCCTATCAGTACATCCTGACCGGAGCGGAAGTGGGTAATATTATCGTTCAATCCGGAGAAACTGCTCGCAGAGCGGGCATCTTCTGTGGTTATTACACCGGCATCGACCGCCAACACGAGGGTTTCAGCCAATATTCCCTGACCACCAGTGATTTCAACAGCCTCTGGTACGACGTCTATGTCGATACCTACCGCAATGCGCTGGAAACCGAACGGGCGGCGGAAGAAGAAGGAGTCGGTGGTGTGACCAAGGGCATCACTCAGGTGCTCCAGGCTCAGGTACTGGGTACGGCGGCTTCTTTATACGGCGCTATTCCCTTCGACGACGCCGGTAAGATAGAAGTGGAAAACCCCCGATACGAAGATCAGCTGGCCGTATACGGCAAGGTACAATCCCTGCTGGATGAAGCCATACAGAATTTACAGTCGGGAACCGGCCGGCCGGCCAGTGGCTCCGATATCTATTTCGATGGAGCGCCCACCTCCTGGATGGAAGTCGCCTACACACTGAAAGCCCGCTTTTACATGCACACCCGGGAGTACGCCAATGCTTACATGGCCGCCGGCAATGGCATCAGTGCTATGAGTAACGCCATGTATGCCCCGCACGGCGCCGGAAATGAAGAGTCGAACCTGAGCTACCTGTTTTTTGCGGTGGAAGTGAGAGGGGCCGACCTGATCACGTCGGACTTTATGGCCAGCCTGATCCATCCGGACGCGGCCGCCAGCCCCGATTTCAACAACTATCGCGGCAATGCCAAAACGGATGAAACCGGGAGATTCAATTTTTACTTTCTAACCAACAGCATTGGCATACAGCCCAATACGGCCGATGGGTTTGCCGCCCAGACGGCGCCGGCCCCTTTGGTGACTTTTGAGGAGAACCTTCTCATCCTGGCCGAAGCCGGCTTCCGTACTCAGGGCTTTAACACCGGCCTGGGGCATCTGAACGACTTCCGGGCCTTCATGGCGGGCGGAGGCTACCTGGCCAATGCCGATCCGGCCCAGGTCTTATACGACCCTTACACTCCTGAGGATTTCGCCGGTGGCGGAATGGAAAACCCGGATGGGCTGAGTGCCGACGATGCGTTGTTGAGAGAAATCCTGGAAGAGCGGTACGTTACCTTTTTCGGGCAAATCGAAGGTTTCAACGATACCCGAAGAACACAGAAGGATACGGGCGTCCGGGTCCGGGTTCAGCCGAATACCGGCTCCGAACTACCCCAGCGTTTCCTGTACCCGCAGACCGAGATCGACCGGAATGACAATGTGCCTGCGCCCATTCCCGGACTATTTCAGCCGACGCAGGTGAATGGTTAACCGGTTCCTTAAATTTATTTGGATGGTGACTACTCAAATTAAACGATTGATATGGCCGTAACAATAACACAGCGGATTCAACGCATTCCCCTTTTTTTGGCCTTGCTGCTTTTGCCGGTAATGGGGATGGCTCAGCCCGATGATACACTCAGCGTGCTCTTTGTCGGCAACAGCTTTACTTTTTTCTGGAACCTCCCACAGGTTGTCAGTGCGATGGGCGAAAGCCAGGGCGTTCCCATTCGAACGAGCCGGTCGACGGTTGGCGGCGCCAGCCTGGAGCAACACTGGAAAGGGGAAAAAGGAACGAATACCAGGCCGGCCATAGAGGCAGGCGGATGGGATTATGTCGTTCTTCAGAATCACAGTACCAGCGCGATGGAAACGCCGGAAAGCTTTATGGAGTACGGGCGGAAATTTGCTGGGTTGGCCCGGTCGGCGGGCGCCGAGCCCCTTTACTTTACGACCTGGGCTTATAAATCCAACCCGCTGATGCAACCGGCCATTACGGCCGCCTATGCCCAACTGGCGAAGGAAGTAGATGCCGGGCTGACGCCGGTAGGGCCCCTTTGGGAATCTGTTCGCCGGAGCCGGCCGGATCTGGAGCTGTTTTTTGATGATAAACACCCTACTCCGGTGGGCACGTATTTGATTGGATTGGCCTTTTATAAACAACTGACGGGCCAACCGGTAAAGGAAATACCGAATCGCCTGGCCACTACGGATCGATACGGCGAGCCACTCAATTTGCTGTTTGTCCTGCCGGAAGACGGCGCTTTCCTGCGCCAGGCCGTTGATGAATTTGACTTTAAGGAATACACGGACAAAGACTGACGGGCCTCGCCTGTTTGTAAACACAAAAGAACCTCCAACTTATTTTTAAAATACAACAACATGGATCCTCTACAACGAATCATACAATTTACCAGGTTCACTTTTATTTTACTGTTCGCCCTCGTTCTTTCCTGCAGTAAAGAGGATGAACCCATCGTTGACGACACCCTGTACGTATTGTCGAAAACCATCAATGGGGTTAAGGCAGAGAACGGGGCGGCCGATATTGATACTGAGGTGGAAATCGAACTGATCTTCTCTCATACGCTGAATACCGGCAGCTTCGAACCGGCGCTTTCCTTCACCGGCCCTTCCGGAGCGGTAGATGCCAGCCTTGCCTATTCCAATACCAATTCTACGGTGACGATCGTCAACACCACCCCTCTGGAGAACGAAACCGTTTATACGGTCTCGGTAAGCCCGGGCGCCTGGGGCGCCGGTGGGGAAGGACTGAAAACGGCCTTCTCCCTGAGTTTCACCACCAAGCCTTTCGTTCCGGCCAATGTGACGTTGAGTGCCGACGCCACCAGCCTTGATGAAGGCAATGGTATGGTTTCCGTAACGGCTGCCCTCAGCGAAATGCTGGATAAGGACGTGACGGTCAACCTGGCCTTCGGGGGAACCGCTACAGGGGGAGGTTTGGACTATACGGCCAGCGCAACTTCGGTAGTCATTCCTGCCGGGGAAAGTAGTGCCGCTATTACCATCAGTGGTGTTCAGGATGGCGAGATTGAAGGCGTTGAAACCATTGAGATCCGAATCTCAAGCCTTGAAAACGCCGTTGAAATTACGCCGCAGGAGCTTTCCCTCACCATCAATGACGACGATATCGACAGCAACGGAGATGGGGTTCCCGACCAGGGCTTTCTCATCAACGAGGTGTTGTTTGACCCGCCCTCCGGCGATGCAGGCGACGCCAACGGCGACGGTACGCGCAGCGCCTCCGAAGATGAGTTTATCGAGTTTGTAAATGACTCCAACCAGGAAGTAGACCTGAGCGGCTATACCTTATTCGATGAGGATAACCTGATCACCAATGAACCCCGGCATATCTTCTCTGCCAATACGGTCATCCCCCCCGGTGGTGTTTATGTGCTGTTTGGGGGCGGTTCACCCTCCGGCGATTTCGGCGGCGCGATCATTGGCGTTTCCACGACCGGCAATATGAACCTGTCCAACGCCGGCGATGTCATCACGATAAAGGACGATCAGGGCAACGTATTCCTGACTTTTGATACGGCTACCGATGGAGATGGTATCGATTTTGGCTCTGACCAGTCGGTGACGAGGTCGCCCGACATCAACGGTGGGTTCACCCTGCATACCACTGCCAATAGCGCTTTGCTCTTTTCGCCGGGAACCAAAGCCGACGGTTCCAGCTTTGGCGGTGGCGTCGTCGGCCCGGGGCTGGGGTTTCTCATCAACGAGGTGTTGTTCGACCCGCCCTCCGGTGATCCGGGCGACGCCAACGGCGACGGTACGCGCAGCGCCTCCGAAGATGAGTTCATTGAATTTGTCAACGACTCCAACCAGGAAGTAGACCTGAGCGGCTATACCTTATTCGATGAGGATAACCTGATCACGAACGAGCCGCGGCACACCTTCCCCGCCAATACCGTCATCCCTCCCGGGGGCGTGTATGTGCTGTTTGGCGGCGGTACGCCCTCCGGCAGCTTTGGTGGCGCGATCATTGGCGTATCCACTTCCGGTAATATGAACCTGTCGAATGCCGGTGATGTCATCACGATCAAAGACGATCAGGGTAATGTTTTTCTTACCTTCGATACCGCTACCGATGGGGCCGGCCTCGATTTTGGGGCAGACCAATCGGTGACGAGGTCACCGGATATTGAGGGTGGTTTCATCTTACACACTACCGCCAACAGCGCCTTGCTCTTTTCGCCGGGAACGCGGACGGACGGATCAGAATTCTGAGGTGACAAAGTAATTTTATGATAGTAACAATCCAAACCATCTTAGATCATTTTCGAGCCGCTCTCCAACTACTGGCCCTGGCTGTATTGCTGTCTGCGTGCAGCAAAGAGGAAGTTGGAGAGCGTCCCCTTTCTCTGCTGGCCATTACCGCCAACGGCATCAATCTGGTGGATGGCGCCATCAACGTGCCGGGCACCCCCACGTTCGAACTGACTTTTTCAGCTGCGCTGGACCCCGGAAAATTCGAATCGGCTTTTTCCTTGTCCACTGCTACCGGGGCCATCCAGCCAGGTTTTAGTTATGCGAACGCCACCTCAAAAGCGATTGTGACGGCCAACGGGCTGGCATTCAATACCGCTTATACGTTGAAGGTGGCCAGAGGCGCCCTGGGCCAAAACGGCGAAGTGCTGGACAAGGAAGTGTCTCTGAACTTTACGACTGTTGACGGAGGCCTCATCACGGAAATGGAACCCTGTGTTGCCGCCACTGGCGCTTGTTTAGAAACTGCCGCCATCACCAACGGAGCAGGAGCGGCCGGCAATTTTGATTTTTACAGCAGTTATCCTGCCTATCAGGACAATGCGCGCTGGGAAAAGCTGAAATACGCCGTTATCGTGGCCCATGGGCAAAACCGGGATGCGGATAACTATTTTACCTACCTGATGGCCACGTTGCGCAATGAAAGCCTGGAGGACAATACGGTTCTGATGGCGCCCTTTTTCAAAAGCGCTTCCGACGCCGGAAGCGGCGCCCTTTACTGGAACACTTCCGGCTGGCGGGAAGGGCAGAACTCGGATGACGCAACCGGCGTCAGTTCCTTTGAAGTGGCCGACCAGCTCCTTGCCCGGCTGGCGGATAAGGAGCATTTCCCGGTGCTGGAAAAAGTGATTATCACCGGGCATTCGTCGGGCGCTTTGTTTACACAGGCCTATGCTGCGGCTAATCAAGCCGAAGGCCTTTATCCGGATATTGAATTCCATTACGTCGTTGCAAACAGCCAGTATTTCTACTATCCGGACGATGTGCGTTTTGATGAAAGCACCGGCCAGTTTGTAGAGCCGGCCGGCTGCCCTGCCTTCAACCGCTGGCCCCTGGGCTTTGTCGGCCCGCCGGATTACCTCAGCGGCGTCGAAGAAAGCACCGTAGACCGGCAGATCATCGAACGCCAGGTGGTCTATCTGCTGGGGAGTTCAGACACCAGTACCTCCGGAACCCTCAATACGGCTGATTGTGAAGCTGTGCTCCTTGGGCCCAACCGCTTCAAACGGGGAGAGTATCTCTATTTATTGATGCAAGCCAATCACAGTGGGGCTCATAATAGCCGCAAGATAATCGTCAATGGGGTAGGGCACGATGCTCAGGGCATGTACCAGTCTATGGCTTTCCGAACCTTGCTGAGGGAACTATTAAATTGAATTTCCGTCCAAACTCTTAATAAGGAGGGCCAACCACTCATTTGAACTGGCATATTATCGGGATTACCTGCATCTTGCCGGTATTCCGAACATCAAATGAAAACAACATGCTGGCCCGATACCTGCAATACCTGCACGCGGACATTCGGCAGGCCATGCGGAGTCCGGAAGAGTTATCCTTAGAGGCTCCCGGGCCCGAATCCTGGCTTGCCGAAGCCCGCCAACTCGTCATCGATGACCCAAAAATCACTTTTGGCGGCCGCTGCGGCCTGACGCCGGAGGTTTTCCCTCCTGCCGGGCGCCTTACCCCCCATCAGTTGGAGCGCCTCTGCGCCGACCTGCAAGCTCTTTACCGCTCCTGGCGCCTGGACCTCTTTCTACCGGAATGCGTGCCGGCAGAGGCCGCTTACCCTGTGCTGGTGAGTGTGCTGGGCAAGAAACTGGCCATCGCCACCTGCGGCTGGGTAGTGGTCGATTTTTGTGAAGAAGGCGCGGCCTGCCCGTTTGGAAAACACTGCTTTTGCCTGGATGGAGAGAGTCTTTGCCCGAAAGCCGATTTCGACCCGGATAGGGAGGAGTGGTATTAGAAGAGGAGCTGGGAGAAATTCGTAATTTTGGAGCACAAAATCTATCCATCGCATGATTGAAGCCTTTCCTGTCCTGAAAACCGAAAGACTGCTGCTCCGGCAGTTTCGGCAGGATGATATAGATAAGGTCTTTTACGGCCTTTCTCACCCGGAAGTGATCGAATACTACGGTGTGCATTACGACACGCTGGAGGCAACGCAGGCCCAAATGGATTGGTTCGATAAATTAGAAACTAGTCGAACTGGAATCTGGTGGGCGGTATGTTCCACTGAAGATGGCGCCTTCCTGGGCGCCGGCGGTTTCAACAACTGGAGCCACGAGCATCAAAAGGCAGAGATCGGCTTCTGGCTCTTGCCCGAACAGTGGGGCAGAGGCATCATGACGGAAGCCATGCCCCTGATCTGCAATTACGGGTTCGGCAAAATGGGCCTGCACCGGATCGAAGGTTTCGTGGAAAGTGATAACTGGAATTGCAAGAAAGCCCTGAAAAAGCTGGATTTCCGGCTGGAAGGCACCATGGAAGACTGCGAGGTGAAGAACGGGCGGTTCATCAGCCTGGATATTTACGCCAAATTCATGCCTGTTATTCTCTCAAATACCAAATAAATTTTGCAACTATTCAGCATCATGGTGATTTACCCCCTGGCGCGAAATTTTGTAGGCTTTTTTTGCCGGAACCCCTTCTCATTCCCCTTGAAAGGGGAAGGTTTGCTTACAAAATTTCGCACCAGAGGCATCCATAGCCTTATGCTAAATAGTAACTAAATTTTTTTCATGCAACAACGCCGATCATTACTTTTACAATCATTACTTTTATGATAATTATAAAAATAATGATTATAATGATTCGTTTATTAATGAAAGTACTGTGTCAAATTACCCAACCGATCCCTATCTTTGGATTCCGCCCTTTAGGTGGAAACACAAAGAAATAGTAAGGATATGCACCGAACAATAGCCAGCGCCTTTTCCCTGTTCTTTTTCTCCATCACCCTCTCCGCCCAGCTGCCCGTCACGGTGGCGGAACTGACCGTGGAAGTGGAACCGAACAGCGAGGAAAATTTCTATTACGGTTTTGAAACGGGCGACCTTCTGATCGTTAGCCTGGAATTGTTGGAGGGCAAAAGCCTGAAAGCCTTTGAGGTTATTGAGTACCCCGGGAACTCCCGCATCCTGGAATACGAAACCGGGAGCCTTGACGATAAGCGCCTGAAGGTATATGAGCGGGGCATTTTTCAGTTTCGCCTGCACAACACCCATCTGCTCAAAAAACGTGTCTGCCGCCTGCACATCCGGCGCCTGCCGGCCAGCGCGGCCACCCTCAATTTCAACCCTGCCGTGCGATGGGAAGAGCGAGTGGACACCAGCTACAAAGTGCAGTCGGAAACGCTGCTGTCGGGTACAGAAGTAAAGGAAATACAGCAGCGCCGGCGGGTGCTTGTCAAAACAGACACCAACGTCGTCACCCTGCTCGACAAGCTGGAGCGCGTTCATTCCCGGACCAACATCACTACCGATAACGTTTCCCTCCTCACCTTCGAGCTGCCTCGCAACCGCTACGAGCCTTCGCCGGAAGAGCCCGATGAACTGGCCGAAGTCGTCTCCTGGGCCTACTGGATCGGCGCTGGGGAAGAGAGCCGGGAATGGTACCAAAAGGCCAACGCCAGCGCGCTGGCCCAACTCGGCAGAGGCCTCACCAAGGGGGCCATCAGCGCCGGCCTGGTCTCCAGCGGTTATGGCGCTCTGGCCCTGCTGGCCATCGAAGGCGTCTCCGTCTTTTCCAACCCGCCGTCCGGAGAGAATATTCAGTATGCGCTACTCTCCGGCCAGGGAGGTGAATACCAGGAACTGTCCAAAGGCAACAGCGTCACCGCTTACGGCCGGCTGGACAACATCACTCAGGGCAAGTTCGCTATCCGCCTGATGAATGATAACTACGTGGAAGGGATCAACGTCAACGTAAAAGTGGTGGCGGTGACGGTCACGAAAACCTACCGGGATGAGTACTTTACGGAAACCCGGGAGGCGCCGGTCCAGCAATTGAAGGTAGTGCGCGAGCCGGTGCTGCGCAAAGTGCGGGTTCCGGTGTTGGGGGAAAATTAGGTGGAGCTGGACAAAAGGGGGAAGTGGGAAGTCGGAATGGTACCGAGCCTTCCGCAACTTCTTGGCCATCAATGGTGTCCTACGCCAGACGGGTAGCCACCAAGTACTTACCCCGCCCGTTCAGGTAAACATCACGAAAAAAGCGACTTCTTCGTTCCAATAACACGACGTTTCTTCCTATCTTATACCAAAAAGTTTTCAAACCGTTATGATCAACCTGCTTCTTCTGCTAGCCGGATTTGTACTGCTCATCATCGGCGGGCGCCTGATCGTAGATGCTGCTACGGATGTCGCCCGCCTGATAGGGCTTTCAGAGCGGATTATTGGCCTGACCGTGATCTCAATCGGCACCTCACTGCCCGAATTGGCTACTAGTATTATCGCCGCTCGCAAGAAGAATACCGATATGGCCATCGGCAATATCGTAGGTTCCAACCTTTTTAACGTGTTCTTTATCCTGGGTGTTTCCTCCATTGTATACCCCGTGCCGGTGTACGCCCCTGCCTTTTTCGACCTGGGCGTTCACATCCTGGCCAGCGCCCTGCTCTTTGTTTTTATCTTCACCGGCAGAGGCCACCGCCTGGAACGCTGGGAAGGGGGGCTTTTTCTGGGTTTGTATGTCTTTTATCTGGGATATCTGGTGACGGCATGACGAGTTGCCTGGATGGACAGAATGGCAATGCTCTTTCTACAGTGGGCTGGATATTGAATTTCCAGCCGTTTATTTCCGCCTCTTCGGGCTCACTCGAGCTGTCCGGGACAAACAAATAAAAAAAAAGAATATGCAACTATCCGAATAAATTTAGGTAAATTTGGATTCCCTTGCTAAAAAGGGAACTGGGGGCAGATATTTTTTGTATATCAGCTAGCTTGTTATTGACTTTCCTCCTCAAGCGGGAATTTTTTTAAACTAAAATTGAAACGTGGGTAAATCACAAGAATCGTATAACAAGAAGGAAAAAGAAAAGAAACGCAGGAAAAAGAAGAAGGATAAACAGGAGCGCCAGGAGCAACGCAAAGTGGAAAAAGCGGAAAGGGGCGCCAAGACCTTTGAGGAAATGCTTTCCTACGTAGATGAGAATGGCAATCTCTCCTCCACGCCGCCCGATCCATCCAAAAAGATCAAGATCAAGGCTGAAGACATCATTATTGGGGTGCCGCCCCGGGATGACTCGCCTATGGAAACCATCCGCAAAGGACAGGTGAAATTTTTCAACGACGAAAAAGGCTACGGTTTCATCATCGATGATGAAACGAAAGAAAGCATCTTTGTGCATGTGAACAATGTAGAAGGCGAAATCCAGGAAAAGGACCGGGTGTCTTTTGAAGTGGAAATGGGCCCTAAAGGGCCGAGTGCTGTGAATGTGAGAATACAGGAATAGCAAGCTGTCGCTTGTTCTGGAAAGGCCCGATAGCAAATGTAGTTTGCTATCGGGCCTTGCTTGTTGAAGTCCGGAGGGCCTTCTTTTAGCTGTCCAAACAGGCTTCTTGGGTTGGATGGGGTGATGTGGCGCCTAGCGTGAGGCCGGTGGGATGGGGTGATGTGGGGATGTGGTGATGTGGTGATGTGGGGATGGGGTGATGTGGTGGATAATTGGGTTTCAATTCCAATCTGGTACGATTAAGGCGGTGTTTCGATAACACTGATTATGCCGGCACAGAGATGTTTCAATTCCAATCTGGTACGATTAAGGCGAGACCGCCGCCTGCCACTCTACAAGCACGAGACCAGTTTCAATTCCAATCTGGTACGATTAAGGCATTTGGAGGGCTTGAAACAATTGAAGTAAATCGCCTGTTTCAATTCCAATCTGGTACGATTAAGGCCAGGCTGGCATCGGGGTCGGCATCTCCGCCGGCGTGTTTCAATTCCAATCTGGTACGATTAAGGCTGGCTGGCAATACCGCGTTCGTGCCCAGCTCCATCATGTTTCAATTCCAATCTGGTACGATTAAGGCTTCACCACGACCTGGCACCTTAGCACCTATAACAATGTTTCAATTCCAATCTGGTACGATTAAGGCTCGCATTGCTGTTATTCGTCATCTACCTGATCGCCGTTTCAATTCCAATCTGGTACGATTAAGGCGATGGCAATATTCAACCGCCGGGCCACCGGGAAATAGTTTCAATTCCAATCTGGTACGATTAAGGCCGTACGCCCAAAAGGTCTAACTTTTCTTCAAATTCGTTTCAATTCCAATCTGGTACGATTAAGGCAGCGAGTTCGGCTCTGTACCTGTTTTTTGGGACAAGTTTCAATTCCAATCTGGTACGATTAAGGCTGTACTTTGTAACTGCCGAATAGCGGCCCTATCGTGTTTCAATTCCAATCTGGTACGATTAAGGCAGTAGTAAGCAACGCGGAAAGCGGAGGACAGCCATGTTTCAATTCCAATCTGGTACGATTAAGGCGCAGGTGCAGGAAGCCAGGCAATAAGCACAGGGCTGTTTCAATTCCAATCTGGTACGATTAAGGCATTCACTACGCTGATAGAAGGCGGCGCTAATGCGTTGTTTCAATTCCAATCTGGTACGATTAAGGCCCACCTCGGCGCTAGAGAATGCGGAGACATCAGCCAGTTTCAATTCCAATCTGGTACGATTAAGGCTGCGTAAAGGTCGGATATGGAATAGCTTTGCCATGCGGTTTCAATTCCAATCTGGTACGATTAAGGCCCGGAGTGGGAGGTGCAGTGTAAAGGGTTAAGCCCGTTTCAATTCCAATCTGGTACGATTAAGGCACCAGGTATGTTATATCCTGGGACGGCACCAACAAGTTTCAATTCCAATCTGGTACGATTAAGGCCCGCCCTCGAGCGCAACGACCGGCGCACCCTATCCCGTTTCAATTCCAATCTGGTACGATTAAGGCGCCACAAAGGCCGCGACATTGAATACTTCCATTGCGTTTCAATTCCAATCTGGTACGATTAAGGCCTTAAAGGCTTTCCTTGATGGAAAAGGAGAATCTTCTGTTTCAATTCCAATCTGGTACGATTAAGGCTGTCCTGCAAATGTTGTGGGCTGTATGGCGATGTAAGGTTTCAATTCCAATCTGGTACGATTAAGGCCCGGTCATGTTGCGCCAGGGCGCTGGCCAGGGCCAGGTTTCAATTCCAATCTGGTACGATTAAGGCGGAAGTACGGCATGGAAAAGATAAGCGCCGTAACCCGTTTCAATTCCAATCTGGTACGATTAAGGCGGGAAGAGGCGGGTTCTGTCCTAACGGATGACTAGTTTCAATTCCAATCTGGTACGATTAAGGCGATATGCACCCTGAAAAAGTGGAGGACGTAATTTTTGTTTCAATTCCAATCTGGTACGATTAAGGCCGTTGGCGAAATTGGCGAGTTTTCAACGCCCTACTTGTTTCAATTCCAATCTGGTACGATTAAGGCCCTTTTAAAAAATATGGTTTTGATTGATTGATATTTGTTTCAATTCCAATCTGGTACGATTAAGGCAACGACGTTCCGCTTGGACCGGCTGCGGATCTCATGTTTCAATTCCAATCTGGTACGATTAAGGCCCTTCAAAAAGAATGCAGACGGTAGCATTGACATTCGTTTCAATTCCAATCTGGTACGATTAAGGCGGGGAGTGTCATTAAGAAGCGGATTGGTATTTCAGTTTCAATTCCAATCTGGTACGATTAAGGCCAGAGGCCAAGCAACGGGCCGACATCCTGCTCAACCGTTTCAATTCCAATCTGGTACGATTAAGGCCGGCGGCTGACATTTGATTGAGGCGCAACTTCAATAGTTTCAATTCCAATCTGGTACGATTAAGGCCCGGTAGGTAATCGGCTGGTCCCAAAACCATTTGGCGTTTCAATTCCAATCTGGTACGATTAAGGCGATTGCGATTACCGGGAGGATAGCGGGATGTATTGCGAGTTTCAATTCCAATCTGGTACGATTAAGGCTCAATCCATCCAGCGTCAATCAAGGGCTTTAAAATTGTTTCAATTCCAATCTGGTACGATTAAGGCATGTATTGCTCGAACTGCTTCGCCTCCGCTATTACGGTTTCAATTCCAATCTGGTACGATTAAGGCCGGCCTGTAATTGACGATATAACCGCCGGGGTGATAAGTTTCAATTCCAATCTGGTACGATTAAGGCCCCAAAACCATTTGGCGGGAACGTAGCCGAGCCCGGTTTCAATTCCAATCTGGTACGATTAAGGCTTTCGCGTGTTCAATGGTCCGGTTTTCATAATCGGAGTTTCAATTCCAATCTGGTACGATTAAGGCACCCTAGCCAAGACCCTGACAGCTACCTCAACACGTTTCAATTCCAATCTGGTACGATTAAGGCTCAGTCAGTGACCTGAATAGTTTTGAGGTGGTAGCGTTTCAATTCCAATCTGGTACGATTAAGGCAACAGAGGCTAATGCCTTCAAGAAGTCGCCATATTTGTTTCAATTCCAATCTGGTACGATTAAGGCTGCCATGCTACTTGCTGATTGTGGTGTTGATCACACGTTTCAATTCCAATCTGGTACGATTAAGGCTCTTTAGCTGATAACATAGCCCAACGTTTACAGGTTGTTTCAATTCCAATCTGGTACGATTAAGGCCTTGAAAGAGTGGTCCATTCGGCAGGGCTACAATTGTTTCAATTCCAATCTGGTACGATTAAGGCAGAACCACCAGACATGAGAGTAATGTACGTACCGATGTTTCAATTCCAATCTGGTACGATTAAGGCAACAAAGCGTATAGCGAAGAGGAAAGAGAAAAACTCGTTTCAATTCCAATCTGGTACGATTAAGGCCTGAAGAAAGCCGGGTTAAACCCAGGGCTAATGTAGTTTCAATTCCAATCTGGTACGATTAAGGCTGGCTTGGTGGAGTACGTACTTCGATACGGATCAAGTTTCAATTCCAATCTGGTACGATTAAGGCAGCGGGAGCGGGAAGCACCGCATTAAACACAGGGCTGTTTCAATTCCAATCTGGTACGATTAAGGCAGGGTTGGATGGACAACTCAATCACTCTTCGATCAAGTTTCAATTCCAATCTGGTACGATTAAGGCGCCTGCGCACACGCAGGGAAGGACTCACCTATATTGTTTCAATTCCAATCTGGTACGATTAAGGCTTGAAAAACTGGATATGCCCGTCAGCCAGGCCATAAGTTTCAATTCCAATCTGGTACGATTAAGGCTTTCCTTGTATCGTCGTTAGTCTTTGTTGCGCTCTTGTTTCAATTCCAATCTGGTACGATTAAGGCTTGTCGTAAATGTCCTCGACTTTTCCCTCTCCTACCTGTTTCAATTCCAATCTGGTACGATTAAGGCGCCCGTTTCGGTATCGTATAGAACGGGGCTATCAGTGTTTCAATTCCAATCTGGTACGATTAAGGCTCTAGTACCTCTTTTGTGACCTCCTTAATGCTGTGTTTCAATTCCAATCTGGTACGATTAAGGCTAATCAAGGGTCAGGAAAGCCTCAGCGGATTAACGCGTTTCAATTCCAATCTGGTACGATTAAGGCAGCTAGTAACCACCGGCCTGGGGTCCGGTAAGGTGCGTTTCAATTCCAATCTGGTACGATTAAGGCAAACAACATTACGCTTGAGGGCGTTTTTTTGAACGAGTTTCAATTCCAATCTGGTACGATTAAGGCATTTTTTTGTACCGTTTTTTTTCCTGTTTTCCTAAGTTTCAATTCCAATCTGGTACGATTAAGGCGCATTCAAATTTATGAATCCACCTCCGCCTTTATGCGTTTCAATTCCAATCTGGTACGATTAAGGCACACCACGCTCTTTGAGTAGCGCGTTTACTTTATCGGTTTCAATTCCAATCTGGTACGATTAAGGCTGAAGGCCATGCAGCCAGACTATCTAGTAGTCCCTTGTTTCAATTCCAATCTGGTACGATTAAGGCTCGTATGTCCCACAAAAGCCGTTACACTCAACTAAGTTTCAATTCCAATCTGGTACGATTAAGGCAAAAATTGACGTGTTAGAGGCGCTTGACCACCTTTGTTTCAATTCCAATCTGGTACGATTAAGGCCTTTCAATTCCGCCGCTGTGGCGTCCGGGTAGACGCGTTTCAATTCCAATCTGGTACGATTAAGGCAATATTGCTTGGCTCCACTTCGCGCCCTTGTCTCTGTTTCAATTCCAATCTGGTACGATTAAGGCCAGGTTGCATATTCTGGGCAAGACGCAATTTCAATGTTTCAATTCCAATCTGGTACGATTAAGGCAAAATACCGGCTTATTTATGCGCTTGTAGACACGCCGTTTCAATTCCAATCTGGTACGATTAAGGCTCGAAGAAGAAGAAGATAGGAAAGCATGAATACCTAAGTTTCAATTCC